>NZ_JCAIUF010000001.1:0-3131688 GCF_059445385.1 Agromyces sp. Y182 | reverse complement strand
TGCATGTGTTAAGCACGCCGCCAGCGTTCGTCCTGAGCCAGGATCAAACTCTCCAAAAAAACTGGTTCCAACACCCGAAGGCATTGAGAGTTTCAATCACTGACAGAGAAACAACTGACTACTTAATAATCAAATTGTCCATCAATCAAAGGAATCCCACCCGGCCAAAGACCGGGACAGGGTTCAAAAATTGGCATTGAACATAGTGCACGCTGTTGAGTTCTCAAGGAACGGACGCACCCGAGTTTCGGCCTCGCGGCCTGCCCTCAGGGCAACCTATCCACCATACCACTTCAATCGCCGGACCCGATCACTCGGATTCACACGGCTGTCGCTCTCACAACAAGAACACGACTCGAGAGCCATGTTCGTTCTGAAGTGGGGGTTTCATCTTAGGCTTGAAATCACCGAGTCGCAATGCGACTTCGAGGCTATTTGGCTAAGAGTGTCGCCGTCTCGGCCGAGAAGCCCTGATCTCAGCCGCTTCCCGCACCGCCGTGGCGATAAGTAAGAATTTACGCGGATCCCCGCACCCCGGCAAATCCGCCGTGCATCCCGGGCGTGTCGCGCGGAAATGCGCGGATCCGCGGCATCCGCTCAGCTCACGTCGTCGGGATGCGAACTCACTCGGCCCTCACGCTCGAGTGCGGTGATCGCGTGCATCTCGGCGCCGCTCAGTTCGAAGTCGAAGACGTCGAAGTTCTCGGCCATGCGCTCGCGCCGGTTCGACTTCGGGAAGACGATGTGGCCGCGCTGGAGGTGCCATCGGATCACGACCTGGGCAGGACTCTTGCCGTGCGCGGCAGCCGCTTCGGCCACCTCAGGCAACTCGAACAGCGGGTACTTGCCCTGGCCGAGCGGCCCCCAGGCCTCAATCGCGATACCGTGCGCCTCTGCGAACGCCGTGGTCGCCGGCTGCTGGTGCGCGGGATGCAGTTCGATCTGGTCGACCGCGGGCACGACGTCGGTCTCGTCGAGCAGCCGTTCGAGGTGCGGGACCAAGAAGTTCGAGACGCCGATCGAACGCACCCGCCCGCTCGCGCGGAGCTGCTCGAACGTCTTCCACGTCTCGACATAGCGGTCGTTGGCCGGTGCCGGCCAGTGGATCAGGTAGAGGTCGAGATACTCGAGCCCCAGCCGCTCGAGGCTCGCGTCGAACGCGTCGAGGACCGACTGCGTGCCCTGATCGTCGTTCCACAGCTTCGTCGTGATGAAGAGCTCTTCACGAGGGATGCCGGAATCGGCGAGCGCGGCACCGACTCCGGCCTCGTTGCCGTAGATGCGCGCGGTGTCGATGTGGCGATAGCCGACCTCGAGCGCATCCGTCACGATGTGCTCGGTCTGCTTCGGGTCGACCTTGAAGACGCCGAAGCCGAGCTGCGGAATCGAGTGGCCGTCGTTGAGCTGGATGAGTGGCACAGAAGTCATCCTCCATCCCACCACGCCGCCTGCAGCATCCGACAGACCGTTCGCTGCCCGCGAATCAGGCCGCAGCGTGACCTTCGTCGTCAGCACCGGCACCAGCACCGGCGGAATCGAGCAGCGGATGCCTCGTGGCGAGCCGCTCCCCCGCCCGCAATGCGACCGGCCAGCGGTTGCCGGCGGGCGGCAACGGGCAGACGTACTCGTCGGAGAACGCACAGGGCGGCAGGTATGCGCGGTTGAAGTCGACGGCCACCCGGCCATCGGAGTCGGGCTCTGGCACTCGCAGGAAGCGGAACCGGTAGCTCTCGCTGCCGCTCGTCGCATCCGCGAGCACCGCCGAGAGGCCGTACGAATCACGCGCGACGGTGAGCGTCACGGCAACCCCGTCGATCTCGAGCGCGATCGTTCCCCCGAGCTCGTCGATCGACTCGTGCCCGTCGACCGAGGTGACATCGAGCGTGGAGCCGGCGCCGGCCGGCGTGAATCCGCCGATCACGACTCGGCCGCGCGAAGGCTCGTAGGCGTCGATGCCCTCAAGGGTTGTGCGGCTCGGGGCATCCGGATCGATGATGCGAAGGGCGAGCGAACCATCGCGCTCGAACACGCGCAGGCGGATGCCGTCGAGCTCGAGTTCTTCATCCGCCGCGAGCCGCACGACGTCGTCGGAGAGCGGCACCCGGTCGTGGCGCCCAACGCCGACGATGCCGGCCGGCAACGATTCACCGACGACCTCGGTGCCCTGCACCCGCCAGCGACCGGGCGCACCGGCGAACTCGGCGGAGTCTGTCGTGAGCCAGTGCGTGTGACGGAGAGCGGCCGTGCCATACGGCGCCGACACCGCCTGCCATCGACTCCGTCGCCACTCGTGCCACTCGTTCTCGAAGTCGCTCTCGCCCATGCGGAGACGGTATCCGCCCGGCGGGACCGATCGAAATCGTGTTCGCCAGGAGGCGAGCGCGAGCCATGTACCGAGCGTCGCGTGCCCGAGCCCACCGGCGCCGCGACATCCGTCGAGGGAGTTCGACCACGACCTCGCTCGCGCCGCATACGATGGAGGGCTGTGCTTGCCGCGATCACCTACCCCGCCGAGCTGCCCGTCTCCCGGCAGCGTGAGGAGATCGCGCGCGCCATCCGCGAGAACCAGGTCGTCATCGTCGCCGGCGCGACCGGCTCAGGCAAGACGACGCAGCTGCCGAAGATCTGCCTCGAGCTGGGCCGTGAATCGATCGGGCACACGCAGCCGAGGCGGCTCGCCGCGCGCACGATCGCCGAGCGCATCGCCGAGGAACTCGGCGAAGAGGTCGGCGGGCTCGTCGGCTACCAGGTGCGCTTCACCGACAAGGCGACGGCCTCGACTCGCATCAAGCTCATGACCGACGGCATCCTGCTGAACGAGATGCACCACGACCGGATGCTGCGTCGCTACGACACGATCATCATCGATGAAGCCCACGAGCGCAGCCTCAACATCGACTTCCTGCTCGGCTACCTCAAGCAGTTGCTGCCGAAGCGGCCCGATCTCAAGGTCATCGTCACGAGCGCGACGATCGACCCCGCGAGCTTCGCGAGGCACTTCGCGGATGCATCCGGCGAACCGGCCCCGATCATCGAGGTCTCGGGCCGCACCTATCCGGTCGAGATCCGGTACCGCTCGCTCGTCGCGGAGGAGTCCGCGAGCGACGACCCCGACGAGGTCGCGACGATCGGTTCCGGTTCGACGAACTCCAGCGGGCGGGCCGCGGCCGACGACAAGGACTACCTGCAGGGCATCATCGAGGCGCTCGACGAACTCGACCGGGAGTCGCGCGGCGACGTGCTCGTGTTCCTCTCGGGCGAGAACGAGATCCGCGACGCCGAAGAGGCGGTTCGCGGGCACTACGCCGGCGGCGGGGCATCCGTCACCGAAGTGCTGCCGCTCTACGGTCGCCTGTCATCGGCCGAGCAGCATCGCGTCTTCCAGCCCTCGACGGTCGCCGGGGTACGCCGTCGCGTCGTGCTCGCGACGAACGTCGCCGAGACGAGCCTCACCGTGCCCGGCATCAAGTACGTCATCGACGCAGGAACCGCCCGCATCAGCCGGTACTCGGTGCGCTCGAAGGTGCAGCGATTGCCGATCGAGGCGATCTCCCAGGCCTCGGCGAACCAGCGATCGGGCCGCTCGGGCCGCACGAGTGACGGCATCGCCATCCGCCTCTACTCCGAAGAGGACTTCGCACGGCGACCCGAGTTCACCGAGCCGGAGGTGCTGCGCACCAACCTCGCCGCCGTCATCCTGCAGATGATCTCGCTCGGCCTCGGCGACATCGAAGCCTTCCCCTTCCTGACCCCACCCGACTCACGCGGCGTGAAAGACGGCGTCGAGCTGCTGCGCGAGCTGGGCGCGGTCGACCCTTCGACAAACTCAGGGAGCGGATCTGCCGGGTCAGGGAGCGGATCGACCGCGTCGGGAGCCGGGCCACGGCTGACGAAGGTCGGTCGCGCACTCGCGAAACTGCCGATCGAGCCTCGTTTCGGGCGCATGGTCGTCGAGTCGAAGCAGCACGGCGTGAGCCGCGAGGTGCTCGCGATCGTCGCGGGGCTCACGATTCAGGATCCGCGCGAGCGGCCGCTCGAACGGCGTCAGCAGGCCGACGAGCGCCACGCCCGCTTCGTCGACCCGACGAGCGACTTCATCACGCTCCTGAACCTTTGGAACCACCTCGAGACGCAGCAGCGCGAGCTCGGCTCGAGCGCGTTCCGGCGCATGTGCAAGAACGACTTCCTGAACTACCTGCGCGTGCGCGAGTGGAACGACGTCTATCGGCAGCTGCGGCAGATGGGGAAGCCCCTCGGGCTCACGATCGACGACAAGACTCCCGGTGGCAAGGCGGCGCCCGACGCGGATCTCATCCACAAATCGCTGCTCGCCGGCCTCCTCAGCCACATCGGGTTGAAGGATGCCGCGGCGAGCACGCAGCAGTCGGGGGCGCGAGGCCCCGCGGCATCCGGCGGGCGCAAACCCAAGGGCGAGTACCTCGGCGCCCGGCAGTCTCGGTTCCTGATCTTCCCGGGTTCGGCGCTCGCGAAGAAGCAGCCCGACGCCATCATGAGTGCCGAACTCGTCGAGACGAGCCGTCTCTTCGCTCGGATGAACGCGGCGATCGACCCCGCGTGGGCCGAACCGCTCGCGGGTTCGCTCGTCAAGCGCAGTCACAGCGAGCCGCACTGGGAGAAGCGGCAGGGATCCGCGGTCGCCTACGAGAAGGTCACGCTCTACGGAGTGCCGATCGTGGCGCGCCGGCGCATCCAGCTCGCACGCATCGACCAGGCGTACGCCCGCGAGCTCTTCATCCGGCACGCACTCGTCGACGGCGACTGGCCGAACGACATCCGCCGCGACCGGCTCTTCGACTTCGATCGGCAGAATCGCAAGCTCCGCGCCGAGCTCGAAGCGCTCGAGGAGCGCAGCCGCCGGCGCGACATCCTCTTCGACGACGAAGCCGTCTTCGAGTTCTACGACTCGCGCATCCCGGCCGACGTCACCTCGACCCGGCTCTTCGAGACGTGGTGGCGCGCGACGAAGCAGGAGTCGCCCGAGCTGCTGACGATGACGGCCGAGACGCTCGCTCCCGATGACGCGCCGACGATCGACGAAGCTGCGTTCCCGCCGACCTGGCGGCAAGACGACCAGACGCTGACGCTGCGCTACCGCTTCGAGCCCGGGGCATCCGACGACGGCGTGACCGTGCAGGTGCCACTCGTGCTGCTCGCCCGGCTGCGGCCGGAGGGCTTCGACCGGCAAGTGCCGGGGCTCCGCACCGAACTCGTCACCGCGATGATCAAGGCGCTGCCGAAGATGATCCGCCGAAACGTCGTGCCCGCCGCCGACTGGGCCACGAAGATCGTCGCCGAGTTGGGTGAGACGGATGCCCCGGCGGGCATGTCGTTCGCCGACGAGGTCGCCGCCGTCATCAAACGCCTCACCCACACGCCGGTGACCGCCGCCGACTTCGCGATGGACCGCATCCCGCCCCACCTCCTGATGTCGTTCCGCGTCGTCGACGGCCGGGGCAAGCAGCTCGCCGTGGGCAAGGACCTGCGGGCGTTGCAGGCCCAGCTCGCAGAGAACGCACGAGATGCCATCGCCGACACGTTCGCGAACCCCGCCCGCGGAGAACGCGGGCCCCGCGGGCCGAAGCCGGTCGACGGCCGGGCGACGCCCGACACGATCGCGGCAGCCGGTGAGGCACCGGGCGCCGGCATCGAGCGCAACGGCCTCACGAGCTGGGACTTCGCCGAGCTGCCCCGGTTCGTCGACACGACCGTCGGCGGCAATCGGGTGCGCGCCTACCCCTCGCTCATCGACGACGGCACGACCGTGAGCATCAGGCTGCTCGCAACCCCCGAGGAGCAGGCCCGGGCGATGCCCGGCGGCATCCGTCGCCTGCTCATGCTCGCGACGCCGTCGCCGGTCAACTACGTGCAGCAGCACCTCACGGGCAACGAGAAGCTCATCCTCGCCACGAGCCCGTACCCGAGCACGGCCGCCCTGTTCGCCGACTGTCTCGTCGCCTGCGTCAACGACGTGCTCTACCGCGTCAAGGACGACGGCATGCTCTTCACGAAAGTGGAATTCGAGACCGTGCGCGACCGCGTCTCGGGCGTGGTCATGGACACGATGTTCGAGACCGTCGGACTCGTGGCCGGTACCCTCGGCGCCCTCCGCACCGCAGAGAAGGCGGTGAAGTCGGCGACCAGCCTGGCACTGCTGCCCGCCCTCAGTGACGCGAAGGAGCAGCTCGCCGGGCTCGTGTTCCCCGGCTTCGTCTCGCGAACCGGACTCGAACGGCTGCGACACGTGCCGCGCTACCTCGAGGGCGTCACGATGCGGGTCGGCAAGCTCGTCGACAACCCGGGGCGCGACCGGGTATGGATGAACGAGGTGCAGACGGCTCTTGCTCGGTTCACTGACGCGGGCGGCACGATCCCGCTCGCCCCTGACGCCTCGACGAACCTCGTTCGCGCGCGCTGGCTGATCGAGGAGCTGCGCATCAGCCTCTTCGCTCAAGAACTGCGCGCCGCCGAGAGCGTCTCGCTGCAACGCATCACGAAGCTGCTCGCCTGAGCGGCGTCGGGCGGTAGTTCGCACGCTCGGAGCGCTGGTCGTGATCCGCGTGCGAGGTGCGCGCCTCCGCGGCATCCGCCTCGATAGAGTGATCGCACCGTGGGAAGCTACTCCGATCTACTGAAAACCTCGGGCGTCGCTCGCATCATCGCCGCCCAGCTGACGGCACGGTTCCCGTCGGGAATGCTCTCGCTCGCGTTCCTGCTGCACGTCGAACAGCAGACGGGTTCGTACGGTTACGCCGGACTCGTGCTCGCGGCCACCTCGATCGGCCAGGCGATCGCCGGTCCGATGACGAGCCGGCTCATGGGACGACTCGGCATGCGACCCGTGCTCATCACGACCCTCATCGTCTGCGTCGCGGCCGTCGTCGCGATCGGCGTGCTGCCGCTCACGGTGCCCCTCTACATGGCGGTCGGCTTCGTCGCCGGCATCGCGACACCGCCGGTGCAGCCGGCCGTGCGCACGATCTACCCGAAGATGGTGAACTCCCGTCAGCTCACCCCGTTGTTCTCACTCGACGCGTCGGCACAAGAGATCATCTGGGTCGTCGGACCCGTCGTCACGACCTTCGTCGCGACGCAGGTCGGCACGGTATGGGCGATCCTCCTCGCCGCCGTGCTCATGGTGATCGGCGGCATCTGGTTCATCTCCTCTCCCGAGCTCGGGCGCGTCCGCATCCCGCGTTCGAAGCGGCGATTCGGCGTCGTGCTCGGCAGGCCGCCGGTGCTCCTCGCGACGATCGTCGGCTTCCTCCTGATCGGAGCGACCGCGGCGATCGAGGCCGGCGTCGTCGCCGTGTTCGGCCACGGCGGCGCCGAGGCCGGCATCGTGCTCGCGATCTTCTCGCTGGGTTCGCTCGCGGGCGGCCTCTTTCTCGGGCACGTGCCGATCGGCCCCTGGTCGACCGCGCGCCGCATGTTCATCGTGTTCGCGGGCACGGCGCTCGCTGCCGGGCTCATGGACTTCTGGTGGCTCTCCGCCACCCTCTTCATCGCGGGCCTCGGCATCGCGCCGGCGCTCGCCGTGCTCTTCGCGATCGTCTCGGCGAGCGTGAAGTTCTCCGACACCGCCGAAGCGTACGGTTGGGTCGGCACCGGGCAGCTCATCGGCGCCGCCCTCGGCTCGGCCCTCGCCGGATTCCTCATCGACGGCTACGGGGCGCAGGGCGCATTCTGGGCAGCCGCGGCGCTCGCGCTGCTCGGGTTCATCGTGCCGGTACTCGGTCGGCGATGGCACCCCGACCTCAGGGGCCGCGATGCGAGCCCGATCCCCGATACCGAGCCCGTTCCACTGCAACCGAGCTAGACCAATTCAGAGAGGCGCTCCGGATGCCGCAACCACTCCCTCCCGCACCGCGCGTGCCGCTCGCCGACGGTGCGAGCATCCCGCAGCTCGGCTATGGCCTGTACAAGGTGCCGCCGACGGATGCCGCACGCCTCTGCCTCGACGCGATCGACGCAGGCTATCGGCATCTCGACACGGCTGCCTTCTACGGCAACGAGCGTGAGGTCGGCGAGGCGGTGCGCGCATCGGGCCTGCCTCGCGAGGAGCTCTTCGTCACGACGAAGGTGTGGAAAGACGACAACGGTTACGAACTCGCGCTGCACGCCTTCGACCTGTCGATGCGCGCTCTCGCGCTCGAGCAGCTCGATCTCCTCCTCATCCACTGGCCAGTGCCGTCGACCGACCGCTACGTCGAGACGTGGCGCGCGCTCATCCGGTTGCGCGACGAGGGACGGGTCCGCTCGATCGGCGTCTCCAACTTCCACGCGCACCACATCGAGCGGCTCGTCGCGGAGACCGGTGAGGCGCCCGTCGTCAATCAAATCGAACTGCACCCGTGGCTGCCGCAGACGGCGCTGCGAGAGTTCGATGCTGCGCACGGCATCCGCACCGAGGCATGGTCACCGCTCGCGCGCGGCCGGGTGCTCGGCACTCCCCTGCTCGACGACCTCGCGGCCAAGCACGGTCGCACGCCCGCGCAGATCGTGCTGCGCTGGCACGTGCAGCTCGGCAACCTCGTGATCCCGAAGGCGTCCTCGCCCGAGCGCATCCGCGAGAACCTCGACGTCTTCGGCTTCGAACTCGACGCCGACGACTTCGCCGCGATCGCCGCGCTGGAGACGGGCGAACGCACCGGGCGCGACCCCGACGACGACTGACGGCAGCGCTGAACGACGGCTGGAATCGATGTGTTGAACGGGCGAACCACGCCGAACGTTGGGGCCCCTCCTCGATTCACAGTGAAGCGCAATCCGATCGTGACCCGACTCCCAGCGGGGTTCCAGACATCGGGTTCCGGCCGCGGAATACAGTGAGCGCATGAGACGACGACTCGCACCAGCGGCGGCCGCGGCCGCGCTCACCGCCCTCCTTCTCGCCGGCTGCTCGGCCGGCGGCGCCAGCTCGTCGTTCGAACTCGGCGTGGCCCCCGGCGAGATGATGCCCGCACCCGATGCGCCGCAGAGCGCCGAGGGCGACGCCGCTGCCGGCGGCACCGAGTTCACCGCCGAGGCCGAGCGCAGCGTCATCACGACCGGATCGATCTCGGTCACCGTCGACGACCCGATCGCGACGGCCGAAGACGCCGCCGACATCGCCGAGCAGGCCGGCGGACGGGTCGACAACCGCCGCGAGACGCCCGCCACCGACACCCGGCTGCCGAGCGCGTCGCTCACGATGCGGGTGCCCTCCGACGAGCTCGACGGGGTGGTCGCGAAACTCCGCGAGCTCGGCACCGTGAACTCCGTGTCGATGAACGCCTCGGATGTCACGCAGCAGCACCAAGACCTCGATGCTCGCGTCGAGGCGCTCACCGCATCCGTCGCCCGGCTGCGCGAGCTTCTCGGCACCGCCACCTCGATCGCCGACCTCATCGCGATCGAGTCCGAACTCACGACCCGGCAAGCCGAGCTCGACAGCCTCACCCAGCAACGCGACTGGCTCGTCGACCAGGTCGACTACTCGACGATCACTCTCGAGCTCATCACGGAGGACGTGGCTCCCGATGCGGCGCCCGGCGATTTCTGGAGCGGCCTCGTCGCGGGGTGGGGCGCACTCGTCGCGTTCGCATCGTGGCTCGGTGTCGCGTTCGGCGTGCTCCTGCCCTGGCTCCTCACGGGGCTCGTCATCGCCGCGATCGTCGTCGCGATCGTCGTGGCCTCGACGCGCGGCCGGCGCAACGGGCGAGCGGATGCCGCGGCATCCGTCGACCCTGAAGCGGTCGTCGACGGGTCCGCCGTCTCGGCCACGCCGCCCCGGTCGGGCACCACGCCCGAGGCGTAGTCTGGCGGCGTGAGCACCACGCCGGAGACCCCGAGACCCGAGACCCTGCTGCACGACGATCTGATCGAACGCATCCGCGAACGGGCGGCCGGCTACGACCGGGCGAACGCGTTCTTCGACGAGGATCTCGCCGAACTCCAAGAGGCGGGCTATCTGACGGCGCTCGTTCCGGTCGAGCTCGGCGGGCTCGGCTGGAGCCTCGCCGACGCCGTTCGCGGGCAGATGCGGCTCGCGGGCGCGGCGCCGGCGACCGCGCTCGCCGTGAACATGCACCTCGTGTGGACGGGCGTTGCGAAAGTGCTCCGCGACCGCGGTGACGACTCTCTCGAGTTCGTGCTCCGCGAGGCGGGCGCGGGCGAGATCTTCGGTTTCGGCATCAGCGAGGCCGGCAACGACCTCATGCTCTTCGGATCGCGCACCGACGCCGAACCGCAGGAGGGCGGCGGCTACCGGTACACCGGTCGCAAGATCTTCACCTCGCTCTCACCGGCGTGGACCAGGCTCGGCACGATGGGCCTCGACACGGCCTCGGCCGACGCGCCGAAGATCGTCTACGGCTTCATCGACCGCGAAGATCCCGACGTGCGCATCCTCGACGACTGGGACACCATGGGCATGCGGGCGAGCCAGAGTCGCACCACCGTGCTCGACGGCGCGTTCGCTGCGGCCGACCGCATCGTGCGCCGGCTCGACCCGGGGCCGAACGCCGATCCGCTGATCTTCGGCATCTTCGCGAACTTCGAACTGCTGCTCGCCTCGGTCTACGCCGGCATCGGCGACCGCGCCCTGCAACTCGCCGTCGCGGCGGCGCACCGGCGTACGTCCCTGAAGAACGACGGCAAGCCGCTCTCGCAAGATCCAGACATCCGCTGGCGCATCGCCGATGCCGCACTCGCTCAAGAGGCCATCGAGCCGCAACTCCTCGCCATCGCACGCGATCTCGACGAACTCGTCGACCACGGCGGTTTGTGGTTCGCGAAACTCGTCGGCGTCAAGGTGCGCGCAACCGAGACCGCCAAGCACGTCGTCGACCAGGCCGTGCGCGTCTCAGGAGGCTCGACGTACTTCGCAGGCTCGGAACTCGGCCGCCTCTACCGCGACGTACTCGCGGGCATCTTCCACCCCTCCGACGACGAATCGGCCCACTCGACCGTCGCGAACGCATGGCTCGGTCCGCTCGAGTCGTGACCCTTCGGCGCGTGGTGTTCGAACGTTAGACTTGGCCGGGCGGCGCGGACCGCCACCGGAATTCAGGAGGTCGCTGTGAACGTCGTCGCCTTTGTCATCTCGATGGGACTCTTCATCTTCGGCCTCTGGCTCATGGGCACGGCGCCCGTGCTGACCGAATTCCAGGCACCGCTGTTCTTCGGCGGCATTCTGAGCGTGTCGATCGCGATCGGCATCCCCTTCCACGTGCTCGGTCGCAGCGACGGCGTCTGAGCCTCGATGGCACTGCCTGCGCGCGATACCCGCGTGACCTATGCCGACGGCGCCCTCGAGGCCGAGTCGGTGGTGCTGCACGTCGAGGCCGCCGGTGACCGGCTCTTCGCCGTCATCGCCGAGACGACGAGCTTCCATCCCGTCGACGCGGCCTGGCCCGACCAGCCGGCCGACACGGGTTCGATACTCGCGCGCGGCACCGAGTACCCGATCGTCGACGCCGTTCTCGCCGCGACCGACGGTAGCGCCCTCTTCCTCGGCGCCGACATCCCCGTGCGCAAGGGCGCTGAGGGCTGGGCGTTCCTCGTCGCGCACCTCGTTCGCGGCGAAGCCGCGATCAACGAGGGCGATGCGGTGACGGTGCGAGCGGATGCCTCGACGCGACGCGCGCTCTCGATCGGACACACTGCCTGCCACGCGGCCTCGCTCGCGTTGAACCGCGCGCTCGCCGGGCACTGGTCGAAGCCCGCCCGCGAGGACGCGCTCGGCAATCCCGACTTCGACGGCATCGCGATCACCTCGAGCCGCATCCTGCAGGGCGGCTCCGTCGACGTCTATCGGCTGAATAAGTCGCTGCGCCGCGCCGGGTTCGACACCGGGGCGCTCGCGGCCGACGGGCTCGGCGAGCTCGCGGCATCCGTCACCGCCGCCATCGCCGACTGGGCCGGCGCCGGCGTCGCGGTGCGCGTCGAACGCGAGGGCGACGGCCTCACCGACCGCCGGTTCTGGGTGGCCGCCCTTCCCGGCGGCGACGCCCGCATTCCGTGCGGCGGCACGCACGCGGGCTCGCTCGCGGAGCTGGGTACTGTGACGGTCGAGTTCGAGGTCGGCGACGACGCCGGCACGCCCGTACTGACCATGCGCACGCAGGCCAAGTCGCACGGCTGAGCGCGGTGGGCCGCGACGCGCCCGCGCGGGGTTACGATTGCCACGTGGGTATTCGCATAGAGAAGGTCGACCTGCCCGGAATCGGCATTCGTCACGACCTCGTCACCGAAAGCGGTCGACGCATCAGCGTAGTTTCACACCGGGATGGTGAGCGCGACCTCGGCCTCTTCGATGAAGACGACCCCGACGCTTGCCGTGACTCAATTCCGCTGAACGACGACGAGGCTGCAGCCCTCGCCGACGTGCTCGGCGCCTCGGTCATGCTCAGCCGACTCACGAGCCTCAGCGATGAGACGGCCGGCCTCTACACCGAGCAGATCGCATTGCCGACCGACTCGCCGTACCTCAATCGCACGCTCGGGGCGACGAAGGCGCGCACCCGCACCCATGCCTCGATCGTCGCCATCGTTCGCGACGGCACGATCATCCCCTCACCCACGCCGGCAGAGACGCTGCGCGCGGGCGACGTCATCGTCGTCGTCGGAACACGTGAAGGACTCGACGGGGTAGCCCGGCTGCTCGCCAACGGCCCCGACTGAGGCCGCGCGTATGCACGAGACCACGCTGCTCCTCATCGAAGTCGGCGCGCTGCTTCTCGGCATGAGCCTGCTCGGACGCCTCGCGAACGCGCTCGGAATCTCGCCGATCCCGTTCTATCTGGTCGTCGGTCTCGCCCTTGGCGAGGGCGGACTGATTCCACTCGACGCGAGCTCCGAATTCTTCGAGGCCGGCGCCGAGATCGGCGTCATACTCCTGCTCGCACTGCTCGGTCTCGAGTACACCGCTTCCGAACTCTTCGGGAGCCTGAGGTCGGCGCGCACCGCCGGTCTGCTCGATGCGGCGCTGAATGCCACACCGGGTGCCATACTCGCGCTGCTGCTCGGGTGGGGGCCGATCGCCGCCGTCGCCCTGGCGGGCGTGACCTGGGTGTCGTCATCCGGGGTCATCGCGAAGCTCCTCCGCGACCTCGGTCGGCTCTCGAACCGCGAGACGCCCGCGATCCTCGCGGTGCTCGTCATCGAGGACCTCGCGATGGCGTTCTACCTGCCGGTGCTCTCGGCGCTGGTCGTCGGCGTGAGCCTCTTGCAGGGATCCATCGCGGTAGCGATCGCCGTCGGAGTCGTCGCCCTGCTCCTCTACATCGCGCTGCGCCACGGCCACATCGTGTCGCGCCTCTTCCCGGCCGACCAGCACGAGCCGTTGCTGCTCGGTGTGCTGGGGCTCACGATGCTCGTGGCCGGCATCGCCGCAGAGGTCAGCGTGTCCGCCGCGGTCGGCGCGTTCCTCGTCGGCATCGCACTCTCGGGCCGGGTCGCGGCCAACGCGAGCCAGGTGCTCACTCCACTCCGCGATCTGTTCGCCGCCATCTTCTTCGTCTTCTTCGGTCTCACGACCGATGCGTCCGCGCTCTTGTCGATGCTTCCTGCGGCATTGGCCCTCGCGCTCGTGACGGTGCTCACGAAGCTCATCACCGGCGCGTTCGCAGCCCGCCGCGCCGGGGTCGGTACGCTCGGCCAATGGCGCGCCGGGCTCACCCTCGCGCCCCGGGGCGAGTTCTCGATCGTCATCGCCGGCCTCGCGGTCGGCGCTGGCGTGGCGCCCGAACTCGCGCCGCTCGCCGCGGCCTACGTGCTCATCACGATCATCGCGGGCACGTTCCTCTCGAGGCTGCCCGACGCCAAGTGGTTCCGCGCGGCCGTGCGCAAGCGACGCCCATCACCGGTGTCGAGCCCGACGCCGCCTGCGGCGTGAGTTCCGAAGCGGGTAGCCGGTCGAGCCTGTCGAGACCTCGAGGGGCCGCCGTGCCGTTCGACAGGGTCGATCTGCAGCGCCCGCGGGTTCAGTCGAGCGGCCGGTCGGCGGATGCCGCTGCATCCGCTCGATCGGCGGCGCCGAGGTCTGCGACCGCCGCGAGTTCGGAATCGGATGCATCGGCCGCGGCGAGGAGTTCGCGCACGCGCGGAACCACCTCGGTGGCGTACAACTCGATGCTGTGCATCATCGCCTCGTGCCCCAGCCCTCCGTTGGAGTACTTGAGGTCGAAGCGGGTCGCACCGATCGCGCGCATCGCTCCGGCGATCTTGGTGGCGACCTTCTCGGGCGAGCCCGCATACAGGGCACCGTTCGGGCCGGCCTCGTCTTCGAAGTGCTCACGGCTCACCGGGCCCCAGCCGCGTTCGCGGCCGATGCGATCGATGATGATCTTGTAGTGCGGCCAGAGCGTGTCGAGCGCCTCGTCATCGCGGTCGGCGATGAAACCGGGCGAGTGGATCGCGATCGGCTGCAGCGGATTGCCGAACTGCTGGAGCGCGCGGCGGTAGAGGTCGGCGAGTGGCGCGAACCGGGCCGGGCTGCCGCCGATGATCGCGAGCACGAGCGGCAGGCCGTAGCGTGCAGCGCGGACGACCGATTCGGGGCTGCCGCCGACGCCGACCCAGGTCTTCAGCCGGCCGTGCTCGACGGGTGGGAACACGAGTTGGTCGGTGAGGGGCGCGCGGAGCTCGCCGGTCCACGTGACGGGCTCCTGCGGGAGCAGCGCGGCGAAGAGGTCGAGCTTCTCGTCGAAGAGCTCCTGGTACTGGTTCAGCTCGAAACCGAAAAGCGGGAACGACTCGATGAACGAGCCGCGGCCGAGGATGACCTCCGCCCGCCCGCCCGAGATGCCGTCGAGGGTCGCGAAACGCTGGAAGACCCGCACGGGGTCGTCGGAGCTCAGCACGGTGACGGCGGAGCCGAGGTGGATGCGCTCGGTGCGCCCCGCGATCGCGCCGAGCACGACCTCGGGCGCCGAGACGGCGAACTCCTCGCGGTGGTGCTCGCCGAGACCGAAGAAATCGAGGCCCAGACGGTCGGCGAGCACCGCCTCCTCGACGACGTTGCGCAGCACCTGCGCGTGCGACAACGGGGCGCCATCAGGCCCGATCGTGACGTCGCCGAAGGTGTCGAGACCGAATTCGTAGCGCTCAGGCATCCTGTTCCCTTCCGTGGTTCCATGCGTCCGCATGCACATGGCGGAACCCCCGTGAGGTCGAGACTATTCCCCGGATGCCTCGCGGTCACGAACCCGGGAATTCTCGCACCAGGCGACACGTTCACTTCCATGACGACGCATCGATCCGATGCGCCGATGGATGGGAGAATCGAAGCGTGACGGATCGGCCGATCATCGGAATCTACGGCGCGGGCAAGGTGGGCACCGCCCTCGCTCGCCTGCTCGTGGCATCCGGTCATCGCGTACTCATCGCCGGATCCCCGCGCCAGACCGCCCTCGACCTGCTGGTCGAGGTCGTCGCTCCGGGCGCAGAGGTCACCACACCCGAGACGCTGGCCCGCACCGCCGACGTCATCATCGTGGCCGTGCCGTTCGGCAAAGCGGGTACGGTGCCGTGGCCCGAGTTCGACGGACGCATCGTGATCGACGCCATGAACTACTGGCCCCCGGTCGACGGCAACATCGCCGAGATCGACGACGACCCGCGCACGACGAGCGAGATCAACGCCGCCCGCAACCCGCGCGCCCGTGTCGTGAAATCCTTGAACCACCTCGGCTACCACGAGATGGAAGACGACACCATGGAAGCCGGCTCCCCGCTCCGACGGGCACTCGCGGTCGTCGGCGACGACCTCGAAGCGCGCGCCGTCGTCGCCGCGATCATCGACGATCTCGGGTTCGACCCCGTCGACGGCGGAGACCTCACCCACGGCATCGCCCTCGAGCCCGGCCACCCGGCCTTCGGCCGCGAGCTCTCCGCCGGCGAGCTCGCCGCGCTCCTGACGCCCGCCGCGCATCTCGCCGCTTGAGGCACCGGTAGGGTGTGTTGCACCTCACCCGAAGGAGCCTCGATGTCGCGCGCTGTCAGACTCGGACCCGTCGCCGCGATCGTCGGATTCCTCGCCTTCGTCGAATTCACGAGCGGCATCCTGCAGGGCTTCTACACTCCGCTGCTGACCGACATCGCGCGGCACCTCGGCATCCACGACGCCGACGTGAACTGGCTCGAGGGCACGCAGCTCATGCTGTCGGCGCTCGTCGTGCCTGCGTTCGCAAAACTCGGCGACATGGTCGGGCACAAGCGCATGCTCGTCTGGTCGACGGCGGTCACGGCCATCGCCTCGATCGCGCTCGCGTTCACCGACCAGTTCTGGGTGTTCCTCGCCGCGTGGGCGCTGCAGGGCTTCTACGTCGTGTGGCTGCCGCTGGAGATCGCCCTCATCTGGTCTCGGAGTCGTTCGGCCGACCGTCCGGCGGCGATGACCCGCAAGGCCGCGGGCCTCCTGGTCGCGGCGCTCGAGCTCGGGGCCATCGCGGGCGCACTCTCCGCGGGCGCACTCGCCGAGGCCCTGCCCATGCAGCTGCTCCTGCTCGTGCCCGCGATCGCCGTGGTCGCGTGCTTCTTCGTCGTGCTCTTCGGGGTGAAGGAATCGCCCGATCTCACAGGCGGAACGCTCGACACGGGCGGTCTCATCCTCATCTCGCTCGCACTGCTCTCGCTCACGGGCGGTCTCAGCTTCATGCGCCTGAACGGGCCGGCCGACCTCCTCTCGTGGGCGCTCGTCGCGCTCGGCGCCCTGCTCGTCATCCCCTTCGCCCGCTATGAGCTGAAGCACCCCGATCCGCTCATCGACGTGCGCCTGTTCCGCCAACCGACACTCTGGCCGGTCTTCCTCACCGCCGGCCTCTTCGGGGTGAGCGTGCTCGGCGCCCAAGCGCCGCTGTCGACCTTCGCGCGAACGGATGCCTCGGTGTACGGCTTCGGTCTGAGCGCGACGACCGGGCAGACCTCCATCCTCGTCGGCGCCTATGTGCTCTCACTCGTCGTCGGCGCGATGCTCTTCCCGCTCGCGACGCGCTGGGTCACGCCGCGTGTCGCGCTCATCGGCGCCAGTTCGCTCGTCGCGGTCGGGTATCTCCTGTTCCTGCCCTTCCACGACGGCTACGTGCAGGTACTCGCGAACATGGTCATCGCGGGCATCGGCTCGGGCGCGCTCGTCGCCGCGCTTCCGGCCGCCGCAGCGGCTGCGGCACCCTCGCACCAGACCGGCGTCGCGACCGGCCTCACCAACTCGGTGAAGACCGTCGGCGGGGCGATCGCCTCCTGCGTGTTCGGCATCGCACTGCTCGGAGCAGCCGGGGAGGCAGCCACCGGCACGGCCGGCGCGTTCAGCGGCTACGTCACCGTGTGGCTCGTCTGCGGGCTCACGGCGGCCGTCGCAGCCGTGCTCCTCGCATTCGTGCCGAAACTCGCGTTCTCAGACAGCCCTGTCGCCGAGGCATCCGCCGTGCGCTGATTTCCGAAGATGCGGACTTGGTCGCTTCTGACCTGATCCTTGTTTCACTACCTTGCTGTGCTACAGTAGCAGCATGGAAGACGATAGCAAGCTCGCGGCGCTCCGCCGCGGCATGCTCGAACCCCTCGTGCTCGCATCGATCGAAAGTCGGCGCCGCTACGCGGCCGAGATCGTCGCCGCCCTGCGAGAGGCGAAGTTCCCCGTTCAGGAAGGAACCCTCTACCCGCTTCTGAACAGGCTGCGGCGCGACGGGCTCGTGGGGCACGAATGGGAGGAGTCGCCATCCGGGCCACCCAGGAAGTACTTCTCCCTCACCGAAACGGGACGAGCGCAACTCACCGAGTTCCGTGACTACTGGCGGACGCTCACTGCAACTCTCGAAACGATTGGACGTTGACGGTGGAACAGACTCGATACATCAGATTGAGCGGACATGCGGAAGCGATCCCTCTGACGGCCGCCGCACACGAGCGTCTCCTTCGATATCTCGAGGACGCCCGCCTGGCGCTGACGTCGGACCCCGACGCGGACGAGACCATCCGCGATCTGGAGGCCTCGCTCGGCGAGCAGATGCGCCACGGCGTCGACGCGTCCAGAGACCCGATCGACGATACGCGCATGAGTGAGCTGCTGACTGACACCGGCACGGTCCGCACCCCAGACGACCGGACTGGGTCCTTTCGAGCGCAAGTACGAGGTCCGTTCTGGTGCCGCATCGACCAGGGAAAGTGGTTCGGCGGCCTCTGCCTCGGCATCGCAGCCCGAGGCGAGTTCCGCGTCGACTGGGTGCGCACCATAACCATTCTCCTCGCACTGGTCACCGGCGGCCTCATCGGCATCGTCTACCTTGCGCTGCTCCTCTTCATTCCCCGCGTCGACACGCTCGAGGAATATCGGAACCTCCGCGGTGCCCCGAAAGCGCAAGCAGCTCGGACATAGCCCATCAGCTCTCGGGGCGTGGCACGAGATCGGCAAGCTCCGCCTCATCACCGACGATAGGAAGCGATCGATGCCGGATGCCGCTGATCTGATCCTCACGCTCGAGAAGCTCGCGAGCGACGAAGAGCGTGAGAAGTACACGAAGTACTTCCCGCCCGACCCCGACGCCCCGTTCATCGGGGTGCGCATGGGCGCGGTGTTCGAGCTCGCGAAGACTGCGCTCGACCTGCCGCCCGCCGAACTCGAGCTGCTGCTCGAGCAAGCGACGCACGAAGTGCGCGCGCTCGCCTGCAGCATCATGGGCAAGTCGGGTGCGCGAGCCAAGACCACCGAGGCCCGGCGCACCGAGCTGTATGAGCTCTACCTCCGGCGACACGATCGAATCGACCAGTGGGACCTCGTCGACCTCGCCGCACGCGAGGTCGTCGGCGGCTACCTGCTCGAACGCGATCGTGCGCCGCTCGCCGGGCTCGCGGCATCCGCGTTCTGGCCGGAGCGCCGCACCGCGCTCGTGGCGACCTTCGCTTTCCTCCGTCGCGGCGAACTCGACGATGCGTACCGGTTCGCCGAACTCCTCGCCGACGACCCCGAACCGTACGTGCAGAAGGCGCTCGGCTGGGTGCTGCGCGCGGCGGGCGACCTCGACCGGGTACGGCTCACCGCGTTCGTCGACGCACATGCGGCGACCATGCCGAGGGTCGCACTCCGAGCGGCCATCGAACACTACGACAAGCCGGAACGCACTCGAATCCTCGCGCTCCGCTGAGGCCTCGAGGTCTCCCGCGGTCAGGCCTCGCCTGCCTCCGCCGCGCCGAGCGCACTGCGCTGACGTCGACGCGCGCCGAGGTCGGCAATGCCGATCGCGAAGGCGATCGCGACGAGGATCGCGACAGCGAGCATGCCGACGCCGTAGGCGTCGTGGTAGACGGCGAGGTCGGGGGCGCCGTTGGACTCGCGGAAGATCGTCGAATAGAAGAGCGAGAGCGTGACCGCCGTGCCGATCGCCGTGCCGATGCGCTGGCCGAGCTGGCCGACCGAGCCGGCGAGGCCGCCCTGCTTCACGGGGATGTCCATGAGCGTCAGCGTCTGGTTCGGCGAGACCACGAGACCGCCGCCCGTACCGCCGATCACCATCGCCCCCGCCATCGCCCACGGGGTCATCTCAGGCGGCGTCACGATCGCGAACAGCACGAGGAGTCCGATGCCGACGAGCAGCAGCGCGAGACCCCACACGACGAGCGGCCGCCCGATGCGGTTCACGAGCGTGCCGCCGACCCACGACCCGACCGCGCTCATGAGCGCGAAGCCGATGCTGACCATGCCCGCGAAGACGGCTTCGAGGCCGAGCCCGAGCTGCAGATAGAGGGTCGTGAGCAGGAACATCGACGGCATCGCCGCGAAATACACGCTCGCGAGCGCCGTGCCGTTTCGAAACGAACTCACGCCGAAGAGGCTGAGCGGCACGAGCGGGTGCTTGCCGGATGCCGCGTACCGTCGCTCCCACGCGATGAAGCCCGTGATCGCGAAGACGAAGACGACGAGCACCCACCATCGGCCCGGGTCATCGCTCGGCGAACCCGTCGTGAAGAGGAACGGCCACAAGAGCGAGATGACGGTCACCGCGAACAGCACGAGCCCGACCGGGTCGAGCGACAACGGCTTCGTCGACGGACGCCTGGTGACGGGCAACAGCCAGATCGCGGCCGCGATCGCGACGAGCGCGAGCGGCACGTTCATCCAGAAGATGCCGCGCCAGCCGTCTTCGGCGCCCCCGATCGCGATCGCGAGGCCACCGAGCGTCGGCCCGAATGCGGTCGCGAGTCCGATCGTCGCGCCGAACAGACCGAACGCCTTGCCCCGTTCCTTGCCGATGAAGAGCTCTTGGATGAGGCCGAGCACCTGCGGCATCTGGATGCCGGCGGCCACGCCCTGCAACAGCCGGGCGACGAGGAGTACCGTGATGTTCGGTGCGAGCGCCGCGACGAGGCTCGTGATCGTGAACAGGCTGAGCCCGACGATGAACAGGGTCTTGCGCGAGCGTTGGTCGCCGATGCGCCCCGCGGGCACGAGGGTGAGGCCGAAGGTCAACACGTAGCCGGCGACGATGAGCTGCAGCTCGGTGGAACCCGCACCGAAGGCTTCCTCGATCGCGGGGAGGCCGACGTTCACCTTCGACAGGTCGAGGATCGTCAGCGCCGCAACCGCGACGCACACCCAGTACGCGCGCCACCGGTGACCTTCGGGCAGGGTGATCGACCGGGTCTCAGGCGCTTGCGTCATCTGTTCCACCATACGCCCGGGCCACCCGGCGCCGCGGGAGGCGGCCGACGTGACGGCCGGTCACTGCGATGCGGGAAACGTGGTTGCGGTGTTAGCTCGCGTGCCGTACCAGCCGGGTCCTCGACGTTCCAGACGGCGTACGACTGCACGGCATCGAGAGCTCACGCGTCGCTGCGTCGGCCGCTGGAATCACAGCTCGAGCAGAGCGAGACACCGCCGGAAACCGCGACAGCCCTGCTCTCAACGGGGCAGGGCTGTCGCAGCGTATCGGTGGACCCAGGGGGATTCGAACCCCCGACCTTCTCATTGCGAACGAGACGCGCTACCAACTGCGCCATGGGCCCGAGCGAGAAAAAGCTTATCATCTCGCGAGCGTTGACTCGGACCGGCGCGGTCGTCAACCGGCCTGCCGACGGCGGCGCAGCACTGCATCGAGGTCGTCGATGCCGGGCCGCGTGTCATCGACGATGCCCATGCGGGCATACGGACTCGCGGGAGCCTTCTCACGCCCTGCGCCGGCGACCTGCCGAGCACGGTCAGCGGATGCCGCAGCCGGCGCGACCGGTCTGATCGCGGGCACCTCGGGCACGAGCTCGGCGGCCCGACGCGCGATATCGTCGCCAGCCTCGGCGCGCTTCAACTCGGCAGCTGCTTCGATGGAGGCCATCGCCGTCGCAGCGATCGTGCCGCGTGAGAGGTGCAGCGGTCGCGGGAGCGGCTGCGGGGTCCAGCTCTCGGTGATCGGCTCGGCTTCGGGCAGATCGATCGGTTCGAATGACGCGGTTTCGACGGTGCGCACGGGTTGCGTCGCTGCGGTGCGGGCCGGGCGCACGCGCGCGAGTCGGACGACACCGGCGATCGCGAGTACGACACCGAGGGCGCCGACGCCGGGCGCGATGAGCGTCGCGCCGAACGCAGCGGCGATGCCGCCGGCGACCAGGGTGACCAGCGAGACGAGCAACACGAGCGAGCACAGCGCCCGTTTGCGCCGAAGCGCACGGCGCGCCGCGGCGCCGGTGCGGACCGTGGCTCGTTCGCTCGTCGACGAGCCGGGCTCTTCCGCTGCTGCGTGCGCGACCACGGAGATCGGCTCGGTGACGGCTGCTTTGACGGCGAGCGCTTCGACGGCACGACCGCGCGCGGCATCCGCTGCCCCTTCTGCTGCGCGGAACTCGGCGAGGGCCTGCTGCTCGGCGGCCTCGGCGGCGAGCCTGGCCGTTGCCTCGCGCTGCTGCAGGATGCGTTGCTGGGACGCGACCTCGCGCGCCGTCGCCTCGATGCGAACCGGTTCGGGCGTCTCAGCCGTCTCGGCGAGGATGCGGAGGGTCTGCTGGAGACGAACGGCATTGCGCTCGGTCGCGAGGTATTGGCGGCGCCCCAGCCAGCTCGGCAGCAGGTACGCGATCCACAGCGCGGCTGCCACAGCCACGAGCAGTCCCCCACCGATCACGTCCATGGGACAACGCTAGGTCACTGCATGCCTTCAGCCGTACTCGACGCCCGCGTGTTCACCGATCGGCGAGCGGCAGGGGGTACGCGGATGCCGCGCGGTCCTCTGCGCTCACCCGCGCGACCCCCTCGGGCACCCGCCCGTCACGCCAACGGCGTAGGACTCCATGTGGCACTTCTTCGGACACGAGCGCGAACGCGAAATGGTCGCTCCACACGCCGTCGATGTGAATGTAGCGCCGCCGGAAGCCCTCGTAACGAAAGCCCAGCTTCTCGACCACGCGGAGCGACGGGCCGTTCTCGGGGCGGATGCAGATCTCCATGCGGTGCAGCCGGAGCACGCCGAAGCAGTAGTCGGTCGCGAGTGCGACGGCCGTCGGCGTGATGCCGCGCCCCGCCACGTTCTGCGCGACCCAGTATCCGATCGTCGCCGAGGAGAGTGAGCCGTACGTGATCGACGACACGTTCAGTTGGCCGACCAGGTCGCCGTCGACTTCGAGGATGAACGCGAGGGCGTGCCCGGTGCGGGTGTGCGCCAGCAGATTTCGAATGCTCGCGCGCGTGTCGATGACCGAGCCGCCGCCCGGATATGTCGCCTCCCACTGCCGCAGCCAACCGCGATTGGCGAGCAGCACCCGCTCGAGCGGCTTCGCATCGCGAACGCGGATCGGGCGCAACGTGACGTCTCCGTCGCGCAACGTGGGAACGGCGACTGCGGGCATGCTCAGACTGTATCGAGTCCTGCGGCGTCCGTATCGAGTCCTGCGGCGTACTCGATGAGCCAGGGCCGCAGCTCGGGTCCGATGTCGTCGCGATCCGAGGCGAGCTGCACGACCGCCTTGATGTAGTCGAGCTTGTCGCCCGTGTCGTAGCGACGCCCTCGGAAGATCAGTCCGTAGACGCCGCCGGTGCCCTCGACGTCGTTCGCCATCGTCATGAGCGCATCGGTCAGCTGGATCTCGCCGCCCTTGCCGGGCGGGGTGTGCTCGAGGATCGCGAACACCTCGGGCTTCAGCACGTACCGGCCGATGACGGCGAAGTTGGACGGTGCGACCTCCTTCGCGGGCTTCTCGACCATTCCGGTGATGCGCACCACGTCGGGATCATCGGTGGGCTCGATCGCGGCAGCGCCGTAGAGGTGGATCGAATCGGGGTCGACCTCGAGCAACGCGACGATCGAGGCATCCCTCACGCCCTGCTCCTCGAGCATGCGGGTGAGCAGCGTGTCACGGGCGTCGATGATGTCATCGCCGAGCAGCACGGCGAACGGCTGGTCGCCGACGTGCATGTGGGCGCGGAGCACCGCGTGTCCGAGCCCGAGCGGGTCGCCCTGTCGCACATAGTGCATGTCGGCGAGGCCCGTCGACTCGTTCACCTTCGCGAGCTTGACCGTGTCGCCCTTGGCTTCGAGGGTCGCCTCGAGCTCGGCAACGCGGTCGAAGTGGTTCTCAAGGGCATTCTTGTTTCGCCCCGTCACCATGAGCACGTCGGTGAGTCCGGCGCTGACGGCCTCTTCGACGACGTACTGGATGGCCGGCTTGTCGACGACGGGCAGCATCTCTTTCGGCATGGCCTTGGTGGCGGGCAGGAACCGCGTTCCGAGTCCGGCTGCGGGGATGACGGCCTTCGTGATGCGTGAGCTCATGCATTCGAGCGTATCGGTGGAGGCGGCGCACCACACAGGACCAGCGGCGCGTCAGCCTATGATGTGTGACATGCCCGAGGACCCGGACGTTCAGAAGCGCGTACTCCGCGCGGAGCTCCGCGAGCGGCGGCAGAACATGCCCGCACACGAGCGCGAGCTCGCGACCGAAGGCTTCACCGCTCGGCTCGAAGAGCTCATCGGTTCGACCGGGGCCGAGTCCCTGTCGTGCTATCTCTCGATGCCGACCGAGCCCGACACCCGGCCGTTCGTGAACTGGGCCGAGGCCCGCGGCATCCGTGTGCTGTTCCCTGTGACCCGCGAAGACGGCCTGCTCGACTGGACGGTCGGCGAGGAGGAGACCGAGACGCTCGGCCTCTACGGCATGCCCGAGGCCGTCGGCGAACTGCTCGGCCCGATGGCGATCAACGACGTCGACCTCATCATCGTGCCGGCAGCGGCGGTCGATGCAACCGGCATGCGGCTCGGCTGGGGTCGGGGCTATTTCGACAAGACCCTCGGATCAATGGGAAAATGTCCTCCGGTGTACGCCGTCGTCTTCGACAGCGAGTTCGTCGAGACCGTGCCACGCGAGGTGCACGACCAGCCCGTGAACGGCGTCGTGACGCCCACACGCATCATCGCGTTCTGACCGGCCCGGTGCCGGCGCGCGACCAGAAATCGGAAGAAGCTCCATGCCCACGTATTCATACCGTTGCACCGAGTGCGACAACGCCTTCGACATCCACCAGGCGTTCACCGACGACACGTTGAGCGTCTGCGATGTCTGCGGCGGCAGATTGCGCAAGCTCTTCAACACGATCGGCGTGACCTTCAACGGATCGGGGTTCTACAGCACCGATTCGCGAAGCAACGGATCCGGGTCGGGTTCGAAGGCCGGCTCCGGCGGTTCGAGCGGCTCGTCGGAGTCCGGCTCGGGCTCCGGTTCGTCGGGGTCCGGTTCGTCGGGGTCCGGTTCGGGCGGCTCCGGCTCGTCGGGCTCCGGTGGCGGATCCTCCGCAAGCGGTTCCGGGTCGTCATCATCGACGGGCGGCAACTCCTCCGCTAGCGTGGCCTGAAGGAGGCCGCCCACGCGGCCTCGACTCCAGGAGGAACCATGCTCAAGGGTTTCAGGGATTTCATCACGCGAGGCAATGTCATCGACCTCGCCGTCGCGGTCGTCATCGGTGCCGCGTTCACCGCAGTCGTGAATGCGATCGTCGACAGCCTCATCAATCCGCTCGTCGGACTCCTGTTCAACGCCGAGAGCCTCAATGACGCGATGATCGTCGCAGTCGGCGACGCGCAGCTCAAATTCGGCGCCGTCCTCGCCGCGATCATCACCTTCCTCGCGGTCGCGCTCGTCGTCTATCTCGTCTTCGTGCTCCCGATGAACACGTTCCGAGAACGTCAGGCAGCGAAGGCCGCGGCCGGACAACCGACCGACGAGCCACTCACCGAGGCCGAGCTGCTGACGCAGATCCGCGACCTCCTCGCCGAGGCGCGGGGTGGCAGCGGAGCCCACCGCGACTGATCAGGTCTGCTTCCAGTGAGGCGGCCGGTCCCGCGTCAGTCGTTCGTCATCGGATGACGCGGGGCCGGCCTTCTCCGCCTGCGTCGGCGCCGGTTCGTCGGGCCGGTCGACCGGCACCTCGGGCGAAGGATCGGAGCCCGGTGCCGGCGTGAGCCTGGCACGGCGTGCCCGACCCGCGGCACGCTCGACGCGCTGACGTGGCTCCTTGCTCATCGGGGCGCGGCTGCGGCATCCGTCGACCGCTCGGCCTCGGGCCGCCCGAGCAGTGACGCGACCCTCGAGGCGACCGCCTCGGGGTCGCCGAAGAGTTCGAAGCTGTGCACGCGCAGGTAGTGCCAGCCGAGGCGGCGCAGCACGTCGGGGCGCAGTCGGAGCGACTCGCGAAGGCTGAGACCGGCGAGGGCGTCGTCGGTCTCGACGACGACGGCCTTGCCCGCGTTCGCGGCGGCGAGGGCGAGCCGGCCCCGATGACCGACGCTCACCCGGATTCCGCGGCGCTCGAGTCTCCCCGCGAGGTCGCGCAGCATCGACGGCCCGTCACCGGTCTCGCCGGCTTCCGCCGCTCGCTCTTCGGTCTGGGTGAGCACGTTCGCGAGGGCGAGCACGCCGTGGCTCTGCCGGTCTTCGTCGATGTCATCGGGGTGGAACGCCGAGACGAGGTCCATCGATCGCCTGGCGCGGGTCATGCCGACCGCGAGCAGGCGGTCGCCACCCGGTTCGCCGAGCGAGCCGAAATTCGAGAGCAGCCGGCCGTGCGGCGTGCGACCGTAGCCGACGGAGAAGATCACTCGGTCGCGGCTCTGTGCAACGGCCTGCTCGAGCGTGAGCACCGTGAACGGCTCCGCCCGGTCTTTCAGGATGAAGTCGGAGAGGTCGGTGCGCTTGGCGAACGCGGCGAGCACCGACTGGTGCACGCGGGCGGCGTGCCTCGTGCTCGCGGTGATGACCATGAGCGATTCGCGTGGGCGCTTCACCGCATGCTCCATGACGAGTTCGACGACCTTCGCGACCTCGGAGTCGATCGACTCCACTGTGCCGGTCACCGAGTCGGGCAAGCCGTTGCCCGAGACGTAGTGCAGGCCGAGACTGCCGTGGCCGAGGAAGCTGCCCGCCCACGGCAACGACACGATGCGCCCCGCGTAGAAGCGGTTGTTGACGAGTTCGGCGAGGTCTTCGCCGCCCGCCCGGTAGCTGCGCGTGAGCGTGAGGGTGGGCAGCAGCTCGCCGAGTCGGGCGAGGGCCGAGTCGGCGTGCAGGGCGTCGACGCCGTGCTCCGTCACCGGCGCACCCGTCTGCTCGACGTCGTCGATACCGGTCTCGAAGAGGGTCGGTGTCTGCGTCACGGGGTCGCCGAACGCGACGACCTGCTTCGCACGGCGGATCGCACCGAGATTCTCGGCGATGCTCGTCGCGCCCGCATCGACGAGGATCACCGTGTCGAAGCCGATCGAGTCGTCGATCGCGGCGACATCGTAGGGCGACGCGAGCCAGACGGGGGCGAGCGCGCGGAACAGGTGCGGCGATTCGGCCTGCAGCGCTTCGGGCCGCACGCGGTCGCCACGGAGCATCCGCTTCAGTCGACCTGCCTCGTCGGGGTGGTCGACGAGCGCGACCTTCCAGTTCTCGGCGAGCCGCCACGCGAGTTGCGGCCCGGCGGCGGAGGCATGGGCTTCGTCGACGAGTCGGAAGTCGCTCTCGAGCCGGTCGAGCACCGTCGTGTTCGCACCGAGCAGGGCCTTCTCACCGGCGAGCACCGATTCCAGCACCGACTGCCACCAGGCGAGTTCGAGCTCGGCAGCGACGGACCGCTCGGGCACATGGCGCTTGGCGAGGTCGAGGAGCAGGGGGTCCAGACCCAGGTCGCGAAGGCGCCCGAGCACCGCGGTGCGTTCCTGCAGGTTGGTGAGCACCTCGGACTCGGCAGCGAGCCCGGAGAGGGTCGAGGTCAGCTCGCGCACCGGTCGGGCGGCGAGCTGCCGCGGCGTGCCGACGATGCCGAGCGGGGCGTCGAGGGCCGCGAGATCGGTGGCGACGTGCTGGAGGGCGACGTGTACGTCGTCGATGCCGACGGGCACGCCGGGGATCGCCCCCGCCTCCGAGTAACGCTGCCAGAGCGTGCGCTGCTGCTGGATGCCGCGGAGGGCGGAGTTCAGGTCGGTGACGTGCACGCCGGGGCGCACGTATTCGAGCGCGTGCCGGCGCAGACGCCGTCGGTTCGCTCCGGACATGCCGGCCGAGTCGCGCCGCGAAGAGGTCGCGGCGATGAGTTCGCCGAGCGGCCGGTCGAAGACGGCGGGCTGGAACCGGTCGAGCGTCTCGCGCACGTCGAGGAGCAGCCTGAGGAACACCCCGAGCTCGGCGACCGACTCGAACTCGCGCAAGCGCGTCTGCGCGATGAGCGCCCGGCCGCGATCGAGCAGTCGCGGTAGATCTCTCGCCGAGAGGCGCTTCGCGAGACTGTGCGCATTGCTCGCCTCGTCGGACGAGGTGAAGGAGGCGCCGTACCAGGGGGAATCACCGGGGCCGTAACGGAATTCGCCGAGCGCTGCCGCGCGAGCGAGGTCGCGAGCGACCTCGTCACGGTCGTCGGCGATCGCGACGAGCGCGTGATGGTCGAGCCGGGCGGTGGTCGATGGCGACTCGGGCGCGAGGGCGAGCCGCGCGAGCTCGCTGAGCGCGTCGAGCACCGAGACATGCAGCTCGGGGTCGGCGCGGGTGAGCGCCGTGCGATAGTCGAGGAGCACCTTCCGCAGGCGCACGAGCGCGTCGTCGACATCGGCGACCCTGGGGCGCTCGGCCTTCTCGTTGCGCGAGATCGACTGGATGAGTTCACGGCGCAGGCCCGCGGTCGTCACCGCGGCTCCGCCCAACCCGACCTGGCCGAGTCGGTGGGCGATGCCGTCGAGGCTCGCCCTGCGGGAGCCGACGACGAGCACGCGCTTGTCTTTCGCGACGAGTGCGCCGATCGCGTTCACGATCGTCTGGGTACCACCGGTGCCGGGCAGGGTCTTCACGACGACCGAGGTGCCGGCCTCGATCTCGGCGACGGCCTGCTCCTGTTCGGGGTCGGCGTCGAGCAGCAGGGTGTCGGTCGATGGCGGGCGGGCGTCCTGCGCCACCGCGCGCACTCGTTCGCCCGTCGCGGCGATGACGGTCGCGCGAGCAGCGGGGTTGCCGGCGATCGCATCGATGACGGGGTGGTCGAGTTTCGCGGCATCCGCTGCCATCGACGGGCCGACCTCGGCGAACGAGGAGACGACGAGTCGCGGCGCGACGTGGAACCACGGCAGGTGGCTCGTGAGGCCGCGGAGCCGATCGATCACGGGCTGCGGCTTGAATACGCCATTGGTGATGGCGAGCGCGACGAACGCCTCGGCGTCGAGCGTGATCTGGAACTGCTCGCGAAGCTCGCGAGCGAGGGCGGGGTTCAGGAACGGCTGGCCCTTGAGCTTCAGTTCGAAGTCGCGTCCGTAGCGACGGATGGCGAGCGGTCGCAACAGCACCGGGGCGAGATACTCTTCACCGGCGTTGCGCCACGACGCGAGCCCGATGGCCAGGTGCACCGACTCGATGCCGCGCACGGAGCGCAACTCGATGCCCTTCTGGGTGATCTCGGCTGCGGCGAGCCGGGCGTTGCGCAGAGCCAGCTCGTCGCGGATCAAGCTCGAGAGCAGGGTCGACTTGCCGGTGATGAACTGCGGCAGGCCTCCCGGGTGCGTCGTCGAGAGCTCGATGCGAGTGCGCGGGGTGTCCACGAATCGAGCGAGCGGCGAGCGGGCGCCCACGCCGGCGAGCTCGCCGTGCCAGCGACGCCACGCGGGCTCGGCAACGTTGCCTGCGACGAGCTCTGGGTCGCCGAGGCTGAGGCTGTCAGGGCTCGTGGTGTCGTGTCGCATGGGATCCGGTGTGAGTTGTTCCGCGGCAGCGTCGGTCTCGGGATCGAGGATGTCATCCTCGTCATGATTCCGATCGAGCCGCCGCACACGGACACCATACGTGGTATCGCGCGGAATCCATGTCAGCATCGCCGCGGAGCGCTGTGTCGAGACCGCGGGTAACGTTGGACGGACCCCGCCCGACCATTTCCAGGAGCTCCGATGCGATCCGCCATTCCCCACGACGTGCACGCGATCGCCGACGCCGTCATCCTCGATGTGCGCGAACCGCACGAGCTGGTACAGGCGCGCATCGACGGCACGCTCGACATCCCGCTCGGCGAGCTCGTCGACCGAGTCGGCGAAGTGCCTCGTGACACGACCGTCTACGTGATCTGCCATGTCGGCGGGCGCAGCGCTCAAGCTGTGGCGTACCTCGAGTCGCAGGGCGTCGACGCCGTCAACGTCGAGGGCGGCATCATGGCGTGGCACCGGGCGGGCCTACCGGTCACCCTCGACGCCCCGACGGTCGAGTAGCGCGAAGCGCGTCTCGAGACCCCTCGCAAGGCCTCGACACTTCGCCGGTCGAGGAGCGCGAAGCGCGTCTCGAGACCCTCGCAAGGCCTCGACACAGTCGTGGCTGCGCCACGACGAGGTGCAGCTCAGATCGACGCGAGCTCGAGCCCGTGCGCCGCAGCGACGCCCTCGTTCGTGAGACGGCCGGCCGTGGCGTTCAGCCCCTTCGCGAGCGCCGGGTCGGCGGCGAGCGCGGCCTGCCAGCCGAGATCGGCGATCTGCAGCGTGTACGGCAGCGTCGCGTTCGTGAGCGCAGGAGTCGAGGTCGCGGGCACCGCCCCGGGCATGTTGGCGACGCAGTAGTAGATCGCGTCGTGCACGCGGAACGTCGGCTCGGTGTGCGTGGTCGGGCGTGAACCCTCGAAGCATCCGCCCTGGTCGATCGCGATGTCGACGAGCACCGAGCCCGGCTTCATCGCGGCGACCATCTCGTCGCTGACCACCTTCGGTGCCGCGGCGCCCGGCACGAGCACCGCGCCGACCACGAGGTCGGCGTCCTTCAGTTGGCGCGCGATCTCGTACGGCGACGACGCCAGCGTGCGGATGCGGTGGTCGTAGCGGGCGTCGATCTCGCGCAGCTTCGGCAATGAGATGTCGAACACGGTGACGCCGGCGCCGAGGCCGAGTGCGGTCGCGGCCGACTGCTCACCCGCGACGCCGCCGCCGATGACGACGACCTTCGCGGGCGAGGTGCCCGGAACGCCCGCGAGGAGCACGCCGCGCCCACCCCGCGAGGCGAGCAGCTCGGCGGCACCGACCTGCGGCGCGAGTCGGCCTGCGACCTCGCTCATGGGCGTGAGGAGCGGCAGCGAGCGGTCGGCGAGTTGCACGGTCTCGTACGCGATCGCCGTGACGCCCGAGTCGAGGATCGCCCGCGTGAGCGGCAGGTCGGCCGCGAGGTGGAGGTACGTGAAGAGCGTCAGGTCGTCGCGCAGGAAGCCGTACTCGGCGGCGATCGGCTCCTTGACCTTCAGCACGAGGTCGGCCGACCACGCCTCCTCGGCGGTCGCGACGATCGTGGCGCCCGCGGCGGCGTACTCGGCGTCGAGGTAGCCGGCGCCCGTGCCGGCTCCGGCCTCGATCGCGACGTCGTGACCGCGCCCCGCAAGCGCGTGCACCCCGGCGGGCGTCATGGCGACGCGGAACTCGTTGTTCTTGATCTCTGCGGGCACGCCGATGCGCATGGGTTGCTCCGATAACTGTGGGCCGAATGTCGTGATGACGAGTGCCATTATTTTCGCCGCTTGTTCGATTGTCCGAAAGATCAACCGCACAGAATTCGGTAGAATGGATGCATCCGCTGCACTCATTCGAATCAAGGATATCCCGATGCCCGATGCACCGCAGATCAGCGCACCCGGCGCCGAACCGACGCCGGTCGTGCTCGATGCTGTCGACCGTCAGATCATCGCCCGGTTGCACGAGAACGCCCGCACGCCGAACGTCGACCTCGCGCGCGCCGTCGGAATCTCCCCGTCGACCTGCCTCGCTCGGGTGCGGTCGCTGCGCGAGCGCGGGGTCATCGTGCGCTACACCGCCGAGATCGACCCCGCCGCGCTCGGCTACCATCTGCAGGCGCTCGTGAGCGTGCGCATCCGCCCTGGCGCCCGGCACCTCATGGAGCAGATCTCCGACGAACTGCGCACCCAACCCGAAGTCGCGCAGCTCTTCTTCCTCGGCGGCTCCGAAGACTTCCTCATCCATGTGCGCGTGCGCGACAGCGATCACGTGCGCCAGTTCGTGCTGAAGAACCTCTCGGCGAACCCGGCCGTCGCCCTCACCGAGACGAACCTCGTCTTCGAGCACCACACCGCGCTCTCCGCGGGGCTCCGCGCGGTGATCTGAGCGGGCACACCGAATCGACGACAGATGCCTCGAGCTCTCGCCAGCCGCGCCATCCGGTCATATCGTTGACGCCATGGCGCCCACCGAGATCGTCGCTCCCATGCTCGCCAAGGCCGTGCCGACCGTGCCCGAGCCCGACTCCGTTGCCGGCGGTCTCGCCTACGAGCCGAAGTGGGACGGCTTTCGCGGCATCGTCGCATTCGACGGCGAGCACGTCGAGATCGGCAGCCGCGGGGCGAAGCCGCTCACTCGGTACTTTCCCGAACTCGTGGAGGCGTTCGCTCGCATGCTGCCCGGGCCGTGCGTGCTCGACGGCGAGATCGTGGTCGCCGCCGGGCCGGCCGGCAGCGCGCGCCTCGATTGGGAGGCGCTCTCCCAGCGCATCCATCCCGCTGCGAGCCGTGTCGAGATGCTCTCCCGAGAGACGCCCGCGATGTTCGTCGCCTTCGACCTGATCGAGGAGGCCGGCGTCTCGCTCATCGACGAGCCGTTCTCCGCACGCCGGGCCGCACTCGAACGACTCGTCGGCGAACTCGGCGACCCGATCAGCTTGACCCGCATCACGAGAGACGTCGCGCTCGCGCGTCGCTGGTTCGAGGAGTTCGAGGGCGCCGGGCTCGACGGTGTCGTCGCCAAGCCGCTCGCGGCACCGTACTCCCCCGGCAAGCGCGTCATGCTGAAGGCGAAGCACCACCGCACCGCCGACGTGGTCGCACTCGGCTACCGCATCCACGCCTCGGGCAACGGGGTCGGATCCATCCTCCTCGGCCTGTACGACGACTCCGGGCAGTTGCGCAACGTCGGCGGCATGTCGGCATTCAGCAACGCGCGGAGACTCGAGTTGATCGACGAACTCAAGCCCTACGTCGTCCGCGACGACGACGGCGGGGCCGTTACCGGCGAGACCGAGCGCAGCCGCTTCTCATCGGGCCGCGACGTCTCCTTCGTGCGCCTGCGCCCCGAGCTCGTCGCCGAAGTGCGTTTCGACCAGCTCGAGGGCGAGCGTTTTCGGCACACGGCCCAGTTCGAGCGCTGGCGCCCCGATCGCGAGCCCCGCTCGTGCACATTCGAGCAGATCGATCGTCCGGTCGCGTACGACCTCGGCGAAGTGCTCGGCTGAATCTGATCGCCTGAACCGTCTCGGGCTCCGCGAGTAGCATGCGCCCCTCGAAGGGTCAATCCCCTGTCGATGCCGACTCCGCGCGCGTACGTTCGAAGATGTCGGCTCCGATGCCGCAGCCGACTCGAACGAGGAGTACACACCGATGAGCGATCCCGCCCCTTCCGTATCGCGCCCGGAGGACGAACTCGACCAGGCCGTCGATGCCGTCGAGCAGCACCAGCAGGCCGAAGAAGACGCCGACCCGAACGAACAGGTCGTCGTCCGCGACCCCGAGACGGGCCGCACGAGCGAGGAGCCGGCACAATGAGCTCGATCCTCGACGAACCCGCACACGATGAGCGTGCCCGGCGCTCGCACGGACTTCCGCCGATCGGACTCTGGTGGCCGATGCTCGAACGCCCGCTGCAGATGGAAGTGCTCGAGAACCTCGATGCACCGCTCCGAGCCGTCGTCGTACGCCGCATCTTCGAGCTCTGCGAGCTCGAGCCCGGGAGCACCCCGAACCTCGGCGTGCGGCTCGGCGAGAACGAGCGCGCGTACATCGCCGGCTGGATGCACGCAGCCGACTGGGACTGACGCCGATCCGACTGACGCCGATCCGACTGACGCCGATCAACGGCGGGTCGGGCGCTGAGCGGCGCGCGCCCGCGGCAGACTCGACCCGTGAGCGCGACAGCAGAGCCCGAGCGAACGTACGGACGGGATTCAGTCGAGTTCGCACGAACCTTCGCGTTCCTCGACGCCGTCTACGCCATCGCGCTGACCCTGCTCGTCGTAAACATCGACCCGCCCGCGGCATCCGACTGGAAGAGCCCGACGACCCTGCTCGACAGCGGACTCGGCTGGCAGCTCCTCGGTTTCGCGATCAGCTTCGCGGTGATCGCGGTGTTCTGGCGGGTGAATCATCGCATCGTCGCCGGCTTCGACGCGATCACCTCGGCCACCATCGTGGTGAGTCTCGTGGCGATCGCCTTCGTCGTGCTCATCCCCTTCTCGACGCAGGGCATCAGCGACTCCGAGACCGCCGACCAGCCCCTCGCGGTGTCGGTGTACGCGCTGAACATCAGCGTGGCCGTATTGGCCCAGGCCGCGGTCTTCTTCGTGGCGCGTCGCGATGGCGTCCTGAAGGATCCCCTCCCGCGCCGAGCCGACACCGTCAAGCTGCTCGACACCCTGACGACTCCGGCTGTGTTCCTCGCCTCCATTCCCATCGCGTACCTGTTCGGCACCGATTGGGCGCGGTACACGTGGGCGCTCCTCATCGTCATCAGTCCGCTCACCGGGAGATGGGCGGCGCGTCGAATCGCGCGGATCCGGGCTTCGGCGAGCGCGCATCCGTCAACGCCCGTCGGCACGCGCTGAACCCTTCGCCGTGCAGCGGAACCGTCCACGAGTGTCTGCGAGGAGTGCGACGATTGAAGGATGACCGTCGACACGTACCCGTTCGTGGAGGAGCTCGCGATCGCCAGGTTCGTCGGTCCGCTGGCCCTGAGCCGGGGGCGCACGGTCGAGCGCGCCGGGGGCGTCGTCTCGCTCACCTGGGATCCCGCGCATTTCCGGCTGAGCGCCGACGTCCGCGGAACCGCGCCCGAGCCCTACCGCTCGAGTGTGAAACTCGACCTCGGCATGCCGGGGCGTGCAACGATCCTCGCGGGTGCCTGCACGTGCCCGGTCGGCCGCAACTGCAAGCACGTCGCCGCGACACTGCTCGCTGCCGCCGAACATCATCGCCGTGCGCAGTCCGAGGCCGCGGAGTCGGCGTCGCGCGATGCCACGAGCGCGGCGGAAGATGGATGGCGCGGCGAGCTGGCGGCGCTCGCGGGCGCAACCGGCGGTTCGGGCGAAGCGGATGCCGCCGCCCCGCGCAAGCCGTTGGCGCTGCAGTTCGAACTGCGTGAGCGCGTCGCGCGTCGCGGGAGCCGGCGCCAGTCGGCTCGCGACGAGCCGGCGTCGTCTGCGGCATCCGTCGACCGTCTCGCGGTTCGTCCCGTCACGCGCGGGACGCGCGGCGGCTGGATCAAGAGCAACCTCACGTGGCAGAACGTCGGGTTCCAGGGGCGCGCTGGCGGGTTCGACCCGGCGCAGGCGCGTTGGTTCGCCGAGTTCTCACTGCTCAAGGGCGCGCGGCATTCCGCGTTCGCCGAGTTCGGATCGGCGTGGATCTCCCTCGACGAGTACGAGAGCCACACACTCTGGGCGCTGCTCGAGGCGGCGCCCCGCCTCGGCATCGGGCTCGTCGCTGCCACGGCGCGGGGCATTGTCGACGTCGCGGGGGCCGCGGTGATCGGCCTCGACGCTCGTCGCGGCGAGCGCGAGCCCGCGCCCGCGGCCTCGGCTGCCGCCGCGAACGGCCTCGATGTCGAGCCGGCGACCACGGCCGGCCTCGAGCCCGAGCCGGAGCCCGATCTCGTGTTGACACCTTCGGTCACCGTCGACGAGCGGGTGTACCCCACCGACCTGGTGCGACTCATCGGCGACCACGGCGTCTACGTCTACGACTTCGCCCGCGGCACGATCACGCTCGCGCCGCTCGCCGCGCCATTGACGCCCGCCGGGCGCGCGGCGGTTCGGCGCCGATCGCCGATCGTGGTTCCGTCGGCCGAGGTCGCGGCGTTCGTCGAGCAGCAGTACGCGCCGCTCGCCCGATCGCTCAAGCTCGGCAGCGGCGACGGAAGCTTCGACCTGCCCGAACTTCCGCCCGCGACCCTCGTCGTCACGATGCATCATGAGCCGCAGCACGTGGTGCGACTCGAATGGGAGTGGGAGGCCGACGGCGGGCGGCGATTCGCCCTCGACGCACCCGACGCCGAGTTCCACGACCCCGAGCAGGAACGGCTCGTCGCAGCATCCGCTGCCGCTGTACTCGCCGACGACCCGGCCGGGCTGCCCTCGGTGACCTCCGGTGCAGAACCCGTGCTTCGTGCCGGGGCGGTGCTCCGCGGCCTCGCGAGCGCCGAGTTCACCGCGCGACTGCTGCCGCGACTGCAAGAACTCGAGCGGCTGCGCGTCGACGTCGTCGGCGATCCGCCGGCCTATCGTGAACTCGTCGAGGCGCCGAAGCTCACGGTCACGACCGTCGAGAGCGAACGCACCGACTGGTTCGACCTCGGCGTCGTCGTCACCGTCGAGGGCAAGCGGGTGCCGTTCGGGCCGCTGTTCAGTGCGCTCGCCAAGGGGCGGGCGAAGCTCATGCTGATCGACGGCACCTACCTCTCGCTGAAGCAGCCCGTGTTCGACCCGCTGCGCGAGCTCATCGAAGAGGCCGGGTCGCTGCGCGAATGGGAGGTCGGGCTGAGCATCAGCCGCTACCAAACGAGCCTCTGGGCCGAGTTCGAAGACCTCGCCGACGAGTCGGAGACGGCCGTCGCCTGGCGTGAGACGGTCGCGGGGCTCCGCGCAGCCGACCGGGTGGAGGAGATCGCGCCGCCTGCGGGGCTCGCCATGGAGCTTCGGCCCTACCAGCTCGCGGGCTACCGCTGGCTCGCGTTCCTCCATCGGCACGGGCTCGGCGGCATCCTCGCCGATGACATGGGCCTCGGCAAGACCGCGCAGACGCTCGCGCTGATCGCGCACGTACACGAGACGAGCGACGAGGCCACCCGCCGGCCGTTCCTGGTCGTCGCTCCGACCTCCGTCGTCTCGAACTGGGCGATCGAAGCCGCACGCTTCGTGCCGGGCCTCCGAGTCGAGTCGGTCACCACGACACGGGCGGCGAGCCGCACTCGACTTGCGGATGTCGCGGCACGCGCCGACATCATCGTCACGAGTTACGCGATCCTGCGCCTCGACGCCCCCGAGTTCGCGGGCCTCGACTGGGCCGGTCTCGTGCTCGACGAGGCGCAGTTCGTGAAGAACGCGTCATCGAAGGCGAATGCTGCAGCACGCGACATCCGTGCCCCCTTCAGGCTCGCCGTCACCGGCACGCCCGTCGAGAACAATCTCATGGAATTGTGGGCGCTGCTGAAGATCGTCGCGCCCGGACTGTTCCCTTCGGCTCGCGGGTTCGCCGAGCGATTCGCCCGGCCGATCGAGAACGACCACAACGCCGATCGGCTGACGACGCTGCGCCGCCGCATCCGCCCGTTCATGCTGCGCCGTACCAAAGAGGTCGTCGCACCCGAGCTGCCGCCGAAGCAGGAGCAAGTGCTGACCGTGCAGCTCGACCCCGAGCATCAGCGCATCTACGACGCGTTCCTGCAGCTCGAACGGCAGAAGCTGCTCGGGCTCATCGAAGATCTCGATCGCAACCGGTTCACGGTGTTCCGATCGCTGACGCTCTTGCGCATGCTGAGCCTGCATGCCGGGCTCATCGACCCCGAACAGTACGCCGACGTGCCGTCGGCGAAGCTCGACGCACTGTTCGAGCAACTCGACGAGGTCGTCGCCGAGGGGCACCGCGCGCTCGTCTTCAGCCAGTTCACGTCGTTCCTGCGGCTGGCCGCCGCCCGGCTCGAGGCGGCAGGGGTGCCGTACGCGTATCTCGACGGATCGACGACCAGACGGGCCGACGTCATCGCGAAGTTCCGCGAGGGCGACGCACCGGTCTTCCTGATCAGCCTGAAGGCGGGCGGGTTCGGCCTGAACCTCACCGAGGCCGACTACGTCTTCCTCCTCGACCCGTGGTGGAACCCGGCGAGCGAGGCGCAAGCCGTCGACCGGGCGCATCGCATCGGGCAGTCGAAGTCGGTCAACGTCTACCGCATGGTCGCCGAGGGCACCATCGAAGAGAAGGTCATGGCGCTCAAGGCGCGCAAGGCGAAGCTCGTCTCCTCCCTCATGGACGACGGCGAGCTCTTCAGCGAGACGCTCACGGCCGACGACATCCGGGGGCTGCTCGGCGGGTGACCCGCCGACGGTACCGCCTTCCCGACCGGGCCTAGCCCGCTGCATCGCATCGGGCTATCGTGGGGCCAGGGGGACGAGGGACCCGTTTCGGGTTCCGCGGAGGGGGCTGGGCCATGCATGTACCCGATGGATTCCTGGACATACCGGTGTCGATCGCGACCGGAGTCGTTGCGGCGGGGGCGATCGGAATCGCACTCACCCGGGCCCGCAGGGAGATCGTCGACGATCGCAAGGCCCCGATGGTGGGCATCGTCGCGACCGTCGTCTTCGCGGCGCAGATGATCAACTTCCCGGTCGGGGCCGGCACGAGCGGCCACCTCATGGGCGGGGCGCTCGCCGCCGTGCTCGTCGGCCCATGGACGGGCGTGCTCTGTCTCGGCGTCGTGCTCATCGTGCAGGCATTCCTCTTCGCCGATGGCGGCATCACGGCGCTCGGCACGAACATCACGCTCATGGGGGTGGTGACCGTGGCCGTCGGCTGGGGGGTGTTCCGCCTCATGATGCTGGTGCTGCCCGGTAGGCGATGGTCGGTCGCTCTCGCCGCGGGTCTCGGCGCCCTCGTCTCGGTTCCCGCCGCCGCTGCGGTATTCGTCGGTCTGTTCGCGATCGGCGGCCACGTCGACGTGCCGCTCGACGCCGTGTTCGCGGCGATGGTGGGTTGGCACACCGTCATCGGGCTGGGCGAAGCCGTGATCACGATGCTCATCGTCTCGGCCGTGTTGGCCACCCGTCCCGACTTGGTCTACGGGGCCCGATTCGCGCGTGTCGACGGTCGATCACTCGATACCGCCATCACTCCGAAGGAGGCGTCCGTATGAGCAGACGCCGCATCTCCACTCGAGCGTTCACGATCGGTGCGCTCGCATTCGCTGTGCTGCTCGCGTGCATCGTCAGCCTCTGGGCCTCGAGCCACCCCGACGGCCTCGAATTCGTCGCCGAGTCGAACGGATTCCTCGGCGCCGCCGAGGACAGCGCCACCACGGGAAGTGCGCTCGCCGACTACGGCGTCGTGGGAATCGCCAACCCCTGGCTGTCGGTCGCGATCGCGGGCGCGGTCGGCTGCGCGGTCACCTTCGCCCTGGCCTGGCTGATCGGGCGGGCGTCGAAACGACGTGCCGGCTGACGTGGCCACTCCCGCCGGCGTGGAATGGGGCTATCTGAACGGCAGCTCCCCGCTCCACCGAGCGACCGCACGCAGCAAGGTGCTCGCACTCATCGGCTTCGCCCTCATCGTGGTGGCGACCCCGCGCGAGTGGTTCGCCGCGTTCGCGGTCTACGCGGGGGTGCTCATGGCGCTCGCCATCAGGGCACGGATCCCAGCCGGATTCATCGCGCGAAAGCTCGTGTTCGAGGTGCCTTTCGTGGTGTTCGCGATGCTGATGCCGTTCATCGCGACCGGACCGCGTGTCGAGGTGCTCGGCCTGTCACTCTCGATCGGGGGGCTCTGGGGTGCCTGGGCGCTGCTCGTGAAGGCCACCCTGGCGCTCCTCGCATCCACCGTGCTGATCGCGACGACACCGCCGCGCAAGGTGATCCAGGCGTTCGAGCAACTGCGCCTCCCCCGTGCGCTGACCTCGATCATGGGGTTCATGCTGCGCTACCTCGACCTCATCATCGAAGAAGGGCGGCGCATGCGCACCGCACGGCTCTCGCGCGGCTTCCAGGCGACCGGCCCGGCGTCGTGGAAGGTCATCGCGCGCGGCGTCGGCAGTGGTTTCGTGCGGGCGCACGGCCGGGGCGAGCGTGTGCACCTCGCGATGCTCGCCCGCGGCGGGGAGGGCGGGGCGTGAGTGCGATCTCGGTTCGCGGCCTCGGCTTCGCCTACCCCGACGGCACCGAGGTGCTGCGCGGCGTCGACCTCGAGGTCGAACCGCACGAACGCGTCGCCGTGCTCGGCCCGAACGGGGCGGGCAAGACGACCCTCATGCTGCACCTGAACGGCATCCACGCTGCACAATCGGGTTCGGTCTCGATCGGCGGCCTCACGATCGACCGCACCACGGTGCGCGAGGTGCGCCGGCGCGTCGGTCTCGTGTTCCAGGATCCGGACGACCAGCTCTTCATGCCGTCCATCGGCGAAGACGTCGGCTTCGGCCCGGCGAACTACGGCGTCACCGGCCCCGATCTCGAGATGCGGGTCGCCGCCGCGCTCGAGCGTGTGGGTCTCGCCGATCTCGCCGAGCGGGCACCGCAGCACCTGTCGCTCGGCCAGCGTCGACGAGCCGCGATCGCCACGATCCTCTCGATGGACGTCGACGTCGTCGTGCTCGACGAACCCACGTCGAACCTCGACCCCACCGCGCGGCGCGAACTGTCGACCGCGCTCGACGCGCTCTCGTCGACGATCCTCGTGGTGACGCACGATCTGCCCTACGCCCTCGAGTTGTGCCCCCGCGCCGTGATCCTCGACGGCGGCAGGATCATCGCGGACGGACCGACGAGGGAGATCATGGCCGATGCCGCGAGCATGGCCGCGCACGGCCTCGAGCTGCCGTACGGCTTCGACCCGACGGTTGCGCCGCCGCGGGCCTGACCGGTCGCGCTCTCCGGCGGATTCGCGTACGCGAACTGGGCGGCACCCAAGTGGCGCGCGCTGAAGGCGCGCAAGGCGAAGCTGGTCTCCTCACTCATGGACGACGGCGAACTCTTCAGCGAGACGCTCACGGCCGACGATATCCGGGGCTGCTCGGCGGGTGAGCTGCATCGAGCAGATCTGAAGAAGCGGCCGCGAGGGCGGGCGAATAGCGTCACTGTCATGAACACACTTACGACTCAGACGCTCATCGATTCGGTCACGCTCGAAGTGGCCGACGTGCCCGCCGCCGAGCGCATTCTCGCCGCCTTCGGACTCGGCACTCACGTCCGCGTTCGCGCCACGGATGCCCCGAGCACCGGGTTCCGCGGATTCACGCTGTCGCTCATCGTGGCGCAGCCCTCCACCGTCACGAGCCTCTTCGAAGCGGCGCTCGCCGCCGGCGCCACGACGCTGAAGCCCGTCGAGAAGTCCATGTGGGGCTACGGCGGCAGTCTCCAAGCCCCCGACGGAACGATCTGGAAGGTTGCGACGTCGGCGAAGAAGGACACCGGCCCGGCGACGCGGCAGATCGACCAGATCGCGCTGCTGCTGGCCGCCGACGACGTGGCCGCGAGCAAGCGGTTCTACCTCGACCACGGCTTCACCGTCGGCAAGAGCTTCGGCAGCTACGTCGAGTTCGCCTCACCGGCCAGTGCCATCAAGCTGGGGCTCTACAAGCGCCGCGCCCTCGCCAAGGATGCCGGCGTCCCCGCCGACGGCACCGGATCGCACCGGATCGCCATCGGCAGCGATGCCGGGCCGTTCACCGACCCCGACGGCTTCGTCTGGGAGGCCGCATCGGCGTGAGCCGGGCGGCGCGGCCGCCGTCTTCACCTGGATGGTCACCTGAGGTGCCCGTTCTCATGAACGAGCCGGTGCCGTACCCACTCAGTTGTCCGGCACCGGCTTCCGACTTTGCAGTCTGGCTTGGCCGGGGCGCACCCCAGCTCGAACGAGAAGCCCGACCACCCCCGACGAACCGAATACCGACGCAAGTTGCCCGATGATACGGCCGACAAGGGTCACCGCGAGCACGCCGACGATCAGGTGCTCGGTCGAGAACACCAGCAGGGACACGGCGAAGAGGGCAACAGCTGAAGTCATGGCTGCGACAGCGGAGAGCAGGACGGGCGGGAGCCGCCGTCTCGAGCCGAGCAAGAGATAGGTCAGATCGAAGGCTGCAGCGGCGACGGTCAGTGGCACCAGCATGAGGAGCCCGATCGGGCTGACTGCGGCGACAAGTACGCCCGTCAGGACCGCTGTGAGCGTGGCAGTGCCATGCTGGCCGGTGAATCTTCGCGCGGTGTACGGCATCAGGCTGTGCAAGCCGGCAAGCACGGCGTACGCCGGTGGGAAGGTGGCTGCCAGGGCCGCGGTGAACGGCGCGACCGCGAAATAGAGGAGGACCTGAACGGCGGCGAACACGGCGCAAGTGAGGAGAACGCGAGTCGTCAACCACTGCCGCCGACGAAATCGGGGGCGATCGTCTTCGACGCTCAAGTAGCCCTCTCTCCCACTGTGCTTTTGGCGTCAACGTTCGATTCCCGGCGACGAACGGTGGTGCACGTGAATTCTCGCATGTCGGTCGGGCCCGGAGCCTCGGACGACGCGCCGCGGCCCGCCTGCTGCGTCGAGCGACAGGCGGGCCGGCGGATCGGCGGATCGGTGGCGTGAGGCTACTCGGTGGTCGCGCGTCGGCGACGGGCGATCAGGAGCACCCCGACGAGCTTGTTGAGCTCGGGCGCCAAGTCGACGACCTCCTGCTGTCCTGGAGGCGACGAGAAATCGTTGATGAGGACCCCGAGCGTCGCGTTATCCTCGCCTTCATGCACGCCTTCCCCTCGCAGCCGTGACGCCGTAGTAGACGAGTCGAGCACAAACCGGGGAGTATTCGCGCAACGCAGGAAGACGTCACCTTCGAGGAGCGCGAGCGGCTAGGCCGCGTACGCGACAGCGAAAGCCTCAGCGCCGGCAATTGCGCGGCGACGCACGCGCGCCCTCGGCGGCTGTTCTCCGGTGAACATTCCGCGATCGAGGTCGGCACCCATGACGAGGAAGGCAAAGTGCTCAGCCGCCAATTGAGGCTCAACGGCGCGCAGAGCGCCGGCGCGCATCATCATCTCGAAGTGCTCGGCCAACGCGGCCATGACAGCTTCGGGTGCGCGTGAACGGTACTCGATCACCAGTTCCGGGAAGTAATGAGACTCCATCACGAGTAGGCGGCGCAGTGGAAGCACAGGACCGAGCAGGGTGGCCTCCGCGAGGCGCAGGCCGATCTGCGCGAGGTGCTCGACCGAGGCATCCATACGCCGGACGTTCGCGGCCAGGGAAGCGGCGAATGCGTCTGCAATTTCGATCGCGGACAGGATAGCTGCCCGGAAAAGATCCTCTTTGCTGGCGTAGAGGTTGTAGATGGTGCGTTTGGCGATTCCCGCCGCTGCCCCCACGTTCTCTACCGTCGCAGCCTGGTAGCCGTCCTCCAGGAAGACCCGTCGCGCTGCCTCGAGGATCAGGGCGCGCGATCGGATGACCCGCGGATCCTCGGTGCTCTGCGCCATGTCGTTCCTCTCCGGTTGCACGATCTTGTCGTCGATAGCTATGCTAGCGCGGAGTGCACTAATGCACTCCAAAGTGCAGGAGAAAGAATGTCCGAGAATCCCGATTTCGATCGCGGCGCCGCCGTCACGCGCAGTCTCCTTGGCTGGGGCGTTGTCGCCGGCCCCTTCTACCTGGTCGCCAGCCTGGTCCTCGCCCTCACCCGTCCGGGCTTCGACCTGACCCACCACGCCCTCTCGCTCCTGACTCTCGGCGACCTAGGCTGGCTGCAGCGAACGAACCTGATCCTGACCGGGCTGATGGCGATCGTCGCCGCCTTCGGGGTTGCCCGGGCGGTGCGCAGTGGCCGCGGCCTGGCAATGCAGGTGCTCATCATTGTGTATGGCGGCGGGCTCATCCTGAGCGCCGTCTTCCCCCCTGACCCTGTCGAAGGATTCCCTCCCGGCTCGACCGGGGGTGAGTTCGGCTTGAGCGGCATCCTGCACCTGCTCTTCGGAGCGCTCGGTTTCGTCGCAATAGCCGCCGCTGCCTTTGCTCACGCCGGGTGGAGCCGCAGCATTGACGCCAAAGGGCGCGGGAACGTAAGTGTGATCCTCGGCTGCGTCATCGTGGTCGGCTTCTTCGGCGGAGCCGTATTGGCGACCAGCCCGGTCGGCGTCGCACTCTTGTGGATTGCCGTGCTCGCGCAGTTCACCTGGCTCGCGCTCGCATGCTCCCAGATCTACGGCTGGTCCCCGCATCCCTCTCGATCACGCCGCTAGCCAGCGCTGGAGCGTCACCACGCTGCATTCGTTTCACGACGCGCGTATCTCCGGCGGACGCGAGCCCCGTTGCGATGGTGGCGTCGGCCTCGGCACACTCCCGAGTAGCTCTTCGAGAAGATGGTGGTCACCGGGATTAGCGCATCCACAGGGGTCAACCGCTGACGTCAGCTGACCATCAGAGCGATCACCCCTGTGAATGTAGCCGTGTCCGCGCAGGTCAGCGTGCGACGTCGTAGACCGCCCGCACGACCCCGTTCGCATACGGCTTGTACTCGACGAGCTCCAGCTTGGCGAGACCCACACCGTCGGTGTCATCGAACAGTCGCTTACCCGCACCCAGCAGGACAGGAAAGACGAGCAAGTCGTACCGATCAATCAATCCCGCAGCCGCAAGGCTCTTGACGAGCGTTGGACTGCCGGGAACATAGATGTCACCGCCGTCGCTCTCCTTGAGACGCTGCACATCATCCAGCGCGCGCAGCACAGAAGTGTTGTTCCACTCCGGGTTCTCGAGAGTTGTGGACACAACATACTTCGGCATCGCGTTGTAGCCCACGAACTCCTCCATCGTCGGCCACACGGGCGCGAACTCGTCGTAGCTAATGCGGCCCATCAGCAGCGCGCTTGCCGCGTCCTGCTGACGCCCCTGGTCTTCGTACATCTTTTCGTCTGGCTCCACCCGCTTGAATGTCCAGCCGGCCTCCGGGTGGTCGCCGCCCCCTGGCGAGTCGACAACACCGTCAAACGAAATGAACTCCGAGATGACTAACTTGCGCATTATGCTTCCTTCTTTTGGCGGGCTTCAGTCGCGTCGACTCGCCCGAAATCTCTTACGTTTGGCTATCGGTGGGTTGCGCTGTGCGCCTTGGCTGTAGCGGCGCAGATCAGTGCGATAAGAGACGGGACGGCGCCGAGTAGTATCTGCAAAATGACTACCCCGATGTCGCCCGCGCCGTACGCGTCTGGACCGCGAAAGTAGTTGTAGACGGTGAAACTCACCGCGTACGCAACCCCCAGGGCAGAGGCGACGATTAGGATGACGTGACCGCTTGACTGCCGCATCCACATTGACACGGTGCCCGCCAGGAGCAGCAAAGTGACGATGATTCCCGCGACTGCGGCTACCCACATGAAGATCTGGAATTCGGGCGAGACGGCGTTCGCCCCTATCCCCAGCCTGACCATGAAAAGCGCGAACATCACGGCGGCGAACGCGCCAAACCCACACGCAGCACTGGTCATTCGACGGGTCTGTCCGCTCCCTGTGGTAGTGGGAACTTCACTTAAGGTCGTCTCGCTGTCGGCTAGTTGAGCCATAATTACCCTTCTTCAGATGTCGATGTCGTTGTGGCACCGATGGCACGCAATACGAGCCTGACCCCCTCGGTAATGTGGTGGTCGGGGTTTAGTTCTGGGTGGGCAGGTAAGTAGTAGGCGGCGGAGTCGATGATGGCGCGGATCGTGTGCGCCATGAACTCGGCATCGAATTCGCCGAAGCTTCCGTCCTGCTGGCCTGCTTCAAGCAGGCCACGGAGCGGATGGATCGCGTCGTCAATTTCGACGGTTCCGGTGTGCTGGACGATGCGCTGGGTCGCCACCACGTGCTCAACATTGTCGAGGATGAAGCGCAGGTTCGCCTCGACGTAGGTCTCGACCTGGTGCCTGGGTGTCGCGATCGCGGCCAGGACGCGCCCGGTCATGTAGGCGCGGCCGGCGTCGAACAAGGTGTCCACGACGCTGGCATAGATCTCTTCCTTGCTACCGAAGTGGTACAGGGCCGTGCCTTTGCTTGTGCCTGCCTCCGCAGCGATCCGCTCGACCGACGCCGCGTGGATGCCGTCTCGGTGGACTAACCGAACGGTCGCGGCGATCAGATCGTCGCGTCGGGCCTGATGGGTGCGGGTCGACATGGTGGAAGCCTAGCGTTTTTCGACTACTCAGTCTAGAGTTCGACTGAGCGGTCAAGAATGGCTCGCCCGTTGCCCACTCCTTGGACACGGATCGAATACGACTCGCTCGACCATCCGAGCATCGTCGTCGCTGCAAAGGGAAGTGTTGTATGGGAATGATTGAGGTAGAGAACCTCGTGAAGCACTACGGTGACCACGCCGCAGTGAACGGGGTCAGCTTCGCCGTCGAACAGGGTGAAATCTTCGGCATCCTGGGGCCGAACGGGGCTGGCAAGACCACGACTGTCGAGTGCCTCGAGTGGTTGCGCACCCCGGACAGTGGGTCGATTCTGGTCTGCGGCATCGACCCGCATCGGGACGAAGATGAGCTGCGACAGTTGCTCGGCGCACAGCTCCAGGAGAGTGAGCTGCCTGACAAGCTCAAAGTCGGTGAGGCGCTGGAGCTGTACAGCTCTTTCTACCGCGATCCCTCTGACTGGCGGGAGCTCGCCGAGATCCTCAATCTCACGAGCAAGCTCGGCACGCAGTTCAGGCGGTTGTCTGGCGGCCAGAAGCAGCGGTTGTCGATCGCGCTGGCACTGATCGGCAACCCGAAGGTCGCGGTGCTCGACGAACTGACCACGGGCCTCGACCCGCAGGCCCGCCGTGACGTGTGGGGGCTTATCGAGCGGATCCGCGATCGCGGAGTCACGATCCTTTTCCCTCAGCGGCCTCTCGCAATTGTTCGCGTCCTACCGGGAGAAAGGTGTGCTGCGACGCATGCGCACCACCCCCGTCCGACCGACTGTCATGCTCGGAGCGCAACTGCTGATGGCTACGATCCTGTCGGTCGTGACGATGGTCGTCATCCTCGCCATCGGCCGGCTGGCATTCGGTGTGGAACTGCCCCAGCAACCGCTCGCCTACCTCATCAGTTACCTACTGCTGGCCTTGGCACTGTTCGCGATCGGATTACTCGTCGCCGCGCTCGCCCCGTCGAGCAAGAGTGCCAGCGCGATCGGCACCATCGTGTTCTTCCCCCTGGCCTTTTTCGCCGGCCTCTGGCTACCACGCGCCAATATGAACGACGTCCTGCGAACGATCAGCGACTTCACCCCTCTTGGCGCCGGCGTCCAGGCACTGCAGGACGCCGCATCCGGACACTGGCCGCAACTATTGCACTTGGCCGTGATGCTCGGATGGGCAATTGTGGCAGGCGGGCTAGCAGCACGATATTTCCGATGGGACTAGATCGGCTGTCCGTTCTCGCGGGAGGTCACAGCGCAGACGGGCTGAGGTAGTGAAACAGCGTCCTGATGCTCGACCCGTCAATATGGTGGACAGCAAGGCCCGGCATCGCGTCGGGATCCGCTATGGGGTCGGTCTTGCTGCCTAGCCGCATGGTCGAAGCGATGCCTGGAGCTCCGAGGAGTGGGACGCCGGCAAAGGAAGTCGCAAGGGCGGTGTGCACGTGCCCAGTGAATATCCCGATGACGTTGTGGTGCTCGCGAACGAGCGTCGCGAGCGCTTCAACGTTCGTGAGGCCGAAACGATCCATGACATGATGTCCGACCGACATAGGCGGGTGATGCATCGCGAGCACTGTCGAGCCGATCGTGCCAGCGAGTAACTCACGCGCGTACTCGATCGCCTCCGATCCCAGCATCCCCTCGTCGCTGTGATCGATGTGCGAGTCTAGGCCAATCAGTCGAACCCCAGCCAGATCGATGGTGGCGTTCAGCGAAGCTCGGCGCCCGTGGGCTTGCAAAGCCGCGAGCAGGGGCGCCGAGAGGTCGTGATTACCCGGGACGACGAGCGTCGGCAGTCCGTCGGGGAGGGCGCCGAAGAATTGCGAGTACTCTGCTGGGTCGCCGTGGTCAGCTAGGTCGCCGCTGAGCAGTAGCGCATCTACGTCGGAGAGTTCTGCGACCTGTTTCAGCACAGCCCGAAAACGGCGCTGGCGCGACGATGACCCGTCGAGATGCATGTCACTCAGATGAGCGATGACGGTCAAGAGTCCTCCTTGGGCCAGGCCGCGACGGGGGTGATCGGCTCATCGAAGTCGATGTGGTGCCCTTGGAGCCACTTCATCGACTGACCGCCGTCCTTCGCTCCGGCGCGAAATTTACCGGGGAGGATGAGGTCACGGATGATCCGCATGATCGGTCCTGCTGCTTTGTCGGCCGAGGACTTGTGTCCGTCCGCCACGATCCGTTCGACACGCTCGCGGCGTAGCGATTCAAAAGTTGCGAATGACGACGGAACATCAGGGCAATCGCGCAGGCACTGGGCGAGGATCACGGCGTCCTCAAGTGACATCGACGCGCCTTGGCCGGCGGCAGGTGAAGTGGCGTGCGCGGCGTCCCCGATGACGATCATCCGGGAGCCATCGTGCCAGCGCCTGACGACCGGCATGTCGTAGGTCGCCCAGCCCATCACCGGCCCGGGAGTCGCGTCGATGATCCCCGACGCCGGCCCCGCGTCGCCGTCCATGAGCTCGTGCAGCCAGCGCCGCCACTGCGCGTCGGTCATGCCCGAGAGCACACCGCGGGCGGGCTCGTCCTTCATCGGCGGGTTGGCGAACCAGATCGTGCCACCATCCGGCGTGTTCATCCAGGCAAAGAAGCCTTTCGTGCCGAACTGCATCCGGAGGTCCCGCGCTGGCGAATCAACATTGAAGTTCGGGATGTACTCTCCGTTGTTGAGCACAGGAACGAAACGCGGAGCAGGTGCCGTGGGATCAATAAGCCGACGTGTCAACGAGTGAATCCCGTCGCATCCGATCAGGATGTCCCCGCTGGCTTCAGAGCCGTCTTCAAACCGTGCGATGACGCCGGATCCCGTGTTGCGGGCGTCCACCATGCGCTTGTTGTGATGAACGGTGACACCCTGGTCACGCGCCATGTCTGCCAACGCGACGAATAGCGCCGCGCGCGGCATCATGCGGGACGTGAGCCCATCGGGCCGTCCAAAGGCCATCGGGAGCTGCCCGAGCAGACGGCCCTTGCCGTTGACGAAGCTCACAGTGTCGACCGGATAGCCCAGTTGCTCTACCCACTCCCCCATGCCGATCGAGCGCAACGCGTCGAGGCCATTGGCTTGGAAGTTGAGCCACGACCCACGTTGATCAGCATCGGACGGCAACTGCTCGAAGATTTCCACCTCCATGCCGATCTTGCGTAGTGCGACAGCCAGCGTCGGGCCGGCGATGCCGCCGCCGATAACGAGTGCTTTAGTCATGAGCTTGGGTCCTCTTCGAGTAGTATCTTGATTATCAAACGATCTTATTGAAGGGAACACTTGAATGTCAAATGACTTGATGCTCAAGCGACAATCGGTGGGTTTTGCCATGCAGCACTACCAATCGTCTGTCGACGACTTCGACCGCGAAACGGCGCGGCTCCTGCGAATCAACGGCACCGACCTACGCTGTCTGGAGATTCTCATCAGCGAGCCGGATACGGAGATCACCCCTCGCACAATCGCGCATCGCCTCGGCCTCACGACGGGAAGCGTGACGACGATGCTCGACCGCCTCGAACGGGCCGGCTACGTCACCAGGGCCCGTCATAGCAGCGACCGCCGCAAAGTCCTGATCCAGGCAACCCCCATGGCTCGGGAACGCGTCTGGTCAATGATCGGCCCCATGCTCGAGGACGGCGCAGTTGATGTAGTCGAGCATTTCACCATTGACGAACTCGATGCCGTCGAACGATTCATCGCTCGCGCCACGGACGTTCAACGTCGCCACGTGAACCGCCTCCGCAACACGCCCCACCAATGAAGCCGATGAGCCGCCAATAGTGTGAAAACGAGTGCAATCCGTCCGCGTCCGGAAAGCGTTCCGCCGAGGGCGTTTTATAGGGCTTCGGGGTCGACGCCGATCACCGATCGCCCGCCGTCGACGGGGAGTATGACGCCGTTGATGAAGCTGGCCTGTGCCGAGAGGAGGTAGGCGACGGTGTCGGCAACTTCATTGCCTGTGCCGACTCTGCCGAGGGGATGCAGGGCTGACATTTGGGCATCGACATCAGGGTGTTGGGTGCGGTAGGCCTCGTACCGCGTGGTACTGATGGAGCCGAGGGCGACAGCATTCGTGCGGATGCCACGAGGACCGTGATCGACCGCGATAGCGCGGGTGAGGCCCTCGATAGCGGCTTTAGCGGTGGAGTACGGCAGGGCCCCGCGCACAGGACGTTGAGCCTGATGCGAAGAGACGTTGACGATTGCCCCGGCGCGCGAATGCCGCAAGTAGTGGTTCACAGCGGTGTGGCACCCGGTGAGCGCCAAGGCGATATTCGCGGTAGTCAGTGCGAGGACATCCTCCGCAGTGGCGGAATCCAGGGTCGCGTCGCGGAAGATGGCGGCGTTGTTCACCCATCCCTCCAGCGGACCTGCAGTCTCAGCGATTTCTGAAGCCTTCAGAGCGACGCGGGGATCTCGCGCGTCTCCGGTGACAAGCTGCACATCGGGGTGACCCCATGCCAATTCGTTCACGACGTCGAGGATGATGACGTGGCCGTGTTCAGCCAATCGGCGGCTGATGGCCTCGCCGACGCCCTGCCCTCCACCCGTGACCACATATGAGCGCTGATCCATGGTGTTTAGTCGACCTTTCGAACGGTGTTCTGACCCGCCACAATGCGCGGTTGCGAACTGGCCAGTGAGACGACGTACATTTGTGTATGCCGTGCTTGCGCGTCACGTGGCCGGCCGTCGACATCCGTGTAGGTCTGATTCACCACGACCGCCACCAGGTCTGTGCCGAGCGTATGAGTAGATTCCACGGTGTACGCCACGGACCCCTCGCCGAGACCTCCAGGAATCGCCCGTCGGAGGTAAGCATCTAATGCATCTCGCCCCCGGTAGCAGACACCGCGTCCAGTCACCCACACCGTACCCGGCGCAAAGTACGACACATAGGTATCAACATCTTCCGCTCGATGCCCTCGTTCCAGAGCGCTGAACAACCTTTCAATGGCCTGGAGCTGCACGGTCGAGTCCATAACATCAATCCTAATCTTCCGGCACGCTCAGGCCCGGTGAGGGTCCCGCTTACGGGAACAATTCCCGCACGAAATCGATGTGGCGTGCCGGCTTCAACACTGCGATTCACGGTTCCTGATCAACCACGCCCGTTCAAGGCAGGGCACGATCTATCCCTACTTCGTGTGCTCCGGTCGGCACCAGCGCGTCACGGACTGCACCCAGAAAGCCATCCACACCACCGACGTCGAGGAACTAATTGCGGACTATTATCGCAACGTTCGGATACCGCCAGCGACCATCGACGTGCTCCGGGAAACGCTGAACGCCGAGTTGGATCGCCTCACCGCGTCCGCGGGAACCGAAGCTGCCGAACTCACCGCAAGGCGCACGAGGAACCTCGCCGAACAAGACCGGCTCCTGGATGCACACCTCGCCGACGCGCTCAGCCTCGACCAGTTCAAAGCCAGACAGGACAAGCTCCGCGCCGAGTTCGACGACATCGACTCGCGCCTCGCGGAACACCACAACGACTACGCCGAAGCACGGTTGCACATCAACGACTGTCTCGAGCTTGCCGCCGATGTCTCACGGATCTATGCCGGATGCGACGACCAAACTCGCAGGCTCTGCAACCAGGCGTTCTTCACCAAGATCTACATCGACGAGGACAACACCATCCGGCCTGTCCTCGCTGAGCCGTTCAACATCATCCTCGACCCAGAGAAGGCCCGCGAAGCCCACGACTGGTCAGCTAAACGAGCAGACGTCGTAAACGAGTCCGACGTCCCAACCCCAAGCATTTGGTTGCAGGTTGGAGCGTCGAACATTAAGTGCCCCTGGAGGGACTCGAACCCCCAACCTGCTCCTTAGGACGGAGTTGCTCTTCCATTGAGCTACAGAGGCTGGCCGCATCAGAGTCTACCCGGCCCGCGGTAGCGTGTTCAGCGGCGCGCGTGCGCCTGGCGAACAGCGGCATGGCCGCAGAACGGGGCGGCATGAGCCAGTCGACGGGCACGAGGTTCTGGGTCGGCGCTTCGACGACCGGCGCGCTGGGGTCGGCGGCACGAGGCATCCGGCCACTGGATGTCGCGGCCGACGGCCGGGCGACGCTCGGCGAGCCCGTCGACGTGGGGCCAAACCCCATGTTCCTCGCCCTCTCCCCCGCGACCGGCGTGCTCGGTGTCGTGCACGAACTCCCCGAGGGCCTCGTCTCGACGTGGATGCTCGAGGGCGACGGGCCCGTGCCGTTCGGCCGGCCCGGCGTCACCGGCGTCGCGGGCCCCTGCCACCTCGCCTTCGACGAGTCCGGCGGCCTCATCTTCGTCGCGAACTACTCGGGCGCCCGGCTCTCGGTGCACCAGGCGACGTGGGATGCCGCGGCCGACGTCATCGTCGCTGCCGACTTCACCGGCACCGGCCCGAACCACGAGCGGCAGCAATCCTCGCACCCGCACCAGGCCGTGCTCGATTCGGTGCGCGACCACCTGCTCGTACCGGATCTCGGCACCGACCGCATCCGCGTGCTCGGCCTCGGCGGGCTCCCCACGACCCTCGACCATGACGACGTCGACGACATCGTGCTGCACGCCGGCGCCGGCCCCCGCCACCTCGTGATCGACGGCGACCTCGCCATCACCGCGAACGAACTCGACCGCACGGCGAGCATCATCGACCTCGCCGAGGGTCGCGAGGTGGCGTGGTTCTCGATCGGCGACGACGTCGAGCCGAGGGGACTCGGCTGCTCGGCGATCCGGTTGACGCGGGGCGGCATCGTGCTCATCGGCGACCGCGACGCCGACGCGCTGCGGGCGCTTCGCTTCGACGCGGCGGCACGCACTCTCCAACTCGTGGCGACGGTGAAGACCGGCGGGCGGCATCCGCGCGACCTGAATGTGACGCATGACGAGCGATTCGCGCTCGTCGCCGACCAGGAGTCGGACTCGATCGCGGTGATCGCGCTCGAGAGCACGGGAGTGCCGACCGAGGTGGTCGGCGTCGTCGAGACTCCGGCGCCGGCGTGCTTGGCGCGGGTGTAGGTCTCGATACGGCCCTGGCGGGCCTACTCGACCAGCGGCAGCGACGGCCCTGGCGGGCCTACTCGACCGGCGAAAGGAGTCAGGCGGGCGGGTAGAGGTACAGTGCCTCGCTGGTCTGGATCGTGCGCCGATGATACGAGTGGTCGGAGTTCTGGTTGTATTCCTCGATGTTCACGGTGCCGTCGCCATTGACCGACTGCACGTAGGCCACATGGTTGTAGGGGAACCAGGCGACCGCGCCGACGACGGGTTCGCTCGACGTCGGCCAGCCGCGGCTGGCCCACTCGTCGGCCCATGCATAGGCGCTACCCGACGCGAGGTTGCTCCAGTCCCACTTCCAGGGCGCACTCGTCACGCCGGCATCGCGGTTCATGCGCCAGGCGACGAAGTCGACGCACTCGCGGAAGAAGTACCGCAGCGGCGACAACCCTCCACCGTAGTCGTCGGGAGTCTGATCCCACCAGGGGTAGTCGTCACCCTCGGCCTTGACCGTGTAGACCGCGTACTCGCCGGTGCCGCGCGAGGCGAGGTTCGCTGCCCAGGCCGCCTTGTCGAGTGCCTCCTGATCGAGGCGAGCCGACTCGATCTCGGCCTTCGTCGTGACCGCATACGAATCGCCCGAGAGTGGTGCGCCACTCGCGAGCGAGGAGACCTCGATGTCTTGTGCCTCGGCCTTCGACAGGCTGAAGGCTCCGGATGCACCGAATGTCTCGCCGCCCGGCATGAACGCGTAGGCCGGCAGGGCCACGGTGCCCACGATTGCGGGCACCACGAGCACAGTCGCGAAGACGCGCATCGGCCCATTGCGGCGAGTGGTGCGCGGACCCTGGGCCACGGCTTTCGCGACGTCGGCGGCCGGAGCTGCAGGACGCGCTTGGACGGCAATGGATGCCGCGGCATCGGTTCTACCCTGCCCTCGCCGTTTCGGCGCCGTGGCGGCGCTTCGTCGCGCGCGACCTCGGTCGGCCGACCGACGCGCTGAGCGGGGGCGCTCGTGTGCGTCGTTCGTCTCGTCACCGTTCAACAGCTGGACCTCCGGGCACCGTGCCAAGGCCGCAGTGCAGCCCTGTTACGGAGTGGCTTCTCGGGTATCGGCGACTTGTGAGCCGCCAGACTCGTACCACCATAGGGCACGTCGCGTGCCTTTGTCACGACTCGATCACGCGGCCATTGCGAGGTATTCGTCCCACTGCGGCAGCGGGCGCTCGAAGCCCCGGGCCACCCAGCCTCGCCCATTGGGCCGGCCCGGCGTGATGCGCAGCTCCCAGCCCATCTCGGCAGGAGTTCGGTCGCTCTTCGTGTTGTTGCAGCGCAAGCAGCACGCGACGAGGTTCTCCCACGTGTCGCGGCCGCCCCGCGATCGAGGCAGCACGTGGTCGATCGTTGCGGCGGACCTGCCGCAGTAGGCGCAACGGTGATCATCGCGGCGCAGCACGCCTCGCCTGCTCACCGGCGCTTGGTTCGCCCGTGGGGCGCGCACGTACCGGGTGAGCAGGATGACGCTCGGCCGTTGCCACGAACCGCTCGCCGCGCACACGGGGTTGCCCTCTTCGTGCTGAATGACGGTGGCCTTGTGGTTCATGACGAGGAGCAGCGCCCGCTTGAAGGAGACGATGGCGAGGGGCTCATAGCCCGCGTTGAGCACGAGTGTGCGCATGGAGTGCCTTTCGATCGGAGCTGGATGGCTTCCAGCCGCGTGAACGGTTCGGCGTTCCGAGAAAATGATCGGGCCTGGTCTGCGCCGCCGGAATTCGGCGGGTCGAACCGCCCGGAGAACAGAGAACGGGCACCGTCGTGATGACAGTGCCCGTCGGAGCGTTCGCCCGGTTCGTGCTCGACTGACTACTGCGCCGTTGGTCGAAGAGCGCGCGCGCACCCGCGGAATGGATGCTGCGCGACTTGACCATCGGCTTCCCCTGCCTGGTTTTCTCGGATCGTCAGGGTCTCAGGTTAGAACACGAATGGCGCGCCGGGAACTTCCGGCGCGCCATTCACGTGCGGGATCACGCGATGTTCATCGATCAGATGCCGATGCGCACGATGTAGTAGTCGCTCGACCAGATGGGCTGCACACGAACGGCTGCCCCTTCGTAGGGCGCGTGCAGAATCATGCCGTTGCCCGCGTAGAAGCCATCGTGGCCGGGCATGATGACGAGGTCGCCGGGCTGAGCATCGGCCTCGGAGATGCGGGTGCCCATGGCGCCCTGACCGGTCGACGAGTGGGGCATGCCGACGCCGAACTGCGCGTAGACGTACATCACGAAGCCCGAGCAGTCGAAGCCGGCCGGCGTTGCACCGCCGTAGACGTAGGGCGTGCCGATGTACTGCGTCGCGACGTTGTAGACGCTCGCGAGGTCGAACGTCGGATACGGGGGGTTCGCGAGGAAGTCGCCGACCGACGGACCGGAGTACGACGCGGCGTACGAGGTCATCGCCGTCTCTGCCGCGACGCGGGCCGCTTCGGCCTCTGCTGCGGCCTGCGCGGCAGCCTGGATCTCGGCACCTGAGACGGCGGCGTAGCCGTCTTTCGTCATGGGTGCGGCGATGACGTCATCGGTCACCTCGACGGACTGCGCCTGCGCCTTCGTGCGCTTCGTCTCGTCGGTCTGGGCGAACTGCGGGCCACCGCTGCCCGGCGCGAACGCGTATGCCGGAATGGCGAGCGTGCCGACGATGCCGGCAGCGACCGTCATGACGAGCACGTTCGCGAGTCGGCCCCGACGCAGCCGACGAGTCGACGGCAACGTCGACGCGGCGACGCGAACCGCCGCATCCGGCTGCGCGGCAGGGGAAACGGGAGGCTTCGAGGCGATGATCGCCTTCGTAGCGGCCCCGCGAGCGTGGTTTTCGGTGAACCGACGCCGAGAGAATCGAGCCAAAATGTGTACCTCCGTCGCCCCACGACATCGAATGTCACCCCACCGGATGCGCTCGAGGGCGCTTACGGGTACTTGATCGAGCGGTGGGCTTGGGAGGCGTCTCGACCCTGGTCCTCCGACTGGCTTCTCGCCGGCGGACTCGAATGAGACTACGCGAGCCGTGCCCGAATGTCACATTCCGATCACGGCGCGGCCCTGAACGGGATCATTCCGCGATGAAGATATGGCCGGCGACCTCGCTCGGCAGCTCGAGCCCGCCGTCGATGCCGTCGACCTCGACGAGCACGTAGCCACCGGCGCGACTGAACGACGCCATGGCGCCGGGCATGACACCGGCCTGCCTGAGCTGTCCGAGCAGCTCGGGGTCGAACTGCACGGGTTCGGCGAGGCGGCGAACGACGCCGCGCACCGGGGTCTCGCTCGCGTCGACGGCCTCGACCACGTTGACGACACCCCACATGAACGCATCTGCTGCCGGGAGGCCGAGCTCTTCGAGGCCCGGGATGGGGTTGCCGTACGGTGATTCGCGCGGACTGCCGAGGATCTCGATGAGGCGACGCTCGACCTGTTCGCTCATGACATGCTCCCAGCGGCATGCCTCATCGTGCACGAACTCCCACTCGAGGCCGATGACGTCGGCGAGCAGTCGCTCGGCGAGCCGATGCTTGCGCATGACGTGCACCGCCTTGGAGCGCCCATCGGGAGTGAGCTCGAGATGCCGGTCGCCGGAGACGACCACGAGTCCGTCGCGCTCCATGCGGGCAATGGTCTGCGAGACCGTCGGTCCGGAGTGACCGAGTCGTTCGGAGATGCGTGCCCGAAGCGGCACGATGTTCTCCTCCTCGAGGTCGAGGATCGTGCGGAGATACATCTCCGTGGTGTCGATCAAGTCCGTCACGCGCGCCATCCTCCCGTTGTCACAGCCCGCCGTCCAGCCTACCGGGCTTGCCCCGTCGCTAGACTCGACCGCATGCCGAGCATCGTGATTCCTCGTGACCTGCTGCCCGCCGACGGACGTTTCGGTTGCGGTCCGTCCAAGGTTCGGAGCGAGCAGCTCGCACACCTCGCCGAGGTGGGCTCCTCCGTACTCGGCACCTCGCACCGACAGGCACCCGTCAAGCAACTCGTCGGTCGGGTTCGTGGTGGGCTGAGCGATCTCTTCGCTCTGCCCGAGGGCTACGAGGTCGTGCTCGGCAACGGTGGATCGACGGCGTTCTGGGATGCCGCGGCATTCGGTCTCATCGAGCAGCGCGCCCAGCTCGCCTCGTTCGGCGAGTTCGGTGCCAAATTCGCGGCCGCAGCCGCAGCCCCATGGCTCGACGCCCCCGACGTGCGCAAGGCCGATCCGGGCTCGCGGGCCGAACCCTCGCCACTCGAGGGTGTCGATGTCTACGCCTGGCCGCAGAACGAGACCTCCACCGGCGTCATGGCGCCGGTCACCCGCGTGGCCGGCGACGAAGGCGCACTCACGGTGATCGACGCGACGAGTGCCGCGGGCGGCATCTACGTCGACCCCACGCAGTTCGACGTCTACTACTTCGCTCCGCAGAAGAACTTCGCCTCCGACGGCGGCATCTGGTTCGCCCTCCTCTCACCGGCGGCGATCGAGCGCGTCGAGCGCGTCGCCGCGAGCGGTCGGTACATCCCCGAGTTCCTGTCGCTGAAGAACGCCGTCGACAATTCTCGGCTCGACCAGACCTTGAACACCCCGGCTCTCGCCACCCTGGTGCTGCTCGAGAACCAGCTCGAGTGGATGAACGCCTCGGGTGGTCTCACGTGGGCCGACGCCCGCACACGCGAGTCGTCGTCCGTGCTCTACGACTGGGCCGCGCGCACCCCGGTCGCCACCCCGTTCGTCGTCGACCCCGCGCACCGCTCGCAAGTGGTCGTCACGATCGATTTCGACGAGTCGACGGATGCCGCGGCGCTGGCGTCGGTGCTCCGCGAGAACGGCATCGTGGACACCGAGCCGTATCGCAAGCTCGGACGCAACCAGCTGCGCGTCGCGACCTTCACCGCCATCGAGCCCGACGATGTGCGTGCACTCACGGCATCGATCGACTACGTGCTGGCACAGATCGGTTGACCCGCGTGCGATTCTGGCTCAACGATGACGAACGACGCCCCGATCCGGCGCCCGCGCGCGCCGACGCCCGCAAGGCGGTCGTCGCCGGCACCGCTGCATGGGTGGTCGCGCTCATCGCCTGCCTCGTGTTCCGCGAACCGCTCGAGTCCGCGGGATTCGGCTGGTTCACGGCCGCCACGGTCACCGGCATCGTGCTCGGCCTCATCGGCCTCGCGGTCGTGCAGGTGATCCGCCGGCGGGACGGTCAGTCGACGGGGCGCTCCTCGAGCTGATCATCGTCGGGCCCGTCGTCGGAATCGCCACCTTCATCGTCGTCCGAGTCGTCGTCATCCGACTCGTCGAGTGCATCGATGTCGATGCCGTCGAACTCATCTTCGTGGTCGTGGTCGTCGACATCCTCGTCGTCGTCGTGCTCATCGTCGTCGAGATCGTCGTCGTCGTCGAGATCATCGTCGTCGTCGAGATCATCGTCGTCGTCATTCTCGTCATCGTCGTCGAAGTCGTCGTCGGCGCCCTCGGTGCCCGCGGTATCGCCGGACTCTCCGGCGGCTGCGGCCGCCGCGTCTTGTGCGGCACGGTAATCGGCCAGTCGCTCCGACCACGGCACCCAGTCGGGCGCGAGGAGGGCCGTCTCGCCGGGCATGAGCTCCGTCTCGAGAACGGTCGGCTCGGCGTCGCCGTCGACTCGCGAGAGCGTGACGCTCCAGCGCCAGCCGGGGTAGCCGCTGAGATCGGAGGCGAAGAGCAGCGTCAGCACATGCTCACCCTCGACGAGGTGTCCGACCACCGACCCGACGGTCTCGGGCGGGGTCACCTCGAGCAGCGCGCGCCGCGCAAGATCGGCCGACGCCAGGAGCACGTCATCGGCAACGATGATGGGTGCGCTGTCGGGTTCGGTCGGCTCAGGCATCCAGATCGTCTGCCACCTTGCGCAGCACCGCGGAGACGGTACGTGCCTTCGACTTCTCGGGATAACGGCCGCGACGCAAATCCGCTCCGATGCCATCGAGCACCTTCACGACGTCTTCGACGATGATCGCCATGTCGTCGGCTGGCATGCGGTTGATCTTGGTGAGGCTCACCGGCGTGTCGAGCACGCGCACGGAGAGAGCCTGCGCGCCGCGTTTGCCCTCGGCGACACCGAACTCCAGGCGACTGCCCGCACGCACGGTCGCGCCGGCGGGAAGAGCGGATGCATGGAGGAAGACCTCTTGGCCGTCATCGGAGCTGATGAAGCCGAATCCCTTCTCCTCGTCGTAGAACTTGACCTTGCCGGTGGGCATCGTGGAAACCTCGCTCATGTTGCAGGCGCGCTGAAACGCTGCGCCGTCCACCACCCAGTCTAGGGCTCCGGGGCACCCGCGAGTGGGTCGCCTGGCCTATTCTGGACGAGTGAGCGATTCCGGCCCCGTCATCGACAATCGCGCCGAGCGCGTCCTCGCCTATATGTTCGCCGCCGTGGTCGGTCTCTCGATCATCTGCTTCTTCGCCGTCATGATCGGCACGTTCTCGGGCGTCACACGCGACGAGATGGGCTCGGGCCTCTGGGCCGTCGTCACGATGCTGCCCTGGTTCGGCCTGCCGATCGCCTTCCTCCTGCTCATCGCCCTCCTCATCATCAACGGCATTCGCCGGGCCCGCACCTCGCGCGCCGGATCGAGCTGAGCGGAGACCATGCTCGAGCTCGCCGCACGACTCCGCGAGCTGTCGCGAGACTCTCTCGCAACAGCATTGCAGTCGCGCGAGTTCGAGCCGTCAGGCGTGCGCGACCTCTTCGACCTCGCTGAGGCCGTACTCACCCCCGATTCGATCGACCACGCGGTCGGCCGCCTCAACCGTCGAAGGCTCGCGGTGCTCGCCGTCGCGGTCGACCTCGCCGCAGGCGGCGACACCACGGCCGAGGCGGTACGCGACGAACTGGTGCGTCTCGCGGCATCCGCAGAGCTGTCGGATGCCGCCGGCGAACTGCTCGACGTGCTCGACTCGCTCCTGCTCCTGGTGCGCGTCGACGACCGGGTGCACGTTCCGGCGGCGATCATCGCGCGGGTCTCGCCGAGACTCGGCGACGACCTGCCCACGGTGGCCGAGCTTGCGGCGCCCGCGCCGCCCGTGCTCGTCTCGGGCGACGCGATCGACCGCACGATCCTCGAGCGACGTGCGGCCGAGACCGCGTACGCGACCGTGGCGGCAACCGCCGAGGTGCTCGCAGCACTCGGCACCCAGCCCGCGCGCGAACTCGCGAAAGGCGGGCTCGCGCTGCCCGACTCCAAGCGCCTCGCCGAGGCGAGCGGCACGGCGCTCGACGCGTTGCCTCGACTCTTCCACCGCGCCGACGAAGCCGGTCTCGTCGTGCGCGAAGGTGCGTTCTGGCTCGAATCCGAGAACGGAGCCGCGTGGGCGCTCGAATCGGCCGAGGGCCGGTGGCGGCGTCTCGCGGAGTGCTGGCGCGACCGCATCCCCGAGGCCCTGCGAGAACTCGTGGCGCGACGCAGCGAGTCGCTCACCGCGAGCACCCTTCGTGACGACGTGCGCTGGTTCTACCCCGCGGGCGGGCGATGGCTCGATGAAGGGCTCGAGCGACTCATCGGCGAAGCCGACGCGCTCGGACTGGCGGTCGCCGGCGAACCGGGCACGATCGCACTCCTCGTCCTCGGCGGCGACCTCGACCAGGCAGCAGGCCGACTCGCGGCGCACTTCCCCGCGCAGGTCGACAAGGTGTACCTGCAGCACGATCTCTCGATCGTCTCTCCCGGGCCGCTCGAACCCTCGCTCGACGCCCGGCTCCGCAGCTTCGCCGACGTCGAGGGTCGAGACCTCGCCTCGACGTACCGCGTCAGCGCGGCATCCGTCAATCGCGGGCTCGCCGCCGGCGAAACGGCCGACTCGATCCTCGCGTTCCTCGGCGGACTCTCACTCACCGGCATCCCCCAGCCCCTCTCGTATCTCGTCGGCGAGGCCGCCGCGCGCTTCGGCTCACTGCGGGTCGCCGTCGCCGCCGAGACGGATGCCCCGGCGCGCGCCTCGATCCGCTCCGACGACGAGCAACTCGTGCGCACCCTCGCCGTCGACCAGTCGCTCGCACCGATCGGCCTGCGGCAGACCGGGCCGCACCGCTTGCTCTCCCGGTTCGCCCCCGAAGTCGTGTTCTGGGCACTGTCCGACGCCCGCTACCCCGTGGCGGCAGAAGATGCGGCCGGCAATATCATCCGGCTGCGGCGGCATCACCTCGCTGCGGTACCCGAACCCGCTCCGAAAGCCGATCCCATCGAGGCATTGCTCGATGTCGTCCTCGCCGAGGGCGAGGCAGGTGCGACCGAACAAGCGTGGCTCGCGCGGCAGCTCGAGGCGGCGGCGCGGTCGAAAGAGACCCTCACGGTCACCGTGCGCATGCCAGGGGGCGACACCGCCGACTACCTCCTCGCCCCCGCGAGCGTCGCCAACGGCCGGCTGCGAGCGCGCGACCGCAAGGCCGACATCGAGCGCACCCTTCCGCTGTCGGCGATCGCAGCAGTGTCCCCGGCGCCCGCCGGCGCCTGACCGGCGCCGCTTCTCCGACCGATCCAACGGCCCTGGCCGTCCAGTCAGGAACACAGGACGACACTCCGCCACGGCGACGAGAACAGGCGTGGTGCGGGCGTCTTCGGCGGCCCTGCAGGTTCTCGTGCCATGGCCCCGCGGCCGTCCTCCCATGAACCGGGCGTAGACTCGACCGCTATGTCAGACGGCCCACTCATCGTGCAGAGCGACCGAACCGTCCTCCTCGAGGTCGCCCACCCGCTCGCCGAAGATGCGCGCCACGATCTGGCGGTGTTCGCCGAACTCGAGCGGGCTCCAGAGCACGTGCACACCTATCGCATCACGAGGCTCGGCCTGTGGAACGCGCGGGCTGCCGGCCACGACGCCGCAGACATGCTCGCGACGCTCGAACGGTACGCGAAGTTCCCGGTGCCGCAGACGGTCGCGGTCGACATGCGCGAGACGGTCGGCCGGTACGGCCGGCTCGTCGTCGATCGCACCGACGACGGCGCGCTGCGCCTGCACAGCGACGACGCCGCGGTGCTCACCGAGGTCGCCGGCGCCAGGCGCATCGCACCGCTCCTGACCGAACGCCTCGACGAACGGAGCTTCCTCGTCGCCGCCTGGGCACGAGGCGCCCTCAAGCAAGAGCTCGTGAAGCTCGGCTGGCCGGCCGAAGACCTCGCCGGTTACACCCCCGGCACACCGCACCAGATCGACCTCGATCAGGCCGACTGGCACTTGCGCGACTACCAGCAGAAGGCCATCGACAACTTCTTCGACGGCGGCTCGGGCGTCGTGGTGCTGCCCTGCGGTGCCGGCAAGACCCTCGTCGGGGCCGGCGCGATGGCGACCGCGAAGACGACGACGCTCATCCTCGTGACGAACACCGTCTCGGCGCGTCAATGGCGCGACGAACTGCTGAAGCGCACGACCCTCACCGCCGACGAGATCGGCGAGTACTCGGGGCAGGTGAAAGAGGTCAAGCCCGTCACGATCGCGACCTACCAGATCCTCACCGCGAAGCGGAAGGGCGAGTACGCGCACCTCGCGCTCCTCGACGCGCTCGACTGGGGCCTCGTGGTCTACGACGAGGTGCACCTGCTGCCTGCACCCGTCTTCAAACTCACTGCGGAGCTGCAGGCACGCCGCAGGCTCGGGCTCACTGCGACGCTCGTGCGCGAAGACGGCCGCGAGGGCGACGTCTTCAGCCTCATCGGCCCGAAGCGTTTCGACGCTCCATGGAAGGAGATCGAAGCCCAGGGCTTCATCTCCCCGGCCGCCTGCTACGAGGTGCGCATCGACCTCCCGCAGTCCGAGCGACTCACGTACGCGGCATCCGCCGACGACGAGCGCTACCGGCTCGCCGCCACCGCGCCCGCGAAGCTCAGTGTGGTGAAGGAACTGGTGGCGAAGCACTCCGGCGAGCGCATCCTCGTGATCGGGCAGTACCTCGACCAGATCGACGAGCTGGCCGATGCACTCGGCGCCCCGAAACTCACGGGCGCGACGCCGGTCGACGAACGTGAACGGCTCTACCAGGAGTTCCGCGAAGGGCGCACGCCCGTGCTCGTGGTCTCGAAGGTCGCGAACTTCTCGGTCGACCTGCCCGAGGCGACGGTCGCCATTCAGGTGTCAGGATCGTTCGGCTCACGACAAGAGGAGGCGCAGCGACTCGGTCGCCTGCTGCGGCCGAAGGAGTCGGGCCTCTCTGCGAACTTCTACACCCTCGTCGCACGCGACACGGTCGACCAGGACTTCGCGCAGAACCGTCAGCGGTTCCTCGCGGAGCAGGGTTACAGCTACACGATCCTCGACGCGCACTCGCTCGAGGCTGCGTGACCCGGCGCGGCGCTCAGGCGCGCGAGTAGCGCAAGAGCAGGAGGTCGCCTGCGGGGATCGCGTGCACGAGGTGCATGCGCCGCTCGAACTCGGGGGTGCCACGCACGATGCGACCCGCGGTTCCTCCAACCAGCAGCGGACTGAGCGAGAGGCAGAGTTCGTCGACGAGGTCGGCCTCGAGCAGCGAGCCGAACAAATGCGGCCCGCCCTCGCAGAGCACCTGCCGAAACCCCCGCTCGGCGAGCACATCGAGCATGGCGCGCAGATCGACGGAGCGTTCGCCGACGATGACGACGTCGGCGACCTGCGCGAGCACCTCGCGGCGCGCAGCGGGAGACGCCGCGTGGGTCACGACGATCGGACGGGTCACGGCCGCCGTGAAGAACGCGGCATCGGGATCGAGCTCGAGCGCGGAGGAGACTACGGCGACCCTCGGCTGCGGCGAGAGCCCGTGAGCGACGCGCCACGCGACATCCGTTTCGCCGACCGCGAGCCCGCCGTAGCCTTCGGCGCGCACCGTGCCCGCGCCGACCAGAACGACATCGGCGAGAGCGCGCAACACCTGCATCGTGAGACGGTCGTTCGCGTCGCCGAGGCCGCCGCTGCGACCCTCGATCGTCGCCGCACCGTCGAGGCTCGCCACGAAGTTCATGCGCACCCGCCGCGACTCGCGGTCGGGCAACGCGTTCGCCGCGAAGAGCTCGTCGCGGTCGAGCGCCGGCCCTGCGGCGCTCATCGGTTGTGTTCCAGGAACACCGGCTCGCGCCACCCCTCGATCGCCCCGATCATGCGCATCGCGTCGACGGTCTCGCGCACGTTGTGCACCCGCACGATGCGGGCGCCCCGCATGACGCAGTACACGGCGGCGGCGATCGAGCCTTCGATGCGCTGTTCCCGCGGGCGGCCGAGACTCTCGCCGACGAAGTCCTTGTTCGAGAGCGCCACGAGCGTCGGATAGCCGAGCGCGGTGATCTCACCGAGGCGGCGAGTGAGCTCGAGCGAGTGCAGCGTGTGCTTGTTGAGGTCATGGCCCGGGTCGACGATGATGCGATCGGATGCCACACCTCGCGACTCCGCGAGGGCCACCCGCTCGGCGAGGAACGCCGACACCTCGGCGACGACATCGCCGTACTGCGGCGAGGGATACGGCGTGCGCGGCTTCGCGAGGCTGTGGGTGACGACGATCGTCGCCCCGGTCTCGGCGACGACGTCGGCCATGGCCGGGTCGTGGATGCCCGTCGTGTCGTTGACGACGTGGGCGCCCGCCGCGATCGCGGCCCGAGCCACCTCGGGCTGGAACGTGTCGACCGAGATCACGGCACCTGATCCCGCGAGCGCAGCCACCACCGGCACCACGCGGTCGATCTCTTCGGCGGGCGGGATCGGCGGACCCGGAGCGAACTTCGCACCGCCGACGTCGATCCAGTCGGCGCCGAACTCGATCGCCCGATTCGCAGCATCGACTGCCGCCTCGAGCGCCTCCGTGCGGCCTCGGTCGTAGAACGAGTCCGGCGTGCGGTTGACGATCGCCATGACGGCGACCTCTCGTGCGAAGTCGAATTCGCGCGGGCCGATGCGCCGGATCACCTGTGTACGACTGGCCATGTTGCCGAGTCTTCCACGTCGCGGGCTGCCCGGCGCGCGCGGCATCCGACACTCCGGAATCGCGACCCTCGAAGAATGTTCAGGAAAGTTTCAGCCGATGCGCAGAGAATCATCACATGAGCGACGGACCACGAATTCTCATCGTCGACGACGAGCCCAACATCCGCGACCTTCTCACCACCAGCCTTCGATTCGCCGGCTTCGCCGTGCGTGCGGTCAGCAACGGCGCGCAGACCATCTCCGCGGTGCTCGAAGAGGAACCCGATCTCATCATCCTCGACGTCATGCTGCCGGATATGAACGGCTTCGGCGTGACCAAGCGCCTGCGCTCGGCCGGCTATACCGCACCGATCCTCTTCCTCACCGCCAAAGACGACACCGAAGACAAGATCACCGGCCTGACGGTCGGGGGCGACGACTATGTCACCAAGCCCTTCAGCCTCGACGAGATCGTCGCGCGAATCAAGGCGATCCTGCGCCGTACGATGCACGCCGAAGAAGACGCGGTGATCCGCACCGGCGAACTCACGATGGACCAGGACACCCACGAAGTGCTCGTCGGCGACGTGCCGGTCGAACTCTCCCCGACCGAGTTCAAGTTGCTGCGCTACCTCATGCTGAACCCCAACCGGGTGCTGTCGAAGGCGCAGATCCTCGACCACGTGTGGGAGTACGACTTCAACGGCGATGCCGGCATCGTGGAGAGCTACATCTCCTACCTCCGACGCAAGCTCGACCAGCACTCCGCCGAGCCGCTGATCCAGACCAAGCGCGGATTCGGCTACATGCTGAAGTCCTCCAAGCCCTGACTCAGGAAGGCCAACCTAGACTCGGCCAGCCATGAATCAGATCTCCGAGCGGTGGAACCGCATCTCGCTGCGTACCAAGATCACGGGTGTCACCGTGCTCATGCTCACGCTCGGACTTCTGGTTTCAGGAATCGGAACCGCGGCGATGCTGCGCTCGTACGTCGAAGAGCAGATGACCTCCAAGCTCGAGTCGATCGCATCGGGTGAACTGAAGAAATACTTCACCGATGAGAAAGACCTCGACAAGCGCGAGTTCATGCCCTCTGACGATGTCTTCATCGCGATCTACGATGCAGCGTCCGGCGAACTGCAGCAGACCAACTGGGATGACCGCCCTCCCGAGTCGCGTCCCGTCATTCCCGAGATGCTCACCCAGGCCAAGGTGAACGAGCTCAACAGCTCGACGTACACGGTCTTGAAACTGGAGGATGCGCAGGGATCGCCGAGCTTCCGCGGTGTCACCACGATCACGCTCGCCGACGAGCACGGTGCCTACTCGGCGGTCATCATCGCCGTCTCCTCGAAAGACACCGAGCAACTGCTCGCCGTCTACCTGACGATCTTCCTCGGATTCGGATTCGGCGTCGTGCTCGTCGGAGCGCTCCTGACCCGCATGCTCGTGACCACGACTTTCATGCCGCTCCGCGAGGTCGAGCGCACCGCTGCCGCGATCGCCGACGGCGACTTCAGCCAGCGCCTCGGCGGGGCGACGCCGAACACCGAGGTCGGGCGGCTGAACCGTTCGCTCAACACGATGCTGAACCGCATCGATCGCGCGTTCCGTGATCGCGCGCGCACGATCGACCAGATGCGCCGGTTCGTCGGCGACGCCTCGCACGAGCTCCGCACTCCTCTCGTCTCGGTGCGCGGCTATGCCGAGCTCTACCGCATGGGCGCCCTGCAGAGCCCGGAAGAAGTCGGTCAGGCGATGGAGCGCATCGAGAAGGAGGCGATCCGCATGGGCGGCCTGGTCGAAGACCTGCTCGCCCTCGCCCGTCTCGATGAGGCCAAGCCGCTCGAACTCGCCGAAGTCGACCTCGTGCCGCTCGCGCGCGACGCCGCCCTCGACACGATGGCCGCGCACCCCGCTCGCACGATCACGGTGATCGCGCCCGAAGATGTCAGCCGGGCGGATGCCGCGGGCGAGCCCGCCCCCGACCTCGAGGTCGAGCTCGAACCCGCTGCCGACCGCGCCAGCACGCTCACCGGACCGATCTCATTCGCGGGTGCGACGCTCGCACGGTTGCGCGGCCGCCGTCCTCGCGGCGAGGCTGCGACGACGACCGGCAGCCGACGGGCGACGGGGAAGACCGGAGGCGGAGCATCCGCGCCCTCGAAACGCGCCGTTCGCGCATCGGCCGCTGCGGCCGCTGCGTCGGCCGCTGCCGCTGACGCGCTCGCCGCACCGGCGACGGCGGAGGCTCCCTCGGCTCAGGGCCGCCAGAAACCCGTGCGGCGCACGGTCGTGCTCGCGGAGGAGAACAAGATCCGCCAGGTGATCACGAATCTGATGGGCAACGCGATCCGCTTCACCGCCCCCGACAGTCCCATCGAAATCCGCATCTCCGTCGATGAATCCGCCGAGCGCGCGATGATCGAGGTCGTCGATCACGGTGAGGGCATCCCGCCGCAGATCCGCGAGAAGATCTTCCAGCGTTTTTGGCGCGCCGACACGTCCCGCACACGCGAGACGGGTGGGTCCGGCCTCGGACTCGCGATCGTGTCCTCGATCGTCGCTGCGCACAACGGCACGGTCGACGTCGTCGAGACACCGGGCGGTGGAGCGACCTTCCGGGTGTCGCTGCCTCTGGCCGGCGCAGCGGCATCGCCCCGGTCGGTCAACACCGACTGAGCGACCGCGCATCCTTCTGCGCGCCCCGACTCGTCCTCAACATGCGGCGGGCGACGGATGCCGGGCACCGATGCGTGCCCGCGCGGTTCCCCTCCGTCGATGCGCGCGTAGCGTGGCGACACACCGAACGAAGGGAACACCATGACCACGTACCAGGTCGACTCCGAGCAGGTCGCCGCTGCGACCCAGACGATGCGCGGCACGATCGGACGCATCCAGTCCGAAGTGGCGTCGCTGCTCGGCCAGCTCACGGGCCTGCAGTCCTCGTGGTCGGGGCAGGCCTCGTCCGCGTTCCAGGGAGCCGTCGCCGACTGGCGAGCCACGCAGACGCAGGTCGAAGAGAGCCTCGCCGGTCTCAACACCGCCCTCGGCACCGCTGCGGTGCAATACTCCGACGCCGAGCAGTCGAACGCCCGGCTGTTCCTGCGCTGAAGCTCAGTCGTGCTGTCGTTGCTGCCGGGCAGTCGCGCTGTCGCGCTGTCGGGCAGTCGTACTGTCGGGCTGTCGTGCAGTCGTACTGTCGTGCAGTCGGGCAGTCGTGCTGCCGGGCAGTGTGGCTGCCGCGGCCGGGCTGGAGCGACCCCATGCCTGAACCGGGGCGCCCATGCGCCGCGCCGACACGACGATGGGCGCCTCCCGTGAGGGAGACGCCCATCGTGTGCGTCGCGTGACGCGAACCTGGTCTCGACACGACCGGCCGGAGGGGCCGGTCACTCGACCCTGACCAAGCGGAGCTACGCTCCGCTCAGGGTCAGAAGTCCATGCCGCCCGTGGGGTCGCCGGCCGGAGCCGAGTTCTTCTCGGGCTTGTCGGCGACGACGGCCTCGGTGGTGAGGAAGAGGCCAGCGATCGACGCAGCGTTGAGCAGCGCCGAACGGGTGACCTTCACCGGGTCGTTGATGCCGGCAGCCAGCATGTCGACGTACTCGCCGGTCGCGGCGTTCAGGCCGTGGCCGATCGGGAGGTTGCGCACGCGGTCGACCACGACGCCCGGCTCGAGGCCGGCGTTGAGGGCGATCTGCTTGAGCGGCGCGTCGATGGCCACGCGCACGATGTTCGCGCCGGTCGCCTCGTCACCCGTGAGTTCGAGCTTCTCGAACGCGGTCTTGCCCGCCTGGATCAGGGCGACGCCACCACCGGCGACGATGCCCTCTTCGACGGCGGCCTTCGCGTTGCGAACGGCGTCTTCGATGCGGTGCTTGCGCTCCTTGAGCTCGACCTCGGTCGCCGCACCCGCCTTGATGACGGCGACGCCGCCCGCGAGCTTGGCGAGGCGCTCCTGCAGCTTCTCGCGGTCGTAGTCGGAGTCGGTGTTGTCGATCTCCTTGCGGATCTGCGAGACACGGCCTGCGATCGCCTCTTCTTCGCCGCCACCCTCGACGATGGTCGTCTCGTCTTTGGTGATGATGACCTTGCGAGCGGTGCCGAGCAGGTCGAGGGTGACGTTCTCGAGCTTGAGGCCGACCTCTTCCGAGATGACCTGGCCGCCGGTGAGCGTCGCGATGTCCTGCAGCTGCGCCTTGCGACGGTCGCCGAAGCCGGGAGCCTTGACGGCGACCGACTTGAAGATGCCACGGATCTTGTTGACGATCAGCGTGGCCAGAGCCTCGCCGTCGACGTCTTCAGCGATGATCAGGAGCTGCTTGCCGGTCTGGATGACCTTGTCGACGATCGGCAGCAGGTCTTTGATGTTCGAGACCTTGCCGTTGACGATCAGGATGTAGGGGTCTTCGAAGACCGCTTCCTGACGGTCGGGATCGGTGACGAAGTACGCCGAGAGGTAACCCTTGTCGAAGCGCATGCCCTCGGTCAGCTCGAGCTCGGTGCCGAAGGTGTTCGACTCCTCGACGGTGACGACACCCTCTTTGCCGACTTTGTCGATCGCCTCGGCGATGAGTGCACCGATCTGCTCGTCGGCGGCCGAGATCGAAGCCGTTGCGGCGATCTCTTCCTTCGTCTCGACGTCTTTCGCGTTCGCGAGGAGCTCGGTCTCGACGGCCGCGACGGCCTTCTCGATGCCGCGCTTCAGCGAGATGGGGTCGGCGCCTGCTGCGACGTTGCGAAGGCCCTCGCGCACGAGCGCCTGGGCGAGCACGACCGAGGTCGTGGTGCCGTCACCGGCGACGTCGTCGGTCTTCTTGGCGACCTCCTTGACGAGCTCGGCACCGATCTTCTCGTACGGGTCGTCGAGCTCGATCTCTTTGGCGATCGACACGCCGTCGTTCGTGATCGTGGGCGCGCCCCACTTCTTCTCGAGCACGACGTTGCGGCCACGCGGGCCGAGGGTCACCTTCACCGCGTCGGCGAGCGTGTTGAGGCCACGCTCGAGGCCGCGACGGGCCTCCTCGTTGAAAGCAATGATCTTTGCCATGTGTTTCTCTCGTCCTTTCCCGGACGTCTTCAAAGATTCGTTGGGTTAGCACTCAAAACGAGTGAGTGCTAAGACGATTCTGGCACTCGACCGTCGGGAGTGCAAGCGAGCGCCGGGCTGTCCGCTCAGGGCGTGAAGCTCGCCGAACCCTCGTCCGGCACGAGCTCCACCCAGGTGTTGCCGGGGGCGAGGCGCAACGGTGAGCCGTCATCGGCGGTGAGGGTGATCGGCGACGCCGCGGCGTCCTTCGACCAGGTGCCGTGCGCTGTGCGGCCCGCAACCGAGACCCAGGCCTCGCCCGAGCCGATCAGAACCGTCTTCGGCACGTCTTCGTAGCTCTCGTCGATGCCGACCCGCAGGGTCACCACGTTCGTGGCCCGCACACGCTCCCCCGAAGCTTCGAGATCAGGGGCGCCTTCCTGCGAGCGCAACCACACGGATGCCCCGCCGTCCCACTCCCATGCAGGGAAGCGCGCATCGGAGAACACGAGATCGATCCGCGACGTCGGGGCCGCAGCGAGGGCCGGCGCAGCCAACGGGTCCGCCGCGCCGTACGCGAACTGCGCCGGCGGCGGCGCAAGCGACGCGTTTCGCGAAACGGCCTCGCCGGCACGGAGGATCACGTCGTGCGGCCCCGGCCGTTCGTCGGCGCGGTAGAAGAGACCGGTGTCGTCGTAGTCGAAGACGATGTTGAGGAGCGGCGTCGCCATCATCATCTCGACGAACCGCTCCTGCCCACCCGAATACGAGATGATGCCGCCGAACGGCGTCGCGATGTCGGGATCCATCGGACGAATCGAGCGCACGGGGCCGAGCTCGTCGGGGACATCCGAATGCCAGACCGCGAGGTACCGGGTGATGCCGCCCTCGACGAGCTCCTCGAAGACGATGTCGGTTCGATTCATCGCAATTTGCGGGCGAGCCTCTTCGTGGTTGTCGATCTTCACGGCGAGCGAGGGATGCGCGAGCCCCGCAGCATCCGCCGCCGTGCCTCGGAGCGGCGCGAACGCCACCGCCACTGCGGACGAGTCGGCCACAGGACGCGACGTCACTCCGCCGGATTGCGTGTCGGGGTTGGACGCCGACGGCTGGCACCCGACGAGCAGCACCGCGGTCGAGGCGAGCACGGCCAACGCTGCTGCCCGCCGAAGCGGTGTCGGCCGGGCCCGCGCTGCCATGCGGTCAGCGTAGTCGAGCGGGCGTCGGAGTCGGTCTGCGGCACGCCACGGACCTACGGCGACCTGCCGGGCGGATCAGGTGGAACCGGCTCAAGCTGGGCGGACCGCCTCGGCCTGAGGGCCCTTCGAGCCTGTGCCGACCTCGAACACGACCTGCTGGCCCTCTTCGAGCACCTTGTAGCCGGACATGTCGATCGCGGAGTAGTGGACGAAGACGTCTTGACCCCCCTCGTCGACGGTGATGAATCCGTAACCCTTTTCAGCGTTGAACCACTTCACGGTTCCGTTCGCCATGCGTTGCTCCCATGTTGCCGTGTGTCGATCAGCACGTGCCTGTCGCCTGTACCGGGCCCTCGTTCGTGCTGACGGGGCGCCGAGACGGCACCGGGCGTTCACACGGGTAGAGCGACCGAGTCCAGATACTCACGACGAGGCGTGCGGGCACAAGAGCATGGACCGGCCAACAGGTCTCGGAATGGCAACGATTGGATCGACGGTCAGCCCGCCGTGGCGTCCGCGTAGTCGGATCCGAGCACGACGACGAGCTGGTTGCCTGTTGCCACGAACTGGTCGGACATCCGCACGTCGGCCTCGGGCAGGAACTGCGCGACGCCTCGAGCGGCCCCCTCGAGGTCGGGTGTCGCGTAGTACACGACGGTCTCGGTCAGGGTGTCGTCGCTCGCGTTCGCGGTGGAGCCGACCGGCACGCCGCTGGCGACGAGGGTCTCCTCCGCCCTGGCTGCGAGGCCCGACGTGGCCGTGCCGTTCAGCACGAGCACCGGGATGTCGGGGGCGACCACGGGCTCGGCGGTGACGACCGGCTCGGCGCTCGGCCCTGCGGCCGTCGGATCGCCGACGTTCAGCCGGTCGTTGAAGAGCATGACGGCGGCGATCCCCACGCCCACCAGTACGACGGTCGCGAGCGTCGCCCAACCGAAGGTGATCCAGCCGGCACCTTTGCGTGCGGGCGCCCGATGCGCGCCGACGCGATCGATGCCATGCGGAATCGAGTCGAAACGATCACGGGGGAACTTCTGCGCCATGGGTCCAGTCGTCGGGTCGGGGCCGCGCTCAGTCGAGCGGTCGGCCGATCGAGAGGGAACGCCGCGTTCGCGCCGCCGCCCGGGCCGCACGCAACCGCTGCAGTCGCTTGACGAGCATGGGGTCGTGCCGGAGGGCCGCGGGCGAATCGATGAGTTCGCCGAGTATCCGATAGTAGCGGGCGGCGGAGATCGCGAACTCGTCGCGGATCGCCTCCGCCTTCGCGCCCGGCTGCTGCCACGCACGTGACTCGAACGCGAGCACGCGTACAGCGCGTTCGTCGAGTGCCGACTCGGGGGGACGGCGCTGCGTGCGCTCGGCGCTCATACGACCTCCCATCGAGGCGAGCCGGATGCACCGCCTGCACAAATCCTAGACACTCTCGCCCGTGCACGAGCCGAGTGGCGGCGGCGTGTGTCCGGTCCGCTCGCGGTCCATCCCGCGCACCCGCCCGCAGCTCGGAACATCGGAGCGCGTCGGTGCGTTGCAACCGATGTCGGAACCCGCCGCCGGACCTGCGAGCATGGTCGAGCACCGACGCGAGGACTGAGAGAGGACCGCACATGGCGTACAACGTGGACAAGACCGAAGAGGAATGGCGTTCCGAGCTCGGTGACGAGCAATACTCGGTGCTCCGGGAGGCGGCGACGGAGCGCCCCTGGACGGGTGAACTCCTCGATGAAGAGCGCGCCGGCGTGTATGCGTGCGCCGCGTGCGGCGCCGAGCTCTTCCAGAGCGGCACGAAGTTCGACTCCGGCTGCGGCTGGCCGAGTTTCTACGAGTCGGTTCGCCCCGAGGCCGTCGAGCTCATCGAAGACTCCTCGCTCGGCATGGTGCGCACCGAGGTGCGCTGTGCGAATTGCGGCTCACACCTCGGCCACGTCTTCCCCGACGGGTTCGGCACCCCCACCGGCGACCGCTACTGCATGAACTCGCTCTCCCTCGACTTCACGGCCGAGGCCTGAGTGGCGGCTTCCGTTCGCGAGGCCATGCTCGCGAGGCGGTCGGCGCCGAAGGTGACGGATGCCTCGCCCGATGACCCCCAGATCATCGCGTTGCTCGAGGCGGCAGGCCGGGTCGCCGATCACGCCGCGCTACGGCCGTGGCGGGTGATCGCCCTTCGCGGTGACGCTCGCGTTCGACTGGGCACTGCGCTCGCAGGTGCGGCCGGACTCGACGGCGAACACGGCGCCCGGCTCGCGGGCAAGCCGCTGCGGGCGCCGTTGCTGCTCGCGATCGTGGCCGTCACCTCACAGCACCACAAGGTGCCGGAGTGGGAGCAGGAGGCGGTTGCGGCGGGCGTCGCCCATCAGCTGAGCCTGCTGCTCGACGAGGCGGGATGGGGCGTGATGTGGCGCTCGGGCCCGCACACGCGGCATCCACTCGTCGCCGAACTGCACGGTCTCGCGTCCGGTGAACGACTCCTCGGCTGGCTGTACGTCGGCGGACTGCCAGACAGCCCGCGACCCGATCGCGGCCCCGACGTCGCGGCCGCCTCGCGGTTCAGTTCGCTCGACTGATCTCGGTGTCGGTCGTCGCGTCGTCGGCGGCCGTCACGTCGACACCGCCCGTCGCGTCGGCCACGTGCGGAGCTGCATGCTTCCGCCGACCCCAGCGGATCGATGCGACCACGACGGCGACGAGCGCCAGTGCCGTGCCGCCGATCGTCGCGAGATCGACCGGCCGACCGGCCGTCGGCAGCAGTAGATCGAGGGCGAGCGCTGCCGTGAGCTGCCCAGCAACCCCGCAGAGGGCGAGCAGGAGCACCCCGATGACGCGAACGAGCATCGCCTGCCCGGCGATGAATATGCAGCCGATCGCACCTCCCGCGTAGAGCCATGGTTCGGTCGGCATCGCAGCGGGCCACCCCGCGGATGCCGCGTGCACGAGCATCACGACGACGAGGGCCGTGGTGCCGACCGCGAAGTTGAACACCGTCGCGGTGAGCGCGCTGCCGGCGAGCACCTTGACCCGACCGTTCACCGCCTGCTGCCACGCCGAGCCGAGGCCCGCGACGAACGGCAGCACCATGAGGAGCACCGGCACCTCGTTCGCGATCTGAGCCGACACCGCCCAGCCGATCGCGGCGAGCGCGAGGACCGCGCCTGCGACACGCGTCGCGCTGAGCGGCCGGCGACCGCCGGGCCCGAGGCCGACGAGGTCGAAGACGATTCCGCCGATGGTCTGCCCCGCGACGATGGCGATCGTGAACAGGGCCACGCCGATGACGCCCGCCGACAAGCCCTGCGTGGTCACGAACCAGGCTCCCGCAAGGCCGCCGAGCACGATCCACCACGCGAGTTCCCGCCGGCGCAGTGCGCCGATGACACGTGCCGTGCCGACCCGCCCTGGCCGCCACAGGCTCAGCACGGCGAGCAGGATGACGAGGCCGCTGCCGAAGGAGATCGCCGCTGCCGTGAACGGGTCGTCGAGCGCAGCCGCGAGCTGGCCGTTCACTCGCGACTGCAACGCCGTCAAGGCTCCGAAGGCGAGCGCGAGCACGAGTGCGAGCCACATCGGCAGACGGGAGCGATCAGCATGAGCATGCTCGTGGTTCGTGCGGGCGGTGCGGTCCGTCTCGTCGACGGCCTTCGCGGCTGAATTCTGCATCAAGAGCCGGCTACGAGATTCGAACTCGTAACCCCCGCTTTACAAGAGCGGTGCGCTACCAATTGCGCCAAGCCGGCGAGGCGTGCCTCTCCGACATCCTATCGATCGCATGCACGCCGAACGCGCGGAGGCCCGGCAGCAGCCGGACCCCCGTTGGGCGCTACGGTCGTCAGGACGCCGGCGTGGGCGTCGGAGTCGGCGTCGAGGTCGACTCCGAGAAGGTCTCACCCGTCGCCTGCAGCACGAACGACTGGAACTCGGCCGGATCCGTGAGCGAGCCCTCGTACTGCTTGCCGTTCACGAGCACCGTCGGGGTGCCCTTGATCGACTCGAGGTCGGAATTGGGCACCGGCTCGGTCAGCGCGCGCGTCGTGGCATCCTGAACCCACTTCTTGAACTGGGTGTCGTCGATGCACTTCTCGATCGTCGAGAGGGAACTGACACCCGCCTCTTTCGCGAGCGCCTTGATCTTGGAATCGTCGAGGCCGGTCGACGTCTCTTCGGGCTGGTTCTCGAAGAGCAGTGCGTTGAAGTCGAAGAACGACTCGGGCGAGGCATCCGCGACGCATGCCGCAGCGTTCGCGGCGCGCAACGAGTACTGCGTGCCGGCCGACTTGTTGGTCAGCAGTGCGATCGGGTGCACCTCGAGCGTCGCAGCCCCCGACTCGACCATCGTTCTGATCGACTCGGAGTTCGTCGACTCGAACTGGCCGCAGAACGGGCACAGGTAGTCGATGTACATGACGATGTTGGCCACGGTGCCGCTGTCGTCGGGCACGGTCGGGGTCGGGGTGCCGCCGGCAGCCAGCGCAGGGGTCTCGGTCGCCGTGATGACGCCGTCGACACCCGTGAGCAGAATGCCGTCGCTCGCCATGTTGGCGGGGCCGGGGCCCGCCGGCTTGACGCTCTGGAAGATCAGCGTGCCGATGACCGCCGCGATCGCGACGACTGCGACGATGACGCCGCCCTGAAGGAGCACCTTGTTGCGGCGCTCGCGCTTCTTCTGGTCCTCGCGGAGAACTCGCGCCGTCTCACGTGCCGCTTCGCGCTGCTCGTTACGGGTGGGACGTGGCTGATTCGATCCGCCGTTGCTCATCGATGGTCACTCCGGTCGCTGTGTGGGCGCGCGCTTGTGCATGCGGACGCAAAGACGATAGTAGGGAGGATGGCTGGGAATCACCCAAACGGATGCCGCGAGCGCGCCGAGTTCCGACTGGATGCCCCGGCCGGAACGTGTGCATCGCGGCCACCCGTGCATGCGATACTGAGTGGGCGTCAGCGTCGACGCAGTCCATCACAACGGATCGTCCGGCACGTACCTGCCGGTGAAGGAGAAACAGAATCATGGCGTCAGTCACGTTCGACAAGGCCACCCGCATCTACCCCGGAGGCAACCGGCCGGCCGTCGATCAGCTCGACCTCGAGGTGGCAGACGGCGAGTTCCTCGTCCTCGTCGGCCCCTCTGGTTGCGGCAAGTCAACCTCGCTCCGCATGCTCGCCGGCCTCGAAGAGGTCAACGAGGGCAACATCTTCATCGGCGACCGCAACGTCACCGACGTGCCGCCGAAAGACCGCGACATCGCGATGGTCTTCCAGAACTACGCGCTCTACCCGCACATGACCGTCGCCGAGAACATGGGCTTCGCGCTCAAGATCGCGGGCATCGGCAAAGAGGAGCGCGCTGCTCGTGTACTCGAGGCGGCCAAGCTCCTCGACCTCGAGCCCTACCTGGCACGCAAGCCGAAGGCACTCTCGGGCGGCCAGCGTCAGCGCGTCGCCATGGGCCGCGCGATCGTGCGCCAGCCCCAGGTGTTCCTCATGGATGAGCCGCTGTCGAACCTCGACGCGAAGCTCCGTGTGCAGACCCGTACGCAGATCGCCTCGCTCCAGCGTCGTCTCGGCGTCACCACGGTCTACGTCACGCACGACCAGACCGAGGCGCTCACCATGGGCGACCGCATCGCCGTGCTGAAAGACGGCGTCCTGCAGCAGGTCGGCACCCCGCGCGATCTGTACGAAGCCCCGAAGAACGTGTTCGTCGCCGGCTTCATCGGCTCGCCCGCGATGAACCTGTTCCACGCCGACCTCGTCGACGATGGCATCAAGTTCGGCACCGCAACGGTGCCGGTCGACCGCGAGACGCTCGCCCAGTCGAGTGGCAAGGTCGCCACCATCGGCGTGCGCCCCGAAGACATCGTCGTGTCGGCCACTCAGGGTGAGGGCCTCGCAGTCGAGGTCGACCTCGTCGAAGAGCTCGGCGCCGACGGCTACCTCTACGGCCACTCCACGGTCGAGGGCAAGCGCACCGACATCGTCGCTCGCGTCGACGGACGCCTGCACCCGTCAGCCGGCGACAAGGTGTACCTCACTGCCACGCCGAACCACGTGCACCTCTTCGACGCGGAGTCGGGCGACCGCCTCGGCGGCAAGGTCGTGGTGAGCTGACCGACGCAGTCACCGGCGATGCCGGCCGGGCCTCGGCCCGGCCGGCATCGTTGTTCTCCGCCCGTTCTGCGCCCACACCATCTGCGCCCGCTCCATCGGTGTCCGCTCCATCTGCGCCCGCTCCATCGGTGTCCGCTCCATCGGTGTCCGCTCCATCTGCGCCCCCTCGCAACCGCGACTACGCTGAAGCACAAATGAGCGGCTCACTCTCCATCACCTCGGCCATGGCCGACCCTGCACTGCTCGACCTGCCCTGGGACCTCCCTCTCGAGGCGTGGCCGAACGACACCATCGCGGCACTGCCCAAGGGAATCTCACGCCACCTCGTGCGGTTCGCGCACCTCGGCGCCCACGTCGTGGCGATCAAGGAGACGACGGCCGACATGGCCAAGGGCGAGTACGAGATGCTGCGCACGCTGCAGCGTCTCGACATCCCGTGCGTCGAGCCCGTCGCGTTCATCACCAATCGCACCGATGCCGAAGGCGACGCACTCAAGCCCGTGCTCGTCACGCGGCACCTCCGCTTCTCACTCCCTTATCGGGCACTCTTCTCGCAGACCCTCCGGCCCGACACCGCGACGCGGCTCGTCGACGCCCTCGCCGTGTTGTTGGTGCGCCTGCACATCGTCGGATTCTTCTGGGGTGACGTCTCACTCTCGAACACCCTGTTCCGCCGCGACGCGGGTGCATTCGCGGCGTACCTCGTCGACGCCGAGACCGGCAAGCTCTACGAGGGCGGACTCTCGAACGGCCAACGCGAGAACGACCTCGAGATCGCCCGGGTCAACATCGCGGGCGAACTGCTCGACCTCGAAGCGGGCGGCAAGGTGGCCGACGAACTCGATCCCGTGAACATCTCGAACGGCATCGTCGAGGCATATCGAAGCCTCTGGATCGAACTCACCGGATCCGAGTCGTTCTCGAGCGCCGAGCGATGGCGCATCAACGAACGCGTGAACCGCCTGAACGAGCTCGGCTTCGACATCGAAGAGCTCGCGATCAAGACCGACGAGACCGGCACGACCGTGCGCATCCAGCCGAAGGTCGTCGACGCCGGCCACCATCAGCGGCGCCTGCTGCGACTCACCGGCGTCGACGCCGGCGAGAACCAGGCCCGGCGACTGCTCAACGACCTCGACTCGTACCGGGCCGCCTACGGCAAGACCGAGCTCGACGAGGAGATGGTCGCGCACGAGTGGCTCATGCGCGTGTTCGAACCTGTCGTACGGGCGATTCCGCTCGAGCTGCGCGGCAAGCTCGAGCCGGCCGAGGTCTTCCACCAGTTGCTCGACCACCGCTGGTACCTCGCCCAGCAGGCCGGGCACGACATCCCGCTGGCTGAAGCGGTGACCTCCTATATCAACACCGTGTTGCGGCATCGGCGCGACGAGGCGACCGTGATCGGGCCGCCGACCGGCGCGTTCACCATGCCGGTCGAGACGATCCCCTCGACCGATACCGCGGCCTTCGCCGCCCTCGATCCCGACGACGACGGCGACTGGCGAATGAACGTCTGACCCACACCGATACCCGCCGTAACGAGCGTATACAGGTCCGTTGGTCGAGTAGCGAGCGCCAGCAAGCGTATCGATCCCCCACAGGAACCCGCCGGTCGAGTAGCGAGCGCCAGCGAGCGTATCGATCCCCCACAGGAACCCGCCGGTCGAGTAGCGAGCGCCAGCGAGCGTATCGATCCCCCCTGTGGACAACGTGGATCCCCTGGGCGGAACATCGGCAGACTCGCGGGCATGGCCCACATGTACATCCTCGAATGCGCGGACGGAAGCTACTACGTCGGCAGCACGATCGACCTCGAACGCCGGACCGCGCAACACGATGCAGGTGAGGGCGCCGCGTATAAGAGCGTAAGACGCCCCGTACGCCTCGTCTTCGCAGAGGAGTTTCCACGGATCGACGAAGCGTACGCTCGTGAGGGTCTCGATACGCTCCCTGACGCTCACTACTCGACCAACGAACCCTCGATCACCGGCGGGTATCGATACGCTCGCCGACGCTCACTACTCGACCGACGAACCCTCGATCACCGGCGAATCTCGACACGCTCGCCGACGCTCACTACTCGACCAACGAACGGCCTTATTCGGCGCGGAGCTTGGAGATCTCGTAGAGGGTGACGGATGCCGCGATGCCAGCGTTCAGCGACTCGGTCGCGGCACTGATCGGGATCGAGACGATCGCGTCGCACGTCTGGGCGACGAGCCGCGAGAGCCCCTTGCCCTCGCTGCCCACGACGATCACAATCGGGCGATCGGCCCATGAAAGGCCAGGCAGCGAGACATCTCCGCCGCCGTCGAGGCCGAGCACGAAGACCCCGCGTTCCTTCAGCGCCTTGAGCGTCTGCGTGAGGTTCGGCGCCATCGCCACGGGCACCCGTGCCGCCGCACCTGCCGAGGTCTTCCACGCTGCGGAGTTCACTCCGACCGAGCGACGCTGCGGCACGATGACGCCCTGGCCGCCGAACGCGCCCGTCGAGCGGAGGATCGCGCCGAGGTTGCGCGGGTCGGTGATGCCGTCGAGCGCGACGAACAGCGGGGTCTCGTCGCGGGCCAACACCTCGTCGAGCAATTCGATCGGATGCGCGTACTCGTAGGCGGGCACCTTCAGCGCGAGCCCCTGATGCACGCCGCCGTCGCCGGCGAGCCGATCGAGTTCGGGTTTCATGACCTCGAGAATGGGGATGCCGCGGTTCGTGGCGACCTTCATCGCCTCGCGCACGCGGTCGTCCATCTCGACGCGCGCGCCGACATACAGCGTCGTCGCCGGAATACGCGCTCGAAGCGCCTCGACAACCGAGTTGCGGCCGGTCACGATCTCGGACTCGTCGCCCGACTTCGGCCGTCGAGCAGCACCCGACGTGCCGCGCGGAGCGCCCCCACGCTGCTCCTGGCCCGCAACCCGCTTGCCGCCGGACGAGCGATAGCGCTCTTCCGCCGCCTTGCGCTTGCCCGCGGGATGCCAGGCGCGATCCTCGGCCTTCGGCGTCGGCCCCTTACCTTCGAGCGCCTGACGCCCCTGGCCTCCGGAGCCGACTTGCTTGCTCGTCCCCTTGCGCACGGCTCCGGCGCGCGACTTGCCGCTGCTGCCTTTCATAGTCCCAAGCTCCAATGCGTTCCGGTCTGGCTGTCTTCGATGGTGATGCCCGCGGCCGAGAGTTCGGTGCGGATGCGGTCTGCGGCAGCGTAGTCCTTCGACTCGCGCGCAGCCTGGCGGTCTTCGATGAGGCCGGTGACGAGGGCGTCGAGGGCGGATGCCGCGGGGCCGGCGTCGGCCGCCGCCCACTGGGCGTCGCGCGGATCGATGCCGAGCACCTCGACCATGGCGACGACCTGCCCGTGCGCCACTGCCGCGTCGTGCAGCTCTTCGGCGTCGAGCGCCTGATTGCCGGCGCGTACCGTGTCGTGCAGCACGGCGAGTGCCTGCGGCACCCCGAGGTCGTCGTCCATCGCCGCGGCGAAGACGTCGGGAATCACCGGGGCGCCGATTCCGGCGTACCTGGTGCCGGCGAGCCGCCGCTCGACTCGGGACAGGAAGACGCGGATGCGGTCGACGACCGCCTCGGCCTCGGTGAGGGAACCGGGCACGTAGTCGAGCGTCGACCGGTAGTGCGCGGCGCCGAGCAGGTAGCGCACGGCGAGCGGCGAGGCGAGCTCGAACAACTCCGCCGCGTACACGGAGTTGCCGAGCGACTTGGACATCTTCTGCCCGCCGATATTCACGAGTCCGTTGTGCACCCAATATCGGGCGTACTCGTCGCCGGCCGCGGTCGACTGCGCGAGTTCGTTCTCGTGGTGCGGGAAACGCAGGTCGAGGCCGCCGCCGTGAATGTCGAATTCGGTGCCGAGGTATCGTGTGGCCATGGCCGAGCATTCGATGTGCCAGCCGGGGCGACCATCGCCCCACGGCGAGGCCCAGCTCGCCGAATCCGGTTCGGCCTCCTTGCGGCCCTTCCAGAGGGCGAAGTCGCGCGGGTCGCGCTTGCCGCGCGGGTTGGCGTCGGTCGCGGCCTCCATGTTGTCGAGGGTCTGACGCGTGAGCTCGCCGTAGGCGGGCCAGCTCGCAGTGTCGAAGTACACGTCGCCCGAGGCATCCGGGGCCGCGTACGCATAGCCGCGCTCGATGAGCCGCTCGATGAGCTCCTGCATCTGCGACACGCTCGCGGTCGCCCGCGGTTCGTACGTGGGCGCCAAGATGCCGAGCGAGGCATACGCCGCCGTGAACTCGAGCTCGACGCGGTAGGCGAGCGCCCACCACTGCTCACCGGTCGACGAGGCGACGGCCGCGTTCAAGATCTTGTCTTCGATGTCGGTGACGTTGCGCACGAACGTGACGTCGTTGCCGCGGTATGCGAACCAGCGACGCATGATGTCGTAGACCAGTGCACTGCGCAGGTGCCCGATGTGCGGGCTCGACTGCACCGTCGGTCCGCAGACGTACATGCCGACGTGCCCCTCACGGAGGGGTACGAAATCACGGAGGGCCTGCGCCTTCGAGTCGTAGAGTTGCACGGTCACTCCGCAAGCCTACCGGCCGGGCGTGTCCGAGACCTCCGCGACTGCGCCTTAGGCGACGGGCAGCAACAGGGCCGTCGCAATCGCCGCGACGCCCTCACCGCGGCCGGTGAATCCCAGCGCATCGCTCGTCGTCGCCGACACGCTCACGGGCGCGTGGAGGATGCGTGACAGAAACGCCTCGGCCTCGGCCCGGCGCGGCGCGAGCTTCGGCTGGTTGCCGACGAGCTGCACCGTGACGTTGCCCACGCGCCAGCCCGCGGCTTCGACGAGACGGCGCGTCTCGGTCAGGAACACCTCCCCGTGCGCCCTCTCGAATCGTGCGTCGGCCGTGCCGAACACCTGACCGACGTCGCCGAGCCCCGCAGCGGCGAGGAGGGCATCGCAGATCGCGTGCGCCGCGGCATCGCCGTCGGAGTGGCCTGACAGACCGCGCTCGCCCGGCCATTCGAGACCGGCGAGCCAGAGCGGCACGTCGGCGTCGTCGGCGAACGCGTGCACGTCGGTGCCGGTGCCGATGCGCGGCGCTCCACGGCCGACCGCGACCGTAGCCCGCCGTTCGTTCACGAGCTGCTCTGCGCGGTGGAGGTCGGCCGGCACGGTGATCTTGAATGCACGCACGTCGCCGGGCACCACTTCGACGGTGAGCCCGGCGGACGCCACGAGCGCCGCGTCATCGGTGAAGTCTCCGTGAACCGTGGCGTAGGCGTGATCGAGCGACCCCCGCGGGAATCCCTGCGGCGTCTGCACCGCGCGCAGCGTCGACCGGTCGACGGTCTCGAGCACGTGCCCGTCTTTCGAGACCCGTTTGACGGTGTCGACCACGTCGAGTGCCGGCACGATGCCTCGCCGCCGGGCTCGAACGGCACCGGCGACCTCGTCGAAGAGCAGAGCGGGTGCGAGGGCCCGCGCCGCATCGTGCACGAGCACGGTCTCGACCGAGGGCGGGAGCGCCGCAAGGCCGCGAGCAACGGATTGCTGACGAGTCGATCCGCCCGCCACGACGACGAGCTGGACGGATGCCTCGGCAGCGGCCTGCTCGAACGCCGCCTTGGCTGCATCGACCAGATCGGCCGGCACGACGAGCACGAGGTGCGGCGGTTCGCGCATGCCGAGCACGGCATCGACGGCGATCGAGAGGATCGTGCCGTCGCCGAGCGGTACGAACGCCTTCGGCTCGGTGTGGCCGAGCCGGGTGCCGCTGCCCGCGGCGACGACGATGACGGCGGTCGCTGAACTCACCATTCGAGCGTAGCCGCGTCTGCCGTCGGGTGGGTATCGATACGGCACTTGCGCGATCAACACAGGTCGAGTAGCGACGTGGGAGCGTGGCGAGACCTGGCGCGGGGTCTCGATACGGCGCTGGAGCGCCTACTCGACCTGCGGGGACGCGAAACGGCGGGCGCTCTCGCGCCCGCCGTTCGTGAGGACTCGCTAGGAGGCGAGCACCTCATCGAGCACGGTCGAAGCCGCCTCTTCATCGGTCTTCTCGGCGAGCGCGAGCTCGGAGATGAGAATCTGGCGCGCTTTCGCGAGCATGCGCTTCTCACCGGCCGAGAGGCCGCGATCCTGATCGCGGCGCCAGAGGTCGCGAACGACCTCGGAAACCTTGATCACGTCGCCCGAAGCGAGCTTCTCGAGGTTCGCCTTGTAGCGACGCGACCAGTTGGTCGGCTCCTCGGTGAACGGGGCGCGCAATACCTCGAAGACCTTGTCGAGGCCCTCTTTGCCGATGACGTCGCGAACGCCGACCAGGTCGACGTTCTCAGCGGGCACCTCGATGACGAGGTCGCCCTGCGTGACGTTCAGCTTGAGGTAGAGCTTCTCTTCACCCTTGATGATGCGTTTCTTGACCTCGGTGATCGTTGCGGCACCGTGGTGGGGGTAAACGACGGTTTCGCCAACCTCAAAAAGCATGAATAGATGTCCTTTCGGCAACTAACAGGATATCACATTCAGGATCATGCTAAGGTTCCGCCTCCCTTCTCGAGCGGCATCTTCCGTACGATATGCTCGGTTCCGATCCCATTGCGCCCGGGCCACCGCTCGCGCGCACGCTTGCACTTGGAGGTTCTGTGAAGGCGCGTCTCGCGGCATCCGCTGCTCTGGCCCTCGGCATCGCGCTCGGCGCGAGCGGATGCTCGATGCTGACATACCAGGCGACGACCGAGCATTACGACGCGAGCGACGGCGTTTCAGTCGACGTGGGCGAGCTCGACCTCCGGAACATCCTCGTCGTCTCCGACGACGGAGTCGACGGCACCCTCGTGATGACCATCGTGAACAACGGCACCGATGATGTCGAACTCGGCGTGCAGTTCGGCGCCGGAGGCGGCGACACTCAGACCATCGAGGTCGAGGCCGGAAGCACGGTCGCATTCGGCACCGACGACATCGAAGGCATCGACGTCGTCGAGCCGCTGCTGCTCGAGGACATCGACTCCATACCCGGCAGCCTCATTCCCATGTTCTTCCAGTACGGCTCGGTCGAGGGCGTGGAGAAGCTCATCCCCGTGCTCGACGGCCGCCTGCCCGAGTACGCACACCTCGTACCCTGACGTCACCGCGAAGGGGTGGTGGATGCAAGGCATCCGCCACCCCTTCTGCGTACCGTTCCGCTGGGCGCGACCGTTGCCGCGCCGCGCTCACGCCTCGAAGCGGTAGCCGAGCCCGCGCACCGTCACGAGCTGCACCGGCTCCGAGGGCTGCAATTCGATCTTCGAGCGGATGCGCTTGATGTGCACGTCGAGCGTCTTCGTGTCGCCGAAGTAGTCGGAGCCCCAGACCCGGTCGATGAGCTGGCCCCGCGTCAGCACGCGACCGGGATTGCGCATCAGCAATTCGAGCAGCTCGAATTCCTTCAACGGCATGGGCACGGGCGTTCCGTCGACTTCGACGGTGTGCCGATCCACGTCCATGCGTACTCGGCCGCCTTCGAGCACCGCCTCGTCGAAGTCCTCGATCTCGATGCGGCGACGCAGGACCGCCCGGATGCGGGCGAGCAGCTCACGCGTCGAATACGGCTTCGTGACGTAGTCGTCGGCGCCGAGTTCAAGGCCCACCACGATGTCGATCTCGGAGTCTTTGGCCGTCAGCATGATGATCGGCACCGTCGAGCGGCTGCGGATCTCACGGCACACCTCGGTGCCCGGCAGACCCGGCAGCATGAGGTCGAGGAGCACGAGGTCGGTGCCCGACTGGTCGAACGCGGCGACCGCCGCGAGGCCGTCGGCCGCGACCTCCACCTCGTAGCCCTCCCGCTCCAGGAGGAAGCTCAGGGGGTCGCTCAGGGCGATCTCGTCTTCGACGAGCAGGATGCGGGTCACGTATGGTCTCCTCGATCGGAGGCTGCGAGCTTCGCAGCCGGTATTGCCGATGACGGCTTGGACTTCGCGGCGCGCCCCGGCGCGACATCCGCAGGGCTCTCGAGCTCGCGATCGCCGGATTCCGGCTCGATCGCGGCCTCGGCGAGCGGCAGTCGGATCATGAATGTCGAGCCGCGACCAGGCTGAGACCACACCCGAACGTCGCCACCGTGATTCTGCACGGTGTGCTTGACGATGCTGAGGCCGAGTCCGGAGCCGCCGGTGTTGCGCGAGCGCGCCTGATCGACGCGGTAGAACCGCTCGAAGACGCGCTCGAGTTCGTCGGCTTCGATGCCGATGCCCTGGTCGGTGACGGCGATCTCGACGACGTCGCCGACGACCTTCGCGCCGACGCCGACGCGGCCGCCCGAGTTCGAGTAGGCGATCGCGTTCGCGACCAGGTTGTGGACCGCCACGACGAGGAGCGCACGGTCGCCGTAGACCTCCGCCTTCGCCGAGGCCTTCACTGCGACTTCGACCTGCTTCGCCCCGGCGACCACGCGGTTCTGGTCGACCGCTGCGGCGATGACCTGGTCGACGCGCACGCGCCGGTCGGGCCGCAGCGCGTCGCGCGCCTGCAACCGCGACAGCTCGATCACCTCGCTCGTGATGTGCGCGAGACGCGCGGCCTCGACCGAGAGGCGCCCGACGAACCGGCGCACCTGCTCGGGCTCGTCGGCCGCTTGTTCGAGTGCCTCGGCGAGGAGGCTGACCGAAGAGATCGGCGTCTTCAGTTCGTGACTGATGTTCGCGACGAAGTCGCGGCGCACCTCGTCGAGGCGGTGCGCCTCGGTGCGGTCCTCGGCGAGCAGCAGCACGAAGCGCGTGCCGAGGCGCGCGACCCGCACGTGCAGGCGCACCGTCGATTCGCCGAAGGGCCCGCGGGAGACGGTCACCTCGTCGTCGATGGCATCGCCACGGCGGCGAACGGATGACACGAGTTCGAGCAGTTCCGGGTGCACGAGCGCCTGCTGGCGCACGAGCCCCATCGCGAGCGCCCCGGGCGAGGCCCGAAGCACGTTGTTCGAGGGATCGAGCACGACACCGGCGGACTCCAGCACGTCGAGCACCTGGTCGACTCCATCGGGGATCGTCGGCGCGACGACCTTCGCGGCATTCGAGCCGCGGCGCTCTGCCACGTGCAGCACGATCATGAAGGCGGCGCCGAGGAAGGTGCCGAAGGCCAGTGCGGTGAGCACCAACCAGGTGGAGTCCATGGAACCAGACTAACCAGCCGATCCGGTGCTCTCCGCCGTTATCTGCATGTGCGGCGGTACGTTAGGGAGTGTTCAGGGTCCCGGCACCAGTTGTTCACCTTGCGCCGGGAGGATGTCCCGGGGCCGGATCGTCCCGGGACATCCGTGTCCCGTCACAGACCAGAGCAGAGCAGAGCAGAGCAGACAAGGATTCACAGACATGCGTGAGGTGTTCCAGCAGGAACTGCGCGAGGTGCAGGAGCGGCTCGTCGAGCTCGCCGAACTCGTGGCCGAATCGATCGACAAGGCGACACGTGCATTCAACGAGTCCAACGTGAGCCTGGCCGAAGAGGTGATCGCCGACGACGACCGCATCGACCAGGAGACGGTCGCACTCGACGAGCTGGCGATCACGATCCTCGCCCGCCAGCAGCCGGTCGCACGAGACCTGCGCATCGTCGTGAGCGCATTGCGCATCAGCGCATCGCTCGAGCGCATGGGCGACATGTCGACGCACATCGCCCAGCTCGCGCGCTACCGCTTTCCCGACAAGGTCGTGCCGAAGTCGCTGCGCCCGACGTTCGCCCAGATGGGTCGTCTCGACGTCGAGATCGCCCGCAAGCTCGTCGAGCTGCTCCGCATCGAAGACGTGCACCTCGCCGAGGAGATCCGCAACGACGACGACAAGATCGACGCCCTGCACCTCCAGGTCTTCGACAAGGTGCTCGGCGAGACGTGGAAGGGCCAGGCGGTCGACACGGTCGACGCGACCCTCGCGAGCCGGTATCACGAGCGTTTCGCCGACCACGCGGTCTCGATCGCCAAGAAGGTGCAGTATCTCGCGACCGGCGACTGGGACCCCGAGAAGTCGGCACTCTGACACCGACCACGTCACTGGTGGTCGAGGAGCGGCGCAGGAGCGTATCGAGACCCTCGTTTCCGGATCTCGATACGCTCGCCGGCGCTCGCTAGATCTCGATACGGCGCTGGTGCGCCGACTCGATCCGGCGCTCGATCAACGAGCGGCTACTTCTTGCCCTGCGCAGCGACCGCGGCAGCACCGGCGGCGGCGGCCTCGGGGTCGAGGTACTCCCCGGCACCGAGCGGCATGAAGTCGTCGCCCAGTCGGTAGACGAGGGGGATGCCGGTCGGAATGTTGAGCTCGGCGATGTCGTCGTCGCTGATGCCGTCGAGGTGCTTGACGAGCGCGCGCAGCGAGTTGCCGTGAGCCGTCACGAGCACCGTCTTGCCAGCCTCGAGGTCGGGGATGATGTCGGAGCGCCAGTACGGGAGCATGCGCTCGATGACGTCTTTCAGGCACTCGGTGCGGGGCAGCTCCGTGTCGTCGAGGTTCGCGTACCGCGGGTCGCCGACCTGGGAGTACTCGGCGTCGTCGGGCAGCACCGGCGGCGGCACGTCGAATGAGCGGCGCCAGAGCTGGAACTGTTCGGGGCCGTACTTCTCGAGCGTCTCGGCCTTGTCGAGACCCTGCAGCGCGCCGTAGTGGCGTTCGTTGAGGCGCCACGAGCGTCGCACGTCGATCCACGCACGATCGGCGACGTCGAGAGCGATGTTCGCGGTCTGGATGGCGCGGGTCAGCACGGAGGTGTGCTGCACATCGGGGAGCAGGCCGGATTCGGCGAGCAGCTCGCCGGCGCGCACCGCTTCGGCCGTGCCGAGTTCGCTGAGTCGCACGTCGACCCATCCGGTGAACAGGTTCTTCTGGTTCCATTCGCTGTTGCCGTGGCGAAGCAGCACGAGGGTGTGAGACATGCGAACAGCCTATCGACGAGGCATCCGCTGCTGCGTTCACGCCTGCACCGTTGTGTCCTTGTTCACACAGAATCATCATGCCGAACAAACGAAATCAGTTCCGCAATTTACATCTTTCGCTTGACGAATGCTAAAAGTCCCCCCTAGGTTCGTGACGGACGCGCGGGGGCTCGGTTCCCGGATGCACGTTCGGCATTTGGAACCGATGGAGGTCTCATGCACACCCAGCTTCACAACGTCGTGGCTCGCCTGGTCGCCGGATCGCTCGCCGCACTGCTCGCCGTGGGATTCATCGCGGGCACCGCGACTCCGGCACAGGCGCACGACGGCGCGCACGTCTTGATCTTCACCAAGACGACGCAGTTCCGGCATACGGACGCGATCGACAAGGGCACTCCGCTGATCACCGCGGCGCTCGAGGCCGAAGGCATCGAGGTGACGCATACCGAGGATTCGACGACCTTCAATGACACGGATCTCGCGGGCTTCGACGCTCTGATCATGTTCCAGGCATCCGGTGACCCGTGGAATGCCGACGAGAAGGCCGCCCTGGAGCGCTATCAGGAAGCCGGCGGCGGCATCGTCGCCATCCACAACGCGACGGACATGCGCGGCAACTACCAATGGTGGGACGAACTGGTCGGATCCCTGATGCCCGGCCACGCCGCCACCGGAACCGACCCCGGACAGCCGGGCACCGTGCGGATCGAGGATCACACGCACCCCTCCACCGGGCACTTCGAGGGCAGCCGCTGGGATCGCGCCGACGAGTGGTACAACTTCTCGAACAACGTCAGGGGCACGGCGCACGTGCTCGCCTCGATGGACGAGACGAGCTACGACGCCGGCGGTAACGCGATGGGCTACGACCACCCGATCTCGTGGTGCAAGCCCTACGACGGCGGACGCGCCTGGGCGACCGCGATGGGCCACTTCGGATCGCACTACGAGGAGCCCGCGTTCATGCAGCACGTCGTCGGCGGCGTGAAGTATGCGGCGGGCCTCGAGGAGGGCGACTGCGGCGGCACCGTCTGGGACAGCTTCGAGAAGGTCGCGCTCGACCAGAACACCTCCGCGCCGTTCGCGATGGACATCGCCGCCGACGGGCGCGTCTTCTACACCGAACTCGTGCGCGGCCAGATCCGCGTGTGGGACCCCGCCACGAACAACGTCACGACCGCGCTCGAGCTCGACGTCTACTCGGGCGGCGAAGACGGTCTGTTGGGCATCGCCCTCGACCCGGCCTTCACCGAGAACGGACGACTCTACGTCTACCGCTCCCCCGACGCCGCCGACAACAGCGACCCGTCGAGCTTCTTCAGTCGCGTCTCGCGATTCACGATGGTGAACGGAGTCATCGACCCGGCGACCGAGGAGCTCATCATCGAGGTGCCGGCGCGCCGTCTGCCCGACGAACCCGGCCACACCGGTGGCGGCCTCGACTTCGACGCCGACGGAAACCTCTACCTCAGCGTCGGCGACGACGTGAACCCGCACTCCGAGCCCTCGGGCGGGTACGCACCGATCTCGACCCGCGAGGGCACGTTCCACGACGCCAGGGCGACCTCGGCCAATACGAACGACCTGCGCGGCAAGCTGCTGCGGATCACCCCGAACGCCGATGAACCCGGCTACACCATCCCCAGCGGCAACCTGTTCGCCGAAGCGGACGACACCGACGACAAGACTCGTCCCGAGATCTACGCGATGGGCTTTCGCAATCCGTTCCGCTTCTCGGTCGACCAGTCAACCGGAGCGATCAGCCTCGCCGACTACTCCCCCGACAACGGCAACGACGCACCGTCGACCCGCGGCCCGGCCGGCATCTCCGAGTGGAACCTGATCACCTCGCCTGGCAACTACGGCTGGCCGCTCTGCATGGGCGACAACGAGCCGTTCCGCGACGTCGACTACACGACGAACCCGGTCACCGTCGGCGACTACTTCGACTGCGACAACCCCGTGAACGACTCCCCGCGCAACACGGGCCTCACCGAACTGCCCGCGGCTCGCGCCGCCGACATGTGGTACGGCTACCAGCGCTCCTCGGTGCCGGAGGTCATCCCACAGGGCGGCGGTCTCGCGCCGATGGGCGGGCCGGTCTACGACTACGACCCCGACCTCGAGTCGGACACGAAGTTCCCGGCCTCCTACGACGGCAAGCCATTCTTCTACGAGTGGGCGCGGAACAAGATGTACTCGATCCAGCTCAAGGACCCGGCCGCCGGCTCGGGCTCGCAAGTGGAGAAGGTCAACGCGTTCCTGCCGCAGGAGCAGTTCCTCGCCCCGATCGACTCGAAGTTCGGCCCTGACGGGGCGCTGTACGTGCTCGACTGGGGCGGCGGCTTCGGCCGCGACAACCCCGAATCGGGCCTGCACCGCATCGACTACATCTCAGGTTCCCGCTCACCCGCGGCGAAGATCGCCGTCGACCGGGACTCCGGCCCGGCCCCGCTCGCGGTCGCATTCGACGGATCCGGTTCGTCGGACCCGGAGAATGCAGCGTTGTCGTACGCGTGGGACTTCGACGGGGACGGCTCCGTCGACTCCACCGACGCCGTGACCGCCCACACCTACGAAGTCGACGGCGTCTACGACGCCAGACTCACGGTCACCGACCCCGACGGCAAGACCGCGACGACCACTGCGCCTATCACCGTGGGCAACACCCGACCGACGGTCGCGTTCTCGCTGCCGCCGAACGGCTCGTTCTTCGACTTCGGCGACGACCTCTCGTGGGATGTCGCGGTGAACGACGCCGAGGACGGGGTGGTCGACGGCGACGACGTCATCATCCAGCCGGCACTCGGGCACGATGAGCACGCCCACCCGACGACGCCGCTCAGCGGCCTCACGGGCACCACCGAGACGAGCCTCGGCGGTCACGCGCCCGACGAGGACATCTTCTTCGCGCTCGACGCCCGCTACACCGACGGCGGCGGCGCAGGTGGTGCGAACCCGTTGATCGGTTCGCAGACGACGCTCGTCTTCCCCAAGATGAAGCAGGCCGAGTTCTTCGATTCCGCGTCGACCGATATGACGACGGCACCGAGCCGAGATTTCGAGGGCGTCGAGAGCGACCGAGTGATCGTCGGCGGCGACGGCGCCTGGGCGCATTACGACCCCGTGAGCTTCCACCGGATCGACCGACTCGCGCTACGGGTCTCGGCGGTCGCCGAGGGAGGCTCCATCGAGCTTCGCCGTGGCGCGCCCGACGGCGAGCTGCTCGCGACGGCCGCGGTGCCGGCGACCGGCTCGACGCGGTTCGCCGACGCGATCGTCGAGACGAGCGAGTTCCCGGCGGAAACGCTCGATCTCTATCTCGTCTTCCATGGCGGCGAGATCAAGGTCAACTTCCTCGAGGCGATCGGCCAAGGCTCATCGCCCGTGTCCTCGCCGACTGTGGCCATCACGACGCCTGAACAGGACGTCGAGCTCGAGCCAGGTCAAGATGTCACAGTCGAGGCGGATGCCGCAGACACCGCGGGCGAGATCGAGCAGGTCGAGTTCTTCGTCGACGGCGAGTCCATCGGCGTCGACGACGCCGCACCGTATGCCGCGGAGTGGTCTGCACCCGAGGAGGGTCTCTACGAGCTCACCGCGGTCGCGACGAGCGCGGCAGGCAAGTCCACCACGTCGCGCATCGTGCTGGCGCAAGTGGGTGAGCTCTTCGGCGACCTCGTGCCCTTCACGAACGCCGACGGCACCTTCGAACGGATCGGCGACGGTCGATTCCGCGTCACGGGCGCCGGCGCCGACACGTGGCAGGGCGTCGACGAGTACTCGACGTTGTACGCACCGGCCGGTGGCGACGAGGACTGGGAGGCGGTCGTCAGGGTCGATGCCCAGGAGAACACGAACGGTTCGGCCAAGGCCGGCATCATCGTGCGCAACGACGTCACGCTGCCCGGCACGTCACCGGGCTACGCGATGGTCGGCATCCGGCCGAACAACGGCATCGAATTCCTATCCGACCCCGACGGGAATGGTCAGCTGAACACCTCGGTCGCCGGCGGAACGACGAGCTACCCGGTGTGGGTCAAGCTGAAGCGGAGCGGGGCCGACTACACCGCGTACTCCTCGAAGAACGGCACCTCGTGGACCCAGGTCGGCGGCACTGTCAATCTCGCGGGCGCGACCGCAGTGCAGGACGTGGGCATGTTCACGGTCTCGCACGCCAGCGCTGCAGGAACGGTCGACTTCGCGGAGTTCGCGATCGACACCGACCCGCAGGGGCCGGAGCCCGTCGACCCGCTCGAGCCGCTCAGGTGCCCGGCGAGTCCGCTCTCCGATGAGTTCGACGGCCCCGCGCTCGCGCCGTCTTGGGCGCTCCGTTTCGATGATGCCGCCCCCATCACCCAATCCGACGGCGTCCTCGAACTGCCCGTCACCTCCGGCGACATCAACGAGGCCTCGACCGGCCCGGTGAGCTTCGCCGGCAAGCCGCTGCCTGCGGGTGCGTGGGAGGCGACGACCGAGATCACCTTGGAGCACACCTCGCACTGGCAATGGGCCGGGCTCGTCGTGCACCAGAGCGACGACGAGTACAACAAGCTCGCCTTCGTGCGCCACCAGAACGGCGGCCGCATGGTGGAGTTCCAGAGCGAGACGGCGGGTGCGCGCACCACACCGGCAGCTCCGGTGCTTCCGGCCGACTTCCCGTCGACCATCCACCTCAAGCTGTCGAGCGACGGCACCACGCTGACCGGGGCGTACTCGACGGACGGCGAAACGTGGACCGCGCTCGACGGGCAGTTGCAGCTCAAGCAGGATGCGCGGATCGGCGTCATGGCCGCCGGCGATCTCGGCACGACGCCGGTGACGGCGAAGGTCGACTCGTTCCGGTTCAGCCCCGAGCCGGCCCCAGGAGAGCCCGTCGCCACGAGCGACGAGTTCGACGGCGACGCACTCGACGGATGCCGCTGGGACCGGAGTGTGCGCTACGACTCCAACCACGCCGAGGTCGCCGAGGGTCACCTGAAGATCGAGACCCAACTCGGTGACATCAACGGCGACAACCCGGTTTCGCCCCGCAACTTCATCCTCACCGAGGCGCCTGAAGGCGATTGGGTGGCGACGACGAAGTTCACGGCGCCGCTCGAGCACCGCTACCAGCTGGCGGGCCTCATGATGTGGGCCGACGACGACAACTACGTGAAGGCGGATGTCGTCGCCTACAACTCCCCGGGCACGGCGCTCGATCTCAGGGCCGAGCTCGCGGGCGAGGTGGATGCCGCGGGCATCGGCAACACCAACGTCGACATCGCCGACTCCTCGGAGAGCGGGTACTGGTACATCCGGGTCACGAAGACCGGCGACCTCTACACAGCCGAAGTGAGCGACGGCGGCGTCAACTGGACACCGATCGGCGACACCGGGATCACGTTCGACCAGCCCCTCCACGGTCTCGGCCTGATGGCCATCGGACCGCAGCAAGAGGAGCCGGTCGTGGTGGAGTTCGACTACGTTCACCTCGAGACCCCGCAGGTCGACACCACGGCCCCCACGACGAGTCTCGCCTGGACGCCCGCCACGCCCGACGGCGGCGACGGCTGGTACCGCACGACGCCGACGTTCGCGCTCACCGCGACCGATGCCGGCGGATCCGGCGTGGCATCCACCGAGTACGCGATCGGCGGCGGCGAGTGGACGGCGTACACGGAGCCGGTCGAGTTCGCCGGCGAAGGCGAGGTCGCGGTCGCGTTCCGATCGACCGATGCCGTCGGCAACGTCGAGGCCGAACTCGCCGCGACCGCGAAGGTCGACACCGTGGCACCCGCCACGACGGCCACCGTGGAGGACGTCGATTCCGGGGTCAGGGTCACCCTCGCCGCGATCGACGACACCTCAGGTGTGGCGGCGACCGAGTACCGCCTCGACGGCGGGGACTGGGCGGCATACGCCGATCCGATCCTCGTGACGGGGGCAGGCGAGCACACCGTGGAGTACCGCTCCACCGACGTCGCAGGCTCGGTCGAAGCAGACCAGGCCGCGACCGTCACCGTCGGGGAGGAACCCGGCCCCGTCGATCTGAAGGTCGTGACCAACGCCGCCTCCCAGTGCATCAACGGGAACGCACACGTCGCGGTCTACGCCATCAACACGGGCAACGTGTGGGCCGACATCCGGCTCACGACCGAGTGGGGAACCTACAAGGTCGTCAAGGTCGCACCCGGTGCGGCGGTGTACCACCTCTTCGACACCGGGTCGGCGAAGGTGAAGAAGGGCACGGCGACGGTGGCGGCCTACCACTGGGACGGCAGCCAGGGTCACTACACCAGCCAAGTGAGCGCGTTCGCCAAGGCGAACTGCAAGAAGTAGCCTGCCCGACGCTCGGCGGCCCGACATCTGCGGATGCCGGGCCGCCGACGCAGTCCGGCCCGGGCGCCCGGCACAGCACGGGACGGGAAGTACGGCTAGCGCTTGTGGACGCCGAGCCGCGGCAAGCGCGGCACCTCGACGGCAGCCCCGGAATCGGCGGGCACGATCTCGACCTGCGCCGCCGCGACGTCGATGCCGTGGCTCAGCACGATGAGCGGCAGGTCGGCCGGCACGGCGCGCTTGACGACCGCGAGCGCGACGGGGCCGAGTTCGTGATGCATGACCGCCGTCGTGATGTGACCGACGACCTTGCGCTCGGGCTCCGCACCGGCGGCGGGCTCGGGGCGGACCTTCTCGCCGACGACCTCGTCTCCGGGCACTGGCAGCACGGTATCGCTCCCGTCGAGGTGCAGCAGCACGAGCCGCCGCGGCGGACGCCCGAGGTTCAGCACCTTGGCGACCGTCTCCTGGCCCTTGTAGCAGCCCTTGCCGAGGTCGACGGCGCTTCGCAGCCAATCGAGTTCGTGCGGGATGGACCGCTCGTCGACCTCGGTCGCGAGGCGCGGACGCCATGCTGCGACCCGCAGGGCCTCGGCGGCGAGCGCACCCGCAACGTCGACCCGGCCGGCGCGCACAGCTTCCGCCGCGTCGGCCAGCGCTGCGCGCGGCACAATGCGCTCGATCCAGTGCCACTCGGATGCCGGGTGGCCGGCGTCGCGGGCGTACTGATGCGCCCCGGGGCGGAGGTGCTCCCACGGGTCGACCCAGTCGAGGGCGACACCGTTCGGGGCGAACGCCGGCGCCGCGGCATCCAGTGGAGTCGTGGACATCGCGCCGAGCACGGCGACCTCGCCACTCGCGTCGGCGACCTCGACCCGCAGCATGAACCGCATGCGATCGAGGAAGGCGGCGAGCGGCGCAGCCTCGTCGCCCTCGACGACGAGCCACGTGGTGGCGCCGTCGTCGACGATATGCGCCGCGTGCTCGATGCGCCCCGATGCGTCGAGGAAGAGGGCCTCGGCGCTCTCACCCGGAGCGAGCCGGTCGAGCGCCTGACTCGCCATGGAATGCAGCCACGAGAGCCGGTCGGGGCCGGTCACGGTCACGACGCCACGGCCCGAGAGATCGACGATCGCCTGCCCGCGTTCGAGGTGGCGCTGCTCGACGATCGGGTTGCCGTAGTGGCCGGCGACACCCGCATCGACGCCTTCGGCTGCGACGGCGCCCGACAGGCCGAGAAAAGGGGAAGTAGTCATCAGTCGACCTTCGCGAGTCGGGCCGACGCGTGGGTGCGCAGCTCGTTTCCGAGGGCGGCGATATCCCACGCCCAGAGCAGATGGCCGTCGACGAGGCCGTAGAGCCTCGTGGCGGCCGCGTAGTCTTTCGCGCTGCTCGTGCGCAGCACTGCATCGGTCGCGAGGTCGATCCGGGGGCCCTTGACCTGGCCGAGGTAGAGTTCGCTGACTCCATCGGGGTGCACGATCGACACCTCGATGTCGAAGCCGCCGTCGGCGTTGCGCAGTGACTCGACGGCCTCGGCATCGGTGAAGCGCGACTCGCCGACCCCCGGCAGCATCCCCGGCCCCGGGTCGCCCTCACCGAGCTCGCGGGCCAAGCGCCAATACCCCGTCTCGGTGACGAGCGGTGTCGGTTCACCGCCTGCTTCGGCCGGGAACAGCCAGGAGTACGAGGTGTAGTTCAGGTGCGGGAGACCGTCGTGACTGAAGCTCACCCGCTGCCCGAATTCGTGCGTCACCGGCTCGGCGCCGCCCTGGTAGTCGATGACGCCCGAGCCCTCCCAGACCCCGAGCAGCCAGGAGAGCGGCACGAGCTCTGCCGGAAGGTCGACGGGCAGGTCGATCATTGCCACGTCCTCACGGGCACCTAGCGCTGGCCCTTGAAGAGCTTGTAGACGACCACTCCGCTGACCCACGCGATCGCGAGGCTCGCGAGGCCGAGCAGGCCGATGAAGAGGAGTTCGAGGGCGAGCAGCTCAGACATGCTCTGAGTCTATCCGCTCACGGCACGGCGACGGGCGTCACCACGAGGGCCGCGATCGCGATGACCGCGACGGCGCCGGCGATGCTCCAGCTCGCCCGCACGACGAAGCCCTCTGGCCGTCGCGTGGCGAGCTGGGTGACGAGAGCCGCGATGACGGATGTCGCGAGCACCACGCCGAGCGCGCCGTAGACGCCGAGCCGCGTCGTGTCACCGAACCAGGCCGCGGTTCCCGCGTAGGCGAGCGTCACGACCACGACCGCGCCGACGAGCGCGATCGCCCAGACGAGCGCGATGCCGAGCCATCCGCTGCCGGTGTCGGTCTCGTCGATCATCGTCTCCCCATTCGTGTCGCGGCGCGCCCGTCGGCGTCCCGTAGTATTGACCGCACCTTACTACTGGAGGGTGAGCGTGGCGCAGCTCCTGATCTTGTCGCCGGCGGCCAACGACGATGTTCTTCCGGCTCTGTCACTCCTGACTCATCGAACGCGGATCATTCCCGCTTCGCCTGAGCAGTTGGTCAGGGCGCCCGAATCCGATCTCGTCTTCCTCGACGCCCGCACGAACCTCGCCGGTGCCAAGGCACTCTCGCAGATCCTCCGCACGACCGGGCTCTCCGTGCCGCTCATCCTGATCGTCACCGAGGGCGGACTCGCGGCGGTGACGCCCGACTGGGGAACCGACGACGTCGTGCTCGAGCACGCCGGCCCCGCAGAGCTCGACGCGCGCATCCGCCTCGCGATCGGTCGTTCGCAGTCGTCGCAGCCGAGCGAGCGCATCCAGACCTCCGGCGTCGTCATCGACGAGGCGAGCTACTCGGCGAAGGTGCACGGTCGCACCCTCGATCTCACCTACAAGGAGTTCGAACTCCTCCGTTTCCTCGCAGCGCATCCCTCGCGGGTGTTCACCCGCGAGCAGCTGCTCAGCGAGGTGTGGGGCTACGACTACTTCGGCGGCACCCGCACGGTCGATGTGCACGTGCGACGGCTCCGTGCGAAGCTCGGCGACCTCGACAGCCTCATCGGCACAGTGCGCAACGTCGGCTACCGCTTCAACGTGCACGAGGAAGACGACGAAGGCGCATCGGTCACCGCCCGTTGACGAACACCTCATCTGCCGGTCACAGGCCAGTGGCATGATGAGGGGATGACCGCCGACAGCATCCTCGACGACCGCACGTCGAGCGACTTCGACGACGACTTCGAGCCGTTCGACCTCGAGGGCGCGCCCGAGCTCGCACCTGAGCGCTACCTCGACCGCGAGCTCAGCTGGCTCGCGTTCAACCAACGCGTGCTCGAGCTCGGAGAAGACCCGAGGGTGCCCGTGCTCGAACGGGCGAACTTCCTCGCGATCTTCGCCTCGAACCTCGACGAGTTCTTCATGGTGCGGGTCGCCGGCCTGAAACGCCGCATCGTGACCGGGCTGGCCATGCCGTCGAACGTCGGGCGGTCGCCACTCGACGTGCTCAGCGACATCTCCAAGAAGGCGCACGAGCTGCAGGAGCGGCACGCCGCCGCCTATCAAGAACTCGTCAAGCCGGCGCTCGCCGAGTCCGGCATCCGCATCATCACGTGGGCCGAGCTCGGCGACGACGAGCACGCCCACTTGCGCGACTACTTCTCCAAGCAGATCTTCCCCGTGCTCATGCCGCTCGCGGTCGACCCGGCGCATCCCTTCCCCTACATCTCGGGACTCTCGCTGAATCTCTCGGTGCGTGTGCGCAACAGTCGCACGGGGCGGCAGGAGTTCGCGCGCGTCAAGGTTCCGCAGATGCTGCCCCGGTTCGTGCGCGTCGATCCGGGCGAATCGATCGAAGACGCCCGCTACATCGCCCTCGAAGACCTCATCGCCAACCATCTCGGCGACCTCTTCCCCGGCATGGAGATCGTCGAGCACCACGTCTTCAGGGTCACTCGCAACGAAGACGTCGAGATCGAAGAGGACGAGACCGAGAACCTCATCAAGGCGCTCGAGAAAGAGCTGCTGCGCCGCCGGTTCGGGCCGCCGATCCGGCTCGAGATCACCGACGACATGGACGACGTGACCCTCGGGCTCCTCGTGCGCGAACTCGACGTCACCGAGCAGGAGGTGTTCCGCCTTCCCGCGCCGCTCGACCTCGGCGGCCTCTTCGACCTCTCGCGTCTCGACCGGCCCGAGTTGCACTACCCCACCCACGTGCCGACCACCGCGCTGCAGCTGCAGCCGAGCGAGTCGAGCCTTCGGGCCGACGTCTTCGCCGCGGTCTCCCGCCAAGACGTACTGCTGCACCACCCGTACGAATCGTTCGCCACGAGCGTGCAGGCGTTCCTCGAGCAGGCTGCCGCCGACCCCGACGTGCTCGCCATCAAGCAGACGCTGTACCGCACCTCGGGCGACAGCCCCATCGTCGAAGCCCTCATCGATGCGGCGGAGTCGGGCAAGCAAGTGCTCGCCCTCGTCGAGATCAAGGCGCGATTCGACGAGCAGGCGAACATCTCGTGGGCGCGAAAGCTCGAGAAGGCCGGCGTGCACGTCGTCTACGGCCTCGTCGGTTTGAAGACGCATTGCAAGCTGGCACTCGTCATCCGCCAGGAGAAGGGCGTGCTTCGCCACTACAGTCACATCGGCACCGGCAACTACAACCCCAAGACGAGCCGTATCTACGAAGATCTCGGTCTGCTCACCGCCGACGACCAGGTCGGCAAAGACCTCACCCGGCTCTTCAACGAGCTCTCGGGCTACGCCATCGAGAAGAAGTTCAAGCGGCTGCTCGTCGCACCCCTGCACCTGCGCAAGGGGCTACTGAAGCTCATCGCCGGCGAGATCGGCAATGCCGAGGCCGGGCGCCCCAGCGGCATCCGCATCAAGGTGAACTCGATCGTCGACGAGGCGATCATCGACGCGCTCTACCGCGCGTCGAACGCGGGAGTGCCCGTCGAGGTGCTGGTGCGCGGCATCTGCAGCCTTCGGCCCGGCATCCCGGGGCTCAGCGAGAACATTCGGGTGCGTTCGGTGCTCGGCCGCTACCTCGAGCACTCGCGCATCTTCTCCTTCCTCAACGACGGCGACACGCAGGTCTACATCGGCTCGGCCGACATGATGCATCGAAACCTCGACCGCAGAGTCGAGGCGCTCGTGCGGCTGGCCGATCCCGTGCACCTCGGTGAGATCGACTCGCTGTTCGACCTCGCGATGGCCGAGACGACGAGCGCGTGGTGGCTCGACGGCTCGGGCGAGTGGGCCAGGCGATCGGTGGATGCTGCGGGGCATCCGCTCGATGACATGCAGAATAGGCTCATGCAGCAGATCGGCCAACGCACTCGTTCCGGACAGCGCCCTCGCTCGGGACCGAGGCGGTGACGACGGCGGTCTACGCCGCCGGCGCCGTCTGTTGGCGAGTCATCGACGGCAAGATGCACGTGCTGGTCATTCACCGTACCGTGTACGGTGACGTGACGATCCCGAAGGGCAAAGTCGACCCCGGCGAGTCGTTGCCGCAGACCGCCGTGCGCGAGATCGCGGAAGAGACGGGGCTCGAGGTCGCACTCGGGGTGCCGCTCGGGGTCTCGCGGTATCCGCTGCCGAGCGGGCGCGAGAAGATCGTGCACTACTGGGCGGCCGAAGTGAGCGAACGGGCCGTGCAACGCTCGACGTTCAAGCCGAACGCCGAAGTCGCCGCCCTCGAGTGGGTCACGATCAAGCGGGCTCGTGGATACCTCAGCTACGAGCCCGACGTCGAGATCCTCGACGCCTTCGCGACGCTGCTCGACCAGGGCGTCACCTCGACCTTCTCGCTCGCAGTCGTGCGGCACGGCAAAGCCGTCGGTCGCTCGGGTTGGAAGAGAGCCGATGCCGCGCGGCCGCTGACCGAACGAGGCATCGAGCAGGCGGCGGGACTCGTGGAAACGCTCGGCGCGTGGGCACCGAAACGCATCGTGTCGAGCCCGGCCGTGCGATGCGTGACGACGGTGACGCCGCTCGCCGCCGCGACCGGCATCGAGATCAAGCGCGATGCGGGCATCAGCCAGGACGCGTGGGAGTCCGGCGACGCCGAAGTGCGCCGCGTCGTCGGCAAACGGGTGCGGGCCGGCAAGAGCGCGATCATCTGCAGCCACGCCCCGGTGCTGCCCGAGATCATGCGTGAGGTGGCTCTCGCCACCGGCACTCCCCTGGGCGCGTACGTCACGGATGCCGCTGGGCTCGAGGCCGGCGCGTTCAGTGTCGTGCACCTCTCGGCGACGAGTCCGGGATCGGGCATCATCGCGATCGAGACGCACGCACCGCGGGCGTAGGCGCGGTCGCAATACCGGTCGCCGCAGACGACCGATCGAGGGTTCACAGAGGAGAATAGGACGATGACCGACGCAATCGCGATCGACGTGCCACAGGCCGAACTGGACGATCTGCGAGATCGGCTTCAGCACACTCGCTGGTCGCGTGAGTGGCCGGTCACCGGGTGGGTGGCGGGCACCGACCCGACCGAACTGCGACGCTTGACCGCCTATTGGGCCGACGGTTTCGACTGGTACGCACAGCAGCGGGCCATCAACGACCTGCCCTGGGCCGTCGCGACGATCGACGCGATCCCGCTCCGCTACCTGCGATTCGAAGCTGAACGCCCCGGCGCCATGCCGCTGATCCTCACGAACGGTTGGCCGAGCACCGCGTTCGAGCTCGTCGAGGTCGCCCGGCGGCTCGCCACCCCATCGCACTACGGCGGCGACGCGGCCGACGCGTTCACCGTCGTTGTTCCGGCGCTGCCGGGTTTCCCGTTCTCGCCGCAGCGAGACATGCATGAAGAGCAGACGCACGAACTCTGGCACCGCCTCATGCACGACGAGCTCGGGTTCGAGCGCTACGGGGCGCACGGGGGCGATCTGGGTGCGGGAATCACCTCGAGACTGGCGCAGGCTCACTCCGAGGCGGTGATCGGGATCCACCTGCTCGCGGTCGCCGCCCCCGCCGCCGCCGACGAGACGACCCTGTCTGCAGCAGAGCGTGTCTATCTCGACGAGGTGAAAGCCTGGGTGGCGGTCGAAGGCGGTTATCAGCATGAGCAGCAGACACGGCCGCTCAGCCTGGCTCCCGCACTGTCCGATTCGCCGACCGGTCTGCTTGCATGGATCATCGAGAAGTACCGCGCCTGGAGCGATTGCGACGGCGATCTCGCGTCACGGTTCAGCGACGACTTCCTGCTGACGCAAGCGTCGCTCTACTGGTTCACGAACTCGATCTCCACCTCGTTCCGGCCGTACTGGGAGTTCGCAGCCGGCCTGACCACACGCGTCGCCCGAGTCGAGGTTCCCACCGCCGTCGCCGTCTTCCCGCGCGACCTGACTCACCCGCCACGTGCGTGGGCAGAGCGCACCTACAACGTCGTGCGATACACCGAGCTGCCGCGAGGCGGCCACTTCGCACCGCATGAAGAACCCGAGCTCCTCGCGGCCGATCTGCGCGAGTTCTTCCGCCCGCTCCACTGAGTCGTGCGCTGATGCCGGCGATAGCGGCCGCGGCATCCGCATCGACAGCGGTCGTTCACCTGCTGTTTACCGTCGTGGCGGAAGCTGGTAAGGCGCGCTCATTAGCGTCGCAGGCGGGTCGGCACCGGCCCACAACCTGCAATCGAACCCCGGAAGGGAATTCACGTGAACCTCAAGCGTTTCGGCGTGCCCGCCGTCATCGCCGTCACTGCGGTGATCGCACTCAGCTCCTGTGCTTCGAACGAAGGCGGCGCAACTCCGTCTGACTCGGCATCGACGCTCTCGGGCAACCTCGTCGGCGCGGGCGCCTCCTCGCAGGACGCCGCACAGCAGTCGTGGATCGCCGGCTTCCAGACCGCGAACCCCGACGTCACCATCGACTACGACCCCTCCGGGTCTGGAGCGGGTCGTGAGACCTTCCTCGAGGGCGCCAGCGACTTCGCCGGCTCCGACCGCGCGTTCAACGACGAGGAGCTCGCCGCCGGCGGCTTCGCCAAGTGCGCGCCCGACTCGACCATCGTCCAGCTGCCGCTCTACATCTCGCCGATCGCCGTGATCTTCAACCTCGAGGGCGTCGACTCGCTCGACCTCGACGCGGCGACCGTTGCGGGCATCTTCGCCGGCACGATCACGAACTGGAACGACCCGGCGATCGCCGCGACGAACCCCGACGTGACGCTGCCCGACCTCGCCATCACGCCCGTGCACCGCTCCGATGACTCGGGCACGACCGAGAACTTCACCGAGTACCTCGGCGCCGCGGCATCCGACGTCTGGAGCTGGGAAGCCGACGGAGTCTGGCCGTTCGAAGGCGGCGAAGCCGCTCAGGGCACCTCGGGCCTCGTCGACGCCGTGACCAACGGCAACGGCACCATCGGTTACGCCGACGCCTCACGCGCCGGTGACCTCGGCACCGTCTCGATCCAGGTCGGCGACGAGTTCGTGCCGTACTCCCCCGAGGCCGCTGCCGCCATCGTCGACGCTTCGCCGTTCGCCGAGGGCCGCGCCGATGGCGACCTCGCCATCGAGATCGACCGCACCTCGGAAGAGGCGGGCGTCTACCCGATCGTGCTCGTGAGCTACCTCGTCGCGTGCGGCCAGTACGAGGACCCGGCGAACGTCGAACTCGTCAAGGGTTACCTCTCGTACATCGCGAGCCCCGAGGGCCAGGAAGTCGCCGCGACCGACGCGGGCTCCGCCCCGATCTCGGACACGCTCCGCGAGAAGATCACGGCTGCGATCGACTCGATCGAGTAGTAGGTTCGTGCCCGACCCCGATCGTTCACGACGGGGTCGGGCACGATCGCCACCCAGAATCCCTCCCTTGAGATCCGAGGATCGCACCAGATGACCGTAACGGCCCCGATCAAGGCGAAGCTCCGCGTCGGCGACCTCGTCTTCTCCCGCTCGGCGGTCTTCGCGGGATCGATGATCCTCGTCACCCTGGCCGCCGTGGCCATCTTCCTGATCGTGCAGGCACTGCCTGCGATGGTCGCTTCCAACGAGGATGCCTCCATCCTCAAGACGAACTTCTGGGACTACGTCGGGCCCCTCATCTTCGGCACCATCTGGGCCGCCACACTCGCACTCATCGTCGCGCTGCCCGTCTCGATCGGCATCGCCCTCTTCATCTCGCACTACGCACCGCGCCGGCTCGCATCGGTGCTCGGCTACATCGTCGACCTGCTCGCCGCGGTGCCGTCGGTCGTCTTCGGCCTCTGGGGCATCGGCGTCTTCGCTCCGGCCCTCGTCTCGGCCTACGCCTGGCTCAACGAGAATCTCGGGTGGATCCCGCTCTTCAGCGGCACCCCGTCTGCCACCGGCCGCACGATCCTCACGGCGGCGCTCGTGCTCGCGGTGATGGTGCTGCCGATCATGACCGCCATCTGCCGCGAAGTGTTCCTGCAGACGCCCGTGCTGCACGAGGAGGCGGCACTCGCCCTCGGCGCCACCCGCTGGGAGATGATCCGCACCGCAGTGCTGCCGTTCGGGCGACCCGGCATCATCTCCGCATCGGTGCTCGGCCTCGGGCGCGCGCTCGGCGAGACGATGGCCGTCGCAATGGTGCTCTCGGCATCGCCGGTGATCACGTTCCAGCTGCTGACCTCCGTCAACCCGAACACGATCGCGGCGAACATCGCGCTGAGCTTTCCCGAGGCGTACGGCCTCAACGTCAACGTGTTGATCGCCACCGGCCTCATCCTCTTCATCGTGACCTTCGCGGTCAACGCCTTCGCGCGCTGGATCGTCAACCGCCGCAAGGAATTCTCGGGAGCCAACTGATGACCGTCCAGACCACTCGGGCCCCCGAGGCCGGCACGCCGATCGCCAATTCGCTCACCGCTGGGCGGCTTCCGAAGTCGGCGCCATGGACGATCCTCATCGCCGCGATCGCCGTCGCCGCCGCCGTGTTCGGCGTCGTCGCCGTCGGCACGGGCGCCGGCTACAACTGGGGCGGTGCGCTGTTCATCGGTGCGCTGCTCTACATCCCCTCGATCTGGTTGTTCTCGACCCTCGTCGAAGGCCGTCGCCGCGCGATGGACCGACTCGTCACCGCGCTCGTCACGGGCGCGTTCCTCCTCGCGATGATCCCCCTCGTCTCGCTCGCGATCACCGTCGTCACGCTCGGCGCCGCGCGCTTCGACGCCGACTTCTTCTCGATGTCGATGCGCAACGTCACCGGCGAAGGCGGTGGCGCGCTTCACGCGATCATCGGCACCCTGCTCATGACCGGGGCGGCGGCGATCATCTCGATCCCGATCGGCCTGATGACCTCGATCTACCTCGTCGAATACGGTCGGGGCAAGCTCGCCCGCGGTGTGACGTTCCTCGTCGACGTCATGACCGGCATCCCATCGATCGTCGCCGGCCTCTTCGCCTACTCGCTCTTCGCGATCTTCCTCGGCCCTGGCACCCGCACCGGCATCGCCGGCGCCGTCGCCCTGTCGCTGCTCATGATCCCCGTCGTCGTTCGCTCGAGCGAAGAGATGCTCAAGCTCGTGCCGAACGAGCTCCGCGAGGCGGCCCTCGCCCTCGGCGTGCCGAAGTGGCTGACGATCGTCAAGGTCGTGCTGCCCACCTCGATCGCCGGCATCACCACCGGCATCATGCTCTCGATCGCCCGCGTCATCGGCGAGACCGCGCCGCTGCTCATCGCCGCGGGCTTCACCGCGAGCGTGAACTACAACATCTTCGACGGCCGCATGCAGTCGTTGCCCGTGTACGTCTACACGCAGTACGCGAACCAGGGCAACCCGGCCGAGGCGTTCATCGACCGCGCCTGGGCCGCCGCGCTCACCCTCATCCTCATCGTCATGGCGCTGAACCTCATCGCGAGGCTCATCGCCCGAATCTTCGCGCCGAAGTTCGGCCGCTGAGACCCGCAAGCAAAGGAAACCCGTGTCCAAGCGCATCGAGGTCCGCGACCTCAACGTCTACTACTCGAAGTTCCTCGCCGTCGAAGGCGTGACGCTCTCGATCGAGCCCCGCAGCGTCACGGCGTTCATCGGCCCCTCGGGTTGCGGCAAGTCGACCTTCCTCCGCACGCTGAACCGCATGCACGAGGTCATCCCCGGCGCCCGCGTCGAGGGCGAGGTGCTCATCGACGGCAACAACCTCTACGACCCCGACGTCGACCCGGTGCTCGTGCGTCGCCAGGTGGGCATGGTGTTCCAGCGGCCGAACCCGTTCCCGACGATGTCGATCAAAGAGAACGTGCTCGCGGGCGTGAAGCTCAACAACAAGCGCATCTCGAAGTCCGACGCCGACGAGCTCGTCGAGAAGTCGCTCCGCGGGGCGAACCTCTGGAACGAGGTGAAGGACCGCCTCGACCGCCCCGGCTCGGGCCTCTCGGGCGGCCAGCAGCAGCGCCTGTGCATCGCCCGCGCGATCGCGGTCTCTCCCGAGGTGATCCTCATGGACGAGCCGTGCTCGGCGCTCGACCCGATCTCGACGCTCGCGATCGAAGACCTCATCGAGGAACTGAAGCAGCAGTACACGATCGTGATCGTGACGCACAACATGCAGCAGGCCTCGCGGGTCAGCGACCGCACCGCGTTCTTCAACATCGCCGGCACCGGAAAGCCCGGCAACCTCATCGAGTACGACGACACCACGACGATCTTCTCGAACCCGTCGGTGCAGGCGACCGAAGACTACGTCTCGGGCCGCTTCGGCTGAGCCCCGACCCGTCGCGGTTCAGTCGCGAGGCGAGAGCAGGTAGGCGTTGAACGCCCGGGTCTCGTCGGCGTCGTAGGCGACGGATGCCCCGTTGAGCCGGGTCACCCCGACGGCGAGCCGCACACTCGACACGAGCCACAGTGCGTCGGCGGAAGCGAGTTCGGCGATCGGGAGGTCTCGGTACTGCGTCGCCCGACCCGTCGCGGCGAGATGCTCGAAGAGGCTCTGCTGCGTGGTGCCGTGCAGGATCGCACCCGACGGTGCCGGCGTCGAGTAGACGTCGCCGTGCCGGAGGATCACGCTCGACGTCGGCCCCTCCATGACATAGCCGTCTGAAGAGACGAAGATCGTGTCGTCTGCGTCGCGTCGATGCGCTTCGCGGAGCGCGGCCATGTTCGTCGCGTAGCTCAGGGTCTTCGCCCCGAGCAGCAGCCACGGCGCACGCTCGGCCGCGTCGTGCGAGTACCCGCGGTCGAGCGTGACGACGGAGACCCCGCGCTCGCGCACCTCGCTGAAGTCCGCGGCCGGCGCCGCGTGCAGCCAGGCGGTTGGAGCCGGCCCGTGCTCGACGCCGCGGCTCAGTACGAGCTTCATCGCCCATGGGCCGGCGACGGGCAGGCTCCCGAGCGCGCGATCGATCGCGGCGCGCCACTGCGGCAGGTTCGGCTCCGGCAGTTCGCAGATGAGCGCCGAATTGCGGAGGCGTTCGAGGTGCGGCCCGGCCTCCTGCGCGTGGCCGTCGATCACCGCGATCGTCTCGAAGACGCCGTCGCCGCGTTGCGTCGACAACTCGCCGACACGCAGCGCCGGGGCCGCGGCATCGACTTCGCGGAGCGTCGAGCCGAAGTCCGTGGCGCGGGTGTCGGCGGGCACGGGCTCGATGAGCAGGGTGACGGTCTCGGGCATCTTCCGATGCTACGCGGATGCCGCGCGCACGCGCGGCTCCGGGGCATCCGTTCACCGTGGTTCGTGGTTGGCGTACGCATGAACGCGGGCCGACGCCGGAGACGAGGAAGGCCGGCCGCAGAACGCCTCTCGGCGCGAGGCCGCTCGGAGCGGCGAATATTGGAGCCCGGGGTTACTGCGGCCGGCCTCGTCAAGTGTAAACGAGGTCGGGTGCCACTTCATTCCCGAGACTCGTGGTGACGAGAATCGGGAATCAGTCGAGCGAGTCGGTGCGCCAGAGTCGTGCGCACGAAGTGAGCTCTTCGGCGAGTTGTGTCAGACGGAGAGCTCGCTTCGTGAGTTCCCGGGAGCGGACGGGGTTCGCGGCGTCGGTCGCATCGGCGTCGTCGGCGAGACTCGCCATGCCCGCCGCGGTCACCCGCGCGAATGCGGACGCTCGGTCGAGCGCGACGGCGAAGTCCCCGGTGAAGAGGCCGTGCAGGATGCGGTCGGCGAGTTCGCGGACCTCGTCAGGGCCGGCGGGGATGGCCGCACCCGCGACGACCTGGTCGATCGTGTGGGAGACCTCGGTGCCGCGCTGGAAGGCGAGGCTCAGGCCCTGCGGATCCTGCCGGATCAGGGTGCGCAGCAGATAGACCCGCCACAGCGCACCGGGCAGGCTCCTCGGCGATGCCGGCGCCCAGAGCTCGGCGATCGCATCGATGCCGTGTTCGTCGGTGTACGTCACGAGGCGGGCGACGACCTCGGGATCGGGGTCGGCACGCACTCTCGCCAGCAACGCGGCAGCGGTGTCGTGCGCCACGCGGCTGATCTGTGCGGGATCTTCGGCGCCGAGGAACCCCTCGAACTTGCCGGATGGAAAACGAGTGGGGCGATGGAAATCGGAAGACATCGCCGCACACACTACTCGCACGAGCCGAACCCCGCCCGGACGGGCTCAGCCGGCGAGGTCCGCCGGCGAGCTCCGCCGAGACCAAGTTTTCATCGAATCCTCCGCGCATTCGACTGCATTCACCGAATCGCAGACGAGACACGCAGCAGCCATTCGACTTCGTCGCACCGAGCGCACCCGCGAGCAGGCTATTCTGGTTCGGCGGGCCTCTAGCTCAGTTGGCAGAGCAGCGGACTTTTAATCCGCGGGTCGTCGGTTCGAGCCCGACGGGGCCCACCCAAGCGTCATTGTTCATACCGATGACACCCCCTCACTCTCGCGACGCTCCTGGCACCGCCTCGGCGGGCGTTCGAACTACTCGGCCTGGTCGACGAGCGGTACAGCGGGCGCGTTCCTGCGCACCGACTCGATGCCGCTCTTCGCGGCCGCCTTCGTCGTGCGGGCTTCGGATGCCGCCATCGTCTGACCGTTGCCGGTCTTCAGTCGGAACCTGAATCGCCCGCTCGCATCCTCGTAGAGTCCGAACGTTCCCGCCACGGCGGCTCCTCCCCAGGTGTCCCTTGCGCCCACGTCTTCGTGAGCACAATTTCACGGTAGACCTGCAGCGGCGCCCCGCGCCAGAGGCAGTCGGGAGTTGCCTCGGGCAATGTTCATGCACGAGGCATCCGCTCGCTCACCTGAAGGCGAGCGGATGTCGCGGCAACAGGCTCAGCCGACGATCGAGCGGAACCCCGACATCAACGCCACCCGCTCGTCCGAAGTGCGGGCAAGTGGGGTCACGGCGAGCGTCGTGACCCCAGCTTCCGCGAACGCAGCCACCCGTTCGGCGACGTACGACGCAGGGCCGATGAGGGAGACGGCACGCACGAGCTCGTCGGGCACGGCGGCGATCGCCTCGTCTTTGCGCCCCTCGAGATACAGGTTCTGGATCAGGGCCGCCTCAGCCTCGAAGCCGTAGTTCGAGATCAGCTCGTTGTAGAAGTTCTTGCCCCGAGCGCCCATGCCGCCCACGTAGAGCGCGAGTTGGGGCTTGACGAGCGGCAGCACCTGCTCGGGGTGATCGGTGATCGCGAGCGCGGGGCTCGCGAAGATGTCGAGCGGTGCGAGCTCGGGCCCACGCTTGGCGGTGCCCGCGGCGAGCGCGTCGCCCCACACCCCGGCGGCACGCTCGGGGTGGAAGAACATCGGCAGCCAACCGTCGGCGATCTCGGCCGTCTGCTCGACCGATTTGAGGCCGAGCGAGGCGATCGTGATCGGGATGCGCTCGCGCACCGGGTGGTTGATGAGCTTCAGCGGTTTGCCGAGGCCCGTGCCCTCGCCTTCGGGCAGCGGGATGCGGTAGCGGCGCCCATCGTGCACGACGGGCTCGCGGCGCCACACCATGCGGCAGATCTCGACGAGTTCGCGGGTGCGGCCGAGCGGCGCGTCGTAGGGCACGCCGTGGAATCCCTCGATGACCTGGGGGCCGGATGCCCCGATGCCGAGCTCGAACCGGCCGTCGGAGACGTAGTCGAGGCCGGCGGCGGTCATCGCCGTGAGCGTGGGCGTACGTGTGTAGAGCTGCAGGATGCCGGAGGCGAGCGTGATGGTCGACGTGCGGGCGGCGAGGAAGCCGAGCTGGCTGACCGCGTCGAACGAGTAGGCCTCGGGCACGGCGATCAGGTCGACGCCCGCTCGTTCGAGCTCGAGGACCTCGTCGGCGACCTCACGGAAGCCGCCCGCGTAATTCAGGAACATGCCGACGCGCATCCGAACTCCTCATCGTGTGGTGGGCCCGGCCGATCGGCCGCGGCACTCAGACCCTAACCGAGGTGCCGCGTCGACGTGGCATCCGTTGTCGCAGGTCGACTCTGCGGCGATGACGACGATCGGTTCGGTCGTGGGTTGCGGAGAACCCGCCCTGCCGTGTGCGCGCCTTCAGCACTCTCAGAGACGGATGCCGCAGGCTGGAGATCCCCGCCCGCCGCCGACGAATGGAGCCACAGTGGTCTGGAGCATCCTGCTCGACATCGCGCTCGTGCTCGTCTTCATCGGTGCCGTCGTGAACGGGTCGCGCGCGGGCCTGCTGCGCACGGCCGCCGGACTCATCGGGCTCGTCGCCGGCGGAATCGCCGCCTACTTCGTCATGCCCTGGATCGCCGGTGTCGTCGCCTGGCCCGAGTGGCGGGCACCCGCGGCGATCGCGGTCGCCATCGTGCTGCTCAGCCTCGGTGGGTGGCTCGGCGCGGTCGCGGGCCGTGCCCTCCGGCACGGCGCGAGGGCAGTGAAGCTGGGGGTGCTCGACCGAGTCCTCGGTGCTCTCGGCAACCTGCTCGTCACGGCGTTCGTCGTCGCACTCGTCGCTTCAGGGGTCTCGGCGATGGGTGTCCCCGTGCTCTCCCCCGCGGTGGCCGGATCGCGGGTGCTGCAGACCCTCGACGCCGTCACACCGGCACCGACCCGCACACTCCTCGCCGAGATCCGCACCGCCGCGCTCGGCGAGGGCATCCCCTGGCTCGCCGACGTGCTCGACGGCCCGACCGAGAGCCCGGCGCTGCCCACGTTCGAGGTCGACGATGCCGAGCTCGCCCGCGCCGCGGCATCCGTGGTGCGCGTCACCGGCAGCGCGTTCCAGTGCGGCTCGACCCTGTCGGGCAGCGGCTTCGTGGTCGCATCCGACCGCATCGTGACGAACGCCCACGTCGTTGCCGGCGTCACCGAGCCGATCGTCGAGGCACCGGGCCAGCCCGCGCTTCCCGGACGGGTCGTGGCCTACGACGACACGAACGACCTCGCGCTCATCGCCGTCGACGGACTCGCGACGCCGCCCCTCGCGCTCGCAACGGCAACACCGGGCCAAGAGGTCGCCGTCGCCGGCTACCCCTTCGGCGGGCCGTTCGAGTTGCGCCCGGCGAACGTCATGGCGAGCGGACCGCTCACGATCTCGGTCGCCGACGGCACCTCGACGCGCGACGTGATGACGCTCGCGGCCGACGTGGACCACGGAAATTCGGGCGGGCCGGTGCTCACCGGAGACGGCGCGGTGGGCGGGGTCGTCTTCGCGAAATCGGAGGCCGTCGACAACGTCGGATTCGCGATTCCGGCGTCGACCCTCGCGCCGCTCGCCGGCGACGCGCCGAATCTCAGCAGGGCTGTGGACTCGGGAGTGTGCGTCGTCGGTTGAGGCCCGTGACTATTCGGTCGTGGGCGAAGAGCGCTCGCGCCGTTCGATGAGGGAAGCGGGCGGCCCGCAAACGACGGTTATCTAGAGTCCTGGAGCGCAACCGCAGGCTATGACCTTCGGTTCTGTGTCGTGGACGGGTGTCCAGCTCGGGGTCTGGACTGAACAGGGTGCTCTGACCGATGAAGGTCCTCAGATATCAACAGGCTGTTGACAACGTGATGTTGGTGCTGTCAGGGTTGCTGCATGGTTCCTGCTGTTCCGAATGAATTTGATGAGTTGAACGAGCTGGACTCGGCGCGGCGACAGCTGTGCGAGTCCGGTGCCGACGGGTTGCCTCCGCTCCCGTGGCTGCCACCGGGGGCTATGCCCGACGATGTGACCCTGCTGCGGTTTGCCATGTGGCGAGCGAACTCGACTGTCGGGGAAGCTTCTCACGACGATCTTCGAGCCGCGTTGACACTTCTGGAGTCGGCACGAGCTGACCTCGATGCCCTCGAATCAGGTTTGATGCTGATCGCGAGGGCAGAGGGATTGACCTGGCCCGACATCGCTAAGCAATTGGGAGTGAAGTCTCCGCAGGCGGCCCAGCAGCGCTTCCAGCGGGTGTCGACTCGCGCCCAGGCCGGCGACGTCGTGGAGCAACCAGAATGACATCTGAACGATCCGATACGACGTGGCAGTCCCGTGACGAGTTGCTGGTGCTTCACGCGGTCCGCCTCGCCGGGTTCGCGGACACTGAGGCGGTCGCTGACCGCGTCGACCTGCCAGCCAACATCGTCCGTGACACTCTCCGCGTCCTCGAAGGGCAGCACCTGATTGAGCGCATGGCGTTCGCTGACTCCGGTGGCTGGATTCTCACGGAAGCGGGCAAGAGTCGCGACGGCGAACTGCTACAGGAAGAACTTGAGGCATCCGGAGCGCGACCCGTCCTCCAAGCCACGGCTGAGGACTTCGAGGGCAGCGTCAATCCCCGCCTCGTCCGGGCGGTGACCGACTGGCAGCTTCACTCTTCCGCTGACCGGGCGGACCGCAGTGTGGAGGTGTTGCGTGAGCTGACGGACTTAGGCGATGCTCTCAGCGACCTCATAGCTGAACTGGATGCCCGGCTTCCGCGATTCAGCCGGTACCCGCGGCAGTTCTCGGCGGCCTTGGAGAAGGCTCGCGCGGGTGACCATCAGTGGGTGGCAGGCGTGGGCCGGCTCTCTTGCCACATCGTGTGGGCAGAACTCCATGAGGATCTGTTGTCCAGTCTCGGTCACGACCGTTCCTCGGAACCACATGAAGGAGGACGGTGATGGCTGCTCGCACTGTTTATTTCGTGCGCCACGGGGCGGCCGACGCCTGGGGCCAGTTGACCGACGAGGGTCGGGAACAGTCCCGATTGATCGGCCAGCGACTCGCCCGGTTGCCCATCGACGTCGTGTGGCATTCCCCGCTGCCACGGGCGGTCGAGAGTGCCGAGATTATCGCAGCGGAGATGCGGCGCGTACTGGTCAACGAGGCCGCCGAACTCGTCGACCATGTCCCGTTCGTCCCTGACCGCGAAGACCTCTCACCCTCATGGGTGGGATTCTTCGACGGCTACGACCGCAGCGAAGCCGATGCCGGTCGAAGGACCGCAGACGGCCTGGCGGCACGGTTCGGCACGCCGAACACGCGGGCACAGCGCCCGACCCACGAGGTAGCCGTGACCCACGCGTACCCGATCGCCTGGATGGTGCGCGATGCACTCAGTGCCCCACCTGCCCGATGGATGTCGCTGGCCGGTGTCGCCAACACTGGGCTCACGGTGATCGAACACACCGACGGGGAACCCCCTGGCGTGGTGATGGTCAACGACATGTCTCACCTGCCCGCCGAATTGCGGTGGACAGGCTTTGCCGGCGGGAGACAGCTGTGAACATCGTGGACCTCGTCGACGCCGATCACTCGACCGCCGGTGGCAAAGCCGCCCCCTTGGCCGGGCTGACACGGGCTGGCTTCAAAGTACCTACCGGTTTCGTGGTGCCAGCAACCACCTACCGAGCCGCGGCCACGGCACTTGGCCTCACCGAACTCTCCACCGATCACGCCGAAGAGGCTCGATCACGAATCCTGCGCTCTCGCCTCCCGGACGGCGTTGTCGATGACGTCTCCCGGGCGTTGGAGCGCATCACCGACGGGGCACCGACTGACTACGTGGCCGTGCGTTCATCCTCGATCGCTGAAGACAACGCCCACGCATCTGCCGCAGGACAGCATGACAGCTTCCTTGTCCTGCGCGGAACCGAGCAGGTATGCCAGGCGATCCTGAAGTGCTGGGCCTCGCTGTGGACCGATCGCGCTGCCGCGTACCGAGCCCGCCAAGCCCGGCAGGCACCAGTCGACATGGCCGTGCTCGTCCAACGGTTCGTGGATGCCAGCGTCTCCGGGATCATGTTCACCGGCACTACCAGCGTGATCGAAGCCTCGTGGGGCATCGGAGAACGGCTCGTCGCCGGCCACGTCACTCCGGATTCCTGGCGCGTCAGAGACTCTGGCATCGTCGAGCGCCGACTAGGACTCAAGACCGAGCGCACCGACCGCTACGACGGGTATCTCGTCACTCGATCCACAGTGCCGACAGAGCAGAAGGAGCCCTGTCTCACGGACCGCGACGTTCTGCGCTTGCACGCCCTCGGCAAAGAGGTCTCCAGCACGTTGGGTGGTCCCAGAGACATCGAATGGGCCATCACGGATGACACGACGTGGGTCCTTCAAGCCCGACCCGTGACGGCAGTCGTCCCTGACTCCACAGCACCGTCCCTGACGGCCGCCGGCGATGTCACCATCACCGGAGTGCCAGCCAGTCCAGGAGTGGCCTCCGGTCCCGTCCGCCTGGTCCGCGGACCAGGCGACTTTCCTAAGGTCAAGCGCGGGGATGTGCTGGTCTGCCGCCACACCGATCCTGCGTGGACACCGCTGTTCACCATTGCATCGGCAGTGGTGACCGAAATAGGTGGAGTGCTCTCCCATGCAGCGATCGTCGCCAGGGAAGTCGGGATACCCGCCGTACTCTCAGTCCCACGAGCGCCCGAGCTCCTCAACCCTTCGTCCGTGGTCATCGTCAATGGCAACACCGGCCACATCTCGCTGTGAAGCGGCCCGCTCTCCTGAGCGCGTTCTACCAGCACGCCGCCCGCCACGGCATCGACCTCGGGGAGCTGCTCAGGACGTGGCAGCCTGCCGGAGGCCGTAGCTCGGAGTGGAAGCCGTTCTTGCACCACATCAGCAAGGGCAAACCGCAAGCGCGGCGGGCCATCGTGCTGAGTGCGCAACGCAAGCTCCCGCGCGTGCTCAGCGCCGTCGAGGTGCCGACGATCCTCGATGCCTGTGCCCATCTGCGCGATCGGTTCCTGTTCGCCGTGCTTTTCGACACCGGGATGCGGATCGGGGAAGCGCTAGGCCTGCGACATGAGGACATCGCCGCGGCCGAGTCCCAGATCACGGTCCAGCGCCGGGTCAATGACAACGGTGCCCGCTCCAAGTCACGCAACCCGCGGACGGTGCCGGTCAGCGCGGAACTGATCCGGCTCTACGCCGACTACCTGCACCTGGAGTACGGCGACCTGGACTCCGACTACGTCTTCGTGAACCTGTGGGGCCGACCCCATGGTCACCCGCTGACCTACACGGCGGTCTACGACCTGGTCACGCGTCTGCGCCGGCGCACCGGGATCGACTTCGATCCGCACTGGTACCGCCACACCGCCGCCACCCGGATGCTGCGCGACGGCGTGCCGATCGAGATCATCTCCAAGCTGCTCGGCCACGCCGACATCACCACCACTGCCGCCGTCTACGGGCACCTGAGCGCCGAGGACGCCCGCAGGGCGCTGGAGGAAGCGGGCTGGTTCACCGGCCGGGAGGTGCAGTTGTGAGCTCGCCCATCCCGCTGGTGCCGGACCAGTCCTCGAGGACCGGCCGCGAGCGGCGGCGAACGTCCCGTCAGGCCAGCAGCTGGGACGCGGAGTACGGCAAGGACGTCTGGCAGCTGCGTGAGCTCGGCATCAAGGACAGGCGGCTCGCCCGGATCACCTTCGAGGACATCCCGCAGCCCTGGCTGAAGGCCTTGGCGAAACGTTGGGCCCGCTGGCGCCCGGCCACGGGACTCGGGGTGGTCAGCGTTTCCTCGGGCACCCGGGCGATCACGTCCTTCGGGCAGTTCCTCATGGACGCCGCCCCTTCCGTCCAGGGGCTGGCAGACCTGGACCGGGAGATGTTGGAGCGCTACCTCGCGCACCTGCACACCCGGTTCTCGGGCACCGTGACCCACCACATGCTGAAAGGAAGCCATCCGGCAACCGCGCGCGCTGAGCGAAACCGTGATGGCCCAGCTGGAGAACCCGGACAACCTCGCCAAGTGGAACAACCCCAGCTACGAGCTGATCCTGATGGGGTGCGGGCTACGCATCACCGACACCGTCCGCCTGCCGACCGACTGCATCGCCTACGACGGTGAGGGAGCGCCCTACCTGCGCTACCTCAACCACAAGATGAAACGCGAGGCCCTGGTGCCCATCGACGCCGACCTCGCCCAGGCCATCACCGCGCAGCGCCGCCGGCTCCAGGAGCGGTGGCCGGCTGGTACGCCCGTGCTCTTCCCGCGAGTCACCGACAACGACGACGGCCGCGAGTCGGTCGGTGACGGGGCCTACCGAAAGGCGCTGCACCGGTGGCTCAAGCGCTGCGACGTCCAACGGCTTCTGCGGGCTGCCGGTCCAGCAGTCCTGCCCACACGCGAACGCGTGCCTGAGCTGCCCGATGTTCATCACCACCTCGGAGTTCCTGCCCGAGCACCGCCAGCATCGTCAGCAGGTCGTGCAGATCATCGTCGCGGCCGAAGCCCGCGGTCAGCAAAGGCTGATCGAGATGAACCAGCAGGTCCTGGGAAACCTCGACCAGATCATCACCACATTGGAGAACGACCAGGACGGCGAGGCAAGCACCTGATGCATGCCGATAACAGCCATCACCTGATCGCCGCCGCCCAACTGCGTCACGAGGCCACGCGCGCCAAAGCCACCCAGGCTCTTCGTGACCTCGACCGCGAAGGCGGGGCGGCCACCTTCCAGATCGTCGTGCAGAAAGCGCAAGTCTCACGTTCCTGGCTCTACACCCAGCCCGACATCTGCGCCGAGATCCGCCGACTCCGCGACCTCCAGCAAGGAGCCAGCGGCGCACCGCTGCCCGCGTCGCAACGTTCCACCGATGAGTCCTTACGACGCCGCCTCGACCACGGCACGGTGACGAGGCCGAGCCGCTTGATGGACGGCTCAAGATAACCGCGTCCACCAGGAAGACTTCCGATCCGCTGAGTCTCGTGCTGGACGTCATGACCACGTCTGACCCGACTCTAGATAACGACGGTTTGTGAGCGTGGTCGGTACCGGTCGTTATTGAGTGTGCCGATGCTGCCGGTCGAACGTGCCCTTCTGAGTCAGGGCTAGCACCGTTTTGTTTTGATTGGTGATTGGGAACGGCGACCACTTGAGAGTTCAGCGACCTCTGCGCGTGTAGGCGCGGAGCGACAATGGGACGAAGATCACCAGCAGCGCGGTCGACCAGAGCAGGACAGCGGTCACCGGATGCGCGAGGGGCCATGCCATGTCTCCGGATGGCGCGCCCGGGTTGCCAAACAATTCCCGTGATGCTGCGGTAAGCGCGCTCACCGGGTTCCAGTCCGCCAGAAAGCGGAGCCACCCCGGCATACCGCCGGTCGGGACGAACGCGTTCGACAGCATCGTGAACGGCAGGCCCAAGGGCACCATCGCGTCAGCAACCTGCTCGTTCTTCACCGATAGGCCCACGTAGACGCCTACCCAGCTCAGCGCGTACCGCATCAGGATCATCAGAAGGAATGCCTGGGCCGTGGGGATCAGGCCATGGTGCGGCTGCCAACCAACCAGCAGGCCCGCGACCACCATGATGGCCAGCATCAGCAGACCGATGAGCAAGTCGCCGCCGGTCTGCCCGAACGGTACTGCCAAGCGCGTCATCGGCATGGAGCGGAACCGGTCCATCACCCCGCGGGAGGCGTCGTTCGCCATCCGCGTCATGACCGCCGTCACCCCGGAGAAGGTCACCATAGCGAACAGCCCGGGCATGAGGTACTCGCGGTAGTTGCCGCCATTCGGCACCTGGATAGCACTGCCGAACACGTACCCGAACAGCACCACCATGATGGCCGGAAAGATTAGCGCAGCGATGAGCTCCGCGGGCTCCTGGCGCAGTCGCGCCAGCTCGCGGCCGATCAGGGTCAGCCCGTCAGAGAAAGTCCAGCGCAGGCTCCGCAACGGGGTGTGGGTAGTCATTGTACGGATTCCTTTCGGTCCGTGAGGCGCAGGAACACCTCATCGAGGGTGGGGTGACGTAGCCGCACGTCGGCCGCGGCGATGTTGGCGCGGTGGAGCTCACGCACGATATCGGCGAGGCGCACCGAGCCGCCGGGCAAGGCGACACTGAGCCCGTCGGTGCCCGTCAACGTCGGTTCGCTCCCCGTCAGCGCGTTCAGTACGGCTGCTGCTGGACGTAGCGCGGCAGGATCTTCAACGACAACGTCGAGACGGTCCCCGATCACCGCCTTGAGCTCGTCGGGAGTGCCCGTGGCAATAACCTGTCCGTGGTCGACGATGGCGATGGCGTCGGCCAGCTGGTCGGCCTCCTCCAGATATTGCGTGGTCAGCAGCACCGTGGTGCCGTCGGCCACCAACTCGCGAACGCTGTCCCAGATCTCGCCACGGCTGCGCGGGTCCAGGCCAGTGGTCGGCTCGTCCAGGAAGAGTACCTCGGGGCGCAGGATGAGACAGGTGATCAGGTCGAGGCGACGACGCATGCCTCCGGAGTAGCCGGCAACCTGCCGATCGGCGGCGTCCGTCAGGCTGAACCGGTCGAGCAACTCGTCGGCCCGTCTGTGCGCCTCACGTCGAGACAGATGGTAGAGGCGCCCAAACATGCGCAGGTTGCTGCGGCCGGTGAGCTTCTCGTCCACGGCGGCGTATTGACCGGCGAGTCCGATCCTCGCGCGCACCTGGCCGGCGTCGCGGACTACGTCATAACCGGCGATGCGGGCGTGCCCCGAATCGGGATCTGACAAGGTCGCCAGAATGCGAACCGCGGTCGTCTTCCCTGCACCGTTGGGTCCCAGCACACCGCAGACCGTTCCCCGCGGGACGCTCAGGTTCAGGCCCCGTAGGGCGTGGGTGTCGCCGAACGACTTGTGCAGTCCCTCGGCAAGCACGATGGGATCCGACATGATGATGCCCTCCAGCTGGGTACGGTGTACGCGGTTATGCGTTCACACTAGGCTAGTGGGTACAATGTACGCAAGCGAGAGGGGAATGGTGACCGACGCCGAGTATGTGAGCATCTGGATGCGGCCCGAACAGCCCGCCCGCGGACCCAAGCCGCTGTACAGCCGTGCGCAGATCACGGCGGCGGCCGTCCGGCTCGCCGACGCCGAGGGGCTCGAGGCCGCCACCATGCGGCGGATCGCCGCCGAGATCGGCGCCAGCGCGATGTCTCTCTACAGGTACGTCCCGAGCCGAGACGACCTGGTCCAGCTCATGACCGACCGGGTGTTGGGTGAGATCGACGTCACGGACATGCCCTCGGGCGACTGGCGCGTTGACCTGACCCGCTACGCCGACAGGCTGCGGGCCATGTGGTTGAGGCACCCATGGATCGCCACCACCCAACGGTCACTCCCCAGCTTGGGCCCCAAACAGCTGCTCTTGATCGAACGGCTGATGGGCGTGCTTGACCCTGTGGTCTCCATCGATGAGAACCTCAGCCTCATCGCCATGCTGAAAGGCTACGTCGAGGGCACGGTCCGCGAGGAGATCAGCTCGGCCGAAGAAATGCGTCGCAGCGCGCTCAGCGAGTCGGAGTGGATGGCACAGAGCTCCCGGTACGTCGACCTACTAATCGAGAGCGGGCGGTTCCCGATCTTCACCAAGATCGTGATGGAAGCCCGCCAGCCGCACATGAGCCGCAGCGATCAGTTCGCAAGCGGGCTCCAGCGCGTCCTCGACTGCATCGCCGCGGCCCTCCCATCAAACGGCCACGGTGATGCAGCTCTCGGGTGAGAACGCGAGGATCAGCGAATCCAATGTTTCACAATCGACCGGTTCTGAGCACGCTCTCAAACCGTCGTTTCTGGACACAGATCGAGACTGCCAGTCACCGGGCAGATATAACGAATGCGATCACTCCGCAGCTGACGCCAACGACGATCATCGCGACAACACCCGTGGCATGAATCCCGTGCCTACGTTGCGGGATCCGTGAACCGATCAAGAGTGTCACCATCGCGACCAGCACCACCGCGACGGCACCGGCCAGGCTCCAAGCAGTCTGCACGGCGTAGTCCGGCACTGGTCGTGGAGGCATCACGGGCGGGAGAGCGAATCGCAGGTTGGCGAGCCAGAGGAGCAGTCCGCTGAGCAGTGTGGCGACAATCGCAATCCCCACGGCCAATGGATCGGCTTCTTACCGCCTTGCCAGTTCGTCGCTGCCATCCTGGACTCCCCCGTCACACCCCGAGAGAGATCATCCCCGAGTGTTCGAGGGGTCGGAACCAGCCGCGAAGGTCGTTACAGAAGCGATGTGCGATCGATGACGAACAGATACGAGGGCGACCCAACGTTTCGCTCAGAAATGACGGTTTGTGAACGCTGCCTGCCGAATGGTTCATAACGCTGCCAAATCGAGAGCCAATGCTCACGATCGAACGTTGCCTGCCAGAACCCGGGTCCTCGACTTCGCGACCCTCCGTTGCAGGCACGACCGTGATCGGATGCACCCGAATCCCCTCGAAGCGGAAGATGCCTCGTCGAGAGAGAGGCCTGCGCCTATTCCGCCGTGAACCCCTCGAAACGGATGCCCCACGAGACCTGCCACTCCTCGCCCGGGTCAAGCCAACGCAGGCCCCGGCCCGAGTTGAACGCCTCGGCGGGCGCCGTCATCGGCTCGACGGCGATTGCGACATCGCCGTCTTCGCCCGGGAACTCACGCGAGGTGTACACCTGCACGTAGTCGAACTCGTCGTCGGCCCAGATCGAGACGCTGCGGCCGTCGGGCGCGGTGAGCGTGTGCAGCACCTGGCCGTCTTCGCTCGCGAGCTCGCCGAAGGCGTCGTCGAGGGAGACATCGCCGACCCTGCGGCCCTCACGGAAGTCCCACTCGGTGCCATCAACGGGCACCTCGCCCGTGGGCAGCAGCCGGTCGTCGACCTCGATGTGACTCGCGGCGTCGAGACGCAGGGTGAGGTCGGCTGTCGGCACGCCGCCGATCTTCAGGTAGGGATGGGTGCCGATCGCGACGGGCGCGGTGTCGGCGCCGAGGTTCTCGACGAAGTGCGTGACTCGCAGCCCGTCGGCCACGAGCTCGTAGTGCACAGCCGTGCCGAGCAGGAACGGATAGCCGAGCTGCGGATACACCGTCGCCGCAAGGGTCACGGAGTCGCGCTCGCGGGAGATCGGCTTGTATTCGGTGTAGCGCAGCAGGCCGTGGATGGCGTTGGCTCGCGCCGGCTCGGTGATCGCGAGCTGGTGCTCGACGCCCTCGTGGCTCCACCGCCCGTCGCGGATGCGGTTCGGCCACGGCACGAGCACGATGCCGGCGCCCATGGGCGGCGCCTGGTCTTCTGGGAACGACGGCACGAGATCGATGCCGTTGATGCTGAGGGTGCGGAGGCCTGCGGCGACGGCGGTGATCGTCGCGCGGATGTCCCCGCTCGACGTCGACGTCTCGAGGGCGAATTGCTCGCCCGTGGGAAGGGTCATGGATCCACTCTAGAGTCTCGTGAGCAGTGCACCGCGAGCCCCTCGTCCTCGAGCTCCGCGACGATCGCCTGCGGCGCAGCGGCATCCGTGACGAGCGCGTCGAAGGCATCGATGGGAGCGACCCTGCCGAGATGGACTTCGCCGAGCTTCGTCGCGTCGGCGACGACGACCGAGCGCGCAGCGGCTCTCATCATGAGCGCCTTCACCGCCGCCTCGGGCAGGTTCGCGTTGGTCACACCGTGCACGGGGTCGACGCCGTTGCAGCCGATGAAGGCCAGGTCGACGTGCACCTCATCGAGCATCGAGCCCGCGAGGGGGTGCACGAGCGAGTGCTGCTTCGGCCGCAGCGTGCCGCCGGTGACGACGACCGTGAAGCGCGGGATCTCGGCCTCGAGCTCGAGCGCGATCGAGAGCCCGTTCGTGAAGACGACGACGTCGTCGAGCTCGGTGCGGGCACGCAGAGCACGAGCGACCTGCAGCGTCGTCGTGCCGACGTCGAGGATGATGCTCTGTCCGCTCTTGACGAGTGAAGCCGCGAGCTCGCCGATGAGCCGCTTCGGAACCACGGATGCCTCGAGCGCCTCTTCGAAGCTCGGCTCTCGTTCGGGCCGCGCGGTCGCAAGCGGCGAGGAGACCGGCACGGCCCCGCCGTGCACGCGCCTGATGCCTCCCTGGCGTTCGAGCGCGTCGAGGTCCGCGCGGGCGGTGACGGTGGTGACGCCGAATGCGGCGCTGAGCTCTGCGACGCGCACGAAGCCGCGTTCGGCGACGAGAGCCAGCGCGAGCTCCCGCCGCCGTAGCGCGTCGGGCTGCCCGCTCGCGCGCGCCGTTGCATCAGTCATAGGGGAATCATGCGGCCTGCCGGGCTACTTTGCAATACGAAACCAAGTTGTTTGCGAAACGAAAGGCGCGTAGGGTGTGCCGCGTGACCGACTCGAACGACGTCGCCGGAGCGGCATCCGCCCCGCTCGTCGACCCCCGCATCGCTGTGACCACGACCAAGCTGGGCGACGGGCGCGAACTCATCTACTTCGATGACGCCGACTCGACACTGCCGCCCGGGCGCGGCGTCGACGAGCGGGTGCTCGACCCCCGCCCGGCGAACGCCGAGATGCGACAGGACCCGCTGACGGGCGAGTGGATCTCGATCGCCGCAGCCCGGCAGAACCGCGTCTTCCTGCCGCCCGCCGACCTCGACCCGCTCGCGCCGCAACGACCGGGCAACCCCTCGGAAATTCCGAGCAACTACGACGTCGCCGTCTTCGAGAACCGTTCGCCGTCATTCGGGCCGGCGCTCGGCGAAGCGGATTCCTCGAATACCGACGCCCTCGCCGATCTCCGGCGCGTCGGACTCGAGCGCACGCACCCCTCGATCGGCCGCTGCGAGGTCGTCTGCTTCAGCCCCGAGCACGAGGGATCGTTCGGCACACAGACGCGCTCCCGTGCGCGCACCGTGATCGAAGCGTGGGCGCAGCGCACCGCAGCCCTCTCGGCGCTGCCGGGCGTGCAGCAGGTGTTCCCGTTCGAGAACCGCGGGCGCGAGATCGGCGTGACGCTCGGTCATCCCCACGGCCAGATCTACTCGTACCCCTACGTGACGCCGCGCACCGAGCGACTGCTCGCCTCGATCGACGCCTACGGGCCCACGCTCTTCGCCGACCTGCTCGAACGCGAACGGAACGGACCGCGCGTCGTGCTCACGGGCGAGCACTGGACCGCCTTCGTGCCGTTCGCCGCCCGGTGGCCGATCGAGGTGCACCTCCTCCCCCACCGCCAGGTGCCCGATCTCGCTGAGACGAGCCTCGCCGAACGCGACGAACTCGCGTCGATCTACCTGCGGCTGCTGCGCGGAATCGACCTGCTCTACGACACGCCCACGCCGTACATCGCCGCGTGGCACCAGGCGCCGGTGCACGAACGACGCGACGACGTGCGACTTATGCTGCAACTGACGAGTCCGCGGCGAGCCGCTGACCGGCTCAAGTACCTCGCCGGGTCGGAAGCGGCGATGGGAGCATGGATCGGGGACGTCCCCCCGGAAGCCCAAGCAGAGGCGCTGCGCGCCGCGATCGGAAAGGCCGAAGTATGAGCGAGGCGGCACACGGGTTCGCAGAATGGTTCGGCCGGAGCCCTGCCGGCGTCTGGTCGGCGCCCGGGCGAGTCAACCTCATCGGCGAGCACACCGACTACAACGACGGATTCGTCTTCCCCTTCGCGATCGACCGGCGTACCGCAGTCGCCCTCGGCGACCGCGACGACCGTGTCATCCGCGTCGCCTCGACATTCTCGCCTGAGGCCGTCACCATCCACCTCGACGAGCTGACTCCAGACGCCGTCACCGGCTGGGCCGCATACCCGCTCGGCGTCGCATGGGCGCTCGGCGAATTCGGTGCCGACCTCGAACACGTGCGGGGCGTCGACCTCTACATGGCGTCCGACGTGCCGATCGGCGCAGGCCTGTCGTCTTCGGCCGCGATCGAATGCGCCGTCGCACTCGCTCTCGACGAGCACTGGGGTCTCGGCTTCGACCGGCCCACGCTCGCGAAGGTGGGCCGCCTCGCCGAGAACCGGGCGGTCGGCGCACCGACGGGCATCATGGACCAGTCGGCATCGCTGCTGGGTGAAGCCGACGCCGGAGTCTTCCTCGACTGCCGCAGCCTCGACGCCGACGTCATCCCGCTCGGCTTCGACGCCGACGGACTCTCGGTGCTCGTGATCGATACCCGAGTCGCGCACGAGCACTCCTCGGGCGGGTACGCCGCCCGCCGGGCGTCGTGCGAGGCCGGGGCCCGGGCGCTCGGGGTCGACTCTCTCAGGGACATCCGACCCGCCGACCTCGAACGAGCTGCCGAGCTGCTCGACGACGAAACCTTCCGCCGCGTGCGTCACGTTGTCACCGAGAACCAGCGCGTGCTCGACACCGTGCGCACGCTGCGCGAACACGGTCCCGGCGCGATCGGGCCGTTCCTCGACGCCTCGCACGTCTCGATGCGCGACGACTTCGAGATCTCGGTACCCGAACTCGACCTCGCCGTCGCGACCGCGCAGGCCACCGGGGCGATCGGCGCTCGGATGACCGGTGGCGGCTTCGGCGGCGCGGCGATCGCGCTCATGGTCGACGCACTCGTGCCGGTCGTGACGCGCGAGGTGCTCGCGGCGTTCGCCGAACAGGGCTACCGCGAGCCGTCGTTGTTCACCGTGCATGCCGCCCAGGGCGCACGACGCGACGCCTGACCGCTCGAGGATCGGGCCGGGCTCCGGTGAACCGCCCCGGGGCGGTCATGTTTCAGCCTCCGCAACGGCACCCGCACTCGTCGACACAGCCGCGGCTTCCCCAGCACGGGTCGGGGCATTCGCACGTCATCTCGATGAGTGCCGCAGCATGCTGTGCCGAGCTTCGCACTCGCGTGTCGAGCCGCGTTCGATCGAGCGCCTCGAGCGAGCGTCGCGTCGGCTGGTCGTCGATCGAATGGACACCCGACGTGGATCGCCGTCGATCACGCTCAGCACGCTGGTGGTACCACGCCGTGCGCCTCATCTCGTCTCGATGAGCCGTGAGCCACGCCGATCGCGGGCGGTCGGCCACTGTCCTGACATCCAGATGCGTGGGCAGCCGCCGACCTGCGCGATCGCGAATCGCATCGGGATCGATCGCTCGAACCTCGGTGCCGTCTCCGTCCATCACGGCGATGCGCATGCCCGCGACGCCGAGGATGCGCTGCAGCAGTTCGAGATCGACACCGGACCGCGACGCCTCGATACGCGCGATCTGCGACTGATCGCGCCCGACCGCCGCCGCGAGCTCTCGTTGGCTCAGATCGCAGGCGCGGCGAACACGCATCACCATGCCCGCCACATCGATCCCCGATCGAATGCCGGGCACTCTCCGTTCGCCATTAGATTCGCGATCGGATTCGCGGCCAGATTCGCGATCACCAGCCCTCTGACGACCCCCAGTCGATTCTCCGTTCATGCGCGCCTCCTGGGAAGGAGCATGGCAAACCCCACCGACATCGACACCCGCGCAATGTCACAGGCACCCTCCGGCGCCCGCCGGCAACTCTCCGGCGAGGGCAGCCCCGAAGTGCTCGACGCATCAGACCCGCCCGGTCCACAACGTTCACACGTTGATGCGCTGGACGCATCAACACCAGAACAGACCCACCACGCTCACACGTTCACACGTTCACACGTTGATGCGCTGGACGCATCAACACCAGAACAGACCCACCACGCTCACACGTTCACACGTTCACACGTTGATGCGCTGGACGCATCAACACCAGAACTGCTGTGCCGAAGGCGCCGTGCTCGCGATGTCGTTGACCGGGGCGAGCCACGGAATGGAACGGAACGGCACGGCACGGCACGGCACGGCACGGCACGGCACGGCACGAAGATGTCAGCCACGCGACGGAAGTGCGCACAGTTGGCGTCGAGGCGGCGCTGAGGAGCAGCGGAGGCGGCGCCGAGGATCCGTGGAGGCGGCGAGAAGCAAGGACGCTACGCAGCGCCCGTGTCGGCCCCGCCCGTGTCCGCCGCGCCCGTGTCCGCCCCGCCCGTGGTCGCCCCGCCCGTGCCCGCCGCGCCGGTATCCCGCGCGCCCGTACTCGTCGCGCCTCCATCCACCGTGCCCCTCGCCTTCGCAGGCTCGACTGTTGGAGGCTCGACCGAACTCGGCGTGCCGCCCGTGATGCGCACCAGCTCGTCGAACGAGGTCGGGAACACGGTCTTCGCGTGGCCCGCTGCAGCCCAAACGACCGGGAACTCAGCGAGCTGCACATCGACGATCGTGCGCACCGGCGAGGGGTGGCCGAGCGGTGCGACTCCGCCGATCACCTGACCGGTCGCCTCTTTCACGGTCTCTTTCGAGGCACGACGGATGACGCCGCCGAGGGTCTCGCCGAGCCAGTCGGTGTCGACCCGGTGCGATCCGGAGGTCAGTACGAGGATCGGCTCCTCGTCGAGCGTGAAGACGAGCGAGTTCGCGATCTGACCGACGACGACGCCGAGGGCATCGGCGGCGAGCTGGGCGGTGGTGACCGCGTCGTCGAACCAGACGATCTCGGGTGCGAGCCCGTGCCCGGCGAGGGCTTCGGAGACACGGTCGACAGCGGGGTGCACGGGTGACGGCATGCGGATGATCCTAGCGACGACGCCCGGGCGGGTTGCCCCGGTTGCCCGGTTGGGAGCGGCACGGGACATCCGTTCGCCGGTGCATGAAACGTTCGCGGGCATATGAAAGCCGGATGAAAGCGCCCCACGGCAGGCTCGTCTCCGCAGTGAAGGGACTGCCACGACGGATGGGGCACCGATGGGGATTGGGATGATTGGGATGCAGTTGGCGGCGGCGATCGTCGCGGGCACGATGACGTTCGGGGCGCCGATGCCGGACCCGCACCAGTTCGACGACCCGTGCGAGATCACGGGGATCGACGTCTGCGAGATGGGTGCCCGAGAGACCGGTGAGCGTGCGAACTCACGGGCCACGGCGGTTGCGCGGGTCGGCAACCTCGCATTCGACGTCACGGCCGAGATCAGCCACACCGAGTCTCGCGAGGGCGTCGCCTACTCGGCGGCGCTCATCGCGGGCACGAGCCGGCTCGTGGTGCACGACCGCTCGGACGACGGTCACGACGCCCGGGCGGAGGTGGTCGTCGACGGCCACTTCCGCACCCGCTTCGTCAGCCCCACGACCGACGGCGAGGTCACGATCGACCTGAACGAAGAACTCGGGCTCGTGGACGGCAGTGCCGTCGCGATCCGCGTCTGCATCGAACATCATGCCTGCTCGCCGTGGGCCCGTGACACCACGTGACGAGGCCGCGACCGACGCCCTGAGCGGCACCCTGCGGGTCACCGATATGCCCTAAAGTGCGAGCGTGAGCCAACCCTCCCTCGCCCGTCGGCTCGGATTGGGCGACGCCGTCGCGATCGGACTCGCGGCGATGATCGGCGCCGGCGTCTTCGCCGCGTTCGCGCCCGCCGCACAGGCGGCGGGCGCGGGCCTCATGATCGGCTTGGCGATCGCAGCATTCGTCGCCCTCGCCAACGCGGGTTCGACCGCGCAGCTCGCCGCCCGGTACCCGGAGTCGGGCGGTGCGTACCGCTACGGCCGAGAACGACTCGGCGAGTGGCCCGGATTCCTCGCCGGGTGGAGCTTCGTGATCGGCAAGACCGCGAGCTGCGCAGCGATGGCGATCACCTTCGCCGCCTACCTCGCGCCTCCGGAATGGCAGCGTCCACTCGCGGTGCTCGCGGTGATCGCGATCGCCACCCTGAACCTGCGTGGCATCACCCGCACCGCCCGGGCGGCGACCGTCATCGTCATCGCCGTGCTCGCCGTGCTCGTGCTCGTCATCACGGCCGGTGCGGCCGCGACCTTCAACGGCACGGGCGCGATCCCGAACGAGCCGGCAGTGTTCGGCACCGAACTGCTCGACCATGGATGGTTCGGCATCCTGCAATCGGCCGGACTACTCTTCTTCGCGTTCGCAGGGTACGCGCGCATCGCGACCCTCGGTGAGGAAGTGCGGGAACCGGCACGCACCATCCCCCGGGCGATCGGCATCGCGCTCGGCATCGCCGTGGTCGTGTACGCCGCCGTCGGGGCGGTCGCCCTCGGCGCCCTCGGGGCCGAGGGGCTCGCGGCATCCGTTGCCCCACTCGTCGACGTCGTCGGGGCCGCAGGCTGGCCGTGGGCGGCCCCGATCGTGCGCATCGGAGCCGCCGTCGCCGCGCTCGGGGCGCTGCTCGCACTCATCGCGGGCATCGGTCGCACTGCCCTCGCGATGGCGCGCGACGACGAGCTGCCGCGGGCGCTCGCCAGGGTGCATCCGCGTTTCCAGGTGCCGCACATCGCCGAGATCGCCGTCGCGCTCGTCGTCATCGTGCTCGTCGCCACCGTCGACCTCCGCGGGGCGATCGGGTTCTCCTCGTTCGGCGTGCTGCTCTACTACTTCGTCGCGAATGCCGCGGCGCTCACCCAGCCGAGACAGGAACGACGGGTACCGCGGGCCCTCTCGGTCGCGGGGGCGATCGGATGCCTCGTGCTCGTCGCGACCCTGCCGCTCGTCTCGATCGTGGCGGGCGTCGCCGTGCTCGCCGTCGGCGCTGCGTACCGGCTCATCGCGCGAGGTGCGCGAGGTGCGCGGTCACGCCGGGGCGGGTCGCCCGATCGCCCGCGCGTAGGCTGACGGCATGACTGCAGACCCCTCGGCTCGCATCCTGACCATCGCCGGGGTGCCGGCACCCATGCTCGACGAGACCGCCTTCGTTGCAGCCGGCGCAGTCATCGTCGGCGACGTGCGGCTCGCCGCCGGTTCGAGCGTCTGGTACAACGCAGTGCTCCGCGCCGAGGCCGAACCGATCAGCCTCGGCGAAGACGCGAACCTGCAGGACGCGGTCGTCTGCCACGTCGATGCGGGCTACCCACTCACCATCGGACGCGGCGTCTCGGTCGGCCACGGCGCGGTGCTCCACGGCTGCATCGTCGAAGACGACTGTCTCATCGGCATGAGCGCGACAGTGCTCAACGGCGCCGTGATCGGCGCCGGATCCCTCGTCGCTGCCGGTGCCGTGGTACTCGAGGGCACGGTCGTGCCGCCGGGTTCACTCGTCGCAGGGGTGCCCGCGAAGGTGCGCCGCGAACTCAACGACGTCGAACGCACGGGCATCAAGCGCAACGCCGCGGCGTACCTCCGCCATGTCGAGGCGCACTCCGCGCCCGTCGACTGAACGCTCGGCGCCCCGAAGGGATTCACGCCTCGACGGCGGGTCACGCCTCGACGGGACCGGTCCGGAATTCGATGACGCGACGGCGCACCTTGCGCACACGACGCACCACCCACCGCGCCGGAATCGCGACGAGCATCGACAGGGCACCCACGATCGAACGATCGTGCTCACCGAGCATGCGCTTGCGCTCGAAAGCTCGACGCAGCGCACCGCCGGTCAGGTTGTGCGCCCGATCACGCGGGGCGAGGGCCGTCGCCGCACGACGCGCGAGGAGCGCGTCGAGGTGCTGCGCCCAGTCGTCGTGCTCGCGCCCGTGGAAGTAGTTCTCCGCGAGCCACCCCGAATCGGGGTGACGGGTCGACCAGTCGGCGAGCGCTTCCGCGTCGCCGAACAGGCCGCTGCCCTCGAACACCGTGTTGATGAGCTTCGGCTCCACCCCGAACTCGCCGACGAGCAGCGCGGGCAGGCCCGCCGCGACGGCCTCGAGCACTGCCGTCGAACTCACCGTTACGAGACCCGCGGCACGCGTCAGCTGCGCCGACATCGGCCCGTCCTCCACGACGAGGTTCGGCGGCAGCGTGCCGCCGAGTTCGCGTCGCACCTCGGTGTCGGCGAGCAGATCGGCGTAGTCGAACGCTTCGGCGTGCGTCTGCGCCTCACCTCGACGCGCCCGCACCTTCACCACAACCCGACGCGAGGGGCGTCGCCGCGCGGCATCGGCGAGCCAGCCGAGCAACCGCACCCGATCCTCGCGCTCGGCGGGCACCTTCGCCTGCGCCGCGAAGACGAGGTCGGTTCGGGATTCGTCGGCCGCGACATCCGCCAGCGCCTCATCGGGGAGGAATGGGAGCGTCGCCAGGCCGAACTCGACCACGACGCCGAGGCTCTCGGCGTTCGCACGGAACTCGCGCACCTCACGGCGGCTGTGCAGCACGATGAGATCGACCTGCTCGCGATACACGATCGCCTTCGGCTCGGCGGGGATCGTCAGTCCGGGGAAGCCGCTCACGAGCACCGGTCGATCGGGGCCCCTCCCCACGAGCGGGGCGACGACCCGCACCAGCGGTCCGCGCAGCGCGAGCAGTACGACCTCGGGGCGAGCAACTGCGAGGCGCGACTCCAGCTCATCGAGGCGAAGGGTTTCCACTCCCTCCGGCGTGAACGTCGAGCCGGCGAGCGCGGCGCGCAACTGGCGGGCGCTCGGCTTCACGGGCGTCTGCAGCACGACGATTTCGGCCTGCCACGTCGCGGGCAGCCTCGACGCGAACGCGGCGCCCCACTTGACGTACGAATCCGAGTCGGCGACGACGAGCAGGCGTCGGCCCGCGCCGGGGCTCACAGGGCCGCCGCCCACAGGGCCGCCGCTCACAGGGCGGGCACGCGCCGGAGCTTCGCGCGCGGCGCCTCTTCGCCGGGGAAGACGCGCTTGACGCCGTCGCCCATCGCCTCGGCGATCACTCGGATGTCGCGCACGAGGTGCTCGAAGCCCGTCGGCTCGAGCGACGCCGCCTGGTCGGAGCCCCACATGGCGCGGTCGAGCGTGATGTGACGTTCGACGGCGACCGCACCGAGCGTGACCGCGGCGAGCGAGATCTGCAGGCCGCGCTCGTGCCCCGAGTACCCGATCGGCACGTCCGCGTACCGCCCGCGCAATGTCTCGATCGTGCGCAGGTTCGCCTCTTCGGGCGGCATGGGGTAGCTCGAGGTCGCGTGCATCATGACGAGCCGGTCGGTGCCGAGCGTCTCGACGGCGCGGTCGATCTCCTCGATCGTCGACATGCCCGTCGAGAGGATCACCGGCTTGCCGGTCAGCGCGATCGCCTCGAGCAGTGCAAGGTCGGTGACGGAGGCCGAGGCGACCTTGTGCGCCACCACGTCGAGCCCCTCGAGGAACTCGACCGACGGCACATCCCACGGTGAGGCGAACCAGTCGATGCCGGCCCGCAGGGCGTAGGAGGCGATCTCGAGGTACTCGGCCTCGCCGAACTCGACGCGGCGACGGTAGTCGAGGTAGCTCATCGTGCCCCACGGCGTCTCACGCGGCACGTCGCGCATGTGCTCGGGGGTTGCGATCTCGGGCGTGCGCTTCTGGAATTTCACGGCCTGCGCGCCCGACTCGACGGCGACGTCGATGAGCCGCTTCGCGATCTCGACATCACCGTTGTGGTTCAGGCCGATCTCGCCGATCACGTAGACGGGGTACTCGGCGCCGACCATCGATCGGCCGATACGAACTGACGTCATGCGTGCACTCCTGAGGTGTCGAAGGTGGTCTCGGTGAGGATCTGTGGCGGTTCGCCGTCGGCGCTCGCTCCCGCTCTCGCGGCGAGCACGAGGTCGGCGAGCTCTCGCACGGCGCCGTGGCCGCCGCGCTGCCCGAGCACGTGCCGGGCGGCGTCGAGCACGGCAGGTGCGGCATCGGCGACGGCGATCGGCCAGCCGACCTCGGCGAGCGCGGGCAGGTCGCCGTGGTCGTTGCCGAGGTAGGCGATGCGATCGAGGCGGATGCCGCGGTGCTCCGCCCACTCGCGAAGCACCGAACCCTTCTCGGTGATGCCCTGCGCGCACTCGACCCCGAGTTTCTCGGCGCGACGCCCGACCACGGGGTTCTCCTCGGCGGAGAGGATGAGCACGGGGATGCCGGCGGCCCTGAGGCGCGCGACGCCGTGACCGTCGCTGCGGCTGACCCGCACCGATTCCCGTCCGAGCTGGTCGACCATGACAGTGTCGTCGGTGTGCACTCCGTCGAAGTCGGTGACGACCGCATCGACGTCGACGACGGGCGACGGATGCCGCGGCGCGCGGTCGATCGCCCGCGCCAGCGCATTCGCACGAGCCAGGTCGTCGGCATCGTCGATCTCGATGGCATGGTCGCCGCTGACGCGCTGGATTCCCACCCGTCCGAAGAAGCGGTGCCCACCTTCGATGAAACCTTCGGTGCGCATCACGTAGAACGCTCCGGTCTCCGCGTACTCCGGCTCACGGTCCTGTCGTCGCTCGCGACGGGCTGCATCGTGGTTGACGCCGACAGCCGTGCCGCCGGCCTCCTCGCGCCAGAGGAAGACGTGCGTCGGCGTCGCCGAGAACACGACATCGCGCTCACCCCCGGCGACCGTCTCGATCGCTGCATCGAGGTCGGCGGGGTCGATGAAGGGCGACGTGGCCTGGATGAACACCGTGATCGAGTCGGTGTCGGCGAGGTCCGCCGCGGCATCGAGCTCTCCGAGCGCGTGCAGCAGTGCGGACTCGCTCGTCGCCGTGCTGCCGGCCAGCTCGGCGGGCCGCACGATGATCTCGGCGCCCTCGACGCGCGCGGCGTCGGCGATCGCCTCGTCGTCGGTGGTGACGACGACACGTCCGATCCGTTCGGCGGCGAGCGCCGCGCGCACCGCGCGCGAGACGAGCGGTACGCCGCCCACTCGTGCGATGTTCTTGCCGGGCAGCCCGATCGACCCGCCCCGGGCGGGGATGATCGCCGTCGCGAGGGCGATCGCGGCATCCGTTCGCTCGGCGAACCGGTGCTTCAGGGCGACCGGATCGGCGACGGGGCCGTCGACCGGCGTTTCGGCGAGGGTGACTCGTGCCATGGGCGCGAAGCTACGCGCGCAATGCGGCCGCCCGGTGCACACGTGGTGAACACCGGGCGACCGGGAGGTCGACTACCGGTGCAGGCGCTGCTCCGCGGCCTTCACGACGTTCGCGAGGAGCATCGCGCGGGTCATCGGCCCGACACCGCCGGGGTTCGGCGAGAGATGACCGGCGACCTCCGCCACGGCGGGGTCGACGTCGCCCGTGAGCTTGCCCTTGCCGGTGTCGTCGTCTTGCACCCGCGTGATGCCGACGTCGAGCACGGCCGCGCCGGGCTTCACCCAGTCGGCCTTCACGAGATGCGGCACCCCGACCGCCGCGACGACGATGTCGGCGCGGCGCACCTCGGCCGCCAGGTCTTGCGTACGCGAGTGCGTGAGCGTGACGGTCGCGTCGAGCCCCTTGCGGGTGAAGAGCAGTCCGAGCGGGCGCCCGACCGTGAGGCCACGGCCGATGACCGTGACATGCTGCCCTCGGATCGGCACGTCGTAGCGCCGCAGCATTTCGACGATGCCCGCGGGCGTGCACGGCAGCGGCGAGTGCAGCTCCCCCTCGATGCCGAGCACGAGCCGGCCGAGGTTCGTGGGGTGCAGCCCGTCGGCGTCTTTCTCGGGATCGATGAGCTCGAGCATCGCGTTCTCGTCGTGCCCGGCGGGCAGCGGCAGTTGCACGATGTAGCCGGTGACCTCGGATGCCGCGTTGAGGTCGCGAATCGCGGCGCGCACGTCAGCCGTGGTGGCCGAGGCCGGCAGGTCGACCCTGATGGATTCGATACCCACCTCGGCGCAGTCGCGGTGCTTGCCCGCGACGTACGACCGCGATGCGGGGTCGTCACCGACGAGGAGAGTGCCGAGTCCCGGCACGACCCCGTGCGCTTTCAGCAATTGGATGCGGGAAGCGAGTTCGGACTTGACGGCCGTCGCGGTGGCGACGCCGTCGAGCGTGATGGCGGTCATGGGATCCCCCTACTGGGCGAGGCCCGGGTACAGCGGGAACGCCGCCGTGAGGGCTTCGACACGGGAGCGGAGCGTCGCGACATCCGCTTCGCCCTGCAGTGCGAGCGCGATGAGGTCGGCGACCTCGGTGAACTCGGTGTCGCCGAAGCCGCGGGTCGCGAGCGCGGGCGTGCCGATGCGCAGGCCCGAGGTGACCATCGGCGGCCTCGGGTCGAAGGGCACCGCGTTGCGGTTGACGGTGATGAGCGCCTCGTGCAGGAGGTCTTCGGCCTGCTGGCCGTCGATCTTCGAGTTGCGGAGGTCGGCGAGCACGAGGTGCACGTCGGTGCCGCCCGTGAGCACGTCGATGCCGGCTGCCCGCGAGTCGTCGGCGGTCAGGCGCGCTGCGAGGATCTGCGCACCGCGGATGGTGCGCTCCTGGCGGTCTTTGAACTCTTCGGATGCCGCGATCTTGAACGCCGTGGCCTTCGCCGCGATGACGTGCATGAGCGGGCCGCCCTGCTGGCCGGGGAACACGTTCGAGTTCAGCTTCTTCGCGAGCTCCATGTCGCGCGCGACGATGAAGCCCGAACGCGGGCCGCCGATCGTCTTGTGCACCGTGGAGGAGACCACGTCGGCGTGGGGCACGGGCGACGGGTGCAGGCCCGCCGCGACGAGACCGGCGAAGTGCGCCATGTCGACCCAGAGCTTCGCGCCGACCTCGTCGGCGATCGCGCGGAACGCGGCGAAGTCGAGGTGACGGGGGTAGGCGGACCAGCCGGCGATGATGACCTGCGGCTTGTGCTCGAGGGCCTTGTCGCGCACGACGTTCATGTCGACGAGGAAGGTCTCGGGGTCGACGCCGTAGGACACGGCGTTGTACAGCTTGCCCGAGAAGTTGAGCTTCATGCCGTGCGTGAGGTGGCCGCCGTGCGAGAGCTCGAGGCCGAGGATGGTGTCTCCTGGAGTGGCGATCGCAGAGAGCACGGCCGCGTTGGCGGTCGCGCCGGAGTGCGGCTGCACGTTCGCGTACTCGGCGCCGAAGAGCGACTTCGCGCGTTCGATCGCGAGCGACTCGGCGATGTCGACGTACTCGCAGCCGCCGTAGTAGCGGCGACCGGGATACCCCTCGGCGTACTTGTTCGTGAGGACGCTGCCCTGGGACTGCAGCACGGAGACGGGAACGAAGTTCTCGCTCGCGATCATCTCGAGATAGTCGCGCTGGCGACCGAGCTCGAGCTCGAGAACCTCGGCGATCTCGGGGTCGACTTCGGACAGGGGGGCGTTGAAAACAGACTCGGCCAAGACTGGCTCCTTCATGACAAACGGACCTATTTGGGTGCTGCCTCGCGCGCGCCAGCGCCGAGGTATGCGTACCGGCCCAGGCGTTCGGTCGGTCCGTGCCAGTCGCTCCCCGATGGTGTCCATCTCAACGCCAGTCGCGACCCTCGAAGCTTAGCAACGGATGCCCCGTGCCGACGTATTCAGCGCGACATGATCCACGTCGACACGAGCCACCACGCGATCACGCCGATGACGCCGGCGACGCTCGCCCAGCGGATGCCGCCCCGCAAACGCCGTCCGCCGGGGGCGATGACGGGCGCGGCGGGCGTCGCGAACAGCTGCGCCGCCTGCGGCGCGGGAGCAGCGGATGCCTCTGGCGCGGCGGCGACCGCGCGCTCGTCCGCATATCGCTGCGTCCGTGAGAGCACCTTCGTACCGACGGCGTCGGCGACCCGGAGCGCGCGACCCCATGCCGCGGAGTCGAGCGGGTCGATGGGGTTCGGGGAGTAGCAGAGCAGCCAGCGGTCGATGAGCTCCACATCCCACTTGCCGGCCTCGTCGATCAGCACGGCCATGAGATCGGGCGTGAAGATGTAGAGCGCGTCCCGTTCGTACTCATGCGGGGCGTAGAGGGTGAAGTGGTGGTCGAAGTCGCCCTCGAGGCTCAGCACCTGGCTGCGCTCGAACGCCGCCGGCAGGCCGCTGCCGAACACGCCGTTGTTTGCACGGGCGTCGAGCAGCATGTGCGGCACCGGGCGGTCGAGGGCCACGGCGATGTACCCCCACCGCGAGGTGCGCTCGTTCTTCTCGCTCCCCGTCGTGTACTCGTACGATCCGAGATCGACGAAGCGACCGCGAGCGGACTGCAGCCGGTCGTAGGTCGCCCGGTTGCGACCCCGCCCGAACACGACGCCGGGATAGTTCGGATTCGCGGTGCGAATCGCGTAGCCGAAACCGTTCGCCGCGGCGAAGCCCTCGAGCCGGAACCAGCGATGCCACTTGCTGCCTCGCCGCACCCGTCGCACGACGGCGTTGATGCCGACGGCGAGGGCGACGATCACGAACACCGGCGCGATCAACAGCACGATCGGGAGGTCATCACCCGAGCTCGCGGTGGAGAAGTACAGGCCGCCGAAGACGATGCCGAGGATCGTGAAGACGACGACGACCATGATCACGGCGAAGACGGCGACGACCGCCGACGGGCCCGCCGTCGCATACGGCGATCCGGGCGCCTTCGCGGCCTGCTGGAACGCCTGCAGTGCAGCAGGGTCGATGGGGGCTTCGAGCGCGCGGAAGTCGACCTGGTCGACCGCGACCGGGAGCGCTGGCAGAGTGGTCGTCATTCGTCTCCGTTCCGGGCCCGAGCGTATCGCCGCCCGCCGACGAATCGTGCCACTATGTGGGAGTTAGGGCTCTTTACCTCCAGACGAGTGAGGACGCATGCACCGACGCAGCAGCTCCACCCGAATCGACCGCGGCGAGCGTGGCAGCCGCCGCATCGGCCACGCCATCGCCGGCCGACCGATGAAATCGGGCCGCGCTCACCTCGTCGTTGCCGGCGTCGTCAGCATCGCACTCGCCCTCGGCGGCTGCACCACCGACCCGCAGCACGACGGAGGCACCGTGTCCGGCGTCATTCCGGCCCCGGCCGAACTCGAACTCACCGGCGGCTCGCCCTTCACACTGACCGAGGAGTCCCGCTTCGTCGCGACCGGCGATGCCGCAGCCGTCGCCGAGACGTTCGCCGCGCGAGCGCGCATCGCCACGGGATTCGACCTGCCGGTCGTCGAGGGCGACGCCGCGGCATCCCTTCGACAGGCTCAGGACGGCGCCGACATCGCCCTCGTGATCGACGCTGACGCCGACGCTGACGCCGAGTCGTACTCGCTCACGAGCGGCGCCGATGGCGTCCGCATCGCGGCGCCCGGCCCGGCCGGACTCTTCTGGGGCACGCAGACGCTGCGACAGTTGCTGCCGGCCGAGATCGAGCGAGCGGATGCCTCGCGTGCGCCCTCTGGCGGATGGATCGTGCCCGCGGCATCCGTCACCGATGCCCCTCGCTTCGCCTACCGCAGCTCCGTGCTCGATGTCGTGCGCCACTTCTTCCCCGTCGAAGACGTGCTCGACCACATCGATCGCATCGCGCTGCTGAAGCTCAATGTGCTGCACCTGCATCTCACCGACGACCAGGGCTGGCGCATCCAGATCGATTCATGGCCCGAGCTCACGGGCATCGGCGCGTCGACCTCGGTCGGGGGCGACAGCAGCGGCTTCTACACGAAGGCCGACTACGCACGCATCGTCGACTACGCGGCCGAGCGCTTCGTGACGATCGTGCCAGAGATCGACCTGCCCGGGCACACGAACGCCGCGCTCAGCGCCTACCCGGAGCTCAACTGCGACGGAGTCGCGCCGAAGCCCTACGAGGGCATCGAGGTCGGGTTCTCGTCACTCTGCGCCTCGCCCGAGCGCGCAGAGGCGACCGACCGGTTCCTCGCCGACGTCACCCGCGAGGTCGCCGAGATGACACCCGGGCCATGGCTGCACGTCGGCGGTGACGAACCGCACGCGACGTCGCCCGAGGACTACCTCGATCTCGTCGCGCGGATCACCGCGGCGGGCGCCGCCACCGGCAAGACGGTGATCGCATACCACGAGATGGGCGCGTCGACCGAGTTGCCGCCGGGCACGGTGGGCCAGTACTGGGACTTCACCGAGCCGCGCGAGAACACCGCAGAGCTCACGACCTCGTTCGTGGAGCAGGGCGGCGAGGTCATCCTCATGCCGGCCGACGTCACCTACCTCGACATGATGTACCCCGACGACCCCGAGGGTCCGCTCGGCGGCTCGCTCGGCACCCGGTGGGCCGACGGCCCGACGACGCTCGAAGAGGCGTACGCATGGGAGCCGACGTCGACGATTCCGGGCCTCGACGAGTCCGACATCCTCGGCATCGCGGCGCCGATCTGGACCGAGACGACAGCGACCACCGCCGAGCTCGAGTTCATGGTGTTCCCCCGCATCACCGCAATCGCCGAGATCGCGTGGTCGCCGGCGCCCGCCGACGGCGGCGCGCGCGACGAGGCGGACTTCCACGCCAGACTCGCGTGGCTCGGCACGCACCTCGATGCACTCGGCGTCTCGTACCACCGGGTCGGCGGGGTGCCCTGGGTCGAGTGACGCGCCGGGTGCGCCCAGACCATGAGCCGCGGCATCCGCCCTGAAGCATCGCGTTCATCCGCGACATCGGCCCGCCGGTGGTGCCACGCATTCGTCTCACGCAGTTCAGGCGATAGGCCGCTGCTCAGGACGAAAGCGACGATTCCCACCTGAGCAGCGGCCTATCGCCTGAGCTGCGGGCCACCCCTCCTCCACCACAGCCCCCGGAGACCCGTTCTCCACGAACGATCGAACGCCGGCATGACCTCCCGCGCGGGCCACCGATCCTGTCGGAATGAACATCACAGAATGGGTCACGAGTAGTGGCGGCATCCGTCACGTCGACGATGCCCTTCGCGCCGGGTTCACCCGATATGCAATCCGGGCAGCGATCACCGCAGGTGGCATTCGCCGAGTCCGTCGATGGCTTGCCACGGGGGATGCGCCCCCGCTCCTCGCGCGGGCGGCAGCGGTGAGTGGTCAGCTCGCCTGCGTCACGGCGGCAACCCATCACGGACTCTGGACCCTCGACGACGGACGCGCCCACCTCGCAGTCCCGCACGGCGCGTCGCGATTCGATGCGGGTGGCGCGATCGTGCACTGGAACTCCGGTCCGGTCGCGCCGCACCGCTACGAACTCGTCGAGCCGGTGGTCAGCGCTCTCGTGCACATCGCCGATTGCCGGCCACTCGACCACGCGCTTGCGACGTGGGAGTCTGCGATCCGCGGCGGCGTCGTCACACCGGAGATGCTCCATCAGCTGCCACTCCGGAGCGCGGCCGCCAAGCGTGCTCGACGTGGTGCCTCGCTGCTGTCGGACTCGGGGATCGAGACGATTCCTCGCACCCGACTGCAGCGGGTCGGGATTGCGGTGCAGCAGCAGGTGGTCATCGACGGCCACCCGGTCGATGGGCTGATCGGCGAGCGACTCGTGTACCAGATCGACGGATACGAGTTCCATCGGTCAGCTGAGCGACGCCGACGCGACATCGCCCAGGACCGTCGCCTGATGCTCATGGGCTACACGGTGTTCCGATACGACTACAAGCAGATTCTCTTCGAGTGGGACATGGTGGAGTCGGAGCTCCGGCACGCGGTTGCAGCGGGACTCCATCTGGCGGCGTGAGCCGGGACGCGGGCGACTCCGACTCACTCGTTCGGACGGGGTCGCACCGTCGATTCAGGCGATAGGTGGCAGCTCAGGCAGAAATCAGCGATTTCCGCCTGAATAGCGGCCTATTGCCTGAGCGGCGAGCGAGAGGCGAGCGGATGCCGCGAGGCCGGATGCCGCAGGGTTCGGTGACCCCGCGGCATCCGCTCGGCGCTACTTGACGCTGCCTGCGGTGAGGCCGCCGACGAGGCGCTTCTCGATGATCATGAAGAGGATCACGACGGGCACGATCGCGACGATCGAGACCCCGAACACGTACTGCCATGACGTCTCGTACTGGCCGACGAACTTCGTGAGGGCGACCGAGAGCGGCTGATTGCCGGCCGTCGAGAGGATCACGAGCGAGGCCGCGAACTCGTTCCAGCACGCGACGAAGGTGAACACGATCGCGGTCACGATGCCGGGCCAGACGAGCGGGAGGCTGATCGTGAAGAGCACTCGCAGCCGCCCGGCGCCGTCGATCTGAGCGGCCTCGTCGACCTCTTTGGGCACGCCGGCGAAGAACGAGTGCATGATCCACACGGCGAACGAGAGGTTGAACGCCGCATTGATGAAGATCATCGCCGCCCAAGTGTCGATCAGGTCGAACGCGAGGAACTGGCGGAAGAGCCCTGAGGTGAGCACCGCGGGCTGCAGCATCTGCGTGACGATCACGAGGAAGAGGAACACCATGCGGCCGGGGAACTTGAACCGCGCGGTGTAATACGCCGCGGGCATCGCGACGAGCAGCACGAGCAGCGTCGCGACTCCCGCGATGATGATCGTCGAGATGAGGTTCTGCACGAGCGGCGTCTCGGGGGTCGACCACATGTTGATGTAGTTCTCCCAGTGCCACTCCGTCGGGAAGTAGGTGGGTTCGACCGAGCGGATCTGCGCCTTCGTCTTGACCGAGCCGAAGAACATGATCGTGTACGGCAGCACGAAGATGAGCAGCACGATGAGCCCGGCCAGCATGCGCCAGATCAGCTTGCCGAGCGGCACCTGGTCTTCGGTGTAGCGGCGCTTCCGAGCGGATGCCACGGGCGGAGCGATCGTCTCGAACGCGGGTGCGGTGACGGCCATGCTCAGACCTCTTTCATGGGCTTGACCACGCGCACGTAGATCGCGACGATCACGATGACGATGATGAAGGCGACGACGGAGAGCGCGCTCGCGACGTCGACCTTGTGCTGGTTCTGGATGTACTTGAAGATCATCGTCATGATCGTGTCGGCGTCGTAGCCGGGGATCGACCCGGTCATCACCTTCAGGATCGGCAGCGAGTTGAACACGTTGATGATGTTGATGAGCACCGCGACCGAGAGGGCGCCGCGCAGTTGCGGCAGTACGACGCCCCAATACGTGCGAACCGGCCCTGCTCCGTCCATCTTCGCGGCCTCGAGCACGTCGCCTGGCACCGTCTGGAGTCCGGCGAGGATCGTGTACGTCGTGAACGGCAGCGACACGAACACCGCGACGACGATCGACCAGGCGAAGGCCGTCTCGGGGTTGCGGGTCCACCCGTAGCCCTCGGGCGTGTCGACGAGCCCCACGTCGACGAGGAAGGTGTTGATGATGCCGAAGTACGGCTCCAGACCGTAGTAGACGACCATCGTCGTCATGACGACGGATGCCGCCCACGGGATGATCACCGCCAGGCGCACGATGCGCCGGCCCGGGAACGCCTTGTTCAGCAGCTGGGCGAGGACGAGCGAGATGAGCACGGTGGCCGCGACGACCACCACGACCCAGACGATCGTGCGGCCGAAGATCGGCCAGAAATAGGGGAAGGAGAAGACCTCGACGTAGTTGTCGAACCCGACCGAGCCCTTGTCGATCCCCGAGATCGAGATGTCGCGGGTCGAGTTGAAGAACATGACGACGGCCGGGAACAGCACGACGCCGAAGATGAGGATGAGGGCAGGGCCGATCCACGGGAGCGAGGCGAGGAACTGCCGCCCGGCTCGGCGGGGCTTGACCTGTTCGGCCCGCCCACTGGGCGCAGCCTGCCCGCCGGGGCGGGGGCGGCCGGTGGCCGCCCCCGCGGGGATCGATGACGTCTCGGGTGTCGTGCTCATGGTTCGGCGGTCACCGATCCCTCCGGATGTTGCGAAACGGACGTGCTGGTCGGCCCGGGCGGGATCAGCCCGCGTCGACCTGCGCCTGGATCTCCGTCAATACCTCTTGGGCGGGCTTCGTCTGCAGCTGCCCGAAGAGCGCCTTGAACGCGGCATCCGCGGCCGACCACTTGGGGTTGGTCGTCGGGTAGAACTGCGCGTCGGGCAGCACCTCGAGGAACGGCGCGAGCGCCTCTTCGGAGGCGAGCGCTTCGGCTCCCGACTTCGTGACAGGAAGGAAGCCCTCGGCCTGCACCCACGGCACGTACACGTCGGAGGTGTAGAAGTAGTCGAAGAACTTCGTGATCGCGTCTTGCTTGTCGTCGTCGTTCTGGAAGGCCATGAGCTGGTCCATGACGCCGACCGTCATCGGGCTGCCGTCTTGGGTCGGGATGGGCACGATCGAGTAGTCGAGTTCGGGGTTGTTCTCCTCGATCTGGCCCACGGTCGGCGGGAGGCCGACCTGCATGCCGATCTTGCCCTGGATGAAGATGTCCATGAGCGGCGAACGGTCGGTCGAGCCCGGGTCGGCCTGGGTGGCGCCCGCGTCGATCATCTTCTTGATCTGATCGGCACCGGGCAGGTTCGCCGGGTCGTCGATGGTGATCTCGCTCGCGTCGCCGAAGGTGCCGCCGCCGCCCCAGAGCCACACGGCTGCTTCGGCCTGCGCCTCTTCGGATCCGAGGGGCATGCCGTAGCCGGCGATGCCGCCGCCGAGGGCCGAGACCTTCGTCGCAGCGTCGAGCAGTTCGTCCCAGTTGGTGGGGGGCGCGGTGACGCCGGCCTGCTCGAGCAGGGCGTTGTTCACGAAGAGAGCACGTGCCGAGGCGATGAGGGGCAGCGCGTACGCGGTGCCGTCGACCTCGGCGTTGGCGATGAACGAGTCCTGGAAATCGCTGAACGTGTCGGGCGAGACGACGTCTTCAGCCGGGTACAGCAGCTCGTCGGCTGCGAAGCCGGCGAAGGGGCCGCCGTTATAGATGTCGGGTGCCTCACCGCCCTGGATCTTCGTGGCGATGACCGTCTCGAGGTTGTCCCACGACTGCACCTCGAGGTTGACGGTGATGTCGGTGTTCTCCGCTTGGAATCCCTTGATCACGTCTTCCCAGAGACCCTGGGTGTTGTCGGAGTAGCTGGGCACGAGCAGGTCGATCGTGGTCGTGCCGCCGGCTTCGTCACCCGACCCGCCGCCGAAGCCGCAGGATGCGAGCGTGAGCGATGCCGTGGCGGCGAGCGCGACGGCCGCGCCGAGGCGCAGAGACTTCTTCATTGGATGCTTCCTCACTGTGGTGGATGGTGCACCAGCGCCCGTGGAGAGAGCCTCGCGCGACAGTGCGTGTGTTCCGGAACCGCACTTGACGACCATGGCTGAGTGCTATTTCCTGAACGTTTCGGCGAGCAAACAATCACGTCCGTTCACTCGACGCACGAAATCTATGTCGGATGCCTCGGGCCCGTCAAGACGCGCAACAGATTCGTTATGAGATTTTGTTCAGATCCCTGACAAACTCCGATGCCCACACGGAGCCGCTCGAATCGAGCGCTCGAGTGATCGTTGGACACATGTTGCAATCATCTGCGATCATTGAGTGTCATGCCGCCGCGGGGTTGCCACGGCGGCCGTCGCACACCCGTCTGGAGCCCCACGTGACCGACCAACCGACCACCGCACACACGACCGGCGAAGCTGTTCCCGCCGCCGCTGAACACATGTCCGCCGAGCTGGCCTCGCAGCCCGAGACCTGGGCGCGCGCAGCCGAACTCCGCGCCGAGCAGTCGCTCCTGCCGGCCCGCGGCGCCCGCATCGCGGTCGTGGGCTGCGGCACGTCCTGGTTCATCGCGCAGTCCTATGCGTGGTTGCGCGAAGCCGGCGGCCACGGCGAGACCGACGCATTCGCGGCATCCGAAGCCTTCGTCGACCGCGGCTACGACGCGGTCGTCGCCCTCACCCGATCGGGCACGACCACCGAGGTGCGCCAGCTCGTCGAGGGGCTCCGCGGCCGCGTGCGCACCATCGGCGTCATCGGCGATGCCGCGTCACCCCTCGTCGACCTCGTCGACGAAGCCGTGACCCTCCCCTTCGCCGACGAGCGCTCGGTCGTGCAGACCCGGTTCGCGACGACCGCACTCGCCCTCTTCCGCGCCTCGCTCGGCGAAGACCTCACGGGCGCGATCGCCGATGCCGAGCGCGCCGTCGCCGAAGACCTCGCCCCCGAGCTGACCGACGCCGAGCAGTACACCTTCCTCGGTCGCGGCTGGTCGGTCGGCCTCGCCCACGAGGCGGCGCTCAAGATGCGGGAAGCCTCGCAGTCGTGGACCGAGTCGTACCCGTCGATGGAGTACCGCCACGGCCCGATCGCGATCGCAGCTCCGGGCCGGGTGACCTGGCAGTTCGGCGAGGCGCCCGATGGACTCGTCGGCGACGTCGCCGCAACCGGGGCGCACTTCGAAGCGGGCCGCCTCGACCCGATGGCCGAACTCGTGCGCGCACAGCGCGTCGCACTCGCCCGTGCCCGCGCGAAGGGCCTCGACCCCGACTCGCCTCGCAACCTCACCCGTTCCGTCATCCTCGACGCGTGATGAACGAGCACCCGTCTCACGACGCCTTCCCGCTCGGCCCGGGCGCGGCCGTGCTCGCGTTCGACGTGGGAGGCACCGACACCAAGTCGGCGCTCGTCGATGCCTCGGGCCGGGTGCTCGGACTCCGCCGCACGCCGACGCCGTTCGACCCGGCCGACGCCGACCCCGCCCGTACGATCGTCGCCTCGATCGGCGTGCTCGCCCGTGAGCACCTGGCCGCAGCCCCCGGCATCGTTCCGGTGGCCGCGGGCATCAGCGTGCCCGGTCTCGTCGACGAGGTCACGGGTGTCGGCATGTTCGCGTCGAACCTCGGCTGGCGCGACGCCCCCATCCGTGACCTCGCCGAGCACGCGCTCGGCTTGCCTGTGGCGTTCGGCCACGACGTGCGCGCGGCGGGCGACGCCGAGCATCGCCTCGGCGCGGCTCGCGGCTACGGCGATGTCGTCGTGCTCGCCATCGGCACCGGCATCGCGAGCGCGCTCGTGCTCGGCGGCCGTCCCTACGCCGGCGGCGGCTACGCGGGTGAGATCGGCCACTCGCTCGCCGATCCGCTCGGCGAGCGGTGCGCCTGCGGGGCGATCGGATGCCTCGAGACGATCGCGTCGGCCGGCGCGATCGTCCGGCGCTACTCCGCGGCATCCGGTACTCGGGTGACCGGCGCTCGAGAGGTGCTCGACGCGGCGATCGCCGGCGACCCGCTCGCCAAGCGCGTCTGGGACGACGCCGTCGAAGCACTCGCCGAGGCCCTCGCCCGTCTCGTTGCGATCCTCGCCCCCGAAGCCGTGGTGATCGGCGGCGGCCTCGCGCAGGCGGGTCCGGCCCTGTTCGCGCCGCTCGGCACGCGGCTCGACGCGCTGCTCAGCTTCCACCGCAGGCCGGCGCTCCTCCACGCCGAACTCGGCGACGACGCGGGCCTGCTCGGCACCGCGCTCGCGGCCCGCGACCTCGCCGCCCGCGACCTCGCGGCCGCACGCCGAGACGACGGCACGCCGTGATCGTCACCATCACGCCGAACCCGGCGCTCGATCTCACCTGGCACGTCCAGCGCCTGCAACCGGGCGAGACGCATCGCGTCGACACCGGGGCCGCACGCGCCGGCGGCAAGGGGCTGAACGTCGCACGCGTCCTGCACGCCGAAGGTCACGACGTGCTCGCGCTCACGACCTCCGGCGGCGCGGTCGGTGCGGAGTTCACCGCCGAGCTCGAGGCGAGCGGCATCCGCCACCGCCTCGTGCGCGTCGCCGGCGCGACCCGCCGCAGCATCGCCCTCGTCGACAAGTCGAGCGGCGAGACGAGCGTGCTGAACGAGCGTGGCGCCGCGCTCTCCGCCGCCGAAGCCGGCGCGCTCACGGCGAATGCGCTCGAGCTCGGTCGCGACGCCGGCATCGTCGCCATCTGCGGGAGCCTGCCGCCCGGGTTCGGGCCCGACGAGCTCGGCGCACTCGTGAATGCGCTCAGAGCCGAAGGCGTGCCCGTCATCGTCGACACGAGCGGGCCCGGAGTGCTCGCCGCCGCCCGTGCGGGCGCGACGGTGCTCAAGCCCAACGCCGAGGAGCTTCGCGACGCCACCGGTCTCGACGACCCCGTGGCGGGCGCGACCGCGCTGCTCGAACTCGGCGCCGGAGTCATCGTCGCCTCACTGGGTTCGGAGGGCCTGATGGTCGTGACGACGGATGCCCCTGGCGGCATCCGTGCCCGGCTGCCCCGCACGCTGCACGGCAACGCCACCGGGGCCGGCGATGCCGCAGTCGCCGCGATCGCCGCCGCTCTGGCAGAGACGCCCCACCTCGCCGACGACACGCCGACGGCCGCTGCCGCCCGCGAGCGCCTCGCCCGTCGGGCCGTCGCCTGGTCGGCCTCGGCGGTGCTCGCGCCTCTCGCGGGCGAGCTCTCACCCGAACACACGGACCTCGAGCACGAGGTCGTCGTGAGCATCGACCCGAAGGAACACGCATGACCCTCACCCCCACACGCATCCTGCTCGCCCGCGCAGCCGACGGCGGTCGGGGCATCGGCGCGTTCAACGTGCTGCACCTCGAGACCGCTGAAGCGCTCGCTGCCGCAGCAGAGGCGACCGGGCTGCCCGTGATCCTGCAGATCTCCGAGAACGCGATCCGGTACCACGGCGGCTTCGAGCCGATCGCTCGCGCGACGCTCGCCGTCGCCGAAGCGTCGAGCGCTGCCGTCGCGGTGCACCTCGACCATGCCGAAGACGCAGAGCTCGCGCTGCTCGCGATCGACCACGGCTTCGGCTCGGTCATGTACGACGGCGCGAAGCTCGACTTCGCCGACAACGTCGCCACCACCCGCCGGGTCGTCGACCATGCGGCGAGCGCGGGCGTACTCGTCGAGGCGGAGCTCGGCGAGATCGGCGGCAAAGACGGTGCACATGCACCGGGCGTACGTACCGACCCCGACGAGGCCGCGCGATTCGTCGCCGAGACCGGCGTCGGGGCGCTCGCCGTCGCGGTCGGCTCCTCGCACGCGATGACCGAGCGGGTCGCCGCACTCGACCTCGAACTCGTGAGCCGGCTCCGGGCGGCGGTGCCGGTGCCGCTCGTGCTGCACGGGTCATCCGGAGTCTCAGACGAGACGATCGTGGCCGGCATCAGTGCCGGACTCACGAAGATCAACGTGTCCACGCACCTGAACGCGCAGTTCACCGGCGCGATCCGCCGATTCCTCGACGATCACCCCGGCGTCGTAGACTCGCGAAAATACCTCGCCGCCGGCCGCGATGCCGTCGAAATCGAAGCGGCACGTCTCCTCGACCTCTTCGCGCGGAAGGACCCCAACGGATGAACCGCGCCGAGCGCCCCGAGCACGGCAGTGCCGTGCTCGACCTCTTCGCGCGGAAGGACCCCGACGAATGAACCGCGCCGAGCGGCTGAGCGCTGTGCTCGACCTCCTCGCCGAAGGCGGGCAGGTCGACGTCGACCAGATCGTCGATCGCCTCCGGGTGTCGCCCGCGACGGCGCGACGAGACCTCGATGCGCTCGCCCAGCAGCAACTGCTCACCCGCACCCGCGGAGGCGCCGTCGCCCACTCGGTGGCCTACGACCTGCCGATCCGCTACAAGAACCAGCAGAACCCCGGCGCGAAGGCGGCGATCGCACTCGCGGCGAGCGCGCTCGTGCCGCGCGGGGCCGTGATCGGCCTCTGCGGCGGCACGACCTCCACCGCGATCGCCGACGCGCTCATGTCGCGCGCCGACATCATGGAACCGGCGCCCGACCCCAGCCTGACCGTCGTCACCAATGCGATCAACATCGCCATGCAGCTCGCGATGCGCCCGCAGATCAAGACCGTCGTCGCCGGCGGCGTCGTGCACGCGAGGTCGTACGAACTCGTCGGCGCCTACACCGACGCAGTGCTCGGCAGCATCACCCTCGACCTCGCATTCGTCGGTGTGAACGGCATCGACGCGGTTGTCGGCCCGACCTCGCACGATGAGCGCGAGGCGGCCGTCAACGCGCTCATGGCCGCGCGCGCCACCCAGGCCGTGATCGTCGCCGACTCGTCGAAGATCGACAAGCGGGCGTTCGCCGCGATCGGTCCGCGACGGCTCTTCTCGACGATCATCACCGATTCGGGCGCCACCTTCGAGCAGCGCGAACGCCTCGCCGACGCGGGCTACGACGTTATCGTTGCTTGAGTGAGCACTGCAGCCGTCGTCATCCATTCCGCGCGTCTCGTGAGCGGCGCCGACACCGTCACCGACGCGTGGGTCGCCTTCGACGGCGACCGGGTGAGCGCACGCGGCATCGGCGATGGCTGGCGTGACGCGGTTCGGCTCGACTCGGTCGACGTGACGGATGCCGCGGGGCGGTTCCTCACCCCCGGATTCATCGATATCCACTGCCACGGGGCAGGCGGCGCGGCCGCCGATGAGGGCGACGAGGCCATCGAGACCCTACTCGCCGTGCACAACGCCCATGGCACGACCCGCACCGTGCTCTCACTCGTGACGGCATCCGTCGAGCGGCTCGCCGACGACCTGACGACGATCGCGCGATTCGCGGAGCGCGATCCGCGCGTGCTGGGCGCACATCTGGAAGGACCCTTCCTCGACCGGGAGTTCCGCGGGGCGCATGATCCCGGGCTGCTGCGCGGGGCCGACGCGGCATCCGTCGACCTACTGCTCGACGCGGCCGCAGGCGCATTGCGACAGATCACGATCGCTCCCGAGCACGCCGGCGCACTTGCCGCCATCCGCCGCTTCACCGAGGCCGGCGTCAAGGTCGCGGTCGGCCACACGGGCGCCGATTTCGCGACGGCACTCGCCGCCTTCGACGCCGGGGCCTCGATCCTCACCCATGCCTTCAACGGCATGCGCGGCATCCACCACCGTGCGCCCGGGCCTGTCGTCGCGGCGATGCACGCCGACCACGTCACCCTCGAGGTCATCAACGACGGCGTGCACGTGCACCCCGATGTCGTGAAGCTCGCCTTCGCCGGCGCGCCCGGGCGGGTGGCGCTCGTCACCGACGCGATGGCCGCGACAGGCTCGTCCGACGGCGTCTACGTGCTGGGATCGCTCGAGGTCGTCGTCGCCGACGGCGTCGCGCGGCTCCGCGAGGGCGGCTCCATCGCCGGTTCGACGCTCACGCAAGATGACGCGCTCCGGCGTGCGGTGCTCGAGTGCGGCATCCCGCTCGACGAGGCGGTCGGCGCGCTCACCGTCACGCCGGCCGCAGCGATCGGCCGGGCTCACGACCTCGGCCGGCTCGATGAGGGGTTCGCCGCCGATGCGGTGCTCCTCGACGACGAACTTCGCGTGAACGCCGTCTGGGCCGCGGGCGCACGGCTGCACTGATCGTCGCGACGGGGAACTCGCCGATCGGGCGGGATCCGGAGGCGTGTTCCCCTTCGCCTCCGAAACCCCCGCCCGTACGAGCGGCGCATCGTTTCCCCCGATGCTGACCGCTCAGGCGCCGGCCATGCCGGCATCCGTCTCAGGGTTCGGGACGCCTGAGACGGCGGTCGGTCAAAGCGAAATCGCCTTCACCCAGAGAGACGGCGGGCACACGCATCTATGACGCGCATTCCGAAGAAAATCTTCTGTGCGCGCGTCACGTGGATTTCTGCTGGAATGTACTCACCCCGTGACGCGCGTCATGAAAAGCGCTTCGACGCGTCTCTTCAGTGGGTGACTCCCGCGAACTCCGCGGTTCCCCATCACCCGAAGGAGGCGACGTGCCGCCGCTGCGCACCGACCGATCGGCCGACGCCGCGCTCATCGAGCGAACGCGCAAGGGCGACCGTTCGGCGTACGCCGAGCTGTGGGAGCGGCACTCCGCATCGGCGCGCACCGTCGCGCGCTCGTACAGTTCGCTCGACCCCGACGACCTCGTCGCCGAGTCGTTCACCAAGATCTACAGCACGATGCTCGCCGGCGGCGGGCCGACGGGTGCGTTCCGTCCCTACCTCTTCACGACGATCCGCAACACGGCCGCGGGGTGGGGTCGCGCCCGGCACGAGACCACGCTCGAGACCCTCGAGTCCTTCGAAGATCCGGCGACGAGCGAGTCCGCCACGCTCGAGGCGCTCGACCGGAGCGCGACGGCCCAGGCGTTCCGGGCACTGCCGACCCGGTGGCAGGAGGTGCTGTGGTACTCCGAGGTCGAGAACATGACCCCGCAGCAGATCGCCCCGCTGCTCGGCATGAGCGCCAACAGCACGGCGGCGCTGGCCTACCGCGCGCGCGAGGGCCTGCGCCAGGCATGGATCCGAGTGCACCTGCGCAACCCCTCCAACGATCCGGAATGCCAGTGGAGCATCGATCGCATCAGCAGCTACACCCGCGGAAAGCTCCGCACTCGTGAGACGAACCGTCTCGAGGCGCACCTCGACGACTGCGCCCGCTGCACGATCGTCGCGGCAGAGGCACGCGACGTCGGCTCGCGCCTCGCGCTCGTGCTGCTGCCGCTCACCGCGGGCATCGGCGGGGCGACCGCGTACTCGGGCTGGCTCTCCCAGGGAGCGCCGGTCGCCGAGGTCGCGATGGGAGTGGCTGGCATGCCCGCCGTGCTCACCGGCCATGGCGGCGCGGGCGGTGCGGGTGCCGCCGGCGGGAACAGTGCAGGCGCCGGCGGGGTCACGAGTGCCGGCGGCCTCGGTGCCACCGGCGTCGTGGGCGGCGTCGCGGCCGCGGTGCTCGTCGCCGCAGCGGCGGTCGCCGCGGTGGTCTTCCTCCCGGGGCTCGTGAATCCTCCCGAGCAGCCGTCCGAACCCGCTCCCGTCGCCGCGCCGTCTTCCGAATCGAAGACGGCCGACCCGACTGCAGGGGCGTCGTCACCGGCTCTGCCGCCGGCAGCTCCGGCGGTGCCGCCCAGGCTCGTCGAGGCAGAGCCGGGGCCAGGGCAGGGGCCGAATGCCGACGCCGACGCCGAATCGATCGAATCCGATGCGCCGACGGTGGAACCGGGCCCATCGCAGCCCGCTCCTTCGCCGACGCCCACCCCCGAGCCCGTCGACGTTGTCGTGCAGCCCCCGGAGATCCTCGAAGCCGACACGGCAGGGGGCCTCGTCGATCCAGACCTGAGCGGCACAGCCGAACCCGGAGCCACGATCGTCGTCAGCATCGCGGCGGATGCGGCCGATGCATCCCCTGCACTCCTCAGCGCTTCGACGTCGGTGGCCCCCCTGCCCGAGACGGTGACTGCCGACGCGGCCGGACGATGGAGTGCTCACCCGCGCGGACTCCCTGCCGGCCAGACGACGCTCGAAGTCGTGCAGACCGACCTTGCGGGCAAGATGTCCTCGGCCGCGGTCGTTTCGGTGAACCTGCTGGTTCCCTCCGTTTCACTGTCCCCCGGACGCACCGAGTTCTCAGGGGTCGGCGGGGCAACGGTCGTGATCGAGGTCTGCGGGCAGTTCGCCGGCAGGTTCCCCCTCGATGCAGCTGGCCGCGCTCACGATACGAACAAGGAGTCGTGGTTGTGGCCGCTCTTCTCCGACGACGTCGCGGCTCGCTATGAAGCCAAGGGCCGACTGGGACCCGCCGTCCCGACCAGCGTCTCGCGCTCGTCCGAGCCACCCGCCGCTGAGATGCTCACGTCCGCAGAGGCACCGCCCGTTGCCGGGTAATCTGGCCGAATGACCACGGATGCCGCAACCGAACACCTGTACCACTGGGTCGTGACGCTCAGCTGCACCGACGGCCCGGGCATCGTGCATGCGGTGAGCGGGGCGATCGTCGCCGCGCACGGAAACATCACCGAGAGCCAGCAGTTCACAAGCCTCGACACGGGCCGTTTCTTCATGCGACTGCAGGTCGAGTCATCCGCCGCCCGTGCCGAGCTCGAGCAGGCGCTCGAGCCCGTGACCGAGCGCTGGAACATGCGGTGGCACCTCGACGAGGTCGCTCGGCCCCTGCGCACACTCGTGCTCGCCTCGACGGCGGGGCACTGCGTCAACGACCTGCTGTTCCGCCAGCGCGCAGGGCAGCTGCCGGTCGAGATCCCGCTCGTGCTCTCCAACCACGGCACCCTCCGCGATCTGGTCGACTTCTACGGGGTGCCGTTCGAGTCGCGTGCGATCACGGATGCCGCGTCGAAGTCGGCATTCGAGCAGCGCGTGCTCACCGCGGTCGACGAGCACGACATCGAGCTCGTCGTGCTCGCGCGGTACATGCAGATCCTCTCCCCCGAGCTCTGCGCGGCGCTCGAGGGCCGCTGCATCAACATCCATCACTCGTTCCTGCCGGGCTTCAAGGGTGCGAATCCGTATCGTCAGGCGCACGCGCGCGGCGTGAAGCTCATCGGTGCGACGGCGCACTTCGTCACGAGCGATCTCGACGAGGGTCCGATCATCGAGCAGAACGTCGTGCGAGTGGATCACTCCCGCAGCCCGGGCGAACTCGTCGCGATCGGTCAGGATGAAGAGAGTCGCACGCTCAGCCAGGCGGTCAAGTGGTTCGCCGAGCGTCGGGTGCTCGTCGACGGCGCACGCACGATCATCTTCCGCTGATCTCGCGGGTAGGCTTGAGCGTTGTGAGCGACGCACGACAGCACGAACAGCAGCCGAAGATCGGGCCGAACGACATCCTCCGGTTCCTCCTCGAACTCTTCGCGTTCGTCTCCCTCGGCATCTGGGGTTTCGCCGCCTTCCCGCTTCCGTGGCCCGGCGTGCTCATCGGAATCGGTGCACCGCTCCTCGCGATCCTGGTGTGGGCGCTCTTCGTCTCACCGAAGGCGGTGCTGCGGGTCGACACGTTCGGCAAGGCGCTCGTCGAGATCGCCGTCTTCTCCGCTGCGGCACTCGGCTGGTGGACCCTCGGACAACCTGTGGTCGCGATCGTGCTCGCGGTCGTCGCCGCGGTCAGCGGCATCCTGAACGGGCGCAAGGAACTCGCCCGCTGACTCCGCGTCGGTCAGTGCCGAGCCCGCTCGAAGCCGACGATGCGCGCACCTCGACTCTCGATGCGAGGCCCGCCTGACGATCAGACGGCGACGGATGCCTCGGCATCGGGTTCGGCTCCGCCTGCCGTGCGGAAGTGGCCGACGACCGACAGCAGCAACCCCCCGACGGCCCATGCAGTGAGCACGAGCCACGGGAAGCTCGTGTCGGCAGCCGGGAAGTACGACAGCTCGCGCACGAGCGTCGCGGCCGCTCCCGGCGGGAACCACTGCCCGACCTCGCCCCAGGGTGCCGGGTAGAACTCCTTCGGCACAGCCGCACCCGAGATCGGGTTCGCGAACAACAGCATGATGACGGGGCCGACGGCGATGCCGGCTCGGCCGATGAGCGCCACGAACCCGGTGATCGGCGCGGCGATCGCGCCGAGCGCAAGTGCGATGGCGGCGGCGTTCAGCCAATACTCGCCCTGCAGTGCGCCGAACCAGCCCTGCAGGATGCCGGTGAGCACGAGCCCGCCCACGGCGGAGTACACCACGACGGCGAGCACCCTTCGAAGCGCGCCGATGACGGCGATCGAGATGGCGATGCCGCCGAGCATTCCGCCGAGCACGAGCGGGAAGAGCGCAGCCGAGAGGCCGGTGCCGCGCGCGTCGCTGTCGGCCAGTGGCACAACGTCGGTCACCGTCACGTCGATGTGCGGCGGCGCGGCGGGTGCACCCGCCGCGGCTGCTGCCGCTGCGGCCTGGGCGTTCACGCCCTCTTCGAGGCCGCTCGCGATGCCCGCGAGCAGCTGGGCGACGATGAGGCTCGACGCCGATGAGGTGAGCACCTCAGGCTCCTGCCCGAGCACGATCGCCCCGTACGCCTCACGCGATGCGATCGCGTCGACGGCTGCATCGCGGTCGGCGACGTGGTCGAAGGCGATCGCTCCGGGCGACTGTTCATCGACCGTCGCCTCGATCGCTTCGATCGCCTCGGCGGGGCCGGCGATCGCGATCGGCAGGTCCTTCGCGTCGGCTGTCACGCTCGGCCATGAGAACGCGAGCACCACGACGGCGACAACGGCCGCGAGGGCGAGCGCGATGCCGACGACGCGGCCGATGGCGGTGTGCGGGTTGGCGGCGTCCGTGTGGGCCATTGTTCCTCCAAAGCAAAACGAATGTTCGTTCTTTATCATTTTGAGCGCCCGTCCTATGCTTGTCAAGAACGTTCATTCGTTTTCGACGGAGAGGCGGCGCGATGCCCAAGGTGACCGACGCCTACCGGGCTGCCCGGCGAGACGAGATCATCGACTCAGCGCTGCGCGCGTTCGCTGCGACCGGGTTCCAGCGCACGTCGATGGCCGACATCATCGCCGAGTCGGGCCTCTCGGCAGGCGCGATCTACGGTCACTTCTCGGGCAAGAAAGACCTCCTCGCCGCCGTCGCCGGACGTGTGCTCGACGCTCGGCGCGACGAGCTCGAACAGCGGCGAGGCGACGGTGAGCCGCTCGCACCCGGACAGATCATGGCCACGCTCCTCGACGGCATGCGCCGCGAACCGTTCGGCGACGTCATCGTGCAGATCTGGGCCGAGGCGGCCGTCGACGACGAGATCCGATCGCTCGTGCAAGGGGTGTTCACGAGACTGCGAGCGACGGTTCGCACCCGGCTCGTCGAATGGGCGACGGCCGACCCGAGTCGCTCGGGCCGGGATACATGGTGCAGCGCATGATCGTCGACGACTTCGACGATGAGGCCTACCTCAGCGCCCTCTCCGAGGCACTCCCCCACTGACGAGCGAGCGGATGCCGCAGCATCCGCTCAGCCGCGTGCGCGAATCAACCGCCGGATCAGATGCCCTGCCAGGCGGGCTTGTTCGCCCATGCGTGCCGGTAGTAGTCGAGGTTCGCGAGCTCGGAAGCCGCGGCTTCGTCGACGACGACCGTCGTGTGCGGGTGCAACTGGATCGCCGAACCCGGCTGACTGGCCGACACCGAGCCCTCGACGGCCGCCGCGACCGCGTGCGCCTTCGCCTCACCGAACGCGAGCAGCACGAGGTGCCGAGCACGGAGGATCGTGCCGATGCCCTGCGTGATGCAATGCATCGGCACATCGTCGGGAGAATCGAAGAAGCGGGCATTGTCGAGACGAGTGGCCGCGGTCAGCGTCTTCACGCGAGTGTGCGACGCGAGCGAGGAGCCGGGCTCATTGAAGCCGATGTGCCCGGTGCGCCCGATGCCGAGGATCTGCAGGTCGACACCGCCCGCCGCCTTGATCGCCCGCTCGTAGTCGGCGCCCGCGTGCTCGATCGTCGCCGGGTCGCCGTTCGGCACCCGCACGAGCTCGGGAGTCAACCCGAGCGGTTCGACCACCTCGCGCGTGATCACAGCCCGATAGCTCTCGGGGTGGCCCGCGGGCAGCCCCACGTACTCGTCGAGGGCGAAGCCGCGCACACCGCGCACGTCGATCGAGTCGTCGGCGATGCTGCGGGCGAGTGCGCGGTAGCTCGCGAGCGGCGTGGAACCGGTCGCGAGACCGAGCACGACATCGGGCTTCGAGCGGATGAGCGAGACGATCGTGTCGGCGACGAGGGCGCCTGCGGCATCCTCGTTCTCTACGATGACGATTTCAGCCATTGGTGTTCTCCTACGAGAGCGGCGCCGACAGCGGCCGCTGGGAATCCGAGTGGGATGACCTGCACGCGAGCCGCGAGGTCGGTCGATGCGAGGAAGGCCGACTCGGCCGCCCACCGATTCAGGATACGGCGTGTGCCGGCTACGAGCGGCTCACCGAGCGCGGCGAGCCCCCCACCGATGACCACCGCATCGACGTCGACGGCCAGCGCGAGCAGACGCACCGCCGCCGCGACACCCGTCAAGAACTGCTCCTGCACGGCGAGCGCCCGCTCGTCGCCGGCCTCCGCCGCATCGAAGAGCTCGCGCGCCGGGTGCTCCGACACGGTCGGCCACGTGCGCGCGATCGCCAGACCCGAAGCGATGGTCTCGAGGCATCCGAACTGCCCGCACCCGCACATGACTCCGGCCGGGTCGACCGGGATGTGCCCGATCTCGCCGGCGACACCGTGTCCGCCGCGCAGCAGGCGCCCGTCGAGAAGCACACCGGCCGAGAGGCCCGTACCGAGGTTCAGGTACGCCATCGACGTCGCCCGAATGCCATCGGCCACGCCGAGCAGGTGGTGCGCTCCGACCGCGGCCGCCTTCACGTCGTTCTCGATGCGCACCTCGACCCCGAGCCGATCGGCCAGGCGCGGGCCGAGGTCGAGCCCCTCGAGGCCCAGGTTCACGGCGTGCTCCACCCGGCCGGTCTCACTGTCGACGGCACCGGGGATGCCGATGCCGATCGACGTGAATGCCGAGGCGTCGACGCCCGCGAGCTCCGTCATGCGTTCGACCGTACGGATCGCGGTCGCGACGACCGCCTCGGCGCCGAAGCCGGTCGGCATCCGCACCTGGTCGCTCAGCTCTCCGTCGGCACCGATCGCCACCGCGGCCGTCTTGGTGCCGCCGATGTCGATGCCGAGCCTCACGGCGCGGCCACCGCGGCCCTGAGCGCGTCGTCGACGAACTCGATGACCGCTTCACCGACGAGGCGCGAGGCGCCGAAGGTCGACACGTCGGCGTACGCCCGATCGTTCGAAGGCCAACCCATGTCGATCGTCACGACGTCGTCGCGCACCGCTCGCAGCGCGTCGATCGCGGTTCGGGCGAATGGATGTCGGTGCAGATCCTTGCCCACCACGAGCACCGTTCCGGCCAGATCGGCCGCGCCGGCGAGCGGCTGCCGCTCCGAGACGGCGACGGTCTCGGCGCCGCTGAGCCACGACGTGTGCGCGCTGGCGTCCTCAGCGGCGAACGGGCCCCACGGGGCCACGCCCACGGCGATGTTCGCGACCGTGTCGATGCGCACGACCGTGCCGATGCGCGGCGCCTGCGCGAGACGTGCGCGCGCGACATCCGACACCTCGAACGCGGCGATGACGCGTCCGATCTCGTGCACATCGTGCGGCGGCTCGATCGACGACGCCGCGGCCGGCCCGCCGGGAACCGGAACGGCCTCGGCCGCGAGGGCGCGGACTCGTGCCGCCGATTCGCGGATGCGTTCGGCCGGAAGCCGGCCGGCCTCGACCGCTGCCTCGACGGCCTCGACGATCTCGGCCATCTGCGCGGCCGTGTTGCCGGAACCGATGCAGAGCAGGTCGCAACCGGCGACGAGGGCGCGCACTGCAGCTTCGGGAATGCCGTGCACGCCGCTCGCCCCCTTCATGTCGAGGGCGTCGGTGACGATGACGCCGTCGAACCCCAGCTCCCCGCGGAGCAGGCCGTTCAGAATTTGCGGGGAGAGGGTGGCCGGATTCTCCGCGTCGAGCTGCGGAATGAGGATGTGCGAGGTCATGATCGTGCGGGAACCGGCCGCGATCGCCGCGCGGAACGGCACGAGCTCGCGTTCGCGGAGCGTCTCGAGCGGCACGTCGACGACGGGCAGGGCGAGGTGCGAGTCCGTCGCAGTGTCGCCGTGGCCCGGGAAGTGCTTCGCGCTGGCAGCGACGCCCGTCTGCTGCAGCGCCGTGACCCAGGCGGAGGAGTGCCGCGCTACGAGCTCGGGGTCGGCGCCGAAGCTCCGCACCCCGATCACGGGGTTGTCGGCGTTGGCGTTCACGTCGACATCGGGCGCGAACGTCACGGTGCATCCGGTCGCCGCGAGCGCCTCGCCGACGGCCCGCGCGACGCGTGCGGTGAGCTCGAGGTCGTCGATGCGGCCGAGCACGGCGTTGCCGGGGAACGGCGCACCTCGGTCGTGGAAGAGCCGTGTGACGTCGCCGCCCTCCTCGTCGATCGCGATCACAGCGAGGGGGTTCGCCTGGCGCAGCGACGCGTTCAGGCTGCGCAGTTGCTCGGGCGATTCGACGTTCGACCCGAACAGGCAGACGCCGCCGAGCCCGTCGCGCAGCAGCTCGAGCACCCACTCAGGCGCGCTCACGCCGTCGAAACCGGGCAGCAGGGTCGTGAGGACGTCCCGGCGAAGGGCAGTGCCCGCGCCGGTCGAGTCGATGCCGGTCATCCCTTGACTGCTCCGCTCACGAGACCGCCGACCATTCGGCCCTGCACGAACAGGAAGAAGATGACGACGGGCAGGGCGATGAGCGTGGACCCTGCCATGACGGCGCCCCAGTTCGTCGCTTCGGTCGCCGACTGGAAGGAGTTCAGCCAGGGCGGGAGGGTGAGGTTGTAGCCCTTGAGCAGGAGGAGTGCCATCAGGAACTCGTTCCAGCTCTGGATGAACGCGAAGATACCGGTGGCGACGAGACCCGGTGCGAGTAGCGGGAAGGTGACCTTCCAGAACGCTTGCGCCTTCGTGCAGCCATCGATCTGGGCCGCCTCCTCGAGCTCGGCCGGCACACCCCTGACGAAGCCACGCAGGGTCCAGATCGTGAACGGCACCACCGCGGCGAGGTGCACGATGAACAGCCCGAGGAGCGTGTTGATGAGGCGCCAGTCGTCGATCATGTTGTAGATCGTGAACATCATCGCCTCGCCGGGCACCATCTGCACGACGAGCACGCTCACGATGAAGACGACGCGGCCGCGGAAGGCGAAGCGGGCGATCGCGATCGAGGCGAGGAAGGCGATGAGCGCGCCGACCACCACGACGGCGAGGCCCACGGTGAGGCTCGAGACGAGTGCGTGCGGAAAGTCGGTCTGACCGGGCGCCGCCTCGCGCGTCCACGCCGTCACGTAGTTCTTGAACGTGAAGTCGAACGGCAGGAAGCTCGGGTTGCGGCTGATGATCTGGTTCGGCGGGGTGAACGACATGTTCACCATCCAGTAGACCGGGAAGACCGAGCAGACGATCACGACGAGCGCGAACACGTTGAGCCCGAACCGGCCGGCCCTCCCCTTGGCGCGGCGCGCGGGTCGGTCGAGACGACCGCCGTCGCCGATCGTGGAGGCGGCACGCGTGGACGTCGCGACCGAGCCGGGGTTCTCGGCGATCTGGATTCCTGGGCTGACGGTCACAGCTCTGCCTCATCCTTCAGGGAGGAACGGACGTTGAAGTAGGAGATGGCCATGAGCAGGATGACCATGAACACGCCGATCGCGGCGGTCACGCCGAACTCACCGAGGCCCTGCCTGAACAGGTAGGTGGGCAGGATGTTCGTCTCGCTCGCGAGCCCTCCCTGTTGCTGCAGCGCGTACACCTGCGTGAATATTCGGAGGTTCCAGATGGTCTCGAGCACCAGCACGGCGGTCAGCACGCCCCGCATGTACGGCATGACGATGAGCCGGAACCGCTGCCAGGCGCTCGCGCCGTCGAGCGATGAGGCCTCGAGTACTTCCTCGGGCACCTGACCGAGACCCGCGTAGAAGGTGACCGCGGCGAACGGCACGCTCTGCCAGACGACGATGATGACGAGCACCATCATGAACGACCACGGGTCGATGAGCCAGGAGTGGCCGCGGAAGTCCTGCGTGCCCGTGATGGTGTTGAGCGCCCAGTTCATGAGACCGTAGTCGGTGTCGAAGATCCAGCCGAACACGACGGTCGCCGAGAGCGGGGGCATCGCCCACGCGAGCATCAGGCCGATCGACACGGCGAGGCGCCATCCCTTCGACAGTTTCGTCATGAGCAGGGCGATGATCATGCCGAGCACGACGATGAGCGCTGTGAGGACGACCATGAGCCCGAGGCTGCGGGCGAGCACCGCGGGGAAATCGGACTCGGTGAAGACCTCGATGTAGTTGTCGAAGCCGACGAAGTTCGGCGAGGTGCCGAGCATCTTGTTCTTGATCTGCAGGTCGGTGAAGGAGTTCACGAACATGACGATGGTCGGGTAGAGGACCATGACGCCGAGCAAGAGGATGCTGGGGCCGAGCAGCAGCCACGGTGCCCAGGGCAGCGGCTTCTTACGGGGACGATCGCCAGCGGAGTTCCGCGGCGAGTGGGGAGGTCTGGACTTCGGCGTGCGCGGCGCTGCGTCAGGCTCGGTGAGGGTTGCGCTCATGGCTGCTCCTCGGATGTGTCGCGGGGGATCGCGATTTGACTGATGGTACGTCTCGGGCGCGGCGGCGGCGACGTGCCGGAGGATGTCGTGGGAACGGGGGGCGGAGCTGTGTGGAACTCCGCCCCCCGCGCAGGGCTCAACAGGCTAGCTGTTGAGGATCTCCTCGATCTGCGCGTCGAGGTCGGCCGCGATGGCCGCCACGTCGCCGCCCTGGGCGATCTTCACGAGCGCCTCCTGGATGATCTGCGCAGCTTCGACCTCGGCCCACTTCGGGGTGGTCGGGGTCACCCTCGAGTTGGCGAGCGCGTCGGCCTGGGCCTTGGCGATCTCCGTGTCGGGCAGCGATGCAGCAGCTGCCGTGAAGCCCGGCGTCAGGCCGCCTTCGGCGAGCAGGATCTGGTAGTCCTCGCCAGCCATGATGTCGAGCGCGGCGCGAGCCTGCTCGGGGTTGGCGCTCTTCGTCGCGACGGCGATGTTGGAGCCGCCGGCGAAGATCGGCGCGGTCTCGCCGGCCTCGAGCCCGGGCAGCGGGAAGGCACGCAGGTCGGAACCGTAGGTGTCGGCGCAACCCGGCGCCTCGGCGTCGGCCGGAGCCGTGATCGACCACTGCACCCACGCGGGAGCGGAGAGCAGCGCGATCTCACCGGCGCAGAACGGCACCTGCGGGTCGGTCTCGTCGCCGTCCTTCGCCGCGTTGGACGCGTTCACGTACACGTCCTGCAGCTGGGTCAGGCCCTCGATGCCGCCTTCGCTCGAGAAGCCGGCCTTCCACTCGTCGCCGTCCTGCTCGGCGATGAAGCCGTCGTGCGCCCAGACGTAGGGAAGGGCGTTGTACCAGTCGCGGCCCGGAGCCCAGATACCCGAGCGGGTGTCGGTCTTCAGCGCCTTGCCGGTTGCGACGTACTCGTCGAGTGTCGTCGGAACCGGGGTGGCGCCGAGGATCTGCTCGCTGTAGAACACGATACGACCGCCCGCGTAGTACGGCGCTGCGTAGAGCTCGCCGTCGTACGTGGCGGACTCGACGAGACCGGGCAGGTAGTCATCGGCCGGGAAGTCGGTGAGCGGCAGGAACAGGCCCTGATCCGCGAAGCTCGCGGTCTGGGTGTTGCCGACCTCGACGACGTCGGGCGAGTCGTTCGACTGCAGTGCCGCCGCGTAGGTGTCACTCACGTCGGCCCAGGTCTTCTCCTCGACCGTGAGAGTCCAACCGTCGTTCTCCGCCTCGAAGGTGTCCTTGAGGTATTCGCGGGCTGTGTCGGGAGTGTCGGTGCCGACGACCCAGACGGTGATCTTGCCACTGTCGGCCGACTCGTTGCCGCCACCGGCGCTACAACCGGCGAGGGTCAGGGCAGCAGCAGCGCCGAGCGCCACAATGCCGAGTTTCCTCATTTGTCGTTTCCTTTCATGGGGTGGGGAGGCAGCGGGGGTTCGCTGTCACCCTTGGTGCGTGGAGTCCCTCACGAGACTCCAAGTTGTCCGGAGAGGACCATGACGGCCGCGCCGCGAAGGACGATGTCCTCCGCCTGCTCGGACATCCGGAGCCTCAGATCACGGTTGAACTCCGCCATCGTCCGCTTCCGGAGCGTGTCGACGGTCGCCTCGTGGAAGGCGCCGTCGAGCAGTTGGGCGGGGCCGCTGAGCACGACCTCCGACAGGTTGAGCGCACCGACGACCGGTGCGAGCACGATGCCGAGTCGGCGGCCGGCCTCGCGAAGAATACCATCGCGTGCGGATGCCACGGCGACCTCGTCGCCGGAGAGCTCGGCGAGCTGGGCGGTCAGCCGTGGCACGGCGAGCCAGGCTTCGAGGCATCCGTCTCTGCCGCATGCGCAGTGCGGGCCGCCGTCGGTGCCGACGACGACGTGGCCGATCTCGCCGGCCGCGAAGCCGCCGCCGATGACGGGCCGCCCGCCGATGATGAGGCCGGCGCCGACGCCGTGCCCGATCTTGATCAGCAGCAGGTCGTCGAGGTGGGAGGAGCCGTGTTCGGCGAGGACGCCGACGTTCGCGTCGTTGGCGACGTACACGGGCAGAGCGAACAGGGCGGTGAGTCGATCTTGCAGCGCGACGTCGGTCCAGCCGAGGTTGGGCGCCGACCTGACCACGCCGTGCTGGTCGACGACGCCGGGTGAGCCGACGCCGACGCCGAGCACCGGCGTGGAAGTGCGCTCGGCGAGGCTCGCGACGAGTCGCTCGACGAGAAGCACGGCCGCTTCGCCGGTCGAACCGCCACGCGGGATCTCGTCGCGGGCGACGATCTGGCCGTCGAGGCCGACGACGGCGCCGCGGAACAACTCGTGCTCCGAGAGGTCGACGCCGATGATGTGGAACGCATCGCGGTCGATGTCGATGAGCGTCGCCGGTTTGCCCGGTCGTACGTCTTCACGCTGGCCCAGTTCGACGACGAGCCCCTCGGCGATGAGGGCGGCGACGAGGTCGGAGATCGTGACGCGGGTGAGCCCGGTCTCGCGCGCGACATCCGCCCGGCTCTGCGCGCCGGCCGAGTAGAGGGTCTGCAGCACGAGTGCTCGATTGTGGGTGCGGGCGTGCTCGGGCAGGACCTTGCCTGTGGGACGGAGTGCGCGCGAACGGGTGAGCACCGGCACGCCTGGGTTCGGCGCGATGAGCGACTCGGGCGCCACCGGGGAGGTGGTGGGCGTCGGCACCGTGGTGACCGGGCCTCGCTGCGCATCCATTGCAGTCACGTTTGTTAGTAAACCTTACGAACAAACCTGGCCGCAAGAGCTTGCGGCCACTTCTCCCCGACGTTATCGAGTTGTGACCGGCGAGCGGCTGCTGCGGGAAGCATCCGCTCTCGCATCGAGCCGCCCGCCGATCGCGCGGAGCGCCGCGAGGATCGTCACGAGGTCGACCACTTCCTGCAACACCGCACCGAGGGTGGCCGGGATCACCCCGAACGCGGCGACGAACATCAGCCCGACGCTCACGAGGATGCCGAGCCAGATGCTCTGCAGTGCGATGCGCACCGTGTCACGGCCGATCTCGACCGCCTTCGCCGTGCGCGAGATATCGTCGACGAGGATCACTGCAGACGCGGACTCGCTCGCCGCCGTCGCGCCCTTCGCCCCCATCGCGATGCCGACATCGGCGGCCGCGAGTACGGGCGCATCGTTGACGCCGTCGCCGACCATGATCACCGGCCGCTCCGCGACCGCCGCGACCTCGTGCACCTTGTCGGCCGGAAGGCACTCCGCGCGCACGTGAGTGATGCCCAGTTCGGCGGCGACGTGATCGGCCGTCGCCTTCGCGTCCCCCGTGAGCATCATGACGCGGTGCACGCCGAGTTCGTCCAGGCGTGCGAGCGTGGCCTTCGCGTTCTCGCGCAGCCGGTCGCTCGCGAGCAGCGCCCCGGCGAAGCGACCGTCGATCGCGACGTAGACCGCGAGTTCTCCCGGCGCGATCTCGGTACGCTCCGCATCCGGCGCGTGCTCGAGCACGAAAGCAAATTTGCCGACGACGACCTCGCGCCCGCCGACCTTCGCCGTCACGCCGTTCGTCGCCGCCTCGCGCGCCCACTCGGCCTCGACGAGCGGGAGTCCGCGATCCTTCGCCGCCTGGATCATCGACGTCGCGAGCACGTGCGACGAATACTGCTCGGCCGAAGCCACCGCGCCGAGCAGCTCGTCGTCGCCGAAGCCGTTCTCCGGCCGGATCGCGACGAGCGTCGGCGAGCCGTACGTGAGCGTGCCGGTCTTGTCGAACACGGCCGTCTTCGCCGCAGCGAGCAGCTCGAGCACTCCCCCGCCCTTCACGATCACGCCGTTCTTCGCGGCGCGGCTCATGCCGCCGATGAACGCGACCGGCGCGGCGATGAGCAACGGGCACGGGGTCGCGAGCACGAGCACCTCCGCGAAACGCACCGGGTCGCCCGACAACCACCAGGCAACCGCGGCGAGCGCGAGCGAGAACACCGTGAACGGCACCGCGTAGCGGTCGGCCAAGCGCACGACGGGCGCCTTCGACTCGGCGGCCGCCGTGACCAGCGCCACGATCTGCTGGTACTGGCTGTCGGCTGCGGATGCCGCGGCGACGACTTCGACCGCGGCCTGACCGTTGATCGAACCACTCAGCACGAGGTCGCCCGAGTGCTTCTCGACCGGCACCGACTCTCCCGTGATGGAGGACTCGTCGACCGTCGCCTCTTGGGAGCCCAGGGTCGCGTCGACCGGCACGATCTCGCTCGGCCGCACGAGCAGCACATCCCCGACGCGCACGTCGCCTGCAGGCACCTCGACGATCGACTCCCCCTCGATGCGGTGCGCGTGCAGCGGCGAACGGGTCAGCAGCGCATCGAGTTCGCGCTTGGCGCGACGGTTCGCGTAGTCCTCGAGGGCGGCGCCACCGGTGAGCATGAGCACCACCACGAGGGCGGCGATGTACTCGCCGACGAGCACCGTCGCGACGATCGCGGTCACCGCGAGGATGTCGAGGCCCCAGTGCCCGCGCAGGATGTCGCGCACCATGCGGACGGCTTGCCAGGCCGCGACGCCGAGCGCGTAGATGCTGAAGATCCACTGCACGGCTGCGCCCGCGCCGGTGAGGGCGAGCACGATGCCGAGCAGACCCACGCCGAGCGTGAGGGTGACGACCCAGTACCTGCGGGCGAGCTTCAGGAGGCGTGCCATGCCCCCATCCTCCCCCCGTCGCGGGATGCGCCGGCCAGAAAGCTCTCGTGCGCGACCGTCGTGGCGCACAATGCGGCCGTCGCACGTGCGGAATTCAGGAACGCACGGGTGTGTCGCGGCGTGTTGCGGGCGCGAACACGCGACACGCCGTTCGCCGACCTGAATTGCTGCGAGAGACGGGCGAGAACGGCGAGGCGGAAACGCGAACGGGGGTCGGATGCCGCGGCATCCGACCCCCGTCTCGAGGCGTTTCGACTACGCGGCGATGCGCGCCTTCAGGTTGTCGGCCAGTGTCGCGAGGAACTCCTCGGTCGTCTGGTAGCCCTGCTCGGGGCCGACGAGGGCCGCGAGGTCTTTCGTCATGGCGCCCGACTCGACGGTCGTGATGACGACGTCTTCGAGGGTCGCGGCGAAGTCGATGAGCTCCTGGTTGTCGTCGAGCTTGCCGCGGTGCGCGAGGCCGCGCGTCCAGGCGAAGATCGAGGCGATCGGGTTCGTCGAGGTCGGCTTGCCGGCCTGGTGCTGGCGGTAGTGCCGGGTCACGGTGCCGTGCGCGGCCTCGGCCTCGACGACCTTGCCGTCGGGAGTGGCGAGCACCGAGGTCATGAGACCGAGCGAGCCGAAGCCCTGCGCGACGGTGTCGGACTGCACGTCGCCGTCGTAGTTCTTGCACGCCCAGACGTAGCCGCCCTCCCACTTCATGGCCGAGGCGACCATGTCGTCGATGAGGCGGTGCTCGTAGGTGAGGCCGGCGGCGTCGAACGCCGCCTTGAACTCGGTCTCGAAGATCTCCTGGAAGATGTCCTTGAAGCGGCCGTCGTACGCCTTCAGGATCGTGTTCTTCGTCGAGAGGTACACGGGGTAGTTGCGGTTCAGACCGTAGTTCAGCGAGGCGCGGGCGAAGTCGCGGATCGAGGCGTCGAGGTTGTACTGCACCTGCGCGATGCCGTCGCCCGGGGACTGGTAGACCTCGAACTGCTGCGGCTCGCCGCCGTCTTTCGGGGTGAACGAGACCGAGAGGGTGCCCTCGCCCTTGAAGAGGAAGTCGGTGGCGCGGTACTGGTCGCCGAACGCGTGACGGCCGATGATGATCGGCTTGTTCCAGCCGGGCACGAGGCGCGGGATGTTCGAGATGATGATCGGCTCGCGGAAGATGACGCCGCCGAGGATGTTGCGGATCGTGCCGTTCGGCGACTTCCACATCTTCTTCAGGCCGAACTCCTCGACGCGCGCCTCGTCGGGCGTGATCGTCGCGCACTTGACGCCGACGCCGTGCTTCTGGATGGCGTGCGCCGCATCGATCGTGATCTGGTCGTCGGTCTCGTCACGCTTCTGGATCGAGAGGTCGTAGTACTCGAGGTTCACATCGAGGTACGGATGGATCAGCGTGTCTTTGATGGCCTGCCAGATGATTCGCGTCATCTCGTCGCCGTCGAGCTCGACGACGGTGCCTGCAACCTTGATCTTCGACAAAGTGGATGTCTCCTTGATTCTGGTGGGGGAAACGGGAAGCTTTCGGGCGGTCGGACACGCCGCCTGCCAGCCTACCGCGTCACCGGATTATCTCCACATCGAGAGAGTTTCGGCTCGATATCGAGACGACGGATGCCGCGGCATCCGCTCGATCGCGTCGTCGCCATGCCGGTTCGGCCGCTCAGATGCCGGCCGTGTCGCGGGTGGCGTCGGCATCGGCCGATGTCTTTGTGTCGTCTCGGCTACCGACGCGGAGCTCGCACGGGTTAGCCTTGGCTGCATGGCTGAGCTGAGACTGGAAGACCTGTCGGCGTCGAACATCGTTGCGGCGAACTCGCTGTCGCTGAAGCCCGGCCAGGAACAGTTCATCGCCCCGGTCACCTACTCGGCCGAGTCCTCGGTCGTGAACCCCGCGACCGCCTGGCAGCGCGTCGCGCTCCTCGACGACCGAGTCGTCGGGTTCATCCACGGCAACTTCGATCCCGAGAACGAGCACGAAGAGTTCCGGGCGTGCATCTGGCGCATCAACGTCGACGCCGAAGTGCAAGGCAAGGGTGTCGGGCGCTTCCTCGCGACGGCGCTCGCCGAAGAGGCGAAGCGGCGCGGCTTCGACCGCATCACCGTGCTGTGGGAGCCCGGCGAAGAGGGCCCCGAGGCGTTCTTCCACCGCATCGGGTTCACCGACGTCGGCGAGAGCGCGTATGGCGACGTCATCGGTGCGCTCGCGCTCTGACGCGAGCACCGATCAGGTCGAGCGGATGCCGCAACAGCCGACCGGGCGCGGCCGTGAGCCCGTCGAAGGGTTCGTCGCCGCCGTGCTCATCGTCGTCGCCGACATCCCCTCGGGGCAGGTCGCGACGTACGGCGACATCGCCGCGCTGCTCGGCTCCCGCGGCGCTCGCGCCGTCGGACAGGTGATGGCCAGGTACGGTGCGGATGCCCCGTGGTGGCGGGTCGTGCGCGCCGGGGGCCGCCCGCCGGCGGGTCACGCCGAGCGGGCCCGCGCGTACTACGACGCCGAAGGCACGCCGCTGCGCACGACCGCCGACGACGACGGCTACCGCATCGACCTCGCCGCGTGCCGGTGGCGGGCCTGACTACCCTCCGGTCGTCACCGCGCTGTTGAGCGCGTTGCCGATGAGTCGGTCGATGAGGGCGTCGTCGATGTGCTCGTCGAGCACGAGGATGCGGTGATAGCAGGCTCCCCAGAGCTGGTCGACGAGGACGTCGAGCGGTGCGTCCGACCGGATCTGGCCGCGGTCCTGCGCGCGCTCGAGCGCCCGGACGGCTTCTGCGCGTCGTGGCCGGGAGTAGGTGGCCGCGAAGGCCTGCCGCAGCGCAGGGTCGGTCTGGGCGGCTCCGATGAGCTCGCGAACCGCGCGCCCGGCGTCTTCATGCTGCATGAGGCGGGCGAAGGCCCGAAGCTGCGCCCGGAGGTCGCCCGTGATCTCTCCGGTGTCGGGGAAGCCGAGCGCGTGCTCGACCCGGGTGAAGTAGGCCTCGGCGGCGAGGGCGCCCGGCGTCGGCCACCACTTGTACAGGGTCGTCTTGCTCGAGCCCGCAACGGCGGCGACCCGGTCGAAGGTGACTGCCGCCATTCCGCCGGCGAAGAGCAGATCGGCGGCGGCGGTGAGTACATCACCGCGTACTTCGGCGGCGGGGCGTCGCCCGCGCCCGCGCCGCACCTTGGTTGCGGAGGTCGATTCAGAAGTGGACACATTGTCCATTATGCCCTACGATCTCATTTGTGGACGAATTGTTCACATCTGACATCGAGAGGTTCCCATGAGTTCACGTGTTGCGATCGTCACCGGCGGTTCGGGCGGTATCGGCCGTGCCACCGCACTTCGGCTCGCTGCAGACGGCTTCGACGTCGTCGTGCAGTACCACGGCAACCAGGATCGCGCCGACGCGGTGGTAGGAGAGATCACGGCAGCGGGCGCGAGTGCGCTCGCGGTGCATGCCGATGTCGGCGATGAGCAGGCAGTCGCCGTCTTGTTCGGTGAGGCGGAGTCCGCGTTCGGCGGCGTCGACACGGTCGTGCACACGGCAGGCATCATGCCGCTGTCGCCCCTCGTGGACACCGACATCGACACATTCGACCGGGTGTCGCACGCGAACATCCGCGGAACGTTCCTGGTGGCACGCGAGGCAGCACGGACCGTGCGAGACGGTGGCAGCATCGTGCTGTTCTCCACGTCGATCACGCGCCTGCAGGCGCCGTCCTACGGGGTGTATGCGATGAGCAAAGGCGCCGTCGAGGCGCTGCCGTTGATCCTCGCCCGTGAGCTGGCCGGACGAGACATCACCGTCAACGCGGTCGCGCCCGGTCCGACCGACACCCCGTTGTTCCGTGAAGGCAAGCCGAAGGAACTCATCGACCGGATCGCCGGATCCAACCCGATGGGCCGGCTCGGCACCCCGCACGACGTCGCCGAGATCGTCTCCACCCTGGCGGGGCCGGCTCGGTGGATCAACGGGCAGGTCCTCTACATCAACGGCGGTGCGGCATGAGCCGACTCGTCAGCCCGCGACGCTGACCCCGAGCGGCATGCGCACGGTGATCGTCGTGCCTGCGCCCGCCGGGCTCACGATGACGAACCGGCCGCCGACGGCGTCGACCCGGTCGGCGATGCCGAGCATGCCGGAGCCTGCGTCGACGGATGCCCCGCCCACCCCGTTGTCGCGCACGACGAGCTCGAGTTCGCCGCCGTCGATGCCGGCACGCACCCACGCCCGCGTCGCCTGGGCGTGCTTCGCGATGTTCGCGAGCGCCTCGGAGACGACGAAGTACGCGGTCGACTCGACGACCTCGGGCAGACGCCCCTCGGCCTGCACGTCGATCTCGACCGGCACCGGGCAGCGACCGGCGAGTTCCGGCACCGCGAGCGCCAGTCCGCCCGACGACAGCAGCGACGGGTGGATGCCGTGCGCGAGCTCGCGCAGGTCTCTGAGGCCCTGGTTCAGCATGCCGATCGTGTCGTCGAGCTCGACTCCGAGCGGCTCGACTCCGCGATCGCGCGCCTGGTTCGCCACGAGGCGCAACCGCATGCCGAGCGAGACGAGCTGCTGCTGCGCCCCGTCGTGCAGGTCGCGTTCGATGCGACGCCTCGCCTCGTCTCCGGCCTCGACGATGCGACTGCGCGACTGCCGCACCTGCTCGAGGGTGCGTTCGATCTCCGAACGCAATCGGCCGTTGTCGACCGAGAGTCGCAGGGCGCTCGAGACCCCGTCGAGCAGGCGCATGTTGTCGGTGAGCACCCGGTCGTGGCGGATGACCGCGATCGGGATCCCGGTCGGCGACGCGACCGGCAGCAGGCCGTGATCGGCACGCCGGTCGTCGGGGCCGTGCTCGAGCGGCTCCCCCGCGGCATCCGCATATCTGGCGCGCTCTTCGTCCCACCAGTAGACGCGCACCGAAGCGTCGCGCAGGGTGCGCGCGAGCGACTCCGCCCACAAGCCGCGGTCGGCGCCCTCGCGCGTGATGCGCATCAGGTCCGCGACCCGGGCGCGCATGTTCCGGGCGTGGGCGATGCCGGCGACGAAGCTGACGGGGATCGACGCGATCGCCACGAGTGAGACGGTGTCGAGCACGAGGTCGGCGGTGCCGGATGCCGCATAGTTGACGGCTTGGGCAGCGAGGGTGATCACCCACGCGAACAAGGCGACCGGCATGAGGAACGCCACCGTACGGGCGGGAACGCTGCCGCGGACCCAACGCACGAGGAGCCGACCGGCGATCACGAGCGCGAGCAGCACACCCACGATGCGGTAGCCGATGTCGATCACCGCGAACAGGGCGGGCGCATCCGTGATGCGGTACGGATTGGGAACACAATCGCATACCTCAGCCGATGGCTGACCGAGCAGCAGCACCCCGAGCAGGTAGCCGACCGATGCAACAAGCGCGATTCCCGCGATCCAGCGATCGACCCGGTCGACCAGCCAGCCGCGCGGATACACGAGGACGAGGATGCCTGTGAGCACCGCCCACCAGAGGTGCAGGCCGTAGAGCAGCGGCCAGAGCCATCCGATTCCCTCGACGATGCGCAGGAACGACAGCGGTATCCACACCAGGGAGAAGCCCACCATCAGCCGCGCGGGCACCCGCGAGGGGCCGATCGACCAGGCGATGCCGGCGCACGCCGCGAACACGAGCGGAACGATCGCGTGGAGGGTCGTCCATGACGCCTCGCGACGGTCCGCCGCGGGGGTGGCGAGGAATCCGGAGATCTCCATCGCGAGGCTCACCGCCACGACCACGGCGATGACGATGCTGCGTCTGATGATCCGGCCCTTACGGCCGGGGGCCATCACCTCGCGCCGAGGAGCGTCAGCACTGCGAGCACCCGCCGGTGGTGCTCGGGCGACTCCTCGAGATCGAGCTTCTGCAGTATGGAGCGGACGTGCGTCTCGACGGTCTTCAGGCCGAGGAAGAGCGACTGCGCGATGCCGCCGTTCGAGTACCCCTGCGCCATGAGTTCGAGCACGGATCGCTCGCGCTCGGTGAGTCGGGAGAGGGGGTCGTCGGCCCGGGTGCGCTGCACGAGTTGTTCGACGACCTCGGGGTCCACGACGGAGCCGCCCGAGGCGACCGTCTCGACCGCCCGCACGAGCGTCTGCGGCTCGGAGACGCGTTCCTTCAGCAGGTAGCCCGTGCCGCTGCCCGCGCCCAAGACACGCAGGGCGTACTCGGGCGTCGCGTACATCGAGAGCAGCAGGACGCCGATGGTCGAACCCTGTGCGCGCATCTCTTCGAGGGCGAGGATGCCCTCGTCGCGGTGGCTCGGGGGCATGCGGATGTCGAGCACGGCCGCGTCGAGCTCACCGCGAGCAGCGACTTCGAGCAGTTCGGCACCCGTGCCGACGGAGGCGACGACCTCGATGCCGCCGTCGACGAGCACCTTTGCGATGCCCTCGCGCAGGAGGAGCGCGTCATCGGCGATCGCCACGCGCAGGGGACGTGCGGTCGTCTCCATCGCTCCTCCATTCCGGGGCAGGCGTCACCGCCACCGGGTGGCCCCGTCTCCCGTGAGGGTACCGCGACACGCACTCGGCCGCGCGGCCCATTTCAGGGGGCACACCGGTGCGGGCGCGCCGGATCGCTGCCAAGCTGGAGAGTTCGTGTCCGTCGAGCGCGTGCCGGCCGCACTCAGTGCCTGCACCCTCGGCCGGCCGGTGGTCGCCCTGATCCCGCGCCCGCCGGCGCACGGCAGACTTCGGGGCATGTCCTGGACCGAGCGTTTGCATGGGCTGCTCGATGAGCGCGCACCGGCATCGTCGGGCACCGGTTCCGCGACCGAGCGGGTGGCGCACCGCGAACTCGTGCGCCGCGATCTGGCCGAATACGCCGAGCACATCCGGCTGGACGATCTCGTGCGCCGTCATGGCACTCCGCTCCTCGTGATCGACACCGACCGGCTCACCATGCGGCTCCTCGAGCTGCGCCGGCAGCTGCCGACCGTCGGCATCCACGTCGCGGCGGGAGCGCTGCCGCACCCGGCGGCTGCACGCGCCGTCGACGCGTTCGGCGCGAGCATCGACGTCGCATCCCGAGCGCAGATCGCGTTCCTCGAGCTCCATGCCATCTCGGTGGATCGCAGCGTGCACACCCACCCCGTGAAGACGGTCGCCGATCTCACGAGCGCCTACCTCCGAGGCATCCGCACCTTCGTCGTCGACAATGCGGCCGAGGTCGCGAAGTTCGCCGGCCTGCCGAAGGATGTCTCGGTGCTCGTGCGCCTCGCGGCGGCCGCGCCGCCCGGCTCGGCCGGCCCGGCGGCGAAGTTCGGCGTCACCGCCGACCGGGCGCCGGAGCTCGTCGAGGCCTGTCGGCACGCCGGGCTGCGCGTCGCGGGGTTCACCGTGGACCTCGCGGTCGGGGCGACCGCCGTGACGTGGAGACGCACGATCCACGACGCGCTCCGCCTCGAGCACCGGCTGCGAAGGCAGGGCGTGCGCCGGAGCGTGCTGCACCTGGCCGGGGAGCTTCCCGTCGACCACGACGAGCGCACCGGGGCTGGGGCCGACGTCGTGCGTGCCATCCGCGACGCGCTCGCGGACGCTCCCGCAGACCTCCGCGTGTCGTTCGACCCGGGCCGCTCCGTGACGGCACCGGCGATGACACTCGTGACCCGTGTGATCGGCACGGCCGACCGCCCCGACGGGCGCTGGCTCCACCTCGACGGGTCGTTGTCCGGCGCGCAGCCGGGCGGAGCCGACGGCGACCCCGCGGAGCGGGTGTTCGCGGCGACGGAACTCGGCGCGGAGCCCGTGACCGGGGGCACGACGGAGCGCGCGGCCCGGCGGCGGCGGCTGCGTGAGCGCCGACAGGTCACCCTCACGGGTCCCGGTCTCGACCCCGGAGACGGGGTCGTGCGCGGCTGCCTGCTCCCCCCGCTCGGCGACGGCGACCTGCTCGTGAGCCCACTGGCCGGAACAGGGTTCGCGAACGATCCCGCGGCGCCGGTCGTCGTCATTCCGGGCTGAGGCACGGAGACACGGATGCCCTGCGCCGAATGTTCGGCGCGGGGCATCCGCTCGCTGCTCGCGTGTTCGCGTGTTCGCGTGGTCGCCCTAGACGAGGGAGTCCCGCCAGGCCGCGTGGAGCGCCGCGAACCGTCCGGAACCGCCGATGAGCTCGGGCGGGGTGCCGTCTTCGACGATGCGACCATGCTCCATCACGAGCACCCGATCGGCGATCGAGACCGTCGACAGGCGGTGCGCGATGATGATCGCGGTGCGGTCGGCGAGGAGCTTGGTCAGCCCGTCTTGCACGAGTCGCTCGCTCGGGATGTCGAGTGAGGAGGTCGCCTCGTCGAGGATCAGCACCGCGGGGTTCGCGAGGAACGCCCGCGCGAACGAGATCAGCTGACGCTGTCCGGCGCTCACCCGACCGCCCCGCTTGTTCACGTCGGTGTCGTAGCCGCCCGGCAGGCCCTCGATGAACTCGTGCGCGCCGACCGCCATGGCCGCCCGCACGATCTCGTCGAACGTCGCGTCGGGCTTGCCGAGCGCGATGTTGTCGGCCACCGAACCCGAGAAGAGGTAGGCCTCTTGCGTGACCATGACGATCGCTCGCCGCAGATCTTTCGGGTGCAGGTCGGCGAGTGAGATGTCGTCGAGCGAGACGACTCCGTCGCTCGGGTCGTAGAAGCGCGCGATGAGCTTGGCGAGCGTCGACTTGCCGGCACCGGTGGAGCCGACGAGCGCGATCGTCTGTCCGGCCGGAATGTCGAGGTCGAATCGCGGCAGGATCACCCGATCCTTCCTGTAGGCGAACTCGACGCCGTCGAAGCGCACGTGCCCCTCTGCGTTCCACAGGTCGGTCGGCTTGACCGGGTCCGGCACGCTCGGCTCCTCTTCGAGCACGCCCGAGATCTTCTCGAGCGCCGAGGAGGCCGATTGGTAGCCGTTGTAGAACATCGCCATGTCCTCCATCGGGTCGAAGAACCGCTTCGTGTACAGCACGGCCGCGAGCAGCACACCGACGCCGAGGCCGCCCTCGACCACACGGAAACCGCCGAGCACGAGGGTGACCGCCACCGCGGTGTTGCCGATGAAGGCCAGCCCGGGGTTGAACACCGCGAAGAGGCCCAAGACCTTGGCATTGACGTCGCGGTAGTCCTCGACGAGCTCGCCGAAGTCCACCTCGTTGCGCTTCTGCTTGCGGAACGCCTGCACCGCTCGGATGCCGGTCATGGTCTCGACGAACTGCACGATGAGCTTCGCCGATGCCACGCGCGAACGCCGGAACAGTGATTGCGAGCGCACCTGGAACCACCGGGTGAGGATGGCGAGCGGAATGAGCGAGACGAGCAGCACGAGCCCCGACGGGGCGTCGACGATCACGAGCATGACGCCCGTGAACACCATGTACATGAGCCCGCGCACGAGAAGCGTGAGGCCCTCGTCCATGAGTTCGCGGATGGCGTCGAGGTCGCTCGTCTGCCGCGAGATGATGCGCCCGGAGGTATACGACTCGTGGAACTCGAGCGAGAGCTTCTGCGTGTGCAGGAACACCCTCGTGCGCAGGTCGATGAGCACGGCCTGGCTGATGCGAGCCGACATGCGGATGTACACCGAGATGAGGAACGCGCCCACGAGCCCGGTCAGAAGGTACGCGACGCCCGCGAACGCGGTGGGGTACCAGTTCTGCTCGATCAGCGCGGGGATGCCCTGGTCGATGCCGAAGGCGATGAGCGCGGGCCCGGCGACCTGCGCGGCCGACGACACGACGATGGCCGCCGCCGTGATCCACAGCTTGGCCTTCTGCGGCGCGAGCAGTGAACCGAGGAGTCGCCGCGAGCGAGCGCGGATCTGCGTGGATTCCGCCTTCGTGTAGTCCTGGCGTTCCTCGCCCTGGACACCGGTGACGCTCATGATGCCGCCTCCTCTCGGATCGTGGTGTCGACGTCGACGGCATCGACGCCGGTGTTCCTGCGCTCGTCGTCTTCGAGGCTCGAGATGACGAATCGGTAGTGCTCGCTCTCCCGGAGGAGCTCGGAGTGGGAGCCCACCGCGGTGATCCGCCCGTGTTCGAGCAGCGCGACCCGATCGGCGAGCATGACCGTCGACGGGCGGTGCGCGACGATGAGCGCCGTCGTCGAGGCGAGCACCGAACGCAGCTCCGCCTCCACTCGGCCCTCGGTCGCGACGTCGAGCGCCGAGAGCGGGTCGTCGAGCACGAGCACGGCGGGCTTTGCCGCGACCGCGCGTGCGAGTGCGAGTCGCTGCCGTTGTCCGCCGGAGAGGCTCATGCCCTCTTCGCCGACCTTCGTGTCGACGCCCTCGGGCAGCTCGTAGACGAACCCGGCCTGCGCGATCCGAAGGGCCTCGTCGAGCACCCGCTCGGCCTCCGCCCGGGTTCCGGGGTCGTCGGCGGCGAGTTCGGGCCGCCCCAGCAGTACGTTGTCGCGCACCGAGGCACTGAAGAGCGTTGCGTCTTCGAAGGCCATGGCGATGTGGGTGCGCAGCTCTTCGCGGCTGAACGCGCGCACGTCGACGCCGTCGAGCGTCACCGAACCCGCAGTGACGTCGTAGAGGCGCGTGGTGAGCGCCGTCATCGTGGTCTTGCCGCTCCCCGTGAGGCCGACGAGCGCCATGGACTCCCCTGGCTCGAGCACGAGGTCGACGCCGTCGAGGAGGTCGCCGAACCGCTCGGGCGAATCCTGATAGCGGAAGTGCACGCCCGTGAAGGCGAGCTCGCCGCGCGGGCGTTCGAGCGTGCGCGGTTCGGTCGGGTCGACGATCGTGTTCTCGCTGTCGAGGATGTCGAAGTACCGATCGGTCGCGGTGCGCGCGTCGAGGGCGAACGCGAGCATGAAGCCGATCGACTCGATCGGCCACGCGAGCACCGTGGCCGTCGCGAAGAACGCGACGAGCTCGCCGACCGTGAGCTGGCCCTGCGACGCCAGCCACACGCCGACCACGAGGCAGATCGAGAGCGCGACGGCGGGAACGACCATGATCCACACCCAGATGTTCGCGTCGAGACGCGCCTTCTCGATCTCGGTGCTGCGCAACGACTCGGCCTGCGCGCGGAACGTGGACAGGGCGTGCTTGCCACGGCCGAACGCCTTCAGCACCCGGATGCCGTGCACCGACTCCTCGACAGCGGTCGCGAGGTCGCCCGCCTGGTCTTGGCTCAGCCGCGACATCTCGGAGTACCGGCCCTCGAAGCGCCAGCCCGCCCACCAGAGCGGCAGCGAGCAGACGAGGAAGATGAGGCCGAGGAACCAGTTCATCGACATCAGGATGCCGACGCCCACGACGATGATCACGACGTTCGCGCCGGTCAGGACGAGCCCGAACGAGAGCCAGCGACGGATGAGGCCGAGGTCGCTCACCGCGCGGGAGAGCAACTGGCCGCTCGGCCAGCGGTCGTGGAAGCTCACGGGCAGGTCTTGCAGCTTCGCGTAGAGCGCGTTGCGCATGCGCGCCTCGACCCGCGTACCGGGGCCGACGACGAGCCAACGGCGGATCGCGTAGAGGATCGCCTCGACCGCGCCGAGGACGAACACGAGCACCGCGAGCGGGATGACCGCATCGGCCTCGCCATGGGCGAGCGGCCCGTCGACGATCTGCTGGAGTACCTGCGGGATCGCCAGGGCGATGAGGTGCGCCCCGATCGCAGCGGCCATGCTGCCGGCGAACGCGGGCATGGCAGGCCCGGCGTACTCGCGCAGCCGCCAGAGCGTGCGCAGAGTACCGAGCCGCTCAGGCCCTGTCGTCGAGTCGGGTGCGCCGTGCTCAGGCGTTTGGGGGGATTCGGACACAGCCGGTTCCAATCAGAAGGGGCGCCGAACTCCAGATCGAGTCTGAACGGCGAAGGTTTGGTGAAGAGAGTGACGCGGATCGCGAAAGCGCGTGAATCCGCGGGGCAGGCGAGGCCTGCGCGGCAGGAACGGGCGGTCTACCCGGCAAGCCCGACGACGAGGTACGCCGGCCGAACAGAGCCGTGGACCGCAATCGTGCGGGCGTCGGTTTCTGTCTGCATGGTGTCCTCCTGCAAGTCGTCTGCGAATCTCGAGGCCGGTCGGATCACTCACCGCGGCCAGCCCTACAGACTATGGGTTTTTCGGGGTGGCACGCAAGACCGCTCTCAACGCTAGGCTGTGCGAATTCGTCGCCGCGCGGGCGACGGCGGTCGTCTCCTCCGGGCGAGCCGCCCGGACCTGCCCCGTACGCCGCTGCGCGCGCGACCCGATCAACGAGGAGAACGCGTGGGTGCGGCACGAATGGCGTTCGCCCGTGCGAACGCCCGCGCCGGTGTGCTCACGTCGATCGCCGCCGTCGTCCTCCTGATGTCCGCCCTCGGCACGGGTGTCGTCGACTCGCTCGCGGGTTCGTCCTCGAGCGGCCTTCGCAGCGGTCTCGAGGCCGCCCAGGGCACGGCTGGAGCCGCGCGCTGGCAGATCCGTGTGGCGAACGACCCGGCGGCCCAAGCGGATGCCGCGGCATCCGTGCTCGATCGCACGCTCACGCCGCGCGGTGCATCGTGGAGCCGTACCGTCGAGACCGCACCGGTGGATGCCACGAGCGGCGAGACGGCCTTCAGCGCCGTGCTCCTCGCGGACGCCGACGCCGCGGCACGTTCCGAACTCGTCGACGGTGCCTGGCCCGACGCCCCCGAGTCGCTCGCCGCGGCCTCAGCCGACGATGCCGTGCCCGCTACCCTCCATGCGTCCGCGGCCGAGGCACTGGGCCTCGCACGGGGCGACGTCGTCGAGCTCGACGGCCCGTCGAACCCGCGTCTCCTCGTCGTGGGCACGTGGCTGCCGAGCGATCCCAACGATCCGGCATGGTTCGGCGAGGCCGTCGTGGCCTCCGGTGGCACGCTCGAGGGTGCAGGCCCCTTCCTCGTCGCCGAGGAGGCGACGCTCGACGTGCCCGCCGCGGTCGTCGTGCGCTGGACCGCCGTCGCCGACGCCGCCGCTGCCACGCCCGAGTCCGCGCAGGCCCTGCGTGCGGAGCTGCCCGACGTCGAGCCCGCTCTCCGGGCGGAGCCGGGGATCGGCACCGACGGATTGAGTTCGCTCGGCGGCCTCGACGCGACCCTGACGAGGCTCCTCGCTGGTCTCGGAGCGGTGCGCGCGATCGCGCCACTGCCCCTGCTCCTCCTCGGCTTCGCGGGCTTCGCAGCGCTCACCCGGCTCGCAACGCTCCTCGGCGCCGCCCGACGCGGCGAGACCATGCTGCTCCGCGCTCGAGGAGCCTCCACCGGCCGGCTCACGCGCGACACCGCGGTCGAGGTCCTCGCACTCGGCGTACCGGCAGCGCTCGCGGGTGCGGCCGTCGCCGAGTCGCTCCTCACGATCACCAGGCCCGGGGAGGCCCGCGACTGGGGCAGTGCAGCACTCGTGGCATCCGCCTCGCTCGTCGGAGCCGTGCTCATCCTCGCCGGGGGCGCGTGGCTCGATGCACGGCGCCCGGTCGTGCGCGGATCGGGCGATGAGGTGGGCCGGATGTCCCGTGGTCTCGTCACCGGCGGCGTCGTGCTGCTCCTCGTGGTCGCGGCCGTCGCCCTCTGGCAGTTCCGTCTGTACGGCTCACCGCTCGTGGCGAGCGCGTCGGGCACGATCGACGTCGACCCGATCGCCGTGCTCGCGCCGGTGCTCGTGCTCGTCGCGCTCGCACTCGTCGCGCTCGGGCTCTCCCGACCGATCGGCGCCGTGCTCGAGCGGCTCGCCGCAGCACGGCCGACCCTCGTCCCCTCGCTGCCGATGCGCCAGCTCGCGCGGCGCGCGGCGCTCTACGCCTCCGCGTCGCTCGTCACGATGCTCGCCGTCGCGGGGCTCACCCTGACGGCCGCCTTCTCGGGAGCCTGGCACGACATCGACCGCACCGCTTCGGCGCTCGTCACCGGCGGCGAGGTGCGTGTCTCGTTCGCCGGACGCGACGTGGTGCTGGGCCCCGACGCGCTCGCCCTCGACGACACGGTCGCCGGCGCCGAGGGCGTCACCGCCGAGGCACCGGTCTTCCGCGGCGAGATGCGGGTCGGTTCCGACCGCTCGACCTTCGTGGCGCTGCCCGGTGCGGAGGTCGATGCGGTCGCCCCCGGCACCGGTTCGGCAGACGTGACCGCCGCCCTCGCCGACTCCGCTGCCGCAGCCGGTGCGGCACTGCCGCCCGGGGCCACGACGATCGACCTCGCCGTCGACGTCGATGCGCCCGGAGGCACGAGCGGCACGGTCGCGGTGACGGCGTGGCTCCTCACGGAATCGGGCGCGGCGACACCCGCGACTCCGACGGTCGTCGACATCGCCGCTGGCGGCGCCGACGTGAGCTTCGAGCTTCCGGATGCCGAAGGCCTCCGATTCATCGGTCTCGGCGCGTCGCTCGCCGGCGCCGACGGCGCCGACGGCGCCGACGTGCTCGTCTCGTTCGGCGCGATCTCCTTCGACGGCGCAAGCGTCGCCGCAGCCGAATTCGACACGGAACGCGAGCTGCGACTCTCATCGAAGACGCCGAGCGGGCGAGTCTCGCTCACGTCGGGAGGGAGCGACCCGCTGCCCGTCGTGCTCGGCTCCGAACTGGCCGAGCGCATCGCCGCCGAGACCGGCGACGAGTTCGCGTTGCGGGTGCTCACCGGCGGAGTCGCGGTCGACGCGGTCGTGGCCGGCATCCTTCCCGTGGTGCCGACCGCCGACAGCGGCGGCGCGCTCGCCGACCTCGGTGCGTTCGAACGGTACGCCTTCGATACGGGCGCGGGCATTCCCGCGTTCGGAGAACGGTGGGTCGCGGCATCCGACCCCGACCGTGTCGCGAGCGAGTTGAGTCGCGACCGCGGCTCGGCCGTCGTCGCCGACGCGCGGTCGGCCGCCTCCTCCGCGCCGTTCATCGCTCCCGCGATCGCAGCCCTGTGGACCGGAGCAGCCGGAGCCCTGCTCTTCGCACTGATCGCGGTCGTCGCGCTCGTCGCCACACTCTCGGGCACCCGATTCGGCGAGATCGTCGTGCTCCGCGTGCTCGGTGTGCCGGCGCGAACGCAATCGCGCGCCCGATTCGCCGAGTTGGCGGTGACGCTCGGCACCGCGATCGTGATCGGCGTTCTCGTCGGTATCGTCACGGCGTTGCTCACGGCACGCGAGCTCGCCCGGGCCGCAGTGGCGGGAGTGCCCGAGGTGATCCCGGTCGAATTCATCATCGACCCGGTGCCGTTCGTCGTGGGAATCGCCGCGTTCGTCGTGCTCGCTGCGGCGATCGCGGCCGGCGCCGCGGCATCCGTTCGGCGAATCGCATCACGCCCCGGGCTCAGGCAGGAGGAAGGATGACCGGCCTGCATCACTCACGACTCACCACTCCCGGTCTGCTGCGGCGCCAGTTCTTCGCGGGACCCGTGGCGTCGATCATGCTCGGACTGCTCGTGCTCGCCGGTGCGCTGCTCGCGACGGGGGTTCCGCGTGCGATCTCGGCAATGCACACCGCGGCACTCGAGGAAGAACTCGAGACGTTCCCGGCCCGCGAACTCGACGTCGTCACCTCCAGCCGCAACCTGCCGGAGCTCGGCGCCTCCGACGGCGACACGACCCTGACGCCCGAGGTCGACGCGGTCTGGGGGGCACAGGAGCAGCGCATGCTCGACATCCGTGCCGACATGCCCGAGTTGCTGAAACGGGTCGTGGGCGAACCATTGACCGTCCTCCACGCCGGGCCCACGAGGGCGAGCGTGCCGGGAGCTTCGGCCGACTCGACGTCGTACCAGCTCTTCACGGGGTTCGACCCGAGACTGCGCGAGCACATCACGCTCACCGGGGGCGAGTGGCCGGCGACCCTGACCGGCCCGGTGCCGGGCGACGCCCCGCTCGAGATCGTGCTCGCCGACGCCGTCGCTGAAGAGATGGAGTGGGCGACGGGGGAAGACCGCTCGATGCCGCTCGGCACGACAGCGCAAGACGTTCGACTGGTCGGCACCTTCGCAGCGATCGATCCCGACGACGGCTTCTGGACGCACGGACCGGCGGTGGCACTCGAACCGGCGGTCTCCTACACCCCAGGGGGAAACCTCGAGATCACGGGCCTCGGCTTCGCCGACCCCGTCTCGTGGGCGGGGCTGCAGGATTCCCAGCTGCCGACCGCGATGGACGCCTGGTTCCCGACGCTGCCCGAGCGCATCCGCGCCGCCGACTCGGCCGAGCTCATGACGCAACTCGGCGAATTCACGAGTCAGACGTTCGTGCTCGGCGGCGGCTCATGGGAGTTCTGGTTCGCGACGGTCGGCGACGTCGCCTTCACGAGCGGCCTGGCCGACGCCCTCGGTGACGCGGCCATCGCGGCGAGCGCGACCGACGCGGTGCTCGCAACGATCGCGTCCGGACCGATCGGCGTGATGGTCGCGGTGCTCGTGCTCGGTGCCCGAGTGGTGTTCGAGCGTCGGCGCACCGGACTCGAGCTGGCAGCCGCCCGAGGCGCATCGCCCGGCCAGCTCCGTGGCATCCTCGCGCTCGAAGGCCTGGCCATCGGCGTTCCGGCCGCCGTCGTCGGCGGGATCATCGGCATCCTGCTCGTCGCAGCCGACGCCGGATTCGGCGGGTGGGCGATCGCAACCCTCTTCGCCCTCACTCCCGCCGCCCTGCTCGTGGCCGCCGAGCCCGCACTCAGCCCGCTGCGGCGCGCCAGGTCGGACCTCGGCCGCCCCAGTGACGGACGCGTCCGATGGATCGCTGAAGTGCTCGTCGCGGTGCTCGCGATCACCGCGGTCGTGCTGCTGTTCCGCCGCGGCCTCTCCACCTCCGCCGCGACGACCGGCGTCGATCCACTGCTCGCCGCGGTCCCGCTGCTCCTCTCGCTGCTCGCGTGTCTCGTCGTGCTTCGGCTCTACCCGCTCCCGCTTGCAGACCTGGTGCGCCGAACGGCCCGTCGTGCAGATCTCGTGCCGTTCCTCGGCTCGGCGCGAGCACTGCGCGACCCCTCGGCAGGGCTGGTCCCGGTACTGGCCGTGGTCGTCGGCGTCTCGGTCGCGGTGTTCTCCTCGGTGCTGCTCGGCACCGTGCAGGCCGGCGTCGATCGCGCAGCCGCCGCGCAGGTCGGCGCCGACGCCTCGGTGGGCGGCACTCCGTTCACGCTCGCCCAGCTCGACGAGTTCGCAGCGGTACCGGGTGTCGAGGCGATCGCACCGGTGTTCTCGACGAGTCCGACCAGGGTCAGCGCCGATGGACGCTCCCGCACCTCGACGCTCATCGTCATCGACGCCGAGCAGATGCGTCGCGTGCAGGCCGGCCGCGACGGGTCGACTCCCCTGCCCCCCGGACTCGAGTCGAGCGACGACGACGCGGTGCCCGTCGTGCTCTCGAAGACCGTCGCCGACATCGTCGCAGGCGCAGATGCGGCCGAGCTCGACGGCCACGAGTTCGACGCGCTCGGGGTCGTCGACGGCAGAACCGCGTACTCGCCTCGCTCGAACTGGGTGCTCATGGATCGCGCGAACGCGAAGCCCTTCACCGACACGCTCGTGCCGCGCACGGTGCTCGTTCGTTTCGAGCCGGGTGTCGACGCCGACGCCGACGAGATCACCGCGGCACTCGCGGAGATCGCCGGCGAGTCGGCGACGGTGACGACTCCCGACGCGCTCCTCGAGGAGTTGCGCGCCAAGCCCACCACGCAGAGCCTCGTGATCTCGCTCATCGTCGCCATCGTGCTCGCGAGCCTGCTCACCGCGCTCGCGATCGTGCTGACGCTCGTCGTCGGCCGGCCGGCGCGTGATCGCTTGCTGCCGCTCCTGTCGACCCTGGGTCTCGGCCGCCGCGGTGAGCGCTCGCTCGTCGGCTGGGAGATCGGACCGGTCGCGATCGTCGCCCTCGTCGCCGGGGCGTTCCTCGGCGCGGCGCTGCCGTTCGTGGTGCTCTCGGCGATCGACCTGCGCGCGTTCACCAACGGCGACGTACAACCGGCCGTGACGTTCGATCCCTGGCTCATCACCGCGGTGCTCGCGGGCAGCGTGCTCGTGACCATCGTCGCGGCTGCCGCGGCATCCCGCATCGACGGCAGTGTCAACGCCGCTCGCGCAATGCGCAAGGAAGAGGAAGGATGACCCCGTGACCCCGACCGACATCCAGGCGCAGCAGGCGCAACCAGCGCAGGGGCAGCAGACGACGCAGCGGCCGCACGCCTCGCCGGGCGCGCAACCGCACATCCTGTGCACCGACCTGGTGCGCATCTTCAGCGCCGACGGCGTCGAGGTGCAAGCGCTGCAGGGACTGAACCTCCGCGTCGATCCCGGCGAGATGGTCGCCGTCGTCGGCGCATCCGGCTCCGGCAAATCGACGCTGCTGACGATCCTCTCCGGCCTCGACACCGCCACAGCGGGTGTCGCCCACGTGGCCGGACACGACCTGCTCACCATGGGCGGGCGCGAACGCGTCGCGTACCAGCGGCACACGGTCGGCTTCGTCTGGCAGCAGACCTCCCGCAACCTGCTGCCCTATCTCACCGCCGCCGAGAACGTCGCCCTCGCGATGAACGTCGCCGGCACCCTCCGCGGTGCGGCCAGGGCGAGCCGTGTCGACGAACTCCTCGAGTTGCTCGACGTCGGCGATGCGCGCGATCGGCGTCCGGGCGAACTCTCGGGCGGCCAGCAGCAGCGCGTCGCGATCGCGGTCGCGCTGGCGAACTCACCGCACGTGCTGCTCGCCGACGAGCCGACCGGCGAACTCGACGAGGCGACCTCCGCCGCCGTGCTCGAGGCGATGCGCGGCGTCAACGAAGAGCTCGGGGTCACCACGCTCATCGTCACCCACGACCCGACCGTCTCCGACCATGTGCGGCGCACCGTGCAGATCCGCGACGGGCGCACCTCGACCGAGGTGCTGCGTTCGACGCGGCTCGACGAATTCGGCGAGGAGGAGCACATCGCCGAGGAGTTCGCTGTGCTCGACCGGGTCGGCCGCCTGCAGTTGCCGCACGACTTCATGCAGAGCCTCGAGCTGCGCGACCGCGTGCGTCTCGCACTCGAAGCCGACCACGTGGGCGTGTGGCCAGGCGATGAAGGGCGAGCGGATGCCTCGGCGCTGCCCTCCTCGGAGACGACCGACGCCGCGCCCGCGAAGGCCACGGATGCCGACCGCGACGGCGACGGCGCATCCGGACCGGCCGAGCCACCGAATGCAGCGCCGGGCGCGGCACCGGATGCAGCACCGGCGAGTCGGCGCGAACGCCGCGCAGCTGAACGGGCGGCCGAGGCCCCTTCGACAGGCTCAGACAACGCCGTCACCGACGAACCGGAGGAATCGCCATGACCACGCTTCGCGCGGAATCGATCAGTCGCGTCTTCGAGTCGAAGGCCGGCGCGGTGCACGCCGTCGCCGAGGTCTCGCTCGAGGTGAAACCGGGCGAGCTGCTCGTGGTCACCGGGCCATCCGGTGCAGGCAAGACGACGCTGCTGAACCTGCTCGGCGGGCTCGACCGGCCGACGGCCGGTCAGGTCTTCCTCGGCGACGACGAACTCTCGGCTCTCGGCGAGGACGCACTCGCGACGGTGCGTCGTGATCGACTGGGCTACATCTTCCAGTCGTTCGGCCTGATCCCCGTGCTCTCAGCGGCTGAGAACGTCGAGGTGCCGCTTCGCCTGCAGCGCATGGCGCCCGATGAGCGCGACGCGCGCGTCGCCGAGTCGCTCGAACTCGTCGGCCTCACCGGCCACGCTGCGCAACGGCCCTACGAACTCTCGGGCGGCCAGCAGCAGCGGGTGGGCATCGCGAGGGCGCTCGCCGCACGGCCGCAACTGCTGCTCGCCGACGAGCCGACCGGTCAACTCGACAGCGGCACCGCGGCGACCGTCATGGATCTCATCGGCGAACTCGTGCATGCGCGCGGCGTCGCCGCCGTCGTGACCACCCACGATCCGGCACTCGCCGGGCGCGCCGACCACGTGCTCGAACTCCACGACGGCCGGGCGGTGTCGCTCAGCGCACCCGCACCGACAGGCACGTGACGCAGCCCTCGAGCTTCTCGAACTCGCCGATATCGACGGTCACCACCCGGTAGCCGAGGCTGGCGATCATCGCCGCCGTGTGCGGCGCCGACGACGACATGAGCAGCGACTCGCGCGACAGTTCGACGACGGCGACCCCCTCGGGTTCGAACACCGGCAGGAAGCGCGGGAAGAGGGTCGCGACGTCGAGCAGAGACGGCTCGCCGATGATCGTGCCGTCGGGCAGCGCCGTCGCGGCGCTCTTGAGGTGCAGCGCCTTCGTGATGGGCACCGCGACGACCGTGTAGCGGTGCGGGGTGAGCAGGGTGCGCAACTGCCTGATGCCCTCGGCATTCGTGCGCTCAGATGCACCGACGTAGACCGTCGAGCCGACCTTCAGCACGTCGCCGCCGTCGAGCGTGCCCGGCAGTTCGATGCGGGTCACCGTGACACCCGGCACCGCGCGCACGGCACGTTCGACCGCTTCGACCTCTGGGCGCCGCGACTCGGCGCCGGGGCTCGCGAGCACCGCGAGGTCGCCGAACATCACGACCATGTCCTCGACGAACACCGAATCGGCGAGCTCGGGCGCCGCGTCGACCTCGATCGTCTCCCAGCCTTCGGCCACGAGCGCGGCGCAGTAGTTGTCCCACTGCTGGTCGGCGAGCGCCTGGTCGATCGGCTGCCGGTCACGGTGGGTGAGCACGGCTTCGTCGAGGTTCGACGCGGGGATGCGCACGAGCGCGATTCGCCGGTCGGCGACAGCGGGCGCATAGCCGAGGATGCCGCGGAAGACCCGCGGAGCGAGCACCATCTCGCCCACGATGACCGCGATGATGAAGATGAGGTTGAGGCTCACGAGCGACCCGACCACGAAGATGAAGATCGCACCCGAGAACGGGTTGCCGGCGGCACTGGCCGTCACGGTCGTCGCGAGCAGGGCCGCGAGGCATCCTGAAGCGAACCCGGTGATGAGGGTGAGGAACCATGCCCGCGTCGCCCCCACCGCATTCGCGATCGAGAGCAGCACCCACGCGACGAACCCTGCGAGCGCGAAGTGCCCGAAGACCTGGCCGAGCACCTGCGGCGACTGGCCGCTGCCGATGAAGAACGCCAGGAGTGCGACGAGCATCGCCGCGCACGAGACTGCCGCAGACGAGGCGAGCACCGCCGCCACCCGGCGTCCCGGGGTGATCGCCGGGGTGAACCGGGCAGGGGCGGTCGGAGGCATGGCGGGGGACGTCATGGCACGAGCCTACTGGCCGCGCGGACGCCGGGCGCGCCCCTCCAGCCGATGCCGCGCGGTCACCTCAGCGGCCTGCGTCGAGCCTCGTGCGCGCGAGCTGTTCGGCGGCCTCGAGCGTCGTCGTCCCGCTATCGCGAGCACTGCGCAGCACGGATGCCACGGTGTCGCCGATTCCCGCGATGCGGGCGTCGAGGGCGACCTGGTCGGCGCCGGGGGCGCTCGCGACGTCGAGGTAGATGACCCCGCCCGCGTTCACCACGAAATCGGGCGCCCAGACGATGCCGCGCTCCTGCAGGAGTTCCGCGACGTCGCGCGAGGCGAGCTGGTTGTTCGCGGCGCCGACGACGGCGCCCACCCGCAGACCGTGCACGACCTCGGGTGTCAGTACCCCGCCGAGCCCGCACGGCACGAAGACGTCGGCCTCGAGGCGGTGGGCCTCGGCCGGATCGACCCAGGTCGCGCCGAGCTCGTCGGCGAGGGCGCGCTTGCCCTGCGCGACATCCGTCACGGTCAGTCGAGCGCCGGCGGCGGCGAGGCTTCGTGCCAAGCGACCTCCGACCTGCCCGAGGCCCGCGATCATGAAGTGGCGTCCGGCCGGATCGGCCGAACCGAACACCTCGTCGAGCGTCGCGAGGATGGAGGCGTGCACGCCCGCTGCCGTAGCATCCGCCGGCTCGCCGACGCCGCCCTGCTCTGGCGGGAGGCCGCAGACGTGCTCAGTGCGCTCGCGCACGACGGCCATCAGCTCGGCGCTCGTGCCGACGTCTTCGGCGGTCATGTACGCGCCGCCCAGGGACTCGATGGCGTCGCCGAGATCGAGCATCGCGTCGTGCTTCCCGGCCACATCGAGTGTTGTTCCGGCGGGGATCGCGATCACGGACTTGCCGCCGCCACGCGCGAGACCGGCTGCGGCGTTCTTCAGGGTCATCGCCTGCGAGAGGCGGAGCGCGTCGGCGAGGGCGTCGGTCCAGTGGCCGTAGTGCCAGAGGCGGGCGCCGCCGAGTGCCTGTCCGAGCCGGGTGGAATGCACGGCCACGATGATGGTGAGGCCCGAGCGGGAACCGCGGGTGATGAGCACCCGTTCGTGTTCGGGGGCCTCCGTCGGCAGTGCTGCGTTGACGCCGGCTGCGGGGTTCGCCGGGGCGTGGGTGATCGTCATCGACCGTTCTCCTTGAATCATCCGCTTCGTGGGCGGAACCTGGCCTCGCGCCTCATGAGCGCGGGTTCGATTCAAGGGTACCGCCGCCGCGCGAGCCCGAGTCACCCGGATATGGACAGAAATGGGCGACTCGATTGGACCGAACCTCTCGAGTTGCCCGACTCTGGCGAGAAATGGGCGACTCGATGAAGGAGAGGGGTGCTGAGCGCTGCCCGTGTCAGTGGAAGAAGTGGCGCTCGCCCGTGAAGTACATCGTGACGCCGGCCTCGCGGGCCGCGGTGACGACCTCTTCGTCGCGCACCGAGCCGCCGGGCTGCACGACCGCACGAACCCCGGCGTCGAGGAGGATCTGCAGCCCGTCGGCGAAGGGGAAGAAGGCGTCGGATGCCGCGACCGAACCCGCTGCCCGCTCCCCCGCACGCTCGACCGCGAGCTTGCACGAGTCGACCCGGTTCACCTGGCCCATGCCGACACCGACCGAAGCGCCGTTGGAGGCGAGCAGGATCGCATTCGACTTCACGGCGCGGCACGCCTTCCACGCGAACTCGAGGTCGGCGAGCGTCGCAGCATCGGCGGGCTCACCCGCGGCGAGCGTCCACTCCGATGCCGGCGCGAAGTGACGGTCGGCCTGCTGCAGGAGCATGCCGCCCGAGACCTGCCGCAGCTCGACGGCCGTCGGCGTGAACCCCTCGGGCAGGGTCAACAGTCGGATGTTCTTCTTCTTCGTGAGCAGCTCGAGCGCCTCGGCCTCGAATGCCGGGGCGATGAGCACCTCGGTGAAGATGCCCGACACCGTCTCGGCCATCTCGAGCGTGACGATGCGGTTGGCGGCGATCACACCGCCGTAGGCCGAGACCGGGTCGCACTCGTGGGCACGGCGATGGGCGTCGGCGATCGGGTCGGCGCTCCCTGAGCCTGTCGAAGGGGCCCCGGCCGACGCCACGGCGATGCCGCACGGATTCGCGTGCTTGATGATCGCGACGGCCGGCTCATCGAAGTCGAACACGCTCCGCACGGCCGAGTCGGCATCGACGTAGTTGTTGTACGACATCTCTTTGCCGTGCAGCTGCACGGCTTGGGCGATGCCGGGTCGGCCTCCCGTCGAGGCGTAGAGCGCGGCCTTCTGGTGCGAGTTCTCGCCATAGCGGAGGTCGGCGTCCTTGGTCCAGGTGCCGCCGACCCACGCGGGGAACGGCGACTCATCGGCCGGTTGGTCGGGCGCGACGACGCTGCCGAGCCACGAAGCGACCGCGACGTCGTACGACGCGGTGTGCCGGAACGCCTCGCGTGCGAGCCCGGTGCGCTGCGCGAGGGTCGTGCCGCCCGCGGCGACCGATGCGGCGATCTCGTCGTAGCGATCGGGCGTGACGACCACCGCCACGTTCGCGTGGTTCTTGGCCGAGGCGCGCACCATCGCGGGGCCGCCGATGTCGATCTGCTCGATCACGGCGTCGGGCGCCGCGCCCGCCGCGACGGTCTCGGCGAAGGGGTAGAGGTTCACGACGACGAGTTCGTAGGGCTCGATGCCGAGGCCCGCGAGCTCGGCCTCGTGGTGCTCGAGCCGCAGGTCGGCGAGCAGGCCCGAGTGCACGGCCGGGTGCAGCGTGCGCACGCGACCGTCGAGGTGCTCGGGATAGCCCGTCACCTCGGCCACCTGCGTGACCGGCAGGCCCGCGTCGGCGATGGCTTTTCCGGTGCCGCCCGTCGAGACGATCTCGACGCCCGCGCCCACGAGCGCAATCGCGAGTTCGACGAGGCCGCGCTTGTCGCTGACGGCGATGAGCGCACGGCGCACCGGCACCAGGTCGCGCTCGCGGTAGAGACTCGGGTCGTGGGTGGGGCCGCTCATGATCGTGCGAGTTCCTTCAGGTCGAGGTGCGAGTTGGCGATGTCGAGCACGGTCTGGATGAGCAGGCGCCGCTCGACGGGCTTGATGCGGTCGTGGAGGCTCGACTCGGTGTCGCCCGGCAGCACCGGCACGCGCTCCTGCGCGATGATCGGGCCGCCGTCGACGGAGTTGTCGACGACGATGAGGCTCGCACCGGTCTGCGTGACGCCCGCTGCGAGCGCGTCTCGCACGCCGTGCGCACCCGGGAACTCGGGCAGGTACGCGGGGTGCGTGTTGATGAGATTCGGCGAGAACGCGTCGACGACGGCAGGCGGCACGAGCCGCATGAGGCCCGAGAGCACGACCACGTCGGGCTCCCAGCGGCGAATCTCTTCGATGAGCGCCGCACCCCAGCTGTCGCGATCGGGATACGCCGTATAGGGCACGGAAAACGTCGGCACACCGTACTCCTCACCGAGTGCGAGACCCTCGGCATCGCGGTCGGCACCGATCGCGACGATCCGAGCCGGGAACTCCGCATCGGTGGAGGCGTCGAGCAGGGCACGAAGGTTCGAACCGGTGCCCGAGATCAGGACGACGAGCTTCAGCACCCTCCGAGCCTACCGGCCGGCGAAGGTTCGAAACTGCGCCACCGCGACGCCCGAGATCAGGACGACGAGCTTCAGCACCCTCCGAGCCTACCGGCCGGCGAAGGTTCGAAACTGCGCCACCGCGACGCCCGAGATCAGGACGACGAGCTTCAGCACCCTCCGAGCCTACCGGCCGGCGAAGGTTCGAAACTGCGCCACCGCGACGCCGCGCCCGCCACGCGGCATCCGCTCAGCCCAGGCCGCCGTCGACGGAGCGGATGACCTTCTGCTCGTCTTCGGGCACGAGCACTTCCGTCTCGCGGTTCAATGCCTCACCGCGGAAGAACGGTCGCGAGTCGGCGAAGAACGACCAGACGACCATGAGCACTGCGCCGAGCGCGAGCGATCCCACCCCGACGACGAACACCCCGCCCACGCCGAAGAGCACCGTGTACCCGTAGTCGGGGTCGAGCATGTCGATCGCCGAGAACACGAACGCGAAGATCAGCAGCACCGACCCCACGAGCGGGAACACGAGTCGGTTCCAGAAGTGGCGCCACGAGGTGAACAGCGTCTTGCGGAAGTACCAGACGCACGCGAGCCCCGTGATCGAGTAGTAGAACGCGATCGCGAGGCCGAGCGAGAGGATCGTGTCCTGCAGGATGTTGTCGCTGACGAGGGTCATGCCGATGTAGAACACGATGGCCACGAAGCCCATGAGCAGCGTCGAGAACGATGGTGTGCGGTATCGCGGATGCACCGTGGCGAACCGCTTCGGCAGTGCCTTGTACACCGCCATCGCGAGCGTGCCGCGCGCCGTCGGCAGAATGGTGGTCTGCGTCGACGACACCGCGGAGATCATCACGGCGACGACGAGGAGCCAGGCCCACGGCCCGAACACCGCGTCCTTCAGCGCGAAGAACACGTCGTCGGCGTTGCCCTCGTTCGCGAGCCCGAGGCCCGTGTCGCCGAGGCCCGCATACGACATCGCCGCGACGGCGACGCCGACGTAGGTCACGAGCAGGATGAGCGTCGTGAGCACGGCCGCACGGCCGGGGATGCGCTTCGGGTCGCGAGTCTCCTCGTTGAGCGCGAGGCACGTGTCCCAACCCCAGTAGATGAACAACGCGAGCAGCACCGACTCGACGAGGCCGTCGAACGACTCGAACGCGAACGGGTTGAACCAGTCGGCGCTCGGCGCGGTCGAGCCTTCGGGCGCGGTGCCCGTCATCACGGCGACCGTCGCGAAGACCACGAAGAGCACGAGGGCGAGGTACTGCACCGCGAGCAGCACGTTCTGGATACGCTCGCCGATCTCGAGCCCGCGCCAGCTGATCCAGGTCATGAGCGCGATGAACACGACACCGGTCGCCGTGACGAGGGGCACGTTCTCGGCGAGCTCGGGCGAGACCAGCAACCAGAAGTAGATGCCGCCGATCTGCGCGAGGTTCGCGAGCACGACGGTGCCGGCGACCGCGACGCCCCATCCGCCGAGCCAGCCGACCCACGGGCCGAACGCCTTCGTCGCCCAGGTGAAGGTCGTACCGCAGTCGGGCACCGCCCGGTTCAGCTCGCGGTAGGCGAAGGCGATGAGCAGCATCGGCACGAACGCGATGATGAAGGCGATGGGCGCCTGCGCACCCACCGCGAGCACGACGAACCCGAGCGTCGCGGCCAACGAGTACACGGGCGCCGTCGAGGCGAGACCGATGACGGTCGAACCCCACAGGCCCAGTGTTCCTGCGGCGAGGCCCTTGCCTTCAGTTGCGGGTGGCGCAGTCTCGTTGGGAGCCGACATCGATCCTCCTCGATCATGCGGTCACGCGCAGAATAGCACTCGCGTGCCCGCCTCGGCAGCTCGGGATGTCAGCGCCGACCGCTCCCGACTCCCGCACCGGTGACGGCGAAGATGCCATCGTCGGCGCGAGGGCCACCCTGGCGGCCGGCATACCCGCCGACGATCGCGCCGACGCCGACGGTCGCCGCCGCGATCACCGCAACCTCCCATGGGTTCGGGCCGACGTCGGCCAGTCGCCCCGGACCGGCGGCGCCGCCGGACCACCATGCCAGCAATCCGAGCACGATTCCCGAGACGAGCGCCGCACCGGCGCCGACCACGAGCGGCGACCACCAGGCGTCGCGAGCCGAGGGGTGCACGGATGGCTCGCCGCCGAGGACGAGCCAGGCGCCGACGAAGCCCAGCAGCACCGGCACGATGAGCCAGAGCGCACCGAACGGCGCCGCCTCGGTCGGCAGCGCACCGAGCAGCGGGATGCCGGGCACGGGCCCGAGCAGGGTACCGGCAGGTGCCACCGAGGTGCCCGTGCCGAGCGCGAAGCCCGGCCCGAGCAGCCACGCCGCCGCCCACACGACGACGTTCGGCAGGAGGGCGAGCTCGGCGACGGTCAGCGCGATACCACCGTCGATGCCGGTGCCGAGCGACTGGTAGAGGCCCGCGATCGTCGCGTAGTCCGCGGCGATGAGCCCCGCGACGAGCACTCCCGCGACCGCGAGCACGCCGAACGCGGCGCCCGCACCGATCCGCACGGCGGCGCGCACGGTGCCAACGAGCACCGCGGGCAGCGCCGTGATTCCACGACGCACGACGCTGCCCGCGGCATCCGTCATCGGGTCGTCGCGCAGCGATTCGAAGACCGCACCCACCACGACACCGACCGCCATCGTGAAGGCCGGCAGCAGGGCCGCCTGCCACAGCGACGAGCGTGCACCGTCGATGCCGGCGGTCGCCGCGAGCGCGAATCCGGCGAGCCCGTACACGCCGATCGCCGCCAGACCGCCGGTGAACGAATGCCCCTCGGCGGCCGAACGGCGGCCGATGCGGCGGCCGAACGCGACGGAGACGAGCGCGAAGCCGAGCAGCGCGATCGTGATCGGGAACGGGTCCCCGGCGCCCGGCAGTCCGGTGCGGGCTGCCGTCACCGCGTCGAGCTGCAGCTCGAGGTCGACGCCGTGCCCGAGCAGCCACACGTCGGCCGCCGCGCGGAAGAAGATCGTCGCATCGACGGCGAGACCGAAGTGCACGGCCCAGAGCAGCATGAGCGGCACGAGCGCGATGCCGAGGCCGATGAGGGCGGCGACGGATGCCTCGAGGCCGGCGAGCAGGGCGATCGTCGTGCGTCTCATTCCGACGCCGAGCTTATCCCGGCCGACGCCGCTCAGTCGGCAGGACGTGCGGTGTCGGGCGGACTCGGGGTCGCGGCGTCGCCGCCTTCGATCACTTCGACACCGGGCTCGACGCCATCGGTTCCGGCGACGACGAGCACCTCGACCTCTTCGTCGACCGTACCGGCAGCGGCGGCGGCGTCGGCAACAGCGACGTCGGCAGCGACCTCACCCTGAGGTCGCCGGAGCAACTCGACGATGAGCAGGGCGACGAGGGCGACGAGAAGCGTCGTGACGACCAGACCGGCCGAGGCAGGCCGCGAGAACAACACGACGAGTGCGGCGATCACGGCGATTGCGACATACACGACCACTCGCCAGCGGTCGAGCCCGATGCCGAAGCGACCGGTCGTGATGCCGTGCGCGGCCGCGGCGCGGCGTACCGCCGCGAAGCCCGATTCGGCGAACCCGCGCAGTGCACGGGCGGGCCGCCACGGACCCGAGAACCAGGCCACCACGGCGACGAGCACGCCGAGCACGACGAGTGCCACGATCGTCGACATCATGATCTCGATGAGCCCCGAATAGATCGCCTCGGCCGCATCCGGCGGCATGACCGACGGGCTGACGGCGCCCACGAAGAACCAGCGGCCGACGCCGACACCGCTCGCGAGGATCAGCATCGAGAGCGCGAACCCGCCGGCGGTCCACACGAGCGCCCTCGTGCGCTTACGCGCGACGACGACGCCGATGACGAGGAAGGCCAGGATGATCCAGGGCAGCCAGGTGCCGACTCCGATGGCGAGCGCGTAGATCGTGCGGATCAACGCGAAGGCGTCGTCTTGTGCGATGACGACGGCCCGGTCGACCGTCGGGATCGCCTGGGCGAACCCGACGCCCTGCTCGATGAGCCGTTGCTTGACGGCCTCCACGATGGGGCCGAGCTGCACCGAGAGCGTGCCGTCGCTGCCGATGGCGAGTGCGGCGTCGGGGTCGCCCTCCATGGCGGCCACGAACTGCCGGTGGGTGATGCGCAGCGTCGACGCCCAGACATCTGCGAAGGCCGGGGACTCGACCACCCGATCGACGACGTCGGAGACGAGCGACTGGATGCCCTGCGTCGCGGGCACCTCGAGCAGGCCGAGCGCGGCCTCGGCACGGGGCGGCAGCCCGAGTTCCCGGATGCCGTCGAACAGGTCGGCCGTGATCCCCGGGATGTCGACCTGCTCCTCGATGGCGGCCGTGACCTCGTCGCCGAGGTACGCCTGCACCGCCGGGTCTTCGGCGAGCGGCGCGAACGTCGCCACGAAGCGATCGGTGTCGGCCAGTTCGAGGCGCGCCCACGCGGAGATCACCGCGACGGGTGCGAGCAGGAGCCCCACGACGATGAGCACCACGGCGGTGACGCTGCGGCCCCACCCGCGCTTTGCACGCTGCTGGGCGACGGATGCCGTGGCATCCGCCCCCGGTGCCTCCCGCGCCGTCTCGGCGTCGAGCACGCTCGCGCGCAACGTCTCGTTCTCAGCTTCGAGCGCCGCAATGCGTGCCTCGAGCTCAGCCTCGTTCGTGCCGGCCATGGCTCCCCCTTTTGTGAGCAACCTAGCGCCAGTGGCGGCTCGCCGCACGGATTCAGTGGATGAAGGCCTTCAGGGCGATCATCGCGACGCCGAACATCGCGGTGACGAGCGAGCCCGCGAGCCGGATCGGCCAGCGTGCTCCGCGCCGTGCGAAAGCGATCCAGCCCAGCACGGCGAGCACGGCGACGCCCGCCCAGAGTGCCGTCCAGATGGCGACGGCATCGGGAACGACCCGCGTCGCACCGAGGAGCAGGATGAGCGACGGAATCATCGCCGAGGCGAGCAGCCCGAGCGCACGATTGAACGATGCGCGGAACGCATCGCGCAACCCGATGACGTGCCCCTCCTCGAGACCGTGGCGCGCCACCGTGCCGGCGTAGACGTGCGCGGCCCAGAAGACGATGACGGTCCCGACCACCTTCCAGAACACCTCGAAGGCGTTCGTCCCCGGTCCGCCGGCGACGACGATCATGCCCGAAACGAGGATGACGCCGTACACGCTCTCTTCGGTGACGAACGTCGTGCGCACGAGTTCGTTCGCGATCGTCCGACGCGCGCGTCCTCGTGGCATCGCGTCCGCGGCATCCGGTGCCGGCTCGACCACGGAATCCCGTTCTGTTCGCGCCGAGTCTTCGCTCATGCTCCCACTCTGGCACGACATCGGTCAGAGCGACCGAGACGGGCCCGCCGGTCAGTGCGCGGGCCGCGTTGCTGACGAATTGCGTCGCCGCCGCGCCGTCGCGATGGCGTTGGAAATGGGGGCTTGCGGCTGTCGAGGGTGGATCTACAATGCCCTTAACGCTCTCCCGAATTCATCGAAGCGCGACCGCGATCCGAATCGGATCGTGTGAAGTCATCCCCCTCGCTAATAAGTACGGCTCGCGCCGATCACGGTCCCGTGACATGCGCCCGACTTTCGAGAAGGGAGGCTCCGTGCCATCGACCGCGATGCCCCACATGGCAGCGATCACGGCACCACAGGAACGGCGGGCGCGGCTCCGAGCCCGGGAATCTCTGCTCGCATCTCGCAACAACCTCATGATGAGGAAACGGATATGCGCATCCACATCGATCAACGGAGATCGAGCACGACCTCGATCGCACTCATCGCCGCTGGGGCGCTCGTCGCCGCAGTGGCCGTCGTCTCAGGCTCGGGAGCGGCACTCGGCGCCCCGGTGGATTCTCCCGAGGCGCGCGCCCAGGCGCTGCTGGAACAGATGACGCTCGACGAGAAGATCGACATGCTCGAGGGCGAACTGAACAACTTCTACGGTTTCTACAATGCTCCCATCGAGCGTCTCGGAATTCCCGCGCTCACCATGGCCGACGGCCCCGCCGGAATCCGAATCGCCAACCCGAACGTGAACGGCAAGCGTTCAACGGCATTGCCGGCCCCCATCGCGCTGGCCGCCACGTTCGACGTCGCCGATGCGGCGGCGTACGGCGACGTGATGGGCGACGAAGCCTTCAAGACCGGTCACAACGTCTCACTCGGCACCGCAGTCGACATGGCGCGAGTCGGCGTCGCAGGTCGTGGCTTCGAAGGCTACGGCGAAGACCCTCTGCTGTCGGGAACGCTCGCGGCGGCGCAGCTCAACGCCATCCAGTCCCACAATGTCGCCGGTGACATCAAGCACTACGCGGCGTACAACCAAGAGGAGGATCGCCTGAGCGGCGGGAATGCCATTGTGGGCGAACGGGCACTGCAGGAGATCTACATCCGGCCGTTCGATATCGGCGTCAAGGGAAGCGACCCCGCCACGGCGATGTGCTCGTTCAACAAGATCAACTTCATCTACGCCTGTGAGAACTCCGAACTGTTGAATGGCATCCTGCACGACCAGATCGGCTTCCGAGGTTTCGTGATGAGCGACTACGGCGCGACCCACAGCTCGGTTCCGGCGTTCCGCGCCGGTCTCGATCAGGAACAGCCGAGCTTCGGATTCTTCCTCGCGCTCGAGGACGCCGTGCTGAGCGGCGAGGTGGCCGAGTCGGAGATCGATGTGGCGGTACTGCGCATCCTGACCGCCATGTTCCGCATCGGACTGTTCGATACGCCTCCGGTCGAGCAACCGTTCGATGAAGCAGGCCATGCGCTCGAATCGCAGCGGATCGCCGAGGACGGCATGGTGCTGCTGAAGAACGACGGAATCCTTCCGCTCGATCCGTCAGCGATCGACTCCGTTGCGGTGATCGGCGCTGACGCGGACAACGTCACCGCCGGCGGTGGCAGCTCACTGATCCAGATTCCTACCTCGACGATCTCTCCGCTGCAGGGCATTCGCGACATGGTGCCCGGGGCCACCGTCTCGTTGGCGCGTGGTACCGACTTCGTCACCTCCTCGACGCTCCTGCCCGGCATGGACGCCATTCCGTCGGACTACCTCCGAAGCTCGGATGGCAGTCCGGGCGCCGACGTGATCGTGTACGACGCGGGCGGAAACGTCATCGACCAGGAGACCCTGCAGGACATCTCGATCAACGGCGGGTTCTTCTACTTCGAGGGGTTCAACGCGCAATCGCCGCTGCTGCCGACGCTTCCGGGTGGTGGCATCGCCGCGACGTCGTACTCATCGACACTGACCCCGCCTGCCTCCGGAACATACGAACTGGAGCTCGTCGCGGCAGGCGAAGCGTCGGTGACCCTGGACGGCGCGACGATTCTCGAGACGACGACGACAGCGCTCACCACGGACACGGTGACGCTCGATCTGGTCGGGGGGCAGGACTACACCGTCACCGCGACCCACGACGCGAGCGGTGCCACCGGCGATCTGGGTCCGCGCATGAAGCTGGGCTGGACGAAGCCGGCGGGTCTGGTCGACCCGAAGGCGACGGAGGCGGCGGCCCTGGCAGCCGACTCCGACGTTGCGGTCGTCGTCGTCAGGGACTACTCGTCGGAGGGCGGTGACAAGGCCGACATCGGACTGCCCAGCGGGCAGGAAGCACTCATCGACGCGGTCAAGGCGGCCAATCCGAACACCGTCGTCGTGTTGACGACCGGTGGCCCGACCACGGTCGAGTGGGAAGACGGCGTCCCCGCCATCCTCGAGGCGTGGTTCGGCGGTCAGAATCAAGGAGCGGCGATGGCGAGGATCCTCTTCGGTGAGGTGTCACCGTCGGGCAAGCTGCCGGTCACGTTCCCCGTCTCAGAGGGTGAGACGCCGATTTCGACACCCGAGCAGTATCCAGGCATCGGAGTCGACTCGTATTACACCGAGGGTGTCTTCGTCGGCTACCGGGGATACGAGGAGTTCGGCATCGCGCCGAAGTATCCGTTCGGGCACGGCTTGTCGTACACCACGTTCGAGTACTCCGACCTGAAAACGAAATCGCGTGGCAACGCACGCGTCTCGGCCACCTTCACCGTCACCAACACCGGCGACACTGCGGGAACCGAGTCACCGCAGGTGTACGTCGGGGCCCTGCCGACGAACGTCGTCCAGTCGGCACCGAAACAACTGGCGGGATACGCCAGCGTGCACCTGGAGCCGGGCGAGTCGGAGGAGGTCACGATCGACCTGTCACGGGAGTCCTTCTCGTATTGGGATTCGTACACCGACGCCTGGGTCACGCCACGCGGCACGCTCGACATCCTGGTCGGTTCGTCCTCACAGGACATCCGCCTCGATGACGCAGTGAAGGTGAGGTCGGCGGACAAGGAGGAAGCCTCCGGCATCTCGACCCGGGCGGTCTACACGATCGTCAACGAGGGGTCGGGAGCCTGCCTGGATGCGGTGGACCACGGCACGGCCGTCGGCACCCCGGTGCAGCAATGGTCGTGCCCCGCACCGCAGGCGAACGCGGAGTGGACACTGACGAAGGTGAAGCGCGACGTTTATCGCATCAGGAACGTGAACGCACCCCTGACGCTCGAGATCGCGGACGCATCGAGGGCGAACGGAGCACCGGCGGAGCTCGGGAAGTGGACGAGGGATCGCCACCAGCAGTTCGAGCTTCGTCGCATCGGCGACGGCAACTACCAGTTCGTGGCCGTGCACAGCGGCCGCTGCCTGGCGGTCGACGGCGGAGTGCGCGACGACGGTGCCCGGATCGTGCAGCGTTCCTGCAACGCCGACGATCCGGCTCAATCGTTCGCACTGCAACGGCAAGCCGGCTGAGCACTCGCCTGCACACGAGATGGGTCCGGCGCTGCCGGGCCCACCTCGTCCCCACCGCCCGCGAGAGGAGCACAGATGATCAGCACGCGACGACCTGGTGCCGACTGGCTCCACCAGCGGAAGGTCGGGTGGATCATCGCGGGTCTGGTCGTCGCCGGACTCGTGGCCGCCGTGGTCATCACGATCGCGACCTCCACCGCATCACCACCGACCGGAGGCACAGAGAGTGCGGAGTCGAGTGCACCGGAGCGCAGTCGACCGGTCGCAGTGACGACGAGCGCGAACGGCGGTCAGCGACTCCAGGAGATCAGCGTGGAAGTCACCTCGTCGGCCGGCAACGAGCCGCCGGATATCCGCGTCGATTCAGCCAGGACAGCACAGGAGATCCGCGGATTCGGGGCTGCGATGACCCATGCCTCCGCGGACCTGCTCGCACAGATTCCGGAGGCTGCGCGGGCGGCGCTGATCGACGAGTTGTTCTCCCCGCACGGACCCGTGCGGCTGACGGTGCTGCGCCTGCCGATCGGCGCCTCGGACTTCGTCGCAGGTGACGCGTTCACCTTCGATGATCTCCCGCCGGGCGAGACGGACTGGTCGCTCGACGGCTTCGACATCGCACCCGACCGAGCGTCCATGATTCCGGTCCTGCTGGAAGTGCTCGCCATCAACCCGGACATACGCTTGATCGCATCGCCGTGGAGCCCGCCGGCATGGCTCAAGACGAGCGGTTCGCTCGAGGGAGGTCGTCTCATCGACGAGGACCGGGCCTACGACACGTACACGGAGTATCTGGTGCGATTCGTCGAGGCATACCGCGATGCCGGTCTCGACATCAGTCTGCTCACGGTGCAGAACGAGCCGCAGTTGCGCCATCCCGACGGCTACCCCGGCACCGACATGCCCGTCTGGCAGGAGGCGAAGCTGATCGAGCGGCTCGGCCCGGCGCTGGCCGACGCCGGGCTCGACGCCGGCATTCTCGGATACGACCACAACTGGACGTTGAGTCCGGCCGACGCCGCCTCGACTCCCGAAGGAGAGGACCCGGCTTCTCAGTATCCCGCCGACCTCTTGCGCACGACAGCCGCCGAATGGATCGACGGCATCGCCTACCACTGCTACTTCGGGGATGCCTCGGCGCAGTTGCAGTTCTGGGAGCAGTTCAGCGACATGCAGATCTGGGTGACCGAGTGTTCAGGGTCGGGCGCGCCAGGTGATGCCCCCGAGAAGGTCTTCGCTGACACGTTCTCGTGGCAGTCGACGAACCTGCTCATCGGTGCGCTCGAGAATCACGCGACGGGCGTGCTCACGTGGAACCTGGCTCTGAACGAGCAGCACGGGCCGCATCGAGGCGGTTGTGAGTCGTGCTCCGGCGTCGTGACCATCGCCGATGACGGCACGGTGACCCGCAATGCCGAGTACTACGTTCTCGCGCACGCCGGCTCGGCGGTGCCGCCCGGTTCCGTGCGGGTGGAATCGTCGTCGGATGCGACGGATCTGCGGCAGATCGCCTTTCGCACCCCAGCCGGCTCGCTGGTCGTCCTCGTCTGGAATGGCGCCGACCAGCCTCGGTCGGTGCGAATGGAAGCTCAGTCTCAGGAGTTCGTCCTCGAAGTGCCAGGACACTCGCTCACGACCATCACGCATCGGGTGGGTTGACGTGAGAGGTGATGACGAGTCGTTCGTTCATGGCACGAGTCCCAACCGACATCCGCCCGCCGACCGAAACGGCCCCGCAGATCGAAGTCTGCGGGGCCGTTCGTCGAGCGGAAGTGTCTAGAGCGCGGCGTACACCTCGCGGAGCAGCGCGGCGGTCTCGCTCGGCGTCTTGCCGACCTTGACACCGGCTGCCTCGAGGGCCTCCTTCTTCGCCTGAGCGGTACCGGCGGAGCCGGAGACGATGGCGCCGGCGTGGCCCATCGTCTTGCCCTCGGGAGCCGTGAAGCCGGCGACGTAGCCGACGACCGGCTTCGTGACGTTCGCCTTGATGAACTCGGCCGCCCGCTCTTCGGCGTCGCCACCGATCTCGCCGATCATCACGATCGCCTTCGTCTCGGGGTCGGCCTCGAACGCGGCGAGCGCATCGATGTGCGTCGTGCCGATGATCGGGTCGCCGCCGATGCCGATGGCGGTCGAGAAGCCGAGGTCGCGCAGCTCGTACATCATCTGGTAGGTCAGCGTGCCCGACTTGGACACGAGGCCGATCGGCCCCTTGCCGGTGATGTTCGCCGGGGTGATGCCGACGAGGGACTCACCGGGGCTAATGATGCCGGGGCAGTTCGGCCCGATGATGCGGGTCGTGTTGCCCTTCTCCTTGGCGTACGCCCAGAACTCGGCCGAATCGCCGACGGGAACACCCTCGGTGATGATCACGAGGAGCGGGATCTCGGCGTCGATGGCCTCGACCACGGCGTCTTTCGTGAAGGCCGGGGGAACGAAGGCGATGGAGACATCCGCCCCCGTCTGTGCGATGGCCTCGGCGACCGTGGCGAAGACGGGCAGCTCGACCGAGTTGCCGTCTTTGTCGGCGTGCAGCACCGTGGTGCCGGCCTTGCGGGCGTTCACTCCGCCGACCACTTGGGTGCCCGCCGCGAGCATGCGCGCCGTGTGCTTGGAGCCTTCGCCGCCGGTGATGCCCTGGACGATGACCTTGGAGTCCTTGTTGAGGAAGATAGTCATTCTTCGATTCCCTAACTACGCGGCGTTCGCCAGCTCGGCGGCCTTGTCGGCGCCCTGGTCCATGTTCTCGGCGAGGGTGACGAGCGGGTGCGCCGCCTCCTCGAGGATGCGGCGACCCTCGACGACGTTGTTGCCGTCGAGACGCACGACGAGCGGCTTGTTCGCCGTGGAGCCGAGCTCGGCGAGCGCGCCGACGATGCCCTTCGCGACCTCGTCGCACGCGGTGATGCCGCCGAAGACGTTCACGAAGACGCTCTTGACCTGCGGGTCGCCGAGGATGATGCCGAGGCCGTTGGCCATGACCTCTGCCGAGGCGCCGCCGCCGATGTCGAGGAAGTTGGCGGGCTTGACGCCGCCGTGGTTCTCGCCCGCGTATGCGACGACGTCGAGCGTCGACATGACGAGGCCCGCGCCGTTGCCGATGATCCCGACCTCGCCGTCGAGCTTGACGTAGTTGAGGTCGAGCGCCTTCGCGGCGGCCTCGAGCGGGTCTGCGGCGTCTTTGTCTTCGAGGAGCGCGTGGCCTGCGTGACGGAACTCGGCGTTCTCGTCGAGCGTGACCTTGCCGTCGAGCGCGATGACGTTTCCGTCTTCGTCGAGGATCAGCGGGTTGACCTCGACGAGGGTCGCGTCTTCGCCCTTGTAGACCTCGTAGAGCTTCACGAAGACCTCGGCGACCTTGTCGACGAGCTCGGCCGGGAAGTTCGCGGCGACCGCGATCTCGCGGGCCTTCGCGACGTCGATGCCGGCGATCGGGTCGACCTCGACGCGAGCGAGCGCCTCGGGCTTCTCGACGGCGAGCACCTCGATCTCCATGCCGCCCTCGACGCTCGTGAGCGAGAGGTAGGAGCGGTTGGCCCGGTCGAGCAGCACGGAGAAGTAGAACTCCTGCGCGATGCGTGCGCCACCGGCGACCATGACGCGCTTGACGACGTGACCCTTGATGTCGAGGCCGAGAATCGCCTTCGCGGCCTCGTAGGCCTCGTCGGGGGTCTTCGCGACCTTGACGCCGCCGGCCTTGCCGCGGCCACCGGTCTTCACCTGGGCCTTGACGACTACGACGCCGCCGAGCTGCTCGGCCGCCGCACGCACTTCATCGGGGGTGTCGGCGACGATGCCCGGGAGCACCGGGACCCCGTATCGCTCGAACAGGTCTCTGGCCTGGTACTCGTAAAGATCCACGCTCTACTTCCAATCGGTCCGCACGCGCGAAAGCGCACAGTGGCTGGTGGGTGTCGGCCCGACGCCCCGAAGAATCTCGACGTCAAGATAAGTGGGCCATCTTCCATGCTACTCCCCCCGTTCGGCGCGGCCGAACCGGCGGCGGGCTCCTCAGGTCGTGGTGCGTGCGTCGGAATGCGACACGATGGCAGCTCGCTCCGAGTACGAGCCGAGATGGGAACACGCCGAACGCCGTGACGCCGATCAGCCGATGCGGCCGAGCGCCGCTGCCGCGTAGAAGAGGGCCGCGACGGTCTCGCCGTCGGTGATCTCGCCGTCGCGCACCATGCGCACGGCCTCGCGCCACGGCACCGCCTGCAGGCGGCTGATTCCCTCTTCGGCCTGAGACTCAGTGACGGATGCCGCGTGGCGCAGCCCGGTCGCGAGGTAGACGATCTCGTCGGCGCGGCAGATGCCGTTCAGTGCGGTCATGCGCCCGATCTCGCGCCACTCGGCTGCTTCGTGGCCGGTCTCCTCGAGCAGCTCTCGGCGTGCGGCCGAGAGCGGGCTCTCACCGTCGGTGCCACCCGCCGGCACCTCGATGGATTCGCCGACCGTGTGCCGGTCGATCGTGACGAGGAGCACCTCGTCGTCGTCGGTCATCGCGACGACGAACACGGCGTCGTTCCTGAGTTCGACGACCCCGTAGATGCCGTCGCGACCGTCGGGACGCACGACCTCGTCTTCGGTGACGGTGATCCACGGGTTCTCGTACACGGTGCGTCGGGCGCGGGTCGGCCAGGTCATGGTTCCTCCATCGGTCGGATGCTCGGTGTGGCGGCGGTCGGCGGCGGCATCGGCACGCGCTCGACGAAGCCTCGGGCGAGGAGCACCGCCGCGACGCCGATGGCCGCGCCGACGACGGTCTCGATCAATCGGTCACCGAGCAGCACCGGCAGCGACGTCGAGCCGGCCAGGCTCGCGACCACGAGTGCGAGCGGCGTGACGAAGACGAGCGCAGCCCCGTAATGCCGACCCACGAGGATCTCGGCGGCGAACTGGCAGATCGCAATGACGATGACGAGCACCCAGATCGGCGGATCGGGCCAGAGTACGAGCCCGGCGACGCCGACGCCGACGGCCGTGCCGATGACCCGATGCCACGCGCGCTGCACGGTGTGGGCGGATCTCGCCGGAGGAATCACGGCGACGGCGCTGACCACCGCCCAGTACGGGTGGCCGATGCCGAGCAACACGGCAATGCCGCCGGCGACGAGGGCCGCGACGACACTCTGCACCACGTTCAGACACACCCGAGGGTCGGCGTACGCCCGCACCCGAACCGGCGCCGTGCGAGGCAGCGACTTGAAGATCGCCTCCCCGCGGGTGCGCACGGCGCGGCGCAGGAGCCATCCCGACATCGCAAGCAACCACGCGAACGCCGCCGCGGCCGCAGTGACGCCCCAGCGGAGCCATCCGCTGCCGTCGTCGACGGGCTGGGCCGCGCAGACGAGCACAGCGAAGACCGCGAACAACGGCCCCGACGGCGTGACCCCGAGCGTATTGAAGAGCACGATCACGAGGGCGATCACCGCGGCGAGCGCGGCGGCCTCGACTGCGAGCGGCGCCTCGGCGACCGACAGCAGGATGCCGACGCCCACCGCACCGAGCTGCACCGCCCCTGCGGCCGTGACCGTGCGCAACCGCGTGCGGTACGGCTCGTTGCGCCCGAAGATCGCGGTCATGCCGCCGAATGCCGCGTACGCGGCGAGATCGACGCGACCGAGTACGACGAGCACCGTGAGCGGGATGCCCGCCGCGAGGGCCGCCCGGAGCGCCACCTCGAGGTCGAGTGCGCGCAGCGAACGCAGTCGCGCGACGAGCCCTTCGGGTCGCGTCGAGTCGAGCGGTTCGCCCATTGCTAGAGCTTCTCGATGGGCGCGATCTTGATGAGGAGCTTCTTCTGCCCGGCGGTGTCGAAACTGACGTGCGCGATGCGCTTCGTGCCCTCGCCCGTGACCTGGGTGACCTTGCCCTCGCCGAAGTCGACGTGGCGGATGCGGTCTCCGGCTTCGAGCGTGAGGTCGCCGTTGTCGCGCACCGTGCCGGTGACCCGATTGGCCCACTCGGTCTTCGGCTTGTCGGCCCTGGTGACGCTGAACCGCTCGAGGTCGCGGTCGCGCGTGCCCCATGCTCCGCCAGGAGCACCGCGACGGGCGTTGAGCGCGCGCGGCTGCGTGCCCCCGCGCGACGTCGCCATGCCCGGCGACTGGCGCCAGTCGATGAGGCCCTCGGGGATCTCCTGCAGATAGCGCGACGGCATCGCCACCGCGACCTCGCCGAACTGCGCCCGGCTCATCGCGAGCGAGAGATACAGCCGCTTGCGGGCACGCGTGATCCCCACGTAGAAGAGCCGTCGCTCTTCAGCGGGCCCACCCGGTTCGGAGGCCGACATCTGGTGCGGCAGCAGGCCCTCTTCGATGCCGGTGAGGAACACCGCGTGGTATTCGAGGCCCTTCGCCGTGTGCAGCGTCATGAGCGAGACGGTGCCGGATGCGTCGTCGAGCTCGTCGGCCGCAGCCACGAGCGAGACCTGCGTGAGGAAGTCGACGAGCGTGGCCCCGGGGTTCTCGCGGTCGAAGTCGCGCGTCTGCGCGACGAGCTCTTCGACGTTCTCGGCGCGGGTCTCGTCTTGCGGGTCGCGGCTGTTGCGGAGCGCGTCGAGCAAGCCCGAATGCTCCATGAGGTACACGAGCACGTCGGAGACCTTCGCCGCACCCACGTTCGTGCCGGCGGCGATGCCCTCTGCCGAGGGCACGAGCATCGCGGCGGCCTCGTCGAGCACCTTCGCGAGCGCCGCGATCGCCCCGGTCACCTTCGGACCGAGGCCGAGCCCGTCGACCGCACGCATCGCCTGCCGGAACGTCAGTTCGTTCTGCTCGGCGAACGAGGCGAGCGCCGTCTCGGTGGCCGGACCGATGCCGCGCTTCGGGGTGTTCAGGATGCGGCGGAGTGCGAGCTCGTCAACGGGGTTGGCAACCGCGATCAGGTAGGCCATCGCGTCTTTGATCTCGGCGCGCTCATAGAACTTCGTGCCGCCGACGACGCGGTACGGCACTGCCGATCGCACGAAGATCTCTTCCAACGCGCGGGTCTGCGCGTTGGTGCGGTAGAAGACGGCGATGTCGCGATAGGCGACGCCCTCGCGGTGCAGCGACTCGATCTCGTCGGCGATGAACTGCGCCTCGTCGTGCGCGGTGTAGCCCGTGTAGCCCGTGATCTGCGCGCCATCGCCGTCGGCCGTCCAGAGCTTCTTCTCTTTGCGGTCGAAGTTGTTGGCGATCACGGCGTTCGCCGCGGAGAGGATGTTCTGGGTCGAGCGGTAGTTCTGCTCGAGCAGCACGACCTTCGCCCCCGGGAAGTCGCGTTCGAACTCCGAGATGTTGCGGATATCGGCGCCGCGGAAGGCGTAGATCGACTGGTCGGAGTCGCCGACGACCGTGAGGCTCGCGCCGGGGATCGACCCCGAGGCATCCGTGAGCCCTCGCACCAGGATGCCGTGCTCGTCGAGTTCTTCGACGAGCTCGCGCGCGACGGGCCGGGTCAGCTCGTGGATGAGCGAGTACTGCGCGTGGTTCGTGTCTTGGTACTCGTCGACGAGGATGTGCCGGAAGCGGCGCTGGTAGAGCGCCGCGACCTTCGGGAAGGCACGGAAGAGGTAGACCGTCTCGGCGATGAGGTCATCGAAGTCGAGGGCGCTCGCTGCTCGCAGCCGCCGCGTGTACTGGCGGAAGATCTCGACGAACATGGCCTCTTGCGGGTCGTTCATGTTCGCGTTGCGCGCGTGGGTGTCTGCGTCGGCGAGCTCGTTCTTCAGCTTCGAGATCTTGGCCTGCGCACTCGCGGGGGTGAAGCCCATGGTGTCGGCCGCGAGTTCTTTGATGATGCGCTTGAGGATCGTGCGCTGGTCGGCTGAGTCGTAGATCGTGAACGTCGACGACATGCCGATCGACTCGGCCTCGCGGCGCAGGATGCGCACGCACGCGGAGTGGAAGGTCGAGATCCACATGCCCGACGCGCTTTCGCCAAGCAGCGCCTGGACGCGCTCGCGCATCTCGGCCGCGGCCTTGTTCGTGAACGTGATCGCGAGGATCTGGCTCGGCCACGCCTCGCGGCTCTCGATGAGGCTCGCGATGCGGTGCGTGAGCACGCGCGTCTTGCCCGAGCCTGCGCCCGCGACGATGAGCAGCGCGGGCCCGCGGTACTCGACGGCCTCGCGCTGTTCGGGGTTCAGCCCGTCGGTCAGGCGGGAGGCGGAGTGGCCCTCGGATGTCGCGGGCTGGGCCTCGCGCCAGCCGGCCGGTTCGTCGGGGTCGAGGATCAGCGTCATATCCCCTCAAGTCTAAGCGCGACCGCCGACATCGCCCCTCGGCGGTGCGCCCACGCGACGGCCGTTCCGACGCCGTGGGAGGCGGCGGCCCATCGACGAACCTCCTCAGAATGTCGTAACATTTGCGCAGCCCGAGCGAAGGACGACGATGACCGAACGCGCTGAGACGACACCTCCTCCTGCCACCGCCCCATGGCGATATGCCATCGGCATGTTCGGCACCTCGATCCCGATCAACATGATCAAGGGGTCGATGATCCTCTACTACGTCGACATCCTCGGCCTCGACGTGCGCGTGTATGCGGGAGTCATGATCGTCTACGCCGTCATCGACGCCGTCGACAACCCGGTGCTCGGCTTCCTCTCCGACCGCACCCGCACCCGCTGGGGCCGCCGCCGGCCGTGGCTCGTCATCGGCGCACCGCTCCTCGCCGCGAGCATGATCGCCTTCTTCTCCGCGCCCGACTCGCTCGAGGGACTCGGGCTCGTGCTCTGGTTCGCGATCTTTGCGATCCTCTGCGAGGCGTTCGACTCGATGCTGAACGCGAACTACGGCGCCTTGCTTCCCGAGCTCTTCCCGCGCGAGCGCAAGCGAGCCGTCGCGAACTCGCTTCGGCAGGGCTTCCAGCTCGTCGCCCTCGTGATCTCGCTCGCGATCACGCCGCTGCTGACGACGCAAGTGTTCGGCACCGAAGACACGACGGTCGGCTTCACCACGACCGCGATCATCTACGGAGCGATCGCCACGGCCGTCATCCTTTTCATGGCGTTCAGCGCGAAGGAGAACCCCCGTTACGCCGAGGGCGCGCGGCCGCGCTTCTTCGCGACGCTCCTCACGATCATCCGCAATCCGAAGTTCTGGTCGATCGGGGTCGCGGGCGCGTGCTACGCGAGCGCGATGGCGCTCGTGCTCGCCGGACTCCAGCTGTTCGTGCGCTACTCCCTCGGCCTGCCCGTCGCGAATGCGCTCTACCTGCAGGCCACCGTCATCCTCTGCTCGGCAGGCGGCCTCGTGGTGTGGACGCGCGTGATCCGCCGCAAGGGCGCGGCGTTCACCTGGCGACTCGCATTCTTCATCCTCGCGATCAGCTTCATCCCGCTCTTCTTCGCGGTCGACCTCGTCACCGCCCTGCTCGCCGGCCTCCTCGTCGGCGCCGGCTACTCGGGCATGCTCGCCACGAACGATCTCATCGTGGCTCGCGTGCTCGACGACGACGCCCGTCGGCACGGTCAGCACCGCGAGGGACTCTTCCTCTCGGCGTTCGGTTTCTTCGGTCGGCTCAACGGCATCATCACGGGCCTCGCACTCGCCTCGCTCGGCATCTTCTTCGGCTACAACTCGGGTGACGACCCCGGCAGCCAACCGGATGTCGCGTTCCGCTTCTATCTCTGCGTGTACCCGTTCCTCCTCTGCGTGGTCGGGGCGATCCTCGCCCGGTTCATCCGGGTGCCCGATGGCCTCACCGAAGCCGAGGCCGACGGCGCGACGACCCTCGAGTCGGTGCGCACCGCCGCTGCCGACGACGAGACGGCGCAATGACGCGCCGACTCGTGCTCACCGCCGACGACCTCGGGCGTGAGCCCGAGAGCGCAGTGGAGATCGCACGTCTCGCCGCCGAGGGCGCCATCACCGCGGCGACGGTCATCGTCGTCGCGCCCGGAGCCGGGGCCGCGGCGAGCGCCGTCGCCCACGCCGGCGTCACGCCTCGGCTGCACGCGACACTCTCGAGCGAACGCGGCCTCGCCGGATGGCGGCCGATCGAAGCCGCCGCATCGCTCGTCTCGGACGACGGCATGCTGCCGTTCGATCCCGAAGAGGTGGGCACCCGGGCCGACCCCGGCGAGGTCGCCGCCGAGCTCGGCGCACAACTCCAGCGGTTGCTCGACTGGGGCATCCGACCGCTCGCCCTCGACTCGCATGCCGGCACGCTCTACGGACTCACCGGACGCTCGTTCACGGGCGAGGCCCTCGAACTCGCGGCGCGCCACCGACTGGGGTTCCGGCTCCCGCGCGACCCGACGCTCTACATCGGCAGCGCCCTTCCCGCCGAAACGGCGGCGGCGCACGCCACGGCGGTGGCTGCCGCTGACGCACTCAGCGTGCCGATTCCCGCAGCGATCGCGACGAACCGCAGCTCGGCGGCACAACTCGGCGGTTACGACGCACTCCTCGACGGCTACCTCCGCATCCTCGGGGCACTGCCCGAGGGCACGAGCGAGATCTTCATGCACCCCGCGCCCGAGCACGCCGTCGCAGGCCCCGACGGCATCGTCCGCGCGTGGGAGCTCGCGCTGCTCCGCGACGATCGGTTCCGTGCGGCGATCGACACGGAGGGCATCGAGCTCGTCGAGGCGTGGTGAACCGTCAGAGGGTCGCAGCCCGACGTGCCTCGAGCCCGAGGTCGGGCTGGTCGACGAACACCCCGTCGACCCCCATGCGCATGACCTCGACGAACTCGCCGAGCCAATCGCCGTAGGCCGCACGGGCGGTGCCGCGCCGGAACGGAGCCGACAGGAAGCGGTTCTCGGGGCGCAAGGTCCAGGTGTAGATCTCGAGGCCCGCGGCGTGCGCCGCATCGACGAGGTCGGCCCCCGTGAGCGGCTGGCTCGAGGCATCCGCTGCCCGCTTCACGCGAGCCCCGCCGACGAGCCGCGCCTTGCCGACGCTCACCCCGTCGAATCTCCCGGTGAGTCCCAGCAGTCCAGCCTCGGTCACGAACGAGTCGTAGCGGGGCGCAGCTCGGCCCTGCTCGAGCACGAGATCCCACGGCGCACTCGCGCCCTCGATGAGGAACACCCGCTTGCCCCGGATGCCGCGTGCCCCGAGCCGGTCGAGCAGTGTCGGTTCGAACGCCTCCATGATGAGCCGCTCATCGCCGCGGCCCCAGCCGGCCGCGTCGAGCTCGGCGGCGAAGAGCTCGTCGAGCGGGAGCCCCAGCGCATCGAAATGCGCGGCGTGCTTGAACTCGGCGACCATCCGCAGCAGCCGCCGCTGCTCCCCCGCGGCGAGGTCGATGATCTCGAAGAGTTCGCGCAGCCGGATGATCGGGAATCGTCCGTCGAAGCTCGCGCTCGCCTGACGGAGCGAGCCGAGGCGCTCCCGCGCACGCAGTGTGGCGAGTTCGGCCCACGTGAAGTCTTCAGTGAACCAGCCGGTGAGGGCCGTGCCGTCGATCTCGCGCGTGGTGCGGCGACCGGCGAATTCAGGGCGGCTCGCGACATCCGTGGTGCCCGAGATCTCGTTCTCGTGTCGCAGCACCAGCACGCCATCGCGCGTCGCGACGATGTCGGGCTCGACCGCGTCGGCGCCGAGCGCGAAGGCGAGTTCGTAGGCCGAGCGAGTGTGCTCTGGGCGGTAGCCCGGTGCGCCACGGTGACCGATCACGAGAGGGCGCGGAGTCTCGTCGTGCAGCATGCGATCCAGCGTAGTCAGGGCACGCGACGAAAACCGCGGGAATTCCGCGAGAACTCAAGGCGTTGTCACGGGTAACTCGGGTAGGTTTGTTCTGGCAACGGATGCCACGTGCAGCCGCCGCCCGAGCAAGATCACAGCCGAAAGCAGAGGAAACCCATGGCTCTCGACAACCCCGCCTTCGCGCGGAACTCCGCGTTCTCCGCCAAGGGAGGCGTGGCCGCCGCGCCAGACATCTCCGCGCAGCAGCTGCAAGAGATGTACAACCAGCCCGCCACCCCGCCCGCCGGCGAGACCATGGCGGTCGACACCACGATCCAGAAGGCGGCCGTCTCGTTCGGCCTGCTTCTCGTCGGTGCCGCGCTCGGCTGGGTCACGACCGAGGCCGTGCCGTTCCTCTGGATCGGCGCCGGCATCGTCGGCTTCGTGCTCGCCCTCGTCAACATCTTCAAGAAGGAGCCGTCACCGGGCCTCATCCTCGCTTACGCGGGCGTGCAGGGCGTCTTCGTCGGCGGCATCTCGTCGTGGTATGAGACGGCGTTCGGCGGCGGCATCGTCGCACAGGCGGTCATCGCGACGCTCGTCGTCGTGGGCGTGACGCTCGCACTCTTCGCCTCGGGCAAGATCCGCGCGTCGAAGAAGGCGACGAAGATCTTCCTCATCGCGATGGTCGGCTACGCGGTCTTCTCGCTCGTGAACTTCGGACTCATGATCTTCGGCGGCACCGACAGCGCGTTCGGGCTCCGCAGCGAGCCGAGCTTCATCTTCGGTATCCCGTGGGGCGTCATCATCGGCATTTTCGTCGTCATCATGGCGGCCTACTCGCTCGTGCTCGACTTCGACTTCATCCAGCAGGGCGTGCGCAACCGCGCCCCGAAGAAGTACGAGTGGTCGGGCGTCTTCGGCATCATGGTGACGGTCATCTGGCTGTACCTCGAGATCCTGCGCATGCTCGCGATCATCCAGTCCGGCGACTGACAGCGTCCCGCACTCACCGAACGGCCGCCCTCGGGCGGCCGTTCGTGTTTCCGTCCACTCGTGCTCAGCCGACGATGCTCGCGTCCCGACGGTGCGGCGTGGTGCGACTCGTGGCGCGGCTGCCGGCGAACGCCAGCACGCGATCGCGCAGGGGTTGGGCACGTTCGGCGAGCGCGAGATGCATGAGCACTCCGGATGCCGCACGCAGACGCTGCGACGATCGAACGCGAGCCCGGTCGTACGCGTTCAGCGCCTCGTCGACCGGCAGCTCCCCGAGCAGCCGCCCGAGTGCGACCGCGTCGAGGAGCGCCTCGCATGCACCTCGACCGAGATTCGGCGTCATGGCGTGGGCCGCGTCTCCGACGAGCACGAGTCGTCCGTTCACGTACGAACGCAAGCGCGGAACCGTCCAGACGCGCTGCACGAGGGTGGCCTCGGGCGCAGCCGAAGCGAGCACGTCGGCGAGGCCCGGGGCGAGCTCGTCGAGACCCTGCCGCGCGAGCTCGAGCGCGGCGGCGACATCGATGCGGCGCGGCCCGAGGTCGGAGCGGAACGCGGCATACCAGTTGGTGCCCGAACGGTGCGGCCCGACGCCGTAGAGGCGACCGCGACCCCAGTACTCGCCCATCGCCTCGGCCGGTGCGGAGTCCGGCATGACACCCCGCACCGCGAGGTACGGCGTCAGCGAGGCATCCGCTCGACTGCCCCAGCCCGAGCGCCGCACGACGCTGTGCACGCCGTCGGCCCCGACGACGAGTTCGTGGGGCGCCGCAACCAGGCTGTCGACGCGCTCGGTGGTGCGAACGACGGATGCCGGGACGGCCGCGTCGAGCGCGGCGAGCAGGTCATGGCGGGCGACGAGTACTGCCACGGGCGTCGGCAGCTCCGTCCAGGTGCGTCCGGCGGAGCTGCGCAATGGGAACCGGTCGATGGATGGGCTCGAGCGACGCAGCCCGTCGGCGATGCCGATCGACTCGAGCGCGTCGACGGCCTGGGGCCACATCGCCAAGCTGGTACGGATGCGGGCCAGCTCGGTGCGTTGCTCGACGAGCGTGACATCGAAGCGGTCGGGGTCGAGCGAAGCCGCGAGGGCGAGCCCGGCGATTCCGCCGCCGACGATGCGGATGCGAGTCATGCGCGCCACGCTACTACAAAAATAGTATAGACACTACTTTTGTAGTCGGCTCGGTACACTCGCGCTATGGACCGCCGCATTCTCGTCGCCGACGCCGCCCTCGATGTCGTCGCCGCAACCGGCATGAAGGGACTCACGCACCGCGCCGTCGACACGGCATCCGGTTCCCCCGCCGGTACCGCCTCGAACTACTACCGCACGCGTGCGGCGCTCGTGGCGGCTGCAGTCGAGCGCCTCGAGCAGCGCGACCTCGAGCTCTGGTCCGCCGGCGCGCAGCTGCCGCCCCCGGCCGACGCCGACGCCCTTGCCGACCGCCTCGCGGCCACCCTCGCCGCGTTCGTCACCGAACAGGCGGACCTCACGCGTGCCCGTCTGGTGCTCGCACTGTCGGAGCCCGATGCCGTCGTCGCAGGACACCGTCGATTCGTGGACGTGGCGCGCGCCTTGGTCGACGCCGCGGGCGTCGACCGCGCAGAAGAGCGAGCGCGCTGGCTCGCGGACTACTCGGACGGCGTGCTCCTGCACCAGCTCACGACCAGGAAGGGCGAGCCGCTCGACGTCGAGTCGCACCGCCGTGCCATCCGTCGACTGCTGCTCGAGTGAGTTACGCCCGATGATACGGGCATGAGGGCCGACGCGGGGGGCACTTCGCGGGGTCCGACCTCAGTCGCGCACGAGCCGTTCCAGTCGCCGGATGTCCGCCCGGATCGCACGCGCGAGCATCCACCGCAAAGGCAGGGCGAACCAGCGCTCCACGCCGCGGGGCCGGATGTGCACGTGGAACGTGAACACGCAGCGCAGCCCGTCGATCGGCTCGACGGACCGCCCTCCCTCCGCATCGATGCCCGAGGTCGTCCGCCACGTGAACGACCGCCCGTGCTCCACGGTCCTCACGATGCCGCCGTTGCGATAGGTCGTGCCCGCGAATCGCATGACCTCTCGCGTTGTGGTGCCGACCCCGACAGCTCCCGAAGGGTCGGGGTCCATCGTCGCAACGCCGGCGCGCCAGAGCGGGTCGTTGCCGTAGTCGGCAACCACCGCCCAGACCTCGTTCGCGGGGCGGCCGACCTCACGCGCGACCCGGAGGGAGATCCGCCTCCCGGCCGTCGCCATCAGCGGCCGAGCGTTTGGAACGACGCACGGCTCGCATCGGGCCGCCGCAGCATCATTCCCATTCGATGGTGCCCGGCGGCTTCGACGTGATGTCGAGCACGACCCGGTTGACCTCGGCCACCTCATTCGTGATGCGGTTGCTGATGCGAGCGAGCACGTCGTAGGGCAACCGAGTCCAGTCAGCGGTCATCGCGTCTTCCGACGAGACGGGCCGCAGCACGATGGGGTGGCCGTAGGTGCGGCCGTCGCCCTGCACGCCCACCGACCGCACGTCGGCGAGCAGCACGACGGGGCACTGCCAGATCTCCTGGTCGAGGCCCGCGGCGGTCAGTTCGGCACGGGCGATCGCATCCGCCGCGCGGAGCAGATCGAGACGATCACGGGTGACCTCGCCCACGATGCGGATGCCGAGGCCGGGCCCCGGAAACGGCTGACGACCGACGATCGCCTCGGGCAGGCCGAGCTCGCGCCCGATCGCACGCACCTCGTCTTTGAAGAGGGTGCGCAGCGGCTCGACGAGCTCGAACTGCAGGTCTTCGGGCAGGCCGCCGACGTTGTGGTGGCTCTTGATGTTCGCAGTGCCCGTGCCGCCGCCCGATTCGACGACGTCGGGGTAGAGCGTGCCCTGCACGAGGAACTTGATCGGTTGTCCGTCGGCGGCGGCCTCGGCGACGAGGTCGTGCTCGGCCTGCTCGAACGCGCGGATGAACTCCCGGCCGATGATCTTGCGCTTCTCCTCGGGGTCGGTGACCCCCGCGAGCGCGTCGAGGAAGACGTCGGCGGCGTCGACCGTGATGAGACGCACGCCCGTCGCGGCCACGTAGTCGTTCTGCACTTGCTCGCGCTCGCCCTGGCGAAGCAGCCCGTGGTCGACGAAGACCGCGGTCAACTGGTCGCCGACCGCCTCCTGCACGAGCGCGGTCGACACCGCAGAGTCGACGCCGCCCGAGAGCGCGGAGATCACGCGAGCCGAGCCGACCTGCTCGCGGATGCGGGCGACCTGCTCGGCGATGACGTTGCCCGAGTTCCAGTCGGCCGGGATCCCGGCAGCGCGGTGCAGGAAGTTCTCGATGACCTGCTGCCCGTACTGGGAGTGCTTGACCTCTGGGTGCCACTGCACCCCGTAGAAGCGCTTCTCATCGTTCGCGAACGCGGCGACCGGTGTCGACTCCGTCGAGGCGAGCACCTCGAAGCCGTCGGGAGCGCGCGAGACCGAGTCGCCGTGGCTCATCCACACGGTCTGCCCGGCGGGCTGACCTTCGAGCAGAACGTTGGCCTCGGCCCCTTCGACGGGCTTAGGGAGCGCCGTCAGCGTGGCGGCCGTCGCGCCGTACTCGCGGAGACCGGTGTGCGCGACCTCGCCGCCGAGCTGCTTGGCCATCACCTGGAAGCCATAGCAGATACCGAGCGTCGGCACGCCGAGCTGCAGGATACCCTCGTCGAGCGCGGGCGCACCTTCTTCGTAGACCGACGACGGCCCTCCGGACAGCACGATGCCGATGGGGTTCTTGGCCGCGACCTCAGCGGCGGTGATGGTGTGCGGCACGATCTCGGAATAGACGGATGCCTCGCGCACCCGCCGAGCGATGAGTTGCGCGTACTGCGCTCCGAAGTCGACGACGAGCACCGGCCGCTGCTCGGTGGGCTGATCGGTCACTGCTGGGCCTCCACGGGGTTGGAAGTGTCGGGGGTGTCGGATGTCGCCACGGACGGGGTCGCGTCGGCCGCATCGGCCTCGCGGACCTCGCGGGCGTCGAGGTAGCCACGCACCTCGCGGCCGATGCGCGCCTCGAGGAAGAACGAGAGGAACGGCACGACGCCGCCGAGCGCGATGATGATGAACCGGCTGAACGGCCAGCGCATGAGGCTCCAGAGACGGAAGTCGCTGAAGAGGTAGACGACGTAGAACCAGCCGTGGGCGATGAGGATGCCGGTCGACAGGTTCACACCCGTGCCGGTCGATTCGAGCCCGGCCGCCGTCTCGATCACCGGGGTGAACGCGAGCACGCCCTGATCGCCGAACGCGAAGAGCTCGAGGTGGAACACGTACTTCAGGATCATCTCGGCGCACAGCAACAGCAGCATGACACCCGTGATGACCGAGGCCACCTGGTAGAACTTCAGCGCCCCGCGAATGCGCGGCAGATCGGCAGATTTCGGCTCGAGCGGCATGGCACCAGTCTACGTGGCGTCACTGGGCGTGCGATCGACGGATGCCGCGGCCTCGGCCTGCTCGTCTCGCTCCCGCTCGACGGCATCGCGCACGAGGCGGTACCAGAGGTAGATCGCGAAGCCGGCGAAGACGACCCACTCCGCGGCATAGAAGATGTTGAGCCAGTTCAGCTCCGCCTCCTGCTCGGGCGGCGGAGAGACGATGGCTTCGAGTCCGGCGACCGGCTCGGCTGCGGTGATGTAGCCGAAGTAGACGGGCCGGTCGTCGAATTCCGCCCACACGTTGATGAACTGCGCGACAGCGACGGCCTGCATCGAGAACGGGTCGGCTTCGTCATCGGGGGCGATCGGCGCTTCGCTCGGCAGGAACCGCCCGACGAGTGTGATGGGTTCGAGGGGGTCGAGGCCGGCCTCGAACCGATCGGCCGCCTCACGAGCGGTCTGCTCGTCGGCCGCCCAACCGAGCGCGACGGGCAACCCGCCCGGCGTGCCATCCGTCACCTCGAGATGCACGACCGGCCAGAAGCCCGCGACGCCGTCGTTCAGTCGCCCTTCGACGATCACCGTGTCACCCGGCACGACGGTGCCCGTCACCTCGACGATCTGGGCGGTCGCGGCTTGCTCGGTCGGTTGGTCGGGCTCGGCGACGCCGGCGAACGGCCGCACTTCTTCGGTGGGCCGCTCGACCACGACCGACTGCTCGACCGCACGCTCGAGCTGCCACTGGCCGAGCAGTGCGAAGGCCGCGGCGATGCCGAGGGCGAGGAGCAGTGCGAGCACCCACCGTGGGCGCAGCATCATGTGGAGCATCAGGCGCTGGGGTCCTCGCCGCGCTCGAGTGGCGCCGCTCCGTGGCGGAACGCGCTGAATGCGGCGTCGACGCGCTCCTTCGGCCCGATGGCGACGATGGTGTCGCCGACCTGGGTGACGAAGTCGTCGGACGGCGTCGGATAGGCGTGGTCGTCGCGCACGACCGCAGCGATCACGACCTCACCGGGTCGATCGAACTCGCCGAGCGGACGGCCGCGCACAGCGTCGTCGGCGTCGACGACGAACCAGTCCATGGGCACGCCCGGCAGCTCGTCGAGTTCGGAAATCGACGTCACGATGCTCGTCCCGCCGAGGAGTTCGGCGACCACGCGTGCCTCGTCGTCGCTCAGCCGCACGGTCGTGGCCGGATGATCCTCGCCGCTTCCGGCCGGTCGCGTCATGAGGTCACTGGCACCCGTTCGGTGCGCGACCACCGACACCTCGACGCCGTCATCGGTCGTGAACGAGTGGAGCACGCCGACTCCGGGGAGCGCCACCCGGCGGACGTCGATCATGGCGCGGTCACCTCCGGGTCGAGCGGGATCGTCCCTAGTCTATCGACGTCCACACCTCTCGACGCCCAAGCGCCCAGGCGCACGGCCTCTGCGCTCTCAGCACCGACAGCGGGCACGTCGTCGAAATCTGCCCCGGCGGCTTGGAGCGTTCTGAGCGCTCAATCCACCTTCACGATATCGGGCGCCTCGAGCCGCACACGGTCGGCCGACTCGTCGTCGGGCTGCTCCTGCGAGGCGCGCTCTGCAGCGACCCGCTCGAGGTAGCGCTCGACCTCGAGCGACTGGCGAGCCGTGTCCCAGCCGAGCACCTCGCCCATCAGCCGTGCAGCAACGGGCGCAGCCGAGACTCCGCGATCCCACGCCTCGATCGAGATGCGGGTGCGCCGGGCGAGCACGTCGTCGAGGTGCAGGGCGCCCTCATGCGAAGCCGCGTACACGACCTCGGCGCCGAGGTAGTCGTCGGCCCCCGGCAGCGGTTCGCCGAGCGCGGCGTCATCGCGGATCAGGTCGAGCAACTCGTCGGTCATCGTGCCGTAGCGGTTCAGCAGGTGCTCGATGCGCACCTCGTGCACGCCGAACGCACGGGCGATCTTGCCGCGCTTGTTCCACGCGGCTTGGTAGCCCTCGGCCCCGAGGAGCGGAATGTCTTGCGTCGTCGACTTCGGCACCTTGTCGTCGAGCGCATCGGCGGCGGCATCGATCGCGTCCTTCGCCATGACGCGGTAGGTCGTGAACTTTCCACCTGCGATGACGACGAGGCCGGGCACGGTGTGCGCGACGAGGTGCTCACGCGAGAGCTTCGAGGTCTGGTCGCTCTCCCCGGCGAGCAGGGGCCTGAGCCCTGCGTAGACGCCCTCGACGTCTTCTCTCGTGAGCGGGATGCCGAGCACGGCGTTCACATGCTCGAGCAGGTAGTCGATGTCGGCCGCGGTCGCCGCAGGGTGGGCTTTGTCGAGGTTCCAGTCGGTGTCGGTCGTGCCGATGAGCCAGTGCCGGCCCCACGGAATCACGAACAGCACGCTCTTCTCGGTGCGGAAGATCATGCCCATCGCCGACTGGATGCGGTCGCGGGGCACGACGAGGTGCACGCCCTTCGAGGCGCGCACCTTGAACGTGCCGCGCTCGCCGACCATGCGCTGCGTGTCGTCGGTCCACACGCCGGTGGCGTTCACGACCTGCTTGGCCCGCACCTCGAAGTGCTCGTCGGTCTCGAGGTCGTGCGCCTTCACGCCGACGACCCGTTCGCCGACCTTGATGAAGCCGTCGACCTTGACACGACTCGCAACGTGCGCGCCGTAGAACGAGGCAGTACGCGCGAGACTCGCCACGTAGCGGGCGTCGTCGACCTGCGCGTCGTAATACGTGAGTCCGCCGACGAGTGCGTCCTTCGAGAGCGACGGGATCGCCCGCAGCACCTGCCGCTTCGACAGGTGCCGGTGGTGAGGCACCCCGGGTGGCCGCCCTCCGGTGTAGCTGAAGATGTCGTAGAGCAGCATGCCCGCACCGACGTACAAGCGCTCGAAGATGCGCTTCTGCACGGGGTAGAGGAACCGCACGGGCTTGACGAGGTGCGGCGCGATGCGCTGCAGCAGCAGGCCGCGTTCGATGAGCGCCTCGCGCACGAGCCGGAAGTCGAGCTGTTCGAGATAGCGGATGCCGCCGTGCACGAGCTTCGACGATCGACTCGAAGTGCCCGACGCCCAGTCACGAGCTTCGAGCATCCCGGTCGAGAGCCCTCGCGTCACGGCGTCGAGCGCCGCTCCGGTGCCGACGATGCCGCCGCCGACCACGAGGACGTCGAGCTCTTTCTCCTTCAGCCGCGCGATCGCGGCCACTCTCTCCTCTGGTCCGAGCTTGGTCGAACGCGTCACCGACTTGAGCCTCGCCGATTTCTGAGTTGCCATCGTGCACCCCATCCCCGCGGCCTCACGGCCGGGCCGCGTGATCCGTTTCCACGCTACCCGAAGCGAGACACGTTGGCACCGCGGGTTGAGGCGGTGCGCCAGTGCCGTCTCGAAACCCGCCTCGGAGCCACCCGGTTCGGTTACAGCCCTTGATACGGCGCGACGACGACCTCGACGCGCTGGAACTCCTTCAGGTCGGAGTACCCGGTCGTCGCCATCGAGCGGCGGAGCGCCCCGATGAGGTTCGTGACACCGTCGGCCGACGGTGCCGGCCCGTAGAGCACCTCTTCGAGCGGGGCGACCTGGCCGACGTGCACGCGCTGCCCGCGCGGGAGCTTGGGGTGGTGCGCTTCGGCGCCCCAGTGGTATCCGCCGCCCGGGGCATCCGTCGCCCGCGCGAGCGCCGTTCCCAGCATGACCGCGTCGGCGCCGCATGCGATCGCCTTAACGATGTCGCCCGACTTGCCGACGCCGCCGTCGGCGATGACGTGCACGTAGCGGCCACCGGACTCGTCGAGGTAGTCGCGGCGCGCGCCTGCGACATCCGCGACCGCCGTGGCCATGGGTGCGTGGATGCCGAGCGTCGCTCGGGTCGTCGAGGCCGCTCCCCCGCCGAAACCGACGAGCACACCCGCAGCCCCGGTGCGCATCAGGTGCAGGGCTGCCGTGTAGGTGGCTGCACCGCCGACGATCACGGGCACGTCGAGCTCGTAGATGAACTTCTTGAGGTTCAGCGGCTCTTGATTCTTCGAGACGTGCTCGGCCGACACCGTCGTGCCGCGAATGACGAACAGGTCGACGCCGGCGGCGACGACGGTCTCGTAGAGCTCTTGCGTGCGCTGGGGCGAGAGCGCACCGGCGACGGTGACGCCCGCGGCGCGGATCTCGGCGAGACGTGCCGTGACGAGCTCAGGCTTGATCGGCTCGGAGTAGAGCTGCTGCATGCGCGCGGTCGCGTGCTCGGGCGTGAGATTGCGGATCTCGGCGAGCACCGGCTCGGGTTCTTCGTAGCGGGTCCAGAGACCCTCGAGGTCGAGCACGCCGAGACCGCCGAGCTGCCCCATCATGATCGCGGTCTGCGGCGAGACGACGGAGTCCATCGGCGCCGCGAGGAACGGGATGTCGAATTGGTAGGCGTCGATCGACCAGCCGACCGAGACGTCTTCGGGGTCGCGGGTGCGCCGACTCGGCACGATCGCGATGTCATCGAATGCGTAGACGCGCTGGCCCCGCTTGGAGCGGCCGATCTCGATCTCCTGAGTCACCACTCAACCCTACCCAACCGGCACTTCGCCGGTTGAGGATGATCGACGTCTCGAACCCGCGCCCTAACGGGCCCGCGCGACGCGCTTCTCGTCCCACACCGGGGCATCCGACTCGTAGACCTCGCCGTCGCCGCCGAACACGAGGAACCGATCGAACCCGCGAGTGAACCAGCGATCGTGCGTGACCGCGAGTACCGTGCCGTCGAAGCGCGAGAGCCCGTGTTCGAGCGCCTCGGCCGAGACCAGGTCGAGGTTGTCGGTCGGTTCGTCGAGCAGTAGCAGTGTTGCGCCCGAGAGCTCCAGCAGCAGAATCTGCAAGCGCGCCTGCTGGCCGCCCGAGAGCGAGTCGAAGGTCTGCTGAGCGGATGCCACGAGCCCATACCGATCGAGGGCGGAACTCGCCGCCTCGCGTGCCATGCCGTCACGGTTCGCATCACCGCGATGCAGGATGTCGAGCAGGGCGCGACCGCGGTACTCGGGATGCTCGTGGTTCTGCGCGAACCAGCCGGGCACGACCCGCGCGCCGAGCACTGCCTTGCCCGTGTGCGGCACCCGTGCGAGCGTCTCGCCGATGGTCGTGATGTGCCCGAGCGTGCGATCGGGCTCGGTGCCGCCGCCCGCGAGCAGGCGCAGGAAGTGCGACTTGCCCGAACCGTTCGAGCCGAGCACCGCGACCCGGTCGCCGTACCAGACCTCGAGGTCGAACGGCTTCATCAGGCCCGTGAGTTCGAGGCGCTCCCCGACGACCGCGCGCTTGCCGGTGCGCGAACCCCGGAGTCGCATCGAGACGGCCTGCGCGGGCGGTCGTTCCTCGGGCGGACCGGCCTCTTCGAACCTGCGCAGCCGGGTCATCGCGGCGTGGTACCGCGACGCCATGTCGGCGTTGTACGTCGCCTTGACCTTCAGCGTTGCGACGAGGGTCTTCAGTGCGGCGTGCTGCTCGTCCCAGCGGCGGCGGAGTTCGTCGAGCCGCTCGAAGCGTTCCTCTCGTGCGCGGTGGTAGCCCTCGAAGCTGCCGCCGTGCACCCACGCCGTGTTGCCCGCCGCGCCGAGCTCGAGCGTCACGATGCGGTCGGCGGCACGAGCGAGCAGCTCGCGATCGTGCGAGACGAGCAGCACGGTCTTGGGAGTGGCCCGCAATTGCGACTCGAGCCAGCGCTTGCCCGGCACGTCGAGCGAGTTGTCGGGCTCGTCGAGCAGCAGCACCTGCTCGGGGCCGCGGAAGAGCGCCTCGAGCGCGAGCCGCTTCTGCTCGCCGCCCGAGAGGGTCGAGAGCTCACGCCACTTCGCACGCTCGAACGGGATGCCGAGGGCCGCGATCGTGCAGTGGTCCCACACGACCTCCTGCTCGTATCCGCCCGCTTCGGCGTACTCGGCGAGCGCGGTCGCGTAGCGCATCTGCGCTGCGGTGTCGTCGCGTTCGATGAGGGCGTTCTCGGATGCCTCGAGCTCGATCGCCGCCGCTCGCACGCGGGTCGGCGCGACCGAGACGAGCAGGCCCGCGACCGTGGCATCCGTGCCCTCCACCGTCTGCCCGGTGCCGACGAACTGGTCCATCACGCCGAGACCGCCATCGACCTGCACGCTGCCCTCGTCGGGGCGCAACTCGCCGCGGATGATGCGCAGCAGCGTCGACTTGCCCGCGCCGTTCGCGCCGATGAGGGCGGTGGTCGCGCCGTCCGTCACCCGGAAGGCGAGGTCGGCGAGCAATGGCCGGCCGTCGGGCAGCGAGAATGAGACGCCGTTGACGTCGATGAAACCCATGGGAGTGTCCGTTCGGTACGCGGCTGGGCGCATTCACCCGGTGCCGCACCGCCCGTTGGGCAGCCGACCAGACTAGCGCCTCTGCGCTCGCCCTGCCAACGCGGGCCGATCTGCGGCAAGCTGGAGGCATGCAACGCACCGCAGCAGAGCCCCTCGACGCACTCCGCACGAGAACCAGTGCGAAGTGGCGCCTCTACGCCGATGACGTGCTGCCGCTGCCGGTCGCCGAGATGGACTTCCCGCTCGCGGAGCCGATCGCGGCGGCCCTGCACGCGGCGATCCGCCGCTCCGACACGGGGTACACGGCGGGGAGCCTGCCCGTCGCCGAAGCGTTCCAGGGCTTCGCCGCCGCGCGACTCGGCTGGGACGTCGATCCGGCTCGCGTCACGTGCACGGCCGACGTCAGCATGGGCATCGTCGAGGTGCTGCGCCGGGTCACCGTCCCGGGCGACGGCGTCGTGATCACCCCGCCGATCTATCCGCCGTTCTTCGACCTCGTCACCGAGGCATCCGGGCGAGTGGTCGAGGTGCCGATGCTCGGCGGCATCGACGAGGGCTGGTCCCTCGATCTCGACGGCATCGACGCGGCGTTCGCGGCCGGTGCCCGGGCGATGGTGCTCTGCAACCCGCACAACCCGATCGGCCTGGTTCCGGATGCCGCGCAGCTGGCCGCCCTCGCCGCGATCGCCGCCCGGCACGGCGTCACGATCGTCTCCGATGAGGTGCACGGACCGCTCGTGCAGCCGGGGGTCTCGTACACGCCGTTCCTCACGGTCTCCGACGAGGCCCGCGAGTACGGCGTCGCGGTGACCGCCGCGAGCAAGGCGTTCAACATCGCCGGCCTGAAGGCGGCGCTCATCGTGACAGCGAGCGAACGCGGCGATCGCGTGCGCGCCGCACTGCCGTACGAGGTCGAGTGGCGCATGAGCCAGTTCGGGTCGATCGCCTCGATCGCGGCGTTCCGCGAGGGCGGGCCGTGGCTCGACGGCGTGCTCGCAAGCCTCGACGACAACCGGCGGCTGCTCGCCGAACTCATCGCCGACGAGCTGCCGGGAGTGCGCTACCGCATGCCCGACGCGACCTACCTCGCCTGGCTCGACCTCTCAGCTCTCGGCTGGGGCGACGACCCCGCCGCCTACGCGCTCGAGCACGCCAAGGTCGCCCTCGGCATCGGCCCGACGTTCGGCACGACCGTCGGCCGCGGGCATGCCCGGCTCAACTTCGCCTGCACACCGGAGGTGCTGAGCGAGGCGGTCACGCGGCTGGCGGACGCGAGGGTCGGTTGAACGGTGGTCGCGGCGCTGCGCGCCGGCGCTTCGCGGCGCTACGGCTACCGCCTTTGTGAAGGAAGCGCGTCGCAGCTCCGCTGCGCCGCGCTGACCTTCACCTCGTGTAGTTCGGCGCCTCGACGACGATCTGCACATCGTGCGGGTGGGACTCCTTGAGCCCCGCCGGGGTGATGCGCACGAACTTGCCCTTGGTCTTCAGCTCTGCGATCGTGCGCGCCCCGACGTAGAACATCGACTGGCGGAGTCCGCCGATGAGCTGGTACGCCACGGCCGACAGCGGGCCGCGGTAGGGCACCTGGCCCTCGATGCCCTCGGGAATGAGCTTGTCGTCAGACGGGACATCCGCCTGGAAGTAGCGGTCTTTCGAGTACGAGGTCTTCTGGCCGCGCGTCTGCAGTGCGCCCAGCGACCCCATGCCTCGGTACGCCTTGAACTGCTTGCCGTTCTGGAAGACGAGCTCCCCCGGGCTCTCGGCCGTACCGGCCAGCAGCGAACCGAGCATGACCGTGTCGGCGCCGGCGACGAGCGCCTTCGCGATGTCACCCGAGTACTGCAGGCCGCCGTCGGCGATGAGCGGCACGCCGGCGGGCCTCGTGGCCTTGGATGCCTCGTACACGGCGGTGATCTGGGGCACGCCCACCCCCGCGACGACGCGCGTGGTGCAGATCGAACCGGGACCGACGCCGACCTTGACGGCGTCGGCGCCCGCGTCGACGAGCGCCTGTGCACCCTCGCGGGTCGCGACGTTACCGCCGATGACGTCGATGTGCGCGAACGTCGGATCGGTCTTCAGACGGCGGATGATGTCGAGCACGCCGGCCGATTCACCGTTGGCGGTGTCAACGACGAGCACGTCGACCCCGGCGTCGCGCAGCGCCTCTGCACGCTCCCACGCGTCGCCGAAAAACCCCATCGCGGCGCCGACCCTGAGCCGACCCTCGCTGTCTTTCGTGGCATTCGGATACTGCTCCGACTTGTCGAAGTCCTTGACGGTGATGAGGCCCGTCAGGCGACCGTCGTCGTCGATGAGGGGCAGCTTCTCGATCTTGTGCTTCGCGAAGATCGCGAGCGCCTCGTCGGGGTTCATGCCCACGCGGCCCGTGATGAGCGGCATCTTGGTCATGACCTCGCTCACCGAGGTGGAGGGCTTCTCGAAGTCGGAGACGAAGCGCATGTCGCGGTTCGAGATGATGCCGACGAGCTTGCCATCGGCGTCGACGACCGGCAGTCCGCTGACCCGATACGTCGCGCAGAGGGCGTCGACGTCGGCGACGGATGCCTCGGGCGTCGTCGTCACCGGATTGGAGACCATGCCCGACTCGCTGCGCTTGACCCGGTCGACCATCTCGGCCTGATCGGCGATCGAGAGGTTGCGGTGCAGGATGCCGATGCCGCCCTGGCGTGCCATCGCGATCGCCATGCGCGCTTCGGTGACGGTGTCCATCGCAGCCGAGAGCAGCGGCGTCGCAACGCTGATGCGACGGGTGAGGCGCGAGGTGGGGTCGGCTTCGCTCGGAATCACATCGGTGTGGCCAGGCAGCAGAAGGACGTCATCGTAGGTGAGTCCTGTGAGTCCGAACGGGTCGGCCTGGTCCATATCGCTCCTCGCGTCGAGTTCTGCCCGAGTACCGCGCGCCATGGGTCAGGCCCGCGATACCAATGTTAAGCGAGTTTGCATCCGAGCCATTCCCGGATAACAATCGAACGCCGTTTGCCTCATCTGTGAAACGTATGAGACATAATCGGCACGTACTGTCGACGACGTTGTCGACAGTAAGGACCGAACCCCGACGGCCACCAAGCCCGAGGGGCGCCCTTGGAGGTGCAGTGAAACCCACACGAATGCTCGCCCAACGGTCTCCAAGGAGGTGGCTCGTCCTCCTCGGAATCCTTTTGTCCGCACTCACTCTGTCCGGCATCGCAGCGTCCCCTGCGATGGCGGAGGATGGGAGTACGGCCCAGGCCACCGAGCAGGCAGAGCCAACAGAAGAGCCCGAAACGGAGTTCGAGTACCACTTCCGTGGAAACGTGCAGTACGACGGTGAACCCCTCGAGGGTGTCCAGATCACGGTCGAGGGCAACGGCTTCGAGGCCGAGACCGAGACCGACGCCGACGGACGGTGGGAGGTGGGAGTGCCCGAGAAGGAGGGCACCTTCATCGTCACGCTCGACGAGGACACGCTTCCCGAGGGTGTCATCGTCGCCGAGGAGGGCGGCGCAGAGCGCGAGGCGACGTTCGGGCTGACGCGCAACGCGTCGGTGAACTTCTTCCTCGGCCAGGGCGAGCGCGTCACCGTCAGCTTCTGGGACCAGTTCTTGGAACGTGCAGTGAACGGGCTGAACTTCGGGTTGCTCCTCGCGCTGGCGGCGGTCGGGCTCTCGCTGATCTTCGGCACCACGGGATTGTCCAACTTCGCCCACGCAGAGCTGATCACGTTCGGCGCGCTGATGACGTTGACCTTGGGGAGCACTCTCGCGCTGCCTATCTGGCTCGCCATCATCATCGCGGTGATCCTCAGCGGCTTGCTCGGTTGGGGACTCGATGCTGCGATCTGGAAACCTCTCCGAAAGAAGGGCCTCGGTCTCATCCCGCTGATGATCGTCAGCATCGGTCTGTCGCTCGCTTTGCGGTACACCTACCAGTACTTCTACGGCGGCCAGACCCAGCAGCTCGTCGGCGCGACGGGCGTCGCCCGATTCTCGCTCGGCCCGATCTCGCTCAGCTGGATCGACGTTGCGAGCATGGCGACCAGCGTCGTCGTGCTGCTCGCCGTCGCCTACTTCCTGTTGCGGACCCGCATCGGGAAGGCGACCCGGGCTGTTTCCGACAATCCGAGCCTCGCCGCCGCGAGCGGCATCGACGTGAACTTCGTCATCCGCATCGTCTGGGTACTCGGCTCAGCGCTGGCCGGCTTGTCGGGGATCCTCTGGGCGTATTTCCGGCCGGGTGTCAGTTGGGACATGGGCTTCCAGATCCTGCTGCTGGTCTTCGCCGCGGTGACGCTCGGTGGCCTCGGCACCGCCTTCGGTGCACTCCTCGGCGCCGTCATCGTCGGACTCTTCGTCGAGTTGTCGACGCTGTGGCTGCCGAGCGACATGAAGTACGTCGGTGCGCTGGTCATCATGATCGTGGTGCTGTTGTTCCGACCACAGGGCATCCTGGGTCGTCGAGAGCGAATCGGATAGGAAGGGGAAGACCATGGACTGGGGAGCAATCTTCGGAAACGCGGCCGTCGAGCTGATCAGCCCGACCACTGCTGCATACGCACTCGCCGCACTGGGTCTGGCGATCCACTTCGGCTTCACGGGCCTCCTGAACTTCGGTCAGGCAGGGTTCATGCTGCTCGGCGCATACGGATATGCGATCCCGGCTCTCAGGCTGGGCTGGCCGGTGTGGGCGTGCATCCTCACCGCGGTCGCGACATCCATCGTGTTCGCGCTCGTACTCGGCATCCCGACGCTGCGCCTGCGCGCCGACTATCTCGCAATCGTGACGATCGCCGCCGCCGAGGTGCTGCGGCTGATCTTCACGACCAACGAATTCCAAGCGGTCACGGGCTCGGCGAACGGACTCTCGGAGTACCAGACCGGGCTCCTGGCGTTCAACCCGTTCCCGCCTGGGCGATACGGCTTCGGCCCGTTCATCTTCGACAATCGCGTCTGGTTCTTCCTCGTGCTCGCGTGGATCATCGTCGCCATCGCCGTGGTGCTTACGTGGCTCCTCATGCGCAGCCCGTGGGGCCGCGTCCTCAAGGGCATCCGTGAAGACGAAGACGCGGTGCGCGCGCTCGGCAAGAACGTGTATTCCTACAAGATGCAGAGCCTGATCATCGGCGGTCTCTTCGGCACCTTCGCCGGCATGATATTCGTCATGCCACGCGCGGTCGTGCCGTCGTATTTCCAGCCGACGCTCACGTTCTTCATCTACGCGATCCTGCTGCTCGGCGGGGCCGCGACCATCCTGGGGCCGATCCTCGGGTCCATCGTGTTCTGGGTGCTGCTCTCGTTCTTCTCGGGCTTCATCGCCCGTGCAGTCGAGGCCGGGTGGCTGCCCTTCATGACGCAGGTGCAGGCCGGTCAGATCCGGTTCATCCTCGTCGGAGTGGCGATCATGTTGATAGTGGTGTTCATGCCACAAGGCATCCTCGGAAACCGAAAGGAGCTCGCTTTTGTCAAATGAACAAGCCTCCTCGAAGCCGGTCAAGTCGACCGGGCTCCACGTCGGCGACCCGGCGCCCGGAGTCAAGAAGGTCGACCCGATCCTGGTCGCCGACAGCGTCAAGCGAACGTTCGGCGGCCTCATCGCCGTCGACGTCGAGCACGTCGAGATCCCGCGCGGCGCGATCACCGCACTGATCGGGCCGAACGGTGCCGGCAAGACCACGTTCTTCAATCTCCTGACCGGATTCGACCGGCCGGACACGGGCACCTGGTCGTTCGAAGGACGACCGCTCGCCCACGTGCCGGCCTACCGCGTGGCACGCATGGGCCTGATCCGCACCTTCCAGCTGACGAAGTCGCTCGGCCTCCTGTCGGTCATGGACAACATGAAGCTCGGCGCGAAGGACCAGATCGGTGAGAATCTGTTCCGCTCGCTCATTCCCTCGCTCTGGCGCAAGCAAGACGATGAGATCGAAGAGAAGGCGCTCGATCTCCTCACCCGGTTCAAGCTCGACGCGAAGAAGGACGACTACGCGGCGAGCCTGTCGGGCGGGCAGCGGAAGCTCCTCGAGATGGCCAGGGCGCTCATGAGCGACCCGACACTGGTCATGCTCGATGAGCCGATGGCCGGGGTGAACCCCGCGCTCACCCAGTCGCTGCTCGACCACATCCTGAACCTCAAGGCCGAGGGCATGACCGTGCTCTTCGTCGAGCACGACATGCACATGGTGCGCCACATCGCCGACTGGGTCATCGTGATGGCCGAGGGTCGTGTCGTCGCCGAGGGCGATCCCCACGTGGTGATGGAAAACCCCGCAGTCATCGACGCGTACCTCGGGGCCCACCACGATGCCGACCTCGGCAGCACCGACAGCGAGCACATCGAAGTACTGAAGGAGCTCATCGATGACGAACAGTAGCCCAGCACCGGCGGTCGCCGAGCCGCCGGCCACCGATCTCGTCGTCGACGTGCGCAACGTCGTCGCGGGGTACCTGCCCGGAGTGAACATCCTCAACGGATGCTCGCTCACGGCCGCGCCCGGCGAGCTCATCGGCATCATCGGCCCGAACGGCGCCGGAAAGTCGACGCTCCTGAAGGCGATCTTCGGTCTCGTGAAGGTGCGCGAAGGCGGCATCTACCTGCACGGCGAAGAGATCACCAACCTCCAGGCGAACAAACTCGTCGCGCAGGGCGTCGGTTTCGTCCCGCAGACGAACAACGTGTTCCCCTCGCTGACCATCCAGGAGAACCTCGAGATGGGCATGTACCTGAAGCCGAAGGGCCTCAAGGAGCGGCTGGAGTTCGTCACCGAGATCTTCCCTGAACTCGCGAAGCGTCTCGGCCAGCGTGCCGGCTCACTCTCGGGCGGAGAACGGCAGATGGTCGCCATGTCGCGCGCACTCATGATGGGTCCCCACGTGATGCTGCTCGACGAGCCCTCTGCCGGGCTCTCGCCCGTGCGGCAAGACGAGGCGTTCCTCCGGGTCAAGGAGATCAACAAGGCCGGCGTGACGACCATCATGGTCGAGCAGAACGCACGCCGCTGCCTGCAGATCTGCGATCGCGGATACGTGCTCGACCAGGGCCGCGACGCCTACCACGGCACGGGCCGCGAGCTGTTGAACGACCCGAAGGTCATCGGCCTCTACTTGGGAACGCTGGGCCAAGACGACGACTGAGCACGGCACGACACGAAGAGGGGCGGATGCTGCGGCATCCGCCCCTCTTCGCATGCCACGGCTGCCGCGAAGGTCCCGGCCGAAACCCGGGCCCCGCACCACTCGCAGCCGGCACTCGCAGCCACCGCACGCCGCCACCGCACGCAACCACCGCACACCGCCACCGCACGCAACAGGGCCCCGACCGAAGTCGGGGCCCTGTCGTTCACTCACTCAGCGGATCAGCCGTCACCGATGCGCTCGTAGGTGTTGTCGTCGAGGTACTGGAAGATGCCGATGGTGGCTTCCGTCGGGTCTCCGTTCTCATCGAAGGTGATCGGGCCCGAGGGGCCGTCGTAGTCGATCTGCTTGCCCTCTTCGAGGAGCGCGACGCCCTCTTCGTAGCTCGTGACCTTCTCGCCGTCGCCTGAGCCGCCCGAGACCTGACGCAGGTACTTGGCGATCTCGGGGCCCTCGGTGCTGTTGGCCGCGTACGCCGCCAGCGAGAGAAGCACGACCGCGTCGTACGACTCAGCCGCGTAGCTGAAGTCGGCCAGCGCGGGGTCGACCTCGAGCAGACGGTCGGTGAAGTCACCGAGCGTTCCAGTGTCGAGACCGGGGAGCGTGCCCTTCGAACCGGCCACGAGGCCGGGGGCGAAGTCTGCACTGTAGTCCGACAGGTTGCCGTCGACGAAGTACAGCTGGTCATTCGGGTAGCCCGCACCGACGAGCGCCGGCGTGATGATCTTCGCCTGGTCGAACGTGATCAGTGCGATCGCGTCGGGGTTGGCAGCCGTCACTTCAGCGATCTGGGCATCGAAGCTCGAGTCGCCCTCGTTGAAGAGCGCCTCTGCGACGACTTCACCGCCGGCCGCCTCGAAGGCGGTCTTGGTGAACTCCGCGAGACCCGTGCCATAGGAGTCGTTCAGCACGATCAGGCCGAGCGTCGCGTTGCCGTCTTCGGCGATCAGGTTGCCGAGCACCTCGCCCTGGAGCACGTCGGAGGGAGCGGTGCGCCAGAAGAGTCCGTTGTCGTTGTACTCGGTGAAGTCGGCCGAAGTGTTCGCCGGCGAGAACTGGATGACTCCTGCAGCGACGATCTGGTCGATGACGGTCTTCGAGACGCCCGACGACGCTGCACCGATGATGGCCGACACGTCTTGCGAGAGGAGGTCGGTCACGGAGACGGTCGCGGTGTCGGTGGTGGTGTCACCCGAGTCGCGGAAGATGATCTCGACGCCGAGACCGGAGTCCGCGACCGCGTTGACGTCATCGGCACCGAGCTGAACGCCGGCCTCTTCGGGCGGGCCGAGGAACGCGAGCGCACCACTCTGCGGAAGGATCGTTCCGAGCTTGAGCGACAGGTCGCGCTCGCCCTCGGCGATGGGCAGCGCGTCGCCGGTGTCGGCAGGTTCGTCGGAATCGGCGGGGGCGGGGGCACCCGAACTGCACGCGGTGAGGAGAAGGGCACTGACGCCAGCGATGGCGATGCCCGTCCAGGCTGCGCGAGCCGAGCGCGAGGCCGAGGCCTTCGCGAATACGCTCATGTTGCTCCTTGGGACTGAAGGAAATTGGTACACAATGCAGCGCCATGGTGACGCCGTTGTTTGACAGTATTCCGCGCCAATGGCGGAAACAAGTCAGGGCGGTCACAACCATGTAACACCGCGGCAATCGTTATCTCGCCGACACCTCCCCCTGATTCGGCGCACGGAATCAGCGAGAAACCGCCCGTTCACGCGAAAATCGCGCGCCTGCGACATCCGCTCACCGGTTCGCCACCCGGCCCGCTCGGGACACGGGTCACGCGGGCTCGACGACCAGCCGTCTCGACACGCGAACGCCGCGCAACAGATCGACCGTCAGCACGATGAGCGCCACCCAGACGAGCCCGAAGCCGATCCAGCGCTCGAGCGGCATCGGCTCGTGCAGCACGACGACTCCGACGAGGAACTGGATGAATGGCGCGAAATACTGGATGAAGCCCATGAAAATGAGCGGCAGTCGTCGGGAAGCCGCCGCGAAGAGCAGGAGCGGCACCGCGGTGACCGCGCCGAGGCCGATCAGCAGCACCGTGTGCCACACACTCACCGTGCCGATCGTGAGCCCCGTGGTCATGGCGACGAACACGAGCTGCACCACGGCGAGCGGTGCGAGCCATATGGTCTCGATCGTGAGTCCGGAGACCGCGTCGACCTTCGGGCCGACGCGCTTCTTGATGAGTCCGTAGAAGCCGAACGAGAACGCCAGCACGAGTGCGATCCACGGCAACTGGCCGTATCCGAACGCGAGCACCACGACCGCGACGATCGAGATGCCGACCGCGATCCACTGGGTGAGGTTCAGGCGCTCGCGCAACACGAGCACGCCGAGGAAGACCGTCACGATCGGGTTGATGAAGTAGCCGAGCGCAGCCTCGACCACCTGGCCGGAGAGCGTCGCGTAGACGTAGGTCTGCCAGTTGATGAAGATGAGGAGACCGGCGAGCCCCATCGTGAGCACGATGCGGCGATCGCGCAAGAGCACCGCAAGCGGCCGCCACGCGCGCGTGACCGTGATGAGCAGGGCGCAGAAGACGATCGAGAACAGCACCCGCCAGGCCACGATCTCGAACGGCGCCGAAGGGGCGAGCGCGATGAAGTAGATGGGGAGGAAGCCCCAGAAGCCGTAGGCGCCGATCGCGAAGAAGAGGCCCGAGCGGCTCACTCCCGCCGTCGGAGTCGTCGAGGCGGATGGCACGGTCTCGGAGCGGGATGACACCAGCACAGACTACGCCCGGGTGGGGATGACGAGAGCGGCGGGCAAGAGGTTCGGGTGAGCGGATGCCGCGGCATCCGCTCGCCCGAACGACGACGAGGCCCGGATGCCCCACTGGGGCATCCGGGCCTCGAATGTAATCGTGTCGCCTTAGCGGACGACGACCGCGAGCACGTCGCGAGCCGACAGGACGAGGAGGTCGTCGCCGTCGAACTTCACCTCGGTGCCGCCGTACTTCGAGTAGATCACCTTGTCGCCGACTGCGACGTCGAGCGGGATGCGGTTGCCGTTGTCATCGATGCGACCGGGGCCCACTGCCACGACCTCGCCCTCTTGGGGCTTCTCCTTGGCAGTGTCGGGGATGACCAGACCCGATGCGGTGGTCTGCTCGGCCTCGACCTGCTTGATGACGATGCGATCCTCGAGCGGCTTGATGGAAACCGACACGGTTGACCTCTTTCTTGACGAAGACTGGTTGGCAGCCTCAGAGCGAGAGTGCTAAACCGAGTCTAGGCGCGATTTGGCACTCGTGCAACGTGAGTGCCAGCCCGTTCAGCCACAGGCGAACGCTGCCGCGACGCGATGCTAGCGTGGCCGGGTGGATCGCGCTGAACTCGTCGAACTGCTCTCGCCAGAGGGCCTCACGCTGCTCGACGGGCTGCCCGACTGGGACTCGAAGGCCGACATCGTCAAGACCGTCGCCGACCTTCGCAAGCAAGGGCATCGACCCAGTCTCGTGGCTGCCGTGCTCAGCCAGGCGAAGCTCCGAGCGAAGGCCGAGGCGAAGTTTGGCCCGTTCGCCTCGCGGATGCTCTTCACCGAAGCCGGCCTCGAACAGGCGACACGGTTGAAGGTCGCGGCCCTGCACGCCGGACGCTTCTCGAGGGCCGGTGTCGGCCATGTGGCCGACCTCGGCTGCGGCATCGGGGGCGATGCCCTCGCCATGGCGGCGATCGACCTCGAGGTCACGGCCGCCGAGGCCGACGAGGTCACCGCAGCGATCGCAGCGTACAATCTCACGCCCTTTCCCCGGGTGCGAGTGCTGCACGAGCAGGCGGAGCAGGTCGCCCTCGGCGGCATCGACGGGGCGTGGCTCGATCCGGCGCGACGAACGACCACAGGCGGCACGACGACGAGAATCACGGATGCCGCCGACTACTCCCCCTCGCTCGACTTCGCCTTCGGGCTGGGTGAGCGCATGCCCGTCGGAGTCAAGCTCGGCCCCGGCACCGATCGCGGCGTGATCCCCGCAGGAGCAGAGGCGCAGTGGGTCTCGGTCGACGGCGACCTCGTCGAGCTCGGGGTCTGGTTCGGATCGGTCGCCCGTCCCGGCATTCGCCGCGCCGCCCTCGTCATCCGGGGTGACGCCGCCCAAGAACTCACGGCGGGTGCCGACAGCGAAGACGCTCCGGTCGGGCCGCTCGGCGATTACCTGTACGAGCCCGACGGTGCCGTCATTCGCGCGCGGCTGATCGGTGATCTCGCCCGTGCGCACGGCGCGTGGATGCTCAGCTCCGGCATCGCGTACCTCACTGCCGACACCGCGTTCGACTCGCCGTTCGCTCGCGGGTTCCGCGTGCTCGAACGGCTGCCCGCCGACGAGCGCCAGCTGCGACAGGCGTTGGCGGAACGGGACATCGGCACACTCGAGATCAAGAAGCGCGGCACCGATGTCGACCCCGCCCGGCTGCGCACCCGGTTGAAGTTGCGCGGCGCGGCCTCTGCGACCATCGTGCTGACCCGCGAAGCAGGCCGGCACGTCGCCCTGCTCGTCGAGCGGATCTGAGCCGACGCTCGCCGAATTGCCGGGGCCACCCGCCCGTCGTCATCGCGTGAAGCGTCGGCCGTCGCATGTCGGCACGGCAGTCAGGGCCTCAGCCCGACACGACCTCAGCGCGGCACGACGTCAGTGCGGCAGAGCACCGAAGACGATCGCGTAATAGCCGATCCAGACGGCCGAGAACACGAGCCCTGCGATGCCGGTGCCGATGCCGGCGAATGCCAGCGTGCGCCCCCGTTCCTCACGGCGAAGGCCGAGCACGCCAAAGACGATCGCGGCGATGGAGAGCGGCAGCATCCAGCCCACGAAGAGCGATGCCGCGGCGCCGATGGTGCCGGCGACGGCCGCGATCCAGCTGAACACCCGCCGTTGCGTCTGCTCTTCGACCGCTTCGGTCGGGTCGGATCCCGGCCGATGCACGATGAGCAGTTGCCCGGTGGAGATCGATCGGAGCTGACCCGTGTCGAACGGGACGTCGAACTCCCGCACCGCGGGATCGGCACGGAACGTCGGTTCGGCGGGCTGGAACGGCGCCAAGGGCTCGAACGACCTCGCTCGCTCGTCGCTCGCCCCGTTCGACCCGTCGTCGCGAGCCCCAGGAGAGCGGTCGGGGGTCTCGCCGTCGGGCGAAACCCCCTCGCGCTCAACCATGGATCGCTCCTCAGTACCCGTAATAGCTGTCGTAGCCGGAGAAGACGATGCCCCACAGCACGAACGACAGCAGCGCGATGGCGATGCCGACGAAACCGAGGATGATGCCGGTCAGCCACATGCCCTTCGCAGCAGGCTCCTTCTTCTTGCCGAGGAAGCCGAGCACGACGGCCGCAGCCGGGATGAACAGCTGCAGCACCCCACCGACGAACGGGATGAAGACGACGAAGAAGCCGATGAGCCCCACGATGCCCGCGATGAGCGAGATCAGGCTGAGCACGGGTGTCGCCCTCGTCGGTGCGGCAGTGCCGTAGGCGGGTGCGCCATACGCCGGCTGCGCCGGTGCGCCATAGGGAGGTTGGGCGGGCGCACCATATGCAGGCTGCTCGGGAGCACCATAGCCGGGCGCCGCCGGCTGGCCGCCTGCGGCGGGAGCGCCGTAGGGAGGCTGCGGCGGGGGCGTCGGAGCTCCGTAGCTCGGTGCCGCGGGGGGCACCGGTGGTGCGGGCGGTGCAGGTGGCTCTGGAGCAGCCGGCGGTTCGGGCGCCGATGGCACTTCGGGCACGTCGGGTGTCGACGATGCCGGAGCGGCCGCAGCGGCGTCGACCGGCACGATGGGCTCGGGCGCGCTCGGAATCTCGGGCTCGGGGGCGTCGGGCAGCTCGGGCTCGGGAACGCTGGGCGTCTCGGGCTCGGCCGGCACCTCGGGGAGGTCTGGCACCTCTGGGACGTCGGGGTTCTTGGGATCACTCATGGTTGCCTCAGTACGACCCGTAGGTCGTTCCGTAGTTGGCGAGCACCGCGAAGGCGATGATCGCGATGATGATGAAGATCACGCCGATCAGGATGCCGACGAAACCGAGGATGATGCCGGTGAGCCACATGCCCTTCGAGGCCGGCTCCTTCTTCTTCGCGATGAAGCCGAGCACGACGGCGGCGATCGAGAACAGCAGGCCGAAGTAGAAGAACGAAGCGACGAGGCCGACGATGCCACCGACGAGGGAGAGGATGCTCAGCACCTGCGACGGCTTGGCCGACGCGTCTCCGTAGGGGGGCGCCGCGGGCGCGGGCTGACCGTAGGCGGGCGCGGCAGGTGCCGGCTGACCGTACGCGGGCGCCGCGGGCGCTGCGGGAGGAACGGGTGCAGCAGCGGGCGGAACCGGCGGGGCGGGCGGAACCGGTGCGGCAGGCGTCTCGGCCGGCGGCACCGGCGGCACTGCGCCGTCGGGCTGCTCAGGATGGTTCGGATCGGTCACGGTGGGTTCTCCTCGATGCTGTGGAATACGACCCCGCCACGATGACAGGCGCTCCCGGGCGCTGTCAACGACAGCGGCATCCGGTCTCGTGATCACACTATCGCGCTACGTACGGGGCTGCACGGATTCCGACGCACGTGACGACGCGGACTCGGCCGCCATCTGGATCTCGGTCGCCGGCAGGGTCGAGTCTGCACCGAAGTCGAGCGTCGACGGCGGATGCCCCGCCATCACGAGTTGCGCGCCGAGTGCGGCGATCATCGCGCCGTTGTCGGTGCAGAGCGACAGCGGCGGAATGCGCAACGCGACGCCCGCGGCATCCGCTCGTTCGGTGGCCAACTCGCGCAGGCGGGCATTCGCCACGACGCCGCCGCCGAGCAGCAGGCGCGGCACACCGAGTCGGGTGCACGCCGCGACGGCCTTCGTCACGAGCACATCGGCGACCGCTTCGCGGAAGCTCGCAGCGACGTCGGCGACCGGCACGGGCTCGCCGGCTGCTTCGCGCTGCTCGACCCATCGAGCGACGGAGGTCTTCAGGCCCGAGAAGCTGAAGTCGTAGCGGTGCGCCGCGAGGTCTTTGGGCTGGGTGAGTCCGCGTGGGAACCGGATGGCTCGCGGGTCGCCGCCGATCGCGGCTCGATCGATCTCGGGCCCGCCGGGGTACGGCAACCCCAGGAGCCGCGCCACCTTGTCGAACGCCTCGCCCGCGGCGTCGTCGATGGTCTCGCCGAGGAGCTCGACGTCGGAGACGAGGTCGCGCACGAGCAGGAGCGAAGTGTGCCCGCCCGAGACGAGCAGCGCGACAGTGGGCGTTTCGAGCGGAGCCGCAGTGTCGAGCAGATCTGCGCCGACGTGCCCGACGAGATGGTTCACTGCGTAGATCGGCACGTCGAGCGAGATGGCCAGCGCCTTGGCGGCGCCGACGCCGACCATGAGCGCGCCCGCGAGGCCGGGGCCACTCGTCACCGCGACCGCGTCGAGATCGGCGAGGGTGACGGATGCCTCGGCGAGCGCCGCCCGGATCGTGGGCCCGAGCGCCTCGAGATGTGCACGCGCGGCGATCTCGGGCACGACGCCGCCGTATCGGGCGTGCTCCTCCATCGATGAGGCGATCGTGTTGGCGAGGAGCGTCGTGCCGCGCACGATGCCGACACCGGTCTCGTCGCACGAGGTCTCGATGCCGAGGATGAGCGGGGCGTCGCGGTTCATCGGGTCACCCCTGCGCCGCCAGCAGCGCGCTCGCCCGCGTCGTCGGCGGGGCGGGTGACCGCCGGCGGCACCGTCAGCCGCATGTGCACCGCGTCGATGCCGCGCCGGTAGTAGCCACGGCGCACGCCGATCTCCTCGAAGCCGAGCGAGTCGTAGAGCGCACGGGCGATCGGGTTGTCGGCGCGCACCTCGAGGAAGAGCTCCGAGACATGACGGCGCCGAGCTTCGGTGATGAGTGCGTGCATGAGGCCGCGACCGAGGCCGATGCCCCGGGTCGACGGCGCGACCGCGATCGTCTGGATGTCGCCCTGCCCGCCGCCGGCCGGAGCGAGCAGGCCGGCGTAGCCGAGCAGGCCGCCGGCGGGATCGCCATCGGCTTCCGGATCGGCATCGGCATCGGCATCGGGGCGAGCGTCGCGCTGGGCTTCGATCCGGTCGTCGACGGCCACCAGGTAGTAGCCGTGCTCGCTCTCGATCTCACGGCGCATGGCGTCTTCGGGCCAGGCATCGGCCTCGAAGGTCGCGCGCTCGAGCACCATGATGCGCTCGAGATCGTCGCTCGTCGCACGTCGCATGAACACGCTCATCGCAGCACCTTCTTGCCGGCCGACGGGGTGACATCGGGTGCTCGCAGGTAGATCGGCTCGTCGGGCGTGAGCGGCAGGCGACCGGTGGCGAAAGCGAGTTCGGCGAGCATGCCGACCGCGCCCGCCGAGACGATCGCGGCATCGAAGCGGATGCCGCGTGGCGCGGGCACCTCGTCGCGTGGCGCGAGTTCGGGGCCGCTGACCCGCACCGGCAGTCCGTCACCGTCGAGTCCGTCGTACTCGGAGATCGCGAACTCGCGACGCCGGGCATCGGTGACCACTTGCAGCGGGCCGGCGTCGCCCGCGCGGTACCGGGCCAAGGCGATCGCGTCGTGGCTCACGACCGGAACGAACGGGCGGCCGATGCCGAGCGCGAAGGCGTGTGCTGCGGCGATGCCGACGCGCAGGCCGGTGAACGGCCCGGGTCCCATTCCCGCCGCGACACCCGACAGGTCTCGTGGTTCGACGCCGGCGCCGGCGAGCGCGTCACGGATGAATCCGCCGATCACCTCTGCGTGGCGCATCGTGTCGTCGGTACCCGTCTCGACGAGACAGCGCAGTTCACCGCTGACGCCATCTCGATCGACGACGGCGACACTCGTGCCCGTCGAGGTGTCGATCGCGAGGAGCATGGCCTCAAGCCTACGCGGGCGCGGCGTACTGAGTGGCGACCCAGCGGGGCCCGCGGCCGATCACCGTGACCGTTCGCGGCTCGTCGGCATCGAGTGCGGTGCGGTCGAGGCCGCCGGCCGTGGCATCCATGCCGCCCGCGCCGCCGACCGGCGCCGCGGCATCCGCGGTGCTCGCGCCAGTCGGCCGCTCGATCACGACCTCGAGCCATGAATCGGTGACGTCCTCCACGAGTCCGGCACCCCATTCGACGACGACGACGGAGCGATCGAAGTCGAGGTCGAGGTCGTCGAGCAGTGCAGCACTGCCGAGCCGATAGGCGTCGACGTGCACGAGCGGGGCGCCGCCCACGAGGCTCGGATGGGTGCGAGCGAGCACGAAGGTCGGGCTCTGCACGCGCCCGCGCACCCCGAGGCCCGCGCCGATACCGCGGGTCAGCGTGGTCTTGCCCGCGCCGAGCGGCCCCGTGAGCACGACGACGTCGCCCGCGCGCAGCACGGCCCCGAGCTCACGACCGAACGACTCCATCGCCGGGGTGTCGATCACCTCGAACCGCATCACGCCCCGCCCAGGTAGCGGCGCGGCACGCGCGGGCCGATCCGGGTCACGATCTCGTAGCCGATGGTGCCTGCGGCATCGCCCCAGTCGTCCGCCGACGGTGCGCCCGTCTCGGGGTCGCCGAAGAGCACGACCTCGTCACCCGCCTCGACCCGGTCGTCGCCGACGTCGACGACGAACTGGTCCATCGCGATGCGGCCGACGACGGGGCGGCGCGCGCCCGCGATCCAGACCTCTGCCCGATCGGACGCCTGGCGGGGAACCCCGTCTGCATACCCGAGCGGCACGAGGGCGAGCGTCGTCGCACGCGCAGCGCGCCAGATGTGGCCGTACGACACACCGGTTCCGGGCTCGACGCGGCGCACAGCAGCGACGCGGCCGCGGAGCGTCATGGCGGGTCGCAGCCCCAGATCGGCCGCAGTCGTACCGTCGCCGAACGGCGGGATGCCGTACGCGCCGATGCCGATGCGCACGAGATCGAAACGAGCGGCGGGCACGCGCAGCGCTCCCGCGGTCGAGGCGAGATGGCGCACCTCGGCGCGCAGTCCCGCCGCCGCTGCCTGCTCGAGGCCGCGCTCGAAGGCGGCCAGCTGGCGCGCATCCTCATCGGGAGAGGTGTTCGCGAGATGGCTGAACAGGCCGCGCACGCGGATGCGGCCTGCACCCTCGAGCCCCGCCGCGATCGCGACCGCCTCGGGCCAGTGCTCGGGGGCGACGCCGCTGCGACTGAGACCCGTGTCGAGTTTCAGGTGCACGGCCGCCACGCGGTCGACGGATGCCGCGGCATCCGCGATGGCGAGAAGCTGAGCGATCGACGAGACGCCGAGGTCGATGTCGCGCTCGATCGAGGGGCCGAACGTCGCACCCGGGTCGTGGAGCCACGCGAGGAGCGGCGCATCGATGCCCGCTTCGCGGAGCGCCCGTGCCTCGTCGATGTCGGCGACACCGAGCCAGTCGGCGCCGCCTGCGAGCGACGCCCGGGCCACCGGTACCGCGCCGTGCCCGTAGGCGTTCGCCTTCACGACGGCCATCGTCAGCGCCGGCGCCACGACCGCGGCGAGCCTGCGCACGTTTCCGCGCACGGCCTCGAGATCGATGACGGCTTCGCGGAACGGCCTCACCGGGGCATCCGTCGGCCCGTTCACGAGGCGCCTCCCGCCCCGTTCTCGAGCACGACGAACGCACTCGCGATGCCGGCGTCGTGACTCATGGTGACGTGGACCCGATCGATGCCGAGGTCACGGGTGAGTTGCGCGATCGCGCCCGACAGCTCGAAATCGGGGTTGCCGTGCTCGTCTTGCACAACCCTCATGTCGTGCCACCGGATGACCGGGTTACCGCCGAGCGCCTTGATGAGCGCCTCTTTCGCGGCGAATCTCGCGGCGAGCGATCGCGCAGGGCGGTCGCGTTCGCTCTCGGCGAACAGCCGGTCGCGAAGCGCGGGAGTGCGCGCCAGCGAACGCTCGAACCGGGCGATGTCGACGACATCGATGCCGATCCCCGCGATCACCGCGCCACCTCCCGCAGCCGGCTCACTCGACCGTGACCGACTTCGCGAGGTTCCGCGGCTGGTCGACATCGAGCCCCTTCGCCTGCGAGAGTTCCATCGCGAAGATCTGCAAGGGCACGACGGCGAGCAAGGGCTCGAAGAGCGGCGCCGCAAGCGGGATGCGCAGCACCTCGTCGGCGAACGGCAGCACTGCGGCGTCACCGGCCTCGGCAATCGCGATCACGCGAGCGCCGCGGGCGCGGATCTCCTGGATGTTCGAGACGACCTTCGGGTGCAGGGCCGCGGAGCCGCGCGGGCTCGGCACGACCACGAACACGGGCTGGCCCGGTTCGATGAGTGCGATCGGGCCGTGCTTGAGCTCACCGGCGGCGAAGCCCTCGGCATGGATGTACGCGAGCTCCTTGAGCTTCAGCGCACCCTCGAGCGCGATCGGGTAGCCGACGTGACGGCCGAGGAAGAGCACCGAACGCGTGTCGGCCATCCAGTGCGCGAGCTGCGCGACCTTCTCGGACTCGGCGAGCACGACCTCGAGCTTCTCGGGCACCGCTGCCAGCTCTTCCAACTGCATCGCGAGCGCATCGGCGGAGAGCGTGCCGCGCACCCGTGCGAGATGCAGGCCGAAGAGGTAGAGCGCCGCGATCTGCGCGACGAACGCCTTCGTGGAGGCCACTGCGACCTCGGGCCCGGCGCGCGTGTAGACGACCGCGTCGGACTCGCGGGGAATCGTCGCCCCCTGCGTATTGCAGATCGAAATCGTTCGCGCTCCGTGCTCACGCGCGTACTTCACGGCCATGAGCGTGTCCATGGTCTCGCCCGACTGGCTGATCGAGACGACGAGCGTGTCCGCATCGAGCACCGGTTCGCGATAGCGGAACTCGTGGCTGAGGTCGACCTCGACCGGCACCCGTGCCCACTGCTCGATCGCGTACTTCGCGACCATTCCCGCATAGGCGGCGGTGCCGCACGCGATGACGGTGATGCGACGGATGCCGCGCAGCTCGTCATCGCCGAACGACTCGAGTTCGGGAATCACGACCTGGCCGTCGACGACGCGGCCCAGCAGCGTGTTCCGCACGGCCTCGGGCTGCTCCGAGACCTCCTTGCGCATGAACGAGGACCAGCCGCCCTTCTCGGAGGCGGACGCGTCCCACGCGACGTCGAACGGCTCGACCTCGACCGGCTGCCCGTCGAAGTCGGTGACCACGACATCGCCGGCGGTGATCGTCACGATCTGGTCCTGGCCGATCGCCACAGCGCGCTTCGTGTACTCGACGAAGGCCGCGACATCCGAACCCAGGAAGTTCTCGCCCTCGCCGAGTCCGATCACGAGCGGGGAGTTGCGGCGGGCGCCGACGACGACGCCCGGCTCGTCACGGTGCACGGCCAGCAGAGTGAATGCGCCATCGAGTCGGGACACGATCCTGCGGAACGCCTCGCGCAGGTCGCCGGTCGCCCGGTACTCCCTGCCGAGGAGGACGGCGGCGACCTCGGTGTCGGTCTCGCTCTCGAAGGTGAAGCCCTCGCTCTCGAGCTCGGCCTTCAGCTCGGAGAAGTTCTCGATGATGCCGTTGTGGATGAGGGCGAGCCGGCCCTCATCGCCGAGATGCGGGTGCGCATTGCGATCGGTGGGCCCGCCGTGCGTCGCCCATCGCGTGTGGCCGATGCCGGTACCGCCGCGGTGCAGCGGGTTCGCGGTGAGTTCGTCGGCGAGCACCTGGAGCTTGCCGGCCCGCTTCGCGGTCTCGATGGCACCGTCGTCGTCGACGACCGCCACTCCCGCTGAGTCGTAGCCACGGTATTCGAGGCGGCGAAGGCCTCCCATAAGGACGTCGAGGCTGTTGCGCTCTCCGACGTACCCGACGATTCCACACATGGGAGTGATTGTACTGGCGCGCCACTGTGCACTCCCCCGCCGTCGCCGCCCGGGCGCCGTGCCCGAGCGGCTGACTACACTGGCACGGTGCCTGATCCGCAGAGCCAGTCGTCGCCCGCGGCGCAGATCTCCCCGTTCATCGAACTCGATCGAGCCGACTGGGCCGCGCTCGCACCGTCGATGCCCTCCCCATTGCGCGAGACCGAGATCGTGCAACTGCGCGGTCTCGGCGAACCGCTCGACCCCCGAGAGGTCGCCGAGGTCTACCTGCCGCTCAGCCGGTTGCTGAACCTCTACGTCGGCGGCACGAAGTCGCTGCACAAGGTCACGAGCGAGTTCCTGCGCGAGCGCTTCGAGTCGACACCGTTCGTCATCGGCGTCGCCGGCTCGGTCGCCGTCGGCAAGTCGACGATCGCCCGATTGCTGCGCGAACTCCTCGCTCGCTGGGAGCACACGCCGCGCGTCGAACTCATCACGACCGACGGGTTCCTGTTCCCGAACGCCGAGCTCGAACGGCGCGGCCTCATGGCTCGCAAGGGTTTCCCCGAGTCGTACGACCGCCGTGCACTGCTCCGCTTCGTGAGCGAGGTGAAAGCCGGTGCGGCCGAAGTGCGCGCGCCGTTCTACTCGCACCTCGCCTACGACATCGTGAACGACGCGCAGGTCACCGTGCGTCGACCCGACGTGCTCATCGTCGAGGGCCTGAACGTGCTGCAGCCGCCCGGCCCCGGTCATCGTCTTGCCGTGAGCGACCTCTTCGACTTCACGATCTACGTCGATGCGCGCACGAGCGACATCGCGCGCTGGTACGAAGAACGCTTCCTGAAGCTCCAGCGCGGAGCCTTCGCGAACCCGCGCTCGTACTTCCATCGCTACGCGAGCCTCACCGAAGCCGAGGCGCGTGCGCGGGCACGCGAGATCTGGCACACCATCAATGAGCCGAACCTGCTGCAGAACATCCGCCCGACGCGGTCGCGCGCATCCCTCGTGCTTCGTAAGGGCTCTGATCACACCGTCTCGAGCGTGCTGCTGCGCAAGCTCTGAGCGCCCCGAACGGATGCCGCGGCATCCGCCGGCGTCGCGCATCGAGTTGCCCGATGAGGCACAGGCCCGGGCGACTCGGGAACGTCAGAGGGACAGTCGTTGCCTGACGACGGCCGCGAGCGTCTCAGCGTGTCGCTCGGCGGCCTCTTGGTCGGCGGCTTCGACCATGACGCGCACCATCGGCTCGGTGCCGGAGGGGCGCAGGAGGACCCGCCCGGAGTCGCCGAGCTCGGCCTCGACCGCGGCGACCGCGGCAGCGATCGCCGCATCGTCACCGAGCGCGTGGTGGTCGACGCCGCGCACATTCACGAGCACCTGCGGGTAGACCGTCATGACCGAGGCGAGCTCGGCGATCGTCTTGCCGGTGCGCGCCATCTCGGCCGCGAGGTGCAGGCCGGTCAGTACGCCGTCGCCGGTCGTGGCGAACTCGCTCATGATCACGTGGCCCGATTGCTCGCCGCCGAGCGCGAGCCCTTCGGCCGCGAGCGCTTCGAGCACGTAGCGATCGCCGACCTTGGTCTCGACGACGCGGATGCCTCGTTCGGCCATCGCGCGACGCAGGCCGAGGTTCGACATGACCGTCACGACGAGCGTGTCGTCGGTCAGTGTGCCGCGTTCTTTCATCGACACCGCGAGGATCGCCATGATCTGGTCGCCATCGATGACGTTGCCGTCGGCGTCGACAGCGAGGCAGCGGTCGGCGTCGCCGTCATGGGCGATGCCGAGATCGGCCCCGTGCTCGACCACGGCCGCCTGGAGTTGCTCGAGGTGGGTCGACCCCACGCCGTCGTTGATGTTCATGCCGTCGGGGTCGGCTCCGATGACGATGACGTCGGCTCCGGCGTCGGTGAACGTCTCGGGCGAGACGCCAGCGGCAGCGCCGTGCGCGCAGTCGAGCACGACCTTCAGTCCGTTGAGCCGGTGGGGCAGCGTGCCGAGCAGATGCACGACGTAGCGGTCTTCGGCATCGGCGAAGCGGCGGATTCGCCCGACGCCGTCGCCGACCGGAGCGAGCTTCGGCCGGCCGAGGAAGGACTCGATGCGGTCTTCGACCTCGTCGGGGAGCTTCGTACCGCCGAACGAGAAGAACTTGATGCCGTTGTCGGGCGCGGGATTGTGCGATGCCGAGATCATCACGCCGAAATCGGCGCGGATCGAGTCGATCAGGAACGCGGTAGCCGGCGTCGGGATGACACCGGCATCGAGCACGTCGACCCCCGAGGCGGCGAGGCCGGCCGAGACGGCAGCGGTAAGGAACTCACCGGATACGCGCGGGTCGCGCGCCACGACCGCGACGGGCCGCCGGCCGGCGGCTCGACGCCCTTCTGCGTGCCGCCCCTGAGTGAGGACGGCGGCAGCAGCCTGAGCGAGGCCCAGGGCGAGGTCAGCCGTGAGTTCACGGTTGGCCAGGCCCCGGACCCCGTCGGTTCCGAAAAGCCGAGGCATCTACGGAGATCCGGGCGCTGAGATCAGCGCTTCGAGAACTGCGGCGCCTTGCGGGCCTTCTTGAGACCGGCCTTCTTGCGTTCGATGACGCGAGCGTCACGCGTGAGGAAGCCCGACTTCTTGAGCGTCGCACGGTTGTTCTCGCGGTCGATCTCGTTGAGCGCACGAGCGATGGCGAGGCGCAGTGCGCCGGCTTGGCCCGAGGGGCCGCCGCCCGTGATCTTCGCGACCACGTCGTAGGAGCCGGTGAGCTCGAGCACCGTGAAGGGATCGGTGATGAGCTGCTGGTGCAGCTTGTTCGGGAAGTAGGCCGCGAGCTCGCGACCGTTGACGGTGATGCTGCCGGCGCCGGGAACGAGGCGCGCACGGGCGATCGCCTGCTTGCGGCGACCGACGGCGGCACCGGGCACGGTGAGCACGGGGCGGGGGGTGCTGGGAGCGGCCTCAGCGGCGCTCTCGGTGGTGTAGCTCTCGGGAGCCGCTTCGATCTGGTCTGCGATCTTCGCCATGGTGGTGTGAATCCTTATTTCGAGAACGTCGAGGGTGCCGGAATTACTGGGCGACCTGGGTGAGGGTGTACGGCTTCGGCTGCTGAGCCGAGTGCGGGTGCTCCGGCCCGGTGTAGACCTTCAGCTTCTTGAGCTGGGCCCGACCGAGCGAGTTCTTCGGGAGCATGCCGCGGATCGCCTTCTCGACGGCGCGGACGGGGTTCTTCTCGAGGAGCTCGGCGTAGCTGACGGCCTTGAGGCCGCCCGGGTACCCCGAGTGGCGGTAGGCCTTCTTCTGCTCGAGCTTCTGGCCGGTGAGGGCCACCTTGTCGGCGTTGACGATGATGACGAAGTCACCGGTGTCGACGTGGTTCGCGAAGATCGCCTTGTGCTTGCCGCGCAGCAGGGCTGCGGTGTGGCTCGCGAGGCGACCGAGCACGATGTCGGTTGCGTCGATGACGACCCAGTCATGCTGGATGTCGGACGGCTTGGGAGTGAAAGTGCGCGTCACGGAAGTGCTGCTTTCTGATCGAGTGAGGGGTTCGTGAATCCCACTCCGGTGGGTGTTCGCCCGCGATGCGTTCGAACGCCCTGGTGGAGGGCTCAACTTCGCATGTCGCCGCAGAGGACGACACCAAAGGGAAAGCTTAGCGGGTCGAGGCGCGGGCGTCCAATCCCGCGGGTGAGCCGCAGTCTGCGTCAGCACAGCTCTGCGTCACCACAGCTGCGTTAGCGCAGCTCTGCGTCGATCGGATGCGCCCGGAGCGCGCGCCGCGCACGGGTCTGCGCCGCCCGCGCCTCGAGCTCGTGGTCATCGGGGTATCCGACCTCGGTCAGCACCAGACCCTTCGCAGGCATGACCTTGAAGGCGCTCGTCCGCTGCCCCGCACGAAGCAGTTCCAGGGGTGATTCCACGCCAAGACGCCCCTCGCCCACTGCAACCACCGCGCCGATCAACGCGCGCACCATCGAGCGGCAGAAGGCGTCGGCCTGCAACGACGCCACGAGCACCCCGTCGGCGTCTCGGCGCCACCGATAGGACTGCAGCGTTCGGATCGTCGTCGCCTCGGCGCGCGGCTTGCAGAACGCCGCGAAATCGTGCAGGCCGACGAGCGACTCGGCCGCCGCCGACATCGCCCGGTCGTCGAGGGCACGCGGGATGGCGACGGTGCGACGCCGCTCGAGCGGGTCGCGTCGAGCGGATGCATCGGCGACGCGGTACTCGTACCGGCGCCACATCGCCGAGAACCGGGCGTCGAACCCGTGAGGCGCACGATCGATGCCGTTGACGACGACATCGGCGCCCGCCCCGAGGATGCCGGTGAGTCGTCGTGCGAGCACACCCGCCTCGCTCGCAACCTCGGCCGGGTGGCCTCGTCGCGGCCGCGTCACTGCCCGCAACGCATCCACTGGAACATCGAGGTGCGCAACCTGCCCGATCGCATGCACGCCGGCATCGGTGCGCCCGGCGACCGTGAGCGTTGGAGCCGCACCCGTGCGCCTGAACAGGGTCGCGAGCGCGTCTTCGAGCACCCCCTGCACGGTGCGCTGCCTCGGCTGGCGGCTCCACCCGTTGAAGTCGGTACCGTCGTAGGCGATGCCGAGTCGAAGGCGCACCACGGATGACTCGACGTCGACGTTGCCCGCCGCGTCCGACTCACTCACCTCGTCGAGGTGCAGCCCGCCCGCGGCATCCGCTCGTTCGATCACCGCACCAGCCTAGGGTCGGAATCACCGTCTCGCGCACTGCCCTTGACCCCTGGCGCCGCCGTTTCGGCGGGTGCCCGCCGGGATGGCGGTGCGACGGCGACCCGCGCACCCGGACCTCCGATGGTGAGCATCACGACCGCACCGGTCACGAGCGCCCAACCCGTGAGTCCGACCTGCCATGGCAGGTACCCCCGCGTGAGGATGACGCCCACACCGACGATCGCGATCACGGTCCATACGATGACCGCGGCGAGCGGCGTGCTGCGCTCACCGGGGGCAGGCCAACGCGCCTCGAACCTGGGAACCACGAGGCAGCACAACGCCACCACGAGCGCGATCGCCGCGATCCAGATCGGGCGCGTCGCCCACCATGCCGGCGAGAGCACCGGCGGAAACGCCAAGCCGAGCAGGGCTTGACCGCCGACGACGACGGCCATGGCGAATGTGTGCCAGAGGTAGATGACCATGCCGTACACACCGAAGACGTAGACGCCGCCGAGCACCGCCCTGCGCTGCATCGCACGGCGGATCGCCGGCTGCGCCAGTGCGAACAGCGAAACCTGCCCGACTGCCAATGCCAGGATGCACAGGGTGGGCGGGTTCAGGTTGTCGAGCATGTCGTGCGAATACCCGAACACCGTGACGAGCACCGCGATCACGCCGTAACTCGCGGCCGCCATGGTCCAGAGCACGATACGGGAGCGTCGGGCGAACCAGCCGTCGCGCAGCCCGAAACCGAGCTGCTGCGCGAAGAGCCACACGAACAGCCAGTTGAGCGGCCCAACAGGAAGGCCGGCAGCACGTGTCGCCACATCGACCGCGACGACCCCGCCCGCGAGCCCGAGATATGCCACCCACGGCACGTGCCGATGCAACGTCGACATGACGGGCACGAGAGCCGTGCATGCGATGTACACGGGGATGAACCACAACGGCTCGGCGAGCCGCATGGCGAAGGTGCGCATGAACTCGAAGTCGGCACCGCCGACGAGCATCGCCGCGAGCACGACGCCCACGGCTGCGACCACCGAGACCACGGGACGTGCGAGCCGGATCGCGCGCAGCCGCACGTAGTGCGCGACCGTCTCGCCGTGGCCGCGAAGCCGCCGCCATTGGGTGATCGAGGCGAACCCGCCGCAGATGAAGAAGACCGGCATGATCATGAGCGGCCAGGTCGCCCAGGCGAGCGGCTCGAAGCCGTCGAGCGCGTTGAACGCCCGCAACGGCGAGCCGCCGATGCCCATCTGCAAGGCGTGCAGCAGCACCACGACGGGAAGGCAGAGCGCTCGGGCGAAGTCGATCGACAGATCGCGGTCGACCGGAACCCGAAGCGTGGACATGCGACTCCCTCTCACCCACCGGATGGCGGGCGTCGAGCACCGATTCTGGCAGAAACGCGATCGAGCCCCATGCCGCTGTGGACAACGGAACCGTGCGAACGGATGCCGCGAGCAGCCGGAGCGCTACACCACGATCGTGTAGCTGGTTTCGCTGGTCGCCGCCCTGAACCCCATGCGCTCGTACAGGGCGAATGCACCGGTGGGGCTCGCGGCGTCGACCTCGAGCGTGGAGTACTCGAGCCCGGCGGCACCGGCGGCCGCGAGGTGGGTCGCCAGCAGCGCCTTCGCGATGCCGCGCCCGCGTTGGCCGCGCACCACGCCGACCAACGGGATGTGCGCACTCGAGAAGCCCTGCCCGGCCCAGCCGTCTTCCTTCACTTCGGCGAGGACGAACCCCACGACACGGTCGCTCGCCTCTTCGACGGCCACGACCGAGAGATCGGGGCGGAACACCGCGCTCGAGGCGAAGGCCCGCCATTGCTCTTCGGATGTCGGCTGGCTGCCCCAGTGATCGCGGAACGCGTCGTTGCGAGCCTCTCGCACCTCGTCGACCCGCGATGACGTCAGCATCTCGATGCGAACACCGTCGCCGGGGCGAGCATCGTCGATCGGCTCCCCGAGGTCACGGCGCAAGCCCGCGAAGTACCGCGCAACGCTGAACCCCGACGACTCGAACAACGGACCGGCTCCGTGCGCGCGGTCGTCGGTGAAGGCCATGATCCAGCCGGGTAGCCGCAGGTCGGATGCCGCGAGCTGCTGCTCTCCCCGAGCGCGCTGCCATTCGAGGAGGACCCGGCCGATGCCGCGACGACGCAGCTCAGGATGCACGCCGCCCGCGAGAATCGTGCGCACGAGCGTGTCGTGCACCGGCGGGTGGTACGCAATGCCCCACGCCACCGCCCGACCGTCGGCATCGAGCCCGACGACCGTATCGAGCTCGCGGTCGACGAACGACATCCCGAGGTCGTCGGCGAGCTCCTCGCGCGGCACCGCGTACTCGGGATGGTCGACTGCCGCCATGGCCGCCTCGAGTGCGACGAGCAGGTCGAGGTCGTCGTCGCCGACCGGGCGCCATGCCTCGACGTCGGGATGCGAAAGGGGCGGGAGCGTCTCGGGAGCCGCGATGCGCTCGAAGAGCGGCGGCAAGTCGTGCTCGGTCACACTTTCAGCCTAGACGGCGACACGTGCGCGGCACGCAGAAGGCCCCGGTGCAATCGCACCGAGGCCTTCGTGAACGAGTGTCGAGACTACTTGGCCTCGGCGGCCTCGGTCTCGGCGGGCGCCTCGTCGGCGACAGCCTCGGCCGTCTCATCGGCAGCAGCCTCGGTCTCGACGACCTCGGTCTCCTCGACGACCTCGGCCGGAGCATCCTCGGCGACGGGCGCCTCGGCGGCGGCCGGCTTGGCTGCGCGCTTCTTCGGGGTCACGGGCTCGAGCACGAGCTCGATGACCGCCATGGGCGCGTTGTCGCCCTTTCGGTTGCCGATCTTCGTGATGCGGGTGTAACCGCCTTCACGGTCGGCGACCTGCGGTGCGATGACCGTGAACAGCTCGTGCACGACGGTCTTGTCGCCGATGACACCGAGCACACGACGACGCGCGTGCAGGTCACCGCGCTTGCCGAACGTCACCAGACGCTCGGCGAGCGGACGCAGGCGCTTGGCCTTCGTCTCGGTCGTGGTGATGCGCTTGTGCGTGAACAGCGCAGCAGCGAGGTTCGCGAGCATCAACCGCTCGTGGGCGGGGCCGCCTCCGAGGCGGGGGCCCTTCGTGGGCTTCGGCATGGTTCGTTCTCTCCAGTAGGTGGGGGTGGGTGGGCGGGCGCAGTGCCTGCCTAGTTGTTCTCGTCGTCGAAGCCCGTGTAGAAGTGGGCGCCATCGAACCCGGGGACCGAGTCCTTGAGCGACAGACCCATTTCGGTGAGCTTGTCCTTGACCTCATCCACCGACTTCTGACCGAAGTTGCGGATGTTCATGAGCTGCGACTCCGACAGGGCGACGAGCTCGGACACCGTGTTGATGCCCTCGCGCTTCAGGCAGTTGTAGCTGCGCACCGACAGGTCGAGGTCTTCGATCGGAATCGAGAGCTCGCTGGAGAGCACGGCGTCGACCGGCGCGGGGCCGATCTCGATGCCCTCGGCGGCGGTGTTCAGCTCGCGGGCGAGGCCGAACAGCTCGGTGAGCGTGCGGCCCGCCGAGGCGATCGCGTCGCGCGGCGTGATGGCCGCCTTCGACTCGACGTCGACCACGAGGCGGTCGAAGTCGGTGCGCTCGCCGGCACGGGTGGCCTCGACGCGGTAGGTGACCTTGAGCACCGGTGAGTAGATCGAGTCGACCGGGATCTGGCCGGCCTCTGAGTACTCGTTGCGGTTCTGGCTGGCCGAGACGTAGCCGCGGCCGCGCTCGATCGTGAGCTCGAGCTCGAACTTCGCCGAGTCGTTGAGCGTCGCGATGACGAGCTCGGGGTTGTGCACCTCGACGCCGGCCGGAGCCGAGATGTCGGCGGCGGTGACCTCACCCGAACCCTGCTTGCGCAGGTAGGCGGTGATCGGCTCGTCGTGCTCGCTGGAGACGACCAGGTTCTTGATGTTGAGGATGATCTCGGTGACATCCTCCTTCACGCCCGGAACGGTCGAGAACTCGTGGAGCACGCCGTCGATGCGGATGCTCGTCACGGCTGCGCCGGGGATCGAGGAGAGGAGGGTGCGACGGAGCGAGTTGCCCAGGGTGTAACCGAAGCCCGGCTCGAGGGGCTCGATCACGAAACGCGAACGGAACTCCGAGATGTTCTCTTCGGTGAGCGTCGGGCGCTGTGCGATCAGCACTGTTGATTCCTTTCGGCAGGGTGTCCGCTATATGACACCTGCGAGTACGAGGATCTTGAGTTGAGTGAGAGAACGGATCGCTGGTCGAGTAGGCCCCTCAGGGCCGTATCGAGACCGCGGGGTCTCGATACGGGCGCGAGCGCCCTACTCGACCAACGTGAGAATCAGACGCGACGGCGCTTGGGCGGGCGGCATCCGTTGTGCGCCTGGGGCGTCACGTCGTTGATGCTGCCGACCTCGAGCCCTGCGGCCTGAAGGGAACGGATCGCGGTCTCGCGGCCCGAGCCGGGGCCCTTGACGAAGACGTCCACCTTCTTCATGCCGTGCTCCTGCGCCTGGCGGGCGGCCGACTCTGCGGCCAGCTGCGCGGCGAACGGGGTCGACTTGCGCGAGCCCTTGAAGCCGACGCCGCCGGAGGAAGCCCAGCTGATCACGGCACCGTTGGTGTCGGTGATCGAGACGATCGTGTTGTTGAACGTCGACTTGATGTGGGCCTGGCCCACTGCGATGTTCTTCTTTTCCTTCTTGCGCGGCTTGCGAGCTGCCGTCTTGGGTGCTGCCATGATTTCTCCTGAATCCTAGAGGCGCTGGATCGCTTAGGCCTCGGCCTAGCGAGCCTTCTTCTTGCCGGCCACGGTGCGCTTCGGTCCCTTGCGGGTGCGAGCGTTGGTCTTGGTGCGCTGGCCTCGGACCGGGAGACCGCGACGGTGGCGGATGCCCTCGTAGGAGCCGATCTCGACCTTGCGGCGGATGTCGGCTGCCACCTCACGGCGCAGGTCACCCTCAACCTTGAAGTTGACCTCGATGTAGTCGCGGAGGGCGATGAGCTGCTCGTCGCTGAGGTCCTTCACGCGAATGTTTCCGTCGATGCCGGTCTCGGCGAGCGTGGTGAGCGCTCGCGTGCGGCCGACGCCGTAGATGTAAGTCAGTGCGATCTCCACGCGCTTTTCGCGCGGGATGTCGACTCCTGCCAGACGTGCCATGTGTGGCTTCTCCTGTTTCGAAGTGGAGGTGTGGAACAACGCCGGTGCCCGGGCCTCCGACCCGAGGTGTCCGTATCGCTGATCGAGTAGCCGCGAAGCGGCGTATCGAGATCGATACTTCTGGCGCTGCCGATATGTTCAGTTGTGGGGAGCGGGGCGCGTGCGCCCCTTGTCTGCGACTAGCCCTGACGCTGCTTGTGGCGCGGGTTGGCCTTGCAGATGACCATGACGCGGCCGTGGCGGCGAATCACCTTGCAGTGGTCGCAGATGGGCTTGACGCTGGGGTTGACCTTCACGATTGTTCCTTGATTTCGCTGTCCTCGTACCCGCGGGACGCCGCGAGCCGTTACTTTCCGAACAGCCCTTACTTGTAGCGGTAGACGATGCGGCCGCGCGTCAGATCGTATGGGCTCAGCTCCACGATCACGCGGTCTCCGGGGAGGATGCGGATGTAGTGCTGGCGCATCTTCCCTGAAATGTGCGCGAGGACCTTGTGCCCGTTCGAGAGTTCCACCCGGAACATCGCGTTCGGAAGGGCCTCGGTGACCGAGCCTTCAATCTCGATGACGCCGTCTTTCTTGGCCATAGCCTCACTATCGCTTGGAGTTTGGGATGCTGGTCGTGCGATGGTTCTGCGCAGAACGCAGCCCCGTCAGGACACAGAAGATCTGTGGGAACACAGACCGTCAGGCATGCCGAAGCAGGCGTGCAGAACACCAAGGGTCAACTATAGGCGATTCGTGCCCACTTCGCCAGTTGAGCCACGGATGCCGCGCCGACGGCGCTTCACGCGGTCGACTGCGCGTCCGTGAACACGGCGATGAGCGCGGCCTCGAGCGGATGCCCCGCCTCGATGCCCGTCACCTCGTGCACGAGCTCCGTGGCGTCGCGCGCCGGCAGCAGTGCCTGCAGCTCGACGCTCTCGGGGTCGGTCGGCACATCGAAGCGCAGGGCGGCGCCGACCGCGGCGAGGAGGCCGTCGACCGAGCCGCCGCGCTCGGCGAGTTCGGCCGCCGGACCGATGAACCGCTCGTGCCTCCCGAGCTTGCGCAGCGGCTGGCGCCCCACACGCTCGACGGTGTCGGGCAGCTCGGGGTTGCGGAAGCGCTCGAGGATGGCCGCCCGGTATTCGGCCTGCTGCGCCTCACTGAACTCGTGCTTGTCGACGATGAGCGCGGAGGTCTCGATGAGCACGCGCTCGACGGCACTGGCCACGGCCGGATCGGCGAGCGCCTCGGCGATGCGCTCGTGCCCCGCGAGGAACCCGAAGTAGGCCGTCGCCGCGTGCCCGGTGTTCACCGTGAAGAGTTTGCGCTCGATGTACGGTGCGAGGTCGGCGACGAAGTGCGCGCCGGGGATCGCGGGCGCCACCGCACCGAACGGCTGGCGTTCGATCGCCCATTCGAAGAAGGTCTCGACGGTGACGTCGAGCCCCGCGCCGGGCGCCTGCGCCGGCACGATCCGGTCGACCGCGGTGTTCGCGAACACCGCGCGTGCGGCGAGCGCCGGCCACTCCGATTCGGTGACGAGCGTGGCCATCTCGTCTCGCAGCACGTCGGTGGCGTTGATCGCGTTCTCGCAGGCCATGATCGCCAGCGGCGGGGCCTCGGCGGCCCGCGCACGCAGCGCGGTCACAAGGTGCGGGGCGATGAAGCGCAGGATGGTCGGCCCGACCGCGGTGGTCGCGAGGTCGGCGGTCTCGAGCTCGGCGGCGAGCGCCGCGGCATCCGTCGCACTGTTGACGGCGCGATAGTCGTCGACGACCCGGTCGCGGTCGCCGGCGCCGACCTCGTGCACGGTGTAGTGGTCGGATGCCGCGAGCGCATCGATCAGCTCGGCGTTCACGTCGGCGAACACGACCTCGTAGCCCGCCTCGTGCAGCAGGAGACCGACGAAGCCGCGCCCGATGTTGCCGGCGCCGAAGTGCACGGCTTTCACGAGTCGTTGACCTCCGAGAGGAGTGCGAAGATCTCCTCCGCAGACCCGGCGTCGACGAGCGCCTGCACCGAGTCGTCGTCGGAGAAGATGATCGCGATCTTGGAGAGGATCTCGAGGTGCTCGTTCTCGAGCCCGGCGATGCCGACGACGAAGCGCACCGGCTCGCCGCCCCAGTCGAGAGGCTCGTCGTACCGCACGAACGAGAGCGCGGAGCGCACGATCGCGTCCTTGCCCTCGTTCGTGCCGTGCGGGATGGCGAGGAAGTTGCCCATGTAGGTCGAGACGGATCCCTCCCGCTCGAGCATCGAGTCGAGGTAGTCCGGGCGCACCGCGCCGGCATCGACGAGGATGCCGCCGGCGTCGCGGATCGCCTGGTCTCGGTCGGCCGCACGAGGTACGAGCCGCACGTTCTCAGGAGAGAGGATCTGTTCGGTCATGGGCCGTTCCTTTCTATCGGCGCTGGCCTTTCAGCGCACGCCTTCGGATTCCAGCAAGTGCACGATCTCGTCGTACTTCGGCGAGTTCATGAAGTTGTCGACCGAGATGTGCAGGGCGTTCGGCGACTGCAGTCGTGCCCGGTCGGTGAGGTCCTGGTGGGTGACCACGAGGTCGACGTCGTCGGTGAGGCTGGCGATCGACTTGTTCGTGACGTCGACACTGTCGATGCCTGCCTTCTTGATCTTGTTGCGCAGCACTGTCGCGCCCATGGCGCTCGAGCCCATGCCGGCGTCGCAGGCGAAGATGATCTTGTGAATCGGCTTCCGCTCGAACGCCGCAGCCTCGCCCTCGCCCAGCAGGGCACCGCCGGCGGCCGCACCGTCGGCTTGGAGGTCTGCCAAGACGCTGCTCGACTTGCCCTTGTTCGCCTGTGTCTTCGCGATGGCCGCCGAGAGATCGCCGGCGTCTTCCTTCGCGAGGTCGCGCTTGCGGCTCGCCCTGAGGATCACCGCGGAGACGAGGAACGAGACGGTCGCGGCGAAGACCACCGAGAGGATGACTCCGAGGTAGCTGTCGTTCGCAGTCTGGAGCAGCACCGCGATGATCGACCCCGGTGCGGCGGGAGCACGCAGCCCCGACTGGAAGAGCACGTTCGTCGCGACACCCGTCATACCGCCGGCGATCGCAGCGAGGATCAGCATCGGCTTCATCAGCACGTACGGGAAGTAGATCTCGTGGATGCCGCCGAAGAACTGGATGATGATCGCACCGGGCGCACTCGCCCTGGCCATGCCGACACCGAAGATCGCGAACGCGAGCAGGATGCCGAGGCCGGGGCCGGGGTTCGCCTCGATGAGGAACAGGATCGACTTGCCGGTCTCCTCCGACTGCTGGATGCCGAGCGGCGTGAACACGCCGTGGTTGATCGCGTTGTTCAGGAAGAGGACCTTGCCGGGCTCGACGAGGATCGACACGAGCGGCAGCAGTCCCGCGACCACGAGCCAGTTCACCGCGGCCTCGAGGCCGTTGCTGACGAACTCGACGGCCGGCGCGAACGCGAAGAAGCCGGCGAGCGCGAGCAACAGTCCGAGGATGCCGGCCGAGAAGTTGTTCACCAGCATCTCGAAGCCGGCCTTGATCTTGCCCTCCCACAGCTTGTCGAGCTGCTTCATGATCCACGCGGCGAGAGGGCCCATGATCATGGCGCCGATGAACATCGGGATGCCCGCGCCGACGATCACACCCATGGTCGCGATGGTGCCGACGACACCGCCTCGGGTGTCGTAGACCATGCGCCCGCCCGTGTTGGCGATGAGCAGCGGCAGGAGGTAGGTGATCATCGGGCCGACGAGGCCGACGTACTCATTGCCGTCGGCGTCGGGGAAGCCGCCGAGCGCCGGAACCGGGAACGGTCCGGCTTCGATGAACAGGGCGGTGATGAACCCCCACGCGATGAATGCCGCGATGTTCGGCATGATCATGCCGCTGAGGAAGGTGCCGAACTTCTGGACGGCTACCCGGCCTCCCCCTGGCCGCTTCGTGTCCGATGACGTCGTCGTCATTTTGATGCCTCTCTGATGGTCACGACGCGGATTCCCGGGTCGTGGTGATGTCGGTGGCGGCTGCGTCAGCCGCCGCTCGGGCTTCGGCCGCTCCCTCAGCGGCCAGGGCTGCCTGCGCAAGCGCTTTCGCCTCGCTCAGGCTGTACCGCGCGAGGGATGCGCGGACATCTGCGAGTGCCGATGGTGACATCGACAGGCTCGTGGCACCGAGTCCCACGAGCACGACGGCGAGCAGCGGGTCGGCGGCGGCCTCGCCGCAGATCCCGACGGGCTTGCCGAGTTCGGCGCCTGCATCGCCCACGTCGGCGATCAGCCGCAACACGGCCGGATGCCACGGGCTCTGCAGGTTCGCGACGGTACCGAGCAGTCGGTCGGCCGCCATCGTGTACTGGGTGAGGTCGTTCGTACCGATCGAGGCGAAGTCGCACGCGGCGAGCACGTGGCGCGCGATGAGTGCCGCCGACGGGGTCTCCACCATGACACCGGCGACCCTGATGCCGAGCTCTTTGGCGAGCGCCGTGAAGTACCGCGTCTCTTCCACCGTCGCGATCATCGGCGCCATCACCCAGAGCTCGGCGTCGGTCACCGAGTCGGCCGCGGCGAGCGCGGTCAACTGCTCCCGGAGGATGACCTCGGAGTGCCGAAGCGATCGGATGCCCCGGAGCCCGAGTGCCGGGTTCTCCTCGGGCGCGTCGTTGAGGAAGGCGAGCGGCTTGTCGGCGCCGGCGTCGAGCACGCGCACGACGACCTTCTTGCCCGCGAATGCCGTGAGCAGCCTCGTGTAGTGCTCCTGCTGCTCTCGGACGCTCGGCGCGCTGTCGGCGTCGAGGAAGAGGAACTCGGTGCGGAAGAGCCCGACGCCCTCGGCGCCGAGCTTGAGCGCCTCCGCGGCCCCGTCGGCCGAACCGAGGTTCGCGAGGAGCGGCACCGGAGTGCCGCCGGCGAGTGCGCCCGGAGTCACCGGCGCCGCCTCGAGCGCCGCGCGCTCCGCGATGCGGGCCTTCGCGTCGGCGAGCTGCTCGGGCGTGGGCGAGGCGATCACGACATCGCCCGCGGCGTCGACCACGACCGTATCGCCGTCGGCGAGGCTCGCGGCATCCGCTGCCCCGACGACCGCGACGATGGACTTCTCGCGGGCGAGGATCGCGGTGTGCGAGGTCGGGCCGCCGTCGACGGTCACGAGTCCGAGCACCTGGCCGAGGTCGAGCGTCGCGGTGTCGGCGGGCGCGAGGTCACGGGCGACGAGCACGAACGGATACCCCGGATTCGGCACACCGGGGGCCGGAAGCTTCAGCAGGTGCGCGATGACGCGCTGGGAGATGTCGTCGAGATCGGCTGCGCGCTCGCCCATGTACCCGCCCATGCCGGCGAGCAGGTTGCGGTAGGCGGCGAACGCCTCGTAGACGGCGCGCTCGGCGGTCTTGCCCGTCTCGAGCAGCTTCGTCACCTCGTCGATGAGGCTCGGGTCCTCGGCCATCATCGCCTGGGCCTCGAGCACGTCCTTCGCGGCTCCCCCGGCTTTGGCCCCGCGGCTGGCGAGCTCCGCCCCGACGACCGAGAGCGAGGCTCTCGCCCGCTCCCCTTCGCGTTCGGGGTCGAGATGGCTCGGTCGGTCGACCGGCTCCGGCAGGCGCTCGGCCATCCGCACCACCGGCCCGACGGCCACCCCCTGGCCGATGCCGGTGCCCGTGATCTCCATCATTCGCCCTCTCGAGTCGTCGGATCGAAGGAAGACGGATGCCCCGCCCTACTCGTCGTGGTCGGTGCCGAGCAGTTCGATGAGCTCGTCGAGCACCGTCTGTTCGTCGCCGCCCTCGACGACGAGCGTGACTTCGTCGCCGTGATCGATGCCCTGCGAGATGACCCCGAGGATGCTCGCCGCGTTGACCGGCTTGCCGCCGGCCTTGCTGAGCGTGACCGTGGCGCCCGAGGCTGCGACGGCTTGGGTGAAGAGCTTGGCAGGCCGTGCGTGCAAGCCATGCGTCGATCCGATTCGAACTGTTCGTTCCGCCATGATTCCGGTCTCCGTCGCGAGTGTCCGTTCCCTCGTTCACCATAGCCCTCCGCCGCGAGTGAGGGAGCGGTGAGCACCGCGCGGCGGATCATGATCGTGTCCTGGTCGCGGCGAGCGCGAGATCGAGCAGCGCCTCGCCGTCGGCGGCGGTGGCCGCATCGTCGGGCAGGAGCGCGACATCGACGGATGCCGCGGCCGCGCGTTCGCTGAGCGAGTCGAGCTGATCGCCGAGGTGCGCGCCGATGAGGAGCAGATCGGCTCCGGGCAGCACGGCATCGAGCCCGGACAGACTCGTCGCCTTCGCTTCCAGCGGCAGGCCGCGGGCTTCGGCGGCCCGCCGGAGACGCACGGTGACGAAGGTGCTCGAAGCGCCGGCGCCGCAGACCACGATGATGCGCATCCGATGCCTCCTCGCCCCGCCGCTCGCGGTCTCCGTCGATCGTCTCGCACACGGCCCGAGCCGCGATCACCTCGATTCTCCGCCCCCGTCGCGGCTTCGCTCCAGCACATTCGCTTCCGCTCCCCCGGAAACTCCTCTCGTGTGGGCGGGCATCCTGTCGTGCCGATGGTTGACTGTGTGCACTGCCCGGGCCGAGAGGTTCGGGTAAAACCCGGGAGATGTGCGTGGCCGAGAACTGGAAGCGACTCGTCGAGATGCTCGTCGAGCGCACCGATTGGACGACCGGCGCCGAACTCGCGACCCGGATCGGTGTGACCCCGCGCACCATCCGCAGCTATGTCGCGAGTGCGAACACCGACGCCATCGTGGTCGTGTCAGGGCCGTTCGGGTACCGGCTCGATCGCACAGCATGGGCCACGGCGCAGGCGGGCCGGCCGGCGCGAACCTCTCCCGCAGCACGTGCCTCACGCATCATCCGCGCCCTCGCCGATGCCGATGCCGGTCTCGACGTGTACGAGACGGCGTCGTCGCTGCATGTCAGCGAGTCGACGATCGAGGCCGATCTCGGCCGCATCCGGGCGCGACTGACCGGCACGGGTCTCGCCCTCGTGCGTCGCGGCCCACGCGTGAGCCTGAGCGGTCCCGAGTCCGCGATGCGGCGCCTGCTCGGCGCCCTGTTCCGCGAGGAGGCGACGCGCGGCATGCAGGGCACGGTCGCACTGCGCGCCGCCTATCCCGAGCTGCCCGCGTTCAGGGAGTCGCTCGTCGCGCAGCTCGCTGAAGCCGGCTATGCGCCCAACGAGTACGCGTTGGACGACGTGCTCCTCCATATCGCCATCGCCGTCGATCGAGTCGGCCACGACCATCGGCTCGACGCCGACGAGCTGCCGGCACCGGCTGACCGCGCAGACCGCGAACGCACCGCACTCGGGGAGTTGCTCGACGGGGTCATCCGCACGCGGTTCGGCACCGCGGTCGGCGACGCCGAACTCACCCACCTCTCGCGCCTGCTGGGCACCCGCGCGGCGACGCGAACCCTGCCGGCGACGGATGCCCCGGGGCCGCCCCTCTCCTCCAGGTCCGCGCTGGTGCGCGCGGTGGTGGGGAAAGCGGCCGACACTTACCTCGTGGAGCTCGACGATGACGAGTTCATCGAACGCCTCGCCCTGCACGTCGACAATCTCGTCGCGCGCTCGGCCGAGCACCGGCCGTCGCGCAATCCCCTGACCGCGACGATCAAGTCGGCGTATCCGCTCATCTACGACCTTTCGGTCTACATCACCCACGAACTCGCGATGGCCGAGGGAATCGTCTTCGATGACGACGAGATCGCCTACATCGCGATGCACGTCGGGGCGTATCTGGACCGTCGCCGGGCGAGCGCCGAGCGGGTGCGCGTCATCATCGTCGCGCCGGCCTACCACGACGTACATCTGGCGCTCGCCGAGCGAATCACGAAGGCCTTCCCCGATGACATCGACTTCGTCGGCCTCGTCGATCACGCCGGAGTCGAATGGTCGAGCCTGCCGGCCGAACTCGTCGTCTCGGTGCTCGCCCCACCGGTTCCGACTCCGAATTTCGTACGGATCTCGCCGTTTCCCACGGAGGCCGACCTCGAACGCATCCGATCCGAGCTCGGTCGCATCCGGCGGGTTCGGCGACGCGCGCGCCTTGCCGTCTCGCTCTCGCAGTACATCGCGCCCGAGCTCTTCGTCCGCGGCCTGCACGGGCAGGATCCCGAACGCGTCATCCGCCTCCTCGGCGACCGCATGATCGCCGCGGGCGTCATCGACCACTCGTACGTCGACGGCACGCTGGAGCGCGAGCGCCTCTCATCGACCGCGTTCACCGAGTACCTCGCGGTGCCACACGCGATGACGATGTCAGCCGATCGCACCGCAATCGCGATCGCGATCGACGAGACACCCATCGACTGGTCGGGCGCCCGCGTCAACGTGGTCGCCCTCATCGCATTCGCCGAAGACGGACGAGCCGAGTTCCAAGATGTCTTCGACCAGTTCGTGGAGACGTTCTCGGAGCGCTCGAACGTCGAGCGTCTCGTTCGCGGTGCCACCGACTACCCGGGCCTGCTGGCGGAACTCGCGCGGCTCATGGAGCCGTAGTCGGCGCCGTCCGCTCCCGGCACCGGTTCGCCGGCACGATCTCGGTCAGGCGATCGGTGCCGGCCTGATGCCGAACGGCGCAAGCCCCGCAGCGCCGCCGTCGGATGCCGTGAGCACCCAGATGCCATCGGCATGCACCGCGACGGAGTGCTCCCAGTGCGCGGCGTCCGATCCGTCGGAGGTGGTCACCGTCCAGTCGTCGTCGCGGGTGAACGTGTCGATCGCACCCCCGACGATCATCGGCTCGATCGCCACGACGAGTCCGGGCTTGACCGCCGGCCCGCGGCGATCGACGCGGTAGTTGAACACCGGTGGCTCCTCGTGCATGGAGCGTCCGATGCCGTGGCCGACATAGTCGGTGAGGATGCCGTAGTCGCCCTCGCCGCGCACGAAGTCCTCCATCGCCGCTCCCACCTCATTGAGGTGAGACGCTCTGGCGAGCGTGGCGATGCCGAGCCACAGGGATTGCTCCGTGACGCGGCTCAGCTGCTCGCGGGAGGCGACGACATCCGGGCGCGCCGGGTCGGGCAGCACGAGGGTGAACGCCGAGTCGCCGTTCCAGCCGTCGACCTCGGCCCCGCCGTCGACCGAGACGATGTCGCCCGGGCGGAACGGACGGTCACCGGGGATGCCGTGCACCACGTCGTCGTCGACCGAGACGCACAGCGTGTGCCGGTACCCGGGCTCGAGCTGGAAGTTCGGTCGCCCGCCCGCTTCGCGGATCACCCGTTCGGCGGCCGCGTCGAGCTCGATCGGCGTCGCACCCGGAACCAGGAGGCGCCGAGCTTCGGCGAGGGCCGCCGCGGTCGCCGCACCCGCCGCCAGCATCGAGCGGAGCTCGGGCGGAGACTTGTAGATCGAACGTCGGAACACTCTGGCTCAGGCTGAGACTACGTTGCCGTTTGACGGCGTGAGGCCGCGCTCGGCCAGGCCCCGGAAGATGCGCTGGGTCACTTCGTCGAGCGAGCCCACCCCGTCGATGCGAGCGACGAGGCCGCGCGGCCGGTACACGTCGAGGATCGGCGCCGTCTCGCGCTCGTAGATCGCCAGCCGGTTCGCGATCACCTCTTCGGTGTCGTCGGTGCGTCCCTGATCGGCGGCCCGCTGCTGCAGCCGGGCGATGCTCTCGGTACGGGGAACATCGAGCTCGATGACGGCGTCGAGCGCCTCACCGCGGCCCGTGAGGAACGCGTCGAGGTCGTCGACCTGCGCACGGTTGCGGGGATACCCGTCGAGCAAGAAGCCCTTCGCGGCATCCGCTTGGCTGAGCCGATCGCGAACGAGTTCGCTGGTGAGTGCATCGGAGACGAGGTCGCCCGCCTCGATGATCGCCTGCACCCGCTTGCCGAGCTCGGTGCCGCCTGCGACGTTCGCACGGAAGATGTCACCCGTGGCGATCTGGGGCACTCCGAATGCCTCCGCGACGAGCACGCCCTGCGTTCCCTTGCCGGAGCCCTGAGGTCCGACGATCAGGAAGCGAGCCGACCCCGTCGCGCCCTGAGCCTGTCGAAGGGTCATCGGAGAAGTCCTTCGTAGTGCCGCTGCTGGAGCTGGGCGTCGATCTGCTTCACCGTCTCGAGGCCGACACCGACGATGATCAGGATCGAAGCGCCGCCGAACGGGAAGTTCTGGTCTGCGCCGACCAACGCGAACGCGATCAATGGGATCAGGGCCACGAGACCGAGGTAGAGAGAGCCCGGCAGGGTGATGCGGGTGAGCACGTAGTCGAGGTACTCGGCGGTCGGACGCCCGGCACGAATGCCCGGGATGAACCCGCCGTACTTCTTCATGTTCTCGGAAACCTCGTCGGGGTTGAACGTGATCGCCACGTAGAAGTACGTGAAGCCGACGATGAGGAGGAAGTACATCAGCATGTACAGCGGGTGGCTGCCCTGCGTGAGGTAGTTCGTGATCCAGGTGACCCAGGGCTGCGGAGTCTCACCGGCAGCCGGGGTGTTGAACTGCGCGATGAGCGCAGGCAGGTAGAGCAGCGAGGAGGCGAAGATGACCGGCACCACACCCGCCATGTTCACCTTGATCGGGATATAGGTGTTGTTGCCGCCGTAGGTGCGGCGGCCGACCATCCGTTTCGCATACTGCACCGGGATGCGCCGCTGCGACTGCTCGACGAAGACGACGGCGATCACGACCACGAGGCCGATCACGAGCACGATCGCGAAGGTGTCCCAGCCGCGGGCGATTCCGATGGCCCAGAGCGAACCCGGGAACTGCGCTGCGATGGACGTGAAGATCAGTAGCGACATGCCGTTGCCGATGCCGCGCTCGGTGATGAGCTCGCCCATCCACATGATGAGGCCGGTACCGGCGGTCATGGTGACGACCATGAGCAGGACTGCATACCACGCGTCGTTCGAGATGAGCTGCGAACACGACGGGTCGCTCGATGGGAACAGCGCGCCGGAACGGGCGACCGTGATGAGCGTCGTCGACTGGAGCACGCCGAGGGCGATCGTGAGGTACCGCGTGTACTGGGTGAGACGCCCCTGGCCGGCCTGGCCTTCTTTGTACAGGGTCTCGAAGTGAGGGATCACCACGCGCAGCAACTGCACGATGATCGACGCGGTGATGTAGGGCATGATGCCCAGCGCGAAGATCGAGAGCTGCAGCAGCGCACCGCCCGAGAACAGGTTGACGAGGTCGTAGAGACCCGCCGCCCCCGTCTGGTTGGCTGCGAGGCAGGCCTGCACGTTGCCGAAATCGACGAACGGCGCGGGAATGAACGAGCCGAGCCGGAACAGGGCGATGATGCCCAGCGTGAACCCGAGCTTGCGGCGAAGATCCGGCGTGCGGAAGATCCGCCCGATGGCGTTGAACACTCGTCCTCCTGTAGCTCCGTGTGGAGTCAGTCCATATGCGACTCGAGCCAGTCGAGACCCCCGTGAATCATACGCGAGGTCCCGACTGGCTCGAGCAATCGGTGCTGTTTCCGGTCTACTTGACCGAGCCGCCAGCGGCGACGATCTTCTGCTCGGCCGAGCCGGAGACCTTGTCGACCGCGACGGTGAGCTTCACCTGGATGTCACCGTTGCCGAGCACCTTGACGCGCTCGTTCTTGCGAACGGCGCCCTTGTCGACGAGATCGGCGATGGTGACATCGCCTCCCTTCGGGTACAGCTCGGCGAGCTTCTCCAGGTTGACCACCTGGTACTCGACGCGGAACGGGTTCTTGAACCCGCGCAGCTTCGGCGCACGCATGTGGTACGGAAGCTGGCCACCCTCGAACCCGGGGCGGATGTTGCCACGCGCCTTCGAGCCCTTGGTGCCGCGACCGGCCGTCTTGCCCTTCGAACCCTCACCGCGTCCGACGCGGGTCTTGTCCTTCTTGGCGCCGGGAGCCGGGCGGAGGTGGTGTACCTTCAGCACCTGCTCGCGCTTCTCCGCGACATCCGCCTTGGCAGCGGCCGTCTTGGCGGACGCGGCCTTCGCTGGGGCCTTCTTCTCCGACGCAGCCTTCGCCGCGGCCTTCGGAGCGTCGGCCGAGTCGGCCTTCGCTGCGGCAGCCTTGGCGGGGGCCTTCTTCTCGGCTGCCTTGGGGGCGGCCTTCGCGGCGGCGGGCTTGTCGGCCGTCTTCTTCGTCGGAGCCTTCTTGGGGGCTTCGGCGGCGACGTCCTTCTTCTCGTCAGCCATTAGTCAATCTCCTCAACCTTCACGAGGTGCGCGACGGTGTTCACGTAGCCGCGGTTCTGCGGGGTGTCCTCGCGAATGACCGAAGCGCCGATGCGCTTGAGCCCGAGGCTGCGCAGCGTGTCGCGCTGGTACTGCTTCTCGCTCACCTTGGACTTGATCTGGGTCACCTTCAGCTGCTTGGCCATCAGGCACCTGCCTTCGATGCTGCGGCAGCCTCGGCCGCCTGGGCTTCGGCACGCAGCAGACGGGCCGGAGCGACCTCGTCGTAGGGCAGCCCCCGACGCGCGGCGACCGCACGCGGCTCTTCGAGCTGCTGCAGGGCCGCGACCGTGGCGTGCACGATGTTGATGGTGTTCGACGAGCCGAGCGACTTGCTCAGCACGTCGTGGATGCCGGCGCACTCGAGCACGGCGCGCACCGGACCACCGGCGATGACACCGGTACCGGCGGACGCGGGACGCAGCAGGACGACGCCGGCTGCGGCCTCACCCTGCACGGGGTGCGGGATGGTCGCTCCGACGCGGGGGACGCGGAAGAAGTTCTTCTTCGCCTCCTCGACACCCTTGGAGATCGCGGTCGGAACCTCGCGCGCCTTGCCGTAGCCGACGCCGACGAGCCCGTTGCCATCGCCCACGACGACGAGCGCCGTGAAGCTGAAGCGACGGCCGCCCTTGACGACCTTCGACACGCGGTTGATGGTCACGACGCGCTCGAGGAACTGGCTCTTGTCTGCGTCACGGCCACCACGGTCACGGCCACCCTGGTTGCGGTCGCGACCGCCACCGCCGCCGCCACCACGACGAGCATCGCGCTCGTTGCGGGCCGGCTCTGAAGCGGCTGCCGTCTCGACGGGTGCCTCTGCAGTCACCTCGGGCTCCTTCGTAGTGCCATTTTCAATAGGTACGGTGCTCACAGGTTGAGCCCTGCCTCTCGCGCTCCATCGGCGATCGCTGCGACGCGACCGGCGTACTTGTTGCCGCCGCGATCGAAGACGACCGACTCGATGCCGGCCTGCTTCGCGCGCTCCGCGACGAGTTCGCCGACCTTCTTGGCCTTGGCGGTCTTGTCACCGTCGAGGGTGCGGAGGTCGGCCTCCATCGTGGACGCGGATGCCAGCGTGCGGCCGGCGGCGTCGTCGACGACCTGCACGAAGACGTGCCGGGCCGAGCGGGTGACAACGAGGCGCGGACGCAGCTCGGTGCCGACGACCTTCTTGCGAAGGCGGGTGTGGCGGCGCGAACGCGCAGCCGTCTTGGTCTTCACGGCCATGATTACTTACCAGCCTTTCCGGCCTTGCGACGCACGACCTCGCCGGCGTAGCGGATGCCCTTGCCCTTGTAGGGCTCCGGCTTCTTGATCTTGCGGATGTTCGCGGCGGTCTCGCCGACGGCCTGCTTGTCGATGCCGGCAACGGTGATCTTGTTGTTGCCCTCGACGGTCAGCGTGATGCCGGCCGGCGCCTCGACGACGACGGGGTGCGAGAAGCCGAGCGCGAGCTCGAGGGAGCCGCCCTTCTGGGCCACGCGGTAACCAGTGCCGACGATCTCGAGTGCCTTCGTGTAACCCTGGGTCACGCCGATGATCTGGTTGGCGATGAGGGTACGCGTGAGGCCGTGCAGCGAACGCGAAGCGCGCTCGTCGTCGGGTCGGGTGACGAGAACCTGGTTCTCGTCGAGCTTGACCTCGATGGGGGCGGCGACGGTGAGCGAAAGCTCGCCCTTCGGGCCCTTCACGGCGACGGCCTGGCCGTCGACCTTGACGTCGACGCCCGCGGGGATGTCGATTGGAAGTCGTCCGATTCGTGACATGGAACTACCACACGTAGGCGAGGACTTCTCCGCCTACGCCCTTCTTCTCGGCCTGGCGGTCGGTGAGCAGACCGCTGGAGGTGGACAGGATGGCAACGCCGAGACCGCCGAGCACCTTGGGGAGCTCCGTCGACTTCGCGTACACGCGGAGGCCGGGCTTGGAGACACGCTTGATGCCCGCGATCGAACGCTCGCGGTTGGGGCCGAACTTGAGCTGCAGCGTGAGGGTCTTGCCCACTCGCGCGTCGGTCAGCTCGAAATCGGCGATGTAGCCCTCTTTCTTCAAGATCTCGGCGATGTGCCCCTTGAGCTTGGAGTTGGGCATCGACACGGACTCGTGGTGCGCGGAGTTCGCGTTCCGCAGACGGGTCAGCATGTCAGCGACCGGGTCGGTCATCGTCATGACAAGTGTTTCCTTACGTTCACCAGGTTTCAACACCCGTTACACGAGCGGTGACCTGTGGTGTCGGCCCCCACGGATGCGGGGAACCGGTTCGGATGCCGCGGGCGTGTGCCCGCGGCATCCGTGGTTCAGTTGGCGGACTCGGCCGACTTGAAGGGGAAGCCGAGCTGCCTGAGCAGCGCGCGACCCTCATCATCGGTCTTGGCAGTGGTCACCACGGTGATGTCCATGCCGCGGACGCGGTCGATCTTGTCCTGGTCGATCTCGTGGAACACGGACTGCTCCGTGAGACCGAAGGTGTAGTTGCCGGTGCCGTCGAACTGCTTCTCGGACAGGCCCCGGAAGTCCCGGATGCGCGGCAGAGCGAGCGACAGCAGGCGGTCGAGGAACTCCCACATGCGGTCGCCGCGAAGCGTCACGTGTGCACCGATCGGCTGGCCCTCACGCAGCTTGAACTGCGCGATGGACTTGCGAGCCTTGGTGACCTGCGGCTTCTGGCCGGTGATCTTGGTGAGGTCGGCGATTGCGCCGTCGATGACCTTGCCATCGCGCGCGGCCTCGCCGACGCCCATGTTCACGACGATCTTCACGAGACCGGGCACCTGGTGCACGTTGGTGTAGCCGTGCTCCTCGGTGAGGGTCTTCGAGATCTCGTCCCGGTACTTGGTCTTCAGTCGCGGCTGGATTTTGCCAGCCTGCGTAGCCGTATCGGTCATTACAGGTCCTTACCTGATTTCTTGGCGTAGCGGACGCGGACCGTCTTCTCGACGCCGTCCTTCGTCACGGTCTCGTTGCGGAAGCCGACACGGGTCGGCTTCTTCGACTCGGGGTCGACGAGCGCGACGTTCGACACGTGGATCGGCGCCTCTTGGGTCTCGATGCCACCCGTCTTCGAGCCGCGCTGGGTCTGGCCGACGCGAACGTGCTTCGTCACGAAGTTGATGCCCTGCACGACGACGCGGTTCTCGGCGACGAGCACCTCGAGCACCTTGCCCTGCTTGCCGCGGTCTCCGCCGCGGGCCTGGCTGCGGCCCGAGAGGACCTGCACGAGGTCGCCCTTCTTGATGTTGGCCATGTTAGATAACCTCCGGTGCCAGCGAGATGATCTTCATGAACTTCTTGTCGCGAAGCTCGCGACCGACGGGTCCGAAGATTCGGGTGCCGCGAGGGTCGCCGTCGTTCTTGAGGATCACCGCTGCGTTCTCGTCGAACTTGATGTAGGAACCGTCGGAACGACGGGTCTCCTTGACGGTGCGGACGATGACGGCCTTGACCACATCGCCCTTCTTGACGTTGCCGCCGGGGATCGCGTCTTTGACGGTGGCGACGATCGTGTCGCCGAGGCCGGCGTAGCGACGCTTCGAGCCGCCGAGAACGCGGATCGTGAGCAGCACCTTGGCGCCGGTGTTATCGGCGACCTTGACTCGTGATTCCTGCTGAAGCACTGTGAACTCCTTCTTTCAAGTAAGCCCGAGGCTTACTTGGCCTTCTCGACGATCTCGACCAGGCGCCAGCGCTTGGTGGCGCTGAGCGGGCGGGTCTCGCTGATCACGACGAGGTCGCCGATGCCTGCGGTGTTCGCCTCGTCATGCGCCTTCACCTTGGAGGTGCGGCGGATGACCTTCCCGTAGAGAGGGTGCTTCACGCGGTCTTCGACCTCGACGACGATGGTCTTGTCCATCTTGTCGCTGGTCACGTAGCCGCGACGAACCTTGCGGTAGCCGCGGACGAGCTCGGCCGCGGTGTCGACCTCGGCCGCGGTGCCGACTCCGGCAACTGGCTTCTTGGTCTCAGCCATGATCAGGCCTCCTTCGTCTCTGCTTCGGCAGCGGCATCCTCGACCGGAACGGTCTCGGTTGCCTCGGCCTTGGCCTTCTTGGTCTTCTTCTCGGCCTTGACCGGAGCCTCGACCGGCGCGGGCGTGGCCCGGATGCCGAGCTCGCGCTCGCGGATGACCGTGTAGATGCGCGCGATGTCGCGCTTGACCGCGCGGAGGCGGCCATGGCTTTCGAGCTGACCCGTGGCCGACTGGAAGCGCAGGTTGAACAGCTCTTCCTTGGCCTTCTTCAGCTCATCGACGAGACGCTCGTCTTCAAAGGTGTCGAGCTCGACGGGGCTGAGCTCTTTGGTGCCGACGGCCATTATGCGTCGCCCTCCTCGCGCTTGATGATGCGTGCCTTGAGGGGCAGCTTGTGAATGGCACGGGTCATCGCCTCACGAGCGAGCTGCTCGTCGACGCCGGAGACCTCGAAGAGGACTCGACCCGGCTTGACGTTCGCGACCCACCACTCGGGTGAACCCTTACCGGAACCCATGCGGGTCTCGGCCGGCTTCTTCGTGAGCGGACGGTCGGGGTAGATGTTGATCCACACCTTGCCGCCGCGCTTGATGTGACGCGTCATCGCGATACGAGCGGACTCGATCTGACGGTTCGTCACGTACGCGGGGGTCAACGCCTGGATGCCGTACTCACCGAAGGTGACCTTGGTGCCACCGGTGGCGTGGCCCGAACGGCCGGGGTGGTGCTGCTTACGGAACTTGACTCGACGGGGAATCAACATGGTTATGCCTCAACTCCTGCTGCCGCCGGCTCCTGCGCCTTGGGCGCACGACGGGGACGGTCGCTGCGCTCGGGGCGCGACGACTTCTGGTTGGCCTGCTCGCGGGCGAGCTCCTTGTTGGTGATGTCGCCCTTGTAGATCCAGACCTTCACGCCGATGCGGCCGAAGGTGGTCTTCGCCTCGTAGAAGCCGTAGTCGATGTTCGCGCGCAGGGTGTGCAGGGGCACACGGCCTTCGCGGTAGAACTCCGAGCGGCTCATCTCGGCGCCGCCGAGGCGGCCGGAGACCTGGATGCGGACGCCCTTGGCTCCGGCACGCTGAGCACCCTGCAGGCCCTTGCGCATCGCGCGGCGGAACGCCACACGAGCGGAGAGCTGCTCGGCGATGCCCTGAGCGACGAGCTGGGCGTCGGCCTCGGGGTTCTTCACCTCGAGGATGTTCAGCTGAATCTGCTTGCCGCTGAGCTTCTCGAGGTCGGAACGGATGCGCTCCGCCTCGGCGCCGCGGCGGCCGATCACGATGCCGGGACGCGCCGTGTGGATGTCCACACGAACGCGGTCACGGGTGCGCTCGATCTCGATGCGCGAGACACCGGCACGATCGAGCGACGTCTGCAGCAGTCGACGGATCTTGATGTCTTCTGCAAGGTAGTCGGCGTAACGCTGACCTGGCTTCGTCGAGTCTGAGAACCACCGCGACACATGGTCGGTGGTGATGCCGAGACGGAAGCCGTACGGGTTGACCTTCTGACCCATTACTTCGTACCCTCCTCGGGCGTGGCGAGCACGACGGTGATGTGGCTCGTTCGCTTGTTGATGCGGAAGGCACGACCCTGGGCACGCGGCTGGAATCGCTTGAGGGTGGTGCCCTCATCGACGAATGCGCTGCTGATGTAGAGGTCCTGCTCGTCCAGATAGGTGTTCGAGGCATCGGCCTTGACGCGAGCGTTCGCGATGGCTGAGGCAACGAGCTTGTACACCGGCTCGCTCGCACCCTGAGGTGCGAACTTCAGGATGGCGAGTGCCTCCTGTGCCTGCTTACCGCGGATCAAGTTGACGACGCGGCGGGCCTTCATGGGGGTCACGCGGATGTGTCGCACGCGTGCGATCGACTCCACCATTTCTTCTCCTCCTTCACGTCACCGCTTAGCGGCGACGGCCCTTCTTGTCGTCCTTCACGTGTCCACGGAAGGTGCGGGTGGGGGCGAACTCGCCGAGCTTGTGACCCACCATGGTCTCGGTGACGAACACCGGGATGTGCTTGCGACCGTCGTGCACCGCGATGGTGTGACCCAGCATGGCCGGGATGATCATCGAACGGCGCGACCAGGTCTTGATCACGTTCTTGCTGCTGGCCTCGTTGGCCGTGATCACCTTGCGAAGCAGGTGGTCATCGACGAAGGGGCCCTTCTTCAGACTGCGTGGCATCTTCTACAACTCCTACTTGCGCTTCTTGCCGACGTTACGACGGCGAACGATGAGCTTGTCGCTGGGAAGATCGCGCTTGCGCGTACGGCCTTCCTTCTGGCCCCACGGGCTGACGGGGTGACGTCCACCGGACGTCTTGCCCTCGCCACCACCGTGCGGGTGGTCGACCGGGTTCATGGCGACACCGCGCACGGTCGGGCGGACGCCCTTCCAGCGCATGCGGCCGGCCTTGCCCCAGTTGATGTTCGACTGCTCGGCGTTGCCGACCTCGCCGACGGTCGCGCGGCAGCGCGCATCGACGTTGCGGATCTCGCCCGAGGGCAGACGCAGCTGGGCGTACGGGCCGTCTTTCGCGACGAGGCGAACGGATGCACCGGCCGAGCGGGCCATCTTCGCGCCGCCACCGGGGCGGAGCTCGATCGCGTGGATCACGGTACCGGTGGGGATGTTCTTCAGCGGCAGGTTGTTGCCGGGCTTGATGTCGGCGCCGGCGCCCGACTCGACGATGTCGCCCTGGGCGAGCTTGTTCGGAGCCAGGATGTAGCGCTTGGTGCCATCGACGAAGTGCAGCAGCGCGATGCGCGCCGTGCGGTTGGGGTCGTACTCGATGTGAGCGACCTTGGCGTTGACGCCGTCTTTGTCGTTGCGCTTGAAGTCGATCACGCGGTACTGGCGCTTGTGGCCACCACCGATGTGACGCGTCGTGATGCGACCCTGGTTGTTGCGACCACCGGTCTTGGACAGCGGGCGGAGCAGCGACTTCTCGGGCGTCGAGCGCGTGATCTCCGCGAAGTCGGCGACCGACGATCCGCGACGACCGGGAGTCGTGGGCTTGTACTTACGAATAGCCATTCTTATTCCTCTGCTCCCTAGCCGACAGCCGTGAAGATGTCGATCGAGCCGGACTTGAGGGTGACGATCGCGCGCTTGGTGTCCTTGCGCTTGCCAAGGCCGAACCGGGTACGGCGGGTCTTGCCCTGACGGTTCAGGGTGTTGATCGACGCCACCTGGACGTTGAAGATCTTCTCGATCGCGAGCTTGATCTCGGTCTTGTTCGAGCGGGGGTCCACGATGAACGTGTACTTGCCCTCGTCGATCAGGCCGTAGCTCTTCTCCGAGACGACGGGCGCGATGATGATGTCGCGCGGGTCCTTGTTGTTCGCGGCGGCGGTCATGCCGAGACCTCTTCCTTCACTGCGCTGTCAGCCTTGAGCGCCTTGGAGGCCACGAAGGCCTCGAGCGCGGCAGTGCTGAAGACGATGTCGTCGGAGACGAGCACGTCGTAGGCGTTCAGCTGGTCGACGCGCAGCACGTGCACGGTCGGGATGTTGCGCACCGCGCGCTGCGCGAGCTCTTCACCCTGCGTGAGCACGATGAGGAAGCGCTTGGCGGGAGCGATCGCTCCGAGGAGCGCGACGGCGTCCTTGGTCTTCGCCGTCTCGCCGGCGACGAAACCGGAGACCGCGTGGATGCGGCCACCGCGTGCGCGGTCGGAGAGCGAACCGAGGAGGGCCGCGGCGATCATCTTCTTGGGGGTGCGCTGCGAGTAGTCACGCGGCTGCGGGCCGTGGACGATGCCACCGCCGGTCATCTGAGGAGCACGGATCGAACCCTGACGGGCGCGGCCGGTGCCCTTCTGCTTGAACGGCTTGCGACCGGCGCCGGAAACCTCGCCGCGGGTCTTGGTCTTGTGCGTACCCTGGCGCGCTGCTGCGAGCTGGGCGACGACGACCTGGTGGATGAGCGGGACGTTGGTCTGCACGTCGAAGAGTTCGGCGGGCAGCTCGACCGAGCCGGACTTCTTGCCGGTCGCGTCGAGCACGTCAATGGTGTTGGCGGTAGCCATGGACTACGCCCCCTTCACTGCGTTGCGGACGAAAACGAGGCGGCCGCGCGCACCGGGAACTGCGCCCTTGACGAGCAGCAGGCCCTTCTCGGCGTCGACGGCGTGCACGCGGAGGTTGAGCACGGTCACGCGCTCTCCACCCATGCGACCGGCCATGCGCATGCCCTTGAAGACACGGCTGGGGGTCGAGGAAGCACCGATCGAGCCGGGCTTGCGGTGGTTGCGGTGCGAACCGTGCGAAGCGGAGACGCCCTTGAAGTTGTGGCGCTTCATGACACCGGCGAAACCCTTGCCCTTGCTCGTGCCGACGACGTCGACGAGCTGGCCGGCTTCGAAGGTGGCCTCGACGGTGAGCTCTTGGCCGCGCTCGTACGAGGCGGCGTCAGCGGTGCGCACCTCGGTGAGGTGGCGGCGCGGAGTCACGCCGGCCTCACGGAAGTGACCGGCTGCGGGCCGGTTCACCTTGCGCGGGTCGATGGCGCCCGCCGCGATCTGCACGGCCTGGTAGCCGTCTTTCTCGGGGGTGCGAACCTGGGTGACCACGTTCGGGGCGATCTCGATCACAGTGACCGGAACGAGCTTGTTGTTCTCGTCCCACACCTGGGTCATGCCGAGCTTCGTGCCCAGCAGTCCCTTCACGTTCTTGGTAGCGGAAGACATCTGTTACCTCAGAGCTTGATCTCGATGTTGACGTCGGCCGGCAGGTCGAGTCGCATGAGCGAGTCGACGGCCTTGGGCGTCGGGTCCACGATGTCGATGAGGCGCTTGTGGGTGCGCATCTCGAAGTGCTCGCGGCTGTCCTTGTACTTGTGGGGCGAACGGATGACGCACACCACGTTCTTCTCCGTCGGAAGCGGCACTGGGCCGACGACCGTGGCGCCCGCGCGGGTCACCGTGTCGACGATCTTGCGCGCCGAGGTGTCGATGACCTCGTGGTCATACGACTTCAGTCGAATGCGGATCTTCTGTCCCGCCATTGCTGACTCTCTCTCTGTCAAGGCGTCTTACCCCTTCCGAGGGCATCGGACGCCGCGTAGCTACTCCGTGTGAAGCACCACTGTTCTTCTGTCAAAGGCCGTTGATCGAGCCTGTCGAAACCACCCGGGCGGATTCTCTCCGCCGCGGTGCCCTCGACACGCCCGACCTCGTGCCCACCGACGCGCACGCAGGCATACCTGTGTCTGTTCAGGCACAGGCCTGTTGCGTTGTGGTTGTCGGCTTGTCTGTTCTCCTGCCTGCGGCCTAGCCTGACCCCTGTACGAACCGGGTGGCTATGCACTGCCTGACAGTGATCCGATCGGCGCGCACGCATGCGCGCGTTCGAAATGTTGAACTCATCGAGTTTGCCACAGTCCGGGCATCCATGCAACCCGGGCGTGTCGCGCCCACTCGGTTCACAGCCGAGTTCCAGCCGACGGATGCCTCGAGCCCGCCGCATCCGTGATGGAATCGAGCTGACGACCACGACTGGAGACCCCATGACCGAGCACGCGCACCGCGTGAGTCAGCGGATCGGGCCGGGCAGCGTCTCGGTCACGCGCACCGGTTCACGCACCTACGAGGGTATGAACGAGCGCGGCTCGACCGTGCTGATCGGGCCCGAGGAGGCGGAAGGCCACTTCACCCCCGGCGAGCTTCTGAAGCTCGCCCTCGCCGGCTGCGCCGGCATGAGCGCCGACCGGGTCGCGGCACGCCGTCTCGGTGACGACTTCGCGATGACGGTGTGGGCGCACGGCACCTCCGACGCCGACAACCGATACTCTCGCGTCGATGAAGAGCTGCTCGTCGATCTCTCGGTGCTCGAACCGGCCGAGCGCACGAAGCTCATCGAGATCATGGCGAAGGCGATCGACCGCGGCTGCACCGTGGCACGCAGCGTGCACGGGAGCATCGACCTCGAGACGACGATCGACGCAACCGCGGTCTGACCGACGTCACTCGCGATCGCTGCGATCGCACGCGGCCGCACGCTCGGCGGCCATGCTCGGTGCGACGACGCCGGCAGTGACGACGACCGCGACGACGACCGCGATGCCGCCGATGACGACCGACGGGCGACCGCGAGCGCCCTTCGCCGGGGTGCGGAACGGGTCCTCGATGAATCGCTTCGAGAGACCCGCGACGAGGAACGCGAGCGCGACGAGCAGCACCATGAGCCAGGGCGGGCTCGGCATACCGGTGAAGTAGGGCATGAACATGAAGATCGGCCAGTGCCAGAGGTAGAGCGAGTACGACACGTCCCCCGTCCACTGCACGGGGGCCGCTGCCGCGAGACGGGCCGGCGACCACGCGACATCCGGCATGCCCGCCCAGATCACCGCCAACGTGCCCGCCACCGGCACGAGCACGACGACGCCCGGGAACAGTTCGTGCGAACGGAAGGCGACGATCGGCACGATGATCAGCGCGAGCCCAGCCCATGACGCCGCACTGCGCCAGCGTGCATGATCTGGACTCGGCGTCCCGGCGACGACGGCGAGGATGCCGCCGACGCCGAATTCCCACGTACGAGTGAGCGTCGAGAAGTAGGCGAGATCCGCGTTCTGAGTGGTGAGCACGACGCAGTAGGCGAGGGAAGCCGCGGTGACGGTGCCGAGCACGGCCAGCACGAAGCGCCGGGAGGCCGCTCCCCTGCGCACGGCGATCCAGAGCCCGAAGATGATGAGGAGCGGCCAGAACAGGTAGAACTGCTCCTCGACCGACAGCGACCAGAAGTGCTGCACCGGCGTCGATTCCAGATCGGCCCGGCGCGGGATCTGCGAATCGATGGCCAGCTGCCAGTTCTCGTAGTAGAGCGCGCTCGCCACGATCTCGCGGAACCACGAGCGCCACTCGCGCTGCGGAACGACGAGCAGCGTGAGCACGGACACCGCCAGCAGCACTGCGACGGCAGCGGGGAGAATGCGCCGAGCACGGCGGAGGTAGAAGGTGCTCAGCGAGATTCTGCCGCGTGTCTCGGCCTCCCGGAGGAGCAGGCCCGTGATGAGGAACCCCGAGACGACGAAGAAGACGTCGACACCCATGTACCCCGCAGGCGCGACGGCCGGCCAACCATGATGGAGCACCACCGCCCCGACGGCGAGCGCCCGGAGAGCCTGGATCTCGGGGCGAACCGTCGATCGAACGAGTGGCTGAGGGGGAGCTGCCATCTGTTCCAGCGTAGATCGCTCGCCCGCTTCGCGCGAGGGCGAACGCGAAACGGGGCCGGGCCCGAAGCCCGACCCCGTTGGGATCGCGTAGTGCGAAAGGTGTTACTTGAGCACCTTCGTGACCGTGCCGGCGCCGACGGTGCGACCACCCTCACGGATGGCGAAGCCGAGACCCTCTTCCATGGCGATCGGCTGAATGAGCTCGACCGTCATGTCGGTGGTGTCGCCGGGCATGACCATCTCGGTGCCCTCGGGCAGCGTGATGACGCCGGTGACGTCGGTGGTGCGGAAGTAGAACTGCGGGCGGTAGTTCGCGTAGAACGGGTTGTGACGCCCGCCCTCTTCTTTGGAGAGGATGTACGCGGTGCCGTCGAAGTTCGTGTGCGGGGTGACCGAACCCGGGGCGACGACGACCTGGCCGCGCTCCACATCTTCGCGCTTGGTGCCGCGAAGGAGCAGACCGCAGTTCTCGCCGGCCCATGCCTCGTCGAGCTGCTTGTGGAACATCTCGATGCCGGTGACCGTGGTCTTCTGCGTCGGGCGGATGCCGACGATCTCGACCTCGGAGTTGATCTTCAGCGTGCCACGCTCGGCGCGGCCCGTGACGACGGTTCCACGACCGGTGATCGTGAAGACGTCTTCGATCGGCATGAGGAACGGCTTGTCCTTGTCGCGGATCGGGTCGGGGATCGACTCGTCGACGGCGTCCATGAGGTCGAGAACCGACTTGACCCACTTCTCGTCACCCTCGAGCGCCTTGAGGCCCGAGACCTGCACGACGGGAGCGTTGTCGCCGTCGAAGCCCTGGCTCGAGAGCAGCTCGCGAACCTCGAGCTCGACGAGCTCGAGGATCTCTTCATCGTCGACCATGTCGGACTTGTTGAGCGCGACGAGCAGGTAGGGCACGCCGACCTGCTTGGCGAGCAGCACGTGCTCACGCGTCTGAGCCATCGGGCCGTCGGTCGCCGCGACCACGAGGATCGCGCCGTCCATCTGCGCAGCACCGGTGATCATGTTCTTGATGTAGTCGGCGTGACCCGGGGCGTCGACGTGCGCGTAGTGGCGCTTCGGCGTCTCGTACTCGACGTGCGAGATGTTGATCGTGATGCCGCGCTGACGCTCTTCAGGAGCGGAGTCGATCGACGCGAAGTCGCGCTGCACGTTGGTGGCCGACGGGTACTTGTCGGCGAGCACCTTCGAGATCGCGGCGGTGAGGGTGGTCTTGCCGTGGTCGACGTGACCGATCGTTCCGATGTTGACGTGCGGCTTGGTCCGCTCGAACTTGGCCTTAGCCACTGTGGGTCCTCCTCAGGACTCGTGTAGAACCCCCGGGCGCTGGATTGCGACCGGTGGTCTACGGGGGTTGTGTTGATATGTTACGCGAACCGGCAGGTTCGTGCGTCTCGGACTATTCGCCCTTGTTCTTCTGGACGATCTCGTCGGCCACAGCCTTCGGGACCTCCGCGTAGCTCTGGAACTCCATCGAGTACACCGCGCGACCAGAGGTCTTCGACCGAAGGTCGCCGATGTATCCGAACATCTCCGAGAGCGGGACGTGCGCACGCACGACCTTCACGCCGGCGGCATCCTCCATCGACTGGATCTGGCCGCGACGCGAGTTCAGGTCGCCGATGACGTCGCCCATGTACTCCTCAGGAGTACGGACCTCGACGGACATCAGCGGTTCGAGCAGCACGGGGTTCGCCTTGCGAGCGGCTTCCTTGAAGCCCATCGATCCGGCGATCTTGAACGCCATCTCCGAGGAGTCGACGTCGTGGGCCGCACCGTCGAGCAGGCTCGCCTTCACGCCGACCATCGGGTAGCCCGCGAGGATGCCGTACTGCATGGCATCGCGGAACCCGGCGTCGACCGAGGGGATGTACTCGCGGGGGATGCGACCACCGCTGACCTTGTTCTCGAACTCGTAGGTCTTGTCGCCTTCGATCTCGAGCGGCTCGATCGCGAACTGGATCTTCGCGAACTGGCCGGAACCACCGGTCTGCTTCTTGTGGGTGTAGTCGTGTTTCTCGACCGCGCGCTTGATCGTCTCGCGGTACGCGACCTGGGGCTTGCCCACGTTGGCCTCGACGTTGAATTCGCGCTTCATGCGGTCGACCAGGATGTCGAGGTGAAGCTCGCCCATGCCCTTGATGACCGTCTGGCCCGTCTCGGAGTTCTGCTCGGTGCGGAACGTCGGGTCTTCTTCGGCGAGCTTCTGGATCGCAGTGCCGAGCTTCTCCTGGTCAGCCTTCGTCTTCGGCTCGATCGCGACCTCGATCACGGGATCGGGGAAGGTCATCGACTCGAGCACGACCTGGTTGTTCGGGTCGCTCAGGGTGTCACCGGTCGTCGTGTCCTTGAGACCGATGACGGCGTAGATGTTGCCTGCGGTCACCGACTCGACGGGGATCTCCTTGTTGGCGTGCATCTGGAAGATCTTGCCGATGCGCTCCTTCTTGCCCTTGGTCGAGTTGATGACCTGGGCACCCGAGTCGAGACGACCCGAGTAGACGCGCACATAGGTGAGGCGACCGAAGAACGGGTGCACCGCGACCTTGAATGCGAGGGCCGTGAACGGCTCCGAAGCATCCGCGTGACGCATGACGACCTTCTCCTCGTCGCGAGCGTCGTGCGCCTCGATGGCGGGCACGTCGAGCGGCGACGGGAGGTAGTCGATGACGGCGTCGAGCATGGGCTGCACACCGCGGTTCTTGAAGGCCGAACCGCAGAGCACCGGGTAGATCTCGCTCTTGACCGTGAGGCCGCGGATGGCGGCCTTGATCTCGGCGACCGTGAGCTCTTCGCCACCGAAGTAGCGCTCCATCAGAGCGTCGTCGGTCTCGGCGACGGCCTCGAGCAGCAGGGTACGGTACTCCGCAGCCTTCTCGACGAGGTCGGCGGGGATCTCTTCAATGGCGTACTTGGCGCCCATCTCGACGTCACCCTTCGCGTCGCCGCGCCAGGTGAGTGCACGCATCTCGACCAGGTCGACAACGCCCTCGAAGGAGGACTCCGCACCGATCGGCAGCTGCAACACGAGCGGCTTGGCACCGAGGCGGTTGACGATGGTGTCGACCGTGAAGTAGAAGTCGGCGCCGAGCTTGTCCATCTTGTTGACGAAGCAGATGCGCGGCACGTTGTACTTGTCGGCCTGACGCCAGACCGTCTCGGACTGGGGCTCGACGCCCTCTTTACCGTCGAAGACGGCGACGGCGCCATCGAGCACGCGGAGCGAACGCTCGACCTCGACCGTGAAGTCGACGTGGCCGGGGGTGTCGATGATGTTGATCTGGTTCTTGTTCCAGAAGCAGGTCACGGCGGCAGACGTGATCGTGATGCCGCGCTCTTTCTCCTGCTCCATCCAGTCGGTCGTCGAGGCACCGTCGTGGGTCTCGCCGATCTTGTGGTTGACGCCCGTGTAGAACAGGATGCGCTCGGTCGTGGTGGTCTTGCCGGCATCGATGTGCGCCATGATGCCGATATTGCGGACCTTGTTCAGGTCGGTGAGCACGTCTTGTGCCACGGGTGTTCCTCCGGGGATTCAGGAAGGGGAAAGATGAGGTGAACGGATGCCGCGGCATCCTGCTGTGGCATCCGTCCGGCCTGCTACCAGTGGTAGTGGGCCCGATCGGATGCCGGCCGCGGCACCCGTCTGCCTGCTACCAGCGGTAGTGGGCGAAGGCGCGGTTCGACTCGGCCATCTTGTGGGTGTCTTCGCGGCGCTTGACCGCGGCACCCAGGCTGTTCGAGGCGTCGAGGATCTCGTTGGTGAGACGCTCGGTCATCGTCTTCTCGCGACGGGCCTTGGCGTAGCTGGTGAGCCAGCGGAGAGCCAGGGTGTTGGCGCGGTGAGGCTTGACCTCGACGGGGACCTGGTAGGTCGAACCGCCGACGCGACGTGAACGCACCTCGAGTGTGGGGCGCACGTTGTCGAGCGCCTTCTTGAGGGTGGCGACGGCGTCTTGGCCGTTCTTCTCGGCAACGTTCTCGAGGGCGTCGTAGACGATGCGCTGGGCGAGGTCTTTCTTGCCGTCGATGAGGATCTTGTTGACGAGCTGGCTGACGACGGGCGAACCGTAGACCGGGTCGGCGACGACGGGGCGCTTGGGAGCTGGTCCTTTGCGAGGCATTACTTCTTCTCCATCTTCGCGCCGTACTTGCTGCGACCCTGCTTGCGGTTCTTCACGGCCTGCGTGTCGAGCGCGCCGCGGACGATCTTGTAGCGCACACCCGGGAGGTCTTTCACACGACCGCCGCGGATGAGCACCATCGAGTGCTCCTGGAGGTTGTGGCCCTCGCCGGGGATGTAGGCGGTGACCTCACTGCCGTTGGAGAGCTTCACACGGGCGACCTTGCGGAGCGCGGAGTTCGGCTTCTTCGGGGTGGTGGTGTACACACGCGTGCAGACGCCGCGCTGCTGGGGGTTGGCCTTCAGGGCGGGAGCCTTGGTCTTGGTGACCTTCGGCGAGCGACCCTTGCGGACCAACTGCTGAATCGTTGGCACTGCTTCTCCTTGTTGGTGCTGCACGGTGACAGCGTTTGATGGAATTCACATCAGACCCACCGGCACTGCAGAGCTGCAGCGCCGTTTCTGTGGTGGGTATGCCGTGGGGGCGACCCGTGAAGGTGCCCATGACGTGGTCGATCTGCCGCTGCCTGCCTCGCGCGCCTTGTTCTTCGCAGAATGTCGGGGCACGATTCAAGCGCGCGTCAAAGCGCACACTCGATCCATGGTAATGCCACGTAACCTTGCGGTCAAATGGGGACGGATGCCGCGGGCCCGCGTTCGCTGTCGGCAAACGGTCAGCTCGGCCACCCGGGCGAATCGAGCTCCCGCTCGAGATCGGCGAGGAGGTCTTCGACCTGCGGCTCGACGAACTCGGTCACGGCGTCGCCGATGCGCCCGCGGTGCTGGGCGAGTTCGATGCAGATGCGCCGCCCGAGTTGCTTCGCGAAGTCATCGGCGAGGCGCACCTCTTCGCGGAGCGCCTCCTTCTCCTCCATCGTGAAGGGGCGCGGCGCCGGCTCGAGCGCTTCGGCTGCGGCATCCGCCTCGAGTCCGCTGAGAGTGAAGAGGAACGGCTGGTCGGGCATCGGCTCGGGGTCGAGGTCGAGACCGAGGAATTCCGGCTCGAGGCCCTCACCAGCGCGGTACGGGCGCCGCGCCTTGCGCTCTTCGGCGAGCCTGATCTCACGGTGGAGCATCGGCAGGTTTCGCGCTGTGTAGTCGTCGACTGCGAGGTCGATGATGCCCTTCATGCGCATGGAGAAGGAATGCTGCACGGGGTGCGGCACGTCGATGTCGAGCCCCGCGGCGGTCAGGATCGGCGACCCGAAGCACCGCGTGCAGAGCCGCACGCGGGCGCGGTGGGTGCCCGGTCGCCACCGGGGCAGCCACGCCAGCCACCGGTCGACCTCGTGGCTCACCCGCGCCTCGATCGAACCCTGCATCAGCTTCACGATAGCGCCGAGCCGGTGCCTCGTCACCGATGCTGGTCCCGGATGGCGCGCCGCGGCCCCTTCGACAGGCTCAGGGGACGCCGTCACTCGTTGTCTTGGTCGCGCTCCCACGGCCACCGCGGCCGCTCCATGCCGGCACCGCGCCCGCGCGCGACGAGCACGGCGAGTGATGCCGTCAGTACGGCCAGCGCCGGGATGAGCAACCCGAACCACCCGATGCCGAAACCGAGGCCGAACAGGAGCGCCGCCAGCATCGTGTTCGCCGTGCTCGCGAGCGCGTAGCCGATGGCCGAGACCACGACCGCGGCGAGCCAGCTCCACACCGCCGAGAACGCGAGGCTCGGCAGCATCCGAGCGGGTCGACGAAGGGTCTGGGCGAGGGTGAGCAACAGGGCGATGACGGATGCCCCGACCGCCGCCGGCGCCACGAACAGGCCGGCCTCGGGGTCGACGATCACCTCGATGTCCGTGAGGAGACTCACGAAGCCGAACGCGCAGACGACGAGCGCGAGATCGAGCGCCGCGGCGAAGGCGGCGATCACCCAAGCGTCGCGCGTGCGCTGATCCATGCTTCGAGGCTACGCCCCGTGCTCGCCGATCAAGCCGCAGCGGAGGTTCCGGCCGGATCCCAACCGGGGTACCCGGCGCAGCCGACCGTGAGACGGATGAACCCGTCGGTCTTGTCGGTGAGGATCGCGTAGGACTTCGCCGCGTCGCCCGCCTCGACGGCCTCTCGCATGCTGTCGAGGTTGCGCAGCGCCGTCGGCAGCCAGGCGAGGAACGGCCCGTCGGCCAGACCAGACGGGTCGTCGGCGAGGATACTTCGCACGCTCGCGATCGCCTTCAGCAGCTCGGGGAGGTCTTGTGTGCGGTACGCCGCCGACATACTCGTCGCGACGAGCTCGGTGACGGGCTGACGTAGCCGCTCGCACCGATGCTCGAGGGTGTCGGCCATCAGGCGCCCCCACCGTTCTGGTCGAGCTCGAACTTCTCGAGCGGGGTCCGAACCCCATCTCGGAACGCCCCGAGGCCGGCCTCGAAGTCGACCGCCGAGCCGACGAACAGCACCGTTTCATCGGGCGCGACGTAGATCTTGCCGCCGCCGCGAACCGAGTGCACGAGGCAGACACCGAGCCCGTCGGGCAGGTCGATGATGTTCAGTTTCGGGTTGTCGGTGAGCTTCGCGAACAGCGCTCGCCCGACCGCGACGAGCCGGTTCTCGTCCGAGGCATCCGTTGTCGTCTCTGCTGTGCTGCCCTGCGCTGCAGCCGTCTGCAGGTGCTGCCGCACCGACGGCTGGCCGACGAGCTGCGCGATCGTCGTCAAGTGCTCGTAGAGACCGCCGAGCTGAAGGTTGCCCGGGTCCGGCGAACCGCCGAGGCCGAGCAGCGGTACGTAGCCATAGCACTGCTCGAAACCGGGCACGCCGTCGCGGTCGCGAGCCTCGGGGTACGGCTGCCACTCCCAGGCGCCGTCGCGCTCTGCCGGGTCTTCGATCAACGCGACGAGCTGGTCGACGTCGGCGCCCTCGATGAGGTCGATGACGCCCCAGCGAGCCTTGTAGACGAGATACAGCCCCTTGACGTGCACGACGAGGTCGCCGAGGGCCGTGGCGAACAGCACCGTGGCCCCCTCGGGCATCTCGAAGACACCGGCGAGCATCTGCGCGGCACGCGCCGGGTCGAGGAACCGGAAGTACCCGTCACCGACCAGACCTGCGCCGTAAGTGCGCCAGAGCTCGGAGACCTCGGCCGGGACCGCGCCGGCGAATGCGGCGATCGTCTCGTCGGAGATGGGGGCGACCGGATCGAAGCTCCGGAACCTCGTCATGCGTGACCCTTTCGTCAGACGGAGCCGTTCGGCTCACTGTTGAAACGGATCGGCTCGATGCGATAGGCGGCGCCGAGCCGCCTCGGAGAGTCTACCGAGGCGTGAGGCGAACGACATGGGGAGGAGTCCCCATGCGCGCGTTCGCTCAGCCCGCGTGAGCAGGAACGTCGAGGCCGACCTCGACGAACGGGGTGACGAGCAGTGCGTATTGCTCGGGCGTCAGCTGGGCGGACTTCTCCACAGCCCGTGCTGCGATCACCACTGCACTCTTGGCGTCGGAGTGCAGCCCCAGCCGGAAGTCATCCAGCTCGTCGGCCCGCGGCAGCAGCGCCGCACGCACCGCATGCTCGAGCTGCGAATTGTCGATCGCAGACAGCTTCAACGCGCGCGACGCCTCCTTCCCACCGGCGCGGCGCAGCGAAACCGCGCGATCGAAGGCCGCGGCGAGCGATACCGGCGGGAGCGCGCAGGCCTCCGCGATGAACGTCCGGGTGCTTGTCTCGAGAACGATCTTCGTCACTCCGTCACTGCGACGGACGTCATTCGACTGATCTTCGCGAAGTTCGGGGTGTGGAACTCCTCGCGGACCGCGCCCGTGCGCTTGTCGATGAAGATCGCGAGATTGTCCCAGCGGGCGTACGCCTCGACACCGTCGACGTAGAACTGCCGTGAACCCCAGACCGGCAGATAGTCCTGCTCGTCCTCGAACCACTCATCGGCGATGTAGAGGTCGCCCGAGATCGCGGGCGGGTGCTCGACGAAGTACTGTTCGAGCGCCCGGCGTGCTTCCTGGATCGTCATGGTCCTAGTCTCGCTCCTTCGACGGGCCCGCGCCGACCCGCTTCGCATCGCCGTGCTCATCTTCGTAATCGTCGCCCGGACCGTTGGTCACGATACTCGACCGGGTATACGTTCCGTCCGACCCATTGGTCGCCGCCCCCGGTGGGGTGGTGGCCGGTGCGGCAGGCGCGCTGCTGGGCGGAGTGACCAGCTCGAGCTTGAACTGCACCGCTCCGGCCTCGAGCCTCAGGTTCTGGTCGTGGAGCACCTGGATCTCGCCGTGCAGCCGCATCGCCTCGGCCGGGCTCGTCGCCGGGTCGTGCAAGATCGCGATCCGCTCGGCCATGAGCTCGTTGTTCCGGTCGCGCCATCGTTCGTTCGCCGCGAACTCGCGGTCGATCATCTGCTGAGGCAGTGCCGAGGGATCCGCGGCGTCGCGCCAGTCGAGCAGCAGCTGGTACTCCGGCTGAGTCCACGGCTTCGAGGTCTTCAGCACCTCGCTCGTGGGCACGAGATCATCGACCCGAATGACCGAGATGTCCTTCCACGGTGCGGAGGCCGTCTCGTTGAAGTGCATCGCGTCGAGATAGCCGGAGACGTCGGACCGATTCACCTGGCCGTCGTACAGCTTCACGCCATCGGCTTCCTTCACCACGGTGAAGATGTGTCCACCGCCCGTCTTCCAGTACCCCGCGATGAACCCGCGGCCGCCTTCGGGCCACGATGCGGTGAGTGCGTCGAGCGCGTCCTGCGCCGTCTGGCCCTCGTAGTCGCCCAACTGCTCGAAGTCCCGACGACTGCCATCCGACTGCACCCAATCGGCCGCAATGCTGTGCGGGAAACGGCCCTCGAAGGTCGGGTTGATCGCGCCCGTCGAACCGTCGACGACCGCACCCTGCACGGTGGGGCTGGCGATGACGTCGTAGCCACGGAAGCGGAGCTCGAGGGCGTTGACGACGTAGTGACAGTTGTTCAGGAAGCGCCCTTGGTCGACCGTGACGCCCAGCCCGTTGACGATGTGGATCGCCTGGACTCGCGACTCAGGCGTCGCGATGTGCGGGAACGCGTCGTCGAGGACCTGGTGGTGGATCGTCTCGGGCACCTGCGGCTCTGCGGACTCCGGTGAACTGCCATCGCCCGGAGCGGACTCGGCGTCCGGCCCGGATCCGGCCTGGGACTCCGCATCCGCGGCGTCGGAACCGGAGTCGGAAGCGGGGTCGGTACCAGCACCGGAGTCGGTATCGGAAGCGGAGTCGGAGTCGCTTGCGCTGTCGGTTCCCGCCTCGCTGTCGGTTCCCGCCTCGCTGTCGGTTCCCGTTTCGTTGCTGGATTCGGCAGGGGTGGTGGACTCGGCCGGAGGGGTGGACTCGGCAGGGGTGGTCCCTGATTCGGGGTGCGACCCTGACATCGGGGCCGGGTCCGCACCGGTGCGTGCGGACGTTCCCTGTCCCGCTCCCCCGGTCGCACTCGATGGAGCGGTACCCGAGGGGGTCGAACCCGAGACAGTCGTCGCACCGGACGGCGTCGAACCCGAGACAGGCGTCGCACCGGACGGCGTCGAACCCGAGACAGTCGTCGCACCCGACGGCGTCGAACCCGAGGCGGGCGTCGCACCCGACGGCGTCGAACCCGAGGCGGGCGTCGCACCCGACGGCGTCGAACCCGAGGCGGGCGTCGCACCGGGGACGGAAGCACCCGACGGCGAGCCGGCGCCCGAAGCTGCACTCGCGCCCGCCGGCCGTCCAGTCACCGGCTTCGCCGAGGTGAGCGTCGCCTGGGTGGCGTTCGGGTTTCCACCGACCGAGTCCGAGGCGCCGAGGTGCACGTTCACCTTGATGTGTGCGTGAAGCTTCGGGTCGATGTCGCTGACCGCGCCGGCGATCTCCTGCCGAAGGTCGTCGATGCGGTGCTGCCACTGGCTTCCGAGCGAGCTGTTGATTCCGAGGTCGCCCGCGCCGTCGAACCGGTCTGCGCGGCCGCCCGCCACTTGATCCGGCCCGTGCAGTACGGCCGGGTTCGTGATGGGCACGCCCGCCAGCTTGAGGGCCTTGATCGCCGCCGTCTGAAGGCCCGGAGCTACCCGCTTGAACTTGTCGTAGAAACGCGTGTTGTGCTGCCACTCGGCGACTGTCAGGTCGTTCAGGCCCTGCTGCTGCAGTCCGACCTGACGCTCGTACTCTGCCCAGTCGTGATTCGGTTCAGATCGGGCGAATGCGTCGACGTCGATCGGGTTCTTGAGCGAGTACGAGCCGTCCTGATTGCGCACGATCGGCGAGTCGGTCTGCGCAGCGAGAGCGTCGAGCTGCTGACGGATCTCGGGCGTCAGCTCCGGGATCGTGTACTTGTTGTAGGTGAGGCCGCCGCCCTTCGAACCGTCGGAGGGGTGGGACGCGTCGACCCGGAGGGACTTCGCCGGAGGACGGTACCCTCCTCGATTGCTGTCGACAGGAGTCGAACCGTCAGGAGTCGAACCGTCCGCGGCCGGCTGCACGGCGTTCGGCTTCGTGCCGTCGGGGTTCGTGACGCGCTCGGGCTGGATCGAGGCGTCCCAGTTGGTCGCGTTCGGCTCGGCCGGAGGCCATGGCGAGCGGCTGCCGTTCTGCGCATCGAGCGACCATACGGTATCGCCGTCGAAGTAGGCGTTGAACCAGTGACCATCAGTGGCAGACCGGTCGATGCCGACCACGCAATGCGAGCCTGCACCCATGTCGCGCAGGGTCGCCTCGATCTGCTCTGGAGTCATCGAGGTCTGCGGGTTGCCGGTGCGCGCTTCCATGTCGGGCACATCGAGGGTTCCAGTGGATGCTTCGGAGCGCGAGTTGCCGTTCAGGAAGTCGTTGAGGTTGGCCGAAGTGTTGCCGCAGTTCGTCGCGTACCCGTTGGCCGGGTCGGACGGGTCGTAGTTCGGATTGATCTCGTTCAGCGCAGCATCGATCTCGTCGAGCGTGCGGTCGCTGTGATTCGATCCGCCCTGATCGGCCTCGGGCTGGTGCGCACCGTCGTTCTCGGGCGTTGCCCCATCGTCGGGGTTCGAGCCCGAGTCGGGCGTGCTCGCGTCGTTCGAATCGGCGTCGATGCCGGAGCCGTCAGCACCCGAGCCATCCGCCCCTGCGTTCGAAGAGTTGCTCGAACCGTCGGCGTTCGGGCCGGCAGGCTTGGGCGCAGCCGGGGTCGAACCGCCGGGAGTGTGCGTCGGCAGGAAGCCGGGCTTGCCGATCATGACGGCCGCAGCACCGGCCGCAACCGCAGCGCCGGCAATCCCTTCCGGGGCCACCAGGCCATCGACATCGGATGGCTCGGGCGAAGTGCCCTCGCCGTCACCGGACGCGTCGGTCGAATCGGTGTCGCTCGAGTCGGTGTCAGCGTCGTTCGAATCGGTGTCGGTGTCGGTCGAATCGGTGTCGGTGTCGGTCGAGCCGCTGTCAGCGTCGGCATTCGAGCCGTCGCCCTTCGAGCCCGTTGACGAAGCGCCACCCGCCGCACCCGCAGTCGGCGCCTCCGAGCCGTTCGAGCCGTCGCCGTCCACGGCCGGTGCATCGATGTCAGGTGTTCCACCATTGTCAGCAGGCGTCGTCCCACCATTCTCGGCAGGCGTCGTCCCGTTCTCAGCAGGTGTTCCACCATTGTCAGCAGGGGTCGTCCCGTTCTCAGCAGGCGTCCCACCGTTCTCAGCAGGCGTCGTCCTACCGTTCTCAGCAGGCGTCGTCCCACCGTTCTCAGCAGGCGTCGTCCCACCGTTCTCAGCAGGCGTCGTTCCACCGTTCTCAGCAGGCGTCGTCCCGTTCTCCGCAGGCGTCCCACCATTGTCAGCAGGAGTCGTCCCACCGTTCTCAGCAGGCGTCGTCCCACCATTCTCGGCAGGCGTCGTCCCGTTCTCAGCAGGTGTTCCACCATTGTCAGCAGGCGTCGTCCCACCATTCTCAGCAGGCGTCCCACCGTTATCAGCAGGCGTCCCACCGTTGTCAGCCGGGGTCCCGCCGCCATCGCCGCCACCGACACCACTGCCGTCGCCGACGCCGCTGCTCGGGATGTCGACTGAGCCGCCACCGTCGCCTGCACCGGCACCGCCGTCACCGCCGCCGCCCATCGGGGCATCCGTCGGAATATCGACCGATCCCCCGCCGTCGCCGGCACCAGCACCGCCGTCACCGCCGCCGCCCATCGGGGCATCCGTCGGAATATCGACCGAACCGCCGCCGTCGCCGACGCTGGTGCCCGCATCCCCCGCGCCGGGCTGCGGCGCGTCGTTCGAGATGTCGACCGAGCCGCCACCGCCTTGGTTCGACGAACCATTGCCGGAGCCTCCGGGCGTCGGAATGCCGTCTGGAGCGGTCACACCCGAGCCCGCACCAGCGTGCGACCCAGGTCTGAGTGCGCTGACGCCGCGGCCGGCGGCCGTCATGCCGCCACCGAGCAGGGCGCCCAGCACCATGCCCGAGATCGGATTGAACTCGGTGTCGTTCATGCCCGCTTCGACCCCGGAGCTCACGAGACCGTCGGCGGCGCCGCCGACCGATTCTGCGCCGACCTCACGCATAGCGGCCTTGAAGCCGGGCCCACCTGAACCGCCGAGGATTCGCGAAACAGGTGAGGCGATCGCACCGCCCGCGAACGCGGACACGAACGCCGTGCCGACGTTCTGCTGCTGGTAGCCCTCTTCGTCGGCTCGAGCGGAGTTGACGTAGGTGACCGAGATGGTCGAGGCGAGACCCGCCTGCAGGCCCTCCTTCGCGGCGCGCAGGCCGCCGCGCACCAGAATGCCCTTGACACCGCGGATACCCCTGAGGAACGTCTTCAGCCTCTGGATGAGCTGGGCGATCTTGATGCACCAGCGGACGACGGTGTGGCCGACCTTCGCGGCCGTCGCAAGCGCGCCGATACCCACGGTGACGATGCTGAGCAGGCCGCCGATGGCGAGCTCCGCGGCAATCTCGATCGCCATCTGCTTCAGGAACCAGCCGAGCTCTTCGCGCATCTGACCCAGCTGGGTGCGGAAGTTTCGAATCCACTGCTCCATCGCGTCGGCGCTCTGTCGGAGCTCACCGAGGCCGGTCGACATGCTCGTGCGGCAGGCCAGCATCGAGGCCTTCTGCGGGCCGGGCAGCGTCGCCGAACCGGCGTTCGTGAAGCTCGAGGTGACACTGGTGCGGGCCGAGGTGATGCTGGTCGAGAAGTCGCCCCAGGCGTCGGCCGCGGTCTGCAGCTTGTCTTCGTCGCCGGTGGGGATGACGACGCCGACCTGGGCGAGACCCCACTCGAGGATCTCCTGGAACTCTCCGAGCGGACCGGGCCACCCCGGACCGAGTGCGTCTGCCGGGTTCGCCTTCGAGTTGTCGATGCGTGCGGTCGCCTCTCCCGGCCGCGCCGTCTCGGGGTCGAGCCCGGCACCCGGCTTCTGCGCCGCGTCGTACGCGCGTGCCGTGTTCGAGAGCGCAGCGTCGAGGATGCGCAAGGCGTTGCCGTGCGAGGTGACCGCGTCGATCGTCGGACCGGCGAGCTGGTCGTATCCCTCAGAACCCTCGCAGAATTCCTCTGCGGCGTTGTCGTCGCCCGCCATGCCGCCGCAGCCACTGAGCTGCGAGAGCAGTGTGGTCACCGCGCTGTCGAGCGTCGTGGCGATGCTGTAGAGGTCATCACCGTCTTGCACGAGACGTGCAGGATCCAGCTTCACCTGGGTCATCAGGAGTCCTATCCGAGTGTCGGTTCTGATACGAGAAGGCGCGAGCAGGCGGTGGGCCTCGGCGCTACGCCTCGAAGTTCGATTGAATCGACGCCCACGAGGAGTCGAGGTTCTCGATGGTGGTGGAGTACGCCTTGGACGAGGCCTCCGCCTGGTTCTTGAGCGCCAGCGCGTTCGCCTCGATGGCTGAAGCGCCGACCGTCCAAGCGCTGAACGAGCCGAGGAATGCCTGCATCGCGGGGCCTTGCCACTCGGTGGGCAGCATGTAGGCGAACCCGCTCGCTCCCTGCTTGAGCGCCGAGGCGTAGCCGATGAGTTCGTTCATCGTCTGCACGAGCTCACTGAGCTCAGTGGTGTCGGCCTGCTGCTCAGCCATTCGCGCCGCCTCCCTGGATCTGTTCGAACGCCTCGACCACGGGGCCGAAGTCGGGCAGGTCGATGTCGACCTCGACGTACCCGTTCACATCAGGCTCGCCGTCGGCACTGAGGCGGAAGACGCCTTTGCCGATCGAATCGTCATCGCCGTCGCCGTCGGTGTCGCCTGAACCACCGCCCGTAGCCTGGCCGCTCGTCTTGCGCGGGCCGAGCGCGCCACCGCCGAACTGCTCGACCTCGTCGTCGCCGGCGTAGTCGCGACCGAAGAACTCGGCCATGTCCTCCGCTTTGTCCTCGCCCTTCGCCACGCGCGTGCTGAGGTTGCCCGAGGCGCTGCGCACGCTGACGAGGCCCTGCTGGCGCTGGCGGAAGCCGGTACCGATGCCCGTCTCAGTGCGGGTGTAGCTGCCGTCGGCGGCGATCAGGCCCTGCTGCAGGCCCGTGAGAGCGAGCCGGACCTGCGAGGCCAGGGTCATGAATGCGGCCCAGTTCTCACTGAACTTCTCGGCGTCATCACCGACCCACGTCGTACCTGCCATGCGGCTGACGACGCTGTCGGCTGACGCGAGGTTCGCGTCGAACGTCACGATGACGTTGCCGATCAGCGCCGCGACCTCGCTCAGCGAATCGGCGCGTACTTTGAAGAAGACCATCCATGACCCCTAGCCGTGAACCGATGCCGGCGTGCGTCGCCGCACGCCGGCATCTGTTGTCCTTACGTCAGCCGTTGAACGTGCCGGCGATCGCGTTCTCGCTGTCTTCGTACGACAGTGCAGCCTGGTTGAGCAGGTCGCTGATGCCCTGAAGAGACTCCTTCAGTTGGAGACCGGCCTGGTCCCACTGCGAGTACAGCTCGTTGAAGCTCTGCGACGCGGTGCCGCCCCAGTCGCCCGAGATGAGCCCCTCGACCAGCGACTTCAGGTTCGACAGCTGCGACTCGATCGACTGCGAGCCGCTCGAGAGCTGGCCGGCGACACCGGCGAGAGAGTCGGATGTGACGCGGATCTCCGCCATGATTTCCTCCGTTGAATTGGATGCCTCGGTAGGCACCGAGCAGGAGCCTTCGCTCCGAATTGTCTGTGCGTCGAACACGTTACCTGCAAGCACCGGAAATGCCGATGGGGAGGACTCCCCTACTGCTCCACGCGGCCATCGCCCCCGAATGCGCGACACGCTGGAGGCCGGGTAGGCTGACGGCGCGCGCGGTACGCCTTGTCCGTGGCATGAGAATGAGGATGCAGTGCAGGCGGACTACCGGGCCCACGTCGACCGGGCGAAAGTTGACACGACCGAGCGTCTGAATCGTCGCATCCTCGTGGCCGGTCTCGTCACCGCGGCCGTCTTCGCCGCCCTTGTCGTCGTCGCGATCATGAAGGGCTTCGGCTGGTTCACGGTGGTCATCGCCGCGCTGGCCATGTTCGCCGGCCTCGCGTCCGCGATCCTCGCGCATCGACGCCGACGCGCCCTCGGGCTGCTCATCGCCGACGACGACATCGCGATCGCCGTCGGGTCCTCCGGTGTGCAGCTCGCAACGGCCCCGCTCATCCCCTGGTCCGAGATCGTCTTCGTCGGGGTGCTCGACGACCGGCGGCGCACCGGCATGCTGCAACGGCTGCCGGTCATCGGCTTCTTCGCGAACACCGCGGTGCGCGCCGGCAGTGGCACCCTCCTGTGCGAGCTCGGGGTGCGCGACGCGGCGGCGCTGCGTGACGCGTTCGCGGGCGCGCCGGGCGGTGAACGCGTCACCGTGTTCGATGAATTCGACGGTCGGCGTCGCGGCCTCGTGCCACTCCTGCTCGATGCGGTGCTCGACGACGCCAGTGCGCACCAGGCTGCACAACTCGTCATCCGCGAGGCGGAGCGCCGAGGCATCCCGGCCCGCGCCTTCGACCGCATCTTCGACTACTTCGAATGGAGGGGGCCGATGATCGATCACAAGTGGCCCGTTCAGAAGGGCACCGCGTGACCGCCGAACCTCAGGAGCAGCCGCTGCACGCGAGCCCGACCGAGGTGCGCCGCGTGCGCTCGCACGGGCAGATGATCGCCGCGGTCGTGATGCTCGTGCTCGGGCTGGCCCTCTTGGTGCTCAGCATCGTCATGTACGACGCCCTCGTCGAACTGTCGAGCACGTACCGCGGCCGTCGCGGCGGCCTGCGCGACGCGGTCGCACCCGGCGCGGTGCTGCTCAGCGCCGGAGCCGCGCTGGGCGGACTCGTCTGGCTGCTCGCCTGGTCGTACCGCTGGGAGCGCGTCGCCACCGGAACGGTGCTGAAGCAGCAAGCGAGCTCCTATCTGGCACTGCCCTCGCACGAGGCCTCCGCCGTACTCGGGCGACTGGCAGGCGGCGACCCGCGGGTCTACCTGCCGCTGCCCCTCACGAACAAAGGAGACGTCGTCTTCGGCGTCTGGCTCGCCAGGGCCGACCGTGTCGCCTACGCCGGCGTCGCCGGCCGCAACCGGCGTGACTGGCAAGCCCTGCCGCTCGTGCGACTCGAGGGGCCCTCGTACGAGGCGATCAGCCGCCTCACGGTCGACCACTACGGCGCTCGCGCCAGCCAGACGATCGTGAACGGCTTCGTCTCGGGTCTCTTCAGCGACTGAGGACTGAGCGAGTGCGCACGACCCGCTGCCGCGTCAGGCCGCGTGCAGCACGAAGCTCAGATCGCCGAGCCAGATCGTATCGGCGATCTCGACCGCGACACGGGTGCCCGCGCTCTCGAGCGGCACCACCTGACCGGCGCGCTCGATCCGCGAGCCGTTCGCCGATCCGGCGTCGCCCACGGTGATCTGACCGCCTTGCACCTCGAGGAAGAGGTGTACCCGTGAAACCGAGCGCGTGTCGTCGACGACCTCGACGGCCCGGGCGCCCATGGCGAGCGCGGTGTCGGCGGGCTTGCGACCTATGACCGCGGCCCCCTCGACGACGATTCGCTGACCGGTCGAGAACAGCAGCTCGACCCGCTCGATCGGCGCGACGATGACGGGCTCTGGCGCAGGCACCTCGATGCGTGCACCCGGCTGCTGCCAGGGCAGCGAGCGGGGCAGCGGAACGGGCTCGAGCGGGGCGGCTGCGGCCGGAGTCGGGGTGTCATTGCGCGGCGCCGGCTTCGGCTTCGCGACCTGGAATTGAGCGGGCACGGGCGGCGTGCTCGACTGCGGGATCAGCTGACCGCACGAGATGCAGTACATGCTGTTCGGCTGCAACGTGGCGTCACAATACACGCAACGGGCAGAAGCCACTCGGATCATCCCCTTCTCGACGGGCGCACCACCCGGTCATTCCCGGTGTCGCCCGGGCCAGTCTATGTGCGCGAGGCATCCTTCATTGCCGGATATCAGGCACCCGTACCGGCAGCCAGCCGCTCGGCGTCGTGAGTACAGCAGAACCGGGCGTGGCGCGACCGAGCATGAACTTCGGAATCGGTGAACCGACCGCCTGAGTGCCCATGATCGTCGACTCCGGGCGCAGGACGAGGGCACGCCTGGCACGCTTCGCCTCGACGACCGGACCACCGAACAGCGTCGACAGCGACTCGGAATCGGCGGCCACGATGAACACTGCACGATGCTTCGCCCCCGTGAGCGCGTGCTCGATGGGCGCGTTCTTGAGCTGCTCGGCGTCGTCGACGACGACGGTGACGAACTCACCGGCGGCGTCGAGGATCGGGTCGAGCTCTGCCGGACCGATGTCGCCGCCCCTGAGGACGTGGATCCCGTGGGCGGCCGCCACTTCGGTGAGGATCGACTCGCGACCCGAGACCACGACGACCGGGGCCTTGCGCCAGGCGAGCTGGTGCACGATCGCCGCGAGCGCCGACGACCGACCCGACTTGCGGGGGCCGGTGACGACGAACCCGCCGTCGGCCGGCCAATCGAGCGTGAACCGCGACAGCAGGTCACCACCGACCGCGACGACCGGGCCGTCGTCTGGCCCGGACTCGCCGAGCGGGAGTTCGTAAGAGGCCGTCAGCGCGAAGTGACCGGGCAGCGGATCGACGCGGAACGGCGAGGGGAGCGCCGCGAGCTGCGGGAACTGGTCGAAGTGGTCGCGCACCTGCTCGACGATCCGGCGTAGCGCGGTCGTCTGCGCCTCACCGCTCGTGTCATGCACGAGCACCGCGAGCTGGGCTTCGGCGGCGTTCGCACCGAAGAGCACGCGACCCGGCCCGAGGTTCAGCGGGACCTCACGGGCGAGGATGCCGGCCGTACGGTAGTCGGCGATGTCACGCAGCGGCAACACGAACTGCTCGTCGATGAACGAGATGATCTTGTCGCCCGTGATGCCGCGGTCGCCGGTGATGATCACGCGCACACCCACCGCGGGTCCCTCGCGCAGGATCCGCATGAACTGATCACGGAAGGTGACGAGCTGGTCGGGGTTCATCGTCGAGAGCATGCGCTCCCAGCCGTCGACCGCGACGATCGCGAACGGCAGCCGCGTCTCGGGGGTCGACTGGGCCCGCTGCTCGGAGATGTGCCCGACACCGGCGGCCGAGAGCACCGACTGACGGCGGCCGAGCTCTTCGAGCAGGCGCTGCACGAGTCGCGGCAGCCGATCGGAGTCGAGCTGGGTGACGACCGCACCGGTGTGCGGAGCGTCGACGAGCGGCAGCAGCGCACCGTTGCCGAAGTCGATGATGTACATGTGCAGGTCGGCCGGCGAGAACTCCTGCACGAGCTGCGCCAGCATCGTGCGCAGCGCCGTCGTGCGGCCCGAGAGGGCACCGCCGAGGAAGAGCACGTGCGAACCCTCTGCGACGCCCCAGGTGAGGGTGCGCTGCGACTGCTCCCCCGGCACGTCTTCGAGGCCCAGCGCGATGTGGTGCTCGGGCACCCGCTGGTCCTGGAACTTCTCGAGCGGCAGCACGGTCGGCAGCGGCATGAGCCACGGCGAGGGGTTCTTCGGCACACCGAGCTGCTGAGTGGCGGCCGTCACGAGGTTCACGAGCGCCCGCAGGTCGGTGTCGTCGTGGTCGGCGTTCTGCTGCTGGGTCGACACCGCCTTCGGATAGCGCACGGGGTAGCCGAGGTCCGCCCACTCGAGCGGCGCCTTGCGCGGCAGCACTTTCACCTGGCGCTGCGCTCCGGGACGGATGCCCGCAACTCGAGCGGTCTGGAACGGGGCGGGCGCCGAGGCCGGCCCCGTGCGCACGAAGCCCCGGCCCGGTGTCGAAGGGCTGATCATCGCCGCCTCGCCCGAGCCGAGGATGTCGGAGGAATCGGTGCGGTCGGTGACGCGCAAGGCGACGCGCAGGTTGATGTTCGACTGCATCTCGGGGGTGACGACACCAGCGGGCCGCTGGGTGGCGAGCACGAGGTTCACGCCGAGCGATCGACCGACGCGGGCGATGCGCACGAGTCCGTCGATGAACTCGGGCAGCTCGGTCTTGAGCTCGGCGAACTCGTCGATGACGATCATCAGGCGCGCGAGTCCGCGACGGGCGGCCGTGTCGGCGTCTTTCGCCCACGCGGAGTCGACGTCTTTCGCGTTCATGTCGCGCAGCACCTTCTCGCGGCGCTTCAGTTCGGCGTCGAGCGAGGCGAGGGCGCGCTCGGTCTCGCGGGCGTCGAGGTTCGTCACCATGCCGACCGTGTGCGGTAGCCGCTCGCAGTCGGCGAACGCGGAGCCGCCCTTGTAGTCGACGAGCACGAAGTTCAGCGCGTCGGGCCGGTTGGCCATCGCGAGGCTGACGACGAGCGCCTGCAGGAACTCGGACTTGCCCGAACCGGTGGTGCCGGCCACGAGGGCGTGCGGGCCGTCGCGCGAGATGTCGATCGCGAACTCGCCCTCACCTGTCGCGCCGACCACGACGAAGGTGTTGCGCGGGTGGGTGGACCAGCGGCGCACGATCGGCTCGGGGTCGTCGAGGTCGATCTTCAGCAGCTCGGCGTAGCGCACGCTCATCGGCAGCATGGCGTCGTCGCCGACGCCGCTGACGTGCCGTAGCGAGCAGAGGCTGCGCGCGATCTGATCGCAGCGCGTCACCGAGAGGCCGTCGAGGAGCACGATCGGGTAGTACTCGGAGCCGGTCTCGACGCGTGCCATGGCAGGGTCGTGGTCGTCGACGACGACGACGCTCTTGGCCTCCTCCGGCAGTCGCGCACGCTCGCTGTCGAGGGCGATGACGTGGATGCCGTGAGCCGCGCCATGCTCGAGCAGCGGCACCATGCCCGGCAGCATGCGGTACTCGCGTGCACCGTCGACGACGACGAGGATGTCGTTCGACGGTGGGGCGCCGCGCTGGCCGGAGGCGCGCACGCGCTGCTCGAGCACGACGCCGAGCTCTCGCACGCGCTCGCGTCGGCTGTCACCGGTGTTGCCGACGGCCGCGGCGGCGGAGCCGCTCTCGGTGTGGGGCAGCCACTGGGTCCACGCCCAATCGTCGGCCGCGTCGTCGGGGCAGACGATGACGATCTCGGAGTCCCGGGGCGAGCGCAGCGTCGCGAAGCTCGCGACGATCGAGCGCGAGACGCTGCGGACGACGTCGGCAGGCCCGGCGATGCCGAGGGGCCCGCTGCGCAGCTCGGCCGCGACCGGTGCAGGTGCCACTCCGACGCGACGCGACTCACCGCGGTCGCGACCGCCGCCCTCGAAGCGCACGTCGAGGGCGACCTCGGCCACGCCGACGCGCATCGACAGGGCGTCGGCATCGGTGCGACGCCGCTCCCAGAGGCGCGACAACGGCTTGGTCGCGATGTCGCCGATGACGACCGGGTCGGGCAGCCGATACCAGTTCTCGAGCCGCTGCACTTTGGCGAGGTCCTCGATGCGCCGCTCGGCGACGCGCACCTCCTCGATCCACTGGTGTTCGGTCTTCACGCCCTTCTTTTTCGCCAGCTTGCGGTTGGTGAGGAAGGAGCCGATGACCATGATGGGGCTCGCCGCCGCCATCAGCAGCATGATCGCGCGGCCGAACACCATCGCCATGGTCACCCCGAGCACGACCGGGATGATCGCCGAGAGCCACGGCAGCGGCGACTGGTCGGGGTCTTCGGGGCGGTCGCCGGGCAGCGAGATGGCGGGCTGCTCGGTCGCAGGGCGGATGCGCGATGGTCGGTTGAAACCGCGATCGCCGAGGGCGTCACGGGTGAGGTCGGCGTCGGCGGCCGGCGCGATACCGAGTCGCAGCACGCTGCTGCCCAGCTGCAACAGGTCGGCCGGGACGATCTCGCGCGCCTCTTCGAGGCGCTCACCGTTGACCCAGACCTCCGCGTCCGGTGCCGGGGTGAGGGTCGCAACGAGGCGTGCTGGGCGACCGTCGGCGTTGGTCGCCTCGCTCAGCGCGAGGCTCGCGTGCATCGGCAGCAGCGCACCGTCGGTGACCACGATCGAGGCGCCCGATTCGCTGCCGACGGTCACGGCGGCGCCACGGGCGAGGGCGACCGCGTCGCCCGCGAATGGGCCGCCGACGAACTCGAGTCGCAAGGTGCCCGGCTGCAGCGACTGCTCGCCTCGGGTCGGCACGGATGCCCCGGACAGCAGCGTGCTCTCGGCGAGCGCGGCGGCGTCGCCGGCGAGCGGGTCGAGTACATCGCTGGGCAGGCCGAGCGCCTCGGCGACCTCACCGACCGTCGTCGCCTCATCGACGTCGAGCGACCACGAGCCTGCCGCGTCCCCACTGATCGCCGGATCGATCGTCAGTCTCAAGCTCATCGGTCCGGCCCTCCGCCTTGGGTCATTCGTTCATCACTCATCGTTTCGTCACGCGCCCACCCGATCGAACACGGACAGGAGCGGCCCGAGCAGTCCGCCGCCCGTCGCCCCGTCGTCCTCGACCGGAACCGCGGGCGGCACGAGCACGGGCACGCCCGTCTTCGACTGTTTCGGCGGCGCGATGGACGCCATGCCCGGTGCAGGCTCGGTCGTGCCGACCGGCACGACCGTGACCGTGCCGAAGCCGCGGCCGCCCTTGGCAGTGGCCACCTGGAACGAGAACTGATCGACGCCGCCGTCGCCGCGGTACTCGGCAGTGCCGTCGGCCGCGCAGCGCACCTGCCCGCGAATCGGATCGCCGCAGCCGACTACGATCAGCTCTCCCCCGCCGAGCGGAAAGGCGAGCGCGTTCAGATCGACGCTCGCCGCGCCCTCGGCCAGCTCGACGACGATGTCGGCGGTGGCCAGTGGTCGGACGGCCGGGTCGAGGATCGACACGGCGAGTTTCGCGTCGCCCGACCATGATCCGTAGTCGTCCGCGAAGCGGAAGACGAGTTCGACGGGGCCCCGCGCATCGGCGGCGGCCCTGAACACGAGGTGCGTGGGGGTCGCCCAGAGCGAGCCCGCGCTCTCGGGCTGCACAGCGACGGCGCGCAGGCTGCCGCCAGTGGTGTTGCACACCTGGCACTCGAGCCGGAGCTCGGAGATCGGGATCCGCAGCAGCGAACCGGCCGGCACCGGGCGCAGCTCGGTGCTCGGCATCGCCGTGGGCAGCGCCGGCGGCTCGAGCACCACCCGGTACACCGTCGTCGTGCTGATGCGCCCGTCGCTCAGCGACAGTCGCAGTGCCACGGCCCCGGCATCGGGGTCGTACTCGGGTGCGGCGAGCGAGATCGTGTTCGCTTCGCACGCGGTGACCAACGGGGTCGCGGCGAGCGGCGCCGCGCAATCGGTGATGAACCAGGGAGCCGGGATGTCGATGGACGCGGTGCCGAGGTACGGGATCTCCACGCGAGCGGGGTCGGCGTCGGGCGGTGCCTCTGCGGCATCAGCGGCGAACGGAGAGGACGCCAGGAACAGCGTCGCGAAGAGCATGGCGAAGACCACGGCGAGCGCCGGGAGTCGTCGTCGCACGATGCCCACACTCACCTCTCTTGCACTCTGCTGTCGGCGCCGGGCCGAGCAGGCGCACCGATATAGCATGGTACGCGGTCGTGCGACCAGCTCTGCGCGACCGACTGAACACCGCACCCACCGAACACCGCATGTACCGAACCGCGCACCGAACACCGCGTGCACCGAAGGCAGGGAGCCGAGCGATGACCGACCGCCTGACCGGGATGCCGTCGACGGCGACAAGGACGGCGACGGTCGGTGGGGCCGCGGGCCAGCCGCAGCTCGGGGGCCGTGGCGGGGCCCGCGCACTCGGAAGCGGCGGTTCGGTGCTACCCGAGCTCTCCGAGGCGCCGCCGCATGTGCGCCGCTGGTGGCTGCACCCCGCTTTCATCGTCTCGGTCAGCCTCACCTTCCTCGCGCTCGCCGGTCTCGTCGTCTGGCTCATCGTCTCGGCCCTCACCGACTCGAGCGTGAAAGTCTCCGCCCTCTCGGTGAATACCGAGTCCGGCAACCTGCGCCTGGACTGGTCGGGTCCCGACGCCGACTACGCGCTCTTCGCCGTTTCCGGCGACGGCACCGCGAGCGACCTCACTGGCTTCGTGACCGGCACCGAGGCGTGGCTGCCCGCAGCAGCGGGGCTCTACGACGACCGCACCTGCTTCGTGGTGCGCCCCGCGGGCGATCAGGGCGAGGTCTCACTCGACGCCGCCACCGTCGCCGAGCAGAAGGGCGCGAGCATCTGCGCGGCGGACGCCGCCTCGTGACCGCGCCCCGCAGCGCAGCGGGCCGCTCGGCGGGCACACGCGCGGCGAGCGGCCGAGGCATCCGGATCGCCGCCTTCGCCGTGGCCGCCCTCGCCGCTCCCGCCCTGCTCACCGCCTGCAGCGCGGCGGCCGAGCTCCCGGCCGCGCCGAACGGCATCGACGCCGAGTCCTTCGACGGTGCATCCGGCAACGGCCTCTGGCTGGCCCCCTCGAGCGAGATCGCCTCGATCATCGTCCAGTCGGTGCACGCCGCCGGACCGGTGTCGATGCGGGGCACGGTGAACGAGTTCATCTTCACCGAAGAGGGCGAGACGCTGCCCGCCCGCATGCTGACGATCGACTATGCGGGCCGGCCGTCGGGCTATCGCGCACACTTCCTCGCGGGCGACCTCGAAGCGCAACTGCTCGTCGATGGCGGCAGTACCCGGGTGCGAGGCAACGACGCCTACGCCGCCTCGAGCGGCCGCCCCGAACTGACGTCCGTGCAGTGCACCGTCGGCACCGATCCGGCCGCCGCCCGATGGGCGCCGTTCACCGAGCCGGCCGCCGTGCTCGACGCGGTACTGTCCGGCGCGCAGCTGTCGGTGGCCGCTCCCGACGTCGACGACGACACCCTCGCCGTGCAGATCGGCTCGTCAGAGGCGATGGTGGGCGTGCTCACCGTCGAGCGGTACGGTTCGCCGCTGCCCCGTTCGCTCAGCGTCGCCGAACTCGAGGGTGATACCGAACTCGCCTTCACGGCGTGGGGCGATGCCATCGACCTCGACGCGGCCGCCGCCGAGCTGCCCTGCGGCTGAGCCGGGCTCAGCGCGCCTGCGGCCCCGCCGCGACCTCACGGTCGTAGGCCTCGAAGGCCAGGCGGTTGCGCTCGGTGACGGCGCGGCCGCGCGCGGCGATCCAGCCGCCCAACCAGATCGGGATCTCCCGGGCGATGACGGCTGCGACGATCGCGAACGGGTCGAGCCAGCGTTCGGCGATGAATTGGGAAGCCTGGTCGAGCGTCAGCGTCCACGCTTCGACGGCCAGCAGTGCAGCGCCGATGTACGAGAAGTACACGAGCACCCCGACAAGGAGGCCGAACACCGCGTAGGTCCACCACGGGCCGCGATTGACGATCGCCGCGAGCAGCGCGAAGGCCAGGAAGAAGACGATCACCGGCACCCAGAACGTCGGCTGGGCGAGGAAGTCGGCGACGCCGAGGGCCTGGCCGGCGGGCGCTCCGTAGTTCAGGTACAGCACGTATGCGATGACGGCGTAGAGCACGCCGAACAGCACCGTGCCGATGAGTGCGACGAGCACCCCGAAGCCGCGGTTGCCCCTCGCCTTCGGCGGGGTCGGGGCCTGCACGTAGATCGTCTGCGGCCCGGCCTGCGGAGCGACGTAGAGGGGTTCGGGTGTCTCATCGGCGAGCGTCGCGGCGCCGGCGGCCGTGCCCGTCGCCACGGTCGCAGCCGGCACGTAGGTCTCGCGCCGTACGGTGTCGGCGGGAACGGGCAGAGGTGCGGCCGCGACAACCGTGTCGTCGATGCCGTTGGTCTCGGATGCCGCCGCGTCGGCGTTCGCGCGCTCGACGGCCTCGTCGAGGCGCGAGGTCACCGCGAGGTCGTCGCTGCCGGCATCAGGGGCGGGCTCGGCATCGGTTCCGAAGGCCGGTTCGACCGGGGTCGGCTCGTCGCTCGCGTCGATCGCGCCCGTGCCGGTCGCATCGCCCGTGCCGGTCGCATCGACCGCGGGGTCCACGGCGTCGACGCCGGCGCGGTCATCGACCGGACCGGTGTGCTCGTCGTGTCGCTCCGGTTCGCTTCCGGGAGTCGTGCTGCTCATGATCGCGCTCCTTCCGGGCAACGCTCGTACCCGCGGTTGACCAACTGTAGCAACGCGCAGCCCCCGAGACCGGGAGCGCACACGGCGCTTCGCTCAGCCGAAGATCGTCGCGACGATGTCATGCGTGTACCCGTCTGCGGTGACGTTCGACCAACGCGTGGCCGACCAGATGCCCTCCCGAAGGAAATGCGACTCCCCTGAAGCGCCCGCGTCGGACGACGACTCGACGACGCATCGGGTGCCCGAGAGCTCCGCGTAGCACGCGAAGCCGCTCGCGCCGAGGTGCTCCAGCATGGAGACCTGCTGCTCGGGGCTGAGACTCGAGATGTTCGTGATGATGCCCACATCGCCGCCGCCGTTCGGGCTCACCCACGCACAGGTGAGGGCGGATGTCGCTTCGAGCACGGTGATCGCTCCGGCGTTGTTCGACCCCCAGAAGGGCCCGTTGCCGGGCGTCTCCGTCCACTCCGGGTTGAGGGCGAGGCCGCCGAGCTCGGCATTCCAGTCGCGAGTGTAGATTTCGGCGCACTCCCCTGGCACCGCAGCGGTCGCCGGCGTCGCACCCGGTGTCGCGGGTGGGTCCGAGGAGGGCGTCGTCGCTGTCGAGCCGGGCGACGTGCTCGGTGACGCCGACCCTGCGGCGCCAGCTCCTGCCGCCCCGCCGATGGCGGTGCCGACGAGCACCGCGACGACGGCGACCAGCAGCACCGCGATCACGACGAGCCAGAACAGCGGGCGCTTCAGCAGGGGTCGAGGGGCACCGGCACCCGTCGGTGCCGACACCGCGGATCGTGCAGGCGGAGTGTGCTCGGTCATCGCGAGTCCTTCGGTCGGCTGCGTCGGCGTTTCGAGCGAGCGTAGCGCCCCGTGCGACGTCTTGTCACTGGCGCACTCTGCGCCGGCGACCGGCCGCGCTACGCTGACCACCGATTCCACCATTGACCCGGAAGGACCCCGTGCCCCGCTTCGACCGCCCCTTCGACGAGCTCCGCGACTATCGACCGGAGGTGGCCGAACCCGCTGACTTCGATGAGTTCTGGGCATCGACCCTCGCCGAGTCCCGCGCCCTCGCCCAGCCGCCGCGTGTCACCCGGCTCGATTCACCGCTCAGTTCGTTCGAGATCTTCGACATGACCTTCAGCGGCTTCGCCGGGGACCCGGTACTGGGCTGGTTCGTCGTGCCCGCGGGTGCAACGGGCGCGCTCCCCGCCGTGGTCGAGTACAACGGCTACGGCGGCGGCCGAGGCCTGCCTCATGAGCGGCTCGCCTGGGCCGGCGCGGGCTACGCGCACTTCATCATGGACACCCGCGGACAGGGCAGCGCCTGGGGCACGGGCGGCGGCACGCCCGACCCGCACGGCACCGGGCCCTCGTTCCCCGGCTTCATGACGCGCGGCATCGACGACCCCGCGGGATACTACTACCGCCGGGTGTTCACCGACGCGGTACTCGCGATCGACGCGATCCGATCCCTCGACCGAGTCGACGAGACTCGCGTCGCCGTCTGCGGCGGCAGCCAGGGCGGCGGCATCGCGATCGCCGCGGCCGGCCTCACCGACGGTCTCGTGGCAGCGATGCCCGACGTGCCCTTCCTCTGCCATTTCGAGCACGCTGTCGGCATGACCGACCGGGACCCCTACCGAGAGATCACGCGTTACCTCTCGGTGCAGCGCGGCGCTGCCGAGCAGACCTTCCGCACGCTCTCGTACTTCGACGGTGTGAACTTCGCCAAGCGGGCGAGCGCGCCGGCGCTGTTCTCCGTGGCCGGCATGGATCCGATCTGCCCGCCGTCGACCGTCTATGCCGCACGCAACCACTACGCGGCGGCCGCCGACATCGTCGAGTACGACTTCAACGAGCACGAGGGCGGGCAGGGTGTGCAGTGGCAGCGTCAGGCCGAGTGGCTCGCGACCCGCTTGGGCTGAGCGGATGCCGCGGCATCCGTCGCCTCATGGGGTGATCGGATGCCGCAGCATCCCTGAGACGGAACAGGGCCCCGGATCGCTCCGGGGCCCTGTTCGTTGCTCACTTCGACACGCTCAGTGAGCGGTCACACTCAGCTGTAGTTGCCGGGGGTGAAGTCGTCGCTCGAGAATGCGTCGAAGTCGACGAAGCTCAAGTCGCCCTCGGTGAAGGCCGCGTCGTCGGTGAAGATGCGGTTCGGGTACCGCTCCGCCTTCGCCTCCTCAGTGGCCTCGACCGCGACGTTCCGGTACTTCTGCAGACCGGTGCCGGCGGGGATGAGCTTGCCGATGATGACGTTCTCCTTGAGCCCGACCAGCGGGTCGCTCTTGCCTTCCATGGCCGCCTGCGTGAGCACGCGGGTGGTCTCCTGGAAGGAAGCGGCCGACAGCCACGACTCGGTCGCCAGCGACGCCTTGGTGATACCCATGACCTCCTGACGGGCCGAAGCCGTCTTCTTGCCCTCGGTCAGCGCGGCACGGTTGATGCCGTTGTACTTCAAGCGGTCGACGAGCTCACCGGGCAGCAGGTCGGTGTCGCCGTGGTCGACGACGGTGACCTTGCGCAGCATCTGGCGCACGATGACCTCGATGTGCTTGTCGTGGATCGGCACGCCCTGCGAGCGATACACGTCTTGCACACCGTTGACGAGGTGCTTCTGCACATCGCGCACACCCTTGACCCGGAGGACTTCCTTCGGGTCGACGGTGCCGACGATCAGCTGCTGGCCGAGCTCTACGTGCTGGCCGTCTTCGACCAGGAGGGTCGAACGCTTGAGCACGTTGTACGCGATCGGCTCGTCGCCGTTGTCAGGCGTGAGGATGACCTTGCGCTGCCGGTCGGTCTCATCGATCGTGATGCGCCCCGGGGCTTCGACGATAGGTGAAGCACCCTTGGGGGTGCGAGCCTCGAAGAGCTCCTGCACGCGGGGAAGACCCTGCGTGATGTCGTCGGCCGAAGCCGAACCACCGGTGTGGAAGGTACGCATCGTCAGCTGCGTGCCGGGCTCGCCGATCGACTGGGCCGCGATGATGCCGACGGCCTCGCCGATGTCGACGAGCTTGCCGGTCGCAAGCGAACGGCCGTAGCAGTTCGCACACACGCCGACGGCCGACTCGCAGGTCAGCACCGAACGCACCTTGATCGACTCGACGCCTGCGGCGATGAGCTTCTCGATGAGCACGTCGCCGACGTCGGAGCCGGCCTCGGCCACGACCGTGCCCTTCGCGTCGACCGCGTCGGCGGCGAGGCTGCGGGCGTAGACCGCGTTCTCGACGTTCGGGTCGCGCACGAGCGCACCCGAAGCATCCGTCGTCGCGATCGGCAGTTCGAGACCCTTGGTCGTGCCGCAGTCGTCTTCGCGGATGATCACATCTTGCGAGACGTCGACGAGACGACGCGTGAGGTAGCCCGAGTCGGCCGTACGGAGGGCCGTGTCGGCCAGACCCTTGCGGGCACCGTGCGTCGCGATGAAGTACTCGGCGACCGAGAGGCCTTCGCGGTAGCTCGAGATGATCGGGCGAGGGATGATCTCACCCTTCGGGTTGTTCACGAGGCCTCGCATGCCGGCGATGTTGCGCACCTGCAGCCAGTTACCACGAGCACCCGACGTCACCATGCGGTTGATGGTGTTGTCGGTCGGGAAGTTCTCCTGCATGGCCTTGGCGACCTCGTCGGTCGCCTTGGTCCAGATCTGGATGAGCTCCTGGCGACGCTCGAGGTCGGTCGTGAGACCCTTCTCGAACTGGCCCTGGACCTTGGCGGCCTGCTTCTCGTACTTCGAGACGATCTCGCCCTTGTTGGGCGGCGTCAGGATGTCGGAGAGAGCCACGGTCACGCCCGAACGGGTCGCCCACTTGAAGCCGGCGTCCTTGATTCGGTCGAGGGTCGCAGCGACCTCGGTCTTCGGGTAGCGCTCGGCGAGGTCGTTGACGATCTCCGAGATCTGGGTCTTGCCCGCCTGCGCGTTCACGTAGGGGTAGTCGACCGGCAGCGCCTCGTTGAAGAGCGCACGCCCGAGGGTCGTCTCGAGCAGGTACGGCTTGCTCGGCACGAAGTTCTCGGGCGTCTCGCCATCGGCGAAGTGCAGCCCCTCGAGGCGGATCCTCACCGTGGCACCGAGGTCGAGCGCGATCTCACCCGGACGGTTCTGGTCGAACGCGAGGATGGCCTCGGAGATCGACGAGAACGCGCGGCCCTCACCGGCTGCGCCGGGCTTGCCCGTCGTCAGGTGGTGCAGGCCGATGATCATGTCCTGCGTGGGCAGGGTCACCGGACGACCGTCTGACGGCTTCAGGATGTTGTTCGAGGCGAGCATCAGGATGCGGGCCTCGGCCTGCGCCTCCACCGAGAGGGGAAGGTGCACGGCCATCTGGTCGCCGTCGAAGTCCGCGTTGAACGCAGCACACACGAGCGGGTGGAGCTGGATCGCCTTGCCCTCGACGAGCTGCGGCTCGAAGGCCTGGATGCCGAGGCGGTGCAGCGTGGGTGCACGGTTCAGCAGAACCGGGCGCTCACGGATGATCTCTTCCAGCACGTCCCAGACCTGCGGACGCGAACGCTCGACCATGCGCTTGGCCGCCTTGATGTTCTGAGCGTGGCTCAGGTCGATCAGGCGCTTGATCACGAACGGCTTGAAGAGCTCGAGTGCCATCTGCTTGGGCAGACCGCACTGATGCAGCTTCAACTGCGGGCCGACGACGATGACCGAACGGCCCGAGTAGTCGACGCGCTTGCCGAGCAGGTTCTGGCGGAAACGACCCTGCTTGCCCTTGAGCATGTCGCTCAGGGACTTGAGGGCACGGTTGCCGGTACCGGTGACGGGGCGACCACGACGACCGTTGTCGAACAGTGCGTCGACCGCCTCTTGCAGCATGCGCTTCTCGTTGTTCACGATGATCTCGGGAGCACCGAGGTCGAGCAGACGACGCAGGCGGTTGTTGCGGTTGATCACACGACGGTAGAGGTCGTTGAGGTCGGAAGTCGCGAATCGGCCACCGTCGAGCTGCACCATCGGGCGCAGCTCGGGCGGGATCACCGGCACGACGTCGAGCACCATCGCGGCCGGCGAGTTGCCGGTCTGCAGGAAGGAGCTGACGACGCGCAGTCGCTTGATCGCGCGGATCTTCTTCTGGCCCTTGCCCTCGGCGATCTGCAGGCGCAGGTCGTCGGCCTCGGCGGCCAGGTCGAACGCCAGGAGGCGCTTCTTGATGGCCTCGGCGCCCATGTAGGCGTCGAAGTACATGCCGAAGCGGTCTTGGAGCTCGTGGAACACCGAGTCTTCGGGCTTGAGGTCGCCGACCTTGAGGGTGCGGAAGTCCTCCCACACGCGCTCGAGGTGCGCGATCTGCTCGTCTCCCGACTTGCGGACCTGCGTCATCTCTTTGTCGGCGGCAGCTTCTGCGCGCTTCTTCTGGTCGCTCTTGGCGCCTTCGGCCTCGAGGGAGGCGAGTTCCTCCTCCTTGCGGGCCATGAGCGTTGCGATGCGTGCGTCGCGCTGGTCGCCGATGGTCTTGATCTCGAGCCGGAGCTCGTTCTCGAGGCCGGGCATGTCGGCGTGACGACCTTCGTCGTCGACGTCGATCACCATGTAGGCGGCGAAGTAGATGACCTTCTCGAGGTCTTTCGGCGCCATGTCGAGCAGGTAGCCCAGACGGCTCGGCACACCCTTGAAGTACCAGATGTGCGTGACCGGAGCGGCGAGCTCGATGTGGCCCATGCGCTCACGACGCACGGAGGACTTGGTGACCTCCACGCCGCAGCGCTCGCACACGATGCCCTTGAATCGCACCCGCTTGTACTTGCCGCAGGCGCACTCCCAGTCGCGGCTCGGGCCGAAGATCTGTTCGCCGAACAGACCGTCCTTCTCGGGCTTCAGGGTGCGGTAGTTGATGGTTTCTGGCTTCTTGACCTCACCGTAGGACCACTTGCGGATGTCCTCTGCGGTGGCCAGGCCGATGCGAAGCTCGTCAAAAGTCGTTGCGTCGAGCAATTTCTCTCCTTGGAAAGTCTCTGGAATCGTCTACTGGCCTGGCTTAGATCTCGTCGATGTTCGACGACTCGAAGCGCGCGGAGATGTTGATGCCGAGCTCTTCCGCAGCGCGGAAGGCCTCGTCGTCGGTGTCGCGGAGGGAGACAGCCGTGCCATCGGCCGAGAGCACCTCGACGTTCAGGCAGAGCGACTGCATCTCTTTCATGAGCACCTTGAACGACTCGGGGATGCCGGGCTCCTGGATGTTCTCGCCCTTGACGATCGCCTCGTACACCTTGACGCGGCCGAGGATATCGTCGGACTTGATCGTGAGGAGCTCCTGCAGCGCGTACGCGGCACCGTAGGCCTGGAGCGCCCAGACCTCCATCTCACCGAATCGCTGACCACCGAACTGCGCCTTACCACCGAGCGGCTGCTGGGTGATCATCGAGTACGGACCCGTCGAACGCGCGTGGATCTTGTCGTCGACGAGGTGGTGCAGCTTCAGGATGTACATGTAGCCGACCGAGACCGGGTACGGGAAGGGCTCGCCGGAGCGACCGTCGTAGAGCTGCGTCTTGCCGCTCGAGTCGATCAGCCGCTCACCGTCGCGGTTGGGGAGCGTCGAGTCGAGCAGACCCGCGATCTCCTCCTCGAGCGCACCGTCGAACACCGGGGTCGCGACCTTGGTGCCGGGCGCGGCCTCATGGGCGTCTTTCGGGAGCTTCTTGGCCCACGACGGGTTGCCCTCGACCTTCCAGCCCTGCTTGGCGACCCACCCGAGGTGGGTCTCCAGCACCTGGCCGAAGTTCATGCGGCCGGGGATGCCGAGCGGGTTCAGGATGACGTCGACCGGAGTGCCGTCTGCGAGGAACGGCATGTCTTCGACGGGCAGGATCTTCGAGATGACGCCCTTGTTGCCGTGGCGGCCGGCGAGCTTGTCGCCCTCGGTGATCTTGCGCTTCTGGGCGATGTAGACGACCACTCGCTGGTTGACGCCCGAGCCGAGCTCGTCGTCACCGTCTTGCGAGTCGAACACCTTGACGGCGATGATCGTGCCCTGCTCACCGTGGGGAACCTTCAGCGAGGTGTCGCGAACCTCACGGCTCTTCTCGTTGAAGATCGCACGGAGCAGGCGCTCTTCGGCCGACAGCTCGGTCTCGCCCTTCGGCGTGACCTTGCCGACGAGGATGTCGCCGGGCCGGACCTCGGCGCCGATGCGGATGATGCCGCGCTCGTCGAGGTCGGCGAGCAGGTCGGGGCTGACGTTCGGGAGATCACGGGTGATCTCCTCTTTGCCGAGCTTCGTGTCGCGCGCGTCGACGTCGTACTCCTCGATGTGGATCGAGGAGAGCACGTCGTCTTTCACCAGGTTCTGGCTCAGGATGATCGCGTCTTCGAAGTTGTGACCCTCCCACGGCATGAACGCCACGAGCAGGTTCTTGCCGAGCGCGAGCTCGCCGTTGTCGGTCGCAGGGCCGTCGGCGACGACCTCGCCGGCCTCGATGCGGTCGCCCGTGTTCACGAGAACGCGGTTGTTGTACGAGGTGCCCTGGTTGGAGCGGTCGAACTTGCGCAGGAAGTAGTTCTGCGTGCCGCCCTCGTCGAGCTGCACGGTGACCGAGTCGGCGGAGACCTCGGTGACCACGCCCGACTTGTCGGCGGTGACCACGTCACCCGCGTCGACCGCGGCGTAGCCCTCCATACCGGTTCCGACGAACGGCGAGTCGCTGCGCAGCAGCGGCACAGCCTGACGCTGCATGTTGGCACCCATGAGGGCGCGGTTCGCATCGTCGTGCTCGAGGAACGGGATCAGCGAGGTCGCCACCGACACCATCTGGCGCGGCGAGACGTCCATGTAGCCGATCTCGTCTGCGGGGAAGAGGTCGACCTCGCCGCCCTTCTTGCGGGCGAGCACGCGCTCTTCGGCGAAGTGGGCGTCTTTCGTCAGCGGGGCGTTGGCCTGCGCGACGATGTGGTCCTCTTCCTCCATCGCGGTGAGGTAATCGATCTGCTCGGTGACCTTGCCTGCCACGACCTTGCGGTACGGGGTCTCGATGAAACCGAACGAGTTGATGCGCGCGAACGATGCGAGCGAACCGATGAGGCCGATGTTCGGGCCTTCCGGGGTCTCGATCGGGCACATGCGGCCGTAGTGCGACGGGTGCACGTCTCGCACCTCGACACCGGCGCGGTCACGCGAGAGACCGCCGGGGCCGAGCGCCGAGAGACGACGCTTGTGGGTCAGACCCGCGAGCGGGTTGTTCTGGTCCATGAACTGCGAGAGCTGCGAGGTGCCGAAGAATTCCTTGATCGCGGCGACGACGGGTCGCACGTTGATCAGGGTCTGCGGGGTGATCGCCTCGATGTCTTGCGTCGTCATGCGCTCACGCACGACGCGCTCCATGCGGCTGAGGCCGGTGCGCACCTGGTTCTGGATGAGCTCGCCCACGGCGCGGATGCGACGGTTGCCGAAGTTGTCGATGTCGTCGACGTCGAGGCGCAGGTCGACCGCCTTGCCGGCGCGGCGGCCGGGCAGGGTGGTGCGCTCATCGTGCAGGGCGACGAGGTACTTGATCGTGGCGACGATGTCTTGCACCGTCAGCACCGAGTCGGTGAGGGGAGCCTCGAGGCCGAGCTTGTTGTTGATCTTGTACCGGCCGACCTTGGCGAGGTCGTAGCGCTTCGGGTTGAAGTAGAAGTTGTCGAGGAGCGCACGCGCGGCCTCGGCAGCGACCTGCTCGCCCGGACGGAGCTTGCGGTAGATGTCCTTGAGCGCCTCTTCCTTCGTGAGGATGTTGTCCTTCTCGAGGGTGAGGGCGATGGACTCGTAGCCGGCGAACTCTTCGAGGATCTCTTCCGAGGTCAGGCCGAGGGCCTTGAGGAACACCGTGACCGACTGCTTGCGCTTGCGGTCGATGCGAACGCCGACCTGATCGCGCTTGTCGATCTCGAACTCGAGCCAGGCACCGCGGCTCGGGATGACGCGAGCCGAGTAGATGTCTTTGTCAGAGGTCTTCTCGGCGGTGCGGTCGAAGTAGACACCCGGCGAACGCACGAGCTGCGAGACGACGACACGCTCGGTGCCGTTGATCACGAACGTGCCCTTGGGGGTCATCAGCGGGAAGTCGCCCATGAAGACGGTCTGCGTCTTGATCTCACCCGTGAGGTGGTTCATGAACTCCGCGTTCACGTACAACGGTGCTGAGAAGGTCTTCGACTTCTCTTTGCACTCGTCGATCGTGTACTTCGGAGGCTCGAGCTCAGGGTTGGTGAACGAGAGCTGCATGGTCTCACCGAGGTCTTCGATCGGGGAGATCTCTTCGAAGATCTCCTCGAGACCGGTGGTCTCAGGCAGGTCTTCACGACCGGCTGCCTTGCCATCAGAGAGGCGTGTCTTCCACGCATCGTTGCCGACGAGCCAATCGAAGCTCTCGGTCTGAAGGGCGAGCAGGTCGGGTACCGTGAGGGTATCGGTGACCTTGGCGAACGAGAGACGGCTTGCACCGCGTCCGTTCTTGGGGGTGGGCGTGGTTGCGTTGCGCGCAGCGGCCAAGTGAAAAACCTCCATGGCCCCGTCGGGCCGGTTCACTGTCGGTAGCGGAGAGTGGAACCCCTCAGACGAATGCGGCCGAATATCCCAGCGGTGAACCGCACAGAATCTCGACACGTACACGAAGCCGACCGCAATATGAAGGCATGGTGGGTCTGGGAGCGCAAAGGTTAACTATATGCCGCCAGGCGCGCCGTGTCCAGTCGATTCTTGATTTGTCTGCGATTCTCCGGTATAACCCGATTTCGCGTCCACTCAGCACCGGCTTTCCGACCGGGCGAGGCCCCCTGCCAGTCGACATGCAAGGCGACAGGCCAGGCGGCATGCGAGGCATCCGTGACACCATTCGTGAATGGAGCCGCGCATCGAATTCGAGGCCGACGTGTTCTCGTCGAACGGCTTGACCCTGCTCGTCGACGGCACGGCCCAGTCGCACGTCGACGCGGTCGATCCGACCCGATTGTTCTTCGAGTACACCCGTCGCATCGGTCACGTCGTCGACGCCCTCGCCGCGCCGGGTACCCCGCTTCGCGTACTGCACCTCGGCGGCGGCGCCCTCACGCTCGCCCGCTACGTGGCGGCGACCCGGCCCGATTCCGAGCAGCTCGTCGTCGAGCTCGACCGCGAGTTGCTGAGCACCGTGCTCGCGCGCCTGCCGCTGCCCGCCGACGCGCGCGTCACGTTCGTGATCGGCGACGCGGCATCCGTCATCGCCACTGTCGCCGAGCAGTTCGACCTCGTCATCGTCGACCTCTACAGCCGACTGGAGGCGCCGGCGTTCGTCGATTCCATCGAGTTCATGAGCGGATGCCTCGGACTCACCGCGCCCGGCGGCGTGCTCGCCGTGAACGTGGCCGACGCGGCGGGCCTCACCCGGCTCCGGAGTCAGACGCGGGCGATCGCCCGCGCCGATCCTTCGGCGGCGCTCCTCGTCGCCGGCGACCCGAAGGTGCTCTCGGGCGCGGAAGAGGGCAATGCCGTGCTCATCGCCGCACCCGCCCGTCTGCCGGTCGGGCTTCGCGAGCAACTGCTCACCCTCGGTCCGCATCCCGCCGGCGTGCTCGACGGCGAGCGACTCGACTTCGCGCTCTGGGGCGCATGCTGAACACGTGCCGCACTCGCTCGCCCGCGAGCAGCGGCTCCCCGACGGGCGGTGCGCGGTAGCGTGGCATCCGTGCCAGACCTCGAACGCCGCCTCGCCGTCAGCGGCCACCTCGCCCGGCTCGAGGAGTCGCGTCAAGCGCCCGGCTCGTGGACCCTCTACGTCGACGGAACGCCCCAATCCCACGTCGAGCTCGAGCGGCCCGACTGGCTCGGCTTCGAGTACGTACGGCGAATCGGCCACGCGATCGACCTCGTGCGCCCAGACCGGCAACCGATCACCGCGGTGCATCTCGGCGGCGGCGCGCTCACCCTGCCGCGGTACGTCGCGGAGACCAGGCCCGGTTCACGCCAACAGGTGATCGAGCTCGAGACCGAGCTCGTCGATCTCGTGCGCGAGCACCTGCCGCTCCCCCGCGGCGCTCAGGTGCGCGTGCGCCACGGCGACGCTCGCGAGGTGCTCGCGAAGCTGCCCGCCGGACTCGACGGCGCCGTCGACATCGCGGTCGTCGACATCTTCTCGGGCGCCCGCACACCCGCGCACGTCACGAGTGCAGAGTTCTACGGGCTCGTCTCGCCTCGACTCGCGCCGGGCGGCATCGTGGCGGTGAACGTCGCCGACGGCGCCGGCCTCGGCTTCGCGCGGTCGCAGGCCGCGACGCTCGCCCATGTCTTCCCACACCTCGCGATCGCGGCCGACACCTCGATGCTGAAGGGCCGCCGCTTCGGCAATATCGTGATGTACGCCTCGCACGACGAGCTGCCCTTCGACGGTCTGCCCCGGCGCCTCGCGAGCGACCCGGCCCCGGCGAAGCTCGTCGACGGCGATGAGCTCCGGCGCTTCATCGCAGGCGCACCCGTCGTGACGGATGCCACGGCGGTGCCGTCGCCGCCACCCGCCCGGTCGATATTCCTCTCGAAGCCCGGCGCCTGACGCCTGACCCTGACCCTGACGCCTGACGCCTGACGCCTGACGCGGCATCCTTCCTCTCGCTGGCAGTCGCGCCCGCCATCAGATCGGGGATCTGCGCAGAATCGGATGGATTCCCACGCAGATCTCCGATCGAGGGCAGATCTCCGTTTTCTGCGGCTCGGCTCAGCGGGTGGTGCGCACCCGGCTCGGCGGCGTCTCGTTCCAGACCCGGTCGAGCGCGGTCACCGCGTAGCTGTAACGGACACCGGCAGCCGCAGTCGCGTCGACGAATCGCTGCACCACGCTGTCGGCGGACCGAACCGTCGCGATGAGGTTGCCCGGGTGCTCGACGTCGATCTGGTCGACGCGACCATCGACCCGGTAGATCGCGAACGAGGTGGCGCGGAGCTTCGGCGGTGCAGCATCGAGCCAGTGCAGCGCGACACCACCCTCGGACCGCAGTGCGGTCGCGAGCACCGGGGTGCGCACCTCGGTCGCGGGCAGCCACGGCATCGCCGGCACGATCGCGGGCCGCGAGTAGTGATCGGCCAGCACCCGCGACATCGAGCCCTGCGGGTCGGCCGGCACGTGCTTGGCCGAGAAGTAGACGTTGCCGTGCACGGGCGCCTGTGCGGCGTCGATCTCACGGTCGAACGTGAGGTGGTTCGAGAGTTCCGCCGGGTCGGTGAAGACACCCGAGGTCACCTTGTAGAGGGCTTCGCCGATATAGAGGTGCGTTCCGGATGTCGCGGCGACGTCGGCCCACCACGGCACGAGCTTCGCATAGTCGGCGACCGCAAGGCCGAACTGCCAGTAGATCTGCGGGTTGATGTAGTCGAGCCAACCCTCGAGCACCCACTTGCGGGTGTCGGCGAACTGCAGGTCGTACGACTGCGAGCCGGCCGTCTCCGAACCGAGCGGGTCAGTCGCGCGGTTGCGCCAGATGCCGAACGGGCTGATGCCGAACTTGACCCAGGGTTTCAGCGCCGTGATGCGCTCCGAGACGGAGCTCACGAACGTGTCGACGTTGTGCCGGCGCCAAGCGGCGATGTCGTCGAAGCCGGCGCCGTGAGCGGCGTAGGTCGCGGCATCCGGAATCGACTGCCCGGCCACCGGGTACGGGTAGAAGTAATCGTCGAAGTGCACGCCGTCGAGGTCGTAGTGCTCGACCGAATGCAGGATCGCCTGCTGGATGTGCTCCTGCACCTCGGGCAGGCCCGGGTCGAAGTACAGCTTGCCGCCGTACGCCCAGACCCATTCGGGGTGCACACGCGCGGGGTGCTCGGGCACGAGTGCGGCCGGATCGGCCCCCATCGAGACGCGGTACGGGTTGTACCAGGCGTGCAGCTCGAGGTTGCGGCGGTGCGCTTCCTCGACGATGAAGGCGAGCGGGTCGTAGCCCGGGTCCTGCCCCTGCACGCCCGTGAGGTACTGCGACCACGGCTCGAGCGGGCTCGGCCAGAACGCGTCGGCGGTCGGGCGCACCTGCACGAAGACGGCGTTGAGATTGAACTGCTCGGCCACGTCGAGCCAGTGCAGGAACTCGGCGCGCTGCTCGTCGGCGGTGAGTCCGGTGCGCGACGGCCAGTCGATGTTCACCACCGAGGAGATCCACATCGCGCGGAGCTCGCGCTTGCGGGATGCCGCTGTGTCGGCGGCAGCATCGGCGGCTGCGTCGCCGGTCACGGACGATGCGATCGCGGGGGTCGCGGCGAGCGTGCCGACGGTCACGGTGAACGCGGACGCCGCGGCTCCGGCGACCGCGAGAGTGAGGAACCCCCTGCGGTGGAGCGCGGGCGAGGTCTGGGCGGGCGGTGTCTGGTCAGCGGGCGGTGTGCGGTCGAGGGGCATCGTTGATCCTCCGAGTCGGTCCGTTTTGGAAGATACTTCCATGCCTGACACCGGATGTGAAGAGTTGTTTCCACAGGTCAGACGTGACGGAATCGCACCTCGTACCCGGGCCGCAATTGCGCGACGGCATCGAGCGATGCGGGCGCGACGATCGCGATGACGGGATAGCCGCCGGTGACCGGGCGATCGGCCAGCAGGACGGTCGGCCGGCCGTCGCCGGCGACCTGGATCGAGCCCGGCACCGTCGCCTCGCTCACGAGCTCGCCGGGCACCCGCCGCTCGAGTGCGGGGCCGGCGAGGCGCGCGCCGACCCGGTCGGCTTGCTCCGACACGCGCCATGCGGTGTCGAAGAGCGTCGCACGTGCATCGTGCGTGAACCAATCGGCGCGCGGCCCCGGCAAGAGGGCGAGCGTCACGGCACCGGTCGGCGGCGGGAACGCCGCTTCCCGGTCGAGCAGGGGCACGGATGCCGCGGGCGCCGCGCCGATCGTGAGCACACGACCCGCGGCGACGGGGTCGGGACCGATCGCGGCGAGCGTGTCACGAGAGCGCGAGCCGAGCGACTCGGGTTCGTCGATGCCGCCGCGCACCGCGAGGAGGTATCTGAGGCCCTGTGCGGCCGGTGCGATCTCGAGCAGCGCACCTGCACTCGCGCGTGCAGCAGTGTAGAGCGCGACGGGCCGGCCATCGAGCGTCACCGGCCCCCAAGCGCCGGCGACCGCGATCCAGGTCTCCTCGTCGAATCGCGCACGGAACCCGCCGAGCAGGATCTCGAGCCCAGCCGTGCCGTCGGGGTTGCCGACGAGCCGGTTCGCGAGCGCGAGGGCTGCGCGATCGAGCGCCCCTGAGCCGGCGACGCCGAGATGGGCGAGGCCCGGCCGGCCGAGATCCTCGACGAGCACGAGCGGCCCTGTCTCGAGCACGGTGAGACCGCTCAAGGGCGATCACCGCCCCGGCACAGCACCCTGAAAGCCACGGTGAGGCCGCTCAAGGGCGATCACCGCCCCGGCACAGCACCCTGAAAGCCACGGTGAGACTACTCAAGGGCGATCACCGCCCCGGCACAGCACCCTGAAAGCCACGGTGAGACTACTCATGGGCCGTCGACCGCCCGGAAGCGCACGCGACGGCCGGGCACGAGCAATGCGGGCACCGGGTCACTCGGATTCCAGAGCACGGCATCGGTGCGCCCGATCAGACGCCACCCGCCGGGGCTCTGGCGCGGATAGACACCGGCGAAGGCTCCGGCGAGCGCGACGGCACCCGCTGGCACCCGGACGCGGGGAGCGTCGAGGCGCGGCACCTCGAACGGCCAGCCGTCGCTCACGAGGTAGCCGAATCCGGGTGCGAACCCGATGAACGCGACCCGCCACTCCGCGGCCTGGTGCCTTGTGGCCAACGCATCGGGCGAGACACCGAGGAGGCCGGCCGTCTGCCACAGGTCATCGCCGTCGTAGACGACATCGATCACCGCCTCGCCGGCGACCTGACCCGCGCGCCGCGCACCGGCCTCGGACGGGATGCGCCGCACCCAGGTCGCCGCAGACTCGAGCGGCAGCCGCTCGGGATCGACCGCGACGAGAATCGTGCGGGCGGCCGGCACGAGTTCGATGACACCAGCGGGCGGCTCTGCCGCGAGCGCGTCGTGCAGCGCCAGCACCTCCTCGAGCGAGTCGCACTCGACGAGCAGGGCTGCGTCACCGCTCGGCAGCAGGCGGCGGCTCACGCGAACGACTCGATCGAGATGTCGGAGCGTTCGAGCGCAGCGCGCACCGCCCGGGCGATCGCGACGGCACCGCTCGTGTCGCCGTGCACGCAGAGCGAGTCCGCGGCGAGCTCCACTCTGCTGCCGTCATCGGCGGTGATGCCGCCGGTCTCGACGATCTCGAGCGCCCGATCGGATGCCGCGGCCGGGTCGTCGATCATGGCGCCCGGCTCCCCTCGCAGCACGAGGGAGCCGTCGGCCACGTACCCCCGATCGACGAACGCCTCACGGGCGTACCGGATGCCCGCGGCATCCGCTGCCCGTTCGACCGCGCTGCCCGGCGGGCCGAGCACTGGAAGCGAGGCGTCGTAGGCGGCGACGGCCTCGACGAACGCATGAGCAGCCGAGTCATCGCTCGTGAGCCGGTGATAGAGGGCGCCGTGCGCCTTCACGTAACGCACGCGGGTGCCGGCCGCACGGGCGAGTCCGTCGAGGGCGCCGAGCTGCGCGAGCAGTTCCGCGGCGATCTCGGCGGGGCTCGTGTCGAGCGCGCGTCGCCCGAAGCCCGCGAGGTCGCGGTAGCCCGGGTGCGCGCCGAGCGCGACGCCGATGCGGGCGGCGAGCCGAGCACTCCCGAGCATCGTCATCGGGTCGCCCGCGTGGAAGCCGCACGCGATGTTCGCGCTCGAGACGAGGGCGAACATCGCCTCGTCGTCGCCCAGGCGCCACGCCCCGAACGACTCGCCGAGGTCGCTGTTGAGGTCGATGCTGTTCAGGTCGATGCTGTTCGCATCGTTCTCGACGGGCATGCTCCCATTCTGGCGCGGACTCGCGCAGACTGGGGTGGGGAGGGCCGGATGCCGCGCAGTCATGCTCGAGACGACCTGCGTCTGCGCGCAGCATCCGTCGCCCTGATCACGCTCGTCGTGCCGTTGGCCGGTCTTGCCGGCTGCGCATCGGAGCCGCCCCTGCCGAGCCCGACCCCGCTCGCATCCACGGATGCCCCGCCGTCGACGTCACCGCCCGCGACGCCTGTTCCCCCGCCTCCCGTGCTGCAACCGGCCGGCACCCCGGAGGCGATCGCGGCGGGACTCGACGCGCCGTGGTCGATCCTGTTGCTGCCGAACGGCGGCGTGCTCGTCAGCGAACGCGACAGCGGCGACATCGTCGAAGTGCTGGCCGACGGCTCACTGCGGCTCGCTGCCACCGTGCCCGGCGTCGCGGCGGGGGGCGAGGGCGGGCTGCTCGGTCTCGCCTTTCTCGCGAGCGACGGGGAGCGGCCCGATCGCGTCTACGCCGCGCACACCGCGGCATCCGACAATCGGGTCGTGCGGATGCCGCTGACCGGCGCACCCGGCGCACTCGCGCTCGGCGCGCCGGAGCCCGTCGTCACCGGCATCCCGCGCGGCGGGGCCAACCACAACGGCGGCCGCATCGCGTTCGGGCCCGACGGCCTGCTCTACGTGACCACCGGTGACGCCGGCAACCGGGATGCCGCGCAAGACCCCGCCTCGCTCTCGGGCAAGATCCTGCGAGTCACGCCCGACGGCGCAGCGGCACCCGGCAACCCTTTCGGGAATGCCGTCTGGAGCCTCGGCCACCGCAACCCCCAGGGCATCGCGTGGGACGCGCGCGGCGACATGTGGGCCGCGGAGTTCGGGCAGAACACGTGGGACGAGCTGAACCGCATCTCGCGCGGCGGCAACTACGGCTGGCCGATCGTCGAGGGCCAGGCCGGCGACGGTCGGTTCCTCGACCCCGTCGTGCAGTGGCCCACCTCCGAGTCGAGCCCGAGCGGGCTCGCGGTGATCGGCGACACGCTCTTCCTCGCGGCGCTGCGCGGCGAACGCGTCTGGACCGTGGCACCCGCGACGAGCGGCGGCGCACCCACCGCGACTCCCTGGTTCGCGGGCGAGCTCGGGCGCATCCGCGACGTCGCCGCCGGACCCGACGGCTCGCTCTGGCTCATCTCGAACAACACCGATGGGCGAGGGTCGCCCGGCGATGGCGACGACCGGTTGTACCGGGTGCCGCTCGCGCCGACCGGCTAGGTGGGTGCGGGCGCGGGCGCGGGCGCTGGCGCTGGCGCTGGCGCTGGCGCTGGCGCTGGCGGCCGGAATCTGCACCCGATCGGGGGTCGCCGCCTTCTCGCCGGTGTCGCCGGTCAGCGCTATTGTCTGTTCCATGGCGGATCTCGAGCGCGTGCGGCGGTGGGCCGAGGCCCTCATCGCGCTGCATCTCGACAATGCCACCTGGACGTTCGGGTTCGACAACGCGAAGAAGCGCGCCGGCCTCTGCAACTACACCGACAAACGCATCTCGGTCTCGCGCTACCTCGCCGCCCGCTACGACGATGACGAGATCCACCAGATCCTGCTGCACGAGGTCGCGCACGCCCTCGCCGGGCCGCGCGCAGCACACGGGCCGAAGTGGGCGTCGATCGCATCGAGCCTCGGGTACGTCGGCCGTCGCACCCATGACGGCGAAGTGGCCCACGAACTCGCGCCCTGGATCGGGCAGTGCCCCGCCGGCCACGAGCACTTCCGCTACCGCGAGCCGCAGCGCCAGTTGAGTTGCGGACTGTGCCGCCGAGGCTTCGACCTGACGAACCTCATCGTGTGGCACCGCCGCGAGATCACCGCCGCGGTGCGGCGCAAGGCGGCGAGCGCGGCGAGCGGCTGAGCGAGGTAGGCGCACCTGCCGCCTGCAGGTCGTCTCGACACGTGCGAGTCGACCGCGCACCCGTGAGGTTCGAGAGAGCCGACGGATGCCTCCTGCCGCGCACCAGCTCGGCTGCCCGCTTCGTCGGCGTGAAACCCCACTGACTCATCCTCCACAGTGTCGCATTCGCCAAGTTCTCCACAGGCGGTTTTCGCAGATCAGGTTTATTTTCCGACCCGCTCCGAATGTCGGTGGGTGGGTGCAGGATCGAAGCATGGAAGAACACCCGCTACCGCTGCAGGCGCTCGAACGCGACCTCGATGCCTTGCGCGCGAGGTGGGCAGACGGCCTGCCGGCGTTCGGTGCGACCACGGGTTCGACGCAAGGCGAGCTCGAGCAAATGAGCGACGCGGCCTTGATGCGAGTGACCGAGACGCTCGCGCAGGTTCGCCGCGACGCAGACGCGTTGCTGACCCGGGTTGCCGCCGAAGTCGCCAAGCGCTCGGGCAGCACGTTCGGCAACGATGGCCTCGCGAAGGCGCAGGGCTTTCACAACCCGGTCCGGCTCATCGCGGCCTCCCTCGGCGGTTCGCGGGGCGATGCTGCGAAACACATCGCGGTCGGCACCGCGACCGCCGAACGGCAGACCTTCGGCGGTCACCGGGCCCCCGCGCCCCACCCACACGTTGCCGCGACCTTGGCGACGGCGTCGATCAGTGTCGAGGCGGCCTCGGCGATCACCTCGATGCTCGACCGCGTCGCGCTGCGCGCCGACGCGGCACTGGCCGACGTGGTCGAAGCCGCACTCGTCGAACTCGCCGGGCGGGTTCCCCTCGAGTTGCTCCTGCGCGGAGTCCGTGAAGCAGAGGCGCGTCTCGACGAATCCGGGGTCGAGCCCCGCGAGGAGGCCCTCCGGCAGGAGCGGTCCTTGACGATGCGTGAAGACGGCGCCGGCATGCTGCACCTGCACGCCCGGCTCGACCCGGAGTCCGCCGCACCCCTCAAGGCAGCCATCGAGGCGCTCGTCAGCGACGTGTTGCGCCGACGGGAGCCCAAACCCGACGAGACGGGTGCCGTGATCGAAGATGCACGGTCGATCCCGCAGATCCAAGCCGACGCACTCGCCGCTCTCGCCCGGCACACCCTCGGCTGCACGCAGACCCTCACCCCGCTTGCCAAGACGACCGTCGTGATCCGCCTCGACCTGCGCACGCTCACCGACGGGCTCGGGCATGCCGGCATCGATGGCATCGAGCAACCGATCTCCGCCGGCACCGCCAGGCGCATGGCCGCCGACGCCGAACTCATTCCCGCCGTCCTCGGCGGCCAATCCCTGCCACTCGACCTCGGTCGCACCGCTCGCCGCTTCACGAAGGCGCAGCGTCTCGCTCTCGCTGAGCGCGATGGTGGCTGCGCCTCGTGCGGGCAGAACATCGGCTACGTCGACGCCCACCACATCCGCTGGTGGAAGCGCGACGACGGGCCGACCGACCTCGCCAACGGCGTCATGCTGTGCAGCTTCTGCCACCACATGATCCACCGCGAAGCTTGGGAGATTCGCGCGACCGCGAGTGAGGTGTGGTTCATACCACCACCGCACGTCGATCCGCACCGGACACCACGACTTGGCGGCAAGGCGCGCTTCGCCTTGCCCGAACGTCAGCACGCTGCGGCCTGACCCGGGAATCAGCCGACCCCGACAGGCGCATCGTTGATGTGTCGACTGCGACGCCCGACGCCCGACGGCCCGACGCCCGGCGCCCGGCGCCCGGACTCAGAGATCGCGAGGCGCCTCGCTCGCTACGTCTACGACCATGCCGTTCGCCGCATACATCCCCGAGCCACGCCGTCGATGAGGCGACCCGTCAGCCAGTACCTTGGTTGTATGCCCGTCTCCACCGTCTCGATCGCCGTCGGGCAATGGTTCACCAGCGGCGAAGGCACTCGCTGGTGGTTCGACTCGGGTTCGTTCGCACTCGACTTCGCCTACACCGGCCAGATCGGCGGCCTGCAGTCGGGCGAAAGACTCCACGCGCCCGATGACCTCACGCGGTGGCTGTACGAACGGTTCCCTGTGCCCGTGGGCGCGGCGCGCTCCCGCGATCTCTTCGACGCGATCGCACTTCGCGATGCGATCAGCCGCATGGCGGTGGCCGCGAGCCGCGAAGAGCAGCTGCGCGCCGCCGACGTCGACCTCGTGAACCTCTATGCGGCCACACCCGACATTCCGCCGTCGCTCGCGGGCGGCACCCGGCAGGCCGGCCGCTCGGTGCAAACCGTGCCGCAGTCGCTCTCCACGATCGCGCGTGATGCCGTCGACCTCTTCGCGCCGGCGAGCGTCGAGCGCATCCGCTGCTGCTCGGGCGCCGACTGCGAGGTCGTGTACCTCGACACCTCGAGGGCGGCGAGTCGTCGATGGTGCTCCATGCAGCGCTGCGGAAATCGCGCCAAAGTTCGCGCACACCGGGCGCGGAAGGCCGTGCGCCCCGCCGCGTGAGTGGTCACCACGACGACCGCGCGACGACGAAACGCGGGCACCTCGATTAGTCGACGGATGCCTCGGCGGCCGCCCCGCTCGGGCGAACGACTCGCACCGTCTGGATCGAGTCGAGTGCGGCGACCCCGTGCAACTCGACGGTGCTCATGCCCGCGGCTGCGGCCGCACGACCCGAGACCGACGCCGAGGTGAGGTGACGCACCGCCCGGCGCAGGCCCCCGAACGCCGCGCTCGCGACCGCGGCCTCTGGTGAGGTGTCGTCGATGCCGAGCGACGCCAGCGCATCGATGACGGCTCCCGCACCGAGCAGGTCTTCAGCGGTGAACCCCTCCGCGGCATCACCCGCGGCGATGATCGCAATGAAGGCACGGCGCCCGAGACGTTCCTGCTCGGCGAGGATCCAGCGCGCGGTCGCGGTGGCGTCGACGAGTCCCGCGGCGAGCACTGCGGCCTGCGCGGGAGCGAGCTCGACGACGCCCTCGGGCAGGTCCTGCACCGAGGCATCCGGAACCACATCGACCCAGACGAGCAGGTCGGCGCCGGCGCTGATGCGTGCCGTACCGCGGCGACCCCAGTCGAACCGCACCTGATACGTCGATTGGGCCTCGGGGCCCGGGTTCTGCTCGTTCACCCGCACAGGTTATCCCGTGCGGCGGGGGTGCCTGCGCCGGATGACGGGGATCTCGACGCGGGCCGCGGCGCGGGAACCGCTCACATCGCGCGGTAGAGCGCCAGCGCCTCGGCGTCACTCGCCCGCGATGTCGCCCGGCGCGCCGCGTCGAGCGCCGCCACCGGATCCGGCTCCTGATGGGCGATGAGGAGTTGGCGTTCGGCCTCCGCCAGCCTGGTGCGGGCGTCGGCGCCGACCGCGTGTCCGCCCCGATCGATCGCCGCACGGGCAACCCGCAACTGGCTCTCGGCGATGGCGATCGCCCCGCCGAGCGCCCCGCGGGCGCCGTCGAGACGGCCCTGCGCGTTGCGAGCCGCAGCGAGTGCGACCTCGAGCCGGTCCCGGCACGCCCGGAGCCGGTCGCGGTCGGTGAACGGGTCGCCGGCCAGTTCGGCATGCCCGGCCATCGCGGCCGAGCCGTCGCCGATCGCCGATCCGAGCACCTCGGCAGCGTCGGGATCCTCCTGAGCATCGCGCTCGCGCCGCGCTGCCACGAGCTCGCCGTCGAGTGCGGCGGCCTCCCGCGACGCATCCGATTGCGCGGCCGCGAGGGCCAGTTCGACGGCGTCGATCTCATCGAGGTCGCGGGTCGCGCGTACGAGCGCATCCTCCGCAGACCCCAGCCGACCGGCCGCCGGCTCGGCACGTGCGAGGCTCGCCTCGGCCGCGTCGAGCGCGACGGTCGCCTCGACGAGCGCGGCATCGACCCGGGTCGCCGCCCCTCGCCCGGCGGCGAGCGCCGATGGCGCGAACCTCGAGCCGAGTCGCCCGAGCATCGCCTCGGCCTCGAGTCGTCGGCGGCCGAGCTGCTCGACCTGCTCGCGCAGCGCCGGCAGTTCGGCGTGCGCCCCGCGCTCGCTGCGTCGCCTGGAGGCGAGTGACGACTTCGCATCGTCGAGCACCCCGATCGCAGAGACGCAGAGGCCTTCGATACGGGCGCTCCAGGTGCGTCGTTCGGCCACGGTATCGACCTCGGCGTCGTCGAGACGCTGCTGCAGGATGAACGCCTCCCGCAGCCAGCCCCGTGCCGAATCGAGCGCCGTGTGCATCGCCCGCGCCTGCTCGGCGCCGAACTGCGCCTCCGCGTAGGCGACTTCGCGTTCCGCATCGCGCACGGCGTTGTCGGCCTGCACGATGAACACCTTGGCCCTCGCCTCGGCCTCGGCGCCTTCGGCGAGCGCGCCGCGCTCCCGACGCGCACCGCTCCGGCGCAGCGCCACCACCGCACCGGCGAGTGCGGCGACAGCGGCCGCGAACACGACGAGGGAGGGCAACCACCAGAGTCCGTCGGGCATGAGCGGGAGTCTAGGCGTTCGTGGTTCGGTTGAACCGTGCGTCAGCTTCGAATCCGGCGCGGCGCTTGGCAGGGGCATCCGAGCGCCCTACTCTCAGCTCATGCGGGTGCTGCTGAAACTCACGCTCGATTGCACTCCGGATGCCGCATGGCGGGCGCTCCGGAGTCCGGCCGTGCTGCGCGAGGTCGTCGCGCCGTGGCTCGACTTCGACTCGCTCGAGCCGGGCGGTCTGCCGACGGTCTGGCCAGAGGGACCGCACCGCTTGCGCGTGCTCGCCTTCCGCCGCTATCCGATCGGCGAGGAGCGCGTCGAACTGAGCAGCCCGGGCGGCCTGCCCGTCGGCGTGCGGATGCTGCGCGACGGCGGTGGCGCCGAGACCGGTCCGTTCGCCGCGTTCGAGAGCTGGGATCACCGCATGGCCGTCTCGGCCCTCCCCGATGGTCGCACCCTCTACCGCGACCGGTTGCTCGCGAGCGCCGGCGCCCTCGACGCGCTCGCCTGGTATCCGACCTGGGCGTTCTGGCAGTGGCGCGGCATACGGCTGCGACAGCTCGCACCCGGTTGGCGGTACGACCCTCCGGGCACCGCCGATGCCGCCGATGCCGGCGGTGCCGGCGGTGCCGGCGGTGCCGGCGGTGCCGCGGCATCGGAGACCGCGGCAACGGCGACGCTCGCCTCGATGGGGGCGGCGGCATGACCGACACGATCGGCGCCCTCCAGCTGGCCGACTGGCGACGACGCGTCTTCGGACTTTACTCGGGCGTGCGTCAGTTGAGCGTGCACTCCCCCGCTGCCGGCCATGAGCTGTGGAAGTCCGCGCGAGACGAGCTCTTCGCGGGGCATCCGCAATCGCCTCTGCTGCCCGACGACCGGGCCAGCTTCACCGGACTCACGGTGGCCAGGTACGACCCCGACTGGCGGTTCGAACTCGAGGTGCGCCGCGCCGCCGAGCCCGTGCGCATCACCGTCGACAGTGCGACCGACGGCGTGATTCCGTTCTCGCTCATCGGCGAGGTGCGCGTTCCCTACCTCGGCACCCTCGACGTGTGGCGGCTCACGGGCTACGGCGGCGGACTCTTCCTGCCCGTCAAAGACCGACTCGCCGGCACCCCGGGCGGCACCTACGGCGGCGGGCGATACCTGCTCGACTCGGTGAAGGGCGCCGATCTCGGGCCGGGCGCCGAGCCCGACTCCCTCGTCATCGACTTCAACTTCGCCTACAACCCGTCGTGCGCCTACGATCCGTCGTGGTCCTGCCCGCTCGCCCAACCGGGCAACACGCTGCGCGAAGACGTGCCCGTCGGCGAACGGATGCCCCGCTGACGGCGGTTGCACAGGGTCATCCGCTAGAGTGATCGATGGCGGCCGCGATGAACGCGCCGCTTGCGTCGTAGAAACGCTTCCGGGCACCGCACATCGTGCAGTGGCCCGTTGACTCTCATACGGCGAACGGATGCGCCGACCGGCGCCTTCGCCACAACACCCACCGCCGGGCCGAGAACCCTCCGCAAGCCGGAGCTCGAACCAGCGGTGTGCTCTGCCCTGAAAGGCACCAGTGACCGACATCACCTTCAGCACGCTCGGCGTGCCGGCCCCCCTCGTCGCGGCCCTCGCCGCCGACGGTAAGACCACCGCGTTCCCGATCCAGGTCGACACGCTGCCCGACACGCTCGCCGGACGCGACGTGCTCGGCCGCGGCAAGACCGGCTCGGGCAAGACCATCGCCTTCGCGCTGCCCATGATCGCGCGCCTCGGCACCACGCTCGCCGGCGGACGTCGCCGCCCGGGCCGCCCCCTCGCCCTCGTGCTCGCACCGACCCGCGAGCTCGCCACCCAGATCGACGCGGTGCTCGCGCCGCTCGCCGCCGCCTACGACCTGAAGACCACGACGATCTTCGGCGGCATCAGCCAGAAGCGCCAGGTCGACGCGTTGCGCGCCGGCGTCGACATCGTCGTCGCCTGCCCGGGCCGTCTCGAAGACCTCATGAAGCAGGGCTTCGTCACGCTCGACGCGATCGAGATCACCGTGCTCGACGAGGCCGACCACATGGCCGACCTCGGCTTCCTGCCCGTCGTCACGCGCATCATGGACAAGACCCCCTCAGGCGGTCAGCGCCTGCTGTTCTCGGCGACGCTCGACAACGGTGTGGACAAGCTCGTCAAGCGCTTCCTCCACAACGAGGTGCTGCACTCGGTCGACGAGGCCACCTCGCACGTCGCCGCGATGACCCACCACGTGTTCGAGGTCGCCGACGTCGACGCGAAGAACGAGCTCGTGCGCACCCTCGCCTCGGGCACCGGTCGTCGCATCCTCTTCATGCGCACCAAGCACCACGCGAAGAAGCTCGCGAAGAAGCTCACCGAGCAGGGCATCCCCGCGGTCGACCTGCACGGCAACCTCTCGCAGCCGCAGCGCGACCGCAACCTCGCCGCGTTCTCCGACGGCTCGGCCAACGTCATGGTCGCCACGGATGTCGCGGCCCGCGGCGTGCACGTCGACGCCATCGAGCTCGTGATCCACGTCGACCCGCCCATGGAGCACAAGGCGTACCTGCACCGCTCGGGCCGCACCGCCCGCGCCGGCAGCGAGGGTGACGTCGTCACCATCAGCCTGCCCGCGCAGAAGCAAGACTTGAAGACGCTGCTCCGCAAGGCCGCGATCACCGTCACGCCGCAGCAGGTCACCGCGACCTCGGCGGCCGTGACCACGCTCGTCGGCGACGTCGCTCCCTTCGTGAAGCCGTCGCCTCGTGCGGCTGTGCAGCAGCAGGGCGGCGGCGGCCGCTCGCAGGGCGCCAACGCGCAGCGCAAACGCACCGCTCGCGACGAGCGCGGCGCCGGCGAAGGCCGCACGAGTGCCGGTCAGGGCCGCGGACGCGGTCGTGGCGGCAACGGCGACGGTCAGTCGGATGCCGCGGGCGCACCCCGCCGCGACCGCTCGGGCCGCCCGGCCGAGGCGCGTGCGAACGCCCCGAAGCAGGGTGGCGGCCAGGGCCGCGGCGCGCAGACGACGGGCGCGCAGCGCGGGTCATCCGCTCGCTCGGGCGCGAAGGCGCCGCTTCGTGTCGGCAGCCTCGTCTCGCCCTCGGGCAACTCGCGCGGCAACCGGCGCGCCCAGGGCTGACGCCCGAACACCCGGCTGAACGGCCTCGACGAGTTCGCTCGTCGGGGCCGTTCGTGTCTCGTGGTGCAGCTGAGCGTGCTGAGCCCCCGACTTTCCTCCTGGTCGCGCCGACTTGGCAGGACCCGCCGAAGTGACAGGCCGCGCCGAAAGGACCGGCGTCCCCCGACACCGGCCCGTTGCTCACCGTGAATCTGAACCGGTCCGAGTCCCCTGCGGGCCGGCACCGCGCACGGCGAGCGCGACGGCGTGCGATCACAATCCCGATATGACCGCCCGACCGATCTCGCCGCCGACCATGAGTGCCACGGTGATCGTCGCCGCCATCGCACCGGCGACGATCGTGGTCGCCATCACTCTCGTTCCTCGCATCCACAACCTCCGTCCCTCACACGGATATGTCCGGATCCCCGTCGGCGGTTCCATCGGGTCGCCGCGGAACCCCACGCCCGTGCCGGACATAACGATGTGTGCGGCCGAGCGGCCGCGTGAGAAGAGGAACCCGATGAAGAAGATCCGTGCGATCGGCGCTGTACTCGCAACGACGTTCGTGTTCGCGACCCTTGCTGCGGTCTCACCGGCGACGGCGGCACCACTCGATGCCGCCGTCCAGAGGGCCGCCGCCCCAGTGCACTGCGCCGTCGAAGTGCAACCCGTCGATGCACCGGTCGTCGAAGCGACGCCCGTCTGCTTCGCGGAGCGACAGAGCGTCGACCGATATCTCGATCTGATCGCCGCGGCGGATGCGTCGTCGCGCGGTGTGGCTGCGGCAGCCACGACCCCGCTCGGCACCGTCTACTCCGACAGCAATGGAGGCGGCTCGAGCCTCACTCTCTGGGGGTCGAGCGGATGCTACGGCGTGCTCTTCGGCTTCTCGAGCATGCCCTCGGGCTGGAGCAACAACGTGAGCTCAGCCGGCGGCTCCAACGGGTGCTGGGTTTCCCTGTACACGACGACGGGCTACGGCGGATCCCGCCTGACTTGCACGCCATGGTGTGGCGGCGTCGGCACCCTGAACGACCAAGTGCGCTCGGTGGTCTTCCGCCCCGCCGGCACGTTCGGCTAGGCCGGTAGGATCGTGCGGCGCATGAGCCTGTCCGGCCGACCAGCCGCTTCATCTGCGCGCGGTCGCCGATCGTCGTCACGGGCAGCATGGGCGATCCACTGAGCCGGCCGCGGGCTGCGACGGTCGTGGTGAGGCGCGTCTGCACGAGGTCCGAGCGCCTCACGAGTTCGAAGTGGATTCTCTGATGCCGCTGCGGCTGAACCAGAGTTAAACTCATGTCTATGGACATGCTCAAGGGCAAGCAGATCGCCGCCGCCGACCTGACCGACTGGCGCAAACTGGCCCAGGGACTGCATGCCCGGTACGTGGTCGACGACTTCGGCACCGGCGCACGGTTCGTCGTCGCGGTGGGCGAGGCGGGCGACGCGCTCGGCCACCACCCGCGCGTGTCGATCGGCAATGGGTACGTCGATCTCGAGTTGATCAGCGACGACGCCATCTACCGCGACGACGAGGGCACCGAACACATCGTCGAATGGGTGACCCAGCAGGACGTCGACCTGGCGCGCCGGATCACCGAGATCGCCGCCGACCACAGCCTCGCCGCCGAACCGGCCTCGGTCAGCCACATCGAGCTCGGCCTCGACACGGGCCACTCAGCGACCATCGCCCCAGTGTGGGCCGCGCTCCTGACCGGGAGCCCCGAGTCCCAGGGCCGCGGGTCCCCCAGCGACGAAATCCGGGACGCCACGGGACGGGTACCGAACCTGTGGTTCGGGGACGCCGACGAGCACGAGACCCCGCGTCACCGGTTCCACATCGAGGTCTACGTGGCGCCCGAGGTGGCCGAGCAACGGATCGCCGCCGCCCTCGCCGCGGGCGGGATCGTCGTCGATGACAGCGACACGCCATCGCTCACGGTGATCGCCGATCAGGATGGCAACAAGGGAATCGTCTGCGTCGACGTGTCCGCTGCGAAGGTCGACGTGTCCGCGGCGAAGTAGGAGTGAACCGCCGACTGGGGTGGCCACCACCTCCCGTGCCGGAGCCGTCCTCCACGCCATCATCGCCTGGACCGAACGAGTGCGAGACACCACCTAGTCGTCGAGCAGTGCCAGACCGAGCGCGGGACAGATCGACGCATTCGAAGACGGCACGATCACCGCGCTCCCGTCGGGCATGACACAGGCCTGCAGCTCGTCGGGAACGCGGCCCGGCGGGTTGCTCTGCGCCGACGGATCGTACTCGGCGTCGAGCACCCCCTGCTGCCACATCAGTGAGCAGAGCTCGACCGCATCGGCGACCCTGCCCTCGCCGCTCGGCGAGGCAATCGTCGCCGACGAGCCAGGATAGCTGCCATCGGCATTGCGTTCCGCGGCCGTCATGCACAGCACGATCTCGGCGTTCGAGACTGCGGTGGGCTGCAGCAGCACCGCACCCGCCGTGGCGGCGGCACCGATCACGAGCACGCCGAGACCGCCCCAGCCGAGCAGTCGCGTGCGACGGCGCTTGGCCTGGGCGACCGGCTCGGAGCGCACGTGATCGAGGAGCATCTCGCGAATCGCGGCATCCCGTTCGGGGCGCATCTCGGGCCCGTTCATCCGGTCACCCCCAGGTCGTCGACGGATGCAGCGCCCGAAGCGGGCGCGGCGCCCGGGGCGCCGTGCTCTCGTGGCTCACGAAGGTCGCCGAGCGCCTGCTGGAGCTTCGTGCGCGCCCGCGAGAGCCGGGACTTCACGGTGCCGACGGGCAGATCGAGCACGCTCGCGACGGTCGCCATCGAGAGTTCGTCGACGAGGCACAGGTCGACGATGCGGCGATCGCTCGCATTCAGGCGCTGGAGTGCTGCGGCGATGCCGCGCGCGATGCGCTCGCCGTCGAGCCGCTCACCGACCTCATGGCTCGGATCGGCCGAGAACTCGGCGGCCGGGAGCTTCGCGAGCAAGCGCCGGTATCGCCTGCCCGACCGCTGGCTGTTGAGTGACACGTTCGTGGTCACGACGAGCAGCCATGGCAGGAGCGAACCGTCGACGAACCGCACCGCGTGTCGGCGCCGCCACGCCTCGAGGAAGACCATGGCGACGACGTCTTCCGATTCAGTGCGGTCGAGCGTGCGGGAATACGCCTTGCGGAAGATGCGCGCGCGATAGCGGTCGTAGACGACGCCGAACGAAGCCTCCGTGCCCGAGGTCGCCTCGAGCCAGAGCACCGCGTCGGATCGGGCATCGTCAACCATGGTCGAGCCAGCCTAACCGCGCCGCGCCGCATCGGCGCATGCACCCCGGCCCGCGGGCCGACGCCGCATCCCCTCGCCTTTCGCGTTCCCCGGGTGTCTTCCATGCCGCACGGTCCCCTTTCCATCGGCGAAGCCCGCCGCACAGAGAGGTATGTCCGGATGCCGACGCCGGGTTCCGTGCCGGCCGAACCCGATTACCCGACCGAGGCGCGCGACCCCCACGATGTCGACTGCCCCGCGGGTGAGAACGCCTGCGGCACGCCCCAAGGGTTCGCACTCTGCAGGGGCACCGGCAGCAGCGCTTCAGCGGCGCCCTGGTAGGCGACCGGGCGGAGGAACCGCGTGATCGCCGCGGTGCCGACCGAGGTCGAGGAGTCGTTCGTCGTCGCGGGCCACGGCCCACCGTGCTGCATCGCCGGCGTGACCGCGACGCCCGTGGGCCAGCCGCCGAAGAGCACCCGCCCGGCGTGCTCGGTGAGCACGCGTACGAGCGCGCGCAGCGGGGCATCCGCTTCACCGGTCGCCGCGTGCACCGTGGCCGTGAGGTTGCCCTCGAAGAGCGTGGGCACGAGGCCGGCGAGGTCGGTGCCGGCCTCGTGCTCGACGAGCACCGAGAGCGGCCCGAAGGCTTCACCCAGCAGCACGTCGCGCCCGGCGACGAGGTCGTCGAGCGAGACGGCGACGATCGTCGGGGTGGCCCGACCCTGCCCGTCGCCGTCGATCTCGATGCTGCCGGGTGCGATGACGCGCACGCCCTGCGCGGCGAGGATCTCGTCGCGGCGCGTTCGGTAGCCGGCGGCGATACGCGGGTTCAGCAGGCGGTGCGGGGCGACGGATGCCGCGGCATCCGCGATCTCGCCGTCGAGGCCGTGCCCGAACGGCACGAACACGAAGCCCGGCTTGGTGCAGAGCTGCCCCGCCGAGCCCGCGACGCTCGCGACGTATCCCGCGGCGATCTCGCTGCCGCGTTCCGCGAGGGCGCCCTGCGTCACGAAGACCGGGTTGACGCTGCCGAGCTCGCCGTAGAACGGGATGGGTGCGGGGCGCGCAGCAGCGATGTCGGCGAGCAGGCGGCCGGCGGGGATCGAGCCCGTGAACGAACCGGCCTTCACGCGCGGGTCTTTGAGGATCGCGACGCCCTCGGCCTGGCCCGTGACGAGCTGGAACACCCCATCGGGCATGCCCGCGGCTGCGAGAGCCGCCGCGACGACCTCGGCAGTGCGCCGGGAGAGTTCGGGGTGGCCGGAGTGGCCCTTCAGGATCACGGGGCAGCCGGCGGCGAGCGCCGCGGCGGTGTCACCGCCCGCGACCGAGAACGCGAAGGGGAAGTTCGAGGCGGCGAAGTTCACGACGGGGCCGACCGGCACGAGGTAACGGCGCACGTCGGGGCGCGCACCGAGCACGAACTCCGGGTCGGCGGCGTCGATGCGCACGTCGAGGTAGCCGCCGTCGACGATCGTGTCGGAGAAGAGACGCAGCTGCACCGCAGTGCGCTTGAGCTCGCCGCGGAGGCGCGCCTCGGTGAGGCCCGTCTCGTCCATCGCGATGCCGACGAGCTCGTCGGTATTCGCTTCGAGCGCGTCGGCGACGGCCACGAGGGCTGCGCCGCGGTCGCGCGGGTTCGTCTCCGCGAACGGAACGGCTGCTGCGGCAGCGCCTGCCGCGATGGTCTCGAGGTCTTGCGTCATGAGGTCTCCTTGAGTGCGGCGGCGGTTAGAACTGGAAGCCGGTCGGGAACGGGTCGGCGGGGTCGAGCAGGTACTGGGCGGTGCCCGTCACCCACGCACGACCGGTGATGGTCGGGATGACCGCGGGCCGGCCGTCGACCTCGGTCTCGGCGATGAGCCGGCCGACGAAGCGACTGCCGATGAACGATTCGTTGACGAAGTCGGTGTCGAGCGCAAGCTCGCCGCGGGCCCAGAGCTCGGCCATGCGCGCCGAGGTGCCCGTGCCGCACGGTGAGCGGTCGAACCACCCGGGGTGGATCGCCATGGCGTGGCGCGACAGCGTGGCATCCGACCCCGGGGCGATGAATTCGACATGGTGGCAGTGGTCGACGCCGTCGATGAACGGATGCCGCGGCGGCGCGGTCTCGTTGATCGCCGCCATGATCGCGAGACCCGCCGTGATGATCTCTTGCTGCCGCGAACGGTCGAACGGGAGCCCGACATCGTCGAGGTCGACCATCGCGTAGAAGTTGCCGCCGAACGCCATCGAGTAGGGCACGGTGCCGTATCCCGGCACCTCGATGGTGGTGTCGAGCGCGTCGACGTAGCTCGGCACGTTCTCGATCGTCACCGAGTCGGCATGGCCGTCGGTCACGGCGACCCGAGCGACGACGAGCCCCGCAGGGGTGTCGAGGCGGATCTCGGTGACGGGCTCGACGACCTCGACCATGCCCGTCTCGACGAGCACCGTGGCAACGCCGATCGTGCCGTGCCCGCACATCGGGAGGCATCCGCTCACCTCGATGAACACGACGCCCCAGTCGCAGTCGAGGCGCGTCGAGGGCTGGAGGATGGCACCGCTCATCGCGGGATGACCGCGCGGCTCGTTCATGAGGAAGAGCCGCAGCTCGTCCATGTGCGCCATGAAGTGCAGGCGCTTCTCGTTCATCGTCTCGCCCGGAATCACGCCGACGCCGCCGGTGACGACGCGCGTCGGCATGCCCTCGGTGTGCGAGTCGACGGCAGAGATCATCCGCTTCGAACGCATGTGTCCTCCTCCAGCCCTGCCCTGTTCCTACCCCGCGGGCCTAGCGGCTCGCGATGTAGTCGAGCGCCTTCTGCGTGTCGCGGCGTACGAGCGCCTCGTGCTCGGCCGAGAGCGGACCGCGCGGCGGGCGGGTGGTTCCACCGTAGCTCTGCCCGGCGACGTCGATCGACAGCTTGATGGCTTGCACGAACTCGGTCTTCGAGTCCCAGCGGAACACGGCGACGAGGTTCTTGTAGAGCTCGCGGGCGGCGTCGATCCGCCCGGACTTCACGAGGTCGTAGATCTCGACGGCCTCCTTCGGGAAGGCGTTCGGGTAGCCGGCGAACCAGCCGGTCGCGCCCACGACGAGCGACTCGAAGAGCAGGTCGTCGGCGCCGGCGATGACGTCGATGCCGCAGAGCTCCTGGATCTCGAGCACGCGACGGATGTCGGTCGTGAACTCCTTGATGGCCACGACGTTCTCGAGCTCGAAGAGCTCGGCGACGAGGTCGGGGGTCAGGTCGACCTTCGTGTCGATGGGGTTGTTGTAGAGCATGATCGGCAGGCCCACCTCGTTGAGGCGCGTGTAGTGCTCGATGACCTCGGCGCGGTTCGCACGGTAGATGGTCGGCGGCAGCGCGAGCACGCCATCTGCGCCGTCGGCCTTCGCGTACTCGGCCCACTGCACGGCCTGGTGCCAGCCGACGCCGTGCACGCCCGCGACGACGAGTCCGCGGCCCGCCACGGTCTCCACCGCGACCTGGATGACCTTGCGGCGCTCGTCGTCGGTGAGGCTCGAGTACTCGCCGAGCGAGCCGTTCGGGCCGACGCCGCGGCATCCGTTCTCGATCAGGAAGTCGCAGTGCGCGGCGAACTTCTCGTAGTCGACGGCGAGGCCCGCGGGCGCCGATGCGTCTTCCTTGAAGGCGAGGGTTGTCGCAACGACGACACCGCCGAGGTCGAACTTCTGCGTGGTCATGGATGTCCTTTCTGGACGATGGGAGTGTTGTGGACGTTGAAGTGCAACGCGCTCACTCGGGCGCGACGCCCGCGGCGAGTTCGCCGAGGCGCACCGGCGAGGCGATGGGGCGGCGGTCGGTCGTGACGCGCTCCGGCTGGTCGAGTAGGCCGCCCGCGGCCACCCCCCGCTGGTCGAGTAGGCCGCCCGCGGCCGTATCGAGACCCCCGACCGCACCGGCTGCCCCCACGAGTTCCTCGACCGTGCGACCGCAGACGCGGCCCTGGCAGATGCCGAGGCCCGCGCGCGTCGTGAGCTTCATCGAGCGGAGCCCGCTGCCGCCGGTCTCTGCGGCGGTCTCGCGGAGGCAGCCGTAGGGCACCTCTTCGCAACGGCAGACGAGGGTGTCGTCGTCGAGCCAGGCGGTCCAGCCCGAGCGGATGCCGTGCGCCGCCTCGATGCGGGCTGCGAACCCCGTGAATGTCGTGCGCGCACGAACAGCCCGGCGAATGCCGGCATCCGTCGGTGCTCCGCCGGCGGCGCAGTGGCCCGCGAGTTCACCCTCGGCGAGCGCTGCGTCGACACCGCCGATGCCCGTGATCTCACCCGCGGCGTAGACCCCGGTGACGCTCGACAACTGGGCCGCGTCGACCTCGACGAAACGCGCCGGGGAGATCGCGCAGCCCGCGGCGATCGGCAGCTCGAGGCGCGGCGTGAAGCCGTGGCTGACGCACACGGCGTCGGCGGCGATGCGCCGCTCGGTGCCGGGCACGGGCTTCCAGTTCGCGTCGACCCGGGCGACCGTGACGGCCTCGACCCGGTCGAAGCCGTGCGCGGCGATCACCGCACGACCGGTCGCGTACGGAATGAGGTGCCGCACGTGCGTGCCGACGTAGCCTGCGAGTTCGCCGCCCTTCTTCGCGGCGCCGAGGAGCTGCCACGGCTTGCGCAGCCACCCGCGCACGAGTCCGGCGACGCGGCTTGCCTCGTAGACGCCGAGCACCTTCGCACCGGTGGCGGCGAGGGACGCCGCGACGGGGAGCAGGAACGGACCGGCGCCCGCGATGACGACCCGCTGGCCGATCGCGACCCGCTCGCCCTTCGCGAAGGCCTGCGCCGCCCCGGCGGTGAAGACGCCCGGCAGGTCCCAGCCGGGGAAGGGCAGCGTGCGGTCGTGGGCGCCGGTGGCGAGCACGAGCGCGTCGGGGCGGAACGTGCGGGCGGCGCGGCGCGAGCCGTCGGGCGGCCCGACGAGCACGTGCACGGCGAGGGGAGCGGCGGGGGCAGGGGCATCCGCGGGTTCGATCGCCCAGACCTGGGCGCCCATCACGATCTCGCAGCCGGCATCGGCTTCGAGGGCCCCGCGCATGGCGGTGAAGCGATGCCAGCCGTGGTGGATCACCTGCTCGTCGGCCGAAGGGCGCTCGGGTGGCAGGTGCCGCCAGTACTGGCCGCCCGGTTCGTCGGCAGCATCGAGCAGGGTCACGGATGCCCCGCGAGCCCGTGCAGCGAGCGCGGCGGCGAGTCCGGCGGGGCCGGCGCCGACGATGACGACGTTCATTCCGCCTCCGGGAGTTCGTCGTGCTGACTCTCGACGATGTCGCCGTCGACCGCCCGGCGCTGACAGGCACGCACGTCGCGCTCGCCGTTGACCGTGACGATGCAGTCGAAGCAGATGCCGATGCCGCAGAACAGGCCGCGCGGGCGACCGTCGACCGAGGTGCGCCGCCACGCGAGCCGGCCGCTCGCGAGCACGACGCCCGCGATCGTCTGCCCGGCGATGCCGCGCACGGCCGCGCCGTCGAGCGAGATCGCGAGCGGCGCGCTCGCCGAAGGACGGATCGGGTCGGAGGAGGCCGGCAGCAGTCGCGCGCCCATCACGCCACCGCCGCGAGGTGGGGCGCGAGTGATGCGCGGTCGAGCCGGAACGGTGTCGCGTCGATCGACGCCGATCGATCCGTGAACTCGGTGACGAGAAGTTGGGCGGTCGCGAGCGAGAGTCCGATGCCCGCGCCCTCGTGGCCACTGGCGTGCCAGAGGCCGGGCGCGCGGTGGTCGGCGCCGATCACGGGCAGGTGATCAGGCATGAACGGCCGGAACCCGCCGTAGCTGCGCATGATGCTCGCGCCCGCGAGAAATGGGAAGAGCCGCAGCGCCTTCACCGCGATCTCGCGGAGCGCGGCGACCCGCAGCCGATCGTCGAAGCCGATCTGTTCACGGCTCGAACCGATGAGCACGGTGCCTGCAGCCGTCGACTCGACGACGCTCGACGTCTGCAGCGCCGCGTCGCTCGACTGGGTGGCGCCGAAGTAGTCGCCGTCGTACACCTTGTGGAAGACGCGGTGGGGCATACGCGTCGTGACGAGCACGTTGCCGCGGCGGGGTCTGACCGGCAGGTGCACCCCGAGCGAGGCCGAGACCTCGCCCGACCAGGGGCCGGCAGCGACGATCACTGCGCCAGCCGGCACGTCGCCTGCCGTCGTCGTGACGCCGGCGACGCGGCCGCTGACATCACGCAGCGCACCGGTCACGGTGACGAACGGGCGGATGTCGGCACCGTGGTTCCTCGCCGAGGCGAGCAGTGCTTCGGTGGCGATGACCGGCTGCACCTGCGCGTCTTCGGGGTAGTGCACAGCCGCGGTGATCGCGGGGTTCAGGTGCGGCTCGAGGGTGCGGGCATCGTCGATCGTGATGGCGCGCGCATCGACGCCGGCAGCGAGCTGGGATGCCGCGAATGCGAGCAGCGGCGCGGCGCCCTCGGCGGTGGTGGCGACGACGAGCCCGCCCTTCTGCTCGTACTCGATCGCCGGGAACGACGAGCGGAGCTCGTCGGCGAGTTCGGCGGCGAGGCCCGGCCAGAGGGAGGCGGCGTACTGGGCGAGCGCGAGCTCCGCGCCGGGGCCTTTGTCGGAGACGAGGAGGTTGCCTTCGCCCTTCGCGCTCGTGCCCGAAGCCGGGGCATCGCGGTCGAGCACGGTGACGCGGAACCCGGCCAGGGCGAACGCCCGCGCACACGCGGCGCCGACGATGCCGGCCCCGACGACCACGATGTCACTGATCATGGCGCTGCTCCCCTTCCCGTTGGATCGATCGTATCAGTAATATGTCACACATTGCCGGGTAGGAAGCGCGGTCTGGGCGGGGCCGCATACCGCGTGCCGACTCCGGCCACGGGACATCCGCTCGCGCCTCGCCCTCGCCCCAGCTCCCTCAGCCCTGCTCGGTCTCGGGGTTGCCCGCCCACCAGCCGAGCGTGTGATGGATGTGCCGGTGCATGAGCTCGCGCGCCCCTGCGGCATCCCCTGCCTCGAGCAGTTGCAGGAGCTCGAGGTGCTCGGCTGCCGACTCGTCGAGCCTGTTGGTCTCGAGCATCGCCGAGAGCCCAACGAGTCTCGTACGCGACCGCAACTCGGCGACGGTCTCGACGAGCAGGCGGTTGCCCAGCATGCGCGTGAGCGTCAGGTGGAAATGCACGTCGGCCTCGAGGTAGGCGCGCAGGTCGCCCGTGCGCGCGCCGACGACGATCTGCGCGGCGAGCTCGGTGAGCGCCGGCAACTCGCCGGCCGGGAACCGTCGTGCGAGCTCCTCCATCGCCGGCGGCTCGAGCAACTGTCGCACCTCGACGATCTCGCGAAGCACCTCGGGGCTCACGGTCGTGACCCGGAAACCCTTGTTGCGCACCGGTTCGACGAACCCCCGCCCCTCGAGATCGAGCATCGCCTCTCGCACCGGCGTCGCCGACACGTCGAACTGCGCCGCGAGCGTCGGTACCGTCAGCAGTGTGCCCGGTGCGAGCTCGCCGGAGATGATCGCGGCCGAGAGCGCCTGCTCCACCTGCGCGCGCAGGCTCTGTTGCTGCTCGACCGGACGAATCGCGGTGACCCCCATAGCTGTTCCGACCTCTCTCATCGATCGCGGGCGACAGGACTACCGCGCCCGCATCCACTCTTCGAGGCCGACGGCATCGATCGGCAGCGCGTCCGAGAGAACCTCGGAACCGCCGGTGGTGACCAAAATATCGTCTTCGATGCGAACTCCGATGCCACGCAACTCCGGCGGCACTGTTTCGTCGAATGCGTGGAAGTACAGGCCGGGCTCGACCGTGAGCACCATGCCGGGTTGCATCAGGCCGCCCTGGTAGGCCTCGTAGCTCGACTGGGCGCAGTCGTGCACGTCGAGGCCGAGGTGATGGCCGATGCCGCACACCAGGTATCGGCGGTGGTGCTGGCCCTCGGGTGAGAGCGCCTCATCGACCGAGACCGGCAGCAGTCCCCAGTCGGCGAGCCCCGTTGCGATGACCTCCATCGCGGCCGTGTGGAAGTCGAGGAAGTCCCGCCCGGGGCGGACGGCGGCGAGGCCTGCCCGGTGCGAGCGCTCGACGAGATCGTGCACCTCGCGCTGCGCGGCGCTGAACGTGCCCGAAGCCGGGAACGTGCGCGTCACGTCGGCCGTGTAGTACGCGCGGGTCTCGACGCCCATGTCGAGCAGCAGCAGCTCGTCGGGCTTCACCGGTCCGTCGCAGCGCACCCAGTGCAGGGTCGGCGCGTGTTCGGCCGAACCGACGATCGTCGAGTAGCCGGGCCCGTTGCCGAAGGTTCGCGCGTGCCGGTCGAACGTGCCCTGCAGCCAGCGCTCGCCGCCGAGGGCGATCGCATTCGGCACTTCGCGGATGACGCTCGCGAAGCCGCCGACCGTCGCGTCGACCGCACGGCGGAGTTCGGCGATCTCCCACTCGTCTTTCAGCATGCGGAGCTCGGCGAGCACGCGCCCGAGCTCGGGTGATCGACGCAGGCCCGCGAGCGCCGCGTGGTCGGAGTTCAGCGTGCCCGTGACGAGCGCTCCCTCGCCGCGACCGACCGTCTCGGCCAGCCGTGAAAGCGGCCGCACCTCGATGCCGAGCGCCGCAGACCAGTCCCCCAGGTCGGGCGCGGCGCCGACCCAGAGTTCGCCGTGCGCGGCGTTGCCGAAGAAATCGGGGTCGCCGGGATAGGCCGGAGCAGGAAGGAACAACGTCGCGTCATGGCCGGTGCCCGCCGGCGTCAGCACGACGACGGCGTCTTCGACGGAGCATCCGCTCAACCAGAAGAAGTCGCTGTCGGGCCGGAAGTCGTAGTTCGAGTCGTTCGCGCGCACCGGCGCGCGACCCGAGGCGACCACGATCGTGCGACCGGGAAAGGCCGCGCTCAGACGCGCTCGGTGCGCAACGGATGCCCCCGCGACGCCCGGCTCGACCGGCGGCGTGCGATCGGGGGTTCCCCAGCCGGTCGCCATGTAGTCGAGGAACGCAGGCACCTCGCGCAGTCGCGGCAGCCGTGGGTCGCGAGTCGCGGGCGCGGGCATCGAAGCTGCCGAGGCGACCGTGGCTGCCTCGTGGTCGTGGCCGGCGTGGGCCGAAGCCGCGGGGGTCGTCTGGGTCTCGCTCATGCTGCGTGTCCTTTCATCTTGTGAGACTGGTCCACGATCGGCCCGCCCTGCTCGGCGACGAGTTGCACGAGCCGTGGGAAGACTCGCTCGGATCCGATTCCGTCGTGTTCGTATTCGTTCGTCACCCACACCCGTGTGTTGCCGACGTGCTCGGCCGTGGCGAGCTGCAGCCCCGCATCGACGTACATGTCGTCGTGGTAGACGGCAGCAGCGAGCGGCACCTCATTGGCGGCGAGTCGGTCGAGATCGTAGAGCGCACTCCAGTCGGTGCGTTCGGCGAGCAGGTCGACGACCGCTTCGAACGGCTCGAGGGCGCGGATCTCCCGGAACATCCAGGGGAACATCATCTCGCCGGTCATGAGCAGGGGGCGAGCCGACTCGGCGAACTGCGGGCGTCGTTCGCGTTCGGCCTGCGCGGCCCACGCGGTCGCGCCGGTGTCGCCCGAGGCGTAGATCGACTCCTGCATGACGGCGAAGAGCGGGTTGTCGCTGTAGGAGCTGCGCGCCTCCACCTGCGCGAGGAAGGTCTCGGTGAGCTCATCGGATGCCCCGGCGAAGGCTTCGTCGATGAGGAAGTGCATGCGTTCGAACCCCGGCTTCATGCCGTAGTCGATGCCGAGGCTCTGGAAGCGCCGCACCGTGAGCGCGTCCCCGCCGGGCAGCACCACGTCGCCGGCCGCGAGCCGGTCGGCGATGCGCGACATCGTCGCGACGTGGTGCGGGTAGCGGCGGGCGAACTCGCGGTTCTTGCCCTCGGTGCGCGGGTAGGTGCGGCGGTACACCTCTGCGGCATCGGGCCACACGCTCGCGAGCCCGCCGGTGACGTAGCTCGCCGCGAGCCCCTCGGGCGCGTTCGAGAGGTAGGAGAGGGTGATGAAGCCGCCGTAGCTCTGCCCGAGGGTCGACCATCGCTTGCCGCCGAACACGGTCCTCCGCAGGTGCTCGGCGTCGGCGACGATCGAGTCCGCGCGGAAGCGGGCGAGATAGTCGGCTTGCGCGGCGGCGTCGCCGACGGCCGCGATGACCCGGCCGTCGATGCGCGAACTCCGGCCGGTGCCGCGCTGGTCGAGCAGCACGACGCGATGCGTCTTCAGGGCTTCCCCCACCCAGCCGTCGGGCGCGGGCGGGCGCGGGCCCTTGCCGCCTGGTCCGCCCTGCAGGTAGACGAGTACCGGCAGCTCGTCGCGACGCTTCACGGGGTCGACGATCTCGCGGGCGAACACGGTGATGCGCCGGGTGCTCGACTCGTCGAACCAGTCGAGCGGCACCTCGACGAGGTGGTCGCGCACGTGCATACCGGGGATCGTGTACTCGGCCTGGATCACTCTGCTGCTCCTTCTGCTGCGAGCATGCGCACCCGCTCGCGTTCCCATTCGGGGTTGATCTGCGGCACCGCGGCGAGGAGCGCCTTCGTGTACTCGTGCTCGGGGTGCTCGAAGATCGCCGCCCGGTCGCCATGCTCGACGATACGGCCGCGACTCATCACCGCGACAGTGTCGGCGATCTGTCGCACGACCGCGAGGTCGTGCGCGATGAACACGTAGCTGAGCCCGAGCTCGGACTGCAGCTCGTTCAGCAGGTTGATGACACGCGCCTGCACCGAGACGTCGAGCGCCGAGACCGCCTCATCGCAGATCACGAGCTTCGGGCTCACGGCGATCGCCCGGGCGATGCCGATGCGCTGCGCCTGGCCGCCCGAGAACTGGCCCGGATACCGTTGCGCGTGGTCGGGGTTCAGCCCGACCCGCTCGAGCAGCTCTCGCACGAGGGTGCGCTTGCCCTGCTTCGGCGTGATGCCCTGGTAGTCGAGGGGTGCCGCGATGATCTTCTCGATCGTGTGCCTGGGGTTCAACGACGAGAACGGATCCTGGAAGACGACCTGCACGTTCGACCGGAACGCGGCGAGCGCGCGCCCGCTCGCCTTCGTGACATCCTCGCCCTCGAACTCGAGGGTGCCCTCGGTCGGGTCGATGAGCTTCGCGACGATGCGCGCCGTGGTGGACTTGCCCGAACCCGATTCGCCCACGATGCCGAGCGTCTTGCCGCGCGGCACCTCGAAGTTCACGTCGTCGACCGCGGTGAACCGGGTCGTGCCGGCGAACACGGCGCCCTCTCCGCGCGTGACGAAGACCTTGCTGACGTTCCTTGCGGCGAGGATGGCCTCGGTCATGCGCCCGCTCCCTTCAACTCGAACGGGTCGTCGATGCGAGGCAGCGCCTCGAGCAGCGCCCGGGTGTAGGGCGCCTGCGGCCGCGAGAAGATCTGCTCGGTCGTGCCGCGCTCGACCTGCTCGCCGTCTTTCATGACGAGCACGTCTTGTGCGACCTGGCTGACGACGGCGAGGTCATGGGTGATGAAGACCATGCCCGTGCCCGTCTCGCGCTGCAGTTCGGCGAGCAGTTCGAGGATCTGCGCCTGCACGGTGACGTCGAGCGCGGTCGTCGGTTCGTCGGCGATCAGCAGGTCGGGCTCGAGGCAGAGCGCCATCGCGATCATGATGCGCTGGCGCATGCCGCCAGAGAACTGGTGCGGGTAGTGATCGACCCGCCGCGAGGCATCCGCGATTCGTACTCGTTCGAGCGCTTCGATCGTGACGTTGCGGGCGTGCTTGCGGCTGCCGCCGTTGTGCGCTCGGTACGCCTCCTCGATCTGGAGACCGACCGTGTAGTAGGGGTTCAGCGACGAGAGCGGGTCCTGGAAGACCATCGAGACCTTGTCGCCGCGAACCCGGCGCATCTCGCGGTCGCTGCGACCGAGCAGTTCATGGCCGTTCAGCCGGATGCTGCCGCGTGCGACGCCGCCCCGAGGCAGCAACCCCATGATGGCGAGCGAGGTCATCGACTTGCCCGAGCCCGACTCGCCGACGATGCCGAGCGTGTCGCCGGCCTCGACGTGGAACGACGCGTCCTTCACGACGTCGACGGGGCCCGAGGAGGTTTGGAACGTCACCGTGAGGTGCTCGACCTCGAGCAGCGTCGAGCCGGGCACGGGGATGGAGATCGTGCGTGGTGATGTGAGACTCATGCGGACTTCACCCTCACTCTCGGGTCGAGGTACGTGTAGGCGACGTCGACGAGCATGTTCGCGATGACGACGAGCGCGGCGGCGAGCAGCGTGACGCCCATGATGACGGGCTGGTCGTTCTTCGCGATCGAGTCGGCCGTCAGCTTGCCGACGCCGTTCAGGCCGAACACCGTCTCGGTGATGAGTGCACCGCCGAGGAGGCCCGCGAAGTCCATGCCGAAGAGGGTCACGACCGGAGTGAGCGACGGACGCAGCGCGTGACGGCGCAGCACGAGCGGGGCGTCGAGCCCCTTCGCCTTCGCCGTGCGCATGAAGTTCTGGCCGAGGGTGTCGATGACGTTCGTGCGCACGATGCGCGAGTACATCGCCGCGTAGCCGAAGGCGAGCACGAGCCAGGGCATCAGGTAGGACTGGAACCACAGCAGCGGATCCTCGGCGAACGGAATCGACTGCGGGAACGGCAGCCACCGCAGCTGCACGACGAGCACGTACTGCAGCAGCAGGGCGACGAAGTAGTTCGGCAGGCTGATGCCGGCGAGCGCGGCCATCATGACGCCCTTGTCCCAGCCGGTGCCCTGCTTGACGGCGCTGAGCAGCCCGCCGCCGATGCCCGCGAGCATCCAGAGCACGGCCGCGCCGACGGCGAGGGTGATGCTCACCGGCATCCGGGTGGTGATCATGTCGGTGACCGACTCGTTCGTCTGGAAGCTGAAGCCGAGGCACGGAGCCGCGCACTCGATCGCCGCGGCGCCCTCACCGTAGGTGCGACCCGTGAAGATGCCCGAGATGAACTGCCAGTACTGCTGCCAGAACGGCAGGTCGAGACCGAGCTGGGAGCGGATCTGATCGATGCGTTCCGGCGTGCACGTCTTGCCGCAGATCTGCACCGCGGGGTCGGGCGAGAGTAGGAAGAAGATCGCGTAGGTGAACAGGCTGATGAGGAAGAGGATGGCGAGGGCCGCGAGGATGCGGCGAGCGAAGTAGAAGAGCATTACGCGGCATCCCCCGTGTCGAGCGCCGTGCGCAGATGGTCGCCGAGCACGGTGAACGAGAACACGGTGAGGAAGAGGAAGGTGCCCGGGATGAGGAAGAACATCGGGTCGACGGCGTACCAGCCGACCGCGGTCGAGATCATCTGGCCCCACGACGGCGTGGGCGGCATGACGCCGACGCCGAGGAAGGAGAGTCCCGCCTCGGTGCCGATGTACCCCGGAACAGCCAGGGTCGCGAGCACGATGATGGTGCCCCGCAGGTTCGGCAGCACCTCGCGGAATGCGATGCGCACCGGGCGCGCACCCGAGGCGCGCGCTGCCTCGACGAACTCGCTGTTACGCAGCGACATCGTCTGACCCCGGATGACCCGCGCGGTGTAGGGCCAGCCGAAGATGCTGAGTACGACGACGAGGAGCGCCGGGCGGTTGCCGGCCGGCAGTGCGGAGAGCAGCGCGATCATGAAGATGAGGGTCGGGAACGCCATGAGGAAGTCCATGACGCGGGAGATGATCTGGTCGGCGACGCCGCTGAAGAATCCGGCGATCATGCCGAGCACGACGCCGAGGGTCATCGTCACGAGCGTGGCCGAGACGGCGATGGTGAGCGAGACCTGGGCGCCGTAGGCGACGCGCACGAGGATGTCGCGGCCGTTGCCGGGCTCGACTCCGAGCCAGTGCTCGGCGCTGATGCCGCCGAGCGGCCCGATGGGGATGCCGCCGAGATCCGAGTCGATCGCGGTCTTGTCGAATTCGTACGGCCCCCAGCCGGTGATCGCCGCGATGAGCGGCGCGCACACCGCGAGGAGCGCGATGAACACGATGATGCAGACGCTCACGACGACTGCAGGGGACTTCATGAGCGTCGCGATGACGCGTCGGGCCGGGGTGGGGGCGCCGCCCGTTGGCAGCGCCCCCTTCGCTTCCGACTCGACGGCCAGCTCGCTGGGGACCGTCGACATCGTTTACTGCTCCGGGCTCGCGAGTCCGACCGACACGTAGTCGATGCCGCCCGAGAATCCCGCGTGCGCGTAGGCGCCTGCGACGTTCGAGCCGACGACCATGACGGCCTTCTCGAAGAGGAGCGGCACGGCGGGCGCGATCTCCATGATCTGCTCGTCGAGCGCGCCCCATGCGGCGTTCGCCTCGTCGACGTCGGTCATCGCGCGGATCTCGGTGATGCGGGTGTTCACGGCCGGATCGTTCAACTGGCCGACGTTCGAGTTGCCCTTCTCGTAGATCTGCGAGCCCTCGAAGAGCGGCGGCAGGAAGGTCGCACCCGACGCCCAGTCAGGGCACCAGCCCGTGATGGCGGCATCGTGCTGTTGCGACGTGGTGCCGATGACCTCGTAGAAGGTCGACGAGTCGATGAGGTTGAACTCCACCGTGATGCCGGCCTTGGCGAGCGACTGCTGGATCGCTTCGGCCTGGGCCTGCATCTTCGGGTTGTTCCGGATGTCGAGCACGAACGTGAACCCGTCGGGGTATCCGGCCTCGGCGAGCAGGTCCTTCGCGGCATCCGGGTCGCCGGCGAAGTCGTCGGAGGGGTACAGGTCGAACTCGGTGAATCCGGCGACGGTCGGCGGCATCATCGTCGTGGCGATGTCGGCGAGCTGGCTTCCGCCCGTGCCGTCCTTGACGGCCTGCTTGTCGACGGCGAGGTTGATCGCCTGGCGCACGAGCGGGTTGTCCATGCCGGGCTTCGTCGTGTTCAGCGGCATGTACGTCGTGCAGCCCTGCAGGCCCTGGATCGTGCGTTCCTGGATCTCGGGCGTCTGGATGCGCGAGATCGACGCGGCCTGCACGGATCCGGCGATCGCGTTTCGGTCGTCGCCCTGGCCGGCGATCATGCGCTCGTCGATCGTGGCGCCGTCGAGTCCGAAGCTCCACTCGAACGAGTCGGGGTACGCGCCGCGCACGTCGTCGCTGTCCTGGTTCCAGTTCTCATTGCGCTCGAGCACGAGGGTGCTGCCGCGCTGGTATTCCGTGACCCGGTACGGGCCCGATGCGATCGGCTGCTGGTCGAGGCTCGTCGTCGTGACGCCGGCGTCGACCGGGAACGGCGTGAACGGCGACTGGCCGACGACGGCGTCGAAGTCGGCGTACGGCTGGTTCAGGTGGAAGACGATGGTCTGCTCATCGGGCGTCTCGATCGTGTCGAGGGGCCCCGAGATGTAGTAGCCCTGGTAGTCCTCGGGCATGTCGAGCACGATCTTCGCGTATGGCGAGCCGATCGCGATCGACGGGTCGAGCGAGCGCTCGACGCCGAACTTCACATCGGCGCTCGTGATGGGTGTGCCGTCTTCGAAGGCGATGTCGTCTTTGAGCGTGTAGGTCCACACGGTCGCGTCCTCGTTCGGCGTGCCGAGGTCGGTCGCGAGGTCGGGCACGATCTCGGTGCCCTCGGCGCCCTCGCCCGTGCTCTGCGTGGTGAGGGTGCGGTAGATGAGCCGGTAGAAGTTGTTGACGCCCCCGTCGAAGCCCTGTGCGGGGTCGAGGTGGGAGAAGTCGGTGTTCTGCAGCACCCGAAGGGTGCCGCCCGCGGTGGGGGTACCGCCGACGCCGTCACCTCCGGAGTCGGGGGTGTCGGTTGCGGCGCTGCAACCGACGAGCGCGAGCGAACCCGCGAGTGTCAGCGCGAGGAGCGCGGTGCGTTGCTTCATGCTGTCTTCCTTCGTGTGAGAGTGGTGGAACGGTGCAGTGGTTCAGGCCGTGCGAAGCCACACGCGCATGGCCGCCGCTCCGCGGTTCCCCCAGAGGTGGTAGGGAACGAGCGTTGCGGTTGTGGTGACGGATGCCGCGGCATCCGTCACCCTCTCGATGCCGAGCTCGGGGTAGAGCCCGCCCTTGTGGGGCGGGGCGACCCGCGTCGGCACCGTGATGATCCGGGTCTCGTCGCGACTGCCGGCCGTGACGACGCGGGGCACGGCAGTTGCGGCCGCCGCGTCGGCCGGAGCGAGCAGCAGTTCGTCGAGCTCGAACTCGTTGTCGATCTGCTCGGCGCAGTAGACGATCGGGCCCCGGGCGAGGGCGATCGAGCTGCGCAGGGCGTCGACTCGTGGGTCGGCGCCGTGGGCGCGCACGGGCATCGGGAGGTCGAGTTCGATGCGATCGCCCGCGCCGAGCGTCTGCTCGATCCGCAGCCAGCCCGCTGGGGCGTCGGCCGCGATCGTCTCGCCGTTGATCGTGAGGCTCGCACCGTGGCACCACGCGGGCACTCGCAGCGCGAGACGCGGCGCGTCGGCCGGCGCATCGGCGACGTCGATCGTGACCCGTTCGGTCCAGGGGTATTCGGTGGTCACCGCGAGGCGGAGGCCGCCGTGCTCGATGTCGGCACCGGTGAACTGGGCGAGGTAGAGCGTGTCGGCGTCGGCCGCGGCGACGTGGTCCTGCAGCTCCGACGTCCAGCGGATGATGTTCGGCGGGCAGCACGGGCAGCCGAACCACGCGCGGCGCAGCAACTCGCCGTCGGGCTCTGCACCTGAACGCTGTTCGTGGTCGGGGCGGCGCTGCAGCGGGTTGTCGTAGAAGAACGCGCACCCGTCGTCGGAGAGGCCGGCCGCATACGCGTTGTAGAGCACGGTCTCGAAAACGTCGAGGTATGGCGCGTCGCCCGAGGCGAGGTACATCCGCCACGCCCACTGCATCGTGGCGATCGCCGCGCACGTCTCGCTGTAGGAGCGCTCGGAGGGAAGTTCGAACCGGTCGCCGATCGCCTCATCGGAGTGCCGGCTGCCGAGGCCGCCCGTGAGGTAGAGCTTCGTGTCGACCATGTCGTTCCAGAGTCGCTCGAGCGCGGCGTCGAGCGTCGTGTCGTCGCGCTCGAGGGCGACGTCGGCTGCGCCGGCGGCGAGGTAGGTCATGCGCACGGCGTGGCCGGTCACGGAGTCGAGTTCGCGAAGCGGCGCGTTGTCTTGGAAGTACTCGGCGGGGAAGACGCTGAGTGCGACCGTGCCACGTCCGCGACGATCGATGAACAGTCTCGCGAGTTCGAGGTAGCGGACCTCGCCGGTCTCGCGGCCGAGCTCGACGAGCGCCATCTCGACCTCGGGGTGCCCGCAGACGGCATCCTCGCCGTCGGGGCCGAACCGCTCGTAGGCGAGGTCGGCGAAGCGGCGGGCAACCGTGAGCAGGCGGTCGTCGCCGAGCTGCCGGGATGCCGCGACCGCTGCTTGCGCGAGGTGACCGAGGTTGTAGAGCTCGTGGCCCCATGAGAGGTCCTGCCACGGGTTCTTCTCGACGTCGGGTGCCTGGAAGTACGAGTTCAGGTAGCCGTCGGCGCGTTGGGCTCGCTCGATGAGATCGACGGCTTCTTCGTAGAACGCAGTGGTTACGGCGTGCGCAGTGCCTGCGACATCGCCGTCGCCGTCGCCGTCGCGATCGTCACCGCTGCGGCCGAGCTCGTAGGCCAGGCCCTCGAGCGTCTTGAACACGTCGGTGTCGAGGAACGGGTATCGGCCGCGGAACGGGTGGGTTGCAGCCTCGCCGTCGGGTTCGGCGATGCGGCGGAGGTTGTCGAGGTTGCCCGCCAGACGCAATTGCTCGAGCGAGTGGGGAATCGTCGCTTCACGATTGCGTCGCTGCCAGTCGGCGAGCTGCCCGGAGGTGAGGCGCACCCGGCCGGAGCCGAGCGGCACTCGCGATGCGACCGTCGGTGAGACCGCAGGATCCCGTGTCGCCGAGCGTTCGTGCACTCCTCGTGGCTCGACAACCGTGTCTTCCATGTGCGAACAGACCCCTCTGTGCTGTGTCATGCATCACAGTACGTGATGTTGTAGTGGGTGACATATTACGGGGACGTGTTCCGCTCCCGTCAAGCCCGGAGGTCATGAACCGGCGAGACTTCACATGATCGAAACGAACGGCCGGATGCACGCCGACACGCCCGGCGGCGAGCCGTGGCGGCGTCGATTTCGCCGCACGCGCGCGCTGGCTTAGTCTCGGGACATGAGCACCGAAGTCGTTGCCGATGTCGTCGTCCGCCCCATCAGAGACTCCGATGCGGAGGCCCTCGGCCGCGTACACGCCACCTGCTGGCACGAGACCTACGACCACCTGATCAGCGCCGCTGCCTTCGAGCACCTCTCCCCTCGCCGCATGGCCGAGCTGTGGAACCACTACGCCGAGCGCGGCGAGGAGTACTCGCAGTTCGCAGCCCTCGTCGACGGCGAGATCGTCGGATTCGTCGGCTCGGGTCCCGCCCGAGACGAGAACCCGCCGCGCGAGCGCGAGCTCTTCTTCATCTACCTGCTCGACGCCTACCACGGCACCGGCATCGGCCAGAAGCTCTTCGACGCCGCCGTCGGCGACGACGCCGTCTACCTCTGGGTCGCCTCAGACAATCCTCGTGCTCACCGCTTCTACGCACGCAACGGCTTCGTGGCCGATGGCGCGGAGCAGGTGCAGCCGTTCCTCGGCGAAGAGATCCACGAGGTTCGGCTCGTCCGCTGAAAACGGACGATAGCAGCCCCCGTCGATCGACCTACCCCGTCTTGACCGAGACGTTCTCAGTCAGGTCCGTGTAGACATCATCGGGCAGCGGCGCGCCATCGGGGTGCACGTGGTACTCGTGGCGGCCATTCGACCCCACCCAGCTGCCGCCGCTGCAGGCCATCGACCTGCCGTCGTCTTCAGGACCGTCGATGAGAAGGCAGATCCCCCCATCGGGGCCGCTGCCCTTCGCGAGGTAGAGGCGGTCGCCCTCATACTCCGTGGCGAAGCGAAGGGTGTCGACGTCGTAGAGCTCGTCATCGACAAACTCGGATGGAGGCGCATCGGCCGATTCCGCCTCCCGGTCGAAAATCGCATAGTGCTCACCGAACGTGCAACCGCTGAGCAGCACCAGCAGCGCGATCGATGCCGATGACACCAGAGGTGCCCATGCGTGCTGCCGGCGCGTAGCCCGTGTCCCGCGTCGGGGGTTCATCACGGTGTTCGCTTTGTCCTGCACTCCACTCACGCTGACTCCTCGTCGTCGCGGAGCCGATGCGGTGTCACCGTCGGCATCCGTCCAAGGCACATGCTGGCGGGAAACGTCCAACGGGGCAAGAACCACGGACGGTCATGTCGCTGGTTCGAGGCGAAGAAGGTGCATGCCGTCGGGTACGCATGAGTCGAGAAGTTCCGCGCTCTCAGCGTCCCGAGTCGTCGTCGTCGTCCATTCGGGTGGCGAGCATGACGTTGATCAACATGCCTTTGGCCAAGAATTCCGGGATCTCGAGTCGCCGTGCTAGGACCTAAAGTAATCAATCGATTGCGTACCCTCGTCGACTGCGCTGACTGCCACCGGAGGACCCCATTCGCGCATATGAATACACCAGCTTCGGCGGACCCGAGGTCCTCCAGCTCGGAGAACGCCGAAGTCCGGTCACCGGTCCCGGCGACGTCGTCGTGAGAACCCAGGCGATCGGCCTGAACCCCATCGACATCCTTCAACGGACAGGCGCGTTCCGGTTCTTCAGTCCCACCCGGTTTCCGCTGGTCCCGGGGAACGAACTCTCCGGCATCGTCACCGCCGTCGGGGAAGGAGTCACCTCCGTCGCCGTCGGTGACGCGGTCTTCGCACGCACCGACAAGGCCTCCCTCGGCGCCCTCGCCGAAGAGGTCGCGATCGCGGCGGACCTGGTCGCGCCCTCGCCGCGAACGCTGTCGTACGCGCAAGCGGCAGCCGTTCCCTTGGCCGGGACGACCGCACTCCAGGCGATTCGAGACGTGCTCATGGTGAAACGAGGCGAGCGCCTGCTGATCACCGGTGGCTCCAGCATGGTCGGCATGTTCGCGATCCAACTCGCGAATCGACTCGGCGCACACATCGTGGCGACGGCCTCAGCAAGCAGCGAAGAGGAACTTCTTCGCCTCGGTGCCGACGAGGTGATCGACTATCGGTCCCGGCCAGTGGATGCGAGCTGGGGAACGTTCGATACGGCATTCGATCTTGTACCGAAAACAGATCTTGCCGGCATCTTCGAGCTGATGTCACCTCGCGGGCGTGTCGTCTCCGTCGCGGCGACACCGACACCCGGATCCATCAGTCAGGACTATGCGCTCGCGCCGGGGAGGGAGATGTTCCTCGACGGCGCACTCCGCCTCGCGACCTCGCGTATCTGGCGTCGTGCGGCAGCCAAGGGACTCTTCTATCAGCGTCTCTCCATGCGCCCGAGCCGAGAGGACTTGATCGCGCTGGCGAGCCTCATCGACGCTGGTTTCCTCGAAGTGAAGATCGACAGCATCTACCCGTTCGACAAGGCGACAGCTGCCTTCGCACGCGTTGAAAGCCGTCGGGCCAAAGGCAAGGTCGTAGTGACAGTCGGCTGACCGGAGACCAGTGATCGGCGACTGTTAGCGCAGGGCGCCCACCGAGGCGAGCGCCTGCTTGACGAGCGAGCCGCGTCCGCCCTCCATCTCAGCGGCGATGCCGTCGCTCACTGCCTCCTCGGGAGTCATCCACGTCACCTCGAGCGCATCCTGGCGCGGTTCGCACGTGCCCGTGACGGGCACGACGAAGGCGAGCGACACCGCGTGCTGGCGTTCATCGGTGAAGTGCGAGATGCCGGGCAACGGGAAGTACTCGGCGACGCTGAACGGCACCGAGCTCGCGGGCAGCAACGGGAAGGCCATCGGCCCCAGGTCCTTCTCGAGATGGCGGAACAGCGCGTCTCGAATCGTCTCGCCGTACATGACCCGCCCTGAGACGAGGGTGCGGGTCATCTCCCCCACCGCGTTCGCCCGCAACAGTACGCCGACCTCGGTGACCTGCCCGAGCCCGTCGACCCGCACCGGCACCGCCTCGACGTAGAGCAGCGGCAACCGGCCCCGCACCTCGGCGAGCTCGAGGTCGGTGAGCCATCCCGGATTCGCCGGCGGCCTGACGTCGGGATCGTCGTCGGGATTCCAGTCCGGGTCGGGAGTGCGTACGCTCATGCCTTGATTCTGCCTCACACCACTAGCGTTGACCCATGGTTCCCGTGCAGATCGACGATGAGGCGGTGCTCTGGTCTGCATCCGCGGCCGATCGCGAGGGTCGTCCGCTCCTCGTGCTGCTGCACGGGTACAACTCCAACGAGGGCGACCTGTTCGGTCTCACACCGTACCTGCCGCTCACCCCGGCCATCGCCTCGCTCCGTGCGCCGACGTTCACGGGCTACGGTCACGCGTGGTTCCCGCTCACCGACGAGGGTGTCGAGCTCTCGATCGAGGGGGCGGATGCCGCGACGACGGCCGTCATCGATTGGCTCGACCGGGTGGCCCCCGACGTCTCGTCGGTCGGCGTGCTCGGCTTCTCCCAGGGCGGCGCGATGGCGCTCGAGCTGCTCCGGCGCGCACCCGAGCGTTTCACGTTCGCGGTGAGCCTCGCGGGTTTCGCGCTGCCGGGCGACCGCGACGGCGATGAGCGGATGTCGGAGCTCACCCCGCCCGTCTTCTGGGGTCGCGGCACACTCGATGAGGTGATCCCCGCGGCATCCGTGGCTCGAACGCAAGCCTGGCTGCCGACGCACGCGGATCTCGATGAACGCATCTACGAAGGACTCGGCCACTCGGTTTCCGAGCGCGAACTCGCCGACGCTTCAGCCTTCCTCGCCGCCCGCTACCCGACACCGCTGGTCGAGTAGCGAAGCGTATCGAGACCTAGACGCCCGAGCCGCCGCTGCGGCGCTCGGCGCGCTCCTTGTCGCGATCGGCGACGCGGATCTTCTCGGCGCGCACGGCGGCCTGCGTTGCACGTTCGGTGACGAGCCAGGCAGGCGGGGCCTCGAGCAACGCCTTGATCTGGGCGGTCGTGAGCGGTTCGGTGACCTCGCCACGGGCCAGGCCCGAGTTGGAGACGCCGAGCTTCGCCGCGACCACGGTGCGTGGGTGCGGTCCCTCACGGCGCAGCACCTGCAGCCACTCGGGCGGGTCGGCCTGCAGCGCAGCCACTTCGTCGCGCGTGACGACCCCGGTGCGGAACTCCTCGGGCGCGGCCTCGAGGAGGATGCCGAGCTTCTTGGCTGCGGTCTCCGCTTTCATGGTCTGGGCGTTTCTCGACTGGGACTGGCTCACCTTCACACCGTAGCCCGTCGCGCGGCATCCGCCCACCCGAGCCGGCCGGGCGGCCATCGTCTACGCTGGATGCAGGCTGTGCGAGGCCGCTTGCGAACGGGGGCCGGGGTGACACTGACACTGCGATACGTCGCCGGCGTGAGCCCCTCGAAATGGTTCAAGGTGTGGGGCGAACGCCGGCCCGACCTTCCGCTCGAGGCGCTCGTCGTCGAACAGCCCGAGCAACTCACCGCGCTCCTCGCGGGCGAGGCCGACGTCGCGTTCGTGCGACTCCCCGTCGAGACCGAGGGCCTGCACGCCGTCGCCCTCTGGGAGGAACTCGCGGTCGTGGTGCTGGCGAAGGAGCATCCGCTCGCCGATGCCGATGAACTCACCCTCGCCGACTTCGAGAACGAGACGCCCGCACCCGTGCAGCCAGATGCCGCGATGACCGTCGAGCTCGTCGCCGCGGGCACCGGCCATGCGATCCTGCCGCAGTCCGTCGCCCGGCTGCATCGCCGCAAAGACGTCGTCGCGATTCCGGTGACGGATGCCCCGGCCACGCAGATCTCATTGGTCTGGCGTCGCGACCGAGACGACACCGACATCCAGGAGTTCGTCGCCGTCGTGCGTGGCCGCGGTGCGAAGAGTTCGCGTGGGTCGTCCGACGACCCGCCCCCGATGAAACCCGCGAAGGCGGCGAAGCTCGCCGCCGCCGAACGCCGGGCCGCGGCGGCCAAAGCGGCCGGCAGTGGCAAGGGCAAGTCCGGGGGCAAGGGCAAGGCCGGGGGCACGGCCGGCCGGCCGGCGCCACGCACCGGCGGGGGTGCGAAGCAGCGCAGCCGACGGAGAGGTCGATGACGCAGAGGCGGTTCCTCTTCCTCTCAGCACGCCCCGAGGTCGAGGCCGTCGGCCCAGAGTACGAGTCGGTGCGCCGCGCGATGGGCGTCGATGCCGGGAGCCTCGAACACGTGCGCCTCGACGTCGACCCCCTCGGCGATGTCGCGATCGACGACTACGTCGGAATCGTCGTGGGCGGCAGCCCGTTCAACGTGACGACCCCTGAGGCGGGCAAGCACGAGGTGCAGCGCCGTGTCGAGTCCGATCTCGCCCGTCTCGCCGAACAGGCGCTCGCGGCCGACTTCCCACTCCTGCTCACCTGCTACGGCATCGGAGTGCTGACCCGGCTGCTCGGCGGCGAGGTCGGCACGGCACACGGCGAACAGGCCCAGGCCGTCGAGATCCGCCTCACCGCCGAGGGCGTGGCCGACCCGCTCGTCGGCGCGTTGCCCGAGCGGTTCGACGCGCTCGTCGGCCATAAGGAGGCCACCGAGCGACTGCCGGCGGACGCCCGGTTGCTGGCATCGTCAGAAGGATGCCCCGTGCAGATCTACCGCGTGGGCGCGGGTGTCTACGCGACGCAGTTCCACCCCGAGGTGTCGACCGACGACTTCATCGCCCGCGCACAGGTCTATCGCCACCACGGCTACTTCCCGGCGAGCGAACTGCGCGAGGTCGGCGAACGGCTGGCCGCGGCATCCGTCATCGAACCGCAACGCATGCTGAGACGCTTCGCCGAGCTCGCCCTCGAACGCGCACGCGAATGAGCCGCGTGCCGTCGACCGGCCGGTGAGGCCGGCCGACGAGCACGCGGCGTTCGTCGAGCCGAACGGTCTCAGGCTGCCGTGCTCTTGCTGCGGCCCCGAGTGATGAGGCCCCAGATCAACAGCACGATGATCGATCCGGCGATGGCGAGGAGCCACGTGCCGAGATCCCAGAACTGATCCATGCCGATGCCGAAGATGGCACTGCCGATCCAGCCGCCGAGCAGAGCGCCGACGACGCCGAGCAGCAGGGTGACGAACCACCCGCCGCCCTGATTGCCAGGCAGGATCAGCTTGGCGATCGCCCCGGCGATGAGGCCGAGGATCAGAAACGCGAGGAAACTCATGTTGTGCTCCTTCGTTTGATTCCCCTACGAAACCACCGCTCACCACATGTCGGCAAGCCCTTGTGCGCGTGTCGCGCGACACGATATGGGGCATGACCCGGGGGCTCGAGCCGAGAATGACGGCGGAAGACGGCCGTGCACAGCACCCGCGGGTACAGCGGAACGCCCCCGATCTTCGGGTGAGATCGAGGGCGCCCGCTCCGTCCGCTCGCACCGCCACCGTCACGCCGGCAGCGGCGCCTGCAGGGGATAACTGCGTCGCAGCAGCACTCGTTGGCACAGCGTCCACGCCACCGTGACGAAGAGGTACAGGGCGGCGGCGAGCGGCACGAACACGGCGATCACGGCGGTGATGAACTGCAGTGCGCCGAGCGCTCGAGCCATTCCCGGCCCGGCGAGCAGGGCAGCGGATGCCCCTACGGCGTCGGTCTTCGCCGCGGCATCCGCTCGGCTCGTGGTGGCGACCCCACCGGCGGCCGGGCGCGGCTGCAAGACGCGTCGGGTGATCTCACCGACGACGGCGATGCCGACGATCACGACGCCGAACACGAGCAGTGCGCCCGGCGTCAGCGTGCCGGTCGCGATCTGGCCCGCGAGGCTCGAGCCGAGCGGCACGCCGAAGAAGGTCTGCTCGAGCAGCGCGTTCGGGTGCCCGGCGATCGTCGGAAGGATGAAGAGCGCGTAGATCACGCCGACGATGGGCGCCTGCACGAGCATCGGCAGGCAACCGGCGAAGGGCGTGGTGCCCTCCTCGCCGTAGAGCGCCATCGTCTCGCGCTGCAGTCGCTCGGGGTTCTTCTTGTGCTTCTGCTGCAGCGCGGCGAGCTTCGGGGCGAGGCGGGAACGCGTCTGTTCGGCCTTGGCCTGCGAGACGCCGACGGGGATGAGTGCTGCGCGCACGAGCAGGGTGACGAGCACGACGGCCGCAGCGGCACTCGCGATGCCGATGAGCGGTTCGAGGATGCCCGCGAGGGCCATGAGCACGGCGTGTGCGCCGTCGAGAATGGCGGCGATGGGCGGGAAGGCATAGAGGTCCATGAGAGTTCCTTGCGGTCGGAGGGATGTGTGAATCCGTCTGGCCGCGAGGAATCGGGTCGCCGAGCCGTCGCCCGCTGGGCGATGGTGGCGTCGGTCGAGTGTCGCTACGCGGCCGCGATGCCGCCAGCCGGCGCCCTCGGGCGAGCGCGCCCGGGTGCGTCGGGGTCGCTCTGCGCGAGGAGTCTCCACGGGTCGGCCGTCTGCCGGAACCGTGTGGCCGCGCCGCTCGCGTCGGCGGCGACGATCGCCGGCAACGCCTGACAGGCCACGACGACCACGGCGACGGCGGCCGCTCCGACGACACCGAGGAGCACGATCGACATCTGCGCGTTCGAGGCGAGCGCGATCTCGAGCGAGGCCTGCGCGACCCGGAAGAGGGCGACGACGAGTTCGATCACGTCAGCTCCCCTCGGTCGTCGCGGCGGCCCGTGCCGGTGCGCTCGCGTGGGTCCACGCTAACACCGGCGGCCGGTGCGGTTCGGCTCACTTTTCGAGCAGCCGCTCGAAGAGCACGTGATCCTGCCACTCCCCCGCGATGCGCAAGTGCCGGCGGGAGAGCCCGAAGCGTTCGAACCCGTTGCGGGCGAGCACCGCCTGCGACGCGGCATTGTGCACGAGCGTGCCGGCCTGCACGCGGTGCAGACCGATGCCGCGCGCCGCGTGCACGGCGAGACCGACCGCCGTCGTCGCGAGGCCGCGCCCGGCATAGCGGGCGTCGATCCAGTAGCCGAGGTGCGCGTTCTGGAACGCGCCGCGCACGATGTCGGAGAGATTCATCCGGCCGACGATCTCGTCGCCGTCGGCGATCACGAACGGCACGGCGAGACCCGCCTCGAGTCGGGTGAGCGATGCCTCGACGTCGCGCCGGTGCAACTCGGCGGTGAAGAAGTCGTCGGTTCGGGCGGGCTCCCAGGGCGCGAGGTGCTCGCGGTTGCGCGTGTACGCCGCGGCGAGCGCGGGCCCGTCACCGATCGCGAGTTCACGGAATATGAGGCCCTCGTCGAGTTCGACCGGTTGATGCACGCTGCGTTCCCTCCGCGGAATCCACGGCGACGGATGCCACGTGGTCGGCCATCCACGCTAGCACCGGGTGCGATTCGGGGCCCAGCTCACACCAGCACGGGGAACGTGGCGAGGATCACCCCGCCGGCGATCGCCACGACGGCGCCGAGCCCGAGCAGGAACCATCCGGGCCAGCGCGAGGTGTTGCGCTCGGACATCGCCGTGAAGAACAGCACCATCGCGAAGAGCACCGTGAGGATCGAATAGTTGTCACCGCGCTGGTTGCTCTCGAGCGCGGCCTCGAACTTCTCGTCGGCGAGTTTCGCCGCCGCGACCGATTCCTCCTTCCCGATCGGAACATAGCTCGGTTCGGCGAACGGCGACTTGAGGTCCTCACCGCCGGCCTGCCAGTCCTCGAACGCGACCGTGAACTCCGGAGTGAATCGAGCACGCACGTAGTCGGCGAGTGCGGTGTCGCCCGTCGCCGTCGCATCGATCCACTGGGTGTAGATGGCGAGGTCCACCGCCTGCGCGTCGCGCGACTCGCTCGCGAGGTCGACCGACTTGATTCGCGCGGCGGAAGCCTGGCTGAAGTCGATCGACATCTGCCCGCTCCACTTCGAGGACTCGAAGCCGCACCACGCCGTCAGGATCGCGGTGACCGACAGCAGGAAGACGGCGATGATCTCCCGCGCCTCCGCCCACCGCTGACGCGTCCGCGACTCGGCTGGCTGCTCGGTGGACATCGTGCTCCTCGTCGTCCGGATCGGGACCGGCTCACGGTACCGAAGCCGTCGATGTTCCGAATCACTCGGTTCGGGTGATGTGGGAGCGTCGGCCTCACGAGGCAGACTGGTTCCGTGACCGGACACCGGAAGTCCTGGGTGCTGCACGTCGACCTCGACCAGTTCGTCGCGGCCGTCGAAGTGCTGCGACGGCCGGAGCTCGCAGGCAAGCCCGTGATCGTCGGCGGTCGAGGAGACCCGACCGAACGCGCCGTGGTCTCGACTGCGTCGTACGAGGCGCGTGAGTTCGGCGTCGGATCAGGGATGCCGCTGCGCATCGCCGCCCGCAAGGCACCCGATGCCGTGATTCTGCCGGTCGACGCAGAGGCCTACACCGCGGCATCCGCTGAAGTCATGGCGACACTGCGCGCGCAGCCCGGCGCGACCGTGCAGGTGCTCGGCTGGGACGAGGCGTTCGTCGGCGTGCAGACCGACGATCCAGAGGCATATGCCCGGATGCTGCAGCTGGCGGTGCTCGAACGAACCCGACTTCACTGCAGTGTCGGCATCGGCGACACCCTGGTGCGTGCCAAGGTCGCGACGGGATTCGGCAAGCCTCGCGGCGTGTTCCGGCTCACCGTCGACAACTGGCTCGAGGTGATGGGCGAACGCCCGACGATCGACCTCTGGGGTGTCGGCTCGAAGATCTCCCGTCGCCTGGCCGGGCTCGGCATCACCACCGTCGCCGAGCTGGCTGCGACCTCACCCGACGATCTGGTCGCCGAATTCGGGCCGAAGATGGGGCCCTGGTTCGCCCAGCTCGGCCGCGGCGAGGGTGCCGACGTCGTGGACGACACACCATGGGTCGCCCGCGGGCACAGCAGGGAGACAACGTTCCAACAGGATCTGACTGAGCCCGCCCAGGTCGATGCGGCCGTGCGGGAGCTCGTCACCCGGGTGCTCGAGGACATCGCGGCAGAGGGCCGGCCGGTGATCGGGCTCACGCTCAAAGTGCGGTACGCGCCGTTCCTCACCAAGGTCTTCACCAAGAAGGTCGCGGAGACGTTCGACCGCGACACGGTGCTTGCCCGCGCGCTGGAGCTCGCCGGCAGGATCGAACCAAATCGGCCGATCCGCCTGCTCGGGCTGCGGGCAGAGATGCCCATGCCCGACGACGCCCGCGAAGGGCACACGCCGACGCGCAGCGGTTGGTGAGCGAGGCGTGTCGACGCCGGGCTAGCACGCCGTGCCGCGGGGCACGATCCATTCCTGCTTCAGCTCTGGAACGACGCTGGCGAGGAGCTCGAAATCGCGGTCGAAGTGGATCACGGTTGCATCATTCGCCACTGCATAGGCAGCGATGACGGTATCCAGCGCGCCGGCCGCCCGAACCAAACCGCCATGCAAAGCCCGCCCCGAATCGCAAGCGTCATGGCGCTGGTGGGAGCTTCAGGACACTCGGTGAAAGCCGCAACTGCGTTCACGATGTCGTCGTGGTCGCCCCGTTGCGCGCTGAACACCCGTACACCGCCACGAAAAGGTCTGCTTCTTGCCGCTGAGTTGACTGCGGTCGGGTCGATACACGCGCGTAGCCGATCAATTTCGTCACCGGGCTCCAGGTATCTCGTAACCAACGGTGAGTACTCAGATCCGATCACACGGATATGACACATAGTTATGAGAATCGCCAATCCGCCGAATTCCAGCGCTGTCAGGCTTGAGCCCCGACTGATCATCGAGACGCCTCGAATCTCTAGAGTTACGAGGCAGAATCCGTGTCGTGGAGAACGCAAACTTGCGGGTGCTTTCATCGGGCAGGCTACCGGGGATCGCTGTGGCGACGGGACTGGGGTGACCGCCAGGAACGAGCTGGGTGCGAGAGCCGACCAGCAAGGGGGCGGGGCGCGGCGCGGCGGTAACATCGATGACGTGATAACCACCGCTCGACTTCACCTTCGGCGTTGCCGCCGTACTGATGTGGACGCGGTCCTGGCCTACCGCTCTCGCCCTGACGTCGCTCGCCACCTCAGAGCGGGTGTTTGGACACGCGAGAAAGCTGAAGAGGAACTCGCGACATATGAAGATGCCGCCTTTTCTGAAGCCGGTGACGAACTCGTTCTGCTCGTCGAGGCCCAGAACGCCACCGAAGTGGTCGGTGAGGTTGGTCTCGTGTGGCTCGACGATCAGCCGAAGACAGCCGAGGTGGGCTACGTCTTCGATCCGGCCTCAGGTGGGCAGGGATTCGCGACCGAAGCCGTCGCTGCGCTCGTCCACGCCGCGTTAGACGCGTTCGGCTTCGTTCTGGTCGTGGCGAAGACCGACGAAGGGAATCTACCCTCGAGGGCGCTTTGCGAGCGCATCGGTATGAGCCTCGTGTCAACGTCGGATAGCGACGATGGTCGGGCGGTTCGTGAGTGCCTCTATGCAGTGGACCGGCAACACCTCACCCGGTAGAGGGTCCACTAACGTGCGCGACGTCGCGGTCGACTCGGAGCGACGAAACTGCGGGGCTAGTTGGCACTCCAGCCGGATCTGTCTCGTAACATAAGTGCCTCATAACACATGGGTTTCGACACACGAAGGTTGTGAAACACGTCACGTATGAATCGTCAACGGACGTTCTGCGCGGTGCTTAGGTCTTAGCCTTGCCCGTACGTGGATCGGCCTACGGGTAGAGCACCAGCCCATCAAGTGACGATTCCCAACTCTCGAGGTTCCCTGAGCGGGAGTCGTCAGTGGTCACCGCTTTGCAGAGCGAGTCGCATTCACTGCATGCGCGGCTGTAGCGGCTACGGATAGTCCCCGGGGGCCGGCCGAGGTGCCGCGCAATCTCGGCCAAGTTTGAATCCGTCCCAGTGCCGCAGACGGATGATCTCGGCATCCTGTGGCGCGAGGGCCGCGAGGGCCGCGTGCAGTTCGTCGTCCCGCGCCGGCGCGAACGTAGCGCTGCTGAGCGCGTCATCTCGCAAACGATCGACGAGCGCGTGCCGCCGCCCGCGGCCCCTCCGGCTGGTGCCGAGCACCCTTCGGGCGATCCCAAAGAGCCACATACGCGCTTCCAGATCATCGCCAGGCATGGCATCCGCGCGCCGCCATGCTACGAGCAACGTTTCCCCGAGGAGATCCGGTGCCTCCGCATATGGGCTGCGTCGCTCAAAGTATGCGAGGAGTGCTGGAGCTTCTCGCCGAACCACCAGCTCGACTCGGCCTCGAATGAGCGTGTTCTGCGTGGCATCGGCGGTCATCCGGTGAATCCCAATGCATCCAGATCGTCTTCGCATACGCGGCTGACGGCGCCGAGGTGCGGCTCACCCTGGATAAACGGTTTGCTGGGAGGCCCGGTACCCCAGGCAATTCCAGGCACGAGCGGGTCGAGATCCTCGAGGATTTGGTCCCTGATCGCCTGCCCGGCGCGACCGCTCCGACGCGTTCCACGCGATCACCGACCCTGCGGTGCATCTGGCCCGGCTGCTCGGCTATCGGGCGACCCTCTTCGAGGTTTTCATACCGAGTTTTCCCTAGTCCCACAGCGTTTCAGGTAGCTGGGGGCAGGCCTGTTCCAGATCGGCTAATTCGGCTTCTGAAGCGGCGCCCTCATATGCCTCGGCGTGAGGAAGCCATGGCTCGTCGTAGTACGACTCACGGAATTCCTGCCTGCTGGGAGCGGTGGGAATCTCGAAGCCGCGTTCGCGGAGACAATGAGTCAGCTCGCCTGTGTAGTAGTCGTACAAGAGGTCAAGCTGAGCCCGGTCGAGTGGTTGGTCGGTGGCTGAAGAGACGACGTGCTCGGACGAGGACGACGGCGCGTTCTGGCTCGCGCAGCCGGCAATGAGGAGGGCGATCGAGATGCCCGCAAGAGCGGCAAACGATTGGCGCTTCGACGGGTGGGACTCATGCAGGGGACTTTTTCTCGGTCGTGATTGATGCCAGGGCGCTTGCCCTGTTGGATGGTCGAACGATGGGTGGTTTCGGCTAGTCGGTGGGCTCGTCGTAGGGGTCCGGGAGGTAGTCCGAGATATCGATCGGCTTCGTAGGGGGCAAATCGATTGCCGCGGGGTCGATCGGCTGGACATCCACGTGTGCTGCTCCTTGTGTGAGTCGGGTGTTGCTACAGCTCGGTTGTGACCGATGTGGTTCGCACGTCCATCGACGTTGGGCTGAGATCGGCGCGCAGGAGTTCACGGGCGCGTGCGTACCGTGAACGGGCGGTCGATGCGGAGGTTCCTGTCATGGTGCCCGCGTCGACGAGACTGAATCCGTCCCAGTGGATCAGTCGGACAAGTTCCTGGAGGTGGCGAGGCAGTCTCGCTATGGCGGCACGTATGTGCTCGGACTCCTCGAGCGACTCCATCTCGCTCGGCGTGACCAAATTCGCGCGGGTGAGTTCGTCGCGAAGCCGCTCGACTGCCGCGTGCCGGCGGCGGCTCGCGCGATGGGACACGGATAAGACTCGTGACGCAATGCGGAACAGCCACTTTCGGGCTTCGGTTTCGTCGTCGGGGAGTCGGTCGACGCGTTTCCAAGCGACGATCATGGTCTCGCTGAGGAGATCCGCCGCGTCTGCGCGCGGCTCAGTGCGTCGTTCGAAGTAGGCGAGGAGGTCGGGCGCGTTCGCGCGAAGGGCACTGGTGAGTTCCGCCGCGCGCGGGCCTGACGCGCGGCTCATCGATCGGCCCCGTCGCATTGGCCGCCCGATTCCAAGGACACATCCTCGGTGGGAAGGCCAAGGCTCGCGACGTGCTCCACCATGAGCTCGGAGATGGCCAAGCTGCGCGCCGCGGACTCGGGATTTCTGGGTCCTCCGCCGTTTCGGGTCTGTTCGGCGAGTTGCGCCGTGATGTCGACGGCGCTGATGTCGAGCGTCGCGAGGTACTCCTGTGCAGCCTGCAACGACGGCGAATCCAATTCCGATTCCCGATCTGAGATCGAGGCAGGGACCACGCGGAATCCTTCATGGCAGAGCTCGTCGCCCCGCGAGTACGACGTCGTGTTGTCCGTCCACCCGAACCACGCGAGCACGCCGGGTGCGGCCGCGGCGAGAGAGGCGCCACCCGCGAGTGCGAACACGATGAAGCCGCCCGTTACCATCGGGCGCCATCGGCGTCGTGCCGTAAGCGGCTGTGCATCAACCAGGTCATCCAGTGCGAGTGTTAGGCGTGGGCTGCGCTCTGCCAACTCGGGCTGCGATCGACGCAGCAGCTCATCCAGATCCTCGTTCACCGTGTAGCCCATCCAATCGTTCGACTTACACATATATGTCCGCTGGTGCCCGAAACGTCCATACCGCGAATCGAAGGCTCAAATCCGAACTCAACGCGCTGAACCAGGAATCCCATCCTGAAGAAGGACCACGTGCCCGGCCGGCTTCACCGTGTGGACGGTGCGTGTTTCGGTAAGGCACCGGCTTGCGGGCGAGCTGAGAGCGCCGAGGCTCTAGTGGCGAGCATTGGCAGGATGCGGCGCCCGATCGTTGCCATCTTCAAGTGTGAATTCCATCGCCTTGCGTCTCAGCACGATCGCGCAGATGACGACCGCGACGGACACGAGGAGACCAAAGAGCATCGGTGGCCCACCGACGCCTGCGACGGACCCGGCATGCACGAAGACACCGGCGAACAGTGCGCCCGACGAACAGAGAGCCACAAGTAGGGCGATCGCCCACCACCTCTTTCGCCGGGTGCGGGTGTTCGCGGCCGCGGCCGAAAGCACCTGCCACGCGGCGAGCAGGGCCACCTCAAACAATCCGATCGCGACCCCGACGACGATGACGTATGGACGCGCCAGGCCCGCATATTCGGGATATCGGGCTGCATACTCGGTGGCAACGCTCGGAACGAGCCAGAACTGCATCAGCAGGGCGACGAAGAACAGTGCGCCCAAGGCGATGCGCGCCACTGGAACGTTCTGCTTGGACATGATCATCAGAATCGTCTCGCCTTCGTCATTCACACGATAGTGACGATGAGGTTAGCCGTGCGGGACAGAATCCGGACCGCGCGCCGCGCGGCAGGCTAAGCCAGCTAGAAGTTCTGCGGGTCGATCCGCAGAGAGATCCGCTTGCGTGCCCTCGACGGCCCATCCCGCACCGGTCGATGAATTCAGGCCACCGCTACTCGCTTCGGACCGGCCCGCGCAGTGGCCAGGGCTCGTACCGCACATCCGCGTAGTCGGCGACCTCCTCGCGCAGGCGGCGAGCGATTTCTTCGCCGTCGGCGCCCCAACCGTCGCGGACTTCGCTGCTGTCCCACCCCTCTGCGTGGTCGAAGTGGGCCTCCCAGAGCTTGTTCCAGGCGTCGATGTCGGCGGTGAGTTTCTCAGACAGGCCGTATGTCTCAGGGGTGGTCGTGTAGCCCACGTCCCATGTCGGCGTCGAGTTCTCCCAGAGCGGCCAGTCCCGTGAGTAGTCCGGGAACAGCCGGATGATGCGTCGATCAGTCGGTATCCCACTCATCCCGCGAGGCTACCGCGGCCGAACAGTGGCTCTGAGCGCTCTCTCTGCGCGGTACGTGGCATTCACGGTGTCCCCGTTCGCGATCGGGGTACGTGGACCCGGCTGCGCCGCCGGCGATGCCTACGCAACGAACGCCGTCAACCACGGCTTTTACGGCACCGGCACGAAGTCGATCAACCTCTCAGGCGTCCAAGGTCGCATTCGGCGCGTCACTCCCCTGCTGTTTTGCGGCTGAGCGGCCCAGATGGCGAGAAATACACCACGGCTGCACCATGAGGGATTTCAGAATGCAAAAAACCCCTGTTTTACCAGGGGTTTTCTGTGGCGGTACCGGTGGGATTTGAACCCACGGTGGGCTTTCACCCACACAACTTTTCGAGAGTTGCACCTTCGGCCGCTCGGACACGGTACCGAGGACGATCTTAGACGACGCGCGCGCCAGTGCCAAAACGAGCGGATGCCTCGACCAACGCGCCGACAATCCATACTGGGTGCATGATCCGAGCGGTGATCTTCGACCTCGACGGCGTGATCCGTCACTTCGACCCGTCGGCTGCCGCAGAGATCGAGCGGCCGCACGCCCTCGAGACCGGCACGCGACCGCGACTGCGACCGCGTTCGCGCCGCCCTTGCTCACCACCGCCGTCGGGTGAGACCGTCGCCAGACGCCTCATGCCCAGCTCGCGCCCAGTCCGCGCGCAGGCAACTCGAAGTCGACGGTCATAGCGTCGTGTGATGACCGCAGAACTCCTCGTACAGGCGACGGCTACCGCCACGAATCGCGCTTCGGCCGACTCGACGAGCGTGTGGCGCGGCATCCGTCTGTCCGCCGTCACGCTGCTCGGTGCAGGCGGAGTGCCCCGGTTCCGTGATCGCATGCGCGAGAACAAGTCGACGCTGAACGACACGCTGCCGGTGCACTCGAAGTGGTGGCGCGATCACGCGAAGGTCGAGGGCGAGCTGCTCTACGTCGCCATCGGCGACAGTGCGGCGCAGGGCATCGGCGCGTCGCGGCCCGACCGCAGCTACGTCGGCGTACTCGCCGACGGGGTGCGCGCGGTGACCGGGCGAAGCGTGCGCGTCGTGAACCTCAGCGTCTCGGGTGCGACGACGGCGCTCGCCGTGCGCGACCAATTGCCGCGGTTCCGCGATCTGCGGCCCGACGTGGTCACGGTCTCGATCGGCGCGAACGACATCGCCGACTGGAGCCCCCGGGCGTTCGACCGCAACATCCGTTCGATCTTCGCCGAACTGCCCGCCGGCGCCGTCGTCGCCGACCTGCCGTGCTTCTACTTCCCGCACAGCGAACGCAAGGTGGCCGAGGCGAATCGGATGCTCCGTGCCGCCGCCCGCGAGCACGGACTCGTCGTCGCGCCGCTGCACGAGATCATGAAGCGGCAGGGACTCCGGGGCATCCTGACGCAGTTCGCGCGCGACATGTTCCACCCGAACGACCACGGGTACGCGGTGTGGGCCGAGGCCTTCCGGCCCGCTGTCGCCCGGGCCGCCGCACACCTCGGCGTCGGCGCGCGCGCCGACGCGGTCACTGTCGGCGGCCGCAGCTAGTCTCGGGGCATGGCCCGCCCCACCTCCACGTTCCGCTGCACCGAGTGCGGTTGGAGCACTGTCAAATGGGTTGGCCGCTGCAGCGAGTGCCAGCAATGGGGCACGGTCGTCGACGTCGCCGAGCCCACGGGCATCGTGCGCGCCGTGCAGGCCGTGCAACTCGGCGAGGCGCGCACCGCTCGCCCGATCACCGACGTGCAGACCGAAGACGCCGCGCACCGCCCGAGCGGCATCGGCGAGTTCGATCGGGTGCTCGGCGGCGGCATCGTGGCGGGCGCCGCGATCCTGCTCTCGGGTGAGCCGGGCGTGGGCAAATCCACACTCCTGCTCGAGGTCGCGGCGCGCGTGGCAGCCACCGGGCGGCGGGTGCTCTACGTCACCGCCGAAGAGTCGGTCGCGCAAGTGCGCCTTCGAGCTGGGCGCACGAAGGCCCTGCACGACGAGCTCTTCATCGCGGCAGAGACCGACCTCGCGACGATCCTCGGGCAGGTCGACGCCATCGCCCCCGAGCTCCTCATCGTCGACTCGGTGCAGACCGTATCGTCATCCCTCTCCGATGGTCTGCCCGGGCAACCGAGCCAGGTGCGCGAAGTCGCGTCGACGCTCATCCGCATCGCGAAAGAGCGGCGGCTGCCAGTGCTGCTCGTCGGCCACGTCACGAAAGACGGCTCGATCGCCGGCCCCCGTCTGCTCGAGCACCTCGTCGACGTAGTCTGCCAGTTCGAGGGCGATCGACAAACGGCCCTTCGCTTCGTACGGGCCCTCAAGAACCGCTTCGGGCCGACCGACGAAGTGGGTTGCTTCGAGATGACCGGCGAGGGCATCTCCGAGGTGCCCGACCCATCGGGGCTCTTCCTCTCGAGCGGGCGCAGTGCCGTGAGCGGCACGTGCGTCACCGTCGCACTCGAGGGGCGCCGTGCCCTGCCGGTCGAAGTGCAGGCGCTCGTCGTGTCCACGAAGGCGCCGCAGCCCCGCCGCGTCGTCAACGGCGTCGACCCGTCACGGGTGGCCATGATCATCGCCGTGCTCGAGCGCCGAGCCGGTCTGAAAACTCTCGGCGATCATGACGTCTACGTCTCCACCGTCGGTGGTGTGCGGCTCGCCGAACCCGGCGCCGACCTCGCGATCGCCGTCGCCATCGCCTCGGCCATGCGCGACCGTGCCGTGCCGCACGAGCTCGCCGCCTTCGGCGAGATCAGCCTCGCCGGCGAGGTGCGCCCCGTGACTGCGGCGAAGCAGCGGGGCGCCGAGGCCCGCCGACTCGGCTACACGACCATCCTCGACGTCGAAGCCGGCAGCGTGCACGCCGTCGTGCAACGCGCCATGATGGCCTCGACCGGCCTGCGCGAACGCGAGCTCGACGCCGCCTTCTGACGGCCTCACACGGTTCCTCAGGGCGCCGCAGCCGCACACTGCAGACTCGAGCCGTGCGCGCCGACTCGGCGTACTCCGCTACGCCTCGAGCGCGCGCAACAGCTCGCCGGGCGACGCTTGCATCGGGTGCGGGCCCGCGATGTCGAGGAACACCGTCGTGATCGTCGACTCGTACCGCTTGAGGAACGACCGCAGCCACCCCGGGCTCTGCAGGCCGACCGCTGGCGGCAGGTTCGCCGGCTTGTTCGCGGCATCGCTGAAGAGCAGCAGTGCGACGTCGCCGGTCTTCGGGTCGCGGTAGGTCCACACCTCGCCGCCGTCGAGCGGCTTGTCGCGCGGCCCCGGCTTCACGAGCGGCACGACGGTGTTGCCGTGGCGGAGGGCCAGGGCGACCGCCGCCACGTCTTGCCGTTCGAGTGCCTGCGCGAGCGCCTGCGAACGGAACTCCACGGGCTCCGTCGACTGCTTCCGTTCTGCCTTGCCTGCCATCCCTCAAGGGTACCGAGCGGATGCCGCGCACCCGTCTCCGTCCGCGCAGGGCGCACTGCGGGGCATCCGCTCGGGAGGCTCTTCGACCGACCCTCGACTGGGATGTGTATTTCAGAGAGAAGCAGCCTATGCTGTCTGTGCCGGACCGTGAGGGTCCGAGGTGTCGACGAAGACGACGGCGTTCTCGTTGACCCCACGGCGCCGGCGCATTCGCTCGTTTCCTGGCCCTCAGACTCTGTCGTGGGCCGCACGTAGCATCGAAACAAACCCGCGCGGGCCGGCGCGCTCCATCTCGAGGAGCACCATGGCAAGCAGTCTTCCGAAGCCGATCCGTTACGACGGCGACACGTGGCTGTGCATCCGCAACGACGCGCTCGTGCCGAAGGCGATCATCCGCCGCTACCGTGACCTGAAGCGTGGCGAGGTCTACCTCGTCGTCAAGTGGGCGCTCGACCCGGCAGAGCAGCAACTCATGGCGTCGGCGCCATCACTCGATGCGGCCAACGAGCTCGTGCGCTTCGACCCGCCCACCGGCTCAGCGCCGGCGTTCGCGGGCTACCCGCACCGTTCTGGCGCAGACCCTCGGCCGGAGCAGCGGAACGCCCCCGCGAGAGCGCCGGGCGGGCTTGATAGCAGAGGGGGAACCCCCGGCGCTCTCCACCAGCCTGGCGAGGTGGTGGTGCGCGTCCCTTCGGCCGGGAACGCCAGACGCGCACTCAACGAACCTAAGCCGGAGGCTCCTGACCGCGCGGCCCCCGTACGCGGGTCAAAATGACGAACGCCGGGTCGTGGCCTGCACAAGCGACGAGCGGGTACGCGGGTACGAGTCACGCGGATGTTAGTAGAGCAAGAACTGCTTCTGCTCGGCCGAATCGAAACCGTCGACCGACACCCCGAGGTGGTACGAGGCACCTTCGGCCGGCACCGTCTCGCGCGGGCCGGCGCACGTCTCGGGCGTCGAGCGAGTGCGGTCCCAGACGATCGGCACAGTCGAACTGACCGGCGTACCAGGAGTCAGCGAGACCTCGGCGTCGATCGCGTCGACCTGGCAGTCGGTCGAGGTCCAATACACCTCTGTGCCGCTCATGATCGTGAAGATCTGGGCGTTCGTGCCGGCGTTCAGCACGCAGACGTTCTTGCCGGTGTTGGTGATCGTCACCGACAACTGCGGCTGCTCTCCCGCCTCGTATGACGACTTGTCGGTGACGGCCTCCACCGAGATCTTCTCGGGCGCGCACGGGTCGCCGTCGGCCGCGGTCGGCTCGGTCGGAATAGAGGTCGTCTCCGGCGCAGTCGTCGGGTCGGCGCTCGACGAGGGTCCACCCCCTGCGCCGTCTTCACCCTGACTCGCCCCAGGACGCACGATGATGAGCACGATCGCGATGATCACCGCGACGAGGCCGATCAGCACGATGAGTCGCCGACGTCGATACACCTGCGGCGATTGCCGCCCGGCCGGTGTGTTCGTCGACATGCACACAGGGTACGACCGGGATGCCGCTGCCCGCGGCATCCGCTCGGCGCGCCGAATCTCGTCTCAGAGAAGCTTCAGCATGCGGGTGTTGCCGAGGGTGTTCTGCTTCACGCGGGCGAGGTCGAGGAACTCGGCCACGCCTTCGTCGTTGGAACGCACGAGCTCGGCGTAGACCTCGGGGTCGACGGTCTCGCGCCCCATGTCGACGAAGCCGTGGCGGCCGAAGAAGGTGGTCTCGAACGTGAGGCAGAAGAGGCGGCTGAGGCCGAGCTCGCGCGCTTCATCTTCGAGCGCGGCGAGCAGCGCGTGGCCGACGCCGTGGCCGAGCCAGACGTCGTCGACGGCGAGGGTACGCACCTCACCGAGGTCTTCCCACATGACGTGCAATGCGCCGGCGCCGACGAGCCCGCCGTCGTCGGTCTCGGCCACGCGGAATTCCTGCACCGAGCCGTAGAGGTCGACACGCTCTTTGCCGAGCAGGATGCGTCGGGTGACGAGCGGCTCCACGAGGTCGATGATTCGCGGCACATCGCTCGTGCGGGCCCGCCGCACGTTGAACTCGGTCATCCCCTCATCGTATTGCCGCTGGGGACGCCCCTGCCGCACTGCCGCCGCTCCCCGACGTGCGTAACTCCGGATGAATCGACCGGCGCGCCGCGCCCCTCTGCCAACACGCCGGTGCGGCAGCGCGACATCCGGAGTTGCGCACGCAGGCGAACGGCGGCGGGAACGACGAAGGGGCGGATGCCGCAGCATCCGCCCCTCGTGTCGTGTCGACTACTCGCCCGACGCGGCCGCCAGATCGGGGCTCACCGGACCGGTGCCGATCGCCGCGTTCGTGTTCACGCCGACGCCGACGGGCAGGGCCCGCTGCGTGGTGGTGAACAGGAACTCGCCGTCTCTGAAGTCGACGTGCACGTGGTCGCCCGAGTTGAGCTCACCATGCAGGATCTTCTCGGAGAGACCGTCTTCGATCTCGTGCTGCACGGCGCGGCGAAGCGGCCGGGCGCCGAGGGCCGGGTCGAACCCGACCTCGATGAGCCGCTCCTTGGCCGCCTGCGTGAGCTCGACGGTCATGTCGCGGTCGAGCATGCGCTCGCTGAGCCGCTTGATGAAGAGATCGACGATCTGCAGCAGCTCGGGCTTGGAGAGCTGCGGGAAGACGATGATCTCGTCGACGCGGTTCAGGAACTCGGGCTTGAAGTGCTTCTTCAGCTCTTCGTTCACCTTGCCGCGCATGAGGTCGTAGCCCGTGCGGGTGTCGCCCTCGATCGCGAAGCCCACCGGGCCACTCGAGATGTCTTTCGTGCCCAGGTTGGTCGTCATGATGATGACCGTGTTCTTGAAGTCGACGACGCGGCCCTGACCGTCGGTCAACCGGCCCTCTTCCAGAATCTGGAGGAGCGAGTTGAAGATGTCGGGGTGCGCCTTCTCGATCTCGTCGAAGAGCACGACACTGAAGGGCTTGCGGCGCACCTTCTCGGTGAGCTGGCCGCCCTCTTCGAAGCCGACGAACCCGGGAGGGGCGCCGAAGAGGCGCGAGACGGTGTGCTTCTCGCCGTACTCCGACATGTCGAGCGAGATCATCGCCGCCTCGTCATCGAAGAGGAACTCGGCGAGCGCCTTGGCGAGCTCGGTCTTGCCGACGCCGGTGGGGCCGGCGAAGATGAACGAGCCAGAGGGGCGCTTCGGGTCTTTCAGACCGGCACGCGTGCGGCGGATCGTCTTGGCGAGGGCCGAGATGGCCTCTTCTTGGCCGATGACGCGCTCGTGCAGCGCCTTCTCCATGAAGACGAGACGCGAGCTCTCTTCTTCGGTGAGCTTGAAGACGGGGATGCCGGTGGCCTGCGCGAGCACCTCGGCGATCAGGCCCTCGTCGACGACGGCGGTCGTCTTGACGTCGCCCGACTTCCACTGCTTCTCGAGGCGCAGTCGCTCGCCGAGGAGGTTCTTCTCCTCATCGCGGAGGGAGGCGGCCTTCTCGAAGTCCTGCTCCTCGATCGCGGTCTCTTTCGCGGCGCGAACGACGGCGATCTTCTCGTCGAATTCGCGCAGCTCGGGCGGGCTCGAGAGGATCGAGAGACGCAGGCGTGCGCCGGCCTCGTCGATCAGGTCGATCGCCTTGTCTGGGAGGAAGCGGTCGGAGACGTAGCGGTCGGCGAGGTTCGCCGCGGCCACGAGCGCGCCGTCGGTGATCGACACCTTGTGGTGCGCCTCGTAGCGGTCGCGAAGACCCTTGAGGATGTTGATCGTGTGGGGCAGGCTCGGCTCGGCGACCTGGATCGGCTGGAAGCGGCGCTCGAGCGCGGCGTCTTTCTCGAAGTGCTTGCGGTACTCGTCGAGCGTGGTCGCACCGATGGTCTGCAGCTCGCCGCGTGCGAGCAGCGGCTTCAGGATCGACGCGGCGTCGATGGCGCCTTCGGCGGCACCCGCACCCACGAGCGTGTGGATCTCGTCGATGAAGACGATGATGTCGCCGCGCGTGCGGATTTCTTTCGTGACCTTCTTCAGACGCTCTTCGAAGTCGCCGCGGTAGCGGGAGCCGGCGATGAGCGAGCCGAGGTCGAGCGAGTAGAGCTGCTTGTCTTTCAGCGTCTCTGGCACCTCGTTCTTCACGATCGCCTGCGCGAGGCCCTCGACGACGGCGGTCTTGCCGACGCCGGGCTCACCGATCAGCACGGGGTTGTTCTTCGAGCGACGCGAGAGGATCTGCATGACCCGCTCGATCTCTTTCTCGCGCCCGATGACGGGGTCGAGCTTGCCGTCGCGCGCAGCCTGCGTGAGGTTGCGGCCGAACTGGTCGAGGATCTGCGAGCCGCCCTGCGGGGTGGTCTGCTCGTTCGCGCCGACCTGTACCTGCTCTTTGCCCTGGTAGCCCGAGAGCAGCTGGATGACCTGCTGGCGCACGCGATTGAGGTCGGCGCCGAGCTTGACGAGCACTTGGGCTGCGACGCCCTCGCCCTCGCGGATGAGGCCCAGCAGGATGTGCTCGGTGCCGATGTAGTTGTGGCCCAGCTGCAGCGCTTCGCGCAAGCTCAACTCGAGCACCTTCTTGGCGCGCGGAGTGAACGGGATGTGCCCGGTCGGCTGCTGCTGACCCTGGCCGATGATGTCTTGCACCTGCTCGCGCACCGCGTCGAGCGAGATGCCGAGCGACTCGAGCGCCTTGGCGGCGACGCCTTCACCCTCGTGGATGAGCCCGAGCAGGATGTGCTCGGTGCCGATGTAGTTGTGGTTCAGCATCTTGGCCTCTTCTTGGGCCAGGACGACGACACGACGAGCTCGGTCGGTGAATCTCTCGAACATTTCTACTCCTCACGACCCCGCTGGGTAGGGGCGCCGATATGAAGAGCGTAACCAGCAGAGGGGGCCGCGAGGCCGTTGTTCGCCCTCGGCGCAGAGCTCAGGCAGGGGTTGACGGACCGTGACGGCGACGGATGCCGCGGCTCGGCCGCCGACCGTTGACAGGGTCGAGCGACCTCCGTACCATATCGTTTATCGTTATTATCGATATTCGTTAGGAAGAACATGAGCGCCACCATCCCCACTCCCACCGTCAAGCGGAGCGACGCCGTCGCCCTGTGGATCTTCATGGTCGCCGGCATCGGCATCGCGATCTGGGCGGTCTGGTCGTCCGTCGCCCGCATCATCGAAGTGCTTCCGAATCACGACGTTCCCGTGATGGCCGAGTTCACCGGCACCACGGCCGACGCACCGATCGGCGTCGACGGGGCTCCCATCACGGTCGAACTCGATCGCGCGATCATCACCGCTCCCTCCCTGCCTGCGGCGTCGCTCTGGTCGCTCGTCATCCAGCAGGTCATCATGGCCGTCGTGGTGGTCGGCCTCGTGGTCTGCCTCGTGTGGCTCGCACGGAATGTCAGCAGGAGCATCGTCTTCGGCCGCACCAACACCGTGCTCGTCACGATTGCGGGATTCACCGGCATCGTGGGCTATTTCGCGGTGCCGTTCTTCGGCAACATGGCTGCGAACGGCGCATTCGCCGTGCTCAGCGACCGCACCTTCGACAACGTGGTGATCTCGGTCGAGCTGTTCCCGCTCATCCTCCTGACGTTCATCGCAGCGACGGCCGCGACCGTCTTCGCAGTCGGCGAGCGCCTCCAGCGCGAAACCGAGGGTCTCGTCTGATGGCTCCGGCCGAACCCGACGAGGCATCCGACATCCACTGCCGGCTCGACGAGCTGCTCGAGGCACGCGGCATGACGCTCACGCGACTCGGCGAGCTCGTCGGCGTGAGCGTCGTGAACCTCAGCGTGCTGAAGAACGACCGCGCTCGCGCCATCCGCTTCTCGACGCTGCAGGCGATCTGCGCCGCACTCGACTGCGAGGTCGGAGAACTGCTCGTGCTCCGGCCGAACCTGGCCGAGGCTACTTGATCGGTACGACGACCTCTGTGCCACTCACCTCGACGTAGAGCGGCTCAGTCGTCGTCACGTACACCGGCGTCCAGAAGAGCGTCGTGTGGGGCACGATGTCCATCGTGCAGACCTGACCTTCGGGCTGCTCGACGAGATCGATCGCGACGCGGTTGCCCTCGCCGGCCTTCTCGAGCACACGGATCTCTTTGCCGATCACGGGGCACGTCGAACTGCCCGAGATGGTCAGGGCGAGCTGACCGCCTTCGGCCCACCACACGACCACGGGGCCGTCTTCGGACGACTGCGCCTCTTCTTCGTCGCCGGCCGTGTCGGGACCCTCCTCGACGTCGACAGCCTCGGCATCGGCACTGACCGGAACACCGGGGAAGTTCTCTGCTGCCCTGCCCGACGGGTTGCATGCCGACAACAGGAACACCGACGAGACCGCCAGAGCGAGGAGACCAGCGCGACGAATGCGCATCGAGGGAGCCATACCTTCATGCTAACGGTCGCCCCGGTTCTCGTGCGCGGGCACCCGCGTACTATTTTCGACATGAGCAACCAGGAACGCGATCCGGTCGAAGTGCTCTCGCGACCCGACGAACCCATGGGCGCGGTCGTGCAGGTGCTCGCTCCGCGCGACGTGCCGCTCGGCGGGCCGCGAGCGATGAACGTGCGCCGCACGCTCCCCCAGCGGGGCCGCACCACGATCGGCGCCTGGTGCTTCGCCGACCACTACGGGCCCGACGACGTGGAGGTCACCGCCGGCATGGTCGTGCCGCCGCACCCGCACACCGGCTTGCAGACCGTGAGCTGGCTCTTCGAGGGCGAGATCGAGCACCGCGATTCCGCCGGCAGCCACGCCACGGTGCGGCCGGGCGCCGTGAACCTCATGACGGCGGGCCGAGGCATCTCGCACTCCGAGGTGTCGACGCCCGAGACCACCCGGCTGCACGGGGTGCAGTTGTGGGTTGCGCTTCCCGATGCCTCACGGCATGTCGGCCCCTTCTTCGAACACGCCGACATCGCACCGGTCGTCGTAGGCGACGCCACGGTGCGGGTGTTCGTCGGTTCCCTGCCGGTCGGCGGCGCGCCCGAGGCATCCGTTCGGCAGGCTCAGGGCGGCGCCGTCACCGTGTTCTCGCCGCTGCTCGGCGCGCAACTCGACCTGCCACCGTTCGGCACCGTCGACCTCGACCTCGACCCCGCGTTCGAGCACGGCGTGCTCGTCGATTCGGGCCCCGTCGAGATCAGCGCAACGGATGCCGCGATCGGCGGCTTCTCGACCGACACCGTCTCGACGACCGCCGCATGGAGCGAGCTCGCCTATCTCGAGACCGGGCTTCGCCGCATCCGTCTGTCGGCCGAGGCGCAACCCGTGCGCGTGATCCTCCTCGGCGGCGTGCCGTTCGGTGAAGAGCTCGTGATGTGGTGGAACTTCATCGGCCGCAGCCACGACGAGATCGTCGAGTTCCGTCGGCAATGGCAGGCCGACGTCATCGGCCGCGATAACCCCGACGGGCGGTTCGGCACGGTCGCGGGCTACGACGGCGCGCCGCTGCCCGCGCCCGAGCTGCCGACGGTGCGACTGAAGCCGCGCAAGTAGCAGTCGCGCTTCGACGGGCTCAGCGAGCGACGGCGCCCGCTACTGCAGCGCCGAAGTGAGCCTCGCGAGGTTGTCGAGCACGGTCGATCGAAGTGGCTGCTTCATCCACGCCTCGAGCGTCAGCTCGTGGCTGTCACGCCGATAACCGTCTTCGACGGCGCGCATCTCGCGTACGAACGAGGCCCCGCGCACGAGCAGCGACACCTCCATATTGAGCTCGAACGAGCGGATGTCCATGTTGCTCGAGCCGATCACGGCGACGTCGTCGTCGATCGTGAAGTGCTTGGAGTGCAGGATGTACGGCGCCTTGTACATGAAGATCTTCACGCCTCCGCGGAGCAGCGCCTCGTAGTACGAGCGCTGCGCGTGATACACGAGCGCCTGGTCGCCGATCTCCGAGACGAAGAGCTCGACGTGGATGCCGCGCTGCGTCGCCCCGCTGATCGCGCGGAGCATCGCGTCGTCGGGCACGAAGTACGGGCTCGTGATGATGATGCGCTCTTCAGCCGCATAGAGCAGCGCGAGGAAGAGCTTGAGGTTGTTCTCGTTCGGGAACCCCGGCCCGCTCGGCACCACTTGGCAGTCGAGATCTTGCGCCTCGCCCGGCTGGTCGAGCGACGCCGCGAGGTCGCGAACCGGTTCCTCGTCGGTCTCGAGGTACCAGTCGGTGGCGAAGATCGCATCGAGCCCGGCCACGATCGGCCCTTCGACGCGCGTCACGAGCTCTTTCCATTTCAGGCCGCGACGGATGTTGCTGCGCTTGTTGTAGCTGCGGTCGATGACGTTCTGCGAGCCCATGAAGCCGACCTCGCCGTCGACGACGAGGATCTTGCGGTGATTGCGAAGGTCGGGCCGCTGGTACTTGCCCTTGAACGGCTGCACGGGCAGCATGAGCTGCCACCGCACCCCCATCTCGGTCATCCGCTTGAGCGTCTTCCGGTAGCCCTTCACCCGGAACGACGCCACATGATCGAGCAGCACGCGCACCTCGACGCCACGAGCGACTGCTTCGCCGAGCGCGTCGAAGAACGGCGCCGTCGTGGTGTCGTAGGCGAAGATGTAGAACTCGACGTGCACGTAGCGTTTCGCATCGTGCACCGCCGCGGTCATCGCGTCGAGGGAGCCTTGATAGTTGCCGATGAGGCTCGCGCTGTTGGAGCCGATGAGGGGCATCGAACCGAGGTTGCGGTTGAGGCGCACGACGCCCTCGAACCAGGCCGGCCAGTCACCGGGATCGCTGACCCGCTCGACACCGTGCGTCGATTCGCGAATGTAGCGGTCGACCTCGGCCTGCTTGCGACGCCGATGCCTCGGCAGCTTCGGATTGCCGATGAGCAGGTAGAACAGCACCCCGATGTACGGGACGAAGAAGATCGCGAGGAGCCAGGCCATGCCCGCAGTCGGGCGGCGGTTGCGCGGCACCACGATGATCGCGGTGATGCGGACGATGATGTCGATGACGATGACGATGCCCGCGACGAGCAGCGTCGTCTGCTCCGCGGTCACGTGTTCACGCTGCCGGTCGGTGCTGGGCGAGCTTCGCCCGCTCCTCCGCCTCGATGCGGGCGTACGCCTTGCGCTCGTTGCGGTCGGAGTGGATGATCGCGCGCATCACGAACCAGAAGATGAGCCCGATGAGCACGGTCGGCGCGAGCGACCAGATCGCATTCGCCCAGAATTCGTCCATAGAGCTACAAGGATACGGGGCTTTACCCGGTTTCGCCGCATAACGGCTCTGCGCCGCTGCCCGAGAACAGGAAGGGCAAGCGGTGAGAGCCGATCAACCGGCGGCGATGAGGCCCCAGACGCCCGAGCCGACGAGGTAGAGACCGATCGCACCGACGACGATCCAGATTCCGAGGCGCGCGTTCGAGGGGCGCTTGGGATCCTGCTCGGGTTCGAGCTCGGATTTCGGAAGGAAGTCGTTCATCTGGGGCATCCGCTCACTTGAAGCTCACTTGACCAGCGGGAAGAGGATCGTCTCGCGGATGCCGAGACCCGTGAGCGCCATGAGCAGCCGGTCGATGCCCATGCCCATGCCGCCCGACGGCGGCATGCCGAACTCGAGCGCGCGCAGGAACTCCTCGTCGAGGCGCATCGCCTCTGGGTCGCCGCCCGCGGCGAGCTTCGCCTGCTCGACGAAGCGCTCGCGCTGCACGACCGGGTCGACGAGCTCGGAGTAGCCGGTCGCGAGCTCGAAGCCGCGGATGTAGAGGTCCCACTTCTCGACGACGCCCGGGATCGAGCGGTGCTCGCGCACGAGCGGCGAGGTGTCGAGCGGGAAGTCCATGACGAAGGTCGGGCGCTCGAGGCCGGACTTCACGTGGTGCTCCCACAGCTCTTCGACGTACTTGCCGGGCAGCGGGTGGTCGACCTCGACCCCGGCCTCGTCGGCAAGCTGCTTCAGGCGCTCCACCGCCGTCGACGCCGTGATCGTCTCGCCGACCGCCTCGGAGAGCGAGTCGTACATCGAGAGGCGCGGCCAGTCGCCGCCGAGGTCGAACTCGGCGCCGTCTGCCCACGTCACCACGTGCGAACCCGACGTCGCGATCGCGGCATCCTGGATCAGCTTCTGAGTGAGGTCGGCGATCGTGGTGTAGTCGCCGTACGCCTCGTAGGCCTCGAGCATCGCGAACTCGGGCGAGTGCGTCGAGTCCGCGCCCTCATTGCGGAAGTTGCGGTTGATCTCGTACACGCGCTCGATGCCGCCGACGACCGCGCGCTTCAGGTACAGTTCGGGCGCGATGCGCAGATACAGCTCGGTGTCGAACGCGTTCGACTGGGTCACGAACGGGCGAGCGGATGCCCCGCCGTGCATGACCTGGAGCATCGGCGTCTCGACCTCGATGAAGCCGAGCCCATCGAAGGTGCGGCGGAGGCTCGCGTTGACCTTCGCGCGGTCGATGACGTTCTTGCGGGCCTGCTCGCGCGAGATGAGGTCGAGGTAACGGCTGCGCACGCGCATCTCTTCGGAGAGCTCGTTGTGCAGGTTCGGCAGCGGCAGGATCGCCTTCGAGGCGATGCGCCACTCCTTCACCATGATCGACAGCTCGCCGCGGCGGCTCGTGATGACCTCGCCGGCGACGAAGACGTGGTCGCCCAGGTCGACGAGTTCCTTCCACTCGGCGAGCGACTCCTCGCCCACCTCGGCGAGGGAGACCATCGCCTGGATGCGGCTGCCGTCGCCCGATTGCAGCGTGGCGAAGCAGAGCTTGCCGGTGTTGCGGGAGTGCACGACGCGGCCGGCGACACCGACCTGCACGCCACTCGCCTCGTCGACGCCGAGGCCGATGAACCGGTCGCGCACGCCGGGAATCGTCGCCGTGATCGGCAGGCGCACCGGGTACGCGCCGAAGGCCGGGTCTTCGGATGACGCGATCAGCCGCTCGCGCTTGGCGAGCCGCACGGCCTTCTGCTCGGAGATCTCGTCGGCGCTGATCTGGTCGGCGCTGATCTCCTCGGCAGTGGGCTCGGGCGTGGCGCCCGTGTGGTTGTCGGCCATCGTTCTCTCTCGTCGTGCGAAAAGGTGCGTGCACCAGCCTACTTGTGCGCTCCTGCGGGCTGAGCCCGTCGAGACGCCGGCCGTCAGCCGAGCGTGATCGTCGCGTTGTCGATGAGCCGGGTGGCGCCGACGCGGGCGGCGACGAGCACGACGGCCTCGCCTCTCGCGTCATCGGCGACCGGCAGGAACGTCTCGGGATCGACGACGACGAGATAGTCGAGCGTGACCTCGTCGTGGTCGCCGAACGCGGCGGCGGCCTCGGCGAGCACCTCGGAGAGACCGTCGGGGGCCGCCTCATGCGCCGCCTTGAGCGCCTCGGAGAGGGTGAGCGCCGCTGCACGTTGCGCCGGGTCGAGGTAGCGATTGCGGCTCGAGAGGGCCAGCCCGTCGGCTTCACGCACGGTCGGCACGACCTCGATATCGGCGGGTACGTCGAGATCGCGCACCATGCTGCGCACGAGGAAGACCTGCTGCGCGTCTTTCTGGCCGAAGACCGCGATATCGGGGAGGGCGATGTTCAGCAGCTTGCTGACGACGGTGAGCATGCCGTCGAAATGACCCGGGCGCGATGCACCCTCGTAGAGCGACCCCACCCGACCGGCGGTGAGCGTCGTGCCGACCTCGCCTCTCGGGTACATCTCGGCGACTGTCGGAGCGAACACGAACTCCACGCCGAGGACCGCGAGCGCCGCGGCATCCGCGTCGAGGGTGCGCGGGTAGCGGTCGAGATCTTCACCCGGGCCGAACTGCAGCGGGTTCACGAAGATCGACACCACGACGACGTCGGCGAGCTCACGCGCACGCGCGACGAGCGCGAGGTGACCGTCGTGCAGGGCGCCCATGGTCGGCACGAGGGCGACGGATGCTCCGGCCGCGCGCCGTTCGGCGAGCAGCTCGCGCAGCTCGGCGATCGTCGGCACCACCCGCGTGCCCGCGGCGACCTCGGTCACGCGCCACCTCCCAGCGGCCAGTCGGTACCGGCCCCGTCGATCGTATCTGCCCCCTCGGCGTATGCGCCGCCGTCGTGCCTCGCGAGCGCGTTCTCGACGGAGGAGCGCACGAGCGGCGCAAGCACGGCGCCCGGGCGGGCGATGCCGATGCCATCGAGGAGGCTGCTCGCCTGGTCGATGATCGCACTCGAGAACGACACCGCGGTGTCGATCGCCTCGCCGTAGGCCGCGCGGTCGCGCTCGGCGACGATGAAGGGTTCGCCGCCCATCTCGACGACGAGCGCCTGCCCGATCGGCAGCACCGGCGCCGGAGCGGTGACCGCGAACCAGGTGCCGGGCAGTCGGGCGAGATCGACGCTCGTGCCGGTGAAACTCATGGCGGGATGCACGGCGAGCGGGATGGCCCCCGCGAGTCGCGCGGGATCGAGCACTTCGGTGCCGAAGCGTGCGACGGTGTGCAGCAGGAGTTGCCCGGGCTGCCAGACGCCGGCGTCGGCGAGACCCGCGACGAGCGCGCCGAGCTCGTCTTCGGGTACGGCGAGCAGCACGAGTTCGCTGCGCTCGATGATCTCGGGGATCGTCAGTACCGGAACCGACGGCAGCATCGCCGCGGCTCGCTCGCGGCTCGAGTCGGAGACGGCGGAGATGCCCGTGAGGGCGTGCCCCGCACCCGCGAGCGCTGACGCGAGCACCGCGCCGACGCGTCCGGCGCCGATGGTGCCGACACCGAGCCGGCCCGGACGATCAGCCGACACGATCCTGCTCCGTTCCGTCGGACGCTGTTCCCTGAGCCTGCCGAAGGGAGGGCGAGCCCGGGTGCGCTTCGACGGGCTCAGCGAGCGCAGCGGAGGCAGCTGATGCCGCGACCGGGACCGCGCCCCAGCGGTGAGAGGTGTCGCTCGCCGCACGCTCGACCGCTTCGTGCGAGAGACGCTCGAAGAGTGCCGTCGCCTCGGAACGCTCGACGACCGGCAGCAGCGCCGTGACCGGGCCGGTGACGGTATGGAGGCGAAGGGTCGCGAGGTCGAGTGCGCGTTCGATCGGGCCGACCGACACCGCGAGCGACTGCATGCGCGCGAGTGGCACGAGGCTGAGGCTGCGCACGAGCGCACCCCGCCGGATCACCGCGACGCCGGAGGCGGATGCGATTCCGATTCGTCGCCACGAGAACGGCCGCAGCCATGCGGCGCGCTTCGGCGTGCTCGAGAAGCCGCCGGCGCCGCCCCGGCCGGTGAGGCCGGCGTCGACGAGCGGTTCGACGTCGGCCGCGGCATCCGGAAGCAGCAGACCGAGCACCCGGTGCACGTCGGCCGCCATGCCGACCGGCAGCACGATGGTGCGCTGAGCGGCATCGCCGGAGGCGGAGACCGACTGTCCGGCGACGTTGATGCGCACCGACCACCACCCGAACGGCCGCCAGAACACCCACTGCGTCGCTTCGATCGCATGCACGCGCCCCGGGGGGATCGTCTGGTTCGCGGTGGAGAGCAGCCCGTGACCGATGCGCACGCCATCGGGCGTGCCCGCGATCGAGTAGCGGAGCGACTTCGTGATGCGGGTCCACATGTAGCTCACGAGACCGATCCCCGCGGGCACGAAGCTGAAGAGCACCCACATCTGGTCTGTCGTCACGCCCACCACGATGATCGCCACGAGGATGATCGCCCACAGCGTCGAACCGCCGAGCAGGGTCGATCCGATGACGCGCCCGATCGGCAGGTGCACGACCGACTCGGGCGGCGCGAGCTCGGGGTCGAGCTCGGGCGCGAGGAACTCGCCGACGCGCTGGGTGACGATCGCGCCTGCGCGGGAGGTCACGGGCTGGTGCGCGCCGCTCGGGTCGACTCCTGACGCGACGCCCGTGTCGGTGCCCGGGACGACGGCCGGGCCTGCGCCCCCGTCACGCTCGGGGCCGGCCGCGACCTCGCCGGATACTGCGGCCCGGGCGGCGCCAGGGCCCTGTTCCCGTTCGGCGCGGGCACCAGACGCCAGCCGAAGTATGTCGGCCCGCAGGGCGTCGGCCAGCGCCGAGCCGAGATAGGCGAGCTGCACGTTCGCCGATTGGCCGGCGACCGAGACCTCGAGCTTCGCGGTACCGAAAAGTCGTGCGAACAACGGCCGGTTGACGTTGATGCCCTGGATGCGATCGAGCCTGGCGCTTCGATGAGAGCGGAAGAAGATGCCGCTCTTCACCTCGACCGCCTCGCGCGTCACCCGGAACGAGTGCATGCGCCATGACAGCCAGAAGGCGACCACGACAGCCAGGATCACGACGGCGAGGCCGAGGATGGCCCACCCCACGAGCCCGTTGGAGACGATGCCGCCCACGGGGTCGTTCGCCCAATCTTGACGCCACCCGCCGTACTCGGCGTCGAGCCCTTCGCCCGCCTCGGGCGCGAAGACGGATATCCAGATGTCGACGACCCGTTCGCGAAGGTTGGCGATCAGGAAGCCGATCACCGCGATGAACACGAGACCGCCGCGCAGCAACGGGCTCGCCGGGTGCAGGCGGTGCCACTCGCCGTCGGCGAGGTTCACGACCCCCTGCGGGCGCTCGATTCGGCTCACAGCCCCGCCCGGCGCGACTCGGCGAGGGCGACGAGCTCGTCGCGCAGGCGGTCGGCCTCTTCCATCGGCAGCCCGGGCACGGTCACCGCGGTCGACGCGGCGGCCGTCACGAACTTGAGATCGGCGAGCCCGAGCCACCGCGCGACCGGACCGCGGGTGATGTCGACCAGCTGCATGCGCCCGTAGGGCACCGCCACCTGTCGCTGGAACATGATGCCTCGCCGGAACAACAGGTCGTCGGCCCGCAGCCGGTACTCGATCGAGCGCACCCGGCGCGGCTCGAACGCGATGCCGATGATCGAGGCCACGGCGATCGCGATCGCGATCCAGAGCGCCCACTGCTGCTGCCAGAGGAAGTACACGACGAGCAGTGCGCCGACGAAGATCACCATGCCGATGATCGAGCCGATCACCTCGACGACGAGGTACTTCGGTGAGACGCGCTGCCAGCCGGTATCGGATGCCGCGGTCTGCGTGCCGGGCAGTTCAGGACCCGTCACGTCGGGCTGCGTGCCGGGCAGTTCAGGCATGAGCGGGTTCTTCCTTCTCGGTTTCGGTGTCGTCGGGCGGAAGCGTGCAGAAGTGCTCGGCGATGAGGCCGCCGGCCATGAGGAGCGCCGCACCGATCGCCGTCGCGAGTGCGAGCCAGATGGTCGACGGCGCAGGCACGACGCTGCGGGTCAGGAGGAAGAGGGTGATGCCGAGCCCGAAACCGAAGACGAGCGCTCCGCTCAGGCTGCACGCCTTCGCAAGCACCGCGGTGCGCATCGCCCGGAAGGGGTCGAGGTGCTTCGTCGACTTGCCCTTCACTGCGCGCCGGATAGGCCACGCGAAGGCGACGACGAGGATCGCGACACCGGTCAGAGTGATCGGCAGCGAGATGGGGGGCACGAGCGCCTTCGCCCCGGAGGAGACGGTCGCGAGGTCGACGAGGTAGCCCGCGACGAGCCCGGCCAGCACGAACGCGATGATCGTGGAGACGTGCGTACGCTTCACCGGCGCACCACCTCGTCGGTTGCGGCTGCGCGCAGAGCGGCGATCGGCCCGCGCGCGGCCAGCACGGCGTCGGGCTCCACATCGAGCCACGGCGCCAGCACGAAGGCCCGCTGCCAAGCGCGCGGATGCGGCAGCACGAGTTGATCGTCGGCGATCACGGTGCCGCCGACGTCGATGAGGTCGAGGTCGAGGGTGCGATCGCCCCAGTGCTCGGAACGTACCCGCCCGTGCTCGCGCTCGATGTGCTGCAGCACGTCGAGCAGGGCGTGCGGGTCGATGCTCGTCTCGACGATGACGACGCCGTTGAGGTATCGAGGCGCATCGTCGTCGACGCCCGCGTCTCTGATCGCGGGTGTCTCGTAGACCGGCGACACCGCCACGAGCACGAGGCCGTCGGTCTCGGCGATCTCACGCGTCGCGGCCGCGATCGTCGCCTCACGATCGCCGAGGTTCGCCCCGAACGCGATGACGGCGCGCGTCATGACCGCCCCCGCACGATCGTGACCGCGACATCCGCGAAAGGAACGCTGATGGGTGCTTGCGGCTTGTGCACCGTGACTTCGACCTCGTCGACAGCCGCGAAGCCGAGCGCGACGACAGCGACGCGTTCAGCGACCGTCTCGATGAGGTCGACCGGGTCGCGTTCGACGGCGGCGACGACCGCTTCGGCGAGTTCGCCGTAGTGCACGGTGCGGTCGAGGTCGTCGGTGGATGCCGCGGCGGCCAGGTCGACCGCGACCGCGACGTCGATCACGAACTCCTGCCCGTCGGTGCGCTCGAAGTCGAACACGCCGTGGTGCGCGCGCACGCGAAGCCCCGTGAGAGTGATCCGGTCGCCCCGGTCGCGTTTGCACAGTTCAGGCACGTCGACCACTCTGCCACGCCCCGAGGATGTCGAGGGCGCGGCGCGTGCCCTGCACGTCGTGCACCCGCACCCCCCAAGCGCCTGCTTCGGCGGAGAGCACGCTCACGACGGCGGTCGGCAGGTCACGGTCGGTGACGGATGCCTCGGCCGGCAGCATCGCGCCGAGGAATCGCTTGCGCGAAGCGCCCACGAGGATCGGCAGCCCGAGCCCCGCGAGCACGTCGAGTCGCCCGAGCAGCTGCCAGTTCTGCTCCCCGCGCTTGGCGAAGCCGAGTCCGGGGTCGAGGATGAGCTTCTCGGGCGCGACGCCCGCGGCCACGAGTGCGTCGACCCGCTGGGCGAGTTCGTCGCGAACTTCGACGGCGACGTCGTCGTAGTCGGCGAAGTCGTCCATGCGGTCGGCGTGGCCGCGCCAGTGCATCGCGACGTACTGCACGCCGGTCTCGGCGGCGATCGCGCCCATCGCGGCGTCGGCGAGGCCCGCCGAGACGTCGTTGATGATCTCGGCGCCCGCTTCGACGGCCGCGAGCGCGGTGGCCGCACGCATCGTGTCGACGCTCAGACGGATGCCGCGACCGGCGAGCGACCGGATGACCGGTATCACCCGGCGCAACTCCTCTTCTGGTTCGACGCGCGCCGCGCCCGGGCGCGTCGACTCGCCGCCGACGTCGAGGATGTCGGCACCCTCGGCGACGAGTTCGAGTCCGTGCGCGATCGCCGCGTCGGCATCGAACCACTTGCCGCCGTCGCTGAACGAGTCGGGTGTGACGTTGACGACCCCCATGACCAGGATCGGCTCCCCGAGCATGTCGAAGGGAGGCGCCTCTTGCAGCGCTTCGACGGACTCAGCGAGCGAGTGCTCGTCAGGCATTCGCCTGCGCACCGATCAGCGCGATGATCTCACTGCGGGCAGCGGGCTCGGAGAGCGCGCCGCGACTCGCGATCGTCACGGTGGAGCTGCGCTCCTGCCGGGAACCCCGGGTCGTCACGCAGCGGTGCTGCGCGTCGAGCACGACGAGCACGCCCTTGGGGTCGAGACCGGCCACCAGAGTGTCGGCGATCTCTTCGGTGAGCCGCTCCTGCAACTGCGGACGGCGGGCGAGCGTGTCGACGACCGCGGGAATGCGTCCGAGTCCGACGACCCGGTCACCGGGCAGGTACGCCACGTGCGCCGTACCGACGAACGGCAGCAGGTGGTGCTCGCACACCGAACGGAACGCGAGGTCGCGCAGGATGACCGCGTCGCTCGTCGCGGGCACGCCGGCATCCGCGCCGCCTTGAGCCTGTCGAAGAGCCGACCCGATCGGAACCGAGTCGGCGAGGTGACTGAGCGGGTCGACGTCGAGACCGCCGAAGAAGTCGGCGTAAGCCTCGGCGACTCGCTGGGGCGTGCGCTCGAGCCCGGGCCGCGATGGGTCTTCACCGATCGCGAGCAGGATCTCGTGCACCGCGCGCTGGATGCGCAGGGCGTCCACTCCGGCCATGGCTCCCCTTCTTCGGGTCGAGGGACTTCGACCGACCGACGACTACGCCGTGGCGGGGCGCGGGTTCGACCGGGGCGCGCGCGCAGCGGTCTCGTCGACCGGCAGCTGACCGGAGTCGACCCCACCGTCGACGGCACCCTGGTCGATCGGCATCTTCTCGGTCGGGAAGGCGATCGGAGGCCGGTCGGACACGGGGCGCTTGTCGCTCGACAACCACTGCGGGCGCTCGGGCAGCTTCTTCACGTCTTTGAAGATCTCGGCGATCTGCTTGTGGTCGAGCGTCTCTTGTTCGAGCAGTTCGGCCGCGAGCTTGTCGAGGATGTCGCGGTTGTCGTTCAGCACCAGCCAGGCCTCGTCGTGCGCCTGCTCGATGAGCGTGCGCACTTCGCCGTCGACCCGCTCGGCGATGCGTTCGGAGTAGTCGCGCTGGTGGCCCATGTCGCGACCGAGGAAGACCTCGCCCTGCGACTGGCCGAGCTTGACGGCACCGACGTTCGCGCTCATGCCGAATTCGGTGACCATCTTGCGAGCCGTCGACGTGGCCTTCTCGATGTCGTTCGACGCACCGGTCGAGGGGTCGTGGAACACGATCTCTTCGGCGACGCGGCCACCCATCGCATACGTGAGCTGGTCGAGCAGTTCGTTGCGGCTGATCGAGTACTTGTCTTCGAGCGGCAGCACCATCGTGTAGCCGAGGGCGCGCCCACGCGGCAGGATCGTGATCTTCGTGACGGGGTCGGTGTAGTTCATCGCCGCGGCAGCGAGGGCGTGGCCGCCCTCGTGGTAGGCCGTGATGAGCTTCTCCTTGTCTTTCATGACGCGGGAGCGGCGCTGCGGGCCGGCGATCACACGGTCGACGGCCTCATCGAGGGCGCGGTTGTCGATGAGCTGCGCGTTCGAGCGCGCGGTGAGCAGCGCTGCCTCGTTGAGCACGTTCGCGAGGTCGGCACCAGTGAAGCCCGGCGTCTTGCGTGCGAGCACCTCGAGGTCGACGCCGTTGGCGAGGGGCTTGCCCTTGGAGTGCACCTCGAGGATCTTCTGGCGGCCCTTGAGGTCGGGCGCGTCGACGCCGATCTGCCGGTCGAAGCGGCCGGGGCGAAGCAGCGCGGGGTCGAGGATGTCGGGGCGGTTCGTCGCCGCGATGAGGATGACGTTGGTCTTCGGGTCGAAGCCGTCCATCTCGACGAGCAGCTGGTTGAGCGTCTGCTCGCGCTCGTCGTGGCCGCCGCCGAGTCCGGCACCGCGGTGCCGGCCGACGGCGTCGATCTCGTCGACGAAGATGATGGCGGGCGCGTTCTGCTTGGCCTGCTCGAAGAGGTCACGCACGCGGGATGCGCCGACGCCCACGAACATCTCGACGAAGTCGGAGCCCGAGATCGAGTAGAACGGCACTGCCGCTTCACCGGCGACCGCTCGTGCGAGCAGCGTCTTGCCGGTGCCGGGAGGGCCGTAGAGCAGCACGCCCTTGGGGATGCGTGCGCCGACGGCCTGGAACTTCGCGGGTTCCTTCAGGAACTCCTTGATCTCGTGGAGTTCTTCGATGGCCTCGTCGGCACCGGCGACGTCGTCGAAGGTGACCTTGGGGCTCTCCTTCGTGACGAGCTTCGCCTTGGACTTGCCGAACTGCATGACCTTGCTGCCGCCGCCCTGCATGCCCGAGAGCATGATCCAGAAGAAGAGGCCGATCAGCACGAGCGGCAGAAGAATGCCGAGCATCGAGAGGAACCAGTTCGGCTGCGGCACCTCATCGTTGTAGCCATCGGCGGGGTTCGCCTCGTCGACGGCGGCGACGATGTCGGGCCCGCGCGGCGTCACGTAGTAGAACTGCACCTGCTTGCCGAGCTCGTCGTCTTCTTTGGCGAGCGTGAGGTCGACACGGTTCTCACCGTCGACGATCTTGACCGATGCGACCTTGCCGTCGTTCAGCAGTTCGAGGCCCTCTTGCGTCGACACCTCTTTGAACCCCGAGGCGGTGATGAGGCTCGAACCGATCCACACGGCGACGATCGCGAGCAGAATGTAGATGATCGGCCCGCGCAGGATCTTCTTGATGTTCATGGTGCTGACAGGCTACCGCGGCGATGCTGCAGGTCGGCTGCGTGTTCGCTGTGGGCTGCGAAGCAGGCAGCAGCGAACCAACGAGCGCAGCCGCTGTGGGCTGCGAAGCAGGCCGCAGCGAACCCACGAGCGCAGCCGCTGTGGGCTGCGAAGCAGGCCGCAGCGAACCAACGAGCGCAGCCGCTGTGGGTTCAGCTGTAGACGTGCGGTGCGAGGATCGCGACGTCGCGGAGGTTGCGGTACTGCTCGGCGTAGTCGAGGCCATAGCCGACGACGAACTGGTTCGGGATGTCGAAGCCGAGGTACTTGACCGTCACGTCGACCTTCGCGGCGTCGGGCTTGCGCAGCAGCGCGCAGATCTCGACCGACTCGGCGCCGCGCGATTCGAGGTTGCCGAGCAGCCAGCTGAGCGTGAGGCCCGAGTCGATGATGTCTTCGACGATGACGACGTGCTTGCCGGTGAGGTCGGTGTCGAGGTCTTTCACGATGCGCACGACGCCCGAGGACTGCGTGCCCGCTCCGTAGGAGGAGACGGCCATCCAGTCCATCTTCACGTGCGGGCGCAACTCGCGCGCGAGGTCGGCCATGACCATGACGGCGCCCTTCAACACGCCGACGAGCAGCACGTCTCGGCCCTCGTAGTCTGCCTCGATGCGGCGGGCGAGCTCGGCGAGCTTTTCGTGGATCTCGGCTTCGGTGACGAGCACCTCGGTGAGGTCGGCCTCGATCTCGCGCGCGTACATTTCCGGTCTGCTCCTCGTTGTTCGGCGAACGGATGTGACGAGCCTACCGGTCGCCTCCTGCGGCTGCCGCGCCGGTTCCGGTTGCACGTCGCGCGTCCCGCAGCCAGAGCGTCGTGATGACGATCAACGGCACCTGGGTGGCGGCGTAGACGACATGGAATCCGTAGTGCGCGATGGTCTGCGCCGGCTGGAACGGCAAGAACCCGAGCGGGAGCACGGTGAGGATGCCGCCGATGAGCGAGAGCCAGCCCCAGACGAGGAGCGCCCACGTCGCGACCCGCCTGATGGGGCGCACGAACCAGCATCCGGCCAGTACGAGCGTGACGAGCGTCGGCACGAGGGTCTCGGCGCTGAGGATCGTCTGCCCCGGGAGATCAGCGACGTTGTGCACGAACATGCCGAGCCAGGCGATCACCGCTGATGCCAGGATCGCGGCGGGCCATCGCCGCACGGAAGGCCGTTCCATGGCCCGACGTTGGCACGCCCGGAACCCGCGCGCAAGGCGCGGGAGCAACTCAGGCCGCGGTGAACACCAACAACTCGCCGATGCGCGAAGCCTGCACGCCCTGCAGGTCGATCGGGCCCTGGCCGTGCCAGTCGGTGACGAGGCGCGCGACCTCGAGGGTCTGGGCGCGCGAGAGCGAGACGCCGAACTCGCTGCCGACGACGTGCCTGATGATGCGCTGGCGCAGCGCCGCCGGGTTCGACGCGAGGGCGCCGACCGACACCGCGATGCCGGCCTCGGCGGGTTCGCAGATCTCCTCGATGAACTCCTCGATCTGCTCAGCGAACGCCGCCTCGTCTTCACGCAATTGCTCGGCGGTGCGCACGAGCGCCTCGGCGATGCCCGGGCCGAGTTCGGCCTCGAGCACGGGCAGCACTCGTTCGCGCACGCGCACGCGCGCATAAGAGTGGTCGGTGTTGTGCGGGTCGTCCCATGGGGTGAGCCCCGCGTCGAGGCAGGCCTGCCGCGTCGTCGCACGGCGGATGCCGAGGAGCGGCCGGGCGTAGCGACCGGCACGCGCCGGCATGCCAGAGAGGCTCGCGGCGCCCGAGCCGCGGGCGAGGCCGAGCAGCACCGTCTCGGCCTGGTCGTCGAGGGTGTGCCCGAGCAACACGAGCGCCGCGTCGGTCTCGGCGGCGGCGGCATCGAGAGCGGCATAACGCACTGAACGAGCGGATGCCTCGGGCCCGCCCTCGCCCGTCACCTCGACGCGGCGCACGATGACGGGGTCGAGCCCGAGCTCGCGCGCGGTCCCCGCTGCGGCGGCCGCGACATCCGCAGACCCCGCCTGCAGTCCGTGGTCGACGATGACGGCGCCCGCGCGGAGTCCGGCGCGCGGCGCCTCGAACGCCGTCGCCGCGGCGAGCGCGAGCGAATCGGCGCCGCCGGAGAGGGCGACGAGCACGAGTGGATTCGTCACAGGAGTCTCGATACGCGTCGCCTGCGGCGGCGCTACTCGACCAACGTCGGGCAGCACGCCGCGCACTGCGCGGCGCACGTCGGCGATCGGCGGTGTCAGTCGCGGCCGGTGCGGGGTCGCGGGCACTTCGGCGGGCTCAGAGGGAGCCGTCGGCTGGTCAGGAGGCATCAAGTAACCTTATTCCGCCGATCGCGGCCGCTCCTGAACGGGCCGGCCCGGGGCCGAGCTTCCAGAGAGTGCTTCCAGAAGTGCTTCCGATACAAGGAGAACCAGCATGGGCGAGTACGCCGCCATCATCGAGATCCCCAAGGGGAGCCGCAACAAGTACGAGGTCGACCACGAGACCGGCCGGGTCTTTCTCGACCGCGTGCTCTACACGACGTTCGTCTACCCGACCGACTACGGCTTCTTCGAGAACACCCTCGGCGACGACGGCGACCCGCTCGACGTGCTCGTGCTGCTCGACTACCCGCTGTTCCCGGGCGTCGGCGTGAAGGTGCGCCCGGTGGGCGTGTTCAACATGACCGACGACGGCGGCGGCGACGCGAAGGTCATCGCGGTGCCCGCAGGCGACCCGCGCTGGAACCACATCCAGGACCTGCACGACATCCCCGAGTTCACCCGCAAAGAGATCGAGCACTTCTTCGAGCACTACAAAGACCTCGAGCCCGGCAAGTGGGTCAAGACCGAGGGCTGGGCCGATGCGGCCGAGGCCGAGGCGCTCATCCAGAAGGCGATCGACAAGTTCCCGGGTCACTGACCAGGGCTTGAGCCCGAACGGATGTCGCGAGCTCGCGACATCCGTTCGGTGCGACTGAGACAGCAGGGGCGGGCCGACGAAGTCCTCCCAACCGTCGTGACGAGCGAGCGAGCACGACGCACTTCGCTGGCGTGGGCCGGCTCAGCGCGCACATCGGAATCAGCTCGCGGGGCGCGCGGCCGCCGACGGGCTGCCCCAGATGGGCCACTCGCGCACGGGCTTGCCGTAGTCGGGCGCCTCGAGAATGCGCCCGCCGCCGAGGTAGATCGCGACGTGGTAGTAGTTGCCGGGCGAACCCCAGAACAACAGGTCGCCGCGCTGCGCGCTGCCGAGTGAGACCGCCTTGCCGCGATCCGCGAGCGTGTGGTACTGGTTCGTCGCCGAATGCGTGCCGATGCCGATGCCCGCCGCAGCGTACGCGGCTCGCGTGAGGCCCGAGCAGTCCCACGAGTCTGGACCTGCGCCGCCGAGCCGGTAGGGCTCGCCGAGTTGCTGGCTCGCGAACCAGATCGCCGTCTCGACGGCACCCGCGTTCGGCGGGGCAGGGTCGGGGTTCGGCGCCGGAGTGCCTCCGCCGTTACCACCGCCTCCGCCTCCGCCACCGGGCGCCGGCGCAGGCGCAGGCGCGGGGGCCGGTCGAGTGGCTTCGGCGAGCGCTGCAGCTGCCGCCGCCTGTGCCTGACCTTCGACCCGTTCACGTTCAAGCTCGGCGGTCGTGTTCTTCAGCGTCGCGAGCTGGGCGTAGAGCTCGACCGAACGCTGTTCCTGCGCCGTGACGGCCGAGAGTGCGGCTTCCGCTGCGGCATTCGCCTCCGTCGCTTTCGCCTCGGCGAGTGCGGCGAGGCGGGTGCGTTCGGCAGCTGCTGCCGCTGCCTGGGCGCGCAGCGCGTCGGCGGTGTTGCGGTCGGCGACCGCCTGCTCGTAGACGGCCTGCGACTGCTCGCCGAGCTTGGAGGCCATGCCGAGCTGCTTCAGCAGCCCGTCGGCGTTCTCGCCCGAGAAGACGAGTTCGGCGCTCAAGTCATTGCCGGCGGTCTTCGCAAGATGCGCGGCGAGGAGCCCGGCGCGCATCTTCGAGATCTCGGCGACCGCGTCGGCCTCGTCGGCCTGTCGCGCGAGGGTGCTCTCGCGTTCGGCCGCCCGATCGCGCGCGTCGACGGCGATGCGGTACGACTCGGCCGCGATCTGCGAGGCCTGCACCGCGACATCCGCCGCCTGTTGCAAGCCCGCGAGCAGCTCGCCGACCCGCTCGATCTCTGCCTGCTTGGTCGCCTCGTTGGTCTTCGCCTGTTCGATCTCGCTCCACGACGGATAGTCGGGCTCAGCCATGGCCGGGCCGCCCGCCGCAACGACCGACGCGGTGACGGCGCCGACCGCGACCGTCGAGAAGACCGTCGCCGGCTTCACCCGCGACACGGGCCTCGTTCGATTCTCAGCCAAGACGGATCCCCCGATCGGCCATGAAGGGAAGCGGGTCGATGCGGGTGCCGCCGATCCAGACCTCGAAGTGCAAATGGCAGCCATCGGATGCCCCGGTGGTGCCGCTCCACGCGATGTGCTGGCCGGCGCTCACCCACTCGCCCGCGCCGACGAGTCGGCCGCCGTCGACGATGTGGGCGTATCCCGTCGAGACGCCCCCGCCATGGTCGATCTTGATGAAGTTGCCGTACGTGCCCGAGCTTCCAGAGAAGCTGACGACGCCGCTGTTCGCCGCGTAGATCGGCGCACCGCAGCCGGTGCCGAGGTCGACGGCATAGTGGAAGCTACCTGAACAGCCGCCACTGCAGATCGGGGCGCGGGGGCCGTAGTCGCCGGTGATCCGTCCGGCGGCGGGCTTGGCCCATCCCGAGGCCGCGACAGCACCGGGCGAACCGGTGCGGGCTGCCTCTTCGCGGCGCTTCCGTTCTTCCTCCTGGCGGATGCGCTCACCCTCCTGGTACGCCGCCGTGGTCTTCGCCTCGGCGTCTTTGAGGAACGCCAGCTGCGCCTCCAGCTCGATCTTCTTCGATTGCGATTCGGCGAGCGCGGCCTCGGCGGCCGCTTGTGCTTCTTGCGCGGCCACGAGGGCGGCTTCGGCGGCGATGCGCAGCTTCTCGCGCTCGGCCTGTGCCACCTCGGCTTGGTCGCTGAGCGCGAGCGCGGTGTTCTTCTTCTCTTGAGCACGGTCGTAGATGCTCGAGGTGCGCTCGACCATCTTCTCCATGCTGCCGAGCTTCGAGAGCAGGGCGTCGGTCGCCTGCTCGTCGCCGGCGTCGAGGAAGAGATTCACGCCGACATCGCTGCCGCCCGAACGGTAGAGCTGCGCGGCGACCTGACCCGCGTTCGACTCGGCTGCGGCGGCCTCAGCCGCCGATGCGTCGGCCTGAGCCTGGATCTGGTCGGCGCGCGTCACCGCCTCGTCGTACTTCTGCTGGGCGACGAAGAGCTCGTCGGTGCGGCGCTCGGCCTCAGCGCGAGTCACCTCGACATTCGTCTCGAGCTGCGCGATGAGGGCGATGACCTGATCGACGGCCGCGGCGCCCGCGGCGGTGTTCGCCTTCGCGGCCTGCAGGTCGTCCCAACTCGGATAGGTGGCGGCGGTCGCGGACTGCGGCGCCGCGATGACGGGGCCGAGCAATGCTGCCGCAGCGATCGCGACGATGGCGCCCAAGCGACGCGAAGTACGCTGGCGGCGCGATCCCGTCGCGGCGCCTCGATTCAGGCTCATTCCAGCTCGAGCGGTCGGCTGTCGGTCTGTGCTGCGATACATCTTTCCCCGTCCACGCGGGCTCGGGTCCCCGCGCTCATCACTCTCGGTTCGGGCACTGGCAGCCCAACGATAGGGGCGGGATCGGCGCTTTCCGGGCATTTGGGGCGCGTGTGGCGGATGCCGCGTGGCGAGCCCCGCGGCATCCGCGCCCCTCGTTTTGCCATCTCGCGTGAGTGCACGTATGCTTGGCTGTCGGCGGGCGTGCCCAGCACTGCCCTCCGGCCCCATCGTTTAGTGGCCTAGGACACCGCCCTTTCACGGCGGCAGCACGGGTTCGAATCCCGTTGGGGTCACTGCACGACAAGCACATATAATCGAATAACTCGGTGTCGAAAAGACACCACGGTGTTGCAAGACACCACGAGGCCCTGTAGCGCAGTTGGTTAGCGTGCCGCCCTGTCACGGCGGAGGTCGCGGGTTCAAGTCCCGTCAGGGTCGCTCAGGCGACAAGCCCTTTCCCTTTCGAGAGAAGGGGCTTTCGCCTTCTCGAGGCAGTAGGTCCGGTGAGAATCGGGCGGATGGCCCCGAGGCTCTGTAGCTCAGTTGGTAGAGCGCACGACTGAAAATCGTGAGGTCACGGGATCGACGCCCGTCGGAGCCACAGACAAAACCCCCGGGAGACCGGGGGTTTTCTTGTTCCAGCGGGAAATTCCTCAAGGTCGCCGATGAGACTGTGCCATTAATGTGCCATTAACGTCGCGCCGGGTTCTCCGTTGTGCCAAATCCGGTTCGGATGCGGGCGTCTCGTCGGCGTGCTTCATCGCGTCATTCAGGGCCGCCCCGGTTCGGAGCGCAACACCCTCGCGGGCACGCGAGTAACGCTCGGTGACCTGCAGGCTCGAGTGCCCGAGCGTGGCCTGCACGTCGGGCGCGTTGGCGCCGGCGTCGAACAGGATCGTCGCGAACGTGTGCCGCAGGTCGTGGATGCGCAGGTCGGGTCGGCCGATCGCTTCGCGAAGCGACTCCCAGCCGACGCCTCGGCGCGCGTTGTGGTTCGTGAGGCGCCCACCGTCGGCGCCGTCGAAGATCAGGTCGCTCCCTCGCTTGCCGCGAGCGGCCGCCTCGGCATACGGGCGCAAGGCATCGATCAGCGGAACGTCACGGGACTTGTGACTCTTCGGCGACTGCTCGATGAGCTCGCCATGCTGGCCTGGACTCAGCGACCGGCTGACTCGGATGATGCCGCGCCCGAAGTCGACGTCGCCGACCCGCAGCGCTGTCGCCTCGCCTGCCCGCATGCCGGTGTAGACGAGTGCGGCGAAGTAGCGACGGTAGACGCCGTCGGGAATGAGTTCGAGCATGGCGTCGATCTGCTCGAACGTGAGCGCCCGCGAGACCGGCGAGATGGACTCGCGCATGCTCGGCCGTTTGACCTCACGCGCCGGGTTGTAGTCGATAAAGCGCGAGCGGCGGGCACCGTCGAGCAAGCGCGAGAGCACCGCGAGCGCATCGTTCTTGGCGGATGCCCCGCCGGGCCACGCGACCATCGCGGACTCGATCATCGGCGAGGTGATCTCTTCGAGCCGGTGCCGACCCAAGCTGGGCTTCACGCGGAGCCGCCAGCCCACACTGTAGCTGCGCGCGGTCGCCGGACGAACGGATGACTCGATCGCCGGCCAGTACTTCTCGTGCCACTGCTCGAGGGTCATCGATCCGTTCGGGTTGCGGCCGGCGACCATCCTCGCCAGCTCGCGTTTGGCCTCGGCAAGGGTGAGGAACGTGCGCGAGCGCTCAGCGGCACCGCCCTCGACGCTCGGGCCGACGACGCGGATCTGGTACCGCTGGCGGTCGGCGCGCCAGCGGATGCCCTCGGGCAGCGGCCGGCCCGAGCGCGGATCGACGCGCGACGGGGTGTCCTTGGTCGGCCGCCCGGCCATCAGTGTTCCGTTCCACCCCGCGCGAGCAGCTCGTCGATCGTGTCGGCGCTCCAGAGCAGGTGCTTGCCCATGCGTGCGTCGGGCTCGGGGATGAGCCCGTCGTGGCGCAGCTTGTCGAAGCTCGAGACCGGGATGCGACACCGCTCGGCCGCCTCGACTCGACTCAGGTACTCGACCCTCCACGCGGTGTCGGCCATGACGCTCCCCCTCGACCCATCGGCCGCCGGTTGGCATCTCGTGCATGCCGACCCACGCGCGGCTATTTGCAAGTACCTGAGATTACCACCACTTCGCGGGTTTCGGCAAGCACCTGAGTTGAGTGGCTAGACTCGACGCATGCCCGCCTCGACGCCCCGCCCCGGTGACCAGTCGTACGACGGCCTGCTCGTCGCAGACGACCTGCCGGAGGGGTGGTACCTGCCCAGCCGCTTCCCCGGCGAGCGCGACGACGACGCAAGCGAGCAGATCGACTCGGTGCTCGGATACGCCGAGCAAAGCGCACCGGCGGACTCCGAGCAGAACGAGACCACCGGCGGACGCTGGCGCTACCTCGAGCACGAGGCCACCCACACTCGCGTGATGATCCGGCTGCAGCGTCAGCTCTTCGCCGTGCCCGAGGAGGTCCGCATCACCGGCGTCATCTACCTGCCCTGGCGGCCGGGCGACCCGATCACGAGCCAGCTCCTCCGAGAGCTGCCGACGGCTCGCATCGAGGCGGCGATCAACAAGCGTCTCTTCGCGATGAAGCGCACGGAGACCATCACCGGCGGCAAGATCGTGCTGCCCTCAGGGCGGAAGGTCAGTGAGCGAGACCTGCTCAAGCCACTCGGCGACCCGAAGAAGGTGCCCGACTTCTACGAGCTGGTGGCGCTGCAGCACGGCCGGCTCACGCAGCAGGGTGATGCGAATCCGAGCGCAACGATGGCGGAGGTCAATGCCGTGGCGTTATCGACGGCGCAGGGCTGGGTCACGAAGGCCCGCGAGCGCGGGTTGCTGCCGCCTGGGCGGCGTGGCCGGGCGGGGTGATGACCACGGGGGTCAGCGATGTGAAATACGCAACGACCGAACTACGCGTTGCTGCGCCCCTCTGTGCTGGTGAGGCACGATCGAGGTAGTACAGCGCAACACTAATGCGTGGCCTGCTTCCTCCTGGAGTATTGAGCGTCACCACTAAGGTCTGAATATGCTTCGCCGAATTGACCTCAAAGGCCCATGGAGGTCGCTAGACCAGGGCTTCTGGCCTGATGATCTGCCGTCGGGTTGCCGCACAGTGGTTTATGGCCACAACGGCAGCGGCAAATCGACGCTATCCGAGCTGCTTCTTAGCCTCGCCGATGGCAACGGCGCCACAGGCATCGTGTGGGAAGACGAACAGAAGCATCGCTCGAACATCAGCAAGGGCGGCGCGAGTCCTTCGGAATCCATGGCGGTATTCACTCGCAAATGGGTCGAGGCGAATTTGTCGGCCTTTCTTGACGGCGCTGGCGCGTCTGCGATCGTGACGCTGGGCAAAGAGGCGATCGAGGCCAAGGAGGAAGAAGATCGACTCGTCGAAGAGATCGGCAAGCTGCGGGACGAGGCCAAGGAATCGGCTAGACAGCAGAAAGCTGCTGATGACAAGGTCGGGAAGCTTGCCCGAGACCTTCAGGACCGCATTGTGTCCGAGCTCAAGGAGTTCGATTACAGCCACTTCACGAAGAACCGCTACTCGGTACCCAAGGTGCAGGATGAGCTGCGCAAGTACAAAGGCGAGTTCCCGGATAGTAACGCGCACGCCGAGGCGTTGAAGCGACTTGGCGAGGTCGTCCCGTCGACAGTCCCCGAGGTGACGGCACCGCCGTTCGGCGTCGCCGCCAGGCTAGATCGCCTGCCCGAACTGCTGACCGAGACGCCCACCCGCCTAGCCATAAAAGCGCTAGAGGGCAATCCGTCGGCTCAATTATGGGTCGAGCAAGGACTCCATCTGCACGAGAAACTCGACCATTGCCTGTTCTGCGCTCAGGAGATAAGCAGCGACCGACGGGATCTGCTAGCTCGGCATTTCGACGAGAGCTGGCTCGAGATTCGCAGCAAGGCGAAAACGCTGCTTGCTGAGGTCACTACAGAAAAGCGCTCACTAGCGTCATGGCTTGCGGATCTGCCAGCCTCCGCGAGCTTGGCAAGCGAGCTGCAGTCCGTCTACGAGGACGCCCTCAAGCGAAGCGAGGTCGATGTGGGCGCCCGCGTCGACGCACTTGCGGCGATCGAGGACGTGCTCAACGCCAAAATCGAAGATCCCAGCGTCAGGCCTGTCCCTCCTCACTTGCCGGTGATCGGCGAGGTTCTGTCTACCACTGTGCTGGCCCAGGTAGTTACTGAGCACAACGATCAGGTCCGACGCCATGCAGAGGCCACTGCCGAACGAAAGCAGACGGTTCTCGACCACCTGATTGGATCACAAAGCGAAACGTTCCGCGGACTTGAAGACCAAGCAAAGGAGCTGGCCGCAAAGAGCCGAAACGCTGAGGAATCCGCTGCACTAGCGGAACGGCGACTCGACACGGTGCGTCAGGCGCAGTTCACGACCAAGGATATGGCGGACACATTGACGCGAGATCTCGCCCGCGTCTACGGCAAGGACCATCTCAGTGTGGCGGTCACTGCAGACGGCAAATCGTATGCCTGTCGTCGTGGGAACGAGCCAGGAACAGACCTCAGTGACGGCGAGCGGACTACCCTTTCGTTGCTGTATTTTCTGCGGAGGTTGGAAGACGAGCAGGCTCACGCCGGTGACAAAGCACAGCGCATCGTGGTGATCGACGACCCGTCAAGCTCGCTCGACCGGGAGGCGCTCTTCGCCACCCACCAGTGGCTAATTGACACACTCAAGGGATTCGGCCAGTACATAATTCTGACTCACGATTTCAGCTTGCTGAGACTATTTATCAAGTCCCACAAGAACGGCTGGGGGAAGTCGATGAGCCAGATCAAGAAAGGCGACGCCGACGAAGTCCGTTTTCCAAAGGTCTCATTTCTTGAGATGTACGCGGGCTCCGTCGGCGGCGAGCGCCGTTCTCGCGTCGGAAAGCTTCCACGCGTTCTGCTGAACAACACGTCGGAGTACGCGTACCTGTTCTCAATGCTCATGGCCGGGATCGCTGATTCGGAAGACCATGAGCGCCTCTTTCTTCTGCCGAATGCTGGTCGCCGAGTACTTGAAGTATTCGCCAGCTACAAGGCGCCCCACCGAACCGACTTTCTCCAACAACTCGAAGTGCTCGTGGAATCGCAGGAAGGTGAGCCGTATCGAGACGTGTATGACTTCTGCAATCGTTTCTCGCACGGAGAGGGCAGCGAGAGCATTGACGTACTCGACGCCCGCGCCGTTCATGGACAGGTCCGCCGATGCATGGAGTTCCTGCGCGCAGTCGACAACGAGCACTTCGAGCGCATGTGCGTGGCGACAGGAACAGACCCGCTCACGCTTTCCTAAATGAGGCATGTGGGCGTAGGCAACGAAGAGGTTGCCGATAGCCAGCGGTGGGGGTGACAGAAGTCGCGTCGCCAAAGGAAGGCGTCAGAAAGGTAGAGGAATCGACGATCCGACGGCAGACTGCTGCTTGCCCGCCCTACTCTGAAGGCCGAGGTGGCATTTCTGTCCCTCGGGACGGTGCGACGTTCATCGTCGAACCGTCCCGGTGAGCCGACACGACGCCGGACGCAGCGCCTACCAACCTTCTGTCGCAGTGACTGGGTGACGAGAACGTGCGACCCATCGAGCAACCCGCTAGATGGGTCACCGGAAGGCACACCAACATGAGGCGGACTGCCAGGTGGCTAGGACTTAATTGGCCCGTTCTAAGCGGTGCGGTGACGTGGGCTGCTACGCCAAGCCTCAACGAGGCGGCGCTGCGTCTCCGACTTGCGGGCTGCCTTAATTGCCTCTTGAAGGCGCTCGTCTGGTTCCAGCTCTTCGAGCTCGGCGTAGTACCGCTCGCGCGGTGACTCTCCCGCCTTCGTACTGCCATTCATTGGATCGCCTCCCTCTTGCAGCACATGTTAGCGCTAGGCCACGACGTTCATAATGATTTCGGTAGCTTCTGCAGCATTCTCAACGATGGAATCGTCACCTAGAACCAGACTAGGCACGTTCGCGCGGATGGGAACATCGATGGCAACAACTCCCACGCACTTCGCATTGCTCTTCAACATAGGGATGGCCAGAATCTCGGCGTACTTGTCGACCAGGCTGCGGAACTCTTCGAACGCCAGTCCACTCCTGTCGGCCTCGGGAACTTTCTCCCAGTCCGCCTCGGTCCGAACCTTCCCGTTTCCCCACCTCTTGTGAATGGGGCGCCAGTCGACGTGCTGAATGTCACGCTCTCTCCACGCCGCCCCGATCGCGCCCTTGCCGGCCGACCAATCTACTCGTGAGCGCTGAGGAAGATCTGACATCCTGTAGCGGTCGATCCGCTTGAGGCGAGCCCAAAAGAACCAGCGCCTGCGGACCCGGAACACACTGGCCCCAAGCATCGTGACATCGAGCGAATGCGAGCGTGCGATCTGCCTCAGAAGAGGTAGAAGGGCGACCCTGATATCGGCGATCCGCTTGTCGCGGCCGGCGCGCCTGAAGCTCAGCACAGCTGTCGTGAACGAGTCGACGAAGACGAGGAAACCGGTGACGACAAGCAGCCAGAGCCTCGCAACCGGATCATCCTTTATGAAGGACTCATCAACTAGTCCGTTCCAGATGACCAGCGCCAGCACACCAATCGCGAGGGCGATCTTGAGAGTAAGTGCGAGGCCTCTAGGCACGAGCACAGCGTAGCGGCCAGGTGCGGCGCTCGACGGATGCCGCCTCCGACCGTGTCGCCGCGTGCAGTATGCGCCGATGCCTTCAAGCGAGATTGAATCTCTGCTTCCTGACCAGCCCTCACTCGAGGGCCATCTTCGATCTGCAGCTTGTTGACCCCTGGATCATTCCGAATGGACGTATGCTACCGTAGGTAGTTGCAAGGACCTGAGTTGGCTCGGAGGAAGGCAATGAAGGGTGGAGTGATCCTGTACCGGGGTTCCGGGGCCGACGCGCGCCGATACCTCGAGTCAGATCGCTCCCGCGCCGACGACTACTACCTCGAGGGCGGCACAGCACTGGCCGAGTTCTCCGTCGTCGACGGCTACGGCGACCTGATCGGCGAGGGCGCGCTTACTCCTGATGAGTACGCGCAATGGGTCGACTGGGTCAACCCGCTCACCGGCGAATCGATGGGCACGCCACGTCAGGTCGGCGACGGCCGGCAAGGTTCGCCGCGATTCGCGGAGATGGTGGTGAACGCACCGAAGTCTCTGTCGATCGCCGCGGCGTTGCACCCCGAGGTATCCGATACCCTCGATGCTGCGCAGCGTGATGCGGTCGCCGCGATTCGCTCGTGGCTCGGCCAACACTCGGTCACGAGGGTCGGCCCGCGCGGGCGGCAACAGGTCGTTGGCGTAGTGCAGTTGGAAACGGTCGCCGTCTCGCACAAGACGTCACGCGCGGGCGACCCGCACAGGCACATCCACTTCCAGATCGGAACGCGCGTGTGGGCAGCCGGAACATGGCGCGGCCTCGATACTGCGGCGCTGTTCCGACAGCAGGGCGCGATCCGTTCGCTGGGCACGGCCGTCATCGCTGCACATCCGCAGCTTGCAGCCGTCCTCGATGCTCACGGCCTGACCCTCGACACCGTGACCGGAGAGGTCACGGAGCTTCAGTGCTTCAACGCCGTGATGAGCAAGCGAGCCGAACAGGTCGCGCGCAACCTGGCGCAGTTCGAGAAGGAGTGGCAGACGACACATCCCGGCGACGAGCCCGGCCCGGCCGCGATGTCGCGGCTGATTTCGATGGCGTGGGATCACGAGCGACCGCACAAGCGACCGGCCTCCCTCGGCAGCGAGGCGGCATGGCGTGCCGAGCTTACGGACGCCGGCTACCGCCCCGACCTCGAGCGCGCTCCTGCGCACCCGTCGGCATCGCTGGACGGCGTGAGTATTCGGGATGTCGCATCGCATGCGCTCGACCGTTGCGCGGCTGCAGCGTCGACGTGGACGGTGCACGACATCCAGGAGCAGGTCACGCGCATCATCACGGAGACAGGCGTGCGCGCCGACGCGAAACCGCTGCAAGAGCTCACCGTGCTAACGACGCGGCTGGCCGCGGATGACTGCGTTTCGGTCTTGCCACCCGACAGCCCGCATCCCGAGCACGTCGCACACCTCACGAGCCTGCACGTCATCACCGCCGAGACCCGGCTGCGCGACCTGCTCACGGCACGGGCTGCACACGCCGGCCGTCGGCGCACGCCGAACCTGACGCACGTGGCGCGCCGGCACCGGCTCGACGCCGCGCAGGTGCGAGTGGCCTCAGCCGTGGCATCCACCGAGCCGCTCGTCGTCGTGGAGGGCGCCGCCGGCGCGGGCAAGACGACGATGCTCGCCGCCGCGATCGGGGCCGCCGCCGCGTATGGCCGCGCGACCCTCGTGGTCACGCCGACGAAGAAGGCCGCCGAAGTTGCGCACGAGGAACTCGGCGTTGCAACCGACAGCGTGGCGAAGCTCGTGCACGAGCACGGCTGGCGGTGGAACCGCGACGGCGTCTGGACCCGGCTCGCCGTCGGCGACACAGATCCCGATACGGATGCCTCGTACGCCGGCCCCGCGGCATCCGCTCGTCTTGCTCGTGGTGAGCGCGTCATCGTCGATGAAGCGGGGATGCTCGACCAGGACACGGCGCTCGCGCTCCTGACCGTCGCCGATGAGCACGGCGCCACCGTCGCTCTGATCGGCGATCGTGCGCAACTCGCAGCGGTCGGCCGCGGAGGCGTGCTCGACATGGCGGCGCAACTCCTCCCCCGCGTGCACAGCATGACGACCGTGCACCGGTTCGCCGACCCCGCCTACGCCGCGCTCACCGTGCAAATGCGGCGCGGTGACCATGCCGAGGCGGTGTTCGATCGCCTGGATGCGCTCGGTCTCGTCGTGTTGCATCAGAGCCCGGATGCGTTGCAGGAGTCGCTCGCGCGTGAGTGGCGCGATGGTCACGCGGTCACCGTCGCGACGAACGACGAAGCGCGCGAGCTGAATGCGCGGGTTCGAGATGAACGCGTGCGCGCCGGCCTGGTCGACGACCTTGAGCTCGCGACCGGCGCCGATGGACAGGGCATCGGATGCGGCGATTTGATCCAGACACGGAAGAACGACTCGGCACTACGCGTCGCGAACCGGCAGGCGTGGTCCGTGCAAAGCGTAGGCGACGATGGGGCGGTGTGGGCGAAGGAGCGTTCTTCGGGTCGCAGACAACGCTCCGTGCGACTGCCTGCGGAGTACGTCGCTGAGCACACGCACCTGGCCTACGCGTCGACCGCCTTTGGGACGCAGGGCGCTACCGTGCCCGAGTCACACACCGTGGTCAGCGACGCTATGGATGCGGCGGGCATCTACGTGGGCATGACGCGCGGGCGCGATTCGAACCGCCTGCATGTCGTCGCACCTGACGCGGATGATGCACGGGAGCAGTTCGTCTTGGCGACGGAGCGCGACCGCACGGATCGCGGGCTTGCAAACGCGACGGCCGCTGCGCGGGAAGCCGTGCGTGGCCTCGCCACGAGCGAAAAGCGACCGCGGACTGCGCGCGTTCCGGACACGTTTGGCTTCGAGCGGGACTCGGGCAGCCGAACCTCACTCGACGTCGGCTTGAGTCTTTGAGATCTGCTCAGTCCAACAGAAGACGCAGTTCGTCGGCCGATGTTTGGCGGCGGTGTCGCTTCGACGTCGAGTGCCTACCAGTCGCCGGCGTGCGTAACGCCAAGCCTCATAGCTTCGTTGACCAGCACGGATAGGTCGGGCGCGGGAACACCTTGGCGCAGCTGACGAACGATCTTCTCGAGGTAGTGCCCAACTCCGGGCTGCTGACCGACAGTGTTTTTCAGGAGATGGGTCAGGAGTCGAGCCCAGTCGTCCGCTTCTGCTGCAAGGTGCAATTCACTCAGCTTGTAGAGGAATCCACGGTTCTCGGTGAGTCCTGCGTCGGACCCAAGAACCAGATCGACGGCACGGGTCCTCACTCCAGGCAGACCAACGACCCAACCGGCTGTGGTCGATGCCTCAGCGGGGGTGAAAGGCAGCGGAACAGACTGATTTCGGCCCAGCCAATAGCGCTCGATCCATCGGTTCCACTGGACAGCAACTTCACCTTCGTCCAAGTCGATGAGGGCGGACTTCATCGACCTCGCCCATGAGACTCGAAGATCCGCTGGCGCGTTAACGATGAATCTGGTGAGCCATGTCTCTGGGGCGATGGGTGCGTACAACGCGACCGACGTCAGGTGGGCGGCAAGTTGACGTACGAGGTCGTCGGGTAATTGGTCAGTGTGTGAAGTGGTTTCGATGTATGCATTGAGCAATCCCGCCTTAAGCAGGCCATCGTTCCAGCGACCCCACGTGAGGAATCCTTGCCATGCGGCAGTAGCTTGCGAAATGCTGGTCGCCCAGTCGAAAAGGGGCAGGAGTCGGGCCTGGCACCATTCCCGATCTGCTCCGAAGAAGAAGTGCAACTGTGACGAGAGACGTGCCTGGGCCAAAATGCCATTGCGATCGGTGGCGGACACCAGTCGATCGAGCTCCGTGACTATGCTCTGCGGGATGGCAGTCCAGGTCGACTCATTCTCAGACCATTCCCACTGAACGGCCTTCGTCCAGAACTCCGCGAGATCTCCGGCGGGGTGGTTAATCGCCTCCAAAAGAAGGTCGTTCCCGCTAACGACCGGGCCATCGATCGGCGAAGTTGGCCACAGGTGAGAGGCGAGTTCCCTGGCTTTCTCGAATTGGTGCCACGGCGTGGGATGTTCGGGGTCTCCACCATTCGACAGCATGTCGCAGAAGGGTCTCCGAATCTCGTCGCGGTCCCAGCCGGCGATAATTTGGAGCGCCTGCTCGATTAGTGGCCGGTCGAGTGTAGCCCTGTCCCACCCATATATGAGCGACGCTCTGAAGTCACGGTCCCCGGCTTGTAGAACTCCAGCAATGAGCTCGCCATCCTCCGGGTTAGCCACGACGCAAGCTAGCAAGGACCTGAGCGCCCCTTCCCAAGTCGGCCCCTTGACCGCGTTCTTGGTTTTGAACGCCCGAAGGCGATTGAGTGCTTCAGCGGGATCTTGGACAACGAGTTCGTGCAACTCAGCTGGCGTGAACGGAAGCGCGTCTTCGACGACTCCAAACGAGCCGTAGTGGGTCAGATCGGGGTGCTCACTGTGCCCATACCCCGGATGTGCCGCCTGAGCGGACTCAAAGGCAGCGCTTGCGATCGAGGAATCAGGGGCAGACTCGGCGAGCCATCCGAGAAGGTTGTAGCTCCGGTACTGGGCATGGTCCTCACTGTCAGCCTCTGGTGGACCGGCTTGTGCAACCTCGATAAGCGAACGCGCGGCCTCTGTGCCCGCCGACGGGAAGCTGTCCCTGAGCAGCTGAAACACCTCGTGCTGGAGCGAGGATTCCCATAGCCAATTCTGCTCCTGCAACCAAGCGAGTTTTTCATCGGAGTCCACATCAATCCGCACACGCCAGCCGTGGACGGACAGGCGCCGAAGGATCGTGTCGGAAGAGTGAGCCCATGCCGAGAGGTATCTCTGGCCGAGTTGCAGCTCCGTCGATAGAGCAGCCTCGATGCAATCACGCGCGGCATCGATAAGAACATCCATCGGATCACGGTGGCCGTCCTGCTCGTGAGGTTCAATCGCGGAACGCGAGAAGGCGATCGGATCGAATACGTAGTCGGGATCCAAACCACGAAGACTTCGGTAGACGCTCGCAATCTGCTCCGTGACCAAACCGAGGAGCTGTTCCAGATGTTGACCGAGCTCTGGCACGAATACTTTGGTCCAACTCTCCGTGAGCCAGTATTCGTCTCCGCAGAGGCTCACCTCAAATCGTGGCTCGGCGTCGTGAGCGCTGAAGTCGAACGCCGCATTCAGATGAGGACGGGTGCGGTCTTGAAAGAGCAGGAGCGCGAGATCAAAGTTCGTGGACCAATCTTTTTCCACCAGCATCATGTCGAGGAGGTCGTCGCCACTGCTGGGAGCCTTCTGGAGAGCGAGTTGAAGCCAAGGGCTCAGCCACTTTGGGCACTCTCCCTTGAGGCCGGAGAGTCGCACCGTGATTAGGTACCACGTGTCGAACGGCCACGATTTCTCCCGGAATGCCCGCAGCGCGGCACCTGATCTACCCTCTTTGAGAATGTACTCGTCGACGATCCACGACGTGAGAACGCGGGATGGTGCCTCGCTCGTGGTCTCGTCAGAAAAGAGGTCCGTGAAAGCCACGCGCCCCTGGATCCAACCGAACCACCGAAGGCTGCGATCTGTGTCGGTGAATCTAGCCTTCTCTTCGAAGTATCTGACTCGCTCAGGGTGGCGAAGCGCGTCCTCGAGATAGGAGACCTCTTCGGGGATCGTCGGGGGTTCGTTGGATAGAAGGTCGGCGACCCGCGCCCGGTGCTCAACTTGGCCCATCGTCGCCAGTTCGGCCCAACGCCCGAGAGCAGTCGGAAGCGCGGAGTGGTCGCCGATCTCATTGGGGTACGAAATAGGTGTTAGACCGAGACGACGCCACTCGGCATTCGCGGCGTCGGCGGTGAGGACGTATCGGGTGTTATCGGATCCGAGCGAGCGCGCGAGGTATTGCATCACGACATCCCCATGGCTGTAGCCGATGAAGAGCACGGTGAAGGTCGAGAACATCCTGTCGAGGAAGCGCGATGCCCAGGCCTCCCGCAGATATGCCTTCCCGAAGTCGCTGTCGGTTACCACGAGGTGGCGGCTTGGTTGGTTAAGCGAGCCGTGAAGATAGACGATGCCATCAAAGTCATTGCCGACCGGGAGAGCCGGAGCTTCGTAGGCCTGAAGAGCGAGTGATCGCGCGGCCGCGACAGAACTCAGGTGTCGGTCGTAGTTGGTGGTCACGATACGCGGCGTTGGGCCGGCCGTTGCGAGGCGGACGATTGCCTCGTGGAGCAAGTTTGGCTGTGATCCCGCTGCGTCGATGTCGCTCGCAACAAGCTGATGGACATCGACGCCGTCATCCTCAAGGCGGCCGAGGAAGACATCCGGTTGGCGGACCTCACCATCTGTCGGCGGGCGCCCCGCGCGCGCGCCGATGTTGCGAACGAGTTGCTCGAAGTCCGGCAGGGAGGACGGCTTGGCGCGCGAGGCTCCGGCCCCGACGAAGATGACAAGATTGCCAGCCTCGGCGGCGTCGAGTACGGCCTGTGGCACGTCGAGGTCTGAGATCCACACCGCTAGGCCGCCGCGCTCTGAAGGGCTGTGTCCATGGTGCGGCGGAGAGTCTGAACGAATGTGAACTGTTCGATGATCTCAAGCGGGTTGCAGATACCACCAGACCAGAATGCGTCCCGGCTGCGGTCCATCACGCTCTTCAGCTCACCGGTAGTCACATCAGCACTCTAGTTCCGGCCGTACACGAGTCAGCGCTGCGACGCCCAAGCCTGCCCGACCTGTCCTCGCTATGCACGCACGACTAAGGAATTTGGATGAGCGAACGCGAGTTTTCTCGGCGCTGCTAGCGAGTTGCGCACGGCTGAGGTTGGTGCACTGGAGGGCCGCCCCCCGAGCCGGGGGAAGCGGAGGCATCCTGCCCAGTCATAGAGTTCAAGACAGCATCGTCCTACGGCTTTACCCTTGCTGGGTCGGTGCTGCTAGCGCCCGAAGACCCGTACCCAGCGGAGACAAACGTGAGCACACACGGACCCACTGATAAAGCAGCCGAACTGTCGGACATCATCGCGATCATCGACAGCGGAATCTCTATCCAAGCCCTCAAAGAGGCCGACCCTGATGCCCTGGAATCCATTGCATGGGCCTACAACCGAGGTGGTGAAGACGACCCGTCAGGTGAGCTCAGCGCTGAACTGGCGCGACAACGGCCGGCGGACTGGCCGTCCTTTGGACGGGAGTGCGCCGAGATATCTGACGCATTTTCCCAGATGTATCGCTCGCTCGATAGTCATGACTAACTGTTCGAACGCAAAGCTGAGGTGCTGATGCATTGAATGGAGCCGGCGTTGCCCAGGCCTCCGCGGCGCTGGCAGAAGACCTTGGCGACTGCAAGCGTCGATCGCGAGACGTTGAGTCGCGAAGACCTCGTCGAGCCGTGGGTCTCGCGTGGGCTGGGCGGGTTGCTCGTCGGACCGATGGGAACCCAGAACAGCACCATCCACCAAGCCGTGCACCCTTCGTTCAGCGGTTGGATTTTGTGCCACTAATGTGCCATTAAATGCGCGAAAACGAACTGAACCAACTGAGACCATTCAGAAGAATCCCTGATCAGCGCGATATCATACCCATAAGAATTGAGCGAAAACGCCCCAGGCTCACTGAAAATCGTGAGGTCACGGGATCGACGCCCGTCGGAGCCACCGTTGAAACCCCGGGTAACCGGGGTTTTCTTGTGTCAGCGGGATATGCCGCCGCCCCGTCGCCCAGGCTGTGCCATCAACTTCGGCAGGGTGACATCGGGTATGCCGATGCACGCGCCCCGCCCGAAGCTCGTCGAGTCCGGAAGGCGCTCGGTGCACGGTCGCTTTCACTGTGGCGAGTCAAATAATGACAACTAAGATCGCCATTAACCCGTATAATGACGACTATACTCGTCACTATATGAAGGGAGACCCATGGCGTCCGAGCTTCCCGCGGTGATCCTGAGGTCCGCCCGCGAGATCGGCCAAGACTTCGTCGGCTGGCGAAAGGTCCTCGGCCTCACCGCCGCGCAGGTCGCTGACCGAGCCGACGTCACTCGAGACACCCTTCGCAAGCTCGAACACGGCGATCCGAGCGTGAGCTTCCACGTTGTGCTGCGCGTGGCGCGCGCCCTCGGCATTCTCGACACGCTCACGACGGCGCTGGATCCGCTCGATACCGACCTCGGCCGAGCCCGAGCGGGCCAACTCGACCGGAAGCGCATCCGATGACGCTCTACGATGCGCTCGAAGTCCACGTCGAACTCGACGGCGCAACAGTGCTGGCCGGCCGCGCGCAATTCCATCGCAGCCGCGGCAACCTTACCTCGACGACCTTCCAGTACGACCGGGCGTACCTCGAGCACGCGACGGCGTACCAGCTTGATCCCGCACTCCCTCTTGTCTCCGGCACGCAGCAGACGTCTGGGCTTCCCGGCGCATTCGCGGACTCGGCGCCGGATCGTTGGGGTCGCAACCTCATCAAGAAGCGCGAGCGGGCCCTCGCCCGCCAGGAGTCACGGAGACCACGCGACTTCGACGACGCGGACTACCTCGCTGGCGTCAGCGACATCACCCGCCAAGGTGCGCTCAGATATCGGTCCGGTGAACGCCCGACTGACCCGTTCCTCAACCCCGGCCACGGCGTGCCGCGGATGATCCGCCTACCCGAGCTCCTGCGGGCCGCGGACGCGGCCGCAAGTGACAATGACGACGACTTCGAAGCGGTGAAGGCTCTTCTCGCCGCGGGAACCGGCTCGCTCGGCGGAGCCCGGCCGAAGGCTGCGGTGCTCGACGAGGACGGTCGCCAATTGATCGCGAAGTTCCCACACCACGAGGACGCCTGGGACGTCATGGCCTGGGAGGCGACAGCGCTCGACCTCGCGGCCGCCGCCGGTGTTCGGGTCGCACGCCATCGTCTCGTACGAGTCGACAACCGGCATGCGCTCCTGCTCGATCGGTTCGACCGTGACGAGAACGACCACCGCATCGGCTATGTGAGCGCGATGACCATGCTCGAGCACCGCGACGGAGAACACGCTGACTACGTCGATATCGCCGATCGCCTCGCAGAGATCAGTGCTCGAGCGACGGATGACGCACACCAACTCTTCCGCAGGGTCGCCGTCAGCGTTGGGCTGAACAACACCGACGACCATCTCCGCAACCACGGCTTCCTCCGCGCTCGAGGCGGTTGGACTCTGAGCCCGGCCTTCGACGTGAACCCGAACCCCGAACCCGAGTTGCGCCAGACCACGATCGCCGGCGCCGACCTCCCCGTCGACGAAGCAGACGGGCTGATCGAACTCGCCCGCGCCTGCCGGTTGCCCCCGGCCGCGGCACGGACCGTACTCACCGATGTAGCTGACGCGCTCGCCAGGTGGCGCGAGGTCGCGACCGGGAACGACGTGCCCCGGTCGCAACTCGCGCGCTTCGAGGACTCGTTCACCGCTGGGCTCCGCACTCTCCGCGAGGCCTGAGGTCGTCTTCACACCCAAACAATCACAGCCTTCGCGCTGGGATAGTCACGCTTTGAACGTTAGCATCCAAGTATGGAGTCGCACCTGGCGTTTCGCGAGCTGGCGGAGATCGCCGAGTCCCAGTGGGGCATGGTCACCTCGGCGCAGGCTCGAGTGCGCGATGTCAGCCACATGAACCTCACGCGACTATCCGAATCCGGGGACCTGATCCGCCTGTCGCACGGGGTCTACAGGATTGCTGGCGCACCGGGCGGGCAGTACGAAGATCTGCGCGTGGCATGGCTGGCTACCGAGCCCTCGAAGCTCGCGCATGAACGCATCGGCGAGCACCCACCGAGCGTCGTCGTGTCAGGCGAATCCGCCGCTCGACTCCTCGGCATTGGCGACCTACGCGCGATGAAGAGCGAGTTCACCACGCCGACCCGCAGGCAGACACAACGAGCAGACGTTCGATACCGGTCCCGCGCGCTCCCCGAGCAGGACATCACCGTGCGAGAGGGCCTGCCAGCGACGACCCGCGAGCGTACGATCGCGGATCTCATCGAGGATCGGCACGACCTCAGCAACGTCAGCAACGCACTGCGCGATGCAGCCAGGCAGTCTCTGCTGAATGTGAGCCGACTCACTGAAATCCTGAGCCCGCTCGCCGAGCGCAACGGACACCGCAAGGGTGCCGGCGAGGCCCTGCTCGAAGAGCTCATGCGAATCGCAGGAATCGACCAGGAGAACATCGCGAAACAGATTGCTTCGATCCCCTCGCTCGCCAGTCTCGTGGCCGCGCGGCATCTCGAGAACTCACGCGAGTTCGCGACGAGCGGCGGCAACGCAGTACCCACGGCACCGGGCGATTCGAGCACCATCTCCCAGATCGAAGAACAACTGCGCGCCGCCGAGTCGGTATCGATCGCCAGGGCCCTGCAGCCGAAGTGAGCGTGCCCAATGGACCCTCATCTCGTGCCGCGTAGGCGGTCGTTGACGAGTGCGTCGGCGGCGAGGATGATCATCGGCATGGGCACGAAGACTGCTCCGCGGCGGCGCCCCAGGCGCCCGGCGTCACGGTTGGCCGAGCGATGGACCACCGTCGACGGCATCGACGTCTTCTATCGGGAGTCGCCCGTGCCGCCGGATGCTCCGGCGATGATGCACCTGCACGGCTTCGGCCTCTCCGGCCGGTACCTGCTGCCGACGGCCGAGCGACTCATGGACGAGTTCCACACCCTCGTTCCCGACCTCCCGGGGTTCGGGCGGAGCGGGAAGGCGCCGAACGCACTCGACGTGCCGGATCTCGCGCACGCCGCGGCAAGGTTCCTCGACGACCGTCAGATCGAATCGGCCACGCTGGTCGGCAACTCGATGGGCTGCCCGGTCATCTTGGAGCTCGCGTACCACCACCCCGAGCGCCTCGAGCGCGCCATTCTCGTCTCGCCTGCGGGCGGACTGCACAACCAGCCGCTGCGCCGTGCGGTGGGCCAGCTCACCCGTGACGGCACGCGCGAACCGCCACGGATGATGCGGGTGGCCACTCCCGATTACCTGCGATTCGGCGTGCCGAGCACGTTCAAGATGTTCCGCGCCCTCACCCGGTATCCGTCACTCGAGCGGTTGCTCGAGCTGCAGATTCCCACGCTCGTGGTCATCGGCGACCGGGACCCGCTGATGCCGGGTCCGGCCCGCGTGAAAGAGGTGGCCGGCCGCACCGACAACCACGTACTGCTGGTGATGATCGAGGGCGCGGCGCATGCGATCAACTTCAGCCATCCGGGCGAACTCGCGCACCTCATCCGCCTGTTCATGGCCGACCAGCCGATCGTCGACGATCCCGACTCGCCGGGGCATTCGCGCTCGTACGAGATCCACCGCGGCGCGCTTCATCCGCCCGCCAAGGAGCAGTAGGGCCGACGCCGCCGTCGGTCGGCGGCGTCGGTCGGCGCCGTCAGTCGGCGACCGGATCCAGCCGCAAGGTCGTCGCGACCACCTGCGGGCCGACGACGGCGCCGACGATCTGCGGTCCGTGGCGGTCGTATTTCGCGTGGTAGGCGGCGTCGATCGCGTCGTGCATGTCGGCGGCAGGCTCGGCGAACGACACGTCGCGTTCGACGCCGCCTGCACGGATGCGTCCGGTGCCGCTCGCCTGCGCGCGGCGAAACCACGGATTATCCGGCCCGTACGCCGAGCGCACGAAGATCTCATCGCCGACGCGTACGACCCAGATCGTCACGTACGGACGCAGCGTGCCGTCGGATCGCCGGGAGGCGATCTGCAGTTCTTCGGCCCGGCCGATGCGGTCGAGTTCGTCGGTGGTCCAGGTGCTCATTGCGTGTCCTCTCGCTGGGATGATTCTTGCGCGGACCGGCGACCGGCGGCAATGGGTGCCACCTGCGGACTTACTGCACGATGAGCGCCTTGAGCGCCTCACGGGCGTCCATGGCGCGGTAGCCGTCGGGGTCTCGTCGAGGCTGACGGTGCGGTCGAATGTCTCGTGGGTACCGGATGTCTCGTGGGTACGTAACCCGGTGAACGCGTGCTCGCCGGCCCGAGGGAATGCCGGGTCTTCCGGGTACTGTCAAGTGCCTCCCAGCCGACCGCTGCCAGGCGTAGCGTCGGGGCCATGGAACGCCAACCGAAGACTCCCAGCACGAAGGGCCCCGCCGAGCTGTTCACTGGCGACGTCTACTTCGACGTGATCGCCCGCGGCGAGACGCCGTCACGACTGCGCGTGAACCTCGTGCGGTTCACGCCCGGTGCCCGCACCGCGTGGCACTCGCACTCCCTCGGCCAGACCTTGCACGTCACCGACGGCATCGGCCTCGTGCAGGCCCGCGGCGGCGACGTGATCGTCATGCGGCCCGGCGACACCGTGTACACGCCGCCGGGCGAATGGCACTGGCACGGGGCATCCGCCGACTCGTTCATGTGCCATCTCGCGATGTGGGAGGACGACGACGCCACCTGGGGCGATCACGTCACCGACGAGGAGTACGGCGCGGCACGGGCCGACTGAGCTGCGCGAACCATCGACGCGCGATCGCGAGCCCGTTCGACCCGCCCGTCAAGGGGTTGGCCGGCTGAACCAACGGTGCGAGCATCGTGGCATGGATGAGCAGAACAAACCGATCCAAGACGGCCACGACGACGCGAGCGACGACCAGAAACGTGACGGCATCATCGCGCAGGTCCGCTACGACCTCGGCCTCGGAGCCGTCGACGACTTGCGCACGATGATGCGACAACGCCTCGAAGACGCCGGCCTGCCGGCGAGCGCCGAGCACGTCGAAGCGGCGGTCGCGGCCGTGAAAGATCAACAGCCACGCGATTGAGTCGAGCCGGCGGGTGACCTTCAGAACAGGAGCGGGATCAGCTGGATGCCCAGCCCGCTCGACACGAACCGCGTTCGGCGATCGCCGGTGAGCTGCGCGACCCAATCGAATCGTCCGAGGTCGGCGATCTCGACGAAGGCGCCCGAGCGGCCCTCAGCCCCGAAGCCCACGCGAAGACCGTCGTAGTAGGCGGATTCGAGCGGTTCGGTCACGAGTTCGACGTGCGGCAACGTCGTCGCCAGTCGGCGCAGCACGCGGTCGCGGAGCGCATCGCCGCGAGCGCCGGTGCGCACGACCGCGCGCCGGTGAGGGAACTCGACCGGCAACGCACCCTCGCACGCATCGAACAACCGGTCGAACACCGCGAGTTGTCTCGCGACCGCCCGCACCTCGAACTCGTCATCGGCAAGTCCTCGACCGGCCACCGCGAGCGCGAACAGACGGAAGTGTCGCGAGCGGACGCCACCGTCGTCGCCACCGTCGCCGCCGGCGAGCGGCTGCGCCCGCAGCGTCTGGTGCACGGTGGCGAGACTCACCGCCGCATCGGCCCCAACGAGTCGCTTGGCGCTCTCGAGGGCGAGCACATTCGTGGGATCGGAGACGACTTCGGTGTTTCGAATCGTCGAGAGGGTGCGATCCTGCGAGGTCGGTGCGACGACCGAGTTCGAGCCGAGCGGTGCGACGGGCGAGAGCAGCACCGCGTCGAAGTCGGCCGCCGATTCGAGCGCCAGCCGGTCGAGGGTGTTCGCGAGGCGCAGGTCGAGGACGCTCGCCGCGACGAATTCGTCCTCGGCATATTGGGCGACCAGGTCGGTCGGCCGCCGTCGCCCGGCCTGGTTTCGCAGCAACTCGAGCAACGCGCCGCGCGTCTGACTCGGGGACCCGTTCATCATGCGCGGGTCCACTCCAACAGCCGCTCGACCGGCCAGGTCGTGACGATGCGTTCGGCAGGCACGCCGTTGGCCACGGCCCGCGCCGCGCCGAGTTCGAGGAACGTCAGATGCCCCGGAGCGTGCGCGTCGCTGTCGATCGAGAAGAGGCAGCCGACTTCGAGCGCGAGTTGGATGAGCTCGTCGGGCGGGTCCTGCCGCTCGGGTCGCGAGTTGATCTCGACCGCGACGCCGTGCTCGGCGCACGCCTCGAACACGGCTTGCGCGTCGAACGTCGACTGCGGGCGGGTGCCCCGCGAACCCTCCACCAAGCGACCGGTGCAGTGGCCGAGCACGTTCGTGCGCGGTTCGGCGATGGCGCGGAGCATCCGTTTCGTCATCTCCGGCGACTCGGTGCGCAGCTTCGAATGCACGCTCGCAACCACGACGTCGAGGCGGTCGAGCATCTCGGGAGTCTGGTCGAGCGAACCGTCGAGCAGGATGTCGACCTCGATGCCTCGCAGCAGACGGATGCCGCCGACTCCGGCCTGCACATCGTCGATCAACTGCTGCTGCGCTATGAGCCGTTCGGCGCTGAGCCCGTTGGCGACGCGAAGGCTCGGCGAGTGGTCGGTCACGGCGAGGTATTCGAGGCCGAGTGCCTCGGCGGCACGGGCCATCGTCTCGAGACTCGTCGTGCCGTCGGACCAGTCGGTGTGGCTGTGCAAGTCACCGCGCAACTGTGCTCTCAGGCCAGTCGGTGCGCCAGCCGGCGCGAGCCCTGCGCGAGAGCGCAGCTCGGCGAGGTAGTCGGGCACCGCGCCATCCGTCGCCTGAGCGATGACGGTGAAGGTGGTGTCGCCGATCCCCTTCGTGCGTTGCAGCCGCCCGTCGCCGACGCGAGCGGCGATCTCGTCGGCGCCGAGCGGGCGAATGACGTCGGCGGCCCGGCGGAATGCCTTCGACTTGAACGCCGACGCGCGGTCTCGTTCGAGCAGGAACGCGATCTGTTCGAGCGCCTCAACGGGATCCATGGGCCCTATTGTGGCGCGTATCGGCGCCCGCCGCTCCACTCCTGAGTCGGCGGCATCCGCAGCTCAGTACGACGGATACATCTCGATCGCGGTGCTCATGGCGTTCGAGATGATGACGATCACCCAGACGATGACGCCGACCGTCAACACGACGGTCAGTGCGATGGCTGCCGCCATCGGGAGGAACCCTCGCCCCGCCTGCTGCCGCACGACGACCGAGCGGCCGATGACGTACACGAGGGAGGAGAGGAACGTCCACGCCCAGTGGAAGCGACGCCGGTAGCCGAGCCGGGCGAGAGCGGCCCAGTCGAGGTAGGCGAACCAGACGGCGAGTCCGTAGACGACCCAGCTGGCAAGGGTCGCGAGGAGGGACCACGGGTCGGCGTACGGACCGAGGGCCGCGGCCAGCGGACTGCCCGACGTCGACGAGTACATCGACCGCTCGAAGTATCCATTGGCGTCCCAGAGGAAGAGCGGGAGCACGGCGAGCACGGGCAGCGCCACGATGAGCCAGATCCAGACGGTGTCGACCGGGGTGCCCTCGGGCACGCGAGCCTGCTGGTCTCCGCCGTACGGTGCCGGCTGCCCGGCGGCGTACGCAGGCGCGGCCGGATACGCCGTCGTCGCGGGAGTCAGCGGGGCGACCGCAGAGGCCGGCGCGACGTAGGCCGGCGCTTCGACCGGTGCGACCGGCACCACGGGTGCAACCGGTGTCGCCGGCGCGACATGCTCGGACCATTGGAAGCCGTTCCACCAGCGCTGGCCACCGGTGCCGCTCGGATCGGGATACCAGCCGGCGGGTGCCGAACGACCATCGCTCATCGATTCCTCCTTGGGGTCCCCGCCATGCTACGGGCCCCCGAGGTCACGCGACGACGCGGGTGAGATGCTCATCACGCGCACGGCGAATGCGTCGAGCTTCGGGAGGGCGAGCCGTGCGCGCGCCTCGGCATCGGCGGCGATCGCCTCCACATCGCGGAGGTTCGGCTCGCCGGCCACCGCGACGACCGCGTCTCCGCTCAACCGGTGACCGCTCCAGCGGAGCCGCACGACATCGACCGCGGCGACCCCGGGCGTCTGCGCGAGCGCATGCTCTGCGCGATCGAGCAGCTCGGGCTCGATGCCGTCCATAAGTCGGCGGCCGACGCTGCGCACCGTGCCCCAGAGCAGAACGAGGATCGCCACGACGATCACGAGCCCGACGATCGGATCCGCGAGGGGGAATCCGAGCATCACGCCGATGGCGCCGACGACGACCGCGAGCGAGGTGAAGCCGTCGGTGCGGGCGTGCACCCCGTCGGCGACGAGTGCGGCAGAGCCGATGCGCTGCCCGACTCTGATGCGGTAGATCGCGACGGCCTCGTTGCCGAGGAAGCCGATCACGCCCGCCGCCATGAGCCAACCGAGATTCTCCACGGGCTGGGGATGCACCAGCCGACCGATCGACTGCCACGCGGCGACGATGGCGGATGCCGCGATGACGACGACGATGAAGAGACCGGCGAGATCCTCGGCGCGGCCGTATCCGTACGGGTAGCGCCGGGACGCGGCTCGCCGGCCGAGGACGAACGCGATCCAGAGCGGCACTGCCGTCATCGCGTCGGAGAAGTTGTGCACGGTGTCGGCGAGGAGTGCCACCGAGTTGCTGACGAAGACGATCGCGAACTGCAGGATCGTCGTGGCGAGGAGCACGAACAGGCTGATCTTGAGGGCACGGATGCCCTGGCGGCTCGACTCGAGTGCGTCGTCGACCGAGTCGGCCGAATCGTGGGTGTGCGGCAGGAAGAGCTCGTGCAGGAATCCGCGGATGCCGCGAGGGTGGTCGTGATCATGCACATGGTCGTGGTCGTGGTCATGATCATGATCATGCACATGGTCATGGTCATGGTCATGGTCATGGTCATGGTCATGGTCATGGTCATGCACATGATCGTGCTCGTGCTCGTGCTCGTCAGTCGGCCCGTCGGCGTGGGCTCTGGAGGCATCCATCACGCTGTCGCTTCCGTCGCCGACTCGACGTCGTGGTGCCGGGGAGTGCCGCCGAGCGAGTGCTCCGCTTGGAGGATCGCATCGGCGACGAGCTGGCGTGCGTGTTCGTTCTCGAGGCGGTAGAAGACCTTGGTGCCCTCGTGCCGGGTCGCGACGATGCGTGCGAGGCGCAGCTTCGCAAGGTGTTGGGAGACGGCCGCAGGAGCCTTGTCGACGAGGTCGGCGAGCAGGTTCACCGAGAGTTCGCCGCGGTCGCGGAGCGTGAGGATGATGCGGATGCGGGTGGCATCGGCCAGCATCGAGAAGACCTCGACGGCGAGTTCGACGTACTGGCCGTCGGGCGATCGACCAGATGTCTGCGTATCTGCATCCATATGCAGATTATGCCACAGGCGTCGGCGCCCGTCACGATTCGAGAGCGAATGCGGTCGGGCGAGCGGATGCCGCTACAGCTCGACGACCGTCATGCCCGAGCCCGCTCCCCCGGCCTTGCCCATCGCAGCGAGCGCCTTCGGCACCTCGTCGAGCGTGATGCGACGACCGACGAGCTCGATCGGCCGGAAGTCGCCCGAAGCGACCGCGCCGAGCATCGACGGGTACTCGTGCGCGGCCATTCCGTGGCTGCCGAGGATCTCGAGCTCGCCGTCGATCACGGCGTCCATGGGCATCGCGGCGAGCGCGGAGTCGCCGACCATGAGCCCGATCTGCACGTGCCGGCCGCGCTTCTTGAGGCTGCGAACGGAGGCGAACGAGGTCTCGGTCGAGCCGAAGGCATCCACCGAGACATCCACCCCGCCGCCGGATGCCTCGAGGATCCGCTCGGCCGCTCCCTCGCCGCCCTGCACCGGCACCGCGCCGAGCCCCTCGGCCGCGGCGAGCGCGGCATCGGAGACGTCGACGCCGTAGACCTTCACGCCGGCGGCGACGGCGATCATGATGGCCGAGAGGCCGACCCCGCCGCATCCGTGCACCGCGATCTGCTCACCGGGAGCGAGCCGGCTTCGAGAGACGATCGCCCGGTACGCGGTCGCGAATCGGCAGCCGAGCGACGCCGCCTCGACGAAGCCGAGCGATTCGGGCAGGCGGATGAGGTTCAGCTCGGCCTCGTCGATCGCGACGTACTCGGCGAACGAGCCCCAGTGCGTGAAGCCCGGCTGCGACTGGGCGTCGCACACCTGCTCATTGCCCGTCAGGCACTCGTGGCAGCGACCGCAAGCGCAGATGAAGGGGGCCGTGACGCGATCGCCGACGGCCCAACCCGAATCTGCTGCGAGCTCGGAGCCGAGCACGGCGATCTCGCCGGCGAACTCGTGGCCGGGCACGTGCGGCAGCGACACGGCAGCGTCGTGACCCATCCAGGCGTGCCAGTCGCTGCGACACACACCCGTCGCCCGCACCCGGATGACGGCGCCCCTCGGCGGACAGTCGGGCTCCGCCACCTCCACGAGTTCGGGTTTCTCACCGAAGGCGTTGAAGAGCACAGCGCGCACAGGAGTCCTTCCGTATCGGGTCGCCCTTCGACAGGCTCAGGGCATCGCACATGTCGGCGGCGCAGCTCATGGCATCGTCGCCGGATCGCGCGCGCGACATCCGCGAGCTTATCGGCCTTCGGAGGGGTGCTCGCGCGGCCGGCGGCCCGCCGACGTCGGAACTCGGGAGGGGATCGCGCGATCGGGACGAGCGCCGACCCGAGTTCCGCCCCCCGATCGGCCGATCGCCTCCCAAGCGGTGGCGGAGCCGCCTATGGGGCCGCGCGCCGCCGGTGGCGCTCGGGCTCGGCGATCTCCGAGGCGGTGCCGAACCGGCGGCGATGCCAGAACCCGATCGCCTCGATGAGCACGCACGCGATCGGCACCACGATCGCCACGTCGATGAGCGTGTCGAGGGGCAGCGGCACGAACTCGAGGAACGCCACAGCGATCGGCACGGTGAGCACGAGCACGAGCCCCACGACCATGGCGGCGAGCACACCAACCTTGATCCAGGTGAACGGCCGCGAGAGCACCGCGAGGATCCAGAGGCCGATGAGCGCGAGCGTGACCGTGCACGCGGTGCGCACGATCTGCTCGTCGAATCCGAGCGCCCGGGCGTGACCCGAGACGACGGCGATCGAGAGGGCGACGAGCCCCGCCGGGATGGCGAACGACAGCGAGCGCCGCAGGAACCCCGGCACGTAGCGTCGCGCATTGGGCAGCAGCGCGAGCAGGAACGCCGGGATGCCGATCGTCAGCCCGTCGGTGACGGAGAGCTGCCTGGGCAGGAATGGGAACGGCCAGAGCAGCACGCCGAAGAGTACCGCCATCGCGATCGCGTACGCGGTCTTGGAGAGGAAGAGCATCGAGACGCGCTCGATGTTCGCGATCACCCGGCGCCCCTCGGCCACGACCCCCGGCATGTGGGAGAAGCGACTGTCGAGCAGCACGATGCGGGCGACCGCCTTCGTCGCGGCCGAACCCGACTCCATCGCGATGCCGATGTCGGCCTCCTTGATCGCGAGCGCGTCGTTGACCCCGTCGCCGGTCATCGCGACCGTGTGCCCCCGCGCCCGGAGCGCGCGGACCATCGCCCGCTTCTGCACCGGTGTGACGCGTCCGAACACGAGGTGCGTGTCGAGCACCTCGCCGAGTTCGTCGAGCTCCTCCGGCAGCTCGCGGGCGTCGAACCCCGCGCCCGCGTCGAGGCCGACCTCACGGGCGACCGCCGCGACCGTGCGCGGGTTGTCACCCGAGATGATGCGCACGGCCACGCCCTCTTGCTCGAAGTAGCGGAGGGTCGAGGCGGCGTCGTCGCGCACGGCCTCACGGAAGGTCAGCAGGGCGACCGGCGCCAACCCATCGGGAAGGCGCGCGGCGGCGGCATCCGCTTCGCCGAGCGAGACGGGGCTGTGGGCGAGCAGCAGGGTGCGCCGCCCCGATTCGGCGAGCTCGCCGGCGCGTTCGAGGGCAACGGATGCCGCGGCATCCGTCACCGCCGCATCGCGCAACACGAACTCGGGGGCGCCGAGCACCCACGTGCCGGGCGCACCCGCAGTCTCATCGAACGCGACCGCGCTCCACTTGCGCGCAGAGGAGAACTCGATGCGCTCCGCCGGCTCGATCGGCGCCTCGAGCGCGAACTCGTCGCGAAGACTCTTGGCCGTCGCGTTCGCGTCGGACTCGGCACCGTTCCAGGCGAGGGCGAGCCGCCACCCCTCGGGCGGGGCATCGCCGAGCGGATGCACGCCGTCGAACCGCACCTCGCCGCTCGTCAGCGTGCCCGTCTTGTCGAGGCAGATGAGATCGACCCGGGCGAGCCCTTCGACGGCCGGCAGTTCCTGCACGAGCACGTTGTGCGAACCGAGCTTCACGGCCCCGACGGCGAAGGCGATGCTCGTCATGAGCACGAGTCCGAGCGGAATCATCGCGATGACGGCGGCGACGGATGCCACGGCCGCTTCGTGCCACTGCCCCGTCTCGATCGCGTGACGCCAACCGCCTGCGGCCACCATATTGGCGTTCACGACGAGGAGCATGATCGGGAAGATCGCCCACGTGATCCACTTCAGGATGCGGTCGATCGAACTGCGGAGCTCGGAGCTCACGAGGGAGAACCGCTTCGCCTCGGACGTGAGCCTGGCTGCGAACGCGGCATCGCCGACTTCGGTGACGACCGCGCGACCATGCCCACCGATGACGATCGAACCCGAGAACACGCGGTCGCCCGGCTCCTTGTCGATCGCCTCGGACTCGCCCGTGAGCAGCGACTCGTCGACCACGAGTCGCACCCCGTCGACGAGCAGGGCGTCGGCCGTGACCTGGTCGCCCGAGCGGAGGACGAGCACGTCGTCCTCGACGACGCCGCGCACGTCGATCTCGGCCTCCACGCCGTCGCGCACGACGCGGGCACGCGGGGCATGGAGCAGGGCGAGCTTGTCGAGCGCGCGTTTGGCGCGGTACTCCTGCACGACGCCGATGGCGGCGTTCGCGATCGCGGCGATGCCGAAGAGGGCGTCCTGCCATCGCCCGAGGATCAGGAGAAGGAGGAAGCCCGTGACCACGATGCCGTTGAAGAGGGTGAAGACGTTGGCTCGGAGGATGCTCCAGATGCTGCGGCTCGAGGCGTCGTTCGAGATGTTCACCCGGCCGTCGCGCACGCGGGCCTCGACCTCGGCGGCGGTGAGGCCGCGATCGGGTTCGGTCACGGCCCGTTGCACCGCGAGCTGTTCATCGCTCAAGACGCCCCCGTTCGAACCGCCTTCGTTCAGCCTGCTCGGCTCCGCTCGGCCCTGCTCGACCCCGTTCGAGTCTGACACAGCGCTCGCACCCGGAGTGAGGGAGGCGTCGCATCGCAGATTGTGTAACAATATGCCATGCGATTCGTGACCGCCGTGCTGCTCGCGGCCGTCTGCTTCGGCACCACGGGCACTGCACAGGCCCTCGGTCCCGAGGCGAGCGCGACCTCGGTCGGCGCAGCGCGGATCCTGATCGGCGGCGGCGCCCTCGGGCTCATCGCCGTGATCCTCCACTTCGCCGGGCGTCGGCGCGATGCGGCCGGGACACCCGCCGCACCGGCGCCCGGCGGGGCCACGCGGCATCCGCTGCCCGTCTGGCTCGTCATCGTCATCGGCGCCGCCGCCGTAGTCGCCTACCAGCCCGCGTTCTTCGCCGGCACCGCGGCGAACGGGGTGGCCGTCGGCACCGTGGTCGCCCTCGGCTCGGCTCCCGTGCTGACCGGCGCGCTCGACTGGGCGCTGCACCGGCGCTACCCCGGCCACCGATGGGCGGTCGCGACCGCGATCGCGACCCTCGGCGTCGGCGTCCTCGCCGCAGCGACCGGCGGCGACGCGGCGGGTGCCTCAGGCGCGTTGGGTGCAACAGGCGCCTCGGGTGCTTCAGGTGCCGACCCACTCGGCCTCGCCGCGTCGCTCGGGGCAGGCGCCTCGTACGCGGTCTACACCCTCGCCGCGAAAGCCCTGCTCGACCGCGGATGGAGCGGCACGTCGAGCATGGGGGCACTCTTCGGCGTCGCGGCCGTCTTCAGCCTTCCGCTTCTTGCTGCGACGGATGCCTCGTGGCTCGCCACCGGCCCCGGATTCGCCATGGCGCTCTGGCTGGGGCTCGTCTCGACGACCCTCGCCTACCTGCTCTTCGGGTACGGGCTCGGCGGGCTCGCCCCTGCGACGGTGTCGACGCTGACGCTCGCGGAGCCGCTGACCGCAGCCATCCTCGGCGTCGCGCTCCTCGGCGAGACGCTCACGACCGGGGCACTGCTCGGGCTCCTCGTGCTCGCCGCCGGCATCGTCGTGCTCGCCACCGCCGGCGGCCGCCGCACGCCGCACGCCGCGGCGGCGTGAGCTCGCGAGGGGGCGGGCCGCGACCGGGCGGCCACGACGGCCGCGACACGTGGTTTCGACGACGGAAACCGGATCTCGGATGTCGGCGGCCAGCGCTAGCTTCCATGCATGGACGTCATTCTCATCCCCGGATTCTGGCTCGACGCATCATCGTGGCAGCAGGTGACCCCGATCCTCGAAGAGGCCGGCCACCGCGTGCACCCGTTGACCCTTCCCGGTCTCGAGTCGGCCGATGCCGACCGATCGGGCATCGGCCTGCTCACCCACATCGACGCCGTCGCCGCCATCGTCGACACGTTCGACGACCAGGTGGTGATCGTCGGCCATTCCGGCGGCGGCGCGATCGCGCACGGCGTGGCAGACGCCCGCCCCGACCGCATCGCCCGGGTCGTCTACGTCGACGCCGGCCCCCTCGCCGATGGCGACGTGATCAACGACGAGTTCCCGACCGAGGGCGCCGACCTGCCGTTGCCGCCGTGGGAGGCATTCGGCGACGAAGACCTCGTCGACCTCGACGATGAACTGCGCGCAGCATTCCGCGCCCGGGCCATCCCCGAGCCCGCCGCAGTCGCCACCGATGCGATCGTCCTCAGCGACGAGCGACGCTACGACGTACCGGTCACCATCATCGCGAGCGAGTTCCCGAGCAAGCTCCTCGGCGAGTGGATCGCCGCGGGCTCGCCGTATACGCGCGAGCTCGCGAAGATCAAGAACGTGAGCTACCTCGATGTGCCGACCGGCCACTGGCCGCAGTTCACGAAGCCGGTGCAGCTCGGTCAGGCGATCGTCGCGGCGATCGGCTGACTCGAGCGCCGCGCCTGATCCGGGGTTCGCATCACCGCGCGAGGACCCGGAACGAGGCGCCGCAAGGCCGTCGCCGACGCGGTGAATGCCCCCCCGTTTTGGGTAAGGTGACAACGCGAGCGGGCGAGTAGCGTCATGGGCAACATCCTCCCGAATGGATGCGCCACCCGACCGGCTCACCGACGTTCGTTCAGTCTCGAGTCGCCCGATGCCCGGGACCACCCCGGCATCACACCCGATTACCCGATCCCGAAGAACGAACAAATGATGCCTGCAACCCGTCGACGTTTCCGTCGACCCCAGATGGGCGCCTTCGCCCTCGCAGAGACCGTGTCACGCCCATGACCGGCCTCCCTTCGCCTGTGGAACCGCCCGCGAGCAACATCGGGCGGTTCCACGGTTCGACCGCCTCGACCGCGACGGAACTCTCCGTCGACGCCCCGTCCTCCGGACTGCAGTGGGCGCGCAGATATCGTGATCGACTGCGCATCACCGATGCGGCGATCGTCGCCGTCGCCATGCTGGCCGCCGTCGCCATGAGGTCGGCCGTCGTCGGTCCGAGCGTCACCGACGACGGGCCGATCGAGCGCATGGGGGTGCCCGCCGTCATCGCGACCGTGTGGTTGCTCGCCCTCGTCGCGTTCCGCACTCGCGACGGACACGTTCTCGGTGTCGGCGCACTCGAGTACAAGCGAGTGCTCAATGCCACGGCGACCACCTTCGGCGTGGCCGCGATCGTCTTCCTCCTCGTGCAGACTCCCGACGCGCGCTGGTACCTGGTCGTCGGGGCTCCGGTCGGAGTCGGTGGACTCCTGGCAGGCAGGTGGTTCTGGCGGAAATGGCTCTTCGCGCAGCGCCGCCACGGCCATTTCCTCTCCCGCGCGATCGTCGTCGGCTCTCGCGCCGACGCCGAGTACGTGGCGAGTCAGATCAGCCGCGACACGGGTGCGGGATTCGTCGTCGTCGGTGCTGCGATCTCGGGTGATGATCGATCCGAGCTCCTGGTCGACGGGGCGACGATTCCCGTCATCGCCGATATCAGCGGAGCGGCCGGCGCCGCTGCCCAGCTTCGGGCGAACTCCGTGATCGTCGCGGGTCAGTACAGCTCCGGAGGAGACGCGATCCGACAGCTCAGCTGGGATCTCGAGGGCACCGCGACGGAACTCGTGTTGTCGTCACGACTCACCGATGTCGCCGGTCCTCGGATCCACTTCCGCCCAGTCGACGGACTTCCCCTCCTGCATGTCGAGATCCCGACGTTCGATGGCTGGCGGCATGCGCTCAAGCGAACCTTCGACATCGCGTTCGCCGGAACCGCCCTGCTGCTGCTCAGCCCCCTGCTCATCGCGGTCGCTCTCCTCGTGAGAGTCGACAGTCCCGGCCCGATCATCTTCAGGCAGCTCCGCTGCGGTCGCGACGGCAACACGTTCGAGATGTTCAAGTTCCGCTCCATGGTGCCGACGGCGGAGCAGGACCTCGCCGCCCTCGTTCAGCAGAACGACGGATCGGGCATCCTGTTCAAACTCCGGTCCGATCCCCGCGTCACGCGTGCGGGCCGGATTCTCCGCAAGTACTCGATCGATGAGCTGCCCCAGTTCTGGAACATCCTCATCGGAGACATGAGCGTCGTCGGACCGAGACCGCCGCTCGTCGCCGAAGCGGAGCGCTACGAAAAGGCGGTCAAGCGTCGTCTCATGATCAAGCCCGGACTCACCGGCCTGTGGCAGGTCGGCGGACGCTCCGACCTCAGCTGGGAGGAGAGCGTGCGGCTCGACCTCTACTACGTCGAGAACTGGTCGCTGATGGGTGATCTCATGCTCATCTGGCGTACGGTGCGAGTCATCCTCCGACCCGTCGGCGCCTACTGACGGAACGAGGGGGCGGCTGGGTCCGCCCGAAGGCTCCGGGGCGACCAGGCCCGGGAGAAGAGGAATGCGACGAGGCTTCCGATGCCCGCACCGACGGCATTGGCGAGGACATCTCTCGGACTCGCGACGCGAGCGGGCAGGAGCGCCTGCACGAGTTCGGCCGACACCGACAGCACCAATGCGAGACCCACTCCGATCCAGAATCGGCGAGTCAGCAGACTCAGCAGGAAGCCGAACGGGATGAAGAAGGCGATGTTCGCTGCGAACTCGACCATGCCGTCGCGCAGCCCGGAGATTCCGAGGTTCTGGTGCATCCAGGTCACGATCTCATTGACGATCGCCCCGAACGAGTGCGGCGTTCGAGGCGACAGCAGCACGACGAGCGCGAACAGCACGTACAAGGCCAGCGCCCAGTACAGCCAAAGGGGACGGTTCCGCTCCACGCTTTCCTCGCATCGACCTCGTCGCGTCGCGCCGCGCCGCGGACACGAGCTGGCATCCGCTGGTCGGCCGCCACCTCAGATTACCCCGGAGCATCCGCACCGAACCGAGACTCCCCCCTCACTGGGGGAGGCGCCCTGGGTTCGGGCGCGGGTAGCTTCTGGACATAGGCAGCGGGATCTGCCGCGACGAGCATGCCGCCCCGTCGATCACACGGCCGCGAACGATGATTCATCAGGAACTCGTTCCACGGAATTCGGATCTCGGCCATCGTTCGATCGACAGGGAGAGCACAGAGTTGGACACCACCCCGTCGCCTTCGGCCGACCCACCGGTCGCAGTCGCAACGAGCGCCCAGATCCACCCCTCCGTCAGCATCGGCGACGGGACGAAGATCTGGCATCTGTCCCAGCTCAGGGAAGATGTCGTCATCGGCTCGGATTGCATCATCGGCCGAAACGTCTACATCGGGCCGGGCGTCGCCGTCGGCAACCGCTGCAAGATCCAGAATTCCGCGTTGATCTACGAGCCCGCCACTCTCGATGACGGGGTCTTCATCGGGCCCGCCGTGGTCTTCACGAACGATGAGTTCCCGAGAGCCGTCAACCCCGATGGGAGTCTCAAGTCGGCCGCTGACTGGGTCGCGATCGGCGTGAGGGTGCGAGAGGGTGCATCGATCGGGGCCGGCGCAGTGTGCATCGCGCCCGTGACGATCGGGGCGTGGTCCCTGATCGCTGCGGGCTCGGTCGTCACGAAGGACGTTCCCCCGCACGCGCTCGTGGCCGGCGTGCCCGCCCGCAGGATCGGGTGGGTCGGGAGGGCGGGAGTACCGCTGGTCGAACAGCTCCACGGCCAGTGGGTGTGCCCGCGCACCGGAGAACACTATGTCGAGCTCGACGGCGGGCTCACGGAAGAGCCTGCGCCCTGATCCATCACACGATGGATGCTTGCCCGGTCGTGCTCGCGCCGAACAGCGAAACTCGCGCGGCGGGATAGCCCGGTGCCCAACCGGCTCGTCTCGACCAGACGGTGGACCACATTCCTCGGCGCCGTCGAACCACGCGTTCGAGCAGTGCACGGAGACCGACCCCTGCAGTGAGCAGCCCGATGCCGAAGCCTGCTCGGGACGGGCTCCAGATGCGACGCAGCAGCGTCGTCTTCCCGGCCATGACCATGCACATCTTCAGTCCGTTGGAGCTGGTCGAGCCTCCGACCGCGTGCACGATGAGGGCCTCGGGCACGATGACCGGACGGAGGCCGCGTCGCGCAGCGCGGATGCTGAACTCCGCGTCCTCCCCGTACAGGAAGAAGGTCTCGTCCATGCCGCCGAGGTCGTCCCACTGTTCGCGGCGCATCAGGAGCAGGCATCCCGTCACGATCGGTACTTCGCGTACGGTGTCGCGCTGCCACCGACCGAGCGATTCCGGATCGAAGAACCGTGATCGCGCGAACGCGGTGGAGAGGCCGAGTGCGAAGCACGTGAGCGACCACAGCGTCGGGGCACCCCAGCAGGAACTCGGTTCGAGCATGCCATCGACCCGCACCGTGCGACCACCGTAGAGCCCGTACTCCGGATGCGTCCGGGCATACTCGAGCAGCCGGTGGAACGACTGCGGCAGAACGACGGTGTCGGGGTTGAGGAGCAACACGTACTCGCCCGCCGATTGCGCGACGCCCCGGTTCACGCCACCCGCGAAGCCGAGATTCGCTCCCGCCTCGTCGACGACGACGACCGGATACCGCTCCCGGATCGCCTGTGCACTGCCGTCGGTCGACCCGTTGTCGACGACGACGATCTCTGTGCCGGCCGGCGAGTGGGCGAGGACGCTCTCGATGCAGGTGAGCGTCTCGTCGCGCGTGTTGAAGCTCACGATGACGACGGACAATCTCATCGGCTGGCCAGCCTCGCGGCCTCCGAAGGCAACGATTCCCCCCACACCGAGCGATCGATGGGAGGCTCCGTCACCGACGGGAGCGGTCGCACGCCGATGACTTTCGCCGGCACTCCGGCCGCGATGCACTGCGGAGGCAGATCCTTCGTCACGACGGCGCCCGCCGCGACGACGGCACCGTCGCCGATCGTCACGCCGGCCAGCACGACGACGTTGCTGCCGAGCCAGACGTCATCGCCGATGACGATGTCCTGCTCGAGCTTGGCCTGGTGCATCACGGGTGTGCCCTGGGTGATGCCGTAGTTCGAAGCGGTGACGGTGACATGCGGCGCGAGCAGGCAGAAGTCGCCGAACGTGATGCGCCCGCTCGTGTTGCCCGCCCAGATGACGTCGGACTCGCCGATGTGCGTGCCACGGCCGATGCGGATCCGCTCGCCGTTGCGAAACGTGGCATTGGGCGCGATGCGCACGCCTGATCCGCAATCGAGCTTGCGCACTTCCTGCACGTGCGAATAGGAGGTCAGGTGCGCGAGCCGCAGCATGTGCAACCAGGTGCGCGGGTCGAGGATCGAGCGCACCGCTCCCGACGTACGGGTCGCGGTCGTCTCCCCACCGTGGCTGCGCGAACGGCGATGCGCTCCAGGGGAGGCATCTGCGTTCGCTGGAGTCGGCAGATCGGTGCTCGCCATACGACGAACGTAGACTCCGGGACCCCGGATCCGCCTCCCCCAGTATGCGGGGGCTGGAGCCGGCGGCGCCCCCTTCGATCGACTCGTCAGGGTCACCCGAAGGCGGGTATCGACCTGGTTTGCGCTCTTTCGTACACTGAACCGGAGGCGACTCGGAGCACTCCACGCGCGCGCACGAGATGACGGGACGAGACCACACGATGACCGCACAGGTGAGCGTCGTGATCCCCGCGCACAATGAAGGCGCATCCATCGCCGAACTCCTGCACCGTCTCGTGGACACCGACCTCGAGGGCAGGCTCGAGATCGTCGTCGTCGCGAACGGATGCACCGACGAGACAACCGCCATCGCCACGGCCTTCGGCCCGCGAGTGAACGTCATCGCTATTGCGGAGGCATCCAAGATCGCCGCATTGAATGCGGGGGATGCCGCGTGCACCGGTTTCCCGCGCGTGTACCTCGATGCCGACATCACCGTCACGGCCGACGCGTTGATCGCCGTCGCCGATGCGCTTTCCGATGAGGGGCCGTTCGTCGGCGCGCCACGGCTCGAGGTCGACCTCCGCGGTGCGAGCAGGGCGGTGCGCTGGTACTACCGCGTCTGGGCGCTCTCCGACTACCGTTTGTCGGCCCTGGTCGGTTCAGGCGTCTACGTTGTTTCAGCGGCCGGACATCGACGGTTCGGACGCTTTCCCGACGTCATCGCCGACGATCTCTTCGTGCGGCGCCACTTCACCCCTGCCGAGCGCATCTCGGTGGCCGAACACAGCTTCACCTTGCGTGCTCCTCGCACCTACGGGTCGTTCCTTCGGAGACAGACCCGGATCGTGGCGGGCAATGATGAACTCGCCGATCGCTTCCCGGAGCTGCGTGAAGGGGGCGCCGGGTCGAGCGTGCGGTCGCTCGGCAGCCGAGTGGTTCGCCGCCCTTCACTGTGGCCGCCGGCGGCGGTCTACCTCGCGACCGGCATCATCGCCCGCCTCCGGGCCGCGCGTGTGCGCGGCCGGTGGGCCTCGCAGTCATGGAATCGCGACGAGTCGAACCGAGTCGTCTCCACCAGCTGACCCCACCACTGGGGGAAGAGGCGCACGCCTTCGCGGCAGTACTGTCGCGGCAGGAGTCGAGGACGGTGGCAGTCCCGTGCACGCCCACGCGATGCACGGCAGCCCTGTCCGCCCGAGATCTCACCCGAACTGGAGCGCCCGTGAACCCATCGAAGATGTCTCGCCCGCGACGTCCTGTTCGCTCCGGGCAACTGGAGCCAGGGTCATGACCGCCTCCGATACTCCCGATCGAACGCTCAGCATGCTCCGTCCGCGCGCCACGGTCGGCGCAGTGACGATCGACCACGTGATCCTGACCCGGTTCAACCTGCCGTCGGTCGGTCCGGAGAGCCTGATCCGAGCCCAGGACGGCTGGCTTCAGAGTCGCGTGAAGTTGTTCGAACGCTTCACCGTGCCGTCCGTCAGACGGCAGACCGTGGCCGGGACATTCACCTGGATCGTGTACTTCGATCCCGAGAGCCCGAGCTGGCTCATCGAGCGTCTCGGTCCGCTGATCGCCGAAGGCGTGTTCGCACCGATCTATCGCGAGCAGTTCACTCATCTCGATGTCGTCGAAGACGCTCGAACCCTGACCGGTGGTCGAGGGGATGTCCTCCTGACCACCAATCTCGACAACGACGACGCGATCGCGGTGGACTTCGTCGAACGGCTGCACGGACTCGTGCGCCCCGGACAACGCACCGCCCTCTATCTGGGTCGCGGAATCATCCTCTCGGGGGATGAGGCGTACCTGCGTCTCGACCGCCAGAACGCGTTCTGCAGCGTGGCGGAACCCTGGGCCGGAGCCGAGTCGGTCTGGCGCGAATGGCACAATCTGCTGCACAAGCACATGCCGATCACCACGGACCGGGGCCGGCCTGCATGGCTGCAACTGGTGCACGGCCGGAACGTGAGCAATCGGGTGCGCGGACGCCGGATCGATCCGGCCTCGTTTCGCGTTGACTTCCCGGGCGTCCTCGACGACGTACCGGCCCCCTCGCGCGGTGAACTGCTTCGTGACGGGCTGCTGCGGGTCCCCGCGCGCGAGGCGCGGGAAACAGTGCGTCGCGTCGGCAAGGCAGTGCTCCTGGGCACGATCGGCAAGGGCGGACTCGACCGAGTGAAAGAGTCTCTGGGCAGGCGCTCGTCTCGCTGACATGCCGTCGCTTCACGAACCCTCCCATCGGCCCGGGAACCAGGACCGAGCGCCTCATCGACCGGTGCGCACCGCCCGTTCGACGCCGACCGGAAAGAAGACCTCGACCCGGTCGGCGGCGGCGGCGAGCACCGCGGCCGGAAGCACCTTCCATTCGTCCTGCTCGGGGACGACGGCCGGACGGCGCAATTGCGAATCGTGAGCGTCGAGAGCGAACTGTTTCGCGGCACCGTGATCATCGACACGCACCACGACGGCGCGTCGGCCGACGACGCGGCCGGCCGCGTCGATGAGGGAGCCCAGTCGGGCGCCTCGGCGCAGGGGCCAACTCCCCCACAACCAGACGGGGTATTCGAGCAGCGCCACTTCGGCTCCCGAAGGCTGCGAACTCGCAGCTCGGCGCGCGGCGCGGCCCACGGCCGCGTGGTCCGGGTGCGGCTCGTCGGCACTGGTGGCGTACAACTCGTCGGGCCTCAACTCGACGAGCAATTCGGCGATGATCTCGACGAGGCGATCCTCGTGCTCGGCCACCGAGCCGTCGTCGAGGTCGATCCAGCGCACCGCAGCATCATCGAGACCGAGACGGGCTGCGGCCTCGCCCATCTCCCGACGTCGCAGCGCACCGAGGTGCTCGGGAGGCAGCGAACGGCTGTGGTGGGAGTGGCGCCCGTCGGTGACCATGACCAGGGTCACCTGTGCACCCCAGGCCACCTTGCGGAGGATGGTCGCCCCGCACCCGAGCGTCTCGTCGTCCGGATGCGGAGCCAGCACCAACGCGCTGCGCTCCTCCGCCACGATGGTGACGTCGCGGGCGCTGCGCGAGATGGCGGTCCGGGCGAGGGCCCGGAGTCGCTCGGTCAGTGTGGGCACGGCGTGACCTGCACTTTCGTTTCAGTCGCCCCGGTGGCAGGGCCCCGATATCGTTGGACAACGGCTCCAGCAGATGTGGAACTCTCATGACAATCCTCGCCGATCGAGCGCGGCGCATCCTTGCGGCCACACGCCACGCGCGCCACGCGAAGTACCGCATACCGCCGCAGATCCGCACGGGTGCGTCGGGCACGGCCCCACCGCACGTCTACTACCTCTCGCCCGATCCACGCGCTCCGAGGGGCGGCGTTCGAGTGTTCTACCGGCACGTCGACCTGCTCAACGAGGCTGGGATCCCAGCGACCATCGTGCACCACCGTGCGGGGTACCGTGCCGACTGGTTCGCGAACGAGACTCGAATCGCCGCGGCATCCGAGGTGTTCGCCGCACCCGACGACGTCCTCGTCGTGCCCGAGTTCTACGGCTCGAACCTGCGCTTGCTGCCGACCGGTCCGAGGATCGCGATATTCAATCAGGGGGCGTACCACACCTTCGACGGCATGACCCCTGAAGAGGCCGCGGTGCTCGCCCGCACGCCGGTCTCCGCACTCCTGACGGTCTCGAACGACAGCCTCGACCTGCTCCAGTACACCTTCCCCGATGTGCCCGTGCACACCGCACGCTCGGTGATCGACGGTTCGCTCTTCCACCCCGCGCCCGGCGAGAGGAGTTCGCGACGCATCGGCTACGCACCCAGCCGCCGCGCTCAGGAGCGCGACCAGCTGTTGAGCATCCTCGAGGTGCGGGGCCGACTCGCCGGTTGGGAGCTCGTGCCCATCTCCGGCATGTCCGAGGAGCAGGTCGCGGCCACGATGCGCACGTGCGCGATCTTCCTCAGCTTCAGCGAGCGGGAGGGCTTCGGCCTGCCTCCGGCCGAAGCGATGGCGAGCGGATGCTTCGTCGTCGGCTATCACGGACGAGGCGGTCGTGAGTTCTTCGATCCCGCATACTGCGGCCCGGTCGCCGACAGCGATCTGCTGGGCTTCGCCCGCGCGGTGGAGAACGCGGTCGTGTCGTACGACGCCGACCCGCGCACGCTCACCGATGCCGGACTGCTCGCCTCTCGCACGATCCTCGAGCGCTACAGCCTCGACGGTCTGCGCAGCGATCTGGTCGCGTTCTACGCGACGCTGGGCTTCGACCGTGCGTCGTGAACCCGACCCTCGGAGCGACATCCATCTCACCGACGACCGACCTGCTCGACACGGGGGCTCGAACGAGCACGCGTCTTCGGTAGTTGCGAGGAGCTGAGCTGAGCGTCGGCACGCCCGATCGTGAGCACGCTTCCGCAGAGTCCTGCGACGAGGAAGAACAGGCCCGCCGATATCGGGAAGGACAACGCGTCGAAGAAGGCGTACAGCACCGCGATCGTGAGCATCGAGGCGGCCAGCATGCGCGACAGACGGAACGTGTCGGGGTGTCCTGAGATACGGCCGGCGTGCAACGCGCTCCCGATGGCGGCCACGGTCATCGCGGCGAAGCCGATGGCACCGAGCACGCCGACTTCGACGAGCAGGAGCACCCACTGATTATCGAAGATGTAGTAGCGGGGCAGGAAGGTTCCGAAGCCGGCGCCGAGCACCGGCGACGCTGCGACGAAATCGGGCACCCGCGCGAGCGCGGCGGTGCGGGACTGCGTGCTCGGATCGTCGGGCGCACCGATGAAGAGGGCGATGATCGTCGTCGCCATGCCCGGGATGAGCAGCGAGACCCCGACGACCGCCACGAACCCGCCGATCGCGATGATCCAGCGGTATCGCTTCGGCAGGCCCGGCAGCGAGGCCACGACGGCGACGACGAGGCCGATGATCGCCGAGCGGGAGACGGCGATCAGGGAGGTCACCATGATGAGCGCCACCGGGAGCCACCAGGCGAGTCGCGTGCGGAGCGAGCCGGGGCGGAGCCCACGTTCGATCGCCGCGAAGATCGCGAGCGGGAGCACCCCTGCGAGCACGATCGCATACTCGAGCGGATGCGTCGCGGTTCCCGTGGCGCGCGCGAACGCCCCTCGCTGGCCGACCCCATCGGAGTCGTAGCTCAGCCCGGGAATGAGCGTGATCCAATCGAGGAAGGTCTGCCGGGTGACGAATTGCGCGAGGCCGAGGGCGGCGAGCAGTCCGGCAGCGACGGCGAGCCCGCGCACGATCCGACCGATGTCGTGCATCGTGCGGATGCCGTCGAGTGTCACCAGCAGTACGCCACCCCATGACGCGAGCCGCACGATGGCGGAGATCGCAGGGCTCACCTGATCGAACGGCTGGCCGCGCAGCATCGCCGCAGCGAAGCTCGCGAGTGCCACGACGACGAAGAAGCCGAACGCCAGCCGAACGGGCTGCCAGGCCGGCCTGATATCGAAGGTACGCGCCTGCAGGCGAGACAGGACCCACCAGGCGAGAAGCAGGATGCCCCAGAGCATCGAGGGCCGGCCGTACGCGCCGAGCGGGCCGAGCGTGACGTTCGACGGAATCGCCAGAAGCAGCACGAGGTAGACGGTCAGCATCGTGGCGGCGTCGACGCCGCGCCACCGGACTACCCCGCGATGCTGCAGTGCCCGGACCGGCTCCGGTGTTTCGGCGCCGAATGGCATCCTCGGCTCACCTGCCGCGGCCTGGAACCGCAGGCACCCGCTCGGCGATCACGTTGCTCGAGTCGTCGTCCTCCAACGAGGAAGCACCGGGGTCCGCGCCCGCTCCAGCGTGGTCTTCACCCATCGAGTCGAGGAACTGTTCGACCTCGTCGTCTTCGGTGCGCTCGACCGACCTGCGCCGCCTGATGCGGCGTTGGCTGAGGCCGTCGACGACCGCGGCGAGGAGGAGCGTGAGCACGACGACACCTGCGCCCGCACCGGCGGCGGCCATGAGACGGCTCTTCTGCTGCAGCGCGCTGTGCTCGTCGACCGTGATCGGCCTCACGGTGATCCGCTCCGCTACGGCGATCGACTCGGCCTCCTGCAGTTCGTCGAGCACGGTCGGCGTTCGATCGACCAGCAGCTCGAGCACTTCCGCCGTCTCCGCATCGTTGCGCGTCGTCACGGTGATCAGGATGACCGGTCCGGAAGTGGATGGATCCCGGGAGACCGAGACCTCTGCTCCCGGAAACTTCTCACCGACCTCCGCCAACACATTCTCCGAGCCGACGGCGCTGACGAGCACGTCGGCGGCTTGAGTGAGCCCGCCGATGTACAGATAGGGATTGCCGCCCTGTTCGGGAAGGCTCCCCGTGCCGGGAAGCAGAAGTTGGGTGGCGGAACGCTCGTAGCCCGGCTGAATCGTGGACCACGCCAGGAAGGCGAGGATGACCGCGACGATGATGCCGGGAAATACGATGTACCAACGTCTCCAGAGGCCGCGTAGGGTGTCGGCGAGGTTCATGCGAATGTGCCTATCGGTTGATGATCGGGCGGGCGTACAAGTCTGGTCCGTGCGCGCTTCAGCCGCGCCGCACGGAGCCGCTCGGCCATGATCGCCGCCCAGCCGCCGACGATCAGAGCGGCCGCGAGCATGGCAGCGACAGCGGCGACCTGGGTCGTGCGAGTCGGCGCGATGTGCTCGATATGCAGGGTGAGCGGTACGACCGAAACCAGGATGCGAGACTCCGGCGTGGCCCCGGCAGACTCCTGCTGGGCTTCGGCGATTCGCAGCACGTCGGCGACCAGGGTCGACTGCATCGCTTCAACCCATTGTTCGGTTCGGCCGACGATCTGGATCTCGATCTCCGCCTTGCCGAAGCTCGTGGCCCACTGTCCACCGGTGTTCGGGAGCCCGACCAGGACTCCCTGGCGGACTCCTGCGCCGTAGAACGGTGCGCCGTCGGCCGCATAGCGCATGGTCGGTCTGCCGTTGTTGATCTCCTGCGCGACGGAGCCCGCGAACGCGATGACGTTCTTGTCCCCGGCTCCGTTGTACGGAGTCAGATTCGTCTTGGCCGGAAACACGAAGGAGACGACGGTTCGCGTGGAGTAGCTGCCGCCGTCATTGGCGAACATCATCGTGAGGAGCCCAGCGGCCACGACCGCGGCGAGCGGGAGATACCAATGACGGAGCATCGTGATCATGAGGTCGCGAAAGGTCACGAGCGCACTCCTCTCCGAGCTCCTCTCGCCAGCGTACCGGGCGAATTCGACTGATCCTCATGACCGCCCCGAACTGGGGGGACCGAGATCAGCCGTGCGCCGGGCCTGCTCCACGCCCTCATACGAACACCAAGGTCGCTGCGTTCCGCCAGAGGTCGGGCGAGCGGAATCCACCGGTGACCAGGGTCCGCCGGCGAGCGTATGGCCCGGCATGGCGCATCGAAACGAATCGCTCGAGCACCGTCCGGCTCTCGTCGGGGAGTTCGTCGCCGTACGCGTGGAGGAACAGCTCTCCTTGGTCGAGCCGGATGCGCACCCAGCGCCGGATGTCGCGTGCCGAGGGGAGGCGCTGAGCGGCGCTCGCCAAGCTCGAGTGTTTCGGGGCAGACGTGTTGCCCCCGTGGATCCGGTACTGAATATGCGGGTCGGGATCGAAGTCCACTGCTCCGAATGCGGCCGCGGTCAGGTTGATCCACCAGTCGTGCATGATCGCTTCCGCAGGGATCGCCCGCACGAGTTCGACGAGGCTGCGGTTCAGCACTGCCGTGCAACCCGTCACAGTCGGATGCATCAGTGCGGTTCGCAGCGAGGTTCCGAACTCAGGGCTGATCGATTTGAACCCCCAGAACGACGGTGCGATCGGTCGCGCCTCGCCGTCGACCACTTCGAGGTCACCATGAACGAGCAACGGAGTGTCCACCCCCCGACTCGCCTCCAGGGCTCGGATGCGTGCCAGGCCCGCTTCGATCTTGTCGGGGAGCCAGATGTCGTCGTGGTCGGCCAGCAGGACGTAGTCGCCGGTGGATCGGGCGAGCAGCGAAGCGAAGTTCGCCCCCGCGCTCCCGCTCGGGACGTCGCGGACGATGCACTCCGGCGGATGAGCGAATCGATCGGCCCATTCTGCGAGCACACCGAGCGTGCCATCGGTCGAACAATCGTCGCTGACCACGAGCACGAAGTCGCGGTAGCTCTGCGACACGAGGGACTCGAGCAACTCCGCGAGATACTTCTCGCTGTCCCGCGTCGCCAGCAGTACTTCGACTCTCACGGCGACACCGATTCGAGACCGACCTCGGAAGGAAGCGACGTCGAGCTGATCGCCCTCCGTTCGATGATGAATCGCTCGAATTCGTCGGAGTCGTCCAATGGGACGAAGACGTCGCCCCGGCCGACCTCCTGAGTGTCGGCCGACTCGGAAGCGTCGGCGGCACCTTCGCCTCGCGAGGTACCGATCAGTGCGTCGAATACCTCCACGTACGCCCGCGACTGCGGCCGCCAGTCGAGCTCCTGCGCGACCCGCGCGCGAGCACGAGCTCCCATGTCGCGTCTGAGGTCGGGCTCATCGATCAGTCGCGCGACGGCATCCGCGAACGCGGTGATGTCGCCGGACGGGACATACGACACGGAGTCGCCACCGCTGACGCGCGTCTCCGCCAAGTCGAACGAGACCGACGGCAACGCGTAGGCCATGTATTCCATCGTCTTGTTCATCGTCGAGACGTCGTTCAATGGCGTCTTCAGGTCGGGGCAGAGTCCGATGTCCGCTCGACTCAGGTATTGGGCGATCATCGCTCGGTCGGCCCGGCCGGTGAAGGTCACATGATCGTCGAGCCGCAGCTGCGTGCTCAACCTCTTGAGTTCGTCCAGGCAATCACCGAACCCCATGAGCGTCGCATGCACATTCGTCCTGCCGCGTCCGTGCACGAGCTCGTGGACGACGTGCAATGCCGAGTCGACGCCGTCTTGAGGCCCCATGATGCCGAGGTACGCGAGTTCGATGGAGCCGTCCGCGCGCGGGGCATCCGGATAGATCGGCCGCATGCTCTCGGTGTCGGGCCCGCTTCGCACGACCGTGATGTGCGACGGGTCGACGCGGCCTCGTTCGATGGCGATTCGCCGGTAGGAGTCGTTGGTCGAGATGACCCGGTCGGCCGTGCGGTAGGTCATGCGCTCGAGCCATCGGAGCGCTCGAAGCTCGCCAGACCGCAGTCGGCTCTTCGGCTCGCCGAAACGCGAGAGGAAGAGTTCGGGGTTCAGATCGTGCTGGTCGAAGACGAATCGAACGCCGCGTCGCCGCCAGAGCTTCGCGAGCAGCCAGTACGTGTCGGGCGGATTGCACGCTTGGATCACGTCGAACCGGGACCGGCGGAAGACGACATGAGAGAGGAGTGCGGTGCGAAGCCACGAATATGCGAACTCGAGGACGAAGCCGGCGAGGCCCTTCGCAGCCGGCGCCGGCGCGTACTTGAATATGGACACGCCCTCGATCTCCTGTCGAGACGGATCCCCCGGTCCCTTCGGACAGATCACACTGACCCGGTAGCCGTTGGCGGTGAGCGCCAGGCACTCGAGCCAGACCCGCCGGTCGAGCGGCACCGGCAGATTCTGGACGATCACGAGCACATGCGTCGCGCGATCGACGACCTGCTTCGACCGGCGCCGGGCACCATCGGCTCCGCGCAGGTCGTTCATGTGCAGCATCCGATCGACGTAGGGGCGGTGGAAGACGACGTCAGCTTCGCACATCTCTCGACGCGATTCCTTCCCCAGAACGGGGCTCAAGAAGGCCGCGCGCGCCCCGTCACGGTCGGACACGCGCTTGCCGATGCGCGCCGAGCATGTCAGCATGTCAAGACCCGTCCGTATCGACCGCATACAGGGGCCCTACCTTCCTGATAACACCCACGCTGTAGGAAGGCACGCCCAAATGCGCCGACCGGCCCACGCCATCGACACTGCTGCACCCGCGAAGCGAACTCGGAGACGGACCCGGCTGTTCGCTGCCATCGCCGCCACATTGCTGGTCGGAACCCTGATTCCAACGGTTGCAAGCGCCTCCACTCCAGCAGCGAAAGCGCCGCTGACGCTCTGGGGCGATCAGCCGGACGCGAGGCCGGTGCTCGACAGCGACCGAGTTCCGGTGGAGCTCGGCACCGCGTTCGAGAGCACTGTGGACGGCACCGTCACGGGCGTCAGGTACTGGAAGACCCGGGCGAACACCGGAACGCACGTCGGTCACCTCTGGGGGCCCGACGGCGAACTGCTGGCCACCGCTACCTTCGTCGACGAATCGTCGCGTGGTTGGCAGACCGTGACCTTCGACAGCCCGGTGGCCGTCGAAGCCGGCGAACGCTATGTCGCCTCCTATCACGCGCCGAACGGTCGCTACGTGTCGAGCATCGGATTCACCGGGCAGGCCGAGTCGTCGACGCTCTCGGTGACCCGTGGCAAGAGCGGGGTGTACGCCTACGGCGATACCCGGTACCCGACGTCGTCCTGGCGTTCGAGTCAGTATTGGGTCGACGTGCTCTTCCTCCCCGCCGACGGCACCACCACGCCGCCCCCGTCGACCACGCCGACGCCGAAGCCGACTCCCACGGCGACCCCGAGGCCCACACAGACTCCCACCCCGACGCCCACGCCTACCCCGACCCCGACACCCACGCCGACGGCGACTCCGACTCCGACTCCGACCCCGACCGACCCGAGCGAGCCGTCACCGGGCGGCGTCAACGCCCAACCGTCCGTCGGCAAGGGCTGGGCCATCAGCCCATCGACCGTCGGCCTCGCACCGTTCGGCCTGAAGTGCGCCGACCTGCCCGAGTATCGACTCTCCGGGAACACGGTGCCGGCCGGCACCGTGATCGACGGCAAGCGCATCACCGGATGGCTCGACCTCTCCATGGGCGACATCACGATCCAGCGCAGCTGCATCCAGCCCGTCCCCGGAGCCGTCGGGCAGGGCACGACGTCGCTCACGACCTGGAACAACCGGCGCGAACTGCAGGGGCCGATCGTGATCCAAGACAGCGAGTACGACGGCTCGCTCCTCAGCGATCGCGACAAGGCATTCATCGGCTTCTTCAACGGCGTCGCGAGCTTCTACCGCAATTACGTGCATGATTCGGGCAGTGGTATCGGCATCCAGGGCAGCGACGAGCGAACCGGTGCCGACGTCGTCATCCAGAACAACTACGTCGATCACCTCATCGCCTACGGCGACGCGAACGGGAGCGGCAACCACCAGTCCGCCTTCACGGTGCGCGACTTCGTCACCGATGCCAACCCCAACCGGCAGCTGCTGGTGAAGGACAACTTCTTCGATTGCGACGGCAAGAACGCGACCGGTGCGTTCTTCGTGCAGCCGAACGGCGGCGACGTGAACAACATGACGGCGCAAGGCAACCTGCTGGCCGGCAACGGGTTCCAGCTGATCCTCGAAGACGACCAGGGCCGGTTCCCGGGTGTGAGTTACCACAACATGCGCGCCATCGACAACCGCATGCTCAACACCGAGTACGGGCCGACGAAGCTCGCCGGCCGCGGCGAGGGCTGGGCGGAGTGGCGGGAGAACTACACGTACAGCACCGGTGGGAACAATGGAAAGGGCAGGGTGGTCTCGGACCCGTCGTGACCTCGATCGTGTCCGTGAGAGGAGCGGCCGCCGGCGACTGATCAGGCCGTCTGCGGCCCAGCGACGTGCGGCGCCTTCCTCGAGGCCAGGGCGCGAAGCAGGTTCGCGTGAGCCTCGACCGACTTCGATGAGTCGAACCGGTCCGAGGAGTCCGCCGCGATCTCGTCTCTCGGAGCAACCAGACCGCGGTTCTCGCCGACGGAGCGCATCGCCTCGATGAGCTCATCACGGTTCCCCTGCCGTCGGAACCGGGCGCCGAGCATGTCGTCCCAGGTCTGCCCCACCGGGTCCCCGAGAGGATTCGACACGATGAGGCCGCTCGGAACTGCGCTCGAGACCTGTTCGCGCGCACCGCCGACGTCGCTGAGGACGACGGGGACACCGGAGGCCAGCGCCTCCATCGACGACAGCGCCCAGCCCTCGAAGAACGAATCGAGCACGAACACGTCTGCCGCACCGAACAGCACATCCGTTCGTTGCACGTTGTCGCGCACGTGAAGGCGATCTCTGAAGGGCGACCGATTCCGCAACGCGATGATCTGGCGCGTGTACACCGCTTCGTCGACGCGACCGCAGACGAGCAGGTGCGCACGCGGCAGCGCCTTCGCGACATCCTCGAACGCACTCATGAGCGCGTAGGTGTTCTTCTGCAGACAATGGCGCGCGAGCGAAAGGAACACGATCTCGTCTTCGAGGCCCAGGCTCTGCCTGCAGTCGACCCTGGCGAGTCTGGAGACCTTTCGCGGGTCGACGCCATTCGGGATCACCACCGTCTTGGCGGGATCCAACCCGTCGGATATCGAGAGGTATTCCTGCCGGACGAGTTCGCTCACGGCCACGACGGCTGTCAGCTTGCCCGAACGATCGACGACCGTCTGACTGTCGACATCGAACAGGTCGTGCATTCCGTGCAGCACGAGTGCTGCCGGCACGTCGAGCCGAACCGCCGACTCGACAGGCCACTGCATGTCGCCATGGAGGTAGACGACATCGGGGTGCCAGTTCGCGACCCAGCGCGCACCGTCGATCGGACCGAAGTCGACGACCTCCACCCCGTGCGCGAGCAGATCTCGACCGATCAGCCCGATGCCCTTCGTGCGATCGTCCGATGCCAGGAGCACGGCGACTTCCATTCCGTGCGCGGGCAGACTGCGTGCCAGAAGGGCCACGACCTCGTCGACCCCGCCGGTCTCGAGCGAGTCCGTCACGAGCAGGCAACGCATGCCGCCCGAGGCCCCGGCGGTCCGAAACGTCTCCTTCGGGGCATCGGGTGCGGCCGGCCACACCGGCACCTGCCCCCGGTGGGTCAACGGGGAGTCCCACGGGTCGAGCACCGCCGTCCGATTTCGCCGCAGCATCGGGCGCAGCAGCTCTCGCATCCGCCTCGGCACGACACGTGCAGACAGACGCTCCAGGGCGAGCAGGACTCCGGCGCTCGTGCCGCTCATGTTCTGCGTCCGAACCGGGACGTCACTCCCTCGATCCGTGCCCGAGCACCTGGGGGCAGCAGGAGCGCCAATTGCTTGGCGGTCATGAGCAGGTAGGCGATGCCACCGCACAGTCCGCCGGCCAGCAGCTGCCACAGCGGCGACGAGATCGGGAGCGAGACCGCATACGCGATCGCACCTGCGATGACCGCCGCCATCAACGGCAGCGCGGCGCCTCGAGCCATCGCACCGAGACCGCCGCCGAGCACGCGACGAAGCGAGATCAGGTAAACCGGGAGCGAGATGAGCAGCACCGTCGCGACGTGCGCGAGTCCGGCGCCGATCAGTCCGGCCGTGGAAATACCCAGCCACAACGCCGGTACCAGCACGGCGAGCACGGCCACCTGAACGACGAAGAGCACCACTGTTCGGCCCGAGGCGATCAGGATGTTGGCGATGAGCTGCCCGATCGCGGTCGCCGCGCCGTACACCGACAGGATGACCACCACGGGGGCGGCGTCGCCCCATCGTTCGCCGTAGAGCACGACGATGAGCGGCCACGCCAGCCCACTCGTCATCGCTGCGATCGGGAACGCCACGAGGGCGACGACCCGTGTCGAGGTGAAGAGCGCGCCGATGACGTCGCCGTTTCGTTGGCGAACGGCGGAGAAGGCGGGCAGAACGATCCCATTGAGCACAGATGCAATGACCGATGACGCCCATGACGCCACATTGAAGGCGAGCGTGTAGAGCCCGACGTCGCGCAGTTCGAGAGCGTGGCCTACGAAGACGTAGTCGACATTTGCGACGACCTGGCTCAGCAGGTTGGCGAATGCGAGCGGCACACCGAACCGGAGCAGGAGCCTGACCGAACTCGCATTCCATCCCGGCGCATACCGCTTCGAGAGCGCAGCGATCACGAGCACACCCGTGATCAGCTGCCCGGCGACCCGCGACCAGGCGAACGCCTCCGCACCGTCGCCGACGAGCGCGAGCCAGATGAGCACTCCCGAGCCGATGATCGTTCCGACCAGGCTCGTGCTGAAGATGACGTTCTGCCGGAACTCACGTTGGAGTTGCGCGCTCGGAACGACGAACACGCCGCTGAACGCCACCGAGATCGAGAGGATCCGCAATGCCGGCGCCGCCTCGACCGAGCCGAGCGCGATGGCGATCGGTTCTGCGAAGAACGCGAGCAGCCCCGCAAGGAGCGCGCTGACGCCGACCGAGATCGTGACCGCAGTCGGAGCGATCGCATCCTGATCGAGGTCCCTCCTTGCGATCGCCGAGGCGATGCCCAACTCCGCGACGGTCACGATCGTGGCGTGCGCCACGATCGCGAGCGCGAACACGCCGAACTCGTCGGGGGCGACGATGCGGGCGACGACCGCCATCACGGCGATGTTGGAGATCCGCATCACGATCGAGTTGCCGCCGAGCCAGAAACTGCCTCGGCGCACCTTTCGGTCGAGCGCCGCGTCCGTCAGGGGTTCGTCGCCGGACACCGTCCTGGGGGTCACCGGGTCCTCCCGGGAACGCGGGAGCGCAGCTGCTCGAGGCGGGACTTCATGAGGAGCCGCGCCGCGTCGCTCACCCGAGCTGCCCGGCCCGGCGCCGCCAGGAGCGCGGATCTGTAGATCGACTCGAGCGCGCTCGCCGCCGCATCGAGCCCGAATCGGCGAGACGCCTCGTCGAGCCCGAAGGCGCCGAGGGCATCACGGCGCTCGGGATCGGCATGCAACGCGCGGATGAGCGCAGCCAGTCGATCTGCGGGATCGCCGGCGCCCCCGACGCCGTAGAAGCCTTCGCGGCGGAAGTGCGGGACGGTCGCGGGCTCGTACATCGACGAGAATCCATCCTCGCCGAGCACGATCAGCGGCTTCCCGTGCGCGAGCCCCCTGATCGCCGATCCACCCATGCCCAAGACGATGTCCGCCGCAGCGTAAGCGGCCCGGGGGTCCTGCATGTCACCGACCATGCGAACCGCTTGCCGCCCGAGCCGGGTATTCGCAGCGGTGGCCGCGGCGTCCACCGCCGTGAATGCGTCGCCGTCGCCCACGACCACGAGTGTCAACGTCGGTGAATCGATCCGAACCACCGCCGAGATCGCGTGCAGGATCCCCTCGGCCTTCATGTCCCTGTCCACCCGCGTGACGATCACCGCGAGGGTCTCGTCGAGAGGAATCCGGTGTGCAGCGCGAAACGCCGACGCCGAACCACGATCGGGCCTGTCCGCCGTGAGGTCGACCGGCGGCTCCATGAGGTGCACGGCGGCCCCTCGCCGGCGTTGCGCCTCCTCGAGCATGGCACCGGTCCCGACGATCAGCGGCACCCGCGCTGAGCCCCAGAAGGCGTTCTCCATGTTCCAGTTGGTCTCGATGCAGGCGCGCCCCGACCAGCCGGCCGACGCCACTGCGACCGGTCGATTCATCCAGGGCGCGAAGACGTGCACGATGTCCGCCTGGTGCGCATCGGCGAACCGCGTGATGCCGCGGGCTGTGCGCAGGAGTCCTGCCCGTTCGAGGATCTCGATCTCGAAGCCCGCAGCCTCCGCGTACGGAAGGATCGTCGAGCTGACATCGGAGTCGCGTACCGCGAACACCGCGACATCGTGGCCGCGCGGCCGCAGCACCCGCGCAAGATCGATGGCGTTGATCTGGCATCCCCCGAACCGCAGTCCCGCGAGGCCGATGACGATCCGCATCGGCTGCCCCTCGACGGACGTCCGCTGCCGAGCCGTTGCTGCGAGGCGATGCGCGGTGACGGTCATCGCACGCTCCTGATCAGCTCGTCGGCGACTCCGGCCTGCTGTTCCGGCGTGAGGTGCGGGAACATCGGCAGCGACAGGATGCGGCGTGCCTCGGCCTCTGCGACGGGGAACTGTCCGGCTCGGTAGCCGAGGGAGCCGTAGGCGGCGGTGAGATGGAGCGGCGTCGGGTAATGGATGGCCGCACTGATCCCTGCCGCGCCCAGTTCCGAGAGCACCCGGTCGCGCTCGTCGACGCGCACGACATAGAGATGCCAGACGTCCTCGTTACCCAGGCGTCCGGTCGGCACACGCACGCCGGCCACATCGGCGAGCAGCTGCGCATACTCGGCCGCGGCGGCGCGGCGGGCGGCGTTCCACGACTCCAGTCGACGCAACTTGGCTCGCAGCACCGGTGCCTGCACGGCGTCGAGCCTCGAGTTGAAGCCGACGCGATCGTGCACGTACTTCACGGTGCTGCCGTGAGCGGCGACATTGCGCACGAACTCGGCGAGGGCGGGATCATTGGTCAGTACGGCACCGGCGTCGCCGGCTGCACCGAGATTCTTTCCGGGATAGAAGCTGGTTGCGGCGATCAGCCCGAGCCCGCCCGCTCGTCCGGCAGCGGATGACGCCCCCTGCGACTGCGCGGCGTCTTCGATGATCACGATGCCGTGCCGCTCGGCGATGGGAACGAGCGCCTCGACCGGCGCGGTCTGGCCGTACAGGTGCACGGGGAGGATCACCCGCGTGCGTGCGGTGACGGCAGCCTCGACCGCAGCCGGGTCGATGAGCAGGTGCTCATCGTCGACATCGACGAACACGGGGGTGGCGCCCGTGCGCGAGACGGCCTCGGCGGTCGCGATGAAGGTGTTGACCGGCATGATGACCTCGTCGCCCAGGCCGACGCCGACGGCGCGCAGTGCGAGCTCGACCGCGTCGGTGCCGTTGCCGACGCCGACGCAGTGTTCGACCCCGATGTACGCCGCGTACTCGCGCTCGAACGCCGCAACCTCGCCGCCGCCGATGAACGACGCCGACTCGAACTGGGCGCGCCACACGGGCAGCACCTCGTCGGCGACCTCGGCCGACTGCGCCGCGAGGTCGAGGAACGGCACCCTCATGCTGACGCCGATGCTCACTTCTTCACTCCCAACGCTCGTGCGGGCACCCCGGCCCAGGTCTCTCCATCGGGCACATCGGCCAGCACGACCGCCCCCATGCCGACCGTCGCGCCCGCACCCACCTGGAGGCCCGGCAGTACCGAGGCGTTCATGCCGACATATGCACCGCGCCCGATGCGCACACCGCCGCCGAGCGAGACGCCGGCTCCGAAGGTCGCGAAGTCGTCGACGAGGCAGTCGTGCGTGATCGTCACGTTCGGCATCACGACGATGTGGGCGCCGATGACGGCATCGGCGGTGATCGTCACGTTCGCGAGCAGGATCGATCCGAGGCCCACAGGGGAGCCACCGACGTTGCGCACCGAAGGGTCGACGACGGTCGTGTACCGAGACGCATCGACACCCGCGCGCGCCATCCGCTCGACGATCGCGGAGCGCGCCAGTCCCGATCCGACGCACACCAGCACATCGGCGTCGGGGTAGAGCGCGACATCATCCACACCGCCGAGCACCGCCACGCCGCCGACCGTGCGCGGCAGGCTCGCACTCCGATCGTCGAGCAGCCCGAGCAGATCTCGGCCCGCTTCCCGCAGCACGGGCACGACCTCTCGGAAGAGACCGCTCGCCCCGACGAGCAGGACGGCCATCTCAGTGGGCTCCGGCGTCGTGGATGACGCGCGAGACGCGTTCCAGCTCGTCGCCGGACATCTGGTGGAAGAGGGGCAGGATGAGGGTGGCCTCGGTGAGTCGTTCCGTGACCGGTAGCGGAACGTCGCCCGTGTCGCGCCCGGCGTACGCGGGCTGCCGGTGCGCGGCCATGATGCCGCGACGAGCGGAGATTCCCGCCTCGGCGAGCGCGACGAGAAGCCCCTCGCGGTCGAGCGGGTAGTCGGCCAGCACCTCCAGCCACAGCGACTGGAAGTTGCCGGCACCCCACTCGGGGTCATCGACGAGACGAACTCCCCCGACGTCGGCGAGCAGTTCGCGATATCGCGCCGCATTCGCGCGACGACGCTCGACGACTTCGGCGAGTTTGCCGAGCTGCACGAGCCCGACGGCCGCCTGCAGGTCCGTCATGCGGAAGTTGAACCCGATCTCGTCGTACTCCTCGGCCGGCGAGACGAGGCTGCCGTGCCGTTCCGCAGCGGAGGTGCTCATCGCGTGCTCGCGGAGCCGGCGTGCGCGCGCCGCCCACTCCGAATTGCTCGTCGTGAGCATGCCGCCCTCACCCGTCGTCAGGATCTTGCGCGGGTGGAACGACCACGCGGCAAGCTCGGCGCCCGCACCGACAGGGCGCCCGCGGTACCGGGATCCGGCGCCGCACGCGGCATCCTCGATGACGACGATGCCCTTCGGGTCGCACACCGCGCGGATCGGATCGAGGTCGACGGGTACACCCCCCTGGTCGACGACGATGACCGCTCTCGTCGCCGGTGTCAGTGCGCGGCGGACGGTTTCGGCCGTCACGTTCCCGGTCATGGCGTCCACGTCGGCGAAGACCGGTCGGGCTCCCACGTAGGTGGGTGCATTGGATGTCGCGATGAACGAGAACGACGGCACGACGACGTCGTCGGCCGGGCCGATGCCCGCGACGACGAGGGCGAGGTGCAGCGCCGTGGTGCAGTTGGACACCGCCACCGCTTCGCGGGCCTGCATCGCGTGCGCGAACGCTCGTTCGAATTCGGCGACCTTCGGGCCCTGAGCGACCCAGCCGGACTCGATGACCTCCGTGACCGCAGCCACCTCTTCGGCGCCCAGCCAGGGCTTCATCACATTGATGCGCGCGTCCACCGCGGTGCTCATGCGGCGCTCGCCGTCGGTCGGCCGGCAGCGATCTCGTGGCGCAGCGGGGTCCACCAGTCGACGAGCAGACGGAGGCCGTCTTCGAGACCGGTGGTCGCCTCGAACCCGAGATCGCGCTTGGCCGCTGACACATCGGCGAGCCGCCGAACGACGCCGTTGACCGCGCGATCCGGGCCATGCTCCACTCCGAGGTCGGAGCCCATGACGCGAAGCAGGGCCTCTGCGAGCTCGAGCAGGCTCGTCTCGGTGCCGCTCGCGATGTTGTACTCGCCGTCGACGATGTCGCTCGTCGCAGCGAGCACATTAGCCCGGGCGATGTCGGGGACGCAGACGAAGTCCATGGTCTGCCGGCCGTCACCGAAGATGAGCGGCGGAAGGCCGTCGGCGATGCGTTCCATCCAGCGCACGAGCACCTCGGTGTAGACGCCGTGCACGTCCATACGGGGACCGTAGACGTTGAAGTAGCGCAGCAGCACGTAGTCGAGTCCGTACATGGCTCGGAAGCTGCGCAGCATCCCCTCGTTGAACGACTTGGCAGCCCCGTAGAACGTGTCGTTGTTGAGGTGGTGGTGCCGCTCATCGGTCGGGAACTGCTCGGCCATGCCGTAGACCGAGGCGCTCGAAGCCGATATCACCTTGGCGACGTGGTGTTCCGCGGCGGCCTCGTAGACGTTGAACGTTCCGTCGACGAGGACCTCGAGCGCGAGTCGCGGCTCCTCGGCGCATTGCGTGATTCGGATCGCGGCCTGATGGAACACCACGTCTTTGCCGCGGGTCAGCTCGTGCACGAGCGAACGGTCACGGATGTCGCCGTCGATGATCGTCGCTCGGCCCGAGGCGAGCGCCGGCTCGAGGTTCGCGCGCCGCCCGCGTACGAGATTGTCGATGATGTCGACGTGAGCGACCCCTGCGTCGAGCAATTGATCGACCAGCGTCGACCCGATCGTGCCTGCGCCACCGGTCACGAGCACGTTCGCGCCCTTGAGCCCGGTCATGCTGCGTCTCCCGCCAGTTCCAGCTCGGACATCGGAGCCGGATCGCCGCCGGCTGCGAGGCTGCGGCTCGCCGCCTCGAGCACTGCGAGCACGCGCAGACCCGACTCACCGTCGGTGCGCGCAGAGCGCCCCTCGTGGATGGCCTCGGCGAACTCGGAGACCATCGCGTCGAGGGCCTCGCGCTCGGACAATGCCGGGGCCCACGTGTCGCCGAGCCGGTAGGCGACCGTCGCGGCCCGCCGCTCCAAGCTGTCGAGAACCTGCGTCTGCAGGTCGACACCCCGGTCGTAGACGCTGATGCGTTGCTGGGGGTTCAGGTCATCCCACACGAGGGTGCGCCGCGAGCCGCCGATGATCATCTGACGGACCTTCGTGGGGCTCAGCCAATTGACGTGCACATGAGCGACGGCACCACTCGGCAGCGGCATCGAGAGGTAGCCGATGCACGCCTTGCCTGCACCGAGAGGATCGGCGCCTTGCGCCGCCGCCGTGAGCGGCTTGAGTCCTCCGGGGAGCACGAAATCGATGATCGACAGATCGTGCGGGGCGAGATCCCAGAACACGTCGACGTCGGGCTGGACGAGTCCGAGATTGATGCGCACGGAGTCGATGAAGAGGATGTCCCCGAGCTCGCCCGCCGCGATGAGCTCCCGGACCTTCAGCACGGCCGGCGTGTAGCAGTAGGTGTGATCGGTCATGAGGACGACACCGGCGGCCCGCGCGGCGTCCACCATCTCCCGTGCCTTCTCGCTCGAATCGGCGAGCGGCTTCTCGACCACGACGTGCTTGCCCGCCGCGATGGCGGCGAGCGCGATGGAGTGATGGCTGCGGGCCGGCGTCGCGATGGCGATCGCGTCGATCGAGGGATCATCGAGAACCGCGGCCAAATCGTGCTCGGCGCGAACGGCGACGAAGCGGGCGGCGAGTTTCTCGGCACGGTCGCGGTCGAGATCGCAGATCGCCGCGAGACGCCAATCCGGGCTGTTGCTGAAGTTCCGGGCCAGATTCGGACCCCAGTAACCAGCACCGATCACTGCGACGGATAGGGTGTGCATCGAGGTGTGCTCCTAGGGTTTCGGGTTCGCATCCGGAGCTGCGCCGGCGATCGCGAATGTCGCGGAACGCGTCCGGCCGCCAGCGACGACGTCGCGCGAACTCTCGCACCGATCGCATCGATTCTCCCCGCCGCCGGTTCGAGCCCGGCAGTCCCAATATGGGGGTGGACCGACGCTGCCACCTGCCCAGCCGCTCCGCGGCCCCGAATTGGGGGGAGCAGCATGGCAGCGGCCTGCGATAAGACGGAGGGGATAGCCGCTCCCGAATACTCAGGGCGTCCTCATTACCCGAAACCAGAGGACCCATCGTGACCATTGCCACCTCGACTGAGCCCGAATCCCGCTCGGCCATGCGTTGGCGCCTGCGCCGAATCGTGACCGCCGTGACGCTCACCGGTCTGCTCGCTTCGCTCGGGCTCACCACCGCGACCGTCGCTGCGGCCGAAGGCTGTGCGAACCCCGTCGCGTGCGAGAACGCACTCGCCGGCGCGGATCCGGAGGAATGGGAGATCTCGTCGGGCGCCGGCGATGCATCGATCCAAGGCTTCGCCACCGATATCAGTGTCAACATCGGGAGCCGCATCGACTTCAAGATCGACACCGACGCATCCGCGTACTCGATCGACATCTACCGCACCGGCTGGTATCAGGGCCTCGGCGCTCGCAAGTGGGACTCGGTCTCACCGAGCGCCCCACTCCCACAGCACCAGCCGGAGTGCATCACGGATGCCAGCACCGAAGTCTACGATTGCGGCAACTGGGCCGTCTCGGCAGGTTGGGACGTGCCGTCGAACGCCGTCTCGGGCGTGTACCTCGCGCTCCTCACACGCGGCGACACCGGCGGCCAGAGCCACATCACGTTCATCGTGCGCGACGAATCGAGCACTTCCGACGTGTTGTTCCAGACCTCCGACCCGACCTGGCACGCGTACAACCGTTACGGCGGCTCGAACTTCTATCAGGGCGCAGCGAACGGTCGAGCCTACAAGATCAGCTACAACCGCCCGTTCTCCAATCGCTACCACGATGACGGCCGCGACTTCTACTTCAGTTCCGAGTTCGCCATGGTGCGCTTCCTCGAGCGCAACGGCTACGACGTGTCCTACTTCTCGGGCGTCGACACCGACCGGTACGGCTCGCTGCTGACGAATCACCGAGTGTTCCTCGACGTCGGTCACGACGAGTATTGGTCGGCCGCGCAGCGCGCGAACATCGGCGCTGCACGGGACGCTGGGGTGAACATCCAATTCCTCGGCGGGAACAGCGCGTACTGGCACACGCGGTACGAGCAGTCGGCAGACTCCTCAGCCACGCCGTACCGCACGCTCGTCAGCTACAAGGAGACGTGGTCGAACTCGAAGATCGATCCCTCCGCAGAGTGGACGGGCACGTGGCGCGATCCCCGATACGCGTCGCCGCAGAACGGAGCCGGCCGTCCGGAGAACGCCTTGCTCGGCACGATGTACATGTCCAACTTCTCCGACCTCCCCGTCACGGTCTCCGCCGAAGAAGGCAAGACACGACTCTGGCGCAATACCGGGCTCGAATCGCAGCCGACCGGCACGGCGACCGCGCTGGCGCCGCACACGGTCGGCTACGAGTCCGACGAGGACATCGACAACGGGCATCGCCCGCCCGGCCTCATCCGTCTCTCGACGACCGTCGGGGCCGTCCCCGAATACCTGCAGGACTTCGGGAACACGGTCAAGCCCGGTGCGACGGAGCACCACCTCACCCTCTATCGAGCGGCGAGCGGCGCGCTCGTGTTCTCCGCCGGCAGCATCCAGTGGGCGTGGGGGCTCGACGCCACACACGACGGCGACGGCGCACCGGCCGATCCCCGCATGCAGCAGGCGGAAGTCAACCTGCTTGCGGACATGGGCGCACAACCCGCGACGCTGCAGAGCGACCTCGATCCCGCCTCCCCGAGCGCCGACACGACCGCGCCGACCGCGACCATCACGTCGCCGGCAGCGGGCACGACGGTCGCGAACGGTTCGGTCGTCGCACTCTCCGGTACCGCCACTGACGGTGGCGGCGGCCGGGTCGCGGGCGTCGAGGTCTCGACTGACGGCGGGATCACGTGGCATGCGGCGGTGGGCACCACGACGTGGAGCTACGAGTTCGTGCTCCACGGAATGGGTGATCTCGCCGTGCTCGCGCGAGCGATCGACGACAGCGCGAACACCCCGCCGACTGGAGCCTCCGTCGGGCTTCACGTGACCGGGCCGTACTCGGCCTTCGGCTTGGAGGTACCGAAGCAGGTCGACTCCGATGACGCCTCGCCGGTCGAGCTCGGAGTGCGGTTCATTCCCATGGTCGACGGCTTCGTGCAAGGGATTCGTTTCTACAAGAGCGCCGCCAACACCGGCACGCACATCGGCTCGCTCTGGGGCCCCGACGGCACGCAGCTCGCGACGGGCACGTTCATCGATGAGACGTCGAGCGGCTGGCAGACCCTCATGCTCGCGGCACCCGTGGCCGTGCAGGCCGGAGCGACGTACACGGCGTCGTACTGGGCCCCCCAGGGCCACTATTCGGCCGACGACAACGCCTTCGCCGCCGCGTCCCTCGAGCGCGACCCGCTCCACCTCCCAGGCGGCTTCGGAAGCGCGGCGGCCGGTGTGTACGGAGGACAGGGCCGGATGCCCGTCTCGACGTGGGGCAACACGAACTACTACGTCGATGTCGTGTTCCACACCACGGATGCGTCACCACTCGGGGCGACGTCCCGCTGGCCGCTTCCCGGCTCGGTGAGCGTCGACGCCGACACCACGATCTCGGCAACGTTCACCAAGGCGGTCAGTGAGCACGCGGTGGCCGTCCGTGACCAACTGGGCCACGCCGTCCCCGGCGAGACGAGCTACGATCCGACGACTCGCACGATCACGTTCACGCCTGACAGCGCACTCGACGGTTTCGTGACGTACACGGTCGAACTCTCAGCGCGAACCGCCACCGGGATCCAACTCACGAGCGGCGCCACCTGGGATTTCCGTACCGCGAAACCCGATCCCGTCTCCGGCGCATGCCCGTGCGGCATCTTCTCCGAGTCGACGGTCCCCGGCATCCTGGAGGATCCGGACACGGTGCCGGCCGTGCTCGGAACGGCATTCACGCCGACGACGGACGGCGTCGTGACCGGGGTCTCGTTCTACCAGTCGGTCGGCAACACGGGTCCGCACACGGGAAGCCTGTGGACTGATGCCGGTCAGCAGCTCGCGAGCGGCACGTTCACGTCGGAGGGGACAAGCGGGTGGCAGACCCTGGTCTTCGACGAACCCGTTCCGGTCGAGGCCGGCACGGCGTACGTCGCCGCCTATCGAGCTCCGGCCGGACGCTACTCCGCCACGATCGGCACGTTCTCCTCCCCGAAGACGGTCGGTCCGCTCACTACTGCGGCCTCCGCGGGCGCATACAGCTACAACGGTGATTTCCCGGCGACGCGAAGCACCACGAGTTATCTGGTCGACGTCGTCTTCGAGTCGGCAGCGCCGTCGTTCGCCGTCACCTCGGTGACACCGGCCGAGAACGCGGTCGGCGTTGCCGCCGCGTCGGACGTCTCGGTATCGTTCGGTGCGCCGGCCGCCGAAGGATCGACACTCGGCCTCACCGTGGCAGGTCAATCGGTCGCCGGCGTGCTCGCTTTTTCCTCGGACCGCAAGACCCTCACATTCAACCCTGCTGAGTCGCTGCCGCTCGGCACCACGGTCACGGTCTCGTTCTCGGGTGCGACAGCAGAGAGCGGTGAGGGCAGCGTCCCGGCACGCACGTGGACGTTCACCGTCGTGTCGCCGACGCCCGGGCCCGACCCGGTGCCGGACGGCGCCCTCACGCTGTTCACCGGCGTCACCCCCGCGGTCGCCGCTGCAGGCGACGACTCCGCTTCGGTCGAGCTCGGCATGGCCTTCACGACGACCGTTCGCGGCGAGGTGCTCGGAGTGCGATTCCACAAGGGCGCGGGCAACACCGGCGCGCACACCGGCTCGCTGTGGGATGCCGAGACCGGTGTCGAACTCGCCTCGGTGAGCTTCGTCGGCGAGTCGGCGTCGGGCTGGCAGCAGGCACTCTTCGATGAACCGGTGGAGATCGTGCCGAACCACCAGTACGTCGTGTCTTACTTCGCACCCGCCGGGCACTATTCGTTCACCTCCGGATTCTTCGCGACCGGCGTCACCAACGGACCGCTCGCCGCGGTACCCGATCTCAACGGGCGCTACCGCTACGGTGACGGCACCGCGATCCCGGCGTTCGCATGGAACCGCACGAGCTACTTCGTCGATGTCGTGTTCGATCCGGCGGAGAACATCGCACCACCCGCAGTGAGCAGTTCGTCACCCGGCGCCGGCGCCACATTGATCGACACGTCGACGACCGTCTCCGCAGTGCTCACGGGCGACGTCGATTCGACGCCGCAACTCGCCCTCGCGGGACCTGGCGGTGAGGTCTCCGGCGCATCCGCGTGGAACTCGGCGTCGTCGACGGTCACATTCACCCCGAACTCCGCGCTCGCCGACGGCGCCACGTTCACGGCGACCGTCACCGTCGGCGGCGAGACCATCGTCGACGGCTCCTGGACCTTCGAGACCGTCGACGTGCCACCTACCGGAGCGATCTTCAATGACGCGACGCCCGCGAACACGTCCTGGAACGACGGGACGACCGTGCAGCTCGGCGTCCGGTTCACCGTGACTGAGACCGTGAGCATCTCGGGCCTTCGCCTGTACAAGGTCGCCGCCGACTCGGCCACCTCGCACCAAGCATTCCTCTGGGGAGCCGACACGAGCGCCCCGATCACCTCCGCCGTATCGAGCGACGAACCGGCTTCCGGGTGGTACACCGTTTCATTCGCATCCCCCGTCGTGCTGACTCCCGGTGTCGAGTACCGCGCAAGCTACATCACGACGACCGGGCGTTATGCGGCCAATGTCCGCGCGCTCATCGGCTCCGTGCAGAGCGGGCCGATCGTCACGGTGCCGAACGGCGGCGTCTACGTCTACGGGGGCGCGACCTATCCGATGGCGACGGCGGGTCACAATTACTGGACGGACATCGTGCTCACGGAGTGAACGTTGCGGGGTCGAACAGATCCGGCTACCGCACGACCGACGGTGACCATGCGTGCTCGATGAGCAGGGCAGGCTCGCCCGAACCGTCGGCGGCGATCGACCAGACGTCGCTGTCGCCGGCGACAGTGGCGCGTGGCATCCCGTAGATGACCGTGTCGTCGTCGAGCCACTCGACCTGGTCGTCGACGCCCCGCGACTCGGGCAGAACCGTCTCCTCTCTCGTCGCGAGATCGAGCACGGCGATCGTCCACTGCGTCTGGGGAGCGTCGCCGGTGATCTTCTTGAACGCGATACGGGTGCCGTCCGGCGAGAGCGACGGACATTCGACGCCATCGTGGATCGCCTCGAGGGTACGGTCGCCGAGGTCGCCGTGCACGAGCCACGTGCGGCCGCCCGAGGCGGCCGTGGCGTAGAACTCGTCGGTCCCCGGAACGAACGTGACACCCCAGAAGTTCCGGTCGGCGGCCGTCACGGGCTCGCCATTGACGGTGAAGTCGAAGTCCTCGAGGTTGCCGTGGTCCGTGCCGTCGGAGCCGTGGATCACGGTCGCGGTCGAGAACCCGATCGTCGCGTAGGAGTGGCCCGTGACGAACGCCGTCGACGCCCAGTACCGCGAGTCGTCCGCAACTCGGGTGCGGCTCGGCACGCCCGGCAGTGGCGCTTGCCACTCCGGCCGGAACGTGGCGTCGGTGACATCCCACTCGAACGTCGTGACGATGCCGCGCACGATGCGCAGGCACGAGACGAACTCGGATGTCGCATCCACTCGGTCGCAAGCGAGGTCGTGTACGGCACGCGCCGAGCCCGGCGCACCGGCCGATACGGCGGCGACGAGGCCGTAGTCGTCGCCTGCCGCCGTTGATCGGAACACGATCTGCCCGGACTCGACGCGGTCGAGCGTGGTGGACGGGACCTCGCTCGACGCGTTCGAGCGCGCCTGGAATCGCGCGAACGCCGAGAGTCCGTATGCCAGCGAGCCGCCGAGGAGCGCGACGGCTGCAATGACGACGAGCACCCACTTGAGCCGGGGGCTCACACCGTGCGCTCCGGCTCGGCGGCGTCGACCGGCCCGCGTGCGCCACCGAACAACATCCACGCAGCGACCGGGATCGTGACGGCCAACAGGCACGCGACGATCACGACCGCCTCGGTACGTCCGATCGCGAACCAGAGCACGCCGAAGCCGATCGAGGCGACGAGCCGGGTCAGCGCGACGACGGTCTGTGCGGCGGCGATTCCGCTCGCGCGGGATTCGGTCGGTGTCGCCCGGCTCGCGAGTGCCGCGAGGATTCCGTCGGTCGCCGCGTAGAACGTGCCCAGAAGCACCAGACAGACGATCGTCGTTCCCCAGCCTGTGAAGGGAATCGCCGCGACGATGTACGTCGCGAGCAACGCAAGATGTCCGAGGACGAAGACGCGGGCGCTTCCGAACCGGTCGCTGAGCCGGCCGAGCGGCACGGCGAGTGCGAGGAACACGATATTCGTGCCGACGTACAGCAGGGGAAACCATTCGGCGGCGAAGGAGCTGCGATCCTGCAACACGAGGTAGATGAAACCGTCGCCGACCGTGAGCACGCCGAACAGGCCGGCGACGATCAGCACCCGCCGCAAGCGAGGATTCGCGAGGTGCTTCCAGCGGAACGGTGCCGGCGCCGTGTCGCCGCCGGCACCCTCGGCGCGCGGATGCCGGTTCGGTACGAACAGGCCGAGAACGATCACCCCGAGCACCGCGAAGGCGAGGGAGATGACGAAGACAGTCGTGTACCCGTCAGGGATGAAGAGGAGCACGATGAATGCGAGCAGCGGGCCGATCGCTGCTCCGACTGTGTCGAGCATGCGGTGCACGCCGAATGACCGACCGAGGTTCTCCGGCGCGGACGACGCCGAGATCAGCGCGTCGCGCGGGGCGGTGCGGGCTCCCTTGCCGAGCCGGTCGACGACGATGACCGCACTGAGCGCCGCGAATCCGGTCGCGAAGAGCAGGCCGACGCGTGCGATCGCCGACACGCCGTACCCGAACAGCGCGATCCATTTCGGGCTGTCCCCGCGGTCGGCAGCGTAGCCGGCGGCGATGCGAACGACCGCGCTCACGCCCTGGTAGAGGCCATCGATGACACCGTAGGCGACGGTCGAGAGCCCGATGACGCCCGTGATGTAGAGCGGGAGGATCGCCGCGGTCGCCTCGGATGAGATGTCGGTGAACATGCTCACGATGCCGAGCGCGATGACCACGGATGACACTCGGCTGCTGGCGACGCGCGCTGTGGAGGTTCGTCCGGCCGTCGAGGTCGTGTCGTCCGCACCGTCTGGGCTCGACGATGGATCGCCGTCGGCATCCTGTTCCAGCTTCGCCTTCGCGCGCAGCTCTGAGAATGACAGGTACATGACTAACCTCCCGCCGCGGTCAACGTTCCGAACACCGTGTAGACCGTTCCTCCGGTGTCGCCGGTCACGGTCACGACGAGTGCATCGCCGCCGCGCGTGAAGGAGAGCGCGAGCGAGCCCCCCACGGCCGGCGACGTCGTCGATGTCAGACCGAGCGCTGCGAAGTGCTTGACGTAGAAGTCGAGAATGGCTTGAGGTTCTGAGTCGCTCCGGGCTTCGACGGCCGCCTGCAGACGATCATCCGACGAACTCACCGAACTCGTGGCGATCTCCGATCCCTCGTACACCGCGACCGCCGAGGGAAACCCCTCGACGAGACGCCCGGACTCGGCGGCGTTCGGCGGCAACGGCGCCGAGATCAGCGGCGCGTACTCCACGGGGGCAGGCAGGCCCGTCGTCGGATCGACTGGCGGCAGCACCTCGCTGGCGTCGCCGTCTTCGCCCGACGATCCCGGGGGCTGCGTGGCGTTCGTCTCGGCTGCACGATCGTCGGCACGCGCATCGGCCGACGATGTCGGCTCCGAAGCCGCTTGCGGTGCGGCATCGGCGAGGCGATTCAGGGTGACACCGATCGCCAGGATGAGGACGACCGCGACTCCGACCGCGATGAGCGCATATCGCATCTTCGACGTCATGTGCCCTCCCCTCGTTTCGTGGCTTCGCCGGCACAGACGACGAGACCGGAGCGAGCGCACGAATCGGGACTTCGGGAGTCTGTTCCGCCTCAGTGCTCGATGCGCAGGGTACGCACTCCACGGACTGCGAATACTCTACGAGCGGTACCGATGCGCGCGCTCCCCCCATTTCCGGGGGCTCCGGAGCTCGACGCCGATGCAGGAGCGCCGGCCCGTCAGCCCGTCGCGATCGGATGACTCGCAGCACGCGTCATCCGATGCTCGTCTGCGGTGGCTGGACGATGGATCGCTCCGGTCGCACCGGCCGGGCGCCTCGGTTCGAGGTACCGGTGATCGGCGCCGCGCCCGCACGAGCATGGCCAGGCCACCGTTTCATCGATGCCGTCGGCACGGATGAACTCGCGATGAGGGGTTGGGTCGTTTCGTCGCATGGTTTCGGGTTCCCATCTGACTGCGGCATGCGTCGATCGCATGGCCGTCATCTGAGAGACGCGATCACCCGCGAATCATGACGCGGCTTGCGCGAGGAACTCCGAGACGGCAGCGGTGACTCGCTCGCGGGTGATCTCGTCATCGGCCGTGGCCGTGCCATCACCGGGTTGCGCGCCGTAGTCGCCGAAGGCCGCGTGGTTCGCGCCGTCGAGCACGACGGTCACGGCATCGGCGGGGAGGAGTTGCGACGCGGCCCCGACCTTCTCGGGAGTGCTCAGTCCGTCGAACTCCGCGACGAGCGACAGGGCGCGCAGTCCTGAATCCGACAGGTCGTTCGCGCAGTAGCTGCCGAACAGGATGATGCCGACGACCTCGGGCGACGCGGCATCCGATGCCTCGGCCGCCATCTGGCACGCGCGAACCCCACCGAGCGAATGGCCGCCGACGTACCATCGCTCGATGCCGGGCGCGTCGGCCGTGAACTCCTCGAGCGGTCGGGTGTCGAAGAACGCGAGATTCAGGGTCGGTTCGGTGATGATGACCGTCGCCCCCGTTTCCGCCACGATCCCGCCGAGCTTCCAGAGGTACGCTGCCGGATCGACCCTCGCTCCAGGGATGAACACGATCCCGACATCGGAACCAGCCTCCGCCGGCTCGATCACGAACGAGTGATCCGTCTGCCGGATCGTGATCTCGGAATCGCGCCACGCCTCGAGCGCGCGGGTGCGCTCACCGGCCATGACCGTGTGCGCCCACGCTGCGAAGATCACGCCGATGAGCACGAGCACGGCGAGCACGCCCACGGCGACGCGTCCGACCCGGCGAGCGATCACAGCCTCACCGGACCGACCGCGCTGGTGCCGCAGGCGCCTGCGCTGATCTCGGCGCGGGATTGAACGTCATGATCCGTCGCTACTCCGCGTCCCGCTTGCCGTCGTCGAGGTCGTCATCGTCGTCATCGTCATCATCGAACTCGTCGTCATCGTCGAGCTCGTCATCCACCTCGGCGAGGTCGTCGACCCCTACGGCATCGCGCTCGGCATCGCCGCCCGCCGGTCCGTAGCCCTCGTCGCCGCCTGCGAAGCGGTCGGTCGCCGTGATCAACGCGTCGAGGATGCCGGGCTCGTCGAACGAGTGCCCCGCATCGTCGACGATCGTCAGCTCCGCCTCGGGCCATGCCCGGTGCAGGTCCCACGCGGTCATCGCGGGCGTGCACATGTCGTAGCGCCCCTGGATGATGACCGAGGGGATGTCGCGGAGCCGCGAGGCATCCCGAATCAGTTGCCCTTCCTCCCACCATCCGCCGTGCCGGAAGTAGTGGTTCTCGATGCGCGCGAATGCCGTCGCATACTCGGGCGCGGTGAACCGGGCGATGTTCGCGGCCTGCGGCAGCAGGGTGATCGTCGAGGATTCCCACCGCGCCCAGGCGATGGCTGCCGGCTCGTGCACTTCGGGGTTCGGGTCGGCCAGCAGCCGCGCGTACGCCTCGATGAGGTGCCCCCGCTCGAGAGCCGGAATCGGCGCGATGAAGTCCTCCCACAGGTCGGGGAACACCGCAGAGGCGCCGCCTTCGTAGAACCAGTCGAGCTCCTGTCGTCGCAGGGTGAAGATGCCGCGCAGCACCATCTCGGTCACTCGCTCGGGGTGCGTCTGGGCGTAGGCGAGACCGAGCGCGCTCCCCCACGAGCCGCCGAACACCTGCCAACGGTCGATGCTGAGATGGCCGCGCAGGCGTTCCATGTCGGCGACCAGATGCCAGGTCGTGTTCGCCGAGAGTTTCGCTTCCGGTTCGCTCGCATGCGGGATCGACAGTCCGCAACCACGCTGGTCGAAGAGCACGATCCGGTAGCGATCGGGGTCGAAGAGCCGACGATACTGAGGCGTCGTTCCCGCGCCCGGCCCCCCGTGCAGGAACACGACCGGCTTCCCCCGCCGATTGCCCGACACCTCCCAGTAGATGTGCTGGCCGTCCCCCACATCGAGCATGCCGGTCTCCAGCGGCTCGATCTCCGGATACATCTCTCTCATGGCGCCACGGTATCGATCAGTGGATGCCTCCGGCTGATGCCGCGCCGCACCGGGCATCGGCTCACGGCTCGACGGCGCGGGGCGCGCGCCGGAACGGGATCGAGTTGCCGAGGCAGAAGACGACGAGCAGCCCGGCGAAGTACACCGTCGCCCAGACGCCGCGCGGACGTGTCAACCCGAATGCCGGGCCCGCCGCATCGGGTGCGACGACGGCGAAGACGACGACCGGCACCGCTGCAACCAGCCCGGTGAGGAATCTCGCCCATACCGGGCCGACACCCGATAGGGCGTATCCGCCCGAGATCGCGACGAGCGTGCCGGCGATCACCGCGACGGCGGCCATGCCGAGGTCGGCCCACGCACCGACCCCGGTCAGCGCGGTGAGCCCGAAGACGAGGGGCGACAGGGCGAACCAGCGCCGCCAGCGCGGCCCGTTATAGCGGCGCAGGTACTCCGCCCAGCCGAACAGGCCGCCGACGATCGCCGCCGGCGCGAGGATCTGGACGAATGTGCCCGACCATTCGACCGTCGATGCGACGCCCGCGAGCACCGACAAGAGACCGCGGAGGCTTGCCGCCCAGGTCAGCCCGATGACGGCGCCGAGCGCGACCAGCCGCCAAGGTCTGCCGACGCCTCGTTCGATGGATTCATCAGTTGCGCGCATGAACGGCCCTACTCCCCGATCTGCGGCGTGCGGGGTGCAGGGACCCTCTTTCGCCACGCTACGCGCGCCCGATGCTCGTCTCACCCCCCACTTCGGGGATCGTCGGGTGCTCGTGGCCCTGCCGTGGTGCCACCATGTGGCGGCGCGAGTGAACACCACGGATAGGCTCGGAACATGGCTGCTGAGAAGCCGATCACCGTCACGCTCACGGGCGCAGGCGGACAGATCGGATACGCCCTGTTGTTCCGCATCGCGTCGGGAGCACTGTTCGGCCACGAGACATCCGTTCGGCTGAACCTGCTCGAGATTCCCCAGGGGGTGCGCGCCGCCGAGGGTGCCGCGCTCGAGCTGCAGGACTCCGCCTTCCCGCTGCTGTCGCACGTCGAGGTCTACGACGATGCGCGGGCCGCATTCGCCGGTTCGAATACGGCGCTCCTCGTCGGCGCGCGCCCGCGCGCCGCGGGCATGGAACGCGGCGACCTGCTCGCGGCGAACGGCGGGATCTTCGGCCCGCAGGGCGAAGCGATCAACGCCGGAGCCGCCGACGACATCCGTGTCGTCGTGGTCGGCAATCCGGCGAACACCAATGCGCTCATTGCGGCAGCGCATGCTCCGGATGTCCCGGCCGAGCGTTTCACCGCGCTGACCCGCCTCGACCACAATCGTGCGTTGGGCCAGCTCGCGGCGACGGTCGACAGTTCGGTCGGCGAGATCCGCGGCGTCACGATCTGGGGAAACCACTCGGCGACCCAGTTCCCCGACATCGCGCATGCGACGGCGGCGGGCGATTCGGTGCCGGCCCTGCTCGCCGCCCGTCTGGGCGGTGTTGATGCGGCGAAGGAGTGGCTCGTCGACGAGTTCATCCCGCGGGTCGCGGGACGCGGGGCGGAGATCATCGAGGTGCGCGGTTCGTCGTCGGTGGCGTCTGCGGCGAGCGCGACGATCGATCATGTGCGCGACTGGGTCGCGGGCACCCAAGCCGGCTGGACGAGCGCCGCGGTCGTCTCCGACGGGTCCTATGGCGTGCCAGAGGGGCTCGTCTCCTCGTTCCCGGTGGAGTCCGTCGATGGTGCGTGGCGCATCGTGCAGGGCCTCGAGGTCGACGAATTCGCGAGGCGCCGCATCGCGGCATCCGTCGCCGAACTCGAGGAGGAGCGCGAGGCGGTGCGCGCGCTCGGGCTCATCTGAGCTTCTCGCGACCGTCGGTCGAGTAGGCGCGCCAGCCATTCGTTGGTCGAGTAGGCGCGCCAGCGCCGTATCGAGACCCCGCGACCCCAACCCGTCGGTCGAGCAGGCGCGCCAGCCATTCGTCGGTCGAGTAGGCGCGCCAGCGCCGTATCGAGACCCCGCGACCGGTCTCGATACGCTCGCTTCGCTCCCTACTCGACCAACGTGTGCCGCCCCCTACTCGACCAACGTGTGCCGCTCTGCTCGACCACCGTGCGCACGTAGGCTTGGTGCATGGCCCAACGGATGACTCCCGCACGTCGCAACCAACTCATCGTCGGGCTCATCGTCGGTGCAATCGTCGGGGTCGGCATCAGCCTGTGGACGGGTTTCTGGCTCTGGTCGGCTGCCGGAGTCGTCGTGGGGCTCGCTGCCGGCGCACTGATGAGGCCGCCGTCCGAGCAGTGACCGGCCCTCAGGCGGCGCGCACCGATGCCACGTACCCCTCGATGCCGTCGATCACGCGGGCGAGCCCGAATTCGAACGCTCCGAGCGGATCGGCGGGCGCCTCGTAGGCCTCGCCGGCCGCTTGGCCCACTCGACCTGAGATCGGGTAGCGCTCGCCGTCCATGATCTGTTCGAGCAGCGGCGCGTTGCGCTCCCACCATTCGAGGTCGGACTCGGCACTCGATCGCCGCAGCCGTTCGGCATCGAGGTAGGCCCGCGCAGGCCCGCCGACGAACCCGAGCAGCAGCGTGATGACGCGGTCCATGTCGAGGTCGGCGAGGCCGAGCCCGTCGATCGCGCCGAGGCACCACTCCCAGTGGTCGGAGACGTTCGGGCCGAGCGGCGGCCGGCTCGTATCGATCGCGAGCAGCCACGGATGCCGCAGGTACTCGCCCCACTGCAGTCGCGCGATCTCGGTGAGCCGCTCGCGTAGGCTGCCCTCGAGTTCGGGCAGCGGTACCTCGCCGGCGACCTGGTCGACCATGAGATCGATGAGCTCGGCCTTGCCGGGCACGTAGGTGTAGACCGACATCGGCTTGAGGCCCAGGCGATCGGCGATGCGGCGCATGGAGAGCGCGTCGATGCCCTCTTCGTCGGCGATCTGGATCGCTGCCTCGACCACCTCGTCGACGCTGGAACGCTGTTTGGGCCCGCGGGAGCCGAGCGGTTCGCCGAGCCGCGCACGCCAGAGCAGCCGCAGCGTGCGGTCGGGTTCGCCGCGCCCGGTGGATTCGGTCGACATGGCGCTAGCCTACATTCTTCGTATGGTGTACGGTATGCAAGAAACAAGTCCGTACGGCGTACGTTGAAGGATGCGATGACACTCATGACTCCGCCCAGAACCACTGATTCCACGGCCCTTCGAGCGGTCGGCCTCCGCAAGCGCTACGGCGGCGAGCACGCACTCGACGGCTTCGACCTCGAGATCGCCCGCGGCCAGGTGCACGGACTCCTCGGCCCCAACGGCGCCGGCAAGTCCACCGCCGTGCGCTGCCTGACCACGCTGACCGATCTCGACGCCGGCACCGCCGAGATCGACGGCATCGACGTGCGTCGCCACCCCGCCCGCGTTCGCGAGCGCATCGGCCTCGTCGGCCAGTTCCACGCGGTCGACGAGGCGCTCACCGCCCACCAGAACCTCGTGCTCTTCGCACGTCTGAGCGGGCTCTCGAAGGCCCGCGCACGGAGTCGCGCCGATGATCTCCTCGGTTCCTTCGAGCTGACAGATGCCGCGTCCCGCACCGTCTCCGGATTCTCCGGCGGCATGCGGCGCCGGCTCGACATCGCGGCGAGCCTCGTGCTGACTCCGGCGATCCTCTTCCTCGACGAGCCCACCACGGGACTCGACCCCCGCGGTCGGGCAACGGTTTGGCAGGCCGTACGCGAGATCGCGGCCGCCGGCACCACCGTGCTGCTGACCACGCAGTACCTCGACGAGGCCGACCAGCTCGCCGACCGCATCTCGGTGATGGACCACGGCACGGTCGTCGCCGAAGGCACGCCCGGTGAGCTGAAGCGGCGACTCGGCGGTGACCGGGTCTCCGTCGTGATCGCCGAAGCCACCCGGCTCGACGAAGCGGCCGAGCTCATCGGGCGAACCGTGGGGGTCGAGGCATCCGTCGACACCGACACCCGAACCGTCACGGTCGAGGTCGCCGACGGCCAGCAGGCGCTCGCCCCGATCGTGCGCACTCTCGACGCCGCCGCCCTCACCGTCGACGACCTCTCCCTTCGCCGACCCACGCTCGACGAGGTCTTCCTGCACCTCACCGGTCCGGGCGGTGCTGCACTCCCGGCCGGCCACGCTGCCGCATCAACCGCGGACCCGATCGCCGTCACCGCACGGCACCACGACACCGAGGAGGCACGATGACCGCCATCACCCCGCCCACCGCCATCGCCGACGCAACCGTCACCCGGGACCGCCGCCCGAACGCCGCCCGCGAAGGCTGGCTGATCGCCGGCCGCGACATGATGCACTGGGTGCGAGAACCCTGGGGCATCGTCTTCGGGCTCGCGTTCAACATCATGCTCATCCTGATGTTCGGGTTCCTCTTCGGCGGCGCAATCGAGCTGCCGGGCGGCGGCGACTACATCGCGTTCCTACTGCCCGGCATGTTCGCCCTCACGATGCTCTTCGGGCTCGAATCGACCATGACCGCGATGGCGGAAGATGCGAAGCGCGGCATCACCGACCGGTTCCGTTCGTTGCCCATCGCGAGCGCCTCGGTGGCGCTCGGTCGCGCGATCGCCGACCTGGCCTCCTCAGCTCTGAGCCTCGGAGTGCTCATGCTCGGCGGTATGCTCATCGGCTGGCGTCCGACCACGGGCCCGGGCGAGATCGCGCTCGGCATCGCGCTGCTGCTATGGCTGCGTTTCTCACTGCTGTGGCTCGGCATCTTCCTCGGCCTGCGGTTCAGGAGCGCCGGCGCGACGACCGTGGTGCAAGTGCTCGTCTGGCCGATCGGATTCCTCTCGACCGTGTTCGTCTCGGCCGAGACGATGCCCGGCTGGCTGGGCACGATCGCCGAGTGGAACCCGGTCTCGGCGACCGCCACCGCCACCCGTGAGTTGTTCGGCAACCCGACCGGCACGACGAGCGGATGGTTCGCGGAGAACGCCGTGCTCGCGGCATCCGTCTGGCCGCTCGTGATCACCGTGGTGTTCCTGCCGCTCGCGGCGGCCGCATACCGGCGCTTGCGCCGCTGACGCGGACCCCGCGGGAGCGAGAACGCTGATCGAGTAGCGCCGGGCGAAGCACGACGCGTATCGAGATCTGGTGACAGGTCTCGATACGCGCTTCGCGCTACTCGACCAGCGGGAGGAAAGGGCTATTTCTTCTTCGACTTCTCGGGCACGGGAAGGGTGCCGGCGGCGCGCTGGGCGGCGTAGTAGGCACGCGCCTCGTCTTGACGCTCCTGCTCGGCGCCCGAGGCGATCTTCGCGCGCAAGTGCGCGGGCGAGTAGCCGAACGCGTCGACGAGATCTTGTGCGTGGGGGCGCAGACGCTCGACGAGCCGGTCGATGTAGGCGCTGACGGCCTGCGCGCGCTTCGGCGAGAGCCGGCCGTTGATCAGGTACCACGCGAGGTGCTTCTCGACGAGGCCGAGCCCGAAGAGATCGCGCACCCAGGTGAGCACCTGCTTGGTGCCGGGATCGCTCGTCTTCGCGAGTGCTCGAGTGAACGCCTCCCACTGCAGCAGCTCGCCGTGTGCGCGAGCTGCCTCGATGAGCTCGTTCTGGTTGCGGTTGAACGCCGCAGCCGCATCGGCCTTCGGCAGCTTGCGCGCGTCGCGCAGTCGCCCGGCGATCTCGGCGATCATCGCCTCGACCCGGTCGGTGAGCAGCTCCCGCTGCGTCTGCTCGTCGCGGAGCTCTGAGACCGAGCGCGCCGTCGAGCCGAAGTCGGCGATGGTCTGCGCGAGGCTGCGGAGGCCCGTGCCGTGGTACGCGCGGTCTGCGGTCTGCGCGACGACGTAGCGTGCCATCGCGCCGGCGTCGGCTTTCGCGAACTGCTTCGAGAAGTCCGTCAGCAGGCGCTTGGCCACGAGCTGCAGCAGCACGTTGTTGTCGCCTTCGAAGGTCGCATAGACATCGAGGTCTTGACGCAGGCCCACCATGCGGTTCTCGGCGAGGAAGCCCGCACCGCCGGATGCCTCGCGCGCCTCTTGCAGCGTCTCGAGTGCGTGCCACGTCGACAGGGGCTTCAGCGCGGCCGCGATCGTCTCGAGGTCTTGGCGGTCGTCGTCGGTGTCGGCCGCTCCAGAGAAGACCGAATCGAACTTCACGAGGAACTCGTCGTGGGCGAAGATCTGCGCGTACGTCGTCGCGAGCTTCGGCAGCAGACGCCGCTGGTGGCGCTGGTAGTCGAGCAGCACCTCTTCGTCGGTGTCGCTCGCCGCGTTGAACTGGCGACGCTGGTTGCCGTAGGTGATCGCGATCGTGAGGGCCATCGCGGCAGCGGTCGTCGCCGCGCCGTCGAGCGAGACGCGGCCCTGCACGAGCGTGCCGAGCATGGTGAAGAAGCGGCGGCCCGGGCTCGCGATCGGGCTCGAGTAGGTGCCGTCTTCGGCGACCGAACCGTAGCGGTTCAGCAGGTTCACGCGAGGCACACGCACGTTCGTGAAGTGCAGACGGCCGTTGTCGATGCCGTTGAGCCCGCCCTTCAGGCCGTCGTCTTCGCCGCCGATGCCCTTGAGGAACCCGCCCTTCGCAGTGCGAAGCGGCACGTAGAAGGCGTGCACGCCGTGGTTCACGCCCTTCGTGACGAGCTGCGCGAACACGACGGCAGCGGTGCCGTGCACCGCGGCGTTGCCGAGGTAGTCCTTCCACGCGCCGCGGAACGGGGTGTTGATCACGAACTGCTGCTTGGCCTCGTCGTAGGTCGCGGTCGTGCCGATCGCCGCGACATCCGAACCATGGCCGGTCTCGGTCATCGCGAACGCGCCCGGCACCTTCAGCGACATGATGTCGGGCAGGAACGTCTCGTGGTGGAACTCGGTGCCGAGGTGCAGCACGGCAGCACCGAAGAGGCCCCACTGCACGCCCGCCTTGATCTGCAGGCTCGGGTCGGCGATGACGAGCTCTTCGAACGCGGCGATGTTGCCGCCGTGGTCGTCGTGGCCGCCGAGCGAAGTCGGGAACGCGCGGTGCACGGCTTGCGTTTCGACCAGGATCATCATTTGCTGCAGCACGCGCTCGCGATGCTCAGCCATCGGCTGGCCCTCGATGCGCTGCAGGTCGGGGCGCGCGGCGCGCTCTCGCGCCTCGAGGCGGATGTCGGGCCAGGTGCCGAGCAGCTGCCGGCCGAGCGTCGCCACATCGACCCGTGCCACGGTGGCCGCGCCGCCGTTCGCCTGCTGCGATGGTGCGGATGCCGCGGTGCGCGCCGGCTTCGACGACGCCGTGTCGGCCGATCGCTCAGGCGTCGTCGTCTGCTGCTGCTTCTGCTTCGAAGTCGTGCGGGGTGCCGTGTCAACCATCGTCGGTGTCTCGTCCTTCGTGTGCGGTCTGGGCTTCCTTCCACGGTAGGACGGGGCGACGTGGCGGGGAAACCCTGCGTCCGTGCCCTACAAAACCGCCCGATGACGTCTCGTGAGCGACTGTGACTACCCTACAAACTCGCCGACGCTGCGCATCCGAGAATCCACAAGGGGAACCTCGAGACGGCCCGACAGCACGGCCGCAATCGACCGCGGCGGTGATCAGCTGCGGAAGAACGCGTTCGCACGCCCCGACCACAGGAGGGCCAGGACGATCACCGAGATGGCGACGCTGAAGTACTCGCCGATGGCTCCGGCCGGGTAGGCGATGGCAAGGAAGACCGAGCTCACGATCGAGAGCGCCTGGAAGATCGTCACGACGACGCGCGCACCGGCACTGCCTCGGAGGAGTCCACCGGCGACGGCGATGAGGACGATACCGATCAGGATCGTGATGATCGCCGAAGTGATGAGCTGACCGGCGCCGCCGAACTGCTCCACGGTCGCAGCGATGCTCGTCTGGAAGAGCAGGATCGTGCCGCCGACGATGTCGAGGAGGCCGCTGATCCAGACCAGCACTGCAATGAACGTGACGCCGCCCGGGCGGCCGATCGCGTTCACGCGGGGCTCCGGCTTCCGAAAAACACACTCGACTTGTGCCCCCAGAGCAGGAACAGCACGATGAGCGAAACGAGGATGCCGAGCCATTCGCCGACCGCACCGCCAAGGTACGCGAAGGCGAGGAAGAGCGAGCCGATGATCGAGAGCACCTCGGCGACCGTGATGATCATGCGCGCGGCCCAATTGCCGGTGAGGAGACCGGCGGCGACCACCACGACGACGAGGCCGAGCACGATGGAGCCGATCGCGGCGGCATAGAGCGGACCGGTGCCGCCCAGTCCGTCGGCGACGGACGTGACTCCGGCTTGGAACAGCAGGATGGTTCCCGAGACGATGTCGAGCGCGCCGGCGATCCAGGCGAGAATCGCGACGACCGTCACCCCCGTCGGTCGAGTCAACTGATCGGACATGCGGAGCCCCCCTTGCGCCGCGCACGCGGCGCCTCTGCGCCGATGCTAGCGCTGTGGGGGCTCGCCTGTCTCGAAACGCGCGCGACTCAGCGGCATCCGTTCGATCATAAACCGAATGATGTTAGGTTTTCGTTCCCAGGCGCGGGACCGACGACCGCGGTGCGTTACGGAAATGATATGCAGAACGCATGAAAATATATGCCGTTCTAACGCAATTCTGATCTACGCTATGAGCAATCAGCCTCGCTGAAGTGGCGGGCCTAACCCGAAGAGGAGTGATGATGCGAAGGAGCATCATGATGATCGGCGCTCTTGGCGTCGTACTTACGTTCGCGGCTTGCGCGAGCACCGACGGGGGAGAGCCCGCCGCGACTACGGAAGAGACGCTCACTCTGTGGGTGGATCCGAACCGGTATGCCGAAATGCAGCCCCTTGTGGAGGCATTCAAAGAGGAGTCCGGCGTCACGGTTGAACTCGTCGAGAAGGCCGTGGAAGACATCGGGCCGGACTTCGTCGCCCAGGTTCCCACGGGCGAAGGCCCCGACCTCATCATCTCGGCGCACGACGGTCTCGGTGAATGGATCAAGAACGGTGTCGTCGCGCCGATCGACCTCGGCGACAAGGCCGACGACTTCGCGCAGGTGGCATCTGCGGCGATGGCCTACGACGGTCAGTACTACGGCGTTCCCCTGGCGCTCGAGAACGTCGCGCTCGTGCGCAACAACGCACTGTTGTCGGAGACGAAAGCCACGACGTTCGACGAGCTGATCACCGAGGCCGCGACGGCCGGCACCGAGTTCTCCGTGCTCATCCAGCAGGGTGAGTCGTCGGACCCGTACCACATGTACCCGCTCCAGACCTCGTTCGGTGCCCCCGTGTTCAAGCAGAACGCGGATGGTTCATACACGTCGGAGCTGGCGATGGGCGGCGATGCCGGGCATGCCTTCGCCGAGTACATCGCGAAGCTCGGCCGGGACGGGACTCTCGACATCGCCGTCGACGGCGCTGTCGCCGGGCAGGCGTTCGGTGACGGCAAAGCGCCCTACATCATCACAGGTCCGTGGGGCATCCCGGGCATGCAGGAGGCCGGCATCGACTTCACGGTGCTGCCGATCCCGAGTGCGGGCGGTCAGCCTGCGCAGCCGTTCGTCGGGGTGTCGGGCATCTTCATCTCGGCGAAGACCAAGAACCCGGTGCTCGCGAACGAGTTCGTGGTCAACTACATGACGACCGAAGCGGCACAGGACATGCTCTACGAGTCCAGCAAGCGCAGCCCGGCGCTCATCGCCTCGGCGGAGAAGGTCGACGACCCGATCATCGCCGGATTCACCGAGGCAGGCGCCTCAGGCGCTCCGATGCCCGCGATTCCCGAGATGAGCGCGGTCTGGGGATTCTGGGGCGCCACCGAGGCCCAGATCATCGACGGCCAGGTCGACCCCATCGCGGGGTGGGACTCTCTGGTTCTGAACATCCAGGACGCCATCGACAACGGCTGATCGGCTTCGCTGCTTCCGCCCGCCCGCCCATCACTCGGGCGGACGGGAGCAGGGTTTGCGTACGCACCGATCGCCGCACTGAGGATCATCGATGACCACTTCCACTTCTTCCGACCCCGTCGCACAGACACTGCCCCCGAAACCCCCCGGTCGCCCCGTCCGCCCCGGCCGGCGAGGCTCGGGTGAACGAACCCTCTCGCCCGGCTTCTTCGTCAAGCTCGTGCTGGTCGGGCTCGCGGACGCGTTCGGGCTGTACGGCCTGCTCGCGGCATGGGCGATCGGCCAATGGGCCATCGTCGCCTTCCTCATCGTCACTCTCGCCTTCGTCAACTGGGCGTATTTCTCGCGGCGGGCGGTTGCGGCGAAGTACCTCATCCCCGGGCTGATCTTCCTGTTCGCGTACCAGATCTTCGCGATGGGCTACACGGCATACGTCGCTTTCACCAACTACGGTGACGGCCACAACTCCACGCAGGAAGACGCCATCGAGCAGATCTCGGTGCAGAACGAGCGTCGCGTGGAGGGGTCGAACACATTCCAGCTCACCGTTCTCTCGAACGGCGATCAGCTGGCCTTCGCAGTGCTCGACGACGGCGAGGTGCTTCTCGGCACCGCTGAGCAGCCTCTCGGCGAAGTCAGCGACGCGACGGTGGAAGACGAGAGGGTCGCGGCCGTCCCAGGATGGGACACGCTCACCTTCGTGGACATCGCCGACAGACAGACCGATGTCGTCGACCTGCGAGTCCCCGTGTCGGAGGATCCCGCGGACGGATCGCTACGCACGCAGGACGGCTCATCGGGATTCATCGCGGTGCCGGTGCTGCAGTACGACTCGGAGACGGACACGTTCGTCAATACGACGGATGGCACCGTGTACCACGTCAGCGATACCGGCAACTTCGTCTCCGACGATGGGACCGTGCTCACCCCCGGGTGGCGCGTCGGTGTCGGATTCTCGAACTTCACGGCGATGGTCGCCGATGAGCGCATGGTCGGTCCGTTCATCGAGATCTTCCTGTGGACGTTCGGCTTCGCGCTCCTGTCCGTCGTCACCACGTTCGCGCTCGGGATCTTCCTTGCCGTCGCCTTCAACGATCAGCGTCTCCGAGGGCGCAAGATCATCCGGTCGCTGCTGATCCTGCCGTACGCGTTCCCGGGTTTCCTTTCCGCGCTCGTCTGGGCGGGCATGCTCAACGACCGCTTCGGCTACATCAATGTGGTGCTTCTGGGCGGGGCGGACGTGCCGTGGCTGACAGATCCGTTCCTCGCCAAGGTGTCCCTCATCCTGGTCAACCTCTGGCTCGGTTTCCCGTACATGTTCCTCATCTGCACCGGCGCGCTGCAGGCCGTGTCTTCGGACATCATCGACGCCGCCCGGATCGACGGTGCCAACCGCTGGCAGGTCTTCCGCCACCTCACGCTGCCATTCGTGATGATCTCGGTCGCTCCCCTGCTGATCTCGTCCTTCGCGTTCAACTTCAACAACTTCGCCCTCATCTACATGCTCACCGGCGGTGGTCCGAACTTCGCCGGCACGCCCTACGTGGTGGGCCACACCGACATCCTCATCTCGATGGTCTATTCCGTCGCCTTCGAGAGCGGGAGCAAGCAGTACGGCGTCGCGAGCGCTCTCTCGCTCGTGATCTTCGTCCTGGTCGGCGTCATCTCGTGGCTCGGATTCCGCCGTACGCGTCGTCTGGAGGAGATCTGACATGACCAAGGTGACTACCGCAGCCGTCGCGACCGTGGACGCGACAGTGCGGCCGAACAATACTCGGCTGCGGGGTGCACGGTTCTGGTCGGAGATCGGCTGGCGCTATGTCGTCGCGGCGGTCATGATCGTGATCTGCGTCTTCCCGCTGCTCTACGCCCTGTCCGCGTCGCTCAACCCATCGGGCACCCTGACGGGTTCGTACGAACTCTTCCGTGTGGTGTCGCTCGAGAACTTCGTCGAGCTGTGGTCCACTCCGTTCGGAACGTGGATGAGGAACTCCCTGCTGGTGTCATCCCTCACGGCGATCGGCACCGTGCTCATGGGCGCGGCCGCGGCCTACGCCTTCTCACGCTTCCGCTTCACCGGACGGCGCGCGGGATTGACGACGCTCTTGCTGCTGCAGATGTTTCCCCAGATGCTGGCGTTCGTGGCGATCTTCCTCGTGCTGTTGGCGATCGGCGACGTCTTCCCGCTGCTCGGGTTGAACTCCCACCTGGGACTCGTCTTCGTCTACCTGGGCGGAGCGCTGGGGGTGAACACATTCCTCATGTACGGGTTCTTCAACACTGTGCCACGCGAGCTGGACGAGGCCGCGAAGATCGACGGAGCCAGCCACGCGCAGATCTTCTGGCGCATCATCGTCCGCCTCGTCACGCCCATCCTGACGGTCGTCGGCCTCCTGTCGTTCATCGGGACCTTCAGTGACTTCATCATTGCGCGCGTCGTGCTGCAGCGATCGGAGCAGTTCACGCTGGCAATCGGCCTGTACAACTGGGGATCCGACGAGCGCAATGCGCCGTGGGGCCTGTTCGCGGCCGGAGCCGTCATCGCCGCCATCCCGGTCGTCCTCTTGTTCCTCGTGCTGCAGCGGTACATCGTCTCCGGCCTCACCGCCGGCTCCACCAAGGGCTGACGGCAGCCCCAAGAGAGGCTCGAATTGACTATCGCCACCCGAGACGTCGCGCTCACCGCTGCCCGTGCGGGAGCCGTGATCCAAGGTGATCGATACCGGTTCACCGTCCTCACCGAGCGGCTCATCCGCATGGAATGGAGCGGGGACGCGGTCTTCGTCGACCAACCGACGGCCGTCGTCGTGGATCGCCGGTTCCCAACTCCCGAGTTCACGGTCACTCACGGCGAGAGCGGGCTCTCTCTACGAACGGACTTCCTCGAACTGCACTACAACGGCCGCGAGTTCTCCCCCTCGGGACTGTCGGTCACCCTTCTCGCCGCGCCCGACATCCATTACTCCACCTGGCGGTTCGGCGAAGCGCTCCCGCAGTCGCTTCCCCTGCGCGGCAACCTCGGTGGCACGGCTCGCACCCTCGACGAGGTCGACGGTGAATGCCCACTCGATCCCGGGATCCTCTCGACGTACGGGTTCGCGACACTCGACGACTCGCGGTCTGTCATCCTCGGCGCAGACGGCTGGCCGGCGACGCGACCCGGCCACGGCCACGACATCTACCTCTTCGCCCACGGGCACGACTACCAGGGTGCCCTCGACGACTACTTCCGACTCACCGGACCGCCCGCCCTGGTGCCCCGCTCCGTGCTCGGCAACTGGTGGAGTCGCTACTGGCCCTATAGCGCGGACGAGTTCGCCTCGCTCATGGATGGCTTCGCCGCGGACCGGGTGCCCTTCTCGGTGGCGGTGCTCGACATGGATTGGCACCTGGTCGACATCGACCCGGCACTCGGAACGGGATGGACCGGATATACGTGGAACACGGCGCTGTTCCCTGATCCGCCCGCATTCCTCCATGCGCTGCATGAACGCGGAATCGCGGTCACGCTGAATCTCCATCCTGCGGATGGAATCCGCCGGCACGAGAATGCCTATCCCGCAGTCGCACGGGCACTCGGTGTTGATCCGGAGTCAGGTGATGCGATCCCGTTCGATATCGCATCGAGGGCATTCGTCGACGCGTATCTGACGCATGCGCACCATCCGCTCCAGGAGCAGGGCGTCGATTTCTGGTGGCTCGACTGGCAGTCGGGTGACGTCTCGCGCATCGACGGCCTCGACCCTCTGTGGATGCTCAACCACGTGCACTTCACCGATCTGGAGCGTGCGGGGCGTCGGGCCGTGACGCTCTCGCGCTATGCGGGCCCGGGCAGCCACCGCTATCCGGTCGGATTCTCAGGCGACTCGCATGCGACGTGGGCGTCGCTCGCCTTCCAGCCGTATTTCACGAGCACCGCCGCGAACGTCGGCTACTACTGGTGGAGTCACGACATCGGCGGTCACATGCACGGGCAGACGGACCCGGAGCTGACCCTGCGCTGGATGCAGTTCGGAGCCTTTTCGCCGGTGAACCGCCTGCACTCCTCGTCCAGCCCGTTCGCTTCGAAGGAGCCGCGCCTGCTCGGACCGGAGCTCGGAGACATCGCGTCGCGGTTCCTTCGCCTGCGCCATGTCCTGGTGCCGTATCTCTACACGGCGGCATGGCGGGCGCACTCCGAGGGGATGCCAGTAGTCCGGCCGATGTACCACGAATACCCCGACGAGGAGGGCGCCTACCTGCACCGGAACGTCTACCTCCTGGGGCCCGACATCCTCGTCGCGCCAATCACGACGCCGCTCGACGACGCCGCCCAAGTCGGGGCGACGACGGTGTGGCTTCCCGACGGGTCTTGGACGGACCTCTTCACGGGCAGGCTCTATCGCGGTGGGCGAACGACAACACTCCACCGTGGTCTCGACGGATATCCCGTGCTCGTGCGCGCAGGAGCGGTGCTCCCTCTCGCGATGGACGCGACATCACACGTCGCCGAGAACCCCCGTGAGCTTCTGCTCCGCGTGTACCCGGGCAACGCATCCTCGGTGCTGATCGAAGACGACGGGTCCGCGTCGCCTGACGCGTGGCGGACGACTGTGTCGCAGGCCATGCACCAGCGAGATGACGGATGCGTCGACATCCAGATGCTGCTGACGAGCCGGAACACCGATCGTTCTCGCGTCGTGGACAGGCTGGGCTTCGACCTCGAGGGCATCGAATCGATCGAGAGCGCGGTCGTGGTCGTCGATGGAGAAGAGAGGGAGTTGTGCGACATCGGGCGAGCAGTGGATGACGCTGCGACGCTGCTTGCCCCGGCTCATCGCCTCGAGGTGGCGGGCGTGGACCTCCACGCCCGAATCGAGCTGCGCGTCGTCGGCGCCCGCCGGCGCCCGATGAACGCAACGGCGGATGCCCTCGACCTGCTGCAGCGAGCGCGAGTCGCGGTCGACCTCAAGGACGACGCCTATCGGGCCGTGAATCGACTCGACGGGCTGGCGCTTGTGGACGAGCTGGCGAGCATCAGGCTGCCGCCGGTGCTCATGGCGGCGCTGTTGGAGGTCTTCGTGACTACCACAGCATGATCGATCGGCATGCGGACCCGAGGAGGCAGGAGATGGACATCGCGTCCGCCGTGGGCGTGTTCATGCGAGTGCGACCGACGGAGTCGATCGCGCTGATGGCGCACGATGGCGAGTTCGTGGCCGCGCTCGAGCGCGAGTTGCGCGACCATCGATGTGCGATTGCGCTCTGGGGCACGACACGGCCTGCCGACATCCCTGCGATGTCGGCGAAGCTCGCCGGTGCCGTGCTTCTCGGATTTCGCGACGACGAGATCCAGTCGCTTCCCCCGCTCGGGGTCCCCGCCGTCGCGATCGACAGCTACGCACACCGAGCCGACTTCGCGTTCGTCCGCGCCGATGACTTCGATGGCGGACGCCGCGCGGCCGCGTACCTGGCGATCCGTGGTCATCGTGACATCCTCTTCGTCGGTCCCGCGCAGGATCGGTCCGGCGTCATAAGGGAACGGTATTCGGGCTTCACGAGCGCGCTGCCCGACGGCGAGGCCACCCTCCGCTCCCACGTGACGGCCGGCACAACCCATCGAGAGGGCGTCGCCCTCGGTCGCACCCTGCGGCAGCGTCACCCCACGGTCACCGCCGTCTTCGCGACGGCCGACACCCTCGCGATCGGCGTGATCGAGGGGCTTGCCCTCAGCGGCCGACAGGTGCCTGCCGACATATCGGTCATGGGCTTCGACGACCTCGGCCTCGCCTCGATGTCCACGCCCAAGCTCTCCTCCGTCGTGCAGGACATTCCACGGAAGGCGAGGCTCGCTTCGGAGGTCCTGCTGCTGCCGGACGGATGCAACGACCTCTACATCGTCGGCGTCGACATCGTCGAACGCGCCTCGGTGTCTTCGCCGACGTCTCGTTGACTCGTGCGTGGTTGCAGTTTGCGGGCCCGAGGAGTTTCAGCGGTCCCGCGGCCGTGTGACGGACCCGCGTAGATCCGAGTCCTCCGTGCTCTGCAAGCGTCGAAGCGACACCCTTCGCACGTAGACTTCAGGAGTGACAAGCAGGCTATCCGACGTTGCACGTAAGGCGGGCACCAGCCCAGCGACAGTCAGTCGCGTGCTGAACAACCGCCCAGGAGTGTCCGAGTCGAAGCGCCAGGCGGTCCTGACGGCGTTGGACGTTCTCGGGTACGAGCGCCCGTCGAAGTTGCGTGGCGATCGTCCGAGGTTCGTCGGCCTTGTTCTGCCTGAACTTCAGAACCCCATCTTTCCGGCGCTCGCCGAACTCATCGGTGGAGCCCTCACCCAGAACGGCTTCACTCCGCTGCTGAACACTCAGAACACCGGTGGAATGAACGATGCCGACTTCGTCGAGCTTCTTCTCGATCAGCAAGTCAGTGGCGTTATCTATCTTGCTGGGGGTCATCCCGAGGGCGCCGCGGCCAAGCCGCACTTCGCACGACTTCGAGCGGCCGGGCTTCCCACTGTCGTGATCAATGGCGCGATCGACGCGCTTCCGTTCCCGACAGTCTCTACCGATGACGTAGCTGCCGCGGAGCAGGCTGTGACGCATCTGCGTCAGCTCGGGCATCGACGCATCGGGCTTCTCATGGGCGGGCGTGGGCACCTGCCCTCGCAACGCAAGATCTTCGGGGCACAACGTAAGCTCGCTGAGCTGGGGTGCGACGTCGACGAAGCGTTGGTGGTGCAGGGTATGTACTCGATCGAGGCGGGGCAGGCCGGAGCGGCCAAGCTGCTCGGCGAGGGCGTGACCGCAATCGTGTGTGCGTCGGACCTTCTCGCACTCGGGGCCATTTGGTCGGTCCGGCGAGCCGGCCGAAACGTCCCCAACGACGTATCTGTGGTCGGATACGACGACTCGCAATTGATGGGCTTCGTCGAGCCGCCTCTCACGACAGTGCGCCAGCCCATCGAGGCGATGGGACGAGCCGCCATCGACCTGCTCCTCGGACAAATCAATGGCACCCACAGCGGTGTCAGCGAATTGCTGTTCGAGCCCGAGTTCGTTCTCCGCGGATCCACAGGCCCTGCTCCCGCCTGAGAGAGAACCGGCGCGGGATACAGGGGGTGAGTCGAGGGCCGACCAAAGCCCACCCTCGACCCACCGTTGCTCCGCTAGAAGCCGGAATTCCCGTTCAGACGGTGGAGCACGAAGCCCGTCTCATTGAGCAGTCCCCCGGCACCAGACCCTGCAACCGTCGTATCCGTGAACGTCGCACTGCCTGGGGCATGGATCTCGATGCCGTAGGTGCCCGAGCCCGTGATGCTCACGTCCTGGAACGACACCTGCTGGATCGACTTCTGCCACGACATGAGCACGCCGCCGAACGTGCTGTCGGCGATGTCGATGTCACGGATCACGATGGGCGCGTCGACCGCGTGCACATCGGCGTAGACCCAGAGGGCGCCGAGCTGCGAGTTCCAGCCCGACTCCATGCTTCCGGTGCGCGTGAGGGTGTTCCGCTGCACCGTCGTCGTGCCGGTGAATGGCACCCCGAACCGCGTGCTCACCGCGATGCCGGCCGCCGCCTCGACGGTGTCGGCGACGAGGTTGTCCTCGACGCGGTTGCCGCCGCCTCCGCCGTACACCGCGAGCCCGTTCGCCAGCACTGGCGTCTGCACGGTGTTGAATGCGAACACGTTGTCGGACCCGGGCCCGTCGGACGACCACATCGCGAGCGCGTCGTCGCCGGTGTTGCGGAACGTCGACTGGACGACGTGCGTGTTCGATGCCGAGCGGAGGTTCACCCCGTCGGCGTAGGTGTCGCGGACTCGCAGGCCGACCGCCAGCACGTCCTCCGAGCCCGGCCGCACCCACATGCCGACCTTGGTGTGCTGGATCCAAACGTTCTGCACGAGCGTCTCGCTCGTGAAGTCACCCTCGATGCCAGCCTGACCCTGATGGTCGTTGCGGATGATCGCACTGCCGGCGATCGAGAGATCGGCGATCGTCACGCCGCCGGAGGTCGCGTAGAACCCGCCCGCGTTGCCGGCGCCCTGGACCGTCGAGTGCCACGATCCCGCACCGAAGATCGCGACGTCGGATACCCGGATCGCATTGTTCACCTGGAACGTGCCTGCCGGGATCCACACGGGCACTCCCGCCGACTTCGCCGCTGCGACCGCCTGGTTGATTGCCACGGTGTCGTCGCCGCCGCCCGAGGCAGCACCGTGCGAGGTGATCGAGACCGCGCCCGACGGAGCGGTGAGCGCGGCCGGGATCACCTCGGCCTCGACCAGGTCGATGTCGATGTACGACACCGCGGGCGAGTCCTTCTGCAGCGTCAGCACGGTGCCCGCCGGGAGCTCTCCGGGCAGCTGCACGCGCAGCTCATCGTAGAAGCGGTGCGGCACGCACGCGGCGAGTTCCGGACCGCAACGATCCGCGGGTCGCTCGGCGTTCGGGTCGTTGGAGTACGTGTGCACGCCGTCGGCGGCCGTGTACGGGCCGTAAAGCCAGGTGTGCGCCGAGCTCAGCGTCGAGTCTGTGACTTTCGAGCCGTCCGCGTAGATCCCGAGCGGCGAGCTCCGCCCCGTCCCCGCCGCATTGTCGGGGATCGAGGAGCGGATAACGAGTCCGCTGGCAGGCGCCGTGAGCGTGATGCTCACCTGCTCGCCGAGGGCGTCGAGCCGCACCGCACGGCGTCCGCTCGACTCCGCCTGCACCGTGCCGTAGAGCCGTGACGGCGCGAGCACCGAGCCATTCGTCGTGCCGTCCTCTGCCTCGTACTGACGGTAGGGTGCGGTGGCTCCGCGTTCGTCGAGATCGCCATCGTTCGAAACGACGATGCTGTCGATCAGCACATCGGTTCCGCCGTTCGATGCACGCAGGCCGACGGTGTTGACGCCTGCCCGCACGGGGACGCTCACCGTTGCCGTCCGCCAGCCGTCGCCGTCGTCGAACGTCACGGACCCGCTGCGGCGGCCGTTGACCAGTACGTCGAGCGTGCGTGATGCCCCGGTCGTGGCGAAGGTGATCGTGACCGTCTCGGTTCCCGCGGCACCGGAGCCGACCGTCCGCAGCACCCGCGCACCCTCGGTCGTGAACCCGCCGACATACCCGGATCCGGCGAAGCCGCTCACCGCACCGGCGACGGCCACGCCACCGGATCGGTAGGCATTCTCGGCCTCACCGGGTCCCGCCGGCTGAGGCGGAACATGGTCGGCGACGTCGAGCTTGTCGAGGTTCGCGTTGCCGTTGTCGCCGGTGTCGTAGGCAATGCGGATGTCGTGGTCGCCGATGTCGAGATCAGCCTGGTGCGACACCGCGGCCCATGAGTTCCACGCGCCCGTCACGGGCAACGACAGCTCTGCAGCCTTCACGTCGTCGATGTACAGTGACAGCGCCCGGGCCGTCGTGGTGCCGTTCGCGTAGCGGAGGGACAGGCTCTTCTCGCCGGCCTCGGTCACTCTGACCTTGAACGTCGTCGACGCGGAGCCCGCGTTGCCGTCGGTATAGCCGCCGACGAAGCCGGTGCCCGAGTAATCGGCGTGCTCGGAGTCGACGACGACGCCGCCTGCGAGCGTCGCCTCCTCGGCCTCGAACGTCGGACCGGTCGAATAGTCCGACCCGCCCGAACCGCTGTCGTGGGGGGCGACCTCGAGTCGGTCGAGGTTGACGTTTCCGGAATCGGAGGCCCCGAACCGGTACGCGACCGTGTGATCGCCCGCTGTCAGCGACGCGAGGACGCTCTGCGTCGACCACGAACTCCACCCCGCGGTGGGCGAGAGCGTGACCTGTTGCGGCGCGCCATCGATCAACAGCGTCAGCGTCTTCGGCGACCCCGTGCCGTTGGCGTACGCGAGCGAGAGCGTGTGCGCGCCCGTGGTCGCCGCGTCGACCTCGAAGGTTGCCGACGCCGTGCCCTTGTTGCCGTCGGTGTATCCGCCGACGAATCCGTCACCGGAGTAACCGGCGTGCTCAGTCTCGATGATCGCGCCGCCGGCGAGCGACGCATCTTCGGCCTCGTATTGCGTTGGAGCGGCGGACGCGGCGGTCGCAGTCGCGGCCATCAGTGCTGTGCTGGCCACGACGACAGCCGTGACCAGGGCGAGTCGACGTCGCCGGCTGTGGGAAAGGGGGGTCATGTGATGATTCCTTCCGTTGTGCTTCGCGTGGATGTCGCTGTGCTTCGCATGGATCTCGCTGTGCTTCGCATGGACGTCACGGCGTCGTGCATTGGATTCCGTCGAGGGCGAACGAACTCGGCACGGAGACCTTTTCCGCGTTGGCGGTGCCGGTCACGAGGAAGGTCTTGCTCCGGCCCGGCCTCAGCTCCGTCGTGAGCTCGGCGTCGACGCGCGTGCCGTTCTGTGCAACATCGGCGCCGAGCATCGGCGCGGCGGATTCTCCGCTGCCGAGATGCCAGGCGAGGGAGCCGACCGGCAAGGTCGCGGTGCCGGTGTTCTTGATCGTCACGGTCGCGATGAAGCGATCGAGGAAGACGGGCGTGGCCCGGTAGACGACAGCGCACGTCGCGGTCGTCTCCGCGAGCAGACCTGTATTGCCGCCTTCGTCGATGAACGTGCCCCACAGGTGGTTGCGCCCATCGGCGGGCTCGGCGATCGCGGAGGCCGTCACGTTGCGGAAGCGGTGGTCGCCGCCGACGCGGGCAGCGACGGCATAGGAGCCCGTGCCCTCGATCGTGACGTCGCTGATGCGCAGGTCGTTGACCCAGTGGCTGCCGCTCACGAGGAGTCCCTCATACGCGGAGTCGATGACGCGCGTGTTGCTGATCAGCACGGGCGTCGTGATGTGACTTGTGTCGGCGAACACCCAGATGCCGCCGAACGACGTGTTCCAGTTCGGCTCCCACCCGCCGCTGCGGAAGATGTCGTTGCCATCCACGACCGTCGTGCCCGAGAACGGGACCGGGTTGAACCGGGTGCTCACGGCGATGCCGGCAGGTGCCGTCAGCGTGTCGTTGACGATCGAGTCGACGACACGGTTCGAGTCGCCACCGTAGATCGCGGCACCGTTGCCCAGCAGCGGGCTCTGCACGGTGTTGTGCGCGAACACGCTGCGCGTCACGGCCCCGCCGAGTGACCACATCGCCATCCCATCGTCGCCCGTGTTGCGGACGCTTGCGTGCTCGACGCGAGCGTCGGTGACGGCGCCGTCCAGATGCACGCCGTCGGCGAATGTGTCGCGCACACGCAGACCGACCGCGTAGAGGCCGTCCGTTCCGGCCGCGGCCCAGGCCCCCGTCTTGGTGTGCGCGACCCAGACGTCCTGGATGAGCGAGCCCTGGCCGAAGTTGCCCTCCACTCCGCTGTCGAAGAGCCGGTCGTCTCGGTAGCGCACGTCGCCGTCGATCATGAGGTCGGCGATCGTGACGCCCGTGCCCATCGCATAAAGCCCGCCCTTCGCGTCACGGCCGGCGATGATCGAGTACCACGGCCCGGCACCCCGGATCGAGACGCTCACGAGCCGCACGACCTCGGTGACCACGAATCGCCCACGCGGCACCCACACGCCCCCGCCGATTTCACTCGCCGCGTCCACGGCAGCTTGGATCGCGGCCGTGTCATCGGTGCCGTCGTCAGGCGTCGCGCCGAACGCGGTGACATCGAGGGAGCCCTCCGGGATCTTCCGCGGGTCGGGGCGCACCTCGGCCTCGACGAGGTCGACCGTGTACGGAAGGGCGCCCGACGCGGCATCCTTCTGCAGTCGCAGCGTCGTGCCCGCGCGCAACTCGCCGAACGTCACGCGCGACTCGTCGAAGAAGCGCTGCGCACCGCCCTGCGTCGGGTCGTTCCCGTACGGGTAGCCGCCGTACACCCACGAGTACGTGCTCGACACCGGGATATCGGCGATCTTCTTCTTCCCCGCGTACATCGCGAGCGTGCCGTCTTGGCCCGTGCCGTCAGCCGTATCAGGGATCGACGCACGAAGTACCACGGCATCGGCAGGCTTCGTCAGGGTCCACTCGACGTAGTCCTTCGTCTCGGTGAGCGTCACCGCCTGACGGCCGGACGCCTCGGCCGCAAGCTCGCGAAAGGTCCGGCTCGGCTCGAGAATGTCACCGTTCGTGATCCCGTGCTCGGCCTCATACACCGTCGTACCCGTCGTGGCACCCCGCTCCGCTGGGGCGTTCGCCTTCTCGACCACGATCGCGTCGACGAGCAGGGCGCCCTCGCGCCCGTCTCCCGTGCGCCGCAACTCGACAGTGCCGAGCCCCTCGCGTAGCGGCAGCTTGACGGCGATGTCCCGCCATCCTTGAGTGGGCGGCAGTGAGATCGTACCGACGGGGATACCGTCCACGCCCATCACCACCCGCGTCTCCTGCTCACCCTCATTGAGGTATCGCAGGCCGATCTTCTGGGAGCGGTCGGTCGTCGCGAACGTCGGCACCACGATCCGGGCGCGCGGCGCGGCGAGGTCGACTCCGGTGGCACCGGCCCGGTCGCCGAGTGCGGCGCCGTTCGCGAAGAACGACTGCTCCGTCTCGTACGCATGTCCACGGTGCGGCGCTTCCACGAGCGCCAGTTCATTGCCGACCTGATCCCACCGCGTGTCCGGCCCGGAGCCCGGGATGTCGGCAGGGTCTGTGGCTCCGCCGCCCGGCGTGGAGACGTCGCCGACGACCGTGAACGCGACAGCGTCGATATTGACGTTCCCCGTGTCGTCGGAGTCGAAGCGGTAGGTGAGTTCCTGCTCGCCCGCAGGCAACGTGATGTTCTCCTGATGGATGAACCACTGGCTCCACGAAGCGCCGGGCGCCGAGGGCAGCGAGATCTGCCTGTCCTCGCCACCGATCACCTGCGAGAGCGTCATCGTCGAGCCGAGTCCGTTGGCGTACCTGAGGTTCAGACCGTACTCGCCTGGCTCGGGCACATCGACCGTGAACGTGAGGCTTGCAGCACCCTGGTGGTCGATGACGAAGCCGTCGACGAAGCCGGTCCCGGAATAGCCGAGATGGTTGTCGTTGACCCCCGCGCCGCCGACGAGCACGGCATCCTCGGCTTCGTATTCGACTGGGAGGTCCGCCGCGTTCGCGGGAATGGCGAGCATGAGGGATGCGATGACGCCGGCGAGGGCCGCACTCGCGATGACGGCAGGGGTAGTGCGCGACATGCTGATCTCCTTTGATCAGGGTGAGTCCACAATCGGGTTGCTTTAGCGATAAACCTAGGCGAACGATACGTGAGGCCCGAAGACGCGTCAAGACCCCGACATGAGGCAACAGGGGCCCGTCACTAGGATGACCCGAAAGGTGCATCGACTGGAATGGAACCCATGGCCGTCAAGCTGAGCGACATCGCGCAGGAGGCAGGGGTGAGCATGATGACCGTGTCGAACGTCATGAACGGCAAGCGCGCCCGCGTCTCGAGCGCGACGATCGAGCGGGTGCTCGCCATCGCGGACCGGCTCAGCTACGTACCCAACATCCCGGCACGCAGCCTCGCGGCGAGCCGCTCGCACATCGTCGCCGCGCTCGTGCCGGTCGGAGAGAGCCACAGCCTCCTCGTCAGCCCCCACAACGCCGCCCTCATCGGCGGCATCGAGAGCCACCTGCGCCGCCACGGCTATCACGTCCTGCTCCGCGGCATCGAGCATGAGGATCAGGTCGCGCAGACGATCAGGATGTGGTCCCTCGACGGAGCGATCCTCGTCGAGTTCACCGACGAGCAGATCGACCGCATCCGCATCGACCGAGCGCCGCTCGTCGCGATCGACAGCTACTCGTCGAATCCGCGCACGATCGGAGTCCGCTCAGACGACCACCGCGGAGGCCGGTTGGCCGGCACCCGTCTGCTCGAGGCAGGCCACCGCCATGTGCTCTTCGCCGGCCCTCCCTATGAAGGCATGGGCGTCATCGGGCAGCGGTGGGCCGGCTTTCGGGAGACATATGAGGCCGCCGGCATCGACTCTCGCGAGATCGTCGTTGAGGAAGTGTGGACGACGTTCGAGGACGGGCGGGCACTCGGTCTGCGGTTGCGCCACGATCACCCCGACGTGACCGCGGTGTTCGCGACGGCCGACCACCTTGCGGTCGGCATCATGGCCGGCATCGCTGAAGCGGGAGGCTCCGTCCCCGGCGACGTATCGGTCATCGGCTTCGACGCCCTCGACTTCGCGGCCTACACCACACCGGGGCTGACGACCATCGCGCAGAACATGCCCGCCAAAGTGGCAGAGGCCGCACGCATCATCCTCGACGAGATCGAACGAGGCGAAGGACCGCGCGCACCGGTCTCGCTCGACGTCCGACTCGTCGAACGCGGTTCGGTCGGCCCCCCGCCGGGAAGGTCCAAGTAGTCACTGCACCGGCCGCATCGGCAGCCCGCGGTTTCTCTCCCGCGAGAGTGGAACTCGACGAGGAAAGAACTCGGGCACGCCGATTTGCGCCGGACTCCGACCCCATTGGTCGAGTAGCGAGCGCATCGAGACCCCATGCGAGAGTCTCGATACGCGTCTTCCTGCGTCGGGCGTCACTCGACCAGCCCTGGCATACCGCGCTTCAACGGACACACGCGCCGACCGGTGTTCTAAAATCGCACCAACGCACCTGGGAGGGAGCCGATGCAGGAGCCATTGCTGCTCGACCCGGCGGAGGAGAACAGCTATCGACTGCTCGTCGGCCTCGACGTTGCGCGCGCCGATCAGTTGGCCGAGGTCGCGGGGCTGACCGCCGAGCGCGCCGGTGACCTGCTGCGCAGGTTGGAGGCGAAAGGTCTCGTCGTCCGGCACGGTGAGGATCCGGTCTTCCGACCACAACCGCCGGACGTTGCGCTCGGCACCGCCCTGCTTCGACGCCAGGAGTCGCTCGAGGACGACCGCCAGCGCGTGGCCGCGCTGAGCGAGGAATTCCGGGCCGTCGCCCGACGCCGCGACGCCGATCACGTGGTCGAGGTCGTCAACGGAGCGGGGGCGCTGCGCGAGCGGCTCCGCGACCTGCAGCAATCCGCACGCGAGGAGATCCTCTGGTTCTGCCGGGCCAACCCACTCGCCATGAAGGGCGCCGAGAACACCGAGGAACGCGACGCCCTCGCACGTGGCGTCCGCTACCGGGCGATCTACGAGCGTGCGCTGCTCGAAGGACCCGGCGAGCTCGACACCGTGCTCGAGGGCATCGGCTGGGGCGAGGAGGCGCGGGTCGCGCCCGCTCTCCCGATCCGGCTTGCGATCATCGACCGGCGCACCGCCATCTGTCCCCTGATCCACGACCAGGAGCGCGGCCTCGGCGAGCCGAGCGCGGCGGTGATCCGCGGTGGCGAACTGCTCAACGCCCTGCTCGATCTGTTCGAAGGCCACTGGGAGCGAGCCAGCCCGCTGCCGTCCGCTGGTGCTGCCGAGGGCGGCGACGAGACCAGCACTGCGGTTGAGGTCGACGGGATCGGCGACGCGGAGCGCCTCCTGCTCTCGCTCGTGGTCGCCGGGATTCCCGACAAGTCGATCGTGAACCAACTCGGGATCAGCCGGCGCACCGTGCAGCGCCGCCTCGACCGGCTGATGGCGATCGCGGGCGTCGACACCCGCACCGCGCTCGCCTATCAGGCGGCGCGGCGCGGGTGGCTGTGACCCGGCTCAGCGCCGCGCGTACGCGCGAACCACCTCTTGGGTCACCGTGGTCGAGCCGTCGACGGCGGTGACCCGCAACGTGATCGGCGCGCTGCCGGCCGGCACCACCGCGGAGAAGCCCTTCTTGTCGCGACGGACCGCCAGCGGCTTCCAGTTCGCACCGTCGTCGTAGGATGCCTCTGCCTGCAGCGTGGCACGCGATCGCACTGCGCCGAGCTGGTCGGTCACCTGCAAGGAGACCGTGTGCTTCCGACGGGTCGCGTATCCCTCGTCGTCGGTCGGCACGCCGTAGACCACTTGCAGCAGCGGCAGCGTCACCGTCTCGCCCTCGTCCGGTCGGCCGGACCGGAAGGTCCACGCCGTCGACGTGCGGATGCCGTGCTGCCACTCCTCACCGTCACGGGAGACGTCGAGCTCGAGCCGATAGTCGGCCTCCTCGGCGACCACATCGAGGGCCTGCCGTGCATTCGGGAGCGACTCCACCAGCTCACCGTCACGGTAGAGCCGTGCGCTCGAGGAGGCACCGCCCACCTCCAAGTGGCCCGCAGCATCGACGAACTCGGGCACCTGCAACTGAAGCCGGTCACCGCTGCGGGTCGACGGCGAAGAGGCGACCGCGGCCGGGCGCACGACCGGATCGAACCAGCGCTCCTTCGAGTGCCCCGCCTCGTAGCTGCGCGCCGGTCCGGTCATGCCGCCTGTGACCGTGCCCATCCAGTTCTCCCAGGTATGCAGCACCTGGTGCTGCCACACCGAGTCACCCGCCGAGACCCACTCGACCCGGCTCTCGCCAGTGGCGACCGTGCGCTGCGCGTCGTTCCACGCGTAGGTCATCCACGGGCGCCAGCCGAAGCGCTGCTCGCGGGCGTAGGGCCGCCCGCCGCTCTCGACGTAGGTCGTGGTGACGCGGTGGCTGTTGGCCTTCGTCACCCGGTGCACGATCTCGTCGGGGATCGCGTCGGTCGAGACCTGGATGACGTCGTAGAGGTAGGGGCTCGTGCGGCTCGCCTCGAGCACCACCTGCTGCTTGCCCGGCCGCTGGGCGCGCCGGATCAGCGCCGCGCCGTCCTCGGCGGTGGTGACCATCGCCGGGATCGGGCCGGGGTCGGCGCCCGGCTGGAACACCGTGAAGATGCTGTTGGTCGTGGGTCGGACCAGGATGATCGCCCGCGCACCCGCTGCCGCAGCTGCCTGCACCTGGGCGTCCTCGAGACCCTGGTCAGGAGCATCCACCACGACCGCTTTGCCGCGCACTCCCTTCAAGTCCGGTCCCGGTGCCACCAGCTCGAGGCGCGTTGCCCGGTCGAGCACCCCGGAATTCGGGAGCAGGCCGGCCTGGGGCTTCAGCTTCGTGCCCGGCACGGTGATCAGCGCGGAGGGCCGCACCAGCTGCCAGCGGGAGGAGAACTCGAACTCACCCTCACGGACGGGTTCGGTCGGGGTCACCCAGGGCATCGTCCGCTCGAACGACATGACGCCGTGCTGGATGTCGCGGCCGTTCGTGAGAAGCCGGTGGGTGTACCAGCTGATGATGCTCTGCTGCTCGGCCGGTTCCGGGGTTCGGATCTCGATCGGGCGTGTCTTGCGAGCGTCGAGCACCACCTCGACGTCGGAGGTCACCTGCACGTCGGGCAGAATCACCGTGCCGGTCCGCTCGGCTTGCGCGGTGTCGTTGCCCTCGATGATCGCCTGCACGATGTAGTCGCCCTCCTCGACCTCGACGGTGGCGACCTCGCCCGTGCCGAGATAGCCGAGGTACTCGGTGCCCGGGTGGTCACCGATCAACGAGAGGGACGGCACGAATGTATCGCCACCGTCGAAGCCCACCGCACGGATGGTCACGGTGTGCCGCGGGCCTGCCTTGATCGCACCGATGGCGGTGTGCACGACTACGCCGTCCGGCGCGGTCGCGGTCAGCGCGCCGCTCCACCGACCTCGGTCGAGGGCGGCCGGATCGATCGCCACGACCGCATCGGTGGAACCGTGCGCGGGAACGGTGACCTGCTCGGGCGCGGTGAAGGCACGGGTTTCGGAGCCGTCGTCGTCGAGGTTCTCGACCTCGATCGCGAGGTCGAGGTCGACCGGCTCGTCACTCTCGTTGCGGTAGGTGACGGTGCGCTCACGCACCGCCTCCTCCACTGCGTCGCCCTGACGCGCGAAGTCCGCGATCCCGGTGGCGGTCACCTCCTGGCTCACCGCACGAGCGACATCGACCCGGCCCCCGCCCTGCTCGTAGACCCCGAGATCGGGGTTGGCCTTCGCGGTGCTGACGAGCGCATCCTTGAGCCGCTCCCCCGACCAATCTGGGTGCTGCTGGGCGAGGAGGACGGCCGCACCCGCGACATGCGGGGTCGCCATCGACGTGCCCGAAGACGCCGTGTAGAGCGCGTCGACCGGCGAGCCCATGGCGGTGCCGGCCGCCCGTGCTGCGACGATGCCCACACCCGGCGCACTGATCTCCGGCTTCAGCCCGCCGTCGCCCGTGCGGGGCCCGCGGCTGGAGAACTCCGCCAGCGACTCGTCCCGGTCGACCGCGGCGACCGACAGCGCAGCCGGCGCGGTGCTCGGGGTGGCGACCGCCTCGTCCTGACCGTCGTTGCCCGCCGCCACGACGAAGAGGGCTCCGGTCTCTTCCGAGAGCGCCTCCAGGGAGAGGCTGAGCGGGTCCGTCCCGTCTGAGGGGCCGCCACCGAGGCTCATGTTGACCACTGCCGCACGCTCCGCCGCCCACTCCATGCCGGAGATGATCCAGGAGTCGTAGCCGTAGCCGTCGTCGCTGAGCACCTTGCCGATGATCAGGTCGGCGTCGGGCGCGACGCCCGGCCGGGTGCCCTCAGCGCCCGCTCCGGTGCCGGCGATGGTGGCCGCGACGTGGGTGCCGTGGCCGAAGAGGTCGGCGGTGCCGGTCGCGCTGTCGGTGAAGTCGACGGCCTCCTCGACCTGGCCCACGAGGTCGGGGTGCGACCCGTCGACCCCGGTGTCGAGCACCGCGACGCTGACGCCGGCGCCGCGGTAGCCGGCCTCCCAGGCCTCGGGGGCGCCGATCTGCGGGACGCTCTGGTCCAGCGAGGCCGAGGCCCGACCGTCGAGCCACACGTGTTCGATGCCGCCGGCCATCAGTGCGGAGCTGTCCTTCGCGGGTGCCTCCGCTACGGCGCCACCGGTGATCGCCTGCCACACCTGCCCGAGGTCGTCGACCCCGGCCGAGAGCGCCGCCCCATCGATGCTCGGCAGGACCCGGGTCTGCTCGGCTCCCGCGATGGTCATCGTCTCCGCCCGCATGCCGGGCGACCACGAGACGATGAGCGGCAGCGCCTCGAGATCGGCGTATCCCTCCTCGATCAGGGTGCTGACCTCGAAGAGGCTGTCGTCGATGACCCCTGAGGCGAGGAAGGGGATGGCGTCGCTCGGCAGCACCTGCAGCTCGCCGTCCACCTCGATGGTCTGGAAGGTGACCCGCTCGCGTCCCGGACCCGGCGTGACCGTGGCCGCGCGTCGCCCGTCGGTGGACTCGGCGACCTCGACCCGATCGCCGGTCAGCAGCGTGATGCCGTGCGACTCTCCGAGCGCGCCTGCCGCTTGTGCGGGGTCGGGCGGCTCTGCCGCGGCGCCGGCGGCGGCCGGGGCGGTGAGGCCGACGACCACCGCGGTGACGGTGGCCAGAATGACAAGAGCTCGAGCGCTGTGAGGTGGACGCATACGGTGAAGTCTGGCGCGCCGCCGGCCTCGGCGGTGCTCGGCGAGGTGCCCAGAGTGCGACATGGCGCAACCGCGTCACCCCGGCTTCAGGCGATCGGCAACGAGCGTCGCGACCGCTCAGGGGATAGTTGACATAGGTCGACTATTCGAATATAGTTGACGTGGGTCAACTGGATAGTGGCCTACGGTCAACTAACGTCTGAAGGTCTCGATCTTGACTACCGCAGTACCCGAGTTGCATGGGAAGCGCTCGCAGCGCTCCATCCTCATCGCCCTCTCCGGGCTCGTCATGGGCATGTTCGTCGCAGTGCTCTCCGGCACCGTCGTGTCGACTTCCCTGCCCCGCATCATCGCCGACCTCGGTGGCGACCAGGCGGGGTATACGTGGGTGATCACTGCAAGCCTGCTCGCGACGGCTGTCTCGACGCCGATCTGGGGCAAGCTCAGCGACCTGCTCGATCGCAAGCTGCTGCTGCAGCTCTCACTCGGCCTCTTCACCCTGAGCACCGTCGCCGCCGGCTTCGCGCAGGACACGACCACCCTCATCGCGCTTCGCGTCGTACAAGGCATCGGCACCGGCGGCCTCATGTCGCTCGTGTTCGTGGTGATCGCGCTGATCATCAGCCCGCGAGAGCGCGGCAAGTACATGGGGCTCGTCGGTGGCATCATGGCCATCGCGACCATCGGCGGACCGTTGCTCGGCGGTGTCATCACCGACACCCTCGGATGGCGTGCGAACTTCTTCGTCAGTGTGCCGTTCGCGATCGCCGCGATCATCATCCTCCAGAAGACGCTGCGCCTGCCCCGCAACACCCGTAAGGTGCGCATCGACTACATCGGAGCTGCGCTGCTCGCCGTCGGCGTCTCGCTGCTCCTCGTCTGGGTCTCGATGGGCGGCAGCCAGTTCGAGTGGAACTCACTGCAGAGTTACCTCATGATCGGCGGTGCCGTTCTCGCACTGCTCGCCTTCATCTTCACCGAGTTCACAGTCGTCGAGCCGATCGTGCCGATGTCGCTCTTCAAGAACCGCACCTTCACCCTCGCGGTAGTGGCAAGCCTCGGCGTCGGTGTGGCCATGTTCTCCACGAGCGTGTTCCTCGCCCAGTATTTCCAGCTGGCTCGCGGAGCAAACCCCACCCAGTCGGGCCTGATGACCATCCCCATGATCGTCGGCCAGATGGTCGCCTCGATTCTCATCGGTCAGTTGATCAGCCGATTCGGCAAGTGGAAGCGTTGGATGGTCACCGGTTCCGTGTTGATGGTCATCGGTGCGACCCTGATGTCGACCCTCCGTTACGACACCGATTTCCTGTGGGTATCCGTCTTCATGGTGATCCTCGGTGCAGGCATGGGCATGGTCATGCAGAACCTGACACTCGTCGTGCAGAACGACACCCCCGCCGAACAGCTCGGTGCTGCCAGCTCCAATGTCAACTTCTTCCGCTCAGTGGCCGGTGCCATCGGAGTGACGGTCATGGGATCCATTCTGGCCAGCCAGGTGACCTCCCACCTCACCAGCTCGCTGGAGACCTTCGTGCCGAGTTCCCCCGCCGAGATCGATGCGCTGAAGGAACTCGGGACGGGCAGCCTGCCCAATGTCAGCGCATTGCCGGACGCCGTCCGGGTACTCGTGGAATCGGCATACGGCACTGGCATCGCGGATGCGTTCATCGTCGCCATCCCCTTCGTCGTCCTGGGCCTCATCGCGGTCATCTTCCTGCCCAACAAGACGCTCTCGACCAAGACCGCCAGTGAAACGCTGGCGGAACGAGCCGAAGAGACCGCGATCGACCTCGCCGAGGCCGAGATCGGCGCGCCTCTCACCGGCGCGATCGTCGTGGTGAACACGAATGCAGACCAGCGCGAGACGGAAGGACAGATCAGGTGACGAACGTGGCGAGCACCACGCCCGACAGCGATCTCGAGCAGACGATCGACGAGGTCGAGGAACAGCTCGGTGTCATCATCAGCCGTCTCCGGGCAGTCTGGAAGGAAGCTGCGGCCAGTATCCATCCCGACCTTCAGCCCGTCGGCTACAGGATCCTCGGCACGCTCGTGCGGCTCGGCGAGGCGAACGCATACGTGCTGGCAGAAGTGCTCGAGACCGACAAGAGCGTCGTGAGCCGCCAGGTGCGCATGCTCGAAGACGTCGGTCTCGTCGTGAGCCGCGCCGACGACAAGGATGGCCGGGCCCGCGTGCTGTCGGCCGCACCCGCGGCAGTCGAGCGGGTGCGGGCCGCCAGAACTCAGCAACAGGGTCGTTTACGCGACGTGCTCCGCAGCCATTCACAGGCGGAGGTCCGCGCGTTCGCGAAGATCCTCAGCATCCTCTGCGAGCCGTGACGAACACCGAACGCTCCTGCAACCCCTCGAACGTGGTGTCCTGAGACGCACGCTCGAGGGGTTGAGTTCGCTCAGGCGCTGCGCTGATATGCGCGGAAGGCGCGAGTCGCCACCCACGCGAGCACGGCCGTGAACGCCGCGAGCAGCCCGAGGTTGCTCCACACGCTCGCCCAGTCGGGGCTCGCGCCGAGCGCCTCGCGGCCCGCCACGACCGCCCACTCGAAGGGATTGAAGCGCGCGACCTCCGCAACCCAGTCGGCCGACAGGCTCGTGTCCATGAGCGCCGAGCTCAAGAACATGAGCGGGATCGTGATGAGTTGCGAGATACCGATCAGCACGTTCTGGTTGCGTGCGAGCAGTGCCGCCGCGTTCGACAGCGCCGAGAACGAGGCCGTGAGCAGCATTGCCGCGAGCAGCAGGATCAGGATGCCGCCGAGCCCACCCGCGAATCGCGCACCGCCGAGCCAGGCGACACCCAGCACGATGAGCGACTGCACGAGCGTGAGCAGTGCCTGGTATGCGAGCGTCGAGACCATCATCGCGCCGCGGCTCGTCGGCGAGGTGAGGAAGCGGTCCATGACGCCGCGTTCCATGTCCTGGATGTAACTCGTGCCCGCCCACGCGCTGCCGAACAACGCCATCATCATCACGATGCCGGGCGTCAGGAACTCGAGGTAGCTGTCGCCGCCCTCGAACCCCGGAATCTCGACGACGCTCGTGAAGAGCTGACCGAACAGCAGCAGCCAGATCAGCGGCTGCACGATGTTCATGACGATGAACGCCGGAATGCGCACCGCCGCGCGCAACTGCCGAAGGGTGAGATACGCGGTGTGCCGCAAGAAGTTCGGGCGTGCGTACGTCGGCGGCGCGGTGACGCGGGCGGGGCGGGTGATCGTGCTCATGATGCGACCTCCTCGAGCTCGGTGCGGACACCGACAGCGGAACCCTCGTGCGCCGAAGCGAACGAGTGCCCGGTGTGGGCGAGATACACGTCGTCGAGGCTCGGCCGCGAGACGGTCGCGGAAGCGACGGCGATGCCCTCGGCGTCGAGCGCCCCGAGCACGATCGGCAGCACCGCGCCACCGTCATCGGCTCGGGCGCGCACGGTGCGACCCTCGACGGCGACCTCGCGCAGCGCGCCGAGACTGCCGATCGCCTCGAGCACCCGGGCGACGACGGATGCCTCGTGGAATTCGATCACCACGGCATCGCCGCGCAGTTCGCTCTTCAACTGCTCGGGCGTGCCCTCGGTGACGACGCGTCCGGCGTCGACGATCGCGAGCCGGCTTGCGAGCCGATCGGCCTCTTCGAGGTAATGGGTCGTCAGCAGCACGGTCATGCGCTCCTCACGGGACATCCGCTCGATCTCGGCCCACATCTCGGTGCGCGCCTCGGGGTCGAGACCTGTCGTGGGCTCGTCGAGGAAGAGCACCTGCGGGCGGTGCATGAGCCCGATGGCGACGTCGAGCTTGCGCGCCATGCCGCCCGAATACGTCTTCACCTGCCGGCGCGACGCACTCGTGAGCGCGAAACGCTCGAGCAGCTCTTCGGCGCGGGTGCGTGCGGCGCGGGTCGACATGCCGTGAATCTGCCCGGCCAGCACAAGATTCTCGATTCCCGTGTCCATGGGGTCGGACACCTGCTTCTGCGCGACGAAGCCGATCGCGCTGCGCACCCGCTCGGGGTGGCGGCGCACATCGATGCCGGCGACGAATGCCGTGCCGGAATCGGCGCGAGCGAGGGTCGAGAGGATCTTGACCGTGGTCGACTTGCCGGCGCCGTTCGGACCGAGCAAGCCGAAGACGGTGCCCGCCTCGGCCTGGAATGTGAGCCCGTCGAGGGCCCGGAGCTGCGGCTGGCCGCGCCCCTGCGAATAGGTCTTGACGAGATCGACGGCCGCGAGGGCCATCCCGTCGGGTGATGCAGCCATGAGGCTCTCCTTCGGTGGGGAGCCGTTCGGTCGTGAGATGCGGCCGATAGAATGGCGGCACGCACTGGGGTGGATTCGACTCACGTTGAACGACTCGGTTGCGAGATGGCTCGGGTGTTGCCGCATCCGGGCCATCGATCTGTGTACTGGTCAGTGCTCTGGTTCGGCCGCTCCTTCCGCGATGTATCGGGCGAGCTGCGACTCGATCTCCTCGGCGGTCGCGCCGGCGGCCATCAGCTCGTGCATGGCCTTCCACGCGTCGAGGCCGCCGAGCTCGCCGGCCTCGAGTCGGTCGAGCATCGCGGCGACGAAGTCGCGCTCGGCGCGGATCATCGCGACGCGATAGTGGAACTCGACGAGGAAGAGTTCGGGAATCGCGAGCCCAGCCGACTGCTCGGCGATGGACGCCCGCTGCGCGATCTCGGCATCGAGTCGCTCGAGTCGCTCGCGCAGCAGGGCGCTCGCCTCTTCGGGCGCGAGTAGCGCGATGAGCGAGAGCCCGGTTTCGAACGCCGGGTACTCCTTGACGGGTACGGCGATGAGCTCGCGCATCCAGTCGTGGGCCTCGGCCCGGCCGGCGTCGGTGATCGCGTAGACGATGCGTTCGGGGCGATTGCCCTCGCGCTCGACCCGAGCCTCTTCGATGAGGCCGTGCTTCTCGAGCGACTTGATGATCGCGTAGAGCGAGCCGAAGTTGAGGCGGATGCTGTCTTCTTTGCCGCGCTCACGCAGCGTGGTCGTGATCTCGTAGGGGTACATCGGGCGCTCCCACAGGCTCGACAGCACCGCGAGTGCGAGCGGGTTGCTCACGGGTCGACGCGACATACTCACCTCCAAATACTTCATTCAGAGTATATCGTGAGTTGAGCTTGGTCAAGAGCCACCACCGCTGGTCGAGTAGCGAGCGCAGCGAGCGAATCGAGACCCCGGCGAGGGTCTCGATACGCGTCCTGCTGCGTCGGGCGCTACTCGATCGGCGTTGCTCGCCCCGCCATCAGGCCGAGCGTGTCGACGACCCGGTTCGCGAACCCCCACTCGTTGTCGTACCAGGCGACGACCTTCACGTGACGCCCGTGCACCCGCGTGAGTTCGGCGTCGTAGACGGATGACGCCGGGTTGCCGACGATATCGGTGGAGACGAGCGGATCCGACGAGTACTCGAGCACGCCCGCGAGCCGGCCCGTCGCCGCGCTCCGGTAGGCCTCGTCGAGCTGTTCGAACGTGACCTCCCGCTCGACGGTCACGGCGAGTTCGACGAGTGATCCGACGGGCACCGGCACGCGCACCGAGTCACCCACGAGACGTCCGTCGAGGCGCGGCAGCACGAGCCCGATCGCCGAGGCCGCGCCCGTCGTGGTCGGTGCGATGTTGATCGCCGCCGCCCTTGCACGGCGCAGGTCGCGGTGCGGGGCGTCGTGAAGGTTCTGCTCCTGCGTGTAGGCGTGCACCGTCGTCATGAAGCCCGCCTCGATCAACGCCGTCTCATCGAGCACCTGGGCGAGGGGCGCGAGCGCGTTCGTCGTGCACGATGCGTTCGAGACGATGTCGTGCACAGCCGGATCGTACGACTCATGATTCACGCCGAACGCGATCGTCACGTCAGCCCCCTTCGCCGGCGCACTCACGAGCACCTTCGCGGCACCGGCGTCGAGGTGTCGACGCGCGTCACCGGCAGCGGTGAAGCGACCCGTCGACTCGAGCACGAGGTCGACGCCGAGCTCGGCCCACGGCAGCCGCTCAGGCTCGCGCTCGGCGAGCACCGTGAGCTTCGCGCCGTCGACGATGAGGCCGTCGTCGACCACCTCGACCGGGCGGCCGAGGCGGCCGAGCGTGCTGTCGTACTTGAGCAGCTGCGCGAGCGTCGCAGGTGCGGCGAGGTCGTTGACCGCGACGATCTCGAAGTCGGTCTGGCGTTCGAGCGCGGCGCGGAAGACGTTGCGCCCGATGCGGCCGAAGCCGTTGATGGCGACACGGGTGGTCATGGTGGAACTCCCTCGATCAGTGTGTGTCCCACCACACTGGCGAGACGCTCGCGCCGCCGTCAGGTGCGCGGAAGACAGGTTCCGAAAGGATCGGGCCAGCCCGAGGCATCCGCCCGCCGATGAACGAAGCGGATGCCGCAGCGCCGGCGACCCCTGGCGGCTGCCGCGTCGGCCGCTGCGCCGCCCCTACGCCGCCCCTACGCCGCCGAGTCGGCGAACGTCTTGCGGTAGTCGCTCGGCGAGGTGCCGAGGATGCGCCGGAAGTGCAGGCGCAAGTTCGCACCGGTGCCGAGGCCGACGCGCGCCGAGACCTGGTCGACCCCGAGGTCGGTGCCCTCGAGCAGTTCGCGGGCGAGGTCGACCCGGGCGCGAAGCACCCATTGCAGGGGGGTGTAGCCGGTGTCTTCGACGAACCGGCGTGCGAAGGTGCGGCTCGAGACGCGAGCGTGACGGGCGAGGTCGGCGACCGTCAGCGGCTCGGCGAGTCGCGTGAGCGCCCAGTGCCGCGTCGCGGAGAACACCTCGCCGAGCGACTCCGGCACGGAGCGGGGTACGAACTGGGACTGTCCGCCGCTTCGGTACGGCGCCGCGACAAGCCGCCGTGCGACGTCGTTCGAGAGCCGCACCCCGTGGTCGCGCCGGATGAGGTGCAGGCACACGTCGATGCCGGCCGCGACGCCCGCTGAGGTCAGGATCTGCCCCTCGTCGATGAACAGCACGGTGCCGTCGACCTGCACCCGCGGGTAGCGGCGGGCGAGTTCCTCGGCACTTGCCCAGTGCGTGGTCGCGCGTCTGCCGTCGAGCAGGCCTGCCTCGGCGAGCGCGAATGCGCCCGTGCAGATCGAGACCACGCGGGCGCCGCGCTGATGCGCGGCCCGCAGTGCATCGAGCACTCGAGGGTCGACATTGCCACCACGCGGCCGGTAGCCGGGAACGATGATCGTGTCGGCGTCGTCGAGCGCCTCGAGCCCGTGCTCGACGTGGAACGCGAGGCCGTCGCGCGAACTCACCCGCCCCGCGGTGACCCCGCACATGCGCAACTCGTAGGGCAGCCAGTCTCGGGGGTGGAAGACCTGCGCCGGGATGCCGACGTCGATCGGCACGGCGCCCTCGAGTACGAGGACCGCGACCCTGTGGTGCTGCATCAGCTGCTCCTCGCCCGTCTCGACCGTGCCACCCGTCCAGCTTGCGCGACACCGCTCGCTCGGGCAACTGGCGCGAATGCCACGCATCGAAAGATTCCTGCCACCGAGCGTTGCGAGATCTGGTGCGGGGTCTCGCACCCCGTCGGTCGAGAAGCGAGCGTACCGAGACCCGACACATGGGTTCTCGATACGCGTCCTTTGGCGTCGGGCGCTACTCGACCAGCGATGCCGGCTTCAGCCGGTCACCTCGCGACCACGGCCAGCAACGCCTCACCGTAGGCCTCGCGCTTCTTGGCGCCGATGCCGGTGATGCCGTCGAGGCCGTCGAGGCTCGTGGGCTTGGCCACCGCGACTGCTCGGAGCGTCGCATCGCCGAACACGATGTAGGCGGGCACGCCCTGCTCACGCGCCTCCCCTGAGCGCCACGCTCGGAGCGCCTCGAAGAGCTCGGCCTGCGCCGGTTCGAGGTCGGCGGCCGCCGGTGCCGCCTTGGGCCCACGCGAGCGCGTCGCACGCTCGGGCTCGGTGCGCAGCTTCACGGCGCGCGTGCCCGAGAGCACCTCGGTCGCGGCATCGGTCACGTCGAGGGTGCCGTACTCGCCGTGCGTGGCGAGGAGGCCCTGGGCGAGCAGTTGCCGCGTGACTCCGCGCCACTGCTGGTCGCTCAGATCTTGGCCGATGCTCCAGGTGGAGAGGGCATCGTGGCCGTACTGGCGCACTCGCGGAGTCTCTTTGCCGCGCAGGATGTCGATGAGATGGCCGGCGCCGAACTTCTGTCGGCGCTCGCGCTGCAGGCGCACGATGGTCGACATGAGCTTCTGGGCGGGAACGGTGCCATCCCACGACGCGGGCGGCTCGAGGCAGGTGTCGCAATTGCCGCACGGTTCGCTCGGCTGCCCGAAGTAGCCGAGCAGGTTCTGGCGACGGCACTGCACGGTCTCGCAGAGGGCGAGCATGGCGTCGAGGTGTTGCGCGAGCCGGCGCCGATGCGCAAGATCGCCCGGGCTCTCGTCGATCATGCGGCGCTGCTGCACGACGTCTTGTAGTCCATAGGCGAGCCACGCGGTGGCGGGGCCACCGTCGCGGCCGGCGCGACCCGTCTCTTGGTAGTAACCCTCGACCGACTTCGGCAGGTCGACGTGCGCGACGAAGCGCACGTCGGGCTTGTCGATGCCCATGCCGAACGCGATCGTCGCGACCACCACGACGCCGTCTTCGCGCAGAAAGCGCTCTTGCGTTCGGCGACGAACCCCGGCGTCGAGACCCGCGTGGTACGGCAGCGCGTTGACGCCGTGCTCGGAGAGGAATGCGGCGAGCTTCTCGGTGCTCGCCCGCGAGAGCGCATAGACGATGCCCGCGACGGCGTTGCCTTCGGCATCACGCCCCTCGGTGCGGATGAAGTCGAGCAGTTGCTTTCGCACCTCGAGCTTCGAGTCGATGCGGTACTGGATGTTCGGCCGGTCGAAGCTCGAGACGAAGTGCTTCGCGCCGCCGAGGCTGAGCCGCTCGGTGATCTCGCGATGCGTCGCATCGGTCGCCGTGGCGGTGAGGGCGATGCGGGGCACGTCGGGCCAGCGTTCGGCGAGCTCGGAGAGCGCGAGATAGTCGGGCCTGAAGTCGTGCCCCCACTGCGCGACGCAGTGCGCCTCGTCGATCGCGAAAAGGGCGACGGTGCCCTTCGCGAGGAACCGCTTCGTCTGTTCGCTGCCGAGCCGCTCGGGTGCTACGTAGAGCAGGTCGAGCTCGCCGGCGAGGTAGGCGCGCTCGACCTCGGCGCGCTCGTGCGACTGCTGGCTCGAGTTGAGGTACGCCGCGCGCACGCCGTTGCGCTTGAGCGCGTCGACCTGATCGTGCATGAGCGCGATGAGCGGCGAGACGACGATGCCCGTACCCTCGCGAAGGAGCGACGGGATCTGGTAGCAGAGGCTCTTGCCGCCGCCGGTCGGCATGAGCACGACGGCGTCACCGCCACGCGCGAGCTGCTCGATGATCTCAGCCTGCTCGCCGCGGAAGCTGTCGTACCCGAAGACGGTGTGGAGCGCCTCGCTCGCTGTCTCGAACCGAGCCGGAGCCGCGCTCGCTGAGCCTGTCGAGGCGAACCCGCCGGCCCGGTTCCCTTCGACGGGCTCGGGGAACGGGGCGTCGGAGAACGGGGCGTCGGGGAACGGCGAATGCGGCGGTGCCCACTCGTCGTCGGGGGGTGGAGCGAGTTCATCGGGATCCCACGGGACCTCGTCGGCCCAGTCGGGTTCCGCGTTCGAGCTCATCCGTCGAGTGTAACGAGCGCCGCTGACGGCGCAGCCACCGGAGCCGAGCCGCCGGGCGCATTCGGCGACAGCTGCGCCCGTGGAGGACGAGTCCGTCACTCGCGATGCGCAACCGCGAGCGGGGCAGCGGTCATGCGACCACCGCCCCGCTCATCGGTCGAGCCTGCTCGGCTACCAGATGAGGATCGGCACTCCGAACGCCGTCGAGTCGGCGTACGGAGACGCACCGTCGAAGCTCGAGCGGAGCACGTGCAGCCCTCGCGACAGGGTCGGCAGCTTCACGGTGAACCGGCCCTTGTCGTTCGCGGTGATCTCGACGGTGGCGATCACCTTCGAGCCATCGCTGATCGTCAGGGTGCCGACCGGCTTGGAACCATCGAGAGCGAAGACCTGACCCTTGTACTGCACAGCGGATCCGGCCCTGGCGATGAGCTTGTTCGGCACACCGAGCACGAACGTTCCGACCTCGTCGACCACCGGCGCCTCGATCGTGATCGGCACGTCGATGCTCGTGCCGGTCGAAGCCACCGAGATGGTCAACAGCTGCGCACCCTCGATGCCCTCGGGGATGGTGATCGCAACGGTCGCGCGACCGACCTCGTCGGTCGTGTTCACGAGCGTGCGGTCGACGGGAGCCGTACCCAGCACCGTGTCGCCGATCGAGACCGAGACCTCGCCGGCCGCGACCTCGTTCGTCGAGAAGTCGAGCGAGCTGAGTGCGAGCGAAAGGGTCTCGCCGGGCACGTAGGCCGAGCCGTTGGCCGGCGCCGGCAACACGAGCCCCACCGAGCGCTGCGCGACATCGGGCGTCGCCGAGCCGTTCGCCGCGAACCAGTCGACCATGGACTGCAGGTCGACCTTTCCGGTGTCGGCGCGGTTCGTGCCGTCACGCAGGGTGAGGAAGTTGTCGCCGCCCGTCGAGAGGAACGAGTTCACGACGACGCGGTAGGTGGCCGCAGGGTCGATCTCGGCGCCGTTCAGGAGCACGTGCGTGACGCGCGAGCCGACCGCGGCCGTCGGGTCGTAGACGACCTCGACCTCCTTGTTCACACCGAGCTTCAGGAACGGCCGCGACGAGCCGCCGGGCTGCCACTGCTCCTCGAGCACCTGCTTGACCTGCGCACCCGTGAGGTCGAGCGTCACGAGCGTGTTCGCGAAGGGCTGCACGCCCGCGGCCTCTTGGAACGTGACGTTGCCGTCGGGGTCGCCCGCGTTGCTCGAAGCGAACTTCAAGTCGGTGCGCATTCCACCCGGGTTCATGAACGCGATGTCGGCCGCGGCGTCTTGCTGCACGGCCCACAACTGCACATCGGCGACGAAGTTGCCGAGCGTCGATTCGCCGCCCCGGTTCTCGTCGAGGATGACATTGCCGTTCGCGTCGAGCACCGGGTTGCCGTTCACGTCGAGACGCGGGTGTCGAGCCCGATTGAAGTCGGCCGTGATGTCGCCGACCTTCTCTTTGCCGAGCACATCGGAGACGGCCTTCGCGTCGGCGACGATCTGCTCGACGGCAGGCACCGCCGGGTAGAGCGGAGTAGCGCCGTTCATGAGCGGCTTCAGCTCATTGGTGATCGAGAGCAGCTCTTTCGTGATGGGGTTCACCTGGATCTTCATGAGCCCGAACTGCTCGCCGTACTGCCCCGCCGAGACGACCGGACGGCCGTCGACGATGTGGTTGTACGGCAGGTGCGTGTGCGCCGAGACGATGGCCGAGACATCCGGATCGACGCCCGCGACGATCCCGGCGAACGCGGAACCGTCGCTGAGGCTCGCGATGTCGGTCGTCGTCGCGCCCTCGTGCACGAGCAGGATCAGCACGTCGGCCTCGCCGTTGGCGGTGTCGCCGTCGGTGAGGTCCGCTGCGACCGCGTTGACCGAGTCGACCACGCTGCGCACCTGCAGCTCGGCGATGCCGCCCGGGCTCACGAGCGCCGGCAGCTCTTCGGTGACCGCTCCGATGAAGCCGACCGTGACGCCCTCGAACGTCTCGGTGTAATAGGGCGCGAGCGCGGTGTCGTCCGAGTCGCCGAGGAACACGTTCGAGCTGATGTACTCCCAGTCGGCGCGAGGCACGACTCGGTCGCGCAGGTCGGCCCAGCCACCGTCGAACTCGTGGTTGCCCGCGGCGCTCACATCGAGACCCGCGGCGTTGAGCGCGTCGATGGTCGGGTTGTCCTTCTGGATGAAGGACGTGAACGTCGAGGCGCCGATGAGGTCGCCCGCGGCCGCGAACACCGTGTTCGGGTTCTCAGCCCGCACCTGCTCGACGGCCCCGGCGAGCACAGCTGCACCTGCAGAGGGTGCGATCTGTTCGATGCGACCGTGGAAGTCGTTGATCGTCACCACGTCGATGTCGACGACGTCTTCGAGCTCGGCCGTGTCGATGCCGATGAGGGTCGGGTCGTGGTCGCTCGACCGGTAGACCGAACCGTCGTCGGCCGCAGCATCCGCGTACTCGCGCTCACCCCACTCGGGTGCATTGATCGCCCAGCGGCCGATGCCCGTGACCGCCTCGAGACCCTCGGCGTTGCCGAGCGCGTGGTCGAGCGAACCGAGCTCGCCGTCGAAGGTGTAGGTGTACTCCCCCGCAGCGAGCGCCGGAAGCAGGTCGGTGTAGCCGGCCCCGGTCAGCACCTGGATCGGGTCCTCCTGCGCGTACGAGTTGAAGTCGCCGAGGAGGAAGACCTCACCCGCTTGCTCGGCGAGTTGGCCGGCGAGCGTGAGCAGCGACGTCGCCTGCGCGACGCGATCGGCGTTGAAGTGCCCCTGGCCGTCGGCCGGCTCCGCGCCGCTGCCGCTCTTGGACTTGAAGTGGTTGGCGATCACGGCGAGGTCGGTACCGTCGGCGAGCTCGAACGCCTGACCGATCGGCTCTCGGGCATTGCCCCAGACCGACTCGTCGACGATCGTCTGAGCTTCACCCTTGGGCGTCACGACGTCGGATCGGTAGATGATTGCGCTCTGGATGACGTCGGTCGTCGCCGGCGTGAGGACCACCGGGGTGGGCACGAAGTCCCAGACCTCGGAGCCTTCGGCCTCGTTGAGCGCGGCGACGAGGGTTGCGATGGCCTCGTCGGCGACACCGTCGAGCTTCAGCGAGTTCTCGATCTCTTGCAGGGCGACGATCTCGGCGTCCATCGCGCCGATCGCCTCGACGATCTTCTCCTCTTGGAGCGCGAACGCCTCGGCGGTGGCTGCGCCGCGCGCTGCCGGGTTCTCACTCGTCAACGTGGTGAAGTAGTTGAGCACGTTGAAGACGCCGATCTGCACGTCGCCGCCGACCGCGGGGGCTTCGGTCGGGCGCTCGTTCAGGGTCTCGAACGTGGGCTTGACCGAGGCGTCGCTCGTGCTGTCGATCGGCGTCGTCGGCTGCAGGCGCCAGGCGTTGAACCCGTAGCTGAGCACGTACGGCGTCGCGGGCAGGATCGCCCGGTCGCCGTTGCGGACGATCGTGTCCTCGGTGAGGTACGGCTGGTCGTTCAGGTGTTCGGCCGCATCGGCGCGAGTGTTCCAGCCGTCGTCGAGCACGAGCAGCCTGCCGCGGTTCGCGGCGGCGATCTCGGTGGCGGCGGGGCCGGCGTCGACCTGTTCGGTGCTCTTGACGGGAAGCGTGTCACCGGCGGCGAGCCAGAGCGAACCGAAGCTCGCGGCCTCGTGGGTGCTCGAGACGAGGTACGACCCGGTCGGCGCGACGAGCATGCTCTCGAGCGACTCGCGAGCCGTTCCGACGGTCGTGTCGGGCAGCGGCGTCGCGGCCGGGACCCCGACACCGGGCGTGACGATCTCGACGCCCGTCGCGCTCGTCGTGATCTCGGTGAGTCCGAAGTACTCGCTGACGGTGCCCGTCACGCGAACGAGGTCTCCGACCTCGCCGACGGCGGGCATGCCGAAGACGAAGACGCCATCGGAGGCGTCGGGCGCCTCGTCGGCGACGACCGTCTGGATGGTCACGCCGTCGTAGCTGCCGCTGGAACGGTGGTCTGCGGTGATGACGCCCTCGACGATGACCGCCTCGCCGTCGAGCGGACTCACGTCGCCGGCGCCCTGCACCTCGCCGATCGTCGCCTCGGTCGCAACTGGAGGCTCGGTGTCGCCACCGGAGCCCTGCGGCGTCACGGTCTCTGAGAACGTGAAGTCGCCCGAGTTGTCATCGGTGTCGGCGAAGTCGGTGCGCACGATGCTGCCGGGCGTCGAGTTCGAGCCCTGGTAGGCGGCCGGTGCTCCCTCGAAGTTCAGCGAGGTGCCGTAGCCGACGTAGTCGACCACCTGCGCGTTGTTCACGATCGACCCGGTGCCCGGGTTGATCGCAGCGGCGACGTTCGCGAGGTAGAGCGAACCGGTGGTGCCGCTCGGGGCGACGGTGAACGAGGCGTCGGTCTCGGGGAGCGCTGCACCGTTCGTGCCGTTGCTGTTGAGGCCGATCAGGTAGTAGCCGTTCGGCGCGATCTCGCCGGTGAGCGCGCCGATGCCGCTTGCGACACCGGTGCTCGTCGCCGAGCGGTACTGCAGCGACCAGCCGGCGAGCGACACGGCGGAATCGGTGGGGTTGTACAGCTCCACGAACTTGTTCGTGAACGGCTGGTTGGCACTGCCGCCCCGCGCGTACACCTCATTGATGACGACGCCGGAACCGTCGACCGCGGCGACGGCCGGCGGTGCGCCGAGGAGGCCGACGACGAGGGCCCCGACAGATACGGCCGAGACGGCCGCGAGACGTTGGATGGTGCGGCGACGATGCATGACTCTCCCTGAACGGTCGGGTACCCCGCGGTGCCGCCGCGATCATGCGCAGACGCCGGGGGCCATTGCCACGTAGCCTATGGCTGGCCGGTGACGCTGCCAAGAGGTCGATGACCAATGACCGGCCTGATTTCACGCAGTGTTCACGGATGCCGCACAGAAGAGCACGCGGCATCCGCTCTGCTGCTCGGATGAGCATGTCGGCACCTGTCGTTACGCTAAGACGACCATGCTCACGGCCGTCTTCTCGCTCACCGGGGCGCTCGTGTTCGGTGCGGCGGACTTTCTCGGCGGCCTCGCCGCGAAGCGCATCAGCGCAATGCTCGCCACCGCGGTGGCCGCGATCAGCGGGTTCGTGGTGCTCGCGGCCGCCTACCCGTTGCTGGGCGGCGCGTGGGGTGCCCACGACGTGCTCTGGGGCGTGCTCTCAGGGGTCAGCGGCGCCGTCGCGATCTCCCTGCTGTACGCGTGTCTCGCGATCGGACCGATGTCGATCCTCTCGCCGCTCACGGCCGTGGTCTCGGCCATCGTGCCGATGCTGTGGGGGCTCGTCACCGGCGAGCGGCTCGCGGCGCTCGGATACTGGGCGCTCGGCCTCGCGCTCGTCGCGGTCGTGCTCGTCGGCTTCGTGCCCGAGAAGGGCGCGGTGCGCCCGAGCCTCCGCGGCATCCTCATGGCCATCGGCTCCGGCATCGCGATCGGCGGCTTCTACATCACGATCGACCAGACCTCCGACGAGAGCGGCGTCGTGCCGCTGCTGCTCAACCGCGGGGTCACCGCGGTCATCATGTTCACCGTCGTCGGCGTAGTCGCCTTGATCGCGGTGGGGCGGCGGCGCGCCGCTCCCGCGACGGTTCCGACCTCGTCAGCAGGCGAGCGGATGCCGCAGCAGACGTCGATCGCCGCCGGAATCCGACTCGCGATCGCCTGCGGAGTCGTCGACGTCATCGCGAACGGCCTGCTGCTCGCGGGCATCAGGGCGGGCGACCTATCGGTCGCGGCCGTGCTCGGGGCGATGTACCCCGCGGGCACCATCCTGCTCGCGGCGATCGTGCTCAAGGAGCGCATCGCCCCGGTGCAGTGGGGCGGCCTCGTGCTCGCTCTCGCAGCCGCGGGCATGCTCGCGCTCGCGTGACCGCGTCAGAGGCGCACGACCTCGGTCACGCGCACGACGGCGGCGCCCTCCTCGGCGGAGGCATCGAGGTCGACCTCAGCCCGGATTCGCCAGTCGTGATCGCCGGCCGGGTCGTCGATCGTCTGCTCGACGCGCCACATTCCCTCTGCGGCATCCGTCTCGTCGATCGTGACCAGCCGGGGTGAGCGGGCCGCGGGCCCGACGCCGATCGCATCGTGTTCGTCATAGTACCGGTCGAGCGCTTCGGACCAGTCGACCTCGGGGTCGAGTTCGGCGAGGTCTTCATCGCGCTGGAGCGCGGCGAGCTGCACCCGGCGGAAGAGCTCGTTGCGCACGAGCACGGTGAACGCGCGCCGGTTGGTCACCACCGAGGGTGGGGCCGGCGGCACGACCGCGGTCTCGTCTTCGGGCAGGTGCGCCGACGGGTCGATGAGCTCGTTCCACTCGTCGACGAGGCTCGAGTCGACCTGGCGCACGAGCTCGCCGAGCCACTCGATGATGTCGAGCAGCTCTTCGTTCTTCGCCTCGGTCGGCACGGTCTGGCGAATCGCCCTGAACGCGTCGGAGAGATAGCGCAGCACGAGCCCCTCACTGCGCGCGAGCTGATAGAAGCCGATGTATTCCCCGAACGACATGCTGCGCTCGAACATGTCGCGCACGACGGACTTCGGCGAGAGCTCGAAGTCCCGCACCCACGGCTGGCTCGAGGCGAACACCTCGAACGACTGCGCGAGCAGCTCGTCGAGCGGCTTCGGCCACGTGACCTGCTCGACGAGCTCCATGCGCTCGTCGTACTCGATGCCCTCTTGCTTCATGCGGCCGATGGCTTCGCCGCGAGCCTTGAACTGCTGCTGCGAGAGGATCGGCCGCGGGTCGTCGAGTGTCGATTCGATGACGCTCACGACGTCGAGCGCGTAGTGACCCGTGCCGACGCCGCTCTCAGCGGTGGCGTCGGGTTCGGGGTCGAGCAGGTCGATCGCGGCGAGCGCGAACGGCGACAGCGGCTGGTTGAGCGCGAAGTTCGGTTGCAGGTCGACGGTGAGGCGCACGATCGGCATGCCGGGTCTCGATACGCGTCCTTCTTCGTCGGGCGCTACTCGACCAGCGGAAGGGGCGCGTCCCGGTCCCTGAGCTTGTCGAAGGGCGTCGGGCGCCCCTCGATCAACAGAGTCCGCGGGCAGCAGTTCGACGACGCCCGCGTCGCGCAGCGTGCGGAAGATCTCGAGCGCGCGGCGGGCGAGCTCGAACTGCCGAGCCCGCGGTTCGTGGTTGTCGAACACGAGCGAGCGGATGTCGCCGATCACGTCTCCCCCGCGCCCGATGACGTTGATCAGCATCGCCGCGGTGAGCTTCAGTTGCGGCACGAGCGGCTCGGGCTCGGCGACGACGAGCCGGTCGAACGAGGCCTCGCCCCACGTGATCTGGCCGGCCGGCGCCTTCTTGCGCACGATCTTCTTGATCTTCTTGGGATCGTCGCCCGCCTTGCGGACGGCGGCGTCGTTCTCGATCTCGTGCTCGGGCGCGAGCACCACGACGGTTCCCGCGGTGTCGTAGCCGGCCCGGCCGGCCCGCCCCGCGATCTGGTGGAATTCGCGGGCGGTCAGCTGCCGCATCCGCTGCCCGTCGAATTTCACGAGCGCGGTGATGAGCACCGTGCGAATCGGCACGTTGATGCCGACGCCGAGCGTGTCGGTACCGCAGATGACGCGAAGCAGCCCGCGCTGGGCGAGCGTCTCGACGAGTCGGCGGTAGCGCGGCAGCATGCCCGCATGGTGCACGCCGATGCCCGACCGCACGAGTCGCGAGAGGGTCTTGCCGAACGCGGTGTTGAAGCGGAACCCACCGAGCGCATCGGCGATCTCATCGCGCTGCTCGCGCGTGATGACACGGATCGAGGAGAGCGCTTGCGCCCGCTCCATCGCGGCGGCCTGCGAGAAGTGCACGATGTAGACGGGCGCCTGCCGGGTCTCGATGAGCTCCTCGACCGTCTCCTGCACCGGCGTCTTCGCATATGAGAAGTGCAGCGGCACCGGGCGATCGACGCCCGTGACGAGCGCCGTCTCACGCCCCGTGCGCCGCTTCAGGTCTGCGGCGATCGCGGTGACGTCGCCGAGCGTCGCCGACATGAGGATGAACTGCGCCCGGTGCAGGGTGAGCAGCGGCACCTGCCACGCCCAGCCGCGGTCGGGGTCGCCGTAGTAGTGGAACTCGTCCATCACGACCTGGTCGGCGTCGGCGTCGGGCCCGTGACGCAGGGCGAGGTTCGCGAGGATCTCGGCGGTGCAGCAGATGATCGGAGCATCCGGGTTCACCGAACTGTCGCCCGTGACCATGCCGACGTTCGCCGCGCCGAAGATCTCGGCGAGCTGGAAGAACTTCTCGCTGACGAGTGCCTTGATGGGCGCCGTGTAGTAACTGCGACCGCCTTGAGCGATGGATGCCGCGTGGGCGGCCACTGCGACGAGCGACTTGCCGGTACCCGTGGGCGTCGAGAGGATCACGTTCGCGCCCGAGACGATCTCGATGATCGCCTCGTCTTGCGCGGGATACAGCGAGAGTCCGCGGCCCTCGGCCCACTCGACGAAGGCGTCGTACATCGCATCGGCGTCGTACGGGCTCGGGGCGAGCTCAAGCAGGGTCGGGGTCACCCGTCGAGTCTGTCACGCGGTCGGGCCGTGCTCGCCCTCGTTCGCAGCGGGCTCGCCCGCGGTTCACACGACGGGCGCGAAGTCGCGCCCGAGGCGGTCGAGCTCGTCGCGCTCGGCGGGCTCACGCCCTGCGGGCTCGGGCGTCGCGCGCCCCACAGGCGCCGGCATCGCGGACGCGGTCAGCACGACGGCGGGCACGGTCGACGACGACCACTCGACGGTGCCGTGCTCGAAGCATCCGCGCTGCAGCCCCGTCTCGGGATCGAGTTCGACGTCGCGCACAGGAAGCCCGAGCGGCGAACGCTCCCAGCCGAGCAACGCCCAGATGTCGCGCACCATGCCGTACACGATCGCGGGTCCGTGCGCGGAGGTCCAGTAGATGGAGCCGCCCTCGAAGTGGGCGAACCCGCCGGCGGGGCCACCGTGCTCCGACGCGGCGAGGTGCTGCTCGTCAGTCGTCGGGAAGCCGAGGAACGAGTTCTCGCCGCCCGCCGCGTGCCAGTGCTCCGCGACCAGCCCGTGCACCTCGTGCGCGCCGGTGCGTTCCGACCAGTAGACGGCCCCGCCCTCGTACTCGCGGCGGTACATCTCGCCGGCACCGATGCGCGTGTGCGGTGCGGTGGCATCGCCGAGCCACGGGTGCTCGGCGCGCTTCATGCTGATCGCCGGCACCGCGAGCAGCAACTGGTTGGCGGCGCCGTAGCGCACCGCGGTGCGGAAGTCGCTCCAGCTCAGGGCACGGTCGAGGTGCGTCGAGCGGAGCTCGGTGCGGGCCGCGCGGGCGGGCCCGTGGCCGTAACGTGCGAGCCGCGTCATCCGTTCAGTCATCGCCCGATCTCTTCTCTGCCGTGTGCGCCGTGCGACGCCGGAAACGGGGGAAGCCGGCCTGCACCTCGTGTTGAAACTCGGTGCTGACCGGCTATCCGATCGCCACTCCGCGGTGACAGTTCCCCCTGCGGCCCATGGAGCGGTGATCGGTTCCCACGATATGAAGGGCTTGGATGCCGCGGATCAGGGTTAGCCCTGAACTTCGAGTCGTCCCGTCAGGGCCGGCACTGACGGCGATCTCCTCGACAGCACAGGCGACACGGGGCGGGTCGAGCCGCTAGCGTTCGCTCAGAACAACTCGCCCGAGGAGAATCCATGCGGATCGCACCCAGCCCCACGCCAGAGTCACCCGCCCCCGACGAGTCGCCCGCACCGCCTCCTCCGGCCCCTCCCGGCGACGGTGCGGAAGGTGGGAGCGGGGGCGGCTCGAGCAACCGCGAGCGCTCGGGCGGGGCGAGCGGCGGCGACTCCGCGCCGGCCGACACCAGCGCCGTCGATGCCGGCACCTTCGACCGTGCCCTCGTGGTCGTGCACGGCATGGGCAACGCCTATCGCAGCCAGATTCTGCTCGAGTGGGCCGAGCCGCTGCTCGGCCGCATGGATTGGCTCGCCCGCGACCGCGTGATCGGCGGCGACGAACGCCACGGCGTCGAGATCCACGAGTCGGACCTCTCGGGCGAGGTGCCGATCGTCACGGCGACCGTGCGCTACCCGGGCCCGCGGGCGCAGGCGAGTGGCGAGCCATCCGACCCCGACGACGACGTGCTCCTGAAAGTCGCGATCCTCGAAGCGCGCTGGTCGGAATCGTTCGTGCCGATGAGCCGCGGGCAGGTCTTCCAATGGGCCGTCGTGTTCATGTGGCGCACCATCTGGCGCGTGCTCGACCTGTTTCTCGGCACCATGGTGCTCGTGCCGTGGTACACGCTCGTGCGTCACGTGACGAAGTCGCCCGACGAGCCCCGCGAACTGCCGCGGGTCCTCGACCTCGTCATCGACCTCATCAGGCTCGTCGTCTGCACCATCGCCTTCGTCGTGACCTGGGTCTTCCTCGTGCTGCTCGCGGCCGTGCTCACGCCGATCCTGCCGCTCATCAGCCCGCTGCTCATCATCCCGTGGTTCAAGGACCTCGCACAGGGAGCCATCGACGGCGTCATCGAGTCGATCGGCGACGTCGCGGCGTGGAAGGAGAAGCCGCTGCGCGCCTCCGCCATGCGCCTGGTCGTGCGCAACGCCCTGGCACGCGCCAAAGAACTCGTCGGCGACGGTGACGTGCACCTCTTCGCACACTCGCAGGGCGCGGCCGTGGCGACGTTCGCCCTCTTCGAGGAGCTCGAGCCGAGCGACTACAACGTCAGGCGTCTCACCACGGTCGGAGCGGCGGTCGTGCTGCTCGGCCGCGAGAGGTGGCTCGGCCGGTCCGACGAGTACCGGCCCGTCGCGAAGTGGATCGAGCGCAACGACGGCGTCGGCGACGAGAAGAAGAAGGTGCAGTGGGCGAACCACTGGGCGATCTGGGACCCGTTCTCGGCCGGCCCGATCGCCGACACTGCACCCGGTCGTCGCGAGCGCTGGCGCAACGCGTACTTCCCCGGCGCCGCGACCGCAATGGGGCCCGAGGAGCACGCCGTGCACAATACGAGCCAGCCGTTTCTCGATCACTCCGCCTACTTCGAGAACACCGTCCAGGTGGTCGAGCCGACAGCGCGGCACCTGCTGGGCTCCGAGTTCCCCGCCGCGCCCGCTTCGGTCGCCTATGTCGAGAACCGGCTGTCGGTGATCGACAAGAAGTCGCTCGGCATCAACATGCTCGCCTCCGTCGTGATCGCCGCGATCCTGCCCGGACTGCCCGGCGTCTACGCAGCCTTCGCGACGGTCGCGAGCTGGGTCGCCGGAGCGATCGGCTTCATGATCGGCGTGTTCCCCGGCGGGCAGGACGTCGCGGAGGCCGTGCCCGCCACGATCGCCTCCGCTTCGTTCTTCACGGATCCGGCCGGACTCAACCCGTGGAGCTGGCTCGTCGCATCGGGGCTCACCCTCGCCGTGCTCATCTGGCTGAATCAGTTGCTCGCCGGCGCGACCCGCCGCTCGCGCGAATGGGACCGCTGCCCGATCGAGCCGCGCCACTGGCTGAGGCTCAGCTCGATTCCGCGATTCTTCTACGTCCTGGGCGCGTTCGTCTGCATCTGGTTCGCGATCTTCGCGTGGAGCAAGCCGTCGCTCGGGTGGATGGTCGTCGACACCGTGATCCTCATCATCGTCGCGGTGTTCGTCTTCGTGGAGCCGCTCTACGCGCCGGTTCCGGTCGTCGTCGCCGCTCGCACCGATGACACGGCGGCGGGCGACCCGACGATCCTGTCGAGCACTCGGCCGATGAAGCTCCGCGATGCGGTGCGCACCGAGGAGTTCACGCGCGACCTCGCGCGACGCCGCGAGCTGCTCGACCCGCAGGGCTGGCGCGCGCAGCTCTGGGCGCGCTGGTTCCACCACTGGAGCGCGCACTCGACGCCGGCCGCGCCGCCGCCCGCGAGGGCCGAGTAGCAGGGGCCGGAGCTGTGATCTTCGGTGCTCTTCGGCGGCATTCTGTGATCTCTAGTTGGCGCATCGGGCTGGACAACAAAATGGCCGGATCTTTCAGATCCTCCAGGGACCGGTGACGCGTGAGTCCGGCAGGTAGACGCAGTAGGTCCCCGTCCGGATGACCCGCTCGAGGTGCTCGCCCAGCGGCGGGTCATACTGACGAATCCGGACCATGGCATGGCGGACCGCCCGGGTCACGCTGACGCGGGCGCGTTCCGACGCGGAACCGGCGCGCCGGCCACGCCCGCTGAGCCCGTAAGCGCGCGACAACTCGCGGATGAGGAAGTCACGTTCCGCCTCGGCCTGGACAACGCGTCCGCTGTCTCTCATGAGTCGGGCCTCCTCGAGGTCTTCATCGATCTCCGCAAGCCGCCGACGGTAGGCGTTCTTGGCCTGGGGGTCGAGCAGCGCACCGGCGTCCCCCCACCCGGAAGTCGTCAGCTCCGGATCACGCGTACCGGGATGAGTCGCGGCTGGATCCACCCCGCTCGCCACGAGGTCGAGCACGTGAAACTCCCGACCGGGATGCGCAATGAGCCGCGCGAGATAGTGCAGGCCCTTCAAATCTCGCAGCGCAATCGTGTGTTCCTCGAACGTGATGGACCAGTAGTCGCCCTCTTGGCGAAAAGCGTTGGGGTCGTTCTTGCGGTCACCGACTTGCCGCGTCCCCACGGCCGACGGATCCGCCTCTGGTGGGGTGCCGGCCACGAGCCACGGGCCATGTGCAAGCGCGGTGCGCGCCAACGCGACCTCGTGGGGAGCCCCCACCAGGCTCCACAGACGGACGGCAGTCTGGAACGCATGCCGGGCCCCGGACAACTCGCCGGCCGCCAGCCGCACCCGCCCGTCTGCCATTGCCGCACTGGCCGCCAGTGCCCTGCTCTCGAACAATGCGGCTACCCGCGCAAGTTCGTCAGCCGCGCCGCGGGCAGCGACGAGGTCTCCAGCCGCCACCTCGATCTCGACCCGCGCGGCCAGTAGCGGAGCCCGGCGCAGGTCGGTGTTCGGCGGCAGCTCCCTGGAAGGGACGGTCAGCGGATGTTCGAGCGAGTCTCGGATGGACGCTGCCGCCAAGGCCACGTCACCCTGCGCCAGTCGCACCTGCGCCAGTCCCGGCTCCGGATCCCACCCGGCCTCGCGAGCTGCGAGAAACGCTTCCTCCGCACCACGGAGATCGCCCATCTGGAACCGCACGCGGCCCAATTCGGTGAGCGGCCACCCGAACTCGCGCCGGAGGTAGGGCCGGAGCTCTGCACAGGCCTCCAGTGCCACCCGCTCCGCCTCGGCGGACTCCCCACGCAGCCGCAGGATCTCGGCACGGTGGACGCGGCAGCGCCCGTGAATGCTGCCGATACCGTATCCGTGGCTCCACCGCTCCATGGCCTCCGTCCACTCCTCGGCGAGGTCGTGCTGAGCGAGCCCCTGGAGCATGCACACGAGCTCGCAATAGACCATCCCCGTCGATAGGGCATCGAGTTCCCCGGAGATGGTGGCCACCGCTGCTTCGTCGACGAGTTCGAGGCCCCGGCGGACGTCACCCTCCAGGATCACGGCATGCGCCTCTGCCACTCTGCCGAGGGCGGCCGCGGCCGGGTTGCAGGCCGATCCCACCGCGACGGCCCGGCTGGCCCATTCGCCGGCGGCACGGACGTCGCCCATCATCAGGCGCTCGTAGCTCTTGATAACTGCCAGCCATGCATGGATCGGCGTCTCGTCGTGCCCCACGAGAAGTCGCTCCGCCCGCTTGACCCACCCGCGGATCGGCGCCATCAGTGCGGTGTCCATCAGGAGGTGCAGGGCGACTCGAGCCGCCGCGCCGGCCGCCGCGACGGGATCGCCGAGGCGCACAGCCTCCGCATGCGCACGTTCCCACGCCTCAATCGTCACGTCGAGATGACCGGCGGCGTACGCGACCTCGGCCAGAAGCCCGAGGTCGTCCACCGAAAGCCGGACGCGCTCGTCCACACCGACGAGCAGGTCGTACGCCTGCGACCAGTCACTGCTCGAAGCTGCCTCGCGCGCCTGCTCCACCAGCACCGTTTCGGCTCCGTCGTACATCGCTCACCGATCTGCAGGCATGCCCGCTCCGACCCGACCCCGGGCGTAACGCCGAGGGCTACCCCGGTAACAGACTTCCTCACGCCATAAGGGTTATCAAGCCCGATCCCTGACAAAAGGACACCCCACGAGCCGGGAGACGGGCCAATCACAAGGAGACATCCAATGAACACGAACACGACGCAGTTGCCACAATCAGGCACGGCGCAGACGAACGGGCAGGTGCTCTATTACGAGGTCCACGGTGAAGGACCTGTGCTCGTTCTGGTGATGGGGATCGGATACGACTCCTCGCTCTGGACGCTGGCACAGGTCCCGGCCCTTTCCACGCAGTTCCGGGTGGTCCTGGTCGACAACCGCGACTCCGGCCGCAGCTCGAAAGCCAGCCACCCCTACGACATTGCAGACATGGCAGATGATCTCGCCGGCCTGCTCGACGCCTTGGGGATTCAGCGGACCCACCTGTTGGGGCTGTCCATGGGCGGGATGATTGCCCAGGAGTTCGCGCTGCGACACCCGGACCGGCTGGATCGGCTGGTCCTCACCGGGACGGGAGCAGCACCGGCACGAAGCGCCGTCGATCCGATCCAAATCTGGAGCTGGGTCAAGGCGAACGACGCGACCGGGCAGGTGTTTGGCGGCCAGCAACTCGCGTCGCTGTTCTCCACGGCCTTCCTTCGGAACCACGAAGCGGTAAAGGACACCACCGCGCTCCTGGCAAGCAATCCATATCCGATGGGTCCCGAGGCGTACGGGCGACAGGCGAATGCCTACCTGCAGTTCGATGCCCTACGGCGGCTGGGCGCAATCACAGCCCCTACCCTTGTCGTCGTGGGTGAGCAGGACCTGCTGACACCACCCTGGATAGCGCACGAGGTTGCCGATGCGATCCCCGGCGCACGGTTCAAGGTCATCCGAGGAGACGGGTCCTCGCACGTGGTGCCGATCGAGCGCCCCGACGACTTCAACCGCCTCGTTTCGGACTTCCTCGCCGAGTGACTCACCCGTCGCACGCCACGATCAACGACTCACGCATTCCACCGCCCGCAATCGATCCGCCAGTCGAGCCCAGGGGCTCGGCAACACCAGGAGGCGCCGGAACTTCTTGACGACCGTCGACGTACCGTTGTTGGTCGGCCCGACCAGCAAGAGGTTGAGCCTTCGCTGCCTGACCGGCCGGTCGAGAGCATGAGGGTGAGCACGGAGACGATCTACCAATGGGGTCTCGATACGCTCCTTCGTCGCTACTCGACCAGCGGGAGTGTTCGAGGCCCACTCGACCAACGTCATCGACGGATCGTCGGCCTGAGCACGCCCGCGGGGTCACCTCCCGTGACGAGCTCGACGAGCGCCTCGACCAGCCGGAACGGCGCGATCGCCACCAGTTGCACGAGCGCGAACGGACCCAGCCAGCCGAGCGAGAAGGTCAGCACGAGCACCACGCCGCCGAGCCTGCCCCACGCGAGCGCGGCGACCGCGACCACGACGAGCAGCACGAGCCACACGGGGTTCCAGAAGGCGGCGACGGATGCCCCGGCCACGACGATGCCGCCGAGCACCGCCTGCACAAGCAGCACGAGGCCGGCGGCACCGCCGAACTCCCGCTCCCGATCCGCGGAGATCCACGCCCACATGATCCAGGCGCGCAGCAGCGGCACCGCCTGCTCGCGGAGCGCGGTGCGGAAGACCCGGTCGTCTTCTCGGCGCTGCCGCAGTGCTGCCTGCCGGTCGCCGAGCCCCGCTGCGATCACCGATCTGGCGTCGTGCAGGAGCGCCGGCGCCGACTGGCGACCATAGCTCGCGATGAGCCCCCAGAGCGGCGTCGGCACCGACGCGAGATCCGAGTCGATGGGTGCGGCCCCGGCGGCGTCTCCCGCCGAGGCATCGTCGGCCGCGGCATCCTGAACCGGAACCTCGTAGCGCCCACCGCCGACCGGGTCGACGTACACGAACGGTGCGCGCACCTGGAAGCGGTGCCCGTCGGCGGGTCGCTGGGCGAGCAGCAACTCGTCGAGGGGCCGGCCGTCGGCGGTGAGGAATGGCATCGAGGTCTCCTTCGCTCCTGCCCATCCTGCCCCGACCCACCCGTGCCCGCGTGCCCGCAGCGTGACCGAGGCGTCAACCGAGCGTCAACCGAGCAGGAGCGCCACGATGATGAGCACCGGAACCGACCCGATCGTGGTGAGGAACACGGTGTCGCGCGCGACGACCTCGGCCGTGTCGTACCGCTGCGCGTAGTTGAACACGTTCTGGGCCGTCGGCAGCGCCGCGAGCACGGTCACCGCGTACAGCTCGATGCCGTCGAGCCCGAAGACGAAGCCGCCGACCACCCACGCGACGACGGGCATGGCGACGAGCTTCAGCGCGGTGGCGAACAGCACCTCGCGGCGGCCGCTTCCCGACTCGAACAATCGCTGCCCGTGCAGTGAGAGTCCGTAGGCGATCAGCATCAGCGGCACTGCCGCGTGGCCGATGAGCTCGATCGGCTCGAGCACGATCGGCGGCAGTTCGAGACCCGAGACCGAGACGAGCACGCCGGCCAGTGAGCCGACGATGATCGGGTTCGTGAGCGTCGTGCGCACGATCGCCCGGGCCGAGGTGTGGCCGTGCACGCGAGCACCGAGGATGGCGAGGGCCACCGGCGCGAACAACAGCAACTGCAGCAGCACGACCGGCGCCGAGTACGCGGCATCGCCGAGCATGTACACGGCGATCGGGATGCCGAAGTTGTTGCCGTTCACGTAGCCGGAGGCGAGCGAACCGATGACGGTGCGCTCGAGGCTGCGCCGCCACAGCAGCATCGCGACGAGGGCGAACACGACCATCATGGCGACCGCGGCGATCGCGGAGACCGGCAGCAGAGCAGAGAAGAGAGCGCCCACGTCGGCCGTCGCGAGCACCGAGAAGAGCAGGAACGGCGCCAGCACGTTGAAGTTCAGCCGGGCCAGGATCGGCTTCGCCTCGGGGCCGAGCACGCCGGTGCGTCCCGCGATCCAGCCGACGAACACGGCGAGCGCGATGACGGCGAAGCCGGTGAAGATCGCGATCATGCGCCGCGCCCGGGCTCGTCGGGTGGGTGCGGCGCGCTCATCGCGTTCGACGTTACTCCGTCCCGGTCCTTCCGCATTCCGCAGGCTTCGACCTAGGCTCGAAGCGCACGCCGAGTCGACGGGGGAAGACATGGTCGAAGCACGGGAGCAACCACAGCCGCACGAGCACGAGCAGGAGCAGGCGCACGAGCCGTCGGGCGGGCGCCGGCTCGCGGCATCCGTGCCCCTCGAGACCGTCGACGCGTGGTGGCGCGCGGCGAACTACCTCAGCGTCGGGCAGATCTACCTGATGGCGAACCCGCTGCTCGCCCGGCCGCTCGAGCCCGGCGACATCAAGCCCCGGCTGCTCGGCCACTGGGGCACCTCCCCCGGTCTCAACCTCGTCTACGCGCACCTCAACCGAGCGATCGTCGAGCGCGGCACCCCGACGATCTACGTCTGCGGGCCGGGGCACGGCGGCCCGGCGATGGTTGCCAACACGTGGCTCGACGGCACCTACTCCGAGCTGTTCCCGTCCGTGAGCGCCGACGCCGAGGGCATGCACCGGCTCTTCCGCCAGTTCTCGTTCCCGGGCGGCATTCCGTCGCACGCGGCTCCCGAGACGCCCGGCTCGATCAACGAGGGCGGCGAACTCGGCTACTCGCTCATGCACGCGTTCGGTGCGGCCCTCGACAACCCGGGGCTCGTCGTCGCGTGCGTCATCGGCGACGGCGAGGCCGAGACCGGCCCGCTCGCGGCGAGCTGGCGCGGCCACTCATTCCTGAACCCCGTGACGGATGGCGCGGTGCTGCCGATCCTGCACCTGAACGGCTTCAAGATCGCGAACCCGACCCTGCTGGCGCGCATCCCCGAGGCCGAGCTCGTCGACTTCTTCCGTGGTAACGGCTACGAACCGTTGCTCGTCACGGGCGGCTTCGACGGCGAAGACCCGCTGGCCGTGCACGGCCGCATGGCCGATGCGATCGACGTCGCCTACGAGCGCATCGCCGCCATCCGAGCGGATGCCGCGGCGGGCGCCTTCGCCGAGACCGCACCGCGCTGGCCGGCGATCGTGCTGCGCACTCCCAAGGGCTGGACCGGCCCCGGCATCGTCGACGGCGTGCAGGTCGAGGGCACGTTCCACGCCCACCAGGTGCCGCTCGCGGGCGTGCGAGAGAACCCGCAGCACCTCGCGATGCTCGAGGCGTGGCTGCGCTCCTACCGACCAGAGGAGCTCTTCGACGACGAGGGCCGCCCGGTCGCCGAGCTCGCCGCGGTGCGCCCCGACGGGGTGCTGCGCATGAGCGCGAACGAGAGCGCCCGCGTGAACGGCGGCATCGCACGCGCCATCGAGCTGCCGCCGTTCGACGAGCTCGCGGTCGACGTCGCCCCCGGCGAGCGCGGCGGCACCGGCGAGGCGACGACGGTCTTCGGCGCGTGGCTCGCCGAGGTGATGCGGGCCAACCCCGACGACTTCCGCCTCTTCGGCCCCGACGAGGTGGCCTCGAATCGGCTCACCGCCGTGTTCGAGGTCACCGACCGGGCGTGGGCCGAGGCGCTGCATCCGCTCGACGAGCACCTCGCCCGCTCGGGACGCGTGATCGAAGCGCTCAGCGAGCACCTCATGCAGGGCCTCCTCGAGGGCTACCTGCTCACCGGCCGCCACGGGCTCATCACGAGCTACGAAGCGTTCATCCACATCGTCGATTCGATGTTCAACCAGCACGCGAAGTGGCTCGAATCGGCGAGGCAAGTGCCGTGGCGCGGGGATGTCGCGAGCCTCAACTACCTGCTCTCGTCGCACGTGTGGCGGCAGGACCACAACGGCTTCTCGCACCAGGACCCCGGGTTCCTGAATGTCGTCGTCAACAAGCAGGCCGAGATCGTGCGCGTCTACCTGCCGCCCGACGCCAACACCCTGCTCGAGGTCATGCGACACGCCTTCGACACGCAGAACCGGGTCAACGTCGTCGTCGCAGGCAAGCAGCCGCAACCGCAGTGGCTCTCGCACGCCGAAGCGCGAGCGCACGTCGAGGCGGGTCTCGGCGTGTGGCAATGGGCGGGCAACGAACCCGGTTTCGGGCGAGCGGATGCCGCGGCATCCGTGCCCGACGTCGTCATCGCGTGCGCCGGCGACGTGCCGACCACCGAGGCGATCGCCGCGGCGCAGTTGCTGCGCGAGCGGCTGCCCGAGCTGCGAGTGCGGCTCGTGAACGTCGTCGATCTCATGCGGCTGCAGGATCCGTCGCACCACCCGCACGGACTGCCGGGCCGGGAGTTCGACGCGATCTTCACGCGGTCTGCGCCCGTGATCTTCGCGTTCCACGGCTACCCGTCGCTCATCCACCAGCTCGCCTATCGGCGCACGAACCACGCGAACCTGCACGTGCGAGGCTTCGTCGAGAAGGGCACGACGACGACGCCGTTCGACATGCTGCACCTGAACGACCTCGACCGGTACCGGCTCGCGCTCGACGTGCTGCACCGGGTGCCCGGGCTCGAAGGGCGGCCCGGCATCGCCGAGATCGCCGACGAATGGCACGCCGCTCGTGCGGCCGCACGCGAGCACGCGTACGCGCACGGAGAGGACCCTGCATGGATCACCGGCTGGCGGTTCGCCGTCACTCCCCGACCCGTCACTCCCCGACCCGTCACTCCGGGATAGTCGTCGTCGCCCCGCGACGACGATGGGCGCCCGGTTGCCCGGACGCCCATCGTCACACCCTCGGTCGTTACGCGGCGCAGCCCCAGACGTACGAGCCGTTGTAGTACACCGGGTGCATCTCCTTACCGGTGCACGGTCCGCAGTCCTCGTCGCGCGGCGCGGCGGGCAGACCCGGGTAGTACTCGGCGGTGTACGGGTCGGCGGCGGCCTGGCCGCCCCCGGTCGACTCTGCGGAACCCGGCGTCACCGCGGCATCCGAGTCGCCCGACCATGAGCCGGAATCATCGGCGGCCTGCTCGGCCGCCACTCGCGCGGATTCGGCGGCTTCCGCAGCTGCCGCCTCGGCGGCGAGCTGCGCGGCGACCGCTTCACGGTGAGCGGTGAGGGCCGTCGTCACCGCGCCCTGTTCGGCGCGCAACGATGCGATCGCCGCGGTGATCGCGGCGACGGAGCCGCCGGTGCCGACCTCGGTGTTGAGGCCGTCGCGCAGCGACACGAGCGTGGCGACGCCCTCGGCGCCGAGCTCGGCGCCCGCCTCGCCGATGATGCCCTGCACGCCGGCGACTGCTCCGGCAGCGAGGCTCGATGCCGCGGCATCCCTGAGTCCGTTGATGTCCACACCGGCAGCACCGATGCCGACGCGGTCGCCGACTTGCGCGACCGCGATCTCCTTCGCTCGCGTGAGGTCGGCGGCCGCCTGCGCGCTCTGCGCCTGGTTCGCGACGCCGAGCGTGACGACGATCAGCCCTGCGAATGCGAGTCCGAGCATCCGGTTCACCCGGCTGCGGCTCGGAACTGCCTTCGGATGGAGCGCTGCCGCCCCGCCGTGGCCGAACGCCGTGACACGTTGAGTATTCATTCGAGTCCTTCCTTCGTACGAACCGATGATTCGGATCTGCACCCGTCGTTTCGACGGCTGAAGGAGGGAGATGTGGCGACCCTCGTATGTTCGAGTGGTGCACCGAGCGAGCCTTCGCCCCCGCGATGCACCGATGTCGTCACTGTCAGCCCCCCGCTAACAACACACTCGTGCAGCGTATCGACGTTGAGCCTCGTTTGGGGGGAGTTCTCGCATTTTCGGTGCGGAACGCTCGCCGCGGTAGGGTCTCCGGGTGCCGATCACGACCATCTCCCGCGCCCGCTGGTCGCTCATGGCCCAGTTCACCCTCTTCGGGCTCATCATGGCGTCGTGGACGAGCCGAATGCCCTCGGTGCGCGAGTCCCTCGATATCACCTCGCTGCAGCTCGGCTCGCTCCTCATCATCGGCGGCATCGGCTCGCTCATCGGCGGACTCACCGTCGGCGCGATCGTCGCCCGATTCGGCAGCCGCAACACCCTCATCGCCGGCACGGTCGGCAACGTGATCGGCTTCGGCCTCGACGCCGCCGGACTCATCGGATGGGGACTGCCGCTGTTCATCGTCGGCATGTTCGTCAACGGGCTCTGCGGCGGCCTCATCAACGTGCCCATCAACATCAACGCGGCGTCCGTCGAACAGCGACTCGGCCGCAACATCCTGCCGCACTTCCACGCCGCGTTCTCGATCGGCGCGGCCGGCGGCGCCCTCGTCGGCGCGGCATTCGCCTTCGCCGGCGTGCACATCGCGCTGCAGATCGTCATCGTCACCGCCGTCGTCACGGCGGTACGGCTCTGGCTGATCCCGCCGTCGACGGCGCTCACGACGCGAGCGGCGATCACGACGAAGACCGGCTCGGTCGACGCGCACGAGACAGGCGCCCGCAATCGGCGGGCGGTGCGCTCAGCGCTCGGGGCGTGGCTCGAACCGCGCACGCTGCTGCTCGGCGTCGTGCTCCTCGCCGCGTCGCTCGCCGAGGGCTCGGCGAACACCTGGCTCTCGCTCGCGGTCGTCGACGGCTTCGAGGCAGCCGAGGCGACCGGCGCGATCGCCTACGGCACCTTCGTCGGCGCGATGACCGTGTTCCGCTTTCTCGGCACCCGACTCATCGACCGCTTCGGCAGGGTCGTCGTGCTGCGCGCGTCCGGGGCATCCGCCCTCGTGGGTCTCGCGCTCTTCGTGTTCGGCCCGAACCTCGCCGTGGCCTGGATCGGCATCGTGCTCTGGGGCTGCGGCGCGGCCCTCGGCAACCCGATCGCGATCTCTGCGGCATCCGACGACCCCTCGAGGGCCGGCCAGCGCGTCTCGGTGGTCACGTCGTTCTCGACGATCTCCTCGCTCGCAGCGCCGCCGTTGCTCGGCCTCCTCGCCGACACCGTCGGGGCCCGCCACGCCCTGCTCGTGATCGGCGCGGTCATGCTCGTGAGCCTCGCCGTCGCCGGCCAGGTGCGCAAGCGGCCCGCCGAGGTTGCCGGCGTGGCCGACGGCACTCGCGTTGCCGGCGTTGCCGGCGTCACCGACGTCACTCGCGTTGCCGGCGTCGCTGGCGTGGCCGACGGCACCGATGTGGCTGGCGTCACCGACGTCACCGACGTCACCGACGCCGCTGTCGTCGAGGGTGCCGCTCGCTGAGGCCTGGCCGGCGGCGGGCGACTACCAGCGCGCGTGCACCGAGTCGCGGATGTCGCGGTCGTAGAGCTCGCGCACGGCGGCATCCACCGTGGGGGGCAGCTGCAGTGACCCTGCCGCCGCGTTGTCACGCGCCTGCTGGGGTGAGCGCGCGCCCGGAATCACCGAGCTCACGCCCGGCTGGGCCGCGACCCAGGCGAGAGCGACCTGGGCCGCCGAGGCATCCGGAACCGCGTCGCGCGCGATAGCGGTGAACTCCGCGGCCGCACGCACGCCGGTCTCGTAGCCGACCCCCGAGAAGGTCTCGCCGACATCGAACGACTCGCCATGGCGGTTGAAGTTGCGGTGGTCGTTCGCCGCGAAGATCGTGTCGCTCGTATAGCGCCCCGAGAGCAGCCCGCTCGCGAGGGGCACCCGGGCGATGATGCCGACGCCGGCGGCCGCGGCGGCGGGCAGCACCTCGTCGAGCGGCTTCAGCCGGAACGCGTTCAGGATGATCTGCACGGATGCCACGTGCGGACGCGCGATCGCGGCGAGCGCCTCGTCGACCCGCTCGACGCTGACGCCGTAGGCGGCGATCACCCCCTCGTCGACGAGGATGTCGAGGGCGGTGTAGACCTCGTCATCGGAGTACACCGAGCTCGGCGGGCAGTGCAGCTGCACGAGGTCGAGAGTCTCGACGCCGAGGTTCGCGCGCGAGCGGTCGGTCCACTCCCGGAAGTTCGCGAGGGAGTAGTTGGCGTGCTGCTGCGGCATCCGTCGCCCCATCTTCGTGGCGACCGTCACGCCCGAGTCGGGGTTCGCGCGCAGCCACGTGCCGATGAGCGATTCACTGCGGCCGTCACCGTAGACGTCGGCGGTGTCGAAGAAGGTGACGCCCGATTCGTACGCCGCGTCGAGCACGGCGAGCGCGTCGGCCTCGTCGACCTCACCCCAGTCGGCCCCGAGCTGCCAGGTGCCGAGGCCGATGACGGAGACGGTGCGGCCGGTGCGGCCGAGGGTGCGAGTCTGCATGATGCTCCAGAGGTGGGGTCGCAAGCGGGATGTCGCGGGCGGCACTGTTGCCCGGCACGAGCCTACCGCCGCGGCATCGCCACCGCTCGGCCGCTCACGACGATGCCGCCATGCAACGGGATGTCGACGGTCAGTTCGCCCGGACGCCCGACATGGCGGCCCTGCTCGATCACGATGCGAGCGGGCGGGTCGACGAGGCCGAGGCCGCGCAGGTAGCCGCCGACGGATGCCGCGGCGGACCCCGTCGCCGGATCCTCCGTGATGCGCCCGACCGGGAAGAGGTTGCGTGCTTCGAATCGGCGCGGGGATCCGGTCTCGTCGAGCGGGTGCAGCACCGTGATGGTCCCCTGCCACCCTTGCGAGTCCATGAACGCGCGCACGGCCGTGGGTTCGAAGCGGAACCCGTCGAAGATCGCGGCGTCGGCGATGACGAGCACGGGGTGCCAGTTGCCGGCGAAGGCCAGCATCGGCCGGTAGCGGTCGGCGATGGCGGTGCGGTCGAGTGAGAGCAGGTCGAGCAGCGCGTCGAGCACGAACTCGCCGATCGGGGCGAGCCGGGTGTCGACGCTCGTGAACGCGGCGCGAACACCGCGGCCGAGTTCTGGGGCGGAGCTCGTCTCGATCGCGGGCTCGCCGGCGGAGCTCGTCTCGATCGCGGGCTCGCCGGCGGAGCTCGTCTCGATCGCGATCTCGCCGACCGGCGTGGCGAAGCGCACGAGGCCGGTCTCGCCGGAGCGCTCGGCGAGCGCGACCGCCGTCGCGATCGTGGCGTGGCCGCAGAATGGCACCTCGGCGATCGGCGAGAAGTACCGCACCACGTGTGCGTCTCCGTCGCGACCCGTGATGAAGGCCGTCTCAGCGAAGTCGATCTCGGTCGCGATGCGCTGCATCGCCGCGGCATCGAGGGACGACGCGTCGAGCACGACGCCCGCAGGGTTCCCGCCTGCGGGATCGTCGGTGAAGGCCGCATAGTGGAGGATCTCGGGCGTCTCGGTCATCGTTCGATCGTCGCATGGGTGCGGGAGGGTGCTGGCACACTGGGCGGATGACGACCAAGTTCGACCCGAAACGCGAGATTCCGAGTTACCGCGCCCGCGCCGGGAGGTTCGAGTTCGTCGATGTGCCCGAGCTCGCGTACTGCATGATCGACGGGCACGGCGACCCCAACAGCGCTCCCGAGTATGCGGCGGCGGTCGAGGCGCTCTATGCCGTGTCGTTCGCGGCGAAGTTTCGGAGCAAGCGCGAGCTCGAACGCGACTACGTCGTCGGGCCGCTCGAGGGCCTCTGGAGCGCCGACGATCCCGCCACCTTCATCACGCGCGAGAAGTCGGCCTGGTCGTGGACGATGATGATCTGGCAGCCCGACTGGATGACGGCCGAACTCGTGGCCGAGGTGACGGCGACGGCCACGGCGAAGGCGCCCGCCGCCGAGCTCGTGCGCTTCGAACGACTCGCCGAGGGCCGCTCGGTGCAGACACTGCATCTCGGCTCCTACGACGACGAGGGGCCGACGCTCGCCCGCCTGCACGAGGAGTTCATGCCCGAGCACGGGCTGCGGTTCAACGGCCGCCACCACGAGGTCTATCTCGGCGATCCGCGGCGTACCGCGCCTGAGAAGCTGCGCACGATTCTGCGGCAGCCGGTCGCGCCGCGCTCATGAACTATTCCGGGGGTGCATTTCCGCCAGATCGAGCCCGCTGGTCGCGGATTCTGACGGGAATGCACCCCCGCAACGAAATGGTGCAGGTGCACGAGATGGTGCAGTGCACGAGATGGTGCGGGCGCACGAGATGGTGCAGTGCACGAGATGGTGCGGGCGCACGAGATGGTGCGGGTTCAGAGCTCTTGCTCGGCGCCGAACCGCTGCCGCGCCTCGACCGGGATGAGCGGGGTCACCCCGCGAACCTTGAGCTGCTGCACAGCCCACGTGTTGCCGTCGGGGTCGGTGAAGCCGAAGAAGGTGCCGCCGTCGCGTTCGTCGATGACGGAGATCTCGCTCACCTCGACGCCGCGGTCGACGAGCTCGGCGTGAGCGACCGAGGCATCGGCGACGACGAGCTGCACGCCGTGCAGCGAGCCGGGTGCCATGTCGCGCTGCGTCGGCAGCGTGCCGATCACGATCGAGCAGCCCGAGCCGCGCGGGGTGAGCTGTGCGACGTGCATGTACTCGTTCTTGGTGTGGTGGTCGAGGTCGAACCCGACCTGGTCGCGGTAGAACGCGATCGATCGGTCGAGGTCGCTCACCGGCACGATGATGACTTCCAGTGTCCAGTCCATGAGGTGCTCCGTTCGGTGGGGTGTTCGTGCGTGTTCCGCCATGAGCCTGCGGGGCGGATGCCGCGGACGAGTGTTCGGCCCGCGGCATCCGCTCACTCAGGCGGCGAGGATGCCGTCGAGGCGCTCGTAGCCCTCGCGCACGCCGTGCTCCATGTTCGACGCCACCATGCCGTCGCGAGACTCGAGGCTCGGGTAGGTGGAGTGGATGCGGATGCGCGAACGGCCGCCACCGAGGTCTTCGAACGTCATCGCCTCGATGGCCACGACGTCGGGGTAGCCCTCGAATTCGAAGGTCTGGATCGCGAACTCGTTCTCGCGCACGGAGTGGAAGGTGCCGTTGAACCGGTAGGACTCGCCCTCGGGGTTGGTGTGCACGTAGCGGTAACCACCCTGGGGCACGAAGTCCCAGCGCTCGATCGCCATGTCGTACCCGTTCGGACCGAGCCACTGCTTGACGAGCGCCGGGTCGCGGTGCGCGTTGAACACGGCCGCGACGGGTGCGTCGAACTCGCGCTCGATCTCGATGAAGGGCAGCCCTTCGGGGGCGGTGATGGTGACGGGGTTCGTCATTGTCCTGTCTCTTTCGTGTCGGTGCCGGCGGGTGCGCCGACAGCGGGGGTGTCACTGGTGTCGCCGTGATTCTCGATCTGCACATCGAGGGCGACGGATGCCGCGGCGTCTGCGCCGCGGTCGGTGGCGAGCAGCGCATCCAATGCGCGGAACTGCTGCTCGTGGATCAGCCGGTAGCGGTCGATCCACGCGGTGAGGGCTTCGAGCTGGGCCGCGTCGAGGTGCACGGGTCGGCGTTGCGCGTCACGCGTTCTGGTGACGAGCCCCGCATGCTCGAGCACCTGGATGTGCTTCGAGACGGCCTGCTTGGTGATCGCGAACGGTTCGGCGAGCTCGTTGACCGTGGCCGGCCCGCGGCTCAGTCGGGCGATGATGCCGCGGCGCACCGGGTCGGCCAGTGCCATGAAGGCCCGGTCGAGGCGGTCGTCTGCGCTCGGATCGACGATCATCACCCACTCCTTTCTCAACCATTCTCTTGATCAACCATTTGATTGATTACAAGCTACGCCGAGTGGATGCCGCTGTCAACACCTCTCCCCGGGCAGTTCCCATGCCAGCCGCCCACGTGCACCGAGGGGCGCGAGCGTCGTCTTGATGCTCGGCAACGTTCACCATCGCGGGGTTGCGGCACGTGCGGCGAGGGGGCAGCATCGCCCCGAGAGACACATCGAGAAGGGTCGCATCATGGTCACGCTCAACCCGTACCTCAGCTTCAACGGCAATGCGAAGGAGGCGCTGGACTTCTACCACTCGCTGTTCGGAGGCGAGCTCACCACGAGTACTTTCGCCGAGTTCGGCCAGGCCGAAGACCCCGCTGACGCCGACAGGATCATGCACGGCCAACTCGAAGGAGCCGGAGGCATCGTGCTGATGGGCGCGGACACTCCGACCTCCACGGGCGATCCGGGCACCGGCGGGCCGATCTCGGTCTCACTGTCGGGCGGCGCCGACGATGACGCGACGCTGCGCGGATACTGGGGGCAGCTCCTCGCGAACGGCACGCAGATCGTTCCGCTCGAGGTCGCGCCGTGGGGCGACGCGTTCGGCATGTGCACCGACCGCTACGGCGTCACCTGGCTCGTGAACATCTCCGGCAGCGCGGCCTGATCCGACGGCGGCCCCCGCAGCCGTCGACGCCGCCGGCCGGGAGGAGATCGCACGATCGGGAGGACCGCGGCGGGCGGATCGCTCCTCCCCGCCTCACGTTCTCCTCCGAAGCGGGCCGAGTGTTCAGCCGACAGCAGCGGGCAGCGCCGCCCCGTGCAGCGCCTCGACCACGGGCGCGAGTTCGGGCTGCTCCCCGGCCTCGGCGAGGACGCGCTCGAGCGTTTCATCGTGGATCGGACGCGCCCGTTCGTAGAGCGCCTGCCCGGCGGCCGTGAGCTCGGTGTAGATGCCGCGCCGGTCATCGGCGCAGAGGATACGGGTGAGCAGCGCGCGGTCTTCGAGGCGGTTCACGAGGCGCGTCGTCGCGCTCGGGCTGAGTGCGGCCGCGCGAGCGAGCTGCTGCATGCGCATGTGCCAGCCGTCTTGCCGGTTGAGCGCGTCGAGCACGGTGTACTCGACGACCGAGAGCTCGACGGATGCCGCGAGCGCACGTTCGAGCTCGGTTTCGATGAGTCCGTGCAGTGCAGCCAGCGTGCGCCACCCCTGAGCGCGCACCTCGACCGCGTCGTCGGCGATGCCCATTTCTCCTCCTCGGTCGAGATAGTTGCTTGCGCTTTCTATTTGCGTGTGCAAACATTAACGGCCGCTTGCGCAATAGTGCGCGTCTGCAACTAATTGATCAGTGTAACAGGAGAACCACGAATGCCCCTCGGTCTCATCGCCCTCGCCATCGGGGGCTTCGGCATCGGACTCACCGAGTTCGTCATCATGGGCCTCCTCCCCGAGGTCGCCGCCGACTTCGGGGTCACCGAGGCCGCCGCCGGTTGGCTCATCTCGGGCTACGCACTCGCGGTCGTCGTCGGTGCCCTCGGCCTGACGGCGGCCACGACGCGGCTCCCCCGCAAACCGGTACTCATGGGATTGCTCGTACTCTTCATCGCCGGCAACGCCGTCTCGGCCATCGCCCCCACCTACGAGCTCATGATGACCGGCCGCGTGATCGCCGCCCTCTGCCACGGCGCGTTCTTCGGCATCGGCTCGGTGGTCGCCGCGGGCCTCGTCGCCCCCGAGAAGGCCGCCGGCGCCATCGCGATCATGTTCACCGGCCTCACCGCAGCGAACGTGCTCGGCGTGCCCTTCGGCACCTTTCTCGGCCAGGAGTTCGGCTGGCGCTCGACGTTCTGGGCGATCTCGGTGATCGGCGTGTTCGCGTTCATCGGCATCGCGACCCTCGTACCGAGCGCCCGCGCCGCGGCATCCGATGGACCGCCGCCGAGCCTGCGCCGCGAGCTCACCGCGTTCCGCTCCGGCCAGGTGTGGCTCTCGCTCACCGTCACCGTGCTCGGCTTCGGCGGCATGTTCGGCGCCTTCACCTACATCGCGTACACGCTCACCGAGGTCAGCGGTTTCGCCTCGAGCGCGGTGCCGTGGCTCCTCGTGCTGTTCGGCGCGGGCCTCGTCGTCGGCAACTGGATCGGCGGACGCCTCGCCGACCGCTCGATCGACGGCACCCTGCTCGGCTTCATCGCGGCCCTGGTCGTCGTGCTGACGCTCTTCGCCTGGCTCGCCGCGAGCCCGATCGCAACGATCGTGCTGCTCGTCGCCATGGGCGGGTTCGGCTTCGGTACGGTGCCCGCCCTGCAGAGCCGCGTGATGCGCTACGCCGACCACGCCCCCACGCTCGCCTCGGGCGCGAACATCGCCGCCTTCAACCTCGGCAACGCGCTCGGCGCCTGGGCAGGCGGCGTCACCATCGCAGCGGGCCTCGGCTACACCTCGCCCATCTGGGTGGGCGCGGTCATCACCGCCGCCGCACTCCTCGTCATGGTCGTCGCCGCGGCGACCGCACGGCGCCGCCCCCGAGCGGATGGCCCGGCGCCCGCGCGCCTCGACGATACCCGCGCCGCGGCATCCGTCGCCTGATCGTTCTGCAGGCCGAGCCTGTCGAGACCCGCACCACCACCTGACCCACCAGCACCAGCACCAGCACCAGCACCAGAGAACAGGAACCAGCAATGAGCAGCATCCTCATGATCGTCACCGGCGCGACCTCGCTCACGATGAAGGACGGTTCGGAGCATCCGACCGGCTTCTGGGCCGAAGAACTCGTGACCGCGCACCGCGATCTCGTCGCGGCCGGTCACAGGGTCACCATCGCGACGCCGGGCGGCGTCACCCCGACCGTCGACGCGGGCAGCCTCGACCCGTCGCAGACCGGAGGTGAGGCCCCGGCCCGCGAGCTCGCCGACTACCTCGCCCTCATCGCCGGCGAACTCGCTGCCGCCGTTCCGGTCGCCGATGTCGACGCGGCCGACTACGCCGCGATCGTGCTGCCCGGCGGCCACGGACCCATGACCGACCTCGCGTTCGACCCGAACGTCGGCCGGGTGCTCGTTGCCGCGAACGACGCGGGCACCATCGTCGCGCCGTTCTGCCACGGGCCGGCCGCCCTGCTCTCGGCGAAGCTCGCCGACGGCTCGAACGCGTTCGCCGGCCGCACCCTCACCGTCTTCACCGACGAGGAGGAGCGCACCGGCGGCACAGGCGAGAACACGCCGTGGTGGGTCGAGTCGGCCCTTCGCGATGCCGGTGCCGTGATCGACTCCGCCGCTCCGTGGATCGACCACACCGTCGTCGACGGCAACCTCATCACCGGGCAGAACCCGCAGTCGAGCGCGTCAGTCGCACGCCGCGTCATCGAGGCGCTCGGCGCCTGAGTGCGCTCCGCCGGTGAGCGGATGCCGCGGCGCGGTGCCCCTCGAATGGCACCGCGCTACGACATCCGGCGGTCGGCGTTCTCGAACTCCGCGTTTCGGGAGGAGATCGACCGCTCGGGATGAGTGCCGCGCGAGCAGTCGCCCTCCTGATCCTGGCATCTCCTCCCGCGGGGCGAACGATCAGTCGAAGAGCTCGGAGAGCCAGCTCTCCTTCTTCTTCTTGCGGGGGTAGCCCTGGTCGCCGTACCCTCGGTTCTCGTTGCGACGGTCGTCGTTGCGACGGTTGTCGTAGGGCTGCTGGTAGGCCTGCTGCCCGTAGGCGGGAGCCGGCGGCTGCACGGGAGTGGCGGGCGCGGCGGCAGGAGGGGCGGGGGCGGCAGGTGCGGCCTGCGCCGGCGCCGAGAACTCGCGGGCGCCGCGTTCGATGATCTTGTCGAGCTCGCCCCGGTCGAGCCACACACCGCGACACGTCGGGCAGTAGTCGATCTCGATGCCGCTGCGCTCACTCATCACGAGCACGGTTCCGTCACTGGGGCACTGCATGGGGGCTCCTCCTTCGGGGCCGACCGGGACAGGTCGGGGCTGTTCGGGTCTCTTCGACGTCGTCGAGCCTAGAGATCGAACCTTTGAGGACACCCAACCCGATGACCCCCGATGACCATACGCTTGTTGCACGCCTGAACGCCGAGGAGGATGCTCGCCATGACTAATCTGACCATCATCGAGCGGTCTCCGGATCCAGAAGACGCCGTCACCCAGTCTCGTACCCGTCGCTCCATCGCCGATCACATCCGTGCGACGGGGCAGAGCCGGATCAGCGCCCTCCTGCTCCTGATCGCGACGGTGGCCGCGATCATCTGGGCGAATGTCGCGGCCGGGTCGTACGAAAGCTTCTGGGAAACCCACCTGTCTGTCGGCGTGGGCGACATCCAGCTCGATTTCACGCTGCACGCCCTGGTCAACGACGCGCTGATGGCGATCTTCTTCTTCACCGTCGGGCTCGAGGTGCGGCGGGAGTTCGCGATCGGCGAGCTCACGAGCTGGTCGCGGGCGATGGTGCCAGTGGTGGCTGCGATCGCCGGCCTCGTCGTTCCGGCGCTGCTGTTCGTGCTCATCGCCGCGGGGTCCGGCCATGAGCATGCGTGGGGAATCGTGATCTCGACGGACACGGCCTTCCTCATCGGCGCGCTCGCCCTCATCGGGCCGCGCGCGCCCGGCCGGCTGAGAGTCTTCCTGTTGGCGCTCGCGGTCGTCGATGACATCGGAGCGCTCAGCATCATCGCCTTCGTCTACACGGAGGACTTCAACCCGTTCCCCCTCATCGTGGCGGCCGTCGGCCTCGCCGGGGTGTACTTCACCCGGTACCTGCCCTCCGGCCGGGGACCGGTCTACGCGACCCTGGCGATCATCGTGTGGTTGTCGTTCCTCGCATCGGGCGTGCACCCGACGCTCGCGGGCGTCGCCATCGCGCTGCTGGTGCCGGTCTATCGCCCCGACCGGCGAGACGTCGAACACGCGCTCGACCTCGCACGCACGTTCCGGCAGTCGCCGAACACGGAGTACGCCCGAGCGGCCGCGAACAGCCTGCGCGAATCCATCTCGATCAATGAACGGCTGCAGTCCGCGTACGCGCCGTACGTCGCCTACGTGATCCTCCCGCTCTTCGCCCTCGCCAACGCCGGCGTGCAGATCAGTCCCGAGATCCTGGCCGGTGCCGCCGGCTCATCACTCACGTGGGGTATCATCGCCGGCCTCGTCTTGGGCAAACTCCTCGGCGTCTTCGGCTCGACGGCCCTGCTGCGGCTGCTGCGCCTCGGGCAATTCGGCGCCGGTCTCACCATGGATCGCATCGCGGGCGGGGCCGCGCTCTGCGGAATCGGCTTCACGATCTCGCTCTTCATCGTCGATCTCGCCATCGACGACCCCGCAGCGCAGAACGAGGCCCGCGTCGGCGTGCTCGCGGCGTCGGTCATCGCGTTCCTCATCGGTACCGTGATCTTCCGCATCTCGGATGCCGGCCGGCCGAACCAAGACGTCGGTCAGACGCTCGCGCGCCCCGTCGATCCCGATCGCGACCACATCTTCGGCGCGGTAGACGCACCGTTCACGATCGTCGAGTACGGCGACTTCCAATGCGGCTTCTGCCTGAAGGCCTCGGGGTCGATCCAGGAGGTGCACGAGGAGCTCGGCGACCGGCTCCGCTACATCTGGCGTCATGCACCGCTCACGCAGTTCCATCCGAACGCACTGGCCGGCGCCGAGGCGGCCGAGGCCGCGTCGTTGCAGGGCAAGTTCTTCGAGTTCGAGCGCGGCCTCTTCGCCGATCAGGAGCACCAGCTACCCTCCGACATCATTCGGCTGGCGGGCGAGCTCGGGCTCGACGTCGAGCAGTTCGAGGCGGACCTGACGTCGCCAAGGGTGACCGGGCGCGTGCGCGACGACATGCTCGATGCCGAGGCGATGGGCATCACTGCTGTGCCGACGCTCTTCGTCAACGGACGACGCCACGTCGGCCCGTACGACGCTCGGTCGCTGATTCGCGCGCTCGAGGAGACCGCCGGAGGAACGGCGCCGATCGCCCCATCGGCGGGATAGTACTCGGGCGGTCCTGCGCCGCAAGTGCGCAGGGGCCGGTAAATGCACAGAGCGGATGCCGCGGCGCACGCCTCACGAAGAGGCGGCTGCCGCGACATCCGCTCGTCGACCAGGTTTCAATGCACTCGATGAGTGCGCCGGATCCCGGTCAAAAGGGATGCGAGAACTTACGAAATGACCGTGATGTTCTCAGCCTGCAGACCCTTGGGGCCGCGGGCGGTCTCGAATTCGACCTTCTGGTTCTCCTCGAGCGAGCGGTAGCCGCCCGATGCGATCGCGCTGAAGTGCGCGAAGACGTCGGCGCTGCCGTCGTCAGGAGCGATGAAGCCGAAGCCCTTGTCGGCGTTGAACCACTTGACGGTTCCGGTTGCCATGTTATTTCCTTCTGTATTAAGCCGAGCTGCCGAAGCTGCTGCGACGTGCATGGCCGGAGGCCATGCGGGGTTCCGACGGCGACGTCCGCCGACGGAAGTGTGTGGTGCGGGTTTCGCGAAGCTCAACCAGCATGTATTCGATCAGATCCGTCGGAATTGGTTCACCATCGGACAGTCGAAGGGGTCGCGCGCCGAGAGGCCGACGCGATTGAGATATTGAATCACGATACCGTACGACTTGACGAGTGTCGTCTCGGTATAGGGCACGTCGAGCGTGCGGCAGTGTTCGCGCACGATCTCACGGGCCTTGGCGAGGTGCGGCCGCGGCATATTCGGGAACAGGTGGTGTTCGACCTGGTAGTTGAGCCCGCCGAGGAGGGCGCTCGCCCAGAGACCGCCCGAGACGTTGCGCGAGGTCAGCACCTGCTTCGAGAAGAAGTCGAGCTTCACGTCGGCCGGGATGATCGGCATGCCCTTGTGGTTCGGCGCGAACGAGGCGCCCATGTAGACGCCGAAGACCGCGAGCTGCACGCCGAGGAAGGCGAAGGCCATGCCGAGCGGCAGCACCCAGAAGATCGCGCCGAGGTACACCGTGAAGCGCACCGCGATGAGGCTCAACTCGATCCAGCGACCCTTGACGGGGCCGCGCTCGAACAGCGTGGCGATCGAACGGTAGTGCAGGTTCAGCCCCTCGAGAGTGAGCAGCGGGAAGAAGAGGTACCCCTGCTTGCGCGTGACGAGAGCGAGCAGCCCCCGCTGCTTCGCGGCATCCGTCTCGGTGAATGAGATCGTGTCGAAGTCGATGTCGGGGTCTTTGCCCACCTTGTTGGGGTTGGCGTGGTGACGCGTGTGCTTCGTCATCCACCAGGAGTAGCTGATGCCGACGACGCCGGCGGCGAGGATTCGGCCGACCCGGTCGTTGTTCGGGCCCGACTCGAGCACCTGGCGGTGGGATGCCTCGTGGGCGAGGAACGCGAACTGCGTGAAGATCAGGCCGAGCGCACCTGCGATCAGCAGTTGGAACCACGAGTCGCCCAGCAGGATGAAGCCGGTGATCGCGCCGCCGAGAGCGAGCGTGAGCAATGAGACGAGTGCGAGGTAGAACCAGCGGGCGCGGTTCAGAAGGCCGGACTCACGAACGACCCGAGAGAGAGCGGTATAGCTCCGCGTGACATCCGCGGAACCGGTGCGGGGCTTCGTTGCCCGAATCGCACCGAGAGCTTCGGTGTGAGAGATGTGTCTTCGTCCCGACTGGTAATCGACTTCCCAGCCGTTTCACGCGGGTAACCACCCGCTGCAGATGTCAAAAGTGTACCGCAGCCGCATGGGAAGGCGCTGGGAGATCTCGGAGCGCCGGCCGGTGTCACACTGGATGCATGCGCATCGTCGTCACCGGGGGGTCCGGCAAGCTCGGCCGCACCGTCGTCCACACGCTTCGCGAAGAGGGCAACGAGGTCGTGAACCTCGACCGCTTCGGCGAGCGCGGCAGTTACACGCAGGTCGATCTCACCGACTACGGCCAGGTGATCGACGCGATCGCCGGCGTCGACGACCGCCACACCGGCGTCGATGCGATCGTGCACCTCGCCGCGATTCCGGCACCGGGCCTCGCGAGCGACGTGGCGACGTTCCACAACAACATGCTCTCGACGTTCAACGTCTTCCAGTCGGCGCGCCGACTCGGCACCCCCCGCATCGTCTTCGCGTCGAGCGAGACGGTGCTGGGGCTCCCGTTCGACGTGCCGCCGCCGTACATTCCCCTCGACGAGGAGTACCCCGCCCGCCCCGAGAGCACCTACTCGCTCGTCAAGCACCTCGAGGAACAGCTCGCGATCGAACTCGTGCGGTGGAACCCAGAGCTCTCGATCACCGCCCTGCGCTTCTCGAACGTCATGGACCCCGCCGACTACGCGGCGTTCGGCTCATTCGACCAGGATGCCGCGCTGCGCAAGTGGAACCTCTGGGGTTACGTCGACGGCCGCGACGGCGCACAGGCCGTGAGCCGCGCGCTCGCGAACGCGGAGCCCGGCTTCGATCGGTTCATCATCGCCGCGGCCGACACGGTCATGTCGCGGCCGAACGCGGAACTCGTGGCCGAAGTGTTCCCCGGCGTGCCGCTGCACGGCGAGCTCGGCGTCAACGACACGATGCTCTCCATCGACAAGGCACGTCGACTGCTCGGCTACGAGCCGCGGCATTCGTGGCGCGACCAGATCTCGGAGTGAGAACGGCGAAGCTCTCGGAGTGAGAACGGCGAACGCCGCCGCAGCACATGAGTGCTGCGGCGGCGTTCTCGTGGTGCCTGTGCCGGCTCAGAGCCCGCGGATGTTCTCCGCCTGCAGACCCTTCGGGCCCTGCGCGACCTCGAACTCAACCTTCTGGCCCTCTTCGAGCGAACGGTAGCCGTTGCCCGTGATGGCACTGAAGTGCGCGAAGACGTCGGCCGAGCCGTCGTCGGGAGCGATGAAGCCGAAGCCCTTTTCGGCGTTGAACCACTTGACGGTTCCGGTTGCCATACTGCTGTCCTTCTGTCGTCTGGGCCGCTGAGTGCGAACCCGATGCGATCGACGGTCGATCGCTGCCCCGCACGGCGGGTTGCCGACGGAGCGGGGGCGAGGGGCGGGTGTGCGCGGAGGCTACCGCCGTCTCGTATCGGGTCATGCCACGCGGATCGGTCCGCCTCCGGGCAATCAGGTGGAGGCACGGGCGAGCGCCCGCTTGATGGAGGAATCAGTGAACAAAACCCTATCGGGCGATGTTCAGCTTCACACGCTACGCGACCGAATCGTGACCTGGAAGACCTCTGCCGATTTTCTTCACAATGGGCAGACACTCGGCAAGATACCAGCGGGGCGGCATCCAAAAGGTGGAGAATCATGGGATGAACCGCCGCCCCCTCGGTCTCGTCGCTGCTGCCTACGCAGCGGTCGTGCTCTGGGTGACCATCGGCCCGGCACCGTGGCGCACCGCGAGCAATCAGGTCGACGGCGGCATCCTGAACCCCGATGCGTGGACGGCGCCCGTTACCTGGACGACCGGGTACCTCGCGGAGATCGCCTTCAACGTGGCGCTCTTCGTTCCGGTCGGGGTGTTGGCGGCGCTGCTGATTCCCAGGCGGCGCTGGCCCCTCGCGCTGCTCGCGGGCTTCAGCTTCACGGCCGTCATCGAACTCGTGCAGGTTCCGGAGCTCGACCGCGTCTCCGATCCGCGCGACCTCGTGATGAACACGGCGGGCGCGATGCTCGGCGTGCTGCTCGTGCTCGTCGCCCGCGGCGTGCGGCGAGCCGGCATCGTGGCCGACACCATGCTCAGGGTCGATGTGGATGTCGATGCGGTGAGGGATGTCGCAGGCGCGGTGGAACCCGCCTCGGCGCACCCTGCCGCCGACTCGAGCGAGATCGTTCCGCTGCCCGAGCCGGCGTTGGTCGCGACGCAGTCCAATCGCGCGGCATGACGCGCGTCGCTCGATCGACGATCCGCCGCTGAGGCGCCCGCCTCCGCCAGTACAGTAGGCGGGTGACTTCGCCCGTGACGCCCGCATCCGCGGCTTCCGGCGACCGACGCGCGTCGTGGCTGCGGCTCGCCCTGATCGGCGCGGTCGGCGGGTTGCTCTCTGGTGCGTTCGGGGTCGGCGGGGGCCTGCTGATGGTGCCGCTCCTCGTGACCTTCGCGGGCATGGACCAGCGCCGCGCCTCGGCCACATCGCTCGCGGCGATCGTGCCGACGGCGATCGCCGGATCGATCACCTACTTCGCAGCCGGCGAGGTCGATGTGGTTCCGGCGATCTTCGTCGCGGCGGGCGGCATCGTCGGATCCTGGCTCGGTGCGCTGCTGCTGCGCCGCGTACCCCTCGGCTGGCTGCGCTGGATGTTCATCGCGCTGCTCGTCGTCGTCGCCGTGCGCATGCTGCTCGTCGTACCCGCACGTGCCGCCGCACATCTCGAACTCGACGCGCTCACGATCATCGGCATGGTCTGCCTCGGCCTCGTCATCGGCGTCGTCTCCGGGCTCTTCGGCATCGGCGGCGGGCTCGTCATGGTGCCGGCGTTCATCCTCTTCTTCGGCATGAGCGACCTCGTCGCCAAGGGCACCTCGCTCGCCGTGATGATCCCCACGGCGATCAGCGGCACCATCACCAGCACTCGCGGCGGGGTCGTCGATCTTCGCGCCGGCGCCATCGCCGGTATCGCGGCGACAGTGGCATCCTTCGGAGGCGTCGCGCTTGCGCACCTCCTGTCGCCCGAGTGGTCGACGTGGCTGTTCGCGGCGCTCGTGGTGATCGCAGCTGTGCAGCTCACGGTGCGGGCCGTACGGTTGCAGAAGAAGGAGCAGAAAGAGAGGAGCGAACGTGACGTTTGAGCCTGAGTCCGTGCCTGAGCTGCGGCGTGCCGCCGGTTGGTACGACGACGAAGCGGATGCCGCGCTGCTGCGCTATTGGGACGGCGCGGGCTGGTCTCCGCATACGGCGCCGAGACCGGCGGATGCCGCTTCGGACCCGTTGCCCGCGCAGGCTGCCCCCGCAGTGGCGTCTGCACCGGCGTTGCCGCCCGCGCAGGCTGCCCCCGCGGTCGCGCCTGCACCGGCGTGGCCGTTCGCGCCGCCCGCTGCACCGTCGCTCGAGTCCGCGCCCGCTCCGAGGTACGACGACATCGACGAGTCGACGACGGCCCGCCCCAACGCTGCGCTGCCGTTCCCTCCTCCGCAGTCGCCGCCGCCGTCGCCCGGCCAGCTGGCAGCGACCCCTGCCGCTGAGTTCCCCTCGTACACTCTGCCTGCACCGCCGAGTTCCGCGATCGAGGAGCAGACGACCGCGCCGCTCCCGCCGGGCTACGCCCCAGCCGCGGCATCCGAACCCCCATTCTCGTACGAGCCGTACCGCTCGGCCGGCCGCACCTTCGTCGCGACGTGGCTGTTCGCCCTGTTGCTCGGATTCTGGGGCGCCGACCGCTTCTACCTCGGCAAGTACGGAACCGCGATCGCGAAGCTGCTCACCCTCGGCGGGCTCGGGGTCTGGGTGCTCGTCGACCTGCTGCTCGTGCTCACCGGCGCGCAGCGTGATCGCGACGACCGTGCACTCGAGGGGTACGAGGAGCACAAGCGGGTCGCGTGGATCGTGACCGGTGCGCTCGTGGCGCTCTCGCTGCTGACGAGCATCGTGTGGGGCATCGTGGGCCTGCTCGTGCGCTGACCGACCGCCGCTCAGCGCGGCGCGCGCAACCGTTCGGCCTTCGCCGCGAGGTAGCGCTGTTCCGGGCCGTTGAGGGTGCGGCGCGCGGCCTCGGCGAACGCGAGCGAAGCGGCATCCGTCGCCCCTGCCCGCTCGAGCAGGTGCGCACGCACCGCCCACGTGCGATGGTGCTGGGCGAGCGCAGCGCCGCCACTCGACGCCTCTGAGGCCTCGGATGCCTCGAGGGCGTCGAGGCCTGATGCCGGCCCCTCGACCATGGCGAGTGCCACGATGCGACCGAGGGTGACCATGGGGCCCGGCGCGAGGCGTTCGAGCAGGTCGTAGAGTCCCAGGATCTCGATCCAGTCGGTGTCGTCGGTCGAGGCCGCCTCGTCGTGCACGGCGGTGATCGCCGCCTGCAGTTGGTACGGGCCGATCGGGGCGCGGTCGAGCACCTCGGTGATGAGGGCGACGCCCGCGCCGACCATGCGGCGGTCCCAGCGCGAGCGGTCCTGCTCGTCGAGCGGCACGAGCGCGCCCGCCGCGTCGGTGCGTGCTGGCCGACGAGCCTCGGTGAGGAGCATGAGGGCGAGGAGCCCGGTCGTCTCCCCCGAGGCGTCGGGCGCCGAGCCCAGCAGTTGCCTCGTGAGGCGGATCGCCTCGGCCGAGAGATCCACGCGCGCAAGTTCGTCGCCAGAGCTCGCGGTGTGCCCCTCGGTGAAGATCAGGTAGAGCACCTGGCGCAGGGCGGCGAGCCGCACATCGAGGGCGGCCGGCTGCGGCATCCGGAAGCCCTCGCCGCTCGACCTGATGCGCGACTTCGCCCGTGAGATTCGCTGCGCGACCGTCGCTTCGGGCACCAGCAGGGCGCGAGCGATCTCGGCCGTCGTGAGGCCGCCGACGGCCCGCAGGGTGAGCGCGAGCTGCGCCGGGCGACCGAGCGCCGGGTGACAGCAGAGCAGGAACAACGTGAGCGTGTCGTCGACCGCGGACACGGGCGACGGCGTCGGCTCGAGCTCGACGACGCGCGACTCGCGGCGGCGGCGTGCGACATCCGCTCGCACCTCGTCGATGTAGCGCCGCGAGGCGACCCGCACGAGCCACGCACGGGGGCTATCGGGCACGCCATCTCGCGGCCATTGATCGGATGCCGCGATGAGCGCCTCCTGCACGGCGTCTTCGCAGGCCGCGAAGTCGCCGTAGCGCCGCACGAGCACCGCGAGCGCCGACGGTGCGGCGGCCCGCAGCGCCCGGACGGCGTCGGCCTCGGGCAAGCGCGTCACACGTCGGGGCCCGAGGCCATCTCGAGCACCGGCCGCACCTCGATGAGCCCGAACTGCGCCTCGGGGAAGCGCGCCGCGATCTCGACGGCTCGCGCCTCGCTCTCGCAGTCGACGAGGTAGAAGCCGGCGAGCAGCTCCTTCGTCTCGGCGAACGGCCCGTCACTCGCGACCGTGCCGTTGTCGTCGTGCGTGACGCGTTTGGCGAGAGAGATGTCGGCGAGCGCCTCGCTCGCCACGAACTCCCCGCTCGCCGCGAGCTCCTCGCTGATGCGCTGGTAGTAGACGTACCCATCGGCCTGCTGCTCAGGGGTGAACTCGCTCCACACGGCGCGAGACGCTGGGTTGCTGTAGATCTGGATCAGGTACTTCATCGGAATCGCTCCTTCGATCTGGGGAGTCAGAACCGCGCTCCCACCAGTATGTCGAGGCTGCGGTGCGATTCTCGACCGCTGCAAGCGCCACCCGATTCGGGGGTTGACACCATCGTCGGAGGTGACGAGAGTTCGAACATCGCTCGGGGGAGGCCGCGATGGGTGAGAAACCGACGACGTTCGGCATCGAGGAGGAGTTCGTCTTCCTCGACCCCGAGACATTGCGCCCGGCGGATGTCGCGGCCGGCGCGTTCCGCAGCCTCGCCGCGCAACCCCACTGGGAGCCGGTGACCCATCACGAGTTCCTCGCCGCACAGGTCGAGCACGCCTCGGTGGTGTTCACCTCGATGGCCGATGCGCAGGCCGCGCTCGTCGGGTTCCGTCGGGAGCTCACGACGGAGGCGGTTCGGCTCGGCTCGGTCGTCGCGAGCGTCGGGGTGCCGCCGGATGCGCTGCCGTTCCCGACCGTCACCGACCTGCCCCGGTACCTCCGCATCGCCGACGACATGGGCGACGTCATCGCCGACCACCAGATCCAGGGCTTGCACGTGCACGTCGGCATCCCCGACCACGAAGCGGGCGTGCGCGCACTGAACGCGTCGCGCAACTGGCTGCCGCTCTTCTCCGCGTTGACCGGCAACTCGCCGATCTGGCGCGGGCACGACACCGGGTACGAGAGCTGGCGCAATGTCGCCCAGCGGCGGTGGACGACCACCGGATGCCCGCCGGTCTTCCGTGACGGCGCCGACTACGACCGGCGACTCGAGCGACTCATCGGCATCGGCGGCATGAAGGACCGGGCGATCATCATGTGGAACAGCCGGCTCTCCCCGAAACTGCCGACGATCGAGATCCGCGTCGCCGACGCACAGCTCGAGGCGTGGTCATCGGTACTCCTCGCTTCGCTCTGCCGCGCGCTCGTCGTGTCCGTCGTCGACGACGACCTGGCGTGGGCGCACGCCGTGCAACCGACCGCGGAATCGGCGCCCGGTCCGGAGCTGCTGAACGCCGCACTGCTGCACTCCGCGCACACCGGCATCAGCGCAGAGGTGCTCGACCCGGTGCTCGGAGAACTGCGTCCGGCCGAGGAGACGCTGGAGCGGAGCATCCGATTGCTGCAACCGGCGCTCGAAGCGGCCGGCGACCTGGAGTTGGTGCGGGAGGGCGTCGCGAGGCTGCTGCGCGAGGGCACGGGCGCGGCTCGACAGCGAGCCGCGTTCGGGGAGCGCGGCAACGCAGGCCTGCGCGAGTTGTACGAGGAGACGTTCAGTCGCACGGAGCTCTGAGCGTCACGTCGGCGAGAGCGGAGTGCGATGAGCCCTACTCGCCGTTGACCGTGCGCTTGCGCCTGGTGGCGAGACGGTGGCTCTCGGTGACCTCGTGCGTGCGGCGCAACGGCGTCGCCACCTCATCGTGCCTTCGCTGCGCGACCCGCACGAAGAGGAAGTCGACGAGCGCGAGCTGGGCGATGCGACTCGACATCGCGCCCATGCGGTAGCTCGACTCGCGGGCGCGGGTGATGAGCACGAGATCGGCGAGCTCTGCGATCGGCGACTCCGGCGAATTGGTGATCGCCACGATCGTCGCGCCTGCATCACGGGCAGCGGAGAGAGCGTGACTCGTCTCGGTGGTGAGTCCCGAGTGCGAGATGCCGATCGCGACATCCGTCGGCTTCCGGAGCGCGGCCGAGACGAGCGCGAGGTGGATGTCGACGGAGCAGAACGCCGAGATGCCGATGCGGGTGAGCTTCTGCTGCAGGTCCTGCGCGGTGAGGCCGCTCGCGCCGAATCCATAGATGTCGACGTGCCCCGCCGCGTCGATCGCCTCGACCACCCCGTCGAGCACCTCGGTGTCGAGGCCCGCGACCGTCTCCTCGATGGCGAGCACTTCGTGGAACGCGATCTTCGCGACCACGTCGTCGGCCGAGTCATCCGGATTGATGTCGGAATCGGCGAGACCGAACCGGTCGCGCTCGGCGGCCTCACGGCTCACCGCGCTCGCGACCTCCATGCGGAATTCGCGATACCCGCTGTAGCCGACGGTCTGGCAGAAGCGCGCCACGGTCGACAGTGAGGTTCCGCAGACTCGGGCGAGGTCGTTGATCGTGAGCTCGACGACGAGCGTCGGATCGGCGATGATCGCCTCGGCGACGCGCGCCTCCGACGAGCTGAGGCGCGGCAGTGCTGCTCGCACGGCGGTGAGCACGTTCGCCGACATCACTGGGTCCCCGGTTCCTGCTGAGAAAACGCGCCCGCGTCCGCGGCCTGCATTCCATCCTCGGGGACGCCGCCCGGTCGTGCGAGGCGGCCGGCTACCCCAGTTCTGGTCACCGTGGCGGGGCTTCTGGTCACCGTGGCGGGCGTTCTGGTCGCCGTGGCGGGCGTTCTGGTCGCCGTGGCGGGTCGAGGAGGCGCGCCCACGCCTACCCCTTGACGGCGCCGGCGACGAGGCCCGACGAGAGGCGACGCTGCACGATGATGAAGAAGATCATGACCGGCAGGGTGATGAGCGTCGATGCGGCCATGATGTAGCCCCATTCGTTGGAGTGCAGGCCGAAGAACGACTTCAGGCCGATCGCGACCGTGTAGTTCTCCGTCGCCCCGCCGAGCAGGGTCATCGCGAAGATGAACTCGTTCCACGCCGTGATGAAGGAGAAGACGCTCGTTGCGACGAGGCCAGGCATCACGAGCGGCAGCATGACCGAACGGAACATGCGCCACCAGCTCGCGCCGTCGATGTAGGCGGCCTCCTCGAGCTCGACCGGCACGGCGGCGACGAAGCCGCGCAGCATCCAGATGCCGAACGGCAGCGAGAGCGCCACGTAGACGACCATCAGGCCGAGCAGCGTGTTCAGCAGGCCGAGGTCGCGCACCTGCACGAACAGCGGGATCACGAGTGCTTCGAGCGGCACCATCTGCACGACGAGGATCATGAGCAGCATTGCCGTGCGGAACTTGAACTTGAACCGGGCGACCGCGACCGAGGCGAGCAGTGCCACGATCGCACTCGCGAGCACGGTGACGACCGCCACGAGCGCCGAGTTGCGGAGGAAGACGTCGAAGCCGCCCTCGCTCAGCACGTAGGTGAAGTTGTCCCACGTGAACTCCTTGGGCACGAGCGACTGGCCGCCGCTCGACGCCTGCGCGTCGAACGCGCTCGAGACCATCCAGTACACCGGGAAGAGGGTGAAGAGCAGCAACGCGACGACGGCGATGATCTTGCCGATGTTGCGTGCGGGGGAACGCCGTCTCACAGCTGTTCCTCCTTGAAGAGTGTGCGGATGTAGACGACCGTGATGGCCAGCAGCACGATCGTGAGCAGCACCGCGAGCGCCGCGCCGAAGCCGTAGCGGTTCTGCCCGAACGACTCGACGTACGACCAGACGCCGAGGTTGAGCACCGAGCGGTTCGAGCCCGCACCGCCCGGCATCAGGTAGACCTGCGCGAACACCTTGAAGTCCCAGATGGTCGACAGGATGATGACGACCGAGAAGACGGGCTTCAGCGTCGGGAAGATGATCTTCCAGAACCGTCGCCACGCGCCGGCGCCGTCCATCTCGGCGGCCTCGAGCATCTCTTTCGGCACGCCGAGCAGGCCCGCGAGAATCGTGATCGCCACGAACGGGAAGCCGTGGTGGATGACGTTCAAGAGCACGATGCCGTAGAACGACCACTGGTTCGTGAACCAGTTGTACGGCTCGTCCATGAGGCCCAGCGCCATGAGCGTCGAGTTGACGACGCCCTTATCGGCGTCGAAGATCCAGACCCACACGTAGGTGCCGGTGACCGCGGGCATCGCCCAGGCGATCATGATGGCGCTCGCGACGACGGTGCGCCACAAGGTGCCGAGCGAGGCGAGCAGCAGGGCGACGAGCGTGCCGACGATGACGGTACCTGCGACGGATGCCACGGCGAAGCCCAGCGTGTTCGGCAGCACGACCGACCAGAGGGTCGGATTGGTGAACGCCTCGACGTAGTTGTCGAGGCCGATGAAGTTGGACTTGCCGCTGACGATCTCGCGCAGGCCGTAGTCCTGCAGCGAGAAGAGCACGACGCGGATGAGCGGCCACAGCATGAGGCCGCCGAGGATGATGAGCGCGGGCGCGAGGAGCACCCACGGACGGGCTTTCGCCCAGGTCAGGAAGCGGCGGCCGCGGGGGTCGCGGCCACCGTGGCCGCCGGCCACGGATGCGGACGCCGGAGCGCCCTCACCCGTGACCGACAGCGTTGGTGCGAGGTTCGACAAAACAGGTGCCTCGGTTGTTCCGGTCGCCTCAGTTGCCGTTCATGATGGTGTCCATCTCGGCAGCGGCATCCTCCGTCGCCTGCTCGACGGTCTTCTGACCGCTGAGGATGGCCTGCATCATGGTGTTCGTCGTCTGCTTGGCCTGCACCGCACCGAAGGTCGGGGTGACGGGCACGGATGCGCCGCCCTCGACCATCTGCTGGGCGAAGGGCTGCACGAGCGGGTCGGTCGAGGCGAGCGCGTCGTCCATGAGCGACTCGAGGCCCGGGAAGTATCCGGTCGAGTCGGCCCACTCGGCGGCGAACTCGCCCGTGGTCATGAGCTCGACGAAGGCGTATGCGAGTTCCTGGTTCTTCGAGGTGTTGAAGACCGACAGGTGCGAGCCGCCGAGCACCGACGGCGAGATGCCGTCTTCCTGACCGGGGATGACCGCTGCCGCGATCTTGCCTTCGAGGTCGGGAGCCTTCTCGACGAGCGCCTTCGGGGTCCACGAGCCGGAGAGCATCATGGCGACGCTGCCCTGCGTGAAGGCGTCGCGCGCGTCGGTCTCCTTCCACGTGGTCGCGCCGGCCGAGGAGAAGCCGTGCTTCAGTGCGAGGTCGGTGTAGAACTGGATGCCCTCCTGGGACTCCTTGCTCGCAAGGCCCGAGGTCCACTCGTCGCCGTCGAGCTCGGAGACCTCGCCGCCGGCGCCCCAGACCCACGGGTACACACCGAACTCGGCGTTGCCGGGAACCGCGAATGCGAGCATCTCGGGGTGAGCCGCCTTGATGGCCTCGCCGGCCGAGACGATCTCGTCCCAGCTGGTCGGCGCCTCGAGGCCGAGCTCGTCGAAGATGTCGGCGCGATAGACGATCGAGCGCACGCCGGCGTACCACGGCATGCCGTAGAGGTCGCCGTCGTAGGTGCCGGCGACCTCGAGGCCATCGACGAGGTCGTCTTGCAGGCCGTCTTCGGCGGCGACGAATTCGGTGAGCGGGGCGAGCGCGCCGGCGTCGGCGAACTCAGCGGTCCACGTGGTGCCGGTCTCGGCGACGTCGGGGGTGGTGCCGCCCGCGATCGACGTGACGAAGCGGTCGTGGGCATCGGCCCACTGCACGTACTCGACCTCGAGGGTCGCACCGGTCTCTTCGGTGAATGCCTCGCCGACCTTCTCGAAGAAGGGCTCGGAGTCGGGGTTCGTGCCCTCCATGATCCAGACGGTGAGGGTCTCGCCCTTCGCGTCGATCGGGCCGTCGTCGGCGGCGGGCGTCTCGCCGCTCGAGCAGGCTGCCAGCGCGAGCATGGCGGTGATGCCGAGTGCCGCGACCGGGAGGAAGCGCTTGTTCATAGGGGTGTCTCCTCGTTGAAACGTTGGTGGCACTCGCGCGCCGACCGGGAATATGAAACGGACGATGAACCTGAAACAGAACTCACTCTGGAAGTAGTATTCGGGAATGGTGGCCGGTTTGCAAGAAACTTCCGAACGTTCGGAATGGGTCCTCGGTGTCGACATCGGCGGCACCGGGAGCAGGGCTGCGCTCGAGCCGGCGGCGGCCACCACCGGTGCCGGTTCCAGCGGTGCAATCGGCAGTGCTGCCGGCGCCGAACGACGCCTGCTCGAGGGGCCGCCGGTCGCGATCACGCCGAGTGGCAGCACGGCGCTCGCAGTCGCCGGTTCGCTCATCGAGCGGGCTCGCGAAGAGTGGCCGGATGCCTCGATCACCGCGGTCGGAATCGGTGCCACCGGTCTCGCCTCCCTCGTCGCTTCGCCCGCCACATCGGTCGCAGCGTTGCGCGATGCCACCGGCGGAGCGCAGATCGCACTCGCCATCGATGCGTTGACCGCCCATCTCGGTGCGCTCGGCGGCCGCCCGGGCGCGGTCGTCGCCGTGGGCACCGGCGCGATCGCGATCGGCACCGACCTGCACGAGGTGTGGCGGCGGGTCGGCGGCTGGGGCCACCTGTACGACGACCGCGGTTCGGGCGCGTGGATCGGCATCGAGGGCCTGAAGGCGGCGATCCAGACCCATGACGGTGTGATGACGGATGCCGCGGCGCTCCTCTCCGCGGCCGAGTCGCGCTTCGGTCCGGCGCCGGGTTGGCCCGCGCAGCTCTACACGCGCGACGACCGCGGCTCGGTGCTCGCGGGCTTCGCAGCGGATGTCGCCGGCCTCGCCTCGGTCGGCGACGCAGCGTCGACCCGCATCATGTCGGATGCCGGTGCGCTCGTCGCCGGCACCCTCGCCGCCGCACTCGACCCCGCGCTGGCCGAACCGCGGCTCGCCGCCGGCACCGGTGGCGTGTTCGCCGCGGGCGGGGCATTCATCTCGGCGTTCGAGGCGGAATTCGCCCGTCTCGCGCCGGACGCCTCCCTCGTGCCGGCAGTCGGCGGACCGCTCGACGGCGCCGTGCAGCTGGCACGACTCGTGGCTCGAGGCGAGGTGCCGGCGGGGCATCCGCCGTTCCTCTGGCGCTGAGCGGCTTCGTGCCGGGCTCAGCAGCCGGGGCCGGCAGGGTTGGTGTTGCAGTCGCCTTGGGTCAGGACGGTGTCGAATCGGCCGACGAGGACGCGTTGGGGGTCTCCGGTGGCGGTCAGGGTGCCGGAGATGGTCTGCCAACCGGATCCGGCGAACCGGTATTCGGCGCGCAGCACGACGTCGAGGGCGACGGTGTACTCGCCGGACTCGGCGAAGACGTGACTCGTGCCGGTCTGGGTGAACTCGCGTTGACCGAGTTGTGCCCATGTCGCACCCGGTGCGGCGTTCTCGACGGTGCCGCCGTCGCTGTGGGACCACCGGTATCCGACCGGTGTGAAGCGCACATCGGCGGGCTGGCCGAGTAGGGTGCCGGGCACGATCTGCACGGATGCTCCGGCGACGAAGTTCGCCGGAAGGTCTTCGACCGCCCAGCCCCCCGGTTCCATGCCGTTGCCCGGCTTCGCCGGCACGAACGACGCGATATCACGCAGCGTGACCGTGACGCCCGGGGTGGGAGCGGCCGGCTCTGGCTCTGGTGTCGCCGCCGGTGGTACCGCGCAGATCTCCACGTTCAGTGGACTGCAGTTCTCCGGCGGCGGCGGTGCCGGCTCAGACTCGTGGAAGATCGGATCCACGTCGCCTACCACAACGTCGTCAGGATGGACCGGTTCAGCGCCTGGAGGTGTCGAAGGCCGCGAGTCGTTGACGATGCCCGCGAGATCCACGTGCTCCTCACCCGTCGAACCCGACACATTAGCTGGGCAACCGATCAATCCCACCGCCGGGCTACAGGCGCTGGCAGAGCTGACGCCAAGAGTCACCGCTGCCAGAGCACCAACCGTGATGCCAACCGCTAACAGAAGTCGTCGCCCGGCCACAGCTCAACTCCATCAACAAGCAGCTCGTCGCTTTCGCCATCGGCTCGCAGAGATGCGACGAGAGCCGTACGATCCTGACGGTCAGCAGGCGTGACATCAACACCGGTCGCGTCGATGACCCGTACGCCGGATACATCACGACAGACATACAACGTGACGCTCGTGCCGAGATCGTCTTGTGCATGCTCGGCCAGTTTGAACGAGTCGAGAGTCGTGGAGCCAACTGACACGAGTCCCAGTTCCCGATACTGAGCGAACTCGTCCAAAAGCTCGGTCGCATAGGCGGGCGTAACGATGACCTCGATCCGCTCCGGCTCTGATCCGCCGTCGGTAGTGATGACTTGAGAAGTCGACTCGAATGCCGTGTACGCCTCGACGGCGGCGGCGAGGGCCTCCTCGTCGGAGGCGAAGATCGGCTCGGCGGCATCCGGTGACGCGGTCGGCGTCGGTGCCGGGTCGCCGGTGCACCCGCTCAAGAGGAACGCGATCACCCCGACCGCGGCGAGCGCGGGAAGTGCGCTTCGCCGGCGTGGCGGTCGAGTTCGGGAGAGGCGCATGGCGAATACCCTAGGCGAGCCGACCGTCTGCTCGCCGGGTTATCCACAGTCACACGCACACGCACACACGCACGCCGCCGCACTCGGACGCACGCGCCGCTCCGTCAGCCGCGCTCAGCCGCGCTCAGGCGCGCGCGAGGAGCGCCGCCACATCGACCCCGCGCGGCAGCACCCCGTACTGCCCGCCGCCCTCGCCGCCGAGGCGAGCACGAACGAACGCGTCGGCGACCGAACCCGGCGCGTACCGCAGCATGAGCGACGCCTGCAGCACCAACGCGAGCCGCTCGGTCAGTTCACGCGCACGAGCCGCGGCAGTCGCGACATCCGTCATGGCAAGCTCGCGCACGAGCGTGTGCACCCCGGCGAGCGCAGCATCGAACGCCGGCGACTCGCCCGCCGCCGACCCGACCTCGGCGAAGAACGCCTCGAACGCCTCGGGTTCGCGCGCGAGCACGCGCAGCACGTCGAGCGCGATGACGTTGCCCGAGCCCTCCCAGATCGCGAGCAACGGCTGCTCGCGATAGCGACGTGCGAGCGGGAACGCCTCGGTGTATCCGTTGCCGCCGAGGCACTCGAGCGCTTCGGCGGCATGGCCAGGACCGCGCTTGCAGATCCAGTACTTCGAGACCGCGGTCGCCAGGCGACGGAACGCCTGCTCCGCACCGCCGCTCGAATCAGGCGCCGTCGCGTCGTCGTCATATGCTCGCGCGAGCCGCATCGACGTGAGCGTGGCCGCTTCCGACTCGAGCGCGAGGTCGGCGACGACCGACGCCATCGCGGGCTGGTCGACGAGCAGCGACCCGAACGCCGTGCGATGCCGCACATGCCAGGCCGCCTCGGCGACCGACTGGCGCATTCCGGCCGCCGAACCGATCACGCAATCGAGCCGGGTGCGCGTCACCATCTGCACGATCGTCGCGATGCCGCGACCCTCTTCCCCGACGAGCCATCCGGTCGTTTCATCGAGCTCGATCTCGGCCGACGCGTTCGAACGGTTGCCGAGCTTGTCCTTCAACCGCTCGATGCGGAACACGTTCCGCGATGCATCGGGCAGCACCCGCGGCACGAAGAAGCAGCTCAGCCCGTGCGGCGCCTGCGCGAGCACGAAGAACGCATCGCTCATCGGCGCGCTGCAGAACCACTTGTGGCCGGTCAGGCCGTACTCGCCGCCCCAGCTCGCGCCCGCGCCATCCGCGCCACCGCCGCCGCGCCGCTCGGCCCGAGTCGTGTTCGCGCGCACGTCGGATCCGCCCTGCTTCTCGGTCATCGCCATGCCCACGAGCGCCGAGGTCTTCGCCGGCGCACCTGCGCCGCCGAGGGCCGGGTCGTACGAGCGGCTCAGCAGCCGCGGCATCCACTCGTCGCGAAGGCCGGATGCCGCGAGCTCGAGTGTCGGAACCGCCGCATGCGTCATCGACACCGGGCAGGCATGGCCGGGCTCGACCTGCGCGAAGAGGAAGAACGCCGCCGCCCGGTCGACGTTCGCGCCCGGCCCGGGATCCGCCGCAGCACTCGTGTGCGCGCCCGCACCCACGGCCGCCGCGACCACCCGGTGATACGCGTCGTCGTACTCGACCTCGTCGATGCGCCGACCCCAACGGTCGTGCGTCTGCAGCACCGGCGGGTGCGTGTTCGCGCGCTCCGCATCTCGCTGGAACGCGGGCGAGCCGACGAGCGCGCCCACGTCGTGCAATACGGCCGCGGCTCCGTCGCGACCCCATCGCGCGACCGAATCGACGAGCGGCCGGTCGGCGGCGTACTCGTCGACAGCTTCGCGCGGCGGCACCTGGTTCTCGACCTCGTGCGTGTTGATCATCAAGACCTCCGCCGCCCATTCTCGCCGTTCGGCGGCCGTGCGTCGAAGCGCCGTTCGAAGCGCTGGTCGAAGCGCTGGTCGCCACGGATTTCGCCCTCGGTGAACGCGGGCGACAGATCGCCGATGGCGCTTGCGTCTCGTCACGCGCCATGTGAGGCTAAAACGCTGCAATGTCGTACGGGGGTGCGATCCTGCAGATCGAGCGAGGGGCATGGGTGCCCTGGCTGGTGCTGTGCGCGCACGAACGCGCCGCGGCAGGCGGTGTCCGCTCGGTTCACTGACTCCTCGCGATGGAGACGCAATGCTCGGAAAAATCCTCGTCCGCTACCTCAAACCCTACAAATGGCTGCTCCTCGGTGTGCTGGTGTTCCAGTTCATCTCCGCCTTGGCGAGCCTCTACCTGCCGAGCCTGAACGCCGACATCATCGACAAGGGTGTCTCGACAGGCGATACCGCGTACATCTGGTCGACCGGCACCTTCATGCTCGCGATCTCGCTCGCACAGATCATCGCGGCGATCGTCGCCACCTACTTCGCGGCGAAGGCTGCGATGCGCCTCGGTCGCGACATCCGCAACGACGTGTTCGACAAGGTCAGTGCGTTCTCCGAGCGCGAAGTGTCGCAGTTCGGCCCCGGCTCCCTCATCACCCGCAACACGAACGATGTGCAGCAGGTGCAGATGCTCGCCATGACCGGCGCGACGATGCTCGTGAGCGCGCCGCTGCTCGCGATCGGCGGCATCATCATGGCACTGCGTCAAGACCTCGGCCTCAGCTGGCTGATCTGGAGCGCGGTGCTCGTGATCGTCGCTGTCGCCGTCTTCGTGATCAGCCGCATGGTGCCGCTGTTCCGCAGCTTCCAGACCAAGCTCGATGCAGTGAACCGGGTGCTGCGCGAGCAGCTCACCGGCATCCGCGTCGTGCGGGCGTTCGTGCGCGAGAACATCGAAGAAGAGCGCTTCCGCGGAGCGAACACCGAGATCATGATCGTCGGCCGTCGTGTGGGCACGCTCTTCATCACGCTGTTCCCGTTCTTCATGCTCGTGCTCAACATCACCGTCATCGGCGTGATCTGGTTCGGCGCGATCGAGGTCGATGCGGGAAACGTGCAGATCGGCACGCTCTTCGCGTTCATGCAGTACGTCGGCATCATCCTCGGCGGCGTGCTCATGGCCGCCTTCACGACGATCATGATTCCGCGCGCCGCGGTGTCGGGCGAGCGCATCGGCGAGGTGCTTGCGAGCGAATCGACCCTCACTCGGCCCGCCGTGCCGGTGACGCAGTTCCCCGAGACGGGCTCGGTGGAGTACCGCGATGTCGAGTTCGCCTACCCGGGCGCTCAGCACCCCGTGCTCGAAGGCATTTCGTTCCGCGCCGATCGGGGTGAGACCGTGGCGATCGTCGGCTCGACCGGTGCGGGCAAGACGACGCTCGTCTCGCTCATCCCGCGGCTCTTCGACGCGACCGGGGGCTCGGTGCTCGTCAACGGCGTCGACGTGCGCGAGGCCGACCTCGACCGGCTGTGGACGACGATCGGCCTCGTGCCGCAGCGTCCCTTCCTGTTCGCCGGCACCGTCGCATCCAACTTGCGATTCGGTCGTGAAGAGGCCACCGACGAAGAGCTCTGGAAGGCCCTCGAGATCGCGCAGGGTCGCGACTTCGTCGCCGAGATGGAGGGCGGCCTGAACGCCCGCATCGCGCAGGGCGGCACGAACGTCTCGGGCGGGCAGCGCCAGCGGCTCGCGATCGCGCGGGCGATCGTGCACATCCCCGACATCCTCGTCTTCGACGACTCGTTCTCGGCACTCGACCTCACGACCGATGCGAGATTGCGGCAAGCGCTCTGGCGGGAGCTGCCAGAGGTGACGAAGATCGTCGTCGCGCAGCGCGTGTCGACGATCACCGACGCCGACCGCATCATCGTGCTCGACGACGGTGGCATGGTCGGCATCGGCACGCACGACGAACTCCTCGAAACGTGCGAGACCTACCGTCAAATCGTCGAATCGCAGCTCGGAGTGGAGGCACAGGCATGAGCACCGACACCAATGACCAGCAGCCCCGCCGTGGACGCGGGGCGGGCCGTGGGGCCGGCAAGGGCGGCGCCCGCGGCGCCGCTCGCACCGCCGAGCCGAAAGAGATGACCGAAGAGGAGCGCATCGAGTTCGAGCTCGCCGAGCAGGCACGCCTGAACTCGGGCGACTGGGACAGCCTTGCGCCCGGCAAGGCCGCGAACTTCGGCGCGAGCTTCCGCCGCCTGCTGGGGCTGCTGGCCCCGTGGAAGTGGTCGTTCGCCTTCGTCTCGCTGCTCGGCGCGCTCGGCGTCGTGCTCACGGTCATCGCACCGAAGCTGCTCGGCGAGGCGACGAACATCATCTTCGATGGCTTCATCTCGCTGCAGTTGCCGGCGGGCGTCAGCCAGGAGCAGGTCGTCGAGCAGCTTCGGTCCTCGGGCCAGACGGATCTCGCCAACATCGTCAGCGCGGCGACCTTGACGCCGGGCGAAGGCATCGACTTCGTCGCGCTCAGCCAGATCGTGATCCTCGTGCTCGCGCTGTACCTCGTCGCCGCCGTGCTCTCGTGGGTGCAGGGGTACGTCATCAACGTCATCATGGTGCGCGCGATGTGGCGTCTGCGCGAAGACGTCGAGGCCAAGGTGCACCGGCTGCCGCTCAGCTACTTCGACAAGACGCAGCGCGGTGAGCTCATCTCGCGGGTCACGAACGACATCGACAACATCACGCAGACGATGCAGCAGTCGCTCTCGAGCGCGCTCACGAGCGTGCTCACCGTGATCGGCGTGCTCGTCATGATGTTCTCGATCTCGTGGCAGCTCGCTCTCGTGACCCTCATCTCGCTGCCCCTCATGGCCGTCATCTTCGGCGTCATCGGGCCGAAGTCGCAGGCCGCGTTCGGGGTGCAGTGGAAGAAGGTCGGCCGCCTGAACGCTCGCGTCGAGGAGTCGTTCTCGGGGCACGCGCTCGTCAAGGTGTTCGGCCGCGAACGCGACGCGAGTGAGAAGTTCCGAGCCGAGAACGAGGAGCTCTACGACGCCGCGTTCAAGGCGCAGTTCCTCTCGGGCATCATCATGCCCGGCATGATGTTCATCGGAAACCTCACCTACGTCGGCATCGCCGTGCTCGGCGGCCTCATGGTCGCAAGCGGGCAGCTGCGTCTTGGTGACGTGCAGGCGTTCATCCAGTACTCGCAGCAGTTCACTCAGCCGCTCTCGCAGCTCGGCGGCATGGCGGCGGTCGTGCAGTCGGGTACCGCCTCGGCCGAGCGCGTCTTCGAACTGCTCGACGCTGAAGAGCAGGAGCCCGACGCGGCCGATGCGCCGGCCCCGGTCGACGGCGACGGCACCATCGAGTTCGAGAACGTGTCGTTCGCCTACACGCCCGAGCGGCCGCTCATCCGCGACCTGTCGTTCCGGGTCGAGCCCGGGCAGACGGTCGCGATCGTCGGCCCGACCGGCGCCGGCAAGACGACGCTCGTCAACCTCATCATGCGGTTCTACGAACTCGACGGCGGGCGCATCCTGCTCGACGGTCAAGACATCGCCGAGCTGACCCGGCACGATGTGCGTGCCCGCACCGGCATGGTGCTGCAGGACCCGTGGCTGTTCGCGGGCACCATTTTCGAGAACATCCGATACGGACGCCAGTCGGCGACCGACGAGGAGATCCTCGATGCCGCCCGTGCGACCTACGTCGACCGCTTCGTGCACTCGCTGCCCGACGGCTACGACACCGTGCTCGACGAGGATGCGTCGAACGTCTCCGCCGGCGAGAAGCAGCTCATCACGATCGCTCGCGCGTTCGTGGCGCGGCCGTCGGTGCTGATTCTCGACGAGGCCACCTCGTCGGTGGACACCCGCACCGAACTGCTCGTGCAGCACGCGATGGCGGCCCTTCGCGAAGGCCGCACCTCGTTCGTGATCGCGCACCGTCTCTCGACGATCCGCGACGCCGACCTCATCCTCGTGATGGAGCACGGTGACATCGTCGAGAAGGGCACGCACGAAGAGCTCATCGCGGCGAAGGGCGCGTACTACCGCCTCTACAACTCGCAGTTCGAGCAGGCGGCGACCGATCTCGACGCCGAGCTCGGCGAGTTGCAGGCCGGCGACACGACGCAGCCGCCACCTCGCCCGCTCGAGGAGGTCATCGAGGAAGCGGCAGAGGCCGAGCTCGAACTGTAGGCGCGGCTGCCCCACAGTTCGACCAGGTGAACGAGCGGATGTCCCGGATTCGGGGCATCCGCTCGTTCGTCATTCGAGGGCGCGGTAGACGGCGGCCGTGTAGGCGTCGGAGCGAGGGGACCCGATGATGCCAGGCGACATCTTGTTCATGACGTAGGCGAAGGTCAGATTCCGGTCGGCATCGGCGATGACGATGGAGCCGCCCCACCCGCCCCAGAATCCGACACGTCCTTCGGGGATGTGCGGGGTGCTCGCCGGGTTCGAGACCGCATACCCGAGACCGAAACGCAGTGGCAGCCCGAGCACGAGGTCGACGTTGTCGGTGTGCTCGCTGAAGATGCGCTCGATCGTCGGCGGCGACAGGAATCGGGCGCCGCCTGACACACCCCCGCCCGACACGATCTGGCTGAGCTGCGCGACGGAGCGAGCGTTGCCATGGCCGCCGGCACCACCGAGGCCGGCGGCCCGCCACGCGCGGGTCCAGGTGAGCTCCGCGCCGAGCGCCGGCCCGGTGAGCGTGCGGTAGGCGACCGACTCCGGCGGGATGGCGGAGAGGTCGGAACGGACCGACGGCGGCACGACGTTGCTGACCCGCTGGTCTTCACTCTCGGGGAGCCCCAACCAGAAGTCGGCGCCGAGCGGACCGGCGAGCTCTTCGGCCACGAACTCGCCGAGAGAGCGGCCGGTCACCCGTCGCACGAGCTCGCCGAGGAGGTGCCCGTAGTCCAGCAGGTGGTATCCCGACACGGTTCCGGGCGGCCACCACGGGGCCTGTTCCGCGAGGCGGGCGGCGGAGCGTTCCACATCGAGAATGTCTGGCGCGGCAACGGGCTCCGCCCAGGCCGGAACACCGGATGTGTGCATGAGCACATGTCGCACGAGCACGCCCTGCTTGCCGGCCGCCGCGAACTCGGGCCAATACCGCGCAACCGGCTCGTCGACGTCGATGAGGCCCCGATCGACGAGGACGAGCACGGCGAGGGCCGTCACCGTCTTCGAGATCGACCAGACGTTCGTGATGGTGTCGCGCTGCCACGGCGTGGTGCGATCGGGGTCGGCCCAGCCGCCCCAGAGGTCGACCACGGGTTCGCCGTCGAGGATGACCGCGAGCGAGGCCCCGAGTTCCTCGCCGGAGGCCAGCTGTCGCTCGAATTCGGCGCGAAGTCCCGCGAAGCGGTCATCGACGAATCCGTCGGTCGGGATCGTGGTCGGCATGGTGCTCGTCATTGAGACTCCAAAGTCGATCGAGTGAAGAATGGATGCGATTCGGCAGCATACCGCGCAGTCGGTATGCTTGTCACGCGCCAACGTGGGCAGGACGAGGAGGTCTGATGCACATCACCGGAGCAGTGCTCGAAGAGTCGGGGGCCGCGGCGCCGTTCGCGGCGTCGCACCCGTTCACCGTCGGGCCCCTCGAGCTCGACCCGCCCGGCGCGGGCGAGGTGCTCGTGCGCATCGAGGCCGCGGGCGTCTGCCACTCCGACCTCAGCGTCGTCGACGGCAACCGGGTGCGCCCGACCCCGATGCTCCTCGGTCACGAGGCCGCGGGACGTGTGGAGGCCCTCGGCGCAGGCGTCGACGACCTCGCGGTCGACACCAGGGTCGTGCTCACGTTCCTCCCCCGATGCGGCGACTGCCCCGAGTGCCGCACCGACGGGCGCTTGCCCTGCCGCATCGGCAGCGCGGCGAACAACGCCGGAACCCTCGTCGGCGGCGGCATCCGATTGCACCGCGACGGCAACAGCACCGGCAACGGCACCGGCACCGGCGCCGAGCCCGTGCATCACCACCTCGGCGTGAGCGCCTTCGCCACCCACGCCGTCGTGAGCCGCACCTCGCTCGTGCCGGTCGATGACGACGTGCCTGCCGAGATCGCCGCCCTGCTCGGGTGCGCGGTGCTCACGGGCGGCGGCGCCGTGATCAACGCCGGGCGGCCGCATCCCGGCTCACGCATCACGGTCGTGGGCCTCGGTGGCGTCGGCATGGCCGCGCTGCTCGTCGCCGTCGCTCTCGGGCACGAGGTCGTCGGCGTCGACACCCTGCCCGCGAAGCTCGAGGTCGCACGCGAGCTCGGGGCATCCGCTGCCTTCAGCCCTGCGGATGCCGCGGAGGCCGCCGATGCCCGCGCCCCGCTCGTCATTGAAGCCGCGGGGTCGCCGCGCGCGTTCGAAACGGCGCTGGCCCTCACCGAGCCGGGCGGCACGACCGTGACGGTCGGACTGCCCGCACCCGACGCGAGGGCGAGCGTCTCTCCGTTGCTGCTCACGGCGCAGGCCCGCACGATCATCGGCAGCTACCTCGGCTCTGCCGTGCCGAGCCGCGACATTCCGCTCTACGTCGAACTCTGGCGCAGCGGGCGGCTGCCGCTCGAGCGACTCGTCTCCTCGCACATCCGGCTCGACGAGCTCGACGCCGCCATGGACGCGCTCGCCGGCGGCGGAGAACTCCGCCAGCTGATCACGTTCGACTGAGCAGGCCGCAGTCCACCACACGACACCGCACCGCACCAACCCGCACTCGGAAACGACCAGCACACGCCAACCCGCACCCGCACCACCCCACGAAAGGACACCGAATGACTCGCACCGCCATCGTGACCGGAGCCGCCCGCGGCATCGGCGCCGCCACCGCCCGCCGCCTCGCCGCCGAAGGCCACGCGGTCGCGGTGCTCGACCTCGACGAGGCCGCGTGCGCCGAGACGGTCGCCGCGATCGAGGCCGACGGGGGCCGCGCGCTCGCGGTCGGCGCGAACGTCGCCGACTCCGCAGCGGTCGAAGCGGCCGTTGCACGCATCGCCGCCGAGCTCGGCGCGCCTACGATCCTGGTCAACAATGCCGGCATCCTGCGCGACAACCTGCTCTTCAAGATGACCGACGACGACTGGGACGCCGTGATCTCGGTGCACTTGCGCGGCGCCTTCCTCATGACCCGGGCCGTGCAGGCCCACCAGGTCGAGGCGAAGTGGGGCCGCATCGTGAATCTCTCGAGCACCTCGGCGCTCGGCAACCGCGGGCAGGCCAATTACTCCGCGGCGAAGGCCGGCATGCAGGGCTTCACGAAGACCCTTGCGATCGAGCTCGGCCGCTATGGGGTGACGGCCAACGCGGTCGCGCCCGGGTTCATCGCCACCGACATGCTCCGTCAGACGGCCGAGCGCATGGGCATCACGAACGAGCAACTGCTCGAGGGTGCCGCGAAGGAGATTCCGGTCGGCCGGGTCGGCCAGCCCGAGGACGTCGCCGAGGCCGTCGCGTTCTTCTGCTCGGATGCCGCGGGCTTCGTCTCGGGCCAAGTGCTCTACGTCGCGGGCGGGCCGAAGGCATGACCGCCGCGTTCGCCTCCCCCGAGGCACTGCTCGACGCGGTGGGCACTGCGATCGGCCCCGGCGACTGGTTCACCGTCGACCAGGCCCGCATCGACGAGTTCGCCCGCGCGACCGACGACCACCAGTGGATCCACGTCGACGTCGAGCGCGCGACCACCGGTCCGTTCGGAGCCCCGATCGCGCACGGCTTCCTGACGCTGTCACTCCTCACCGCGCTCGCGACGCCGCTGCTCGACATCGGCGGGGTCGCAATGGGCGTGAACTACGGCTTCGAGCGCGTGCGCTTCCTGCAGCCGGTCGCGGCGGGCTTGCGGGTGCGCGCGGTCGGCACGATCGCGGGCGCCGAGCGCACGGGCAGCGGCATCCGGGTCGCGCAGCAGCTCACCGTCGAGATCGAGGGCAGCGAGCGCCCCGCGCTCGTGGCCGAGTGGGTGACGTTGCTCGTTCCCGAGTAGGAAGACGCGCACGAGAACCCGAAGGCACGCCGGCGACCCCGGCGTGCCTTCCTGTTTCGGGCCGTCACGGCGTGTCGTCCTGTTTCCACGACGGTGGACGAGGCATCGGATGCCCGCACACGGCGGATGCCGCTGGCGCACGTCGCGCCGCGGCATCCGCTGTTCATGCGGTCAGACGCGCTCGATGACCATCGCCATGCCCTGGCCGCCGCCGACGCACATCGTCTCGAGGCCGTAGCGCCCGCCGGTCTCGGCGAGGCCGTTGATGAGCGTCGAGGTGATGCGCGCACCGGTCATGCCGAACGGGTGGCCGATCGCGATCGCGCCGCCGTGCACGTTGAGGCGTTCGGGGTCGATGCCGAGCTGCCGCGCCGAGGGGATGACCTGCGCGGCGAAGGCCTCGTTGAGCTCCACGAGGTCGAGGTCGTCGACCGTGAGCCCGGCGAGGGCGAGCGCCCGGCGGCTCGCCTCGACGGGGCCGAGGCCCATGATCTCGGGCGAGAGTCCGCTCACGCCCGTCGAGACGATGCGTGCAAGCGGGGTCAGGCCGAGCTCGTCGACGACGCGGTCGGAGACCACGACGAGGGCCGCGGCGCCGTCGTTCAGCGGGCAGCAGTTGCCGGCGGTGACGGTGCCCTCGGGCCGGAACACCGGGTCGAGGGTGGCGAGGCTCGCTTCGGTCACGCCGGCACGCGGGCCATCGTCGGCGGCCACGACGGTGCCGTCGGCGAGGGTCACCGGCGTGATGTCGCGCGACCAGAAGCCGCTCGCGATCGCGACCTCGGCACGCTGCTGGCTGCGCGCCGCGAACGCATCCTGCTCCTCGCGCGTCACGCCGGTGAGCTCGGCGACGTTCTCGGCCGTCTGTCCCATCGCGATGTACGCGTCGGGCAACGCGCCGTCGACGCGAGGGTCGTGCCAACTCGCGCTGCCGCCCGGCGCCGTCGCGGCACGTGCGGCCGTACGGGCGATCGCGTCGGCGAAGCGCGGGTTCTCGAGTTCGACGCCCGGGATGTAGTCGCTCGAGCCGCGCATGGCATGGCTGACCGACTCGACGCCCGCCGAGACGAAGACGTCGCCCTCACCCGCCTTGATGGCGTGGAAGGCCATGCGGGTCGTCTGCAGGCTCGACGCGCAATAGCGGTTCACGGTCGTGCCGGGCACGTCGTCGAGCCCGAGCAGTACGGCGACGATACGGGCCATGTTCATGCCCTGCTCGCCGCCCGGCATGCCGCAGCCGAGCATGAGGTCGTCGATGCGACCGGGGTCGATGGCGGGCAGCTTGCCGAGCACGGCACGCACCATGTCGGCGGCGAGGTCATCGGGTCGGATACCGGCGAGGGAACCCTTGCGGGCGCGGCCGATCGGCGAGCGGGCGGTGGCGACGATGTAGGCCTCGGTCATCGGATGCCCCGGCTCACACGAACGCCGCGATGCCGGTGATGGCCCGGCCGACGATGAGCGTGTTCATGTCGAACGTGCCCTCGAACGTGTAGACCGCCTCGGCGTCGGCGAAGTAGCGGGCGACGCCGTGGTCGAGCTGAATGCCGTTGCCGCCCATGATCTCGCGGCACCAGCCGACCGTCTCGCGCATTCGCGCGGTGGCGAAGGCCTTGGCCATCGCGGAGTGGTGGTCTCTCTGCTCGCCGTCGTCTTGCATCTCCGAGACGCGCATGCAGAGTGCGATGCTCGCGGTGATGTTCGACAGCGAGTTCGCGAGCTTCTCCTGCACGAGCTGGAACGAGGCGATCGGCTTGCCGAACTGCCGACGCTCCTTCGCGTAGGCGAGGGCAGCCTCGTAGGCGCCGACGGCGACGCCGATCGCCTGCCACGCCACCTCGGCACGGGTGAGGCGCAGCACGATGGCGACGTCGCGGAACGAGTTGATGTTCGCCAGCCGATCGCGCTCGGGCACGATTACGTTCTCGAGCACGATGTCGGCGTTCTCAACCCCGCGCAGCGACTGCTTGCGTTCGATCTTCGTCGCCGTGAATCCCGGCGCCGGCTGGCGCACGATGAAGCCCTTGACCTGGTCATCGGCCGTGTCGCGGGCCCAGATGATGACGATGTCGGCGAAAGTGGCGTTGCCGATCCAGCGCTTGGCGCCGTTCAGCACCCATTCGTCGCCCTGGCGGGTCGCGGTCGTCTCGAGGCCCTTCGCCGTGTCGGAGCCGTGGTCGGGTTCGGTGAGGCCGAACGCGCCGATGACCTCGCCGCGACCCATGCGCTGCATCCATTCGGCCCGCTGCTCATCGGAGCCGCCGACGCCGATCGCGTTCATCGCGAGGCCGCTGTGCACGCCGATGAAGGTCGCCGTCGACGGATCGACCCGGGAGATCTCGAGGGCCACCCACGCACGGTAGACCGTGCTGTTCTCGAAGTGGCGCGTCTCGGGCCAGCCCGCGCCGAAGAGACCGAGCTCGGCGAAGCCCGGGATGAGGTGGCGGGGACTGCGCGCCTCCTCCCACAGGCGGTCGGCGTGCGGTCGCACCTCCGCGTCGAGGAAGGTGCGGATGCGGGCGACGGACTCCTGCTCTTCGGGTGTGAGCTTCGCCTGGAAGGCGTAGAAGTCCGCGGCGAGCAATTCGGCGGGGGTGGGCTGGGCGAGCTGCAGCGCGTCGGGCTGCGGCGTGGTGAGCGTCATGGCTTCTCCGATCTTCGGTGATCGCTTCGAGTATGCATCATTTTTCAGAATGTTGCATTCGAGTCTCTTGGTGCGAGGTAGAGTTCCGGCATGCCGACGACTGCCGCCCCTGCCGAAACCTCGATCGCGACCGTCGGTCTCGCGTCAGCGCCGTCTTGGCTCTCGGAACGTCTCGCCGATGGCAGCCATGCCGACGCCGTGCGCGCCTTCGAGCTGGCTCGCGAGGCCTTCATCGACGGCCGCCGCATCGACATGGGCGGCCTCGCCACCACGCTCGGCGTCGATCGCACCTCGCTCTTCCGCTGGGTCGGCAATCGCGACGCGCTGCTCTCCGAGGTGCTCTGGTCGCTCGCTGTGCCGACGCTCGTACTGGCCGAGCACGCCGCCGAGGGGCTCGTCGCCGAAGAGCGAGTGGCGACCGTGCTCACGCATTTCGTCGACGACCTCATCAAGGCCGACTACTTCCGGCAGTTCCTCCGCCGCGAGCCGGCGCGGGCACTGCGCCTGCTCACGACGAAGGAGAGCGAGATCCAGCGCCGCTACGTCGCCACGGCCGAGTGGATCGTGCGCCGCGACCTCGGCGACAACCCGCTCGGCGGCGCGATCGATCCCGCCTCTCTCGCGTTCCTGCTCGTGCGGGTCTCCGAATCGTTCACCTACTCCGACCTCATCGCGGGCGACACCCCGAGCACCGCGCGCGCCCGCATCGCGTTCCGCGTGCTGCTGCGCGCCGATTGAACGGTGCGCCCGACCGAACTCCGGCGCCCGACCGACTCCCCCGCCCGACCGAACTCCCGCGCCCGACCGAAGGAGCCCCCATGGAGTACCGCGCCCGCCAGCCGTTCGGCACGCGCTGGAACGACAACGACCAGTACGGCCACCTCAACAACACGGTCTACTACGAAGCGATGGACACCGCGATCAACGTCTGGATGATCGCGAACGGCGGGCTCGACCCGCAGAGCGAATCGATCGCGCTCTGCGCGGCGTCGTCGTGCGAGTTCCGCGCGTCGGCGTCGTTCCCCGAGCCGCTCGAGGTCGGCATCGGCGTCGAACGGCTCGGAACCTCGAGCATCACGTGGGCGCTCGGCATCCTGCGACCCGGCGAGGCCGAGCCGATCGCAACCGGTCGATTCGTGCACGTCTTCGTGGATGCGGCGACCCGCACCTCGACGCCGATCCCCGCCGGCATCCGCGGTGCGGTCGAGGCTCAGCTCCTGCGCTGACGAGCCCGGACCATCAGGATGACCCGCTTCATGCCCACACATACCGACCACGCGGTATGCTTGCACGGCGCGGGTACCGAAACCCGCCGTGTCGCACGGCAGGGCGTGCGGAAAGGTGGTCGAGGATGACCGACTCCCCCGGGCTGGATGTCGCGGGCCTGACGAGGTGGCTCGCCGACGCGCATCCCGAGCTGGCCGACGCACCGCTGCGCGCGAGTCTCATCACCGGCGGGCGCAGCAACCTCACCTACCGCATCGACGGCGCTCGCCGCCCCCTCGTGCTGCGGCGCCCGCCGCTCGGCCACGTGCTCTCGAGCGCGCACGACATGGCGCGCGAGCACCGGGTCATCTCCGCGCTGCGGCACACCGCCGTGCCGGTGCCGCCGACCGTCGACCTCGTCGACGACACCGACGCGACCCACGTCACCGGCACGCCCTTCTTCGTGATGGAGCTCGTCGAGGGTCGCGTGCTCGCCGACCCCGCCCAGAACGCCGACTTCACGCCGGCCGGGCTCGACGCCCTCGGTCGCGAGCTCGCGGGCATTCTCGCCGAATTGCATGCGATCGACCCGGCCACGGTCGGGCTCGAGGCCTTCGGCCGCGCCGACGGCTACCTCGAACGCCAGCTGAAGACCTGGCGACGCCAACTCGACGCCTCGCGATCGCGTGAGGTGCCCCGCCTCGACGAGCTGCAGGCAGGGCTCGGCGAGCGGATGCCCCGAGCCGCGCGCTCCTCGCTCGTGCACGGCGACTACCGGCTCGACAACGCGCTCGTCGCAAGCTCGGGCGACGGCGACGGCGACGGCTCAGACTCGGGCGACGCTCCGGGCAACACCCCCCGCATCACTGCGATCCTCGACTGGGAGATGGCCACGATCGGCGACCCGCTCGTCGACCTCGGCATGCTCGGGCTGTACTGGAGTATCGCCGAGCTGCCGGGCGGGAGCGGCGTCGCGCCGAGCGCCGTCGATCTCGCCGCCGGGTACCCCGACTTCGACGAACTCGTCGACACGTACGCCGCGCGGGCCGGCATCGCCGTGCCCGGTCTCTCGTGGTACCGCGCGTTCGCCGCCTACAAGCTCGCGGTCATCCTCGAGGGAATCCACTACCGCTACCGATCCGGCGAGACCGTCGGCGAGGGGTTCGATCGCATCGGCGAGCTCGTCGAACCGCTCGCCGCCGAGGGGCTCTCGCATACCGCAGCGAGCAGGAGCTGACATGGACTTCGCACTCGACCAGCGCACCGCCGAACTCACCATGCGCGTGCGGGCCTTCCTGAGCGAAGAGGTGCTGCCCGCCGAGCCCGTGCTCGAGGAGCAACTCGCAGCGACGCCCGGCGAGTGGGGCTTCCGGCCGGTCGTCGACGAGCTGCGGGCCGCGGCGCGTGAGCGCGGACTCTGGAACCTCTTCCTCCCGGGCGAGCGCGGTGCCGGCCTCTCGAACCTGCAGTACGCCCCGCTCGCCGAACTCACGGGCTGGAGCCCGCGCCTCGCCCCCGTCGCGCTCAACTGCGCCGCACCCGACACCGGCAACATGGAGGTGCTCGCCGACTTCGGCACCCCCGAGCAGCAGGAACGGTGGCTGGCACCCCTCCTCGACGCCGGCATCCGCTCGGCGTTCTGCATGACCGAGCCCGATGTCGCCTCATCGGACGCCACGAACATCGCGACCCGCATCCGCCGCGACGGCGACCACTACATCGTCTCGGGTCGCAAGTGGTGGTCGACGGGTGCGATGAACCCCGACTGCGCCGTGTTCATCGTGATGGGCAAGACCGATCCGGATGCCCCGCGCCACCGCCAGCAGTCGATGATCCTGGTGCCCCGCGGCACACCGGGCGTGGAGATCGTGCGCCCCCTCAGCGTGTTCGGCTACGACGATCGCGATCACGGCGGGCACGCCGAGATCGCCTTCCACGAGGTGCGGGTGCCCGCGGCGAACCTCATCGCGGGCGAGGGCGACGGATTCGCGATCGCGCAGGCGCGGCTCGGGCCCGGTCGCATTCACCACTGCATGCGCGCCCTCGGCATGGCCGAACGCGCGCTGTCGCTCGTGCGCGAGCGCGCGCAGGCCCGCGTCGCCTTCGGCCGGCCGCTCTCCGAACAGGGCGTCGTGCGCGAGTGGGTCGCGGAGTCGCGCATCCAGCTCGAGGCCCTGCGCCTGCTCGTGCTCAAGACCGCATGGCTCATGGACACGGCCGGCAACCGCGAGGCCATGACCGAGATCCAGGCGATCAAGATCGCCGTGCCGCGCGCGGTGCAGGGCATCCTCGACCACGCCATCCAGCTCTTCGGCGCGGCCGGCCTGTCAGGCGACCAGCCGCTCGCCGAGATGTTCGCCGGCGCTCGCGCGCTGCGGCTCGCCGACGGCCCCGACGAGGTGCACCTCGCGGCCCTCGGCAAGGCCGAGTTCCGGCGCTGACCCGCCGCAACCCATCAACCTCGAGCCGTCCCACCGCTCCATCGCACCACCCGCACCACCCGCACCACCCACGTTGATCAAAGGAGATCCCGACATGTCCCACACCCCCGACGACGCGATCGACGGCGACGGCTTCGGCACCCTCTCGGTTGCGAGCATCCTCGCCGAGTCGGCAGCGCGCACACCCGAGCGTCCGGCCGTGCACTTCATGGGCGACACGATCAGTTACCGCCGACTCTGGGATGAGACGCGCGCCTACGCGGGCGCACTTCGCGACCGAGGCATCCGTCGCGGTGATCGCGTGGCGATGCTCGTGCCGAACGTGCCCGACTTCGCACGCGTCTACTACGCCGCCCTCTCACTCGGCGCGGTCGTCGTGCCGATCCACCTGCTCTTCAAAGCCGAAGAGATCGAGTTCGTGCTCCGCGACAGCGGCGCCGACCTGCTCGTCGCAGCGGCGCCCCTGCTCGCCGAGGCCGTGCCCGCTGCCGGCGCAGCCGCCATCCCGCTGCTCACCGTGCTGGCTCCGCCCGTCGAGGCGGGCGGGCCCGCGTTGCCCCGCCTCGAGGCCGAGGCCGCGGCGGCCGCAGCGATCGAACGCCACCTGCCGGTACGACCGACGGATGCCGCGACCATCCTCTACACGAGCGGCACGACCGGCACGCCGAAGGGCGCCGTCGGCTCCCACCTCGCGATCGTCGAACAGGTGCACTGCAACCTCATCGACGCGTTCGACATGCGACCCGACGACATCGTCTTCGGCGGGCTGCCGCTCTTCCACACCTTCGGGCAGACGGCGGTGATGAACATCGCATTCCGGCGCGGGGCATCCGTCATCCTGCTGCCGAAGTTCGATCCCGACCAGGCGCTCGAGCTTCTGGTCGCGCACGGTGCGACGGTGTTCACGGCCGTGCCGACGATGTTCGTCGGCATGATCGAGGCCGCCGGCCGCAGCGACGGCCGGCCCCCGCTGCGCTACGCGGTCTCGGGTGGCGCTGCGCTGCCGGTCGCGGTGCTCGAGGCGTTCCAGCGGGCGTACGGTGCTGAGGTGCACGAAGGCTACGGCCTCACCGAGACGGCCCCGACCGTGTCGTTCAACACCGTGCACGAGCCGATCCGGCCGGGCACCGTCGGGCGCCCCATGTGGGGCGTCGACGTCGCGATCGCCGAGGCCGAGGTCGAGGACCGCATCGAGTTCGCCGCGCCGGGTGCGCTCGGCGAGATCGTCGTGCGCGGCCACAACGTCTTCAAGGGCTACCTCGGGCGAGCGGATGCCTCGGCCGACGCCGTCGTCGACGGCTGGTTCCGCACGGGTGACCTCGGCACGATCGACGAGGGCATCATCACGATCGTCGACCGCAAGAAGGACATGATCGTACGCAACGGCTACAACGTGTACCCCACCGAGGTCGAGGCGGTCATCGTGCGGCATCCGGCGGTCGCGATGGCCGCGGTGTTCGGGCTGCCCGACGACGTGCATGGCCAAGAGGTGCACGTCGCGGTCGTCGCCCTCGATGGCCAGGAGGTCGACGCCGACGAACTCGTCGCCTTCACGAAGGAGCGGATCGCCGCCTACAAGTATCCGCGCGTGGTGCACATCGTCGATTCGCTCCCCATCGGCGGCAGCGGCAAGGTGCTCAAGCGCGTGCTCGTCGAGCAGTTCGCCCCGGCGGTGCGCTGACGCGCCGCCGGGGTCGAGCCGTCGGCACTCAGATCTGCGAAACCGGCTGCGTGCGTGTCTGCGTGCGCCCTGGCGCCGAGGCGAGCGCGACGACGCCGGCGAGCACGAGCGCGACCGCAGAGATGACGAAGGCCACGCGGTAGCCCGACGCGTCGGGCGCTGCGGTCGCCGCGAGCGCGGCTGAGGCCACGATCGCGGTCGAGACCTGCGTGCCGAGCGCCCCGCCGATGGTTCTGAGGATGGTATTGACGCCGGTGGCCTCGCCGGTCTCCTGGCGCTCGACGGCTGCGACGACGACGTTGGCGAGCGACGAGAAGGCGAACCCGATGCCGATGCCGATGATCCCCGCGGCGACGGCGATGACCCATCCCACCGTGACGCCGACGATGAGCAGACCGAAACCGACCGCACCGATCGCACACGCGATGACGAGCATCGTCGTGAACCCGACGCGCGCGCCGAGCCGGCCCGCGATCGGGCCCGCGAAGAGCATCGTCATCGCCATGGGCAGCAGGAAGAGGCCGGATTCGGCCGCGGTCGCGCCGAAACCGTAGCCGGCGCTCGGCGGCGTCTGCACGAGCCGGGGCACGAGGGTGAACGCCCCGTACATGCCGAACCCGATGATGAGCGCCGTGATGTTGGCGGCCATGAGCGGGCGACGGCGCAGGAGTGCGAGGTCGACGAGCGGCGCCGCGATCCGTCGTTCGAACATGGCGAAGGCGGTGAAGGCCGCGATCGACACGACCACAAGGGCCGCCGTGGCCACGGCGCCCCAGCTCTGCGCCTGGCTGATGGCGAGCAGCAGCGCGACGAGCGCGACCGAGAACACGACCCCGCCGAGCCAATCGACACGGCCGCCGGCGGGCACCGCGGCGTCGACCACGAACAGGTGCACCGCGACGAGAGCGGTCACGATGAGGATCAGGCTGCTCCAGAACAGCCAGGGCCAGCCGAGCGTCTGGATCAATGGCCCGGGTATGACGAGACCGACCCCGAACCCGATGCCGAAGATCGCGCTGATGGTGCCGATCGCGACCGGCACGCGATCGGCGCGGAAGCCGTCGCGCACGAGCCCGAACGCCAACGGGAACGTGCCTGCGCCGAGGCCCTGGATGGCGCGGGCGACGATCAGCACTCCGATCGAGCCGGAGAGCGCCGCCAGCAACGTGCCGACGGCGAGGATGCCGAGGCTCACGAGCATGAGCCGTTTGCGGCCGAAGAGGTCGCCCAGGCGCCCGAGGATCACCGTGCCGATCGAGCTCGTCACGAGGAATGCGCTGATCACCCATGACGTCGTCGCAGCGTCGGTGTCGAATTCGCGTTGCAGATCGGGGAGCGCCGGAATGACCACGGTCTGCAGGAGCGAGAAGGAGAGCACGGCGATCAAGAGCGCGGCGAAGGCGCCGGTCGCACCGTCGCCGTTCGAAGAATTTGCTGTCATGAAGTAATGATTACATGATGACATCATTACGCAATGTAGTCTTTGGACATGAGCACTGACGGCCGACCGCCCACGCTGATCGACCTTCCCTCCTACCTGGCCGGTCACGTCTCCCGCATCGGGCATCGCGCACTCGTCGACGAGCTCGCCCGGCGCGGTCTGCGGTTGCCGCACTTCGCGGTACTCGCGGGCCTTCACGACTTCGGCGACACCCCCCAGCACGAGCTCGCCGACCGGTTACGACTGAACCGCAGCCACCTGGTCGGCTATCTCGACCTGCTCGAACGAGAGGGGTACGTGAACCGATCCCGTGACGTCGACGATCGTCGTCGCCAGACGGTCGCGCTCACCGCCGCCGGGCAGCCGGTCGCGATCGAACTCATCGAGTTCGCCCGCACCACCGGGCGCAAGAGCCTCGGCGTGCTGACGCCCCAAGAGCTCGCGACATTGACTCGACTGCTCGCCCGCGTTGTCGCGCACGACGACGCGACATCCGGCCCCGATCGCGACGCCTGACACCGTGGAACGCCGCATCAGGTTCGGAGCAGGCGGGGCCGTGGGCGGGCTCTCTGCCACTCAGACGCTCGACCTCGCGCAGAGCGCCGACGAGCTCGGCTACGACTTCTTCAGCCTCAGTGACCACCTCCACGGTGCCCACTCCACGCTCGAGCCGCTCACCGCACTGAGCTGGATCGCCGCGAAGACCTCGCGCATCACCCTGGCGACGAACGTGCTCGGCCTGCCCTACCGGCACCCCGCCGTGATCGCCAAGACCGCCGAGACCCTCGATCGGCTCTCCTCTCTCGGCCGGATCAGCCTCGACGACGCGGTCCTCCGCGGCGAACGGGTGCGTGCGGCCGCCCGCCGCGCCGGCCGCGACCCCGACGAGATCGAATTCGCGTGCAACATCGGCATCAGGATCGACCACGGCCGGGGCGTACCGGTCATCGCCGAGCGACTCGCGTCCGTCGTCGACGCCGGGTTCACGACGCTCGTGCTCTCGGCGGCCACGGTCGCCGAACAGGAGCTCATCGCCACCGAGCTCATGCCGCTCGTGCGCGTACGAGCCCGACGAGCCCGACGGTGCTCACGAGGAGGGGCCGTCTCGGGAACAGCCCCTCCCACCGTGCGCCGAACCGTTACTCCGACGTCGGGGTGCCGTCATTCGAGAGCGGTACAGGGTCGGCCTCGACCGCTTCGACGGTGTCGCCGTCGACGGAGTAGGTCACCCCGACGAAGTCCTGCACGCCCTGATCGACACTCGTGATGCCGACACCGCGGTAGGCCGCGTGGTCGTCACCGCCGAACGAGAGAGGCAGGATGCCGTTGCCGACGAGGTCGCCCGAGGAGACCGCAGCGACGAGGCTCTCGCGCGTCGGATCCTCGCCCGCCCTCGCGAGTGCTTCGGCGAAGAGGTATCCGACGCTCATGCCGTAGACGGTGTTGCCGTCGAACGGAGCGCCCGCGTTGTACTCCTCGTTGATCTCGCGGAACAGCTGCGCCCACTCGTCGTCAGGCCCGAACGGCAGGTAGTTGGTGCTCACGAAGCCCTGCAGGAGCTTGGGCGCGAGGTCTTCGCCGAGGAATCCGACGAGCGTCGGGTAGTCGCCGCCCGAGGACGACGAGAACCACTGCGGGAACCAGCCGAGCTTCGCCGCGGTGCCCACGGCGAGCGCCGTGAAGCCGTTGACGGTGGCGAGCAGGTTGATCTCGCAGCCGGCCGCCTGCATCGCCCCGATCTGCGCCGTGACGTCCTGATTCGACACCGAGTACTGCTCGACCGCGGCGAGCCCGTCTGCGCCGACGACCGTCTCGGCCCCCTCGGTGAACTCGGCGCCGAAGTCGTCGTCCTGGCCGAGCACGCAGAGCTTCTTGCCCGGGAACTCGTCGCTCGCATACTGCGCGAGCGCCGCACCCTCGACGAGGTAGTCGGCGTTGAAGCCGAACGTCATCGGGTACTTCTCGGGCTGGTTCCAGCTCGTCGAGCCCGATGCGACGAAGAGGTCGGGCACCTCGTTCTGGTTCAGGTAGTCGAGCACGGCGGTGTGCGTCGGTGTGCCGAGGCCGTTCACGATCGCGAAGACGTCGTCCTCCTGCACGAGTTCGCGCACGACGGTCTGCGTCGTCGCGGGGTTGTAGCCGTCGTCCTTGACGAGGTACTCGATCGAGCGGCCGTTGATGCCGCCGTTCTCGTTGACGTAGTCGAAATAGGCGCTCGTCGCCGCCGAGATCGACGAGTAGCCGGCCGCGGCCGGGCCCGTGAGCGGCTGATGCGTGCCGACCGTGACGGTGTCGTCGGTGACACCCGGGGTCTCGGCGGTCGTGCCCGGCGTGCTGCAGGCGGTCACGGTGACGACAAGGGCGGATGCCGCGACGATCGCGGCCAAGCGCCTGACTGGTGCGGGGTGCTGTGACATGGGTCACCTCTCTGTTTCGGTGGGGATGGGGCGGGGTGCAGGATGCGGGATGCGGATCGAGTGCAGGGCGGCCGCGGTGGCCTCCGGGCGATCGCGGGCTCGCGGCATCCGTCGACGGAACGCCCCCGCGATGCCGCCCGGCCAGACCGCGGTGACGACGATGAGGAGCGCGCCGAACACCAGCACTGCGAGGTTGCCCGAGAGGCGCTGCGCGAGGTCGGTCGGCAGGTCGAGGGCGGTGGTCACGGTGCCGATGAGCCAGGGCAGCAGCACGATGACGACCGAGCCGATGGCGGCACCGCCGATGCTTCCGAGTCCGCCGACCACGACGGCCACGACGAGCAGGAGGGAGAACGCGAGCGTGTACCCGCCCGGGCTCACCGTCTGCGTCACGAAGCAGAGCAGGGCCCCGCCGAGACCTGCGGAGACGGCGCTCACGAGGAACGCGAAGACCTTCACCCGCCCTGCGCGCACGCCGCTGAGCCGGGCAGCGGTCTCGTCGCCGTGCACGGCACGCATGCGCAGGCCAGCCCGGCCGCGGCGCAGCGCTGCGAGTGCGGTGACGGTCACCGACGCGACGAGGATCGCCACCCATGCCTGCCACTGCTCGACCGCGATCAGCGCCTTCAAGGCGGGCGGCACACCGTCGTAGGCGATCTGCAGCCCCTGGTCGCCGCGGAAGACTCCCACGAACACACTCGTCACGGCGGGCAGCGCGATGACGAGTGCGAGCGTGACGCCCGCGAGATACGGGCCGCGGAGGCGCGCGGCGGCGAGTCCGAGGGCCAGGCCCAGCACTCCGGATGCCGCGACCGCCCCCACGAGCGAGATGAGGAACCTGGCTGCTCCGTCGATGCCGACCTCGGTGAGCGCGTTCGCAGTGAGGGCGTATCCGTAGCCACCCGCGGCCATGAGCGCGGCATGCCCGAGCGAGAGTTGCCCCGTGAGGCCGATCAGGAGCGTGAGCCCTGCGGTCGCGCAGAACGTCGCCGCGATGACTGCCAGCTGGTAGTTGCGATACGGGTCGAGAAGGAACGTGCCGCCGATGGCGACGATCGTGATGACCGCCGCGACGACGATGAGGCGAGGCGTGCCAGTGAGGGAGGGGAACAGGCGGCGGTTCATGCGGTTCGCGCCTCCCTCGCCGAGAAGATGCCGCCGGGTCGCACGATCAGTACCGCGACGAGCAGCACGAGCACGGCGATCGGGGCCACGGTCGCACCGAGGTATCCGGTCACGAGGCTCATGACGATGCCGACGACGAGGCCACCGACGAGTGCGCCCGGCGGCGAGTCGAGTCCGCCGACGACGGCGACCGCGAAGGCGTAGACGAAGAGGATGTCGGCCCCGTGCGGGTTCAGCCCGAGTTCGGTGGGCACGAGGAGGAGGGCGGCGAGCGCCGCGACCGCGGAGGAGAGCATCCATCCGATCGTGAGCATGCACGAGACTCGAACGCCGAGGAGCCGCGACACCTCGGGTGCGAAGGCCGATGCGCGCAGGCGCAGACCGAGCGACGTGCGGGTGAAGAGCACGGCGAGCACGGCCATCACTGCGACCGCGACGACGAGCACGAAGAGGTCGTACGGCGAGAGCACCGGCACGCCGCCGATCACGATCGGCCGCTCGTCGAACGGCACCTCCATGGGGCGGTACTGCTGGCCGAAGAGGATGCCGAGGGCCGACTGCAGCACCATGACGAGCCCGATCGCGATGATCACGCCCGCGAGCGGCGAGCCCTGCGGCGCGAAGCGCATGACACCCCGCTCGACCGCGAAGCCGATCGCCGCGCCGGCGACGAGGGCGCTGCCGAGGCCGAGCCAGTACGAGCCCGTGAGCCCCGTCACGGCGAACGCGACGTAGGTGGCGACGACCGCCATCGCGCCTTGCGCGAAGTTGACGATGCGGGCGGCCCGCCAGATGAGCACGAGCGAGAGGGCGAACAGGGCGAAGATCGCGCCGCGGGCGAGGCCCGTGGCGAGGAGGAAGAGGAGGCGGTCCATCAGAATCCCAGGTAGGCGTGGCGGAGGGCGGTGTCGGCGGCGAGCGTGTCGGCGGATGCATCGGCGACGATCTCGCCGAGTCCGAGCACGATGCCGCGATCGGCGATCGAGAGGGCGCTCGTGACGTTCTGCTCGGCGAGCAGCACGGTGAGTCCGGTGCGCTCGGCGGTGTCGCGGAGCACGGCGAGGATCTGCGCGACGACGATCGGGGCGAGCCCGAGCGAGGGTTCGTCGAGCAGCAGCACGCGCGGGCGGGTGATGAGCGCGCGGCCGAGGGCGAGCATCTGGCGCTCGCCGCCCGAGAGCTGGTGGCCCGCGCTCGATCGGCGCCGGGCGAGCGGTTCGAAGAGCTCGTAGATCTCCTCGATCACCGCCTGCCGTTCGGCGCCGCGGTAGCGCCAGAGGGCGCCGAGGCGGAGGTTCTCCTCCACCGTGAGCTCTGCGACGACGCTTCGCCCCTCGGGCACCTGGGCGAGGCCACTGCGAGCGCGATCCTCGACGGCGACGGTCGCGAGATCGTCGCCGTCGAACGCGATGCGCCCGGATGCCGGCGTCACGAGCCCCGCGATGGCGCGCATGAGGGTCGTCTTGCCGGCGCCGTTCGCGCCGAGCAGGGCGACGATGGCACCCGACGGGATGCTGAAGCTCAGTTCGTGCAGCACGGGTGCGCCGCCGTAGCCGACGACGAGGCGATCGATCTCGAGGATGCCGCCCATCACGCCGCCTTCACCCCGAGGTATGCGGCCTCGACCCGTGGGTCGGCCTGTACCTCTGCCGGCGCGCCCGACGCGATGACGCGGCCGAAGTCGAGCACGACGATGCGGTCGGCGAGGCCCATCACGAAGTCGACGTGGTGCTCGACGAGGAGCACGGCGCATCCCTCGGACGCCACCCGGCGGATGATGCCCGCGAGTTGTTCGATGTCGTCGGCGCCGAGACCGCCCGCCGGTTCGTCGAGGAGGAGCAGGTTCGGCTTCGCGACGAGCGCGCGAGCGAGGGCGACGCGTTTGCGTTCGGGGTAGGGCAGGGCGTCGACAGGGCGGTGCGCGACATCCGTGAGCCCGAGGCCCTCGAGCTCGGCGTTCGCAAGCGCGAGCGCCTCGGCACTGAGGCGGCGGTCGCGCATGAGCGGGAGCAGCACGTGTTCGAGCACCGTCATGCCGGTGAAGAGGCCGAGGCCTTGCAGCGTGCGCGAGACGCCGGCGGCGGTCAGCCGGGTCGGTGAGGCCGGCACCGGCCGCCCATCGAGTCGGATGTCGCCGGCCCGCGGCCGCACGAGCCCGCTCACGGCATTGAACACGGTCGTCTTGCCTGCGCCGTTCGGGCCGATGAGGGCGACGGTCTCGGCCGCGGCGACCTCGAACGAGACGTCGTCGAGGGCGGTGAGCCCGCCGAACGTCACCGTGAGGCCGGTGATCTCGAGTCGCGGCGGCACCGTTGGGGCGGTGGTCGCGTCGCGCACAGTGCCGTCGAGGGCAGCGGATGGTTCGTCGGTCATGGCAGCGGCACCTCTTCGTGTCGGATTGCACACACTGTACCCCAGAAACCGACCAGACGGTATGTCGATGTTGCAGTTGCCCGTGGCCGTGAGCCTCTTTCATGCACGCCCGCTCGCTCGACGCCGAGCGCAGCGAGCAGCGCGCGACAGCGCGCAGCAGGCACCGCGCGACAGCGCGCGATCCGCACCTCGCCGCGACAGCGCGCGATCCGCACCTCGGCGGAGCGCGGGCGTCAGCGGTGCGCGATGGCGACGGTCATGCCGCCGTCGACGACGAACTCGGCGCCGGTCGTGTACGCCGCGGCGTCGCTCGCGAGGAAGACGATCGTGCCCGCGACATCCGTCGGCAGGGCCGGCCGGCCGAGCGGGATCGAGAGCGCCTCGGGGTCGATGCGCGAGGTCATCTCGGTGAGGATGAGCCCCGGATGCACCGAGTTCACCCGGATGCCCGACGGCCCGAGCTCGACGGCGAGCGACTTCGTGAGCCCGCGCACCGCGAACTTCGACGCCGTGTAGCCGTGCAGGCCGGGGCTGCCTCGCAGGCCCTCGACCGAGGAGATGTTGATGATCGACCCGCGTCCGGCCGCTTTCATCGCCGGCACGACGGCTCTGCAGCCGAGGAAGGTTCCCGTGAGGTTCACGGCGATCACGGCGTCCCACTTGGCGCGGGTGAAGTGCTCGATGGGGGCCGCGTTCGCGATGCCGGCGTTGTTCACGAGCACGTCGATCGCACCGAACGCAGCGATGGTGTCGTCGACGACGCGGGTCCATGCGTGCTCGTCGGTCACGTCGAGCGGCTCGAAGCGCGCCCGCTCGCCGAGTTCGCGTGCGAGCGACTCGCCCTCCTCGACGAGCAGATCGGCGATGACGACGTGCGCACCCGCGGCGTGCAGCGCGCGCACGTAGGCATCACCGAGACCCCTGGCCCCGCCGGTGACGATCGCGACTCGTCCGTCGAGCTCGCGCATGAGTGCTCCTTCCGCGCCGGCTCGCGGCGCACGTCGAGGTGTCGTGCTCAGTCGGCGACGCGCACGACGAGTCGCCCGGTCGTCGCCCCACCGGCGAGCTCCTGCACGGCGGCCGGTGCCCGCTCGAACGGCACCGGCGAAGCGACGACGGGTGAGATCGCACCCGACGCCGCGAGGCGGGTGAGTTCGGCATGCGCCTCGTCGACGAGGTCGGGCCGGCGCTGCTGGTAGAGCGCCCAGTGCAGTCCGAGCACGCCGTAGTTCTTCACGAGGGCGTGGTTCGCCCGCACCGCGGGAACCGTGCCGCCCGCGAACCCGACGACCACGAGCCGCCCTTCGAAGGCGATGCACTTCGTCGAGAGCTCGAAGCCCTCACCGCCGACCGGGTCGAAGACGACGTCGATTCCGGCGCCGCCGGTCACTTCGCGAACGGATGCCACGAGGTCGTCGTCACCGCGAACGAGCACGACCTCGGCGCCTGCAGCACGGGCCACCTCGGCCTTCGCCGTACTGCCGACGACCCCGATCACGCGAGCACCTGCTGCGACGCCGAGCTGCACGGCGGCCGTGCCGACCCCGCCTGCCGCGGCATGCACGAGGAGCCATTCGCCGGCCTGCAGCTGCGCGCGGCGATGCAGCCCGAACCACGCGGTCTGGTACGCGATGATGAGCGCGGCGGCCTGCACGTCGTCGAGCGCGTCGGGCGCCGGATGTACCGCGAGCGCCGGAAGCACGGCGTACTCCGAGAGCACTCCGATCTGCGAGCCCACGACGCGGTCGCCGACGTCGAAGCCGCGCGTGCCGGCGACATCCGCCCCGAGCTCGACGACGTCGCCGCTGAGCTCGATGCCCGGGATGAACGGCAACTCGGGCCGCACCTGGTACTCGCCGCGGGCGAGCAGCACGTCGGGGAAGTTCACGGCGACCGCACGCACCCGCACGAGCACCTCCCCCGGGCCGGGCGACGGCACGTCGACGTCGTGCAGTTCGAGCACCTCGGCCGGTTCGCCGTGCCGGGTCACGCGCCACGCGCGCATGCGGTCAGGCCGGGGCATCCGTCACCCCGGCATCCGTCGCCTCGATGCTTCGCAGGAAGAGCTCGGTGAGCTGTTCGGCCACGACCGTCTTGCCCTCTGCGCCCTCGGGCGAGTACCAGTGCGAGAGGTAGTGCACGTCGCTGAAGAAATGCGCGATGAGCACCGGTCGCGGGATGTCGGTGCGGTACAGCCCCTCGGCCTGCCCGCGCTCGATGAGCGCCGCGAACTCGTCGTGGTAGGCGCGGCGACGCCTGGTGACCTCCTGCTGCCGCGGCGCCGTGAGCATGTGCATGCTGCGGAAGAACACCGTGCCCTCGGGCAGGAAGTCGATCGAGGTCTCGATGACGTCGACGCACACCGCCCTGAGCACCTCGGCGACGGGCCCGCCGCGCTCGATGATCTCGTCAAGGTGCGCCTTCTGCAGCGTGAGCAGGCGCTCGTAGATCGCGAAGAGCAGGTCGTCTTTCGACTCGAAGTAGTGGTACATCGCGCCCTTGGTGACGCCCGCGGCCTCGACGATCTGCTGCACACTCGTGTTGGCGTACCCCTGGGCGGCGAAGAGCTCGACGGCGGCTCTGGTGACCTCGTCGGCGACGTTGGTGTCTCTCATGGGTTCAATCCTTCACCCGACGGGGCGGATGCTGCCGCCACCGTCGATCGGGAGTGTCTGGCCGGTGATCCACGCGGCGTCGTCGGAGAGCAGGAAGGCGACCGGGCCGGCGACGTCGTCGGGTTCGCCGAGGCGGCGGAGCGGGTACTCGGCCGCAACCTCGGCCTCGCGACCTTCGTAGAGCGCGCGGGCGAATGCGGTCTTGATGACGGCGGGGGCGACGGCGTTGACGCGGATGCCGGGTGCGAGCTCGTAGGCGAGCTGCGTCGTGAGGTTCACGAGGGCGGCCTTGGAGACGCCGTAGAAGGCGATGCCGGGGCTCGCGGCGAGGGCCGAGATCGACGCGAGGTTCACGATCGAACGATCGAGCCCGGCGGTGACGGCGTCGCGGGTCCACTCGAGGGCGGCGACGACGTTGACCTCGAGGATTTTGCGCACAACGGATGCCTCGATCTCGAGCGCCGGGCCATAGGCCGGGTTGATGCCCGCGTTGTTCACGAGGTGATCGAGCCGCCCGTGCCGCTCAGCGAGGTGGGCGAAGACCGCGGCCCGGTGCTCGGCGTCGTCGGCCTTGCCGGCGACGGCGCTCGCCCGGTCAGCGCCGAGTTCGGCGACGGCGGCATCGAGTGACTCCTGCTTGCGACCGGTGATGACGACGGATGCCCCTTCCGCCACGAGTCGCTTCGCCACCGCGAACCCGATGCCGCGGCTCGCGCCGGTGATCAGGGCGACCCTGCCCTCGAATCTCTGCACCGCGTGCGCTCCTTCACGTTCCGTACCGTCTGGTCGGTATGCAGGATACCGTAGCACGCGCGGTACCGGGTCGACCGCCGATCAAGTGGGCGCACCGGCCCGCTCCGCGAGAGGATGGGAGCGTGACTATCCTGCCCCAGCCCGTGCGCCCCTGGCGCCTGTGGCTCGTCTGGGGTGTCGGCGTCGCCGCCTACGTGCTCTCGATCACGAACCGCACCTCGCTGTCGGCGGTGGGCGTCGACGCGGCGGTCCGATTCGACGCGGATGCCTCGGTGCTCTCCCTCTTCGCCGTCGTGCAGCTCTTCGTCTACGGCGCGATGCAGATCCCGGTGGGGCTGCTGCTCGACCGCTTCGGCGCCCGACCGATCATCACCATCGGCATGTTCGTGATGGCCATCGGTCAACTCGTGATGGCCTTCGCACCCGACGTCGGCACGGCGATCTTCGCCCGCATGCTGCTGGGCGCCGGCGACGCGGCGATCTTCCCGAGCGTGCTGCGCGTCGTCGCCGTCTGGTTTCCCGAACGGCAGGCGCCGTTCCTCGTGCAGCTCACCGGCATCGTCGGCCAGGGCGGCCAGCTGCTCGCGATCCTGCCGATCGCAGCCCTGCTGCACGCGACGAGCTGGACCGTCGCGTTCGGCAGCCTCGCCGGACTCGGCGTGCTCTTCACCGTGCTGACCTTCGCCGTCATCCGCAACCGACCACCGGGCCGCGACTCCGACGTGAGCGTCGACACCGCCACCGGCGCCATGCACGCGGTGACCTCGTCGGCCGACCTGCGGCAGGGTTTCCGCGAATCGTGGGCGCACCCGGCGACCCGGCTCGCGTTCTGGTCGCACTTCACGGCGCCGTTCTCGGGCACCGCGTTCATCCTGCTGTGGGGCTTCCCGTTCCTCACGGTCGGCGAGGGCCTCTCTGCGGCGATGGCCTCGCTGATCTTCAGCGTCTACGTCGTCGCCGGCATGGTGGTCGGCCCGGTGATCGGCGCGCTGTCGAGTCGGCATCCGATGCGGCGATCGCGGATGCTCGTGCTGCCGATCATCGCCGTCCAGGTGGCGGCATGGCTCGCCGTCATCCTCTGGCCCGGCTCAGCACCGTTGTGGCTGCTCTTCGTGCTCGCCTTGGCGCTCAGCACGGGCGGCCCCGCCTCGATGATCGGCTTCGATCACGCCCGCACCTACAACCCGCGCCATCGACTCAGCACGGCCACGGGCATCGTGAACGTCGGGGGGTTCCTCGCCGCCCTTCTCGCGATCCTGTTCATCGGCATCGCCATGGACGCGCAGGGCGCCGGCACTCCCGACACCTACAGTCTCGAGGCGTTCCGACTCGCCTTCCTCACGCAGCTGCCGCTGTGGGCGATCGGCGCGGGCTTCATCGTCTTCGAGCGCAAGCGCACTCGCGTACACCTCGGCCTCGACGAGCCGCGCACGCGCCGTCGCGACCGCCACGACGACTGAGGCCCGAGCAACTGAGGCCCGAGCGGCCCCAGTTTGGGAAGTCGCTCGGGCCTCAGCACGATCACCGGGTCATCCGGCGTCCGTCATCAGTGGCGGCCACCGACCGGCCAGCCGGGCCAGTCGTACCCGCCACCGCCGTGTCCGCCGCCACCGCCGTGTCCGCCGCCGCCGTGTCCGCCGCCGCCGTGTCCGCCACCGCCGTGTCCGCCGCCGCCGTGTCCGCCACCGCCGTGTCCGCCGCCGCCGTGTCCGCCACCGCCGTGTCCGCCGCCGCCGTGTCCGCCGCCCTTCTTCGCGGCCGTCGCCTCGAATGCCCGCACGATCTCCTGGCTGAAGGTCGCGCCCGCGGCATCCGTCGCCGTCACTCGCAGGTCGACCCACGCGCCCGCGTTCGGCACGTCGATCTCGGCGGCGTAGGCCGTGACGACGTCACGCCCCTCGGGGAAGATCGAGAGGAACTCCTCCGACGGCTCGTCGACCGTGGTGTCGGCCGAGGTGACGTCGAGTTCGACCGGCTGCCAGTCACCGCCCTCGACTCGTGCCTCGAGCGTCGCGTCGGTGATCGCTGCGATGCCGGATGCCCCGGCGAGGTGCCCGAGCTCGAGGTCGAGCTTGACCGGTGCACCCGCCTTGCGGCCGGCGCCGGCCTTGCCCGAAGCGTCAATGTCGATGTCGTAGTAGGCCTGCAGCATCGGCAGCAGCTGGGTGGTGTAGTCGCCCGCCGTTCCGGCGGACCGGAAGGTCCACTCGGTCGTGGTCGACGTCGACGAGGCGAGGTACGTGCCGTCGTGCGTCGCGGTGTTCACCACGCGCCACTCGGACTCACCATCGGGCAGCCCCCAGACGTTGACCCCCTGGTACGGCCCTGAGCCCGCAAGCTCGCCGTCGACGTACACCTCGGTGAATTGCGCACGGTCGACGGCGCCCGAGAACACGTCGAACGTGCCGGTACGCTCAGCGCTCGCCCCGTCGGCCCACGACGGCAGGTTCACCTGCACGTTGTCGCCCGAGCGGTGCGGCGCCCAGTAGCCGGGCCCGACGTACGGCCGCACGATCGAACCGAAGTAGCTCGTCTCGAGCTTCTGGCCGGGCTCGTAAGCGCGCTTGATGTCGCGCACCTGCCATCCGGCGTCGACGACCGTGGCGTCCTGATACCACTCGACCTGGTCGGTGTTCACCCATTCGGTGCGCTCGAGGCCGCGTGTCGTGCGCATCGGGTAGCCCGATCCGTACTCCACGCCGGGCACGAAGTCCCACCGGAACTCCGCGACCGGGCCGGGTTCGCCGCGGTAGGTCGTGTCGATGCGAGTCAGCCCGCGCGGGCGGTAATCGAGGTCTTCGGGCACTTTGCCGTCGCTGTAGCGGGCGATGTCCCAGATCTCGTCGGGGTCCACGATGCCTTCACCCGTGACGGTGACCTTCTTCTGCGCGATCGCTTCGAGCACCCGGCGACCCTGCACGCCGCTGATCGCGGCGACGGGGATGGCGGTGTCGCTGACGTAGTCCTCGGAGCCGACCCATTCGCTGAGCTCGCCGTCACCGTCGTTGACGGTCAGCAGCAGCGCAGCGCCCGCTGCGACCGCGTTCGCCGATCGCGCCGGGGCCGAGACGGTGTCGGAGCGGGTCACGACCGCGACCTTGCCGGCCACGTCGACCGCGGCGAACTCCTCGGCACTGCCGAGTCCCACGTCGACGGCACCGGCGCGGATCTTGCCGTCGAGCAGTGTCGATCCGACCTGCGGGATGAGGTCGAGCGACTCCTTGCCGGCCTTCAGCGAGAGGGTCGGCTCCTGCAGCCGCCACCGGGTCGTGAAGTCGAAGCTCTCCGCCTCGGTCGCCTCCAGCGGCTGGGCGTACAGCTCGTCGACCCACACGGGTGCCAACACGCTGCCGGTGAAGCCGTCGGCCTGGTAGTCCATGCGACGCACGGTGGCCTCGAGCCCGTCTTCGCCGACATCGACGGTCACGGGCTTCGTGGCCCGGGCGTCGAACGCGACCGTCGCTGCGCCATCGAGCACGACATCGGGGTCGCCGACGAGCGCGATCGTCTGGGTGTCGGCCTCACGGGCGACGTCCATGAACGACATCACCGAGTAGAGACCGGCCGGCAGTCGCAGCGTGGTCTCGCCCGCGACGCCGAAGGAGGTGTACCAGCCGGTCTCGGCGTTCCAGATCCATCCGTAGGTCTCGAGCGGTTCGCCGTCGAAGTCGGTCGCCGTGACGGTGAGGTCGTAGCGTTCGGCTTCGGCGATGATGCCGAGCGCCGTACGCGTGACCGCGTCGCCGTCGACGGCCGCCGTCAGCACGCCCGAGAGCTGCGCTCCCGCGGGCACCTTCGCAGGGTCGGCCGTGAGCGTGACCGCCTTGGTCTCGCCCGCGGCGAGCGTGAGCGAGGTGGCATCCATGGTCAGCACATCGGATGCCTCGGCGGCAGCGCCGGCCGCGCGTCCGGGTTCGAGGCCACCGCCACCCGCGCCGGGTGTGGTGTCGGTGAGCGTGGCGGTCAGTTCGATCGTCACCTCGGCGTCGCCGCGGTTCGCGTACTCGATCGTGCGAGTCACGGGGGCCGCGTCTTCGCCCCACGACAGCATGCCGAAGTCACCGGAACCGGAAGCCACGATGTCGGCCTCGATCGCGGCGGCCACATCGACCACGCCGGAACCGACCTGGTAGGGCGTGAGCCCGACATCCGTCGCCGTGCTGACGAGCGCGGCCCGCAGTTGCGCGGCGGTGTACTCGGGATGCTGCTGCTTCACGATCGCCGCAGCGCCCGCGACGTGCGGGGTCGCCATCGAGGTGCCGCTCATGCCGATGTAGGAGCCTTCGCCCGGGCTGTCGGCCGAGCGGGCGGCGGTCACGTCGTTGCCGGGGCCGGCGAGGTCGGGCTTCAGCGCGCCGGAGCGCACGAGCGGGCCCTGGCTCGAGAACCACGACAGGGCGCCGGTCGGGTCGTCGACCGAGCCGATCGTCAGTGCGCTCGCGGCTGAGCCGGGCGAGCCGATCGTCTCGGGCGCCGTGGAGTTGCCCGCGGCGACGATGAAGAGCGCGTCGGTCTCGGCCGAGATCTCGTTGAGCGCTTGGGACATGAGGTCGGTGCCGTCGTCGCCGTAGCGGGTGCCGAGGCTCATCGAGACGATGTCGGCGCGTTCGCCCGCCCACTCCATGGCAGAGATGATCCACGAGTCCTGGCCTTCACCGGCGGCGCCGCTCAGCACCTTGCCGATGAGGAGGTCGGCGCCGTCGGCGACGCCGCGGTGGGTGCCGCCGCTCGCGGCGCCGGTGCCGGCGATCGTCGACGCGACGTGCGTGCCGTGGCCGTTGACGTCGTCGGAGACCGCTTCGCCGGGCACGAAGCTCGTCGAGTCGGCGAGCACCCGGCCGGCGAGGTCGGGGTGGGTGTCGTCGTAGCCGGTGTCGAGCACCGCGACCGTCACGCCGTCGCCGGTGTAGCCGGCCGCCCACGCCTCGGGCGCTCCGATGTAGGGCACGCTCGAGTCGAGCGTCGCCTGCACCTTGCCGTCGAGGTGGATCGCCTCGATGCCGCCGCCGAGGCTGACGGCGCCGTCGGCCCCGTCTGCTCCTTCAGCGCTGAAGCTGCGGGCATCGGATGCCGCGGCATCCGTCAGTGCTGCCCAGGTCGATTCGGCGCTCGCGTGATCCGCCGTCGCCGCGGCGCCGCCGATGCTCGCAAGGGGCGTGCCGATCTCGACACCGGGTGTGGGGGCGGCGAAGCTGCGTGCTGCAGAGCCGTCGTCGAGCTCGAGGATCACGGGGGTCGCGTCGACCGAGGCGTCGTCGTAGCCGTACTCGATGAGCCGGGTGACGTTGAAGAGGTCGCGGTCGACGACGCCGGCCGTGATGAACGGCATCGCACCGCTCGGGAGCACGTGCAGTTCGCCGTCGACGTCGAGGGTCTGGAACCCCTCGCCGGGGTCGACGGGGTCGATCTCGACCGCGTGGGTGCCGCCGGCGAGGTCGGTCACGGTGACCCGGTCGCCGGTGATGAGGGTGACGGTGTGCGAGCCGCCGGCGGGAGCGGGTGCCGCGGCCGAGACGGCCGGTGGCGGGGTGCCGCCACCGGCCGGATCGGCACTGGCCGGGAGCACGGCTGCGCCGACTCCGGCGACGCCGATCGCGAGGCCGCTGATGGCGGCGGCGATCGATCGGCGCCGTGGTGCGGATGGTCTGATGCTTCGTGGCATTAGGGATACCTCTCACGCGTACGAACTGGCTTGCCAAGCAACCTCTCACGGCCTGTTGGCTAGGGTGGTGGCGGAGAGATGCCATGGCTGTGATCCGCCACCTGAACGGCGACCGACGTGACCGTGGCCGGCGAGAGATGGAAGGCACTCGTGCTCGAGGCGATCGGACTGGACGACGAGCACACCTCGTTGTATCGGCTCATCCTGCAGTCGCCGTCGGCGAGCGTCGACGAGCTCGCGGCATCCGCTGGGAAGTCGCCCGCCGACGTGCGCGCGATCGTCGCGGAACTCGAGCGTCTCGGGCTGCTCGCGCGGCAGGCATCCGCTCCCGACAGGGTCGTCGCCTCGCCGCCGTCGCTGGCCCTGCGCCCGATGCTCCTCGACCGCGAACGCCGGCTCACCCAGGCGCACGAGGCGCTCGTGGAGTTGAGCGAGATCTACCGCAGTGGGGCCGCGCAGCGCACGGCGCCCGATGTGGTCGATGTCGTGCTGGGGGCGGATGCCGTGCGCCAGCGTTTCGCTCAGCTGCAGGCTTCGGCGACGCAGCAGGTGCGCGTGTTCATGTTGAGCGACGTGGCCTTCCTCGACGCCCAGGAGAACACGGCCGAGGATGACGCACTCCACCGCGGCGTGACCTACCGAGTGATCGTCGAGAAGGCGGTGCTCGAATGGCCCGGCTTCATCGACGCGGCGCGCGAGTCGGCGCCCTTCGGCGAGGAGATCCGGGTGCTGCCGACGCTGCCCACCCGGCTCATCATCTCCGACGACGACATGGCGCTGCTCCCGATGCGATCGCACGGCGAAGACCGGTCGTCGGGCGCGCTGCTGGTGCATCCGAGCGGCCTGCTCGACCTCGTCATCGCGATCTTCGAGGAGTACTGGTCGACGTCGACCGAGTTCGTCTCGGCCGGCGAGCTGCCGGGCGCGCACGATGCGGTCGACCGCGACCTGCTGAAACTTCTGCTGCTGGGCCTCACGGATGCCGCGGCGGGCGCCCAGCTCGGCATCTCGGTGCGCACCGTGCAGCGGCGTGTGGCCGAGCTCATGGAGACGGCGGGCGTCACGACCCGGCTCCAGTTGGGTGCCGAGGCCGCGCGCCGGGCGTGGGTGTGATGCGGCATCGGTGCGATCCATGCGTGTGATCTGCCGAAACTGTTGACGGCCCCTGAAGAGGGGACGAAGATGAGCAACGTTCATGTCACGACCGATCGTCGGGTTCGAACGTTCGAGAACCACCCGGTATGACGTCATCGCGTTACGAGGGGGTACGCCATGTTCCGCACCAGCCCAGCCCGCCAGCTCGCCGCCGCTACTGCAGCAGCACTCGTCATCACCGCACTCAGCGCCACGCCGAGTGTCGCGATACCCGCACCACCACCCGGCGGAGGTGACCAGCTCGCCGTCTATACGGGCACCGTCGATGCCGAGGGACTCGCCGCGATCGTGGACCTCGGAGTGGACCGGCACGAGATCGTCGCGTCACCGAGCGCCGAGGCATCCGGCCAGGTCGACGTCGAGGTGATCATCTCGGGCGAGCAGGCCGCGCAGCTCGAAGCGAGCGGCGCTGACCTCCAGGAGAAGGCGCCGAGCGCGCAGCGGCGCTCACTGCAGGCCGAAGAGGGCGTGTTCCGCCCCTACAGCGGCGAGGGCGGACTGCTCGAGGAGCTCATGTCCCAGGCCGCGGCGCATCCGAGGATCGCCGAAGTGCAGGTGGTCGGACAGACGACCAACGGGCAGGACATCGCTGCCGTGCGCGTCACGAAGAACGTTGACCGGGCGAAAGACGGCAAGCGCCCCACGACGGTCTACGTCGGCGCGCAGCACGCCCGCGAGTGGATCACGCCCGAGATGGTGCGTCGACTGCTCGACCTGGTGCTCACGTCGTACGGTACCGACCCGCGCATCACCGACCTCGTGGACTCGACCGAACTGTGGTTCGTGCCGGTCGCGAACCCCGACGGCTACGACTTCACGTTCCAAGCGGGCAACCGGCTCTGGCGCAAGAACCTGCGCGACAACAACGGCGACGGCGTGATCACCACCGGCGACGGCGTCGACCTGAACCGCAACTCCGCGACGCGCTGGGGCTACGACAACGAAGGTTCGTCGCCGAACCCGGCGAGCGAGACGTACCGCGGTCCCTCCGCGGCATCCGAACCCGAGACGCAAGCGCTCGACGAGCTCTTCGACCGCATCACGCCGGAGTTCTTCGTGAATTACCACTCGGCCGCCGAACTGCTGCTGCACGGCATCGGCTGGCAGGTGGCGACACCGTCGCCCGACGACGTGATCTACGAGGCGATGGTCGGCGATGACGCCAACCCGGCGATTCCGGGGTACGACCCCGACATCTCCGCCGAGTTGTACACCACGAACGGCGACATCGACTCGCACATGCAAGAGGCGTACGGCACGCTCGGGTTCACCCCCGAGATGTCGACGTGCGAGGCGGCATCCGACTCGGTCGACGATGACGAATGGCTCGCAGAGGACTGCCAGAGCGGATTCAACTTCCCCGATGACGAGGCGCTGATCCAGGCCGAGTTCGAGAAGAACATCCCGTTCGCTCTCGCGACTGCCGAGTCGGCGCTCGACCCGAACGACCCCGTGTCGTCCGTGGGCCTCGACGCTCCCGACTTCAAGGTCGACAGCTTCACGGTCTCGTACGGCGACCCGCAGCCGGTCGCGGTCGTGGCCAAGCGCGACCTGCTCGCGAAGTTCATGAACTACCGCATCAACGACGGGCGCACGAGGATCGCACCCGTCAAGGAGTGGCAGGGCGGTGAACGCTACGGCGACGAGAACGACGACTACTACGCCGAGTATCGGGGCACGGTGCGCGGGGCCAATGCGGGCGACACCGTGGAGGTCTGGTTCTCGGCACGGCCCTCGCTCCGCGACATCCTGAAGAACCGGAACTTCAAGAAGGTCGAGAGCGAGCACTTCACCTATGAGGTCGCACAGGACACCGGAAACAACGTGCTCGTCATCGCGAACGAGGACTACACGGGCGTGAACCCGACGTATCCGGCCGGCACGACCGCGCCGAAGTACGTCGACGAGCACGTCGCGGCCCTCGAGGCGAACGGCGTGACTCCGGATGTCTGGGACGTGGACGCGCAGGGAATTCCGCACGACCTCGGAGTGCTCTCGCACTACGACTCGGCGCTGTGGTATCTCGGCGACAACCGGCTGACGCAGGATCCGGAGGACTTCCTGACCGACACCTTCCAGTTCGGTCCGCTCGAAGACCTCTCGGTCGCTGAGCGCCAGCAGTACCTCACCATGTCGATCCGCGACTGGCTCAATGAGGGCGGCAAACTCGCGCTCGCCGGCGAGACCGCGGGCTACTACGGGCAGCTCGGCTCCTCGCTCGGCGGCATCTACTACGGGCTCGACGGAGCGCCGGACGAGGACTGCGCGGTGACGGAGGACTTCTTCTCCGACTGCCTGTTGCTCGCCGACGACTTCACGCAGTACTGGATGGGCGCGTATGCACGCACCGCGGTGGGTGTCGACGGCACCGTGGGCACCGCTCCCCCGCTCGACGGCTTCGAAGCGGCGTTCGGCGGCCCGGCGACAGTCGACAACCCCGTCGACGAGGCGGGAGCGTTCGTGAACACGAGCGATGTGCTCCCGGTCGACGAGTTCCCGCAGTTCGAGAGCACGGGGGTCGCCGATTACGCCGATCCGTTCGGCGCGATCGAGGGCGAGTGGGCGGCAGCGGCCGATCACGTCGACAACGGCTACCAACGTCTCGGGCAGAACGTGGACCTGACGGGGCTGACCGCCGCGGATGCGCCGACGTTCACGGCGCAGATCGCGTTCGACGTCGAACTGGGCTATGACAATGTTCTCGTCGAGGTGCGCCCGGCTGGCACCGACGCGTGGACCACGCTGCCCGAGGTCGGCGGCGCGACATCCACCGACCCGCCCACCGAATGCGAGGGGGGCTTCTACGCCGGAGTGCATCCGCAGCTCCTGCACTACCTCACGCTCGGCAACCCGTGCACCGCAACCGGCAGTACGGGCTCGTGGAACGCGATGACCGGCTCTTCAGGCGGGTGGATCCCCGTGTCGTTCGACCTGTCCGACTACGCGAACCAGCAGATCGAGCTCGTGGTGAGCTACGTCACCGACCCCGGCTCGGGCGGACTCGGCGTCATCCTCGATGACACCAGGATCGTCACGGCGTCGGGCGAGCTCACGGCCGAGGGCTTCGAGGAGAGCCTCGGTGCGTGGCAGGTTCTCGGGCCGCCCACCGGCAGCCCGGCGAACTTCAGTGACTGGGAGCGGGCGCAGGGCCTCGCAGTGCTCGTGGCCTCGGTCGCGACACCCGACACGCTCATCTTCGGCTTCGGGCTCGAGCAGCTCGCGACCGACGAGGAGCGGGCGGACCTGGTCGGGCGCATCCTCGCGCACTTCAACGGGTAGCAGTGAAGCGGATGCCGCAAGCGGGTGCTGCCCGCTTGCGGCGTCCGCGCGCTACGCGGCCCAGACGCCGAGCTCGTTGCCGCTCGGGTCGGTGAAGTGGAAGCGGCGACCGCCGGGGAACTCGTAGGGGCCGTTGACGACCTCGCCGCCGGCAGCCGTGACTGCGACGACCGTGGCGTCGAGGTCGTCGCTGTAGAGCAGCACGAGCGGCCCGCCGCGCACGACCTCGTCGGCCAATGCGAGCCCGCCGGCCTCGTCGCCGTCTGCTTCGGCGGCGGTGCGGATGCCCGCGTACTCGTCGCCGTACGAGGTGAACTGCCACCCGAACGCGGCGCCGTAGAAGGCCTGCGCGGCGGCCATGTCGGTGACCGAGATCTCGACGTAGTCGATGCTCAATGGGATGCGGTGCTCATGCGTTGCCATGCCGATACGCTCCCATCACCCACCGACAGCGGCGCCTGCGCGCGGCAGCCACCACGACCGCGCATTCGTTAGTGTTCTCGAATGCAGGTGACACGCCTTCGGATCCACCCGGTGAAGTCCTTCGCCGGACTCGACGTCGACTCGGCCGTGGTGCTGCCGTGGGGTCTCGCGGGCGACCGCCGGTGGGGTGTCATCGACGCATCCGGCGCGCCCGTGACCGCGCGCGAGCACAACGAGATGCTCGCGTTCACAGCCGAGCCGCTCGCCGACGGCGGGTTGCTCCTCGGCGATCGCGGGCGAAGCGCCAGCGCCAGCGCCGACGCCCCACTGCTGGTTCGCCCGCCGACCGACACCCCGCCCATCCCCGTCGGTCATACGCGGCAGGGCACCGCGCTCCCCGCCGGCGCCGAGGCCGACGCCTGGCTGAGCGCTCGGCTCGGCATCGAGGCGCGACTCGTCTGGCAGCCCGATCCCCGCGAGCGCACGGTCAACCCGGCGAACGGCGGGCTGCCGGGCGATCGGATGTCGCTCGCCGACGCCGGCCCGTTGCTGCTCACGAGCGAGGCATCCCTCGCCCAGCTCAACGCGTGGACCGACGAGTCGACGCCGTTGCTCGACATGCTGCGGTTCCGGCCGAATGTCGTGATCGACGGCGATGGCGACGAGCCGTTCGCCGAAGACGGTTGGCCGTTCATCGACCTCGGCAGCGTGCGATTCCGCATCACGAAAGTGTGCGACCGCTGCGTGATGACGACGATCGACCCCGAGACCCTCGCCCGCGGCAAGGAGCCGATCCGCACGCTCGCGAAGCATCGGCGGTGGGCGGGCAAGACCTGGTTCGGCGTGCTCCTCGCGCCGCAGTCGCCGGGTTCGATCGCGGTCGGCGACGCGGTGCGACCCGCCTAGAGAGCGGCGCCACGGTGCGACGACCGAGGGCGCAGGCGAGCACGCCTGCGCCCTCGGATTCGCTACCTGACCGTCACCTTCACCGCCTTCGACGCCGTCTCGCCGTTCGCATTCGCGAACACCGCGACGAGGGTGTGCTCGCCGGGTGCGACCCCGGTCAACGATGCCGACGCCACCTGAGCCGACGGCGTAGCCGCGACGAGCGGGCCAGAGCCCACGACGACCCCGTCGAGCTCGAAGCGGTACGAGGTCGCGTTCGTGCCCCACCACAGGTTCGCCGTCGCGGTGAAGTCGGCGTCCCGATCCCAGTTGTCGTGGCTGACGACGAGCGTGCCCGGCGCGGCATCCGTCACCGCGACCGTCGTCGACGTGGTCGCCGTTGCACCCTTCGCGTTGATGAGCTCAGCGGTGTAGACGTACGTGCCGTCGGGCTTGCCCTCGAAGGTGACGCCCGTCGTCTGCGACATTCCGGCCGTGTCGCCGAGCACTCGCGTCGCAACGAGCTCGCCGTTCTCGTAGAGCCGGACGATGCTGCCCGGTGTGCCCCACCACAGGTTCATGACCACGTCGAAGTTGCCGTCGCGAAGCCCGTTCTGCCAGCCGCTCGTGTTCGAGAGCATGCCACGACCCGGGGCGGATGCCGCGGAGTCGGCCGGCACCACGAGGATCGTGCTCGACGCCTCGGCCACGAATCCGGCGTGGTTCGTCGCCCGGACGGTGACGACCCGCTCTCCGGCGAGACCGGCCAGGTCGACGGATGCATCCGCCTCGACCTGCTCGCCGTCGAACGTCACCTCGAGCGAGCGGATGCCACTCTCGGGGTCGTCGGCGGTGATGGCGAGCTGCAACGGGGCGTCGGCCACGACCGTGCCCTGCGGCAAGCCGGCGATGACCGGCGCGCTCGCGTCCTCAGCGGGCGCGTTCACGTACGCGATGCTCGCGACCGGCGGCTCCGCCATGCCCTCGCCGATGAAGAAGCTCGGGTTCGGCGGCTGGTTGTAGGCGGAGTTCTGCGAGGCGATGCCGGCCCGGTACTGCGAGTCGTGCATCAGCGTCGGGATGCGTGCGTCAGTGAAATCCGTCGTCGTGTAGATGCGGATGCCGCTGCCGTCCTGCAGGCGCACCGCGAGCTCTTCACGCCAGTCGCCGAACAGGTCGGCCTGGATGACCGGGTTCCCCTTCGTCGTATTGTTCGTGTACGTGCCGTCGGCGCGCAGCAGTTCGACCGATTCCTGCGCGACCGGGTCCCACTTCGAGATCGTCGGCACGCCGGTCGTCGTGGCTTCGTCGTACACATGGTCGGTGATCTCGCGAGTGAGGTCGCCGTCCCACCAGGTGACGAAGTTCGCCGCAGGGATGTCGGTCGAGAGCACCTCGCCCGCGGCCGACTTCAGGGTGCCGACGGGCGAGTTCCACGCGGCGTCGCCGCCGATGTTCCAGGCTTCGGCGCCGGGGTGGGCCGGGTCGATGTCTGCCGCGGTGGCGCGCCCCGTGTCTTTCGTGGCCTTGGTCGACCAGAGCACGGTGCCGGTCTCGGCGTCGCGCATGGTCGCGCCGAGTCCGCCGTTGCCGCTGACGTCTTCGTGCGCCGCGAAGACCTCGAGGCCGGCGCGGTCGGTGACGAAGTCGCCGACGTGCAGGGCGTCGCCGTGGAAGAGGCGCGTGTTGTAGAGCGGCGTGCCGTCATCGTCGATGGTCATCGAGCCGAAGACGATCTCGTCGAGTCCGTCGCGGTCGACGTCGGCCGTCACGAACTGGTGGTTGCCCTGGCCCTCGAACTGCGAGCCGGCGTCGTTCGAGTCGAACTTCCATCGCTCGACGAGCTGCCCGTCGATGAGGTCCCACGCGGCGATCACGGTGCGCGTGTAGTAGCCGCGGCTCGTGACGAGTGACGGGTGCTCGCCGTCGAGGTAGGCGACGCCCGCGAGGAACCGGTCGACCCGGTTGCCGTACGCGTCGCCCCACGCGCTCACGTTGCCGCGGCCCGGGTCGTAGTCGACGGTGTCGATCGCGGCTCCGGTCGGTCCGTCGAAGACGGTCAGGTACTCGGGCCCGCTCAGGATGTAGCCGCCCGAGTTGCGGTGGTCGGCGCTCGCGTCGCCGATGACCGTGCCGACGCCGTCGACCGTGCCGTCCGCCGTCTTGAACGCGACCTCGGCACGGCCGTCACCGTCGAAGTCGCAGACCTCGAGCTGCGTGTAGTGCGCGCCCGCGCGGATGTTCACGCCGAGGTCGATGCGCCAGAGGCGCGTGCCGTCGAACTTCACCGCCTCGGCGTAGACCTTGCCGGTGTAGCCGGACTGCGAGTTGTCCTTCGAGATCGACGGGCTCCAGAGGAACACGAGTTCGTACTCGCCGCCGCCGTCGAGGTCGCCGACCGTGCCGTCGCCGGGAGCGTAGGTGTAGGGCTTGCCGTCGGCAGTGACGTCGTCGGCCGGCTTCTCGAGCGGGATGTCGAGGAACTGGTCGCTCCACACGCCGAACTCGTCGGTCACCGACACCTCGCGGTCGCCGATCGTCGCGGTCACGAGGTAGCTCGACTCGGTCGTGCCGTCGGGGTCGACGAAGTTCGTGGTGTCGGTGATCGGTTCGTCGGTGATGCGCGCGCCGTCGCGGTAGACGTTGAAGCCGAGGTCGCGCGCATCGAGCCCCAGCAGTCGCCAGCCGAGGTAGACGCCATCGCCGGTCTGCACCGCGACGGGTGCCCGGTCGAGGTACTCGGCCTGACGCACGAGCGTCGTCGCGACCTCGGTGGCGAACGTGTCGGACGTGGCGGAGATGCCGCCCGCGTTCAGCGCGACGAGCTCGTAGAGGTAGGGCCGCGTGGTGAGCACGTCGGTGTCGGTGAAGGCCGGCGCGTCGACGGTGGCGACGAGCTCGAAGGGAATGTCGGCGCGAGTCGAGCGGTAGACCTTCCACAGCACGGCGTCGCCCGGATCGCTCCACGCGAGGGCCAGGTCGTTGCGGTTGACCGCGGTGGTCGCGATGCCCGTCGGCGTCGCGGGCTTCTCGACTTCGGCATCGGTGACGGATGCCTCGATGCCCTCGCTCGGCCGCGAGGTGCGCTCGCCCTTCACGGTCGCGACGGCGTACTCGTAGCTCTCGCCGAGAGCGACGTCGGTGTCGGTGAACGTCGTGGTGGTCTCGTCGGCGAGCCGTGCGATCTCGACGAGCTCGCCACCGGGCGCGGCGCGGTAGACGGCGTAGCCGGTGGCATCCGTCGCCTGCTGCCACGCGAGGGTGACCGAGAGGTCGCCTTCTGCATCGATGTCGGATGCCGCGAGGCCGGCCGGTGCCGCGAGCGGGGTCTGCACGCGGATGCCGTTGATGCGGCCGTCGCCGGCCGTGACGCGCACGCTCAGCTGTCCGTCGGCGACGGTGATCGCCGGGAAGTACTGCTCGTGCACCTGCCCGATGGAGGTGCGCGGCCCCGCGAACGCGGTGCCTTCGACGTCGAAGCTCGTGGAGTTGCCGGCGATGAGGTCGCCGGCCCACGTGGTGACCTCGTAGCTGCCGTTCGGCACGTCGACGGCGAACGCCTGCGTGTTGCCGATCGTGAAGTCGCGCGCCATGAGGTCGTCGCCGCCGCGGTCGCGGAATCCGTTGGCGGCGGGCGCGGTCGTGAAACCGTAGCCCGGCTCGCCGCTGTAGCTCGTGGCGGGGTTCACGCCCAGCCAGCCGGCCGCGACCGGGGTTGCGGGCCCGCCGAAGTCGAAGCTCAGGTCGATCTCGGGCTCGGCAGCGACTGCCGGCGATGCGGTGAACGCGGCGCCGGCGACGAGCGCCGCGCCGGCGAGGGCGGCGACGAACGGTCGCGCGCCGCGGGGTCGGGCGTGTGGGCCCACGGGATCTCCTTTGATCGGTTCCTTGGTGCGTCCGGCGGCGGCAATGCTCGCCGGATAAGTCGGGAAAGCGATTTCCCGTGAAACGTGTCAATCTTCACTCGCCCGCCGGTCGGCGTCAAGTGCCGAAGTGGGATGCCGCGGCGATCGCTCGCCCATCGGAGTCGCCTGAGCACTCGAGATATCCGACCGCCGACGGCGATCTGCGATGGGCGCCCGAGTCAGACGTCAGGAAACCAGCTCTTCACAATGCGGGGTGTACTCGGGGCGGGGCGTCAGCGATACTGTGGGCGTGGAGTACGTCTCCAGAATGCCGCGACCGCCGCTCGACGGGCTGATCGACGACCTCTACTACCTGGAGGGTACGCCGCCGTACTCCCGACTGACGCTGCCGGCGGCGCCGGCGCCGTTGCTCATCATCAACCTCGGAATGCCGTTCCTCATCCGCGCCGGCACCGCTGTCGAGGTGGCGGAATACGTCGATGGCTGCGTGGTCACCACTCCCACGCGCGCGTGGGAGTTCAGCTACCCGCCCCGCACCCGGTCCGTCGGCGTGCACTTCAAGCCGTGGGGGCTGGCGCCGTTCTTGCCGATGCCCGCAAGCGAACTGTGCGACCGGCCGGCGACGGTCGCGCAGATTTGGGGCCCGGCGGCGATTGCCGAGCTGCGAGACCGGCTGACGAGGGCTGACGGACCGCACAAGATGCTCACGCTGTTCGAAGATGAGCTGACGCGACGGCTGCGCGAGATCGACGGCCTGGACCTCGTACGCCAAACGAGCAGCGCCATCGCGGCGACCGGCGGAGCGGTGCCGCTCGGCGACCTCGGCGTGGCAGGTCGCGCAAGCAGCACCTATGTGGCGAGGCGGTTCAAGGCGGTTGTCGGTGTCACGCCGAAGCGGCTGGCTCGCAGCTACCGCTTCACCTCCACCGTGTTGGCGATCGACGTCGCCGCACCCATCGACTGGGCCGACGTTGCCGCCCGCGCGGGCTACTTCGACCAGGCCCACTTCGTCCACGAGTTCCGGGAGTTCACCGGGCTCACGCCGACCCGATATGTCGAGCGCCGGCGCCGATTCCTGCGCGAACATCCCGACCACGAGCTGGACGGCTGGCCACTGCCAGCCGATTGATTTCTTACAAGAGCGACCACTCACTACGCGCAAGACTTGGGACTCCGAACAGAGGAGGAACCCATGGGAGAAGTGATCATGAATGCGTCGGTCTCGGTGGATGGTTTCATTGCGGCTGAGAACGACGATCCGGGTCCGCTGTTCGAGTGGTTGGTCAGCGGTGATGTGCCGTTGGACGACAGCGGCGTCCTGAACGTGTCGCAGGCGTCCTACGACCACATCCGGCCCTACTGGGACCAGGTCGGGGTGACCATCGCCGGCCGCCACGTCTTCGACATGACTGACGGCTGGGACGGGAAACCTCCGGGCGGGGTCGACCACGTGGTCGTCGTGACGCACCGACCGAAGCCCGAGGGATGGGACCCCGAGGCGCCGTTTCACTTCGTCGACGGCGTCGAGGCGGCCGTGGCCAAGGCGCAGGAGCTTGCGGGTGACCGCCTGGTCGAGGTCGCCGCCGGCGACGTCGGTGGCCAGGTGCTTGCCGCGGGCCTGGTCGACGAGGTGCGCATGGACGTCGTACCCGTCGTGTTCGGGTCCGGCAAGCGCTACTTCGGGTCGGTCAAGGCGCAGCACCTGTTGGAGGATCCTGACGTGGTGATTCAGGGCAACCGAGTGCTTCACCTGCGCTATCGGGTGCGCCGCTGACCGATCCCAGCGAGTACGCGAAGACGTCCACTGCCAACGGTGACACCAGATCGGGCCTCGGGCTGCGTTTGCGCATCACTGTCCCTGGTCAGGCAACCGGCGCGCGGCCCCGCCGACAACGAGGCCGCGGCGAGCACGACCACCGCCAGCACGGCCGATGCCACGCCCGGGCACCTCACGCCGCGGGCTCGACGGGCTCGACGGGCTCGACGGGCTCACCAGGCTCACCCTGCCCACTCAACTCGCCGGGCTCACCGCGCTCCCGCCGATCGGCGAGTCGAGTCGGCGACTTCGAGACGGCACGCCAGGCGCCACCGGGATCGAGCCACGCGGGCGGCCTCACGTGCGGCACACCACGGAGCATGCGGATGCCCCAGCCCGAGGTGTCGATCGTGCGGTGATGGAACCAGCAGAGGAGCACGCCGTTGTCGGGATGGGTGGGGCCGCCATCGACATCGGGCACGACGTGGTGGATCTCGCACCATGCCGAGGGCACGGAGCACCCGGGGACGAGACAGCCGCCGTCGCGCAGCGTGATCGCCCGCCGTTGGTGCGGCGTGAAGCATCGTTCTCGCGAGCCGAGCTGCATGATGCGCCCGGCGTCGTCGAGCACCACGTGGATGCCGCCGGTGCACATCATGTGCCGTGCGGCACGCAGCGAGACGGGCAGTTCGATGCCGTCGGCGTGGGCGACTCCGCGGCCCGACTCGAGATCGCTCGCACGCACGCTCACGAGCAACGTCGGCGCGGCGCCCCCGATGCTCGGATGCTCACCCGAGCGGGCAGCCGTGTCGATGACGGCCGCGAGCACGTCGTGGCGCTGCTGGTCGCTGGTGCGGGTCTCGGCCTGCACGGCGAGGTCGGTGCGTTCGGCGTCGGTGAGGAACCCGCCGCCCGAACGCGGCGCCAGGTGCGCGTCGAAGAGACGGGTGAGCCCGGCCGCGACCTCGGCCATGAGTCAATTCATGCGCGACCCTCTGACATTCAGATGTCGCGAAAATACAACCTGTGGAAAACGTGCTGCCGCACCAGCCTGTGGAGGACGAGTCGGCGTCACGGAACGAAACTCAGGTCCAGGTCGAGCCGGGGGCGCTCATGCCGACACGCCCTCGGTGCGGGATCCCTCGCCCTTGCTGCTCTCGCGGTGCGCAACGCACGTCATCTCGAGGCTGATGCCGAACGGGAGCCTCGAGACCTGCAACGCGGTGCGCACCGGCTGGGCACGATCGGACAGGTACGCGGCGTAGGCCTCGTTCATCGCCGGCCACTCGTCCATGTCAGTGAGGTAGCAGGTGATCTGCGCGAGGTCGCCGAGTTCGAAGCCCTCGGCCTCGAGCAGTGCCTCGACGTTCTCGAGGGTGCGTCGGGTCTGCGAGCGGATGTCGTCGAGTACCGGTTCCCCCGTTCTCACGTCGATCGAGCCCTGACCCGACAGGTAGAGCACGTCGCCGACGCGCCTGGTGGTCGCGTACGGGCCCTTGGGCTGCGGCAGGTGGGTGGCGGTGGTCATGAAACTCCTTCGTCTGGGCGATGCGCCGACGCCGGGTCCACCAGCGCAGACAGGGTCGCCAGGTTCAGCGCACGCAGTGTCGCCTTCGACAGAAGGCTGGATTTTATTCAACACCATGCCGAAGCAGTGGTCAGACATACTGTTCGCAGGCTCGCCACACCGTTCGCATGAAGGAGCACTCCGTCGTGACATCCGTTCTGCCGCCCGCACCATCGCGAGCCGACGCACGCGACGCGCCCGAGGCGCGCGACGCAGCCCTGCTCACCGTGGCGCACGAGCCATGGGGCGAGTCGCTCACGCGACCGGCGATGGCCAACGAGCTCGACCGGCACGACCGGGTCGCGCTCACGAACCGTTACGTCGAGCTCGACGGGCGGCCCGTGATTCCCGTGTCGGGTGAGTTGCACTACAGCCGCGTGCCGCGCAGCGAATGGAACGAGCGCCTGCGCCTCATGCGCTCTGGCGGCATCACGGTCGTGGCGACCTACGTGATCTGGAACCACCACGAACCCGAACGCGGGCACGCGAGCTTCGACGACGGCCTCGATGTCACGGCGTTCGTGCGCTGCGCAGCCGAGGCGGGGCTCGACGCCGTGCTGCGCATCGGGCCGTGGTGCCACGGCGAGGTGCGCAACGGCGGGTTCCCGGATTGGGTTCAGCAGGCGCCCGTCGCCCACCGCAGCGACGACCCCGGCTACCTCGCACTCGTCGAGCCGTGGTTCGCGGCGCTCGGCGCCGAGCTCGCGTCGCTCTGCGGGCCGGCGAGCCGTGTCATCGCGATCCAGCTCGACAACGAGCTCTACGACCAGCCCGCACACCTCGCCACGCTCAAGGCGATGGCGCGCCGCCACGGCCTCGTCGCGCCCATCTACACGGCGACCGCGTGGGGCGGCGCGGAGCTGCCAGAGGGCGAGGTGCTGCCCCTCTACGGCGGCTACGGCGACGGCTTCTGGGTCGACGCCGACCACGAGTGGGACACGACCTTTCGCGAGCACTTCTTCTTCTCGCACACGTGGGACGACCCGGGCATCGGCGCCGACTTGCGCGACCACCCCGGCATCGGCCGGCGTCCGGAGACGCCCCGACTGCCATCGGCGTCGTTCCCGGCCGCCACGTGCGAGCTCGGCGGGGGCATGGCCACGGCGTACCACCGCCGACCCCTACTGAGCGGGGCGGATGTCGCCGCGGTAGCGCACAACAAGATCGGCAACGGCTCGGGCTGGCAGGGCTACTACATGTATGCGGGCGGCACGAACCCGCGCCCCGGCCTCGCGGAGTCGCAGGTTACGGGCTACCCGAACGACCTGCCCGAGTTCGACTACGACTTCCATGCGCCGATCGGCGCGGCGGGCCGCCTTGCACCGAGCCACGCCGAGCTGCGTCGCCAGCACGCCTTCCTCACGGCGTTCGGCGCGGAACTCGCGCCCATGCCCTCGACGCTGCCCGCGCACCACCCGACGAACGTCGACGACGCCGACACCCTGCGGTGGGCGTTGCGCAGCGACGGGGCATCCGGATGGCTCTTCATCACCTGGCAGCAGCCGCACGTGCCGCTCGGCACCGTGCGCGACGTGCGGTTCGCGGTGACCCTCGACGCCGGCACGACCGTGCTGCCGCACGCGCCCATCGACGTGCCGGCCGGCACCATCGCACATTGGCCGCTGCACCTCGAGCTCGGGGGCGTGCAACTCGACTGGGCGACGGCGACGGCGCTGACGGTGCTCGGTGGCGGTGCTGGTGCCGGCGCTGGTGCTGGTGCCGGTGCTGGTGCTGGTGCTGGTGCTGGTGCTGGTGCTCCCACCCTCGTGCTCGTCGCCGAAGCCGGGATTCCCGTCGAGCTCGCGACCTCGGCGACGGTGACCGCTGCCGACACCTCCGCTCTCACCTCGCCTGCACCCGGTGTCGTGGTCGTCCACGCTGCGCAACCGCAACGCGTCGAACTCGCGCAGGGCGACACGCGGCTCGCGGTGCTCGTCGTTCCATCGTCGCTCGCCGACCGGGTGTGGGTGCTCGACGCGAGCGGTCGCCGACGGCTCGTGCTGAGCGCCGATGCCGTGTTCGAAGACGTCGACGGGCGGCTCGCGGTTCGCGCGGCCGCCGCGCCGGTCGTGCAGGAGTACGACGCCGCAGCCGGCCGGTTCGAGCCGGTCGCGTTCGATCTCGAGCTCGACGGCGAGCGGGGGCGCGAGTCGACGATCGCGGTACGCATGCCGACGCCCGGCGAGACGCCGCCGTCGAGTTACGGCGAGCGCGCAGGCCGTGCCTCGTCGCCGACTCGCGACGAGGTCGCGCGCCACGCCACCTCGTGGACGCTCGAGCTACCCGAAGCACGTCACGGCCGCCGCCTGCTCGAGGTCGAATGGGCAGGTGACGTCGCCCGTCTCGAGGTCGACGGGGTCGTAGTCGCCGACCGCTTCTGGGACGGCACCCCGTGGGTCATCGGCCTCGACGAGCTCGGCATCACGCCGGCCACGCAGCTCGTGCTGCGCATCGTGCCGCTGCACCCCGGGGCATCCGTGCATTTGCCCGAGCATGCTGCGGCGCGCCGTCGCTCGGTCGACGGTCCGCTGCTTGCGCTCGACGCCGTCACCCTCGTCGAGGCGCCACTGTGGCGGGAGACCTCGCCCGTCGACTCCCCACCCGGATCTCGATACGGCGCTGGCGCGCCTACTCGATCAACGAACATCCCCACCCCGCCGGTCGAGTAGCGACGCAGGAGCGTATCGAGACCCCCACCACCACTGAACACCGCACCCGCAACACCCGGATCTCGATACGGCGCTGGCGCGCCTACTCGATCAACGAACATCCCCACCCCGCCGGTCGAGTAGCGACGCAGGAGCGTATCGAGACCCCCACCACCACTGAACATCACACCCGCAACACCCAGATCTCGATACGGCGCTGAAGAAGCACGAGAAGTTGCACCGGCGCTAGAAGAGCCGCCCCTGCGCGACGACCGCTGCGCCCTCGAGCTCGAGCAGGAACCGCTTGCGCTCGAGGCCGCCGGCGTAACCGGTGAGGGACCCGTCGGCGCCGACCACCCGATGGCACGGCACCACGATGCTGAGCGGGTTGTGCCCGACCGCGTTGCCGACTCGCCGGGCGAGGTTTCGGTCGCCGAGGCGCTCAGCGAGTTCGCCGTAACTGGTCGTCGCGCCGTGGGGGATGTCGCGGAGCATCGCCCATACCGCGTGCTGGAACTCGTCGCCGACGGGTGCCATCGGCAGATCGAACGTCGTTCGCTCCCCCGCGAGGTATTCGTCGAGCTCGATGCCGAGCCGCATGATGAGCGCATCGTCATGCACGGCGACCTCGACGCCGATCGCGTTGCCGCCGGGCGGATGCCAGTGCCCCGGAAAGTAGATGCCGAAGAGCGCGTCGCCTTCGGCGACGATCAAGAGGTCGCCAAGGGGTGTCGTCAGGGTCGCATGGCGCCGGGGCATGACTCCATCTTCACCCCGACGCGCGCGCCGATGGCCGCTACCGACCGCGGGAATCGGACTTCATGGCCGAGCGGATGCCTCGCTGCGATGTCTCTCCGCGCGGAGTGAGCCCCTCGACTTCTGGCTACGGCCGGGCGTCCCCGACGAGCGCCGCACGGTTCGCCTCGTACTTCGGCTTGCCGATCACCCGCCAGATGAGCCGAACCGGCGCGGGCAGATGCTCGCGCTGCCACTCGTCGCCGCCATCGGGCTGCGCGGCGAGGATCGCCCCGAGCTGCAGGAACATCTTGCCCTTCGGCGTCGCCTTGCGTCCGTGGTCGCCGAGCGCGTCGACCTCCTTCGGAGTGAGCGTCACCTCCATGACCGGCACGATGTTCGCCTCCTCGTCGGGCAGGTGCGCGGCGAGCGCGGCATTGATGCCCTCGAGTGCGGCGGTCACGCCCGCGGCATCCGTCGAGCGACCGCTTGCACGCCACGCGGGCAGAGCTGCGTCGAGCTCGTTCAGGTGCACGAGCATCGCGGCGTGCTGCTGCTTCATCCGGGCGACGTGCCCGGCGCACGAGGGCGCACGGCCTTCGAGCGTGTCCCAGAGCATCGTGTCCTCGCCCTCGTGATGGGCATGCAGGCTGACCGAGAGCAGGTCGAGGTGGTCGCCGACGACCTCGGCGTGCGCGGCATCCGACTCGGCGACGCCCTCGACGAGGTCTCGCCCCTCACCGAACCCGGTGCGGAAGAAACGGTGGATCTCGGCCATGCCGCTCGCATCGCACGTCTTCGCCGCACCGGGCTCGCGGCCCGGCTGATCGCCGCTGGACGGAAGCGCTGTGGCGGGCATATCGACTCCGATCGTCGGTGAATGGCGCAGTCGCACGCGACCCTACGCGCGTGACGGATGTCGCGGCAAGACCCCGCCCGAGGGGTGTCCTCCACCGGACCGCTGGGCGCCTTACGCCGCAACCGTGATCGTCGCCCCGACCGTCGCGTCGTCTTCGAGCACGTCGAGCACCGCCGCCGCCAGGTCGGCCCGGCGGATCGAGATGCCGAACGGCACTCCCCCACCGTTCGCACGACGGTAGCGGCCACGAGCGTCGCCGTCTTTGAGCTGCGGCGGTCGCACGATCGTCCAGTCGAGCGCACTCGATCGCACGACGGGCTCGGTCGCGACGAAGTCGGAGAACGGCTCGCGCAGGATGCGCCGCACGATCGGTTTCGCCACGAACTTCAAAAACGGGTCGTCGCCGTCGGTGAAGGGGCCGCTCGCGCTCACGACGACGAGGCGTCGCACCCCGGCGTCGCGCATGGCGGCCACGAGTGCCGGCATGCTCTCGCGCATCACAGTGTGGTCGGTGCTCGCCGAGGTCGGGCCGATCGCGAACACCGCGGCGTCGCACCCGTCGAGGGCAGCGGCGAGCGCGTCGGCGTCGCGGCCTTCGGCGATGCGTTCTGTGGCGCCGGTCGGGGCGGATGCCGCGCGCCGCACGACCCCGATCACCTCGTGACCTCGAACTCGCGCCGCGTCGGCGATGAGGCCGCCGGTGCGACCCGAGGCTCCCAGTACTGCGATTCTCATAGTTCGTCCTTCAGGAGCTCGGGAGGTTAGTAAGCATTTACTCACTGCCTCGATGATACGGTAAGCGAACACTCACCTGTCAAGTGGAAGGCCCGGATGTCCCAGCTCCCCACCACCCGCGACCGCATCCTCGATGCCGCCGCGACCGTGCTCGTCGATCGCGGCGTGGTCGGTGCGACGACGCGCGAGCTGGCCCGTGCCGCCGGGTGCTCAGAGGCCCTCATCTACAAGCACTTCGCCGACAAGCAGGAGCTCTTCCTCGCGGTGCTCGTCGAGCGGATGCCGCGCATCGAGCTGCCCGAGGCATCCGCTCGCTCAGCGCTGCCCGAGACGCTCGCGAGCATCGTGACCGCGCTGCTCTCGTTCTTCGTGCGCACCTTTCCGATGTCGGCGTCGATCTTCGGGGCGCCCGAGTTGCTCGCCGAGCATCGCGCGGGCGTGCGAGCGCACGGCTACGGCCCCGAGGGCACCGTGCCGCTCGTTGCGCGCCTGCTCGGCGAAGAGCAGGCGGCCGGACGCATCCGCCCCGATGCCGACCTCGAGTCGGCTGCGCGCCTGCTCGTGGGCGTCGCGTTCCACCGCGCGTTCCTCGCGGCCTACGACGGCCAGCGCGAGGTGACGGATGCCGCGGCGTTCGCCGAACGCAGCGTCGCGATGCTCGTACCCGGCCTCGCGCCCGCGCCCTGACGGACTTCAATCGACGCGCAACATCGGCGGGTAGCATCGCGTCATGCGCATTCGTTTCACCGCCGAGATCTACGAATGGTCGGCGCGCAGAAACTGGTTCTTCGTCGACGTTCCGGCCGAGCCGAGCGCCGACATCTCGGACCAGCCACGGATGCCGCGCGGCTTCGACTCCGTGCGCGTCGTCGCGACCGTCGGCGCCACCACATGGAACACCTCGATCTTCCCCGGCGGCGGCACCTACGCGCTGCCGTTGAAGAAGGCCGTGCTCACGGCAGAGGGCATCGGCGAGGGCGACGAGATCGAGGTCGACCTCGACGTGCTCGACGGGTGACGGCAGCGCTGATCTGAACCGCACGACGGGGCGCTGCTCGCGCGAGCGCCGACGCTGCGCCTTCAGCGGCGTTGCTCACGTGCCGCCGCCGTCACCGCCACCGCCGCCGTCGAAACCGCCGCCGCCGAAGCCGCCGCCACCCCCGTCGCCGAAGCCGCCGAAGCCGCCCTCGCCTCCGCCGCCGAAACCATCCCCGCCGCCGTCGCCGAACGTGCCGTCGCCGCCCGCGAGGTATCCGCCGCCCCACCCCTTGGTGTCACCGATCATCGGGACGCCGAACCGGGAGTCCTCGCCCCGCTGCAGCAGCCCACCGCCGACGCGGATCGGCTGCGAAAGCTCAGCTGCCACGACGGTGATGCACGATGCCAGTCGCTCCGCCGAGAACGGGGCGGCCGAGCGATACCAGGTCGGCACGGTGCCCGCCTTCTCGGCAACCTCGGCAAGGCGCCGAACCACGGATGCCTCGTCGAACAGCACCGCCCATGGCAGCAACTGCTCGGCTGCGGCGAGGGTTGGGACATCCGTGCTCGCGACGATCTCGCGCCACCGGTTCGCCCGCTCGCGGAGCTGCAGGCCGGCCGAGTTCAGTGGGATCCAGCGCGGCAGGAGCGCGCGCAAACCGAGGGCCAACGCACCGATGACGATCGCGCTCCAGGCGATCGAGTTCGCAGAGTCGTCTGCGCCTCCGAGTGTGACGAATCCCAGGGCTACCCCGACCACGCCGCCGATCGTGGCCGCCCCGAACCGGCGGACCGGGCGCGGCTCGCGATACCAGTCCGCCGCGTCGCGGAAGCCGTCGCGGGTGACATCGAGCAGCAGCCCGTTGTTCACCACGACACGGTCCGCGTCGACGCACGCCCCACGTTCGACCGTGCGCGACCCGCCCGAGAGCCCCGGCGAGAGCAACGCGAGCACCGTGCCGTCGGCGCCCGCCGAATCGACATCCGTGCGGGCGGCGAGCGGGTACGCGCCGTCGAAGACGATCCGGATGTCCCGCGCGCGGCCGGCGTCGCCGCCGCGGGTGCCACCGGTGTCGCGGACGCCACGTCTGTCACCGGCGTCACGGATGTCACCAGCGTCACGTACGTCGCGGATATCACCAGCGTCGCGGATGTCGCGCCGATCCTGGATCGCGATCACGCCGTTGACGGCGAGCAGCATGACCGTCGCCGGCAGCCAGCGCGCCGCGGCAGCACCCGACACGAACCCGACCGGAAGCAGCCCGGCCGACTCGGGGTCGACGAGCGCGAGCGAGCTGCCGGCCTCGGGCTTGCGCAGCCACGCCACGACGAGGGACCCGACGCAGATCGCGGCGGTCAGCGACGCGGCGAGCGCGATGAGCGGCAACAGCGCCGTGCCGAGACTGCCGCCCGCGGAAGCCGCGAGCGACTCACTGCTCGCACCGGCACTCGTCAGGTCGACGGTGACCTGCTGAAGCGCCGAGATCATCGGTCGACCCATACGCGGAGGTTACTCCCGTCGGGCCCGTTTTCGCACCGGTGCCCGGCACAGCAATTCGGTCACAGCACGCCGGTCACCGCACGCCGGTCACCGCGCTCCGATCACCGGCCGGTGATCGGTGACAGGTCGTCGTCGACCACGGCGGTCTCGGTGCAGAGCCCTTCGGGAGCCCGCTCGCGGATGTACGCGGACAGGTGACACACCTCAGTCGATGACATCTTCACCTTGGCGGCGCCTGCACCGGCGCCCGCACCGCCGTCGGTCAGTCCGCAGCCGGCGAGCACGCCCACGGCCAGGACGGCCGGGATGATGAGGAACGCGCGAACGTTCATGATCTTGTCCTTCCATGATGCAGGCTCCTGGAAGAGCGCTGCTGGCCCCACGGTAGGAAGGCTGCGGCCGCGCCGCATGACGAGGGCGAGCCATCTTCGCGCGCACGCCGGCGTAGTCAATTCGGGTCATCGCCGCGAGCGCGGTCGCGGACTATCGTGGGCAGATGGGGGAATGGTCCGCCCCGGCGCTGCCGGCCGGCTGGACGACGTCCGGGCAGCCGCCGTTCATCGCTCGACACGAAGAGGTCGAAGCGATCGAGTCGGCGTGGCTCGACGCGATCGGCGGCGCGGGGCGCGCGATCTTCGTGAGCGGCGAGCCCGGCACGGGAAAGTCTCGGCTCGTGAGCGAGGTCTGCATACGGCTCCACACGAGCGGCGCCGCGGTGCTGGCCGGATCGTGCATCCAAGAGCTCGGCGCTCCGTTCGAGCCCTTCGACGAGCCGCTCCGGGCGCTCATTCCGGCGTATCGGGAGGTGGCGACCGACATCTCCGACCTCGACTCTGCCGAGCTCCTCGAGGGCGTGCTCGATCGAACGGGCCAGGATGCCGCCGATCGGTCGATGGGCCAGGAGCGTGTGTTCTCCGCAGTGATCGACGTGCTGCGCGCCGCGTCTTCGATACGCCCGGTGGTGCTCGCCCTCGACGACCTGCACTGGGCGGGGCCTGCGGCGATTCAACTCCTTCGCCGGGTGGTCGAGGGCACGGCGGAGGCGAGGGTACTGCTGCTCGGCACCCTTCGAAACGCACCGCCGGACCGGTCGGACGCACTCGCGGACACGCTCGCGTCACTCGCCCGGCTGAGCGGCGTATTGCGCATCGGACTCGCTCCCTTCACCCCCGCAGAGATCACCGAGTACGTCGCGGCCCGCGCCGGCGTCTCGCGTGTCGGTCTCCGCGCGTCGGCCGAAGTGCTCGGCGAGCTCACGGGCGGCAATCCGTTCCTCCTCAGAGCCATGTGGCATCCGGTCGTCGGGGCCGAGCACCAAGGCGACCAGCGCGTGATCGAGCTACCCGACTCCGTCAGCGATATCGTGCGGTCCCGCATCGCGACGCTCGAACCATCCCAGCGCTCGGTGCTCGAGCTCGCCGCGGTGCTCGGCCAGGAGGTCGATCTCAGTGAGCTGATCGGCATCAGCGAGGCATCCGTCGACGTCACGCTTTCTGCGATGGATGCCGCGGTGCGCGCCGGCCTCATCGAGCCGCCGCGCCTGGCGGGCGATCGCTACCGCTTCCCGCACGCCATCGCGCGGCAGGCGGTCATCGACGACATCCCGAGCACTGAGCTGCTGCGAACCCACGCGCGCATCGCGCAGGTGCTCGAGTCGAACTTCCCCGCGGTGCCACGGCTCATCCAGCGACTCGCCCACCACTATTCGGCCGCCCGCGCGCTCGGGTTCGGCGACCGGGCGGTGACCTACCTGACCCGCGCTGCCGAGCTCGCGGAGGCCCGCTTCGCGTATGAAGACGCCGGGCGCCTGTTCGAGCAAGCGGCCGAGATCTCCCCCGATGGCGACGAGCAGGCTGAGCTGCTGCTTCGCGCGGCGGGCAGCTGGGATGTCGCTATCGACACGTCGCGGGCGCGAATCCTGTACGAGCTTGTTGCGGGCGCAGGGAATCCACGACTGCAGCTGCGCGCGGCGATCGGATACGAGGATGCCTCCTGGCGCCCGGGCCTGCTCGGGCATCGAGCACTCGAGCTGCTCTCGGCGGGGCTCGCGCACGTTCCGAAGGACGACGGCGACCCCCTGTACGTCGAAGCGATCGGGGCGCTCGCCCGTGCGACGGCGTTCACCGGGGCCGTCGATGAAGCGGAGCGGATCGGCGACCGCGCGGTCGATCTCGCCCGGGCGCTGGGACATCCTGTGGTGCTGACATCCGTGCTCCGTTCGATCGTCTCCATGACGCTCCGCCCGCGGGGGGTCGCGAAGCGGCAGGAACGCGCGATCGAGCTGCTCGGACTGACGCGATCGATGCGCAACGAGTGGATGGGCGCCGCAACAATGAATGTGTTCGCGAACAGCTATCTCCTCGGCGACCGCGCCGGGCTCGACCAGGCCGAGAGCTACCTCGTGAACATGAGCCGGCAGTCGAGCGGGCATTGGGGTTACTGGGTGGTACACGTCCGGTTCGGGCGGGCCCTCATCGGCGGGCGCCTCGAGGAGGCTGCGGCCGCATGCCGACAGCTGCGGTACGACGAAATCGACTTCCGGGACGACGGGATGTCGAGCACCAACGCCGTGCAGAGCTATATGCTGCGCCGGGAGTTGGGACGGATCGAAGACGTTCGCCGCTACGTCACCGGAGGGGAATCACCCGCCGAACGCTGGGCACCGGGCCTCCTCGCCCTCTACACCGAACTCGGACTCGAAGCGCCGACACGGCGGATGCTCGACTGGCTCATCGAGCACACCGCGTCGAACGCGAGCGACTCCAGCGACTGGCCGGCCCGTCTCGCCTTCATGGCCGAGGGGGCAGTCCGGCTCGGCGACATCGACGTCGCCGTCGCGGAACGACTGCACCAGTGGCTCTCGGAGTACTCGGGCCTCAACCTCATGTCGGGCCTGTTCGCCGCTCCGTTCGGCGCCGCCGACTGTTATCTGGGGGAGATCGAATCCCTCTGCGGCACAGGGTCGCCGGTCGAGCGGTTCGAGAGTTCTCTCGAACTCGCCGAACGCAGCGGCGCTCCGCTTCACGTCGCGCGAACGCTCTCCGCATGGGCCGTTCACCTGCGCCGCGCCGACCCGGGTTCACCTGAAGCGGCCGCGCTCGCCGAGCGCGCTCGCGCGATCGCCGAACCCGCCGGCCTGGTGCGAGTGCTGCGGTCGCTCGACGCGGGCGCAGCGGCATCCGCTCTCGAGGTCGGAGGCGGACTCACCGCGCGGGAACGCGAGGTCATCGGGCTCATCGCCGAGGGCAGGAGCAATCGCGACATCGCCGCACGGCTCGTGATCAGCGAGCACACTGCGGCGAATCACGTGCGGAACATTCTCACGAAGATCGGTGCGGTGAACCGCACCCAAGCCGCGATGTATGCGCGGGAACGGGGGCTGACATGAATCCCAACATGAACGATGCTCATGTTTCGGTGGCGGTCGATGAAGCCGCGCTCAGGGAACTGGATTCCGGGTTCGCCGGCGAGCTTGTGCGGCCGACGGATGCTTCCTACGACGAACGCCGGAAGGTCTGGAACGGCTCGATCGATCGTCATCCCGCCTTGATCGCGCGGTGCGCCGGGGCCGCGGACATCGGCGCCGCGACGCGGTTCGCGCGCCGCACGGGCCTGCCCGTCGCCGTGCGCGGCGGCGGTCACAGCTTTCCCGGGCTCTCGGTGTGCGACGACGGAATCGTGATCGACCTCGCGCCGATGAGCGGCGTCACGGTCGATCCGGAGGCGCGCACGGCGCGAGTGCAGGCCGGGGCGCTGCTCGGTGACGTCGACCAGGCGACGCAACCGTTCGGGCTCGCGGTCCCGAGCGGCATCGTCACGCATACCGGCGTGGCGGGACTCACGCTCGGCGGTGGAATCGGGTGGGTCATGCGAAAGCACGGCCTGAGCATCGACCGACTGTCGTCAGTGGAGCTCATCACCGCGGAAGGCGAACGCGTCACCGCGAGCGAGACCGAGAACGCTGATCTCTTCTGGGGAGTGCGCGGCGGCGGAGGCAACTTCGGCATCGTCACTCGGTTCGATTTCCGACTGGTCGAGGTGGGCCCGATCGTCGTCGCCGGCCCGATCTTCTGGCCCATCGAGCAGTCGCCCGAGGTGCTGCGTTTCTACCGCGACTGGATCGCCGACGCACCCGACGAGCTGATGACCATCGTGCTGCATCGCAAGGCACCGCCGCTCCCGTTCGTTCCCCCCGAGCTGCACGGCAAGCTCATCGTCGGAGTGGTCTGCTGCTATGCGGGGCCGGTCGAAGAGGGCGAGAGAGTCGTGCGCCCGATCAAGGACTTCGGTTCACCGGTACTCGACCTCTGCGTCCCGAAGCCCTTCCTCGATCACCAGGGGATGTTCGATCCGTCCTTCCCGCACGGTCGGTGGTACTACGTGCGCTCCTGCGACGTCGCCGAGCTCTCCGACGAGGTCATCGACATCACCGTCGAGCACACGTGGCGCATTCAGTCGCCGCTGACGAGCTTCCCCATCTGGCAGATGGGCGGGGCTGTCGCCCGGGTCGGTGACGAGGAGACGGCCTTCAACGGCCGCGGCGTCGGGCACACCTTCAACATCAACGCGGCAACGGAGACGGCCGCAGGCTTCGATGTCGAGCGCGAATGGGTCCGCGATTTCTGGTCGGCCCTGAAGCCCTTCCACACGAGCGTCTACATGAACTTCCTCATGGACGAGGGCGAGGAACGCATACGCCAGGCCTATGGGCCGGAGAAGTACGACCGGCTCCAGGCACTCAAGCGCAAGTACGACCCGGGCAACGTCTTCCGGCTCAACCAGAACATCCCGCCCGGCTGAGCCTCAGACCGATTCGGTGACGCCGGCGAGGGTGCCGCTCGGCATCATGCGCCCGTCGACCTCGGTGATGACGTCGGCGGGCATTCCGGCGCGCACGGCGGCGGCTCGGATCGCCTCCATCGACGGCGCTTCGTACAGGCAGTAGCTCCTGCGACGATCGACGGAGAGAAAGGAGTACAGCCATCGCACGTCTTCCTCGTCGTTGATGAGGTTGATGTCGGGAGCGGCCTCGAGTGGCACCGGAACGTCTTCGGCGTAGTTGCGCTCGATGATGAAGTACGGCATCTGCGTTCCCCCTTTCGGGTTTGGGTCACAGGGTACTCCGGATGCCTCGGCGCGGCCCCTCTGCGGTGGTGCGCGTGGTGCCGGTCCGCAGTCAGATCCAGCCCTGCTGCCACGCCTTCTCGGCTGCCTCGTGCCGTGATGCTGCGTCGAGCTTGGTCATCGCCGACGAGAGGTAGTTGCGCACGGTGCCCTGCGCGAGGTGCAGTCGTTCGGCGATCTGCTTCACGCTCGTGGTCGACCGGCTGTAGCGCAGCGCATCGAGCTCGCGGTCGGTGAGCGGGCAGCGTTCGGCGGTGAGCGCCGTCGCGGCGATCTCAGGGTCGATGTAGCGGCGGCCGGCGGCGACGTCGCGGATGACGTGCGCGAGGTCTTCGGCGGCCGTCGACTTCGGCACGAAGCCCGAGACCTTCGATGCGAGGGCGCGCCGCAGCACGCCGGGGCGGGCGTGCCGCGTCACGATCACGACGCGCGTCGGCACTTCGGCGAGGATGCGCGCCGCCGCCTCGAGCCCGTCGGCGCCGGGCATCTCGAGGTCGAGCAGGCACACGTCGGGCACGGTCGCGATCGCCTGCTCGACGGCCGTCACCCCGTTGTCGGCGCTCGCGACGACCTCGATGTCGGGCTCGAGGTTCAGCAGGGCGATGAGGGCGCCGCGGATGAGGTGCTCGTCGTCGGCGATGAGCAGACGGATGCTGCGTGGCGCGTCGCCTGCGCCTGCGCCGCTCACACCTCCGCCGCTCACGCCGCCACCCGCTCGCCCACGGGCACCGCGGCGCGGAGTTCGAAGCGGCCGCCCGCGGCATCCGTCATCGTCTCGAGTGTGCCGCCGACGGCGGCGAGTCGCTCTCGCAGGCCCGCGAGCCCCGAGCCCTGAGCGCGTGGGGCGGTGCCGGTGCGGGCATCGGCCGGCGCGGGGGCATCCGACCCCGGGGCATCCGTCACCGCGACGCCGTCGTTCTCGATCGCGAGCTCGATGAGCCCGCCCGTCGTCGTCAGTTCGATCGTCACCATGGTCGCCTCACTGTGTCGCAGGATGTTCGTCGTCGCTTCGCGCACGACCGATGCGAGCGCGCTCCGCGCCGCCGTCTCGGACGGGAGCGGGCCGAGCCGCAGCCGGCACTCGGCGCCCGATGCGGTGAGCACTTCGCGGGCGTTCTCGAGCTCGTCGTCGAACGCGACCTGCCGGTAGCCGGCGACGAGCGAGCGGGTCTCTTCGAGGGCCTGCTTCGCGATCAGGCGCGTCTCGTGCAGGTGCTCGCGAGCAGTGGCGGGGTCGATCTCGAGCAGCCGTTCGGCGAGCTCGGACTTCAGCGAGATGACCTGCAGGTGGTGACCCTGGATGTCGTGCAGGTCTGACGCGAACCGCAACCGCTCCTGCGTCACCGCGAGCTCGGCGGCGGTGCGGCGGTGCCGGTCGAGCTCGACGACGACCTCCCACCACCACATGCTCGTGAGCAGCATGACGGGCAGCATGGCCGCGTAGATGCCGGACATCCACACACCAGAGCGCGCGACCGTGAACGGCTCGCCCGTGATCGTCGTCGCGAACATCGGGTGAGCGATCAACGCGACGAGCGCGGTGAGCAACACGAGCCAGCCCTGCGTCTTCGGCAGCAGGCATGCAATGAGACACGCCGCGGCCCACAACGGCACCGCCGCCGCGAGCTCGTTTCCCTGCGAGTAGAGACCGAGCACCCAGACGACGACAGCGGGAGCGAGGAGGGTGGCCGTCCAGCCGGGGTGCGGCAGGCCACCGCCACGCCCGACGCGGAGGAACCAGCAGTACCGCAGCTGCGTCGCCGACGCGACGAGGAGCAGCACGATGAGCACGGCGGTCGTGGGGTCGCCCGTCTGCCGGTACGTCTCGAGCATCGCCAGCGCGACGATGAAGTCGAGGAACCCGAAGAAGAACACGATCGACCCGAGCGTGTACAGCCACGTGGTCTGCACGCTGCGAGACGGTTCGGCAGCCATGGATTCGAGCCTAGGCCAGTGACATTTGTCACGGCCTTCGGTGCGGATTCGCACGCGAACTCCTGACACCGCGGCACTGCCATCGGCAGGCGGCCCCGCGAAGGATGGAACCGAACCGCCACCCCAACGAAAGGATTCGTCGTGATCGACGCCCTCCAGGACTTCACTACGTCCCTTCCCCCCTTCCTCCAGTGGCTCGGGGTGATGATCGTGGCCGCGATCCCGTTCGTCGAGTCGTACTTCGGCTCGGTCATCGGAGTGCTGATCGGGCTGCCCACCGCGCTCGCGATCGGCGTCGCCGTCATCGGCAACATCATCTCGATGCTGGTCTTCGTGATGTCCGCGCACGGCGTGCGCTCGAAAGTCGTCGCGGGCAAGGCCCTCGCCGGAGAAGAGCCCGTCGAGTCCCCGCGCCGTGAGAAGCTGCGCCGCGCGTTCGACAAGTACGGCGTCGCCGGCGTGAGCATCGTCGGCCAGACGATGCTGCCAAGCCAGATCACTTCGGCCGCGATGGTCTCGTTCGGCGCGAACCGCAACACGGTGATCTTCTGGCAGGTCATCTCGATCGTGCTCTGGGGCGTGGTGTTCGGCGTGCTGGCAACGCTCGGCGTCACGCTCGCGCGCTGACCAGGTCGGGCACAGCCCCTGACCCGGTCGGCTCAGGTCGGGGCGATCACCGATCTCGTCGATCGGTTCGACAGCGCTCGACAGCACGCGACGGCGCCGTCACGCGACCGCTGCGGATCTTGGGTCGAGCTGGTCGAGCACGACGAGAGTGATCGCCGACCTCATCGAGCGGCTCGACCGCGCGCCGATCTCGTTGATGGGCGCGACCGGCTCGACGGCGCACGCCGGTGCCGTCACGCCACCTCGGGAGGTCTTCGCTCAAGCCAGTCGGCGAGTCTGGTCGGGGATTTCGTGGTGTTGCGCCATCGGCCGCCGGGGTCGAGCCATGCGGGCGGCCTGATCTGCGGTGCACCGGCGATCATGCGGATACCCCACCCTGAGGTCTCGATCGTGCGGTGGTGGAACCAGCAGAGCAGTACGCCGTTGTCGGGATGGGTCGGGCCGCCGTCGACGTCTGGGATGACATGGTGAATCTCGCACCAGGATGCCGGCACGCTGCACCCGGGAATGAGGCAGCCGCCGTCGCGGAGCGTGATCGCACGGCGTTGGTGCGGGGTGAAGCAGCGCTCTGGTGAGCCGAGCCGGATGATGCGGCCGTGGTCGTCGAACGTGACCTGCTGCGTACCACCGGTGCACATCAGTTGCCGGGCCGCCCGTAGCGAGACCGGGATCTCGGCGCCGTCGGCGTGCGCGACGCCGCGGCCGGTCTGCAGATCGGCGGCGCGCACGCTGACGAGCACCGTCGGCGCCGCCCCGCCGATGGACGGGTGCTCGCCCGAACGGGCGGCAGTCTCGATGATCGCGGCCATCACGTCGTGGCGCTGCTGATCGGCGGTTCGGGTTTCGCCGTTGCGGGCGATGTCGGCACGTTCTTCAGCGGTCATGAACCCGCCGCCCGACCTCGGTGCGAGGTGCGCATCGAACAATCGACGCAGCCCCGCCGCGACTTCGGGCAGGAGTTCGCCGCTGACGGGAATGAGGCCGTCGCGGGCACGCCCGAGGCGGAACCCTCGCCGCCTCATCGCCCGCTCGTCGTCGGGTTCGGGGCCGTCTTGATCGAGGAACGCAGCCCACGCCTGCGCCTGCACCCGCAGCTCATCGGCCGTGCAGCGCACCGGGTGGGCCTCACCCGATGCGAGGGCGGCGGCGACGAGTTCGCGCTCGGCCGTGCGGAGGGCGACGGGGTCGGCGACTCGCCGGGTGCCGCCCAGCTCGCGGACGATCGTGCCCGCGGCATCCGCCCCCAACTCGCCATCGGCCAGCGCCGCCGCGACTTCGGGAAATTGCGCCTCCATCAGGTCACCGGTCAGACCCGTGCGGGCCCGGGTGGCCGTGCCGAGCGCGATACGCCGCCGCGCTTCTCCGCCCGAGACCTGCGTCACCCGCTCGAGCAGCTCGCCGGCGGAGCGGCACCCGCGCCGGGTCGACAACCGCTCACCGCCCAGCTCGACCCGCGAACGTTCACCGATCTCACCGGCGCAGACCACCCGGTGCGCATCGATCACCCGGCCGACCGCCTCGATCGCCGCCGTCACAGCGAGCAGCTCGTCATCAGGCCAGCACCCCAGATCACCGACGTGCACGACGTCGAGGAGCGAGGATCGCAGCTGCTCGAGCGCCTCGGCGGTGGTGGTCATGATGCCATTCTGCCGCGACCCACCGACATTCAACCAAGCACGAAAGAGCCGGTCAGCCTGTGAATAACTTCGGCCGACGGTCGCCTGTGGAGGAGGAGTCAGCCGCGTCGGCCGCGCGTGCCACGAGCACCGGGTCTGCTGCATACCCCGATCCCCACCGCGCGACCGAATCTCCCCTACCCCACCAACCCCCGACCTTCTAAGCTGACCCCATGGCCGCAGAACTGCGGGATCCCGTTCGACGCATGCTCGAGACCGTGCTCGACGACGTTCGACCGCTCAATGAGGGCGCCGTCGCCTCGTACATCCCCGAGCTCGCGACGGTCGAGCCCGATCAGCTCGGCGCCGCACTCGCGAGCGCTCACGGAATCGTGCACGAGGCGGGCGACTGCGACGCGGAGTTCACGATCCAGTCGGTGTCGAAGCCCTTCGTGTTCGCCCTCGCCGTCGACGCGCTCGGCCTCTCCGAGGTGACTCGGCATGTCGGCCTCGAGCCGAGCGGCGAGCCGTTCAACGCGATCAGTCTCGACGCGGCATCCGGTCGCCCCCTGAACCCGATGATCAATGCCGGCGCGATCGTGACGACCTCGCTCATGCGCGGCGACACGGCCGACGAGAAGTTCGCCGTCGTGCAGGCAGGTCTCGAACGGTTCGCCGGCCACGACCTCGCGGTCGACGAAGACGTGTTCGCGTCCGAGGCATCCACCGGCGATCGCAATCGCGCGCTCGCCTACCTCACCCGCTCGGCGGGCACACTCGGTTCGACGGCGGATGTCGCGACGACCGCGTACTTCCGCCAGTGCTCGCTCACCGTGAACGCGCGCGACCTCGCGATCATGGCGGCGACGCTCGCGACCGGCGGCGTGAATCCCGTGACCGACGAACGCGTCATCAGTGAAGACGCCGCCCGCTGGACCATGGCCGTCATGACGAGCTGCGGCATGTACGACGCGTCGGGCGACTGGCTCGTGCGGGTGGGACTGCCGGCCAAGAGCGGCGTCGGCGGCGGTATCGTGGCGGTGCAGCCGGGCCAGTTCGGCATCGGCACCTTCAGTCCGCGCCTCGATGTCCGCGGCAACAGCGCACGCGGCGTCGCGACCCTCGAACTCCTCTCGCAGCGGCACGGCCTGCACATGCTGCAGCACCACGGCGCCCCGCTCTCGCCGATCGCCTCACTCGAGCGCGACGGCACCGACACCATCGCGATGCTGCGCGGCGAGATCTTCTTCGCCGGCGCCGAAGAGGTGCTCACGCGCCTCACCCCCTTCATCAGCGATGACGGATGCCTCGTGCTCGACTTCTCCGAAGTGACCCGTGTCGGCGAGGGCTCGAAGCGCGTGTTCGCGGCCGCGTCCACGCTTCTGGGGCCGGCGCGCGACGGACGCCCCCGCGTCATCGTGCGCGACCCCGAGGGCGTGCTCGAGGCCTGAGCGATCGGATGCCGCGGTACGGCGTCGCTCGCCGCGAGGCCGCCCAGCGTGGCGTGCTCGTGCTCGTGCTCGTGCTCGACGTCTGAGCGATCCGCCACTCGCCGCCGCCGCACTCGCCGCCGCCGCACTCGCCGTCGGCGCCGACAACGCCGACAACGCCGCTCCTGGCGCCGCGGCTCGTGCAACGCCGACCCTTGCGGCGTCATGAACTTGCGACTATGGTTCAGCTAAACCGGTTTAGTTCCGCGCAATTCGAAAACCAGACCGGCCGAGGGGAATCGGGGCTTCCTCGCACGCCGACGTGCGAAGCGAGCCATCGTGCATCGACCAATGGAGCTTCTGGTGACCGAAGACGCCGTGCCCGCCGCACGACCGACGATCACCGACGTCGCACGTCATGCGGGCGTCAGCAAGGGTCTCGTCTCCTTCGCGTTGAACGGTCGGCCGGGTGTCAGCGCCGAGACGCGCGACCGCATTCTGGCCGCAGCGCAACATCTCGGGTGGACCCCGAGCCTGCGGGCCCGGTCGCTCAGCGTCGACCGCTCCTACGCGCTCGGCCTCGTGATCGGCCGCAGCGTCGACGTCATCGCAGCGGACCCCTTCTTTCACGCGTTCATCGCCGGTGTCGAGAGCGAGTTCTCGACCGCCGGCCAGGTGCTCGTGCTCACCCGGGCGACGCCCGGCCGCGAAGAGGCCGCAACCTATCGCGGGCTCGCAGCCGACAAGCGGGTCGACGGCGTCTTCCTCACCGATCTCCGCTCCGGCGACGACCGCATCCAGCTCGTGAACGAGCTCGGTCTCGCCGCCGTCACACTCGGACGACCCGATGTCCCGTCGCCGTTCCCGTCGGTCTCGGTCGACGACGGCCGCGGCATCCGTGCTGCCGTCGACCACCTCATCGCTCTCGGCCACCGCCGCATCGCCTGTGTCGCGGGCCCCTCGAACATGCTGCACGGGCGTCGCCGCGCCGAGGCGTTCATCGCCGCGACCATCGCGGGTGGCGTCGAGCCGGTGGGTGTCGTCGAGACCGACTTCAGCGCGGTCGACGGGGCACGGGCCACCCGCGAGCTGCTCGCACTCGGCACCGAACGACCGACCGCGATCGTCTACTCGAACGACATGATGGCCCTCGCCGGACTGGCAGTCGCGCAACGCGCCGGGCTCCGCGTGCCGCACGACCTCTCCATCACGGGCTTCGACAACACCGAACTCGGGGAGCACACGTTCCCGTCCATCACTTCGGTCGCGACGGATGCCGCCGACTGGGGCGCCCGATCGGCACGGCTGCTGCTGGCGGCCATCGCCCGGCAACCGGTCGACGACGTCGAACTCGCGGAGCCGCGACTCATCGTGCGTGAGTCGACGGCAGCAGCACCGCCCGGAACGTAGTACGAACCCGCGCGGCACCGACGCCGCCTCGATGAAAGGAGCCGGCCATGCGCCGACGCATCATGATGACCGCCGTTGCCGCGGCGGGGGCGTTCGCCCTCACCGCGTGCACGAGCGGAGGAGGCGGTGATGGCGGCGCAGAAGGTCGCGGCGACATCACCATCTGGTACTCCAACAACGAAGCCGAGATCGCCTGGGGCGAGCAGATGGTCGAGGCGTGGAACGCCGACCACCCCGACGAGCAGGTCAAGGCTCAAGAGATTCCCGCCGGAGCGTCGAGCGAAGAGGTCATCGGCGCCGCGATCACCGCGGGCAATGCGCCGTGCCTCGTCTACAACACGTCGCCCGCGGCCGTGCCGCAGTTCGAGAAGCAGGGCGGCCTCGTGAACCTCTCCGAGTTCGACGACGGCGACGGCTACATCACCGAGCGCAGCGGCGACCTCGCCGACCAGTACCGCTCGGCCGACGGCGACTTCTACCAGATGCCGTGGAAGTCGAACCCCGTCATGATCTTCTACAACAAGGCGATGTTCACTCAGGCGGGCCTCGACGCCGAGAATCCCCCGCTCGCCACCTACGACGAGTTCCTCGAGACGGCTCGCACGCTCGTCTCCTCGGGCGCGTCGCAGTTCGCGATCAACCCCGCGCCCACGAGCGAGTTCTTCCAGAGCTGGTTCGACTTCTACCCGCTCTACGCCGCGCAGTCGGGCGGCACGCTGCTCGTCGAAGACGGTGCTGCGACGTTCGACGACGAGAACGGCACGGCCGTCGCCGAGTTCTGGGCGACGCTCTACTCCGAAGGACTCGCCGGCAAGGAGCAGTACCAGGGCGACGCGTTCGCCGACGGCATCTCGGCGATGTCGATCGTCGGCCCGTGGGCCATCTCGGTGTACGGCGACGACGTCGACTGGGGTGCCGTTCCGGTGCCCACGCAAGACGGCACCGCGCCAGAAGAGACCTACACGTTCAGCGATGCCAAGAACATCGGCATGTTCACGGCGTGCAAGAACCAGGCGACCGCGTGGGACGTGCTGAAGTTCTCGACGAGCGAGGAGCAGGACGGAGTCTGGCTCGAGGAGACCGGGCAGATGCCGCTTCGGCAGAACCTGACCGAGACGTACCCCGCCTACTTCGAGGCGAACCCGGCCTACCAGCAGTTCGGCGACCAGGCCGCTCGCACCGTCGAGGTGCCGAACGTGCCGAACTCGATCGAGATCTGGCAGACGTTCCGCGACGGCTACTCGAACTCGGTGATCTTCGGCGAGGAGCCGGTTGAGACCTTCCTCACCGACGCCGCCACCGAGATCGACGAACTCGCCCAGGGCTGATCGGAGCTCCGATCATGACCACCGTCGCGGCACCGCCGAGCACGACGACGGACCCTGAGGAGACACCCCCGAGCCGCCGCAAGCGGTGGCTCGGGGAGCATCCGCTCGGCCTGCTGCTCAGCACGCCGTACCTGCTGTTCATCGGGCTGATCTTCGCCTACCCCATCGTCTTCTCCGTGTGGATGTCGTTCCAGGACTACTTCTTCGCCGCCCCCGGCGCCGAGGTCGACCGTCCGTTCGTCGGGTTCGACAACTACATCGCCGTGATTGAGGACCCGGCCGTCTGGCGCTCGTTCGGCAACGTCGGCATCTTCCTGCTCATCAACGTGCCGCTGACGGTCGCGCTCTCCCTGGTGCTCGCGACCGCGCTCGACAAGGTCGTGCACGCTCGCACGTTCTTCCGGGTGAGCTACTACGTGCCGTACGTGACCGCCTCGGTCGCCGTCGTCGCGGTCTGGCTCTTCCTGTTCAGCCAGAACGGCCTCGTGAACCAGATCCTCGGTCCGCTCGCACCTGAGCCGTCGTGGCTCATCAACTCGGCGCTCGCGATGCCGACCATCGCGCTGTTCGTCACGTGGAAGGGTCTCGGGTTCTACATCCTGCTCTACCTCGCGGCCCTGCAGAACGTGGGCAAGGAGCTTTACGAAGCGGCATCCGTCGACGGTGCAGGGGCGGTGCGCCGATTCTTCTCGGTGACGGTTCCGGGAGTGCGCCCGGCGACGGTGCTCGTGTTCCTGCTCGCCACCATCACCGGCGCGAACCTCTTCACCGAGCCATACCTGCTCACCGGAGGAGGCGGCCCGAACGGCGCCTCGACGTCGCCCGTGCTGCTCATGTACCAGAAGGGCATCGAGCAGGGGAACCCGGATGTCGCGTCAGCCCTTGGGGTCATCCTCATCATCTTCGTGCTGATCATCGCGTGGCTCCAGTACCGCTTCCTCGGAGGGAGGGAATCATGACGCGCTTCAGCACCGTATTGCGGTATGTGCTGCTCGCGCTCGGCGCGATCGCATTCCTCTTCCCCTTCTACTACATGATCGTGGGCTCCCTGCAGACCGATCCCGACCCGACGCTCGCGGGCGCCTTCCCTGATCCGTCGAACATCACCGGGCAGAACTACGTCAACATCAACGAGCGGGTGAACCTCTTCGTGGGGCTCGCGAACTCGGGCATCTTCACCGGCGGAGTGCTGCTCGGCACGGTCGTCTTCGGTGTCATCGCGGGCTACGCGCTCTCGGTGCTGAGGTGGCGTGGCCGCGGCGCGACCCTGGTGCTCGTGCTGCTCGTGCAGGTGGTTCCGTTCCAGCTGCTGATGATCCCGCTCTACGTGATGATCGCCCGCGACTACGGGCTCTCCGACAGCTACCTCGGCATGATCTTGCCGTTCGCCATCAACTCCACGGCGGTGCTCATCTTCCGCCAGTACTTCCTGCAGCTGCCGGCATCGCTCTTCGACGCTGCGCGTATCGACGGAGCCGGAGAGTTCCGGATCCTCTGGTCGGTGGCCCTGCCGCTCGTGCGCCCCGCGCTGCTGACGGCGGTGCTGCTGACCTTCATCGGGCCGTGGAACGAGTTCCTCTGGCCGTTCCTCATCACGAAAGATGCGGCTCTCCAACCGCTCGCCGTGTCGCTCGCGAACTTCATCTCGAACGTCGCGGCGTCGACCTCCAATCCGTTCGGGGCGATGATGGCCGGCGCGGTCGTGCTCGCAGGCCCTGCGGTTGCCCTGTTCATCATCTTCCAGCGCTATTTCGTCTCGAACGATCTCGGCTCCGGAGTGAAAGGCTGACATGTCCATCCCCACCACCGTTCCCTACACGCTCACTCGTCTCGGGGTCGTCATGCGACCCGAACCGGGCGAGCCCAACGAGGTCGAGGGTGTGCTCAACCCCGCTTCGGGCCGCGCGCCCGACGGCACGCTGTACCTGCTGCCGCGACTCGTCGGGGCGGGCAACGTCTCGCGCGTCGGACTCGCGCGCGTCGAGATCGAGAACGGCGTGCCCGTCGGCGTCGAGCGCGAGGGCGTCGTGCTCGAGCCAGACCGCGGCTGGGAGCGCGGCGCCGACAACGCCGGTGTCGAAGACCCGCGGGTCACACGCATCGATGCCCTCGGCTGCTGGGTCATGACCTACGTCGCCTACGGCCCCCTCGGGCCGCGCACGGCCATCGCCGTCTCGAGCGACCTGCGCGAGTGGCGCCGGCTCGGCCCGGCCCTCTTCAGCTACGACGACGAACTCGACATGGATCTGAATCTGTTCCACAACAAGGACACGACGTTCTTCCCCGAGCCGATCACGGCTCCCGACGGCACGCCCAGCCTCGCGGTGCTGCACCGACCGATGTGGGATCTCGGCGAGACGAAGCCCGGCCAGGGCGTGCGGTTGCCGGCCGGTATCACCGACGCCCGGCAGTCGATCTGGATCGCGTACGTTCCGCTCGACGCGGCGCTCCGCGACATCCGTTCGATCACCCTCTGGGGCCGATCACGAATGCTCGCCGCGCCCGAGTTCCCGTACGAGGCGCTGAAGATCGGCGGCGGGCCGCCGCCGCTGCGGGTGCCCGAGGGTTGGCTGCTCATCCACCATGGCGTCACCGGCACGATCGAGAGCGAGTTCTCGCCGCAGCGGAAGGTCAACTACGCGGCGGGCGCCATGCTGCTCGACGCCGACGACCCGACGAGAGTGCTCGCGCGCACCGCCGAGCCGCTGCTCGCGCCCGAGACCGAAGAGGAGCGCAGCGGCATCGTGCCGAACGTCGTCTTTCCGACGGCGATCGAAGAGATCGAGGGCGAGCACTACGTGTTCTACGGCATGGCCGATTCGCAGATCGGCGTGGCACGGCTCGACCGCGTGACCGACTGACACGATTGCGCCGCGCCCGCTGAACACCACGCCGCGACTGAATGAGCCGCCTGACCGACTGAAAGGCACATCATGACCACCACGGATGCCCCTCGCCGCACGATCTGGACCATGGCCGCGTCGCTCACCGCCGCCGCCGCGCTCGTGCTCACCGGTGCGCTCACGTCGCCGGCCGCCGCGCAGGCGGCGGCGCCGGCACCGGCACCGGCACCGGCACCGGAGCAGGCACCGGAGCCGGCGCCGCTCGCGAACACCGCGCACCTCGACTTCCTGCTCGACACCGCGACCCCCGCCGAGCTGCCGGGGCACACCACGTATCGCCTCGCCGAGGAGCCGCAGCTCGTGCTGCCGTGGACGTACGCCGACGCAGGCGATGGCGGCACGTTCGAGCGCGTCGGCGGCGGACGGCTCGATCCGGCGACCGGCCATTGGGGGCAAGGCGCTTACAACGCCGACGACGTCTCGCGCGCGGCGGTGGTCTATCTGCGGCACTGGCAGCAGACCGGCGACGACGCCAGCCGCGAGAGCGCGTACGAGCTGCTGCGTTCACTCGCCTACCTGCAGACCGGCGAGGGTGAGCACGCGGGCAACGTCGTGCTGTGGATGCAGCCCGACGGCACGCTCAACCCGAGCGCGGAGCCCATCGAGCTGCCGGATCCCTCCGACTCCGACGCGAGCTACTGGCTGGCCCGCACGATCTGGGCGTTCGGCGAGGGCTACGCGGCGTTCGCCGAGACGGATGCCGCGTTCGCGGCGTTCCTCGCGGATCGGCTCGACCTCGCACGGGCGGCCGTCGACCGCCAGGTGCTCGACCGCTACGGCGAGTACGAGATGACCGACGGCATGCGGGTGCCCGCCTGGCTCATCGTCGACGGCGCCGATGCGACGGCGGAGGCCGTGCTCGGGCTGTCGGCGTACGTGCAGGCGGCGCCCGACGATGATGCTGCGCGCACGACGCTCGAGCGGCTCGCCGAGGGCATCGCCGCCATGGGGGCGGGCGACACCGAGTCGTGGCCGTACGGGGCGATCCTGCCCTGGGCGCTGTCGCGGTCGATGTGGCACGGGTGGGGTTCGCAGATGCCGGCGGCGTTGGCCGAGGCATCCGTCGCTCTGGGTGATGCCGACCTGCTCGAGCCTGCGCTGGCCGACTCGGCCGGCTTCTCGACGACGCTGCTCACCGCCGGCGGGCCCGACAACGGCTGGTTCCCGACGCCGGCCGATCGGGTGCAGATCGCCTACGGCGCCGATTCGCGGGTGCAGTCGCTGCTGTCGGTGGCGGATGCCTCGGGCAGTACCGGCTTCGAGGAGCTCGCGGCGATGCAGGCGGCCTGGTTCTTCGGCGCCAACCGCGCGGGCGAGCCGATGTACGACCCCGCGCGCGGCGTCACCTTCGACGGCTTGCAGCCCGACGGGTCGATCAACCGCAACAGCGGGGCCGAGAGCACCATCCACGGGCTGCTGACCATGATCGCGCTCGATGAGCGCCCCGCTACTGCGCTGCGGGCGACGACGGTGACGGATGTCGCGGAGCTCGACGGTCTTCGCGTCATCGAAGCCGAATCGGCGACCTCGACGAGCGGTTCGGTGCAGCCGCCGGCGTCGGCGTGGACCGAAGAGTCGCTCTACAGCGGCGACGTGCTCGTGCTCGAACGCGGTCAGCAGGCGACGTTCGACGTGGGTATCGCCGGCTCGCCCCGTTCGGTCGAGCCCGTCGCCTGGCTCGACGAGGGCGCCCGAGCACGGTCGATCTGGACGGCAGGGCGCAAGCCGCTCGGCGTGCTCGACGGGCGCGGTGAGCCGCAGGGCATCAGCCCGGTGCCCGGCGTGCTGCTTCCGCGCTCGTTGCACGGCTCGGTGGCTGCGGGCAGCTCCTCGCTGACGGTGTCGGTCAAGACCGGCACCGTCACGCTCGACGCCCTGCTGCTGCGGCCCGCGATCTCGCGGCTCGTACTGGTCGGCGCCGACGGGGCGACCGAGCTCGTCCACTCGACCTCTGGTTCGCGGCAGCGCGTCGAGTTGGGTTTCGATGGCGCCGCTTCGACCGCACGGGTCTACGACGACCGAGGCGAGCTCATCACCGAGAAGGCCCTGAACGGACGAAGCACGATGGTCGTCCCGGCGGGCGGCTTCGCGGTGGTGAGCCGGTGCGCCGGTGAGTTGTGGGTCGCCGAGTCGCCTAGTCGGTCTCGTGGGCCGGTGGTCGATCAGTGATCACCGGCCTCGGCGCGCATCTCGAGTTCGCGCCCGTGCCTCAGTCGCGCGGCGTACGGTGGCCGCCGCCGGTGTCGAGGTCGTCGCCGCCCTCGAGGTCGGGGCCGTCGCTCTCGGTGATGTTCGCCCCCTCGAAGAACGGATCGACGCCGAGCTCGCGGGCGTGCTCGGCCTGCAACCGCTTCTGCTCGTTCACGTCGTCGGCGAAGTCCCGGTCGTCAGGCAGTGCGCGGTCGTCGCGGTCGGTGGTGTCGCTCATGGTCGTCCCCTCGGTCGATGTGTTCAGGCTAGTTCGCCCGCTGCCCCGCCGCACCGGGGTTGCGTAATCGAATGTCGGCGAGCCACCCCGCCCTACCCGGCGGGCCGGCCATAGCCTGAGCCGGTGACTCGACTCGCCGCTCGACCCACCCTCACCGCCCTCGCGACGGCCGCGCTGGCCCTGCTCCTCACCGGTTGCGCCGGCAGCGGCGCGACGCCGACGACCGCGCCACCTACCTCCGCGACGGCCAGCCCAACCACGTCGCCGACGACTTCGCCGAGCCCGTCGGCGAGCGTCGACCCGGATGCCCCGGCCGGCCAGTGCGCCGACGACGCGCTCAAGATCGAGGTGCAGTACGTCGATTCCGGCGCCGGATCGATCGATTACAACGTCGTCTTCACCAACACCGGCAGCGACTCGTGCGAGCTGCGCGGAGCGCCCGGCGTCTCGGTGATCAACGCGTCGGGAGTGCAGATCGGCGAGGCCGCCGGCCGCGTGGGCGACGACAACCCGCAGACACTCACGCTCGAGCCCGGGGTATCCGTCGCCGCTGCCCTCAACGCCGTGAACATCGACCCCGACGGCGGCCCACTCGACGACTGCCCCGTCGTGCAGGGCAGCGACTACCTCGTGTACCCGCCGCACAGCTTCACGGGCGTCACGGTGTCGACCGGCGAGCCGGTGCCGGCGTGTGAGAGCACGGCGGAGTTCCTGCACGTGGGGCCGGTGCAGCAGCAGGGCTGAGCGAACGGATGTCGCAGGCCAGGCGTTGCTCGCGCCCAGCTGAGGCGGGGCGAGGCTCGATCCGATATCATCGCGATATACTTTCGCGATGACGATGCGAGATTCGGATGCCGCGGCGCTCGTGCGTCGCGCGCGAGACGACGCCGGGCTCTCGCAGCGTTCGCTGGCGACGCTCGCGGGAGTGAAGCAACCGAACCTCGCGATGATCGAATCGGGTGCCCGTGTGCCGAGCGACGAGCTGCTCAACCGCATTCTCAGAGCGGCCCGCATGCGGCCATCGATTCCACTCGAGCTCTTCGCCGAGCGCATCCTCGAGCTCGCACCGACGTACGGGATCAGCGACATCCGCGTGTTCGGTTCGGCTGCTGACGGAACCGACACCGCCGAGAGCGACGTCGACCTGCTCGTCACCGCCGGCCCCGATGTCGACTTCCTCACGCTTGCGGCGTTCCGCCATGAGGTTGCCGAGCTCCTCGGATTCCCGGTCGACGCGGTCGTCGACGACGACGCCGACCCCATCGTGCTCGAGCTCCGACGCGAAGCCGTGCCCCTGTGACCGATGCGCAGAGGGGCCGGTTCACCGCACGACCGCGGGCCGACCAAGACAGTTCGGCACGCTCACTTGTTCGGCTGACCGACGAGGTCGGGCGACTACGGTCGCGCTTCGATCGGGCGGCCGTCGACGGGCGCGCGGTGTTCATCAGCGCCGACTCCGACACCTACGACATCGGCATGCTCGCGGTCATCCATCTCGCCGATCTCGTGAACCGCCAACTCCCTGACGCGATCGCGGCCAGCCTGCCCGAGATTGCACGCGACGGGCTTCGGGCCACGCGTAACATCGCCGCGCGCAATTACGCGGGGCTCGACAACACCCGCCTCTGGGAGACTGTGTCGACTCATGCGCCGGCCCTACTCGACGCGATCGAGACGGCGCTGCGCGATTCAGCGCCTCGGGGCTGATCGTTCGCTTCCCCGCTCATCGGCGCCAGCACGAAGGGGGGAATGTTCCGCGGTACATGGGCCGATGGTGGCACGGAGCTCAGTCACCGATTGCGACCACGGCACGCTAGACGTGGAGGGCGCCGGGGTAGAGGTCGTCGAGGAGCTGCAGGGCGATTTTCCGCAGCAGTTCCTCGATCCTGCGCTGCAGCACTTCCTCGCCCTCGCCGCGCCGCTCCCAGATCGCCGCGAGCCGATCCTGCTCGGCGACGATCGCGTCGACGACCATCGGCCGCCAATGCGATGGATACTCGCCCTGCCGCCAGGCGCCACGGCCGCGGCCGTAGTGCGCCACGGCCAGGTAGCGCAGCAGCGCCGACGTCATAAGGCCGTCGAGAAACGCATCCTCCCAGCGCAGACTCGACTCGGTTCGGCCTCGTACGACGTTGACGCCCTGCGCGATGCCCGCGCCGCCGAGCGCGCCGATGATCGCCCCGGCGACCATGCCGGCACCGAACGTGAGCCCGCCCGCCAACAGGTCGGCACCGAGTCCCGTGAGCGCGCCCGAGACGACGCCGCCCACCGCGGCCGTGCGGGTGCCGTCGAGCGGCGCGTCAAGATGCACGTCGCCCGCCACCCGCTCGAGTACTTCGTCGGTCGCTCGCCCCTCGAGCCGGTGGATCGCGATGAGCCGCTCCATGCCCTGCCGCTGGTCGGCCTGCAAGCGGGCGGCCATCCGCTCCGCGGCATCCGTTCGGGCCTGCGCCTGTGCCGGATTCGGCAGGCCGAGCGAATCGCCGACGCGCTTCGCGAACGATTGCTGCGATGACGACGACACGGTCACGCGATCGGCGGCAGCCCGCGCGACCGGCTCGGCGAGCGCGGCCATCGCCGCGTCGAACTCGCCCATGCGAAGGTCGCGCCACGCGGCCGACAACCGGGCGAAGGCCAGCTCCGAGGCATCCGGAACCAGCGGTTCGATCGCCGCGAACAGCGTGAACTCCTGCACCCAGCAGCGCGCGAACGCGTCGAAGGCGAGCACGTCGCGCACGTTGGTCGAGGGGCCGAGCGCGGCACGCCAGCGCGCGGCATCCGCTTCTTCGGCAGCCCGCTCGCGCGGCGGGCCGGTCTGGTTGAGCAGCACGAGCACGGGCTTGCCTACCCACTCGAGCACCTCGAGCTCGGGGGCGAGGTAGCCGGCGTCGGCGGGCGCCTCGGCCGCGTTCACGAGGTAGAGCACCACGTCGGCCTGCTCGGCGACGTTGCGCACCGCGAGCTGGCTGAGCCACAGCGCGCGGTCTTGATAGCGGTCCCACACCTGCGATATGAACCAGCCGATCGGGTTGCGGTTCTGCCGCAGCCGGCGCGCGAGCCGCACACTGTCACCGAAGCCGGGGGTGTCCCACAGCGTGAGCAGGTCGCCGTCGGATGTCTGCACGAGCGGGAACGGCGTCGCCTCGGCGGTGACGTGCGGGGCGTCGCGCACCTCGCCGACGTCGCGCCCGAGCAGCGTGCGCGCGAGCGTCGTCTTGCCCGCGTTGGTGTGCGAGATGAGCGAGAGCGACACGGCGCCGGCATCGAGCCCCGCGACCCCCGCCGCTCGACCACCCGCCGGTCGAGACTCCGCTGGTCGAGTAGGCAGCGAAGCAGCCGTATCGAGACCTCGCCCACGATCAAGCCGGTCGGATGCCGCGTCATCGCTCATACCCGCCCCCGCGCCTCGTTCGCGGTGCCGCCATCGTGAGCGGATACCGCGGCAGCGAGCTGCGCCTCGGCCGCGGCCAGATCGGGCCCGACGAGGTCGACGAACACCGCAACGCTCCCGTGCGCCTCGAGCAGCTCGCTCCATGCCGCACGACGATCGTCGCGTCGCTGGGCGTCATCGCCCCACCGCGCGAGAAACGCCGACTCGTCGACGAGCACCACGGTGGTTCCGGATGCCGCGGCACGGCCGGTGCCGCCGCCGCCACCGAGCGCCGTGAGGAACGCCCCATGCGCGTCCTCCTCGGGCGTGGCCGTGAGGCTGAACAGTGGCAGGCGAATCTCGCCGGCGTCGGTGAACCTCGTGCCCGCGGCATCCGTCGCCTGGCTCTGCTCGACGTCGTCGCCCCACGCGACGGGAGCGTCGATCGTCGCGGCGGCGTTGCCGTAGGCCCGAGCGAGCACGGCCTCGAGCCCCGCCCGCGCCTCGGGGGTGAGGCTGTAGCTGTACGGGATGACGCGCACCCGCGCCGGCTCGCCCACCCACGCGGCGATGAGCCGGCGGTAGTACGGCTCCTCGAGCGGCAGCACCACTCGCTTCGCGCGGCGTCGCTCGACGAGCCCCGCGACGAGGGCGAGCACGAGCCGCGGCACGATGACGACGGCGGCGACCGTGGCGGCCATGAGGTGCATCCACATCGCGGCGTTCTCGCTCGAGGGCGCGCGGATCGCCTCGATCGCGGCCACGTCGGGCACGGGGATGCCGGTGATCCATGACCCCGGCGCGAACGTCACGGCGAGCAGGGCGCGCACTTGCTCGGCACCGAGGAACGTGCTCTCCCACGACGCGCGGTACTCGAACGTGAGCCCGCGGAGGTAGAGGCCGGCGATCACGCCGAGCGCCGTCGCCGCCGCCGCGAGGTGCAGCACGCGCGCGGCCCGCGCTCCGTAGAGCGGCGCAGCGACACGCACCCAGTCGCGGGGCAGCGTGGCAAGCACGGTGCGCCTGGCGGCGGTCGATGCATCCGCTCGGTTGCTGTCACCGGATGTCCGCACCGACGCAACCCGAATGAGCAGCGCCCGCACCGGACCGGCCGCCCCACGCCCCAGCACGAGCGGGCGCACGAGCAGCCAGACATAGACGAGCAGGTTCCACGCGACGAGCGCGAACACCGGCGGTGCGAGCAGGTTGATGCTCGACCCGCCGCCGATGCGATCGATCAGCAGGCCAAACAGGAACGAGGCGACCACCGTCACGACGCCCACCCACGGCCGCCATCGGATGCCGCGCACCGTGCGCGTCACGGCGGGCTGGCGTGTGCCGATGCGCTCGAGCACGAGCTGCGCGCGACGCCCGAGGAACTCCTCGGCGCTCGCCCGCTCCCCCACGACGGCCGCGGCTGCCCGGCTCGCCCACTCGCGGTCGGCATCGGACCACAACACGCGATCGCGGTCAGCCGTCTCGACGGCGCGCGCCGCGGTCGTCTCGAGGGCGGCGGACTCGTCCATATGCGCCACCCTATGCCGGGGATGCGATTCTCATACTCTTCGACGTGATCGCCGCAATGAGCTTGCACGCAACTGGGATCTGAATCACTCGATCGCCATGCGAATCTCCTCGGCGAATGTGCGGTGCGAAGAGGCGTCGGGAAGGCTGAGGCTGATGTAGCCAAGCACCACGCCGATGAGGCCGGCGTACGTCGACAGTCGCGCCGCGCGCGAGCGTGCGCGACCCGCTGACGAGTCCGGGCGCGAGCACTCGCGATCACCGTGCCGTCGGTGCCCATATTCTCGACGTCGGTGCGAGCCGCCAGCGCATAGTCGCCATCGAACACCAGGTGGATGTTCTTCGCACGTCCCAGCTCCCCCTCGAGCAGGCTGGCAGCTTCACTGATGTCGCGGTGATCCTCGATCGCGATGACCACGTTGACGGCGAGCAGCACGACCGTCGCGGGCAGTGACCGCGTCGCGGTCTCCCCCGACACAAACCCGACCGGCAGCACGCCAGCGGTCTCGGCGTCGACGACCGCAAGCGCATCGCCCGGCGCTGGCGGCCGCAGCTACGAGACGACGAGCGCTCCGACGCAGACCGCCGCGGTCAGCGATGAGGCGAGCGCGATGAGCGGGAGGATGGCCGTGCTGAGGCCGGTACTCGCGGGTGCCGGGAGCTGCTCGGTGGCTGTGCCGGCAAGCGCCAGGTCGACGATGATGTGGTGCAGTGCTGGGCCGACGAAGTGTACCATGGCGGGAGGCCACTCCGGCTCGGACTTTGAGCAGTCGAGACAGCCGCACACAATTGCGATTCCAAGCGACACGCTGACTCGTAATCATTACAGCCATGCAGGCGCCAATTAGGCGGATCGCACGACCGAAATAATGCGTTCGGCAACTGTGATGGGATCCTGATGTTCCCAGAACCGGAGGACAGCCCAGTTGCTGGCGATCAACAGCGCGTCCGTCTCGCGATCGCGTTCAACGTTTCGACGAAGCTTCGGGATCCAGTAGTCGCTGTTTCGCTTCGGTGAAGTGGCATGCTGGGGGCAGCCGTGCCAGAAGCAGCCATCGATGAAGACCGCGATGCGTTTGTTAACAAAGACGAGGTCCGCTCGCCGACGACCTCCGAGGGGCGCGAAGTCCACGCGATAGCGGAGACCGGCTGCATAGACGAGACGCCGCACAACGAGCTCCGGGCCTGTGTCTCGCCCGCGATTCGACTGCATCGATCGCCGCGAACCGGCCGAACTGGCCCAAGACATACATTAAAGGTATAGCTTCTGCAACACTTGCTCCCCCGTTTGCGGACGGGACCAGCGAAGCGGTTCGATCACGGCGCCTTCGTAGCGGGCCGCTAGCCATGTGCAGCGAGGAACGCCACCGAATCGGCGGGGCAGTGCTCCAGTGTCCGCGGGGGTGCGTACTATTTTCGTATGACCACTGAGCCCCGAATGATCGACCTGTTTGCTGGTTGCGGGGGCATGACGGTTGGATTCGCGAACGAGGGTTTTCGCCCTATTCTCGCGGTCGAATGGGACAAAGCCGCCGCCGCAACCTACGCCGCGAATTTTGGACAAGATCACGTCATCGCAGGGGACATTGCCGATGTGCCCGACGATGCGATCCCAGAGGCGGATATCGTCATCGGCGGCCCTCCATGTCAAGGCTTCTCGAACCTGGGGCTCAAGGACATCAGTGACCCCAGGAATCAGCTCTGGCGAGAATTCATGCGTTTCGTAAAGCATGCGAAGCCCAAAGTTTTCGTGATTGAGAACGTCGATCGGTTCGCCAAGTCTCCTGAGTTCCAGATGCTGCTTGCTGAAGCCGATCATGGCGCCTTGGTCGAGTACGAACTCCAGCACGCGGTGCTGAACGCCGCGGACTACGGGGTGGCACAGCGCCGAAAGAGAACCATCATCATCGGGTCGCGAGTGGGACGAATCGCGCTCCCCGAGCCGACTCACGCAAAGGATCCGGCCGCCGGTTCGGGACTCCTTCCTTGGCGTACTGTTCGAGACGTAATCGGTGGACTACCCAGTTTTCCCTCCAGCACGGATCTCCCGGCAGGCAAGTCCGATTTCTTTGGCCTGTCCATGCCCGGCGTTTTTCGGGGGGTTGACCTGCATATGAAGCGCACGCCAACCGACAAGAGCCTCGACCGTTATAGCTTCATTCCGCCGGGCGGAGGACGCTTCGATCTCCCTACCGGCCTTCTCCCGGACTGCTGGGCGAACAAGCCCACGGGTACGACAGATGTCATGGGTCGGCTCCGGTGGGATATGCCGTCCGTCACGATTCGAACCGAGTTCTTCAAGCCGGAAAAGGGTCGATACCTGCATCCGCAATGGGAGATCGGCGAGTGGGACGATAGCCATGGTCGACACAGGGGTGATCCAAATCGCTCAGTGGACCGGGTCATCAGCCACTACGAGGCTTCATTGATTCAGGACTTTCCCCACGATTACCGCTGGGTTGGTTCGAAGATTCAGATTGCCCGACAAATCGGCAACGCTGTTCCCTCCGGCTTGGCAAGAGCGATTGCGCGACAGATCAAGCCCCACCTAGCTTCGGCTGAGGCGGAACCGGGCCGTCGAGTTAGAGAGTTGGCTGCGGCGTAGCCGAGTTGCCCGAGACAGCCGACCACTCAATGTCGAGCTGACCTTGAGAAACGTCGACTGGCCCGACCTTCCTGCCTGGACTAATCGCAACCCACGCATCACCTGTCAGGTCGAAGCCCCACTGCTCTGCGCGAGCGCGATCAGCCTTCCAAGTGCCGACCAAGACTTCCAACCCAGACCCGGCGAGGGCTGCTTCCTTGGCTTGGCGCGCCCGACGCATCGGATCCTTGTTGCCGAAGCAAACCGTCTCGATGGAAGATCTCGGAATCACAGTGTCCGGCAGAAACCGAAAAAGCGAGACAAGTCGTGCAGTTTGCCCAACTCGTGGCGCAAACACCACTTCGATTTGCTCATCGGTAAGTCGAACTAGTGGTTCATGTGGAAGGGGTGTCCATCCGATTAGCGGAAGAGAGAATCTTGCAAGAGCGTCCGCAGAAATGCCCCGCTTGCCGTCTTTGTTTGCCCCCTCGTTCAACCAGCCACGATGCGCACGAATGAGAAATGAGCGGTGTCTTGCTCGCGCCGTGTCCACCTGGAGCAAGAGACTGATCTGACACTGCCCCTCGGTAGGAATCATCCAGTTCGTTCTGATCGTCGCTTTGAGTTCGACCGGAATGCCGCGAACGATCGTGTCCAACGGTGGTTCCTTGTAGAGGCCGAGCTCGTTCAGCACCCTGTACTGGAGTTTCGTGCCCACGGAGGCCCGCTCATCGGAATCGACATCCGGACTGGCCAAATCGAAACGACCCGTTCGCGCACCGTCAAGGACGTATTTGACGGCGTCGTCGACGGCCCTGGTTAGGTGCACTTCCAACGGTTTGGTCTTCAGCCACGACCATACCGTCTGCAGGTCGACGTCGTCGCCTGGTGCCACGATGAGATGGCCGACGGTATCTATCCCGCGACGCACGTCCGGAACGCAGATGCCTTCGGGCTCGAGCGCCAGTCTCTTCACGCTCGAACACTAGCCGATCACGGAGGACGGGCGCGGGCCAGGCGCAATCCGAAGAGCCTCGCCTCGCTATGCCAGCGCGGAGCTCGGCATCGTCGCTGGCCGGACGTTGCGCGGCATGGTGAGCTCAACCCGGCATCGAACTCCTAAGTATTGACCGGACCGCGCAATTCCGCCAGGTAGTGGCAACCTACTCCGCTGATACCTCTACTTCGATGGCGCCCTCGTGCAGATCAGCGGCGCCTAGCGTTGGCACTCCATCGAGTTCGTGAACAAGATCGTCATAATCTCGCAGCCGACGCTGCCGAACTAGGCGGTCGAACGTGATTGCCGGGCTCCAACTCCCGATCTTCGAAGCCCGCACATCGTCCATCGCTCGCTGGAGTGCAGGTAGATCAAGGTGATACACGCAATCGATCGCGCCAGACCCATCCGCAAGGATCTTCAGCATCGAGGGCCGCGGTTCGATCGTGACGACTGCAAAATGCGGCATTCGTCCTCGCCGCTGCGATGACAACTTCGCACCCTGCGAAATACAATCTTGAGCGCGATCAGTCCGCAAAGACCATTTCGATGACAATGCGACATGCAACTCGGGCAACCGATGGTGTTGAAGCTGGCCGATGGTTACATCCAGTTTGAGTAGCGATTCCTCGGGCATTCCTGATTTGAGCTGAGCGATGAGTTCGTCGTGTCGATAAAAGCGATCGACCATCTTTGTAACCCGTCTCTTCAGGCGGCTAGCCTCACTCGAGGGGGGGAGATTTGACACTTCTTCCAACAGGCTCACCATTTCCGGGGCGGTGGCCTTCGCACCCCTCCGGAACTCCGGGTAAACCGCAAGGTGCTTGAACTGATCGAACTCGAATGCCGAGCGCGAACGCGAGACAAGAAGATCGCGACGGCGCGGCGCTAAGTCCTCGATGACGGCGAGTTCAAGCGCCGCACCAGGGTCGGTGCCAACAACCTGGCCGGGCGGCACCTCGAGTTGGTCAAACAGCGCCCTGCCGAGCTCGATTGAAAGGACATCGTTGTTGTCCGAGGTGTTCGGGTTTCCGCTCTCACGGAATCCACAGAGGTCGCGAGTGAATGAGGCAGGCATATGGAGCATGATCCCATGCCGGAGCGCCACCTCGATCCGGCGCGCCCGGGCGGATCAAGCTCCGGGATACACCGGAGATCGCGCCGCGCTCACGCGTGCGGGGCCTCAAATGCTGGCCAACGGCTCAGCGCCCAATCGGCCAGCGTGTCCGCCCTAGCCCGAATTGCGGCGCCATCCCAAATGACGTTCTGGTCGTAGACGTGTTTGGTGGTCGAGAAGACAACTTCCGACTTCAGTTTCGCTCTTGCCTCATTCCAGCCGCTGCTCCCCTTCGAGCTATTCGCCTCGCTGGACAACGGAACAAGGTTGGCCCACGTGTGTAGCAATTCAGCGTGTTCGTCAGCGGCGAGCGATTGAACCCAACTGCCTTTGCGGTCTTGTGGCGCGAGGTGGTCGACGGTCATGGGTGGATATGTTTCGAGAATGTCGCTAGACGTGTGGTCTCGCTCGTACTCCTCGAGGATGTAGGCGCAAATCTTGCGATGGTAGAGGTCGCCCGTACGAACAGCTATTTCGAACTGGCTATCTGACGGAAAGTTGACGGTCTTCGATACCATCCCGCCGCGGACTGCCGCTGAGTTCGCCCCGACTGCCCCCCACAGTTTTTTGAAGACCGCGTGCAGGCCGGTCGGCTCTATGCCGCAGATTGCGCGCCGAACAAGGAAGGATTCGATCACCTTCAGGCACTCCGCGGCATCGACCGTCGACACATCCCCTTCTGCAGTTGCTGTCAGCAGTTGCATGACATAGGGGTAGATGGAAGATGGCCGGTTGAGCGAGTTGAGCCTACGAACTTGTTCCTTGACCGGTTCGTCAAGCTGACGAAGTCGGCCTGAATGGATCGCGTTATACGAGGATTGATGGCGACGAAGGCTTCGCACGATTTGAGCAACCGGGTCGACTTTGACGTCCTTCCATTGCTTCGTCAGGGTTGAGAATGTCGTGGCTTGTGTGACGGAATCTTCGAGCGTGAGCGCAAAGGGAAAGAAGTACTTTGCTTTGGCCGCTTCGTCAGCGAATGCGTCCTCAAAGGGTTTCCAATCCTGACTGTAAGCCGCTTGAGCCGCCTTAGGATCTGAGTCCAAGTGCTTCAAGCACTTCATTGCGGACCAGGTCAATGATCCCAAGCCGCTCACCCTCTTTGTTGAGCCGGTCGAACATCCGCTGGTACGTGCTGAGTGTCGAGGCAGGAAAGACTCCAACGGATGCGCTTCGAAATCAAGGCGATCTATTGAGGTTCTGTGTCGACAACGTGTACGAGGCACTATCGCCAGACACGAAGTTGATGCTCGCAATTTTGCGAACGCTCGACCGTCCAATCTCATTCGATGAACTTGCCGTGGTTGCGTCCTTGGACATCGATACTTTGCGTCGGGCCGCGCAGACCCTCTCACAAGGCTCGCTTGTGGTGCGCACACCGGCGCTTGAGGTGGGCGCTCCGGATCTCCTGGAGCTTTCAGCAACGGCGCGTGCGTACCTACCGCGAGTTGATGCTGACAGCGCCGTGATGACTGCCGTGTTGGATCGCGAGGCGGCCTTCGTCCGCGACCGCGAAGAAGCGCGACTCGCCGCCGCACAGCGAGTTCTCGATCCGAACGTCGTCATTGCCCGAGCGCACGAAGATGAGCCGACTGCTCACCTGCTCAGATTGGCGCTGCGCCTCGAGCGCGCGGGTGACCCGAGCGCCGCCGAGTCTCAGATCGCGCGCGCGCGGATGCTCAACCCTGGCTATTTCGAAGTTGATCGGGTTGAGGCGTTTCTTGCGAGTCTTCGGGGAAACGGGCCGATAGCTGTCGCGCGGTACAAGGACGCCATTTCGCAGTGTGTCTCCGAAGAGGAGCGTGCAAGGGTCAGCTCTTTCCTGGCGGGTCATCTTGCCCGTGCCGGCCACGATCTTGGAGCGGCGATACCGCTCGCCGAGTTCGCGCACGAGGTACTCGGCAAAGCTGATACCGCGATGTCATTGGGCAACTTCTATGTTTGGGACAAGCAATACGCCGCGGGCCAGGAGTTGCTTGAGGAGGCCCTTGACATGACGCCAAGCCAGAAACTCAAGCGCATCATCACGACGGCCATCGTAGAGAGTTGGCGGAGATGGGCCGAAGACCAGCTCGCGGAAAAGATGCCGGAGTCGGCCTTCGACAAGGGGCTATCGGTGTCCACACCGGAAAGGCGCTCCTGATTGAAGGGACCCACGACTATCGCCTGGTGGAAGCGGTCGGTCGGGCATTGGTAGTCGCACTTCGCTCGCTCGGGCGCCTGCAGACAGTCAGTGATACTCAACTCGACCGCGTGCGTACAGAAATCCACTTCGTTTCCACCGATGGGCGGTTTAGACAAGTCGATAGCTGGGAGCGACTCACGAGGGGAGTCGAGCAGCTCCCAGATCAGTACTCTCTGCGGATGGTAAATCGACCGCAATCCGTGGCGAACAGAAGCGAGCAGACGGTCCTGGCGCCCGACACCAACGTCTCAATTGGTGAAGGGCCGTCGGATTCGGACCGGCGACTGGGCGTGATTACCAATTGCCGCGAGACTTACGCGTTCATCAGTCATCCCGATTTCCCGGGGAACATATTCTTCCACTTTGGGTCTTTGGTCCCGCCCGAGGACAAGATCTCAATTCAGAGTGGCGTAAGGGTCGAGTTCACACATTCGAAAGATGAAGGCGGCCGGGACCGAGCAGAACGAGTCACGGTGGTGAGATAGCAAACAATTCAACGATGACGCGCGCGTCGACCGCATCCCGCCTGTCCGCAATGACCCCTAACCGCTGGCCGGGTTGTGGCGGAGTGCCCACCGGCCCGATCGAGATCGTCGAGCAGCATGACCTCGCTTCCGCAGCTTCGGTGAACGGCAAGCAGAAATGACGGAAGCCGCGACCGGCGCGCCGAACATGGCGCGCGAGTCGCGGCTCCCATCTCCCCCTCGTCGGCAGCTCAGTCGCCCTTGACGTTCACGATCTGCCGCAGTGTGTGCCTCACCTTCACGAGCTCGGCCGCGTCCGCCATCACCTGGTCGATCGGCTTGTAGGCCTGCGGAATCTCGTCGAGGAACGCGTCGGTGTCACGGAACTCGATGCCCCTCATCGCCTCCCGCAACTGCTCGTGCGTGAAGGTCTGCCGGGCCTTCGTCCGCGAGTACGTGCGCCCCGCGCCGTGCGGCGAGGAGTTCAGCGACACCGGGTGCCCGAGCCCCTCGACCACGTACGACGCCGTGCCCATCGAGCCGGGGATGAGCCCGGGTCGACCGACATCCGCCTGGATCGCTCCCTTGCGGGAGACCCACACGCGCTTGCCGAAGTGCTCCTCGCTCTCGGTGAAGTTGTGGTGGCAGTTGATGCGCTCCTGCTCCTCCACCGGTGTGCCGACCCACTCGCTCACCTGCCGGATGACGCGGTCCATCATCTCCTCCCGGTTGAGCAGCGCGAAGTGCTGCGCCCACCGGAGCTCGGCGATGTACCGCGTGAACTCCCGCGTGCCCTCGACGAGGTAGGCGAGGTCGGGGTCGGGCAGCTCGATCCACCACTGCTTCGCGAGCCGCCGAGCGACCTTGATGTGGTGCTGGGCGATCTTGTTGCCCACGCCCCGGCTACCCGAGTGCAGGAAGAGCCACACCGCGTCGGTCTCGTCGAGCGACACCTCGATGAAGTGGTTGCCGCTGCCGAGCGATCCGAGCTGCTCTCGCCAGTTGCCCGCGTACGCGGCCGGGTCGAACCCCTTCGCCTCGGCGAGCGCCTCGAGCTCCGCGATTCGCGGTGCGGCGGTTGCGACGACCTTGCGGTTGTACTTGCCCGCCGAGAGCGGGATGGCGCGCTCGATCTGCTCCCGCACCGCCTTCCGGTCGGTGGGCAGGTCGGATGCCGCGAACTGCGTCTTCACGGCGATCATGCCGCATCCGATGTCAACGCCGACGGCTGCGGGAATGATCGCCCCGAGGGTCGGGATGACCGAGCCGACGGTGGCGCCGAGCCCGAGGTGCGCGTCGGGCATGAGCGCGAGGTGCGGGTAGATGAACGGCATCGTCGAGGAGGTGCGGGCCTGATCGACGGTCTTCTCGTCGATCAGGCTCGCCCACGAGACGAGCCGGTTGGTGAGCTTCTGCATGTTCCTTTCCTGTCTGGTTTGCATTGCGTGGGTCCGGGGCCCGAGGGCTCCCGTCGCGCGCAGACAGGAAAACACCCCGGGCCTCGACTGGCACGGGGTGACGAGAATCGCGAACGGATGTCGCGGCGGCGTCAGTGTGCCGGGTCGAGAACTTGGTCGAGTTCGCGGAGCAGCTGGCGCTGCTCGTTCGCGGGCTCGATGAAGGAGGGCTGATTCGTGTGCTGCAGATACACGGCCAATGCCTTCCTTCCAGATTCCCGGGATGCCGCACGGTGTGTGCAGCCTACGAACACTAGCGGTGCGGATGCCTCGGGGTCAACGATTCGATGCTGGGCGCGGCGAATTCTCGACGCCGCCGAGACCGACGGTGTGCCGAACGACGCGGATGCCGCAGTGCTCAGGCCGCCGCACCCCCAGTACTGGGACGCGCGCGACGGTTCTCGCCGGAATAGCGTCGCGGGAGACCTGAACCGAAGGAGTACCCCCATGCCCGCAGCTGACCCAGGCTGGTTCGATGATGGGTCGGGTCAAAAGCGTTGGTGGGATGGCGCGAAATGGACGACCTTCTACGTCGACGCACGCACTGGCGCGGTGATCGACCGCGGAGATTCGCCCGCGGGACCAGTCGCCACCGTGACGACGCAATCAGGCGTGAACCTCAAGGCCGCGATCATCACGTTCTCCATCATCGTCGTGGTGATCTTGGTCTTCTGGGGCCCGGCTGCGCTACTTCTCGTCGCAGGAATCATCGCTGGCGCCGTCGGACTGTACGCGGTGTTGAAGGGATCGTTCGGTCGGCTGCGTATCCGCACGCGCCCGGTTGCCGTGGCCGTTCTCGTCGCAAGCGTCTTCGCTTCGAGCATCGGTGGCGCCGCCCTCGCGGCCACGCAGCAGCCGTCAGAGCAGGTTGCTTCGTTCGTCGACATGGGTTCGGCGTCGCCGCGCGCGACGGTTCCCACGCCAACGCCAACGCCGACCCCGACGCCGGTGCGGAAGGAGTCCGTCATCGAAGAGCCGGCGACGATCGCCTACACATCATCGAGCGTCAACGACCCGAATCTTGACGTGGGGCTGACAGCGGTCGCAACGCCGGGCGCGAACGGTCAAAAGGTCACCCGCATCCGTGTGGTCACGGTCGACGGGGTCGAGATCTCGCGCGAAATCGTCGAAGAAGTCGTGACAGTGCAGCCCGTGAACGAGGTCATCGCCATCGGATCACGCCAACCTCCGCCTCCGCCACCTCCAGCGCCCGCAGACAACGGATGCGACTCGAATTACGAGGGCGCGTGCGTGCCGGTGTCATCTGACGTCGACTGTGCCGGTGGCAGCGGAAACGGACCGGCATACGTCGAAGGCCCTGTTTGGATCGTCGGGTCCGACATCTACGACCTTGATCGCGACGGCGATGGTGTCGCCTGCGACGTTTAGCTCAAGATCCGACATGAGCACGGCAGCGCGAGTTACAGGTGGTGCGCAAGGCAGCGTCAGTGCGAGTTCACCATCGCAATCGCCTGCTCGTACGCCCCGTTCACCTCGGAGAAGCGCAGCGGCTTGACGCGCTCGACGAGGATCTCGGTGGCGTCCGGCTGGCTGGTAAGCAGCGACATGGTCTCGTCGATGTAGTCGTCGAGCGGGAGGAACGCCTCGATGTGCGACCCGCCGGGCATGAGCTCGGTGCGAACAGCGGGCGGGCAGAGCTCGATCACCTGCACCGAGGTGCCGGCGAGCTGCAGGCGAATGCTCTCGCTGAACTGGTGGATGAACGCCTTCGAGGCGTTGTAGCTCGGCGTGACCCGCAGGGGCGTGTGGGCGAGCCCCGATGAGACCGTCATGATCGTGGCATCCGCCCGGCTCTGCAGGTGCTCGGTGAAGGCGGAGATCAGGCGCACTGGCCCGAGCACGTTGGTGTCGATGGTGCGCTCGGCAGTGTCGAGGAAGCCGGCCGATGTGACATCCTCGGGCACCATGATGCCGGCCATCGCGATGAGCACGTTGAGGTCGGGGTGGGCCGCGAGCACCGCGTCGCGGGCGCTCAGCACCGAGGCAGGGTCGATCGTGTCGATCGTGATGGTGTCGAAGCCGTGCTCGGCTGCGAGACGCTCGAGCACGTCGGTGCGGCGGCCGCCGATGACGACGGTGTTGCCGGCATCCTGCAGGCGCAGCGCGAGCGCGAGGCCGATGCCCGAGGTGCCGCCGGGAATGAAGATGGTGTTGCCCGAGATGTTCATGAGTGTCCTTTCGGTGACCCCGTCGTTCGACCGGGTCACCGACCACGATGCGCTGAGCCGCGCTGCGGCACGAGAGACCCGGTTGTCGTAGGATTCCCGGTCCCTCCCTCCGGCCGCCGAGGCAGCGCATGATGGAGGAATGGACCGCGAACAGCTCGCCGACTTCCTCCGACACCGGCGTGAGAACCTGCGCCCCGAAGACGTCGGCCTGCGCCCCGGGGCTCGCAGGCGGGTCGCCGGGTTGCGCCGCGGCGAGGTCGCCGAACTCACCGGCATGTCCGCCGACTACTACACTCGCCTCGAACAGGGGCGCGGGCCCCAGCCGTCGGAGCAGATGCTCGCCGCGCTCGCACGGGCGCTGCGGCTCACGACCGACGAGCGCGACCACCTCTACCGCATCAGCGGTCACCACGCGCCACCGCGCACCTCGCTCGACACACATGTCGCCCCGGCGCTGCAGCGGGCGCTCGACCGGCTCGACGACACCCCCGCCCTGGTGCTCTCGAGCATCGCCGAGACGCTCGTGCAGAACCGGCTGGCCGCCGCCCTCTTCGGCGATCACACCCGCTTCACCGGCATGGCGCGTTCGGCAATCTACAGATGGTTCACGGATGCCTCGGAGCGGGCCGTTTACCCGATCACCGACCACCCCCGGCAAGGCCGAGCGAACGTCGCGAACCTCCGCGTCGCCTACGGCCTCGGCGGGGCTTCATCACGAGCCGGACGACTCGTGCGGGCGTTGCTCAAAGAGAGCGCCGAGTTCGCCGAGCTGTGGGAGCGGCACGAGGTTGCGACGCGCTTCGAAGACCACAAGATCCTGCTGCACCCTGAGGTCGGCGAGATCGAGTTCGACTGTCAAGCGCTGTTTACCGAAGATCAGTCCCAGGTGCTGCTGATCCTCACCGCCGCTCCGCGCACCGAGGCCGCAGACAAGGTCGCGTTGCTTCGGGTGGTCGGCCAGGAGCAGTTCACGTCATAGGGCGACCACGGTCACGTCCGCCGTTACCGCTACGCTGACGAAGCTGCGCGCCCGACGAAGGGCGCTATCGATCGAGGGGATGGCCCACTGGTGGAAACCGCACCGATGCTTGCATGGACGCTTCAGAACGAGATACCAGTGCCGGCGGACGTGAATGCACTGCTCGTCGAGGGCGAGCAGGCGATCGCGTCGTTCAAGACGTTCCGTGATTCCGCGACGTTCACCACGAAGCGGCTCATCGTGCGCGATGCCCAGGGAATCACCGGAAAGAAGATCGAGATCTACTCGCTTCCGTACAGCTCCATCAACATGTGGTCTACGGAGAACGCAGGTGGCATGCTCGATCGCGACGCTGAGGTCGAACTCTGGACCCGGGCAGGCCACATCAAGGTCAAGCTCACGAAAGGCGCTGACGTCCGGCGGATCGACAGCCTCCTCGCCTGGGCTGTCCTTCAGCACTAGCGTGCGGGCAAGCCGCAGCGATCAGTTCGCCGCGTACACCCACGTGTTGCCGCCCGACGCGAGCTGTGCGCGCACACGGCGGTAGTCGTCGACCTCGTAGTCGTCGGCCGCGGCGAGCTGTTCGGCGGTGACGTCGAGCACGCCACCGTCGACTCGATCAGCGGGGTCGTCGGTGCGCTCGAGGATGGGGTGCTCCGCCTCGCCGCTCAGCACGACGACCGCGGGATCGGCGATGCGCAGCATCCGGAACCGCCAGCCCACAAGCGCGTCGGCGGTCGTGGGCAGCTCAGTGCCGAACAGCTGCCGCTGCACCTGCGGCAGGCGCAGGGTGTCGTAGCTGAAGAGGCGTTCGGTAAGGGTAGCGGCGCGCTCGCGGCATCCGTGAAGAGAATGTCGTGAGCATGTGACCGCCGCGTCATCACGGGCCGCCCCACAGCCGGGCATCCTGTCGACGCGACGCGTCGATGTCACGCCGGGCGAGGTGCAGAGCCTCGCCCGCGAGGTACGCGACACTGCGGGCCATCGTCATTGCCTGCTTTCGGTGACCCTCGTGGATCACCGTCTCGGGCGCCGCGGAACTTCCGAGGCAGTGACCGAGATCGATCCGGATGCGCTCGGACTCGGCCAGCCGCGTCAGGGCCTCAGCGCCGATCCACCCCGGGTGGCCGGCGATGGCATCGCGGGCGACGTCGAGCTTTCGATCGGCCTCCTCGACCGCATGGTGCAGGAGGTTCACGGGAGGCATCGGTCGCGCCGCGCGCTCGCGGGCGGCCGCGGTCGCGGCATCCAGCGCCGCATGCGCCTTTCGCAGTCGGTTCAGGTGGGCGAGCGGGTCAGTGTTGACGCCGGCCTGCGGGAGGTCGGCGAGGGCCACCTGCAGCTCGGCGGTCGCGTTCGCGACGTCGCGGGAGTGGGGCTCCTCGAGCGCGACGGCGAGGCCCCGACGGGACTCATCGATGATCGCGGGGAGCCCGGACTCCGCTCGCAACGCCTCGACCTCGAAGGTCTCGACCGCATCGATGAGGGTCGCTGCTCGCCGCACCGATTCGGTGGATGCCTCGAGCGCGAGATCGGCCTGCTCGCGCTGCCCGGCCTCACGTCGTCGCTCGGCCACGCCCACGCTGTGCTCGGCGAATCCGAGCAGCTGTTCGGCCTCGGCCGGGTTGGCCTCCACCTGAGCGAGCGCCTCTCGCGAATAGCGGGCGGCGAGCTGATCGATGGTGTCGCGCGCGTCAGGGACATGGGTGCGCAGGCGCGCGACATCCGCTCGCACGCCTGCGATGGTCTCGGGAGCCCGCCGCGCTCGCGCGACTCGGTCGGCGAGTGCGGAGGTCTGCTCATCGAGCACGTGCTCGGCCCATTCGCACAGCGCCACGATGAGCGCGTAGCGCGCCCGCACTTCTTCGGCGGTGCCGCCCATCGCATCGTGATTGAGCCGGTTCAATCGAAACGCGTCGCTCAGGTGTCTGCGCACCGCGACGAGCGCCGCGCCCGCCGGCGCGGTCGATTCGGAACCCAGTTCCGCCTCGGCGAAGCCGAGCTCGTCGGAGGCGACGCGCATACGATCGTCGGCGGCGAGCACAGCAGATGCAGCCCGCTTCGCCAGCTCGGCATCGTGGACTTCGAGTTCTTGCGCACCGACCCTGCGCCTGACCCTGAACCCGGCCATGCTCCGATCCTAGGTTCACCGCTCGGCGCCCGCTACGGGCGGCGGAACCCGGTTCGACGAGTGCGACGTGACGCCGGCTCTGTCACCATCGAGAGATGAGCGACCCGACGAAGGCGCCCGCCGGGTGGTACGAAGACGGGTCCGGCGGACGACGGTACTGGAACGGCGACGCCTGGACGCAATACGTCGCTCCCGGCGCCGAGACAGTTCCGTCGACACAGCTCGCGCCCGACGCGGCAACCACCGCGGTGTTGCCGACCCCTGATGACGGCCCGACGATTCCGTTCGTCTGGGGTTCGCAGGGGCCGGATGCCGCGGGGTACGACTACCGCGACGCCCCGACCACCCCGTACACGGCGACGGCTCCGTACGCCGCGACCGCTCCGACCACGCCGTACGTGGCCGTCAACGCAAGCCCTGACACGACGACGGAGAGCTACGGCGCGCCTTCCGCGACGGTGCTGCCGGGGCATCCATTCACCGAACCGTCGAACCCTGGGCCGAACGTGGTGGGCATCATCGCACTCGTGGTCGCGGTCGTGGGGCTCGTGTTCGCCTTCATCCCCGCCGTGAGCGGCTTCGCATGGATCTTGGTGCCCATCGCGTTCGTACTCTCGATCATCGGCCTCTTCTTGCGCGGCGCGAAGTGGCCTGCCGTTATGGGGCTCATCGTGTCGATCATCGCCGCGGTCGTCGGGCTCGTGATGTTCGTCACCTTCCTCGTCGCGTCGATCGGCGACGCGATCGACGGCATCGACGAGGCGATTCCCGACGTGCCGGCGCTTCCGCTGCCCGACCCCGATCCTCAGCAACCCGAGGCGCCGGTGGCGGGCGACCTCGCATTCGGCGAGACGATGACCTGGGACGACGGTGTCGCACTCACGGTCTCTGTGCCCGAGCCGTACACCCCGAGCGACTTCGCGGTCGGCGCGACGCACGCGAGCAACGTCGTGTTCACGCTGACGATCACCAACAACTCGACGGCGGATCTGCAGGCACTGCCGCTCCCGAGCCTTTCGTCGGGCGATCAGGACGTGAGCCAGATCTTCGACATCGGCGGCGATGTCTTCGAACCGGGCGACGACGTCGGCTTTCCGCCGGTGGACACGATCGAGCCGGGCGAGTCCGTCAGCTGGCGGGCCGCCTGGTCGCTCGACGACCCGAGCTCCCTCACACTCCAGGTGGCGCCGAGCCTGCTGTATCCGAGCGCGACCTTCACGAACGTGCCGTAGCGGCCGGCGGCGGGCGGCTACGCGCGCCTATTCGACCGCGCGCTCCCGGCTCGATGGCTCGGGGCCGTGCTCTGCACCGACCGCCTCCGGCCCCGCCGCTGCGGTCGGTGGCGTCGGCTCGAGTCGACGGCGCGTCACGAGGAAGGAGCCCAAGAGCACGAAGGCGAACCCGACGATCGTCCACACGGTGATGCGCTCGCCGAGCACCAAGACGCCGGCGACGACGGCCACGGCCGGGTTCACGTAGGTGATCGTCGTCGCCTTGACCGGCCCGATCTCAGCGATCAACCCGACCATGAGCAGGAACGCGAGGGCGCTGCACACCACGGCGAGCACGACGATCGACACGATTACGGCGGTGGACGGCATGGCGGTCGGCCAGCCGCCGGTCAACAGCACGAACGGGATGTACACGACAGCGGTGGCCGCCAGCGACACGGCGACGACCCCGACGCCCGGGAGGTCCGACATCCATCGTGCGAGGATCGCCGGCCCCAGCGCGTAACCGACGACCACGACGGCGATCTCGGCGACCGCCAGAAGATCGGACCCCGCGACATCGAATCCCACCAGGGCCGCGACACCGAGCATGCCGAACCCGATGCCCAGCCAGTTCACGCGCGAGAGCCGAGCAGGCCGGCCCATCGCGAACGCGACGGCCACACCGGCGAGCGGCACGGCGGCCAGCAGCAGTCCAGCGGTCGAACTCGGAAGGCGCTGCTCGGCCGAACTGAGGAAGTACCACGGCAGCACGATCTCGACGATCGTGTAGGCGAGCATCGGCTTCCACCGCCGCACCACCGACACCACCTCGCGCCGGAAGAACGCGAGCGGCATCAGGAGGATCGCCGCGAGACCCGACCGCGCCAGCACCACCATGCCAGGGTCGAGTTCGCTCACCGCCACCTTGATGAAGAGGTATGGGATGCCCCAGGCGATGCCGAGGGAGACGAACAGGATCAGTCCGCGACGAGTCACTCGCCCATTCTGATGGTTGCGGCCGACAGCCGCCGACGTCGGGCTGCCGAGTGGCCGCGAATTCCTGCCGAGCGCCTCAGTCGAACATGCCGTCGAGGAGGCCGCGAACTGCCGGCCGATGCACTGCCAGTGTGGTTCATTGAGCGAGGTTGGCCTGCTCACGCTGTTTCTACTCTGAACAGAATTCTATTCGATCGCGTATAATTCTGTTGGATGACGTAGAATTTTGGGCAATTCATTGAGGAGCATCATGCTGTTGCAGCATCCGTTCGAAGCGGTGACAACGTCTGTCGACGGTGATTGCCTCGCCGTGCTCGCGAAGGCCGATCACGAGTTCTCGGTCTCACGCATGTTGCCACTTCTCAAGAGAAAGCGCTCGGTCACCGGAGTGCGCAATGCGCTCGATCGCCTCGCGGAACAGGGCGTCGTCAATGTGCGCCAGGTCGGCAATGTGAAGAGCTACTCGCTGAACCGCTCCCACTTGCTCGCACAGGCCATCATCGAGATTGCCACCGTTCGCGATCGATTCGTCGAGCGAGTGACCAGCGAACTTTTGCAATGGCAACCGGCTCCTGTCTACGGTGCACTGTTCGGATCGGCCGCCCGGGGTGAAATGCGCACCGACAGCGACATCGACATACTTCTCATCCACCCCGACGATGCCGACATCGAAGCGTGGACTGATCGAGTCGTCCATCTGCAGCGTCTGGTGACCACCTGGACCGGCAACGACACCCGCGTGCTGACCTTCTCCGAACACGAAGTACGCGAGCACAGCACGAGCGAACTTGTTCTCCGTAAGATCTCGCAGGAGGGGATCGGCCTGATCGGACCCACGAATTGGCTGCGACGAATGACGACGAGGGCATCATGAGCCCGTTAGTGAGTCCCGGCGCACGAGCGGGGCGGCTCAAGAAGGCCAAGTCACGATGAGGCAGCCAAGCTCCTCGCGAAGGCCGATGCCGGGAGCGCGAAGCAGCTCAATGCGCTGCTCAGCATGAAGACGAAGGCCGGGTACAGCGATGTGCCCGTCTCGAACGATCAACTTGCTCGCGCCAAGCGAGCGCTGGAGGGGCTCGTCGACCGAGCCACGCGCTGACGCGACCGCGCTGGTCTCGTGCGGTCAGTCGAACATGCCGTCGAGGAGGCCGCCGATGACGAGGCCACCGAGGATGCCGCCCATGACATCGGATCCGCCGCCACCGCGTCGACCGCCGCCGCCCCAGTCGGAGCCACCGCCCCACTGCCCGGGATCCTGCGGCCGTGATGAGTCGATGTCGCGCTGTGCGAGCTGCAGGGCCTCGCCCGCGAGATACGCGACGCGGCGGGCCATCGCCATCGCCTGCTCCCGGTGATCCTCATCGATGACCGTGACGGCCGCTGCGGAGGTGCCGAGGTAACGATCGAGGTCGATCCGGATGCGCTCGGACTCGGCCAGCCGGGTGCGAGCGTCGGCGCCGATCCAGCCGCGGTGGCCGGCGATGACATCTCGAGCAACCGCGAGTTGCCGGTCGGCGTCGTCGATGGCATGGCGCACATGCTCCAGCGGCGGAATCGGGCGCGCCGCACGCTCGCGGGCCGCCGCGATCGCGGCATCCAGCCCCGCGTTCGCCCCGCGTAGCTGACTCAACTGCGCGAACGGGTCGGTGTTGACGCCGGCCGGCGGAAGGGAGGCGAGCGCGGCCTGCAGCTCGGCGACCGCGGTCGTGACCCCGGCGCTGTGCGGCTCCTTGAGCGCGACGACGAGATCCCCGCGGGAATCCTCGACGATCGCCGCCAATGTCGACTCCGCCCGCAACGCCTCGACCTCGAAGGTCTCCACCGCATCGAGGAGTGTCGCCGCCCGACGCACCGACTCCGTGGATGCCTCGAGCGCGAGATTGGCCTGTTCACGCTGACCGGCCTCACGCCGCCGCTCGGCCACGCCCGCGCTGTGCTCGGCGAATCCGAGCAGCTGATCGGCCTCGGCGGGGTTGACCTCCACTTGGGCGAGCGCGTCTCGCGAATAGCGGGTGGCGAGCCGTTCGACGGTGTCGCGGGCCTGCGGAACACGTGAGCGCAGGCGCTCGGCATCCGCTCGCACGCCCGCGATGATCTCGGGAGCCCGGCGCGCACGCGCGATCTTTTCGGCGAGGGCAGCGGTGCGCTCGTCGAGCAGATCTTGCGCCCAATCGCACAGCTGCACGATGCGTGCGTTGCGTGTGCGCAGCTCCTCGACGGTGTCGGGAATCTCGTCGTGATTGAGCTGGTTCAACTGGAACGCCTCGCCCAAGTGCTGCCGCACTGCGCCGAGCGCCTCGCTCAGCTCCGTGGTCGCGTCATGCCCCAGCTCGGCCTCGGCGAAGACGAGTTCGTCGGCGGTGAGGCGCACGCGCTCGTCGGCGGCGACCAAGGCAGTGCCGGCGCGCTTCGCCAGGTCGGCATCCGCTTGGACCTCATGCTCATCGCGTTTGCGCTTGCCCCAGAATCCGGCCATGCCTTCGATCCTAAGGGCGGCGCTGGGAGGCGGCTGATGTGGAAGAGCTGAGGAGCGGATGGCGCACGGCGTACACGCGGCAACGCTGCATCCATATACTCCCGATGCCGCGAGGAGTAGCGTGGAACGGGACGACGGCGCTCGGCCGTCGTCTCGACACGAATGGGGACGACCGTGGCCGAATTCGAGGCGCAGGCAGCAATTTCGCAAGCTCGAGAGGCAGCGAGCCTCGCGAGTTTCGACATCCAGAAGCTGTCGGAGGATTCGGTTGAACGGCAGGCGCTGCACAACCTGCTGACCGCGGTCGACGCGCTGATCAACGCGGTCGACTCCGGGTCCGACGCCGACGCCGGCTGAGCGAACCAGTACTCACCCGAAGGCGAGTAGGAGCACCCGCTCGACTCCGAGCAGGAACTCGCGAACGCGGTGCTCGTGGAACTCGCCGACCAGTCGCACCTCAGCAACGACTTCCGCGGCGTGGTCGGCCTGAGCGCTGGCGCGTACCGGCGGTCGGTGCGAGCGGCGGCGACATCCGCCTCAACCGCTGCGGCATCCGACCATTCGCATCGCGAACGAGAAGAATCGCCACACGAGCTGTGACCTTTGCCCATTCCGCGACATCTCTAGGTTAAGGAGGTGCACGTGGACCAGAGCGAAGGCACCGACGCCGATCTCCTCAGGAGGTTGGCGGGCGGCGACAATACGGCGTTGCCGATCGTGTTCGATCGGCACGCAGCGGCAGTGACCCGGTACGCGTGGGCGATCGCCCCGAGCCGGCTCGACGTCGAAGAGATCGTGCAAGACACCTTCGTCACCGTGTGGCGCAAGGCCGCCGAGATCACGATCGCCGACACGTCGCTGCTCCCCTGGCTCCTCGTCACGTGCAGGTACCTCGGAATGAACGTCATCCGCAAATCAGCACGCAACCAGGCCGACGAGTTCGACGAGAACTCCTCGAGCCACGCGGGCTTCGTGCGCGACCAGTACGACGCTGAGACCGCGCGCGACGAGCTGCGCTGGGTGCTCGACGAGATCGAACGACTCGACCCCATCGACCGGCAGGTGTGCGAGCTCTGCCTCGTCGACGGCCTGCCCTACGCAGAGGCCGCGGAACAGCTCGGCCTCACCGTCGGTGCCGTGAAGCAACGCGTATCCCGAAGCCGGGCCCGATTGAAGAAGGCGGTGACCCTCGATGAGGTCTGATCCTCCGACCGGAGACGAACTGACACGCCTCCTCGTCTCCATGAAGCGCAGCGTGCTCGATCAGGTCGCGCACGAACCAGCCCCCGCCAAGCGCTCCCCCGTGACCGATCGCATCATCGGCCTGACCTTCGGCGTGGTCCTCCTCCTCGGCGTCGGCACTGGAGCGGCATTCGCCTTCGGGGTCGTCCCGTTCGGCGGAGAACCGGGCGCCGCGCCCGTCGCGACGCAGACATCCGCGCCGAGTGCGATACCGGTTCCGACACCGACCCCGCCGGAGTACGTCGTCGAGTCCGGGCAGCCCGACCCAGAAGTTGCGCCTCCGTCAAATGAGTTCACGGCCGAATTGGTGTATCAACTCTGTACAGGAGCCGTCCGGGAGGGCGTAGAGGCGCACGGAGGATCGTTCGATCCCGTTCCCTTCGCGGAGGCAGAAGTCGTCGCACGTGAGGACGGACGGTTTTACGTCTGGGCGGAGTATTCGGATCCGACGCGCGCGCCGGAGTTGCAGAACATCGGCGCCGCGCATTGCATCATCGGAGGTAACGTCGACTCGCCGGAGTGGGTTGTCATGGGTCAAGCCCACCGTGACTATCGAGCGCAGTTCGATCCGAATGAGCCGATTGAGCAATACGGAGAGTAGTCATAGAGGCCCCGAGATGGGGGCCCCGATGACCTCACCGGGACGCTGACTCGCCATTCTGCCTCGTCGAGCACGAACACGTCGGTCGCGCGCGCCACGTAGAGGCGGTGCGGGGCATCACCCGTGCACGATCTTCTCCTACGACACGAGTGCGAGCTTTCAGAAGCGGATGCTTCTACTCATGCGTCGAACGGCGCGGGCCGAGATCGACATCGATCGCGCATGCCCGGGTCCCCAACACTTCTGACTACATTTACAGTCGCGTGATACACTCTGGTAGTCACGTGACGATTGGATAGTCGGTTACCCGTATGGATCTCACCCATCCCGCCTACGACGTGCTCGGAAGGAACCGTGCCCGTGTCCTGCATCGACTCTCGCTGCTCGCTGACGGAGCGTCCGGGCGCAACCTTCACGAACTCTCCGGGGTGAAGGCACTGCGAACAACGCAGCAGATCCTTGATGACCTGACGAGAATCGGCCTCGTCGATGTGCGCCGTCTCGGCAGCGGCAACGTGTACACACTGAACCGGGAGCATGTGCTCTGGACACCGATCGAAGCGATCTTGGCAACGCCCGCGCGCACCGAGCAACACATCGCCGCGATCCTCGACTCCACGCTGACTGAGCACTCCGTCACCACCCTGCTCTATGGATCCTTCGCCCGCGGCGACGCCGGCCCCGATTCCGACATCGATCTTTTCGTCGTGTGGAACGACGACGTCGATGAAGAGCTCGCGACGGAACTCATCGATGAGTCGGCTCGGCGTGTCGGGCGCCTCACGGGAAACGATGCGCAATTCCACGCCGTGACGGCTTCAGAACTCAGAGGCCTGATAGCGCGAAGCGACCCGATCATCGACTCGGTACGCGCAGACGCTCGACCACTGACGGGCCGAGTCTCAGTCGCGCAGCTGCTGAACGTCGGTCGGTAATGGTGGGCCGAACGCGCAATATGACACGCGCCGACACTACGCCGTGCCGCGCGTGAGAGCCACGGCGAAGCAGTCGCGCTGTTGAGGCAGTCTGAACCGGGCAAGCGTCTGGCGCCGGCGTTCAGCCGTTTGCTCGACTCCAAGAGCGACGTCCAATACGCCGCGACGATCCTCACCGAGTCGCGGGCCCGTGATCTGCTGAAGGCGGCAAGACGCCTGACCGAGGCAATGGATGACATTCTTCGGGCGACGACCTGACGGCGGCGCGCACCGGCGACGACGCCGGGCTCAGAGGCATCCGTCTAGCTGCCTGATGCTCTAGCGTCGAAGTATGGTGGACCCGATCATCGCGACGTTCGTCATTCTGGCGCTGGCGATCGTCGCATTCGTGAGCGGCCGCATCCCCATCGGTCTCGTCGCCGTCGGCGTCGCGCTCGCACTGTGGGCGACCGGCGTGATCACCCTCCCGCAGGCGCTCGCCGGCTTCGGGGACTCGACCGTCATCTTCATCGCGTCGCTGTTCGTCGTGAGCGAGGCGCTGGATGCCACGGGCGTGACCGCCTGGGCGGGCCAGCAGGTGATCGGCCGCGCCGGCACCTCCCGGCGGCGGCTCACCGTCGTCATCGCACTGATGGTGGCCGTACTGAGCGCATTCATCAGCCTGAACGGTGCCGTCGCCGCGCTGCTGCCCGTCGTCGTCGTCGTGGCCCTCAAGGCCGGCATCGGGCCGTCGCGACTGCTCATCCCGCTCGCGTTCTCGTCGCACGCCGGGTCACTGCTCGCCCTGACCGGCACCCCCGTGAACGTGATCGTGTCGGATGCCGCGGCCAACGCCGGCGGCCGGGCATTCGGGTACTTCGAGTTCGCGTTGGCCGGGCTTCCGCTGCTCGCGCTCAGTATCGCGATCCTGGTCGCATTCGGCGGCCGGTTGCTGCCCGACCGGAAGGCCGACCAGCTCGCCGACAACGTTCCCGCTGATCCCGGGGCCGTGGCGCAGGAGCTTCGCCGCAGCTACGACGTGAGCCTCGACACCGACACCTTCTACACGCCCGACGAGGGGGTCGCCGAGGTGATGATCACGCCGCGCTCGATGTACATCGGCCGCAAGGTGTTCCCGGGCATGATCACGCTGCGCGAGAACCTCGTGATCATCGCGATCCGGCGCACCGGCGAGCGCCATTCGCCGCCGACATCCGATGACGACCCAGAGGGGCTCCACCCGGGCGACTCACTGCTCGTGCGCGGCCCATGGGATGCCCTCGAGCGATATGTGCGACTGCCCGGGGTCATCCCGGTCACCGCGCCGCAGTCGCTGCGCCGGGCCGTGCCGCTCGGCCGCGGCGCCAAGCGCGCCCTCGTCATCCTCGGCCTCATGGTGGTGCTGCTCGCGACGGGACTGCTGCCGCCGGTCGTGGTCGGCCTGCTCGCGGCAGGTGCACTCGTGCTCTCGCGCGTGCTGACCGTGCCGCAGATGTACCGCTCGATCCAGTGGAACACGGTCGTGCTCATCGCCGGGCTCATGCCGCTGTCGGTCGCGTTCATCGAGACCGGCGCCGCAGAGCTCGTCGCGAGCTGGCTGCTCGGCATCGTCGGCACGGCGAGCCCGCACCTCGCCCTGCTGGCGCTGTGCGTGCTCACCCTCGTGCTCGGGCAGGTGATCAGCAACACCGCGACCGTGCTCATCGTGCTGCCCATCGCGGTCTCGATCGCGGCCACCCTCGGCGCCTCGGTACAGCCCTTCATGATGGCGCTGACCGTCGCCGGCGCCGCCGCCTTCTTCACGCCGATCGCCACACCGGTGAACCTCATGGTGATGGAGCCGGGAGGGTACCGTTTCGGCGACTACTGGCGCCTGGGCATTCCGCTCGCGCTGGCCTACCTGCTCATCGCGGTGCTCTGGGTGCCGCTCATCTGGCCGTTCTGAGCCGGGCCGACCACAGCCTCAGTGCAGGCCGAGCACGTCTTCGAGCGTCGCGGGCGACGCCTGCAGCGTCGGCTCGCGCACCTCGGCGCCGGGGAACTCGCTCGCCTCGAAGAACCAGCGGCGCGAGGCCGGCATGCCCCACAGCTGCGCGCGGCGGGGGTTGCTCACGTCCCAGCGGATCGGCTGCTCTTCGAGGTCGATGAACTGGTAGTGCGTGGTGAACAGCTCGATGCGGTGCTGGTCCGGGTCACGCAGGTAGAGGAACAGTGCGTTCGAGATGCCGTGGCGACCGGGGCCGCGGTCGATCTCGTCGCCGAAGCCGAGGGAGCCCGCGACATCCGCCGCATGCAGCAGCGCGGTCGCGTCGGGCACCGTGTAGGCGAAGTGATGCAGCCGCGGGCCGCGGCCGTTCGTGAACACGAGGTCGTGGGTGTTGCCCTTGACCTCCATCCACGTGCCCCACAGCTCGTCGGTGCCGTCGGTCGCCGTGTATTCCGACATGCGCATGCCGAGACCGGTCCAGAAGTCGGTCGCCGCCTGCACATCGTAGGTGACGCACTGGAAGTGGTCGAGGCGCTGCGGCGCACCCGCGACGAACTCGTGGAACTCCTGCATCTTGCGCGGCACCTGCGTCATCGACGAGGTGAGCTCCATGCGCGTGCCGACCGCGTCGGTGAACTGCAGCGTCGGCCCCTGATGCGGCCGTTCGACGCGTTCGTGCTCGACACCGTTCGACCGGCACCAGACTTCAGCCGAGCGGATGTCGCGGTCCTCCCGCACCCGCAGGCCCACGCGCAGGGCCTTCGCCTCGTCGCCGCGCTCGAGCACGAGCGAGTGATGCGACGACTCCTCGAGCCCGCGCAGGCACACGGTGTCATCGGTCTCCTCGGTCACGACGAGCCCGATGACGTCGCGGTAGAAGTCCCGGCTGGCCTCGAGGTCGGTGACGGCGAGCGAGACGTGGCTCGCGCGCGTGATCGCGAACGGCGGGTCGAAGTTCGTGCTGGGCAGCATGTGGGCTCCTTGTGGCGCGGTGCAGGGTGGGTCAGGTCGGTCAGGTGCGTTTCAGGGCTGCGCGGCGTGTCAGGGCTGCGCGGCGTGTCAGGGCTGCGCGGCGCCGCGTCGCGCACGCCACTGGTCGATGTACGCGCGGCCGTAGTCGTTGCCGTTGGGCAGCCGCAGGGTCGAGTGCACATGGAAGCGCTGGGGCACCCGGTTGTTCAGCCACACCCCGGCGTGATGGTCGAGCTCGGCGACGATCACCGGGCTCTGGATGCGGAAGTAGAACGGCCCCGTGCCGTCGGTTGCGCCGTACCAGGCGAACCACGTCTCGTCGCGGTGCTCCTCGATGTCGGCGAGTGTCAGCCTGCGCTGATCGCTCCGCAACAGCAGCAGGAAGTCTTCGACGAGGTCGAGCAGGAGCGCCCACTGCTCGTCGTCGAGGTCGTACGCCGAGATGCCCTCGTAGGGAATGAGCCGATTGTCTTGGAACGCTCCGGCGACGTGCCGTTCGTCGGCCGGGTGCAGACGGTCGGCCGGCATCTTCGGATCGAGCACGGAGGCGTACACGACCGCGGCCGTTCGCTGCTCGTCGGTGAGCGACGCCGCGAGTTCGAGGGCGGTCTCTTCGCGCGCCTCGAAGATCGGCGGCCGTTCGCCGTCGGAGAGGGCGGGCTCGGCGCCGATGAAGACCGGCGCGACCACGTGGCGGCCCGCGACGGTCACGAAGTGCACGGCCACGTGGTGCCCGAACAGCTGCCAGCCCCATGCACCGCCCGCGACCGGGTCGCCGTAGAGCGCGACCCAGTAGCTGCGGTCGTTCAGGATCGTCGGCAGGTCGACGAGCTCGCCGAGGAATCCGTTGAGCTCCATCGCCTCGCGCACGCGCTCGTACCCCTCGGCGCTGAGCGACGCCTCGACGAGTGCGAGGATCGCTGCGACCTGATCGGCGGCGAGGTCTTCGAGTCGCAGCCCCACGCGGTGGAAGACGAACTCGGGATTGCTCCAGGCTCGCCACTCCTTGGCGTCGAGCGGATGCCGGAATGCGTCTCGCTGCGCCTCGGGGAGGGCCGCGAGCGCGCGCTCGGCGGCGGCAACGAGGTCGGCGTCGTCACCCCGCTCGGCCAGCTCGTAGAGGCCAGGGCGCACGACCCCGTCGGAGGTGACGCCTGCGAAGGGCTCGTCGAGCTGTGCGTTCCATTCGTCGAGCAACGCCTGCAGGAACCGATCGTCGCGGCGCGCGTCGGTGAACTCCTGGTAGCCCATGCCCCGCCACGGCGCGAGCGTCTCGTCGTCGTGGTCGTAGAGGAACCGGCGGAAGTCGGTGCCGGCGAGCTCGATCGCCTCATCGCGCGCGGTGACTCTCGCGGAGGAGAAGAAGCCGTCGAGCTGTTCGTCACGTGTTGTCACGATCGTGCCTTCCTGTCGTGCGTGTCGTGCGTGAACGTGCGATCGCGGAGCTTCGCGCGAGCGCTGCCGGAGTAGATCGCCTCGACGATGCGGTCGGGCGACAGCTCGCCCGTGAGCTCTTGGTCGATGCAGCCGTCGACGAGCACGAGCACGCGATCGCAGAGGAGCGCGAGCTCATTCTCGTCGGAGCCGGCGACGATGACGAAGCGCTCCTTCGCTGCGGCGCGTACGGCCTCGACGATGCTCTGGCGGGCGCCGACGTCGACCGCCTGGGTCGGCTCGTGCAGCAGCAGCATCCGCGGGTCGGTCGCGAGCCATTTCGAGATGAAGACCTTCTGGGCGTTGCCGCCGCTGAATGTGCCGACGACCGCATCGGGCCGCGGCGGGCGCACGTCGAGCCGCTCGATCCAGTCGTCGACGAGCGCGCGCTCCGCGGTGCGCTGCAGCCGGGCGAGTGGGCGCCGACGGGCGGACTGCGGGAAGGCCGTGTTCTCGAGCACCGTCTCGCTCATCGCGAGGCCCGCGTGCTCGCGGCCTTGCGGCACGATCGCGATGCCGTGCTGCATGGCGCGGGCCGGGTCGAGCCCTGTGAGCTCGATCGTCTCGCCGGGCAGCTCGATCGTGCCCGCCTCGGCCGGCGTGACGCCCGCGAGCAGGTAGGGCACGTCGTCGTACGCCGAACCGCCGATGCCGGTGATGCCGAGCACTTCGCCCTGGTGCAGCGAGAACGCGAGGTCGTGCAGCCGCAGCCCCGTGAGGCCCTCGACCCGCAGCACCGGGGTGTCGTCGCGCGGCTCGTGCACGATCCGCTCGCCGAGGTCGATGATCGTGCGGCCGAGGATGAGCGTCGTCAGCTCGGTCTCGGTGAGCCCTTCGACGGGCCGGGCCGATTCGACGACGCGGCCGTCGCGCAGCACCGTGACACTGTCGGCGCCGTCGACGATCTCTTCGAGTCGGTGCGTGATGAGCAGCACGGAGGTGCCGGTGGCGACGATGTCGTCGAGATCCTGGTAGAAGTTCTCGAGCGCTCGGCGGCCGAGCGCGCGCGTCGACTCGTCGAAGATGATGAGGCCCGCGCCGGGCGTGGCATCCTGCAGCACGCGGGCGATCGCGACGGCGGTGCGGTCCTCCTCGCTGAGCGAGGACACCCGGGAATCGAGCGGCACGAGGCGGCCGATGCGTTCGAAGGCGAGCATCGCCTCGGCGCGCTCCTTCACCCAGTCGATGCGACGCAGGATGCCGCGGCCCTCGAGGCGCCCCATGCGCATGTTCTCGAGCACCGTCATGTCGGGGATGAGCCCGAGGTTCTGGTGCACGACCGACATGCCGTAGTCACGCGCCTGGTGCGGGCGGATCGGCAGCGGCAGGGGCGCGCCGTCGATCGCGACGACGGCGCCGTCGTCCGGGCGGTTGAGACCCGTGAGCACCTTCGCGAACGTCGACTTGCCCGAGCCGTTCTGGCCCACGAGCCCGTGGATCTCACCCGGGGCGACGACGACGTCGACGTCGTGCAGCACACGGGTCGAGCCGAAGGTCATGTTCAGCGACCGCACCGCGAGTCGGGGTGCCGGTGGCTCGGGCGTCGCCGCCCGCGCCACCGGCGAGTGCTGAATCGTCACTCCGCGCCCCAGATGGCGAGGAAGTCGTCACGGAAGGTGGCCGGCCCGAACCATTCGCCGGATGCCTCCGCCTCGGCGGTCAGCTCGACGTCGCCGATCGAGTCGCGCGTGAAGAGCCGGAACGGGATCTCGTATTCCGGGAGCTCCGTGCCGAGCTGCATGCGCATCGCGATGTCGGCGGCGACCCAGCCCTGGAACACCGAGGCCTGACCGGCCGCGGCGTAGAGGAAGTTCTCGGAGTCGATCTGCTGCAGGGCGCCCAGCTGAGCGGCGCTCACGACGCCCTTGATGTCGGCGAGACGGCCCGCCTGTTCGACGCCGCCCTGCGTCGGCTGGAGGTGATTCGCGAACTGGGAGAACACGTAGCCGATCTCGGGGTGCTGCAGCAGCGCAGAGCTCGTCGACGACGGGATGAGCGGGAAGTTCGAGCTCGAGACCTCGTTCACCACGATCTCACCGTCGGCCAGCACCTCGTTGGCCTGCTCGAGCGCGTCTTCGGCGGTCAGCGCCGACGAGCCGTCGGTCGCCTCGTTGAAGAGCACGGTGCCGGTGCCACCCGAGTCGAGTGCGATCCACTGGAAGAGGCCGACGAGCTGGTCGACGGCGGCGTCTGGGCCGTACTGCAGGGTCTCCGACGCCGGATGCTCCGGCGACTCGTAGTTGTTGTTCAACACGACGGGGATGCCGGCGGCCTGCGCCGCGTCGAGCGCGTTCGACGCCATGCCGTACGGGATCGCGTCGGTGATGATCGCGGCCGCGTCGGCCTGCGTCGCCTGGGTGATGCACGAGTCGATCTCGGTCGGCGTGGCGTTGCCGTTGCAGATCTGCACGTCGACGTCGACGGCGGCGAACGCCTCGGTGACGGCCTCGCCCGTGACGTTGAACTGCGGCGACTGCTGGGTGAGCGGCACGTAGTAGACGGTCGTGCCGGCGAGCGAGGCGACGTCGCCCGTCGGCTCGGTCGGCACGGGGTACTCGTCGCGCGGCTCGAGCAGCGCGGCGACCGCGGCCTCGAGGTCCGACGAGGAGCCGTCGCTCGCGCCGGGTGCGGCCGAGGGGTCGGCCGTCGCGCCGCTCGAACAGGCGGTGAGCAGAACGGCGGCGGAACCGAGTACTCCGGCTGCGACGAGCGCGCGCGAGCGACGCGACCGTCGGGTGATGGAACTGGTGATGCTGTGCATGGTGTGCCTCCTGGGCGTCGTTGCGAGGAGCGGATGGTGCGGGGTGCTGCGGGGTGGTGCGGTTCTGCTGTGGTTGACTGCGGTTGGTTGCGGGATGCCGCGGGGGCTCAGCGTCTTCGACTGAGCACGGTCGACAGGGTGACGGCGATGACGAGCACCCCGCCGTAGAAAACGTTCGAGACCCACGACGAGGCGCCCAGCAGCTGCAGGCCGAGCACGCCCGTCGCGAGGAAGTAGACGGCGATGAGCGCGCCGAGCGGGGTGAAGCGGCCGGGCTGCAGGATGGCGGTGCCGAGGAACACGGCCGCGAACATCGGCAACAGATACATGTTCGCCACGTTCGGGTCGAAGCCGCCAGTCGCCGATGCGGCGATGACCCCGCCGAGGCCGGCGATCAGGCCGGCGACGACGAATGCGCCCATGCGGATGCGCGTCACGCGCACCCCGGCGAGCCTCGCCACCTCGCGATTCGCGCCGACGAATCGCATGTTGCGCCCGAGCGGCGTGAAGGCGAGCACGTAGGCGAACGCGAGCATGAGGGCGAGGCCCAGGTAGAACGTGACCGGCAGGCCGAGGAGGTTGAAGAGCAGCGCCTGGCCGAGCCAGCCGGGCAGCCCGCTCACCGCGGTCATGTTCGCGATGCCGAGCGAGACGCCGAGCAGCACGGTCGACATGCCGAGCGTCACGACGATCGTGTTGACGCCGACCCTCACGATGAGCCAGGCATTCACGAGCCCGACGAGCGTCGAGGCGACGATCGCGGTGACGATCGCGAGCCCCACGTTCCAGCCGTACGTGGTGTGGAGCACGGGCACGAAGATCGCCGCGAACCCGAAGTTCGCCGCGACCGACATGTCGACGAACTCGCCGACGATGATCGTGACGAGCAGCGCTGCGGCGAGGAAGACGAGCGCCTGCTGCCCGCCGAAGATCGCCCGGAATGCGCCGAAGGTCAGGAACGTCTGCGGCAGGAGCACCGCGAAGAGCACAGCCATGGCGATCCAGACGCCGATCACAGCGAACCGTTGCGGAATCTCCGCCAGCCATGAGCGGGCAGGCGGCGTCGGGTCGACGCGCTGCACGACCGCCGTCTCGGGCAAGGTCTTCGTCGTGGTACCGGCCATGGGACGGTCACTCCTGTCTGCGCTTCGTCGCGCGGCGTTCGGTTCGCGGCTCGGCCGCGCGATGCTGTGGCCCTCGCGGTGACGGCCGAGGGACTCTCTAGATGGGCAGGTCGAACATCCGCTTCGCGTTGCCTGACATTACGAGTTCGCGGTCTGCTGCAGAGATCTCGACCTCGTTCGTCATGAACTCGACGCCTTGGCTCATCCAGCTGTAGAAGACGGGGAACGAGGAGCCGAAGAGGTAGTGGTCGGCACCGTTGATCTGCAGTGCGGCTTCGATCTGGGCCTTCCCCCACGAGTGCGGGTGCGTGAGGTCGAAGAAGATGTTCTCCCGCAAGTACTGCTGGATCTTCTCGCCGCCGGTCGGATCGAGGCGCTGCAGCGCCTCGACCTTGTTCGGCTTGTGGGGCGTGAGCAGGGCGGTGTTCGCGAACCAGTTGCCACCGAGCATCGTGTGGATGAAGCGCAGGTTGGGGAAGCGGTCGAACATGCCGCTGAAGAGTTCGCGGCCGACCGCGGTCGACTGATCGATGATGCGGCCGTACTCGCGCCGCAGGTTCGTGTAGTCGACGACCGAACGCCACTCGACCGGCAGCGGGGTGTGATGCACGATCACTGGCAGCCCGACCTCGTTGAGCACCTCGAGGTAGGGCTCGAACACCGCGTCGTCGAGGTAGAGCTGCCCGTAGTGGCAGGCCAGCTGCACACCGACCGCGCCGCGATCGACGCAGCGCTTGAGCTCGTCGATCATGTCGGCACGGCCCCACGGCGGGAGGCAGACGGTAGCGAAGAGTCGGCCGCCCGAGCGCTCGGCGATCGAGAACGCATTGTCGTTGACCGCCTTGCACGTCTCGAGATCGAGCCACTCCTGCCACACCGGCACGCGCATGATGCCGTAGTCGACACCGGCCTCGTCCATCGCGGCGAGCTTCGCGTCGGCCGAATAGTCGCCCTCGACATAGTTGAGGTTCTGGTGACCGGCCGGCTTCTCGAGAATGAGGTGCCGCTTGCCGGACTCCATCGTCTCGACCCTGGCGATCTCGCCGAAGCCACGCGGCGCACTGCCGAGGAATCCGTTCAGGATCTTCTCGTTCGAGAAGAGATCCTCGGGCAGGTGGTGGATGTTGATATCGACGACCGTCATTGGTCCGGCTTCCTGTGCGGGGGCGGTGGGGCGATGAGGCGGTGCCAGTGGCACTGGCCGCAAATGTACGTTGCGGATGGCGCCGGCGACAGGTTCCGGCCTGCACGCTTAGTTTGCACAGATCACGGGTCCGTCTCGCCCTCCCCGTGGCTAGCCTGCAATCACGCCCGACTTCGCCGGGTGTCATCGAGCGCCGCTCGCACCGACGACCGTTCGCACCCAGAGGAGGCATTTGTGCATCGATATACTTCGAATTCGTGCGGCCGCCCCCTCCGGAGCAGGATCCGCATCGTCACGGACTCGAAGGAGCGTTCTCGTGGATCGGTTCGCCGTCATGCGGACGCTCGTCTCCGTCGCGCATGCGCCCTCGTTCAGCGCGGCAGCCGCCGAGCTCAGCATCTCGCCCTCGCTCGTGTCGCGCCATGTCGCCGACCTCGAGGGCCAATTGGGCGTGCGACTCGTGAACCGCACGGCCAGGTCGGTCTCGCTCACGCTCGACGGGGAGCAGTACGCGGAGTTCGCCGAGCGCATCCTGTCGGAGATCGACGATCAGGATGCCGCGCTGTCGCAGACGAAGCGCTCGACCGAGGGCAGGCTGTCGATCATCAGCCCGAAGTGGATCGGCCTGCAGGAACTCGGCCTCGCGATCGGGGAGTTCCGGCTCGAGCATCCCGGCATCCGCGTGAAGCTGCAGCTCGGGGGTATCTCCGACCGCACGCACGACTTCCTCGACCAGGGCTTCGACATCGCGTTCCACGCGCGGCACCCATCGGACTCGCGGGTCAAGGTGCGGCGCATCACGGAGCTGCCGTTCATGCTGGCGGCATCCTCAACCTATCTGGAACGACGCGGCACGCCGGCGTCGCCGACGGAGCTCAGCGATCACGACCTGCTGACGCACACGGGCGACCCGGTCTGGCACCTCGGCGAGGGCGACGAGGCGACGCGGCTGCGCGTGCAGGATCCGGCGTTCACCTCGAACGCCTACTCGATCATCGAGCAGATGATCGAGCTCGGATGCGGCATCGGGCATGTGCCGCGAACGCTCGTGCAGCACTCGGCGCGCGCAGCCGAGGTGGTCGAGGTGCTGCCGCATCTGCCCCCGCCGACGCGCTCGCTGTACGCGCTGCACGCACCCGGCGACGCCACCCCCGAGCGGGTCAAGATCTTCCTCAGGTTCATCACGGACTGGTTCAAGCGCGCGCGTACCGACTGACCAGCCGGCGCGACGAGCGCCCGCCGTTGCGCTCGCCGGAAGGAGCGCAATGCCAGTCTTGACCGTTCGCGACATCGAGGCTCGCGACATCGAATACGCCCACGATGGCACCGAGATGACCGGCCTGCTCGTCGCGCCCGGGGGCGCGGGCGAGCTGCCGACCGTACTGCTGCTGCACGACGCGTTCGGCCTCGGCGAGGATGCCATCGCACACGCCCACCGCTACGCCGAACTCGGCTACGCCGTGTTCGCCGCGGACGTGTGGGGCGACCGGCACACTCCGGCGGGCGGCCCGGACATCGGCCCGCTCATCGGCGCCATGGTGGCCGACCGCGGCGAGTGGATGGCGCGCGTGGCGGCGGCGCACCAGACGGCGGCGGCGCAGCCCGAGGTCGACGCCGCGCGGATCGTCGCGCTCGGCTACTGCTTCGGCGGTGCGGGCGCGCTCGAGTATGTGCGCACCGGCGGCGACATCATCGGCGCGGTCAGCATCCACGGCGGTCTCGACCTGCTCGAGCGCGACTGGTCGGCGGCGACGTGGGCATCGGCGTGCTCGTCTGCACGGGCGCGGCCGACCCCATGGCGACGACCGAACAACGCGCAGCACTCCAGGCGGACCTCGACGGCGCGGGCATCGGCTGGGAGGTCGACCTCTACAGCGGCGCCAGGCACGCGTACACGAACCCGAAATCGGACTTGCCGGGCATGCCGCCAGGCGTCGGCTACAGCGCACGCGCATCGGAGCGCTCCTGGCAGTCGACCCGGCAGTTCCTGGCCGAGCGCTTCGGCGTGGAGGCTCGCGACGCCGCCTGAGCGGCGGCGCGACAAGACCGGCGCGCGAAGGCGCGCGCATCAGAAAGGATCCAATATGCACGACATCGCGATCATCGGCGCGGGGCCCGGCGGCCTGGTCACTGCCCTGCGTTTGCATCAGCAGGGAATCCGCACGCGCATCTACGAGAGCGTCACCGAGCTGCAGCCCCTCGGCGTCGGCGTCGACATCAAGGTCTACGGCGCCAAAGAGATCGAGGAGTTGGGGCTGCTCGAGGAATTCCGCGCCATGTCGGTCGATGCCGTCGACTCGATCTTCTACAACCACTTCGGCCAGGAGATCTACGCAGAGAAGTGCGGCGTGCACATGGGGTACGAGCACGAGCAGCGCTTCGTGCACCGCGGCTCGCTGCAGATGCTCTTCTACGACGCCGTGCTCGAACGCCTCGGCGATGACGCTGTCGTGTTGGGCGCACGTGTGGTCGCCTACCGCCAGGATGAGACCGGCGTCACGCTCGACATCGAGCACCGTGACGGCCGCAAGGAGCAAGTGCGGCACGACGGCGTCATCGCGGCCGACGGCATCAAGTCGCCCGTGCGCCGCCAGATGCACCCGAACCAGGCGGAGCCGGTGTACTCGGGCATCACGATGTACCGCGGCACGACGCTCCGCGAGCCGATCCGCGACGGCCACACCATCCTGCACATCGGCGACCCCCGAATCTCGACGATGATCGTCTACCCGATCGCCGACGACTTCGAGGGCACCGGCAAGCAGCTGATCAACTGGGTGGTCGAGAAGGAGGGCGAGGAGACGATCGAGGATTGGAACCAGCTCGGCTCGGTCGACGACATCGTGCCGCTGTACGAGAGCGTCGACATCGACTACGTCGATATCCAGCAGTTGATCAGTGACGCACGCGAGGTCTACCTCTTCCCGCTCATCCGGCACGAACCGCTCGACGACTGGGTCGACGGCCGCGTGGTGCTGCTGGGCGACGCCGCGCACGCGATGTACCCGCGCGGCGGCAACGGCGTGTGCCAGGCCTTCCTCGACGCGCGCGTCGTGGCCGAGCAGCTCAGCGCCCACGACGACCCCCACGCGGCGTTCGTCGCCTACGACGCCGCTCGCCGCGAGGGCGTCAACCGCATCATCATGTCGATGCGCGGCGAGGGCTACGAGGTGATCCGCCGAATGGTCGCCGAGCGCACCGACGGCAAACCGTTCGACGACATCGAGCAGGTGCTGCCGCTCGCCGAGGCGGATGAGATCTTCAGCGGCTACCACCGCCTGGTCGGTCAGCCACGACCCGGTGTCGAGGCCGGAGAGGCGACGGGGTTCCGAACCTGGGAATCCTCGCGCCACGCGGCATCCGCAGTTCTGAGTTCTCCCGCCGAAGAAGCTACGCGATGACCGGCGTGACGAAAGCGGATGCCGCGACCGCCGGAGCACTGCGCGCCGTCGAGGAGCGTCGCCTGCAGGCCCTGTTCGACGGCGACCTCGAGACGCTCGACGAGCTGTTCGACGAGACGCTCGTGCACATCCACGCCCCCGGCCTGATGCACTCGAAGGCGCAATTGCTCGAGCACGTCGCGACCCGCAGGCCGTACCTCGACACGACGCGGGGCGACCTCGACATCCGGCTCATCGGCGACGTCGCCGTCATGACGGGCGATCTCGTGAACCGGCTCCGCACCAAGGAGGGCGGCGAGCGCACGCTCGGCGGCGTCGCCACGCAGGTGCTCGTGCGATCGGCCGATGCCGAGCTCGGCTGGCGATTCATCCTGTTCCAGCTGACGCCGACGGCGGAGCAGGCATGGGGTGCGCTGCCCTCCGAACAGCAGGCGGAGTCACAGCGCGCGGCGCCGCAGCAGGCCTCGGCTCGGGAGCAAGCGCGATGAGGCTCGCACGGTTCCGCAGCGGCGATAGCCCGATCATGCTCGGCCGGGTGGACGACGACGTCGTCACCGACCTCAGAGACGTGCCCGGAATCGGCACCTCGCTGCGCGCGATCCTGCCCCGGCTCGACGAACTGCGGCCGGCGATCGAGGGAGCCGACGGGCCCAAGCACGAGATCGCAGACATCCGACTCGAAGCGCCCATCGACGACCCGCAGAAGTTTCTCGGCATCGGCATGAACTACCGGGAGCACGCGGTCGAGGCCGCAGCGGCCGGCATCCCGACGCCGACGAGCCAATTGTGGTTCAACAAGCAGGTCTCGTGCATCACCGGGCCGTTCGACGACATCGAGAAGCCGATCGTGTCGGACGCGCTGGACTACGAGATCGAGCTCGGGGTGGTGATCGGTCAGCGCTGCCGCCACGTTGCGGTCGAAGACGCGCGCTCCGTCATCGCCGGCTACCTCGTCGTGAACGACGTGTCGGTGCGGGACTGGCTGCAGAAGCGCTCCCCCACGTTCACGCTCGGCAAGTCGTTCGACACGCACGGCCCCATCGGCCCGTGGCTCACGACCGACGACGAGATCGAGGATCCGCTCGCGCTCGGCATGCGCCTGACGGTCAACGGCGAGGAGCGGCAGCGCTTCCGGACCGACGACATGATCCACGACATCTACGAGCAGATCGCCTACCTCACGCAGGTCATGACGCTCATGCCCGGCGACATCCTCGCCACCGGCACGCCCGCGGGCATCGGCGCACCGACCGGGCGGTTCCTGAAGGACGGCGATGTCGTGCGCGCCGAGATCGAGGGGCTCGGCGCGATCGAGAACCACGTGGTGCTCGAGGGTCGCGCGGTGCCCGAGGGCCGGTGACATGCCTCGCCGCCGCAGCATTCACCTTCCCGGTCACTCGCACCGCAATCCGATCCCGGCTGCGAGTCGCATCGGCGCCCACGTCCACTCCGGGGCACTGACCGGTCGCGACCCGGCGAGCGGTGCAATGCCGCCGGGCCTCGACGCGCAATGCGCCAACGTCTTCCGGCACATCCGCGCCCTGATGGCGGCGGCCGGCGGGTCGACCGACGACATCGTCAAGCTCACGGTGCACCTCGTCGATCCCGACGACCGTGGGGCGCTGAACCGCGAGTGGCTCGCCATGTTTCCGGACCCCGACGACCGGCCGGCACGCCAGGTGATCGCGGCGCGGCTGGGCGGCGGCGCCCTCGTGCACTGCGACCTCGTCGCGATCCTCGACGCGGTCGACGACCTCGACGACTGACTGTGAGCGTCCGCGAAGCGCCCGACGTTGCAACGTGACGTTGCGCAGTCCGCAATGCTCAGCAGTGGTTGCTTATGTGACCATATATATGTCGATCGAAACATCGACAGCCCGTCGGACCGGCGCAACGGTGCGCCGGCGGGCCTATGTGAGGAACTCCATATGAGCGACCGCAGCATCCTTGTCGTCGGCGGAGGCATCGGCGGACTCGCCACCGCCATCGCCCTGCGTGCCAACGCAGGACTCGACGTCACCGTCATCGAGAAGCAAGCCGACGTGCACTCGTCCGTCTTCGGCGTCGGCATCATCCAGCCCGCGAACGCGATGCGCGCGCTCGACGCGATCGGCTGCGCCGACGCATGCATGGCCGACGGCTACGGCGCCACCGAGTGGGGGTCGATGTACGACGCCGATGGCGGCAAGCTCCGCGACATGACGGCAACGAAGATCGAGGGTGCCGATTACCCGGCGATGAACGGCATCACCCGTCCGCGACTGCACGAGATCCTCACCGCGCGGGCGCTCGAGGTCGGCGTCGTCATCCGCTACTCGACCTTCTTCGACACACTCGAGCAGCACGACGACGGCGTCACCGTGCGCTACGAAGACGGCAGCTCCGAGCGCTACGACCTCGTCGTGGGCGCCGACGGCGTGCGCTCGCAGGTGCGCGAGCACGTGCTCGACGAGCAGCTCCGGCCGTATTACATCGGCCAGAGCGCCTTCCGCCTGAACATGCCCCGGCTGCCCGAGATCGACCGCATCATCCTGCAACCCGGCCCGACCGGCATGGCGGGCTTCGTGCCCATCGGCAAGGATCTCGCCTACTTCTTCTTCAATGCCGAGTACGAACGCGACCAGCGACCGAAGGGCGACGAGATCTATCCGGCGCTCAAGCAGCACCTCGAGGGCTTCGGATGGCTCACCGGCAGGCTGCGCGACGAGATCCTGCAGCCCGATGCCGACATCGTGGTGCGGCCGGAGGAGTCGCTCATCGCCCCGGCGCCGTGGCACAAGGGCCGCGTCGTGCTGATCGGCGACGCCGTGCACACCGTCACCCCGCACCTCGGCCAGGGTGCCGCGCAGGCGATCGAAGACGGCATCGTGCTCGCCGAGGAACTGCAACGGCACGACGACCACGAGCACGCCTTCGACGCCTACACGGCCCGTCGCTACGAGCGCTGCAAGCTCGTCGTCGACACCTGCCTGGCCATCGCGGAGTGGGAGAAGGGCCTCAAGCCCGGCTTCGACAACATCACTGCGACGAACGTCGTGCTCGACACCCTCGCGCAGCAGTACTGACCGGCACGGGTCTCTCGCCGACCTACACTTTGCCCAATGGGATCGAACGGCCGTGACACGCGCACTCCGCGCTCACTCGAGCGGGATGCCTCGCTGAATCGCGCCGCGAGCACGCTCAGGGAGCTCGCCTGGACCATCCACCGGCGGGCCCCCGAGCGCGCGCACGTCGGGCCGATCCCGACGACCGAGGTCGCGCTGCTCAAGCAGGTCGTCGACGACCCCGGCGCGACCGTGGGCGAGCTCGCCCGCACGCTGGGCCTGCGGCAGTCGAACACCTCGGCCGCGCTCCGCTCCCTCGAGGGCCGCGGACTCATCACCCGCGAGAGCAGCGCCGAGGACCGCCGGGTCGTGCGCGTCTGGGCGACTGCCGACGGCACCCGCGAGCACGAGGCGATCTCCGAGGCATGGAGCGCGGACGTCATGAACGCCGTCGCGGCGCTGCCCGAGCGGGAGCGCGCTGCACTCGCAGCTGCGAGCGGCGCGCTCACGCAGCTGCACGAGCTGATCCGCGAGGCAGGCGAGGGCCTTCACAACCCGCCGCCGCGCGAGTAACATCGTTGCTCGTCGCTGCACGAGCGACGAAGTCCGTCGCGAGACGTCGAAGAGAGAGGGCAAGGCGATGCGAGCTCAGGTCACGCCTTCGTTCACCCTCTTCCGCGACCGAACGGACCTGACCACTCGTGCGTACCCTCAATCTCGGCATCGTCGCGCACGTCGATGCCGGCAAGACCTCTCTTACTGAGCGCCTCCTCGCCGAGGTCGGCGTGCTCGACCACCCCGGCAGCGTTGATGACGGTACGACCGTCACCGACTCGCTCGACCTCGAACGGCGCCGCGGCATCACGATCCGCTCGTCGGTCGTGTCCTTCGAGCTTTCGGGCGACGCGCCCGCGCCCGCGCTCACCGTCAACCTGATCGACACTCCGGGCCACTCGGACTTCATCGCCGAGGTCGAACGCGCCCTCGCGGTGCTCGACGGCGCCGTGCTCGTCGTGTCGGCCGTCGAGGGCGTGCAGGCGCAGACCGTCGTGCTCCTGCGCACCCTCCAGCGGCTCGGCCTTCCCGTCATCCTCTTCGTCAACAAGATCGATCGCGCCGGTGCCGACCCGCTGCGCGTCGTCGCCGACATCCGCCGCCGGCTCAGCGAGCGCGTTGCGTTGCTCTCGACGGTGACGGATGCCGGTACGCCGGCTGCGTCCGTCGAAGCTCGCCGCCACGGGGCATCCGTCGATGGCCTGCTCGAGGTCGTCGCCGAACGTGACGATCGCGTGCTCGAGGCGTGGGCGAACGGCACGCCGCCGCCTCCTGCGCGGCTGCGCGAGCGATTCGGCGAGCTCTCACGGGGCGCGTTCGTGCACGGCATCCTCGCCGGGTCCGCGCGCACGGGCGCGGGCGTGCCCGAGCTGCTCGCCCACCTCGGCGAGCTGCTGCCTGGCATCGAGCGTGATGCCGACGCCGAACTCGCCGCGACCGTGTTCAAGATCGAGCGCGACGACCGCGGCGACCGCCACGTGTTCGTGCACGTGCGCGCCGGCACCCTGCAGGTGCGCGACCGGGTCACCGTCGCCGGTCGAGAGGGCGTCAAGGTCACCGGCATCCGCTCGTTCGAAAACGGCACGGTCGTCGAGAGGGATGCCTCGCCGGCCGGCCGCATCGCCCTCGTACGCGGGCTCGACGACGCGAAGATCGGCGCCGCCATCGGGGTGCGATCACGCACCGCCGCTGAAGGGGCGGGTCTCGTCCGGCCGATGCTGCAGTCGGTCGCGGAGTTCGCACCGCCCCACGCGGGCGCCGTGTTCTCGGCGCTCACCGAGCTCGCCGAGCAGGACCCGTTCATCGATCTGCGGCAAGACGACGCGCGCGGCGAGATCACGGTCATGCTCGCGGGCGAGGTGCAGAAGGAGGTGATCCAGGCGATGCTCGCCGAGCGTTACGGACTCGAGGTCGGCTTTCGCGAGTCGACGGTGGTGTGCGTCGAGCGGCTCGCGGGTGTCGGCGAAGCCGTGGAGTTCAACAAGGCCGGGGGCAACCCCTTTCTCGCGACCGTCGGCCTGCGCGTCGAACCCGCGCCGCCCGGCAGCGGCATCGCGTTCCGCCTCGGAATCGAACCCGGGGCCATGCCGCCCGCGTTCTTCGCCGCGACCGAGCAGGCCGTTCGCACCACGCTCGAGCAAGGGCTCCTGGGCTGGGATGTACTCGACTGCATCGTCACGATGACGCACTCGGGGTACTCGCCGCGCCAGAGCCACGCCCATCAGCGCTTCTCGAAGGCGATGTCGAGCACCGGGGCGGACTTCCGCGCCGTCACCCCGCTCGTCGTGATGGACGCGCTCGCCCACGCCGGCACCGTCGTCTGCGAGCCGATGCATCGCTTCGAGCTCGAGGTGCCGATCGATGTCGTCGGCTCGGTGCTCTCGGCGATCACCCGGCTCGAGACCGTGCCGACCACGACCGAGGAGGAGCGCTTCGCGGCCGTCATCTCGGGTCGAGTTCCGCTGCGACGACTCGACCGGTTGCGCGCTGCGCTGCCGGGGCTCACTCGCGGCGAGGGCGCACTGCGGTCGGAGCCCGACGGCGACGAACCCGTGCACGGCGTCTTGCCCGAACGCGCCCGCATCGGCGAGAACCCGCGCGACCGCGAGCAGTACCTGCGACGCATCGCGCAGATGGTGAACGGGGTGTGATGCGTTCGCAGCCATGCCATGCCATGCCATCGCGCATCGCGCATCGCGTCAATCATTTATTGACAGACCGATCGGCGTCAACCTATGATTGACGCGTGGGAACGCAAACGAAACGCAAGCTCATCACCACGTGGTCGATCGGGTTCGGCGCCATCCTGCTCGGCATCACGGCCAACACGGTGGCGATCGTCATGCTCGAGGGCTTCGTGCGCGGCATCGTGCTGGGCGTCGGTGTCGCACTGACGCTCGTCGGCACGCTGACGCTCGCGACCACCCTCGGGTGGCTCGTCTCGCGGGCCCACTCGAAAGAGGTCGACGGATGGTGGCTGCCCAGCCAGGATGCCGATCGATGACCGGCGTCGGCGACGCAGTCACGCTCGCGATCCTCGACAACGTCGCAGTCGACGGCGAGATCGGTCGTGACGGGCATCTCGCGCTCATCCGGGCGAGCGCCGAGGCAGAACACGAGGTGCGCGCGATTCTTCGTCAGGCGATCGAGTCGGCTCGCGCGGGCGGCGTCAGCTGGTCGGCGATCGGCGCCGAGCTCGGGATGACTCGGCAAGCGGCGCAGCAGCGATTCGGAGACGCTGCACGAACCGATGCTGCCGCCACCGATGGTCTCGAATATCGGTGGCTCGGCCCAGTCACCGCGTTCGACGAGATGGCCGAGCTGGAGTTGGCGGGCCGGTCGGGCTGGCACACCGTCGAGGCCGCCATGCTGCGCCACCGCATGGTGCGCACCGAGACCCAGTGGGAGCACAAGCGCGTGGTCTGGCGCGGCCCGTTGCGGCGCTACGAAGACGACGGATGGATCGTGGGCAGCCGCTCGTTCCCGTGGGCGTACCTCGTGCGCGACCTCGGCGTGCCGCCGGAGTGAGCTGTCGCGCAGTTGCGCGGTCGCGCGAGCTCTGCTGTGGATAACCAGCCACCTCGCGCGCGGGCTCGCCTAGGGTATTCGCCATGCCCCTCTCTCGTTCTGCGCGACGCCACCGTCGCAACCCGGTCGCCGGGTTCGCCGCGATCGGCGCGCTCGCACTGCTGCTGAGCGGATGCACGAACGGCGACCCGACGCCGACATCGACCCCCTCGGCGGATGCCGCCGAGCCGATCTTCGCGTCAGACGAGGAGGCCCTCGCCGCCGCCGTCGAGGCGTACGAGCGGTACCGCGAGGTCTCAGCCGCGATCTCTGCCGACGGCGGCGAGGGCGCGGAACGCATCGATGGTTTGGTGACGCCGAAGCTTGCACAGACCATGCACGAAGAATTCGCCGCACTATTCGACGCCGGGATACGGATGGAAGGCACCACAAGTATCGATACGACCTCGCTCGCCGAGCGAAGCCAGCAGGACGGCATCGCCGAGCTGTCGATCTACCTTTGTCGTGACGTCAGCGCCGCCCGTGTGATCGGGCCCGATTCCGCTGACGTGACTCCGCCTGATCGTCAAGACCGGACTCCCCTTCAAGCATTCTTGATCTCCGACGGGCCCGGATCGGCCTCTCTCTTGGTTGACGAGGTGATCGTTTGGGCAGGGGAAGACTTCTGCTAGCAGTCGCTGTTGGGCTGTTCGCCGCAGCTCTCGCAGCGCCGACCGTGGCCGCCGCGGAATCCGTCCCCGGCAGATGCACCGAAGCGCTCGGCTGGATCGGATGCCCGGATCCGAGTGCTGAGTTGGACGCCGATGATGTCACGCTTGAAGTCATTGTGGACCTCGGTACGGGCCCTTTGATCCCCGAAGATGAGCGTGGAAACGACGAAAACGACGCGATCTTCCACGAGTCTGAGCCGGCACCGCCGCCGCCGGAGAACTGCAGCCCGCTGAACTTGGAGATCTGCGCGGTACCACCGGCAGCGACACCAGAGCCAGAGCCGGCCGCTCCCACCCCGGGCGTCACGGTCACGCTGCGCGATATCGCGTCGTTCGTGCCGGCGAAGCCGGGCAACGGCATGGAACCCGGGGGCTGGGCGGTCGAAGACCTTCCGGCGAACTTCGTCGCCGGAGCATCCGTGCAGATCGTGCCCGGCACCCTACTCGGCCAGCCCGCCGACGTGCGCTTCACACCGGTCGGATACCGGTGGTCCCACAGCGACGGCGGCACCGTCCAGAACGCCGCACCGGGTGCCACATGGGCACAACTCGGTCAACGCGAGTTCACCCAGACCGGCACGAGTCACGTCTTCGCCGAGTCCGGCGAGTACACCGTCGCCCTCAACGTCGTGCTGCGCGCCGAATACCGGTTCGCCGGATCCGGTTGGCAGACCATCTCCGGCACCCTGACCGCCACCGGAGACCCCCAACGCGTCCTCGTCGGCCGATTCGACACCGTCCTGACCCAAGGCGACTGCAACACCAACCCTGCCGGCCCCGGCTGCTGAACCGGCTGCTGACGAGGTGGCGCAAGGTAGTCGATCCGCTCGATCAGCCGCCGGGCGATCTCATGCGGCGTCTCGCCCGCATCGGTCGAGGTCGGTTTGGGCGCCACGGTAGCCGAGTACGCCGCCGACCGCGATAGGTGCGCCGAAAAGGATGGTAGCGAGGGGAGAAGGACCCGAACCTTCCCCCCACGCTCACCATTCGCTCGCACGGAGGAAGAACCCGAAACTCCCCCCGTGCCGATCGCGCAATGCGACCGTGTGCTGCGATGCAGCTACGCGCCCCCCAGCGCGTACTTGTACGGTACCCGGGCGGGACCCACGACGGCAGTGCCAGATTTTCAGATGATGAACAGCGGATGCCTCGGACGTCTGCCGCGGCATCCGTCACCGCCGACCCAGGCGCACGACTCAGCCACCCGACTGCCCGAGGCGGTCGGTGCCGAGTTGCAGCGAGAGTCGGGCCGCCACGCCGCGCAGCTCTTGGATGAGGGCGGCGCCGGCGGCACTGCCCGGGTCGGTCGGCAGCGACACGGCGAGCGAAGCGGTGATGCCCGCTGCGCGCACCGGCACTGCGATGCACGTGTAGCCGATCGCATACTCCTCGCGGTCGACGACACTCTCGTGCGAGCGCTCGAGCTGGTCGAGCAGCACCCGCCGATCACTGATGGTGTGCGGTGTGAGTTCGGCGAGCGGATGCCGCGACACGTAATCGAGCCGGTCCTCCCTCGGCAGCACGGCCAAGATCTGCTTGCCGAGCGCCGTGGCGTGCGCGCTGCTGTGCAGCCCGACCCAGAGTTCGACGCGCGGGTTGTGTTCGGCGTCGACGATGTCGATGAGATTCACCTCGCCGTCGTCGAACCGCGAGAGGTAGGCGGTGACGCCGAGTTCTTCAGTGACGCCGCGCAGCGCCGTGCGCACGCGGGAGAGGAACACGCCATGCGCGGCATCCCCCGAGAGGAAGGCCGGGAATCGATCGCCGAGCAGCAGCCCGTCAGGTTCGCGGGCGAGATACCCCTCGTGCACCAGGGTGCGCACGAGGTTGTACGTGGTGCCGGCCGTGAGTCCACTCGCCGTGGCGAGCGCCTTGACCGGCATCGGTCGCGGCTCGTTCGCGACGATGTCCACGAGCCGCAGAGCGCGTTGCACCGAACCGATCAGGGTCTGATCCGATTCTCGGGCGTCGGGTGTCGACATCGGTACTCCCCCCTCCTCTCATGGTACTGCCGGAGGAGGCAATCCACGCGCCCCGCCGCTGCGCGACGATCGAAGCTCTTCGTCGCGCTGCTGCCCGCGATGAACGCACTGCCGTGGCACCGATGTCACGGCTTCAGCGCGCGGTCGGAGCGTGCGCGGGCGGGCAGTGGCAAGCGGGCACTCGCCGGGGGGCTCCACGTCACTCGCCGCCGAGCACCTCGCGTGCGTGTCGGTACTTTTCGGCGAGGCGCACCTGCGTGTCACGGTCGAGGCGGCGCACGCGCCACGGCGCCGAGTTGTCGTCGACATCGGCGAGCTTCACCCGGCGGGCCACCGGGTGGCGGCGGATCCGCGCGTAGTACACGTCGTCCGCGACATCCGCGGTGCGCGTGAGCAGCTGCACGACCTCGACGATCTCGGGCATCACGCCCGCCTCGAGCAGATCCTGCGCGGTGACCGCGGTGTCTTCCAGCACGTCGTGCAACCACGCCGCCGCGGCGGGCACGGGCTCGGCGAGCGGGTCGAACCGCTCGGCCACGCGCCCCGGGTGATCGATGTATTCGGCGCCGACCCGGTCGAGCTGACCGCGGTGCGCGACGAACGCGATGCCCTTCGCGAGCGACACCTGCGCGGTGGCGGCGGCGACGGCCGGCGCCGGCGTGACGGCGGGTGCGGCTGCGGCTGCGGCTGTCACGGCATAGGTGCCGGCCGACGCCCCGACGGGCATCGGGGTGACATTGGCGGGCATCACGGATGCCGCGGGCTCGACCTGCTCGAACATGTTCGTTCCCATCACCACGGCGTTCTCCTCGTTCATCTCGTCGTCATCGTCATCGTCGTCGGCCGCACGGAAGTCGAATACCGGCTCGACCTCTGCCGCGACTTCACGGGCCGGCGGCTCGGGCTCTTCGGGCGCCGGCGGTTCGGGGTCTTCGGGTATCGTCCCGGCATCCAGCCACTCCGCGACGGCGCGCGCCGGAACCGGGAACGGCAGCTCGAGAACCATCGCCGGCTCTGCGTCCTCGAGATCTGCGACCTCCGGGCTCGACACAACGCCTGACGACACCGCGTCACCGGGCACCGCGTCGCCGGACGCCGCAGCGTCGGGCGCCGCCTGTGCTGCGACCTCCGCCGGCTCCGCAACATCCGTCACCCCCGCGGCATCCGTCGGCTCCGCGACATCCGTCACCGCTGCGACCTTCGCCGGCTCCGCGACATCCGTCACCTCAAGCTCTGGCGCAGCGGTTGTCGCCTCGGCCTGTGCGGCCTCGGCCGCGGCCTCGGCCAGCGGGTCGCGCCCGAGCACCGGGCGCACGAAGTGCAATTCCGCCTGGAGCTCGGCCATCTCGCGCGCGTCGAGTTCGAGCAACGAGCGGGCGTTGCCCTCGCCTCGGCGCACGAAGTAGTCCTCGTCGACCTCGGTCAGACGCTCGCCGTCGCTCGTCGTGAAGTAACGCCGCCGACCGGCATCGGTGACGGGAATGATCACCTCGACGAACTCACCACTCGGCTCCTCGCTGCACAGGTAATAGCGCTGCACATCGCGCGGCGACGAGTGGCTCCCCCAGTCGGGCGTGGGAATCCGGCGGGGACGAAGGGTGCCTCCGACCTCGGCGCTCCGGCGGCCCGGCCGAGGCGCGCGCTCAGCCGCGGACGCAGCCGCGGACACCCCCGCGGACACACGGAGTCCGAGCATCGGCTGTTCGTCGGCATGCGTCGTCACTCGGGCTCCTGGGGGGTCGGGCCGGCGGCGCTGCGGTCGGAATCGGAGCTGCTCGCCGCTTCCGATGCTAAACGGGTTCCGCACAATCTGCACCTGCACGGGCGGTCGGGCCGGCCTGCTCACCTCGTGCTCCCGACCGAGCCGGTGCAGCGCACCGACACGGATGCGGCCGACTCGAGCGAGCCGACCGCATCCGTCGCGAGGGTCAGCCGAGCTCGTGGCGTCGACGTGCTCGCATCAGCACGAGACCGAGCAGCAGCAGCATCAACGCCCCGCCCACCGTCCACGGCACCCAGCCGAGATCGCTCCCAGTCGAGGCCAGGTGCCCGGTGAGCCCGTCGGAGCCGGAAGCAGGGGGCTCGCCGCCGGGAGCGCCGCCCGGTGCCGCACCCACGACGATGCGCGCTGAGGCCACATCGACGCCATCCTGCAACACGACCACCGTGTGCTCGCCGAGAGGAGTGCCCCCGGGAAGCGTTCCGGCGAAGGTGAGCGTGCCATCGTCCGCGGCGGTCACCGCGCCGAGTGCGACCGGCGTCGAGCGCAGCTCGATCTCGAGGGATGCGCCGGCGGCGAAGCCGGTTCCCGACACGGCGACCGCCCCACCGGGGTGGAAGTCGCCGCGCACCACGATGCTCGGCTCCGGCTGCTCGCCGCCGGCGTCCACGACCTCGATCGTGACCGGCTCGGAAGCGGGCGACCATCCGACGCTGTTGAGCGCACGCACCGTCACCGTGTGGCTGCCGGTCGCCACGCCAGTGGCATCCACCGAGAGCACGCCGCCGTCGACGGTCAGCACCCGGTCACCGACATTGACCTCGTAGCGGGTGACGTCGGCGCCGCCGTCGCTGGCCGGGGCCGACCAGCCGACCTGCACCGTGGTGCCGGTGGCCGTCGCCGACACGTCGCGGGGCGTCGACGGCACTTGTGCCTGCGCCTCGGTGATGGTGAACGTCGACACCGCACTGCGAGTGGTGTTGCCGGCCGCGTCGGTCAGGTCGGCGTACCACTCGTACTCGACGCCCTCGCGGGCACCCTCGAGCACCATCGAGACGGTCTCGTCACCGACCGTGCCGACGGTCTCGCCGATCGGCGCCGAGGCGCCGGCCGAGAAGGTGAGCGCGTTCGCGGTCAGGGTACGCGTGGTCGAACCGCCAAGGTCCAGCTCGATCACCCAGTTCTCCGAGTCGGAGCCGTGGAACCCGGGAACCGCCGACTCGGCGATCGGCGAGTGCCACGCACCGTCGGAGACCGCGGTCTGGAGCATCGGCGACCAGGTGTTGGAGTGGATCAGGCCGTTCTCCGCGTCGATGCTCAGGCTGCGGTAGAACTGCTGCCCGCCGTAGACGCGGCTCTGGTAGTCGGTGAGCACACCGTAGGTGGTGCCCGCCGGCGTCGTACGCGACGCGACCCCCGTGCCGGCGATGTGACCGCCCAGCACGAGCTTCACGTTCGGGTACGCATCGACCAAGCCCGTGATGTTGCCGTTGGCCCAATTGTTCGCGCCCGTGCCCACCGACTGGTGCGCGGCGAGGATCACCGTGTGGTCGGGGTGTGCTGCCAGCACCTCGCGCGCCCACGCCAGCCCGGCGTCGTTCGCGTTGTCAGACGAGAAGTAGCCGATCGTCAGCAGCAGCAGCCGCGCACCGTCGATCTCGGCGGTGTAGTAGTAGTTGTCGATGTCCTGGCTGCCGCCGAAGCTCCACGGCGTGCCCTCGAGGCTCGACTCGAATCGCGACATGGGGAAGTAGCTCGGAAGCATCACACGGCCGTTCCGCGCGTCCGAATAGTCGTGGTTGCCCCACGAGATGAGGTACGGCAGACCCGCCTCCTCCATGGCCACGGCCGACGGTTCAGCCTGCTTCCACTGGTACTCCTGCGAGAGGTACTCACGGTTGACCCAGTCGCCGGACTGCACGACCATCGCGGTCTTGCGCTTCTCGGCGCCGCCGACGACGTCCTCGAACTGCTTCGTCATGTAGTCGGGAGTGGCCTGGGCGTACAGCTGCGTGTCGGGCACGTGCGCCATCCCCCAGTCGAAGTCCGCGACATCCGGAGCCGTCTCGTACTCGTGCTCCACGCCCCACGGCAGCTCGGTCAGACCGCGCCAGATCAGCAGCGAGATCGTGCGCTGTTCGGAAACCACGTTCTGCTCGGCGCGGGCGACCACGTCCAGTGCGACGGGGCCGCCGTCGGCGTTCGCATCCGAATCGGCCAACGCCCAGGCGGATGCGACGGCGTCCCACACCCAGGCCGACACCCGGCGGTCGTCGCCCGTTCCGGTCCAGGCGAAGTGGAACTCCTCTTGCGCCGCCTGCTCGTCGGTCAGGGTCACCTCGTAGATCTGGAACGGGTTCCGGTCTTCGCCCGCGGTGGTCGGCAGGAGGTCGGCGAGCGCGGTGCCGCTCGTGGGCAGCAGCGCGACCGGGGTGCGTTCCACCGTCGAACCGGTGCGCACGACGGTGTTCGCCGCGGTCAGCGGCACCGTCGCGTTCGCCGAGAAGGAGACATTCACCGGTTCACGATCGCCGGAGTCGGGAGTGACCTCGAGCGTCACCTCCGGGCGGTCTGCGGATGCCGCATCCGACGAGTCGGCAACGGTCGGCGCCGTCGGGGCGACGGTGTCGACGACCGACAACGGCACACTCCGCTGTGCCGAGGAGCCCTCGGCGACAGCGGTGAGTGAGAGGGTCGCGTCGCCGATCGCGTGCACCGGCACCGACAGCGAGAATTCGCCCGCGTCGACGGTCTGCCGGAGCACCTCGGCGCCGTCCACCTCGGCGACGAGCTCGGCGTGCTTGCTCACCGTGCCGGTCACCTCGACCAGGCCCGCCTCCTGCTCGGAGTCGGCACGTGGGGTGGCAACGGTGAGCTCGACATCGTCCGACGAGCCGGTAACGACGTCTCCCAGCTCGATCGCATCGCCGAGGTACATGGCGTACCGGAATGCCTCGAAGTCGGGGCTGAAGCCCACCCCAGCGATCTGCACCTCCGAGACGTCGCCGGTGAACGGACGGAACAGCGAGCCGTCGGTGGTGGCGTAGTCGCCGATCGTGGTCTTCACCGACGGGTCGCCGTAGGTGCTGCGGTACTCGACCATCTGCGAGTGCACCTCTCGGCCGTCGATGAACACCGAGTACGTCATGCCGTCGTAGGTCTGCGTCAGCAGGTGCGGCTCACCGTCCAAGGCCAGTGCGAAGCGGTTGTTCAGGTCGACGGTGCCGAACTCCCAGCTGTTGCCGGCCAAACGGGTGCTCGCCTGCCCGTCGCCGGTGATGCCGTGCCAGAAGCTCGTGCGGCCCGAGCCCGTGCTGGACTCCTTCGCGACGATCGGCGCATTGCCCGTCATCTCGGCGAGCTGCTCCTCGGTGAGCGAGATGACGGAGCTGATCGAGATACGGTCGAAGTCGCCGCCCACGTCGCCGTCGTACTCGAGGCGCGAGGAGCCCAGCTCGGCGACCGAGTCGCCGCCCCGGGTGGTCACCGTCAGCTCGCCGCCGACGACGGATCCCGCGTGCGCACCCGTCGAATCGGTGACGGTGGCGCCCGCGTCCGCCGCGGAGCCGAAGTGCTCGACGAGTGCGTAGTCCTCCGACCACACCCGGGTCGGCTCGTTGGTCACGTCTTCGGCGCCGAAGTATGCCCAGACCGTCGCCGCCGACTGCGCGGGGATCTGCGGGACCCGCACCCAGACGACGGACTCACCGCCGGGGTTCCACGTCTCCACCTCGAACGGGAGGGGGACCCCATCGGTCGCGAAGAACGCGAGGGTGTCGGCATCCTGCTGCGGGGTCGACGCGAACGCGACCTTCACCGGGACATCCGTGAACGCAGTGCGGGTGTCGTTCCGCACCGTCACCGTCTGACGCGCGTCGGCATCGGTCGCCCACGCGATCTCACTGCCGTCGGTGGCGACGGCACCGGTCAGTTCGCGGATGCGGGCCTCCCGCGCCTCGAGCTCGTCGAGGTTGCCCAATCCACCCTGCTGCGCGGCGCTGAGCCCATCGACTACGGCGCGCACCTGCGCGACGCCGTTCTCGTCAGACGTGGTCAGGTCGGCGACCTGCGGCAGTGCATCGATCGTCGCGGCGACCGGAGTGACCTCGCGATCGATGCCGAAGCTCTCGAACAGGCGGGGCTGGCCCTTCTCCTTGATGTCGTACTGGTCGATCGTGAGCCGGTTCTCGGTGACGCTGATGCCGACGAAGTTCTCCTGGTTCTGCTCCCCCGTGCGGTCGAACAGCTGCAGGTAGCTCTCCAGGTCGATGCCGCCACCGGCGCCGGTCGCCTGCGTGTAGTGCTTGGCGCCGGCGGTGTTCGGCAGGAAGAAGATCGTGCCGTCGGGGTTCAGCGCGTACTCGGCGCGCTTGCCGTTCACGATCTCGGTGATCACGCTCGTCGGCCTGACGGCCGCATCCTCGATGCCCGCCGCGTCGTACCCGAGCACCTTCGTGCGGCTGATCACGTGGTCGTGGCCCTGCAGCACGAGGTCGATGTCGAGTTCGTCGATGACGGGCATGAGCCGGTCGCGCATCGCGATCACGTCGGCGTCGTCGAGGTGATTCGCCGTCGTGTAGAGGCCCTTGTGCATCGTCACGATGACCCACTCGGCGCCGGCCTCGCGTGCGGCGGTGACATCCTGTCGCAGCCAGTCGATCTGGCTGTCGCTGATGCCCTGGGCCCCGCCCTCGTTCGTGTTCAGCACCGCGACGTGGGCGGCGTTGTAGTCGAAGGAGTAGTAGGCACCCGTCGAGGTGTCCTGCCCGTTCTCCGCTTCGAGCGCGAAGTGATCGGTGAACGAGTCGGTCGCCTCGTCGTGGTTGCCCGAGGCAGGGGCGAGCGTCGTCGCCATCAGGCTGTCGCGCGAGGAGTCGAGCAGGTCGATCCAGTCCTGCTCACGACTGCCCTGCTCGACGACATCGCCGTTGTGCATGACGAACTCGGCCGATGGCACGGTCGCCAGCGACTTGGCGATCGTCGCCGCCGACAGCTCCGCCTCGCTCAGGTTCTGCGATTGGGTGTCGGTCAGGTCGATGAAGGTGAAGTCGGATTCGCCGTCGCTGGTCAGGAAGGTGCCGGTGGCACTCCACACCTGCGCGCCCTGGTCGCCCAGCTGGTAGAAGTAGCGCGTACCCGGCTCGAGCCCGGTGACGACCGCCTGATAGTTGGTCTCGCCGTTGCGGTCGGTCGTGCGTTCGGCGGCCACGAACTCGGCATCGCTCAACTCACGGTCGGTGCCGACCTTGACGCCCGCGGCGTCGCTCGAGAGCGTCGAGTACCAGTTGAAGGCCCGCTGCGTCTGCGTGTCCCCGTAGAAGGTGGTCGCGATGCGATTCGGGCGTTGGGTGTCGTCGATGAAGCGCGGCACGGGATGCCCGCGTTCGTGGTCGAAGATCCAGTCGGCGGCGAAGTCCCAGCCGAGCTGCTCGTACGTCGCCTGCACGCCGAGGTCGGCGGCGGAGGTGTCTGCGCCGTTCGCATCCGTCGCAGTGCCGGTGACGGTTGCGCCGCTGATCGTGATGTCGCCGTTGGCGAGGTTGTTCGCCAGCACGGGCACGCGGTACTCGCCCGAGGCCTGGTAGTAGCCGAGGATGCGGCCGGCGAACCCGGCGACGGGGCCGGAGTAGTCGATCGACCCCGAGAAGGAGACGTTGCGCTCGATCGTGACGTTGTTGCCGGATTCGGGGTATGCCGCGACAGCGCCGGCGTCGATTCCGCGAGTGCCGGAACCGCCGTCGGCGACGACAGCGAGGTCGACCGAGACGAGGTTGTCGCGAATGACCGCGTCGTCGTGCACGTGGGAGGCGATGCCGGCCGGCATCTTCTTCGCGGTGACGTCGCCGTCGACCCAGCTGGCCGTGACCTGGCTGTTGCCGCGCAGCTCGGCCGCGATGCCGGCGACCTTCTCTGCGCCGGCACCCGACAGCTCGGCATCGATGACGGAGACGCCATCGAAGATCGTGTCGGTGGCGACGACCACGACCGCCGAGACCCAGTCGCCCTCGGAACTGCTGTCCGTGCGCGCGGTGACGCCGTCGAGAACGAGGTCGCGAACCTCGCCGCCGGTCATGGCGCGGATCAGGCCGAGCCGGGCCGAGGAAGCGCTGGGCCCGTAGGTGATGTCGCTGATCGTGTGGCCGCGACCGTCGAGCATCGCCGAGAAACCGTCGATGCCGACGAACGCATCGCGGCCCGTGAAGTCGAGGTCGCCGGTGAGGGCGTAGTTCGTCGCCGCGGTGTACTTCGCCGTGCCGGCGTTGAGTTCGGCCGCGAGGAACTCGAGATCGGCCGCGTTCGCGATCTCGTACGGCGCCTCCGCGGTACCGGCACCGGGCAGCGTGTACGTGTACTGCGGCACCGGGTGCCCCAGCATCCCGTCGAAGCTCCAGGCGTCGGTGAAGTCCCAGCCGAGCGCCTCGTAACTCGCCTGCTGCGCGAGGTCGGCTGCAGCCGTGTCGATGCCGTGCTGGTTCTTCGTGCCCGGGCCGGCGACGGTCGCGCCCGAGATCGTGATGTCGCTGTTGGCGAGGTTGCCCTCGGCGCTCCAGCCCTCATAACCGGTGTAGCCGACGATGCGGCCGGTGAACCCGTCGATGAGGCCGCCGTACTCGATCGAGCCGCCGAGGGCGACGTTCTGCGAGAAGCTGGCCGAGCTGGGGGTGCCCGGGTAGCCGACGATCAGGCCGGCGTCGATTCCCCGCGTGCCGGCGGCGCCGCCGCCGTTCACGACGGTGAGGTCTGCATCGACGAGGTTGCGATCGATTCGGCTGGCGCCCTTCGAATAGGCGACGATGCCGGCGGGCATCTTGGCGGCGGTCAGCGCGGCCTCGACGGAGTTGTCGGTGACGATGGCGCCGTCGGCCTCGCCGATGAGCCCGCCCACCTTCTCGCCGGAACGCGCGACCAATTCGGCGTCGATGACCCGGTTGCCGGTGACGGTCGCGCCGGTCGCATACACCGCGATCCCGGCGACGAAGCCGGTACCGCTGCCGTTGTCAGCGGTGACGCCGTCGAGCGTGAGGTTGGCGACGGTGCCCTGGTTCAGCCGCCGGATGAAGCCTCGATGCCCTCCCCCGGCCGAAGACGTGCCCAGGGTGATGTCGCTGATCACGTGACCCCGCCCGTCGAAGACACCGGAGAACTGATCGATGCCGGAGAACTCGGCCTCGCCGTCCATCGCGATGTCGTCGGTGAGCGCGACGTGCGACGAACTGTAGGCGCCCGGTTCGGCGTTCGCCGCGGTCGCGAAGGCGAGCAGGTCGGACGCGGTGTCGAGGAGGTAGGGATCGCCCGCAACTCCGCTTCCCTCGATGCCGTCCGGCACGGCGGCCTGCGCGGCGGTCGCCGCCAACGGGAGTGCGAGCGCGCAGATCACCGCTCCTGCCAGGACGGCTCCGGTCGTTCTCACGGTCTTCCTTCGGGCGTACGCAGGCATGGCAGTACCGCTTCTTCTGGGGAGGCAGGGGGAAAGCCACGGCGCTCAACGCGCGCAGGCCTCCTCGAATCAAGTGGGTGCGCGTTGCCGTCAAGCCAATCGACGGTGTCCGGTCGGTGAACGCGCCCTGACTGGTCGACGTTCTCGGCACGGCGGGCCAGGCTCAGCGCGTACTCCACCCGCGGCGGCACCTCGGGAGACGAGGTTCGCACCACGATGCCGTCGGCCTGTGGGTGCCTTCCGCGAAGGCGGGTACCGTCGCGAGGGAAGGCTCGCGAGCAGTATCCGGTTGCCCACTGGTGACCGCAATCGGAAGGAACACCGAACACCATGACCATTCTCGTCACCGCCGCCTCGGGCCAACTCGGCCGCCTCGTCGTCGAATCGCTGCTCGCCCGCGGCGCCGCGCCCGACTCGATCGTCGCGAGCGCCCGCGACACCTCGAAGATCGAGCAGCTCGCGGCACGCGGCATCCGCACCGTCGAACTCGACTACGCACGCCCCGAGACCATCGCCCCGGCGCTCGAGGGCGTCGACACCGTGCTGCTCGTCTCGGCTTCGGAGGCCGGCAACCGCGCGGCGCTCCACCAGAACGTGATCGACGCCGCGAAGGCCGCCGGCATCGCGAAACTCGTCTACACGAGCGCGCCGCAGGCCACGACGGCCGACTTCGTGATCGCCCCCGACCACAAGGCCACCGAAGAGGCCATCGCCGCCTCGGAAATTCCCGCCGTGATCGTGCGCCACAACTGGTACACCGAGAACTACGCAGCGGATGTCGCGCGCGCCGCGTCGACCGGCGTGATCGCCGCATCCGTGGCCGATGGGCTCGTCGCGAGCGCGACCCGTGCCGACTTCGCCGAGGGCGACGCCGTCGTGCTGCTCGAAGACGGACACCTCGGCAAGACCTACGAGTTCGGCGGCGACGTCGCCTGGAACTACGACGAGTTCGCCGCAGCCGTCGCCGAGGTCGTCGGCCGCGAGGTGACGTACACGCCGCTCACCACGGAGCAGCACATCGCCGCGCTCGAGGCGGCCGGCCTCGACACCGGCATGGCGGGCTTCGTCGCGGGCATCGACGACGCGATCCGGCGCGGTGTGCTCGCTGAGACCGATGGCACGCTCTCGCGCCTCATCGGCCGGCCGACGACCTCGCTCGTCGACGGGCTGCGCGTGACGACCGTCGCAGGCGACACCGCGGCGGCATAGCGATGGAGATCGGGGTGGGCGTCGCCCGCCCCGGTCACCGCCCGATCGCCCGCTCCGGGCGCCACGGTAGCCGAGTACGCCTCAGGCGCCTCGGTCCCCTCGGCGCCTCGGCGGCCCCTACTGCGGTACTACGTCGAATGCGACGACAGGGGGACGCGCTCACGGCAACCCCGTACATAGCGTCGAAGGCATGGAGTTCCTCACCGACATCGTGCTCTCGCTCGTGCAGTCGCCATGGGTCTACGTGGTGATCTTCGTCGTGTGCGTCATCGACGGATTCTTCCCACCCGTGCCGAGCGAGACGGTCGTCATCGCCGCTGCCGCCGCGGGTGCGGCGACCGGTGACTGGGCGATGCTCGTCGGCGCCGTGCTCGCAGCTGCCGCCGGTGCGTTCCTCGGCGACAACATCGCGTTCACGATCGGGCGCACCGTGGGACTCGATCGTTGGCGATGGATGCGGCGCGATTCCGCCCGCCGCGCGATCGAGTGGGCACGCGAGGGCCTCGCCCGACGGGCGACCGTGCTCATCCTCACCGCTCGCTACATCCCGGTCGGGCGAGTCGCCGTCAACGTCACCGCCGGGGCCGCCGGCCTGCCGCGACGGCGGTTCCTGCCGCTCTCCGCCCTTGCCGGAATCAGCTGGGCCGTGTACTCGGTCGTGATCGGGTTGTTCGCGGGCCAATGGCTTTCGGGCAACCCACTGCTCGCAGCACTCCTCGGTATCGCCATCGCCCTGACGATCGGCATCGTCATCGATCGGGTCAGCTCGACCGTTGCTGCGCGGCGAGCTCGCAGGAATGAGATCGGTGTGAGCGATGCGCCTGTCGGCATGCCAGTTCCGCCTCAGCGTGAGGCGGAACTGGCGAACGCGGATTCGGATGCACCTGCGAACGTGTGAGGCCCGTGCTTGTCACCACCCTTCCGGAGGCACATACTGACGCCATGTCCCCGGCAGGCGCAGTGGAGGTCACCGACTGGGTCGCCAACTACGACGAGCTCGCGGCCCGCCGAGGCGAGCTCACCGCCGCTGAGCTCGACGCACTGGGCTTGGCAGCCTGGTTCCTCGGCCGAGAAGCCGAATGCGAGCAGGCGTGGGGAGCGGCTCACCTCGCCTACCTCGACGAAGGCGAGACGGATGCCGCGATCCGTTGCGTGTTCTGGCTGGGCTTCACGCTCGCCGACCACGGCGAGGCCGTGCGGGCGGGCGCATGGATGGCGCGGCTGTTCGAGCTGTGCGATCTCGCCGGGAGCACCCCGGGCAGCGAGGCGACGGCGGCGCTCTGCCGGGCGGCAGAGGCGTTCGCGTCGGGTGAGGTCGAAGCAGCCGTCGCCCTCGGCGAGCGCGCGGTCGCGCTGGCACGTGACGCCCGTGACGCCGACACCGAGGTGCTCGCCACCATGAGACTCGGGCGGTCGCTGGTGCGCAGCGGCCGCGTCGACGAGGGGTTCGCCTGCATGGACCGCGTCATGCTCGCCATCTCGTCGGGTCGGGTGAGCGACCGTGCGGCGGGCCCCGCGTACTGCGCGGTCATCGCGAGCTGCCTCGATCGGTGGGATATCGAACGCGCCCGCGTGTGGACCCGCGACCTCAGCGACTGGTGCGATGCGCAGCGCGGGCTCGAGCCGTTCCGCGGCGAATGCTCGGTGCACCGGGCCGGCGTGCTGCGGCTCCTCGGCGAATGGGACGAGGCCACCGCCACGCTCGAAGCCGTCTGCGCTCGCGAGCGGCGCGCCGAGACGCTCGAGCACGCCTACTACGGGCTGGCCGAACTCTGCCGGCTCGTCGGCCGACGCGCCGAGGCCGATGCGGCCTACCGGCGCGCTGCGGAGCTCGGGCGCGAGGTGCAGCCCGGCCTCGCCCTGCTGCGGCGCGACAGCGGGCGCATCGCTGCTGCGCGAGCCGGCGTCGCCCGCGCACTCGACACGGCGCCGACGCCGGGCACGCGCGCCGAGCTGCTGGCCGCGCAGGTCGAGCTCGAGATCGAGCACGGCGAGACGGATGTCGCGAGCCGCGCCTGCGCCGAATTGCGCGCCATGGCGGAGCAGTTCGGCACGATCTACCTGCAGGCGCAAGCCGACCGGGCGGAAGCCCGACTCCTGATCGACACGGATGCCCCGGAACAGGCGCTGCCTCTGCTGCGACGGTCGTGGACGGCCTGGCGACGACTCGAAGCGCCCTACGAAGCGGCGGTCACCCGCGTGCTGCTCGGCCGAGCGAACCGGGCCTGCGGCGACGAGGAAGCGGCCCAACTCGAGTTCGACGCTGCACGCACCGTGCTCGCCGGGCTCGGCGCGGTCGCCGACCTCGACCGACTCGAACGGGTCGCCGTCGGGGGCGAGCGCGCCGCGGCATCCGCCGGCCTCACGCGACGCGAGCTCGAGGTGCTTCGCCTCATCGCGAGCGGCCGCTCGAACCGGCAGATCGCGAACGAGCTGTTCCTCAGCGAGCGCACGGTGGCGCGGCACGTGAGCAACATCCTCGGCAAGCTCGGGCTCGGCAGCCGCTCGGCTGCGACCGCGTTCGCGTTCGAGCACGGGCTCAACGCGACGCACTGAGCCGCCGCACGCCGCACGCCGCCCGCACCACGGCAAATGGTCATTTCTGCCGACGCGGCAGCGACGGGGCATCCGTAGTGTCACGCGGAAAGGGAGGCCAAATGTCCACCACCGTCATCGACACCGCGGTCATCGGAGCCGGCGCAGCCGGGCTCATCGTCGGCAAGCGCCTCGCCGACCGCGGAGTTGCATTCGAGCTGTTCGACGAGCACACGCGCATCGGGGATTCGTGGCGCGAGCGGTACCGTTCGCTGCGCCTGTTCACCCCGCGCCCCTTCGCGAGCCTGCCGGGCCTGCGCCTCGACGTCGGCCGGTTCGGCTACCCCACCGGCACCCAGATGGGCGACTACCTCGAGCGGTACGCGCAGCACTTCGAGCTGCCGGTGCGAAGCTCGTCGAAGGTCGTGGCGCTCACCCGTCGGTCCGACGGCTTCTTCCGCCTCGAACTCGGTGACGGCAGCGACGTGCTCGCCGACCGGGTCGTCGTCACGACGGGCGCGCACCGCATCCCCGTCGTGCCGGCGCTCGCGCGCGAGCTCGACCCATCGATCCGGCAACTCCACTCCATCGACTACCGCGGGCCCGAGCAGCTCGCCGACGGCGCGGTGCTCGTCGTCGGCGCGGCGAACTCGGGCACGGATGTCGCGCTCGACGCCGCCCGTGCCGGCCACGCCGTGACCTTGGCGGGGCGGCATCCGGGGCATGTGCCCATCGATATCGACACCCTGATCGGCAACCTCATGAGCGGCATCTTCATCGGCCGTCTGCGACGCACGACGATCGACACCGCCAAGGGCCGTGCGGCGCGGGCCGCGAATCTCGGCCACGGCGTCATGCTCGTGCGCAACAAGCCCGCACAGCTCGATCGCGCCGGCGTCGTGCGGGTCGGCCGCCTCGACCGCGTCGAGGCGGGGCGCCCGGTCACCGCCGACGGCACTGTCATCGACACGGCGACCGTCGTGTGGTGCACGGGCTCGCGCCCCGACCTCGGATGGATCGACATCGAGGGCGTCGTAGACGCCGATGGTCGGCCCATCGAGAATCGAGGCCTCGCCGAAGGATGCCCCGGGCTCGCGTTCGTCGGCATGCCGTTCCAGTACTCCGTGGCATCCGAGACGCTCATGGGCATGGATCGCGACGCCGTCGACGTCGTGGATGCGCTGACGCGGGCGCCCGCGCTCTCCAGCGCGATCATGTGACCGGCCCGCTGCCGCGGCATCCGCTCAGCGAACGACGTCGAGCACCTGCTTGACGACACCGTTGGAGTACGCCTCGTACTCCACGAGGTCGAGGCGCGTGTACGGGTCGCCATCGCTCGCGAAGAGGCGCCTGCCGGCACCGAGCAGGATCGGAAACACGAGCAAGTGGTACCGGTCGACGAGATCGGCCGCGGCGAGGCCCTGTGCCAGGGTGGCGCTGCCGTGCACGATGATGGGGCCGCCTTCGCCCTCCTTGAGCTTCGCGACCTCGTCGAGCGACCGCAGTACCCGCGTGTTGCTCCACTCGGGGTCGGACAGCGTCGACGACACGACGTACTTCGGCATCGCGTTGTACTCGGCGAAGTCCTCCATCGACGGCCAGACCGGCGCGAACTCGTCGTAGCTCACTCGTCCCATGAGCATCGCGCTCGCTTCGAGCTGCTCGCGGCCCTTGATCTCGTAGGCCTCCTCGACGAAGGGTACGTCCTTGAAGGTCCAGCCGGCGCGCGGGTGCGAGCCGCCCCCGGGCGAGTCGATGACGCCGTCGAGGCTGATGAACTCGGTGACGATGAGGGTGCGCATGATGGAATCCTTCCAGAGCCGGTATCTCCGCTCTCATCCTGGACGTCGAACGAGATCGCGCGGGATCGACACCCGTGGCGAACTCGCGAAATGTCGATGTCGGTGGCACGGCATACCGTCGGCCTATGAGCGAGTTGCGACCCTTCGAGCTTCATGTCCCCGACCAGGTCATCGACGACCTGCGAGACCGCCTCGCGCGCAGCAGGGTGCCCGACGATTCGCCGCGGCGCCCGCCTTCGGGAATGTCCGCCGAGTACCTGCGCGAGCTCATCTCCGAGTGGGCCGTCTGGGACTGGCGGGCGCGAGAGGCCTGGCTCAACGGGCATCCGCAGTTCATCGCCGAGATCGGCGACGCTGCGGTGCACTTCGCGCACTTGAGATCAGAGCGAGCGGATGCCCCTGCGCTCCTCGTCATGCACGGCTGGCCGCACACCTTCGCCCTGCAGCTCGATTTCGCCGACCGACTGCCCGACTTCCATGTCGTCGTCGCGAGCCTGCCGGGGTTCGCATTCTCCTCGCCGTACGCGACGGGTGAGATGACCGAGAAGCGTTTGGCGGCGACCATGCACGCACTCATGACCGAGGTGCTCGGCTACGAGCAGTACTTCACGTACGGCGAAGACGTCACGGCCAACGTGAGCGACCTCATCGCGGCGCGCTACCCCGAGCACGTCGCGGGCATCGTCGCCACGCACGCGCACTTCCCGACGTCCGACGAGCGGAAAGAGCTCACCGAACCCGCCGAGCGGGCGTTCTTCGACGGCATCGCCGCGCGTCACGAGACCGACGGCGCGTACGGCCACGTGCAGGCCACGAGACCCGCTACGCTCGCGTTCGCGCTCAACGACTCTCCTGCCGGCCTGCTCGCGTGGCTCGCCGAGAAACTCGTCGAGTGGAGCGACACACCGCCCGGTGACCCGAGCGCGGTCGAACGACGCATCTCGAGAGACCGCATCCTCACCGAGGCGATGATCTACTGGGTCACCCAGACGATCGCCTCGTCGTTCCGCCCGTACTACGAGGGCGCCGACACCCCAGACCCGATCCCTGCGAACTCGGTGCCCGCTGCCGTCTTCATCCAGCGGCACGAAGCAACGTATCCCGAGTCGCTCGTGCGGCGGCATTACCTCGACCTGCGCGAATTCGACCGCCTCGCCGAGGGTGGGCACTTCACGGTCGCCGAGGTGCCAGACGAGATGGCGGCGCGCGTGCGGCGGTTCGTGCAGTCGCTCGGCTGAGGCGCCGCTCGCAGGTCACCGAGCTACAGCTCACCGAGCTCGCAATTCACCGAGTTCGCAGTTCACCGAGCTCGCAGTTCACCGAGCTCGCGGTTCACCGAGCTCGCGGTTCGCTCTGCTCACGGCAGGTCGACCGAGTCGCTGTAGACGAGCCGTCGTCCGCGCTGCGGCACGATGAGCAGCACGACCGGCAGCCCGATCGTGTCGCCCTCGTGCAGTTCGTACTCGGCGATGCGCACGCGCAACCGGTCGCCATCGACCCGTTCGGGCAGCCCGACGGCCCCCGCCCACTCGACCTCGCCGTACCGCTGGTTGCGAATCGCGCCGAGGCCCATCCGCACGTCGAGTTCGACGGGTGCGCCCACCGCCTGCCAGTCGAGATCGCTCGTCGCTCCGCCGGCGAGCCGCTCGACCCACGCCTCGACTCGGCGCGAGGCGCGAACCTCGGCGGCGAGGTTCGGCAGGGTGTTCGCGTGTTCTGGAACGCCGACGGGGCCCGCCAGTGTGATCGCGACCGCGCGGCCGTCGGGGGTGGCGACGAACGTCGCGGCGCGTCGGGGCAGCGTCTGGGCGAAGTCGGCGCGTACGACGGGTGAGAGCTCCTGGCCGACCACCGAGTGCGGCTGGTAGCGAGCGAGCGCGAGCTGCACGAGCGGCGTGTAGGCGTCGCCGGTCTCCAACTGGATGTCGCAGAACCAGAGCTTGCGGTCGGCGTCGAACTCGGGCTCGTGGCCGACCACGGTGACCCGGTCGTCGACCTCGGCGAGCTGCACCGTGCCGACTGCGCTGCGCAGCGGGAACTGGTGTGCGAACGGCCCGGCGGGCAGCGGTTCGCCGGCGAACACGGGATCGGAGCCCCACACACTCGTGAACCTGCGCCCCTCGGGGCCGGTGCCGGTGAAGAGCGGAAAGAACTCGGTGAGAATGCCCGATGCGACGGAACTCTCGATGCCGGCGAGCAGGTCGAGGTCTGCGCGGCGAGCCGCGGTGACCGCGCGGTCGCTCGCCACGAGGAAGCGCTCGAGGTCGTCTCGCGCTCGAATACGTGCACCCGGCTCGACCGCCTGCCGCCGCACGCGCTCCGCAATCGAGCGCACGCCCGCGGCGAGCTGCTCCCCGGCGGAGGTCGCAGCATCGACGATCGCACCCTGCCGTTCGAGCACCTGTCTCGACCAGGCGTCGGCGAGCGCCGGCGACTCCACGTCGCTCAGCACCCCGCGCGCGACGTCGGCGGCCCACGAGATCCACGGCTGCCGGGCGAGCACGACGCCGAGCAGTTCGTCTGGCCCGCTCGAGTACCACGGCCGACCGAGGTAGACGCGAAGGCCGGCGGCCGTGCGCACGCGCCGCACCGCGAACGGCGCGTCGACCTCGATGCGCTCGGTTCGCCACTCCCACGTCGGCACCAGGTAGCGCACGTCGGGTGGGGCGGGGCGAGCGCTCGACGGCACGTCGACCTGCAGCCTTGGCCCGACCGAGGTGATGAGCTCGGGGTCATCCGTGATCTGCGGCGGAAAGTACTCGCGGAACCGGGTGGTCGCGCGCGGCGTGTAGTCGACGTAGCGGTGGCGGGTGTCGCCGAACTCGTGCCGCACCTCGTGGCGCGGACCGAACAACCCGGCGGCCGGCCCGCTCGTCGGCCACATGAGCGCGTCGATCTCACTCGTCTCGAGGTCGAAGTCGGCGACGTGCGCGCGCTTCCCCTCCTCACGCGGCGCGGGTTCGAGCACGTCGTCGACGGGGTCGTTCCAGTCGGCATCGAGGTCGATACGCCCGGTGCTCGCGGCGTGGTTGTGCACGGTGCCGGGCAGCAGCGAGAACGTCGCCCCGATGTCACGCCTCGAACCCGGGCCCAGTCGGATCTCGGGCGGCTCGAGCGGCTTCTCGACGGCGTGCACGAAGGTCAGCTCGGTGAACGGTGTGAGCATCCAGTGCCGGCCTCGACGCACCGTCTCGCGCTGATCGGCACTCGCCGGCGCCTGGTGCTCGTCGATGAGGTGCCACACGCGCATGAGTTCGACGTCGGCGTCGTCGAGGAAGGAGCTGAGCCGCACCGTCGCGAGCGTCGCCTTCGGCAGCGACACCGTGAGCGTGCGGGCCGCGTCGTCGAAGGCCGGGGGCGAATCGCCCTCGACGACGCGGAGCAGTACCGGCCGGCGGTCGAACCAGTCGTCGGGTTCTCCGGGCCACCGCAGCAGCCGGGTCGGCGGAGTGCCGACCACGTCGGCCCCGGCGGCCCCGGCTCCGCCGCCGGCAGTGACGTCGCCGGGCAGCGTCGTGAACGAGATGCCCCTCGCGAGCGGATCGGGCAGGTACGGCAGCGGGAGCGAACGGTTCGGGTGCACGACGTACTGGCCGTCGGGCAGTACCTGCTCCTTCGTGCCGTCGAGCGTCGACGGCGTCTCGAGCTTGCTCACGACCCGGCCGCCGGGCAACGTCAGGTAGCTGCCCGCCTCCCGGCCCGCGATCGCGAACTGCGCGGCGACCGAAACCGGGTCCCCGGCGAGCGCGGCATCGAGCAGACCGTGGATCTCGGCGAGCTGGACGCTGCCGATCGGCGCAGCCACATTGCGCTCGTTCTCGACGCGATAGACGATGCCGAGATCGCCGGATGCCTCGTGCCCCGGCAGTGCGCGCACGCGGTTCAGCTGCACGTAGTCGCCGACCGGCACGTCGAGCGTCGAGCGGATCACGAGGCGCATGAGCGATTCGCCCTCGGTGTACTCCGTCAGCGGCACGATGGCCGGCGACGGCACGGGCTCCCAGCGTTGGTAGGTGTCGTCGAGGTCGCGCTCATGGGCCTCGTCGAGCTGGTCGTCGGGAATCGATCGCCCCGAGAGGTCGACCGCGCGCACCCGCACCCGGTAACGGCGGCCGTACCGCAGCCGCGGCAGCGAGCCGGGCTGCACCGAGAACCGTGCAGCCAGCGGAAAGCCCGTGTCCGCGACATCCGGTGGCTCGGCCTGCGGGTCGACCGGCCGGGTCTCGTTCACGATCTTGCCCGGTCGCTTCACCGCGAGCGACCAGCCGTCCCATCCGCCGAGCGTCTCGTGGAAGTACTGGTCGGCGGTCGGCTCGGCCTCGTTCGCCGAGGTGCTCGCGGCTTTGAGATACCCCTCGTCGGGCTCGGGCTGCACCGGGAGCGGAGTCGGCGCGCGGTCGGGCGCGACGAGCAGATACTCGCCCTGCCGACGGTGGAGCGAGAACCACTCGCGGCCGCCGGATGCGTCGTCTTGCACGTCGATGCGCCAGCCCCGCGTGACATCCGCCGCGTTCAGGCGAGCGGATGCCCCGTTGCCGCGATCGGTCTCGTGCTGCGCCGAGGCGTCGAACTGCTCGACGAGCCCCCCGGCACGATCGCGGCGGGCGATGATGAGCCCCGCCGACTTCAGCGCGGGCAGCGACGACGCGTCGTCGGTCATCGAGGGCGCGTTGTTGTTGCGACCGGCGCTGTCGCGCAGTTCGGCGTCGGTGCGTTCGAGCTCGGCGAGCAGCGTCGTCACCTTGAGCGCCGAGCCGTCGGGATCGAGCTGGTCGACGAGGAACCGGCGCTCGTCGTCGACCACGAGGCTGCCGTCGACCACGTCGGGCAGCTCGGCCCGCGTCGTGGGCGCCCACACCCGGTCGGAGTAGTGCGCGTTCGTGATCGGCCGTGCCGCGGCATCCGTCATGAGCGACTCGAGCACCCCGCCGTTCGTACCCGCGACGAGCTGGATGCTCGTGAACTCGCCGATCGCCGGGTCGTCCTTGATCCAGACGTCGATCGCGAGCCCGAGGCGGCGGAGCATCTCGGGGTAGTCGGCGCAGCGTGCGACGAAACTGTGGAACTCGGGCGGCGCAGGTGCGGGCGGCGGGGCGATTGCGGTCGCGTCGTCCCACGGGTCATCCGTTCGGTCGTAGAACGCGGCAGCGGCGGCGAGCGCGACCGCCGGACGCTCGGCCGGCGGCACGTCGTCGATGCGGAGGTACCGGCCCTTCGGATCGGAATCTCCGCGGAGTTCGGCGAGATACCGCTTGATCTCGCGACGGTGGCCCTGCTCCCACCGCTCGAGCACCGTGCGCGGAGAACGGAGCTCGACGAGCTTGCCCTGCAGCGGCCCACGGGTGATCGCGGGGAACGAGGTCGGGCTCGTGACCGCGATCGTCTGGTAGAGCCCGGTGATCGCCGACGCGACCTCGTCGACCGAGTACGAGTGCACGACGGCCTGCTCGAAGTGCTGGAAGCCCGCGTCGCCGACGCTCGTGCGCCCGAACAGCCGTTCCCAGAGTTCGGGGGCGGGCACGATCGGGTCGTCGAGCGGAAACCCCTCGACCTGACCGATGCCGTCGACGTCGAACACGAACCGCGCGTCGAGCACGGTCTTCGGCCAGTTCGCGAAGGCCTCGAACGAGGCGAGCTCGGCCAGCACCCCGCTGCCTGCAGGCGCCCCGGTGTCGAGCTTCGGCGTGACGAAGACCGTCACCTTGAGCTGGCCGTTCTCGCGCAGGCGCCCCGCGGGAATCGCCGTGAAGATCGCCGTTTCCGCCATGTCCGCCCCTCACACTGCTTCGACGGCGAATGCCCGGCAGTACTCGGCCCACGGGTCGCGGGCCGCGCCGAGTTCGTCGGTGTAGGCACCCATGGTGTCGAGGAAGGTCGGGTCGCCGGATGACCCCGCGAACTGCTTCTCGCAACTCACCGACACCGAGAACGACACGAAGCACACCGACACCTCGATGCTGATCGACGCCTTGCCGACGGCTTTCGCGCTGCTCTCGCCGCCCGGACCCGAGATCGCCCGATAGCTGAGCTCGAGGTAGAGCTCGATCGACGCCGAGATGAGCCCGAGCACGTCGACCTCGCCGCGGGCCCGGAAGTAGCCGGTGAGCAGCACGCTCTGCGCGTCGCCGTCCTGCTCGAGGCGGAAGTAGATGCCGGCCATCACCGAGAGGCTGCCGGATGCCACGACGAAACTCATCTCCACGGCGGCACCGAACTCGAACGCCGCCTCGACGACCTTGACGCCCTTCGGCGAGATCGTGATCGCGAAGAACCCGCCGCCGGCGAAGAACGCGACCGCGAGGCGGAACGGGTTCTCACGCGTCGCGAAGAAGAAGCGGAACTCGAGGGACTCCCCGATGAACGGCACCGACAGCTCGGCGCCGAGGTGGATGTTCGTGATCGAGAAGACGCCGACCGCGAGATCGGGGATCGCGAGGTCGAACCCGGCCTTCAGGCCGCTCGGCTCGATGTCGAGGTACGGCGGGTCGCTGAACCCGTCGAACGGGATGATCTCCTTCAGCGTCTCGACGAAAGCGAGCGGGCCCAGGAACTCGATGCCGTCGCCCTCGCGGAGCGCGACGTTGACGTCGGGCTTTCGGCCAGGCGCGACCGAGAACTCCATCACGGTCACGTGGATGGCGATGAACTTCGTGCTGCCGAGCAGCAACAGCGTGAACGGCGGCAGGGAGCACGAGACGAGCGCCGAGGGCTCACCCGAACCGAGCGGCGCCTGCACTTCACTGACGAGGCGGAGCCGTCGATCGCCCTCGGGCTGGAACACCGGCGGCGAGATGCCCGACGGCGCCCAGGGCTCGAGCTCGGTCTCCCACTCGAGCCGGGCGCTCACCCGTTCGGGCAGCAACTGCCCCGTCGCGAGCTGCTCGATGAGCCCGACGATCGTCGGCAGTTCGGTCGCGAGCGCGTGCAGTCGCTCGAACAGGGCGAGGGCGCGTTCGATCTCGGCGCGCGGCAGCGACAACGGCACGGCCGGCGCACGGAGGGCGTCGCGGAGCTTCGTCGCCCGGTCGCTGATCGTCGTGAGCAGCCCGAGGAAGTCCTGCGGTGGATGCGGTGCCTGCGAGAACAGCACCATCGCGTCGCCGAAGTCCTGTGCGGCATCCGCGAGTTCGGTGGCGGCCTGCGACACCGCGGCCGCCTGCGCCGTGAGCGCTGCGGCGTTCTTGACGACGAACGCTCGGGCTTCGGAGACCGACTGCCCGAGCCCCACCACCGTGTTCACCGCTTGCGTGACGAACTTCGGCAGCGGGCTGCCCGAGGCGGGCAGCAGCTCGGCGAGCGGGAGGATGCCGAAGAGCTTCGCCGCATCGAGTCCGAACATGCCGCCGACATCGAAGGATGCCGCGTTCTGGGCGAGCTTCGTGAGGTCGCCCCCGACCGGTCCCACCTGCCGGGCGAGTGCGGTGACCTCGACGCTCGGGCTGACGAACCCGCCCGATTTGTCGGATTGCGAGGAGAATCCCATCGTCTCGCCGGCGGCCGACGGTTCGCCGCCGGGTTTCGCGAGCTGCAGGAAGAGCCCGCCCTCGTTGCCGGCATGGGTCGACCCGCTGCCGAAGCCCTTCGCGCGGTACGCGGTCGCGTAGGTGAGGTCGACGGGTGACGACTGCCCCGTGAACGCGCTCATCGCCGGCACGGCGGCGCGGGCCACCCGCATCACCGGCAGCACGAAGTTCGTGGCCTTCTCGGTGGTCGCGGTGTCGAACTCGGCGTCGAAGGTCACCGAGGCGGTCGAGAGGGTGGTGTCGTCGGGGTCGAGCGGGGGTGCGAACACGACCCGCTGGCCGCGCAGGTCGTAGGCCGGCGAGACCGTATTCGCGGCGCCCCGCGCCGCCTCGCGGTCGGCCTGCAGTTGCTCGAAGACCGTCTTCTCGACGAAGAGCAGCGGCCCCTCGAACTCGATCAGCCGGTTGCCCACGTCGTTCGCGAGCATCCGGAACATGAAGGGCTCTTGCCCCGGCTTCGAGTTCGCGCCGACGGCGCCGTCGACGGCCGCGATCTCGGGCACGAAGATCTGCCCGTTCGCGACGAGCGGCTGGCCGTCGGCGCGGGTGGGCCGCCGCGGCGAGGCGAGCGGCGGGGTGGCTGCGGTGAGGATGCGTACCCACCGGAACGGCATGCGGTTGTCGAACTTCGCCGTGCCGCTTGCGAGGAACCGCCGCTCGGGCTGGCGGACGACGACGAAGAGCCGCTGATAGAGGGTGGCGCGGCCGTCGGCCTTCACGCGCCGCTCGGTGACCTTCACGAGCGAGGCTCGATGGCCGAACGGCAGCAGCACGCCCTGGTAGACGACCTTCACGTAGTGGTCGCGACCCATCGTCGCACGATGCTTCCACTCCTCGATCGACAGGCCCGTCGGCGGCGAGAGATGCACCTCGCTCGCGAGCCACCCGCCGACCGCGGTCAGCATGAGCCGCTCGACCGGCACCGCCCGGGGAGTGTAACCGCGCGACCACCGATGGTTGGAGGTGAGATGCACGAGCTGCATGCGATCGCGCACCGAGAGCGTCGCCCGGAACGGCGGCAGCGTCGCCGGATTGCCGAAGTTCTCATCGGGGAACGCCGTCGTCTTCTCCGCCGGTCCCTTGCCGGGGGTGAAGTCGCGGGTCCACACCGCGCGCACGGTGCGGGTTGCCGGCTGCTCCTCATCGACGGGCGGCGGCGCCGCCGGGTCGAGGTCTGCCGCGGCATCCGTGCGCGACGCCAGTCGGGAATGCCACAGCTCGACGCGCCCGTGGTGTTCGACCTCGCCGAGTGCGTGCGTGAACGCCCCGCGCGCGTGAGGGCTCAGCTGCAAGCGCCACGGCAGTTCGAGCGCCGTCTCGGTCGAGACGGGCTCACGCGGCAACGGCGGCCGCAGGTCGGGAGTGAACACCGGGCCGATCTCGATACCTGGCCGCAAGTCGGTCGCCACTGCCGCGACCGCCGACGATGCACCGAAGCGGGCCTCGAGCTCGGCGGCCGTGCGGCGCAGCCGGGCGGCCTCGGCGATCTCGGTGAGCTCGAGGTCGCGCACCGTGATGCGTCCGAGCGCCGAAGCGCGGCGCGCCGGCGAGAGTTTCGCGACGCTCACTCGGGCGGTCGACGCGCGACGGGCCGCAGCGGTGCGAACCGCCCGCACCCGCGAGGCGACCGAGGCGATCGCGCCGAGCTCATCGGCCAGCTCGTGCCAATGGAGGCCGAAGGGCGCGCCCTCGGCATGCGGCACGACGCTGAGCGGCAGCACCCGCATCGCATGCAAGAGGCCGGCCTCACTGTAGAGGATGCGCTCGCGAGTGACGAGGTAGGCGATGCGACTGGCGCGGGCGATGCGCGCGGCGACCGGGTAGTCGGGCGTCTCGGTCCCGCCGGGATCCTTCATGCGCCCCTCCTCACCCGGAGGAATCGGCGAGGCGGTCGTGAACGTTGCCGCCGGGCCGCTCGGGTCGAAGAACGCCTGCTCGAGCAAGTGCTGCGGCCCGAAGCCGGCGATGAGGAACGCCGGTGCGTTCGCCGAACGGCGTGCGAGGTGCGGCACACCGTCGACGTCGATGCGGGCGAGGTTCACGAACCGGAACTCCACCCGGAGCAGATCGCCCGGCCGCAGCACGGTCACTCGTGGCAGGGACTCGGGGGCGGCACCACCGGCACCTCCGACGCCGCCGATCGGACCGACCTGTCCGATCTGTCCGACCTGTCCGATCTCGAGTTCGCCGATCGGAATCGTCACCGCCTCGGCGCGCACGAACACGCGGCTGAACGCCGCAGCGAATCGGGCATCGATCTCAGCCATGGATCCCCCTCCGCGATCCGCACGACCTACGGCCGCGGCGTTTGATCGTCGTTGCGGCGATCCCCCGATCTCGGCGCACGGATCCATCCCCTCCGGCGCTCGAGCGGGTTCAGACTACTCTCGCCCCGAGGTCGCGTATGCCCCTCGTCCGGGGGAGCCGGGGGGTCGCGGGGCCGCGGGACGCATCGTCGCCGGACGGCCGCGCGCGTGCAGACGACCGTGCGATCGCTCTCGCGTGCCCGCTCGCGTCATCCCGCTCGCGTCATCCCGCGTCACACGGCACGCGGAGACGACGTCACCCGACGTCACAAACGGCGGGTATGGCGTGCCTCGCGAGCGGGTTTGCCGACGCATGCCGTCATAGACATTCACAGTGCGACACGCACCGCACGGCGAGGCGGCGGGTCAATAACGTCGTGCCATGCACCGAACCCGAACCGCGCCCGCGCGCGCCGAGGCCAGCCGCGCCGACGCCGGCACCGGAGCCCGCCGTGGCTGACATCGACTGGCTCTCCGTCGCCGCCCTCGCCCTGATCGTCGTGCTCTTCGCGGGTCTCTTCCTGCTGCGCCGCGCCGGGGCGAAATTCACCCTGCTCACCGTCATCGCGCTCGTCGTCGGCATCGGCGTCGGCATCGCGTTCCAGGGCCACCTCGACTACGTCGACCCGATCGGCTCGATCTACGTCAATGTCATCACCGCAGTCGTCGCGCCGCTCATCATCGTCTCGGTGCTCTCGAGCGTGACCTCGCTCGGCAGCCTCGCGAAGCTGCGCACGATCGGCCTGAGCTCGGTGTTCTGGCTGCTTGCGACCAACCTCATCGCGATCCTGCTGACGCTCGGCCTCGCGCTCGCGACGGGCATCGGCAAAGGAGCGAACCTCGACATCACGGGCGTCGAAGGCAGCTCCGCGCTCACGGGCTTGCTCGCCCCGCTCGACGAGGTCATCGTCGGACTCTTCCCGCACAACGTCGTCGGCGACATCTCGTCGAACAACATCATCGCGATCATCCTCTTCACCCTGCTCATCGCGGTGTCGTACCTGATCGTCGCCGACAAGAACGCCGAGAAGGTGCGGTCGTTCAAAGAGTTCGTGGATGCCACGCGCCGCGTGCTCTTCAAGGCCGTCGGCTTCATCATCGCGCTCACCCCGTACGCGGTGCTCGCACTCGTCGCGGTGACCACGTCGACGGCGGTCGCCCGCATCGAGACGGCGCTCTCGCTCGTCGGCGTGCTCGTCATCGCGCTCGTGGCCGCCTTCGTCGATACCTACCTCGTGAACGGCGTGCTGCTGCGGGTGTTCGCCGACGTGAACCCGCTGCGCTTCTTCCGCCTGCTGACGCCTGCCCAGTACACCGCCTTCACGACGCAGTCGAGCATCGGCACCCTGCCGCTCACGATCTCGGCGCTCACCCGCAAGATCGGCGTCTCCGACGAGGTGGCCGGCTTCACGGCCCCGATCGGCACGACCATCGGCATGCCCGGATGCGCCGGTATCTGGCCCACCCTCGTCGCGGTGTTCACCGTGAACGCGCTCGGCATCGAATACACGCCGCTCGACTACGTCGTGCTCGTCGTGCTGGGGCTGCTCGTCTCCCTCGGCACGGCGGGAGTGCCGGGCACGGCGATCGTCACCGCCACCGCGGTGCTGACCGCCGTGGGGCTGCCCGTCGAGGTGCTCGTGCTGCTCATTCCGATCAGCGCCATCGCCGGCACCGCGAGCACCATGGCCAACGTCACGGCCGCCGCCACGAGCGCCACGATCGTCGCCCGTCGGGCCGGCGCGCTCGACGACGAGATCTTCGCCGGTCGCGCGCCGCATCGCGACGAGCTCGAGAGCGAGCCCGAACCCGAGAGCGGGACCCAGCCCGAGTCCCAGCCCCAGACCCAGACCCAGACCGACCTCGACGCTGCCACCGAAGCGGATGTCTCGTCCGCCCCGCTGCCGACCGAACTCGCCACTCACCGCTGACGCGGCCGACCAGAAGGAAGAATCCCTATGACTCCCCGACCTCGCCGCCTCCGCGGCATCCGCGGCTTCGCAACGGGCCTCGTGTTCGCGATCACCGTTCCGACGTTCGTGCTCATCGGCAGCGGGCCCGCCTCGGCGGCCGGCGACGTGTGCGATCTCTGCTCCCTCAACTTCGACCTCGGCGCGTGCGAGAACGCCGGCGGCTACCCCTACGACAGCACCCAAGAGGATCCCCCGCCCGCGATCAGCGGCGGCGGCTCCGCGCCGGCGCCCGACCCCGCACCGGCGCCCGCACCTGCTCCGGCCCCCGCTCCTGCGCCGGCGCCGGCACCGGCTCCGAACACCGGCACCTCGGGTGGCAGCACCTCGGGTGGCACCACGTCGAACACGACCGAGACGGGGGCGACCACCGACGTCGCTCCGGCCGTCGTCGGGGCGACCGCGCCACTCGCCCCCACCGCACCGGTTCTCACCGTCAAGGGCACGGCGCTGACCGTCACCTGGGCGGCACCGACCGACGGCGGCTCGCCCGTGACGGGCTACAAGCTGTCGCTCAACAAGGGCACCGCGATTCCGCTCGCAGCCGACGCGACTTCGCACACGTTCAAGGTGTTGGGCGCAGGGGTCTACACCGCAACCCTCGTCGCCACGAACGCGGTCGGCGAGTCCGCCGCGTCGAGCGCATCGAAGTCGGCGACCATCGCAGCGGCGACCGCGAAGCCCACGACCGAGGCGGCCGTGTCCGCTGCGGCTTCGAGCAGCAACGGCGCACCGGAATGGCTCGCCGGCGGCGGCATCCTCATCGGCCTCGTCGCGGTGGGCGCACTCGCCCTACTCGGCCAGCGGCTGCTGCGCCGCCGCAAGGCGAACAGCGCCGGCGGCGACCACCCCGAGGGCGACGAGCCCGCCGAGACATCCGTGACCGTATGACCAGCCCAACCCCTCACTCGACGAAAGGAAGCAACGTGCCCGACCACCTCCGCCCCACCCAGAGGCGGGCAGCGATGCTGACCGCACTCGCGATCGCCGGCACGGCCGTGCTCGGCGGCGTCGCGGCCGCCCCGGCTGCGGCCGCCCCCGCGCCGGGCACGACCGACACCGTCGACTGGTTCGACGACGCCTACGAGGGCCTCGGCCCCGACAGCGTCTACGAGACCGTGACCTTCGAACGCTTCGAGTACCTGCTCGGCCAGGACGGCCGGTTCGCGTTCCTCGTCGGCGGACCCGAAGACCCGCAGACGGCCGCGACGATCGGCGCGATCAACGAGGTCGCGAAGGGCGCCGGCGTCGAGCGCATCTACAACTTCGACCCGCGACTCGACGGCAACCACCTCGACATCCGCTCGACGACGAACGCCGACGTCGCACCGCTCTGGACCCGACTCGTGACCGAGTACCTCGGCAAGGACACGCAGACGCCCTTCGACGGCACCGACGACCCCACGCTCTTCGTCTACGACACGTCGCACACCGAGGGGGGCGCGGAAGACCGCATCGTCTCGGCGATCACCACGCCCGTCACGGCGGAGCAGCTCGAAGACCCCGCCGCACTCGCCGCCTACACCGCCGAGGTCACCACCGTGCTCGGCTCGGCGACCGAGCTCGACACGAGCGACCATTTCACGTTCAACGAGCAGGTCGTCAACGCCAAGCACGCCTCGGCGTACCTGGGCAAGCCCGAGTACGGCGGCGCGACGGTGCTCGACGACGACGACGCCGACTGGCGCGTGCAGACCGTCACGTACCCCGAGCTCGTGAACATCCTCGAGAGCGACGGCGACTACGTGCTCTTCTTCGGCGGCACCTGGTGCCACAACACGCGTGCCTTCCTGAAGGAGGTCAACCGCCAGGCGGTCGCGAACGGCGTCGACCAGGTGTACTTCTTCGACCTGCGACTCGACGGCAACTCGGGCAACGACCTGCACATCCGCGACACCGGCTCGGAGTTCGCCGACCTCTACGGCGACCTCGTCACGCAGTACCTGCCGAACCTCGCCACGCAGTACGTGCCCGCCGTCTCAGGCCAGGTCGACTTCTACCCGGGCGGCGACCGCGAGCAGGCGCTCGCGACCGCGAAGAAGCTGCAGGTGCCCTACGTGCTCGAGTACAACCGCGGACGCACCGTCGACGGCCAGGCCGCACCGATCGTGCAGCAGTGGATCCACGACAACGGCGACGGCACCTACAAGGAGTACATGACCGAGTGGTGGTATGTGAACGACCTGCCCGGGCGCTACGCCGACCGGCCCGACCCCGCCGGCCTCGCCGCGCAGCTCGCGCTCGCCGACGAGGGAATCGCGGCACTCGACACGTTCTTCGGCGCACTGCCCCGTGCGTCGGATGCAGTCGCGACCGTGCCCTCTGCACCTGATGCGCCCGACGCATCAGTGAGCGACACCTCGGTGACGGTCTCGTGGGCCGAGCCCGCCGACGGCGGCTCGCCCGTCACGAGCTACCGGGTCGCCCTGAACGGCGGTGCCCCCGTCACGGTGCCGGCCGACGCGACCGAGTACACCTTCACGGCGCTGCCCGGCGGCGACTACACCGCGACGGTCGCCGCCCGCAACACCGTCGGCACCTCAGCAGCCTCGGCCGCGTCGGCGGCCGTGAACGTCGAGGGCCCCCCAGTGGTCGACCCGACCACGGTCAAGGGCTCGGTCTCGGTCACGGGTGACCTCGTGCCGGGCGGCGACATCACGGTCGTCGGCACCGGCCTGGCACCGGGAGTCGGCGGGTTCACGGTCGAGCTGCACTCGACGCCGCAGACGCTCGGCGCCGCGACGACGGCCGCCGACGGCGGATTCACGTTCACCGGCACCATTCCGGCCGCGACGCCCGCGGGCGCGCACTCGATCGTCGTGACCATCAATGGTGTCGAGGTCGCCCGTTCCGCGATCACGCTCGCCGCAGCCGCATCGGGGTCCGCGGGCTCAGCCGCGGCAGCGGCGACCGACGCCGACCTCGCCTCGACGGGCGCACCGCTCGTCGAGCTGCTCGGCTGGCTCGCGCTCGCACTGATCGCCGCGGGCGGCGCCGCGTTCGCCGTCGTGCGGGTTCGCGCACGTCGCGCGAGCTAGCGAGCAGCACGAACCGAACGGGGGTGGATGCCACGCGGCATCCGCCCCCGTTCGGTTCGCTACCGGCCCAGGCCGGTCACTCCGTCGGGATCCACACCCGCATCGTCGACGGGCCGCGCTCGGCCCACTCGTGATACGGCACGAGCGCGACCTGGTGAGCGGATGCTTCAGGCCCCTCGTCATCCGCGTCGTCGCCGTACGGCCACCCGCCGATCACGACGCGCTCACGCAACGCGACCACGACCCGACCGTCGACCTCGCGCGGCGGCACCGTCGTGTCGACGAGCACATCCGCGACATCCGTCGCACCGATGCCCGCCGACTCGAGATCGACCGACTCGAGCGCGAACACCTCGGGCCCGCGCTCGACCGTGACGCACCCGCGCACGGCATCGACGCGCGGGTCGGGCGCTGTGAACCGCGGCGCCACCGGCAGCTCGAGCGTGACTTCGTCGCCCACGGCGAACGCACGGGTCACCGAGGTCATGCCCGCACGCCCGTGCGAGTCGGCGGGCCAGGCCTGCTCGACTCCCCCGTCGGCCGGCCGCACGACGAGCCGCGCCTGCTCGGCCCACGCCGGCACCCTCAGCGAGAGCGTCCACTCGCCACCGGCGTCGGCGAGAACGCGCACCAGCACCGACCCCTCGCGCGGGTACGACGTCTCGACCTCGAGCGCGATCTCGCGCCCGTCGTCGAGCGTCGTGCGAATAGTCGACGGTGCGAACTGGTGCACCTGCACGCCCGAGGCATCCGCGGTCGCGATGTACGCCGCCAGACTCGCGAACGTGCGCGCCAAGTTCGGCGGGCAGCATGACACCTCGAACCACGGCGCGCGCAACGATGACGACGCCCGCGGCGACACGACGTCGGGATCGGCCGGGGCGCCTGGGCGCCGCTGGTGCAGCGTGTTGGCGTAGTAGAACGCCGTGCCCTCGGCCGAAGGCGACGTCGCCACGACGTTGAAGAGCGTGCGCTCGATGAGGTCACCGTAGCGGGCGTCGGGTTGGGCCAGCAGCATCCGCCAGCTGAACATGATCGAGGCGATGCCCGCGCAGGTCTCGGAGTAGGCGCGGTCGGAGGGCAGTTCGAAGTCCTCGCCGAACGCCTCGTCCTGATGGTGCGAGCCCTGCCCGCCGGTCACGTAGGTGCGCCGCGCGACCGTGTTCGTCCACTGGCGCTCGAGCGCGCCCAGTAGTTCGGTATCGACCGTCTCGACGGCGAGGTCGACGGCTCCGGCGGCGAGGTAGTTCGCGCGCACCGCGTGGCCGCGAAGCACATCGGCCTGCCGCACCGGGATGTCGTCCTGGTAGTACGACCGGCCCCACTCGATGTCGCGCAGCGTGCCCGTGCCACGGCGCTCGACGAAGAGCTGCGCCTGACGCAGGTACCGGGGCTCGCCGGTGACACGGGCGAGCTCCACGAGCCCGACCTCGACCTCGGCGTGACCGCAGACCGACTCGATGCCGCCGTCCCCGAAGACCTCGCACACGAGGTCGGCCGCGCGACGAGCGACGTCGATGAGCCCGTCGTCTGCTGTCGGGCTGGTGCGCGCCCGCGCGACAGCCGCCTGGAAGAGGTGCCCGAGGCAGTACAGCTCGTGCCCCCACTCGAGGTCGGACCACCGCGCACCCTGGCCGGGCCTCCCGAAGCGGGTGTTCAGGTATCCGTCGGGCTCTTGCGCCGCGGCGACCCGGCCGACGAGGTCGCGGAACGCCCGCTCGAGTTCGGTGTCTCCCCCGCGCCGCCCGATCTCCCACGCCACGGCCTCGAGGTACTTGTACACCTCCGAGTCCGAGAACTCCCGGCCGCGGCGACCTTCGGGCAGTCCTCCGGATGCCGCGAGGTCGAAGTTGCCGATCCACCCCTCGCGCTCGAGCCAACCGGCGATGTGCGCGAGCGTGGCCCGCCCGTTCACCTCCTGCCGCTCGCCCCAGAAGCCGCCGGTGATCGTCACTTCGTCGAGGCCCAGCGGGCGGAGCGCGGTGCGCGATGGTGCGACGGGCGCGACCGGTGCGACCGATGCAGGAGCGGTGTGCGTGGAGACCGTCATGTTCATCCCTTGAAGGCGCCCGACATGAAGCCGCGCACGTAGTGTCGTTGGAGGATCAGGAAGAGCAGGATGCACGGCAGCGCGAGCACCACGACGCCGGCCTCGGTCGCGCCGTAGTCGACGACGCCCTGCACCTGCCCCCTGAGGTTCGAGATCGCGAGCGGCAGCGTCATGCGGTTCGAATCGTTGATGAGAATGAGCGGCGCCATGAAGTCGTTCCACGCCGCGAGGAACGCGAAGAGGCCGACCGTGATGAGGCCGGGCTTCACCGCGGGCACGAGCACCCGCCAGAGCACGCTCCAGGCGGAGCATCCATCGACCATCGCGGCCTCGTCGAGCTCACGCGGAATCGACTCGAACGAGATGCGCATCATGAACATCGAGAACGGGAGCTGGAACATGGTGAGCACGAGAGCCACGCCCACGAGCGAGTTCGAGAGCCCGACCGAGTTGAGCAGCACGTACAGCGGGATGAGCAGCGTCGCGTACGGCACCATCAGGATCGCGAGCGTCGAGAGGAACAGCAGGTCTTTGCCGGGGAACCTGAAGCGCGCGAAGGCGTAGCCGCCGAGCAGTGAGATCGTGAGCGTGAGCAGCACGGTCAGCAGCGACACGAACGTCGAGTTGAGCAGGTACACCCAGATGCCGGCCTGGTAGTTCGCGAGGGTGACGTAGTTGCCGAAGCCCCAGCCGTCGGTCTGGTTGGTGCCCGCGAGCGGTGAGACCGACGAGATCGCCGTCCAGATGAGCGGGTAGAGGAAGAGCAGTGCGAGGCCGGCCGTGAGCACCCAGTACGGCGTGCGCAGGGCGATACCGGCGACGGTGGTGGGGCGCTTGCGGGCGACCCCGCTGCGATGGTTCGGCGCGACGATCGCGACCGTGGAGTCGGTGGCGGGTGCCCCCCGACGGGTGAGCAGGCTCATCAGTCTTCCGCCTTCCTTCCGAACGCGCGGATCTGCGCGATGTTGATGACCACGAGCGCGAGCAGCACGATGACCGAGAGCGCACCGGCGACGCCGAGATCGTTCTGCCCCTGGAACGCCATGCTGTAGATGAGCTGCACGACCGTGATGGTCGAGTTGTCGGGACCGCCCTTCGTGAGGATGTAGAACTGCTCGAATGCGAGCAGCGAGCCCGTGACGCAGAGCACGGTCGTGAGCGCGAGCGTCGGGCGGAGCAGCGGGATCGTGATGCCGCGGAAGGTCTGCCAACGCGAGGCGCCGTCGATGCGGGCCGCCTCGTACACGTCTTCGGGTATTCCCTGCAGGCCCACCAACATGAGCAGCATGTAGAAACCGGCGTAACGCCAGACGATGAGGAAGATCGTCGACCAGAGCGCGCCGTCGGGCGTGCCGAGGAACGTGAAGCCCCACGCCTTCATGAGGTCGGCGAACGGCCCGGCGATGGGCGAGTAGAGCACGTAGAACAGGAGCGAAGCGGATGCCAGGCCCAGCGCGCTCGGCACGAGGAACGAGGTGCGCAGCAGTCCCTTCCACCTGGTGGATTCCTGCACGAGCATCGCGAGCCCGAGGCTCAAGGCGAGCAGGATGATCGTCGTCAGCACCGTGTACTTCAGGGTGAACCAGATGGAGTCGAGGAAGAAGCGGTTGCCGACCGCGTCGACGTAGTTCTCGGGCAGGTTCCACCCCTGGTTGCCGCCGAGCAACGGCCAGTCGCTCGCCGACATCTGCAGCACGAGCAGCAGCGGGAGCCCGAACAGCAGCAGCACGAAGAGCGCGGTCGGCAGCGCGAAGAGCCAGCCGGTCACTGCGGCACGGCGACGAGGACGTCGGCGCTGCGCGCGACTCGAAGCGGATCCCGCTCCGGGAAGCGTGGCGGTCATGGTGGGCCTTTCGAGGGATGGCGGGCCGGCGCGCAGCCTGGACTCCGCGCGCCGGCCGGTCGAAGGTGCGGCTACTGCCCGAGGATCGCGGTGATCTCGTCGTTGTCGGCGTCGATCGACGACGCGTCACCCAGCACCGCGTTGCGGACCATGGTCAGCCACGGGCTGTTCGGCGCGTTGAACGCTTGCTGGAAGTTGATCGCGACGGGGGTATCGCCCTGACCGGCGACCTCGTTGATCGTGATCAGGCGCGGGTCCTTCTGCGAGTACTCGTTGTCGGCGAGGTCGGAGCGCGAGACCACGTCGTTGTCCTTCGCGAGGACACCGACCTGCGCGTCCTCGGACATCATCCAGCTGAGGAAGCTCCACGCCTGCGCGGCCTTCTTCGAGTCCTTCGAGACGCCGATGCCGTCGCCGCCGACGAATGTCGAGGCTCCGCCCTCGGGGCCGGGCAGACCCGAGACACCCACGTCGAACGGAGTCGACGAGAGCAGGGTCGCCGGGTACGGCATGATGCCGACCTTGCCCTCGGTGAACGCGGCGGTCCAGGTGGGGCCGGCCTCGTCCTTCGATGCGGGCAGCACGGCGCCCGAGTCCCAGAGGTCCTTCCAGATGGCGTAGATCTCCTTCGACGTGTCGCTTGCGAGCAGCGACTCGGTGCCATCGTCGGAAAGCACCTCTTGTCCGTCGGCCCAGTTGCTCGGGAACCACGTGAAGACGAGGCATCCGCCGCAGTTCAGGCCGGTGGCCGTGCCGTACGTGTCGGGCTTGTTCAGGCCCTGGATGGCCTTGGCCCACTCGGCGAACTCCTCGAGGTTGGCGGGGCCCGCCTCGGCGTCGAGCCCGGCCTCGGTCGCGAGCTCCTTGTTCCAGAACAGCATCGACAGGTCGAGCACGAACGGCAGCACGTACTCCTCGTCGTCGAGCGTGCCGGCCGAGAGGTGGCCCTTGTTGATCTCGTCCTTGAAGTCGAAACCGTCGATGTTCGCCGTGATGTCCTGGAACAGCCCCTGCTCGACCCAGTTCGGCACGTAGACGATGTCGGCGGCGAACAGGTCGGGCAGACCGTTGGAGCCGGCTGCTGCACCGACCTTCGCGACGTAGTCGTCGTTCGGCACGACCGTGAGCTCGACCTGGTTCTCGTGGCTGTCGTTGTAGGCCTCGACGAGGAGTTTCGCCTGCTTCTCGAGGGGCGCACGCGTCCAGAGCGTCAGGGTCGTGCCGTCGTCGACGCCCTCGGCGCCGGCGTCCGCGAGGCTCGTTCCGGGTTCGTCGCCGCCCGTGCAGGCGGCCAGCCCGATCGTGAGAGCGCCGGCGGCGAACAGAGCTGCAGCCCGCGTCATCCGGCGATTGCGTGATCTCATCCGTGTACTCCTTGCTCGTCGTTGAGAGGGCGCCGAGACGCCCGGAATGTCAGGTGCTGGTGCGGCCTTTCCGAAATTTCCGAAAGGCCTTTCGGCACGCTACAGTGTGAATCTCCCGGCCGTCAAGAGCGACAGCCGGTAGCGTTTCAGTTGAGGAGGCGAACATGGCGAGAACCGGCTCGGGCAGCTCACGGGCGGCGACGCTCAACGACGTGGCCCGCATGGCAGGCGTCTCGCTCGCGACCGCCTCGAAGGCCATCAACGGCCGCGACCAAGTCGCCCCGGCCACGCGCAAGCGCGTCATCGACGCCGCCGAACAGCTCTCGTTCACACCCAACTCGCTCGCCAGAAGCCTCATCGCCGGCCGCACCGGAACCGTGGGCCTGCTCACGAGCGACCTCGAGGGCCGGTTCGTGATCCCCATCCTCATGGGCGCCGAGGACGCGTTCGGCGCAGGTCAGATCAACGTGTTCCTCTGCGACGCGCGCGGCGACACGATCCGCGAGCAGCACCACCTCAAGGCGCTGCTGAACCGACGCGTCGACGGCATCATCGTCGTGGGACGCCAGACCGACCCGCGACCGTCGCTCGGCCACGACCTCCCCGTGCCCGTGGTCTACGCCTACGCGCCATCAGACGACCCCGGCGACGTCTCGGTGACGCCCGACAACATTGCCGGCGGACGCATCGCCGTCGAGCACCTCCTCGCCACGGGGCGGCGGCGCATCGCGCACATCACGGGCGAGCCCGAGTACGCCGCCGCACAGGATCGTGCGGTCGGCGTGCAGGCGGCCCTCGCCGAAGCCGGACTCGAACTCGTGGGCGACGTCATGACCTCGAGCTGGAGCGAACACTGGGGCCGCGCAGCGGCCGGCATGCTGCTCGCCCAGCATCCCGACATCGACGGCGTCGTCGCCGGCAGCGACCAGATCGCGCGCGGCGTGATCGACACCATGCGCGACCTCGGCAAGCGCGTGCCCGAAGACGTCGCCGTCATCGGGTACGACAACTGGGAGGTGCTCGCCGTGAACTCCCGTCCCGAGCTGACGAGCATCGACGCGAACCTGCAGCAGCTCGGGCGCACCGCGGCCATGCGAATCTTCGACGCGATCGACGGCACCGAACCTGACGCCGGCGTGCATCACCTGCCCGTGCGGCTCGTGATCCGCGGGTCGACCATCGAGCGTCGCTGAGGGGCGCTATGCGGATGTCTCGGTGCCGGTGTTCGTCTCGGCAGCGGTGTCGGAGTCGGTAGCCGTGTCAGCGTCGGTAGCCGTGTCAGCGTCGGCGTCAGCGTCAGCGTCAGCGTCAGCCGAGTTGACAGCGCCGCTGCGATGCACGCCCTTGAAGGTCAGCACGAGCACCATCACGGCGCCGGCGAAGATCGCGATGTCGGCCACGTTGCCGATGAAGAGGTTGCCGTAACCGATGAAGTCCACGACATGCCCGCGACCGAATCCCGGTTCACGGAACAGCCGATCGCCGAGGTGGGTCGCGGCGCCGCCGAGCAGGAGACCGAGCGCGATCGCCCAACCCCGTGAGCGCACCGGCCACGCGAACACGATGATGGCGATGACCCCCACTGCCGCCAGGATCGCGAACACCCAGGTGAACTCGGTGCCGATCGAGAATGCGGCGCCGGGATTGTACACGAGCTGGAAGCGGATCAGGTCACCGATCAGCGGAACGGACACCCGCTCCTCGAGTGCGGCCTCGGCCCACCACTTCGAGGCCTGGTCGATGAGGATCACGACGACGGCGAGGAGCGCGACGAACCAGAACAGGCGCGGCTTCACCGTGCTCTCGAGGGCGGGAGCGGGCGGCGGCATTGAGGGGTCGGAACTCACCGCTTCATTATCCTTCGCGCGAGACGCCCGTGTCGCCGACCGTCACCGGGCGACCGCTAGGCTTCATCGCAGTGACACGGGGTGCCGTGCATCGCTTCACCGAAGCGGGCATGGCTGAGAACACACCCGTCGAACCTGATCTAGTTCGAACTAGCGAAGGGATGTCGCGATGAGCGATCGTCTGCCAACCGACCCTGCCCGGCACTCTGCCGAGCTCCTGACCCTCGTGCGCGAGGCGACGCCGCTCGTGCAGTGCATCACCAACAGCGTCGTCACCAACGTGACGGCCAACACTCTGCTCGCCCTCGGCGCGGCCCCGGCCATGGTCGACATCCGCGGTGAGGCCGGGATCTTCGCGCGAATCGCGTCGGGGCTGCTCGTGAACCTCGGCACGCCGCACGAGGAGCAGCGAGATGCCGCCCGCGAGGCGGTGGCCGCGGCATCCGAGACCGGCACGCCCTGGGTGCTCGACCCCGTCGCCGTCGGCGGACTGCCCGTGCGCACCGCGTTCGCCCACGAGCTGCTCGCGCAGCGCCCGACCGTGATCCGCGGCAATGCGAGCGAGGTCATCGCCCTCGCCGGCAGGGGCAGCGGCGGACGCGGCGTCGACGCCTCCGATTCGACCGAGTCGGCAGCGGATGCCGCGGCTCACCTCGCCCGGGCGCACGGCTCCGTCGTCGCGGTGTCGGGCCCGATCGACCTGATCACCGACGGCCGGCGGGTTGCCCGGGTCGCCAACGGCGACGTGCTGCTCACCCGGGTCACGGGCGGCGGTTGCGCCCTCGGCGCCGTCACCGCGGCCTTCCTCTCGGTCACCGACGACGCGTTCTCCGGCGCCGTTGCAGCGACGCTCGTCTACACCGTGGCAGCCGAGCTCGCGGCCGCGGGTGCCGCCGGGCCGGGCAGTTTCGCACCGCTGTTCCTCGATGCTCTCGCGCAGGTCACGGCCGACGAGGTCGCCGAGCGCGGGCGGGTGCAGCTCGTCGAGGTCGCCGCCGACGCGCACACCGCGGTGGCGGCCGAACTCGCATCCGTGGCATTGCCCTCGACGTCGGTGCGGTCGTGACGGCGCACACGGCGCTCGATCTCTCGGTCTACCTCGTCACCGATGCGGCACTCTGCGGCCCGCGGGGCGTGACGTCGGTCGTCGCCGATGCGGTCGATGGCGGGGTGCGAGTGGTGCAGCTGCGCGACAGGCTCGGCTCCTCGACGGAGCTGCTGACGCTGCTCGAAGGGCTGTGCGCCGTGATCGACGGGCGGGCGACGCTGCTCGTGAACGACCGGCTCGACGTCGCCCTCGCGGCACGGGCGAACGGCTTGCCCGTCGACGGTGTGCATCTCGGCCAGGGTGACGCCGCGGCGACGATCGCGCGTGAGCGGCTCGGACCGAACGGCGTCGTCGGCCTCACCGCGAACACCTCGGCCCACTTCGAGGCCGTACGACGGATGCCGCGTGGCACGGTCGACTACCTGGGCGTCGGCGTGATCCGGCCCACCGTGACGAAGCCCGATCATCCGCCGGCACTCGGCGTCGACGGGTTCGCACGACTCGCGGCCGAGGCCGAGTTGCCGTGCGTCGCGATCGGCGGCATCACTCTCGGCGACGTCGCGCCGCTCCGTGACGGCGGCGCCGCCGGGGTCGCCCTCGTCTCCGCGATCTGCGCCGCCGCCGATCCCCGCGACGCTGCGCTGCACTTCGTCGACGCTTGGGCGGCCATCGCGCCACCCCGCGACCGCCGCGTTTCGGAGGCCCGGCGATGAGCGAGACGGCCACTCGAGCGGTCGACATCGGCGCCGTGGCATCCGCTCGCCTCGCACTCGAGACCGCCACGCCCCCGCGAGGCCGCCACACGCCCGGCGTCCGCAGCGTGCCGCGCGACCGGCGGGTGCCGCGCGTGCTCAGCATCGCCGGTACCGACCCGACCGGCGGTGCCGGCATCCACGCCGACCTGAAGTCGATCGCCGCTGTCGGCGGCTACGGCATGGCGGCGGTGACCGCGCTCGTCGCGCAGAACACGCGGGGCGTGCGCAGCGTGCATCTGCCGCCGGCGTCGTTCCTCGCCGAGCAGCTCGATGCGGTGAGCGACGACGTGACGATCGACGCCGTGAAGATCGGCATGCTCGCCGACGCAGCGATCATCGGCACGGTCGACGACTGGCTCGCGCGCACGCGGCCCCCGGTGGTGGTGCTCGACCCGGTCATGATCGCGACGAGCGGCGACCGACTGCTCGATCCCGACGGCGAGCAGGCACTTCGCGCGCTCATCCCCCGGGCGCACCTCATCACGCCGAACCTGCACGAACTCGCCGTGCTCGCCGGCGAGCCGCACGCACTCACCTGGCCGGCGGCGCTCGAGCAGGCCCGACGAGTCTCGCGCGAGTTCGGCGTGCTCGTGCTCGCGAAGGGCGGCCACCTCGACGGCGCCGACGCTCCCGACGCGCTCGTCGACGCCGAGACCGGCACGATCATCGAGTTCCCGGGGGAGCGCATCGAGACCACAGCCACGCACGGCACGGGGTGCTCGCTCTCCTCCGCGATCGCGAGCCTCCGCGCAGAGCTCGGAGATTGGACCCTCGCGATCATCGAGGCCCGCCGGTGGCTGCGCGAGTCGCTGCGGCACGGCGAAGCGCTCGAGGTCGGCCGCGGGCACGGGCCGATCAGCCACTTCGCGGGGCTCTGGTCCCGCGGCGGGGTACGCACCGCGCCGACGCCCGCCGAGGTCGAGGCGGAGTGGTGGGCGTCGATCCACGACCTTCGCTCGGCGATCGACGGGCTCGCGTTCATCCGCGAGCTCGCCGACGGCACGCTCGAGCGACCCGCGTTCCTCCGCTACCTCGCGCAGGACGCGCTCTACCTGCGCGACTACGCGCGCGTATTGGCCGATGCCTCGCGTCTCGCGACGGATGCCTCGGAGCAGGCATTCTGGGCGAACGCCGCACACGGCTCCCTCGTCGGCGAACTCGAGCTGCACGAGACATGGCTCGACTCGGCCGGCGCATCGACATTCGCGGCCGAGCCCGACGCCGCGACGACCGCCTACCTCGGCCACCTGCTCTCCACTGCGGCCCGTGGCGACTACGCGGCGCTCGCCGCCGCCGTACTGCCCTGCTACTGGATCTACGTCGACCTCGGCGAGCGGTTCGCGGACGGCGTCTTCGGTGCGACGGCGACGGCGACGGCGACGGCGCATCCGTATGCCTCGTGGCTCGCGACGTACGCCGACCCCGCGTTCGCCGTCGCGAACCGCGAGGCGATCGACATCGTCACGCGCCTGGCGGCGAGTGCGACGCCCGAGACACGCGAGCTGATGCGTCGGGCGTTCCGCCGATCGGCCGAGCACGAGCTCGCGTTCTTCGCGTCGGCGCTCGGCGAGGGGTGATCGGGACTCGAATCTCGAGTCGGCCGCGCGGAATGATCGCAACGAGACCTCCGTCCTCCGCGCAGCATAGGGTGGTCGCACCCGCCCGGCTCCGGGCCGGCGCCGATCCAACGACGAGGTGGCAATGAGTCAGACGACGCCCGACATGCAGCCCTCCCGCGAGTACGTGGCGACCGATGCCGGCCAGGCGCGACCGCTGCGCGGCTGGCACCTGCTTCTGTTCGGCGTGGCCTCCGCCGCGCTCGGCCTGCTGCCGTGGCTGATCACGGGCATGCGCCTGCCGCTGCAGAATCTCTGGGCGAACGACACCCTGCCCGATGAGATGCCGATCGTGCTGCTGCCCTTCAGTCAGTACTCCCTGTCACTCATCGCCACGCTCATCATCATCGGTGCAGCGGTCGCCGGGCTCGTGGGTCGCTCCACGCGCCCCCGCGCTCAGCGCGGTGGGTTCATGATGCTGCTCGCCGGCGTGCTCCTCGTCGATGTCGTCGCGATCGTCCAGACCGCCGCCTTCGTCGCCGCAGGCCTGCGACACGACGAGTGGTCTCTCGTGTACCTCGGCGCGGTCATCGCCGTTGCGATCCTCGCGGTCGTCGTCGGACTCGGCGTGCTCTGGCTCGTCGCCCGAGCACCGCGAGCCGGCGCGGTCATCGGCCTCACCATCGCGGCGATCCTCTCGGCCGGCTGGCTGCACGCGCTCCTCTCGCCGCGGGGTCCCGCGTTCGCGGGCGAGCCTGCCTGGCTCTGGGACGCCGTTCGCTGGGCGCCGGCGGTGCTCGTCGGCGCGGCGATCGCTTGGGGCGGAGTCGAAACGGTCGGCCGAATCGTCGCGGCGATCGCGAGCCTCGCGATGCTCTGGGTCGGGCCTGCACTGATCACCGCGGTGTCGAGCGCGGCCGGAACGCGGGTACTCGCCGGCCACCCCGGTGAGATGCTCGACTACGGGGTCAGAGTGTTCCGCATGGCTCTCACCGAACCGAGCCTCGTCGTGGCGCCGCTCGCGACGGCGATCGGCGTCGCCGTGATCGGACTCGTCGCGCGCATGCTGCTCGGTCGGACCGCACGGGCCGGCCGCGAGGCATCCGTCGTCTGATCGACCGCCAGGCGGCCCGTTCTCGGTGCGACCCTACTGGGCGGCCGGCAGGGAGTCGAGTGCCGCGAGCACTCGCGACACCGACCCGCCGAGGTTCCACTCGGCACCGCGCGCTTCGAGGGCTTCACGGCGCGCTCCCGTGACGGGGTGCAGCCGGGAGTCGAACTCGCCGAGATCGAGGTCGCGCACGACCTCGACGACGGTCGGGGCGACGTCGAGATAGTCGGAGGCCGCAGCGAACTTCGCGCGCACGCTCGCCGACATCGGCGCCGAGGGATCCGCTGCAGCCGCCCTGATGCCGTCGAGGTCGACGAATTCCCGCAGCAGCGACGCAGCGGTCTTCTCCCCCACTCCCGCAACACCCGGCAACCCGTCTGACGAGTCGCCCCGCATGACCGAGAAGTCGACGTACTGCTGGGGCAGCACCGCGTACTTCGCGACGACCGAGGCGTCGGTCAGCACCTCGAGCTTGCTCATGCCCCGAGCGGTATAGATCACCCGCACGGATGCCTCGTCGTCAACGAGCTGGAACAGGTCGCGGTCGCCCGTGACGACGTCGACCGGCATGTCGGCGCCCGTCGCGAGAGTGCCGATGACGTCGTCGGCCTCGTGCTCGGGCGTTCCGACGACGGGGATGCCGAGGAGGCCGAGCACCTCGCGGATGCGCGGAATCTGCACGATGAGACCCGGTGGGGTCTCCTCGACGTCGACGCCGCCGGGCACGGCACGCGCGACGCGGTGCGCCTTGTAGCTCGGAATGAGTTCGACTCGCCAGGCCGGGCGCCAGTCGTCGTCCCAGCAGGCGACGAGGTTCGTCGCCTCGAAGTCGGGGACGAGGCGCGCGATCATGTCGAGCAGCCCGCGCACGGCGTTGACGGGGGTGCCGTCTGGCGCGGTGATCGAGTCGGGCACGCCGTAGAACGCACGGAAGTACAGCGAAGCGGTGTCGAGGAGCATCAGTCGGTCGGCCACAGGCCGATCATGGCACGATGCGGCTGCCGCTCCTACCCCGGGAACGTCTCGAGCCAGTCGCCCGCGGCATCGAGCACGTCGAGGTCGCCGCGATCGCCGAGCAACTCCCAGCGTTGCAACGACACCGGTACGTTGCCGTTCAGCCACACGGCATCGTGGAACTCGCGGAGTGAGAAGTCGTCGCCTCGGGCGACTGCGGCGTCGGCGAGCAGCCGCTTCACCTCGAGCTTGCCGACGTGGTACGACATCGCGAGGCCCGGGGTCGCAACGTAGTAGGAGGTCTCTTCGGTAGCGGTCTCGACGTCCATCGGCACGAGCCGCACGAAGAAGTCGATCGCCTCTTCGAGGCCGAAGACGCCGGTCGCGAGGTTCACGTCGACGACGACGCGCAGGGCCCGCAGCCGCATGAAGTTGTGCACGATCGTCTGCGAGTGCGGCGCATCGTCGAAGAGCCCAGCATCGAGCATGAGTTCTTCGTTGTAATGGGCGATGCCCTCGTTGGCGACCGAGTCGACGTAGTGACGGCGGATGGCGCGGGGGTGCCCCCACGAAAGGGCGAGCTGTTGACTGTGCGCCCCCTCGTGGATGATGCCGAGCCGCGGGTCGCGCGCGTTCGCGGCGTCGAAGTACGGAAGGTCAGGCGAGGGTTCGGGCACGTACGAGACCGCGTCGTCGCCGCGCGTGCGCTCGTTCGCCAGGTGGTCGGTCACACCGAGAAAGGCAACGGGCTCGAGATACGCCGGGTAACTCGAGAAGAAGTAGCGGCGCAGCGACTCGGGTTGGGTCAGCAGGCCCTCGCGGTCGGAGAACGCCCGCACCTCGGCGTCGCGTGCGGCCTCGTCGGCCACCTCGGCGGCGACATCGCGCGCGAGCGGCGCGACCGGCGCGTCGCGGTACCGGTTGCGCGTGACCGTCTCGGCGACGACGGCCCGCCGGTAGTCCTGCAGGGCGGCACGAACGAGTTCTTCGGGCTCGGCCGCGACGAGCGCGACGTGACGCAGGTACCAGACGAAGGCGTCGGGGCCCACGATGACCTCGGCGCCGAGGCGATCAGCGGATGCCTCGAGCCACTGCGCGTACCGGGTGAGCGCCGCACTCGCGGCGGGCTGCGCCTCGGCGAGCGCGGTCGCCGTCGCGGCCTCGACCTGCCCGGCGAGCGCCGCCACCGAATCGGCCAGTCGCGGCCCGATGCCGTCGAGTTCGACCGCGGCCACCCGGGCGAGCGTCGCGACGCCTGCGCGCTCGAGGTTCGCGATCGCCTGCTCGACGGCCCGTGGGATGGCGGTGAGCACCGTGACCAGATCGGCCTGTCGCCCGGCGTCGAACGGTGGCGGGGCGAGCAGCAGATCGAACCACGGGCCGAGGATCTGGCTCGTGAGGAACACGGCATCGCGCTCCCAGTTGCGGAGCACGTCGAGTTCCCAGCGCACGCGCGCGAGCGCCGAGCCCAGCAGCCGGTGATCGACCTGGTCGGGCACCGGCATGCCCGCGGCATCCGTCGCCTGCCAACGTTCGACGAAGACGGCGAGCTCGTCTCGCTGCAGCTCGATGGCCGCCGGATCGAACCGCGGCACCCAGCCCCCGGGCCGCTCGATGCGCGGAATGTCGTCGGAGCTGCGGAACGAGTTCACGGCGCGCCACTGCCAGAACTCGGTGCCGAGGCGTGCGAGGTCAGCGTCGATCTGGGCCATGCGCGTCACGATAGCCCCGCCCGGCGACACTTGCGAGTCCGGCGACTCCGGCGCGGGTTCGGCGCGGGTCGATGCGGCGGAGCGCCCACCTCGCTACCGTGTTGCCCATGAGCGGTACGCCGAACGAGCCGACCGACCAGCCTCTGAACACCACGGATGCCCCGGATGCGGGTGCTTCGGCGCCGCCGCCCCCTCGCCGGTCGCTGCCCCCCGTGCAGCGCTGGGTGTTCTGGCCGGCGGCGGTCATCGTCGCCCTGTTCGTCGCGTTCGTCCTGATCGCCCCGGATGCGGCGGACGCGATGTTCGGCGCGATCCAGACCGGCATCGTCAACACCTTCAACTGGTATTACGTGCTCATCGCCGCATTCTTCGTGGCGTTCAGCCTGTTCGTCGGATTCAGCCGTTTCGGCGACATCAAACTCGGCCGTGATGACGACGAGCCCGAGTTCTCGTTGCTCGCGTGGTTCGCACTGCTCTTCGCCGCGGGCATGGGCATCGGGCTTGTGTTCTACGGCGTGAGCGAGCCGCTCAGCCATTTCGTGTCGCCGCGACCGGGGGTCACCGGCCCGCCCGACGCGCTCGCGCAGGAGGCGCTCGCCCAGACCTACTTGCACTGGGGCGTGCACGCGTGGTCGATCTACGTCGTCGTCGGGCTCGGACTCGCCTACGCGATCCACCGCCGACGCCGGCCGATCTCGATCCGCTGGACGCTCGAACCGTTGCTCGGCAAACGCGTCGAGGGCGGTTGGGGCCATGCCATCGACGTCGTGGCGCTCGTCGGCACCCTCTTCGGCGTGGCGACCTCGCTCGGCCTCGGCGTGCTGCAGATCAGCGCGGGGCTCGACATCGCCGGCATCCTCGAGCCGAACGCGCTCACGCAAGTGATCATCATCCTCGTCATCTCGGTGTTCGTGCTCTGGTCGGTGCTCTCCGGAGTCACGAAGGGCATGAAGTGGCTCTCGACCGCGAACATCGTGCTCGCGGGCCTCCTCGTGGTGTACCTCCTCGTGATGGGGCCGACCGAGTTCCTGCTGCGCGAGTTCGTGCAGTCGATGGGTACGTACATCCAGAACTTCGTCGGCCTCTCCTTCAACGTGAGCGCCTTCCAGGGCACCGCCGGCGAGGAATGGCAGGCGTCGTGGACGTCGTTCTACTGGGGCTGGTGGATCTCGTGGGCGCCTTTCGTCGGCATCTTCATCGCTCGCGTCTCGAAGGGCCGCACCGTGCGCCAGTTCGTCGCCGGCGTCATCCTCGTGCCGACGCTCATCGGCATCCTCTGGTTCGCGGTGCTCGGCGGTTCGGCACTCGCGATCGAGCTCGCCGACCCCGGCGCACTCACCCAGCCCGACGGCAGCGTCAACGTCGAGGCCGCGCTCTTCGAGCTGCTCACCTACCTCCCCGGCACCCCGGTGCTCACGGTCGGCGTGATCCTGCTCATCACGATCTTCTTCGTCACCTCGGCAGACTCGGGCGCGCTCGTGATGGGCATGATCGCCACTGGCGGCCAGCTCAACCCGAAGCGGTGGATCCGCATCTTCTTCACCGTGATCACCGCGCTGCTCGCGATCGCGCTGCTGCTCACGGGCGGTCTCACCGCCCTGCAGACCGCGGCGATCATCATCGCGTTGCCGTTCAGCATCGTGATGCTGCTCATCTGCTGGTCGACGATCATCGCCTTCACTCGCGAGCGCCGCGCCTACGCGAAGGCCGAACGAGCCCAGTTCGTCGACCACATCGGCAAGTACTACGGGCTCGAGGTCGAGGAACCGCTCCAGCGCGGCCTCGTCGTGGGCGAGGTGAGATGGGCGCGAGGGTTTCTGCGACGGCTGCGTCTGGGCACGGATGCCTCGGCGGCGCTCAGACGCGCCTCCCCCGCGTCGCTCGCCGAGCAGAACGCCCTTCCCGATGCCGTGCCGATCGCCGACGTCGACGAAGTCGTCGACCATGATCCGTTGTCGGACCACGACGACCCCGACGTGCCCGAGCACGGGGAAGACGGCCCTCGCGGCCTGCCCCAGTGACCCGACGAACCCCGGGGTCTCGATACGCTCCTTCGTCGCTACTCGACCGACGATCGGGATCACGTCCGCTGGTCGAGTAGCGAGCTTCAGCGAGCGTATCGAGACCCGCGGGATCACGTCCGCTGGTCGAGTAGCGAGCGTCAGCGAGCGTATCGAGACCCGGCCGTTCCGAGCAGAATGGAGCGTATGGGCATCACCAACACCTTCCGAGCCTCGAAGCGCGTGCCCATCCTGCAGGTCGCCAAGGCGTCGGCCGCGACGATCGCGGCGTGGCTCGTCGCAGGCTGGCTGATTCCGGGGCAGTTACCGGTATTCGCCGCGATCGCGGCACTGCTCGTGGTGCAGCCGAGCGTGAACCAGTCGCTCGGCAAGGCGATCGAGCGTTCGATCGGCGTGATCCTCGGCGTGCTCATCGCCAGCGCCATCTCGCTCGTGTTCGGGCAGAACAGCTGGATCATCCTCGTGACGATCATGATCGCGATGCTCGTCGCGTGGTCGCTGAAGATGACCCCTGGCACTTCGAACCAGGTCGCCATCAGCGCGATGCTCGTGCTCGCCCTCGGCTCCTCCTCGCCCGAGTACGCGCTCGACCGCATCATCGAGACGCTCATCGGCGCCGCGATCGGCATCGTCGTCAATGCGCTGATCGTGCCGCCGGTGGCACTCGCCCCGGCCCGACGCGACCTGTCGCTGCTCGGCGGTGAGCTCGCGGCATCCCTCGACCGGCTCGCAAGCGCCCTCGAGAGCCCGCAGTCGGCGGCCGATCTGCAACGACTCATGGTCGAAGCGCGCCTCATGCGACCGATGCGAGATGCAGCGGATGCCTCGATCTCGACGGGGGAGGAATCGCTCACGCTGAATCCGCGTCGCTCGGCGCATCGCACCGAGCTCGCCGAGATGCGCGCCCTGCTCGAACGACTGAGCCCCATCGTCACCCAGGTGATCGGCATGACGCGCGCGTTCTTCGACCACTACGACGCCGCGCTGGCCGATGAGCCGACCGTGCGCGCGATCGCCGAGCAACTGCGGCGGGCCGCGCACGACGTGCGACTCGCCGTGCACCTCGCCGATGTCGACCCCGAGCCGATGACCTCGGCCGTGCCCGCGCTGACCTCACCCCTCGTGGTGTCCCCGCCGAGGTCGGGGCACTGGATCCTCATCGGCTCGCTCCTGGAAGACCTGCGGCGCATCCGCGCCGCGCTCGTCGAGGAGTAGCCGGAGGAGCGGCGCACCGACGGCGCCGCACCCACCGAGAACCTGCACGCATCAATCGGAAGTTCGACGCGGTGCGACATCCGTCGTTCTAGGCTGGGACCACCTCGACCGAGATCCAGCAGACGACGGGAAGAGCAGATGATGATGATGACATCGGCGACGACGCGGGCGACGGTCAGCGACCTGGTGCGACAGATCACCGTGGCGGTGAGCGCCGTTCTGGCGGTGGTCGGCTCCTTCATCGGGTCAGGCGCCGCCGGCGGAACTCCTATTCAGGATGCCGCGGGCGGGGCGCTCGCGGCGGACGCCACCCTCATCGCACCAGGGGGCAGCGCGTTCGCGATCTGGACGCTCATCTACCTCGGACTCGCCGCGTACGCGGTCTGGCAGTTCCTTCCCTCCCAGCGGGAAGCACCCCGGCACCGCCGCCTCGGTTACCCGATCGCCGCGTCATTGCTGCTGAACGCGGCATGGATCCTCAGCATCCAGTTCGACCTCCTGTGGCTGAGCGTGCCGGTCATCGCCCTGCTGCTGGTCGTGCTGATCATCGCCTTCCGCGTCTGCCGCTCCGTGCCGCCGACCTCGACGGTCGACGGCATCGTCACCGATGGCACGGTCGGCCTCTACCTGGGTTGGGTCTGCGTCGCCACCGCCGCGAACATCACCGCCGCACTCGTCGCCGTCGGTTTCGACGGCTGGGGCATCGCGCCCGAAGCCTGGTCGGTCGCCGTCATCTCACTCGCCGGCATCATCGGTGTCGCACTCGCGGTGTGGGACCGCGGCCGGATCGCCCCGACCCTCGCGCTCGGCTGGGGGCTCTCCTGGGTCGCGATCGCACGCCTGACCGATGCCCCGGAGTCGACCGTGACCGGCATTGCGGCGATCGTCGCCGTGGTCGCCGTCGTCATCGCGACGGTGTGGGCTCGCATCGCGAGCGGTGTCTCACGTGCGCGTGCGGTCGGCGCGGCGAGCACGGCCTGACCCGCAGCGGTGGCCGCTCCGCCTCTTCATCGCGATGTCGGCCTTCATCGCGCTGTCGGCCTTCATCGCGCTGTCGGCCTTCATCGCGCTGGAGACGCTCGCCATGCCGGGGCGCCAGGCCGACTTCAGCCGAGCAGGTCGCGCACCGCGGCGCCCCACTCGAACCCGCACTCGCGGCAGTCGAAGATGGGCGAATCATCGAGCGAGAGGGCGCCTGCGACATCGGCCGTCTCGACCTCGAAGTCGAGCGGGCCGTAGACGATCGCGCGCACCGCGAGGGAATCGCAGCGCGGACACGGCTCGTCGATCACCAGGTGCGGTGCGTTGTGCTGCATCTGCTTCGTCATGGCAGTCACGGTACGCCCGGCCGCCGACATCGTCCGGAACCCGTACGCGCGTCGCCACGAGCGGTTCGCTCCGACTCGTCTCCCGAGCAGGCCGCTCGGATCCCTAGACTGAGCGCGTGCTGCCCGCCGTCTTCCTGCTCGCGATCGTGCCCGCCTTCGTCATCCTCGGGCTGGGTCTCGTCGCGCGCGCCGTCGCCGCGCAACGGGTGACGCAGCGGGCCGTGCAGTACACCCCGGAACGCGGCTCCACGGTGCTGCGGGACGCGTTGCTCGTCGGCGCCGATCGGCGCGCGCCATCCGCTGCCCTCATCGACCTGGCCGTGAAGCGCAAGGTGCGCCTCCTCGCCGGCGAGGGAAAGCGAGACCCCATCGGGGTGGAGCTCGCGCCGAACGTCGTGCTCACCGCCGAAGAGACAGCGCTGCTCGAAGGGCTGTTCGGCCCAGAGCACACCCCCACGCGTGTGCGCCGCTTCTCCTCCGACCGCCGCGCACTCGCCGGTCGTATGAAGAGCCTGCTGCTGAACACGGAGCACGCACTCGCCCGCGAGGGACTCGTCGCCGAACGCCGCGTCTCGTGGCCGGGCGTCACGCTCACCGTGCTCGCCTATCTCGGCATGCTCGTCGAGGTGCTCTTCCTCGTCTTCACGATCATCGACGGCGACTGGCCGGCGCTCATCGCGACGCTCGTCGCCGTCGCCGCGACCATCGCGACGATCTTCGTGACCCCATCGTCGTGGCGCAAGTTCCTCCCTGCAGCGACTCCCCGACGCGAGCACTTGGCGGGGCTCCGGCAGTACATCGCGCTCGTCGAGGCGAAACGGCTGCAGGTGCTGCAGTCGCCGAGCGGTGCAGAGCTGCGGGCGACGGATGCCGCTGCGCCGACCCTCGTGGCGACACCCGGGTCGTCGCAGCCCGCCGCCCCGATTCCTGCACGCGGCACGCCTGCGGCCGGCCCCTCTGCCGCAGGGTCCCGTTTCCACCTCCACGAACGGCTGCTGCCCTACGCCGTGATCTTCGGGCTCGAACGCGATTGGATCGCCAAGCTGAAGCTCGAGTACGCCGAGCTCAGCCCGAGCAACCTCGACACGCTCGGCGAACTCGTCGGCGTCACGGACGACATCGCCCTCGCCATCGAAGCCGCAGGCGACGTCGTCGAACTGACCGCGTCGCTCGGCGACCTCACCGACGACGCAGGCAACGTCGTCGACGGCGTCGGCAACTTGTTCGAACTGTTCAGTTCGTAGCGCGAGCGCGCGGGCCGATGCGGCACCATGGAGACATGACCGCCGCGGAGGAATCCATCACGGTCGACGTCGACGGCACACCCGTGTCGGCGGTCTCGGCGCGACCGCCGGCCCCGACTGCCACGATCGTCGTCGCCCACGGGGCGGGCACCGGCATGGAGCATCCGTTCATGACCGGATTCACCCGGGCGCTGAACGAGAGCGGGTTCGCGACGCTCCGTTTCAACTTCCCGTACCGCGAGGCGGGGCGGCGGTTCCCAGACCGGCCGCCGGTCGCGATCGCGACGTGGCGTGCCGTGATGGATGCCGCGGCCGCACGCGCGACCGCCGACGGGCGACCGGGCGAGCCTGTCTGGGCGGCGGGCAAGTCGTTCGGCGGTCGCATGGCGTCGATGGCCGTCGCCGAAGGCATGGCCGTGGCCGGGCTCGTCTTCCTCGGCTACCCGCTGCACGCGCCCGGCAAGCCCGAGAAGCCGCGCGACGAGCACCTGCCGGGCATCACCGTGCCGATGCTGTTCCTGCAGGGGCGGAACGACCCGTTCGCCAAGCCCAACGAGCAACTCGACGACGTCGTACGTCGCATCGGACCGAACGCCACGCTCGACTGGGTCGACGACGCGAACCACACGTTCGAAGTGAAGGGCGCCAAGCGCCCGGCCGACGAGATCGGCGCTGCCCTCGCCGTACCGGTCGCCGCGTTCGTGCGCGCACACGAATGACGCGCGAGCCTCGCAGTGCGGCGAACGACGGCCCGTAGAGTGGTGGCCACCGATCGGGTCGCGGCACGCTGATGTGAGGCGACCTCGAGACCCGAGGAGTCATTGCGATCGAAGAATTCGCCGGCCGAATCACCGCCACCAGGGCACGAATGCGCGATCACGCGTTCGACGCTCTCGTCGTCGTGGATCCTGCCAACATCCACTACCTCACCGGCTACGACGCGTGGTCGTTCTACATGCCGCAACTGCTCTTCGTGCCGGCCGTCGGCGAGTTGCTGCTCATCACCCGGCACATGGACGCCGTCGGCGCCCACCGCACCGCCGCCCTGACCGCCGAGCAGATCCTCGGCTACCCCGAAGACCTCGTGCATCGCCCCGACCGGCATCCGTTCGACTGGGCGGCCGACCGGTTGCGAGAACGCGGCCACGCCGTGCCGATGCGCGTCGGCTACGAAGGCGAGGCCCATTTCTTCACCCCGCGCGCGTTCACGACCCTGTCGCGACGGATTCCCGAGTGGCGCTTCGACGACGACCTCGACCTGATCGGCTGGGTGCGGCTCGTCAAGTCGCCGGCCGAGCTGGCACTCATGCGCTCGGCAGGTCGCAACGCGAGCGCCGCGATGGCCGCCGGCATCGATGCCGTGCAGGTCGGTGCGCCGCAGCACGACGTCGCCGCCGCCATCCAGGCCGCACAGGCCAGAGGTGTCGAAGGCGCCGAAGGCGACTACGCGGCGATCGTTCCCCTCATTCCGACCGGAGAATCCGCCGACACCCCGCACCTCACCTGGAGCGCGCGCCGATTCGCATCGAACGAGGGCGTCTCGCTCGAACTCGCCGGCGTGCATCGCCGCTACCACGCGCCGCTCGCGCGCACCGTCTCCCTCGGGCGCCCCTCACGCGAGCTCGACCGGGTGGCCGGCATCACCGCGGAAGGGCTCGATCTCGTGCTCGGTGCCATGCGACCCGGGGTGAGCGTGCGCGACGTCGTCGGCGACTGGGCCACCCTGCTCGCCCGGAACGGGCTCTCGAAAGCGTCACGTCTCGGCTACTCCATCGGCATCGGCTACCCGCCCGACTGGGGAGAGCGCACCGTGAGCATCCGCGACGACGACGACACCGTGCTCGAGGCCGGGATGTGCTTCCACGTCATCGCCGGCATGTGGATGCGCGACTACGGCTGCGAGCTCAGCGAGTCCGTCGCGATCACAGGCGACGGCATCGAGATCTTCACGGATGCACCGCGAAAGCTGATCGTGAAGGCGGCACCATGATGAACGACGAGACGGGCGGGAACCCGCAGGTCGACGCCGCGATGGCGCTGATCGACGATGCGACGATCGTCGCCGACACAGCCTCGCTCATCGTCGCGGCGAGCGAGAACCCCGGCGGCACCGAGATCCAGGCGGTGCGGATGCTCGAGGGCATCGCTTCACGGCTCGGATTGCGCACGAGACGCACCGAGGTCGCGTCCGGCCGCTCGAACCTCTCGATCAGCATCGGCCCCGACGAACCGGGAATCCTCTTTCTCGGTCACTCCGATGTCGTGCCGGGCGGCGACGGATGGAGCGGCTACCCGTTCACCCCGCGAATCGCGGACGGCAGGATCATCGGCCGGGGCGCAGCCGACATGAAGGGCGGTCTCGCGTGCGTGCTGCAGGCGATGGGGGCGGTCGCATCCGTGAGGCCCGACCTCCCCGTCGAGCTGATCGTCACCGTCGACGAAGAGGACCTCGCGACCGGAATCCTCGCCTACCTCGAGAGCGCAGCGCCGCAACCGTACTGGGCCTGCGTCGTCGCCGAGCCGACCGACCTCGCGGTCGTCGTCGCCTGTCGCGGTGCCGCCAACTTCGAGATCGAGATCCGCGGGCGGGCGGCCCACGCAGGGCGGCCCGAAGACGGGGTGAGCGCCATCGCGATCGCAGCCCACCTCGTCGAACGGATCGGCGACGACCACCGGCGCATGCGCGCATCCACCGCGGGTCGCCTCGGATCCGGCACCTGGAACGTGGGCCGGATCGAAGGCGGGCACGGCACGTCGATCGTGCCCGACCAGTGCACCCTGCTCGTGGATCGGCGGCTGATGCCCGGTGAGCGGGCGGCCGATGCCCACCTCCTGCTCGAGCAGCTGGCAGCGGAGGCATCCGTCGACGGCTCGACCGTGGTGGTGCGCACCCTCATGGAGATGCCCGGGTTCGAGACGGCAGTGGAGCACCCACTCGTCGCCAGTGTCGTGGCGTCTCTGGCGAGCGAACGGCGCGAAGCAGGCATCGAGGCGTGGACCGCTGCCTGCGAGGGCGGCTTCATGCATGCCCACCACGGCGTGCCGACCGTCATCATGGGCCCCGGGGATGTCGCGGGGCAGGCGCACCAGCCAGATGAATCCGTGGCGATCCACGACCTCGGCACCGCGGCCCGCGCCTATGCGCGCCTGATGCTCTCGCTCGCCGACGACCGCATCTCCCCGGTGTTCACCACGCACGCATCGACGAGCAAGGAGTCCGAATGACCGACCACAGCGCTTCACCCGGCGAGCACGCCGATCCGCCACCCATCACCCGCCAGATCGATCTCACCCCCATCCAGCAGAAAACGGTGAAGAAGGCCGTCCTGGGGGCGATGGCCGGCAACGCCATCGAATGGTTCGACTACGGGATCTACGGCTACCTCACGGGGTACCTGAGCAGCCAGATCTTCGGCGACACCGAGAACGCCCTGCTCTGGACCCTCTTCGGCTTCGCGGTGTCCTTCCTCGTGCGCCCCATCGGCGGTGCGGTGCTCGGCCCGCTGGGCGACCGGATCGGACGGCAGAAGGTGCTCGTATTCACCATCTCGCTCATCTCGATCTCGACCGCGTGCATCGGGCTGCTGCCGACGTTCGACATGATCGGCTGGTGGGCGCCCGTCCTGCTCTTCACGCTTCGCATCATCCAGGGCTTCTCCGCAGGCGGCGAGTATGCGGGCGCGGCCGTCTACATGGCCGAGCACGCGCCCGACAACCGTCGCGGATTCTGGGGGTCGTTCCTCGAGTTCGGCACGCTGCTCGGGTTCTCGGCGGCGGCGATCCTCGTCACGGTGATGCAGTTCACGCTCGGCGAGGAGTTCATGGCGGACTGGGGATGGCGCATCCCGTTCCTCATCTGTCTCCCCCTCGGCGCCATCGCGTTGTACATGCGCTCGTCGCTGCGCGAGTCGGAGACGTTCGAGGAAGCGCACCGGAAGGACACGAGCACGAGCGCGTGGCAGACCCTCGGCAACCTGCTGCGCACCCAACCGAAGCAACTGCTGAAGATCATGGGCCTCGTCGTGCTCATCAACGTCGCGTTCTACACGGTGCTCACGTACATGCCGACCTACCTGACCAACTCGCTCGATATGGATGCCACGACCTCAGGGCTCATGCTGGTCGCCGTGCAACTCGCGATGATGGCCGTGATCGTGCCGTTCGGGGCGCTCACCGACCGCATCGGCCGGCGACCGTTGCTGCTCGTGGCCTCTGCCGGCTTCATCCTGCTGTCGATCCCGGCCGTGGTGCTGCTCGACACCGGAAACCTCGGGCTGCAGTTCGTCGGCATCTCGATCTTCGGGCTGTTCCTCGTGATGCTGCTCTGCAACATCTCGGCGACACTTCCCGCGTTGTTCCCGACGCCCGTGCGCTTCGCCGGATTCGCGCTCGGTTACAACGTCGCGACGTCGATCCTCGGCGGCACGGCCGGCCTCGCCAACCAGGCCCTCATCGATGCGACCGGCTCGAACCTCGTACCGGGCGTCTACCTGACCGTCGCGGGCATCATCGGGTTCCTCGCGGTGCTGACGTTCAACGAGACCGCCGGCCGCTCGCTTCGCGGTGGTGTGGTTCCCGGTGATGACGACCAGGCGCGCATCGCGCGCGGTGAGGTGCTCGTCGGCAAGGTGCACGCCTAGGAATACACGCTCACGTTCACCCGTTCGAATCGGCCGTCTGCCCCGAGCGTTCGTGCGCGCCCACCCTGCGGGCTGAGTCCGGCCTGGGGGCTGAGTCCGGCCTGAGGGCTGAGTCCGGCCTGAGGGCTGAGTCCGGCCTGGGGGCTGAGTCCGGCCTGAGGGCTGAGTCCGGCCTGAGGGCTGAGTGTGACTGAATCCGCCGGCTCGGACGCTGCGTCCCGCGTGCCGACGCCCCGCGCGGCGGGGATCAGCTCGGGTCGGCCCAGCTCCAGATGTCGTCGCCGCGGATCGAGGCGTCGGCACCGCCGTCGATGTAGATCGTCTGGCCGGTCACGTGCGTGTTCTCCTCACTCGTGAGCCACTCGAGCAGCCGTGCGATCACGACAGCGTCGGAGTGCCCGTTGAGCGGCATCGGCACGGCGGCGTCGACCATGGCACGGCCTTCTTCGGTCGCGAGGAGCGACGCCGTCATCGGCGTCACGACCGTGCCGGGAGCGACGGCGTTCACGGGGATGCCGGCACCCGCGTAGCGCGGCGCGATCGACTCGCGGCGCACCCAACGACTGAGCGCACGCTTCGACGAGGGGTAGTTGAGGTAACCGGCCTCGGGCCCCTGCGCGGCGAGTGCTGCGCCGATCTCGAGCGCCTTCGCCTCGTCGCCCGCGAGCAACGCGTCGACGAGCTCGGGCGAGTTCGGTTGCAGGCTCGCCATCGAGCTGACGACCGCGATGCGCGGCGCGTCGGCGTTCGAAAGCGTCGGCGCGAGCGCGTCGAGGAATCCGGTGACGCCGAAGAAGTTCACGGCCACGGTGAGCGGCACGGGCGCCGAGATGCCGGCCGCCGCGATGATCGCATCGATCCGACCGCCGGATGCCTCGACGACCGCCGCCGCGGCATCCGCCCTGCCCTCGGGCTTCGAGAGGTCGGCGGTGATGTCGGCCCCCTTCAGGTCGACGCCGATCACGCGGTGGCCGTGCTCGGTGAGGAGGGCGGCCGCGGCCGCCCCGATGCCGGATCCTGCTCCGGTGATGACATAAGTTCTGCTCATGTCTTCGACGTTACGCCTGGTCTGATGCCGCCCGCTTGCAGATCAGATCGACCTGATTCCCGGCTGTGAGGCTCGCGCTGCTCAGAGGGTCGTCGTCGGTCACCCTTCGCCTGAGGCCGAGGCCGGAGCCACCTGGGTGAGCCTCGACCGCGACTTCGCACGCTTTCCCGGGGTGAAGTGGTGATCACCGCTGAACTGCAGCCACCGCTCGGTTGAGCATCGGCCGGGCACCTCGGCGGCCGGGCACCTCGGCGGGCCTGGCACTCCCGGGGTCGAATCGCGACATCCGGATGCGATCCCGCACGTGATTCTGTCGCGAAACGACCCCGGGAACGGGGGCTCAAGCCGCGACGTAGGCCGCGAGGTGTGTGCCCGTGAGCGTCGCGGCGTCGGTGACCGCAGCCTCGACGAGCGCCCGAGGCGTGCCTTCGAAGACGATGCGCCCACCATCGCGCCCGGCACCGGGGCCGAGGTCGATGATCCAGTCGGCGTGCGCCATGACGGCCTGGTGATGCTCGATGACGATGACCGAATTGCCGTCGTCGACGAGGCGATCGAGCAGCGCGAGCAGACGATCGACGTCGGCCAGGTGCAGGCCCGTCGTCGGCTCGTCGAGCACGTAGACCGTGCCCGACTTCGCCATGCTGATCGCGAGCTTGAGGCGTTGGCGTTCGCCGCCCGACAGCGTGTTGAGCGCCTGCCCGAGGCCGAGGTAGCCGAGCCCGACGTCGGAGAGCCGCTGCAGGATCGCCCGCGCGGGCCTCTCGGAGAGGTACTCGAGCGCCCCGTCGACCGAGAGCGCGAGCACCTCGGCGATGTTCAGGCCGTTGAGGCGATACTCGAGCACCTCGGCGGTGAACCGCTTGCCGCCGCACTCTTCGCACACACTCGAGACGGTCGACATGGGGCCGAGTTCGACGAACACGAGCCCGATGCCCTTGCAATTGGGGCAAGCGCCCTCGGAGTTCGCGCTGAAGAGGGCGGGCTTCACGCCGTTCTCTTTCGCGAAGGCCTTGCGGATCGTGTCGAGCAGCCCCGTGTAGGTGGCCGGGTTCGAGCGGATCGAGCCGCGGATCGGCGACTGGTCGACGACGACGACCTGGTCGCGCCTCGGCACGTTGCCGTGGATCAGCGACGACTTGCCCGACCCTGCCACGCCCGTGACGACCGTGAGCACCCCGAGCGGCACGTCGACGTCGACCCCGGTGAGGTTGTGCTGGCGGGCGCCCCGGATCTCGAGTGCGCCGGATGCCGCTCTGACCTCGTCGCGGAGCTTCGCCCGATGGTCGAGGTGCCGGCCGGTGAGCGTCTCTGAGGCCCGCAGCCCCGCGAGGTCGCCCTCGAAGCAGATCTGCCCGCCCCGGGACCCGGCACCCGGCCCGAGGTCGACGATGTGGTCGGCGATCTCGATGACCTCGGGCTTGTGCTCGACGACGAGCACGGTGTTGCCCTTGTCGCGCAACTGCAGCAGCAGCCGGTTCATGCGCTGGATGTCGTGGGGATGCAACCCGACCGTGGGCTCGTCGAACACGTAGGTGACATCGGTGAGCGCCGACCCGATGTGCCGGATCATCTTGACGCGCTGCGCCTCGCCGCCCGAGAGGGTTCCGGAGGGTCGATCGAGACTCAGGTAGCCGAGGCCGATCTCGACGAACGAGTCGGCGTTCTGCCGCAGGTTCGCGATGAGCGGCGCCACGCTCGGGTCGTCGATGTCGGCGATCCACGCGGCGAGATCCGAGATCTGCATCGACGAGGCATCCGCGATGTTGATGCCCTTGATCTTCGACGAGAGTGCCTCTTGGTTGAGGCGCGCCCCACCGCACTCGGGGCACGCCGTGTAGGTCACCGCACGATCGACGAACGCGCGGATGTGCGGCTGCATCGCGTCGCGGTCTTTCGCGAGCAGGCTCTTCTGCAGCTTGAGTACGAGGCCCTCGTAGGTCATGTTGATGCCCTGCACCTTGACCTTGACGGACTCCTTGTAGAGGAAGTCGTGCAGCTCGGCCTCGGTGTAGTCGCGGATCTTCTTCTCGGGGTCGACGAAGCCCGACTCGGAGTAGATGCGCACCATCCACCCGTCGGCCGTGTAGCCCGGAATCGTGATCGCGCCCTCGGCGAGCGACTTGTCGCGGTCGAAGATCTCGTCGAGGTCGAGGTCGTTGACCTCGCCGACGCCCTCGCACCTCGGGCACATGCCGGCCGGCACGTTGAAGCTGAAGTGGAAGCTCGGACCGACGTAGGGCTGCCCGAGCCGGGAGAACAGGATGCGCAGCAGCGCGTAGGCGTCGGTCGCCGTGCCCACCGTCGATCGCGAGTTCGCGCCCATGCGCTCCTGATCGACGATGATCGCGGCAGAGACGTTGCGCAGGCTGTCGACCTCGGGCCGCGGCTGCGTGGTCATGAACCCCTGGATGAACGTGGAGTACGTCTCGTTGATGAGGCGCTGCGACTCGGCCGCGATGGTGCCGAACACGAGGCTCGACTTACCCGAACCGGAGACGCCCGTGAACACGCTGAGCCGCCGCTTGGGGATGTCGAGCGAGATGCCCTTGAGGTTGTTCTCGTGCGCCCCGCGCACCTGGATGACGTCGTGCGCATCGGCGCTGTGCCCGGCGGCGGTGTGGTCGGTCGCGGTGTGCCCGGCGGCGGTATGGTCGGCGGCGGTCTGGTCGGTCGCGGTCATGCGGCTGCTCCCCTCGGCGCGGGCGCGCGCCCGCGACTCACGATTCTGACACGAGCCGGTGACATCCGGGCGAGCGGATGCCGCGTGCAGCCGTTGCCGGAACGAGACGCGTACGCTGTGCGCATGCCAGAGAAGAGCGGCCCCGCGCGCGGGTGGCTGTTGCCCGCCGCCGCCGGCGTTGCATCCATCGCCTTCGGAGCCGGGGTCGGAGAACTCGCCGCCGCGGTGCTCGCACCCGCCTCGAGCCCGTTCGTCGTGGTCGGGGCGCTCCTCATCGATCTCGCGCCGGGTTGGGCGAAAGACGCCGCGATCGGCCTGTTCGGAACGGGCGACAAGGTCGCGTTGCTCGTCGGCATCGGGCTCGTGCTGCTCGCCGCCGCTGGAGCGTCCGGAGTGCTCGAGGCTCGGCGACCGCCCTGGGGGCAGGTGCTCGTCGGACTCATCGGCGTGGCCGGCGCGGTCGCCGCCTCGACCCGCGCGAACGCGCCGATGCTCGCGATCGCGCCGTCGGCCCTCGCGGCGATCGCGGCGGTCATCGCACTGCGGCTGCTCGTGCATCGGCTCCCGGCGGAACCGGAACCCGCCGGTCGAGCGGAACCCGCTGGTCGAGTAGCGAGCGCCAGCGAGCGTATCGAGACCCCCGATCGGCCAACCCCCGGCCGAGCAACCCCCAACGTGCACGTCGACCGCCGCCGATTCCTCGCCTGGACCGGCGGCGCCGTGGCGCTCGGCGCGCTCGCGGCACTCGGCGGCTACGCGCTGCAGGCCGGCACCCGCGCGGTGACCGCGGTGCGCGACGCGATCACCCTGCCGAAGCCCGTCGCCACCGCAGCCGTGCCCGCGGGCGCCGAACTCGGCATCGACGGCCTCGCACCCCTCATCACGCCGAACGCCGAGTTCTACCGCATCGACACCGCCCTCGCAGTGCCCGCCGTCGACCCGGCCGGCTGGAGCCTGCGCATCCACGGCATGGTCGACCGCGAGGTCACGATCACGTGGGACGAGCTGCTCGCGCTCCCCCTCGACGAGAGCATCACGACGCTCGCGTGCGTCTCCAACGAGGTCGGCGGCGACCTGATCGGCAACGCGGTCTGGCTCGGCTACCCGATTCGCGAGCTGCTCGCGCGCGCGGCGCCGACCGCGGACGCCGACATGGTGCTCTCGCGCAGCGTCGACGGGTTCACGGCGTCGACGCCGATCGCGGCGCTCACCGACGACCGCAACGCGATCCTCGCGGTCGGCATGAACGGCGAGCCGCTGCCCGCCGAGCACGGCTTCCCGGTGCGCATGGTCGTGCCAGGGCTCTACGGGTACGTCTCGGCGACCAAGTGGGTCGTCGACCTCGAGGTGACGCGGTTCGACGAGGCATCCGCCTATTGGACCGAGCGCGGCTGGAGCGAACGCGGACCCATCAAACTGCAGTCCCGCATCGACGTACCGCGCCCGGGGCAGTCGCTCTCGGCCGGCGCCGCCGTGCTCGCCGGAGTCGCCTGGTACCAGCACGTGGGCGTCGACGGCGTCGAGGTGCAGATCGACGACGGCGACTGGCGCCCCGCCGACCTCGCGACGGCGATCTCGGACGACACGTGGGTGCAGTGGCGTTTTCAGTGGCCGGATGCCGCGGCGGGCTCGCACACCGTGCGCGTACGAGCCCTCGGCGCCGACGGTGAGGTGCAGACCGCGAAGCGCCAGGGCGTCATCCCCGACGGCGCGACGGGCCTCGACGAGATCACCGTCGAGGTGCGCTGAGCGTCACCGCCCGGATCCGGCGACGACGCACGAGCAGCAGCCCGGCTCCGAGCGCGAGCACGATCGCGGCGACCACGGCCATGGGCTCGAGCTCGAAACCCGTTCGCGCCAAGGGCGTCAATGCCTCGTCGGCCGAGGTGTTCGGGGCTGTGGGCTCCGGGTCGGCCACGGCGGCGGCGAGCACGATGATCTCGAAGTCCGCCGAAGCATCCTCACCGACGCCGTTGCCGGCGACCACCGTGAACGCGGTCGTTCCCGCTTCCGTCGGAGTACCCGAGATGACGCCCGTGGCCGCGTCGAGGCTCAGCCCGGGCGGCAGCACCTCATCGCCCGCCGCGAGCGGTGCGACGAGCGGTGCTGCGAGAGATGCGGCATCCGTGACCACGACTGCGGCCGTGGCCGTGGCCGCCTGCATTGCCATCGCCGAGGCCATCGCCGCCGCCGCCGCCGCCACGACGCGGCTCGTCGCCGAGAACGTCGGCGCGGGGTAGCCGGTCGCCTCCACCGTGAACGAGTACGCCGAGCCGACCGTCGCCGCCCCGGGCGCGGTCGTGGTCGTGGTGATCGTCGGCGCGGCCGGAGCGCCATCGACGGTGAGGGTGTAATCGGCGGTCGCATCCGTTCCGACGCCGTTGCCTGCAGCCACGGTGAATGTCGCGGCCCCTGCCGAGGTGGGGGTTCCCGCGATGACGCCCGTGGTCGCATCGAGGGTCAACCCCTCGGGCAGCCGCCCCTCGGTGATCGATAACGTGGGAGCCGGGTTGCCGGTGGCGACGACGGTGAACGAGTACGCCGAGCCCACGGTCGCGGCACCCGGTGCATCCGAGGTGATCAGGGGGCCGGCGTTCCAGGTGACGTCGTCGATCTGGAAGTGCGGCACCCAGATCCTCGACGTGCCGAGCGCACGGAACCCGATCTCGATGCGGCTCACCGCACTGCGCGCGGGCCAATCGGACACGTCGAGGGAGAGTTCGTTCCACATGTCGCTCGAGATCGGAACGGTCTCGGTCAGCTCGTCGCCGTCGGCGCCCGTCAGCGTGACGGTCGCCTCGTAGTCGACGTTGCCGCCCAATCCGCCCCACGAATCGACGTGCGCCACCAGCTCCGTCGCCAGTTCGAGATCGAGCGGATGCGGCGGCTCGACGAACACCGATCGCATGGCATCCGCGGGTACGGCGGCCGAAGTGGCATCCATCACCCGCTTTCCCGAGAACGGAGTCCTCGGTCCGTTCGCGAAGCTGCCGGCCCACTCCACGGCCCCGACACCCGAACCAGCCTGCCAGCCCTGGAATCCGTCTTCGAAGTCGTAGATCGAGAACGTCTTGGTCAGCGGCCTCGTGTCACCCGGCGCCAGTGCTGACGAGGCGATGAGCGGCAGCGAGATGCTGTTGGCGATGCCCTGCTGACCCGCGACGTTCGCGTGCGTGCCGTCTCCCGTGTCGTACGGCGGGAAGATGATGTTCGGGTTCGCCGGATCCTTCAGCACCTCATCGAAGTCCAGCAAACCATCGCACATGCCCGAGCAGTTGCCGGAGTTCCTGACGAAGGCATTGACGGCGCTGCGCTCGACGTTCTGCTGGGTCGTATATGAAGGCCGCGGGGTGATCGGCGTGACGAACACGGTGATTCCGGCGTCCCTGAGCCGCGCGAAGATGTTCCGATAGCTCGCGAGGATCGTCGCGCTGCTGCAGTTCGCCGACAGGTCGTTCGTGCCGTAGTAGAAGATGACCGCGGTCACTCCGTGGAGTGCGAGCACGTCGCGCTCCACCCGGTTGACGCCGTCGTTACCGCCGCCGGCGCAGCTCGGAGCACTGGTCGTGCCGGCGATGCCCGCGTTGGCGACCGCGAGCTGCGCATCGGCCGGGAGCTCGCTGTTGATACGCCGCGCCAACTCATCCGACCAGCGACGATCCGTGCCGGTCGCGGTGCATCCGGGCCCGCAGTTCTGGCTGCCCTCGCCGTCGACGACCGAGCTGCCGTACGGCACGATGGTGCCGAGCAGTTCGGTGTTGTGCACGTCGACGGCGCTCACGAGGTAAGTCCAGGCCATCTTCTCGGCGAACGGTGCGCCCGAGGCATCCGTCACCTGGTTGCCCGACCCTGTGGCGGAGACGTAGTTGTCGCGGTAGGGGTAGCTGTGCAGGCTCGGCACCGTGGGCGCAATGACGTACATGCTCACCGCGATGTCGTCCTGCGCGGTCGTCTCGAGTTCGACGGTGTCGCTCCAGACCTCGCCGCCGACCGGAATGGTGACGCTCGGCAGGCCGGCGAACGCCAGGGTCCGACTGGTCCCGGGCACGGTCGCCGCGCCCGTCGCGCTCAACGCCACCGCGGCAGCATCGATCGTGATCGGCGCGGCACCGTACTGGTTCTGGAAGCGGAATCGAAGCGCGTCACCGCCCTGGCTCAGATGCGTGATCATGCGGAAGGTTTGATTCGTGAACGTGATGCCCGACCGCCGATCCTGCGACTGCGCCCACGAGGTGAACCAGTCATCGGTCGCTGCGGCGGCGCGGGGCGCGGGCGCGTCGGCTGGCGTGGAGGCTGGGTCGGCAGTGGCGGGCGCGTCGGCTGGGTGCGCGGGCGGGTCGGCGGCGGCGGGCGCGTCGACGAGGTGCGCGGGCGGGCCGGCAGTGGCAGGCGCGTCGACGAGGCGCGCGGGCGGGCCGGCAGTGGCAGGCGCGTCGACGAGGCGCGCGGGCGGGCCGGCAGTGGCAGGCGCGTCGACGAGGCGCGCGGGCGGGCCGGCAGTGGCAGGCGCGTCGACGAGGCGCGCGGGCGCCTCGGCGACGGCGGTCGCGGAGTTGGCGGCGGTCGCGGACTTGGCGGCGGTTGCGGACTTGTCGGCGGTCGCGGACTTGTCCGCGGTCGCGGGGTCCGGGGCTTCGACCCCGGCGGCAGCGACGGGCTCGTCGATCTCGGAGGTAGCTGCAGTCGCTTCGGCCTCGGCGGCGGCCGGCGCCTCATCCGCTGCGGCTGCCGCCGGCGCGGCGCTCCCGAGCGCGAAGAGTGTCAGTGCGAGCGCCAACGAAGCAATCGGGCGGCCGAGAGAACCCAGAGTTTCGCGCATTACAGTCCTATCGTCGTTGACGGAGTGCAGAGTTGAATCGTTTCAACAAGAGTTTGAAATGATCCTATTGGAATTCCTGCGAGCTGCACAAGCGTTGGCCCGTCGCCTCGACCGCTGCGGCACTCGGCGATGTCGTCGTCAAAGCCCGCGAAGCAGTCGGCAGCGCGCCCTCCGGATGCGGAAAGTTGCGCGAGCCGATTCGCTCCCGGGGTGCATCCCCGCCAAATCCACGCGAGAAACGCCGTCGTTGTGACGGGAAAGCACCCCCGGAACGGATGTGGAGGGGCGCGCGAGGCGGAGCGGGAGCAGCGCGGGGCGGGGCCGGAGCAGCGCGAGGCGGAGCGGGAGCAGCGCGGGGCGGGAGCAGCGCGAGGTCACTGTTCGCCCCGAGGAAGTCGTTCCACGCCACACCGACCACCCAACTCTTCAGCACTCACCTCTGCAGCATCCGATTCGCTCCGGGGGTGCATCCCCGCCAAATCCACGCGGGAAACGCCGTCGTTGTGACGGGAAAGCACCCCCGGAACGGATGTGGAGGAGCAGCGCGAGGTCGGGCGGGAGCGGCGAAGCGGGGCGGGAGCAGCGCGAAGCGGGGCGGGAGCAGCGCGAGGCGGGGCGGGAGCAGCGCGAGGTGCGGTGCCTCCCTCGCGGGGTTGCGGTGCCTCCGGCGTGAGGGCAGTGGATGCCGCGGCATCCGTGGGTTCATCATGCGCGATCACCCATGGTTCGCGATTCATCCGATCGACTTGGCGGTCGACGCATCCCTGCCGGCCTCGGATGTCGGCGGCGGCAGCTACGGTGAAGTCCGGAGACGACGAGAGGACGCCCGATGTATCTGGTCGACGGTTCGGTCGTCACGAGTGCGAGTGATCTGAAGAAGGCGTCCGAGTGCGAGTTCGCCTTCCTGCGCGCGCTCGACGCGAAGCTCGGCCGCATCGAGAAGGTGCCCGACCCCGAAGACGCGATGCTCGAGCGCTCGGGTCGGCTCGGCGACCAGCACGAGCACCGTGTGCTCGAGACCTACCGTGCCGAGCTCGGCGACGGCGTCGTCGAGATCGAGCGGCCCGACGTGCGCGATCCGGCCGCCGTCGCCGCAGCGGTCGAGGCCACACAGGCTGCGTTCGCCGCGGGGGCGCCCATCGTCTTCCAGGCGACCTTCGCCGACGAGGGGTTCATCGGGTTCGCCGACTTCATCGTGCGTCAGCCCGACGGCCGTTACCTCGTGCAAGACTCCAAGCTCGCGCGCCGGGCCCGTGTGACGGCGCTGCTGCAGCTCGCGGCCTATGCCGAGCAACTCGAACGTACGGGCGTGCCCTGCGCCGACACCGTTGAACTGCTCCTGGGCGACGGATCGACGAGCGTGCACCGCCTCGCCGACATCGCCCCCGTCTACCGGCTGCGCCGCGAGCGGCTCGAGCAGATCGTGGCCGACCGGCTCGCCGAGGCCGGCCCGGTCGCCTGGGGCGACCCGCGCTACGCACTCGACGGTCGCTGCCCGACATGCGACCTCGAGGTGCAGGCGCACCGCGACGTGCTGCTCGTCGCGGGGCTTCGGGTCACTCAGCGCGCCGCCCTGTTCGACGCGGGCATCACGACGATCGATGCGCTCGCGGCATCCTTCGGCCCGGTGCCCGGTGTGCTCGACGCGACCATCGAGAACCTGCGGGTGCAGGCGCGGCTGCAGCTCGAGGCCGAGGCAGCCGAAGTGGCCGCCGATGCCTCGGGGCTCCGCTCCCCCGACGACCCGCCACTGCCCCCTCCGGTCGTCGTGCGCGATGCCGCCTCGCTCGCCGCGATTCCCGAGCCCGACCCCGGCGACCTCTTCTTCGACTTCGAGGGAGACCCGCTCTACACCGAGGGCGCGGCCGACGACTGGGGACTCGACTACCTCTTCGGCATGGTCGACACGGCCGAGCAGTTCACACCGCTCTGGGCGCACTCGTTCGCCGAAGAGCGGGTCGCGCTCGTGCAGTTCCTCGAGCTCGTGGCGCTGCGCCGTGCGGCGCACCCGAACATGCACATCTACCACTACGCGAGCTACGAGCGTACGCACCTGCTCACGATGGCCGCACGCCACGGCGTCGGCGAGGCCGCGGTCGACCAGCTGCTCGCCGACGGCGTGTTCGTCGATCTCTACCCGATCGTGAAACGCGCGGTGCGGGTCGGCAGCCGCTCGTACTCGATCAAGAAGCTCGAGCCGCTCTACATGGGCACCGAGTTGCGCGAGGCCGACGTGAAGTCGGGCGGCGACTCGATCCTCGAGTACGTGCGCGCTCGCGAGCTGGCCGCCACGGGCGAGACCGACCCCATCACCGGGCTCGTCGGTGCGGCTGCCGCCCAGCACGTGCTCGACGATCTCGCCGACTACAACCGCTACGACTGCGTGTCGACCCTGCGGTTGCGTGACTGGTTGCTCGGGCTCGCGCGCGGCGCCGGCGTCGAACCGGTGCCCGAGTCGCTCATCGTCGAATCGGCGAAGGCCGCGGGCAAGGTCTACGAGCCCTCCCCGCTCGCCGTGCACCTGCAGGCCGTCGCCGGCCCGCCCGACGACCCCGACCGAGACGCCGACCACACCGCGCTCGCGCTCGCGGCGGCCGCGATCGACTATCACGACCGCGAGGCGAAGAGCTTCTGGTGGTCGCACTACTTCCGCGTCGAGCAGCCGCTCGAGGCCTGGGAAGACCACCGCGACGTGCTCGTCGTCGACCCCGCGGCATCCGCCGTGGTGCAACGCTGGTACCGCGAAGACCACCACCGAGTCGATCGGCGGCACGTGCTGCTGCGCGGTCGCATCGCGCCGGGCTCGCGGTTCAGCGTCGGCGGCGAGCCGATCGCACTCTACGAACCGCCGGCGCCGTTTCCGAGTCAATCACTGCGCCCCGGTTCGCGAGCGTGGCATTCGGTGCGGGTGCTTGACGTGCTCGACGACGGAGTGCTCATCGAAGAGACCGCGGTCGCCGGCGTCGCCTGGCACGAGCTGCCCTTCGCTCTCGCACCCGGCACGCCCCCGCGGGCCGGGCGACAGCAGGGCGCGATCCTCGAGTGGGCGCAGCGGGTCGACCGCGCCTTCCCGCTCTGGCCGGCAGACCCCGCCGTCGACGTACTGCGGCGCATCCCACCGCGCACCCGCAGTGGCCGCGGACTCGTGCCGCTCGGGCCCGACCACGACTACGTCGGCGCGGTCACCGCGTCGCTCCGCGACCTCGACGACTCGTACCTCGCGGTGCAGGGCCCGCCCGGCACCGGCAAGACCTATCTCGCCTCGCACGTGATCGCCGCGCTCGTGAGCCGGCACGCGTGGAAGATCGGCGTCGTCGCCCAGTCGCACGCGGTCGTCGAGAACGTGCTCGATGCCGTCGTCGCGGCGCGCCTCGACCCAGAGCTCGTCGCGAAAGCGCCGAAAGACCCGAAAGATCCCGGCGGGCACGAGTACACCTTCATCGCGAAGAACGGCGTGGCCGAATACACGGCGGCTCACGAGACATCCGGCTACGTGATCGGCGGCACCGCGTGGGACTTCTCGAACGACAACCGCGTGCCGCGCGGCTCGCTCGACCTGCTCGTCATCGACGAGGCAGGCCAGTTCTCCCTCGCCTCGACGATCGCCTCAGCGGTCGGGGCGCGCAACCTGCTGCTGCTCGGCGACCCGCAGCAGCTGCCGCAGGTCAGCCAGGGCAACCACCCCGAACCGATCGACACCTCGGCGCTCGGCTGGATCACCGACGGCCACGACGTGCTACCGAGCGAGTTCGGCTACTTCCTCGCCGAGAGCCGGCGTATGCACCCCGCGGTCGCCGAGCCGGTCTCGCACCTCTCCTACGAGGGAGAGCTGCACTCGCACCCCGTGGCCTCGCAGCGCATGCTCGACTCGGTCGCGCCCGGCCTCACCGCGCTGCCGATCGAGCACACCGGCAATACGACCTCCTCGCCCGAAGAGGCGCTCGCGGTCGTCGAGCTGGCGAAGGCCCTGCTCGGGCGGGAGTGGGTCGAGTCGGTCGGCTCCGTCGAGTCGGTCGGCTCCGTCGAGTCGGTCGGGTCCGGCGGGTCGGTTGGCCCAGCCGCGTCGGCCGGGTCGGCGGGTGCCGCGGCATCCGCTCGTTCGCGCCCACTCACCCAGCGCGACCTCATCGTCGTGACGCCGTACAACGCGCAGCTCACCGTCGTGCGCGCGGCGCTCGACGACGCCGGGTTCACCGAAGTGCCGGTCGGCACCGTCGACAAGTTCCAAGGTCAAGAGGCCGTCGTCGCGATCGTGTCGCTCGCCGCCTCATCGGCGGCGGCAGCGCCTCGTGGCGTCGAGTTCCTGCTGCTGAAGAACCGCCTGAACGTGGCGATCTCGCGGGCGAAGTGGGCGGCGTACCTGCTCTACTCCCCGGGGCTGCTCGACGCCCTTCCGTACACGCCCGAAGGGGTGGCGCAACTCAGCGCGTTCGTCCGTCTCGTCGGCGCGCGCTGACCCGGGTCACGAGAACAGGCACCTGCCCGCGGAAGAGACCGCGTGTACCTGTTCTCGGCGCACCCGGCGGGTCATCCTGTTCTGGGGAACGACCACGCCAGACCGCGGCGGCTCAACCGCCGGACTTGGCGACGATGCCGTCGATGCGCCGCTGCCGCGTCTCAGCGGCCTTCGCGCCCTCGACGGCTGTGACGTGCGCCTTCTTCGCGCTCGGCGTGAGCGCGTCGAACGCGGCTCGCGCCCCTGGCGCCGCCTCGAGCGCAGCCGCGAGATCGGCCGGCACCTCGACCGTGCGCGGCGCCGTGTCGACCTCGAGGTCGACCACGATCGCATCACCTCCGCCGATGCCCGTCGCCGCCCGCTTGTCGGAGCTGAACGAGATCATGAATCTGCCGCCCATGACCGCGACCGTGTTGCGATACTCGTAGCCGTTCACCGTGACGACGACGGGTGGCTTCTTGCCGGCGCCGAGCGCCTCGATCACCTCGGGCGGCACCTCGATGCCGGTGTTGTTGCCGTCTTGGGACATCGTGGTCTCGAATCGCATGAAGCCGAGTCTGCCACCGGCATCCGATGCTGGGAATACTGCACAGGGTACCCACGTAGGTTATGGATATGACTTCCCCTGCTCCCGATCTGAACCCCGCCCGCGTCACGATGTACGGCGCGGAGTGGTGCGTCGACTGCCGCCGCTCGAAGGCACTCCTCGACCGCCGCGGCGTCGACTACGACTACGTCGACCTCGAGACCGTGCTCGACGGCGCCGACCGGGCGAAGGCGATCAGCGGCCGCACGCAGATCCCCGTAGTGGTCTTCCCCGACGGTACGCACTTCACCGAGCCGACCGACGCCGAGCTCGCCGCGAAGCTCGACGAGGCCGTCGCCGCGTAGACCGGTCGGCCCGCCGCCCCGGGGTCTTCTCCGCTGCGGGGTCTTCTGCGCCCCACGGTTCTTCTCCGCCCCACGGTTCTTCTCCGCTGCACGGTCGTTCTCCGCCGCGCGGTCAGGCGGATCCGGCTTGGGGCACGCGCGTCGCCGTGTCAAACTTAGGCAATGCTTACCTCAGTACAGTCGTACGGCGTTCGCCGTAGTGCGGGCCGAACTCACGCCCGTGCAGAACCGTGCTGAGCACGAGGTCGAGAGCCGCGCTCCCGACTCACTCGCCGCGACCCGAACACTCGCCGACCGACACGCACCGCACCCGGCGTTTCATCGCGATCGGCGCCTCGCTGGCGGTACTCCTCCTCGTCGTCGCCGCGAGTCTCGCGTTCGGAGTGCGATCGATGGCGGTCACCGAGGTGTGGCAGGCGATCATCGCACCGGTACCGGGCGACGCCGATCATGCCGTCGTGCGTGAGCTGCGGATTCCCCGCACCGTCATCGGCCTGCTCGCCGGCGTCGCCCTCGGCGTCGCCGGCACCCTGATCCAGGGCGTCACCCGCAACCCCATCGCCGATCCGGGCCTGCTCGGCATCAACTCCGGCGCATCGCTCGCCGTGCTGCTCTCGATTCAGGTGCTCGGCGTCTCATCGCCGTTCGGGTTCGTCTGGTTCGCGTTCGCAGGTGCCGCCGCGGCATCCGTCGTCGTCTTCTCGATCGGCCACGCGAAGCCGGTGCGGCTCGCCCTCGTCGGCGCGGCGGTCACCGCGTTCATCACCCCGCTCATCACTCTCGTGCTGTTGGGCGACATCGACGCCTTCAACCAGTACCGGTTCTGGGCGGTCGGCTCGCTCACCGGGCGCGGTCTCGACACGGCCGCGGCGCTGTGGCCCTTCCTCGTGGCCGGCACAGTGCTCGCCATCGTGCTCGCGCACCGGCTCAACGGCCTCGCGCTCGGCGACGACATCGCGCGGGGGCTCGGCCAGCGAGTCGGCACGACCCGGGCCATGGCTGCGGTTGCGATCGTGCTGCTCACGGGTACGGCGACCGCGCTCGCCGGGCCGATCGCACTCGTGGGCCTCGTCGTTCCCCATGCCGCACGTCGCCTCGTCGGCAGCGACTACCGATGGATCGTCGCTGCCGCGGTGGTGCTCGGCCCGATCATGCTCCTCGCCGCCGACGTCATCGGGCGGCTCGTCGCCGCACCGGCAGAACTCGAGGCCGGTGTCGTCGCCGCCCTGCTCGGCGCCCCCGTACTCATCGCCGTCGCCCGCAGCCGCACCGTGGCGGGGGTGTGAGCATGTCCACCGACCTCCACTTCGCGGCCGCTGCCGACACCGAGCGCCTCGCCGACGATGTGGGTCGACGGCGAGCAGCCGTGCGCCGCCGGCTCCTCCTCGTCGCCGGGGCCGGGGCGGCGATCATCCTGGTCGTCGGTGTCGCGGCGCTTCTGCTCGGCGCCGCCGGCCTATCGGTCGATCGCGTGCTGCTCGCACTCATCGGGCTCGGCGACGAGGGCGACCGTTTCGTGATCTTCCGATTGCGGATGCCGCGAGTCCTCGCCGCGGTCGCATGCGGTGCCGCGTTCGCCCTCGCGGGTGCGGTTTTCCAATCCGTGCTGCGCAATCCACTCGCGAGCCCCGACATCCTCGGCATCTCGAGTGGGGCGAGCCTCGGCGCCGTGTGGGCGATCCTCATGCTCGGCTACTCGGGGCTCGTGGTCTCCTCGTTCGCGTTCCTGGGCGCCATCGCGGTCGCCGTCCTGATCTGGGCCCTGGCCTGGCGCCGGGGCCTCCACGGAATCCGGTTCATCCTCGTCGGCGTCGGATTCGCCTACGTGTGCGGCTCGCTCGTGGCCTGGGTGCTCGCCCGGGCCGACGTCAAGCAAGCGCAATCGGCGCTCGTCTGGACGGTAGGCAGCGTCGCCGACATCCGCGGCGACGAGCTCACGATGCTCCTCATCGGCGTCGTCGTGCTGTCGCTGCTCATCGCACTCACGGCTCGCTCGCTCGGAGTGCTCGCGCTCGGCGACGATCATGCGAGCGGCCTCGGGGTGCGCACCAACACCGCCCGGATGGTGCTCCTGCTGCTCGCCGTCGCGCTCGTCGCGCTCGCGACGTCGACCGCCGGACCGATCGCGTTCGTCGCGCTCATCGCGCCCGCGATAGCCCGGCGCCTGCAGGGCGACGGCCAGGCCGCACTCGGCACCTCGGCGCTCGTGGGCGCCGCCCTCACCCTCACGGCCGACGTCGTCGGCCAATACGCGATTCCGGCGTTCACCGCCCCCGTCGGCATCGTCACCGGACTCATCGGAGCGCCCTACCTGCTGTGGCTGCTCGCCACGAACGAGAGGAGGGCCCGCGCATGAACGCGAGCTCCGTGACATCCGACGACCTGGCCGGCGACGACTCGCTCGCCGTGCGGTCCGCCAGCATCTCCTACGACGGCCGCCGCGTCATCGAGGGGCTCGACCTCGAGCTGCCAGCGGGCCGGATCACCGCGATCGTCGGTCCGAACGCGTGCGGCAAGTCGACACTGCTGCGCGGGATCGCCGGCCTGCATCCGCTGGAGTCCGGAAGGATCGAACTCGGCGGACGAGACACCGCCACCATGTCCCGTCGCGACCTGGCACGGCGCATCGGCGTGCTGCCGCAGGCGTCCATCGCCCCTGACGGAGTTCGCGTGGCCGAACTCGTCGCCCGCGGTCGGTACCCGCATCAGGGATGGTTCGGCCGGCATTCGAGCGACGACGACCGCGTGGTCGCCGAAGCGCTCGCGGCGACGGGCATCGGCGACCTCGCCGGCCGGCGCGTCGAGGAGCTCTCGGGCGGCCAGCGACAGCGGGTCTGGATCGCGATGGTGCTCGCCCAGCAGACCGGCATCGTGCTGCTCGACGAACCCACGACCTATCTTGACGTGACGCATCAGCTCGAACTGCTCGACCTGCTCACGGAACTCAATCGCACGCGCGGCACGACGGTCGTGATGGTGCTGCACGAGTTGAACCTCGCCGCCCGGTACGCCGACCGCATCGTCGTCATGCGCGACGGCGGCGTCATCGCGCAGGGCCCGCCGTCGGAGGTCATCACGACGGAGACCGTCGCGCAGGCGTTCGCCCTCGAGGCCCGCGTCGTGGTCGACCCCGTCTCGGGGAGCCCGCTCGTCGTGCCCGTCGGCCGCTTCCACGCGGCGGCGTGAGCCCGGTCGACACCCCGGTCGACACCCCGGCTCGATACCCGGCTCGACAGCCCCCGTCGACAGCCTGGCCCGACCCATCAAGTAAGCTTAGGCTGCCCTAATCCCACCACGAATCCACCAGGAGCCCTCCGTGCGTCTTCGCCGTCCACTCGCGGCCATCGCCACCCTCGCCGCTGCGGCGCTCACCCTCGCCGCGTGCACCCCCGGCGCAGCCGAGCCGTCCGAGTCCGACGCTGCCGCGAGCAGTGCCGGCGACACCTTCCCCCTGTCCATCAGCCACGCGTTCGGCGAGACCGAGATCGAGGCCGCACCCGAGCGCGTCGCGACGTGGGGTTGGGGCTCGACCGAAGCCGCGATCGCCGTCGGTGTCTACCCCGTCGCCATCGCCGAGCAGGCCTGGACCGTCGGCGCCGGCAACTACCTCCCATGGGTCGAAGAGGCCTACACCGAAGCGGATGTCGAGCTGCCGGCGCTGCTCTCCGATTCCGAGGGCGGCGCGACCGTGCCCTACGAGGAGTTCGTCGCGGCCGATGTCGACCTGATCATCGCGCCGTACTCGGGCCTCACCGAGGAGCAGTACGAGTTGCTCTCCGAGATCGCCCCGACGGTCGCCTACCCCGAGGGCCCGTGGACGACCACGTGGGACGACACGATCAGCATCACCGCCGACGCCCTCGGCCGTTCAGCCGACGGCACCGCCGTGCTCCACGACATCGAGGCGACGCTCGCCGCGAGCGCCGAGGCGCACCCCGAGTTCGCCGGCAAGACCTTCGCCGGAGTCTGGGACGGCGACGGCTTCGTCTACGTCTACACCGGGCTCGATGCGCGGATCGCGATCCTCACCGAACTCGGACTCGAGATCGCGCCGAGCGTCGCCGAGCTCGACAACTCCGACGGCGGCTTCTTCTACGAGTTGAGCTACGAGGAACTCGACAAGCTCAGCGCAGACTTCGTCATCAGCTACCACAACACCGAGGATGAGGCCAAGGAATTCCTCGCGAAGCCCGCGCTCCAGGCGATCCCCGCCGTCGCCGCCGGCGACGTGGCGCAGGTGTTCGACCCGATCACCGTCTCGTCGGTCTCCCCGCCGACCGCGCTCACGTTCGACTGGGCGAACGGCTTGCCCGCACTGACCGACACGATCGCCGCGGTGCTCGCGAAGTAGTTCGAGCTTCCGATGGGCGGATGCCCCTGGCGCAGCTCGATCGCGCCAGGGGCATCCGCGTGCGTCAGGGCAGTTGCGTCGGGGCATTTGCGTCAGGGCATTTGCGTCAGGATTCCGTCTGCGGATGCCCCCGAGCCGTTCGAATGGCGTAACACTCCGGCGCGCGCGCCCTGCTCGGCGTACAACTGAAGTCATGCCAGTGTCTCGTGCCACCTCGCCCGCCCGCCGAACGGCGAGCGGGCCGAGCCGGGGAGCGGCATGACCCTGACGCGCATCCTGCCGACGCTGCGCCGTTCCATCCCCGACCCACTGGCGGTCGACCAATGGCCGCATGCGACGACGGCCAGCACGGCCGACGTCTCGGTGGGCGGCGTCTCGCTGCGCCGCCTCGCCGAGCTCTGCGGCACGCCGGCGGTGCACATCGGCCGTTCCGTCGCGCCGGGCACGAACGGCCGGCTCGCCTCGGTCTCCGAGCAGACGGGCGTCGTCGTGGTGCAGGTGCTCGAGGCATCCGCTGCCCACGACGTTCGCACCATCACGATCGATGCCGACCTCACGCCACTCGAACCCGTATGGGCCGAAGCGCGGCTCATCGGTCGCGCGTCGATCGCCCGGGTGACTCCGACGACGATCGGTGCGACGGCGGGCGGATGTCGCGAGCTCACGACGATCGACCTGCCCGGCGACCTCGTGGCCGGCGACCTCCTCGCCTTGCCCTACGCCGCGATCGCAGACGACGCGGGCACCGCGCGCCCCGCGACCGGCTGGCCGCAGACCGCGAGATCGGCGGCTTCGGGAGCGCTCGCTCGAGCCGCGAACCACGAACCCGTCACCGGCTGAAGGGCGCCGTCGCTCGCTCCGCGTCATCCGCTCGCTCCGCGTCATCCGCCGCCCCCTCGACCGGAGCCCGCCGGCCCCAGACCGCGAACAGCGCGAACGCGACCGTCAGGAAGACCGTGCCGCCGATGAGCGCCGCGGCGATGCCTCGCGCTTCGCCGCCGGCCACCGCGACTGCCGCGAAGACCGTCGTGAGGCCCGCGACGCCGATCGAGCCGCCGAGCTGTTGCATGCCCTGCAGCAGGCTCGACGCCTGCCCGGTCTCGTCGGAGGGCGTCTGCGCCATGACGATCGACGTGATCGGTGCGAAGGCGAGTCCGGCGCCGAGGCCGAGCACGATGGCCGGGCCGAGGATGCCGCTGAGGAACGTGCTCGCGGTGCCGAGCTGGGCCATCCAGAGCATGCCACCCGCGAGGGCGGCGAGTCCGGTGAGGGCGACCACCCGCTCGCCGAGGCGGGCGACGAGCCGCGGCGTGAGCTGGTTCACGATCAGCATGCTGGCGACGAACGGCAGCAGCGCGAGGCCGGTGCCGAGGGGGTCGAAGCCGAGCACGTTCTGCGTGAAGATCGTCACGAAGTAGAAGAAGCCGAACATGCCGGCCGGCACGAAGAGCATGACCCAGAACGGCACGGCCGTGCGCGGCGAGCGGAAGTACTCGAGCTGCACCACCGGGCTCGCATGGCGCCGCTCGATGAGCACGAGCGCGAGGAGCGACGCCGCCGCGACGCCGAAAGCCACGAGCGTGCGCGGGTCGAGCCAGCCGGACTCCGCGGCGACGGTGAAGCCGTAGACGAGCGCGACCATCGCGAGCGTCGAGGTGAACGCACCGCCGACGTCGAGGCGAGCCCGGGTGCGCGACGTCTCGCGCAGGAAGGCGATCGCGCCGGCGACGATCACGAGGCCGATCGGCACGTTGACGAACATCACCCATTCCCAGCCGAGGGTCGTGGTGAGCACCCCGCCGAGGATGAGGCCGATCGCCCCGCCCGACCCGGAGGCGAGCACGAAGAGCGCCATCGCGCGGTTGCGCTGCGCGCCCGGCACGGTGTTCTCCATGAGCAGCACGAGCGTGCTGGGCGCGGCGAGCGCGGCGCCGACACCCTGGAGCACGCGGGCGATGACGAGCATCTCGGGATTCACGGCGAAGCCGCCGAGCGCGGATGCCGCGATGAAGATCAGCGTGCCGATGATGAGTGCTCGGCGCGCTCCGGTCATCTGGCCGATGCGTCCGCTCAAGAGGATGAGGCCGGCGAACGCGAGCGCGTAGGCCGTGACGACCCACGACAGGTTGGTGGGGCTGAAGCCGAGCTCGTCGCGGATGTGCGGCAGCGCGACGTTCACGATGCTCGCGTCGACCACGAGCATGAGTTGGGTGATGAAGACGACGATGAGGCCGAGCAGGGTGCGGCCCTTGAGGCGGGTCGCGGCCGGGCCGGTGACGGCTGATTTCGTGCCGACGGATGGCGCGGCGCCGACGGATGCCCCGTCGCGGCCCTGCGCCCCGTCGCGGCTCTGCGCCCCGTCTGGGGCGGGTGTCTCGGCGACGGTCGCTGGTGGCGCTTCGCTCATTGCTGGTGCTCCTGGTCTCGCTGGGTTAGGCTGATATCCGGAGAGAGTCTCCCCTTGTCGAATCGACAATACGGAGACAGTCTCCGCTTTGTCAAGAGGGTCGTCACATGACCCCGCAGGAGGAACCGTGAGCATCGAAGCCGCCGCACCGTCGCGGCCCATGCGCGCCGACGCGCGCCGCAATTACGAAACCATCGTGAAGGTCGCCGGCCAGGCATTCTCAGAGCACGGCACGCAAGCATCGCTCGACGACATCGCGGGTCGCGCGGGCGTCGGCCCCGGCACGCTCTACCGGCACTTCCCCAATCGCGACTGCCTGCTCGAGGCCGCGCTCGTCGAGAGCCGCCTCGAGATCAACCAACTCGGTGAGCGCCTGCTCGCAGACGACGACGCGGGCGCCGCGCTCGATGCCTGGATGCTCGCCATCGCCCGCCACTCGAACACGTGGGACGGCCTGCCCGATTCGATCGCCCAGTCGATCAACAACGAGAAATCGCCCCTCGGCGCCTCGTGCTCCAGCCTCGTCGACACCACCGGCCGACTCCTCGAGCGCGCACGCGAACAGGGCGCGGTGTCAGCGGATGTCTCGGCCCGCGACCTCTTCGTGATGGCGGGTTCGCTCGCGTGGGCCGCGTCGCGCCCGGGCGTCGGGGCAGACGCCCGCGCCGAGGCATCCGACAACCTGCCGCGAATGCTGGGCCTGCTCATGCGCGGGCTGCGCTGACGCGCCCCACGGCTACCGCAGGGCGGGGATGACCTCCGCCGCGAACAACTCGAGCCCCGAGCGGTCGTAGGCCGCCTCGGGGAAGTAGTGGATCGAGTACTCCAGGCCGAGTTCTCGGCGCTCGGCGAGCTTGGCGACCACTTGGGCAGGCGTGCCGACCGCGGCGTTCGGCGCGTGGAGGTCGGCGAGGTAGTCCGCGGTCTTCTCCGGTCCGAGGAAGGGCGCGACCCGCGCCTCGATGGCAGCGAGGCGCCGAGCGACATCCGCTTCGTCGGTGCCGACGACGGTGTGGAAGTTCGACGACCGGGTGATCGCCTCGAAGTCGGTGCCGAGGTTCTCGCAGTGCGCGCGCAGCACCTCGCTCTTGTGGGCGAACTCCTCGGGCGTGCCGGTGAAGTTCGTGTACGACGCGTACTTCGCGGCGATGCGCAAGGTGACCTTCTCGCCGCCGCCGGCGATCCAGAGCGGGATTCCGCCCGGCTGCAGCGGTTGCGGCTGCACGATCGCCCCGTCGACCTGGTAGTACTTCCCGTCGAGGGTGGCGGAGCCGGTGGTCCAGGCCTGGTGCATGATCTCGACCCCCTCGCGCAGGCGTCCGAGGCGCTCGGGCACGGGCGGGAAGCCGTAGCCGTAGGCACGCCATTCGTGCTCGTACCAGCCGCCACCGATGCCCATCTCGACCCGCCCGCCCGAGACGATGTCGACCGTGGCCGCGACCTTCGCGAGGTACGCGGGGTTGCGGTAGCTCATGCACGTGCACATCTGGCCGAGGCGAACGCGCGAGGTCGACGCGGCGTACGCCGCCATGAGGCTCCACGCCTCGTGCGTCGCCTCGGTCACCGAGGGCACGGGGGTGGTGTGCAGGTGGTCGTAGACCCAGATCGACTCCCAGGCCGAGTCGGGCGCATCGGCGAACTCGGCGAGCGAGCGCATCGCCTGCCACTGCGCAGCCGGCTCGATGCCGACGAGGTCGTGACGCCAGCCCTGGGGAACGAACATTCCGAATCTCATTCGAACAGCATAGGGACGATTCGGCGGATGCCTCGAGGCGCCCCGCGCCGGTGGAACGAGGTGGTTCGGCGCGTCTCATTTCAGCGCCAGCACTGAGGCAGTCTCACCTTTGCGGGCGTAGCTTCAGCCGAATGAACGAAGAGCAGCACTGCGAGTTCACAGCCGCCGACTTCGACGCGACCGTCATCGAGAGCAGCGGCATCCGCCTCATTCGCGTCACCGGCTCCGGGCTCTGCGCGAGTGCCGGCTGGAAGCTCGAGCTCATCGCGGCCAACCCCGGCGTCGTGCCCCATCCCGAGAGCCTGTGGCTCGAGATCCGGGAGACCCCGCCGCGCGATGGGGCCGCGCGGGTGCTCACCGAGGCGACCGTCGAGGCGATCATCGAGGACTCCCCGGCGCAGGAGATCGTCATTCGGTTCCGCTGGCGCGAGGGCTTCGTGCTTCCGCTGCGCGAGCGGGTCGGCGCCCTGCGCTGAGCTGCCGCACCCCGCAGCAATTGCCGCACCCCGCAGCAATTCAGGTGCGGAGGTGTGTCGCGCCCGCGTGTCGCGCCCGCGACGCACCGCGACACTCCTCCGCACCTGAATTACTGAGCCTCGTCGAGATTACTGAGCCTCGTCGAGCGGACGAGAGCTCCGCCAGCAGGCGTAGCAGCTACGCCAGCGCGTACCTGAGCTCGGCCATCGCCGGCCCCGACCACACGGTGCCGTCGAGATCGGAGCTGCGCACCGTGACGACCTTGCCGCCCTTCGCCATGACGAGCAGCGCGAGTTGCGGCAGCAGGTCACCGGCGTGGGTGCCGTCACCCAACTGCTCACCCGTGCCGTGGTCGCTCGCGAACTCGATGGCGCCCGACTCGCGGTCGAGCGTGCCGTTCACCGAAGTGGTGAAGTCGAACCAGAACACCTCGACCGCGCCGTCGGCCGCCTCACGGGCGATCGCGGCGAGATCTCGTTCGACGCGGCCGGCGGCACCCTCGGTGAGCTCGCGCAGCGCCCCATCGGCCTCGGCGACGTTCAGCCGGCCGAGCTGTTCGCGCAGCGCCTCATCGATCTCGGCGGCGCCGAGCCGGTCGGGGGCGCCGGCGACGCCGACGACGCGGCGACCATTCCGGATCCGGTCGATGAAGAGGCTGAGCAGCGGTTCGGCGGCGAAGACGAAGAGCGGTACGTTGCCCTCGGGGTCGCGCCGCATGAGCTCCTGACGCGTCGAATCGGCGACACGTTTCGCGTAGAGCTCCAAGAAGCCCTTTCGGCGCTCGTCGCCCTGAACGCCGCGATCGCCGTGCTTGCCGCCGCGCGGCTTGTCGTCGTTCTCGGGGTCGCGGTTGATGGCATCGTCGAGGCTCTTGTCGTGCGACTCGTCGACGTCGAGGGGCACCGCACGATCGGTCGGCGTCGCATGCCAGAGCGACCATTCATTGGCCGACAGGGTGAGGGCGAACGCCTCCTGGTCTTGGCTCGGCGCCCGTAGCAGCTGGCCGAGGGTGAAGTGCGAGCCGACGTGCACGGCGTCGTCGAGGCGGTTCGGCAGCACGAACACCTCGTTGAACCCGGGGGCCACGAAGATCGCGATCGACCGGGCGAGTCCGGCCCACACCTGCTGGTCGCCGATCACGGCATCGCGCTCCCGGCGGAGCGCCTCGAGCTCGGCGTTCGGGGCGCCCGACGCCTTCACCCGTTCGATCGCCTCGTCGAACGAACTCTTGACGGCGACTTCTGCGCGTTCACGCTCGCTCACGACGGGCGAGGTCGATGCGTAGATCGTGATCGACGGGTGATGCACTCCCGCCAGCACTACGAAATCCGCTGCCGTGGGCAATGCGTAATGTACGGTCATCGTTTCTCCCCCAAGATCGTGCGACAGCGAGGTCGCTCACACCCCAGCCTATGAAGGCCGGAGCGCGAGCGACACCCCCAAGCTCAGCCGACCGGATGATTCGAACGGATCACCCGCGTCGGGTCGACGGCGTGCTTGACTGCGCGCAACCGTTCGAGCTCCTCTCCGAAGAGACGCTCGGCCGGGCGCTCGTGCTCGGCGAAGTTCAGGTAGTCGCTCTCGGCACGCCACGGCTCGATACGCGAGAGCAGGCGGCCGAGGGATGCCGCGAGCGCGTCGCCCGCGCCCGGCATCGCGATGCCGACTCCGTAGACGGCGTAGCCGGCGTCGAAGCCCGCGACGACACCGGGCTCGGGCATTGCCTGCGCGGATGCCGCGGCGCGCGCGACCCCCGGCGACAGCATGCCCCCGAGGTGACGGATCTCGGTCGAGAGCAGTGCCGACGAGGCATCCGGCCCCACCGCGGTGACGAATGCGCGGATCGCGGCCGGCGGCAACTCGGCGAGCAGCATGCCGTCGCCGTATGCGGGAGTCGGCTCGGGCGGGTCCATGTGCAGTTGCAGCAGTTCGGCCGTGGACTGCGGGTGCACGGTGTCGATCTCGGGCCCGAGGGCGCGCAGCGGTGCGAGCATCTCGTCGACGCGCACAGCGCCCTCCTGCATCGCGACCTCGACGACGACGAGCGAACGCCCGGAGAGGAACGGCGGCAGCTCGGGCATGGGCGGCAGGCGCAGCACACGCGCGACCGAGGTGACCGAGGTCGGGAGCTCGTCGGTCCAGGCCGACCAGGCCGCGAGCACGTCTTCGGTGCGCTCGATCGGCCAGAGCAGCATGCCGGCACTCAGCTCGGCGACCTCGAAGAGCCGGAACTCGAGCGCCGTGACGACGCCGAAGTCGCCGCCGCCACCGCGCAGCGCCCAGAACAGCTCGGGGTCGTGCTCGGCGTCGACGCGGCGGTTCTCGCCATCGGCCGTGACGAGTTCGATCGCGACGACGTGGTTCGCGGCGAGGCCGTGCGAGCGGCCGAGCCAGCTGAGCCCGCCGCCGAGGGTGTAGCCGACGACGCCGACGTCGTGCGAGGAGCCGGCGAGTGCGGTGAGCCCAAGGGGTGCGGCCGCGGCGACGACATCGCCCCAGAGCGCGCCTGCCTCGACCCGCGCGATTCGTGCCTCGACATCGATCTCGACTCCGCGCAACTCGTGCGTGCGCAGCAGGATCGCGTCGGCGAGTCCGTCGCGGGCGGCGAGGGGGCCGGCGTTGTGGCCGGTGCCCTGCGGGGCGACCGCGAGCCCGACGCCCCTCGCGGTGCGTACAGTGTGTGCAATGTCGGCGGCACTCCTCGCGATGACGACCGCGGTCGGCCGCTGGTCGATGGCGAGGTTCCAGGCGGCGCGGGCATCGTCCCAGCGCGGGTCGCCCGAGATCAGCACCTCGCCCGCGACGCGAGCGTCGAGGAGCGCGAGGGCTTCGCGCAGGGAGAGCGTGGTGACGTCGTCGTCGCGCGCCGGTGCTTCAGTGATGTCGGTCGTCACGGCCGAGGGCACAGGGGTGTTCACGGATGGTTCCTTTCGGGATCGTCGCGGGCCCATGCGCGCCTCGAGGGCGGCGCTCGACGGCCGCACGGATCTCCGGCGGCGCTCGCGACGATCCTCATCCAACTTCGATGCCGGCGGCGCTGCTTCAGGGTCGGCCCTCCGATCGGCTCAGGGCCAGCCCTGCCTGCCGCCTGCGCCCGTCGAGTCATCCGTCGGCGATGACCACCTCGACGCCGGCTGCGGCGATGCGCCTGATCTCGTCGGAATCTGCGGAGCGGTCCGTGATGAGCATCGCGACCTGATCCACGTCTGCCATCTTCGCGAGGGCGACACGCCCGACCTTCGAGCCGTCGGCGACCACGACGGTTCGCTGGGCCTTCGCGACCATCGCGTGGTTGGTGCGCGCCTCCGTCTCATCGTGGGTGGTGACTCCGTTCGCGGCGGAGATGCCGTCGGCGCCGAGGATCGCCGTGCCGATGTTGACGGCGGTGAAGGTGCTCTCGGCCAGCACACCCACGAGCTCGAGCGACTGCGGCCGCAGGATGCCGCCCGTCATGATCACCTTGAGCTGCGGGTGGCTCGAGATGAGCCCGGCGATGGTGAGCGAGTTCGTCACGATCGTGAGGTCGCGATGGTTCGCGAGTTCCCGTGCGACGCTCGCCGTCGTCGTGCCGCCGGACAGGGCGACGGCATGCCGCCCACTGGGCATGAGCGCGGCCATCGTGCGGGCGATGCGAGTCTTGGCCTCGTGAAAACGAGTGTCGCGCAGGGCCACGGGGAGCTCCTCGCCGCGGTCGACCGCGGTGACGCCGCCATGCGTGCGGATGAGCAGCTCTTGTTGGGCGAGATCGGCGAGGTCGCGGCGCGCGGTGGCGGCGGAGACCCCGAGCACGGCGGCCAACTCGTCGAGCTTCACTGTGCCGCGGGCGGCGACGAGATCGAGGATCTCGACCATTCGGCGCGCACGCTTGCCCGATCCGACACGTGGGATCTGCGACGCGGCGTCGGTGATGGCCATACGGGGCTCCTTCCCGGCCTTCGTGGCCGGCTGATCATTTCGAATGATCATTTTAGCGGCAGATTGCGCAAAAGGTTGCGCGTATTGCGCATTCGCCCGCATCATCGAGGGCATGCCCAAGGTTGTGTTCATCGGCGCCGGGAGCGTCGTCTTCACCCGCCAGTTGCTCGCAGATCTGTTCCGCTTCGATGATCTGCCGACACTGAGCATCGCCCTGCACGATATCGACGCCGAACGGCTGGCGGTCGCCCGCGGCACCGCCGAGCAGGTGTCGACGCGACTCGGCCGCACGGTCGAGCTCACAGCGACGCTCGATCGCCGCGAAGCACTCGACGGCGCGGACTTCGTCATCAACATGATCCAGGTCGGCGGCATCGAAGCGACCCGGCTCGATCTTGAGATTCCGGCTCGGCACGGCCTGCGCCAGACGATCGGCGACACGACGGGCGTCGGCGGCGTGTTCCGAGGTCTCCGCACCTTTCCCGTGCTCTCGGGGATCGCCCGGGACATGCGCGAGCTCTGCCCCGATGCCTGGTTCCTCAACTATACGAATCCCATGGCGATGAACGTGTGGTGGATGTCGGTGGTCGCACCCGAGATCAAGACGGTCGGCCTCTGTCACAGCGTGTACTGGACCGTGCACGACCTCTGCGAGCTCATCGGAGTGCCGGTCGAGGGCACGCACTATCGCGCCGCCGGGGTGAACCACCAGGCATGGCTCCTCGAATTCTCGCGCGACGGCGAGAGCCTCTACCCTGCCCTCCGTGCGCGGATCGCCGAGGATCCGGAACTCGAACGTCGCGCGCGGGTCGAGATCTTCCGGCGCATCGGCTACTACCCCACCGAGACCAGCGAGCACTCGTCGGAGTACCTCGATTGGTTCCTTCGATCCGACGCGCAGATCGAACGCTTCCGCCTTCAGCCGTCGGAGTACCTCGGCATCTCCGAGGAGAACGTAGCCGAGTTCGAGGCCGCGAAGTCCGCGCTCGCGCAGGGTCGCGACCTGCCGCTCGAGAACGAAGCGGCCGAGTACGCACCGCAGATCATCCATTCGGTGCTCACCGGAACCGAGCGCCTCATCCACGCGAACGTCGTGAATCACGGCCTCATCGACAATCTCCCCCGCGGCGCGGTCGTCGAGGTGCCGAGCGTCGTCGACGCGAGCGGGGTCCGGCCGCTGCAGTACGGTGCGATCCCGGTGCAGGGCGCCGCCTTGAATCGCATGTACCTCTCGGTGGCCGAACTCACGATCGAAGCTGCGCGAACCGGCGACCCCGAGCTCGTCCGTCGAGCGGTGCTCGTCGACCCCAATGCCAGTTCCACCCTGACACCTGCCCAGATCTGGGCACTCTGCGACGAGCTCACCGTCGCGCACGCCGAGGTGCTTCCGGCCTCGCTCGGCGGGCGCATGCCCGAGGAATGAACCACCGCGGTGCCGTCGACCGCAAACGCACGATCCACCTGTCCTGCACCGTCAGCACCACCAGGAAGAGGATTCAACGATGAATGGCAACTCCCGCCGATCCGCACTCGCCCCGACCCTTGGCATGGTCACAGCTGCATCCGTACTGCTCGCCCTCGGCGGCTGCGCCGCACCGCAAGGGGCGACGAAGCTCGATGTCGATGCTCCCGTACAGATCGAGATGTGGAGCGGGCAGGCCGATGAGGCGCAGAGCCTCCTCGAGGGACTTGCCGCCGAGTTCGAGGAGCTGCACCCGAACGTGACGATCAAGGTCACCCCCGGCGCCTCCTCGACCGAAGACCTGCTTCAGAAGCTCTCCGCCGGATTCGCCGGCGACAAATACCCTGACATCTCCTACGCATTCGGCTCGTGGGCCGGACAGCTCGAAGGCTCGGGTCGCACGCTCGACATCAGCGACAAGGTCTCCGACCCAGATCTGAAATGGGACGAGTTCTCGGCCTCGTCGCGAGCGACGGTGCAGCCGACGGGCGAGAAGACCATCGGCTTCCCGGCCATCACCGACAACCTCTCCCTCATCTACAACACGACAGTCTTCGACGCAGCAGGCGTCGCGTACCCGACCGAGGACTGGACGTGGGAGGACTTTCGCGAGGCGGCGAAGCAACTGACGGATGCCGACGACGGCACGTACGGCTACGCGTATTCGGTCTCGGGCTCCGAGGAGACCACATGGCAGTTCTGGCCGCACCTCTGGCAGAACGGCGGTGCGATCCTCTCCGAGGACCAGACCACCGCCGAGTTCGCCGACCAAGCCGGTGTCGAGGCGCTCACATTCCTCCGCGACATGGCGGTCGAGGACCAGAGCATCTATCTCGACCAGACCGACACGAAGTTCGGACAGCTGTTCGCAAGCGACCGGATCGGCATGATCACCTCCGGTCCGTGGCAGCTGTACGACCTGAAGACCGCGGGCACCGAATACGGCGTCACGATCCTGCCCGGCACCGACGGCGACCACCAGACAGTGTCGGGCGCCGACATCTGGGCCCTCTTCGATCACAAGGACACGAACCGCGAGCACTGGGCGTACGAGTTCACGAAGTGGCTGACCGAGGCCGAGCAGGATGAGCGATGGAACGTCGCACTCGGCAATCTCCCGCTGCGATCGTCTGAGATCGAGTCGGAGGCGTTCGCGAAGCAGGTCGCGACCTACCCCGGACTCGACATCATGGCGAGCAACTCGGTGAACGCCGAGCAACCTCGTCCGACGATCCCCGGCTACGTCGGACTCTCCGAAGCCATCGGCGCCTCGATCTCCGAAGTACTGCAGGGAGAAGGCGATCCGAAGGAAGCACTCGAGGCCGCAGCGGCCGACGCCGACGCCGCCCTCGCGAAGTAGCGGATACCGGGAGACGCACTCGATGCCCACCCAGCACACCGCCGTGGCGGATGCCCCGACGTCCATGAACGTGGACGGCGGGGCATCCGCCACGCGCCAACGTCGCCGCAACAACACCCGGGCCACGTTGACCGGATGGGGCTTCGTCGGCCCGGCGACGCTCATCATCCTCGGCCTGTCGGTGTTTCCGGCGGCATGGGCGCTCGTGCTGTCCCTCCAGGAGTGGGACGGATTCAGCGAGCCGACGTTCGTCGGCGGCGCGAACTACATAGGGCTCATCTCCGACGCCGACTTCTGGAACGCGGTGCTGAACACCCTCGGGTACACCGTGCTGTTCGTGCCGGCCTCGGTGTTGGTGGGGCTGTTCCTCGCGGTGGCGCTGAACCGGAGCATCCGCTTCATCGGCATCTACCGCACCGCGATCTTCGTGCCGTTCGTCGCCTCCGCCGCAGCCACCGGAATCCTCGCCACCTACCTCTTCAGCCCGCAGTTCGGCCTCGTGAACAACGTGCTCCGCACGCTCGGCCTACCGTCGCAGGGCTGGCTCGAAGACCCGTCTCAGGCGATGGTCGTCATCGCCATCATGTCGCTGTGGGGCCAGGCGGCCTTCACGACCGTGATCTACCTCGCCGCCCTGCAAGACATTCCCGGCGAGCTGCTCGAGGCGGCCCGCATCGACGGCGCCACCCGCTGGCAGACCTTCTGGCGGGTCGTCTGGCCGCAATTGACGCCCGTGACGGTGTTCGTGGCCATCTGGCAGACGATCGGCGCGATCCAGCTGTTCGACCTCGTCTACACGACCACTCGGGGCGGCCCGCTCGACGCGACGAAGACGATCGTCTACTTCCTCTGGGAGAAGGCGTTCCACTCCCTGGAATTCGGGTACGGCTCGGCCGCCGCGTACGTGCTCTTCGCCGTGACGTTGTCGATCACGATCGGCATCGTCGTGTACTCGCGCAAGCGGAACCTGGAGGCCTTCTGATGACCACCCTGCTCCACGAGATCACCACGTCCTCCGAAGTGGTCGCGCGCAGCCCTTCGAAGCGACGACGGCGGCGAGGATTCAGCTTCTGGCACCTCTTCCTCTTCCCGGTCGCGCTCATCTTCGTCGTGCCGTTCGTGCAGATGGCGATGGCCTCCCTGTCACCGGCGAAGGAACTCGTGTCGTTCCCTCCGCCGTTCTTCCCGTCGGCGCTGACCTTCGACGGCTATGCGACCCTCTTCACGAAGACCGACATCCTGCTCTGGCTCGCGAACACGGTGATCGTCGCCGGTACCGCGATCGTCTCGAACCTGGTGCTCTGCTCCCTCGCCGGCTACGGGTTCGCGCGCCTCGCGTTCAGGGGGCGTGCATTCGGGTTCTTCGCCATCATCGGCACGATCATGATCCCGACGCAGCTGCTCATGATCCCGACGTACATCATGTTCGCGAAACTCGGTCTGCTCGACGGCCTCGGGGCCGCGATCGTGCCGTGGCTCGCGACCGCGTTCGGAATCTTCCTGATGCGCCAGTTCTTCCTTTCACTTCCCGTCGAGCTCGAGGAGTCCGGCATGATCGACGGGTGCAACCGTTGGCAGGTGTTCTTCCGCATCGTGCTGCCGCTGGCGAAGCCGGCGCTCGCGACGCTCGCGATCTTCACCCTGCTCGGATCGTGGAACGACCTCGTCTGGCCCCTCATCGCGATCAACAACGACCAGGCGTTCACGCTGCAACTCGGCATCGCGAACTTCCAAAGCACCCGACGCACCGAATGGAGCCTCCTCATGGCAGGCAATGTGGTGGCAACCCTGCCGCTCATCCTCTTCTTCCTCTTCGCCCAACGGCAGTTCATCGCCACCATGACGTTCTCGGGCCTCAAGGGATGATCGCCGTGACGAAGACCACCCCGCCCGAGACGACCGACGTGCTCGTGGTCGGCGACGCCAATCCCGATCTCATCCTGACCGGCGACACCGTGCCGCGGTTCGGCCAGTCCGAGCAGCTGCTCGACGGCGCCACCCTGCTGCTCGGCGGCAGCGCATCGATCGTCGCGTGCGGCCTCGCCCGCCTCGGTGTCGCGACGGCGCTCATCGCCGTGATCGGCGACGACGACTTCGGCAGGTTCACGCGTGCGCGGCTCGAGTACCGGCGGGTCGACACCTCGTCGTTCATCGTCGATCCCTCCGAAGAGACCGGGCTCTCGGTCCTCCTTCAGACCGACGACGATCGAACGATCTTCACCTCGGTGGGGGCGATCCCCTTGCTCACGGCAGCGAAAGTACGTGACGCGGTCGAGCGGCTCGCACCTCGGCACGTGCACGTCGCCTCATACTTCCTGCAACCCGCACTGGCCGCCGAGCTGCCCGAACTCCTCGCCTGGTTGCGTGCCCGCGGGGTGTCGACGAGCCTCGACACGAACTGGGACCCGGCAAATCGTTGGGCGGGGCTCGATGCCGTGCTGCCCCACGTCGACGTGTTCTTCCCCAATGTCGAGGAAGCCCTGGCCATAGCGGGCACGATCGCGGGCCGGCCCTTCGACGACCCGGTCACTGCCGCGCGGTCGCTCGCCGCGCTCGGCCCGCGCGTCGTCGTGAAAGCCGGTGCCGACGGCGGGATCTCGGTTGCGGCCGGCGGGCGGGCGGTGCGTGCACCGGGGCTGGCCGTCGATGTCGTGGACACCACGGGAGCGGGCGACAGCTTCGACGCGGGGTACCTCGCCGCGATGCTCGCGGGCGTCGGAGACGAGTCCGAACGGGTGCTGTGGGCGGCGTCCGCGGGATCGCTCTCCACCCGAGGCGCCGGAGGAACGGCATTCCAGGCGATGCGCGATCAGCTCCCGTCTGAACTCGTGAGCTGAGTGCCGTAGCGGCGATCCCGCCGATTCGAGCTCCGTCTACCGGAATACGCCGACGCGAACTCCGGTTGCCGAGAGAGATGACTTCTTCACCCCGCCTCTCAGTGCTCGACCTGATTCCGGTACGCAGCGGCCAGACGAGTACGGGCGCGCTCGCGGCATCCGTGCGCCTGGCGCAGCTGGCCGACCGGCTCGGCTTCACCCGCTACTGGTTCGCCGAGCACCACAACATGCCCTCGGTCGCATCGACCACACCGCCCGTGCTGATCGCCGCGATCGCGGCGAAGACCGAGCGCATCCGGGTCGGTTCGGGCGGCGTCATGCTGCCGAACCACGCCCCGCTCGTCGTCGCCGAGCAGTTCGCGGCGCTCGAAGCGCTCGCGCCCGGCCGCATCGACCTCGGCATCGGCCGTGCGCCGGGCAGCGACCCCGTGATCACGCAACTGCTGCGCATCTCGGGCCCGACGGCCGACGTCGACCGCTTCCCCGACCACATCGCCGACATCATCTCGCTGCTCTCCCCCGACGGCGCCATGCTGCGCCTCACGAGCGGGCGCGAGTACGCGATCACGGCGACGCCGGCGGCGACGGATGTCCCGACGCTCTGGCTGCTCGGGTCGAGCGACTACTCGGCGAAGCTCGCCGCCTCGCTCGGCCTGCCCTACGTCTTCGCGAACCACTTCTCGGGCGAGGGACTCGAGCGGGCGCTCGAGCTCTACCGCACCGAGTACCAGCCGAGCGAGGCCCACCCGGTGCCCGAGACGTTCCTCACCGTGAACGCCTCGGTGGCACCGACGGTCGAAGAGGCCCGGGCGCGGGCGCTGCCGCAGCTGCACTCGATGGCACGGCTGCGCACCAACCGGCCGATGCTGCCCCTCGAGACGGTCGAAGAGGCGCTCGCCGCCCCCACCGACTCGATCGGCGACGAGATCATCGCCGCGATGGAGCAGCGCTGGATCATCGCCGACCCGGCGAGCGCCGCAGCCGAGCTGCGAACCCTCGCCGCCCGTCACGGCATCGACGAGGTCATGCTCGCGCCGATCGGCGGCTCCTACGACGCCGAGCCCGCAGACGCGACCCCCGGCCGCGAGCAGACGCTCGAGTTGCTCGCCGGGGAACTGCTCACGAAGTGAACTCTGCGAGTCGAGTTCGTCGCGACCTGCCGGTTGAGCTCGTGGAAACCCGCTATGCGATGACTTCCCGGCCTCGCGCGCGGCGCGCCGACATGCTGCTGCCGCGCGCGATCAGGTAGATGAAGGCGGCGAGGAACGGCAACGCGAGCAGGAACAGCACCCAGAGAGCCTTCGCCCAGCCGCCCAGCGTGTCGTCGCGGAACACGTCGATGAGCAGCGAGATGAAGATGGCGATGCACGACACTGCGATGTAGAACCAGAAGAACCAGCTCAAGAAGTCCCAGAGAGTCACGGCCGTTCCCTTCTCCCGTGGGTGTGCCGATCACGCCCGCGTCGGCTCGAAGCTATTCCGCTGCGCGCCATCGCACATCACCCGGATCGAGTGATGCCGTGGTGCGTGCGCCCCGTTCGGGGGGTCGGAAAGGCGTGGCTGCGAATTCTCGCGCGGTGCATACTGACCCGTGGGACGGCTGCGCGCGTCCGTGGGGGCACGAGTGGTCGAACACCTCGCTTCGGAATACCTGGTCCGACGACCAGCACTGCAGCACCGCCTCGCCGGTGCACTCTCACTGCCGCTGACGCTCGTCGTCGCCCAGGCCGGTGCCGGCAAGACCGTGCTGCTGAGCCAATGGGCCGCCGAGCACGAGAGCGTCGCCTTCGCGTGGATCGACGTGGAATCGGCCGATGACGACCCGGTGCGGTTCGCCCGACGTCTGCTCGCGGCGCTCGCCGAGGTCAACCCCGAGGTCATGCAGCTCGCACGGCAGACCGCGCTGAACGCAGGAGGCCTGGGCACCTCGCTGATCCGGTCGCTCGCCGCCGAGCTCGAGGCATTCCCCGAGACCGTCATCGTGCTCGATGACCTGCACCACCTCTCCAACGGCACGCTGCTGGCCGACCTCGGCAGGCTCGCATCGACGAGTCCGCCCAACGTGCACTTCGTCATCTCGACGCGCGTCGATCCGCCCATCGCGTGGAGCCGGTTGCGGCTCAGACACCGGTTGCTCGAGATCAGGCAGGCCGATCTCGCGATGACGGGCCCCGAGTCGGCTGAGCTCCTCGCCAGGGTCACCCGTCGCGACATCCCCCCGGCGATGCTCGAGTTGCTGATGACCCGCACCGAAGGATGGGCCGCCGGCCTGCAACTGGCCGGACTCACCCTTCGCTTCCACGAGCGACCGGATGACTTCGTCGCCGAGTTCGGCGGCACCGATCGGCTGATCGCCGAGTACCTCACCGAAGAAGTGCTCGACGCGCTGCCCGAGGCCGACCGCGAGCGGCTGTTGCAGATGTCCACCCTCGATGCGATGACCGCCGAACTCCTCGACCATCTCCTCGAGTGCGCTGACGGGCAACGGCTGCTGGAGCGTCTCGAACACGAATCCGTCTTCCTCGTCGCACTCGACGCCCACCGCGAGCGGTTCCGATTCCACCAGCTCTTCCGTGACCTGCTCCGCTCCCGGCTTCGCGCCGACGACGCCGAGGAGGAGACTCGTCTGCTCCGTCGCGCCGCCGAGTTCCATGCTCGTCACGGTGAGCTCGCTCCGGCGATCGAGTACCTGCTGCGAGCGCGGCAGTGGGACGACGCGCTCGACGCCATCATGGCGCGCGGAAGCGATGTGTTCGAGCGCGGCGAGATGCGTACGGTCATCCGCTGGATCACCGCGGTTCCAGAGTCGGCTCGAGCCGAGCGGTTGGATGTCGCGCTCGAACTCGGCATCCTCGTCGGCATGGAGGGCGACGCGGTGCGTGCGGTCGATACCATGAGCGCCGTGGCGAACGACCCGCGCGCCACGGTCGGCCAGCGCATGGTCGCCCACGCGTGGATCTCGGCGGCGACCCAGTGGAACCCCCGCCCTGCTGGGCCGCTCCGCGCGGCGGAGCAGGCCATCGCCCTACTGGATGCCGATGCGGAAGCCGAGACGGGCACGCCCGTTCCCGATCTGATGCACCTCACGAGTCGCCGACTCCTGCGCACCCTCGCCGTCGGTTCCGGCGGCCGATCGCTCTTCCTCGCCGGCGACCTCGCCGCTGCGGAGCGCTGGCTGCTGCAGGCGCTGGAGACCGACGGGAGCTCCTATCCGCCGTTCCGGGTGGGGCTGCTCGGTTCGCTCGCGCTCGTCCATGCGTGGTGCGGGCGAACCATCGACGCCGAGCTCCTGGCGGCCGAAGTCCTCGAGCTCGCGGCCACCGCGGGGCTGCTCACCCATCCGGTGATCGCGGATGCCTACTTCGCCGAGGCGATGGTCGCGCTCGAGCGCAGTGATCCGGATGCCGCGGCTCCGCCCCTCCGGGAGGGCACGATCCGTGCGGAGGCCAACCGTCGAGCACAGCTGCTGTGGCTCTCGCGCATCGAGCACGCCCGCCTCGCTGCGGCCGCCGGCCGCTTCCCCGAGGCCCTCGAACTCGCCGAGCATTCCCTGCGCGAGGCCGGGCCGGGGCCGGCGCCCGTTCTCCTCGATCGACTCGTCGCGGTGCAGATGACGGCGTTGCGCCGCACGGGCCAGGCCCGGGAGAGCCTCCGGGTGCACGGAGCAACCTCGCCCGCGACGCCCGCGATCGCGTTCGAGACCATCGCCGCGCTCCTGACCGTCGGCGAACACGCTGCGGCAGCGCGGATGCTCTCCGACACGGGCCGCCTCTTCACCGGAGCAGGGCAGCTCGGCGACATCCGACACTCGCTACTGCTCGGCTGGATCACGGAACTCGAAGGCGACCATCGCGGCGCCCTCGACCTCGCGGCCTCCGCGCTGAGTCGCGCCGAACCCGACGGACTCATCGAGGTCTTCCTCGAATCGGGCCCCGTCGTCGTCGAGTTGGTCGCCGAACTCGCGCCGGCGCACGACGGCCTGGCGGCGGCGATCCTGCGACGGCGACGCCGGCTCGAACCTCCGAATGCGAACGACGGCCTGACCGAACCGCTGACCGAGCGCGAACTCGAGATCCTCGCGTACCTGCCCGGCTACTCGACCACCGCCGAACTGGCACGAGCGTGCTTCGTGTCGGTCAACACCCTCAAGACGCACTTGGCCCACATCTATCGAAAACTCGGGGTCTCGGGGCGAAGCGCGGCGATCGCCGAAGCCCGCGAACTGAGGTTGCTCGGGCCACTCACGCCGCTCGGGCCGCTCACGCCGGTCGAGCCGGTCGAGCCGGTACGTGTATGACCGACTCGATCTCGACGTTGAAGCCGCGAAGCAGGTCGAGCACTCCGAGGAGCCGCGCCTGATCGGGCACCTGCCCGCGCAGGCGGGTCGAACCCGAGCCGCTCGCGACGACCTCGAATCCCTCGAGCTCATCGGTGATCATCTCGCCGACCTCGCCTCGAACGAGGATCTCGAACGTCTCGGCGACCATGATCTCCCCCGATCGATGCGACGACGACTCACGCATTCGGCGTCGCGTCGACGCCGGTCCCCCGTCGACGCGACCCCCGCGTCGGGAGCCCCCGACGACGCGAGTCTCGACTAGATACGCCGTCGACGTCCGGGCGTCAATGCGGCACCGACAACGGCGGCCTTCGCGACCGGCGCGGGTCCTGGGCGCACCGCCGCTCCGACGACGGCCGCTCTCGCGACCGGTGCGCCGACCACGCCGACGCGTCCGATTCGTGCAGCTCTCAATGGCATGTCAGGCTCCTGTCGTCTCGAGGGCGTCATCGGCATCGAGTGACGCGATGATCGCTTGGATCGGGATACGGCCGTTCGCGATCAGCTGTCCGCCGGCACGCCGAGCCGCCGCGGCGAAGGGCGCCGCCCAGAGATTCTCGTACACGAGCACGCCCGCGACGCTGCCGGGCTCCATCGCGTTCGCGAGCTGCTCGACATCGTCGGCGGCGAGCAACTCGGCGAGTTCGGTTTCGAGCTCGACGAGCGGGCCGAGTTCGCCGAGGTCGGCGAGTTCCGCGGCTTCGATCGTCCCGTTCTCGTCTTTGGTGAGCACGATCGCGTCGATCAGGCGGATCGTTCCGGCGTCGACGAGGCGCACGAGCTCCTCCGCGATCTCGCCCGTGAAGTTCGCCTGCCCTGCCGGGAACTCGATCACGAGGAAGTCGACCGGTCCGAGGTCGTCCAGCGCCTGTTCAGTCATTTCATTCCTCCGATTCGTGGCAGTGCCGGCAGCGGCGCGTTGCGCCTCATGCCAGCTTCAGGGTCGTCGCGAGCGGGCACCGACGCATCACCCGAACAGGATGATTCGGCGTCGCGCCGGTTTCGGTACGGTGGCCGCATCGTCACTGCGACGACCGCGGCGCCGAGCGCACGGATGCCGCGAATCAACGACCTGGGGGAACGTCATGAGTCTCGACCGCCACTCACGCAGCATGCTGCCGATCCCGGATCGCCCGGCCCCGGGCCTGACGACCTACGACGCGAAGGATCCGGACACGGCGTATCCGCCCATCGAACCGCTGTTGCCACCCGAGGGCGCGCCCAACGTGCTGATCGTGCTCGTCGACGATGTGGGCTTCGGGGCGTCGAGCGCGTTCGGCGGCCCGTGCAGCACGCCGAACGCCGAGAAGCTCGCGGCCGGCGGGCTGAAGTACAACCGCTTCCACACCACGGCCCTGTGCGCGCCCACGCGGGCGGCGATGCTGAGCGGCCGCAACCACCACTCGGTCGGCATGGGCAGCATCACCGAGACGGCGACGTCGGCACCCGGCAACAGCTCACTGAAGCCGAACACGAAGGCCCCCGTGGCGATGACGCTGAAGCTGAACGGGTACTCGACCGCGCAGTTCGGCAAGTGCCACGAGGTGCCCGTCTGGCAGTCCTCGCCCATGGGCCCCTTCGATGCGTGGCCATCGGGCGGCGGCGGGTTCGAGACCTTCTACGGCTTCATCGGCGGCGAGAACAACCAATGGGAGCCGGCCCTGTACGACGGCACCACCCCCGTCGAGCCGCCCGCGACCGCCGAGGAGGGCTACCACCTCACGGAGGATCTGGCCGATCACGCGGTGAGTTGGATCCGCACGCAGAAGGCGCTCATGCCCGACAAGCCGTTCTTCGTCTACTTCGCCCCCGGCGCGACGCACGCACCGCACCACGTGCCGCAGGAGTGGGCCGACAAATACAAGGGGAAGTTCGCCGACGGCTGGGATGCGCAACGGGAGAAGACCTTCGCACGCCAGAAGGAGCTCGGTGTGATTCCCCAAGACGCGGAGCTCACGCCGCGCAACCCGCTGATCACGGCGTGGGACGACATGCCCGACGACCTGAAGCCCGTGCTCGAACGGCAGATGGAGGTCTATGCCGGATTCCTCGAGCACACCGACCACCATGTCGGCCGGGTGATCGACGCCATCGAAGACCTCGGCGTGCTCGAGAACACGCTGATCTACTACATCATCGGCGACAACGGGGCATCCGCTGAAGGCACCATGAACGGCGCCTTCAACGAGATGGCGAACTTCAACGGCATGGCAGCGATAGAGACGCCCGAGTTCATGGTCTCGAAGATGGACGAGTTCGGCACGCCGAGCTCGTACAACCACTACGCGGTCGGCTGGGCCTGGGCGATGGACACGCCGTTCCAGTGGACGAAGCAGGTGGCGTCGCACTGGGGCGGCACCCGCAACGGCACCATCGTGCACTGGCCGAAGGGCATCGCCGAGCAGGGCGGGCTGCGCTCGCAGTTCACGCACTGCATCGACGTGGCGCCGACCATCCTCGAGGCCGCGGGCCTGCCGGAGCCGACAATGGTGAACGGCGTGCTGCAGTCGCCGATGGAGGGCACGAGCATGCTCTACTCGTTCAACGACTCCGGCGCCGCCGAACGCCACGAGCTGCAGTACTTCGAGATGTTCGGCAACCGCGGCGTCTACCACCGGGGGTGGAGCGCCGTCACGAAGCACAAGACGCCGTGGCTCATCGTCGATCCCGACACCCACGCCTTCGACGACGACGTCTGGGAACTCTACGACGGCTCCTCGGACTACAGCCAGGCACGGAACCTCGCGCAGGAGCAACCCGAGCGGCTCGCGCACCTGCAGCGACTCTGGCTGATCGAGGCGGCGAAGTACGACGTCTTGCCGATGGACGATCGCACGGGCGAGCGACTCAACCCCGAGTTGGCGGGTCGCCCGACCCTCATCCGCGGCAACAGCCAGCTGCTCTACCCGGGCATGGGGCGTCTGTCGGAGAACAGCGTGGTCAGCATCAAGAACAAGTCGTTCTCGGTGACGGCTGAGGTCGAGGCGCCCGAGGGCGGGGCGAACGGCGTGATCATCGCGCAGGGCGGCCGCTTCGGCGGTTGGACCCTCTACGCGTCAGAGGGCGCGGCGAAGTTCGTCTACAACGTGCTCGGTATCCAGTCGTTCGCGACAACGGCCGAGCAGCCGATTCCGGCCGGCACGCACCAAGTGCGCATGGAGTTCGCCTACGACGGCGGCGGCCTCGCGAAGGGCGGCGGCGTGACTCTCTACTACGACGGCGATGCCGTCGGCAGCGGGCGAGTCGAGACCACGCAGCCGATGATCTTCTCGGCCGATGAGACGACGGATGTCGGGTACGAATCGGGTACGACCGTCAGTCCCGACTACACGCCGCAGTCCAGTCGCTTCACGGGCAGGATCAACTGGGTGCAGATCGACGCCGGAGACGATGACCACGACCACTTCGTCGACCCCGAGGAGCGCATGCGCGTCGCGATGGCGCGTCAATAGGGCCGCGGGCCGGCTCGGCGGCGATCACGCCGCGGAGCCGGTGCTGCGACTCAGGCCGCGAGGCCGAGCCGGCGCAGGTCGTCGCTCGAGGCGCGGTACTCGTCGCCCGCTTCGACGGTGACCTCGCGCGGCACTCGGGCGCCGTTCTGCACCCTCGCGTCGCTGCCGATGATCGCGTACGCGCCGAGCACGGCATTGCGGCCGACGACGGCACGGCGGCCGACATGGGCGTTCACACCCACGACGGCGCGTTCGGCGACGATCGCGTCGCCCTCGATCCAGCCGCCCGGGCCGATCTGCGCCCCGCGCTGCACTTCGGCGCCCGGATCGACGTAGGCCGTCGGGTCGACGAACGCGGTCGGGTCGACCTTGGCGGTCGTGGCAACGAGGCCCCGGCCGTTCACGTGCTTGCGATAGCGACGCGTGATCCCGGCTTCGTCCTCGAACTCGACATAACTGATGCCCACGTTCTCCTCCTTCCGGGGTGGTGATTCCACACCCGAACACTGGTACAACACCACAGCTGACCGGGGAATTCCCGCAGTGCGAGAGCTGGTGCACTCGGGGACATCCGCGTAGTATCAAAGTGGTACCAAGCGACCGAAAGGCAAGCGAAATGGCGATGAATCTGCGCATCGACGAGGCCGACAGTGCGCTGCTGCGCGCCCTGGCAGCGAAGGAGCACCGCTCGATGAACGAGGTTGCGATCCTCGCGATCCGCGATCGGGCCGAGCGACTGTCGAAGAGCGAGCGCACGCGCGCCGCTCTCGATCGCATGGAGATCCGCGACGCGGCTCTGCTCGAAGCGCTCTCGAAGTGACCGAGTACGTCGATCCGCTCGATATCGAAGAATGGCTCGAGCGGCGCGGCCTGCATTTCCGCGACCGCTCGCTCTTCCTGTCGGCCTTGGCAGGCCCGATGCCGGTATTCGGCGAAGAGGTCTACGAAGGCCTGCATCTGAAGGCCGCGGTCTTGATGATCGGCATCAATCGAAACCATCCGTTGCTCGATGGAAACAAGCGACTGTCGTGGGCGGTGACGCTCGTCTTCTACGACCTCAACGGGTACGATCTCAGGCCCTCGGCCGACGCTGACGCGTTCATCCGTCGTGTTGCCGCCGGTAGCGAATCGCTCGCAGCGGCCATGGAGTGGCTCGAGCGGAACGCCCATCCGCTCGACTCACGAGGTTAGGCTGACCTAAGCACTACGGATGCCGCGTCGCGGGCCGTCCGCCGACCACCATCTCGCCAGGCCCAGCCATGCCCTCTGCACCGCTTCTCGAGCTCGATCACGTGAGCATCCGTCATGCGGGCGCGGAGGCCGCCACCCCGGTCGACGTGTCGTTCGATGTCGCACGCGGCGAGGTCGTGCTGATCCTCGGTCCGAGCGGCTGCGGCAAGTCGACGCTCACCCTGGCCCTCGACGGGCTCGTACCGCACGCGGTGCCCGCAACTCTCGACGGCACGGTGCTCGTGGCGGGGCTCGACACCCGCGAGCATCCCGTCGGCGTGCTGAGTGCGCACGTCGCCATGGTCTTCCAAGATCCCGACGCGCAGATCGTCACCGCCACCGTGCTCGACGAAGTGTGCTTCGCGCCCGAGAACCAGCTCGTCGAGGCATCCGAAGTGCGCCGGCGCGCCGAGCGCGCACTGAAACTCGTCGGCCTCTGGGATCGTCGCGCCGAGAACCCCGACGTGCTCTCTGGAGGCGGTCGGCAACGACTCGCGATCGCCTGCGCGCTGGCGATGGCGGCGCCCGTGCTCGTGCTCGATGAACCGACGGCGAACCTCGACCCCGCCGGCATCGACGAGGTCTACGCGGTGCTGCGCGAACTCGCGAGCGAGCGCGAGCATGCTGTCGTGCTCGTCGAACACAACCTCGACTCCGCCGTCGACATCGTCGATCGGGTGATCGTGCTCGATGCCGATGGGCGGCTCGTGATCGACGGGCCCGCCCGCACGACCCTGCGCGAACGGGCCGACGAGCTGGCCGCCCTCGGCGTCTGGCTGCCGGTATCGACGCTCGCGGGGATGCGCCTGCGCGACGCCGGGGTCGTGCTCGACCCGCTCCCCCTCACCCCGGCCGAGCTCGCGGCAGCCCTCGACGCGCAACCCGCCCTGCCTGCCCCGCTCATCGAATCGGCGCCCCGGCCGGAGTTCCGCTCCGTGAGCCTGTCGAAGGGAAGGGACGGTGAGGGCGGGGGTTCCCTTCGACAAGCCCAGGGAACGAGCGCCGATGAGGGAACCGGTGCCGATGAGGGAACCGGCGTCGCGATCCGCGCCCGCGCCCTCTCGGTGCGACGCGGCGGGCGACGCGGTCCGGTCGTCGTCGACGGCGTCGACCTCGAGGTGGCGACCGGGGACTTCCTCGCGATCGTCGGCACGAACGGCGCCGGCAAGACCACGCTGCTGCAGGCGCTCGCGGGCGTGATCCCTGCGCCTCGCGGCACGGTCGAGGTGCTGGGCGTCGACCCGGCTCGCTGCGACACCCGCGAACGAGCGCGCCGCATCGGCTTCGTGTTCCAGAACCCCGAGCACCAGTTCATCGCCCCGACGGTCGCCGAAGAACTCGCACACGGCCTCCGCCAGCAGGGCGCAACCGCCGCCGACATCGAACGCGGTGTCGACGCGATGCTCCGCCGCTTCGGGCTCGAAGCGCTGCGCGAACGCCACCCCTTCCTCCTCTCCGGCGGGCAGAAACGCCGCCTCTCGGTCGGCACCGCCCTGATCGCCGGCGCCCCCGTGCTCGCCCTCGACGAACCCACCTTCGGGCAAGATCGTGCACGCGCCGCCGAGCTCCTCGACCTGCTGCGCACCCTGAACGACGACGGGGCCACCGTGCTCGTCGTCACCCACGACCTGCAGCTCGTCGCCGACCATGCAAGCCACATCGCGGTCATGGCCGAAGGGCGCCTTCTCGGCGTGGGCCCGGCCGCCGAGGTGCTCGCGGGGCCGCTCATCGAGCAGGCCGGACTGCGTCACCCGCCGCTCGCCCGCGCCACTCGCGGCCTCGAGCGGCACCCCGCCTGGCATTCGGTGGTGCGGATGTCGCAGCTGCCGGTCACTTCGAAGGCGAACTCGTGAGCACGTTCGATGCGCACGGCGCCGAGGAGCCTCTCGGCGCGGCCGGGCACGACCGTGAGGGCCTCGCGGGCGCCGGAGCATCCGCTGCGCCCGACCTGACGGCGCCCGATGCGACCGCCCTCGACCCGACTGCACCGGCCCCGACGACCCTCGATCCGTTCTCCGAGCATCGCGCCCACCACCCCGCGCACTTCCTCTACGCCCTCAACCCGCTGGCCAAACTCGCGGCGCCGCTGCCCGTGATGGTACTCGTCGTGTTCAGCCGCGGCATCGCCGTGCCGCTCGCGTTCATCGTGTTCGCGATGGCGGTACTGCTCATCGGGGCACGGCTGCCGGGGCGCGCGGCCGCAGCACTCCTCGTCGGCACCCCCGTGGCCGCCGCGGTGCTCGGCGTGACGTTCGGCGTGTGGATCGACCCGTCGAGCGTGGCCGGCGAGCCGGCGGCATCCGTCACCCTCGTCTCGATCGGCGACTGGGACTTCACGCTCGCCGCCTACCTCGTCGGGCTTGCGACGGGGCTGCGCATCCTCGCGATCCTGCTGCTGTCGCTCATCGCCGGGGTCACCTCGACCGGGCCCGAGTTCGTTCGCGCGATGGTGGCGAACCTCGGGGTGTCGTACCGCATCGGCTACACAGCGCTGGCCGCGCTGCGATTCGTGCCCCGCTTCGGTCACGAGCTCGAGATCATCCGGGCCGCCCATCGCGTTCGGGGCACGGATGTCGGTCGCGGACCGGTCGCGGCCGTGCGACGTGCGCTCGGCTACATCGTGCCGTTGCTCGCCTCCGCGATCCGCCACGCCGAGCGAGTCGCCCTCGCGATGGACGCCCGTGCCTTCGGCGCGCACCCCTCGCGCACCGAGCGGCACCTCTCACCGTGGCGCGTGCGCGACACGGTGTTCGTGGCGTGCTTCCTCGTCGTGAGCGCCGCCATCGCCGCGCTGACGTGGGGCCGCTGAGCGCGCGCATCCCGCACACCCGTACCGGGAACGACGAAGGGCCGGACGGTATGCCGTCCGGCCCTTCGAGCAGCGTGCTACTCGGCCGCCGCGGTGTCTTCGATCTCGACGAGGAACAGGAGCGTCTGCCCGCCGAGTTCGTGCGCCTCGGCATCTGTGCCGTACGCGTACTCCGGCGGAATCGTCACGATGAGCTTCGTGCCGACCTTCTGGCCGACGAGCGCGGCACCGAAGCCCTGGATGACGCCATCGGTCGTGAACGTCGCGGCGTCACCGCCGTAGCTCTGGTCGAAGACCTCGCCGGTGTCCCAGCTGGTGCCCTGGTACTGCACGGTGACGCTATCGCCGGCCTGCACCTCGGCGCCGTCGCCCTCTTCGAGCACCTTCAGCTCGAGCTCGGTCGACGGCGGGGTGCCGGGCAGGGTCACCGTGGGCGCTTCGCCTTCGGCACCGAACTTGACCTCGGGCACGTTCTCGGTCCACTCGGCGGGCGTCAGGGGCTCCTGCACTTCGACGACGTCGATGACGATGACGACGGTCTCGCCGGCGGCGACGCCGATGGTCTCGTTGCCGGTGTCGCCGTAGAGCGTCGACGCGGGAGCGACGGTCACGGTGCGCGAGCCGACGGGCACGCAGTCGATGCCGGCGAGGAACGACTCGAAGACGCCCTCGTCGCCGACGGTGATCGTGGTGGGCTGCGAGAACAGCGACTCGCCGCTCGTGCCCGAGAAGGCGGTGACGACGACGTTCATCGGGTCGCCGTCGGCGGTCGTGTCACCGTCGCCCTCGATGGCGACGGTGCGCTCGAGCTCTTCGGCCTCGAGCGGCGTGGTGAACGTGGCGGTCGGCGAGGCGGCGAATTCACCCTCGACGGTCACACCGTCGCTGAGCGAACCCGACTTCACATCCATGCACTCGGCGGCAGCGGGTGTTTCGGATGCCTCGGGCTGGGGGCCGCCGGCGCAACCGGCGAGGAGCAGGGCTGCCACGGAGGCGAGCGCGATAGGCGCGGCACGGCGCAGGGCACGGTTCATGGGAGAAACTCTCGATTCGATCGTCAGCTGTGTGTGCCCAGTCTGCACGGTTCTGCTTTCGATTGCCTGAGTTCGTGCTCTCAGTGGCCTGAGTCAGCCGCCGGGATTCCGCGGCGGACCACCGGAATCCGCTCGTTCTGGGCCGATCAGGGCCAGAATGGGTGAATGGGGGACAAGTTGGGGGAACCTGATCTCGCTGGAGGATTCGCGGCTGCGGCCGCGTCGTTCATCGAGCTCGACGACGTACTGTGGAATCCGATCTCGACCGCGGCGGTAGCGCGGGCACGGCCCCGATTCGACGAGCTCGTGCTCGACGCGTGCTCGGGCGACGGGGCATCCGCGTTGCCGACCGCGGAGCTCGTGGGCATCGGCGGGGTGGTCGATGCGGTCGAGCTCGCCGAGCCGCTCGTCGAGGTCGCACGAGAACGAGCAGGCGAGCGGATGCCGCAGCTGCGCTTCCACGTCGCCGACGTCACGAGTTGGGAGCCCACGGGGTACGACCTCGTGCAGTGCGTGCTGGGCGTCTTCTTCTTCCCCGATCCCGATGACGGCACCCGCCACCTGATCGAGCGGGCCCGGCCCGGAGGTCGGGTCACGATCACGGTTTGGGCCCGGGGCGCGTTCGAGCCCGTTCCGGAGCTGCTCGCGGCGGCCCTGCCAGATGGCGGCGCCGCGCTCGATGACGACGCTCCGCGCTCGGCCGGGCTCGAGTCGATCGACACCGCGGGAAGTCTCGCGCAATGGCTCACCGGGCTCGGGCTCACGGGGGTGCGCGCCGAGGCGGTGCAGCGGCACCTCGAGCTCACTCCCGAGCTCTCATGGACGCTCGTGCTCGGCACCGCGCTTCGCTTCATGCTCGACGGACTCGACGAGCAGGCGATCGCCGGCGTGCGAAAGCGGTACCTCGACGCGCTCGCCGAGCGTGACCTGGCCTCGATCGACGTGACGACGCTCATCGCCGTCGGTCGGCGCCCGTCGGCCCCGACAGGGCCGGTCGAGTAACGCTGGTCGAGTAGCGACCGACGAAGGACGCGTCTCGAGACCCCGCACCGGGTCCCGACACGCTCGCTGCGCTCCCGACTCGACCAGCGATCCCCGGGGTATTGACCTTGACCTTGACCTTGGGTCAGGGTGCAGGCTGACGACATGAACACGACGAAAGCAACGAAAGCAACCGATTCCAACACGGCATGGACTGGCATGGTGTCGGTCGATGACACGGCCTTGGCGGTCACCGACACAGGTGGCCCGGGCATCCCCGTGGTCTACCTGAACGGCGCGTACGCCTCGCAGCGGCACTGGGGGCGCGTCGTCGCCGATCTCGGACCGGGCATGCGGCACATCACGTTCGACGAACGCGCCCGCGGAAAATCGAAGCTCGCGGCCGACTATTCGTTCGAAGCCTGCATGCGAGACATCGACGCCGTCCTCGCGGCGAGGGGCGTGGACCGGGCACTCCTGGTGGGCTGGTCCTACGGGGCCCTGCTGGGAGTGCACTGGGCCAGCCGGAACCCGGCCCGCGCCCTGGGCGTGGTGGGGGTCGACGGCCCGTACCCGGTCGGCTGGACCGACGAGGCCGGCCACGACGAGATCCGGAAGGTGTTCGGGCGCATGAAGCCGATGATGCCGCTGGTTCGCCCGCTGGGTCTGGCGGCGCGGTTCTCGGCCGAGACGCACGCGGATCTCGCCATCGAGTCCCACCTGCTGCACGCCGCCCTCGAACCGATCCTCGACGGCATGACCGTGCCGGTCCGGTACGTCGTCGCGTCCGGTGAGGCCGTGGGCAGCCGCGACGACCTGCAGGAGCAGATGCGGAAGGCCATCGACCCCGTGCTGGCCCGCAACTCGAACCTGAAGATCAGCGCGAAGGTCGCCAGCAACCATGGAAGCGTCCTGCGCAAGGATTCCCCGGCCGTCGCCGCGGTTGTGCGCGAGGTCGCCGCCCTCGAGCGAAGCGGTCGTTGAGGGCATGACCGGCGGACTCACGATCGGGCAGGCGGCGGCCTTCGCCGGTATCACGGTGAAGACCGTGCGGCACTACCACCGGCTCGGCCTCGTCGACGAACCACGACGCGACACCTCCGGGTACCGGCGCTACGGATCGGACGAGCTGCTGCGCCTGGTGCAGGTTCGGACCCTGGCTGCCGCGGGCGTGCCGCTGGCCGAGATCGGGTCCCTGCTCGACGCCGACACCGAGCAGTTCTCCGCTGCCGTCGCCGACGTCGACGAGCGGCTGACCGATCGGATCACGGACCTGATCGCGCGTCGCGACACGCTGCACCGGCTCGCCGACGGCGACCGCGCGTTGCTGCCCGACCGCGCGTGCGCCGTGCTCGACCGGATGCGCGCTCTCGGCTTCAGCCCCGATTACGTGGTCGGCCAACGCGAGGGCCTCGTGCTCGCCCGGGCGCTGTTGCCGGGCGGCTTCGACGGCTTCCTGACCCAGATCGAGCTTCGGCTCGACGACCCCGGGTACGTCGACCTGACCAAGCGCAGTTGGGAGGCCGAGAGCTGGGGCCCGGACGACCCGCGCATCGAGGAACTCGCGACCGCCACGGCCGACCATTACCTCGCCAACCCCGCCCTGCTGGGGGATCCCGGCATCATGCGGGCCTGGATCGACGCCTCCGCCAAGTACACACTGATCAACAACCACGGCGAAGGCCAGGCGCCGATCTCTGCGCGGCTGACCGCGCTCACCGAGGCCAGGCTCCGCGCCGCAGGAGTCCCCGTGCCGCACGAGCGACCCGAGGTCTGAACGCCCGATCGCCGGTCGAGGAGACCCCGCACGGGTCTCGATACGCTCGCTTCGCTCCCTACTCGACCGGCGGAACCACGTCCGACCCGACCCCGCACGCCCAACCGCCGGTCGAGTAGCGCCCGACGAAGGAGGACGCGTATCGAGACCCCCGCACGGGTCTCGATACGCTCGCTTCGCTCCCTACTCGACCGGCGGAACCACGTCAGACCCGACCGCGACCGCGCGGGAGTCGTCGTTCGACCATTGGCTCCACGAGCCCGGGTAGAGCGCCGCCCCGATGCCGGCGATGGCGAGCGCCGCGACCTCGTGCGCGGCCGTCACCCCCGACCCGCAGTAGGCCGCGACGGGTGTGCCGACGGTCGCGCCGACTCCGGCGAAGCGTTCGCGCAGCGCCTCGGGCGACAGGAACCGGCCCTCGGCATCGAGGTTGTCGCCGCTCGGCGCGGAGCGAGCGCCCGCGATGTGCCCGGCGCGGGGGTCGATCGGTTCGACTTCCCCGCGGTACCGCGGTGCGGCTCGTGCGTCGAGCAGCACGCCTTCGGCCGGGAATGCCGCCGCCGCGTCGATGTCGATCACCGGCATCGAGCCGAAGTGCGCGGTCGCGTCGCCGGGCTCGGGGGTGACGTCGCCGGTCTCGATCGGATGCCCCGCGGCCCGCCACGCGCCGAGACCGCCGTCGAGCATGCGCACATCTTCAGCCCCTGCGTGCCGGAGCAGCCACCATGCCCGTGCGGAGGACTGGTTGCCGACGTCGTCCATGACCACGACGGTGTCACCGTCGCGCACGCCCCAGCGCCGCATGGCGGCGGTCAACGCCGCTTCAGAGGGCAGCGGATGCCGCCCCTCCCCCGTCACCGCGTGATCAGCGAGCTCGTGATCGAGGTCGACGTACACGGCGCCCGGAACGTGCCCCGCGCGGTACGCCTCCGAGCCGTCGGGCTGCGCGAGGGTCCAGCGCACGTCGAGCACGACCGTTCGCGCTCCATCGGAGAGTCGTCGGGCGAGCGCTTCGGCGTCGATGAGAATCAGCATTCCTCCATCCAACCCGCAGACGCCCGTTCTGCGCGCAGCATCCATGTCTCCGTTGCATAACTTGGCTTGCGGATGCCTCGTCACGCACCGTATCTTCGAGGGAGTCGAAATAGTGACCGAATGGTCGGTCATGAATCATCACCCCCACTCAGCGAAGAGAACCCGCCAGGGCTCAAAGGAGAGTTCACCCATGCACCGTGTGCAACGCCGTCTGCTCGTTCCCGCCGCGGTCGCGGCATCCATCGCCCTCGCACTCACCGGTTGCGGCGCCTCGAACTTCGGCGGCGACTCCGGCGACGACGGCGCCTCGGAAGAGGGCCCGATCAAGATCGGCGCCGTGCTCGACATCACGGGTGTCGGCGCGAACCTCGGCGTGCCCGAGCAGAACACGCTCAACATGCTCGCCGAGCAGCTCAACGAAGACGGCGGCATCGACGGCCGCGAGGTCGAGCTGATCATCAAAGACAATCAGTCCACCGAAGACGGCGCAGCCAAGGCCACGTCGCAGCTCATCGAGAACGACGACGTCGACCTCATCATCGGTTCCTCCCGCACCGGCCCGTCGCTCGCAATGCGCCCGCTCGTCGAGGCAGCGCAAGTGCCGACCATCTCGGTCGCCGCGAACGCCGCGATCGTCGACGGCTCGGAGTGGGTCTTCAAGACCGCGCAGAACGACCTCGTCGTGCTCGAGCGCATCCTCGACGACGCCGAGTCGAAGGGCTACACGAAGGTCGCACTCGTGCGCGACGCAACGGGCTTCGGCGAGGGCATCGCCGACATCATCACCGAGCTCGGCGCCGAGCGCGGCATCACGCTCACGGCGACCGAGTCGTTCGAGCCGAGCGCGACCGACTTCACCGCGCAGATGACGAACATCCGCGGCGCCGACGCCGACGCCGTCATCATCTGGGGCATCACCCCGTCGGCCGGCCTCGCGCAGGCGGCCTACGTGCAGCTCGGGGTGGGCAAGCCGGTCTACCAGTCGCACGGTGTGGCCAACGAAGCGTTCTTCGAAGCCGCCGGGCCCGCAGCCGAGGGCGTCATCGCACCGATGGGCCGCCTGCTCGTCGCCGACCAGCTCGCCGACGACGACCCGCAGAAAGAGGTCATCGACCAGTTCATCGCGGACTACACCGAGGCCTTCGGCAGCTCGCCCTCGAGCTTCGCCGGGCACGCGTTCGACGCATGGCTCGTCGGCACGCAGGCCATCGAGGCCGCGGGCACCGACCCTGAGGCCCTCCGCGACGCGATCGAGTCGACCACCGACCTCGTGGGCATCTCGGGCGTCTTCACGATGACCCCCGAGAACCACTCCGGCCTCACCGCCGACGCGCTCATCATGGCGCTCGCCGAGGGCGGCCGCTGGACCCTCTACGAAGAGTAGGCAGCACTCGTTTTGATCGATTTCCTCCAGCTGACGGTGGCAGGGCTCTCACAGGGATCTGTGTACGCCCTGCTCGCCGTCGGCCTCATCGCCACCTACACGGTGCGGCACGTCGTGAACATCGCCCAGGGCGACTACGCGACGCTGGCCGGTCTCGGCAGCATCTCGCTCGTCACGGCCGGCCTGCCGCTGCCCGTCGCCATCCTCATCGCGCTCGTCTCGGTGACCCTCGCATCAGTGCTCATCGAACGCCTCGTGATCTCACGCGTGAAGAACCTCACGACGCTCGTCTCGATCATCCTGACCCTCGGCGTCTCGACGTTGCTGCAGGCGATCATGCTCCTCATCTGGGGAGCAGAGGGTCGACGTCTGCCCGCCTTCCCCGGCAGCGACCTCGACCTCGGCGGTGTCAGCATCCGCTCGCAGGAGCTCTGGATGCTCGGTGCACTCGTCGTCGTCGGCGGCGGCGTGCTGCTCTTCTACGAGAAGACCCGCTGGGGAAAGGCGCTGCGCGCGAGCGCAGAGCAGCCGGTTGCAGCACGCATCGTCGGTATCTCGCCGGCCGTGGCATCCGTCATCGCCTTCGCGATCGCCGGGTTCGTGGGCGCGACGGCGGGCGTCGTCAGCTCGCCGATCTACCTCTCGATCTGGTCGGGCGGCCTGCTGCTCGGCCTCAAGGGGTTCGTGGCGGCGGTGCTCGGCGGGCTCGTCTCGTTCCGTGCGGCGATCGTCGGCGCGCTGCTGCTCGGCATCATCGAGTCGTACGTCGCCGGCTACGTGGCATCCGGATGGAAGGACGCCGTCGCGTTCTTCATCCTCATCATCGTGCTCATCATCCGACCGGCTGGCCTCGTGCTGCGCCCGAACGCCGTGAGGGTCTGAGATGTCCTACCTGAACAAGGCCGCCATGCGGTCGAAGACCGGCTTCTGGCCCAACAACCGCGGCACGATCATCGGCGTCGCAGTGTTCGCCGTGATCATCGCCATCGTGCCCTTCACTGCGAGCTCGTCGATGATGAACATCGCCGTCTTCTCGATGATCTTCGCGCTGCCCGCGATCGGCCTGTCACTGCTCATGGGCCTCGCCGGCCAGGTGTCGCTCGGCCAGGCGGCGTTCTTCGCGATCGGCGCGTACACGCACGCGATCCTGTTGCAGAAGTTCGAGCTGCCGGGCCTCGTCGCCGCGGTCGGCGGCGTCGTCGCGGCGATGCTCGCGGCGCTCCTCGTCGGCTTGCCGATGCTGCGCCTGCGCGGCCACTACCTCGCCCTCGCGACACTCGGCCTCGGCTTCATCGTCATGATCGCCGTGCGCGAGTGGGACTTCACGGGCCGCACGACGGGCATCTACGGCTACGGGCGACCCGAGATCTTCGGCATCCCGATCGACAACAACGGCCTGTTCTTCTGGTTCGTCGCACCGTTCGTGCTCATCGGCCTCGTGCTCGCGCTGAACCTCACCCGCTCGCGGGCGGGCCGGGCGCTCTCATCGGTCAACGACTCCGAGCTCGCAGCCGAGTCGCTCGGCGTCAACACCTACGCCTTGCGCGTGAAGGTCTTCACCCTCTCGGCAGGCTTCGCCGGGCTCGGCGGCGTCTTCTACGCCTATCAGGTGCAGATCGTCTCGCCGCAGGTCGCGGAGTTCCACGTCTCGGTGGAGCTGCTGCTGATGGTCGTCATCGGCGGCCTCGGCTCGGTGTGGGGCGCGATCGCCGGAGCGTTCATCGTGGAGCTGCTCTCCGAGGGGCTGCGCGACCTGATTCCCGCGATCATCCCCGGCGCGACGGGCGAAGTGCAGCTCATCGGCTACGGCCTCGTGCTGATCCTCGTGATCATCCTCTTGCCCGGCGGGCTCTACCAGGTCGTGAAGACCGCGTGGGCGGCGATTCGCCGGCGAATGGCCAAGCGGGCGGATGCCGCGGCGCGGCCGGTGCCCGACGGCACTGCCGACGCGGGTGCGGGCTCCAGCGACGTGCCGACGCGTGCGTTCGGCGGGTTGCCGGGCGAGTCGGCGTCAGGTGCCGCCGGTGCCGCCGGCCTCAATGCCGCCAGTGCCGCCAGTGCCGGGGGTCTCGACGAGGCGACGGATGCCGCGGCATCCGCCCCTCGCATACCGGCCGTCTCGACGCCGGTGGCGGTCGGCGAGACGATCCTCGAGGTCACGGGTCTCACCAAGCGCTATGGCGGCGTGGTCGCCGTCGACGACGTGAGCTTCACCGTGCCCGCCGGCCGCATCATGGGCCTCATCGGCCCGAACGGCGCCGGCAAGACGACGTGCTTCAACATGATCACGGGCGCGATCACCCCGACGTCGGGCACCGTGCGCTTCCTCGGCCAGGAGGTGCAGGGCAAGAAGCCGCACGTCGGCGCCGAAGCCGGACTCACCCGCACGTTCCAGAACCTGCAGGTGTTCTCCTCGACCGATGTCGTCGGCAACGTCTACATGGGCCGCTACCGCAAGGGCCGGGCCGGCATCCTCCGCGGCATGCTCGGCCTGCAGGGCCGCGAGCAGTACGCGCACGAGGAGATCGCCCACGACATCCTCGACTCGATGCGGCTCGGCGATGTCGCAGGCCTCGCCGCGGGCGACCTGCCGTTCGGCCGCCAGCGCATGATGGAGGTGTGCCGGGCGCTCGCCGCCGAGCCCGCGCTGCTGCTGCTCGACGAGCCGATGGCCGGACTCTCGGGCAGCGAGCGCGAGCTGCTCGCGACGTTGTTGCGGGCGCTGCGCGACGCAGGTCTCACGATCGTGCTCGTCGAGCACGACGTGGCGCAGGTCATGGCCCTCGCCGATTCGGTCGCGGTGCTCGACGACGGCGTGCTCATCGCGCACGGCGACCCCGAGTCGGTGCGCAACGACCCCGCGGTCATCGTCGCCTACCTCGGCACCGATGCCGAAGAGGCCGAAGCCGAGCTGAAAGAGCTGGAGGACCACTCATGACCCTCGAAGTCGTTGGCCTCGATGCGGGCTACGGCAAGCTCGCCATTCTGCACGACGTGAGCCTCTCGGTCGCGCCGGGCGAGATCGTGACCGTGGTCGGTTCGAACGGCGCGGGCAAGACGACTCTCCTGCGGGCGCTCAACGGTCTCATCAAGCCCACCGCCGGAACCGTCACGCTCGCCGGAGTGAACCTCACCGCGCAGCCGACGGAGAAGATGGCGGCGCTCGGCCTCACCCACGTGCCCGAGAACCGGTTGTGCTTCCCGTCGCTCTCGGTGCGCGACAACCTCATGCTCGGCGCGTGGAGCCGCGGCGGCAAGGGCGACCTCGCGGCCGTGCTCGAGCTCTTCCCGCGGCTGCAGCCTCGTCTCGGCCAAGCGGCCGGCACGCTCTCGGGCGGCGAGCAGCAGATGGTCGCGATCGGCCGCGGCCTCATGGCTTCGCCCAAGGCGATCCTGCTCGACGAACCCTCGATCGGGCTCGCCCCGAAGGTCGTCGCCGAGATCATGAAGGTACTCACCGAGCTGCGCGGCCGCGGCATGGCCGTGCTCCTCGTCGAACAGAACGTGCGCGCCTCATTCGGCATCGCCGACCGGGCCGTGGTGATGCAGCGGGGTCGTGTGGTGCTCGAGGGAACGCCCGCCGAACTCGTGGAGCTGCCCGAGGTGCGCAACGCGTACCTCGGGGGTGCTGCGGCGTAGCCGACGCGGCGTGTTGGCGGACCCAGGCGCGGGCGCGCCGGTCGGCGGCACCCCAGCGTGCGAGGCGGTCATGCGAGATCTGCCTCAGGTGAGGCAGAGGTCACATGGGTGATCCCGACGCCTCTCCTATATGGGTGATACGAACTCCTCCGGAATCGCAGCGGCGGGTCGACGTCCGGCCACCGATGAGTTGCCGGGTCGAGGTCTCGATACGCTCGCTGGCGCTCACTACTCGACCAGCGGGAGGGGCGCTCGCTGGCGCTCGCTACTCGACCAGCGGAAGCGGCGCTCACTACTCGCCCGGCGGAAGCTCGTCGCGGCGACGCCGCTTCTGCACTTCGGGCACCGTCAGCTCGGGCACCGCGCGCAACATGAACCGGTCGAAGTCGGGCACCGTGAACGCGGCGTAGCCGTGCTCGGGGGTGTAGAGCAGCCCCATGTCGATGAGCTCTGCGCGAGTCGGGCCGACCTGCGTCGATTCGCGCCCCATGACCCTCGCGACATCCGATGCCTTCTGCGGCTCTGAGCCGAGCTCCGCCATCGCGCGCATGTACGCCGTCTGCAGCGGAGTCGCCCGATCGAGTCGCACCCTGAAGAACGATCCGTCGAGCTTCGCCTCGTAGGCGTCCTTCGCGATCTCGACGTCGTCGCGGCGCACGCGGCCGTCGACGGCGACACCCCAGACCTGATAGCCGAGTTCCTGAATGAAGTAGGGGTAGCCCTGCGTGATCTCGATGGCGAGGTCGACGGCGTCGGCGTCGCAGACGACGCCTTCGACGAGAGCGGGTTCGATGAGGGCTTTGCGAGCGTCGTCGCCGGTGAGCGAGCCGATGCGCGGAAACTTGAACAAGCGCTCGGCATACGATTTCGCGTCACCGGCGAGCTCGGCGATCTGCGGCAGGCCCGCCCCGACGAACGTGATCGGGAGCTTGCGCTGCACCGTCTTGTGCACGGCCTGGATCAGCGCTTCGAGTTGCGAGCGCCCGAGGAACTGCACTTCGTCGATGAGCAGCGCGACGCCGCGCCCCTGCTCAGCGGCCGCTTCACCGAGTGCGACGAAGACATCGGTGAGGTCCATCGACAGGTCGCCGTGATCGCCCAGGCCCTCAGCGGGTGGCACGTCCCATGACACGCTGAACGTGCCCTGCTGATCGACCGACACCGCGAACGCGCTCAGCACCTCGGCGGCGCGTCGGCCCCGCTCGGTCCACCGAGCGCGCGGAGAGAGGCGGAGCAGGGCGGCCTTCAGCTGCGAGAACATCGACTGCCGGAAGCGAGCGTCGTCGTGCTTCGCCGCCTCGATCTCGACGACTTCCCAGTGCGCAGCGCTCGCGATGTCCATGAACTGACCGAGCAAGACGGTCTTGCCGACGCCGCGCAACCCCGTGATGATCATGGACTGCTCGGTTCGCCCACGTTCCAGCCGGCTCAGGAGCACCCGGAACGCATCGATCTGGTCGCCTCTGCCGACGACGATCTCGGGGGCAGCACCGGCATTCGGCGTATACGGGTTGCTGATGCTGTCCATGACCCAGATCTTAGAACCTTTACCAGACTTTATCGAGGAGTCATAAAACCGACTAAAGAGCCATCAGCCTGTAGATAGAATGACAGGACGGTGCGAGCGCGAGGAGGGTGAATTGATCGCCAGCCTCGCTGCCTTCGCGGCCGTCGCGCTCGTCACGCCCTTGCTCACGCGCTGGCTCGGCCGGCGCATCTTCGCGATCATCGCCCTGCTGCCCGCAGCGGTCTTCGTGCTGCTCCTCACGTGGCTGCCCGGCGTACTCGCGGGCACGCCCGTCGTCGAGATCGTGCCATGGATCCCCGCCCTCGACATCGCGCTCAGCTTCCGGCTCGACGCACTCGCACTCCTCCTCGCGCTCATCGTCACAGGCGTCGGCGCCCTCGTGCTGCTCTACTGCATGCACTACTTCACCGACGACGAGCCGGCACTCGGGCGATTCGCGGCGCTCCTCCTCGCCTTCGCCGGCGTCATGTTCGGCCTCGTCGCGGCCGACGACGTGTTCATCCTGTTCACGTTCTGGGAGGCCACGAGCGTGCTCTCCTACCTCCTCATCGGCCACTACACCGGCCGAAAAGAGAGCCGCGGTGCCGCGCTGCAGGCACTCACCGTCACGACGTTCGGCGGGCTCGCGATGCTCGTCGGCCTCGTCATCCTCGCCGTCGACGGCGGCACGACCTCGCTCGCCGAACTCGTCGCCCACCCCGTCACCGGCGCAGCCGGCGAGTGGGCGATCGCCCTCGTGCTGCTCGGCGCGATCTCCAAGAGCGCGCTCGTGCCGTTCCACTTCTGGCTGCCGGCCGCGATGGCCGCCCCCACGCCCGTCAGCGCGTACCTGCATGCAGCCGCGATGGTGAAGGCTGGCGTCTACCTCGTTGCGCGCCTCGCGCCCGGGTATGCAGACCTCGAGGTGTGGCATCCGATCGTCATCGGACTCGGCGCGCTCACCATGCTCGTGGGCGGTTGGCGAGCCCTCCGCCAGTACGACCTGAAGCTCCTGCTCGCCTACGGCACGGTAAGCCAGCTCGGCTTCCTCATCATGGTCACGGGCCTCGGCACCCGCGATGCCGCCCTCGCGGGGGTCACCCTGCTGCTCGCGCACGCGCTCTTCAAGGCGACGCTCTTCCTCGTCGTCGGCATCGTCGATCACGCGGCGGGCACGCGCGACTGGCGCAAGCTCTCGGGGCTCGGCCGTCGCATGCCGGTGATCGCGACGATCGCGTTCATCGCGGCCGCGTCGATGGCCGGTGTGCCGCCGCTGCTCGGCTTCGTTGCGAAAGAGGCCGTGTTCACCTCGTTCCTCGATGCCGTCGCCGCAGGTGACTCATGGGCGTGGGTCGCGCTCGTCGGCGCCTTCGTCGGGTCGGTGCTGACGGTCGCCTACACGGTGCGCTTCATCTGGGGCGCCTTCTTCTCCAAGACGGATGTCGCGGCGACACCACTGCACGCCGAAAGCCGTGCCATCGGCGTGGCACCGGGCATCCTCGCAGCGGCAAGCGTCGTAGCCGCATTCGCCATTCCGTTCATCGAGCCGCTGCTCGCGGGCTACGCCGACGAGCTGCCCGGTGGTCACGAGTACCACCTCGCGCTCTGGCACGGCTTCGAACCGGCCCTCGCGGTCTCGGCCGTCGTGTTCGCGCTCGGCGCCCTGCTCGTCTGGGGCAGGCAGCGGGTCGCGCGCGTGCAGGCGTCGGTGGCACCGATGCTCGACTCGGCGCGCGGGTACCTCGGCATCGTGTCGGTCGTCGACCGCGTGGCGGCATCGACCACGACGGCCATCCAGCATCGAGGACTCCCCGGGTACCTCGCGATCATCATCGCGGTCTTCATCGGCGGCCTCGGCACGGTGTCGATCATGAACACCTCGTGGCCGAGCGAGATCCGACTCTGGGACTATCCGGCGCAGCCGTTCCTCGCCCTCGTCATGGGCGTCGCCGCTGTCGCCGCGGCCACGGTGCGCCAGCGGGTCACCGCGGTGCTCCTCGTGAGCGTCACCGGCTACGGCCTCGTGCTGCTCTTCGGCATGGCCGGAGCGCCCGACCTCGCGCTCACGCAAGCGCTCGTCGAAACCATCGTGCTCGTGGTCTTCGTGCTCGTGCTGAGGCGCCTCCCGAAGCAGATCGCGCAGCGCAACCCTCCGGTGCACAAGCTGGCGCGCGGCATCATCGGCGCCCTCGCCGGCATCGTCATGGGCGTGCTCGGGCTCGTCGCGCTCGGCGCGCGCATCCGCCCGACGATCGCCGATGGCCTGCCCGCCCTGGCGCTCGAAGCCCACGGCACCAACATCGTCAACGTCATGCTCGTCGACGTCCGTGCTTGGGACACCCTCGGCGAGATCTCGGTGCTCGTCGCGGTCGCGACGGGTGTCGCGAGCCTGATCTTCGTGTCGGGTCGCACGGGCGGCGCGCCGCGCCTCGACGCGGGCGACGAGGGCGTGAACCGTCGCGACCGGCTGCGACCGGTGCCCGAGCCCGCATGGTCGATCCGTGCCCCCCGCACGAGCCTCGCCGACACCGAAGGCGAGACGGATGCCGCGGGCGAGGCCGCCGAGACGAGGCAGACGTGGCTCCTGGCGGGTCGCACGATCTCGCCGCGCAACCGCTCGATCCTCATCGAGGTGCTCGTGCGGCTCCTCTTCCACCCCGCGATCATCGTGTCGGTCTTCCTCCTCTTCGTCGGGCACAACGCCCCGGGCGGCGGCTTCGCCGGCGGACTGCTCGCGGGCCTCGCCCTCGTCGCGCGCTACCTCGCGGGCGGGCGCTACGAGCTCGGCGAGGCGGCCCCGGTTGACGCGGGGCGCCTGCTCGGCACGGGGCTGCTGCTCGCCGCCGGCACCGCCGCGGGTTCACTGCTCTTCGGCGGCCCGGTGTTCGAGTCCGCCTGGTTCGAGACCGAGGTGCCGTTGCTCGGTACGATCTCGATCGGCACCTCGACGCTCTTCGACATCGGCGTCTACCTCGTGGTCGTCGGGCTCGTGCTCGACATCCTGCGATCGCTCGGCGGTGAGGTCGATCGTCAAGAGGAGCGCCAGTCCGACGACGACAGCGGGTTCACGACGGGCGACGGCGACGACGACGTCGATCACAACGAAGGGCAGGAGTTCGCCGACGGTGCCGAGTACGACTCGGATCCCATCGGTCGAGTCGGCGCGCCAGCGCCGTATCGAGACTCAGCGGGGGGTTTCGATACGCGGCCTCCTGCGTCGGTCGCTACTCGACCAACGGAAACGGGTCTCGATACGCGACCGACGGATGAGGGGCGCCGCACATGACCGCCTCCCTCACGCTCGTCGTGCTCATGGCCGTGCTCTTCGGCGCGGGCGTCTCGATCATGCTCGAACGCAGCCTCACACGAGTGCTCATCGGGTTCCTGCTCGTCGGCAACGCGGTGAACATCCTGATCTTCCTCATGAGCGGGGCACCGGGGCTCGCGCCCATCCTGAGCGATGGTGTCGATGCCGACGAGATCTCCGACCCGCTGCCCCAGGCGTTCGTGCTCACGGCGATCGTCATCAACCTCGGCATCACGGCGTTCATGCTCGCGCTGATCTACCGCTCGTGGTGGCTCGCGCAGCTCGGTGCGAAGGGCGACCTCGTCGACGATGACGCAGATGTCGCCGAAGACGCCGAAGAGGCGGCCGACCTCATCCGCAGCTCCGCGGCCGACGACCAAGCGATCCAAGACCTCATCGATGCGAGCGACGAAGAGCCCGACGAAGAGCTCGACGAGGAGCTCGAGCTCGAGGCATCCGCTCGCGACGATCTCGATGGCGGGGGTCTCGATACGCCTCCTTCGTCGACTACTCGACCAACGCGGGATGAGGGCAAGCCGTGACCGCCGTACTCGTGCCCCTCGTCGTGCTGCTGCCCCTGCTCGGGGCGGCCGCAGCGCTGATTCTCGGCCGTCACCGCCGCGCGCAGATGGCGGTGAGCCTCAGCGTGCTCGCCGCAGTCACCGTGATCGCCGCGGTGCTGCTCGTCGCGGTCGACACGACCGGCCCGGCCGTCGTCTACATCGGCGGGTGGGATGCCCCGTGGGGCATCACCCTCGTCGTCGACCGGCTCTCGGCGATCATGCTCGTGATCTCGGCGATCATGCTGCTCGTCGTGCTCGTGTACTCAGTGGGGCAGGGCATCGCCGACCAGCATCGCGAGACGCCCGTGTCGATCTTCCACCCGAGCTACCTCATCTTGTCGGCGGGCGTCTTCAACGCCTTCATCGCGGGCGACCTCTTCAACCTCTACGTCGGCTTCGAGATCCTGCTGTCGGCGAGTTACGTGCTGCTCACCCTCGGTGGCACCGGCGAGCGCATCCGAGCGGGCGTCACGTACATCATCGTGAGCCTCGTCTCGTCACTCTTCTTCCTGAGCGCGATCGCGCTCATCTACGGCGCGACGGGCACCGTGAACATCGCCCAGCTCTCGGTGCGCCTCGCCGAGCTGCCCGGCGAGGTGCAGCTCATGCTGCACCTGCTGCTGCTCATCGCCTTCGGCATCAAGGCGGCGGTCTTCCCGCTGTCGTTCTGGCTGCCCGACTCGTACCCGACGGCGCCCGCACCCGTCACGGCGGTGTTCGCGGGCTTGCTGACGAAGGTCGGCGTGTACGCGATCATCCGCACCGAGACGGTGATGTTCGTCGAGAGCGACGTGACGGTGCTGCTCATGGTGGTCGGCGGTCTCACCATGCTCATCGGCATCCTCGGCGCGCTCACGCAAGCCGACATCAAGCGATTGCTTTCGTTCACGCTCGTGAGCCATATCGGGTACATGATCTTCGGCATCGCCCTGGCGAGTCAGCTCGGTCTCGCTGCGACGATCTACTATGTCGTGCACCACATCACGGTGCAGACGACCCTGTTCCTCACGACGGGTCTCATCGAGCGCTTCGGCGGTGCGACGTCGATCAACCGGCTCGCCGGGCTGCTCAAGGCCTCGCCGCTCCTCGGCGTGCTGTTCTTCATCCCCGCACTGAACCTCGGCGGCATTCCGCCGTTCTCCGGGTTCCTCGGCAAGACCGGGCTGTTCCTTGCCGGCGCCGAGGGCGCTGCGGTCGACCCGAGCACGGCGTGGCTCATCTGGGTGGTCATCGGGGTCGGCGCCCTCACCTCGCTCATCACGCTCTACGCGTTGACGCGCTTCTGGAACATGGCGTTCTGGCGGCGGCGCTCCGAGCTCGACGGGTACGAGTCGGTGCTGCTCGGCTCGGTGCTCGAAGCGCCCGAGGGAGCCACGGTCACCGCGACCCGCACCACGCCCGTGCTCATGGTGGTCGCGACGAGCGCCCTCGTGATGGTCACGATCTGCCTCACCGTCTTCGCCGGCCCGATGTTCGACCTCGCGGGGCGCGCGGCCGCCGACCTGCTCGACGCCGGCGCGTACATCTCCCTCGTGTTCCCCGGAGGCATCCGATGACGCATTCAGCAGCGGATGTCTCGCGCTGGCGTTCCGTCTGGCGCCAGCTGCCGCTCCTCGTCGCCCTCGTCCTGGTGTGGGTGTTCCTCTGGGACCAGGTCACCGTGCTCACGGTGGTCACGGGGGTGCTGCTCGCGATCGGGGTGACCCGCGTGCTGTACCTGCCGCCGGTGCTGCTCAGCGGTCGCTTCAACGTGTGGCGGGGTTTGCTGCTCGGCCTGCGCATGATGTACGACGTCTCGAGCGCCTCGCTGCAGGTCGCCTGGCTGGCGCTGGATCCGCGGTGGAAGCCGCTGAACTCGATCATCGCCGTGCAGCTGCTCACCCGTTCCGACCTCGTGACCACCCTCACGGCCGAGGCGATCTCGGTCGTGCCGGGCACCGTCGTCGTCGACATCGACCGCGAGCGGGGGCTGCTGTACCTGCACGCCCTCGGCACCCGCACGGTGGCAGACATCGATCGGGTGCGCAGCGCCGTGCTCGGCACGGAGGAGCGCATCGTGCTCGCCATCGGCACACGTGCGCAGGCGGCATCCGTTCGCGCTGCCCGTCGTGAGCGTCGCGAGCACGCCGCACGAACGAAGGGAGCAGGCACATGACCTTCCTCGAGATCGTCAGCATCATCGCCGGAGTCATGTTCGGCATCGGCGCGATCGCCTCGGTCTACCGCATCATCAAGGGGCCGTCGATCCTCGACCGCGCGCTCGCGACCGATGTGCTGCTCGCGATCGCCATCTGCGCGCTCGGCGCCGAGATGGCGATCAACAAGCACATCGACACCCTCGTGGTCATGCTCGTGCTCGCGATGTTCGCGGTCGTCGGCTCGATCTCGATCGCACGGTTCATGGCGAAGCAGGATGCCTCATGAGCGCCGCCGAGATCGCAGTCGGCCTCCTCATCCTGGTGAGCGGGTTCCTGTCGATGGCCGCGGGCATCGGCATCGTGCGCTTCCCCGACGTGCTGACCCGGTTGCACGCGGCGACGAAGCCGCAGGTGCTCGGGCTCGCGACCGTGCTCGTCGCGATCGTCGTGCAGGTTCCGACGTGGGGCGTGCTCACCACGGCCGTGCTCGTGATGACGTTCCAGTTGCTCACCCAGCCGATGACCGCGCACATGCTGGGGCGCTCGGCTTACCGCAGCGACCACGTTCGCCGCGACCTCCTCATCGAGGATGACCTCGACCGCGACATCGCCGAGCACGACCAATCGGGGTCCGAGAGCCAACGGTGATGCCAGACGGAGGCCCGGCAACAGCCCGGATCGTCTGGATCAGACGGTGAGCTGAGGCACTCAGTCGCTGCGAGCGCCTCAGTGTGCGAGCTGCGCTGCCTTCAACCGCACCGGCTTGCCGGGCTTGTACGGCCGGGTCACGGTGCCGCCGCCACCCTCCACCGTGATCCGGTCTCGAGTCACCCGCACCTCGTACCGCTTTCCGTGCCAGGAGAGGTTGCGCACGCCGGCATGGCTCAGCGTCGACGGCAGGTTCGGCGTGATGACGAGGGCATCGGGCTCTGCTTCGACGCCGATGAAGGCGTACATGAAGCTCGCCGGCACGAGTCCGCTCTCGGGGAACGGGATGTCCGTTCCGACCGAGGTGCTGCCCGTGCCGCTGTCGACGGTGCTCTCGCCGCGGAAGAGCGGTGTGCCGCCCGAGATGTGATCCGGTTCGCTCCACCGATCGAGAATCGCGGTCAACCGCGCCCATGCGTCGTCGGCCGAGCGGTATCGGGCTCGGGCCATCACGTCGAAGCCCGAGGTGTAGAGGATCGCACCGCCGTCTTGCACCTGGTGTCCCCACGGGATGTTGAGGTTGTTCAGGAAGAACCAGTAGTTGTTGCGTCGAGTGGTGGCCCTCGGCGCGAAGACCCATTTCGAGTAGATGTCGGCGGGCCCCTCGAAGTGCTCGCCGAGTGCCGCCACGAACCGCGACCTGGCATTCGCGGCGGGAAGCCCGTCGGAGTAGGCGAGCGCACCGGGCACCGTCGTCATCGACGACCACCACGCGAGCGAGCCGGTGACGTTCGAGACCTCCAGGTAGTACACGCCCGGTGCCTGCTTCGGCACGTCGATGTGGGCGACGCCACCGTCGCCCCAGTCGCTGAACTGCCGGTCGGCGACCACGACCGGCGACGTGCCGTCGGGCACGCCCTGGTACAGGGTCATCGTGAACGAAGCGCCGCGCACGCCGTACGTCGGGAACCGCGCGGCGACGCTCGTGAACGCTGCATTGGCCGTGAAGCTCTGGCCCATGGTTCGCCCCGCCTCGATCTTCGGCGCCAGGCCGCCGCCCTCGATGAGTACGACCGAGTTCTGCAGCTCGGTGTGGCCGTGGTCGAGCCACTCGAAGATCCGCGCGGCCTGCTCTGCCGAGGGCAGTCCGAACGATGCGGCTTCGAGGTTGACGTAGGTTGCACCGTAGTCGTGCACGACGCCGTCGACGTCGATGGTTTGGACGTAGCGGCCGTCGGTGTCGTTCCAGAACAGCTCGTTGTAGCGTTGCGCGACGGTCGGCCGCAGCGCTCTCAGCTGCTTCGCCCGCTTCTTCTCCTTGACGAAGTCCTCGAGCTGGGCCATCGCCTCGAGTGCACCGTAGAAGTACGCGTTGACGTACGCGTCGAGGTGTCCGTGCGAAGCGATGTCCCAGTAATTGGATGGAACGGCTCCGTCTCGCCCGCTGTGGTCGGGCGAGTCGATCGTCACGACTCCGCTGCTGCCGCCCAAGGAGTCGAGGTAGAAGTCCATCGCCTTCCTCGCGCGGGGCAGCATGGTGTTGAGGAACGCGGAGTCACCGGTCCATGAGAAGTACCGCCACGTGGCGAGCACGTACATCGCGTTCGAGGTGAAGTGTCTGCTGTCGTAGAGCTTCGGATCAGGGAAGGGCCAGCCCTGCGAATCCGGCCAGGACCAGACGTACCCGTCGTCGTCGAGCTTCGTGTTCAGCAGGCTCGCGGACTGTTCGTCGGCGCCGACCGTGCCCGTCCAGTCGAGGATGCGTCCTTCCCAATCGGCCCAGTCGGCCGCGTGCCCGCTGAACCGGAAGCTCAGCGCACGCTCCCAGTAGAACGTCGAGAGCTGGGTCGCACGCACCTCGTCGGATGCCGTGAAGACGGGGAAGACGTCGGGCAACGCGTCGGTGTGGGCTTGCACCTCGATGGCGATCGACCGCGAGATCGTGGGCACCGCGTCGGTGCCGCCTGTGTTCAACGAGAGCTTCATCGAGTCGGCCGACATGGTGCCGTCGAGGATCGGCTGGGGTGCCGTGATGCGGAGGTCGTACGGACCTGTTCCGGTCGCTCCGACCCATTTGGTTCCGAGCACGGGATTGGTCCATGCCGCGCGGCGCTTCAGCTGCTGCGACGGGAGGTAGTAGCCGTCGTCACCGATGAAGCGGCTGAAGACAACCCCGTCGGCCGCGTCGATCGAGTAGCCGTCCTTGACCCACGAGGTGTTCATCGTGAGCCCCGGATCGGCGCGCGGGTCGCCCTGCCATGCCAGCTCGTACGACAGCTGGAGGGTCGGGCCGCTGAGCTCGAACTGCCATGACGCGAGGCCATCGACGTTGAAGCCGACGACGTCGATCGTCATCGTCCTCCCGCCCAGTTGCGTGCGATCGGCGTACGAGGCGCCGCCGACGTCGACATTGACCGCGCCGCTCTGCGCCCACCAGCCGGGCGTGCCCGCGGCATCCGATGCTTCGAGGTAGTAGACGCCGGCCGGCTGGGCCGGCACGTCGACGTAGGCCCAGCCGTTGTCTTGCACGGGACTCACGTCAGTGCTGCCGATCTCGGTCAGGCCGGTCGCGGGGGTGCCGGAGTAGAGCGTCAACTTCATCGATGAGTTCTGGTTGCTCCACGTCGGGAACTGACCGCCCACGCGGAAGAAGCGATGCGCCGTCGCGGTGAACGTTTGGCCGAGCGTCCGTCCGGGGCTGAGCGGAACCGGCGCATTGAGCTGAGCCTGCCGAAGGTCGGCCGCCGACGGAATCTGGATGCCGGTCACGTTCAGGGTGGTCTCGGTGCTCGTCCACACGACGCCGTCGTTGAAGCCCGCATCGTAGAAGTCGGACTCTCCGATGAACAGCGAGCTGAACGCGGTGGGTTCGTACCGGCCGCCACCCGTCGGATCGCACGCCAGCCGGGTCAGCTTGCCGTACGCGCCGCCGATGCTGACGAAGCCGTTCTCGAGTCGATAGGTCGCGGCCTCCGCCGCCGCCGCGGTCTGGGCTTGCGCGGTGCGCCCCACCAGTGTGCTCGCGGCGGCGACGAGGCCGGCCCCTTTGAGGAATGAACGTCGACTCGCCGTGAAACGGTTACTGCTCATGCCCATCGGATAGCTCCATTGCTCGATATCGGTGAAGAAGTTGCATGCGTGCGGCGCACCGCTGAGTCGGCCGGGTGCGACGAGACCGGCCCCGGACCGAGAAGGTGCGTTCCAGAACTGAAACGTTTCATGCATCGTATTGAAGAAACGCAGGGCTGTCAACCATTTCCGACACGGATGCGCCGACGGGCAGGCCGTGCGGCCGGCAGAACCCAGAGCTGTTCGGGGTTGAAAAGTTTCATATCTGACCCGGGCGAGTGGTCGGCTCACGACTCGGCCGACTCAGAGGATGGAGCTCACCGGTCGTGGAATGAGATTCAGCCCACCCACGTGCTTGGCGCTGGCCTATACCGACGCCCGGTGATCCGCGATCGTCTTCGCATACCACGCGGCCGACTTCTTCGGTGTTCTGACCTGCGTCTCCGGGTCTACGCGTACGAGCCCGTACTTGAAGTCGAACGCGGCCGCCCATTCATAGTTGTCGAGCAGACTCCACAGGTAGTAACCCCGCACATCCGCCCCCTCCGCGATCGCGACCGAGATCCAGTGAAGGAATCCCTCAACGTAGGTGATGCGCTCTTCATCGTCGAGGGGGTCTGCCGTCGTTGCGGCCGAGGCGTCTGGAACACCGTTCTCAGTGATGAAGATCGGGCCCTCCCAGCCGTAGTCGTCACGCACCATCTCGATCGCCTCGTAGACCGCGCGCGGGTAGAACTCCGATCCGCTCTCCAGGAAGTTTCCTCCCGGCTGAGGGTGGCTCTCCGCCCAGGCACCGGGTTGCTGCCGCGTCGAATCCACCACGACGCGCGAGTACACGTTGAGCCCCAGATAGTCGATGGGCGATTCGATGAGCTGTTGGTCGCCCGGCTCCACGTGGGGGAAGGTGCCGGCGCTCTCGAGACGCTCCATCAGCCGGTCGCTGTAGCCGCCACCCCGCAGTGTGTCGAGAAAGAACCGGAAGCCATCGTCTTCGCCCTCATCGGCAAGTGCCCGGTCTTCGGCAGACTCGGTCAAGGGCTGCCGCTTCCAGATGTCGAGGACGATTCCGATCTCGCTGTCGACGCTGCCGGCTGCTCGGAACGCCTGCACACTCGTGCCGTGCGCGAGCATCGCGTTGTGCATCGCCTGTCTGCCCAGCTTCTCGTCACGCAGTCCGGGCGCGAACGCACCGAGGGCGTATCCGACCCAGAGCGCAATGGGTTCGTTGAGAGTCGCCCACCTGTGCACGCGGTCTCCGAAGAGATCGAAGGAGGTGGCGGAGTACTCGCCGAACCAGTCCGCGACCTCGCGATTGGGCCATCCGCCCCGGTCTTCGAGCACCTGGGGCAGGTCCCAGTGATAGAGGGTCACATTCGGTTGGATGCCCGCGGTGAGTAGGTCGTCGATGAGTCGGTTGTAGAAGTCGGCGCCCTTCTGGTTCACAGCGCCGACGCCGTCTGGCATGAGCCGCGACCAGCTGAGTGAGAGCCGGTACGTGTCGATTCCCAGGTCTTTCATCAACGCGATGTCTTCGGGATAACGGTGGTAGTGATCGCACGCGACGTTTCCTGGGAGGTCCCCTCGCACCTTCCCAGGAGTCTGGCTGAAGGTGTCCCAGATGGACGGGCTCTTGCCGTCTTCATTCCAGGCGCCTTCGATCTGGAAAGCGCTGGTCGCTACGCCGAATTCGAAAAAGGGTGGCAGTTGCAGAGTGATGATGGATCCCGTTCCCTTGTCGTGGTTGCATACGATGCGCCCTTGGGCGCCAGGTGTCCGCTACCGGACCATGGAGTTGATGTGCCGCAGCGCTGACAGCTGATCCTCGATGCCGCCGCCCTCGTGCCCGTTGTACGGCCACACCATGATCTGCTTGGGTCCGGCATAGTTCGCGTAGGCGGCGAAGACCGTCGAGGGCGGGCAGATCGGGTCCATCAGTGCGGCGCTCAGGATCGCGGACGCGGTGGCTCGCTTCGCGAAGTTGACGCCGTCGAAGTACGAGAGCGTCTCGAAGGTCCGATCCACGGATCCTCGGTGGACGGCGAGGTAGCGACCGATCTCGCGATAGGGATCGTTGTCGGTCATCGTGGCCGCGCGAGGGAAATCGCAGAGGAACGGAACGTAGGCCGCGACCGCGGCGAGATCGGGGACGAGCCCGGCGACCGCGAGTGCGATGCCACCGCCCTGGCTGCCGCCGACGACCGAGACTCGTGTCTCGTCGACGATCGGGAGTGAGCGGGCGGCCTCGACAGCGCGTACGGCATCCGTGAACACCCGCCGGTAATAGTAGGTCTCACGGCTCTCGATGCCGCGGGTCATGAACCCGGGGCCTTGCGGCCCCGAGCCCACGTCGTCCGGAGTATCGCCGACGCTGCCGGCCGACCCCTGTCCACGGATGTCCATCTGAAGATGGGCGAATCCGGCGGATGCCCAGAACAGGGTCTCCGCCGCATTGCCACGTCCACCGCCGTAGCCGACGAACTGCACGACGGCCGGCAGTGGGCCGGCCGCACCCGCCGGCACGCGAAGCCAGGCGCGCACCCGCTGCCCGCCGTACCCGGAGAACGAGACATCCCAGACATCGATCGTCGTCAGCCCGGTCTCGACGGGCGTGAGCGAGACATCGAGATCGAATTCACGGCTGATCCCGAGCGTCGTCGCCCAGAACTCGTCGAAGTCCGTCGGGTCGACTTGCGCGCTCCGATACGTTCGAAGCTCAGCCTCCGGTCGGTCGGTGAACATGGCATTCCTTTCGTACGCGAGACGCGCAACTCCACCGAAGAACGGACGTTCGACGGGTCACTCCTCGGATGGCTCTCGTCACGTCGCGTCCGATGCTCGCGTGACTCGGATGGCCACCGGACCGATCAGCCCCTGCGGTTGGGAGGAATCAGGGCCGATCAGCTCAGTGATCTCGCTCGCGATCACGGCGTTGCGAAGCGCGGTTCGAACCTCGATCTCGATCAGGTCTCCGTTCTCGAGAGCATCGCCGAGATCGATGATCGTGTCATCGACGTAGGCGGTACCGAATACCCGGTCGCCGATCCGCACCACGGCAGATCCAGCAAGCCTGCCGAGGTCGATGACAGCGGGCAGGCCGGCGAGCTCTTCCGGGACGACCACCCGCGCGGTGTAGCGTCCGGTTCCTGAGACGAAACGCAGCGCATCCACCTCTCGCCAGTCCCCGGGGCCGACACCGTCGAGCGTGATGGCACGAGGACCGGCAGGTTCTTCGCTGTCCACCTCGAGCAGCCAGTGGTCGATGGCGAGCTCGACCGTCGCGACGGAGGGCTCGTCGTCGTCGGGCTCGGGTGCGGCGAGCAGGTCGAGTTCGAACACCCGCACTCCCAGGGCCGGGATCCGCGTCGGGACGGTGGTGCGGTCTGCCTCTACCCGGTGCGCCGCAGCGAGGACGCGGCCGCTGGTCAGGTCGAGTTCACGCACACGGCCGACGCCCTCGAGCGACAGCGTCACGGGAGCCGGCGCACCGAGGGTGTTGTACACGAGCACGTATCGGCATGATCCGGCCTCGCGCCATTGGGAGAGCAGCGCCGGCGCATCGACGACCGCTCGTGGCAGGAGTCCGAGACGGAGGAACGCATCGGAGGCCTCCGACATCCTGCTCAGCTGCACCGTCGAGGGCTGGCGAAGCGCACGGGCCATCGCGGCCCGCACGCGCTCGTCGCCGGTACTGCCGCCGGCGAAGCCCGAATCAGCAGACGGTGGCTCGCCGACGATCAGGATGCGCGTCCCGCGTTCCGCGGCTGCTGCGATCGCCTCTGCCGCTTCGGGTGGAAGGGCTCGCTCGTCGATGATGAGGCCTCGATAAGCGGGCCCGGTGGGGAACACGGTGCCATCATCACCGACGGTGCCCGCTTCGGCGAGCCCGATGGGGTCGACGAATTGCACGGTGAAGCCCGCGTTCTCGAGGGCCTCCGTGTCGGCGAGGCGCGCGGGAACGGTCGCGTCCACGCTCACGTCCCGCACACCGCGTGCGGCGATCGTCAGGAAGCCGTCGCGATAGACCGCGACGTCCGTGCGCGCAACCCCGGTCTCGAGCACGACGGTGCCTCGCGCCCAGTAGTCGGTGAGAGGCAGCCAGTTGGCCCATTCGGGAAAATGCGTGTCGTTCCAGCAGTCCCCGACGATGTGCTGTTCGAACCGGGTCTGCGTCGGCCACGCGGCCCCTGGCTTCTGCGTCGCCACACCGTGCAGGAAGGGCTTGGTGATCCCGGCCGCCCATTCCTTCGCGAGCATCCGTCGCAGATCGCCGAGGGTGAACGCGTATGCCGCCCGAAACTGTGCGCCGAGTTCCGTGCTGATGCGCACGGCACCCCCTTGGTGGGCTCCGCCGACGACGGATCGCTGCCAGTCGAGGGCGAACCGCCACGTCGCGCTCGAGCGGTTGACCGGTGCCCGGTCTCCTGAGTTCAGCGATTCGCCCTCGGCCCGCCCGCCAGCCCGCACGAAGTCACGATTGCTCCGAATCGCTTCGAGGTTCTGGCCGTAGGCCACCTGCGCCTTGTGTCGTAATCCGTGACTCATCGACCACTCCTGCACCGGGAGCAGATGATCGGAGATGTAGAGGTCGGTCAGCAGCCGGTAGTAGTCGCGACGCACCCGAGCGCCGGCACCGGTCTCGAGCTCGAAATCGGGGACCGGCTCCTCGTTCGGCACCCAGAAGCGGCACATCCCGTGCGCGAAGAGCAGCGGGAGGTAGGGAGTGACGTCATAGCCGTGGCGTTCGGTGAAGCGTTCGATCATCTCGGCTCTCCAGAACACCGAATCGGCGTTGAGCTCCAGCGAATCCTCGAAGAGTTCGGTGCCGACGGCGCCGAGCGCTGCGACGTTGTCCGCGCCGATCTGATGCTCGTCGAGGTACTCCGTGGCCGCCTGTGCAGAGCGTCGATCGAGAAAACTCGTCACACCCTGCTCGCAGTCGCGCATCCAGAAGGCGAACACCATCCAGTCGCCGTCGCGCGCTTCCCAGTCGATCGTGGAATCGACGAGCTGCGATGTCAGGTCGATCAGCGACTCCGAGTCCAACACGGTCGACGCGAGGGGAGGGTGGATCACACGACGAGGTGGCGCCCAGGGATCACCGAGCGGAGCGACAGCCGGCGGGTCATTCCAGTGCACGACCCGAGCGGCAGTGACCCGCACGAGCGTCGACGCGCGTTCGGCATCGACATCATCGAACGGAGCCGGAAGGCGCACCGGTCCCGACAGCCCTGCGGGCAGCCGCACCGATCCGTACTGCAGTTCCTGGGTGGCGAACCCCGTGCCCTTCGTCGTGTTCGGCGTCTTGAGCGGCCACGAGGCCCCCAACGTCATCGCCACGCCCACACCGAGTCGCTCCGCCTCGATCAGAATCGCTCCGAGCGCATCACGCTGCTTCTCCACGCCCCAGAACTCCCGGTTGAAGGCGATCTCCACTTCACGGAACCCGGCATCTGCGATGGCGCCGAGCTGGCGAGTGAGCTCCTCGATCGGAACGGGGCTCTGCCACCACCACCGCACGCCGGGGCGGTCATCGGCCTCGGGGGCCGCGAATCGCTCCGGGTCGAGCGGTTCGGGTCGGATGCGCGGGCGATCCAGCATGATCGCTTCTGTTGGAGCGAGGTTCACTTCGAGAATCCGTCCAGCCAGTGGGCGATGCGGTCGATGCTCCGCTGCGCCTCGATGGTATGCGGACGATCGAGGTGACCATGCCTGCTCCCCGGCTCGGAGACCACGGTGATCGCGACGCCGGCATCCATGGCCTGCTTGGCGAACTCCTCCCCGGAATAGCGATGCTCATCGCGCTCCGAGTTGAGGATGAACAGGGGCGGCATGCCCGTGAGATCCGCGTGGCCGGCGTAGGCGTACGGGTCGTCGGCATCCGGCCAGGAACCCAGATAGTTCGTGGCTATCGCCGTGACCATGCTCTGCGGAAAGCGGTGGATCTCCGGCAGAGTCTCCGCCGCAGCGCGCGCGGCCTCCGATGGCTCGGGAACCATGGTGTGGAGCTGTGGATAGACCAGCACGAGCGAAGCCGGCAGCTGCCCCTCACCGTCGCGCAGCCGCACCCCGACTCCCGCGGCGAGATTCGCTCCCGCGCTGGCTCCCCCCAGGTGCATGGTCGCCGGGCTCAGGTCGAGCTCCTCCACGGCCCAGTTCCAGGCATCGAGCAGATCGAGCGATGGCACCGGAAAGTGCACCCCGAACAGTGCCTTGGTGTACTCGACGGACAGCACCGCAGAGCCATGCGCCGCCACAGCGAGGCCGACCCAGTTGCTCTCCGGCATGTCGAGGTTTCCGCCGATGAAGCTTCCGCCATGGGCCCAGACGAGGGCGCTTTTCGGGGTCCCTTCCGGCAGGTAGAGGCGGGCAGGGATATCGCCGTGGCGTGCAGGGATGCTGAGGTCGCGCACCGTCACGCTGCCGAGCTCTGGATAGCGCTCCACCAGTGACGCGGTGTCCACATCCGTCCTCGGATCAGGGGACGAGGTCCCGCTTTCCAGGCTGCGGATGGCCTCGGCGAACGTCGATGAAGCTTCGGCGGTATTCATAGCTCTCTCCTCATAGGGTGTCGCACGCCATTCAGCCAATTGGTCTGTCACCGGTGCGCACCGACGGCCACGAATGTGTATCGGCCGGCCTCGGTGAGCACCGCGTTCTCGCTGGCCGGCACGGGGAGATACTGCCGATCCGCATCCCGCACCATCCTGTCGCGGAACTCCTCCGGAAAGACGACGGTCGCGACGCAGCCGACGGGAATCTCGACGGAGAGTTTCGGAACGCTCGGATCGAAGGAGACCGTCACAGCTCCCATCGGGGTCACGGTCGTGCCCTGCACGTACGGAAGCCCGGCCGACACCGGCGTGATGGAAATCGCGGTGCTCCCCCGTCCGGAGAAGGTGACGCCGAGCAGACTCTCGTGCAGCCAGAGCAATGGAACGGCGCCCCAGCCGTGCGAGCCGGTCGCGTCGATCGGCTGGGCGGTGTTGGCCTCGCCACGGGCGAGCTCGCGGTCTTCCCGGGAGATCCAGTATTCGGGCAGGGGGCCGCCGTAAGGGCCCTGCAGCGAGAGAGGTACGGGATTGCGCGGATGCCCCGGAAGGTACGGCGCATATCGTTCGATCAGGTGCGCGAGGGCTCGCTGCTGGTAGCCGTGCGCGCTCAGCGCGCTGAGCACTCGGTACGCCGCGGTCGGATTGTTCCAGCGCGCGACGCCGCTCGGTGGCGAGCCCACCGGTTCGGGAAATACGAAGTCGATGAGATCTCGTGCGTCCTGGCCGTCGATCGAACCGTCCAGAAGGGGCGCGACCTGGCCAGCCTGCCCGTACCCGTGATGTCCGCCGGTGCTGGGGTCGTACACGTCCGCAACGATGGCAGCCACCTGGTCATGCGAGCGAACGACATGGAGCCGTCTGAAGCCGTCGTCCAGGAGCTGGGCCGTGGCATTCCAGAGCTCTGCATGCGGTGCGTCGTGGAGCGCCTCGGCCATGAGTGCGCTCCACCGGAGCCGTTCGATGATCCACGGCGTGATGAGGCCGCTCGATGCTCCAGCGTCGGGTCGCTCGGAGTTGCGAACGTCGCCGAGCACAGCCCCTGTTCGCCACAGGCCGTCGTCCGTCACATCCTCGAGGAGGCGGTTCCACAGTCGCCGGAGGGTCGACCAGTGCCGAGCGACGAATTCGAGATCGTTGTGCCAGACATAGTCGTCGTAGAGCATCGCCACCCACTGCACCGACCAGTCCCAGGCTGCCGGATAGGCGGGGAAATCACTGGGAAAGAAGGGATGAAGCTGGCCGTCGGCTCCCTGTCCTTCTGCGAGGGTCCTGATCGCCAAGCGCCTCAGGCTCGTGTCGCCGAACCAGCGCTCGGCAATCTGGGCGCGCGGGCGCGCATCCTCGATCCACTGGCCGTCCTCCCGGCCGGGGGTGTCGACGAAGGCGTCGGACATCGTCACTTCGGCGTGGATCTCGCACAGCTTCACGATCTGGTCGAGCCGTTCGTCGCCCGAGCGGAACGATCCACGTGGCTCGATCGCAAACTGCGACTTCACGAATCCGAGGCCGTGGATGACAACACTCCCTGTGATCGAGAAGGTGATGTGCACGGTCATCCATCGCGCGGTCCGCTCGTCGGGAAGCTCGTACCGTCTCCGCTCGGTCGCGGCGAGCACGCGGTCGGCGTACCCCCGCGCGACGATTGCATCGACATCGATCCAGCCGTCCTCGCTGACGAGCTCCCGGCCGTCGAAGGGCGAAAGCGCGAGTTCTCCGTACCCGACATCGACCTCAGCTTCGACGTCGGCAGACAATTCGAGGAAAGGATATCCGTGCACCGGGCGCGCGAAATCGACCGTGAGGTACCGCGTCTCGCCCGCCTGGCCGCTGACCGTCACGGCGTGACCATCGACCAACGGGCCGACGGCCCGCAGCATGGGGCGGTCGGGTACGAGGCGCGAACCGGCCAGCGCCGACGGCGACGATTCGCTCCCGGCAATCGGCCGTGTCGATGTTCCAGTGGCGAGAATCGAGAGCGGGAACTGGTCGCTCTCGCGCTGTGCCGGTGTTTCGACGATTCCTGGCTGGTGCGGCCATGGGCCGCCTTCTACTGCCGCGGCCGCCGCCCAGAGCCCGTCTCCGGTCGTCTCGATCGAGGAATCCTGTCGCAGATCACGGGTCAGCCGTGCGTTCCAGCGGATCGGAAAACGCACCCGTGGGGCGTCACCCGCGAGGCCGAGGAACTGGTTGTCATTGCTCTCGAATTCGTCAGCCGCGAGCCATTGCCATCGCTCGTCACTCACCAGCCACGAGCTTTCAACATAGAGCCCAGCGCGCACATTCTGAGTTCTCTGAAAAGTCGTGATTCCGCCCCAGTTGTGGTGGAGCACGGTCACGATGTTCGCACCGGTGCGCAGGAGCGACCCGGCGTCGACCCACTCGGCGCGTGCTTCAGGCTCATGGAACCGACTGACTTTGCGTCGAAGAGGTCGTCCGTTGAGCCACAGCTGGGCGGTGCTGTCCGCCGCGAAACGAAGCGAGGTATCCAGTGGGAGCTCGTCGAGCGTGACGACCGTACGAAACCAGGTGAACTCGTTCCTGGGCGACGACTCGCCCTCACTGCGCCAGATCCAGCGTGCCGTCATTCGCCGCATCCACTTCGGAACTGTTCGCCGAATGGCCGGCAGCGGGTGAAGCTCTGGAACACTCGTCCAGCGGGTGCGGTGGTCACCGTGGTCACCGTGGTCACGGTGGTCACGGTGGTCACCGTCAGGGCGGCACTCATTCTTCTCTTCATGACGTCCTCGTCTTCGTGGAAGTACGAACCTTCGGCTGGGCTGCGTTGTCTGGCAGGTCCATTCGCGACATCCGTACGCACCCTTTCGCCACCTGAATCGTTTCAGATTAGGGCGTCCACTGAATATTCCACAAGCGGGACCACGCAATCCGTGCTGTCGGCAACGGAAGCACCGTCCGCCCGCGCGAGCAGGTGGACTGAAGGTCGGCGAGCGGCTCTCGTCGAGGCGACATCGGGCGCGATCTCTCCGGTTGAAAAGTTTCATTCTGGCCCGCAAAATCGCCGAGCCGGCCTGCGCCGACTCTTAGGATGGAGAGTCAACAGAGAGGTCGGAGGCGCGATGGGCCGAACAGTCGGCATCCGGGAGGTCGCTGAAGCGGCTCGTGTGTCCGTCGGCACCGTCTCCAACGTGCTCAACAAGCCCGATCAGGTCTCCGCGACCACCCTCGCTCGAGTGCAGGCGGTGATCGATGATCTCGGCTTCGTGCGCAACGATCTGGCGCGCCAGCTCAAGATGGGTGCCGGCACGACGCTCGGCATGATCGTGCTCAACGTGGCGAACCCCTTCTTCGCCGACCTGGCACATGCGTCCGAAGCGGCCGCCGAGCAGGCCGGGCAGACCGTCGTGCTCGGCTCGAGTGATCAGCTCGCGGCCAGGGAAGACCGCTATCTCGACCTCTTCGAGGAGCAGCGGGTGCGCGGCATGCTCGTCGCGCCGCTCGACGGCATCACGCAACGAATGCGGCAACTCCGCGCCCGCGGCATGCCGCTCATCCTCTTCGACATCCACGAAGACCGCGACTTCTGCTCGGTCACGCTCGATGGCCGAGCGGGTGGCGAACTCGTCGCACGCCACCTCATCGAGTCCGGTCGACGTCACATCGCCTTCCTCGGCGGTCCACTGCACCAGGTGGAAGACCGGTGGCTCGGCGCGCAACGAGTCTGCGCCGAGCACCAGGGTGTGCGCCTCACGCACGTCGACACCCACGACCAGACCATCGCCGACGGTCGCGCCGCCGGCGCCGTCATCGAGGCGATGCCCGCGAGCGAGCGCCCCGACGCGGTGTTCGCGGCGAACGACCTGCTCGCGCTCGGGGTACTGCAGGCACTCGTGATGTCCGAACAGCTCCGCGTGCCGCGCGACATCGCCGTCGTGGGGTACGACGACATCGACTACGCCGAGTCCGCGGTCGTTCCCCTCAGCACGGTGCGCCAGGCCACCGATCTCCTCGCGGAGCACGCTGTGCGTCTCGCGCTCGACGAAGCAGACAACCCCGAGCATCGCCACGAGCAGCTGAAGCTCTCGCCCGAGCTCATCGTGCGAGAGAGCTCCGCGCCACGCTGAGCGGTGCTTGACAGCCCCGGAGCATCCCTCCATGATGGCAGCTCAGTGAAACCTTTCATTCCTGCACTCCCGAGGTGACAGGCTCGAGCCGTCACGCTCTGGTCCGCACCCGCACCCGCCCCCGAGCTTCGGAGCTGTTGTGCACATCCGTGCAAGTCACCCCATCCGGTCCATCGGCAGCATGCTTCACCCCTATCGCCGTCGGGTCCTCGCGGCCGTGCTGTTCCATGCCGTCAAGGACTGCCCGATCTGGCTCGTCCCCGTCTTCACCGCGCAGATCATCGACACCGTCGTCTCCGGCGCGGAAGGCGGCGCGGCGGATTACGGGCGGCTCTGGCTCCTCGTCGCCCTGACGGTGCTCGTGCTGCTCCTGAACACGCCGAACCACATCTGGTACGTGCGGATGTACAGCAAGGCCTATCGCTCGGTCGCCGCCGACCTGCGCAATGCCTTGACCGGCCACCTGCAGGGACTCTCCATCGGGTACCACACGCGCAAGAGCGCATCGATCATCCAGACCAAGATCGTTCGCGACGTCGAGAACGTCGAACTGCTCATGCAGCAGGTCTTCCCAGTGGTGGCGGTCTCCCTCTCGATCCTGATCGGCTCGATCACCGTGACGGCGATCCAGGCGCCTGCCTTCCTCCTGGTCTTCGCCATCACCGTGCCCATCGCGGCCGGTCTCGTCGCGGGCATGCGCCACCGTGCGGCCCGTCGCAACGAGGCCTTCCGGCTCGAGATGGAGGACCTGTCTGCTCGAGTCGGCGAGATGGCCTCGCTCATCCCGATCACCCGCGCGCACGGGCTCGAACGCACCGCGTCGACCCGCGTGGCCGAGACGGCGGAGAACGTCAAGCAGGCCGGCCTCGCGCTCGACCGCCTCAACTCCCGGTTCGAGAGCATGTCGTGGGTCTCGTTCCAGGTGCTGTCGACACTGTGCCTCGGGCTGTCGGGATGGGCGGCGATATCGGGCATCGTGCCGATCACCGCGGGCCAGGTGGTGCTGCTCAGCACCTACTTCGCCACGCTGACGGGCGCGATCACCCAGCTCGTCGGACTCACACCGATCATCGCGCGCGGCGTCGAGTCGATCAAGTCCATCGCCGAAGTGCTCGAAGACCCGGACCTCGAGCGCAACGAGGGCAAGACCGTGGTCGATCGCGTGGTCGGTCAGATCGCCTTCGAAGGCGTCGGCTATTCCTTTCCGGATGCCGCGCGGCCGGCCATCGATCACATCGACCTCGATATCCAACCCGGCGAGACCGTGGCATTCGTCGGCGCGTCGGGCTCGGGCAAGTCCACGACGATCAATCTCGTGCTCGGATTCATCCGCCCCACTGCAGGCCGACTGCTGCTCGACGGTCGCGACATGGAACGCCTCGACCTGCGCAGTTTCCGTCGCTTCGTCTCGGTGGTGCCGCAGGAATCCGTGCTGTTCGAGGGCACGATCCGCGAGAACGTCACCTACGGGCTGACGGATGTCCCGGAGGAACGTGTGCGCCGGGCGCTCGTCGACGCGAATGCCGCCGAGATCGTCGACGAATTGCCCGAAGGGCTCGAGACGATGGTCGGCCAGCGGGGTGCGCGGCTCTCGGGCGGGCAGCGGCAGCGACTGGCGATCGCCCGCGCGCTCATCCGTGATCCGCGGATCCTCCTGCTCGACGAGGCGACGAGCGCGCTCGACAGCGAGTCGGAGGCGAAGGTGAAAGACGCGCTCGACACCCTCATGCGGGGTCGCACCTCGCTCGTGGTCGCGCACCGGCTCTCGACCATCCGGGGTGCCGATCGCATCGTCGTGATGGACCACGGGCGCATCGTCGAGGTCGGCGATCACGACGCCCTGCTCGAGGCCGGCGGGGCATACGCGCGCCTGCATGCCGCACAGCACCTGCCATGAACGAGACCGCGGCACCCGCACGGCTGACCAGCGGGGATCGCGTGCCGTTGTGGTCGACGTCGAACGAGCCGATCGCGTTGTGGGTCGGATACGGCATGCCGGTCTTCGCGCCGGGCCTCGACGACCCCGAACAGGGCAAGCAGGCGGACGAGCGAGCGTGCCTACAAGAAGTCGGCGTACTGGTACAAGACGCTCCCGCATGAGCGGGCGTTTCAGGTGGGCCTACGGCCAGGTGCGCCGCGCTCGAGAGAATCCGACGCGGCCGAGGTGGAATGACGCGGGCTGCTGCGGAGCCGCCGGGTGAGCGGCATTTGTCGTGGCTGCGGTGTCGAGGTATTCGAGCCCGGCCTCGATCGCGACCACCGAGGCTGCTCCGGCCCAGCCGACGAGGTCGAGCGTCGTACGGATCCAGCCGGCCGGCCAGAGCCGCTGGTTCGTCTCGAGAGTCGTGCCGTCCGCGGCGACGACACGGAGAACGGTCTCGACCGGTCGTGTCGGGCCGTCGAGGCACAGGTCGAACATCGCGAAGACGAAACGTGCATCCGACAGGTCGACGGGAACGGGCATCGTGATTCTGGCCAGCGGGCCGCCCGGGTCGACGGAGTCGGCGCCCGTGACGCGCAGAACCGGCCCTTCGAGCTGCGCGTGCGGCACCGGCATGCACTCCAGCCCATGCTCGACCACGGCGATCGACCCCGTCGAGCCGGCTGCCTCGAATCGCCCGTCGGTGATCGCCGACTGCAGGAGGGATCCGTCGCCGTCGACATCGGTCGATGACGGCGCCCACACCGGCGGATGCCACGGCGATTCCACCGCGGGCGGCACGTGTACGGGCACCGTCACCTCGGCGACGAACCGGTGCCGACCGGATCCGACCGTCTCTTCGGTCGCGCCGGGCAGCCGCACGACGGCCTCCGCGCCGACCGGAACGACCAGCTCGACCTCGAGTCGGGAGCCGTCGCGGCGCAATCGCACCTCGATCGAGCCGCGCACCGTGCGGGTCTCGAGCGCGAGGGTCGTGAGCCCGTCGACCATTCGAGGCTCGACGACGAAGCGCGAGAATCCGCCCGCGACAGGCCGCACGCCCGCGAGGGACTGCCAGGCCCATCCGGCGAAGGGGCCACCGAGACCGATGTGATCGAGGGAACCGGTGCCGGTGTTCTCGGGGTCGATCCACCAGCACTCCCAGAACGTGCCCGGCCCGTGGTCGAGCATGGCGCCGATGCCGGGCTCCGCGGGCTGGTGCAGTGCGTCGAAGAGCGCTTGCGAACGACCGTGGCGCGCGAGTGCGCGAACCACGGTGCGCGTCGTCGCGAAGCCCGACGAGACCCGATTGCCGCGGGCCCGCACGTCTCGTTCGAGCTGCGCCGCGACGACGGCCGACTCGGACGCAGTGAGCCATCCGCTCTCCAGCGCGATCGCGAGCGAGCCCTGAGAGCCGTTCCCCACCGACAGCCGTCCATCCGACGAGTCGACGAAGCTCGCTCGTGCAGCGCGCCGAAGATCGTCGCCCTGCGCGCGGCGTGCTGCCGCGGCATCCGTGTCGCCGACGAGCTCTTCGAACTCGGCGAGCACGCGCAGCGCATCGAGCGTCGCAGCGGTGTGGTGAAGTTCAGGCGGCGTCTGCTCGAGCGCGAGCCAGTCGTGGCCGTAGCTGATCGGCGAGCGGCCGATGGTGCCGTCGGCGCTCGCGCAGGAGAGCTGGAAGTCGACCCAGGCGCGCAGCGCCGGCAGCGTCTCGTGCACGACATCGAGGTCGCCGTAGTGCAGCCAGTGCCCCTCGAGCACCCGCTGCAGCGCGGCACCCCAGACCGGATCGGACGGGATCCGCTCTGCGCGCACATCTGGTGCGATCGCGGGAATCGCCCCGTTCGCCTGCCGGCTCGTGCGGAGGTCGCCGAGCCACTTCGTGAAGAACGCCTGCATGTCGAACGCCGAGAAGTCGAAGTCGGCCGCGCTCGCGGTGTCGCCCGTCCAGCCGGCCTGCTCGCGCGTCGGGCAGTCTTCTGGAATGCCGTGCACGTTGTTGAGCAGGGTCCGGCGGCCGCGCTCGATGAGCGTGTCGACGGCGGCGGCATCCGTGCTGAGGGTGCCGCTCGGGCGGAGGTCGCTGTGCAGCGTGCGCACCTCCACCCGCACGGCCACGCCGACCGGGATGCCGCGCACCTCGAGGTATCGGAACCCGTGGTAGCAGAACCACGGTTCGAGCACCCGGCTCGCCCCGTCGCCGTCGCCGTCGCCGTCGCCGATCGTGTACCGCACGGCCTGCCGCACCCGCCCCTGATCGAACGGCATCGTGAGGTTGGTCGTATCGAGCCGCCCGTCGGCGCCGACGTGCTCGCCGTGCACGGCCTCGATCACGGTTCCGGCCGGCAGGTCCTCCTCGAACACCAGGCGGCTGCGCCCCGCCACGTTGACCCCCACATCGAAGAGCAGCACGCCCGGCTCGGGTGCGGAGATCAGCGCCGGGGTGATGGTCTCGACGACGTGCAGCGGCGGGCCGGGGTCGGGCGCCACGCACGCGGGAGGCTCGTCGAACCCGGCCGGGCGGTCGGCCGAGTCGTCGGCCGAGTCGAGTACGGCGATGGATGCCGCGGCGAACACGATCGCCCGGCCGGGCTCGTGCGCTTCGAGGTAGAAGGGGTCCTCGATGGTGACCGGGCCTGCGCCCGCGAGCATGCCCTCGCCGGTGCCGTGGAAGGAGCGTGAGCCGTCGCCGTGCTCGACCACCAGTACCGCGAGCACCCGCGGATCGAGGCCCGTGCGCTTCCACTCCCCGTGCGCAAGCGCGAGGTCGAGCGCATTGTCGCCGACCCGCACGAGATCGGTCACGTCGTAGCTGCGGAACAGCGCGCGGTCGGCATCGGTGCGCGACGGGTCGCTCGATGCGGCGTTGACCGGGCGGCCGTTGACGCTCGCGCGCACGAGCCCCTGGGCGGTCACGTGCAGGCGCGCGCGACGCGGTGCGCCCCCGACGGAGAAGGTGCGGCGGAGCACGCCGAGCGACGGAGCCGACACCCACCTCGCGCCGCCCCAGTCGGCGATCGTGTGCGGTCCGGTCTCGAGCGGCACGCGCTCCGACCATTCCGACCATTCGCCGTGCTCGTCGCGGGTGCGCACCATGACGAGGTCGTGCGAGTGGGCGGGGAGGTCGGCGGCGACCCGCACCCAGGGGTCGGCGCCTTCGACGACTCCGCTCGTCCAGACGGTCGCGGAACCCGTTCCGTCGAGCACGACCGCCTCGAAGGCGGTCTGCGACTGACCGTCGCGTAGGAGTGGCACCGTCCACGACACGCGAGGGCGGGCAGAGGTCGCGAGCGCGATGAAGCGGTCGAGGCGCCGCGTCGTGCGCGCGTCGACCCGCAGATCCTCCGCCGTCGTTCCGGCGTACGGATGTGGGGGGCGTTCGGCGGCCTCGCTTCGAACCGGGTGCTGCGCCGCCGTTCGATCGTCGTGCTGGGTCGTCACTCGATCGAGGTGCTCTGACACCATTCCGTCGGGTTGCTGCGCCGCCATTCGTTCCGGATGCTGCGTCGTCACTGACGTCCCCTTTCGTGCCGAGAATTATTGAAACGTATCACAATGCCTCCAGGCAACCACCGGAACGCCCGCCATTCCGCCCTCACAGCGGACCATCGCATTTTTGAAACGTTTTGATATCTGCGCTTGACATTCCGCCACGTCTGAAGAACCATGAACTGAAAGGTTTCAACAACGGTGTTGCCCACCAGGACGACGCCATCTCCTCCCTTGCACCCATCACAGGAAAGGAAATGTGGACAATGACGTCACGTCCTACACGCAACCGTCGACTGGCCGTCGCCGCCGCAGCGTTCGCGGTGTTGCCGCTGCTCGCGGCGTGCGGCAGCACGAATGCCGGCGGCGCCGCCGGCGAAGTCGAGGGCAGCAGCATCGTGCTCACGACCATCACGGGCCTCGAGCCCCAGTTCCAGGAGTACGCCGACGCGTACATGAAGGAGTTCCCCGACCGCAAGGTCGAGGTGCGCAGCACGACCGACGATGCCGCCGTATACGCGCAGCAGCTCGCGACCGCTCGTCTCAGCGGCGAACTCCCCGACGTGTTCTTCAACGTCGACTTCCTCGCCGACACGCTCGCGAAGAACAACGTGACCCTCGACCTCGGCCCGGGCATCGACGAAGGCAAGCTCGGCGACCTGACGATCGAGGACTTCCTGCCGCAGTTCGTGGGGCAGTACCGGCCGCTCGACAACCCCGACCAGGTGACCGGCCTGCCGGTGAGCGCCGACTCCGTCGGTCTGTACTACGACAAGACCGTTTTCGAAGAGGCCGGCGTCGACGAGTATCCCCAGGCCGACTGGACCTGGGATGACCTGTATCGGGTCGCGGAGGAGATCCAGACGAAGTCGGGCGGCGCCATCACGGGTCTCGCAGCCCCGTTGAGCGATGGCACCGCGCAGATCGTCTACGGCCCCGTCATCCAGGCCTACGGCGGATTCGTCTACGACGCGGATACCGGGAAATCCGGTATCGGTCAGCCAGAGGCCATCGAAGCCTGGACGAAGCTGATCTCGGCGTACGGCACCGCCTCCGGCGAGTACACCGCGACGACCGACGACCCGACGCTGAAGTTCGACTCGGGAAGCGTCGCGATGTCCATCGGCTCGCGCGGCGCCGTTCCGCAGACGAAGACGACGATGGGTGACCACGACTGGGACGTGCAGGTGCTTCCCACGATCGACGGCAATTCGACGGCCGGTGGCGGCTCGTACGGCCTCTCGATCGCGCAGACGAGTAAGAGCCAAGACGCCGCATGGGCGTTCCTCGCATGGTTCTACGACACCGACGCCGGCATGAAGGTCGCCCAAGAGGTGGGCGGCGTGATTCCGCCGACCGAAGACGGCATCGACAACGGCATCTGGAAGGACGGGACGCCTCCGCCCGCCAACATCGCCATCTTCGGCGAATCGGCGCGCACCGCGGTGCTGCTCACCCAGATGCCGGGCGCAAGCGCGAGTGTCATGTCCGAAGCGACCAAGAAGGCGACGCAGCAGGTGACGCTCGAAGGCCGTGACGTGGCCGAGGCGTTCCAAGAGGCCGAGGCGACCGTGAACGCCGCCATCGCCAAGGAACTCAAGTAAGTCGAGAATCGGGTGCGGGAACTTGCGTTCCCGCACCCGACTCCGTTCGAAGGATCCATCCGTGACCGCAACACCATTGACGGAGACGCCGCCTCCCCGCGTCGACGTGCCCCGTCCATCCCAACCGGCTGAGCATCTGTCGGCCCGAAAGAACCGTCGGGTCGACGCCCTCACCGCGGTGCTCTTCGTCTCGCCCGCAATGCTCGGCTTCTTCATCTTCGTGATCCTGCCCGCCATCGGCGGCCTCGTGCTCTCGTTCTTCGAGTGGGACCTCTTCGGTACGCCGGTCTTCGTCGGTCTCGACAACATCACGCGGTTGTTCGCCGATCCCGACATGTGGCAGGCACTCGGGGTGACCGTGCTCTTCGTCGTGATGGGCGTCATCCCGACGATCGTCATCGGCTTCCTGCTCGCCGTCGTCGTGAACAGCAATATGCCCGGCGTCGGCGCGTGGCGCGTGCTCTACTTCACGCCCATGATCGCATCGGCGGCGGTGGCGTCCATCATCTGGGTGAACCTCTACAGCGGGCGCGGTGGACTCGTGAACCAGTTCCTCGCGCTCCTCGGCATCGACGGCCCCAACTGGCTCTCCGATCCGACGTGGGCGAGGCCCGCGCTCGTGATCATGATGATCTGGGGGGCCCTGCCGATCGTCATCATCCTCTACCTCGCCGGGCTCCAGCGCGTGCCTGAAGACATCTACGCCGCATCCGCGCTCGACGGCGCCGGAAAGTGGCGGCAACTGTGGAGCATGACCTGGCCGAACGTCTGGAGCACCACCGTGCTCGTCGCCGTGCTGCAGGCCGTGGGCTTCATCAGCGGCTCGTTCGAGATCGCCCTCATCATGACCGACGGCGGCCCCCTCGGCACGACCCAGTCACTCGCGCTGTACTCGTACAAGGTCGCGTTCACCCAGCGCGACATCGGCTACGGCAGCGCCCTCTCGCTCTTCCAACTCGTGCTGCTCATCGCCATCGTGCTGCTCTCACGAGCGATCGTCCGCTTCAGGAAGGAGCGCAGCTGATGCATCCGCGTCTCTACAACACCCTTCGCTACGCGCTCATCGTCGTCTGCGGCATCGTGCTGGCAGCACCGCTGCTGTACATGGTCTCGGGTTCGCTCAAGTCTGCAAGCGAGGTCAAGGCCTTTCCGCAGCCGCTGCTGCCCGAGACGCCGATCTGGCAGAACTTCGCCGATGCCTGGAACTTCCTCACCCCCCAGGTGATCGGCAACACCTTCATCTTCAGTCTCGGCATCCTGGGGCTCCAGCTCCTCATCTCGCTGCCGGCTGCGTTCGCGCTCGCGAAGATCCCCTTCAAGTGGACCGGAGCGATCCTCGCGACGCTCGTCGTGCCGATGTTCGTGCCCGGCAACCTCACCCTCATCCCGCTGTTCATCGTGACGTTCCAACTCGGTTGGCTCAACTCGTTCGCGGGGCTCATCATCCCGATGGCGGCGCAATGCGCCTTCGCGATCCTGTTGTTCCGCCAGTTCTTCGTGACCCTTCCCGCCGGTCTCATCGAGGCGGCTCGCATCGACGGCGCCGGCTGGCCGAGGGTATTCGTCTCGATCGCGCTGCCGCTTGCGAAGCCGGCACTGGCCACCTTCTGCTCGATCAGCTTCCTGACGGCGTGGAACATGTACATCTGGCCGCTCATCGTGGCGCCCAACCCCGCACAGCGGGTCCTGAACGTCGCGCTCGCTCCGCTCGCGGGCGGGGAGAACTCCATCATCTCTCCCGCGGTCGGTCTGGCCGGCGCGGTGATCGCGATGATTCCGGTGCTGATCGTCTTCATCGTGTTCCAGAAGTGGTACATCAAGGGCGTCGTCGGAACCGGGCTCGAGTAGATGACGATGCAACACCCGGTGGCGCGCGACGGCGTCGCCCAGAACCTGCCTGCGTCGACGACGTCGCTCACGACGACGGCGCGCGTCATCCGGCTCCGGCTCGAGCAGGCCGAGACCGGTGCTGCACTCGGCACCGCGACGCCGCGACTCTCCTGGGTGCTCGAGACCGGCGATACCGGCTGGCGATCGGACCGCTACGAGGTCGAGTACGAGGATGCCTCCGGCGAGGCATCCATCGCCCTTGTTCAAAGTACCGACAGCGTGCTCGTCGACTGGCCGCTCGCGCCGCTCGAATCCCGCCGGCACGGCCGACTGCGCGTTCGCGTCGGTTCGGGTGCCCGGTGGACCGAGTGGAGCGACCCCGAACCCCTCGAGGTCGGCCTCCTCGGCACCGAGGATTGGACCGCGGCGTTCGTGAGCCCGATGTCATTGGGCGGGCTCGACGACGGGGCGCCGCTCCTCTTCACCGACTTCGCGCTCGACGAGCTGCCGGTGCGCGCCCGTCTCTATGCGAGCGCGCACGGCGTGTACGAGGCGTCGCTGAACGGCGCTCGCATCGGCGACGACGTGCTCGCACCCGGCTGGACCGCGTACGAGCACCGCTTGCGGTATCAGGCATACGACGTGCTCGCGGGGCTCCGGCGCGGAACGAACACGCTGAGCGCACTGGTCGGCAACGGCTGGTACCGCGGCCAGCTCGTCTGGCCCGGAAACCGTTCGAGCTACGGCACCCGGCTCGCACTGCTGGCACAGCTCGAGCTCGAGTTCGCCGACGGCTCGCGACGAGTGATTGCGACGGATGCCTCGTGGCGCGCGAGCCCGAGCGGCATCCTCTTCGACGACCTCTACGACGGCGAGCGGCGCGACCTGCGGGTGCCCGCCGAACCCGACCGCGCGGCGAGCGAGTCGGTCGAGGTGGTACCGGGCGACCACGCGCGACTCGTCGCCCGTCGCGGCCCGTCCGTGCGCGTGACGGAACGCGTGCCGGCGGCGGGAGTCTCGGTTTCCCCGTCGGGCCGGACGATCGTCGACTTCGGGCAGAACCTGGTCGGTTGGGTCGAGGTCGTGGTGCGGGGCGGCCGCTCGGGTGACGAGGTCGCGGTTCGCCATGCCGAGGTGCTCGAAGGGGGCGAGCTCGCGATGCGCCCGCTCCGCAGCGCGAAGGTCACGTCGACGTACGTGCTGAGCGGCGCAGAGGTCGAGGTGCTGCACCCCACATTCACCTTCAACGGGTTCCGATACGCCGAGATCTCGGGTGTCGCAGACCTCGATCCCGCCGATGTGACGGGTCTCGTCCTCGGCTCCGCGCTGCGCCGGACCGCCTGGTTCGAGAGCTCCGATCCCCTCGTCGACCGGCTGCACGAGAACGTCGTCTGGGGAATGCGCGGCAACTTCCTCGACCTGCCGACCGATTGCCCGCAACGCGACGAACGGCTCGGCTGGACCGGCGACATCCAGGTGTTCGCGCCGACCGCCGCCACATTGTTCGACACGTCGGGCTTCCTGGCGGGGTGGTTGGAGGATCTCTCGGCCGAGCAGCATCCCGACGGCGGCGTGCCCTACATCATTCCCGACGTCTTGCGTGAAGAAGCCCCCGCCGCCGCAGCGTGGAGCGACGCCGCCACGATCGTGCCGTCGACCCTCTACTTCGCATACGCCGATCGAGACCTGCTCGAACGGCAGTACCCCTCGATGCGGGCGTGGGTCGACAAGGTGACGAGCCTCGCCGGCGACGACCACCTCTGGAACACCGGCTTCCAGTTCGGCGACTGGCTCGATCCGACGGCACCGCCCGAGGAGCCGGCGAAGGCCGCAGCCGATCCGTACGTCGTGGCAACGGCGTACTACGCACGCTCGGCCGGTCTGCTCGCGGCCGCGGCGACGACGCTCGGGCGCACCGACGATGCCGAACGCTACGCAACGCTCTCCGAAGAGATCACCCGCGCGTTCAACCACGAGTACGTCACCCCCGGCGGGCGCGTCCTCAGCGACTGCCAGACGGTCTACGCGCTCGCGCTCTGCTGGGATCTCATCGCCGACCCCGCAGCGCGGAGCGCCGCGGGCGACCGCCTGGTCGAGCTCGTCATCGCGGCCGAGTACCGCGTCGCCACCGGGTTCGTCGGCACGCCGCTCATCCTCGATGCACTGTGCGTGGCAGGTCGCCCCGACGTCGCCCACCGCATGCTGCTCGAGACCGCACCGCCGTCGTGGCTGTACGCCGTCACGATGGGCGCCACCACGATCTGGGAGCGATGGGACTCGATGATGCCCGACGGCACCGTGAATCCCGGCACCATGACGTCGTTCAATCACTACGCGTACGGCGCGGTCGCCGACTGGCTGCACCGATCGGTCGGAGGTCTCGCGCCCGCCGCGCCGGGTTGGCGGCGCGTCACCGTGCGGCCCCTCGTCACGGGGCAGCTCTCGCACGCGCGCGTCGCCTTCGACTCGCCCTACGGCCGCATCGCGAGCTCGTGGCGCATCGAAGCGGGCCGCGTGCTGCTCGAGGTCGAAGTGCCGTACGGCGTCGTCGCCGAAGTGTGGGTGCCCGGTGCCGGCGCTCCGGTCACCGTCGGGCTCGGCGTGCACCACTTCGAAGGCACGCCGATCTCGTGAGTCGATCTCGAGAGTCGATCTCGAGACGCTCGCTGACGCTCGTTACTCGATCAACGTGAGCCCGTGAAGACCGGCTTTCGCTTCTCCTGGAACGCGGCGAAGCCCTCGCGGTAGTCGACCGTGTCGCAGAGCGCGGCCTGCGCACGGTTCTCCTCCGCCATCGACGCCCAGAGCCCGAGCCGGTCGTCGCGGAGCGCGGCGATGAGTCGCTTCGAGGCGACGAACGCCTGAGTCGCTCCGGATGCCGCGGCGCGGGCCGCGGCGCGGGTGGCATCCGTCACCTCGTCGGCACCGAAGACCTGCGAGAACAGCCCTGCGGCGACCGCCTCCGACCCCGACATGAGCCGGCCCGTGACGATGAGGTCCATCGTTCTGTGCGCGCCGAGGCGCTCGAAGAACAGGGCGTGGCCGCCCGAGTCGAGGGTCGCGCCGAGGTTCGCGAACGGCGAGCCGATCTTCGCGGTGTCGGCGACGTAGACGATGTCCGACGCGATGAGCAGGCCGAGGCCGACGCCGAGGCACGCGCCGTGCGCGACGGCGAACGTCGGCGCGGGGAATCCCGCCATGCGCTGCAGCAACGGCTCGACGAGTCCTCCGAGGTAGCCGAGTACGTCGTCTTCACGCGGGTCGACGCCCGAGATGTCGCGGCCGGCGCAGAACGCGCGCCCTTCGCCGCGCAGCACGAGCGCACGCACCTCGCCGAGCTGCGACATCCGCTCCGCTTCGACGTACGCCGCCGACAACTCGGCGATCGCGGCGGGGTCGAGCGCGTTGAGCTTCTCGGGCGCGTTCAGCACGATCTCGGCAACGCCCTCGTTCACGTTCAGTTCAACCATCGCTACAACCATCGCTACTCCTTCGTTCGCGGTTCTGGTTCCGTTCATTTCGCTACCGGGGTGCATTTCCGCCAATCGGGGCCTGATACGAGCCCATTCTGGCGGGAAACCACCCCCGGAGCGGTGAGGTGGGAGAGATGGGAGAGATGGGAGAGATGGGAGAGATGGGAGAGATGGGAGAGATGGGAGAGATGGGAGAGATGGGAGAGATGGGAGAGGTGCGTGAAGTGGGAGAGGTGCGTGAAGTGGGAGAGGTGCGTGAGGGGCGTGAGGTGGGAGAGGTGGGAGAGGTGCGTAAGGTGGGAGAGGTGCGTGAGGGCTACACGTCGTAGTCGACGACGACACGGTCGGACTTCGGATGCGACTGGCAGGTGAGCACGTAGCCGCGCTCGAGTTCGTCGGGTTCGAGCGCGTAGTTCTCGGTCATCGCGACGTTGCCCTCGACGAGGCGCGCGCGGCACGTGCCGCACACTCCGCCGGCGCAGGCGAACGGCACGTCGGGCCGCACCCGCAGCGCCGCATTGAGGATGGACTCGTTCGCGCTCACCGGGCTCTCGACCGTCGTCGACTGCCCGTCGAGGGTGAACTCGATCGCGACGGTCGGCTCACCGCGCTCGACCGTGACGGGCCGCCCGTGCCGCGGTTCGACCCGGTCGGCATCGGTCGTGAACAGCTCGTAGCGCACGTGCTTGACCGGCACGCCCCGCTCCGCGAGGGTGTCGCGGGCGAGCTGCACGAGCTCGAACGGCCCGCACAGGAACCACTCGTCGACCGTCTCGGGTCTGATCAGCACGTCGAGCATGCGCTCGAGCTTCTCGCCGTCGATGCGCCCCGACAGCAGCGGCGCGGTGCGCTGCTCGCGCGAGAGCACATGGTGCAGCGCGAGGCGCGACGGGTAGCGGTCCTTCAGTTCGGCGAGCTCTTCGAGGAACATCACGTCGAGCGTCGACCGGTTCGTGTAGACGAGTTCGAATTCGGATGTCGCGGAGCGGGCCAGCACCGTTTGGGCGAGCGCCATGAGCGGGGTGATGCCCGAGCCGGCGGCGATGCCGACGACATGCTTGCCGTCGAGTGCGTCGAGGGTCGAGGTGAACGTGCCCTGCGGGCTCATCACGTCGAGCATGTCGCCCGCGGCGAGCTCGGTGTTCGCCCACGTCGAGAACAGGCCGCCGAGGTCGCGCTTGATCGCCACCGAGACGCTGCCCCGCACGGGCGGCCGGCAGATCGAGTAGCTGCGTCGCAGCTCATGGCCGTCGAAGTCCTTGCGGAGGGCGACGTACTGCCCGGGCAGGTAGGTGTACTCGTCGGCGAGCTCGTCGGGCACTCCGAAGGTGACCTCGACGGCGTCGGCAGTCAGCGGGCGCACCTCGGCGACCTCGAGCGCGTGGAACCGGGCTCGCCGACGGCTCGGGCTCGGCGCGCCCTCGTTGGTCGCCGTCTCGCCGCCGACCGTGCTCGCGAGGAACGCCGAGGCGACCGCCTCCTCTGCTGGTCGATTCTCGGATGCGGCGCGATCCGGTGCGGGGGTCTCGATACGCTCGCTGACGCTCGCTACTCGACCAGCGGAAGCGGCGCCCAGGTTGCGCGCCCCCATCAGAGCACCTTGAAGTAGTCGAAAGGCTCGAGGCAGTCACGGCACTCGTAGAGCGCCTTGCACGAGGTCGAGCCGAAGCGAGCGAGCTCGCGCGTGTTCAGCGAGTCGCAGCGCGGGCACTTCACCGCGAGCTGCAGTCGAACCGGCCCCGCCGGGCGGGCGGCGGCGTTGCCCGTTGGCGCTTGGATGCCGTAGCGACGGAGCTTCTCCTTGCCGGCCTCGCTCATCCAGTCGGTCGTCCACGCGGGGGCGAGCACGAGATCGACCCGCACCTCGCCGTACCCGGCGTGTGTGAGCGCGAGCAGCACGTCGTCGCGCATGGCGTCGAGCGCGGGGCATCCGCTGTACGTGGGCGTCAGTTGCACCCGTACGGCGCCGTCGCCGCCGATGTCGACCGAGCGCAGCACGCCGAGGTCTTCGATCGTGAGCACGGGGATCTCGGGGTCGGTCACGGTCGCCGCGACGTCCCACGCGCGCCGCGCCGCCGGGTCGGCGGGCAGCGGCCGCGCCACGGAAGCCGCTGGTCGAGTACGCGGGGCAGCCGTCGTTTCGAGACCCGTCTGCGTCTCGATACGCGTCGCCTCCGGCGGCGCTACTCGACGGGCGATTGCGGCCGCGATCACCACGACACCCCCGGGTGCGCACGGGCGAGCACCTGCATCTCTGCGAGCAGCGGGCCGAGGTGCTCGGTGTGCCGGCCTTCGCGGCCGCCGCCCGACGCGATGAACGCGGTGCGGCCCGTCGGACGCTCGAGCGCGGCCTCGGCGAAGACCTCGTCGATGACGGCGTCGAACATTGGGCGCAGCATCGAGGGCAGCACCGCGATGCCGTCGTCAGCCAGCTGCTCGACGAGCACGTCGTCGACGAAGAGTTCGTCGATGTACGGCCAGGTGTCGATGATCGCGGTGATCATGCGGCGACGCGACTCATCGGTGCCGCCGGCGAGCCGCAGCACCCACTGGGTCGCGTGGTCGCGGTGGTAGTCGACCTCTTTCACCGACTTCGCGGCGATCGCCGCGAGCGTCGGATCGGCCGAGTCGACCAGACGCGAGTACAGCTCGTACAGGTACACGGATGCCGCGAGCTGACGCGCGATCGTGTGGGCGAAGTCGCCGTTCGGCTGTTCGAAGAGCCAGGCATTGCGCCAGTCGGACTCATCGCGCCAGTAGGCGAGGTCGTCTTCGCTGCGACCGCTCGCGGTGCCCGCGTAGTGCAGAAGCGAGCGCGCGTGGCCGATGAGATCGAGGGCGATGTTGCCGAGAGCGACGTCCTCTTCGAGCTCGGGGGCGTTGGCGATCCACATGCCGAGCTGCTGGGCGAGCACGAGGGCGTCGTCGCCGAGGCGCAGCGCGTACTCCGCGGCATCCGTCGACGCGACCGCCGTGGTGCCGTCGGCCGCGGTGCCCGCGAGCTCGTCGGCGAGCGCGAGCCGATCGACGGAGACCTCGCCGTGCGATTCGGGGTCGGCGCCGCTCACAGGTGCTTCACCCCTTCGCTCTTCGTGTAGTAGACGGCGTGCCGGTAGTTCTTACCGGCCGGGCTCTCGAAGAACGCACCCTTCGCATCGGGGTCGCTCGTGGTGATCGCGTCGGCGGGCACCACCCAGATCGAGATGCCCTCACCTCGGCGGGTGTACAGGTCGCGCGCGTTGCGCACGGCCATGTCGGAGTCGGGCGCGTGCAGCGAGCCCACGTGCACGTGGGAGAGGCCGCGGTTGGCGCGCACGAAGACCTCCCACAGGGGCCAGGACTCGGTGCCGATCTCGCCGGGGGTCGACATTACGCCACCGCCGCCTGGCGCGCAGACTGCTTCGCGGAGTACGCCGCTGCGGCCTCGCGCACCCAGGCGCCGTCTTCGTGCGCCTCGCGCCGACGGCGCAGTCGCTCGGCATTCGCGGGGCCGCGACCGGCGAGCACCTCGTTGAATTCGTGCCAGTCGATCTCGCTCATGTCGTACTGCTTCGTCTCGTCGTTCCACGCGAGGTTCGGGTCGGGCAGCGTCACGCCCAGCACCTCGGCCTGCGGCACGAGCATGCCGACGAAGCGCTGGCGCAGTTCGTCGTTCGAGAACCGCTTGATGTTCCACGCCATCGACTGCGCCGAGTTCGGCGACTCGTCGTCGGGCGGGCCGAACATCATGAGCGACGGCCAGTACCAGCGGTTCACGGCGTCTTGCGCCATCTCGCGCTGCGCCTCGCTTCCCTGCATGAGTTCGAGCAGGATCTCGAAGCCCTGGCGCTGGTGGAACGACTCCTCTTTGCAGATGCGCACCATCGCCCGGCCGTACGGGCCGTAGGACGCACGGCACAGCGGCACCTGGTTGCAGATCGCGGCGCCGTCGACGAGCCACCCGATCGCGCCCATGTCGGCCCACGTCGGGGTGAGGTAGTTGAAGATCGACGAGTAGCGCGCCCGGCCGGTGATGAGCTGGTCCATCATCTCTTCGCGGGTGATGCCGAGCGTCTGCGCGGCCGAGTAGAGGTAGAGCCCGTGGCCTGCTTCGTCTTGCACCTTGGCCATGAGGATCGCCTTGCGCTTGAGGCTCGGCGCCCGCGCGATCCAGTTCGACTCGGGCTGCATGCCGATGATCTCGGAGTGCGCGTGCTGGCTGATCTGGCGAATGAGCGTCTTGCGATACGCGTCGGGCATCCAGTCGCGCGGCTCGACGCGCGAGTCCGCGGCGATGAGGTCGTTGAACTGCTCTTCCTCGGGGGAGAGGTCTCGTTCGACCACGCTGAGGTCTGCGGGAGAGGTCATCGTCGACTCCTGTGTGTTCTGCGGCTTTCGCCTGGTCTGCGGGCGCTCGTGGCATCCAACATTACTAACCGATCGTTCAGTTAGTATATAGTCAAGTCGAGCGCCGCAGCAACGACGTGCGAACGCGTGAACTCGATGAGGAGCTTCAGATTTGGATGCCGCGACCACTGCCACGACAACCGGCCCGGCCTCGAACCGTGCCATGATGCAGCGCGACCTCGCCTCCGCCGCGCTCGGCATGGTCGTCGAGCGCGACGAACCCGGCATCGCGGTCGTCTCGATGCGTGTGCGCGACGACATGACGAACGGGTTTCACATCACCCACGGCGGGCTCGTCTTCACCCTGGCCGACACGGCCTTCGCGATCGCCTGCAACGAAGACGACACCGTCACCGTCGCAGCCGGCGCCGACATTACCTTCCTGAAGTCCACGGTCGCCGGCCAGACGCTCACGGCGACCGCGGTGCGCCGCACCCGCAGCGGGCGCACAGGCCTCTACGACGTCTCGGTCACCGACGAGCACGGCGACCCCGTCGCCGAGTTCCGCGGCCGTTCGATCTCCACCAACCGCAGCCACCCGTCGGTCGAGTAGCGGAGCGTATCGAGACCTCGCGAACTCGAAGGTCTCGATACGCGCTTCGCGCTACTCGACCAACGACCGATCCAGGAGCACCCCGTGTCGACGACGACCATCTCCCCCAGCATCTCGGGCCTCGCCCCCGCCACGCCCGAAGAACTCGACCCCGAAGAACGGATGTCCCGCTCCGAGGTCGAGACATTGCAGCTCGAGCGACTGCAGCAGACCGTGCAGCACGCCTACGAGCACGTGCCGCTCTACACGAAGAAGTTCGACGATGCGGGCGTGCACCCCCGCGACATCCGCTCGCTCGCCGATCTTGCGAAGCTGCCCTTCACCACGAAAGCGGACTTGCGCCAGACCTACCCCTTCGGCATGTTCGCCGTGCCGATGGAGCAGGTCGCGCGCATCCACGCATCGAGCGGCACCACCGGCCGGCCCACGGTCGTCGGCTACACGAAGGGCGACCTCGACCGCTGGGCGACGCTCATCGCGCGGTCGCTGCGGGCCAGCGGCATCCGCCCGGGCATGAAGGTGCACAACGCCTACGGCTACGGTCTCTTCACCGGCGGTCTCGGCGCGCACGCCGGCATCGAGAAACTCGGCGCGACCGTCATCCCGATGTCGGGCGGGCAGACCGCGCGGCAAGTGCAGCTCATCGTCGACTTCGAGCCCGACGCGATCCTCTGCACGCCGAGTTACCTGCTGACGATCGCCGACTGCATGGTCGAGCAGGGCATCGACCCGCGCTCGACGAGCCTCAAGGTCGCCGTGCTCGGCGCCGAGCCGTGGACGAACGAGATGCGGCGCGACCTCGAGCAGCGCCTCGGCATCGACGCGCTCGACATCTACGGCCTCAGCGAGGTCATGGGCCCGGGCGTCGGCAACGAGTGCCTCGAGACGAAAGACGGGCCGCACATCTGGGAGGACCACTTCCTGCCCGAGATCATCGACGGCGAGACCGGTGCGCAGCTCGCCGACGGCGAGATGGGCGAACTCGTCTTCACCTCGCTCACGAAAGAGGCGTTCCCGGTCATCCGGTATCGCACGCGCGATCTCACGCGACTGCTGCCCGGCACGGCGCGACCCGGCATGCGTCGCATCGAGAAGATCACCGGCCGCAACGACGACATGATCATCCTGCGCGGCGCGAACCTCTTCCCGACCCAGATCGAGGAGATCGTGCTCGGCATCGAGCAGCTGACGCCGCATTTCATCCTCGAGCTCACCCGCACGGGCACGATGGACGACCTGACCGTGCGCATCGAGCGCCACCCCGACCTCGACGTCGACGTCTGCCACGCCGCCACGATCGTGCTCGCCAAGCGCATTAAGGAGGGCATCGGGTCATCCGTCGCCGTGGTGCTCGAGGAGCCGGGGGCACTCCCCCGCAGCGAGGGCAAGTACAAGCGCGTCTACGACCTGCGCACTCCGTGACGACCACACGCCTTTCGAGAGGATGCAAGTTGTTGCAACACCGACGCCCAAGCGACCATCTGCGTCCTCTCGGCGCGCACGGATGCGAAGATGAGGGCGATGTCTGAGAACGGATCACTTCGACGCGGGCGCCCGGGTTACGACCGGCAGGGCATCCTCGAGGTCGCCGTCGCCGCCTTCAACCAGTACGGCTACGACGCGACCTCCATGGGTGTGCTCGCCGACCGACTCGGCCTCTCGAAGTCGGCGATCTACCACCACTTCGCGTCGAAAGACGAGATCCTCGAGCGCGCACTCGATGAAGCGCTGAGCGCGCTCGAATCCGTATTGAGCGAAGCGGATGCCGCGGGCGGGCGTGCGACCGACCGTGTCGACCGTGTGCTGCGCGGCGCCGTGCAGGTGCTCGTGTCGAAGCTCGCCTCCGTGACACTGCTGCTCAGGGTGCGCGGCAACACCGAGGTCGAACGCCGCGCGCTCGCCCGGCGCCGCGCCTTCGACAAGGCGGTCACCGCCCTCGTCGAGGAGGCGCAGGCCGAGGGCACGTTGCGCAGCGACATCGATGCGAGCGTCGTCTCACGCCTGCTGTTCGGCATGATCAACTCGATCGTCGAGTGGTATCGACCCGGCGGGCGTGAAGACGCCGACAAGCTCGCCGACGACGTCATCGCCGTCGCGCTCGACGGCCTGCGCATGCCCACCTCGAACCGGGTCGAAGAGCTGCTCGGCTGACTGGCTCGACCCGAGAGCACGGCTACGCGGTGGCGCGACCGCTGGTGGACGTGGCGACCTGACGGGTGCTTCGGCGCGAGGCCGAGCGGTGAGGCAGCGGCTCCGCGGCCGATGCCGCCTCTTCACGACGCTCATCCACGACCCTGCGCCACTCCAGTTCGCGTGTCAGGCGCTCGTCGTTCGCTGCCTGCAGGTGCGGGAAGGTGATTTCCGAGATGAACATGTCGACTCCTGTGTGTGTATGTCTCGAGATTCCTCGCTAAGGGGGGCACCAGGCATCCGCTCATCGCCCTATTCCTCGCCGCGACCAGCCCGCGCGTCTGAGGTAGGGCACGAGGTGGGGAATGGTCGGATGCCTCGGAGCGCTGTAGTCAAGGTGAAGCAACGCATCGGGTTCCTCTCGTTCGGCCACTGGCATCCCTCGCCGCAATCGGGCACACGCACCGGCGGTGACGCACTCGTGCAGGCGATCGAACTCGCCGTCGCGGCCGAAGAGCTCGGCATCGACGGCGCGTTCTTCCGCGTCCACCACTTCGCCCGGCAGCTCGCCTCGCCGTTCCCGCTGCTCGCCGCGATCGGCGCACGCACGAGCCGCATCGAGATCGGCACGGGCGTCATCGACATGCGCTACGAGAACCCGCTCTACATGGCCGAGGAGGCCGCCGCGGCCGACCTCATCAGCGCCCACGCCGGCGGCGAGGGCCGCCTGCAGCTCGGCGTGAGCCGCGGGTCGCCCGAGACGGCGCTCGACGGCTCGCAGACGTTCGGCTTCGTTCCGCCCGAGGGTGAAACCGATGCCGATCTCGCCCGTGCGAAGACCGAGCTCTTCCGCGCAACGATCGCGGGCGCGGGCGTCGCTCCGGCGAACCCGCAGATGACCGGCTCGACCGGCCTGCTGCCGATTCAGCCGCAGTCGCCGGGCCTGCCCGATCGCATCTGGTGGGGCTCGGGCACGCGAGCCACCGCGAAATGGGCCGCCGAACAGGGCATGAACCTGATGAGCTCGACCCTGCTCACCGAAGACACCGGGGTGCCGTTCGACGAGCTGCAGGCCGAGCAGATCCAGATCTTCCGCGATGCGTGGGCGGATGCCGGGTGGGAGCGCACCCCGCGAGTGTCGGTGTCGCGCAGCATCCTGCCGATCATGAATGACGAGGACCGGATGTACTTCGGCGAGCGCGAATCGTCTGACTCCGAAGACCAGGTCGGATTCCTCGACGGCGGCCTCGCCCGATTCGGCAAGAGTTATATCGGCGAGCCCGACAAGATCGCTGCCGACCTCGCGAACGACGCTGCCGTCGCGGCATCCGACACTCTGCTCGTCACCGTGCCGAACCAGCTCGGCGTTGCCTACAACACGCGACTGCTCGCGGCGATCGCCGAGTACGTCGCGCCCGCGATCGGGTGGGAGCGGGCCGAGCGCTGAATCAGCTCTTGCCCAGCCGCTTGTCGGTCGCGTGGGCCAGAGTGGAGGGATGACTTTCGCCGCGACGCCCGCCGACACCCGCGACGCCGCTCTCGCAGCGCTGCGCGAACTCGTGGGGCGCTCCGACGCCGAGTTCCACGACGGGCAGTACGAAGCGATCGAGGCACTCGTCGAGGGGCGGCGGCGAGCGCTCGTCGTGCAGCGCACCGGTTGGGGCAAGTCGGCGGTGTATTTCGTCGCGACCTTGCTGCTACGCCGACAGGGCGCCGGGCCGACGGTGCTCGTCTCACCGCTGCTGGCACTCATGCGCGACCAGATCGCCGCTGCTGAGCGTGCAGGTGTGCGGGCCGTAGCGATCAACTCGACGAATGCGCACGAGTGGAGCGATGTGCTCGCACAACTCGACCGCGACGAGGTCGACGTGCTGCTGGTCTCACCCGAGCGGCTCAACAATCCCGCCTTCCGCGAGCAGCAGCTGCCGGCCCTCGTGCGGCGCATCGGCATGCTCGTCGTCGACGAGGCGCACTGCATCAGCGACTGGGGGCACGACTTCCGGCCCGACTACCGGCGACTGCGCGACCTCATCGCGCAGATGCCGGCCGAAGTGCCGGTGCTCGCCACGACCGCCACGGCGAACAGCCGAGTGGTGGCGGATGTCGCGGAGCAACTCGGCACCGGCTCGGCCGACGCTACCGGCGCCGACAGCACCGGGGCGGGCCCCGAGGTGCTCACTATTCGCGGGCCTCTCGCCCGCGCGTCGCTGCGACTCGGGGTGCTGCGGTTGCCCGACTCTCCGAGCCGTCTGGCGTGGCTGCTCAGCCACCTCGACGATCTCCCCGGCTCGGGCATCATCTACACGCTGACCGTGGCGGCGGCCAACGACACTGCGCGCCTGCTGCGCGATCGCGGGCATGAGGTGCGCGCTTACACCGGGCAGACCGACACCGACGAGCGCACCGAGTCCGAGGGAATGTTGAAGCGCAACGAGGTGAAGGCGCTCGTCGCCACGAGCGCGCTCGGCATGGGCTTCGACAAGCCCGACCTCGGATTCGTGCTCCACCTCGGCGCGCCATCGTCGCCCGTCGCCTACTACCAGCAGGTAGGCCGAGCCGGCCGAGCGAGCGAGAGCGCCGACGTGTTATTGCTTCCCGGCACCGAAGACGCCGCCATCTGGCACTACTTCGCGACGGCCTCGATGCCCGATCAGGAGCGCGCCGAGCGCGTGATCGCTGCGCTCAGCGATGCGCCCGTCTCGACGCCGGCGCTCGAGGCGATGGTCGATATCCGTCGCACACCGCTCGAGCTGCTGCTCAAGGTGCTCGACGTCGACGGTGCCGTGCGCCGCGTGCAGGGCGGCTGGGTCGCCACGGGTGAGCCGTGGGTCTACGACGCCGAACGCTACGAACGCATCGCCGCCGAGCGTCTCGCCGAGCAGCAGCACATGATCGAGTACGAGCAGACCGACGGATGTCGCATGGAGTTCCTCCAGCGCTCCCTCGACGACGACACGGCAGCGCCCTGCGGGCGGTGCGACAATTGCGCCGGCGTCTGGTTCCCACGTGAGATCGCGGCATCCGCAAGCGCGACGGCGGCCGAGTCGCTCGACCGTGTCGGCGTGCCGATCGAGCCCCGGCGCGCGTGGCCGACGGGAGCCGACCGGCTCGGTGTTCCCGTGAAGGGGCGCATCGCCCCGGCCGAGCAGGCCGGCGAAGGCCGTGCGCTCGCCAGGCTCACCGATCTCGGCTGGGGCGGCACCTTGCGCGACCTGTTCGCGCCGGGCAACCCCGACGCCCCTATCTCGCCGCAGGTGCTCGCGGCGTGCGTGCGCGTGCTCGCCGACTGGGGGTGGGCGGAGCGCCCAGTGGCAGTCGTCGCCATGCCGTCGCGCTCACGACCGCTGCTCGTCGACTCGCTTGCTCGAGGCATCGCCGAGGTCGGGCGGTTGCCGTACCTCGGGGCGCTCGCGCACTCGGGCGGCGGCCCGACGGGCCAGCCGGGCGGCAACAGTGCGTTCCGGCTCGCCGGCCTCTGGGATCGCTTCACCGCCGAGGGCCTCGACGTGCCGGCCGGCGGGGTGCTCCTCGTCGACGACCAGGCCGACAGCCGCTGGACGCTGACGATCGCCGCTCGCGTGCTCCGTCAGGCGGGCGCGACCTCGGTGCTGCCGTTCGTGCTCGCGCTCCGCGGCTGAGACGAGCGGGGCTCAACCACGTCCGCGCGCGTGATCGCTCCGCGCGAGGAACGTCGCCGCGACGATCGTCACGAGGCAGAGCACGGCGGAGACGATCGTCCTGGCCGCATCACCCTGGATCGCCCCGATGAACGCATCGATGCCCTGCACGATCGTCATCGCGACAGCGATGGCGAGTAGCGCGTCATCCGATCGGAACAGCGGTGCGATGAGCGCGAGCACGACGAGTGCCGTGCTGCACGCGGCGGCGTAGAGCGCATTCGCGTTGGACGCCTCGACCCCACCGTCGATCACGGCGAGCATGGAGTAGGTCACGCTGAACCCCGCACTGACGATGACCACGGCGTAACAGATCCAGAAAGCAGCGCCGCGGGCGGCGATCTGCGTCGATTCGCTCATGCGTTCAGCGTGGAGGTCGAACGGGCGGGCGTCAAGCCGCCATGTCACGCGATCGGCGCGAGCTCCTTCGCGACGAGGGTGAGCACGTCGTACGACGCCACGAGCTCGTCGTTCTGGTTGCGCAGCACCGCGTCCCACCGCACCTCGCCGTACTCGTCGGTCTCGCGCGGTGTGATCTGCTTCGCCGTGAGCTCGACGCGGATCGAGTCGCCGGGCGACACCGGCGTGACGAAGCGCAGGTTTTCGAGGCCCGAGTTCGCGAGCACCGGCCCCGGCGCCGCGTCCACGAAGAGGCCCGCCGCCCACGACACGAGCAGGTAGCCGTGCGCGACACGGCCTGGGAAGAACGGGTTCGCGGATGCCGCGGCCTCGTCCATGTGCGCGTAGAACGTGTCGCCCGTGAATGCTGCGAACGTCTCGATGTCGTCGAGGGTCACCGTGCGCGAACCCGAGACGACCTGGTCGCCGATGCGGAGCTCGGCGAGCGACTTGCGGAACGGGTGCCCGCCGTCGGGCTGCGATGCCGCCCCCGCGTGCCACACACCGGTGAGCGCGGTGAGCATCGCGGGTGAACCCTGCACCGCGGTGCGCTGCATGTGGTGCAGCACCGCACGGATGCCGCCGAGCTCTTCGCCGCCGCCGGCGCGCCCGGGGCCGCCGTGCACGAGGGTCGGCAGCGGCGAGCCGTGGCCCGTCGAGGAGCGCGCGTCGTCGCGGTCGAGGAACAGCACGCGCCCGTTGTAGGCGGCGATGCCGCCCGCCAGGGCCACGGCGATCTCGGGGTCGTGCGTCGCGACGCTCGTCACGAGCGATCCGCCGCCCCGTGCCACGAGGGCGACGGCCTCAGCGACCGAGTCGTAGCCGACGATCGACGCGACCGGACCGAACGCCTCCACCTCGTGCAGAGCCGGGCTCGCGGCATCCGTGAATCGCAGCAGCATCGGCGCGACGAAAGCGCCCTCGGACGCCGCGCTTCTCACGCCGTCGGGCAGGCCGACGCTCGGGGCATCCGTCGACCCGATGACGAGCTCACCGCCGCCGGCTTCGAGCCTGCCGACCTGACGCAGCACCTCGTCGCGCTGCGCGAGCGAGGCGAGCGGTCCCATCGTCACACCCTCGGCGCGCGGGTCGCCGACGACGACACGTTCGGCGATGCGCGCACGCACGGCGTCGATGACCGAGTCGACGGATGCCTCGGGCACGATCGCGCGGCGAATCGCCGTGCACTTCTGCCCCGCCTTCGTCGTCATCTCGGTGACGAGTTGCTTGACGTACGCGTCGAACTCGGGGGTGCCTGCGACGGCATCCGTGCCGAGCACGCTCGCGTTGATCGAGTCGGTCTCGCTCGTGAATCGCACGCCGCCGGTCTGCACCGAGTCATGCGCGCGGAGGTTCTCGGCGGTCGATGCCGAGCCGGTGAAGGCCACGAGATCGCCGAGCCGAAGGTGGTCGAAGAGCGTCGGCACGCTGCCGGAGACGAGTTGCAGCGAGCCTTCGGGCAGCAGCCCCGACTCGACGAGGATGCGCACGAACGCCTCGGCGAGGTATCCGGTCGGCGTCGCGGGCTTCACGAGAGTGGGCACGCCCGCGAGGAACGCCGGGGCGAACTTCTCGAGCGAGCCCCACACGGGAAAGTTGAAGGCGTTGATCTGCACGGCAACGCCCGGCAGGCGGGTGTAGATATGCCGTCCGAGGAATGAGCCGTCTTTCGAGAGGTTCTCGACGGCACCGTCGACGTAGACCTTCGAGTTCGGCATCTCGCGCCGACCCTTCGACGAGTACGTGAAGAGCACGCCGATGCCGCCGTCGATGTCGACCCACGAGTCCTGCTTCGTCGCACCCGTTCGCGAAGACAGCTCGTAGAGCTCGCCCTTGCGCTCGGTGAGCGCGATCGCCATCTGCTTCAGCAGCACCGCACGCTGGTGGAAGGTCAGCCCGCCGAGCGAGGCCTGCCCGACGGTGCGGGCGTACTCGAGCGCGCCGCCGAGGTCGAGCCCCTCGGTCGAGACGCGTGTGACGACCTCACCCGTTGATGCGTCCCGCACGTCAACACCGGCGGCACCAGCCACCTCACCTGCTGATGCGTCCCGCACGTCAACACCGGCGGCACCAGCCACCTCACCTGCTGATGCGTCCCGCACGTCAACACCGGCGACACCCGCCACCTCACCTGCTGATGCGTCCCGCGCATCAACACCTGAGTCCGCCGCCGTGCCACCTCCGGACGATGCCGGCGGCGTCCACCACGTGCCGTTCACATAGCTCGGCAGGATCGTGTTCATCGGGGATGCCTTTCGTTGGACGGGCGTCGAGACGTCGCAGATGGCGACCCGGCGAAAGAGGAAGTCGCCATCTGCGACGTTTCGACGTCAGTGTCAGTGTCGACGTCGGTGTCGGTGTCAGTGTCAGTGTCGCCGAGCGCCGAGCGCACGGGCGGGAGCAAGCGGGAGATCACGGGGCATCCCACAGGTAGAAGCCCTCGCCGGTCTTGCGTCCGAGCTTGCCCTCGGCGACCATGCGGCGGAGCAGCGCGGGCGGGGCGAAGCGTTCGCCGAGCGTCGCCGAGAGGTACTCGGCGATGCCGAGCCGCACGTCGAGGCCCACGATGTCGGTGAGCCGCAGCGGCCCGATCGGATGCTTGTAGCCGAGGCTCATCGCGGCGTCGATGTCTTCAGCCGACGCGACGCCGTCTTCGAGCATGCGGATCGCTTCCAGCCCGAGCGCGACGCCCAGCCGAGACGAGGCGAACCCCGGGGCATCCGCGACGACGATCGGTGTCTTGCCGATGGCGTGCACCCAACCCCGAGCCTCTTCCACGAGCGACCCATCGGTCGCGCGGCCTCGCACGATCTCGACGAGCGTCGACGCGGGCACGGGGTTGAAGAAGTGCAGGCCGAGGAACCGCTCGGGCCGATCGAGCAACGCCGCGAGCTGGTCGATCGAGATCGACGAAGTGTTCGACGCGAGCGCCGCGCCGGGCGCGAGCACCGACTCGACGCGCGTGAGCGCGTCGATCTTCAGTTCGAGGTCTTCGGGCACGGCCTCGACGACGAGATCGCAACGGGCGAAGTCCCCGACATCGGTCGACGCGGCGAACCGTGCGGCGATGGCGCTTTCGTCATCGTCGGCAGTGCCTCGGGCGACGGATGCCGCGACGGACTCGAGCACGCGGGCCTTGGCCGCGCCCGCGGCATCCGTGTCGCGCTCGACGACGGTGACACGGGAGCCCGCGAGCAGGAAGGCGTGCGCGATGCCGGCGCCCATGCGCCCGCCCCCGAGCACGCCGACGTCGGCGGGAGCTCCGGTGTCGGTCTCGTTCACGTGCGTTTCCTCTCGAGGAACTCGGTCATGCGGCGCAACTTCTCGGGGCTCTCGAAGAGCACAGCCTGCTCCTCGAGATCGACGGCGGGGTGCGCATCGCGCGGTGCGCGGAACACCCGCTTCGTCGCGATCGTCGCGGCGCGATCGTTGCGGGAGATTCGGTCGGCGATCGCATGCGCGGCGGGCAGCAGCTCGTCGGCCGGATGCAGCTCGCTCACGAGCCCGATCTCGAGCGCCTCGGCCGCGCCCACGGTGCGACCGGTGAGCAGCAGCTCGATCGCGCGGGCGTCGCCGACGATCTGCTTCAACCGCCAGCTCGCGCCGGCCGCGGCGATGATGCCGAGGCCGGTCTCGGGGTTGCCGATCTTCAGCGCAGGCGTCGCGATGCGGATGTCGGCGGCATACGCGAGCTCCGCGCCGCCGCCGAGCGCGTACCCGTCGAGCGCCGCGATCACGGGCATCGGCAGCAGCGCGAGTCGCACGAAGGCGTTCGCGTTGATGCCCGCGCGCGCGTCATCCGCTCGTCGTTCGCGGAGCTCGGCGATGTCGGCGCCGGAGGCGAAGACGCCGCCCGCGCCCGTGAGGATGAGCGTGCGCGGGATTGCCTCGAGTTCGGCGCAGAGCACGTGCAGGGCGTCGATCGTTGCCTGGTCGATCGCGTTGCGCTTCTCGGGCCGGTTGAGCGTGGCGACGACGCGGTCGTCGTGCCGCTCGACGAGCAGCGGACTCTCGTTCGCTGAGCCTGTCGAAGCGGATCCGCCGCCCACGGTGCTCACTTCGGCAAGCTCATGACTCTCGCGCATCAGACCCGCTCCACGATGAGCGCGGTGCCCTGGCCGACGCCGACGCACATCGTGGCGAGGCCGTAGCGCGAGCCCTCGCGCTCCATGCGGCCGAGCAGCGTCACGACGAGGCGCGAGCCCGAGGAACCGAGCGGATGCCCCAGGGCGATCGCCCCGCCGTCGGCGTTGACTCGCGATTCGTCGAGCCCGAGGCGGCGCATGGCGGCGATCGATTGCGTGGCGAACGCCTCGTTGAGCTCGATCGAGCCGATCTCGTCGAGATCGATGCCGGCGCGCTCGAGTGCCTTCTCGGTCGCGGGCACGGGGCCGAGACCCATGATCTCGGGTGCGAGGCCGACGCTCGTGCCCACCACGATGCGAGCCCTCGGCGTGAGACCGTAGCGTTCGACGGCCTCACCGCTGGCGACGAGTATCGCGGATGCCCCGTCGTTCAGCGCGCTCGAATTGCCCGCGGTGACCACCCCACCGCCCGGCACGACGGTGCGCAGGCGCGCGAGCCCCTCGAGCGTCGTCTCCGGGCGTGGCCCCTCATCGACGCGCACCTCGCCATGCGCGGTCGGCACGCCGACGATCTCGGCTTCGAACCGCCCCGCCGCGATGGCCGCCGCAGCCCGCTGTTGCGAGCGCAGCGCGAACGCGTCGGCCTCCTCGCGAGTGATGCCGTCGATGCGAGCGACCTCTTCTGCCGTCTCGGGCATCGAGTACGTCGCCTTGTCGCGCGCCAGGAGCTCGGGATTCGGAAAGCGCCAGCCGATCGACGTGTCGTGCGTCGCGCCGGGCCGGGCCCAGGCCTTTTCGGGCTTCGCCTGCACCCACGGCGCCCGCGTCATCGACTCGACGCCGCCAGCGACGATGAGGTCGGCATCGCCGGCGCGGATCGCCTGCGCGGCCATCGTGATCGCCGACATGCCCGAGGCGCAGAGGCGGTTGACCGTGATGCCGGGAATCTCGTCGGGAAGCCCGGCGAGCAGCACCGCCATGCGTGCGACGTTGCGGTTGTCTTCGCCCGCCTGATTGGCGGCGCCGAGGATGACCTCATCGATCGCGCCGAGCTCGCCCGCGACGTCGAGCCGGGTGCGCCGCACGAGCTCGCCGACGACGAGCGCCGCGAGGTCGTCGGGACGCACGGCGGCGAGGGCGCCGCCATAGCGCCCGACGGGCGTGCGAACGCCATCGACGAGGTAGGCATCGGCCGTGGCGCTGTTCATGGGCACCCTCTCTTGACAACACTGTCTGTTGTGGAACGCTGCTCCCAGCGTAGGCAGGGAATCGCGGCATCCGCTGGTCGGAATTAGTGACCGATCGTTCAGGAAATAATTATGGCAAATGGATGTCGCGGGCGCCACCCTGCCCGATCGCAGATGCCCGAGCGATCCGGCCCGACCCGATCGCTGATCGACTCAGCGCGGCGTGGAGCGCCTGGGCCGTGATGGTGTGGAGGTGAGCCTCAGTTCGCGTTCGGCTCGAGAATCACTTTCCCTGTCACGCCGCGCGACTCCGCGAAACGAAGCGCCGTCGCGATCTCGGTCAGCGGGTAGCGCGCAGCGATCCGCGCTGTGACATCTCCCGCGGCGGCGAGGTCGAAGACTTGGCTCAGCGCATCGCGGAGGCGAGCAGAGAAGCGAGCGCGGTTCCGCTTGCCCGCCCAGAAATTGTAGAAGTGCGTCGAGCGCCCGTTCGGCAGCACCTGCCACCAGATCAGACGAGCGACGAGCTTCAAGACCGGGATGCTGGCGTTCCCGGTCTCGTCCAGAGTGCCCGCCGTGCCGTACGCGACGAGCGTGCCGCCGCGCCGCACGAGGCGGAATGAGACAGCGATGCCCGGGCCTCCGACGTGGTCGAACACTGCGTCCACCCCTTCTGGGGCGATGCCGCGTACCTGCTCCTCGATGTCGCCGGCGTAGTCGACGGGTATCGCGCCGAGCTCCTCGATCGCGCGAGCACTCCGGGAGGATCCGGTGCCGATCACCCGCACACCTGCGAGACGCGCCAGCTGGACCAGGACGGAGCCGACACCCCCGTTGGCACCGTGAACGAGAATCGTCTGACCGGAACCAACACGAGCGACGTCGTGAAGCATCTGCCACGCGGTCACGCCGTTGACGACGAAACACTCCGCAGCCGCGGCATCCAACCCGGCGGGAACGGTCACGACCTCGTCGGATGGCACGATCGCCCTCGTACTCCAGCCGCCCGTCTTCGTCACGGCAGCGACGCGCGTGCCAACCAATCCCATATCGGCGTCCGAGCCGGCGGCTTCCACGATTCCGACCAGGTCGTAACCGGGCACGAAGGGGAAGGGGGGCTGGTCGTAGTACTTCCCCCGCCGCATCTGCTGTTCGGCAAACGAGATCCCGGTCGCCTCGACCCGCACAAGCAATTCCCCCTTCCCCGGGGTGCCAAGCGACCGCGACAGCGGGGCCAGGCTTTCGGGCTCGACGATCCCGGGCAGAACAACTGCTTCCGTCATCACTGCGGTGCGAGTCATTTCGTCCTCCGTTTGAGTAGATTCCAACTGATGAGTGAGTGGCTCACCACTCACCTTATCCCATTAAGGGAGTGACTGTACACTCACTTCGCGGGCGGCGCCTACGCGCGCCTGGTGGCGGACCGCCCCGTGCTGCTCATCCGGGTGCACGCCCAGTCGGTCGCCGGCGTCACCGTATAGCGACCCGACGGACGGGCGGCGATACGACGAAGGCCCGCGTCCGGTGGACGCGAGCCTTCGTGCAGATCAGAGCGAGCGGATGCCTCAGCTCGCGCGATCGTCGGCGACGACGTCGATCTCGACGACCTCGACCGCTTCGACCGCTTCGACCGCTTCGACCGCTTCGACCGCTTCGACGATCTCGGCCTCGGCCTCGGCGTCGGGCGACTCGACTGCCACCTCGGCCTCAGTCTCGACTTCGGTTTCGGTCGTTTCGACGACGGCCGCGAGCGACTCGACAGCGGCCTCGGCCGCGGCCTCGACCGACCCAGTCGCGGCGCCACTCTCGAGCTCGCCAATGAAGTCGTCGCCGAGACGCATGTCGACGAACTCGACGTCGATCTCGGCTCGGTCGAGCAGCTCGGTCATGCGACGCTGGCGGTTGCGCGGGATGAGCGTCACGACCCGGCCGGCCTTGCCCGCGCGGCCGGTGCGGCCGGAGCGGTGCAGGTAGGTCTTGTACTCGTCGGGCGCGTCGGCCTGGATCACGAGGTCGATGTCATCGACGTGGATGCCGCGTGCTGCGACATCCGTTGCCACCAGCACGTTGACACGGCCCGAGGTCAGCTGCTGCAGGTTGCGGGTACGACGCGACTGGTTCAGGTCGCCGTGCAGGGCGACGGCTCGGATGCCGTAGTCCTCGAGGTGCCCGGTGAGGTCTTCGGCGAACGCGCGGGTGCGGCTGAAGACGAGCGTCTTGCCCTCGCGGTTCGCGAGCTCGGCGACGATATCGCGCTTCTCGTGGTTGCCGATGACGAACACTCGGTGCTCGATCGTCGACGAGGCCTGGTCTTCACCGGCGACCTCGTGCACGGCCGGCTCGACGAGGAACTCGTCGACGAGCGTGGCGACGCCCTTGTCGAGGGTCGCCGAGAAGAGCAGCTTCTGGCCGCCGGCGGCGGTGTGGCGGAGGATCCGCTGCACCGGCTCGAGGAAGCCGAGGTCGCACATGTGGTCGGCCTCGTCGATGACGGTGATGACGACCTCGGAGAGGTCGAGTCGACGCTGCTCGATGAGGTCTTCGATGCGACCGGGGGTGCCGATCACGATGTCGACGCCGCGCTGCAGCGCGCCGACCTGGCGCTGCTGGGGTACACCGCCGTAGATCTGCGTCGTGAAGAGACCGACGCTCTGCGCGATCGGCTGCACCGTGCGGTCGATCTGCAGGGCGAGCTCACGGGTCGGCGCGAGGATCAGCGCGCGGGGCTTCCGGCCCATCTGGCGCTTGCCGCCGGACTTGCCGGACTCGGCCCACATGGCCATGAGGCGCTCGACGGTGGGTGCGCCGAAGGCGATGGTCTTGCCCGAGCCGGTCTTGCCACGGCCGAGTACGTCGCGACCCTCGAGTACGACCGGGATGGTCGCGGCCTGGATCGGGAACGGCGCGTCCGCGCCGAGCTCCTTGAGTGCGCGCACGACGTTGCCGCCGAGGCCGAGGTCGGCGAAACTCACCCCGTCGGTATCGGTGGCCTGGATGGCCTCGGCCTCGAGGCGCTCGAGCACGACGTCGTCGTTCGTCGAGAAGCCGTGGCCCTTCTCCTTCGCCGGGTAGAAGCTCGACTCGCGTCGACCCGAGTCCTTGAAGCCGGGGCGGTCGACCTCGCGGCGGGGAGCACGGTCGTCACGGTCGTACGAGCGGGCCGGGCGGTCGTTGCGGTCGAACGAACGCGCGGGGCGGTCGTTCCGGTCGTTGCGGTCGAACGAACGCGCAGGGCGCTCGTCGCGGTCGCGACGGGGCGCGCGATCGTCACGGTCGAAGGAACGCGCGGGGCGGTCCTCGCGGTACGCGGGGCGAGCCGGGCGGTCGTTCCGGTCGTTGCGATCCCCGGTACGCGGCGCGCGGTCGTCGCGGTCGAGGGAACGCGCGGGGCGCTCGCTACGGTCGTTCCGGTCGAACGACCGCGGTGCACGATCGTTGCGGTCGAACGAACGCGCAGGGCGCTCGGTACGGTCGTTCCGGTCGAACGAACGCGGCGCGCGGTCGTTGCGGTCGCCGGTGCGAGGGGCACGGTCGTCACGGTCGAACGAACGCGGCGCACGGTCGTCACGGTCGCCGGTGCGAGGGGCACGGTCGTCACGGTCGTACGAACGCGCGGGGCGCTCGCTACGGTCATTGCGATCGAACGAGCGCGGTGCACGGTCGTTGCGGTCGAACGAACGCGCGGGGCGCTCGTTGCGATCGGAGGAGGTGCGGGGGGCACGATCGTCGCGGTCGTACGAACGCGCAGGGCGCTCGTTGCGATCGAAGGAGCGAGGGGCGCGATCATCGCGGTCACCCGAGCGGGGCGCACGATCGTCACGATCGTACGAACGCGTGGGGCGGTCCTCGCGGTACGCGGGTCGAGCCGAGCGATCGTTGCGGTCGTACGAACGGGCCGGGCGCTCGTCACGGCTGTCGCGCTCCGAACGGTGCGGAGCACGGCCGGTGGAGACGCGCTCGTCACGCGACCAGCGTTCCTTCTTCGGAGCCTCGGTCGGCTCGGGGCGGTAGCCGCGGTGGCCCTCGCTGCGCGAGCCGGGCTTCTGCGATCCGGCGCGCGCCGGACCGCCCTTCGAGCCGCCCTTCGCGTACGAGGGATCGAAGTTCTTGGCGGGCCTGCCGCCTTGGGGCTTCTTGTTCTTGGGCATGCTGATGTCTTCCTGGGTTGTACTTGAAGTACATGGCAGGCCCGCCAGGCGCGCGTTGGCGCACAGCAGGTCTGAGAACCCGGAGCATCGTCGACCGGGGCCGTTCACATACGGTGACTATCCGAGGCCTTTGCCCCGAAACCGGCCCATTGGACTCACAAACCCATCCGCGCACAGCGCAGTGTCCAGAACCGACTCGGCTACGATACCGGAAATCGGCTGAGAAAGCGCCTTGCGCGGCATCCGGCCATGTGCACGAAACCGTGGCGACCTGATCAGCCTTCCGTGCTTGCCGCCGGCTCCTCAGTGAGTTCGGTCGGGCCGAAGAGCAGCCATTCGCCGGCAGCACACTCGAAGAAGGTCAGCGTCTCGGTGTCGATGTAGACGTCACCGTCGGTCGTGCACTTCTCGTTCGAGGGCGCCCCGAGTCCGAGCGTGAGTTGCGTCCCGGGTTCACCCTGTGCGCCGGTCTCCCCCGTCGCGCCGGTGTCACCGGTCGCACCGGTTCCGCCCTTCGCACCGGTCTCCCCTGTCGCACCCGTCGCTCCCGTGAGGTTGGCCGCGGCCGACTCCCGGATGTTCCCGACGGGTTCCCATTCGCCGTTCTGGAACAGGTAGACGTTGGAATTGGAGATGTCGATGTAGACATCGCCCTCGTATCCTTTACCCGATTCGGGCGTCCCGGTTCCGGCGCGAACGGCGGAACCAGCCGGGAGGATCTCCTCGAGAGCCTGCTCGTAGTCGATGAGATCGACCTCGGTCGTCGGTGTCGGCGTCGGCGCCGCGGCTGCGTCCGCCGAGCCCGCGACTCTCGCTCCGAGGAACGCCGCCACGAACGAGAGCACGACGACCGCGGCGCCCACCCAGATGAGCATCGCGCGAGTCGCTCCCGGTGGTGGAGCGGTGGCTGTGGCTTCTGCTGGAGTCGTGCTCGGCGGATTCGTGTCGTCGCTCATCTCTACCCCCAGGTAACGCGCTCCGGTTCGCCAGCGGCCGTACAGGCCGCGTCGCGCTCATCGTACTGAGCCGGTGCGGAGCATCCAGGCCCCGTCGCCGCTCGACACGCCGGAAACCGTGGCGAAACATCGCCGACGTACGCTCCCGGGGTGGACCAGCAACACCCGCCCGTGACCGTCGCCGTCGAACCGCCCCGCCAGCCCGAGGTGGAGCGGCTGCTCGATGGCAGCTCCGCCTACGCGCAGAGCCTGTATCCGCCCGAGAGCAACTTCCTGCTCGACATCGCCACGCTCGAGCAGCCCGAGGTGACCCTCTACGTCGCGCGTGACGGCGAACGCGCCGTCGGCATCGCGGCGCTCGTCATCGACAGCACGACAACGGCGGCGGATGCCCCTGCACCCACGCGCGGCGAACTCAAGCGCATGTTCGTCGACCCGTCGGCGCGGGGCCGCGGCGTCGCGGGCGCGCTGCTGACCCGAGTCGAGGCCGACGCGTCGGCGCGCGGCATCCGTCAAATCGTGCTCGAGACCGGCGACCTGCACCACGCCGCCCAGGCGCTCTACACGCGCCACGGCTACCGCGAGATCCCGCAGTTCGGCCAGTACGTCGGCGAACCGCACTCCGTGTGCTTCGCGAAGCGGCTCGCCTGACGGGAAGCGTTTCCAACAGCAGGAGAAGTGAGCTAACATCACTGCACCCCTGAACCCGGAGCCCGGTGTGAACTCGACCCGACGCACAGGCGGTTCAGGCACCCGCGCCCGGCGGGTCGTGTGGGCCGTCACAGCTGCTGCAGCCGCCATCGCGAGCGTGAGCGCGCTCTCGGGCTTCCACGTGCAGTTGCGCGAGATCGACCCGAAGGGATCCGACGCCGCGAGCGAACTCACGAGCACCGAGATCATCGGCATCCGCACGTTCACGGCACCCGAGGGCATCACGGTCGACGCCGACCTCGAATACGGCACCCGAGAAGACGGCACGCTGCTGACGCTCGACGTCTGCGTGCCCGCCGACACCGGCCTCGCAGACACCGGCGTCACGGCAACCGGCATCGCAGCCGAGCTCCTGCCCGCGGTCGTCGCGATCCATGGCGGCAGTTGGGCCCGGGGCGACAAGGCCAACGCCGACTGGCGCAACGTCTGCCTGTGGCTTGCGAGCGAGGGATTCGTCGCGGCATCCGTCAACTATCGACTCGTGCCCGACGCGCACTTCCCGGCCGCGATCGACGACGTCGCACTCGCCGTGGAGTGGCTGCGCGCGACCGAGCAGGCCGAACGGTTCGGCATCGACCCGGCCCGCATCGGCGCGTTCGGCGGCTCGGCCGGAGGCAACCTCGCCGCCCTGCTCGGCACCACCGGCGACGGCCCGCTCGACGAGGGTTCGCGGGTCGCGGCGGTCGCCGAGCTCTCGGGGCCCGTGGAGCTCGGCGCATCGGAGCTCGATGCCGACGGGGCATCCGACTGGCTTCGTCGCATCATCGGCGAATACCTCGATTGCGAACCCGGCGCGAGCGATGAGCAGTGCAGTCAGGCGACGGATGCCTCGGCAGGCCCCCACGCCGACCCGAGCGATCCGCCGTTCTTCATCGGCCATGCCGAGGGCGAGATCGTCCCGCTCGGACAGTCGCGGCGGTTCGCCTCGACGTTGGAGGCCGCGGGCGTGCCCGTCGAGCTCGCGGTGGTCGCCGGCGCCGAGCACTCGATCGGCATCCTCGATGAGGCGCTGCGCGCACGGGTCGCGGCATTCCTGCACGCTCACCTCGGGTAGCGCCGCGGCGCTGGCGCACCTACTCGTTGGTGAAGAAGACCTCCTCGCTGTTGAAGTCGCGGGAGATCGCGAGCGTCAGGGAATCGGGATCGGCGACCGACCATGCCGAGTTCCACGTCACTGATTCCCCCGGGAGCACCTCGGTCGGCTCCGTGGCGACGTCGTCGGGAACACCACCGAAGTCGAAGATCTCGCCCGCCCCCTTCTCCGCGGAGTAGAGGGAGAGGGTCATGTACGACAATTCGATGATCTCGTCTGAGTTGTTCTCGACGATCACGGTGAAGTAGACGTTGTCGGCGTACGGCAGATCTGTCGCGTATTCGCTCGTCGTGTACGGCTCGGCCGGTGACACAGTCATCTCGACACCGTCCTCCCAGACCAAGGTCCCGCCGAACGCGACCGTGGTCTCACCCGACTGGACCGCGGGCGAGGGCCAGGTCGCCGCGGGCGGCGTCGTCTCGGGAGCAGAAGAGGCGACAGCGCCGAAGAACGCGCCGGTGGCCACCACCACGCTCACGACGAACACGACGAGACTCACGACGCCGCCTACCACTGCGACACCGAGTGCAGTGAAGGCGGGCCACTTCGCGCCCTTCTGGAAGAGGGCGACGATCGCCAGCGCGACAGCGGCCAGCAGGAGGAACCATCCCACGAACCGAACGACCGGAATGCACGCGACCACGAACCCGAGCACGGCGGCACCGAGCGCGATGAGGCCGAGCACGTTGAGCGTCGAGCCGACGTGCGTGCCACCGGGCGAGCCTACGGCTGGGACCGCGGCGACGCCGACGGCGGGCGCGACGGCGGGCGGTACGGCAGCGGTCGCCGGTTCGACGAATCCCACGGGCTGCGCCGGTGCCGGTGCCGGAGTCGGAGTCGGTGCCACCACGGCCGGCGCGAAATGCACCGTCCATGCTGCGCCATCCCAGTAGCGCAGGCGGCCGGATCCGTCGTCGTACCAGCCAGCTGGGGCGTTCGCGTCAGTCATGACCATGATCCTGTCAGAGCCGGCCCACCCCTGTGGGGCCGCGCGCCTCCTGTCGGTTGAAGGCGGCCGAGGTCGACCGGCGCCTACCCCTGAGCACATGGCTGGGCAAGCCCCTGCGCCGACGGCCGCCGCAACCGTAGGCTCGGAGCGTTCCGATCGGAGATGACATGCCCGACCACGATTCACCCGAACCCGACGAACCCGACGAACCCGACGACTCGCCCGCGCAACTCTCCCGCGGCGACTGGCGTCTCATCTTCACGCGCACGGTGCACGAGTACCGCATCAACCAGGTGCAGGACATCGCCGCCGCACTCACCTTCTATGTGCTGCTCGCGGTGTTCCCCGCGTTGCTCGCGACGCTCGCGCTGCTCGGCATCTTCGGCAGCGCCGAGGCCGTGGTGGACGACGTGTTCGAGGTCGTGCGGGAGCTCGGCGGGGCATCCGTCGTCGATGCACTCGACGAACCCATCGACCAATTGCTGAACGCCTCGCATGCCGGCCTCGCCTTCGCCACCGGACTGCTCGGCACGCTGTGGGCGACGTCGGGCTTCGTCGGTGCGTTCGGCCGCGGCATGAACCGCATCTACGAGGTCGAGGAGGGCCGGCCGTTCTGGGCGATGCGGCCCATGACACTCGCGATCTCGGCGGTGCTTGTGGTGCTCGCCGCCGTCGCGGCCGTCGCCCTCGCGCTGACCGGGCCGGTGGCCGAGGCGGCCGTGCGAGTGCTCGGCCTCGACGAGGGTGCTGCGTTCTGGTGGGACCTCGGCAAGCTTCCCGTGCTCGCCGCGATCGGCATCCTCGTGATGGCGTTGCTGTATTGGGCCGCGCCGAACGTGAAGCGCCGCAACTTCCGCTGGCTGAGCGTCGGCGCCGTCGGCGCGCTGCTCGCCTGGGTGATCGCGACGGGCCTCTTCGCGCTGTACGTGCTCGGGTTCGGCACGTACCAACGCGTCTACGGCGTGCTCGGCGGGGTCATCGTCTTCCTTCTGTGGATCTGGCTCTCGAATCTCGCGATGCTCTTCGGCGCCGTGCTCGACACCGAGGTCGAGCGGGCTCGCCAGCTGCGGGCCGGCATCGCAGCGGAGGAGCACGTGCACCTGCCGCTCCGCGACGACCGGCTCATCGCGAAGAACCGCGAACAGCGCCAACGCGACGTGCGCGCCTCTGCCAGCATGCGGCCCGACGTCGTGACAGACGGTGTGACGCCTCCTGCGGGGCGTCGGCCCCACGGGTGAGCGGGCCGGAAACCCTACCGCGGTAGGGGCGCCGAATGGCTCCCAAGAGGGATGCGGCGCCCGAACGGTGCGTGACAGAGTACTGGCATCATGGACCAGATCGACCAGACCAGCCCTCGACCAGCGGATGCCCCGGCCCCTCGCCCGCCCGCACCGCCGCTGCCGCCGCGCGTCGCCGGCCCTGACGAGCGGCAGTTCCGAGCGTGGATGTGGGTGGCGACCTCCCTCCTCGCCGTGCTGCTCCTGTCGGTCGCGGTTCCCCTCGCGGCGACCGTCTACGGGGTGCACCTGCTCGCCGCGTTCGCGACGGGTCTCATGCTCGCCGGTTCCATCCCGCTCGCTGTGCGCCTGCCCTGGGTCGCCGCGGGGGTTGCGACGATCGGCCTGCTCGCCTTCGCGCTGCTCTCCGCCGGTTCCGATGGCGCCCCGTGGCCGTGGCCCGTCACGACGATCATCGGGCAGGGCGCCCTGCTCATCGTGCTCGGCCTCATGCGACCGTGGTGGGTCGGGCTCGCAACCTGGTTCGCCGGCGTGGTCGTCACGATGCCGTTCGCATTCGTCGACGCGGGCGCCGCAGCCAGCATGGTGACGGGCGCCGCCGTCACGGCGCTCGCGCTCGCCGTCGCGGTGCTCCTCGCGCAGTGGCGACTGATCGGCGTCGAACTCTTCCGCGAGCGCGAGCACTCGGCCACTGAGCAGCAGCGACGAGTGCTCGTCGAAGAACGCAACCGCATCGCCCGCGAACTGCACGACGTCGTCGCGCACGGGCTCTCGATCATCCACGTGCAGGCGACGAGCGCGCCGTACCGGGTCGAAGGTCTCAGCGAGGGGGCCAAGACCGAGTTCGCCGAGATCGCGGTCTCCGCCCGCTCCGCGATGACCGAGATGCGGCAACTGCTCGGGGTGCTGCGCAGTGCCGACGCCGCGGCGGAGACCACACCGCAGCCGGGGCTCGCCCAACTGTCCGAGCTCGCGGCATCCGTCGAACGCGCCGGCGTGCCGGTGAAACTCACGATCGCCGAAGCGTTGCCCGACGCCGGGCTCGCGTCGACAGCCGTGTACCGCATCGTGCAAGAGGCGCTCAGCAACGTCGTGCGGCATGCGCCGGGCGCGTCGACCTTCGTCTCCGTCGAGGTGCTCGCCGACGACCTCGTCGTGTGCATCGAGAACGAGGCGGCGACGGATGCCCCGGGGCCCGACGCGAAGGGCGGCGGCCACGGTCTCATCGGCATCGGCGAGCGCGCGGCCCTGCTCGGCGGGCGCGCCGAGTACGGGGCGCTGCCCGGCGGGGGCTACCGTGTTCTGACGACCCTGCCGCTCGGCTCGAATGGAGGAACGGCGTGACGATCTCGGTACTGATCGCCGACGACCAGGCGATGGTGCGTGCCGGCTTCGCCGCCGTGCTCGGCGCGCAGCCGGGCATCGAGGTCGTCGGGCAGGCGTCAGACGGCGACGCGGCCGTCGCGATGGCGCACGAACTGCGACCCGATGTGGTCGTGATGGACGTGCGGATGCCTGGCCGGAACGGCCTCGAGGCGACCCGGGCCCTGCAGACCCCGCCGCGCTCCACCGACTACGTGCCGCGCGTGCTCATGCTCACGACGTTCGATATCGACGACTACGTCTACGAGGCGCTCCGCGCCGGGGCGAGCGGGTTCCTGCTGAAAGACGCGACGCCCGAAGAACTCGTTGCCGCCGTACGGATCGTCGCCGCAGGCGACGCGCTGCTCGCGCCGAGCGTGACCCGGCGCCTCATCGAGGACTTCGCACGGTCGGGCCCGCCGCCCCGCCCATCGGGCACGCGTCTCGCCGAGCTCACCGATCGCGAGCGCGAGGTGCTCACCCTCGTCGGCCGCGGACTGTCGAACTCGGAGATCGCCACCGCCCTCTTCATCGCCGAGCAGACGGTGAAGACCCACGTCAGCAAGATCCTGCAGAAGCTGCGGCTTCGCGATCGCGTGCACGCGGTCGTGTTCGCATACGACACCGGGCTCGTGCAGCCCGGCTCGTGACCACCTTTCTGTAGGTCGAGTAGCGAGCGCCAGCGAGCGTATCGAGACCACGCACCCGGGTCTCGATACGCTCCCTCGTCGCTACTCGACCAGCGACACCCGCTACGGGGTCACGATGTCGAACGACGGGTCGCCGGCATCGAGCACGCCGAGCAGCGTCGGCATCGCTCCGGTGTAGCCCGAGTCCTGGAGGACCGGCGACGTCACGTCGCCGGTGAGGCGGAGCTTCCTACGGAAACAGCAATATTGCCCAGTTGACCACCGTAGCCGCCAACGTCAACGTGGTGAATACGACGGTGCTTGCGCGTAAGCGCGTTGAGCGCACAACTACCGCAATGAACGCGGCGCTTGTGAGAGTGAGAATCACGGCCGTTATCCAGAGTTCCGGCATATCGCGCGGATAAGTGGCATCTTCGGTCTGACTTCCGAAGAGTGGGGAGTTTGCGACCCCGATCCGAATAGTGACCCAGATTACCCAAAGACATGGAACGACCGTTCCGAAGAGAAACAGGATGCCTCGCGCCCCGGCTCTCGGTCGGTCGCTGGGAGACCCCCTGTACGAATCTGTAGTCACGGCCCACTTCCTTCTCATGCTGCGGATACACATCGAGCGCAGCCTGCACTGCGACGGAGTACACGACGGTGCCGGCATCGTTGGCGAAGTCCGCGGAACGTACGCGAGCACCGTGTGGCGCCTACTCGACCAGCGACACCCGCTACGGGGTCACGATGTCGAACGACGGGTCGCCGGCATCGAGCACGCCGAGCAGCGTCGGCATCGCTCCGGTGTCGCCCGAGGCCTGGAGGCCCGGGGACGTCAGGTCGCCGCCGAGGAGCGCGATCATGCGCGCTTTCGTGAGCGTCAGCGTGACATCCGCTGATTCTGCATCGGCCGACTTCTCGACGGCGATGAAGACCCCGTTGTGCAACGATGCCCGGTAGTTCGTGCCGAGGTCGGTGAACGTGACGTCCAACGCGAGCGTCAGATCCCACGCCTTCGGCCCGTTCACCGAGATGGCGATCGCGTCGAAGATCTGTTGTGGGCTCAGCTGCCCGACGATCGCGGGGGCGCTCGTCGCGGTCGGCGTCCCGAAGTTGCCGTCCCGCAGCTCGGTCGCTCCAGAGAGGAAGAAGTTGCGCCACGTGCCGTTCTCGGCGCCGTACGCGAGCTGCTCGAGCGTGTCGGCGTACAGCGCCCGCGCGGCCGCGTGCGATTCGTCGGCGAAGACCGCGTGGTCGAGCAGTGTGGCTGCCCACCTGAAGTCGCCCGCGTCGAATGCCGACTGCGCAACCTCGACGACGCGGTCGATGCCGCCGATCGCGTCGACGTAGCGAGTCGCGAGGTTCGACGGCGTGTGCGACCAGAGCCGCGCGGGGTTGCCGTCGAACCAACCCATGTAGCGCTGGTAGATCGCCTTGATGTCGTGGCTGACCGATCCGTAGTACCCGCGAGCGTTCCACGCGTTCTCGAGTGCCGGCGGCAGCTCGAGCATCTCGGCGATCTCGGTGCCGGTGTAGCCCTGGTTCAGCAGCCGAAGCGTCTGATCGTGCAGATAGGCGTAGAGGTCGCGCTGCAGGCCGATGAACTCGACGATGCGCTCGCCGCCCCACGTCGGCCAGTGGTGCGAGGCGAAGGCCGCGTCGGTCTTGTCGCCGAACGTCTCGATCGCCTCGGTGAGGTACGCCGACCACACGTGCGGGTCGCGCACGAGCGCACCGCGGAGGGTCACCAGGTTGTGCAGGGTGTGCGTCGCGTTCTCGGCCATGCACAACGCCCGGTACCGCGGGAAGTAGAAGTGCATCTCGGCCGGCGCCTCGGTGCCGGGCGCCATCTGGAACTCGATCTCGACGCCGTCGATGGTGTGCGTCTCGCCGGTCGTCGTGACCTCCAGCGTCGGCACGATCAGGCCGACCTCTCCACTCGAGGTGGTCTGACCGAGCCCTGCCCCGACCTGGCCCTGCGGACCGCGATCGAGCACTGCGCCGTACATGTATCCGGCGCGGCGCGCCATGGCGGTGCCGGCGTAGACGTTCTCGGCCACGGCATGCCCCACGAACCCCTCGGGGGCGAGCACCGCGATCGTGCCCGCGTCGACTTCAGCCTGGGTCGCGACGCCGAAGACGCCGCCGAAGTGGTCGACGTGGCTGTGCGTGTAGATGACGGCGACCACCCGCTTGGCACCTCGATGCGTGCGGTAGAGCGCGAGCGCGGCGGCAGCGGTCTCGGTGGAGATCAGCGGGTCGATGACGATGACGCCGGTGTCGCCCTCGACGAAGGTGATGTTCGAGAGGTCGAGCCCGCGCACCTGGTAAATGCCCTCGACGACTTCGTAGAGACCCTGCTTGGCGACGAGCGACGACTGCCGCCAGAGGCTGGGGTTCACCGTTGTGGGGGCGTCGCCGGAGATGAACGCGTAGCTGTCGTTGTCCCACACGACCCGGCCGTCGGCCGCGTGCACGACTCCGGGCTCGAGCGCGCCGAGGAACCCGCGATCGGCGTCGTCGAAGTCCTGCGTGACCGAGAACGGCAATGAGCTGCGCAGCGCGTGATGCGCAGCCTCGATCGATGCGGATGCGGGCTTCTGGTCCATGTTCTCCCCTGATCGTCAGTGACTGATCCGACTATGGCACCCTCGCCCCTACCCCGGTAGGGGCGCCGAACGGCTCCACGGGGTGATGATCATCCGGCCGCCGCGTTCCTAACCTGCCTGCGTGGGCGGAAGGGCCGCCCGGATGGGCCGATCATGACCGACACCTTCACCCGTTCGCCCCGGATCGCGCCACCCAGTACGGCGACGCCGCGCACCGGGGCATCCGCCCGCCATTCTTCAGGCGTTGCCCGCGACTCGAGCGTCGACGCGATCCGGGCGCTTCTGCTCGTGGTGGTCTTCGCCCTCCACGCGATGATGGTCGGCGTGAGCGTCGGCCCAGACGGCCCCGTGCTGCAGAACGCACTCGAGGGGCAGGCGTGGTTCGGCCCCGTGAGCTGGGTGGTGCAGATCATGCCGCTCTTCTTCATCGCCGGCGGATTCTCGAGCTTCCACCACTGGCGTTCGATGCGCGCACGAGGGGCGAGCGAAGCCGACTACGTGCGGGCACGTCTCGAACGGCTCGTGCGGCCCGCGATCGCACTCGTCACCGTGGTCGGCGGCGCGCTCGTCGCCCTCAGTCTCGCCGGGCTCGCGCCCGAGCTCGTGGCGACCGCAGGGTTCCGCATCGGCCAGCCGTTGTGGTTCCTCGGCGTGTACGTGCTCACCTCGGCGCTCGTGCCCGTGATGGTGCGCGCGCATGAACGGGCACGGGTGCTCACCCCGATCGCTCTGCTCGCAGGAGTCGTCGCCGTCGACGTGCTGCGCATCTCGACCGGCGTCGAGGAGATCGGGTTCCTCAACCTGCTGCTGGTGTGGCTGCTCGTGCAGCAGCTCGGCTTCCACCTCGCCGACGGCAGTGTCGACCGGCTCGCACGCACCACGCTCTGGGGCGTGGCCGCGGCATCCCTCGCGCTGCTCGCCGTGCTGACCCTCGCCGGGCCCTACTCACTCGACATGTACGTGAACCTCAACCCGCCGACCGTGTGCCTCGTGGTGCTCGGCATCGCCCAACTCGCGCTCTTCCAGCTGGCACGCCCCAGCATCAGGGCATGGGTCGAGCGAGCGGATGCCTCGCGGCTGATCTCGGCCGTCGGCGAGCGCGCGATGACCGTCTACCTGTGGCACCTGCCCGTGCTGATCCTGCTCGCCGGTGCACTGCTCGTCGCGAACGCCGGATTCGGGCTCCCCCTTCCCGAACCGCTGAGCGTCGAGTGGTGGGCGAGCCGGGCGCTCTGGCTGAGCGTCGCCGCGGCGGTCGTGGTGCCCGTCACCCTGGTGTTCGCACGATTCGAGCGATCGAAGGCGGCGGGGCGCACAACGTCGGCCGCGACATCCGCCGTTTCGGCGCCCGGCTCGGCGCCCGTTTCGGCGCCCGCGTCGACGACGCCGACCGCATGGTCGACCGCGATCGATGCCGTCTGCGGAGCCGCCGGCGTCGCCGTCGTGCTCGTGACCGGGTTCGGCCCGGTGCAGGCCGTCATCTCGCTCGCGCTGCTCGTGGTCGCGCTGCGCGGCAGTGCGACCGTCTGGGCGGCGGTTCAGCGCGGGTCGCACCGCAGCGGAATCGCGCTCGCGACGACGGCAGCAGCGACGGCAGCGGCGCCGGCAGCCGCGACCGCGTAGATCGCGCCCGCGCGATGCCGCGGCATAGACTGCCATCGGGGGAATGACCGGCGATGCGGGCGCGATTGCGCGCGAGTCGCCCGCAGCCGGCGTCGGCACATCGTCGATGTCGCGTATTCCGCACGCCGCACGTCGGGCGGCAGCTCGAACATACGCAGTGCATACGAGGGGAATGTCTTGTCTATATCGACCAACACGCAGGATGGCGTCACGGTGTTCTTGACCTCCGCCACGCAGGCGGACGTCCATGCCGACGGCTCCGTCGTCGGCATTCAGGCCGATGACAGCGGTGCGTTGCGCGACCGCGTCGTCGCCTTCGTCCAAGATCGCGCTCAGCGCCTCGGAACCCCGGCGACCGCCTCGCTCATCGACGACTCGTCGCACTGGACCCTGACCGTCGAACCCGATGGGCGGGTCACCGAAGCACCCGCCGCGCTGCCGCCCGGCGGATACACCGAGGCGACGCCGACCTCGACCGCTCCGATTCCGATCCTGCCGCAGAACCTCTCGGTGCCCGTCGTGGTCGCTCCGCCTCCCGTGTCTGCTTCGGCCGCCACCACTCGGCCGGCGCAGGCCGGCTTGGTCACGGCGTCGCCTGCTCCGGCCGGCCAGGTCCGGGCGGCACCGGCTCGTGCCGGCATCCCGACGCCTGCTGCTGCCGACGCCAAGCCGCACCGCCCGACGGTCGACGACCTGCTCTCGAGTCGCCCCCGGGTGCGCCCGCTGCGCGCGACGACCGGGTGGCAGGGGCGCGTGCGCCGGCTCAGCGGCGGCCTCATCTCGCCGAAGCCGAGCACCGTCGAGCAGACGAAGCACGAGCAGACGACTCGCGTGCAGAAGCGGCTCGACGGCCCGCGCACGATCGTCGTGCTGAACCCGAAGGGCGGGGCGCACAAGACGACGAGCACGCTGCTGCTCGCCGCGACGTTCGGCAGGCTCCGCGGCGGCTCGACCCTCGCGTGGGACAACAACGAGACCCGCGGCACCCTGGGCTGGCGCGCCCAGCACACGCCGCACCACCGCACCGCCGTCGACCTGCTGGGCGACCTCGAGCGCTTCGAGAACCCGAGCGTCGCGAGCCTCAGCCAGCTCGACGACTACGTGCGCACGCAGGTCGACGCCCGCTTCGACGTCTTGGCCTCCGATGAGGATGCCGCGGCGACATCCACCATCGACGACGCGGCGTTCGACCGGCTGCACCGAACCCTCTCGCGGTACTACCGACTCCTCGTCGTCGACACCGGCAACAACATGCGGGCCTCGAACTGGGTTGCCGCCGTCGCCGCGGCCGATCAACTCGTCATCGTCTCGACGGTGCGCGAAGACACGGCGGCGAGCGCGGCGTGGCTGCTCGACGGCCTCGCCGAGAAGGGCTTCGGCGACAAGGTCGACCGGGCCGTCACGATCCTGACGTCGCCGTCGGAGAAGCCCGACCGCGAGCTCGAGCAGCGCCTCACCGACCACTTCGGGGCGCTGACCGCCGCGGTCACGACGATCCCCTACGACGACGAGCTCGTCGACGGCGGCACGATCGACTTCGAGGCGTTGTCACCCGAGACCCACGGCGCGTGGCTCAACGCCGCCGCCGTCGTCGCCGACCAGCTCTGAGCCGGCCTCGCTTGCGGGAGGCGAATAGGAGCTGGCTATCTGACCTCGAAGTTCGCCATCATTGCCATGTCCTCGTGCTCGAGGTTGTGGCAGTGGAAGACGTACTTTCCGGGGTATCCGTCGAATCGGATGGCGATCTTGGCCTGTTCGCCCGGGTTGAGGTCGATCGTGTCCTTCCATCCGGAGTCGAATTGCCCCGGCCCCTCGGCGCCGCGCTCGAGCACCTGGAAGGGGTTCAGGTGCAGGTGCACCGGGTGGTGGAAGTCGGCGAACAGCTCCCAGACCTCCACGGTGCCGAGCACTGCGGTCGCGGCGATGTCGTCGGGGCTGAACGGCTTGCCGCCGATGAGCCAGCCGTGCATGTCGCCGACCTCTCCTTCACGGAACTGGAACGAACGCCTGACCACCGCGTCTTCAGCGCGCAACGGCTCGATCGTGGAGAGCCGGTCGGGTACGACGAATGCGTCATCGATCCGGTCACCGACGACGAACTGCATCACCTCGCCCATGCGGCCGCTGTCGAAGTCGTTGCGGAGCGTGACGATGGTGCCCGGTGCGTAGGCGCCGAAGTCGACGATCACGTCGAAGCGCTGAGCGGGCGCGAGGACGAGGTGGTCGTGCGTTTGCGGGGATTCCAGCAGGCCGCCGTCGGTACCGATCTCGATGAAGCCGCCGGGGAGCGGCGGGTCGAGTCGAAGTGAGAGGCGCCGGGCGTTCGAGGCGTTCAGCAGTCGCAGTCGGTGGTGTGCGCCGTCGACTTCCGCCACCGGCCAGGGCGTGCCGTTGACGAGCATGACGTCACCGAGCACCCCGGCGATGTAGTCGCCGGTGACGCCGGGCGTGTGCACGAGCGTCGGGTCGCTGCTCGGATACTTCAGCGAACCGTCGGCGGTGAAGCTCCGGTCGAGGATCATCAGCGGCAACTCGCGCTCCCCGGCGGGGAGCCCGAGGGCCTCCTCCTCGTCGTCACGGTGGAGATGGAACCCGGCGAGGCCCCGCCACACGCTCGGGCCGGTGAAGTCCATGCGGTGATCGTGATACCAGAGGGTCGCCGCACGCTGGTCGAGTGGAAAGGTGTAGTCACGCTCGCCGTCGCTGGTATCGCCGACCATCGTCATCGCCGAGTCGTGCCCGGAGGAGATGTGGTCACGACTGCCGAGCTGTCGGTCGTAGCCGCTGCGGTCGACCGGGTAGACGAAGTCGATCGGATAACCGTCGCTGGCCATCGGCGTGCGACCCCCGTGCAAGTGCACGACCGTCGGCAACGGCAGTTCGTTGACGTGTGTGACGACGGCCGTGCGCCCGCGACGGCTCTCGATCGTCGGCCCTGGGAACGAACCGCCGTAGGTCCACAGCTCGGTCTGCAGGCCCGGGACGATCTCCGCGGACGTGATCTGCTGCGTGACCCGGTAGTAGTCGGTGTCGGCATCGCTCCGCACCGGCGCGAGCACCGGCGGAATCGTCAGACGGCGCTGGAACGGCTTCGGGAGAGGCAGCTGACTGGTCAGCAGGTTCCCGGTCGAGGTCGGTGCGCCGCCGAGGCTCAGTGCGATGGGCACCCCCACCCCGACTGCGACGACCCCGCCGAAGACGCCGCCGATGAACAGCCGCCGGTTGATCGGTCGAGTCACCGCCTCCACCAGGCCCACACCGTCAATGCCGCCGTCAGCATGATCACGGTCACGCCGAGCGGGATGTGGAGCGCGAGCACTGAGCGGAACCCGGCGAACGCCTGCAGCGACATCAATCCGACCAGACCGACCGTCGCCGCAATCGGCCACCACGGTCCGCCCCCGGGCCAGCGCACCAGCACGGCCGCGATGACGCAGACCAGCGTCGCCACTCCCGTGACGATCGCCATGTCGCGATGCGTCGCGAGCGCCGGGTACACCCCCGCCATGAACTGACCGGCCAGCACCGCCTGATCGAACATCAGCACAGCCGTCACCGCCAGCGCGAAACGCAGGAACCACACCGGCCACCGTCGCCCGCTGCGGGGCGCGTCATCGGGAGAAGACATGATGGGAAGCCTATCGAATTAGATCCATTTGGAACAATTCGCATGTGGATCAATGTGCGAGAGAATGGAAAACATGAGCGATGACGGCGGGCGAGTGTCGATCGAGGTGGGTCTCCTGCTCCACCGGGTCTACACACTGGCCACCCAGCAGTTGAACACCGCGCTTCGACCGACGAGCCTGACGAACAGGCACGTCACGGTGATGTTCCTGATCCGCGACGGCGTGCACACTCAACGCGACCTCGTTGCGCGCCTGATCACCGACAAGACCGGCATGGTGCGCATGATCGACGACCTCGAACGACTCGGATACGTCTCCCGGACGCAATCCACCCTCGACCGCAGGGTCACCATTCTCGGATTGACAGACGATGGAGACCGAGCCCTTCGTGCGGCGCAGCAGCACACGCAGCGCGTGGCCGATGAGCTGTTCGGAGCCGTCGGCCCACACGACATGGAAACCTTGAAGTCGATCCTGGAACGCATCCTGCAGCCCACCCCGGGAATGGAGTCATGACCGGCGAACCGATCACCGTCTCGATTCGGCGCGAGGTCGACCCCGAACGCATCGCCGAGGCGACCGCGTGGGTGCAGACCGGCGTGAACCTCGCCGCCAAATACCCGGGCTTCCTCGGTTCGGGCTGGGTGCGCGCCGGCGAGGGCTCGCAGGTGTGGCACATGCTCTACCGCTTCGCGAGCGAAGAGACCCTCGAAGCATGGGAACGCTCGACCGAGCGCACGTGGTGGCTCTCGATGGGCGAGGGCTTCGTGCGCTCGGAGCGCAGCAAGCGGCGCACCGGCATCGAGGGCTGGTTCGACGACCCGGCGACGGGGTCGGTTCCGGTGGCGGATGCCGCGGCATCCGATGCCCTCGATGAACTGCCGCCCGCACCGCCGCGGTGGAAGCAGGCGGTGACCATCTGGCTCGGCTTCTTCCCGGTGAACCTCGCCTTCACCCTGCTCGTCACCTCGTTCGTGCCCGGCTGGGACGACCTCGCCGTCGTCTGGAAGGTGCTCATCACGACGCTCCTGCTCACCCCGGTCATGACCTTCTGGGCGCTGCCCTTCGTCACGCGCATGCTGCGGCGATGGCTCGCGCCGCACGCGCGCTGAGCCATCGCTGCGCCCTCGCTGAGCCATCGCCGCGCCCTCGCTGAGCCATCGCCGCGCCCTGAGCCTGTCGCAGGGCCACCCACTCGACGAGCTCAGCGAGCAGACGCGATCAGCGGATGCCGCGGATGCGCCGTGACAGCAGCGCCGCCGCCTCTCGCACTCCCGTGACCGCCTGCGCTTCGAGCTCCGGCCGCGCATCATCGGGGAATGTCACGGCGATCGCGGCCGCGGGCCATCCGAGATGGTCGACGACGGCGACGCCCACCGAGGCGAGGCCGCCGGTGACCTCGCCGTCTTCGGCGGCGAACCCCGCTTCGCGCACGCTCGCGAGCACGCGTTTCAGGCGACCGTAGCTCCACTCCGCGGCATCCGGAGCGCCCTCGTTCACGCGTGAGGCGAACGCAGCCCGGTCGGGGTAGAGCGCGCGGAGCTGCGCGGGTGGCAGCTCGGCGAGCATCGCCCGGCCCGTGGCGGTGAGGTGGGCGGGCAGGCGCACACCGACGTCGGTGACGAGCGACGGGCGCCGCGGGGCGCGTTCCTCGACGAGGTAGAGCACGTCGCGCCCGTGCAGCACGGCGAGGTGTCCGCTCTCGCCGAGGAGGTCGACGAGGGCCGCGACGAGCGGGCGGCCGAGGCGCGCGAGCGGCTGCTGGCGCGAGAACCCGCTCGAGAGTTCGAACGCGGCGATGCCGAGACCGTAGCGACGCTCCTCGGGCAAGTGCACGACGAATCCGCGCTGCTGCATCACCGCGAGCAGGTGGTACACCGTCGACCGCGGAAACCCGAGCGCGTGCGCGATCGTCGCAGCGGGCACCGGCCCGCGCTGCGCGGCGAGATGCGCGAGGATCGCGAGCGTCTGGTCGGCCGCCGGCACCTTGACTCCTCCGCCCGTGCCCGCCTTCGGTGGCAGAACGACGGATGCATCGAGAGTGCGCGAATTGTCGCTTCGGGGCGAGGATTCCGACATCTTGTGCACTTTCGATGATGAGCGCGGACCGTGGACCGTGGACGGAGGATCGGCCGAGCGGATGCGCCCAGCCTACGCTTCGTCTGGGATACCGGACGGCGAGGGGGCGCACGGTGTTCCCGCGCGCGCGAGGGCGGTGTGGAATCGGATGCATGAGCAGCATCGACCCCGCAGCCGACCGCGCCCGCGCCGCGGCATCCGACGCCGTCGGCACCGGCACCGGCACTGGCACTGGCACCAGCACCGTCGACACCAGCACTGGCGACACCATCACCGTCGGCACCGGTCCGCTCGGCATCGGCGAGGTCGTCGCGGTCGCCCGCCACGGGGCATCCGTCGTGCTCGACCCCACCGCGCTCGACGTCGTCGCCGCGAGCCGCTCGATCATCGAAGGCCTCGCCGCCGACCCCGAGCCGCACTATGGCATCTCTACCGGATTCGGGGCCCTCGCCACGACCTTCATCGCCGAGGACCGCCGTGCCCAGTTGCAAGCGAGCCTCGTGCGCTCGCACGCCGCCGGCTCGGGCGCCGAGGTCGAGACCGAGGTCGTCCGCGCGCTCATGCTCCTGCGACTCTCGACGCTCATGACCGGCCGCACCGGCGTGCGCCGCGAGACCGCCGAGACCTACGCGGCGATTCTCAACGCGGGTATCACCCCGGTCGTGCGCGAATACGGATCACTCGGATGCTCCGGCGACCTCGCACCGCTCGCGCACTGTGCGCTCGTGGCGATGGGCGAGGGAGAAGTGCGCGTGGATTCCGTTGGTCGAGTAGCGAGCGCCAGCGAGCGTATCGAGACCGGTTCGGGTGGTCTCGATACGCGTCCTCCTGCGCCGGGCGCTACTCGACCAGCGGGCGGGGCGCCGGGCGCTACTCGACCAGCGGGCGGGGCGCCAGGCGACCTCATGCCCGCGGCCGAGGCCCTCGCCGCCGCCGGCATCACGCCGCTCCGCCTCGGCGAGAAGGAGGGCCTCGCCCTCATCAACGGCACCGACGGCATGCTCGGCATGCTCGCCCTCGCGATCGACGACCTGCGGATGCTCCTGACCACCGCCGACATCGCAGCGGCCATGAGCGTCGAAGGACTCATGGGCACCGACGCCGTGTTCGCCGAAGACCTGCACCGGCTGCGGCCTCACGCCGGCCAGGCGGCATCCGCTGCGAACCTGCGACGACTGCTCGCCGGATCGCCGATCGTCGCGAGCCACAAGGGCCCCGAGTGCACCCGGGTGCAAGACGCGTACTCGCTGCGCTGCGCCCCCCAGGTGCACGGCGCCGCTCGCGACACGCTCGCGCACGCGGCATCCGTCGCCGATGCCGAGCTCGCGAGCGCGATCGACAACCCGGTGCTCACCCTCGACGGGCGTGTCGAGTCGAACGGCAACTTCCACGGGGCGCCGGTCGGGTACGTGCTCGACTTCCTCGCGATCGCGGTGGCGGATGTCGCGTCGATGAGCGAGCGGCGCACCGACCGGTTCCTCGACCGTGCGCGCAACCAGGGCCTGCCGCCATTCCTCGCTCACGAGGTGGGCGTCGACTCGGGACTCATGATCGCGCAGTACACCGCCGCAGGCATCGTGAGCGAGCTGAAGCGACTCGCGGTGCCGGCATCCGTCGACTCGATCCCTTCATCTGCGATGCAGGAGGACCACGTCTCGATGGGCTGGGCGGCAGGGCGGAAGCTGCGCCGTGCGATCGACGGGCTCGCGCGCGTGCTCGCGATCGAGGTCATGACTGCGGCGCGCGGCCTCGCCCTCCGGGCACCGCTCGTGCCCGGGGCCGCTACCGGCGCTGTCGTGTCGCTCATCGCGCAAATCGGCGCGGTACCCGGCCCCGACCGATTCCTCTCCCCCGAGATCGAAGTGATCTCGGCGATGACTGCACGGGGAGATGTGCTGATGGCGGCGGAATCCGTCGCCGGAGAGCTCGACTGAGCCTCGAAGAGGCGGTTGTGTCACCCCCTGGGCGATGAAAGACTGTTGGGAGTCCGGCTCCGGAGCCGGATCGAACGGAACCCTATGTCGAGATTCGTCGCCGGCCTGAAACATCCTCTCCGAACGCCGGGCGCTCGGAATGAGAGGGTTGCCCTCGCTGCGGCCGCGGTTGCCGTTCTGGTCAGTTCGCTGTCGGTGAGCCCCGCGTTCGCGGAGGAGCCAGTGCCGGCGCAGACCTCGACTGCGACCGCGCCTGCTACCGAGGGTCTGTCGACGGACGACGGTTCGGCGACGGAGACTCCAGCGACCGAGCCACCAGTCACCGAGCCTCCCGCGACCGAGCCACCAGCCACCGAGCCACCTGAGACCGAGCCACCTGAGACGCCGGAGCCGACCGAGTCGCCAACCCCGACGCCGGAGCCGACCGAGACGCCAGAGCCGACTGAAACGCCGGAGCCGACCGAGACGCCGACTCCAACCCCCACCCCGACCCCCACGCCCGAGCCGCCCGCTCCGACTGCACCCGTCGCCGCACCTCGTGGCCCGCTGCTCATCGGCGACGGCCCGTACGCGCGCATCTCGACGGGCGCCGACCCCCAACTCGGTGCACTGCTCTCCGCCCGCACGGCGATCGACCGGGCGACGGCCGAGCTGCAGACGGCCGAGGCCGAACTCGAGACGGCGCAATCGACGCGCGAGGTCGCTCGTTCCCTCGCCGAGCAACTGGAGGAGAGGGCTGACGAGGCGAACGAAGCGGCTGCCACCGCCGCGAGCATCTACGTTGCGGCAGCACGGGGAGGCGACGCGTCGCTGACCTCGATGAGTGCGGCATTCGGCTCGGGCAAAGACTTGCTCGCGGGCCTCGGCGGAGTCGCACGCGTCAACCAGATCACCGGCGACGCCGTGAAGTTGCAGAAGCTCGCCGAGAAGCGCGCCGATGAGTCCGAGCTCGCCGAAGAGCAGTCCGCGACCGCCTGGAGCGACGTCGACGCCGTGCCGGTCGAGTCGGCTCAGAGCACGCTTGCCGCAGCCGAGGTCGACGTGGCATCCGCCCGCCAAGACTTCTCCGGCCTGCAGACGAGAGTCGCCGCCTCGAGTGTCGCCATCCTCGACTCCCTTCCGCGCGATGCGGGCCAGCTGAGCGAACAGGGCTGGGCTTCGCCGGTGACCGGCCACGAGACCGACGGGTTCGGCCCGCGGCCCGACAAGCCACTCGCGGGTGTGAACGAATTCCATCGAGGCACGGATGTCGCGGCCGGCTGCGGCTCGCCCGTCTTCGCCGCGACGGGCGGTGTGGTCGTCGAAGCCCGCGCCAACGGCACCTACGGCAACTGGATCCTCGTCGAGCACGGAGCCGGGGTCTCGACCGGCTACGCGCACCTGGTCGACGGCGGCATTCTCGTCGAGCCCGGCGAGACCGTGACGGCCGGCCAGCTGATCGGCGCCGTCGGCTCCACCGGCGCCTCGACCGGCTGTCACCTGCACTTCGAGGTGCGCATCGACGGTATCGCGATCGACTCGGTGCCCTTCATGACGGCCCGCGGCATCGCACTCGGCTGAGGTCGTTCGTCTGGAATCCCAGACGCATCGCTCGCGACATCCGTTGTCGTCGCCCTGCGCGTGAGCGAGCATCGGAACATGACCGACGCACCCATCGAAGCCCCGACCTCTCTGCCGACGGCTGATACAGGGGGCGGGCGTACCGCCCGCACCGAGGCTGGTCGACGTGTGCGCGCCGCCCGCGGCACCACCCTCACCGCGAAGAGCTGGCAGACCGAGGCGCCGCTGCGCATGCTCATGAACAACCTCGACCCCGAGGTCGCCGAGCGCCCCGAAGACCTCATCGTCTACGGCGGCACGGGCAAGGCCGCGCGCAACTGGGAGTCGTTCGACGCCATCGTGCGCACGCTCGAGGGGCTCGAGGCCGACGAGACGCTGCTCGTGCAGTCGGGCAAGCCCGTCGGCGTCTTCCGCACGCACGAGTGGGCGCCGCGCGTGCTCATCGCCAACTCGAACCTCGTCGGCGATTGGGCGACGTGGCCCGAGTTCCGCCGGCTCGAGCAGCTCGGCCTCACGATGTACGGCCAGATGACCGCCGGCTCGTGGATCTACATCGGCACGCAGGGCATCCTGCAAGGCACCTACGAGACGTTCGGCGCGATCGCGCGCGCGCGCTTCGACGGGAGCCTCGCCGGCACCCTCACCCTCACCGGCGGCTGCGGCGGCATGGGCGGCGCGCAGCCGCTCGCAGTGACGATGAACGAGGGCGTCGTGCTCATCGTCGACGTCGACGAGACGCGGCTCGCGCGCCGCGTCGAGCACGGCTACCTCGACGAGCTCGCCGGCGACCTCGATGACGCCGTCGCACGGGTGCTCGGGGCGAAGGCCGAGCGCCGCCCGCTCAGCGTCGGTGTCGTCGGCAATGCGGCATCCGTGTTCCCCGAACTGCTCGCCCGCGGCGTGGCGATCGACATCGTCACCGACCAGACGAGCGCGCACGACCCGTTGTCGTACCTACCCGAAGGCGTGAGCGTTGCGGAGTGGCATGAGCTCGCGGCATCCGACCCCGAAGCCTTCACCGACCGCGCCCGTGCCTCGATGGCCAAGCAGGTCGAGGCGATGGTCGGCTTCCTCGATGCCGGCGCCGAGGTCTTCGACTACGGCAACTCGATCCGGCGCGAGGCAGAGCTCGGCGGGCTCGCGCACGAGCGCGCGTTCGCGTTCCCGGGCTTCGTGCCCGCCTACATCCGCCCGCTCTTCGCCGAGGGCAAGGGGCCGTTCCGCTGGGCGGCGCTCTCGGGCGACCCGGCCGACATCGCGGCGACCGACCGTGCGATCCTCGAGCTCTTCCCCGACGACGAGCACTTGCGCCGCTGGATCATGAAGGCCGGCGAGAAGGTGCGCTTCGAGGGCCTGCCCGCCCGCATCTGCTGGCTCGGCTACCAGGAGCGCCACCTCGCGGGGCTGAAGTTCAACGAGATGGTCGCGTCGGGCGAGCTGAGCGCACCCGTCGTGATCGGCCGCGACCACCTCGACTCGGGCTCGGTCGCGAGCCCGTACCGCGAGACCGAGGCGATGGCCGACGGCTCCGACGCGATCGCCGACTGGCCGCTGCTCAACGCGCTGCTCAACACGGCATCGGGTGCGACCTGGGTGTCGATCCACCACGGCGGCGGCGTGGGCATCGGCCGCTCGATCCACGCCGGGCAGGTCGTCGTCGCCGACGGAACACCGCTCGCCGCCGAGAAGATCGCGCGCGTGCTCGTGAACGACCCGGGCACCGGTGTCATGCGGCACGTCGATGCCGGCTACGACCGTGCCGTCGAGGTCGCCCGCGAGCGCGGCCTGCGCGTACCTATGCTCGAGTCATGAGCGACGGGGCTGCCGCGGGGCGCATGCTGCTGACGAACATCGGCGAGCTGGTCACGAATGACCCGCTGCCCGGGCGCGAAGGCGGCCCGCTCGGCATCATCCGCGATGCGGCAGTGCTCGTCGACGACGGCCGCATCGCCTGGGTCGGCCCCGCGGCGGATGCTCCGGGGGTGCTTTCGCGCCAGAACTCGACCGATTCGGGGGGAATCCGGCGCGAAAGCACCCCCGGAACGAAGCAGCTCGACGCCGGCGGCCGCGCCGTCATCCCCGGCTTCGTCGACAGCCACACGCACCTCATCTTCGGCGGTGATCGCGCCGAGGAGTTCGCCGCACGCATGGCGGGCCGCCGGTACGAGGCGGGCGGCATCCGCTCGACCGTCGCCGCGACTCGGGCTGCGACCGACGACGAACTGCGCACGCGCCTTGCGGGCTTCGTCGACGAACTGCACGGGCAGGGCACGACCACCTTCGAGATCAAGAGCGGCTACGGCTTGAGCGTCGAGGCAGAGGAGCGACTCGTGCGCCTCGCCCGCGAGGTCACCGAGGAGGTCACATTCCTCGGCGCGCACGTGGTGCCGGCCGAGTTCGCCGACAACCCCGACGCCTACGTCGACCTCATCGTCGGCGAGATGCTCGCCGCGTGCGCGCCGTACTCGAAATGGGTCGACGCGTTCTGCGAGCGCGGCGCCTTCACGGCCGAACAATCCCGGCGGGTGCTCGAAGCGGGCGCCGCTGCCGGACTCGGCGTGCGCGTGCACGGCAACCAGCTCGGGCCGGGCGAGGGCGTGCGGCTCGCGGTCGAGCTCGGCGCCGCCTCCGTCGACCACTGCACCTACCTGAGCGATGCGGATGTCTCGGCGCTCGCTGCGGGAGGCACCGTCGCGACCCTGCTGCCGGGCGTGGAGTTCTCGACGCGCCAGCCCTACCCCGATGCGCGACGCCTGATCAACGCCGGGGTCACCGTCGCCCTCGCGAGCGACTGCAACCCGGGCTCGAGCTTCACGAGCTCGATGCCGTTCTGCATCGCCGTCGCCGTGCGCGACATGGGCATGACGCCGGCTGAGGCGGTGTGGGCGTCGACCGCGGGCGGGGCAGAGTCGCTCAGGCGAACGGATGTCGGGGCGATCCGCCCGGGCGCACGAGGCGACCTCGTCCTGCTCGACGCGCCGAGCCACGTGCACCTCGCCTACCGGCCGGGCGTGCCGCTCGTCGCGCGTGTCTGGAAGGACGGCGAGGTCGTCGCCGGGGCGTGACGCCGCGGCATCCGGTCAGCTCGTCGACGAGTCAGCCAGGCGACCTCAGCCCCGCCGCACCTCGACCGCGCTCACGCCGCTGAACCCGATCCACGCGCGATCGCCGGACTCGACGAGGGTCGCGAGCACGTGGTCGCACGTGGCGCAGCGCACAACGGTGCCCACGCCGCTGCGGTAGACCATCGCGCGGGCGAGCTCGCCGATCGCGCCGCACCCGTTGCACCGGGCCGTGGCCATCGTCACGTCGAAGGTGAAGAAGTCGGCGAGCGGACCGGCCAGGGAGTTGCCGTCGACGTGCTGCATCACGTGCCTCCGTATCGCTCGGTGCGGATCGACCGCGGGTCGTGCCCGAGCTCGACGAGCCAGTCGGCGACCAGCTCCACGAAACCGGTCGAACCGCAGACGTAGACGCGCGGCCGCTCGGTCGCGGGAAGCACTGCCGCCTCGAGCACCTCGCGCGTGATGCGCCCTGGCTGCGTCGGCCAGCCCTCGGGCGTGCGGCGCGTGTAGACGAGGTCGAGTCGAAGGGGCGCGGATGCCGCGGCGAGCGCCTGCAGCTCGTCGGCGAAGTACACGTCGTCGGGCGTGCGCACCGAGTAGAGCAGCCGGAACGGCGTCGGGTCGTCGGCGCGGGCGTGGACGGTCGCCATCGCGAAGAGGGGGACGACGCCGGATCCGCCGGCGATGAGCTGCACCGGGCGAGCGTCGCCGGTCTCTGCGGTCGGAGCCCACACGAAGAAGGCGCCGAGCGGACCGTGCACCTCGAGCATGTCGCCCGCGCGTACGTCGTCGACGAGGTAGGGCGACACCTCGCCATCGGGCAGCTTGTCGACCGCGAGGGTGACCCGCGTCGTCGACCCCGACGAGGCGATCGAGTACGAACGCGTGGCGGTGTAACCGTCGGGGGCGGTGAGCCGCACATCGACGTGCTGGCCTGCGGCGTTGCCGGGCCATCCGTCGACGTCGAGTTCGAGTCGCGAGGCGTTCGGGGTCTCGCGCTGGGCGGCGGCGACCGTGGCGACGTGCCATCCCGAACGCGGCACCGCTCGCAGCGCCGCGCTGAGCCCGTCGGTCTGCAGAGACGACGAGACCGTCGAGGCGTCGCTCACCAGTAGCGTTCTTCCGTCCACGGGTCGCCGTGCAGGTGGTAGCCGTTCTGCTCCCAGAAGCCGGGCTCGTTGTCGTCCATCATGACGAGGCCGCGCACCCACTTCGCACTCTTCCAGAAGTAGAGGTGCGGCACGAGGAGTCGTGCCGGGCCGCCGTGCTCGGGGTCGAGCGGTTCACCGTCGAACTCGAATGCGACCCACGCCTTTCCGTCGAGCAACTCGTCGAGCGGCACGTTCGTCGTGTACCCGCCGTAGCTGTGCGCCATGACGTACTCCTGCTCGGTCTCGACGTGTTCGAAGAGCGTGTCGAGCGAGACACCCCGCCAACTCGTGCCGAGCTTCGACCAGTGCGTGACGCAGTGGATGTCGGTGTCGACGTCGTCGATCTTCAGGGCCATGAACTCGTCCCAGTTCCAGCGGTGCACGCCGGTTTCGGTGCGGATCGTGAACTCCCACTCGGCCGTGTCGACCTCGGGCGTCGGCCCGGCCGAGAGCACCGGAAAGTCGTGCACGAGGGTTTGTCCGGGCGGCAGGCGGTCATCGCGCTCACGGCTTCGACCACTGAATCCTCTGGTGATGAACGACATGGCGACCCCTCCTGTTGGCTTCGACACTAGTGTTGCGCAGTCCCCGTGTCACCGGTTTCCTCACCATTCCCACCGGTCAGATCATTCCCACCGATCAGCGGGCGTCCGAGTCGGACACGCTCTGCGGTGCATCGAACGTCACGCTGACGGGCGAGGCAGTGCTGCGACCGACGGATGCCGCGACGCGCAGCTCGGGCCACGACGGGACGTCGAAGCGGAAGACGGCGACCGCCGCCGTCGGCATCGACTCGATGTCGGGCGAGAACCGGGAGGCGAGGTCGGTCATCTCGGGATTGTGGCCGACGAGCATCGCCGTCGTCACGCGCGCGTCGAATGAACGGATGACTCGGAGCAGGGCTTCGACGGATGCGCCGTAGAGCCGTTCGTCCGCAATGATCCGCCGTGCGTCGAGGCCGAGCGGGCCGGCGACGAGTTCGGCCGTCGATCGTGCCCGCACCGCGGTGCTCGCGAGGATCACGTCGGGGGCGATTCCACGATCCACGAGACGCCGACCCATGCGCGGCGCATCACGCCGGCCTCGCTCGTTCAACGGGCGGTCGTGGTCGATCAGCCCCGGGGTGTCCCAGCTCGACTTCGCGTGGCGCATGAGCACGAGCGTCTTCACGGTGGTCCTTTCGACGACGGGAGTTCGACGGTACTCGACGACGGGCGTTCGACGGTACTCGACGAGCGCGACGATTGTGCGACGACCCGTCGAGCACTCGGGCACTCGTGCACTCGTGCGTTCAGCGAAGCGTGATGCCCGCCACGACCTCCAGTACGCAGAGGGCCGCCAATCGAACCGTACGCCCATCGGGGGCGTCGGCCGTGGCATCCACCTCGGCGAGGTCGATCGATTCGACTCGCGAATCGGCGCCGGCGGCCCGTGCGGCCTGGCGCAGCTCGTACGCCGAGATACCGCCCGGCACCGAGGCCGGGCACCCCGGCGCCACGGCGCGATCGCAGACGTCGACGTCGAGGTCGACGTGGATCGGTCCGCCCCCTGCGCCCGCGATCTCGAGGGCTTCTGCGAACACGTCGCCCATGGGGCGGCGGTGCAGTTCGTCGCGGTGCACGACGGTGATGCCGTAGTCGCGGGCCCGCTCGGCGTACTCGCGCGAGTTCACGAAGTCGGCGATGCCGATCTGCACGATGCGGCGGCCGTCGAGACCGGCTTCGACGAGGCGCCGCACGGGCGAGCCGTTGCTCACGCCGTCGCGCAGGTCGTAGTGCGCGTCGAGCGTGATCAGGCCGGCCGAGCCGAGCCGCTCGCCCCAGACGCCGAGCGCCACGGGTGAGGTGAGCGAGTTGTCACCGCCGAGTGCGACGACCATGCGGGCACGTTCGGCGGCGGTGGCGACCGCGGCGCGCACGCGGCGCTCGCCCGCGGGGCCGTCGGGGTCGGCGACGTCACCCGCATCGACGAGGGTGAGTCCGGCGAGCGACGTGGCGTGGTCACGTCGGCCCCGATCGGCCATGATCGCGGGGCTGTACCGCCGAAGCGCCTCCCGGATCGCCGCCGGCGTCTCGTGCGCACCCGTCGGTGAGAGCGAGGTGACGAAGGTCGGCACCCCGAGCAGCGCGAGATCGGCGCGCGCATCCGCCGGCAACTCGCCCAGCGGCGGCCAGTCACCGGCCCGTGGCCAGAGTGGATCGTTCGGAAGCGCAGCGATGCCCATGGCCTGACGTTAGCAATGACGGATGCCGCGAGCCGAGGCATCCAAACCGATGGCGTCTGCGATTCCAGACGGGGCTCACTCCACCGGGGCGGGGCCGCGGAGCGCCGCGAGCAGTTCACGCTCCCGCTCGGCAGTGAGGCCGGCGCCGCGGTCGCGGTCGAGTCCTTCACCGCGCTCCCACTCGAGCAGTTCGCCGAGCAGCTGATCGAGGGGGCGCAAGCGCAGCCCTGCGGCGACGGCAGCAGCGTTCGAGCGGTCGAGGAACGCGTTCCACTCGGGGTCGACGATCCACAGCGGCAGCGATTCGGGACCCGACCATTCGTTGACGCCCTGCTCGACGAGCCAGTCGGGTGAGACGGCGACGACTTCGCCTTGGTGCCCGGCGACGGCCCGCGACCGCTCGATCCAGTCGCCGAACGTCGTGTGCTCGCCCACCGCATTGAAGGCGCCGGTGAGCCGCTGCTCCACGGCGTCGATCGTGAATTGCACGAGGTCGTCGACGTGGATCGCCTGCACCGCGGAGTCGAAGGTGTCGGGCACGAGCATCGGCTCGTCGCTGCGGGCGGCGCGCGCCGACCAGTAGCCACCGCGGCCGGAGGCGTCGCCCGGGCCCGTGATGAGTCCGGGCCTGATCACGAGCAGCCGGTCGCCGAGCGCGTCCCGGTAGGCCTGCTCGATCGCCGATTTCGCTTCGCCGTACGTCTCGGGCGTCGACTCGTCGTCGGCGAGCGGCGGCATGAGCGCGGCCGATTCGTCGGCGCCCGGCTCGTCGTGCGCCGCGTAGACGTTGCACGAGGAGATGAAGGTCCAGTGCGCAGCGCGGCCGGCGAGATCCGCCGCGGCGCGGCGGGCGAAGCCGGGCTGGCGGGTCACGTCGATGACGGCATCCCACTCGCGGTCGGTGACGGCATCGTAAGCGCCGGGTTGCGACCGGTCGGCCACGACGACCGCAGAGCCCTCGGCGGCGGCACCCGCCTCGCCGCGGGCGAGTGACGTCACCCCGTGCCCGCGCCGAATCGCCTCTCGCGCGAGTTCGCGACCGAGCCACTGCGTTCCACCGAGCACGAGAAGGTCCATGCGCCCATTCGAGCACGTGACGGATGCCGCGCGCAGCCGTGTTCTCGCAACGCGAACTCCCGCGGCGACGAGGGCGCATCGCCTCAGTCGGTGGGCGCGAGGGCATCCGCTCGGCGACGCTCGATCGCCCGGATACCGACCTTCCTGAGCTCCTCGACCCAGAGCACGGCCGACGCCATCACCGCGCAGACGAGCCAGTGCTCGCCGTCGAGCCCCCGCGTGCCGAACGCCACCTGCAGCGGCGGCAACGAGACGACCGCGACCTGCAGCACCACGGCCAGTACCACCGAGCCCCAGAGCCACCGGTTGGCGAAGAGACCGCGGAACGCGCTCGACGCGGCCGAACGCGCGTTGAACGCGGTGAACAACGCGGCGAAGACAAGCGTCGTGAAGCCCGCGGTGCGCGCGACCTCGACCGGATCCGTGCCGCCGGGAATGAGCCCACCCGGCAGGAAGATGTCGATGGTGAGCAGCGTGATCACCGAGATGACGAGCCCGGTAGTCGCGATCCCGATCCACATACCCGTATCGATCGCTCGATCGTGGATGCCTCGCGGCGGCCTCGCCATGACGTCGTCGATCTCGGGATCGACGCCCATCGCGAGTGCGGGTCCCGAGTCGGTGACGAGGTTGATCCACAGGATCTGCGTCGCGAGCAGGGGCAGCACGAGCCCGTCGTCGCCGGCGCCGGTGAGGCCGAGCACGCCGCCGAACACGACGCCGAAGAAGACCGTCAGCACCTCGCCCATGTTGGAGTACAGCAGGTAGCGCAGGAACTTGCGGATGTTGTCGAAGATCACCCGCCCCTCGCGCACGGCGTGGACGATCGTGGCGAAGTCGTCGTCGGCGAGCACCATCTTCGCCGCCTCCTTCGTGACCTCGGTGCCCGTGATGCCCATGGCGATGCCGATGTCGGCCGACTTCAACGCCGGCGCGTCGTTCACGCCGTCGCCCGTCATCGCGACGATCTGGCCATCGGCCTGCAGCGCATCGACGATGCGCAGCTTGTGCTGCGGCGCTACACGCGCGAACACTGAGACGGTGCGAACGGCATCGCGCAGCTGCTGCTCGTCCATGCCGTCGAGGCGAGCACCCGGCAGGGCGATGCCGTCGTCGGGGATGATGCCGAGGTCACGCGCGATGCGCCCGGCCGTCGCGGGGTGGTCGCCCGTGATCATGATCACGCGGATGCCGGCGGCATACGCCTCGGCGATCGCCGGGCGCACCTCGGGGCGCGGCGGGTCGATGATGCCCACGACACCGGCGTAGACGAGGTCGTGTTCAGCGGACTCGTCGATGGCTGCTGCATCCCTCGCCGCGTCGTCGCCGCCTTCGAACTCGGGTGCGGCACGGTACGCGACCCCGAGGGTGCGGAAGGCCGCCTCGGAGAGAGCCTCCGTGTCGGCGAGGGCTTGCTCCCGCCGATTCGCATCGAGCGGCACCGTCTCGGAGCCCAGCTGCATGCGGGTGCAGTGCTCGAGCAGAACGTCGGGGGCGCCTTTACTGAGCACGACGACCTCGCCGTCGTCTCTGCGGTGCGCGGTCGACATCATCTTGCGTTCGGAGCTGAACGGAACCTCGCCCACGCGCCCGTAGCGGGCCGCCTCCTCGGCGGTGCCCGCCACCTTCCGGGCAGCCACGAGGAAGGCCGCCTCGGTCGGGTCTCCCTCGATCTCCCATTTGCCGTCGCGCTCAGCGAGCTGCGCGTCGTTCGCGAGCGAACCCACACCGAGCACGAGCTGCGCCTCGGCACGCAGCGAGCCCTCTCCGAGTTCGTGGCCCTTGGTCGTCGCCGCGCCGATGGGCGTGTACCCGACGCCACCGAGGTCGACGGTGCCCGACGCCGTGACGACCCGCTCGATGGTCATCTGGTTGGTGGTGAGCGTGCCGGTCTTGTCGGTGCAGATGACGGATGCCGACCCCAACGTCTCGACGCTCGAGAGGTTCTTCACGACCGCGTTCCGCTTCGCCATGCGCTGCACACCGAGCGCGAGTACGACGGAGAGGATCGCCGGAAGGCCTTCGGGCACGGCGGCGACGGCGAGCGAGACACCGAGCAGCAGCACGGTCACGAACTCGGCGGGGGTGCTGACGCCGTCGACGAGCACGATCGTGACCATCACGACGATCGCGATGACGACGACGATGCGGCCGAGCAGGCGCCCGAGGTGCGTGACCTCCACCTGCAGCGGAGTGGGCTCCTCGACGGTCTCGTCGAGCATCGTGGCGATCGAGCCCATCTCCGTCGACATGCCGGTCGCGGTGACGATCGCCCTGCCTGTGCCGCGGTTGACCGCTGTGCCCTTGTAGACCATGTCGAGGCGGTCGCCAAGGGGCACGGTGGCCTCGATCCTCTCCGAGTGCTTCTCGACGGCCTCGCTCTCGCCGGTGAGCGAGGCCTCGGCGGTGCGCAACGTGTGCGCACGGAACAGCCGGCCGTCTGCGCCGACCTGGTCTCCCTCACCGAGCACCAATACGTCGCCGGGCACGAGTTCGGCGCTCGGCACCGTGCGCAGCTCGCCATCGCGCAGCACGGTCGAGTGCGCCGCGGTCATCACGGCGAGCGCCGCCACCGCCTGCTCGGCGCGCGACTCCTGCACGAAGCCGAGCACGGCGTTCAGCACGATGATGGCGACGATCACGATGGCATCGATCGGCAGCCCGTCGGCGCCCTCGACGATCCACGCGATGAGAGAGATCACCACGGCAGCGAGCAGGAGCACGATGAGTGGGTCGGTGAACTGGGCGAGGATGCGGCGCCAGAGCGGGGTGCGGCGCGTGCCTCGAAGCTCGTTGGGCCCGTGGACGGCGAGCCGGGCAGCGGCTTCGGCTCCCGAGAGTCCGTTGTCGAGGTCGACACCCAGCAGGCGTGCCACCTCCGCGGCATCCGTTCGCACCGGGTCGAACGCGTCGGTCGAGATCTCGCCGGGGCTCGTCATGCCCCCATCCTCCGGGCGTGTCATGACCACCGCAAGAGCGGGACGGCGCGGCTCGATCGATGCGCCGGGTGAGGGAACAGAACGGCGAGGGGTGGTGTTCTGCTGAGGGAGCGATACCCTATGGGGGTATTGGAGCACGAGCAGACGACGGAGGAAGATGATGGGCGCCACCCGCGACGACATGCACGAGCACCACACCGAGGGCGCGGGGCATCCGCAGACGAGGCAGGCTGCACACGAGATGAGCAGACACGACGCGCACGCCGGACACGATCCGCACGCCGGACACGACATGAGCGGCCACGCGGGCCACGACATGAGCGGCCACGCCGGCCACGACGGCCACGCGGGCCACGGCGACCACGTCGGCCAGTTCCGCCGCCTGTTCTGGATCATGCTCGTCATCGCCGTGCCGACGATCGCGTTCAGCCCGATGTTCGCGTCGATCCTCGGCTACCGGCTGCCCGACAACGCCGTGATCGGCTGGATCTCCCCGATCCTCGGCACGGTCATGTACTTCTGGGGCGGCAAGCCCTTCCTCACCGGCGCCTGGTCTGAGTTGAAGTCGCGCAAGCCGGGCATGATGCTGCTGATCGGCCTTGCGATCACCGTCGCGTACTTCGCCTCCCTCGGCGCGAGCCTCGGCCTGCTCAGCCACCACCTCGACTTCTGGTGGGAGCTCGCGCTCCTCATCGTGATCATGCTGCTCGGTCACTGGATCGAGATGCGCTCGATCATGCAGGCCTCGAGCGCGCTCGACGCGCTCGCAGCCCTGCTGCCCGACGAGGCGGAGCGAGTCGTCTCGACGGGCTCGGCCGACGCCGGGGCATCCGTCACCGAGACCGTCTCGCCGTCGGAGCTCGCGGTCGGCGACGTCGTGATCGTGCGCCCCGGCGGGCGCGTGCCCGCCGACGGCGAGGTGATCGACGGCACCGCCGCGATGGACGAGTCGATGATCACCGGCGAATCCATCACGATCGCGCGCGGTCCCGGCGACCACGTCGTCGCCGGCACCGTCGCCACCGACACGGCGATCCGGGTGCGGGTCGGCGCCGTGGGCGACGACACCGCGCTCGCGGGCATCCAGCGACTCGTCGCGCAAGCGCAGGCCTCGACCTCGCGCGCGCAGCGTCTCGCCGATCGCGCGGCGGGCTGGCTCTTCTGGTTCGCGCTCGGCGCCGCCGTCATCACGGCGATCGCCTGGACCCTGCTCGGTGATCCCGACGACGCCGTCGTGCGCACCATCACCGTGCTCGTCATCGCCTGCCCGCACGCCCTCGGCCTCGCCATCCCGCTCGTCGTCTCGATCGCGACCGAGCGCGCGGCGAAGGGCGGCGTGCTCATCACCGACCGTCTCGCGCTCGAGACGATGCGCACGGTCGGCGCGGTGCTCTTCGACAAGACCGGCACTCTCACGAAGGGCGAGCCGGCGGTCACCGATGCCGTCGCGGCATCCGGGTTCAACCCCGACGAGGTCATGGCGCTCGCTGCAGCGGCAGAGCGGGACTCGGAGCATCCGCTTGCGAAGGCCATCGTGACGGATGCCGCGCGCCGCGGCCTCCTCGTCGCGTCAGCGTCGGGCTTCACCGCGTCGGCCGCGATCGGCGTGCACGCGACGGTCGACGGACGCACCGTGCAGGTCGGCGGCCCCGCGTTGCTCGCCCGCGAGGGGCAGCGGCCGCTCGCGGCATCCGCGGGCTGGAGCGAGCGCGGGCAGACCGTGCTGCACATGCTCGTCGACGGAAGCGTGGCCGGCGCCATCGCACTGGCCGACGAGATCCGGCCCGAGTCGAAGGAGGCCGTCGACGCGCTGCACGCCCTCGGCGTGCAGGTCGTGATGATCACGGGCGACGCCGAACCCGTTGCCCGCACCGTCGCCGCACAACTCGGCATCGACCGCGTCTACGCGGGCGTGCGCCCGGAGGACAAGGCGGCGAAGGTGCAGGAGCTGCAGCACGAGGGACTCACGGTCGCGATGGTCGGCGACGGCGTCAACGACGCCCCCGCCCTTGCGCAGGCGGATGTCGGCATCGCGATCGGCGCCGGCACGGATGTCGCGATCGCCTCGGCCGGCGTGATCCTCGCGTCATCCGACCCTCGTTCGGTGATCTCGGTCATCGAACTGTCACGGGCGAGCTATCGCAAGATGTCGCAGAACCTCTGGTGGGCCGCCGGATACAACCTCATCGCGGTGCCGCTCGCGGCGGGCGTGCTCGCCCCGATCGGGTTCGTGCTGCCGATGTCGGTCGGCGCGATCCTGATGTCGCTCTCGACGATCATCGTCGCGGCCAACGCGCAGCTGCTGCGCCGCCTCGACCTGCGGCCCGAGGCCTCGACCCGGGCGGTGCTCGAGCGCGTGGGCTGAGGCATCCGCTCGCCCAGCGTCACCCGGCCCGCAGTCTGACCACCTCCATACCCGGCGTTCGGGGTGCTGCGTGCAGCGTGCAGCTCAGCCGGCGAGGCCGCTCACGAGCTCCTGGGCGGCCACGCTTCCCAGCCGCGGCGCGGACCGAACGGTCCCTCGCCACCGCCATCGCTCGACCAGCGTTCGGTGTGGAACGACGCCCAGCCTCCGGATGCCTCGGCGAATCCTCCCGACCCGACGGCGTCGACGTGCTCACGAGCCGACGCGACAAGCTCCGGCACCTGGTCGTCGCAGGCATCGCATCCGCACAAGGGCAGCACGATGCGGGTGAACTCGCCGAACCCGAGCACGAGACCGGGAAAATCGGTCAGGGCGATGGTGATCGCCGCGGCATCCGTCGGTCGAGGCTGTATGCGAACCGCGCGGAGGATCTGAACGCCCTCGCGCAGTTCCGCCTCCAGTACCGGCTCGTCGTCGCGCTCGACCTCGAACTCCGCCTCGAGGTCGTCGGCGAGGGCGAGGGCGAAGGCATGCAGGGGCGGTAGCGCTCGGGGTCGCTGACCCGGCTGTAGGACTCGGTCGGCGGCCCGTCGATGCCCCAGCGCCGCGCCGCCCGGATCTCATCGACACCCGACGACTCCCCTCGTGGCGGCTGCTCGAATGCTCGACTCGAATCGCGGCCTTCAGTCACGCTCATCCGCCCGCGCGGTCGAGGAGGCCGGTCATGATCGCCGCGTCTGGTCGCACGGCAGCGGGGGAGGCAGCGAGCATCCGCTGCCGCATCGCATCGGCGACCGCTCCGTTCGCACACGCGGTCGGCGCCACCAGTACCAGCAGTGCGCCGGCCGCAGCCATCGCGGTCACCGTCGACCTCGACCTCGTGCCTCGCCCGCCTCGCATGCGCACCTCCGCGGAGAACCTAACAGGCGGCGGGCCAGTGCACCAGCATCGGGCGGATGCCGCAGCTCACCGAACCCGATCAGGCCAACCCGACCAGACGAACCCGACCGACCAACCCGATCAGGCGAACCCGATCAGGCGAACTCGATCAGGCGAACTCGATCAGGCGAACTCGATCAGGCGAACTCGATCAAACGCTCGATCATGATGATGCGTCGGGCGGCCTCGATGAGGGCGAGGTGCGAGAACGCCTGCGGGAAGTTGCCGAGGTGCTGGCCCGTCTCCGTGTCGAGCTCCTCGGCGAGCAGGCCGAGCGGGGAGACGATGCGGAGCAGCTTCTCCATCAGCGCGTGCGCGCGCTTGCCCTCGCCGATGATCGTGAGCGCCGAGACCAGCCAGAACGAGCAGATGAGGAAGGTGCCCTCGCGCCCCGACAGGCCGTCATCGGTCTCTTCAGTGCGGTAGCGAAGCGCGAACCCGCTCTCGGTGAGTTCGTCGGCGATCGCCAGCACCGTGTTCCGCAACCGCTCGTCGTCGACGGGGAGGAAGCCGTAGATCGCCGCGAGCAGAGCGGATGCATCCAGAGCATCGGTGCCGTAGTGCTGGCGCAGCACGCCGCGATCGCTCACGCCGTTGCCCAAGATGTCGGCGGCGATCTCGTCGGCGACGCCGCGCCACTGCTTCGAAAGCTCCGCGTCACCGACGATGTCGCCGAGCTTCGACGCCCGGTCGAGCGCGACCCAGCACATGATCTTCGACGACACGTAGTGCTGGGGTTCGCCGCGGGCCTCCCAGATGCCCTGGTCGGGCTCGCGCCAGACCGCGGTCGCGCATTCGGCCTGCGAGCGGATCAGCGGCCACAGCGATCGCGGCACCCGTTGGCTGCGACGCGAGTGCATCAGGATCGCATCGAGCACCGCCCCGTACAGGTCGTTCTGCCGCTGGGCGAACGCGCCGTTGCCGATCCTGACGGGCCGCGAACCCAGGTATCCCGTGAGGTGATCGAGCGTCGACTCGGTGAGGTCGCGCCGCCCGTCGATGCCGTACATGATCTGCAGCGAGCCGTCGCCGTTCGCCTCGAGCCCGGAGAGGAACTCCACGAACTCGTCGGCCTCCCAATCGAGGTCGAGATAGTGCAGCGCCTGCACGGTGAACGACGAGTCCCGAATCCAGTTGAAGCGGTAGTCCCAGTTGCGTTCTCCGCCCAGTGTCTCGGGGAGCGAGGTCGTGAGGGCGGCAACCGTCGCGCCCGTCGGCATGTACGTGAGCCCCTTGATCGTCAGGGCCGAGCGTTCGAGCGCTTCGCGCCACGCGTGGTCGGGGATTCTCGCGTCGCTCAGCCAGTCGCGCCAGAACGCGACCGTGAGGGAGAGTTCGGCGGTCGCCTCTTCGAACGTCGCCGGGCCGGCGAGGTCGTCGGCCCACGACAGCGAGCAGAACGCCTGCTCGCCCGCGCTCAGGGTGTGGCGCGCGCGAACGTGCCCGCCCTGGATGCCGAGGGACAGGTCAGAGCGCAGCCGCAGCGAGACGCCGGCACCGCTCGCGGTTGCACTGTGCTCGTCGGTCGCCGCCCACTCGGCGTCCACGCGCCCGTAGTCGAAGACCGGCTCGCAGACGAGCTCCATCTCGACGTGTCCGTCGAGGCACGTCACGGTGCGAACGAGGCAATGCGCCGCGTCGTCGTCGGCGGGCGCCCGGGTGTGCGGGGTCGTCGTATCGGGCGCAGTCCGCGGAACGATCGTGAGCGCGTCACGCACCTCCGCCCAGCCGGTCGGGGTCTTCCACGTGGTGACGAGCACGTTGGTGCCCGGCTCGTAGGCGCGCGACGACGGGGCGTTGACGTCGAACGGCCCGAAGCGAAAGTAGCCGGCCTGCCGGTCGAGGATCGTCGCGAAGACGCTCGGCGCATCGAACTTCGGCGGGCAGAGCCATCCGACCGAGCCGTCGGGTGCGACGAGCGCGCCGGTGTGGCAATCGGAGAGGAACGCGAACTGGGCGATCGGCGGGAAGGGCGAGCGACCGACGGCGCCGGCGAATTGCGGCGCCCGCCTCGTGTTCACGAGCTCGCCTCTGCGATTGCCGGTTCCCGCATTGAGTCAGTCACCCATTCATGACAGCACAGCATCGGACTCCGTGGCGAGAGGCGCGCACCCCGAACACCCGCGCGCCAGCGGGCCCTGTTGCGTGCCCGTCGCGCGGTCGGTCACCGGCCGAGCACGCCTTGCATGCGCTCGACCCCGGGAAAGAGCCGAGAAATGGATGCCGCGTCGCGGCCTCGACCGCCCGGCCTCGACCGCCCGAGCTCGTCGTCGTTCGACACGCCGCTCATCGCGTGCCCGACGCCGGCGAACGCACGGCACGCCGACCATCGCGTGCCCGACGCGGCGAACGCAGGACCGCGGCGGCCAACGCACGACCGCAGCGGCGAACGCAGGACCGCGCCGGCGAACGCCCGACCGCGTGCGTTCACCCCTCGACCACCTCGTAGCCGGCTTCGTCGACGGCCGCGCTGATCGCAGCCGCGGTGACCGGGGCCGCGCTGCGCACCGTCACGCTCGAGACGCCGCCCGCGACGAGCGCGATCTCGACGGCATCGACGCCATCGACTCCGGCGAGTTCTTCGGTCACGTGGCGCACGCAATTGCCGCACGTCATGCCCGCGACGCCGAAGCTCGCCTCGACGAGTGAGCTGGCGGCACCCGTGCCGGCGGCGTGCGCGTGCGCCGCGGCGGGCGCCGCGGCATCCGTGACCGTGTCGACGGCGCAGCATGCGCAGCTGCCGTCGGAGAGCTCGATCTCGGTTCTGCCTTCGGGCGCGAGGGTCATCTCGGAGTCCTTTCGTCGTTGGGCTCACTATACCCCCCTCGGGTACTTGAATACGCAAGCCGACCACGCATGACAGCATGAGGAAAAGAATTTCGCGAGCGATGTCGATCCGGCACCCGCCCGTTCGACGCCAGAGTGAGGCGGGCACTTCGGCCCCCTCCCCACAAAGGAGAGAACCATGAAGTACATGCTGATCATGCGGTCCGACGACGCAGCCGTCGAGGCGTACGAGAACCTCGACTTCGCCGAGGTCATCGCGGCCATGGGCGCCTACAACGAGTCGCTCATCAAGGCCGGCGTCCTGCTCGCCGGCGAGGGCCTCACCGACGCGAAGGAGGGCTTCGTCGTCGACTTCGATTCCACGCCCCCCGTCGTCACCGACGGCCCCTACGGCGAGACGAAGGAGCTCTTCAACGGGTTCTGGATCATCCAGGCCTCGAGCGCCGAAGAGGCCGCCGAGTGGGCCAAGCGCTGCCCCCTCGGCCCGGGTTCGAAGCTCGAGGTGCGTCGCGTCACCGAGCTCGAGGACTTCCCTCAAGACAACGAGTGGATCCAGAAAGAGGCCGGCTGGCGCGAAGGCAAGCTCGCGAACGGCTGATCCCATGACCACCGATCGCTCCGGGGGTGCATCTCCGGCAGATCCGACGCCAACACGCGGCGCGGATGGCGGAGATGCACCCCCACAACGAATTGATGCAGCGGATGCAGCGGATGCAGCAGATGCAGCAGGTGCGGGCAGCCGGGCGAGCGGAATCGATGCATCGGATGCAGCGGATGCAACAGGTGCGGACAGCCGGGCGAGCGGAATCGATGCAGCGGATGCAGCGGGTGCGGGCAGCCGGGCGAGCGGAATCGATGCAGCGGATGCCCCGGGCACGGTCGGTGCCGCGAACGCCGACGACGCCGACCGTGCCCGGCGCGCGGTCGCCGCGGTGTGGCGCATCGAGTCGGCGCGCATCGTCGCGACCCTGACCCGCTTCGTCGGCGACGTCGGCCAGGCTGAGGATCTCGCGCAGGAGGCGATCGTCGAGGCGCTACGGCAGTGGCCGGCAGAGGGCGTGCCGAACAATCCGGGTGCGTGGCTCACCGCGGTGGCCAAGCGCCGGGCGATCGACGGCTGGCGTCGCCGCGAGCGGCTCGACGAGCGGTACGCGTCGATGGGCCACGACCTCGAGCGAGATCGCGCCGCGGCATCCGACACCTTCTGGGACCCCGACACGATCGACGACGACATCCTGCGCCTGATCTTTGTGTCGTGCCACCCCGTGCTCTCCCGGGAGGCGCAGATCGCCTTGACCCTGCGCATCGTCGGCGGTCTCGGCTCGGACGAAATCGCCCGGGCGTTCCTCGTGCCGACCGCGACGATCCAGCAGCGCATCGTGCGCGCGAAGAAGACGCTCGCCGCCGCGAAGGTGCCGTTCGAGGTGCCCGAGCCGAACGAGTACGCCGAGCGCCTCGGCTCGGTGCTCTCCGTGCTCTACCTCATCTTCAACGAGGGCTACCTGCCTGCGACGGGCGAGGCCTGGGTGCGACCGGATGTCTCGGCCGAGGCCATCCGCCTCGCCCGCATGGTCGCCGGGCTCATGCCCCGCGAGCCCGAGGCGCAGTCGCTCGTCGCCCTGATGGAGTTCACCGCCTCGCGCTTCGCGGCGCGCACGAAGCGCGACGGCACGCCGATCCCGCTCGACGAGCAGGACCGCTCGCGCTGGGACCGGTCGCAGATCGCACGCGGCACTGCGGCGCTCGCCCGCGCCGACCAGGTCGGCCGCGGACGTGCCGCGTACGGCCTGCAGGCGGCGATCGCCGAGTGCCATGCGGTCGCGGCATCCGTCGACGACACCGACTGGGCGCGCATCGTGGTGCTCTACGAAGCGCTCGGGCGGCTCGCCCCGTCACCCGTCGTCGAGCTGAACCGGGCCGTCGCCGTCGCGATGTCGACGGGGCCGGCGTCAGCGCTGCTGATCGTCGACGAACTCGTCGTCGGCGGCAAGCTCGCCGGCTACGCTCCGCTGCCGGCCGTGCGCGGCGAGTTGCTGCGCCGACTCGGCCGTACCGGTGAGGCCCGCGGCGAGCTCGAGACCGCGGCCCGGCTCACCGGCAACGAACGCGAGCGCGCGTCGCTCCTCGCGAAGATCGCCGGGCTCGCGCCGCCCGCGCCGCCCGCGCCGCCCGCGCCGCCCGCCGAGTAGCGCGCCAATACACAACTGAAGTCACCGAAACGTCGCAGATGGCGACCTCAGTGGACCGATGCCCGCCATCTGCGACTTTTGGATGCCCCGTCGATCGGGCGCCGGGGTCAGATACCGTCGCCCGGGGAGACGTCGGCGGCGTTGGGGGCGGCGTCGGGGTCGGGGCTGGCGTCGGGGTCGGGGTCGGGGCTGGCGTCGGGGTCGGGGTTGGCGCTGGCGTCGGGGGCGGGGTCGGCCTTGGCGCTGGCGTCGGGGGCGGCGTCGGGGGCGGCGCTGGCGTCGGGGGCGGCGTCGACCGCAGCAGGCGCGGCCGACTCAGTGCCCGGCTCGGCAGGCGCCGCCGCTGCAGTCGCTGCAACGCCACCCGCAACGCCACCCGCGACGGCGAGCGCCGGCGACTCCGGCGACGCCGAGGCATCCCACTCGCCGCCCGCCGCCTTCGCCGCCCGCTTCACCCGGCGACGCTCGCGCCCGCCCTCGACGAGGTCGTAGAGCACCGGCAGCACCACGAGGGTGAGGGCCGTCGACGACACGAGTCCGCCGATCACGACGAGCGCGAGCGGCTGCGAGATGAAGCCGCCATGACCGGTGATGCCGAGCGCCATGGGCAGCAACGCGAAGATCGTCGCGAGCGCGGTCATCAAAATCGGCCGCAGTCGCCTCGACGAACCATGCACGAGAGCTTCACGCACGGTCATTCCGCGATCTCGATACTGGTTCACGAGGTCGACGAGCACGATCGCGTTCGTCACGACGATGCCGACGAGCATCAGCACACCGACGAGCGAGGCGACGCCGAGGGGGATGCCCGTGATCACCTGCAGCGCGATCGCACCTGTCGCCGCGAACGGCACCGACACCAGCAGCAGCAACGGCTGCAGCAGCGAGCGGAACGTCGCCACCATCACGATGTAGACGATCAGGATCGCGGCGAGCAGCGCAAGCCCGAGCTGCGAGAACGACTCGGTCTGGTCGGCGGTGACGCCGCCGATCGACGCCGTCGTGCCTGCGGGCAACTCGACCGCCGCGACCGCCGCCGAGACGGCGCCGCTCGCCGTGCCGAGGTCGTCTCCCGAGGGCGTCGCAGACACGGTCGCGCTGCGGAGGCCCTGCACGGTCGTGACGGATGCCGGCCCCTCGACGTTCTCGACGGTCGCGAGCGAGTCGAGCCGCACGAGGCCGGCGGGAGTCGGCACCTCGAGCGCCGCCAGCTCCTCGACGGTGGCCGGCGGGTTCGCGGCGGCGAGGTAGATCGTGAGGGTCTTCTCGTCGATCACGACGGAGCCCGCGCTCTGCGGTTGCATCGCGGCGGACACGACCGAGCCGAGGGCGACCTCGGAGTAGCCCGCGGCAGCGGCATCCGCTCGGTTCACCTCGACGGCGACATAGGGCTGGGACTCCGACAGGTTCGACGACACCTGCGCGATGGAGTCGATGCCGTCGAGCTCTTCGACCACGGCGTCCGTCGCGGCCTGCAGGTCTTCGGCGTTCGAGGCGGTGATGTCGACTTCGATGTCGTTCGAGGCCCCGAATCCGCTCGACGCGGCGAGCGTCACGTCGCCGACGTCGTCGAGGGCGGCGAGATCGTCGCGCACGCTCGCCTGCAGTGCATCTTGATCGGCACTCTCGTCGGTCGTGACCGAGTACGTCACGGTCGCCCCGCCTCCGCCGAACGCGGCGGCGAGTCCGCTGCCGCCGCCGATCGAGGTCTGCACGGTCTCGACGCCCGCAGTGCCGCGGATCACCCGCTCGACGGGCTCGGACGCCGCTTCCAGCGCGCCGAGGCTCGTGCCGACCGGCAGCTCCTGCGACACCTGGAACGTGTTCTGGCCCGAGGATCCGAGGAAGTTCGTCTTCATGAGCGGAGTGAGCGCGACGGTGCCGCCGAGCACGAGCAGCGCCACGATGATCGTCACGACGCCGTGCTTCAGGGTCCACCCGATGATCGGCAGGTAGCCGCGCTGCAGGCGCGACGGGTGCTCGAGTTCGTCGACGGCTGCTGCGGCGCTCGTGCCGGTCGCCGGCACCGGCGTTTCGTCGACGAACGCCGCCGCCGCGACTTCCGCGTCTTCGTCGTGCTTGTGCAGCTTCGCGGGCTTCAGGAACCAGTACGCGAGCACCGGCACGATCGTGAGCGAGACGAGCAGTGAGGCGACGAGCGCGATGGTCACGGTGAGTGCGAACGGCCGGAACAGTTCTCCTGTGACGCCCTCGACGAGCGCGAGCGGCAGGAAGACCGCGACGGTCGTGATGGTGGACGCCGTGATGGCCCCGGCGACCTCGCGCACGGCGTGCACGATCGTCGAAGCCTTGTCGACGCCTTCGACGAGGTGGCGCTTGATGTTCTCGATGACGACGATGGAGTCGTCGACGACACGGCCGATGGCGATCGTGAGCGCACCGAGCGTGAGGATGTTGAGCGTGTAGTCGGCCGCCTGCAACCCGATGAAGGTGATGAGCACCGAGGTCGGAATCGAGATCGCGGTCACGAGCGTCGCCCGGATCGAGAGCAGGAAGACGAGGATCACGATCACCGCGAACAAGAGGCCGAGCAGACCCTCGGTCGCGAGCGACTCGATCGACTGCTCGATGTAGGGTGCCTGGTCGAAGACGACCGTGAAGGTCGCGCCCGGGTTCGTGGTGTCGAGCGAGGATTCGAGGTCGGGCAGCAGCGCGGTCACCGCGTTCGACACCTCGACGGTGTTGGCTGCGGGCAGCTTCGTGACCGAGATGGTGAGTGCGGGCTCGCCGTTGACGCGCGAGATGCTCGAGACGGGGTTGTCGGTGAGTTCGACGGATGCCACGTCGGCGATCGTCGCCGAGACGGGCACGTCGATCGTGGTCGCGAGGGTCCCGGCGCCCTGGTCGGCGCCGGGCAACTCGGCGCCGGGTAGCTCGGCGCCGGGTAACTCGGCGCCGGCGTCAGGCGTCTCCGTGCCGTCGGTGGGCGTCTCGGTGCCGGCGTCGGGCACCTCCGCGCCGTCGGTGGGCGTCTCGGTCGCGGCATCCGGCACTTGCTGCTCGGTGGCACCGAGCACGGGCAGCTCGGCGATCTCCTCGATGCTGGCGATGCGGGTGCCGGTCTGCACGGCGAAGGTCGAGTCGCCCTCGGTGATGCTGCCGGCCGGTACGAGCAGGCCGTTCTGCTGCAACGCGTCGCGGATCGCCTGCTGGGTCAGCCCGAGCGCCGCGAGCTTCTCGGTGTCGGGCGTGATGGTGACGCGCTGTCCGACTTCGCCGATGAGGCTCGCCTCGCGCACGCCGTCGACGTCGGTGATCTCGCCGAGCGTCGTGCGCTCGATCTCATCGGAGAGGGCGCTGATGTCGTCGACGCCGGTCACCGCGATCTGCAGCACCGGGAAGTCGTCGAGACTGAGCGCGAGCACCTGCGGGTCGACGTCGGCGGGCAACTGGCTCGAGATGCGGTTCACGGCCGAGAGCAGCTTCTGCTCGGCGAACGCGAGGTCGGTGCCGTAGGTGAAGCTCGCGGTCACCCGCGAGAGGCCGGTCGAGCTCGTCGTCGAGGTCGTCTCGAGTCCGGTGATGCCCTGGATCGCGGTCTCGATCGGCGTCGAGACATCCGTGTTGACGATGTCGGGCGATGCACCCGGGTAGCTCGTCACGATCGACAGCTGCGGGAACTCGATCGACGGTGCCAGCTCCTGCTTGAGGCTTGTGAGCGAGATACCGCCGAAGATCGCAACGACAATGGTGATGAGCGCGATGAGCGCGCGGTTCTTCATGCTGAGTGCGGCGAGCAGGTGCATTGCTCGATTCTCGCAGGCGCCGACGTCGCAATAACTCGAACCGATGAAATCCGAGCGGCATTCGGTGACGCGATCCGGTCTCCGTTACGCCGCGCGACGCCGTGCGAGCAGGAGGAACACGGCACCCGCGATGAGAATCAGCGCCGCAACGAGGATCACCCCCATCGACTCGACACCCGTGCTCGCGAGGCCCGCGGCGCTCGCCGATCCACCCGCCGTGACGGTGATCGCGGCGGACAGGGTCGTGCCGTCGGACAGCACGGCGACGATCGTGTGGGCCCCCGGCACCGTCGCGGCGGGGATGCGAGCGGTGAAGGCCAGCGCGCCGTCGGCCGACGCGGTCGCCTGGCCGAGCACCACGGGCTCGGAGTGGAGCTCGAGCCGCACCTCGTCGCCGGCCGCGAAGCCGGCGCCGCGCACGGCGAGCGTTCCGCCAGCTTCGACCGAATCGGCGCCGAGGTCGAGCGTCGGCGCCTCCGGTCCACCGGGCTCACCCGGCTCACCGGGACCGCCGGGGCCTCCGGGCACCGTCGGGAACACCTCGTCGGCCGAACCGAGGCCGAGGAACACGGTCTCGCCCGTGGCATCCTTCAGCCCGTCGTTGTCGGTGACGCCGTACAGCGCCCCGTCGGCCGCGACCGCGAAGCCCTCGAGCTTCTCCTGCGTCCAGCCGCTGGTCGCCCGGAGCTGCGGCAGGACATCGATCGCGGTGGTCTTCTCGAGCACCGGCAGTGTGCCGGACGCGGGCGCGCCCTCTGGGATCTCGACGCGCGTCACTCGCTTCACCGCGGCCGCAGGGCCGTTGAGCTTGTCGCGCTCGATGACGGCGAGGGTGTTCTCGTCGATCGCCGTGATCTCGGAGAGCCCCATCCAGTCGCCGGCGACGGCCGTGGCCTCGAGCTGGTAGCCGAACCAGGCCCACTCGCCGGACGCCACGTCGTAGCGGCCGATGCGGGCGAGGTCGGCACCGTCGACGGTCGCCGCGCCGGCGCCCGTGACCGCGGGGTCCGCCCACAGCGGACGCTGCAGCGCCACCCAGAGCTGCTCGTCGTCGCCGGTGCCGATCGAGGTCACTCCCTCGAGTCCCCACTTGGCGATGTGGGCCGTCACCTCGGCAGGCAGTGCAATGGTCTCGACGACGGCTCCGGCGGCGTCCGTTCGCACAACACGGTTGTCGGCGCCGGTCGCGCCCTCGATCGCGAGCCAGAACCCGCCGTCGGCACGTGCCTGCAGTCCTTCGATGTCGAGCGCGACGGGCGCACCACCATCGGTCACCGGCAGCGCCGAGGTGATGCGCGCCGGGGTCTGCGTCACATCCACCGAGTACACCGTGCTCGGCGAGACTGCGGCGTCGCTCGCGGCGTAGACGACGCCCGCGTCGCTCGGGTGCCCGCTGAGCGCGCCGAGTGCCGCCCAGCCGATCGGTGCACCGTCGACGAGGTCGGAGACGATGCTCGGCTGTGCCGGCTGCGCCGACTGCTCGCCGCCGAAGGTGTAGAGGTTGACCGCGGCGCGCACACCGACCGATGCCTCGTCGGTCTCGCTCGACACGACGAGCAGGTCGCTGCCCGGCACGGGAAGGATGCCCTCGGGGCCGTTCGTCGCGAACAACAACTGGCTGAACACCGGGGATGCCGCGTCGCTCACGTCGTACACCGCGACGAAGTTCGACCGCTCGCTCGCCACGAAGGCGTACGGCACTCCGTCGAACTCGGCGACGGCGAGCCCCTCGGGCTCGCTGCCCTTCTTCGCTGCGCGGTCGTCGTTGGAGAGGCCGTGCCGCACAGCGAGGTGCTCGAACGTGTTGCCTGCGTCCCACACGACGTCGCCGGACTCCGCGTCGAAGACGGTCCAGCCGCGTGTGCCGCCCTTCCAGTCGCCCTCGTTCGCAGTGGCCAGGCGATCGTCGCCGATCCAGGCGATCGAATCGGGCTCACGCGGGGTCTGCCCGATCGAGCCGGTCAGGTCGATGTGCTTGTCCTTCTTCGTGTCGATGCCGTCGACGGCGACCGAACCGGCCGAGAAGGCTCGCACGACCTCGCGCGTCGGCAGGTCGATGATCGCGATGCCGTTGTTCTCCTGCATCGTGACCGCGAGCTGGTTCTGCGCGTTGATCGTGACGTACTCGGGCTCGGGATCCGTCGGGGTGTCGAGGCCGGCCGCGGCGATCACGGCGATCGGCGACCCGTCCTCCTCGAGGAACGGCACCGGGTCGACCGTCCACGCCGCCGGGTCGACGCCGAGGCCGAGCACCTGCACGAAGCCGCCGGGCAGCTGCGGCAAATCCCCCTCCTCACCACCGGCGGGCGTCGCCGCCTCGTCGCGCTGGTTCTCGATCGCGATCGCCGCGTAGGCGCCGTCCTTCGAGATCGCGATCGAATCGGGCTGACCCTCGAGATCGATGCTGCGCACGACCGACCGATCGTCGGCCCGGATCACATCGAGGCGACCGGCCGGTTCGGTGAACGCGCCGCCGGTCTCATCGACGACGACGAGGATGAAGTCGCCGTAGGCGGCGACCGAGGTGGGCTGGTCGTCGGCGTGGCCGAGCGATGCGAGTTCGATCGTGCCGTCGCCGACCGGGTTCGAGGGGTCGGTCACGTCGAGGAAGCCGATGCGCTTGCCGAGTGCATCGGTGTACACGACGGTGGATCCGTCGGGCGTGATCGCCGAGATCTCGGCGACCGTTTCCGATGCGGGGTCGACGCCCTCCGGCAGGTTCTGGAACACGGGATACGTCGCCGTGCGATGGAACGCGGACGAGCCGGATGCGGCCTCGGCCGGCGCCGCGACCGCGGAGCCCACGAGGGTGCCGCCGGCGATGACGAGCGCAGCGACGGACAGTGGACGTACGGACAGTGGGCGTACGGACATGTCGGGCACACTCCAGCGGGTCGAGACGGGGGTCGGCGACAGGTTGGCGGTGCCGGGCGACGTGACGGTGCGGCCGAGGTGGACGCCCGGTGGCCATCGGGTGAACAGCGATCGGGCTCGCGGATGCCGCGGGGTGGGCGGCGCGCCGGCGCGCCGCTACACGACCGACGCGAGCAGGCTCTGGTCGGGCGCCGGCACCGCCCCCGAGAGCGAGTGCCACGCGCGGGCGAGCGCCTGCACCGCGGCATCCGTCGTCTCGGTCGGATAGCAGATGGGCAGCCTGAGGAATCGCTCGAACGCACCGTCGATGCCGAACCTCGGCCCCGCCGCGATGATCAGCCCCTGCGAGCGGGCGGCGAGCGCGAGCTGCGAGCTCACGGCAGCGCCGAGCCCGATCCACGTGACGATGCCGCCGTCGACATGCGGCACATTCCATTCGGGGAATGCCTCGGCGAGCAGCGCCTCGAGACGGTCGCGCCCGGCGCGGAGCTGCTCGCGGCGCAGGTCGAGGATGTCGTCCATGTGCGGGAGCAGGCGCGTGACGAGCAACTGCTCGATGATCGGCGTGCCGAGATCGCCGGGTGAGCGCACCGCGAGCAGGCGGCGGATGAGCGGTTGATCGCCGCGGATCCAGCCGACGCGCACACCGCCCCAGACGGTCTTGCCGACCGAGCCGACCATGATCGCCGGGCCGTACGCTGCCATCGGCAGGAAGGATTCTGCGCGGTCGATGTCGAGCTCGCCGGTGGTCTCGTCGGCGAAGATCACGGTGCCCTGGCGGGCGGCCGCATCGAGAACACGCTCGCGGGCGTGGACGCTCATCGATCGCCCCGTCGGGTTCTGGAAGTCGGGCATGAGGTATGCGGCGACCGGGTTCGAATGCCCGATCGCCCGAGTGAGCGCCTCGGCCTCGGCCCGCCCGCTCCAGGCCGGGTCGTCGTGCGGTGCTGCGCTCACGGGCACGAGCCGGGCACCTGCCGCGCGCAGCGCCTCGTATGCGTGCGGGTAGGTCGGCGCCTCGATGATGGCTCGGTCGCCGCGCCCGATGAGCGCGCGTGAGAGCAATGCGATCGCGTGCTGCGCGCCGATCGTGACCATGATCTGCTCGGGGGTCGTCGGAAGCCCGCGTGCCGTGTAACGATCGGCGATCGCCGCGCGCAACGCGGGCGTGCCGATCGGGTCGAACCCGGCGTCGCCGAGGTGCTCGGGCAGGTCGTCGATCGCCTGCCGCGCGACATCCGGAAGCCAGGGAAGCGCCGGGGGCGCCGCCTTGGAGAAGTCGATGTAGTCGGCGGCGGGCGGCATCGGCAGGATCGTCGGCGCTCCGGGCAGTCTCGCGACGCTGCCCGAGCCGCGCAGGCTCAGCACGAGCCCCTGCTCGCGAAGGTGCCGGTAGGCCGCGGTCACCGTCGTGCGGCTGAGCCCGAGTCGCTCGGCGAGATCGCGCTCGGCCGGCAGCCGGGTGTCGACGGGGATGCGGCCGTCGAGCACGAGCAACCGGATGCGCTCGGCGAGCGCGTGATACGCGCTGCCAGCGCCCGTTCGCCAGTCGCCGAGCAGGTTCTCGAGCGATCGCGCGCTCAGTGTGGACTCCGCCATTCGAGCCACTTTAGACGAATTGGCTCTTGGCTAAAAGGCCAATCATGCAATTGGATTGCAGAATGCCCCGCTCGACCCTCTTCCAGTCTGCCGATTCGACCCCGGTACTCGTACGCCGGTTCGTGCAGCTCTTCGTCGGGCTGTTCCTCTACGGCATCGCCATCGCACTCATCGTGCGCGGCGAGCTCGGCGTCGGCCCCTGGGACGTGCTGACGCAGGGCATCGCGAAGCACACCGGCGCCGGCTTCGGCCTCATCACCGTACTCATGAGCGGCGTGGTGCTGCTGCTCTGGATCCCGATCCGCCAGCGACTCGGGTTCGGCACCGTCATGAACGCCCTGCTCATCGGCCCGGCCGCCGACGTCGGCCTCTGGCTCATCCCTCCGGGGCTCGACCTCTGGGTGCGCGTGCTCCTGCTCCCCGCAGGCATCCTCCTGCTCGCCGTGGCGACCGGCCTCTACATCGGCGCGCACTTCGGCCCCGGCCCGCGCGACGGCCTGATGACGGGCCTGCATCGCGTCACCGGCTGGAAGATCTGGATCGTGCGCACCGGCATCGAGCTCGTCGTGCTCGCCGCCGGCTGGCTGCTCGGCGGCAACGTCGGCATCGGCACCGTCGCCTTCGCGGTGCTCATCGGTCCGCTCTGCGGGTACACCATCCCCCTGTTCGCGATCAAGCGCACGCCGCGCGCGCCGGTCGCATTGGGCTTCGAATGCGCGCCGGACGCGCCAGACACACCGAGCATCGAGCGAGCGGATGCCGCTGCGCCCGGGTCCCCCGCCACATCCGCGACATCCGCCGACGCCGCGGCATCCGCCACATCCGCCGACCCCGCGACATCCGCGACATCCTCCGCCTGACCGCGACCCTCGCCACCATGACCGCCACATCGACTCCCAGCAATTCAGGACGGCGATGGCGTGTCTCACGCGCAACCGTGGCGACACGCCGGGCGACACGCCTCCGCTCCTGAATTGCTGAAGCCGACCGGGCGCGGAGACCGCAGTCGCCCCCGAGGCCGGGACACCTCGGGGGCGACTGCACGAGCTCGCGCTCGCGCTACAGCTCGCGCTCGGCGTAGGCCGTCATCGCGTCGCGCACGAACTCGGCGCCGGCCTGGCCTCCGTAGTTCGCGCCGAAGCGCTCATCGGCCACGTACATCTCGGCGAGGCCGAGGAAGTACTCCTTGCTCGGGCCGGCACCGCCGCCACCCGGCGTACCGGACACGCCGCGCAGCCACTCGAACTGCCGCTGCGCGAGCGCCTGCGCCTCGTCGCCCGTGGGGTCTACGCCCCGCTCGAACGCCGAGATCCAGTCGCTGCTCAGCTGCAAGACGCGCTGCTGCCCCGCAGCCTTCTCTTCGGCGCTCAGCGACCGCCACCACGCGTCGCTCTTCGCGTACGCCTCCTTGCCCCAACGTTCCTCGACCTCCTCCTTGTACTGGGTGTGGTCGAATCCGTCGAACATGTTCTCTGCCATGAGTTGTTCACCTCCTTCCAATGCTCCGATGGTGTTCACGACCGACGCGATCTGCCGCGCCAGCCGCTGCTGCTCGCCGCGCAGCCACTCGAGGTGGCCGCGGAGCGCATGCGGGGCGCTCTCCTCGCGGTCGAGCACCTCGCCGATCGCCGGGAGTCCGATGCCGAGCTCGCGCAGCAGCAGGATGCGCTGCAGTCGCACGAGCGCGGCGTCGTCGTAGTAGCGGTATCCGTTCGAGCCGATGCGCGTCGGTGCGAGCAGCCCGATGTCGTCGTAGTGACGCAACGTGCGGCTCGTCGTGCCGGCGAGCTTCGCGATCTCCTGGATCGACCAGTCCACGGCGTGCTCCTCTCGTGATCGGCGGGGCGTCTGCCCCACGTCATCGACGATAAAGGTTGACGTTGCGTCAATGTCAAGCTGCGGCATCCGCTCGCCTCGGCGAACACTGGTCGACACAACGCGCGACTCGCGAATCGCGCACTTGCGAATCGTGCAATCGCGATATATCGTGTTTACGAACCACACGCGATATATCGCGATACGAACTTCGAGGGCAGCGGATGCCGCGGCATCCGACCTCGCGACAGGCCTCGGCGGCGGGGCAGCAACAGAAGGAGCACAGCATGTCCATCGAGAAATGGGTCATCAACCCGGGCGAGACCCGGATCATCGACCTCGAACTGGTTCGCAAGCTCAAGGTGAGTCTCATCGGCGGCAAGGTCGACGTGATCGCCCACGACGAGCCCGGCGCACGCATCGAGGTCTCGAACGTCACGGGCAAAGACCTCAAGATCGAGATCGACGGCGACTCGCTCGAGATCGACCACCCGCAATTGCGGTGGGACAACTTCATCGACGTCTTCAAGGGCTGGGCCGGCAACGCGAAGGCCGACGTGTCCATCCTCGCCCCGCGCCATGTGGTCATGAAGCTCGGCGTCGTCTCGGGCGACGCGCTCGTCTCGGGATTCACGACAGATGCCAAGCTCTCCACCGTCTCGGGCGACCTCGTGCTCGACAACCACGAGGGTGACGTCGAACTCTCGACGGTGTCGGGCGAGGTGTCCGCCGGCAACCATACCGGCCGCATCACCGCGCACTCGGTCTCGGGCGACGTCGTCGCCACCGGCGACGTGCGCTCGTTCAACGCCGACACGGTGTCGGGCAACATGATCCTCGATGCGTTCGGCACGCCCGACCGGGTCGACACGAACACCGTCTCGGGCAACCTGACCGTGCGCTTCGCGCCGGGCGCCGGGGCTCGCTACCGCATCAACACGGTCGGCGGCACGGTGCTGATCGACGATACGACCATCAGGGGCATGCTCGGCAAGGGCTTCGAGCGCATCACCGGCGAGCTGTCGGGCCGGTGGCTCGACCTCGGCGCGAACAGCGTCTCCGGGTCGATCTCCGTCATGCGCCGCGAGGCGAACAGCACGGCGACGGATGCCGCGGGCGCGAGCCACGGCGACGCGTCGAGCGCTTCGGGCTCGAGCGCTTCGGGCTCGAGCGACGACGAGGCATCCGCATGACCCCGCCCGTCTTCGCCCACGGCAGTCTGCGCCTCTACCTGTTGGCGCTGCTCGACGAGCAGCCGCGTCACGGCTACGAGCTGATCCAGGCGCTCTCCGATCGGTTCGGCGGCACCTACAGTCCGAGCGCCGGAACGATCTACCCGCGCCTCTCGAAGCTCGAGGAGGAGGGCCTCGTCTCGAAGTCGACCGACGGCCGCAAGACCGTCTACGAGATCACGGATGCCGGCCGAGCCGAACTCGAGGCACGCCGCGACGAGCTCGACGGCATCGAGAACGAGGTGACCGATTCCGTGCGACGCCTCGCCGACGGCGTGCGCGCCGAGGTCAACGATGCGATGCGATCGCTCCGAGCCGAACTGGCGAGCGCAGCCCGCGAGGCCAAGCGGTCGGCGACCAAGATGCCGGCATCGGCGGCGTCGGCCGGCAGCACGTCGACCACCGGTTGGGGCGGCGACGCCCGTGCCGAAACGGGCCGCGCGGTGCACGAAGCCGACCTCGTGCTGAGCGAGTTCCGGCAGCAGCTGCGCACCGACCTGCGCACGCACGCGAGTCGCGGTCGCGTCACGCCCGAGTCGGTCACGCTCCTCAAGGCGCGACTGGCGCAGGTGCGCGCCGACGTGCTGGCGACACTCACCGACCGCTGAGCCGGCATCCGCCGCTCAGTACCAGGTCATGCGGGACGGATGCCCCCGCTCCGTCCCGCATGTCAGTCGTGGGTTTGTCGGTCGTGCGTGCTTCGATGACGAAATGCCCGACATCGAACTGCGCGCCTGGTCCGAAGACGATCTCGAACTGCTGCACCGCGCGAACACGCCTGAGCTCATGGACCAGCTCGGCGGTCCCGAGAACGACGAGCAGGTGCTCGCACGTCACGAACGCTATCTCCGACTGCAGCGCGAGGGCACGGCCCACCAGTTCCGTGTCGTGATCCCGGGGCATCCCGACGGCGTCGGCATCGTCGGCTACTGGCAGCACGAGTGGCACGGCGAGCCCGCCCTCGAGAGCGGATGGTCGGTCGAGGCCGAGTACCGCGGCCAGGGCATCGCTCCTGCCGCGGTGATCGTGATGCTCCAGACGGCACGCGCCGATGGCGAGACTCTGCCGGTGCACGCGTACCCGCGCGTCGACAATCCTCCGTCGAACGTCGTCTGCCGCAAGGCGGGCTTCCGGCTGCTCGGCGAAGAGGAGTTCGAGGTGAAGCCCGGCCTCGTGCTGCACACCAACGACTGGGTCTTCGACCTCGGCCAGCCGCCTCAGGCCTAGCACGAAGCCGGGCGAGAGCGGATGCCGCGTCGCCCGCGGCATCCGCTCGCTTCGCTCAGGCGACGTCGCCAGACGAACCGGTGCCATCGGTGCCGGTCGAGTCCGTTCCCGACGATCCCGAGCCGTCTCCCGCGCCAGGACCGGCGCTCTTGCGCCTCGCGTTCACGATGACGGCGGCGATGAGTGCGAGAATTCCGAGTCCGCCGACGACGAAGCCGGCGATCGCCCACCCGTCGGGGCCGCTCGCGGCGGCGTCACTGTGCGCATCGTCGTGCGCGTCGCCGTCCTCGGCGTGCTCACCCTCACCCTCGTCATCGCCTGCTGCCGCGTCGTCGTGCGGCGGCTGCTCGGTCCAGGTGCCGGTCGCGTCGGCGCCGACCCCGAAGTCGATGGTTCCCTCGATGGGGTGCCCGTCACTCGACACGGCACGCCAGCGCACCTGATACTCGCCCTCGAGGTCGGCGGGAAGTGAGGCCGTGACGCGTGGCCCGGCGATGACGGGCTCGCCCACGGCGATCTCTTCGCCGTGGTGGTCGACCACGACGACGGCGGTGCCGACCTCGATGATGTCGTTCGAGAAGTCGAGCACGACCTCGTCGGGGACGGTATCGAGTACCTGCCCGGGCTCGGGGGTGGACCCGACGAGCTCGTCGTGGGCGAACGCCGGCGAGGCACCGGCGAGGGTGACGGTCGCCGCGACGGCGAGCGCGGCGGCGGCGAGCACGAGCGCCCGCAGTCGAGTGGTGCGGTCGCTCGAGCGGTCCGCGGTGGTTGCGATGGTCTTCACGCTTGGGAGTCCTTCTCCTCGTGTCCGGGAACGTGCGCGCGATCTCGGTCGCGCGCAGGGCCATCCGGATATGTCTTGAACCGCCGATCGGCGGGGGTGTTATGCGGAGGCGAGGAGGAGCGGCGGACCGCGAGACCCGAACGCGGCGTAACGGAGCCTCGAGCGAAGCCGCGGCGGAGCCGACACGATGGGTCGGCTCAGCGCCGGCGTCGACACGGCGACCGGCTGCGGCCGGGTGGTGAGCCTCAGTACGAATCGGCGGGCGGCGGCAGCGACCGCACGCCAGGCCGCCTGTTCGAAGGCGAGCAGGTACACGATGGTGAGGGCGGCAGCGACGGCGTGACCGGCGAACATCGCAGCATCAGTGTGAACGTGTGCGGCACCCGCGGCACCCGCGGCACCAACCGCGGCCGCGCCGTCGATGTACGCGACGGTCTGGTGGTGGCCGGTGCCGTCGATGACGAACGACCCGGCCGGCCGGCCGGCGCCAGCGCCGACGCCGAAGAGCAGATGGAACGTGCCCTGGCTCGCGATCACGGCCAGCGCGGTGCGCAGCGGCGTCGAACGGCGGCCGACGAGGGCGACGGATGCCGCGAGCGCGACGATGCCCGCGAGCACGAGCCCGACCCCGCCGGGCGCTTCAGCACCGGCGGCGGCGTGCGAGAACGCGGCGAGGAGCAAGGCCACCGCAGCGGTGGCGGAGCCCCGCGCGAGCTGCATCGCACGGTTCACGTCCGCTCCCGGGTGGCTCGAATGATCGAAGAGTCGTCACAACTCTACAAGGCGCGAACGGCGGCGACCGTGGGCGTGGTGCAGACCGCGTTCAGGTGCGGCGCGAGGCATCCGTGACCCTGCATCGATCGCCCTCTTGACACGGGCCGCCGCGGGTGTAGTCTCAACCGCCGTGACGAATGAGGCGGATACACCGCCGGCTGAATTGAAGTCGCCGAAGAACTGGATCATCGGCGACCCGCTCCCGACCGAGCATCTCGAGGGTCAGCTCCTCCCGAAGCGCTTCGCGCTGCCGATCTTCGCGAGCGACCCGCTCTCCTCTGTGGCGTACGCACCGCAAGAGCTCCTGATGATCCTCATGGTCGGCGGCCTCGCCTTCCTGAGCTTCGCACCGTGGGTCGCGCTCGCGGTCGTCGTGCTGCTCGTGACGGTCGTCGCGAGCTACCGGCAACTGATTCGCGCCTACCCGTCGGGCGGTGGCGACTACGAGGTGGCGCACAAGAATCTCGGCGAGAAGTCGGGTCTCGTCGTGGCATCCGCCCTGCTCGTCGACTACGTCATGACCGTCGTCGTCTCGGTCGCGTCGGGGGTCGACAACATCATCTCGGCGATCCCGGAGCTGAACCCGTTCCGGGTCGAACTCGCCGTCGTCTTCGTCATCATCCTCGCCGCCGTGAATCTCCGCGGCGTCAGCGAGTCGTCGAAGGCGTTCGCCGTGCCGACGTATCTCTTCATCGGCAGTGTGTTCATCATGGTCGTCATCGGCCTCACCCGCACCGTGCTCGGCGACCCGCCGGTGGCCGAGTCGGCGACCTTCGGTGTCGAGGCCACGTCGATGACGCAGGCGGGCGTCATCCTGCTGCTGCTCCGATCGTTCGCGAGCGGATGCTCCGCTCTCACGGGCGTCGAGGCGATCTCGAACGGCGTGCCCGCGTTCCGGTTCCCCAAGGTCAAGAACGCGCAGATGACGCTCGTGCTCATGGGTGGCATCGCGATCGTGCTCTTCGCGGGCCTCACCGCCGTCGCGCTCATCTCGCAAGTGCACTACGCCGAGGACCCGTGCGACCTGGTCGGCTGGGCGGAGTGCGCCACCGAGCCGCAACGCAGTCTCATCGCCCAGGTCGCGGCGTCGACGTTCGGCGACGGCACGGTGTTCTTCTACGTGATCCAGGCTGCGACGGCACTCGTGCTGCTGCTCGCGGCGAACACCGCGTTCAACGGCTTCCCGCTGCTGGGATCGGTGCTCGCCCGCGACCGCTACGCCCCGAAGTCGCTGTCGACCCGCGGCGACCGCCTCATCTACTCGAACGGTGTGGTGATACTCGCGCTCGCGGCATCCGTCATTCTGGTGATCTTCCAGGCGAACCTGACGGTCTTGATCCAGCTGTACATCATCGGCGTGTTCGTCTCGTTCACGCTCGGGCAGACCGGAATGGTTCGGCACTGGGTGCGAGAGCTTCGTCAGCGGCGGCATCCGGTCGGCTCGAAGTCGACGAGAGGGCGAGCGGATGCCTCGGGCTCCGGGCCGCTGACTCGCGGGGCGATCTGGCGTGCGCTCGTGATCAATGCGATCGGCGCCGTGATGACGGCGGTCGTGCTCATCGTCGTCACGATCACGAAGTTCACCCACGGCGCGTGGATCGTGTTCGTGCTGATGCCGATCCTGTTCTTCCTCATGATGGGCGTGAACCGCTACTACCGCGACGTCGAGAAAGAGATCGAGGTCGACCCGACCACGACCTTCGGCGCGACGGGCGACCATGCGATCGTGCTCGTCGGCCGCATGCAGAAGCCGACGTTGAAGGCGCTCGACTATGCGATCGCGGCCCGCCACGACTCGCTCGAGGCGGTGCATGTCTCCCTCGACGAGGAGGAGACGAAGCGCCTGAAGAAGGACTGGGTGAAGCAGAACATCCACGTGAAGCTGCGCATCCTGAGTTCGCCGTACCGCGACCTCAGCCACCCCCTCATCCACTACATCAAGTCGCGGCGCGAGGAGCACGGCTCCGAGGTCGTCACGGTGTACATGCCGCAGTACGTCGTCGGGCACTGGTGGGAGGGCATCCTGCACAATCACAAGGCGCGTCGCATCAGCCAGAAGCTGCTCCTGGTGCACGGTGTCACGGTCGCGCTCGTGCCGTGGCTGCTCGACTCCTCCGACCTGCTCTACGGTCGGCGCTCGCGCCCGCTGCCCGGACAGGATCGTCGTGGCGAGCCCGTGCGTCCGGTGCCGCGACGCCCGCTGTCCGAGTCGAATCGGAAGCGCGCTCGCTAGACATCGCGCATGACGACGGAATACACGGATGCCTCGATGCGCGAGTTCATCGACCGTGTCGCGCACCCGGTGCGGCGCCCCGCATCTGGGGCCCGTCGATCATCGGATACGGCTCGCACCACTCCACGTACGAGAGCGGCCGCGAGGCATTCCCGAGATGCCCGGGCAGTGCACCTAGAGCATCGCCATGATCTGGCGGGCGATCATGCGTCCAGCACGGTTCGCGCCGATCGTGGAGGCCTGCGGACCGTAGCCCGCCAGGAAGATCCGCGGGTCGCTCCACGCAGCGCCCTGGCCCACCGTGACGCCGCCGGCCTTCTCGCGGAGCTTCAGCGGTGAGAGGTGGCGCAGGTCGGGCCGGAACCCGGTCGCCCAGATGATGACGTCGGCGCGGGCCATGCCCGACTCGTCACCCTCCCAGACGACCCGGTCGCCCTCGATGCGGTCGAACACGGGTCGCGCGACGAGCAGGCCGCGCTCGATGCCCGCGGCGATGCGCCGGCTCCGGGGCACGCCGGTGCCGCTGACGATCGACGGCAGCGCACGACCCGAGCGCGCGGCCTCGTCTTGCATGGCCACGGCGGCGGATGCCCCTTCGAGGTCGAGCTCTTGGCGATCGAGCCAGTCGATCGGTCGGCGCGAGACCCACGTGAGCCCTGCCGCGACATTCTCGAGTTCGAGCATGAAGCCGATGGCGGAGGTGCCGCCGCCGACCACGACGACGTGCTTGTCGCGGAAGTCTTCGGCCTCGGTGTAATCCGAGGTATGCAGGTGCCGCCCGGCGAACTCGGTCATGCCGGGGTAGTACGGCACGAACGGCGAACCCCACGTGCCGGTGGCGTTCACGAGGAACTGCGTCGCGAGTTGATGCTGCGGCGCCGACGGGGCCTCGGGCTCTTCGAAGGTCTTGCGCCGCCGCCCGAAGAGACCGCGTGCGGCCTTCTGCTCTTCGAGGGCGAGGGGCTGCGGGGTGAGGTCTTCATATCGCACGAGCAGGTCGACGCCGTCGTTGGAGACCTGCCGTACATTCATGGGCCGTCGCACCCTGAGGTCGAAGTGCTCTTCGAACCGCCCGTAGTAGTCGGCGACGACGTCTTTCGCGGGCAGATTGCGGTCGGCAGTGTCGAAGCTGAGACCGAGTTCGGCCATGCCGGGCAGGTCGTTCACCCGGTGCGCGGTTCCGAGCCTGAGCGATGACCACCGGTGCTGCCACGCCCCGCCCGCGCCGGGCGCGCGGTCGAGCATCACGAAATCCTGATCGGCAACGAGCTCGAAGCGCCGCAGGTAGAACGCGACGGACAAGCCGGCCTGCCCTGCGCCGATCACTACGATCTTCACGCGTTCAGGGCTCGTCATCACCTGACAATCTCAGCACGGGTTGCTGTGTGCTCGCAGCACACGCGGCGAACGCCGGCATCCGACCGGCAGCACGCCTGTGGAGGACGCCGAGCGCCCCCGACTCCGGTGCTAAACTGGCGGCCGGACGAATTCATTTATCAGATGAGCGCCGGGTGAAGAACACATCCCACCCGGCCAGATGTCGTAAGGGGGTCACGCATGGGGCGCGGCCGTCAGAAAGCCAAGCACACCAAGGTCGCTCGGGAGTTGAAGTATTTCAGCCCGAACACCGACTACAACGCGCTTGAGCGCGAGCTCACCAGCTCGCCGCATGACGATTACACCGAAGAAGCGGCGAAGTGGGCGGATTACTCCGCCGACGACGACGACACTTACGTCGCGGGCGATGAACAGCGCGCCTAGCGGGCGCTGTCTTCACCGACCTTCCCTCACGGTCTTCATCACACCGGCCTGAGGTCGGCCCTCGACGGTTCTCACCGTGGACGGTGACGCCGTTTCGCGTGCGTGTGTGGCGATCCATCCGCGCCATGTCGACGTCGCTCGACGGCGCGTCATGACCGACTCGATGCACTCGACCGCTCAGGAGGCGCCGCGCCACCCGGCCGCCGTCTCGACGAAGCGCTCGAGTTCGGCGAGTGAGCCCGTCGAGTTGATCGCGCGCAGCACGATCTCGTCGACCGCGGCGTCATAGGCGGAGAGACCCGCCGCGTCGGTGATCGTCGCGTCGATCGCGCGGATGCCGAGGCGGGCGAAGTTCGCGGCGTACGAGGGAACGGTCTCGTAACGCTCGGCCTCGACTTCGAGCGCCGGGCGCGCATCGGCGTCGGTGATCGTGCGCACGTAGAGCACACTGCTCACCTTCCGCGATCGGGCCGCGGTGCGGAGCTCGCGCGTCGCGTCGGCGGCCGCCACTGGGGTGAGCCAGTTGAGGACGACCCCGTCGGCCTGCTCGGCGGCGAGCCGCCGCATGCGTGGGCCGAGCGCGCCCACCATGATCGAGACGTCACTCGTTTCGCGAAGCGAGGCGATGCCCTGCTCGACGAGCGCGAGCGAACGGGCCGCTCCCCCGGAGCCGACGCCGATCACCGTGCGCTCAGCGGGGAGCCCGGCGAAGTCGAGCGAGTCGACGGGCCGCCGGTCGAGCGGGATCACCCCCGTCGCGAGCCGGAGCGAGTCGGTGACGCCGGCTGCGACACGCAGCCCGGCGAGCGAGTCGCCGCCGGGGATGTCGTTGAGCCACAGCGCCGAGAACCCGAGCCGCTCGATGCGCGGCGCCAGCGCCCGCACGATCGACGGGTCGGTGGTGCCGATGAGTCCGATCGAGACCTGCGTGCGCATGATTTGGTCGACCCCGGTCAGCTCGCGTAGGAGCCGACGAGCCGCACGGCGCCGCCGTCGACGCCCTTGGCGCCCTGCTCGAAGCCCGTGAGATCTCGGTCGCCGATCGTCACGGTGCCCGCCTGCCAGGCCGGCAGGCCGAGGGCGCCGAGTGCCGAGATGACGGATGTCGCGGCATCCGCTCGCACGACGGCGAAGAAGCCGATGCCGAGGTTCCAAGTGCCTTCGGTCGACTCGAGCGTGGTGCCCGCGAGCTCGTTGAGCACGCGGAACACGGGGGCGGGCGACCACGTCGACCGGTCGAGCTCGACCCACGAGCCGAGGGGCAGCACGCGCGCGAGGTTCGCGGCGATGCCGCCGCCGGTCACGTGCGAGAGCGAGTGCACGGCGTCGCCGTGCCGGCCGGCGAGCAACTCGACGAGCGGGCCGGAGTAGAGGCGGGTGGGTTCGAGCAGGGCCTCGCCCCACGCCGTGCCCAGTTCAGCAGAGGCATCCGTGTACCCGAGGCCCGCGCCCGACAGGATGTGCCGCACGAGCGAGAAGCCGTTGGAGTGCAGGCCGCTCGAGGCGATCGCGAGCACGACGTCACCCGACTCGACGCGCTCGGCGCCGAGCATCTTGTCGGCCTCGACCACGCCGACCGCCGCGCCGGCGACGTCGTAGTCGTCTTCGCCCATGAGCCCGGGGTGTTCGGCGGTCTCGCCGCCGACGAGTGCGGTGCCCGTCTCGGCGCACGCCAAGGCGATGCCCGTGACGATCGAGGCGATGCGCGCGGGTACGACCTTGCCGCACGCGATGTAGTCGGTCATGAAGAGCGGCTTCGCGCCGACCACGACGATGTCGTCGACGACCATGCCCACGAGGTCTTGCCCGATGGTGTCGTGCTTGTCGAGCGCCTGAGCGATCGCGATCTTCGTGCCGACACCGTCGGTCGAGGTTGCGAGCAGCGGCCGCGCGTAGTCTTTCGCGAACGAGAGGTCGAAGAGCCCCGCGAAACCGCCGAAGCCGCCGACCACGTTCGGCCCGTGTGTGGCGGACACCGCCTCTTTCATGAGTTCGACGGCGAGATCCCCCGCGCGCGTGTCGACTCCGGCAGCAGCATAGGACGAGTTCGAGGTCACCCGTCAAGCGTACCCGCGCGTCGCGCGCCGAACCGTGCCGTTCCCGCTCAGGCGGACTAAAATACAGCCATGCAGCCGGAAGGCACGCCGTCGTGGGTGATCCGTGAGAATGCGAGTCGCCCGGTGCTCCTCGCCCTCTATCTGCGTGAGGTGCTCTCGATCGCCTCGCCCGTCGAGCTGCCGCGACTGCGCGACGTGGGCGCCGTCGGCAACCGCCTCGAGATCGACCAGCACGACCTGCTCGAGCGCCAATGGCGTGCCTGGTGGGCGATGACGGTCGAGCCCGAGGCGCATCCGTCGCCCGTGCCACTCGAACTCGTCGAAGAGTTCGAGACGGACGTCGCGCTGCCGCTCTCCGAGGCCGAGGTGCTCGCCGCCGCGATCGTGCCGCACGCCGAGGCCGCACGGGCCTGGGCCGACTGGGCGCACGAGGGCTACCGCACGGCGTCGGCCTCTCGCCGCGGAGATTCGTACCGCGCCTACGCCGGCACGATCGCCGAGCACGAGCGGGAGGTCGGTCGCCGCGCCCACTCCTTCGAGCTGAACGTCGAGGTCGTCCCCTTCGCGGCGGCCGGCGTCTGGTGGATCGGTGCGATGACCGTCGCGGTCACCGATTCGCTGCGGTCGGATGCCTCGGCGTTCGACGATGCCATGCACCCGATCATCGCCGAGCTCGCGTGACGCACCGCACTTTCAGGGCGAACCGAGAAGTCGCAGATGGCGAGTTCACCGTGCGGTAACCCACCATCTGCGACTTCTCGAGGCCGTGCACGCGCGTGCCAGACTCGGTGGCATGAGCATCTGGTTCGGCGAGCCCTCACTCGAGTGGGCGAACTCGCGCGATGACACGCTGATCCGCGCGCTCGGCATCGAGATGACCGAGACCACCGATCACTCCCTCAAGGGGCGCATGCCGGTCGACCACCGCACCCGTCAGCCCGGCGGGGTGCTGCACGGCGGGGCATCCGTCGCCCTCGCAGAGACGCTCGCGAGCTGGGGCTCGACGCTCACCGTCGACCCCGCGAAGTTCTACTGCGTCGGCATGGAGATCAACGCGAACCACGTGCGCCCGGTCGCCGAAGGCTGGGTCTACGGCGAGGCGACGCCCCTCACGCGCGGTCGTACGACCCAGGTCTGGGAGATCAAGATCACGGATGCCGCGGGCAAGCTCGTGTGCATCTCACGGTGCACGATGGCCGTGCTCGCGAAGCCGACGGAGTACTGATTCCACCCTTCGACGGACTCGGGGAACGGGCGAGTGTGCTCAGCTGAGCGGAGGTCGCCGTTCAGGCAGCTCACACGCGCGCGTGTGCGAGGATTGAGGCGTCCTGCTCGGACAATTCCCCCACCTTCGAGGAGCCATCGCTCGCATGTGCGGCATCGTCGGAATCGTCTCCACTGAACCGGCCAATCAGCAGATCTACGACAGCCTGCTGCTCCTGCAGCACCGTGGCCAGGATTCGACGGGCATCGCGACCGCTGAAGGCCCCGTGTTCCACATGGCGAAGGCCCGCGGGCAAGTGCGCGAGGCGTTCCGCACGCGCGACATGCGCTCGCTCATCGGCAACATCGGGCTCGGGCACGTGCGGTACACGACGAAGGGTGCCGCCGAGCGCGAAGAGGAGGCGCAGCCCTTCTACGTCAATGCGCCGTACGGCATCATCCTCGTGCACAACGGCAACCTCACGAACACCCGTGAGCTGTCGGAAGACCTCTTCCGCATCGACCGCCGTCACGTGAACTCGACGAGCGACACCGAGATGCTGCTCAACGTGCTCGCCACAGAGCTGCAGGGCCGGATCACCGGGCTCGACCTCGACCCCGACCAGGTCTTCACGGCCGTCGAGCAGGTGCACGAGCGCGTCGAGGGCTCCTACGCCGTCATCGCGCTGATCGCCGGTTACGGGCTGCTCGCGTTCCGCGACCCGTTCGGTATCCGCCCCCTCATCCTCGGCCGTCGCACCGCCGACAACGGGCGCGACGAGTGGATCGTGGCTTCGGAATCGCTCGTGCTCGAGTCGGGCGGCTACGAGATCGTGCGCGACGTGCACCCCGGCGAGGCGATCTTCATCGGCCTCGACGGCCAGATGATCTCGCGTCAGTGCGCGAAGAACGCGGTGCTCGTGCCCTGCTCATTCGAGTACGTCTACCTCGCGCGGCCCGACTCGATCATGAACGGCATCTCGGTCTACGAGGCGCGCCTGCGCATGGGCGACCGGCTCGCGACGACGATCGAGACGCACATGAGCAAGGGTGATATCGACGTCGTCATGCCGATCCCCGACTCGTCGCGGCCCGCCGCGATGCAGGTCGCGCAGAAGCTCGGCATCGAGTACCGCGAGGGCTTCTACAAGAACCGCTACGTCGGCCGCACGTTCATCATGCCCGGCCAGGCGGAGCGCAAGCGCTCGGTGCGCCAGAAACTCAACGCCATGGGCACCGAGTTCAAGGGCAAGAACATCCTCATCGTCGACGACTCGATCGTGCGCGGCACGACCTCGAAAGAGATCGTCGAGATGGCTCGCGCGGCCGGCGCCAACAAGGTGACCTTCACCTCGGCCGCTCCGCCGGTTCGCTTCCCGCACGTCTACGGCATCAACATGCCGAGCCGGCAGGAGCTCATCGCCTACGACCGCAAGATCCCCGAGATCGCCACCGAGCTGAGTGCCGACCACATGATCTACCAAGAGGTCGGCGACCTCCAGGCCGCGATCACCGACGGCACGTCGATCGAACGGCTCGACCTCTCGTGCTTCACGGGCGAGTACGTCACCGGCACGGTCACCGAGGAGTACCTCGGCTGGGTGGAGCGCACGCAGCTCAGTTGACGGCTTCAATTCGAGGCTGACGGATGCCGCGGCATCCGTCACTCTTCGCTACTGGTCGACGGGGTGGATCGTCTCGTGCTCGACGGCAACGGCCTTCGCCCGGTGCGCGGTCGCCCGGTCGATGACGAGCGCGACGCCTGCACCGAGCGCGACGCCGATCGTGGCGCAGACCAGCAGCAGGAAGCCGAACACCTGGCCCTTGTCGAACTCCGCGTTGTCGGGGAAGGCGATCGTGAGGATGAGCGCGACGACGACGCCGACCAGTGCACCCAGTGCGATGAACCGCGGGTAGCGCGGTGCACGTCGCACCGTGACCGTGTCGCGCGTGACGTCGGTCTCGACCGGCTCGGCCGAGATCGCATCCGCACCCGGCTCGGTGCGGTGCTCGGCGGATTCGGGGGCGTTCGAGGGATCGGTCACCCCTCCATTGTCCCGCACCCGCGCGTGTCCCGCACCCGCGCGTGTCCCGCACCCGCGCGTGTCCCGCACCCGCGCTTCGACGGCGACGGGAGGGGCATGCGCCGAGCACCTCAGCGCACGATCGGCAGCACCTCGGTGAGGTCGGCACGCTGGCCCGAGGCGTGCACGCGCCCGGTCGCCCGGGCATCGGTCCACGAGAGCGTGCCCGTCGCGAGGGCGAGCCACGTCGAGGCATCCGTTTCGACGACGTTCGGCGGAGTGCCGCGCGTGTGCTTCGGACCCTCGATGCACTGCACCGCACCGAACGGCGGCACCCGCACCTCGACGGTGCCGCCGGGCGCCTGCTCGGCGAGCAGCTGCAGCGAGTAGCGCACCGCGAGCGCGAGGGTCGAACGGTCGACGGATGCGGACGCCTCCGCACCCCCGGCCGTCACCGTCTGCACAACCGTCACCGCCGCCCGCCCGATGTCGTCGCCGATCCTCACCCGTGCCATGCCTCCATCATCCCGCACGGAGTTTCGCCGGGCTCCCCGAGCAACGGGTAACCTGAACCGGTGAGAATCCTGGTCCTCGGCTCGGGCGCGCGCGAGCACGCCATCATCCTCGCGCTCCTCGACGAGGAGGCCGGTCACGAGATCATCGCGGCGCCGGGCAACGCGGGCATCGCGGCATCCCCCACCTCGTCGGCGCGCGGCAGCGTGACCACGATCGCGCTTGACCCGACCGACCCCGGGCTCGTCACCGACTACGCCCTCGACAACGACATCGAGTTCGTCGTCATCGGCCCCGAGGCGCCGCTCGTCGCGGGCGTCGCCGACGCATTGCGCACCCGCGGCATCGCCGTGTTCGGGCCCGGCAAGGCGGCGGCCGCTCTCGAGGGATCGAAGACCTTCGCCAAGCGCGTCATGGAGGCGGCCGACGTTCCAACCGGCCGGGCGAACCTCGCCGAAACGCTCGACGACGTCCAGGCGACACTCGACGAGTTCGGCGCCCCGTACGTCGTGAAGGCCGACGGGCTCGCCGCCGGAAAGGGTGTGCTCGTCACCGACGACCGCGCGGCCGCCGTCGCGCATGCGGCTCATTACCTGCAGCAGGGCCCCGTGCTCATCGAGGAGTTCCTCGATGGTCAAGAGGTCTCGCTCTTCCTCCTCTCCGACGGCACCAACGTGTTGCCGCTTTCGCCCGCACAGGACTACAAGCGTCTGCGCGACGGCGACGCCGGCCCCAACACCGGCGGCATGGGCGCGTACTCGCCGCTGCCGTGGCTCGACGACGCCGACGACGGCCGCGGCGGCCGCTTCGGCAGCGAGCACGCCTTCGTCGACGAGGTCATCGAGACGATCGCGCTGCCCACCGTGCGCCAGCTCGCCGCCGAGCAGACGCCGTTCATCGGGCTGCTCTACGCGGGGCTCATCCTCACCTCGCGCGGCATCCGCGTGATCGAGTTCAACGCCCGCTTCGGCGACCCCGAGACGCAGGTCGTGCTGCCGCGCCTCGACACGCCGCTCTCGGGCCTGCTCTACGCCGCCGCGACGGGCGGACTCGGCTCACTGCCCCGTCCGGTCTTCCGAGCGGATGCCGCGGTGACGGTCGTGCTCGCGAGCGAGGGGTACCCCGAGGCCCCCGAGACCGGGCGCCCGATCGAGGGCATCGAGGCCGCGGCATCCGTGCCCGGAGTGCACCTCGCGCACGCGGCGACCGCGATCGGTGCCGCGACCGACAGCGGCGCTGGCAGCGGCGCCGGCACTGGCGCTGGCGCTATTGCCGCCGAATTGCCGCTCATCGCCACCGGGGGCCGCGTGCTCAACGTCGTGGCCGTCGGCAACGGTTTCGCCGAGGCGCGCCGTCGCGCATACGAGGCGCTCGGTCACCTGCGCCTCGAGGGCGGCCAGTACCGCACCGACATCGCGGCTCGCGTCGCCGAGTAGCTCAGCGCACTTTCGCGCACATCCGGTCCACCACTGCTAGGTGACGCTCGTAAACTGGAGCGGTGACCGAATCGCAGGAGCACCCCGGCTGGACCCACGTCTACTCGGGCAAGGTGCGCGACCTGTACGTGCCGACCAAGGTGCTCGACGATGACGACACCTGGACGGGCGATCCGCTGAGCCTCTCGCCCGTGGTGCTCGTGGTCGCGACCGACCGCATCAGCGCCCTCGACCGGGTGCTCTCGCCCGCGATCCCGGGCAAGGGCGCGATGCTCACGAGCCTCACGCACTGGTGGTTCGATCAGCTGCCCGAAGTGCCGAACCATCGCGCGTACCCTCTCGACGATCGGCTCCAGACGCTCGAACTGCCCGAGGTTCCGGTCGAACTCGCCGAGCGGGCGACGCTGTGCCGCACGCTCGACATGTTCCCCGTCGAGTGCGTCGTGCGCGGCTACCTCACCGGCTCGGGTTTCAAGGAGTACCAGGCGACGGGTGCGATCGGCGGCTTCCCGCTGCCCGAAGGTCTCCAGAACGGCGATCGTCTGCCCGAGCCGATCTACACTCCCGCGTGGAAGGCGCCGCTGGGCGAGCACGACGTGAACATCTCGTACGAGCGCACCGTCGAGCTCGTCGGCGACGTCGTGGCAGCACAATTGCGTTCGCTGTCACTCGAGATCTTCGCCCGTGCGTCGGTGATCGCCGAGGTGCGCGGCCTCATCCTCGCCGACACGAAGTTCGAGTTCGGCGCCGATCGCGCCACCGGCATCGTGACCCTCGGCGACGAGGTGCTCACGAGCGATTCGAGCCGCTACTGGGATGCCGCGACGTACGCCAGCGCCGCGACCCCCGAGCTGCGCATGGCGAGCTTCGACAAGCAGCCCGTGCGTGACTGGCTCGCCGCCAACTGGGACGAGACCGTCTCGGAGCAGCCCCCGACGCTCCCCCACGAGATCGTCGAGCAGACCGCCGCGCGCTACCGCGAACTGCTCGAGCGCTTGACGTCGGCGTGACCCCTGGAGCCTGACCGCACGGGTCACGCGGGGCGGCGCCAGCGCAGCACGTAGCGGTAGTAAATGCCACGGCGCACGCGGACACCTGGGTCGCCGCAGCCGATGTCGAGCACCGACCCACGGTGCCGGCCGGCGATGCGCTCGAGCAGCGGGTGATACGCGGTGTTGTGATTCCAGTAGCTCTCTGGCATCCATGAATTCTGCCCGAAGGTGCCATGGCCATCTTGGGCTGCACCATCGGCTGTCGAATTGACGCCCGCCGGTTCGTCGCTCCCTTGAGGGTGCCGCTTCGGGCATCGAGGAGGCGGTATGTCCACGTTCGAGCAACTCAACGATGCGGTCGCGATCGACACGGTCGCGATCGACGCGATCGCCGTGCGCTGGGTCGTCACGCAGCGCGCTGCCGCGATCCGTTCGCGCGACTCGGAGTATCTGGCCTCCCGATACACCGACGACGCCGTGACGTTCGGCGTCGCTCCGCCGATTGTCGCTCGCGGCGGTGAAGCGCCCCACGTCGCCTGGCTGCACCTCTGGTTCACCCGGTTCCGTGGTCGCCTCGGCTACGAGGTGCGCGATCTCACCGTGAGCGTCGCGGGCGAGACCGCATTCTGCGTCAGCCACGACGAGTTCACGGCGCGCGCACGTGGCCTGCGCCGAGAGCGCGCGCGCTTCACGACGACGCTCGGACTGCGACGTGTGAACAAAACCTGGCGCGTCGCCACCGAGCACCTTCGCATCGAGCAGGATGCCGGGCGCCCGTCGGGCAGGACCGGACGCAGGCGCGCATGAGTGCGGCGTCGCCACGGCAGGGTCGGCCGGCGCGTATGGAATACGTGCGAAGCGGCATCCGTTATCATTAGTTGTGACTACAACCAATGGCCGACGCGGCGGAACCGGCCTCCTCGCCGCCGACACCGGCATGGGCGCCGTGACGCTGCGCGTCGGCGACCTCGACGCCATGATCCGCTATTACCGCGACGGCGTCACCCTCGAGCTGCTCAGCCACGACGGCCCGGTCGCCGTACTCGGACGCGGCGCCACGCCGATCGTGATCCTCGAGCACGCCCCCGAGCTGAAGCACGCGAGCCCCCGCGACGCCGGCCTCTTCCACACCGCGATCGTCTTCGACACGCGCGAGGCACTCGCCACCGCGATCTACGCCGTCGCCTCGAAGTACCCGGGCAACTTCACCGGCAGCGCCGACCACCTCGTGAGTGAGGCGTTCTACTTCACCGACCCCGAGGGCAACGGCGTCGAACTCTACTTCGACCGCGACCGCTCGCAGTGGAGCTGGGTCCATGGCACCGTCGAGATGGCAACCCTGCACCTCGACCCGAACGAGTATCTGCGCGAACACCTCACCCAAGGCGGGGCGGATGCCGCGGCATCCGGCACCGGCATCGGCGCCGCCGTCGTGGGCCATGTGCACCTTTCGGTCGGCGACGTTGCGAGCGCGCGCGAGTTCTACGTCGAGCGACTCGGCTTCGAGACAACGGCGAGCATGGGCGACCAGGCGCTGTTCGTCTCGGCCGGCGGCTACCACCACCACATGGCGATGAACACGTGGAACAGCCGGGGTGCCGGCCGCCGCAGTCTCGCCCTCGGACTCGGCAAGGTCGAGATCCTGGTGCCGAGCGCCGACGACCTCGGCGCACTCAGCGAGCGGATGTCGCACGCTCGAGTCGCCACCCGCGACGACGGCCGCACGCTCGCGTTCGACGACCCGTGGGCGAACCTCGTCGAGGTTCGCGCCGCCGACTGAGTCGCGCTCACCTGCGCCTTCCAGCCTGCCCCATCCCCACCCGGCCTCCTCACCCGTGGCCCTGCGCCCCAATCCACGGGCCTGCAGTAATTCAGGCGCAGTAATTCAGGAACCCAGGCGCAGTAATTCAGGTCGGGAGCAGTGTCGGAACGCCAGTGCCGGCCGACACGCCGCGAACGCGGCGCGCGACGCGCCTCCCGACCTGAATTGCTGGCGGGGCGAGGTGGGGTGGGACGAAGTGGGGTGGGGTGAGGCGGCCGAGGTAGGCGAGGTAGGGGCGGCGGGGTGGATCGGGCGAGGTAAGTCGGGCGAGGTGGATCGGGCGAGGTAAGTCGGGCGAAGCAGGGGCGGGTTGGCGCACGGCGGGAGAGTTGCGGACGACGTGTGAGTGAGTGTACAGTCACTCATATGGCAATCAAGCTCTCCACCGCAGAGGAACGACGACCGCTCGTGATCGCCGCCGCAATCGCCGCGTTCGCCCGCTCGGGCTACCGCGGCACCACGGTCGCCGATGTCGCCGCCGAGGCGCGCATCTCTTCGGCGTACGTCTTCAAGCTCTTCCCGGGCAAGGAGCAGCTCTTCGTCGGCGCGCTCGAGGCTTGCTTCGACCGGGTCTTCGAGTCGCTCTCACGCGGCGCCGAGACGGCGGCGGTGCAGACCCCCGACGGCGTGCTCGACTCGATGGGCGGCGCCTACGCCGAGCTCATCGCCGACCGAGACCTTCTCATGCTGCAGGTGCACGCGCAATCGGCAGCCGAGGTGCCCGAGATCGGCGCTGCGCTGCGCCGCGGATACCAGCGCGTCACCGAGTTCGCGTCGACACGGTCGGGGGCGACGGATGCCGCGGTGCAGCAGTTCATCGCATTCGGCCAGCTCTGCCACCTCGTGGTGACCCTCGGCATCGACGAGTCGACCGAGCACTGGGCGGCAGCACTGGCCGCCGGCATCCGGCACCCGAGCTTCGCGCCCGGCTCCGTCACCCCAGATTCACCAGCTACACCAGACTCCCCAGCCACGCCAGGGACCCAAGTCACCCCAGACTCGCTCGTACCGTGAGCGTCGCCCACCCCGAAGGACCCGCCCTGCACAAGAGGACGTACTGCAATGACGTCCGAACGTGTCATGCGCCGGGTCGCCCCGATCGCACTCCTACTCCTCGACCTGGCCATGTTCCCCGCCTGGTCGTAGACCCCATGTTCCCCGCCTGGTCGTAGACCCCCGGACGCCCACTCGACGTGGGCTCGCCTTTTGCCCTCAGTAGTGATTGATCATTCACTCACAGATTGGAATCTCATGACCACCACGAATCCCGCACTTCACACCGAGGCCCGGTCGCAGCAACTCGCTGCGGTCTCGGCTCCGGTCGTCCCTTCCCAAGCCGGCCCCGCCGGGCCCGCACCCGATCGCGCTTCGCGCCGCTGGTGGGCGCTCGGCGCACTCGCGCTCGCCCAGTTCCTCGTCGTGCTCGACGCATCGATCGTGAACATCGCGATCCCGAGCCTCGGCGCCGACCTCGGACTCGACCAGGGCGCCCTCGCGTGGATCATCACGGCCTACGTATTGCCGTTCGGCAGTCTGCTGCTGCTCGGCGGGCGGCTCGCCGATCGCTTCGGCCACCGCAACGTGTTCCTGATCGGCACGATCGGGTTCGTCGCGGCATCCGTCGCCGCCGGCCTCACGACCGACGGCACGTGGCTGCTCGCGGCGAGGGCCTTGCAAGGCGCATCAGCCGCACTGCTCGCACCGGCATCACTCGCGCTCGTCACTCGGCTCTTCACGACCACGGCCGATCGCGCAAAGGCGCTCGGCATCTGGGGCGCCGTCGCCGGGGCCGGCAGCGCCGCCGGAGTACTCGCCGGCGGCCTGCTGACCGGGGCATTCGGCTGGGAAGCGGTCTTCTTCGTGAACGCGCCCATCGGGGCGATCGTGCTCGCATCGACACCGTTCCTCGTCGCCCGCGATCGGCTTGGCGCGGCGACCACGCTCGACCTTCCGGGTGCGGCCACCGTCACCGCCGGCCTCGTCGCCCTCGTCGCAGGCCTCTCCAATGCCGAAGCGCTCGGCTTCGGGCATCCGCTGGTCATCGCCCTGCTCGGTGCAGGTGCAGCTCTGCTCGTGGCCTTCGTCGCCATCGAGCACCGCACGGCCTCCCCCCTCCTGCCGCTCGAGCTCTTCCGCAACCGCGCGGTGACGGCCGGCAATATCGTCATCGTGCTCGTCGGAGGCGCGATGGTCGCGCTGTTCTTCGCGCTCTCCGTGTTCCTGCAGGAGCAGCTCGGCTTCGACGCCCTCGCTGCCGGCCTCTCGCAGCTGCCACTCGCCGGCGCCCTCGTCGTGGTCGCCGGTACGGTGCCGCCGCTCGTCTCGCGCTTGGGCATCCGGCCCGTGCTGACGACCTCGCTGCTCACGCTCGCAGGCGGGCTCGGCTGGCTGGCCGAAGCGCCCGTCGAGGCGGAATTCCTCGTGCACGTGCTCGGCCCGAGCCTCCTCATCGGCGTGGGCCTCGGTGGAGCGTTCGTCACCGCGACCCAGCTCGCGGTCGACGGGGTGGACGGCGGTGAATCGGGGGTCGCCGGCGGCCTCGTCAACACGAGCCAGCAGATCGGCGGTGCGCTCGGACTCGCGGTGCTCGCCTCGGTGAGCGGCGCCGTCTCCGCCGGGCTCGCCGAGTCCGGGGCGAGCGTCGAGGTTGCGGCGGCCGGCGGATTCCGCGCGGTGTTCATCGGCGCAGGCATCGCCGCCGTGTTCGCGGCAGCGGCCGCGGTCGGCATCCGCCGTCGAGCGGCGCGCTGACCGCAGCATCCGCACCCCAGCCCTTCACCCTTCACCCCCACGCACCACGCACCACGCACCACGCACCACGCACCACCCTCCACGCACCACCCACCACCTCGCAGCAATTCAGGTCGGGAGTCGTGTCACGAGACGCGATCACGGCGTGTCGGGCATCCACCGCCCCACGACATGCCTCCCGACCTGAATTGCTGCAGTGCTCGAGTGGCACGATGACGGGGCGCGCAGCGTCAGCTCGGCGCGGGAGTCGGCCCCTTCGCGTGCGACATGTCGTGGAAGGCGTCGAAATCCTGGCCAGGCACGGGCATCGGCGTCGTACCCGGTCGCGCGCGGAGACCGTCGAGCACGATCGTGAGCTGCCGACGCCAGAACGGCAGGTATTCGCTACCGTACTGTCCGAGCGAGCCGAGCATGTCGACGAGCACGCTGAGATCGACCGCCGTGACATCGGCACGGAGTGATCCCTCGGCCTGCGCCCGCGCCACGAGTCCGTCGATCACCGGCTCGAACTCGGCGCCGGGACGGTATGAGGGATCGAGCTCGGCGACCCGTCGCATGATGGCCGGCAGGAACGGCGAATCGGCGACCCAGGCGCCGAGGCGCTCGACGTAGAGCTCAACGGATCGCCAGGCGGTCTCGGCACCGAGGATCTCGGGAGCGAGGTCGTGCAATTCGCCCACGGCGTCGTCGTAGAGCTCCCTCACGAGTGCGTCGCGGTTCGGAAAGTGGCGATACACCGTGCCCGCGCCGACGCCCGCGCGAACCGCGAGTTCGTCGAGTGGAGCGTCGATACCGCGTTCCGCGAAGAGTCGTCGCGCCTCGCCGAGCAGTCGTTCGTGGTTGTATCGCGCATCACGACGGGACGAGGTCGACGAACTCACCGCTTCACTGTACGCGCGACGATCGAGTATGATTCGGAGAGTCGTCTCCGTTTACCCGAAAAAAGGTGGCGACGTTCCCTCTAGGGGAGAGGGAGTTCGGCGCGGCGGGCAACGAGCCGGTTCATCCGGGACGGGGGCGCCCGCCGCGTCGTTCCCGAGCAGGCGGAGCCCGGCGCGGCCGGGCGGAGGTCAGCGGGCGACGGCCGCCGCGAACCAGCCGGCGATCGTCGCAGGATGCGTGATCGCTGTGCCGACGACGACCGCGAACGCACCGGCGTCGACGCACGCCGGCCTGCGCCGGCGCATGCACGCGCCCCACAGCGATGACGGGCACGCCGAGCCGAGCAGCGAGTTCGGCGAGCACCTCGAGGTCCGGCTCATCCGTCATCGCCCGTTCCCCGGTGTAGCCGCACAGGGTGGTGCCCGGATGCCCCGTGGCTAGGCTGGAGCCGTGACTGAACACGAGAGCGCGGTCGACGGGGTCGAAGCGAACACGCGCACGATCGAGGCATCCGTCGTCACCGACTTCAGTGATCGCATGAGTTACGGCGGGTACCTCGACCTGCCCACGCTGCTCGCCGCGCAGCGGCCGATCTCGCGGCCCGAGCACCACGACGAGCTGCTGTTCATCATCCAGCACCAGACCACCGAGCTGTGGCTCAAGCTCGTGCTGCACGAGCTCGAGACCGCGCGCGACCTGCTGCGCGCCGACGAACTCGCCCCCGCGCTGAAGTGCGTCGCGCGCGTCAAGCACATCCAGAAGACGTTGACCGAGCAGTGGTCGGTGCTCGCGACGCTCACCCCGACCGAGTACGCGCAGTTCCGCGGCGTGCTCGGCAACGCGAGCGGCTTCCAGTCGTACCAGTACCGCGCGGTCGAGTTCGTGCTCGGCAACAAGAACGCGAAGATGATGCAGGTCTTCGAGTCGGATGCCACGGCGAGCGCGACCCTCAGACACGCCCTCGACTCCCCGAGCCTCTACGACGAGTTCCTCCGCCTCCTCGCCCGGGCCGGCTACCCGGTGCCGGCATCGATCCTCGAGCGCGACGTGACGCAGGCGTGGACCTTCGCCCCTGAACTCGTACCCGTCTTCGCGACGATCTACGCGAATACCGATGAGCACTGGGCCGCATATGAGACGTGCGAAGAGCTCGTCGACCTCGAGGACAACTTCCAACTCTGGCGGTTCCGCCACCTGAAGACCGTCGAGCGCATCATCGGCAACAAGACCGGCACCGGCGGGTCGAGCGGCGCGTCCTTCCTGCGCCGCGCCCTCGACCTCACCTTCTTCCCCGAGTTGTACGCCGTGCGCACCGAGATTCCGGGCTGAGGATGTCGCCCACTCACGCGTTCCCTGCTTCCGGGGGTGGATTCCGGCCACCAGAGCGCGAGCAGGCCGCCGATTTGGCGAGAAGTGACCCCCGCAACGCGAAACTCGGGCTCGGGCCGCTCGCCCGACCCGCGCGCCGTTCCCTCGGCGGTGGCGGCGAGCAGGCCGGCGAGACCGGCACAATGCTGCCGCCGCTCATCGACCATCACGTGCACCTCGAAATGGTGCAACCCGAGGCCGCGGTGACGGGCGGCATCGCGGCGGTCGTCGATCTGGGGGCGAACCCGGCCGTCATCGCCGCGCTCGCGGCCCGCGACGGATTACCGCACGTGCACCACGCCGGTGCGTTCCTCACCGCACCGGGCGGGTACCCGAGCGATCGGGACTGGCTGCTCCCCGGGAGCCTGCGCGAGGTGCCACTCGTCGGTGACATCCGCGCCCCGTATCGCGGCGAGCTCTCGACCGCGATCGAGACGATCGTCGAAGAGCAGCGGGCGTTCGGAGCATCGCTCGTGAAACTCGTGATGAACTCCGATGCGGGGCCGGTGTTCGATCCGGCGACGCTCGATGCGATCGTGCGGGCGGCGCGCGTGGCCGGGCTCCTCGTCGCGGTGCACGCCGAAGGTGCCGGAATGGCCGAACGTGCGATCGACGCCGGCGCCGACGTACTCGTGCACACGCCGTGGACCGAAGGGCTTCCGAGCGAGCTCGTGCTGCAGGCGGCATCCGCTGGCCAGATCTGGATCTCGACCCTCGACATCCACGGTCGCGGTGAGGTGACACCCGACCTGCGGCGAGCCGTCGACAACCTCAGCAGGTTCCGTTCGGCCGGCGGGCGAGTGCTCTACGGCACCGATCTCGGCAACGGCGTGCTGCCCGACGGGGTGAACTCCGGCGAGCTCGCCGCGCTCGTGAGCGCCGGCCTCACGGCACCCGACATCCTGACCGCCATCACCGACCCCTGGCCGGCCGCCGACGCGCCGCATTCGCTCGAGGGCATCGCGACCTTCGTGCCCGGCCCGGCGCCGGCGACCCTCGACGAGCTGCCCGGCTGGCTCGCGAGCGCCCGGATCTCACCCATCGAAGACCTCGAGCCCCTCGACGGCCGCCCCGCCCGCGACCCCGCCCGCACCGACCACCTGGAGCCCCGGTGACCCACGACCCGCATCTCGCCTTCGCCCGCCGCATGGATCGCGCCGACGGGCTCGCCCACTATCGCAAGCGCTTCGCGGGAGCGGAGACCGACCTCGTGTACTTCGACGGCAACTCGCTCGGCCGGCCGCCGGTGTCGGCGATCGAGCGGGTCGAGCGCTTCCTCCGCGAGGACTGGGGCGGGCGCCTCATCCGCGGCTGGGATGAAGCGTGGCTGCAGCTGCCCACCGAGATCGGCGATCGCATCGGCCGCGCCGTCATCGACGCGAAGGCCGGACAGACGGTGATCGGCGACTCGACCACGGTGCTGCTCTACAAGCTCGCCCGCGCAGCGGTCGACGCCCAGGTCGCCCGCAACCCCGTGCGGCGCGAGATCGTCGTCGACACCGACAACTTCCCGACCGACCGCTACGTGCTCGACGGCATCGCCCGTGAGACGGGCACCCGCCTGCGGTGGATCGAGACCGACACCTCGAGGGGCGTGACGCCCGAGCAACTCGCCGAAGCCGTCGGCCCCGAGACCGCGCTCGTCGTGGTCTCGCATGTCGCCTACCGCTCTGCGTACCTCGCCGACGCCCCCGAGCTGACCCGCATCGCCCACGACGCCGGCGCCCTCATCCTCTGGGATCTCTGCCACTCGGCCGGTTCCGTGCCGGTGAAGGCCGACATCTGGGGCTTCGACCTGGCCGTCGGATGCACCTACAAGTACTTGAACGGCGGCCCGGGGTCACCCGCCTTCGCGTACGTTCGCGACGACCTGCAGGCGGTGCTGACCCAGCCGATCCAGGGCTGGTGGGGCACCACCGACATGTTCGCAATGGGGCCCGGCTACGAGCCGGTGCCAGACATCCGCCGCTTCCTCTCGGGCACGGCGCCGATCGTCGGCATGCTCGCGATGGAGGAGACCCTCGCGATGATCGAGGAGGCCGGCATGCCGGCGCTCCGCGCGAAGTCGGTCGCACTCACCGAGTTCGCGATCACCCTCGCCGACGACTGGCTGGCTCCGCTCGGCGTGACCCTCGCCTCGCCCGCCGACGCCGACGAGCGCGGCGGTCACGTCGCACTGCACCATGCCGCGATGCGCGAGGTGACCGCCCGGCTCTGGCAGCGCGACGTGATTCCCGACTACCGCGACCCCGGTGGGCTGCGCATCGGCCTCTCACCGCTGTCGACGAGCTTCGAAGAGGTGCACCGCGGGCTCGCCGCCACGCGCGACACCCTGAAGACGGTGCTGCTCGAGCGGGCCGGGCTCGCCTGAACGCGAACGGGTTCTGAGCGCGAGAGATTGCCTCGATATTAGTATGCGCGCATACTAAATTCATGGAAGACTCCCACCTCACGAAAGCCACCGCATGAGTGCCTGGCTCGGCGTCGCCTCGGCCGAACACGTACGCCGGGGAGTCGCCCTCGGCATCGCGCAGATCGGTCACGGCAAGCGCAGCGGCCTCGCTCGCATGCAGAGCGGCGACGCCATCGTGTATTACTCGCCGACCGAGCGCCTCGGCGACGGCGTGCCGCTCAAGCAGTTCACCGCCATCGGCCGCGTCGCCGACGACGTGGTCTGGCAGGCCGACGAGGGCGACTTCCACCCGTTCCGCAGGCAAATCGACTGGGCCGACGCGAGTCCCATCGCGGTCGATGAGGTGCGCGATCGACTCGCCCTCACGGCGCAGCCGAACTGGGGTGACCAATTGCGCCGCGGCCTGCTGCCACTCGACGCCGGGGACCTCGAGGTGCTGCTCGCGGCGATGCACGCGACTCTGCGGGCATCAGGGGCTGCGGGGGCGTCTGGGTCATCGGGGTCGACGACGACGACGCCGACGCCGGGGTCGGCCCCGGCGCCGGGGCCGACCTCGACGCCGCGATGAACTCGCAACGGCTGTCGAGCGCGTTCGACGACCCCTCGGCGAGTCCGGGCCTGCTGCTCTGGCAGGCGACGAACGCCTGGCAGGCCGTGCAGCGTCAGACGCTCGCCCCGTTCGACCTCACCCACGTGCAGTTCGTGCTGCTCGCCGCGCTCACCTGGTTCGAAGCCGACGAACCCATCACCCAACGCGAGCTGGCCGAGCATGCTCGCACCGACCCGATGATGACCTCGCAAGTGCTGCGCACGCTCGAGCGCAAAGGGCTCATCGTGCGTGCGCCGCATCCGACCGACGCCCGCGCCCGGGCGCTGTCCGTGACCGAAGCCGGGGCCGAACTCGCGAACCGTGCGAACGCCGCAGTCGAGGCGACCGATCACCGCTACTTCGGCCGGCTCGACCGCGACCTCGGCGCGTTCATCGAGGCGCTCGGCCGGCTCGCCCGGGCGGCCGACTGACCGGCGAGCACCGACCGCCGCGCAGCGACCGCCGAGCACTGACCGCCGCACACTGACCGCCGAGCAGCGGCAGGAGAGCGCGTACCCGCCCCGGCGCGACCCGGTCGCGCCGGCGCAACGGCGACGCTCGGCGGGCGGCTCACGCAGTGACGCACTGCGCGGCCGCCGCGGCGAGGAGCTCGCTATTCCGCCACGCGCACGCTGGGGTCGGATGCCTCGCCGGCACGTTCCGCCGAGGCATCCGTTGCCCGTGCTGCCTGCCCCTGACTTTGCCCCCAGGCGACGGTGACCTTGGGCTTCGCGAAGAACAGCACCACGACGGCGCCGAGTCCGAATGCCACGACCGAGAGCCAGAGCGATTGCGACATCGCGGCGGAGAAGCCCTCGGCGATCTGGGCCGGCAGCGCGCCACCGGTACCGCCGGCCTGCTGAACGGCCTCGGTGTCGAATCCGGGCAGCTCGGCCACGAGTCGTGCGTTCAGCAACGCGGCGATCGCCGCCGAGCCGAGCACGGCGCCGACCTGTCGGGTCATGTTGTAGACGCCCGAGCCGGCGCCCGCCTGCGCCGTCGGCAGGTTGCGGGTCGCCGTCGAGGCGAGCGGCGCCCAGATGCCCGACAGGCCGATTCCGAGCGCGGCCGACGGCAGCAGCAGCAGCCACAGCTCGGCGTCGGGCGTGAGCACCTCCGCGTACCAGCCGAGGGCGAGGGCGACGATCGTGAACCCGAAGAAGGCGATCCACTTCGGGTTGACGCGGTCGCTGAGCTTGCCGACGAGCGGGGCCATGATGCCCGTCGTCACGGCCATCGGCGCGAGCATGAGCGCCGCCTGGGTGGGCTCGAGACCCCGTGCGATCTGGAAGTAGAACGCGAGCGGCAACGGCATCGCCGTGATCGCGAGGCCGACGAGCGTGATCGATGCGTTGGAGAGCGAGAAGTTGCGGTCGCGGAAGAGGCCGAGCGGCAGCAGCGGTTCGGCGCGGTTGAAGCGCTGCCAGACCACGAATGCCACGAGCACGACGATGCCCGAGATGATGAGGCCCCACACCGTGATCGGCCCGGTGATCGTGCCCCAGTCGTAGGTCGCACCCTCCTGGATGCCGAAGACGAGCAGGAACATGCCGACGGCGCTCAGCACGACTCCCAGCCAGTCGAATCGGTGCGAGTGCGTCTCGAGGTTCGGCACGAGCCGCCAGGCGGCGACGAACGCGACGATACCCACGGGCACGTTCACGAAGAAGATCCACTCCCAGCCGAGCGAGTCGACGAGCACACCGCCGAGGATCGGGCCGACGAGCGTCGCGATGCCCGCGACGGCGCCCCAGAGGCCCATCGCGGCGCCCCGCTTGTCGGGCGGGAAGATGCGCGTGATGACCGCCATCGTCTGCGGGGTCATGAGCGCAGCGCCGATGCCCTGCACCGCGCGGGCGGCGATGAGCATCGTGATGTCGCCCGAGAAGCCGCACCAGAGCGAGGCGAGCGTGAAGATCACGAGGCCGACGAGGTAGACGCGCTTCGGCCCGAAGCGGTCGCCGAGGCGCCCGGTGATGAGCAACGGCACGGCGTAGGCGAGCAGGTACGCGCTCGTCACCCAGATCACCGCGGTGAGGTCGGTGTCGAGGTCGGTGAGAATCGCGGGGTTCGCGATGGAGACGATCGTCGAGTCGACGAGGATCATGAAGAAGCCGATGACGAGCGCCCACAGGGCGGGCCACGGCTTGGCGATCTGGTTCACGGTGTCCTTCGAAAGTCTGAGATTGGATCTGAGATTGGATCTGAGATTGGATCTGAGGTTGGATCTGAGATTGGGCCTGAGGTTCGGTCCGAGGTCATGCCCGAGTTCGGGTCCGGCCAGGTGAGCGAACCGGACTCGAGGTCGCCGATGGTCTGCTCGAGCCAGCGCGACTCGGCCACGAGCATCGCCCGGGTGTAGTGCACGTTGAGCACGTGGTGCCGCTCGACGCCCTTGGAGGCGATGTGTTCGAGCGCCGTGTCGATGTAGCCGATCGTCGCGCCCATCGCCTCGAGTCGTTGCCGCAGCAACGGAGCCGCCTCGCCGACGGGGAGGTTGTGCGCCTCGCCGATCGCGACCGGGAACTCGGGGTATTCGTTGACGTACTCGCGCAGCATCTCGGCGAGTGTGTGGAGCAGCGCCTGCCGACCGGCATCCGTGATCGCATAGACGGTGCGCTCCGGCCGGTTGCCCGAGCGTTCGACACCGCACTCGGCGATGAGGCCATCGGCCGCGAGCCGCTCGACCGCCCGGTAGAGCGAACCCGCGCTCACCTTGACGACGCGGTCCTCACGTCGCTGGAGCATCAGCTGGTACATCCCATACGGATGCATCTCGCGCTCGGCGAGGAGCGCGAGGGAGGAGACCGCGAGCGGGTTGAGTCGTGACATCCGCTCCCCCTCTCTTCTGCTCTTCTTCGAAAGCCGATGTCGTCACCGGCTCGGCGCTGACTATTCCGGTTGGAATAATACGCATGGAATGCACCGATCCGCAACCCCAACGCCGCAGCGCCGATCGACTGCGAAGGCCGGGCAACTCGAGCGATGGATGCCCCGGTAGAATCGACGCATCCACACTTTCGACACCGGACGGAGAACCGCGGTGCCCACCATCGTCGTCGACGTGATGCCCAAAGCCGAACTGCTCGACCCCCAGGGGAAGGCCGTCGCCGGCGCCCTCGCCCGCACCGGCCACGCCGGCATCAGCGCGGTGCGCATCGGCAAGCGATTCGAGGTGACCATCGACGGACCCGTCGACGACGCGTTCAAGGCGAGCATTCGCCAGATCGCCGAAGACATCTTCTCGAACCAGGTGATCGAAGACGTCGTGGGCATCCACTACGAGGTCTCCAACGCCGAACTCGCCGAAGAGGCAGCGGATGCCGCGGCTGACGCCGAAGACGGCTTCGTCGCCCCCGCCGGCGAGACGCACTGAGGCGCGGGAGGCAACGCATGCGCATCGGCGTCATCACCTTCCCCGGCTCGCTCGACGACCGCGACGCCCAGCGCGCCGTGCGCATCGCGGGCGGTGAGCCCGTCGCGCTCTGGCACGGCTCGCACGACCTCGAGGGCGTCGACGCACTCATCCTTCCGGGCGGTTTCAGCTACGGCGACTACCTGCGCTGCGGCGCGATCGCCTCGCTCAGCCCGATCATGACCGAGGTCGTCGACGCAGCGAACCGCGGCCTTCCGGTGCTCGGCATCTGCAACGGGTTCCAGATGCTGACCGAGGCGGGCCTGCTCGAGGGCGGGCTCATCCGCAACGACCACGGCTCGTTCATCTGCCGCGACCAGGTGCTGCGCGTCGAGAACGCGTCGACCGACTGGACCGGCGAGTTCGCGGCCGGTCAAGAGATCACGATCCCGCTGAAGAACGGCGAGGGCGGGTTCATCGCCTCGGATGAGACGCTCGACCGGCTCGAGGGCGAGGGCCGCGTGGTGTTCCGCTACGTCGGCGTGAACCCCAACGGATCGCTCCGCGACATCGCCGGCATCTCGAACGAGCGCGGCAACGTGGTCGGCCTGATGCCGCACCCCGAGCACGCGGTCGAGCCGGGCTTCGGCCCCGACACTGCGGTTGCGATGCGTTCGGGCGTCGACGGGCTCGGCTTCTTCACGAGCGTCATCAAGCGTGCCCTCGTCGAGGCGTAGCAACACACTTCCTGTCTCGTCTCCGGTTCGGCGCGTCGTCCTGTTCTCGGGTCGGGCTGAGCCCGCGGTCAGCGGTACTCGGGGTTCGCCTCGAAGCCCGAGTGGTCGCCCGCGTCCCACTCCGAGCGGAGGTTGCCGCCGGCCGGGAACCCGCCCGCATCTTTCAACAGCCGAGCGAGGTGCAGCAGGTTGTACGTCATGAACGTGGTGTTGCGGTTGGTGAAGTCGTTCTCGGGTCCGCCTGAGTCGGGGTCGAGGTAGCTCGGGCCGGGGCCCGCCTCGCCGGTCCAGCCCGCGTCGGCGCCCGGCGGGATGGAGTAGCCGATGTGCTGCAGGCTGTAGAGGATGTTCTGGGCGCAGTGCTTGATGCCGTCTTCGTTGCCCGTGATGATCGCCCCGCCGACCTTGCCGTAGTACACGTACTGGCCCTTCGCGTTGAACTCGCCGCTCATGGCGTAGAGCCGCTCGATGAGCTTCTTCGTGATCGACGAGTTGTCGCCGAGCCAGATCGGCCCGCCGACGACGAGGATGTCGGCGGCCTCGACGAGCGGCCAGACCTCGTCGGGCCACGCATCGACGGGCCATCCGTGTTCGCGCATATCTGGGTAGACGCCGGTCGCGACATCCAGATCGACGAATCGAAGCTCATCGACTCGCACGTCGTGTTCGCGCATGAGCGCAGTGCTCGCGTCGATGAGCCCCTGCGTGTTGCTCACCTCGGGACTTCGCTTCAGCGTGCAGTTCACGTAGAGGGCGCGCAGGTCTGAGAAGTCGGGCAGCTCGGCCATGGCGCCGATGCTACTCGTGGGCTCAGGCCACCGACAGGCATGGGCGGCTCCGCCGCCGACGGCCGCACCTTCCGGCCGCGTGGCCGCGTGGCCGCGCCCGTCTCAGCGCCGCGACGACTCGGTGTCGGTGTAGCGGCCGGGCGCCACGACAGTGCTCGTGCCCGAGACGTACGAGCCGCCGAGCACGTGCACGATCCGGGCACGCTGTGCGGCCGAGCCCATCGCGATCTGCTGGGCGTCGAGCTCGGGTGCCGGAGCATCCGTCATCGTCATCGCCGCGCGCTGCCCGGCCGAGCCCATCGCGATCTGCTGGGGGTCGAGCGCGAGCGCCGAGGGCTCGACGTAGGCTGGGAGGGATCCGTTGTTCATGTTGCGTTCCTTCTGTCGGAGGGGTTGTGCGTGATGGATCGGCGATGCCGGGGCTGCAACCCCGGCATCGCGCGTTTCGAGGGCCTCGGCTACGCCGCGGCATCCTCGGTGCCGACGCTCGCGCGGAGCGCTGCCCCGAGCTCGGCATCGACGTTCGTCCAGTACTGGAAGAACCGCTCGCGGATCTCGTCGATCGTGATCGACTCGCCCTGACCCGTGAGGGTCACGAGCAGACGAGCCTTCGCCTCGGCCGAGTAGACCTCGCGGTAGAGGGTGCCGGCCTGGCCGAAGTCGCTGTCGGCGGAGCGAAGCGTGTACGCCGAACGCACGAGCTCGCCGTCGGACTCCCAGCCGCCCTCGGCCGCGCGCTCGGCATCGGCCACGGGGCCGCCGAACGAGTTCGGCGCGTAGACCGGGGTGGTCGGCGCGTTGAACCCGTGACGCTGGGCGCCGTCTTGCGAGTAGTTGGCGACGGATGCCGCGTGCGGGGCGTTCACCGGAATCTGGTTGTAGTTCGTGCCCACGCGGTAACGCTGCGCGTCGGGGTAGCTGAACACGCGCGCCATGAGCATCTTGTCGGGGCTGATCGCGATGCCGGGAACGGTGTTGGCCGGCGAGAACGCCGCCTGCTCGATCTCGGCGAAGAAGTTCGCCGGGTTGCGGTCGAGCGTGAGCGTGCCGACCTTGATGAGCGGGTAGTCGGCGTGCGGCCACACCTTCGTGAGGTCGAACGGGTTGAACCGGTAGGTCTTCGCGTCGTCGTAGGGCATCACCTGCACGTGCAGGTCCCACTTCGGGTGGTTCCCCGCCTCGATCGCGTCGTGCAGGTCGCGCCGGTAGTAGTCGGCGTCGGCGCCCGCGATCGCCGCGGCGGCTGCCGGGTCGAGGTGCAGGTCGCCCTGCCGTGTGCGGAAGTGGTACTTGACCCAGAACTTCTCGCCCTCGGCGTTGATCCACTGGTAGGTGTGCGAACCGAATCCGTGCATCTCGCGCCATGACTTCGGCAGGCCGCGGTCGCCCATGAGGTAGGTGACCTGGTGAGCCGACTCGGGCGAGAGGGTCCAGAAGTCCCACTGCATGTCGGAGTTGCGCAGGCCCGAGCCCGGGAGACGCTTCTGCGAGTGGATGAAGTCGGGGAACTTGATCGCGTCGCGGATGAAGAACACGGGGGTGTTGTTGCCGACGATGTCGTAGTTGCCCTCGGTCGTGTAGAACTTCGCCGAGAAGCCGCGCACGTCGCGCCAGGTGTCGGGCGAGCCCTGTTCGCCGGCGACGCTCGAGAAGCGCATCAGGGTCTCGACGGTCGAACCAGGCTGGAACAGCGCGGCACGGGTGTACGCCGAGACATCCGCGGTCACTTCGAAGGTGCCGAACGCGCCGCCGCCCTTCGCGTGCACGATCCGCTCCGGGATCCGCTCGCGGTTGAACTGGGCGAGCTTCTCGACCAGGTAGCGGTCGTGCAGCGCCGTCGCGCCGTCGGCGCCGATCGTGAGGGAGTGGGCGTCGCTGGCGACCGGGGTACCGGTCTGCGTCGTGGTGGGTGTCGTGGTGGGTGTCGCGATGGGTGTCGTGATGGGTTCGGGCATGCGTCCTTCTCTCTTCGTTCTTTCTCTGGAGTCGCCGGCCAGCGGCAGGCGGGGCGCCGGTAGGGAGCGCCCGAGTTCGGGGCGCGCCGGATGAGCCCGACGCGGGATACGGATACGGATACGGATACGGATGCGGAAATGCCGGCTCGGCCGGCTTCGGACTCAGCTCAGCGCGTCGCTCGCGCTGCACTCGAGGCAGAGCCCCCAGAACGTGACTTCGGCCGAGGCGATGCGGAAACCGTGCGTCTCGCTCGGCGTGAGACAAGCGGCGTCGCCGACGACGCAGCCGACGTCGAAGACGGTGTTGCAGCTCGTGCAGACGAGGTGATGGTGGTTGTCGCCCGTGCGGGTCTCGTAGAGGGCCGACGAGCCGGCCGGCTCGATCTTGCGCAGCAGCCCCGCTTCGGTCAGCGCACCGAGCACTCCGTAGACGGCCTGCCGAGAGGTGCTCTGCAGCTTCACGGCGGCACGGGCGTGCACGCCGTCGGCGTCGAGATGCTCGCCCGGGCGGAACGCGTCGAAGACCGCGAGTCGTGATTCGGTGACCTTGAGCCCGGCGCCGCGGAGCCGGGCGGCCGCCCGGTCGCGTGCTTCGGTGGGGTTCGAGGTCATGACTCGACCGTATCGGTTATTTTGATTCTGTCAAAACAAACCTGATCGCCGGGCGTGGCGGGCCCCTCCTCCGGGCGGACATCGGCGCCGCGACATCCGCTCGCCGGTCAGTGCGACCGCGACTCGGGCTCGCCGGTGAGGCCGATCATCTCGGCGGCCTCGTCGAGCGCCGAGCGAGTGTCGGTGGTTGCGTTCAGAATGCTGTCGATGAGCCCGGGGAATCGCGAGTCCAGTTCCTCGCGACGCAACGAGACGATGCGCGCGGTGCCGGCGACGGCCGTGCTCGTGACGCCGGCTTCGCGCAGCACCTTGAGGTGGTGCGACGCGGCTGACGGCTCGGCGCCGGCCGCGACGGCGCAGGTGCCGCTGAGGCTGTCGCCGTCACGGGCGAGCAGTGTGAGGATCGCGCGGCGGTTCGGGTCGCTGAGGGCGAACAGCACGTCGTCGAGACGGATGTCGGCGGAGGCCGGGTGGGCGAGTGTGCGCATCGTGGAAATTCCTCGGGGTCGACTCTTGCTGCCACCAGTGTACCTGTGATTCACTACTTCAAGAACTTTTGAAATACGACTTGAACTCCGACGTGAGGACCACGTGAATCTCCCTCTGCTACTCCTGATGTTCGGCACCTTCGCCACAGGTACGAACGCACTCATCATGACGGGCATCCTGCCGTTGGTCGCCGAGAGCCTCGACACCACGCCCGCGATCGCGGGCCTCAGCGTCACCGTCTTCGCGCTCGCGTACGCCGTCAGCGCCCCGCTGCTGCCGGTGCTGCTTGCACGCTTCGAACGACGCACGATCATGGTCATCTCACTCATCGGCCTCGTACTCGGAACCCTCGCCTCGGTCGCGGCGCAAGACATCACGACCTTCCTCATCACACGCGCGATCGTCGGCTTCGGCTCGGCCGCATTCACCCCGCAGGCTTCCGCGGTCGCCGTCGGCATGGTGCCGCCCGAGCGGCGGGGCCGAGCGATCACGACCGTGCTGCTCGGCATCACCGCGGCGAGCGCGCTCGGCGTTCCGATCGGCACCGTCGTCGGCCACGCGTGGGGCTACCGCGCCGCCCTCCTCCTGGTCGCCGGGCTCGGAGTGCTCGCGATCGTCGGCATCCTCTTCGTTCCGAAGGCGCCGAGGCCCACCAATCCCGGATTCGCCGCCCAGCTGGCGCCGCTCCGCCGGCCGGCCGTGCTCGCGGTCGCCGGCACCACCGCCCTCGTGACCACCGGGTTCTTCGCGGTCTCGATCTACTTCGCGCCGCTGCTGCTCGGCACCGCGGGGCTCGATTCCTCGGCCCTCGCCATCGTGCTGTCCGCGTTCGGCGTCGCCGGCATCGCATCGCTGCTGTTCGGCGGGCGCTACATCGACCGGTTCGGCGGCTTCCGCATCACCGCTGTCTCGCTCGTCGTGATCACGATCGGAACCCTGGTGCTCGGCGTCACGACGAACTTCTGGTGGGTGCTCGTGCTCGTGGTGCCGTGGGGGGCCTTCGGCAACATCATCATCCCCGCGCAGCAGTACGAGCTCGGCCGACTCGACCCCGACAACCCCGCCCCGGTGTTCGCCCTGAACAGCTCGGCGATCTACGCGGGCACGGCCCTCGGCGGGCTCGTCGGTTCAGTGACGATGAGCGTCGCGCCCGTGCAGTGGCTCGTCGTGGTGGCCGCAGTTCCGCTCGTCCTGGCGCTGCTCGCCACACTCGCGCAACTCGTGCGGGCGCGTCGCGCCGGGCGGCGCATGGAGTCCGAACCGGCGGCTGCGAGCACCCCCGAACTCGCGCCGGTCGCCGACTGAGCGAACGGCGAGCGGATGCCTCGGGCCGGGCGTGAGCTCGAGGCATCCGTTCGCTGCCGCGCTCACCGAGATCGTGCGCCGTCAGACACGCGGCGAGTACTCATGAGGTTGCCGGCGGCGGGAACTCTTTCGCGTCGGTCGGCCCGAGAGCAGCGCGGGCGGCGAGGACCGCAGGGACGTGTTCTTCGGCCCATTTCTCACGGCGCGGAGTGGCACCAGGAGCGAGCGGCCGAGTTCTGTGAGTTCGTACTCGACGTGAGGGGGATTCTCGTCGAACACGGTTCGGGAAATCAAGCCGTCTTCCTCCAGGGACCGGAGCGTTTCCGCGAGGACCTTCGGAGTGACATGACTGAAAGACTCGCCAACCACACCGTCCTCGTCATCGGCGGAACCCATCGCTTGGGCGCTGCCATCGCGGCGGCCGCAGCTGCGGAAGGCGCACGCGTGACCGTTTCCGCACATGCGCCGCGTGACGAGAGCACACTGCGCATCGACCTGCGCGACGAGACGTCCGTGGCTGCCACCGGAACCACCAACGGCGCCGTCGCGTTCGCAGCCCAGCACCTGGCCGCCGAACTCGCTCCGGTACGCGTGAACGCGATCTCTCCGGGAATCATCGACTCAGGTCTCTGGGACGCCCGCGGCGCACAGAAGACGGAGTTCCTCACCGCAGCCGCCTCCCGGACACTCGTCGGCACTACAGGAACCGTCCAAGACATCGTCGACGCGGTGCTCTGGATCATGTCGGCCACGTTCTTCACCGGCGAGACCCTGCGCCTCGACGGCGGACGACGCTGACACTCGCCGCGCGAGCGACGCGGGGCCGGCCGGCTCAGCGATCGGTGCGGCGCTCGAGCGGTTCGGGGAGCACCCAGCGCTTCGGGCGCTCTGCGTCGACGGCGACGGGCGCCGAGCGGCCGCGGATGTAGAACATGACGATGGATGCCGCGATGAGCGCGGTGCCGAGCGGGAGCACGAGCTGTCGGAAGACGTTCAGCACCAGCTGCACGAACGAGAAGAAGGTCTGGCCCGCCTCCCCTTCTGCCGACACGATCGAGTACAGCAGGGGCGGGGCGAGCAGGATCAGCAGCGCACCGCCGACCGACAGCCCGATGCCCCACCACAAGGTTCGCTTCGGCATCGAGTCCATCGGACCTCCTCGTTCGGTGGCAAACGCTACCAAGGAATGTCCACGATGACCATGCCGGTTCCGTGATCCCGGAGCCCGCGGCATCCGCGCGGATCCCCGCCGCTCAGTACTGCAGGAGCGAGAAGATCTCGTAGCGGTCCGCGAGCGCGGCGCGGCCGCCGAGGCCGGTGAGTTCGAGGGCGACCGAGATGCCCGCGACCTGCCAGCCGGCCCGTTCGACGAGTCGCGCGGCCGCTGCGACGGTGCCGCCGGTCGCGAGCACGTCGTCGACGATGAGCACGCGGGAGCCCGGCGGCAGTTCCCCCTCGTGCACCTCGAGCGCAGCGGTGCCGTACTCGAGGGCGTAGTCCTCGCGGAGCACCGCCCGCGGCAGCTTGCCGGCCTTGCGGATCGTGAGCACGCCAGCACCGCAGATCGCCGAGGCGGCGCCCGCGATGAGGAAACCGCGCGCCTCGACCCCGCCGATGTCGTCGAATCGGCCGGCGAACGGCTCGGTCAGCGAGGTGCCGAGCGCGTGCAGCGCCGGGCCGCTCGCGAACACCGGGGTCAGGTCGCGGAACGTCACGCCGGGTTCGGGGAAATCGGGGATCGACGCGATGAGGCTCGAGACGAGCTCGCGTGCAGACTGCTCGGTCACCGGGCAAGGCTACCGCGGCGCCCTGCACTTCGACTGGGCACTCGATTCACGTCCGGGTCACGTCAGGGGTCACGCCACGGATCAATCGTTCGGTCGATGCGGGCATGCAGCCGAGCCTGAGACCATGGAAGCAACCGAACCCTGGAGCATCCGTGTCACCGAAACGCCTGTACCGAGCCCTGGCCTTCGCCGAGGCCGTCACGTGGACGATCCTGATCGTCGCGATGATCCTGAAGTACGCCGCAGGCGTCGAGTGGGCGGTGCTCGTCGGCGGTTCGATCCACGGGTTCGTGTTCCTGTCGTACGCCCTCGCCTCGGTCATCATCGGCGTCAACCAGCGCTGGAACCTCGGCCGCATCGCCTTCGCGGTGCTCACCGCGATCGTGCCCTACGCGACCATCCCGTTCGAGCTGTGGCTCGTGCGTACGGGTCACCTCGAGGGCGACTGGCGCCGCGAGAAGACTGACCATCCGGCCGATTCGACCTGGGTCAACGGCCTGTTGCGCTGGTTCCTCGCGCGGCCGGTGCTGCTCGTCTCGCTCGCGGTCGTCGGCATCGCCGTCGTCTTCGCGGGCCTGCTCGTGATCGGCCCGCCCGGGGGCCGCGAGGCCTGATGAGGTGCGGATGCTGCGGCATCCGCTCTCGGACGTCGACGCTGTTGTGGTCGCCGATGCCGTGCCGAGACCGATCGGCAGGGTCTCGATACGCGCTTCGCGCTACTCGACCAGCGGCTGCGGCTGCGGCTGCGGCTGCGGCTGCGGCTGCGGCTGCGGCTGCGGGAAGATTGCAGCATGCCCATCCTCAACAAGGACATGGCGGTCTGCATCTCGCTCGCGGGCCGGCCGTCGAACCTCGGCACGCGGTTCCACAACTTCCTCTACGACGAACTCGGCCTGAACTTCATCTACAAGGCGTTCACGACCGATGACCTCGAGGGCGCCGTGCGCGGCATCCGTGCGCTCGGAATTCGCGGATGCTCCGTGTCGATGCCCTTCAAAGAGGCCGTGATACCCCTCGTCGACGTCGTCGAACCCTCGGCCGCGGCGATCGAATCGGTCAACACGATCGTGAACGACGATGGCGTGCTCACGGCGTCGAACACCGATTACGAGGCGATCGCCCAGCTCATCGCCGAGCACGAGCTCGACCCCGCGCAACGCGTGCTCGTGCGCGGTTCGGGCGGAATGGCGAAGGCCGTGGTCGCGGCATTCCGCGGCGCGGGCTTCGACGACGTGGTGATCGTCGCGCGCAACGCATCGCTCGGGCCGGCGCTCGCCGGGCAGTAGGGCTACGCGTGGACGCCGACCGACCCCGAGCCCGGCGCCGACGTCATCGTGAACGTCACCCCGCTCGGCATGCAGGGGGCGGATGCCTCGGCGCTCTCGTTCTCGGCGGAGCATGTCGGCGCGGCATCCGTGGTGTTCGACGTCGTCGCGTTCCCGGCGGAGACGCCGCTCGTCTTCGCCGCGCGGGCCGCCGGCAAGCTCGTGATCAGCGGGGCCGAGGTGCACGCGATGCAGGCCGCCGCGCAGTTCGAGCGCTACACGGGCGTGCCGCTCACGCGTGAGCAGATCGAGCGCGCCGCCGCGTTCTCACGCGCCGAGTAGCCCCACCGCCGGTCGAGGAGCGCGCGACGAAGGAGCCCCCAACCGCCGGTCGAGTAGCGCGCGACGAAGGAGCCCCCACCGCCGGTCGAGTAGCGCGCGACGAAGGAGCCCGCCACCGCCGGTCGAGTAGCGCGCGACGAAGGAGCCCGCGTATCGAGACCCCGCCCCCAGGTCTCGATACGCTCGCTTCGCTCGCTACTCGACCAACGGTCGATTCGACCAACGGTCGATTCGTCAGCGGCGCACGCGGTTGACGAGTGCGGTCCAGATGAGGGCGGTGCTCGAGCACGCGATGAGCGCGACGAAGACCCACGGCAGCCCACCGAGGCCGATCACGCCGAACAGGATCGCGCCGAGCAGCGCCCCGCCGCCGATGCCGGTGTTGAAGGCCGTCGTGTAGATGGATGCCGCGGCATCGCGAATGCGCGCCGACGCCGAGTGCAGCAGCCGGGTGTTGAGCATCGGCGGGAGCGCCCCGAACGCCGTGCCCCACAGGAGGAAGCACGCGATGCCGACGCCCGGCACCTGCGGGAAGAGCGCGAGACCCGCGACACCCAGGCCCGTCGCGATGAGCGCGACGGCGAGACCGACGGTGGGGCGGCGTCCGAGCACGGTTCCCGCGAACACGAGGCCGAACGCGCCCGCGATGCCGTAGGCGAGCAGCATCGGGCTGATCGCACTGGCCGGCAGGCCCATGACCTCGGTGATGAAGGGCGCGACGTAGGTGTAGAAGGTGTACGCACCGACCATCGTGACCGCGGTGATCAGGCACACGACGAGCACCGGCACGAACGTGGCATCACTGCGCAGACGGAGCGGCGCGGCATCCGTCTCGCCCGCATGGTGCCGCACCGGAGGCAGGAATCGCCACACCAGCAGGGCGCCGAGCAGTGTGAGCACGCCGATGCCGGCGAACGCGAGCCGCCAGCCGAAGGCCTGGCCGAGCGCCGTGCCGAGCGGCACGCCGAGCACGAACGCGAGCGAACCGCCCGCGACGCTGATCGAGACCGCGCGGGCGAGCTGTTCCTTCGGTACGAGGTGGCCGGCGTACGCACCGACGACCGACCAGAACAGCCCGTGGGCGGCGCCGCCGAGGATGCGGGTGGCGAGCACCGTGCCGTAGTTCGGCGCGAACGCGGTGAGCACGCAACTGACCGCGAGCACGGCGAGCGTGATGACGATGAGGGTGCGCCGCGGCATCCGCTTGGTCAGGGCCGACAACGGCACCGTGAGCACGACCACGGTCGCGGCGAACACGGTGACGAGCAGGCCGATGAGGGGCTCGCTGACCTCGAGCTCTCGGCTCATGTCGGGCAGCAGGCCCGTCGGGATCATCTCGATCGTGACCGAGAGGAAGACGGCGGCGGCGAGCACGATGAGGCCGAGCCACGGGAACGGCGGCGCGACGGCGGGCGTGGTATCGGTTCGGTCGACGGGAGTTGACGGCGTCATGGGAGTACCTGAGCGAAGGGCGTTCCCCGCGCGCGGCGGGGCGGGGCTCCGCGAGTGGCCGACGGCGGGTCGACTGCGCGCTGATGTGCGCGCCCAGGGCCGCCGAGAATGCGGCGACCGCGTTCAGTCTACAGAGCGGATGCCGCGGGGTGGCGGGCGGGCGTCGGGCGTCGTGGTTGCGGGGGCGACGCGCTTCGGTCCGCAGTTCGGGGCGACACTTTCGAGTTCTCCACATTCGAAGTTCTCTTCGAATTTCTGACTGATTTCCGCTAGAATCGCAGCATGCCCGAAGCCCCCGCAGCACTCCGCGAACTCGAAGCGGTCTGCGCGTCGGTGCTGCAGGAGTGGGCGGGAGCGCTGCTCGCCGCCTCGCGCGACCCTGAGGCCGACATCGGCGTCATGAGCGACGACGGGCTCATGCGGGCGACCGAGTCGCTGGCCAGGCTCGGGCGCCGCGTCGAGGCCCTGCAGGCACGTTGCGCCGCCGGCATCGCCGAGCGCTCGCGTGGCGACGCAGACGGCGACGACCTGTCGCGCAAGCACGGCTTCTCCTCGCCTGAGCGGCTGATCGCACAGACGACCGGCGGTCGTTACTCCGATGCTGCACGGCTCGTCGCGGTGGGTCAGGCGACGAGCCATCGTGCGTCTTTCACCGGCGAGGCACTGCCCCCGCGGCATCCGCATGTGGCTGCCGCGCTCGATGCCGGCACGCTCGGCGTCGCTGCGGCTGAGGTCATCCGCCGGTTCGTCGACCAATTGCCGCCGACCGTCGCGTGCGACGAGGCCGACGCCGCTGAACTGCTCCTCGTCGACCGTGCACCGGCGGTCGGCGTCGACGGGCTCACGCGCTTGATCAAGCAGCTCGAGGCGCACCTCGATCCCGACGGCGTGAAGCCGCGCGAAGACGAGCTCCGTTCCCGGCGAGGTCTCTCCATCTGGCAAGACGCGGCGGGCATGATCAACCTGAAGGGCGCGTTCGATCCGGCGAACGGGGCGCCGATCAAGCTCGCGATCGAGGCGCTGGTCGGTGCCGAGCTGCACCGCGCGCGAGATGCGAAGCGTCCGTTCGGGGCGATGGGCGACCGCACGGCGCGCGACGCCGGCGCCGTCCGCTCCGACTCCGGCGACGGCTCCGACTCCGACTCCGGCGATGGCGATGGCGAGGTCGAGGCGACCGACCCCGTCTTCCGTGAAGAGCGCACGATCGGGCAGATGAACGCCGACGCGCTGGCCGACATCGCGAGGCTGTCCCTCTCGAGCGCGGCCGCACCACCCGCACTTCGAGGGGTGAGCGTCGTCGCCCGCATCGACGTCGATGCGTTCGTGACCGGGCGCGGGCACGCGAACATCGACGGTGTCGACCAGCCTGTGTCCGCCGCCACCGCGCGCGAACTCGCCGAGTCGGCCGGGGTCGCTCCGCTGCTCATGCGCGATGGTTGCGAACCACTCGAACTCGGCCGCGCGGCGAGGCGATTCTCCCCTGCCCAGAAGATCGCGCTCGTCGAACGAGACGGCGGCTGCGCCTGGCCAGGTTGCCACCGGCCCCCATCGCATGCTCAGGCCCACCACATCGCGTGGTGGAAGCGCCACCGTGGCCGCACCGACGTGGCGAACGGCATCATGCTGTGCAGCTTCCATCATCATCGGGTCCACGACGACGGGTGGAGCATCTTCATCCGCGATGCGCGCAGCTGGTTCGTTCCGCCGGTACACCTCGACCCCGAGCAGCGGCCACGACCGGGCAACGTGGCCGCGCGTCACCTCCTGTCTCGCCATGGGCCGGCACGGCATCCCGACGATTCGTCGCAGGTCGAACGGCAGCGGTCGTTGCCCACGCCTTCGCCCGCGCCCGTGCCCACCTCCGTTCCCACCACAGCAGACTCCGCCGGCGGACTGGTCACCGCGGTCGCGTGAGACCCGGTCTGGGGCGCCGCGGTCGCACCGCAACCACCGGTCGGCGAGCGCCGCGGTCGCACCGCAACGGCCGGTAGACTTCTGGGGTCAGGCATCCGCCCCGCGGCATCCGCTCGCCGCCGTTCTCTGGAGCTCGCCACTCGTGACCACTGAAGCCCCCGCCAACACCGCTGCCCCTTCGACAGGCTCAGGGAGCATCGCGACGCCGGTGCTCGACACCGTCGAGGTCGCCGCAGTGACGCCCGAGAAGGAACAGCCGTACGCCGCGCTGGGCCTGAAGCCCGACGAGTACGAGCGCATCCGCAACATCCTCGGCCGCCGCCCCACGAGCGCCGAGCTCGCGATGTACTCGGTCATGTGGAGCGAGCACTGCTCCTACAAGTCGAGCAAGATCTACCTGAAGCAGTTCGGCAAGAAGGTCACGCCCGAGATGAAGAAGAACCTCATGGTGGGCATGGGCGAGAACGCGGGCGTCATCGACGTCGGCGAGGGCTGGGCGGTCACCTTCAAGATCGAGAGCCACAACCACCCGAGCTACATCGAGCCGTTCCAGGGCGCAGCAACCGGCGTCGGCGGCATCGTGCGCGACATCATCTCCATGGGCGCCCGCCCGGTCGCGGTCATGGACGCCCTGCGGTTCGGCGCGATCGACCACCCCGACACTGCACGCGTCGTGCACGGCGTCGTGTCGGGCATCAGCTTCTACGGCAACTGCCTCGGCCTGCCGAACATCGGCGGCGAGACCTGGTTCGACCCGGTATACCAGGCGAACCCGCTCGTCAACGCCCTCGCGGTCGGCGTCATGCGCCACGAAGACCTGCATCTCGCCAACGCGAAGGGCGCGGGCAACAAGGTCGTGCTCTTCGGCGCACGCACGGGCGGCGACGGCATCGGCGGCGCGTCGATCCTCGCCTCCGACACCTTCGCCGAGGGCGGCCCGACCAAGCGCCCCGCGGTGCAGGTCGGCGACCCCTTCGCCGAGAAGGTGCTCATCGAGTGCTGCCTCGAGCTCTTCGCGGGCGACCTCGTCGAGGGCATCCAAGACCTCGGGGCGGCCGGCATCTCGTGCGCGACCTCCGAGCTCGCGTCGAACGGTGACGGCGGCATGGCGATCGTGCTCGACGACGTGCTGCTGCGCGACCCCACCCTCACGCCCGAAGAGATCCTCATGAGCGAGAGTCAAGAGCGCATGATGGCGATCGTGCGCCCCGAGAAGCTCGCCGGCTTCCTCGAGGTCGTCGCGAAATGGGACGTCGAGACGAGCGTGCTCGGCGAGGTCACCGACACCGGTCGCCTCAGCATCATGTGGCACGGCGAAGAGATCGTGAACGTCGACCCGCGCACCGTCGCCGTCGACGGCCCCGTCTACGAGCGCCCCGTCGCCTACCCCACCTGGATCGACGCGCTGCAGGCCGACACCGCCGCGAAGCTCGACCGGCCCGCGACGCCTGACGAGATCCGCGCGCAGTTCCTGCAGCTCATCGGCTCGGCGAACCAGGCGGATGCCGCGTGGGTCACGAACCAGTACGACAAGTACGTGCTCGGCAACACCGCGCTCAGCTACCCCGATGACGCCGGCATGGTGCGCGTCGACGAGGAATCCGGCCTCGGCGTCTCGATCGCAACCGACGCCAACGGGCGTTACTCGCAGCTCGACCCGCGCCAGGGTGCGAAGCTCGCCCTCGCCGAGGCGTACCGCAACGTCGCCGTCTCGGGCGCGGTGCCCGCGGCCGTCTCCGACTGCCTGAACTTCGGCTCCCCCGAGAACCCCGAGGTCATGTGGCAGTTCTCCGAGACCGTCGAGGGCCTCTCCGACGGATGCCTCGAGCTCGGCATCCCCGTCACGGGCGGCAACGTGAGCTTCTACAACCAGACCGGCGACGTGCCGATCCACCCGACGCCGGTGATCGCCGTGCTCGGCGTGATCGACGACGTCGCCCGCCGCATCCCGTCGGGCTGGCAGGATGACGGGCACAACATCTACCTGTTGGGCGACACCGCGCTCGAGCTCGACGGCTCCGCATGGGCCGGCGTCGTGCACGGCCACCTCGGCGGTCGCCCGCCGGCCGTCGACCTCGCCGGTGAGAAGCGTCTCGCCGAGCTGCTCAACGCAGCGGCGATCGAGGGGCTCATCGACTCGGCCCACGACCTCTCCGATGGCGGCCTCGCCGTCGCCCTCGCCGAAGCCGTCGGCCGTTTCGGCCTCGGCGCCCGCGTGGTGCTCGACGAGGTCGCCGGCGACGCCGGCATCGACCTCGCGACCGCGCTCTTCTCCGAGTCCGCCGGCCGGGTCATCGTGACGGTGCCCCGCGAAGACGACGTGAAGTTCCGCGGCCTCTGCGAGGGCCGCGACTACCCGGTGCGGCGCATCGGCGTGACGGATGCGACATCCGCCGCCCTCGAAGTGCAGGGCCTCTTCACCGTGTCGATCGACGAGCTGCGCGGTGTGAATCGCGCACCGCTCGCCGAGGCGTTCGGCCCCGTCGTCGGGTACTGACGCACGCCGGTCGAGTTGTTGGTCGAGGCTTGGGTCGAGTAGCGAAGCGTATCGAGACCCAGAAGCGTATCGAGACCCAGAAGCGTATCGAGACCCGATGACCGAGCCCGACGGAACCGCATACACCGAGGCCTACGCCGCATCGCACGGCAGATTCGCGGTCATCCCGGCCGCCTACGTGGTGCTCCGCAGCGGCGACGAGGTACTGCTGCAGCTGCGCCGCGGCACGGGCTACTTCGACGAGTACTGGGCGTGCGGCGCGGCCGGTCATGTCGAGGCCGGAGAGTCGCTGCTCGCGGCCGCGGTTCGCGAGACCCACGAAGAGCTCGGCGTCGATCTCGACGAGTCGGCGCTCACGGTGCTGACCGTCATGCATCGCACCGGCGGCGCGCCGCACCGGGCGATCGAGGAGCGCATCGACGTGTTCTTCGCCGCCACCGAATGGCGCGGCGAGCCGCGCCCGATGGAAGACAAGGCGGCCGAACTCGGCTGGTTCACACTCGACGCGCTGCCCGAGCCCGTCGTGCCGCACGAGTTCGCCGTGCTCGAGGCGATGCGCGACGGCCGTCTCTCCCCCATCACGCCGTACGGGTTCTGACAGTGGCTCCCGATTCCTTGCCGCTCGCCCTCATCTGGGTGCCGGTCGCCCTGCTCGCGATCGCCATCGTGGTCGGCATCGTCGTGCGCTGGATCCGTGCTCTGCGCGGCACGCAGGACTCGATCATCGAGTCGGTGCAGGAGCAGGAGTCGCACGGCTCGGAGCGCGGCACGGGCGACGGCGACACCAGCCCGCTCAGAAGACGAGGAGACCCGCGAGAAAGCTGAGCCCCATCGTCGCCACGCCGATGCCGATCGTGCGGCGCAGCGCCCGGGGCACGGAGGTGTGCGCCGACAGCGCGATGAGCACGCTCGTCACGGCGAGCGAGATGAGGGTCGCGACGGCGACCGCCCACTCCTCCCAGGCTGCGGGATAGGCGAGCAGCATGATCAGCGGAAGCAGCGAGCCGGTGGCGAGTGCCGCCGCGTTCGCGAGCGCGCCGAGCAACGGGCCCGAGGCCGGCATCGGGTCGTCGATGCCGTGCTCCGCCTCGAGTTGGGCAGCCACGGCGTCGTGCGCATGCATCCGCTCGGCAACGTCGCGCGCCAACCCGGGTGGCACCCCTCGCTCGACGAAGTGCTCGGCCAGGTCGGCGAGATCGTCGCTGGCATCCTCGCGGATATCGCGCTCCGTCTCGGCGATCAGCGCTTGCTCGTTGTCGCGCTCGGCCGCGAGCTCGGCGTACTTCGCCCCGAAGCCCGCGACGGATCCCGCGACGAGAGCCGAGAGCGAGGCGACGAGGAGCGTCGTGCTCGATGCGCCGGCGCCGGCGAAACCGAGCAGCACACCGGCGGTGGTGATGATGCCGTCGTTGGCGGCGACGGCGAAGTCGCGGGCCGCGTCGGTGCGGTACCACCTCATGCGCCCTCCCCGTGCCGATGCACCCATTCTGGCGGTGAACACCCGAATGCACGGGGCAAGTCGATAGCCTGTCGGTGACGAGCAACTGCTGCGTACGACTGCGACGAACGGATGAGACATTGGACGGATTCTTCGCCTGGAACCTCGTCGCACTCGTCGTGGGCGTCGGGTACCTCGCCGTCATCGTCTGGGTCGTGTCGCGCATCTTCCGCACCGACGAGCTGAACGAGCTCGAGCGGTGGGTCTGGGCGATCGCCGTGATGTGCTTCCCGCTCGTCGGATCGATCGTGTGGTTCGCCGCCGGCCCGCATCCATTCGGCATCCGCATCACTCGCGACCTCCGCTAGCATCTCGCACAGCCGACCAGACGGCGGCCCACTGCCGCCCGGTGAGGCGGCTGGGCAGCACCCGATCGGGCAACTCGAGTGAGCGCAGCAGGCGCCGGGCTCGTTCGATGCGCATCGGCCGGGAGGTGCGTGCGAGGATCTGCGCCAATCCGTTGCCCCGCCCCCGGTAGACCTCGGCGACGAACCCCTGGTACGCCGCGAGCTGAGCCTCCGCGACGAGTGGCTGCCGGCGACGTTCGATGCTGAACACCCCGCCGTCGACCGAGGGGGCGGGGCGGAACGCACGGGCCGGCACCCGGTCGTGCAGGTTGAACGCGAACCACGGATGCCACTGCGCCGTCAGGAGACTCGAGCCGCCGACCCCGCAGCGGCGCCGGGCGACCTCCCACTGGGTGAGGAGGATCGCGTCGGTCCAGTGCGCGCGGGCGAGGAGCGAACGCATGATGGCCGTCGTGAGATGGAACGGCACGTTGCCGACGACGACGTGCGGCTCGACGGGGTACCGCCACGCGAGCGCGTCGGCCTGCACGACTGTCGCCGCACTGCCGAGATCACGACGCAGCGTGGCCGCTCGCCGAGGGTCGATCTCGAGCGCGGTGAGCGGCCTCCCGAGGTCGACGAGCGGGCGAGTGAGTGCACCGCTCCCGGCACCGAGCTCGACGATCGGGCCGCGTGTCGCGGCCGTCAGCGAGATGAGTCGGTCGATGACGCGGCGGTCGACGAGGAAGTTCTGGCCGAGTTCGTGCCGGCCGCCGACGTCGGACGCAAATGGGTGGGCAGAGGTGGAAGAAGAAGTGTGTGTGCGCAATGAAAGCTCCGCTGGCGAGGATCGTCAGCCGGGCACGCCGAAGACGCACCGCGGCCAGGAAATGGCCGAGGCGGAGGGACGCGAAAAGTGTTCGGTCGCCCCGCCTCAGGCGGTGCGGGGCCGAATGATCATTGCCGAGAAATTACAGGACACGATCGTCGACACTAGCAAATGCGCAAATCGCGCGCAGCCCGGAAGCAGCTCAGGCGCCCGACGGCGGGTTCACGAGCAGCTCGATGCGGTCGGCGAGATACCGGTCGAGGGCGGTGAGCGCGTCGGGCCCGGCCGGATTCCAGCGTACGAACACCGCATCGCCGACGACCACGAGGGGTCCGGATGCCCCGGCGCCAGCCAGTTCGACGTGGCTGACCGGTGCCGCGTCGAAGTTCACGGTCTCGCCCTCGCTGAAGCCGCCCTTGATCGCGGCAGCCCGAAAGGCGCGCTGCTCGGCGATCGCCGCCGCCGGTGTGCTGCGACGGGCTGGAAGTTCGGCCCGCACCACCCTGCCTGTCGCGAAGAGGTCGCCGTCGGCAGCGAGGAGCAGCGCACCGAGCCGCCACACCCGGCCGAGCGAGCTCATCCGCGCAGCGCGCGGGATTCCCACGACTCGCCGTTCCGGCACGTACTCGGCGAGCGCTTCGTCGCGAGCTGCGCCGGCACGGAGGGCGGCAACGGCCTGCGCGACCGCTTCCGTAACGCGCTGCGCGACGGTGAGCCCGCCGGCATCACCCATGCCGGCCGGCGCGTCGCCCGCGGCATCCGTCATCGCGACCGGCCGATGAGTTCGAGCAGGGCGCGGCCGTAGGCCTCCGAGACATCCGGATGCTCGAAGCGCCGCTGTTCGCCGGCGAGATCGACCTCGACCTCGAACGCGTCGTCGAGTCGCCGGAGCGCACGGAACGTCGATCGCAGCAACTCCCGGAGCTGGTCTTCTCGGGGCAGCCACACGGCGTCACCGATCGAGACCGAATCGAGCGCCCATTCGGTGGTGCCGTTGAACCCGAGGATGGTGCCGGTGGGGAACCGGTGCGCCTCGATCGTCATCTCGCTGACCGTGAAGACATCGGCCTCGACCTCGGTCTCGACCGAGTCGGGCAGGTCGAGCTGAAAGCGGTCACCTGATTCCGGATGCCACGTGAGCCCGGCTTCCCGCAACGCGAGTGCGAGCTCGCGGCTGATCACGCGGCGCCCGCCACGTCGGGCTCTGCCGGTTCGGCCGCGGCGGCCGGCACACTGTAGTTCGCATTCACGAGGATCGGCATGTGATCGGACGAGCCTCGCGTGAGGGTCTCGATGCTGACGATGTCGAGCCCGACCGACGTCGCGAGATCGAAGTGCCCGCGGAAGAACTTGTACCGCGTGTACGTACGCTTGTCGCTGAGGGTCAGGTCGTACCCCGAGTCGCGCACCTTCTCGCCGAGGTTCTCCTTGAAGATCGGGTAGTTGTAGTCGCCGACCATGAGCGTCGGCAGGCCTGGCCCGAGAAACTGCAGCTCGCCGAGCGCGGACTTGATCTGGTGCCGTCGCAACGAGTTGAGCGCGGTCAGCGGCGCCGCATGGAACGAGGCGACGATCACCTCGCGCTGCGCCTCCAGATCGAAGAGACGCACTCCGATGAGCCGCTCGTGAGCGGGGGCCAGCACGCGGTCGTGGAGCGACTTCTTGAGCATGAACGCCTGCACGCGCACCGCCCGGAACCGGTCCGCGCGATAGTACAGCGCGAGGCCGAGGCGGTTGCGCTGCGTCGCATCGGCGAGCTCGAGGTCGTGGATCTGCTGCGGCAGGTCTTGCGTGTCGCACTCCTGGAGGCACAGGATATCGGGCGAGTACCGCTCGACGATGCCGACGAGTTCGCCGCTCGCCCGGTGCTTCCGAAGGTTGTAACTGATCACGCGCATGATCGAATCAGCCTACGACTCCAGGCACCGGACTTGCCCGGAATCTCGCGTGCGGTGCCGTTCGCACAGGAATCGCACCGTCACACGGGCCGTCGGCCGGGCGCCACCCCGACTCGCACATGCAGGCCGGTCGCGGCTTCGTCGATGGCGAGGTCGAGTTCGGTGAGTGGATGCGTCGCGCCCACGAGTTCGTCGAGGGGCAACTCCCGCCACGACCGCTCGAGGAACTCGACCGCGCGCACGAGCTGGTGGGCCGCGTAGTTGTGCACCCCGGTGATCGTCACGAGCCGACGCACGAGCGTTTCGGGGTCGAGGCTCACCGCCGACCCTGGCGAAACACTGCCGACGAGCACGACGACGCCGCCGACCCCGATGGTTTCGACCACGGTGCGCACCGCGGCGGCGGATCCGGATGCCTCGATCGCCACGAGCACTTCGGGCATCCCCCGCGCGGCGAAGCGATCCAGCGCGGACTGGAGCCGTTCGGGAGACTCGCCACGCGCACCCGGGTCGACGGCGACAGCGCCGAGCCGATGGGCGAACGCGCGCCGCGAGGCATCCGGATCGGAGACGATGACCTCGGCGCCCGACTCGATCGCCATCGCCGCGACCGTGAGGCCGATCATTCCCGCCCCGGTCACGAGCATGAGCGCCCCGTCGAGGTCGGCCCGCACGGATGCCGCGTCGAGCGCCGCCACGGCCGTCGCCGTCGCGCACGAGGCGGGCGCCGCCACCGATGCGGGCAGCATCTCGCTCACCTGCACCGTCGTCGTACCGGCGCGCAGCTGCACGTGGGTGGCGAACCCGCCCGAGAGTTCCCAGCCACGGTGCACGCGCTCGTGCCCGTACTTGGCGAGCGACCGGCACTTCTGGGTGAAGCCGCGACGGCACCGATCGCAGTCGCCGCAACTGACGGTGACCGACCAGACGACGCGGTCGCCGAGTCGGAGCGGCACCCCGTCTGCGCGCATCGCGCCCTCGCCGACGGCGACGACGCGGCCGACCTGCTCATGCCCGAGCACCAGGGGCGCGGGCGCGGCGCGATGGCCCCGCACGGTGTGCACGTCGGAGCCGCAGATCGTCGCGAGCTCGACCTCGACGAGGGCTTCCCCCTCTGCAAGCCGCACGCCGGGCGCGGCGAGCGCATCGTGCGGCCGCCCTGGCTCATTCCAGACCATCGCGACGGGCGAGGGTTTCACGATCACGTCGAGTTCACCGACCCGCACTATGGTGTGCATCGAGACTCGCCTACTGCCCGCGCAGGCCGAGCAGCGCGGGCAGTTCGGTGATGCTGTCGATGACGGCGTCGGCACCTGCCGCGTCGAGGGCGTCACGGTCGTGTGCGCCGGTCAGCACGCCGACGACGAGACCCGCGCCGGCGTTCACGCCCGACTCGATGTCGCTCACGGTGTCGCCGACGACGACGATCGCATCGACCGCCGACGCACCCGTGCGCAGCAACGCCGTGAGCGGCAGGTCGGGGTACGGCCGGCCACGGCCGGCATCGGCCGGCGACAGCACGAGGTCGACGAGGCCGTGCCAACCGAGCGAGTCGATGATCGCGTCCCGGGTGACGGCCGAGAATCCGGTGGTGAGCGCGACGGATGCCCCGGCCTCGCGCAACTCCCTGATGACGTCGGCTGCGCCCGCGATCTCGGCGACGCCCTCGCTCGCGACGAGCTCCGCGTAGGCGCCCTCGAACGCCGTGTTCGCCCGCTGCGCGGCAGCTTCGTCGCCGTCGCTGAGCACGCGGAAGACCTCGATCTTCGACTGCCCCATGGTGTCGCGTACGTACTCGAGCGCCGTCTCGAACTCCCCCTCGGGCACGATGCCGGTGCGATCGGCGGCGAGCGCGAACGCCCGCTCCACGACGCCGTCGTCGGCCACCGTCGTGCCGGCCATGTCGAGCACGACGAGTTCGACGACGCCGTCTTCGAACTCGTCGTCGAGGTCATCGGCATCGAGCTCGCGCTCGAGGTCGAGGTCGCGTTCGAGGTCGTCGGCTTCGAGATCGGCGGCCGCCTCGGTGACTTCGCCGAGTTCGGCCGGTCCGTCGATCTCGTCGAATTCGTCGTCTACGACGCCGACGGGCGGGTTCGTGGTCATGATGCGCCTTTCTGCAGGGTGGTCGTGAAGGTGTCGACGACGTGGTCGGCGAGCCCGAGCCCCGTCGTCATGCCGATGCCGGTCGTGGCTGCGACGAGGTGCACGCCGGGCTCGACCTCCTCGATGAGGAAGTCGTCGGGCCCGCTCGCGTAGACGCCCTGCCAGCGCTCGACGACGCGCAGAGAATCGATGCCGAAGAGCTCGCGGGTCACGTCGAGGAGCGACTCGAACGCGAACTCGCTCTGGAACGGGGCCACGGTCGCACCGCGAGCGTGCGTGTCGCCCACGATGAGGGTGCCGTCGGGTAGCTGCGTGTACATCTGGTTGAGGTCGAGCGCGGCCAGCGCGGGCTGTTCGGCGTGCAGTCGTTCGCGCAGCGCGGATGCCGCGGAACCGGCTGAGAATGCGCCGTACCGCACGAGCGACCATCCGGTCAGGAGCGGTGCGGCCAGCGGCATCCGCAGCGACGCCGAGACGCGCAGCATGTCGAGTGCGCAGCGCACGATGCCGTGCCGTTCGGCGACCTCGGGGTAGAGCAGGTCGATGTCGTGGTTGACCGCGACGACGACGCGGTCGGCGTCGATGCGGCCTCGACTCGTGTCGACCCGGCCGGGCCGCACACGACCGACCGCGGTGCGGCGTCGGAACTCCACGCCCTCGCGCTCGAGGTGGTCGGCGAGCGCGGCGACGGCCTGACGCGGGTTCGCCTGCAGGTCGCGCGGGAGGAACGCGCCGCCGACGGTCCTGCCCGGGGCCAGCGGCATCCGCTCATCGGTGTCGGCTGCTGAGAGGAGCTCGACCTCACCAGCGCCGCGCACGCCGGCGAACTCGCGCAGCACTGCGAGCTCGTCGTCGTGACGCGCGGCGACGAAGGTGCCCGACTCTCGGAGCCACACCCCCGCGTCCCGCGCGAGGCCGAGCCACAGTTCCCGCGATGCGAGCGCGAACTCGCGGGCGAGCCCGGCTTGCGGTGTGAAGCACAGATGGCCGAAATTGCGCACGGATGCCCCGGACGGCTCGCTGCCCCGTTCGATCACGACGACCCGCTGCCCGCGCCGATGGGCGGCGAGCGCCGCGCCGAGGCCGATGACTCCCGAGCCGACGACGGCGACGTCGTAGCCTGCACTGCTCATCGAAACACCCGCCGCATCCACATGGCGATGCCCTCGACGATCAGCACCGTGACGAGGATCATCAGCACGATCGCGGTGACGACCGCATAGTTCGAGCCCTGCCCGGCGTTCAGCAGGTAGTAACCGATGCCGCCGCCGCCCACGATGCCGAGGATCGTCGCCGCGCGGATGTTGGTGTCGAGCAGGTAGAAGCTGTGGCCGATGAGCGCGCGAGTGCCCTGCGGCACGGTCGCCGAGGCGTAGACCTGGCCGCGACTCGCACCGGTCGCCCGCAGTGCCCGCTCGGGGCCTGGCTTCACCTCTTCGAAGGAGTCGGCGATGAGCTTGCCGAGCAGGCCGATGCCACCGAACGCGAGCGCGAGCGTGCCGGCCTGGCTGCCGAGGCCCGTGATGACGATGAGCACGATCGCGAGGATCACCTCGGGGATGCCGCGGATGACGACGAGCAGCAACCGCATCGAGGTGCGCACCGCGGCGTTCGGGGCGACGTTGCGCGCGGCGAGCGATCCGATGAAGACCGACACGACGAACGAGAGCAGGGTCGCGGCGAGCGCGATACCGATCGTCTGCGCCATCGCGCCGAACATCGTGGCGGCGTCGTAGTTGCCGAAGCTCGGCGGCCAGAACGCCGCGGCGATCGCCGGCACCTTCGCCCAGAACGTGATGAGGTCGCCCCACTGGATGTTGCAGACGAGCACGCTGCCGACGACGACCGCGAGCGCGATCCAGCCCCAGGCGGCGTTGCGGATCCGCACGGCGTCCCACGGGCGGCGAAGCGCCGCCGCAATCGTCGGTCGAGTAGCCGACGAAATCTTCGTCGGTCGAGTAGCCGACGAAGGAGGCGTATCGAGACCCGCCGAGGCGGTCTCGAGACGCTCGCCGGCGCTCGCTCCTCGACCAGCGGCTGCACGATCCTTGATGTTCGCAACCCCGCGCACCATCCGGTCGCCGAGGCCCCGCCCCGTCGGCGCCACGCCCAGCATGGCCTGCCGAACGACGCTCGAGACGATCTCCATCACGACGCAGAGCGCGAACATGACGAGCGCGATGCCGAGCCCCTCGGAGTAGTTCAGCGACTTGAACGCGAACGACATCTCCATGCCGAGACCGACGACGCCCACATAGCCGAGCACGACCGAGCCGCGCAGGTTGATGTCGTTGCGGTGCAGCACGGTCGCGACCCACGACGGCAGCACTTGCGGGAGGATGCCGCTCGTGAACTCCTGCAGCTTCGAGCCGCCGGCAGCACGGACGGCGCGGCGCGGACCCTCGTCGATCTGCTCGATGGCGTCGGCGAAGAGCTTCGAGATCATCCCGATCGAGTGGATGCCGATCGCGAGGATGCCGGGCAGCGAACCGAGCGAGAACATGAGCACGAAGACCATCGCGAGCACGACATCCGGGATCGCACGGGTGAGCACCGTGACGAAACGGCCGAACGCCTGCCAGCCCCGGCCCGGTGTCGTGTTCGATGCAGCGAGGTAGGCGACCGGCACCGAGATGACCGCCGCGAACAGCGTGCCGCAGAGCACGAGACCGATCGTGAGCGCGGTCAGGTAGATGAGCTCCCCCGGCTCGGGGAAGGTGATGGTGCCGACCCGCGCGAAGAACCGCTCGGCGTTGCCCCAGCTCTCGATCATGCTCGGGATCGAGATGCCCGAGTCGGTAATGGCGATGACGGATGCCACGACGATCGCGCCGAGCGTCAGGGCCGCGGCGATCCGTTCGGGTGAGCGTCGGCGACGGGGCGCCCGCTCGGCGAGCGACGACGTCAGTGGCGGCGGAGCCGAAGGGGCCGACGTCACGGTGGTGAGGCTCATGATCGCAGCGCGCCTTCGGGCACGTGGGTCGCGGCGTCGTCGGCCGCGGCATCCGCAAGCTCGGTCTCGATTGCCTCGAGCTCGGTCGTCGAGGTGGCGACCCGGCCGTAGATCTCCATGACCTCCGCCTTGGAGAGGCCCTCGGCCGGCGTGTCGAGCACGACCTCACCGTGGCGCAGACCGACGATGCGGTCGCCCCACGAGAGCGCGAGGTCGACCTGGTGCAGGCTGCACACGACCGTCAGTCCCTCGTCCATCGCGATCTCGCGGATGAGGGACATGACCTGCTCGCTCGACTCGGGGTCGAGCGAGGCGACGGGCTCGTCGGCGAGGAGGATCTCGGGGCCCTGCATGAGCGCTCGCGCGATCGCGACGCGCTGCTGCTGGCCGCCCGAGAGGGTGTCAGCGCGCTGGTAGGCGCGGTCGAGCAGTCCGACCCGGTCGAGATGGCCGAGGGCCGTGAGCTTGAGCCGCCGCGGGTAGCTCCAGAGGCCGAGGCGCGGCCCGCGCAGCTCGGCGAGTGCGCCCGTGAGCACATTCTCGAGCACCGTGAGCGAGGGCACGAGATCGAACTGCTGGAAGACGAAACCCATGCGGCTGCGCAGGGCCCGGAGGCGCCGCCCCGTGAGGCGCGGCACCTCCTGGCCGAGCACCCGCACTGAACCAGAGGTCGGCGTCTCGAGGCCGTCGAGATGCCGCAGCAGCGTCGACTTGCCCGAGCCCGAGAGGCCGAGGAGCACCACGATCTCGCCTCTGGCGACCGTGAGCGATGCCCCCTGCAGCGCCACCGTGCGGCCGAACTCCTTCGTGAGTGCGGTCACCTCGATGACGACTCGATCCTCGTTGCCGACTGGCTTGCTCATGCGGTGCTCCGTGTTCCGGTTCCGTGCAGTTCTTCGACCGTGGGTCAGGTGCCGGGGGTCAGCCCTGGCACTGCTCCGCGTTCGTCTCCTCGCAGATGTCGCGAATCGTGTCGTAGTAGGCGTCGTCGACGGGCGAGGTCGCGAAGAACACACTGCGGAACGCGTCGGTGTCGGCGCTCTCGATGCCCGCGGCGATGATGTCGTCGATCGTGACCTCGCCGAGGATCTCGGTCAGTTGCGTCTTCAGTTCTTCGGGCAGCGTGTTCGAGATGACGATCGGCGCACCCGGCACCATGGTCTCGGCGATGACCTCGACCTTGTCGCTCTTCTCGACCTCGCTGTCTTCGGCGAAGCCGGCCTCGCACTCGACGCCCTCGCCGGTCTTGGTGACCGAGACGTCGTGCTTGCCCGCGAACACCGGCGTGACGTCGGTCTCGGGGTCGATGCCCTCGTTCAGCAGGTTGAAGCTCGGGAACAGGTAGCCCGAGGTCGACGACGGATCGACGAAGCAGACCTTCTTGCCCTCGAACCCGGCGAGGTCGGTGATGTCGCTGCCCTTGGGCACGATCGCCTGCGAGAAGTAACCGGGCTCCTGGCCCTCCTCAGTGATGATCGAGGAGATCGGGGTGAGGGCTGCGCCGTTGTTCGTCGCCGTCACGTAGGTGAAGCCCGAGAAGGAGGCGACGTCGATCTTGCCGGCGACGGCGGCTTCGATGAGCGCGGCGTAGTCGGTCGACTCGTGGTACTCGACCGTCTTGCCGGTCTCCTGCGCGATGTAGTCCATGAGGGGCTGGTAGTTCGTCTCGGTGTCGACCGAGTCGGGCACGACGCCGAAGACGAGGGTGTTCTCGTCGACGGCGAACTTCACATCGCCCGAGGCATCCGCTGCGGAGTCGTCGGCCGCGGAGGGCGACGAACAGGCCGCGAGGCCGACGGCGAGCAGGGCCGCCGCGGCGATCGCGGGCCAGGCCTTGGTGTTGAGCTTCATCGGAAACCTTTCATGACCGCTGCGCCCGGGGCGGGCGCACGCTGTGTGTGTTCCGTTGGCCCACGGTAGGCAGCGGCCGCCAACGCCGGGCGGCGGCGTGGTTACCGGGAGGTGAACCCCGTGCGGCGCGTGAGCGCCATGGCGAATGGATGCAATACCCGCTATTGCATGCAATAATTCTCGATATGACGGTCTACAGCGAACTGCGCGGGCTCGTGCTCGCCGGCGCACTCGACAGCGCGACGAGGTTCAGCGAGTCATCGCTCGCCGAACGGCTCGACGTCAGCAGAACCCCCGTGCGCGAGGCATTGCAGCGGCTCGAAGCCGACGGACTCGTCGTCGCGCAGGGCCGCGGCGTCCGCGTGCACGTGCGCGACGCCGCGGAGCTCGCCGAGTTGTACGAGGCCCGTGCCATGCTCGACGGCCACGCGGCATCCGCTCTCGCGAACCTCGTGCGCCGCGGCGAACTTGCGCCCGCCCGTCTCGCCGAACTCGAAGCCATCGCCGATGACACGGACGCGCTCACGCGCAGCGGCGACCTGCCTGCAGCGACCGAGCGCAATCGCCGCTTCCACCAGCACATCGCCGAGCTCGCCGGCAACACCGTCATCGCCGCGACGCTCGACCGCTATTGGGACCAGATCATCGTCTCGACGCGCCACCGGCTTGGCGAACGCGAGCGCGTGGTGTCCGTTCACGACGAGCACACCGGCATCCTCACCCACATCGTCGCCGGCGACGCCGACGGCGCGCGGGCCGCAGCCTCAGCCCACGCCCTCACGACCAGCCGCATCGCCACCGAACGGAGCCCGGAATGACCACGACCCATCGCTACGAAATTGGCCTGCGCTGGACCGGCAACCTCGGCACCGGCACCTCGACGCATCGCGGGTACGGTCGCGACCACGACGTCACAGCCGACGGCCCTCCGCCGATCGCGGGCTCCTCCGACCCGTCGTTCCGGGGCGACCCCGCGCGCTGGAACCCCGAGCAGCTGCTCGTCGCCTCACTCGCGCAGTGCCACATGCTCTGGTACCTCGCCCTCGCCGCAGGCGCGGGCGTCGTCGTCACCGACTACACGGATGCCCCGACCGGCACGATGCTCGAAGAACCGGGCGGCAGCGGACAGTTCAGTGAAGTCACCCTGCGTCCGCGGGTCACGATCGACGCGAGCAGCGACCCGCAGCTCGCGCACGAACTGCACGAACGCATCGGCGACTACTGCTTCATCGCGCGCTCGGTGAACTTCCCGGTGCTGCACGAAGCGACGACGCTGACCGCCTGAGCCGCGGCGTCAGCGACATCCCCGAGTTGGGTGAAATCAGCCTGACATCGTCGAAGATCAGCGCCGGATGCGCCCAGGCCCCATCGCCGCGCCGAGCCCCACCACGATGATGCCGGCGAAGAGGAACCCGTAACGCCCGGCGATCACGCCGAACGCGGCGAGCAGAACACCGACGACCACCGCGGTGCGCGAGAGCACTCTCCGCACCCTCGGCCGGGCGAAGAAGCCGGGCGCCGGCTCGTCGGGGCTCATACCCCGACGGTGAACGTCGTACTCGTGGCGTGTTCGGCGGCGACCCAGAAGCGCGCGCCGATCGTGGCATCCGTCGACGTGCGGGTCGGCACCTGCAGGGTCGGCGGGCCCTTCGTCGCGTAGCGCGGACCCCAGAACTGGCCGCCTTCGACGTCAGGGGCGGTGAGGGCGTGCAGCGTCGGCTCGGCACCGCGGTGCTTGCCCTGCGCCCACGGCACCGGCAGTGCGTCGGCGAACCGGTCGTCGGCCGTCGCCTCGTTGACCCCGGGCACGATCGGGGTGCGCACGCTGATCGAGTAACCGGGGTAGGCGACGAGGCTCGACGCCGCGGCCGCTCGAGAGGGCATCGTCGCTGCCCTGAGCCGCCGGTCGAGCTCGAAGGCGAACACCTGCATCGCGATCTTCGACTGCGCATACGCACGCCATGGGTCGTAGCCGCGGGTCAGCTGCAGGTCGTCGACCCGGAACGTCGACACCCGGCTCCTCAGCGAACCGACCGCGACGATGCGCGCACCCTGGGCGAGGCGCGGCAGCAGCCGGGCCAGCAGGGCGAAATGGCCGAGCACGTTCGTCGCGAGCACGAGCTCGTTGCCGTCGGGCGACTCGAGGCGCGCGACGGGCGCGCGCACCATACCCGCGTTGGTGACGATGCCGTCGAACGGCGGGTGCTGCACCAGCTGTGCTGCACCGTCGCGCACCGAGTCGAGAGAGGCCATGTCGATGACGAGCGATTCGATGGATGCCTCGGGGCGCGCGCCGTGGATCGCGGCCATGGCCGCCTCGAGCCGCTCGGGGTCATGCCCGACGAGCACGACATGGGCGCCGGCGCCCACGAGCCGTGCCGCCGTGAAGAACCCGAGGTCCGCCGATGCGCCGGTGACGAGGAACCGCTTGCCTGCTTGCGGCGGAAGCGGCGTCGGATACCAGCTCACAGCTCGTCGGCGGTGCCCGACGAACCCACGCCGTTCGCCAGCTCCTCATGATGCTGGATCACCTCGGCGACGACGAAGTTGAACCACTTCTCGGCGAACGCGGGGTCGAGGTGCGCGTCGATCGCGAGACCGCGGAGCCGAGCGATCTGGCGACGTTCACGGGCGGGGTCGCTCGGTGGCAGGCCGTGCGTCGCCTTCAGACGGCCGACCTGCTGCGTGAACTTGAACCGTTCGGCGAGGAGGTGGATGAGGGCGGCGTCGATGTTGTCGATGCTCGAGCGAATGTCGAGGAGCTCGCTCATCGCGGCATCACGTTCGTCGATGGGCCCGTCAGTCATGCTTCGAGCGTAGCGGCGGTCGCGCTCCCGGGCATCCCGGTCCCGGCGGCTCGCGTCGCACGCTCGTCACCCCGCGACGGCCACCCGCTCGAGCATCGGCTTCGTTGCGAGCAACCCGAGCCACACCACGCCGATGCCGGCGGCGAGCACCCCGGCGATGACCGCGAGCGACAACGGGGCGAGGATGATCGCGAGGCCGGTCAGCGGCAGCATCACGACGGCAGCGGTCACCGCGGAGCCGATCGCCGTGATGCGCAGGGGTGACATGACCGCGCGGCGGCGGGCCGCGTCCATGGTCGAGGTCGGCATGCCGAGCATTCCGAGCGAGCGGTACAGCTCACCGCGATCGAGGATGCCCGCCGCCTGGTTCACGCCGATCGAGCACGCGACCATGAGGAACGAGCCGATGACCGTGATGAGGATGCCGGTGCGGATGTCGGCGAAGAGCTCTTGCGACTCCACGTCGACGGCGTCGCCGGACCCGCCGAACGAGCCGACCAGAGCGATGCCGGTGCCCGCGAACACGGCCATGAAGCTCGTCATCGCCACCCCGGAGACCTGCCGCCACGCTGCCTTCGGCGACTCGAGCACGGCTCGTGCGGCGAGGAGCCGGGCGGGCATCTTGGCCCGCTTCGCCTGCGACTGCGCGACGAGGCGGATCACCCACGGCCCGATGAGGTTGAGCACCGCGACGGCGCCGCCGAACCCCGCGCCGAGCATCGCGAGGATGATCAGCACCGACCCGGCCACCTGCAGCGCGGCCATCATCAGGAAGGCGATCGCGATGACCGCGACGCCGATGACGAGGCGCAGCCAGTGCAGCTTCGGCGCATCCTGCTTCGTGCGCACGCCGAGCGGCGAGATGACGACCTGCCGGAGGCCGAGCAAGGCGCTCACGATGGCGAGCACGGCCACCCCGAGCACGACCCCTGCGATCGCCATGGGCGCGAGCACGACACCGTCGACGCCGAGCGCCTCACCGCGGAACGGAATGAGCGCGATCAACGGCACGAGCACGAAGTAGAGCACCACGCCGGCGAGTGAGCCGGCGACGGCGAGCACGACCGACTCGATCACGGCGAGCGCCGACACCGTCGCAGGCGTCGCGCCGAGGAGCCGCAGCGTCGCGAGCCGGTCGTCGCGCCGGCGCGCCGAGAGCCGTGCGGCCGCCCCGCCGAGCGAGGCGAGCGGTACCACGAGCAGCACGAGTGCGACGACGGCGAGCGCCTGGTAGGTGACGTCCTCTCCGGTCCAGGTCCAGAACGACTGGGCGCCGCCGAGCACGGTCAAGAGCAGCGCCGTCACGATCGCGAACGCGGTGATGGGCAGCACGCTCGCCGCCGCTCCTGAGGTGCCGGGTCGGGCGAGCAACCACGCGACGCGGGCGATCATGCCGTCACTCCCGGCACTCGCTCGCCGACGATGCGACCGTCGCGCATGTCGACGATGCGGGTGCAGCGGCCCGCGACATCCGCGTCGTGCGTGACGACCACGAGCGTGCGGCCCTGACCGGTCGTCGAGTCGAGGAGTGCGCGCATCACTTCGGCCGAGGTGGTCGAGTCGAGTGCGCCGGTCGGTTCGTCGGCGAAGACGACGGATGCCCCGGTGACCTGCGCCCGCGCGATGGCGACGCGCTGCGCCTGGCCGCCCGAGAGCTGGCCGATGCGGCGATCCTCCATGCCGGCGAGGCCGAGCGCCGCGAGCCATCCGCGGCCGTACTCCTCGGCGCGGGCCCGCGGCATACCGTTCAGCATGAGTGCGAGCGCGACGTTCTCGACCGCCGTGAGCTCCGGAATGAGGAGCCCCTGCTGGAAGACGAACCCGTACGCCTCGCGGCGGAGTCGCGAACGCTCGCGCTCGCTGAGCGCCGTCACATCGACGCGCCCGGCGCCGGACTGGAAGCCGACCGTGCCGGCGTCGGGGCGAGTGATGCCCGCGAGGCAGTGCAGCAGCGTGGTCTTGCCCGACCCCGAGGCCCCCATGATGGCGAGCGCCTCCCCGGTGCGCACCTGGAGGTCGACGCCGGCGAGCGCGTGCGTCTGGCCGAATGACTTGCTGAGGCCGGATGCCTCGATCACGAAGGAACTCATACCCTCGAGCCTGCCGGGGTGGGCCGGGGCGGCGCGTCGGGCGGAAGTCGCATTCGACGACGAAGGGCGTCATCCTCCCGGATGACGCCCTTGCGGGTTGAGCCTGCCGAAACCAGCCGATCCCCCAGAGGTTCGGCAGGCTCGACCCGCACTCGTGAACTCAGCGGGGTGTCGCCCGCCGGATCACGAGGTACCCGGTGACCGCGAACACCGCCGCGAGGCCGAGCAAGATGCTGAACACGCCGACGAGTCCGATGCTGACGAACCAGGCGACGACCGCCGGCCACGACTGGCTCAGGGTGATGGTCGCGATCGCGGCGAGCAACAGTACGATGGCGCTGAAGACGAGGACCAGCATGCCCTTCATGCGCCACCGCATGTACACGGTCGTGACGCTTGCTCCGACGAAGAGCACCATGAGCTGCAGAGAGAAGGCCGTGTAGAGGTCGACGAACCAGTTCTGCCCGTACCAGAGCGCATCGAACATGTGCGCGTTGAGGCCCCAGCCGCTCGTCGCGATCTCGATCTGCACGAGCGTCGCGATCGCGACGGCGAACATGACAGAGACGAGCACGAACATGACGCTCGTGCCGAGCCAGAAGTCGCGGCGGGTCACCCCGAAGCCGAGCGCGAACGAGAAGGTGAGCCCGATCGCCTGCACACCGACGACGACGAGGTACCACTGCGGCGAGAGCACCGCCCAGCTGTAGCGCATGCCCTCCATGTCCTCGGCGGTCACGTTGCCGCCCGAGGCTGCCCGGATGATGAGCGTGATGATGAGCGAGATCGCCCATGCAGTGCCGAGGATGATCCACGGCACCCCGAAGAAGACCGATGGGTTGACGGCGTGCAGGCGCACGATGCGCCAGATCTCGTGGGCCCGTGAGCGGGCCTCGGTGCGCACGATGGGCGCGGTGGCGACGGCGGTCATGCTGCGGCCTCCTCTTCGGTCGAACCGGCGAGGTCGGTGCCGGTCATGTGGATGATGAGCTGCTGGAGCGAGACGGGCGCGAGCTCGAGTCCGAGCTCGGCAGCCCTGATGCGCTCGCCCTGGTCGAGGCGACCGTCGATGGTGGCGGATGCAAGTCCGCCGATGCCCTCGCGACCGATGACGGGCCGGTCGGCCACGAACGATTCGACCGCGGCCCGCGGACCCGCGACGGTCGTGGCCGACCCTCGCAGCTCGTCGGCATCACGATCGAAGAGGATCTTGCCCTGATCGATGAGGATGACGTGCTCGAGGAGGTTCGCGACCTCGTCGATCAGGTGGGTCGAGAGCACGATGGTGCGCGGGTGCTCGGCGTAGTCCGCGAGCAGGCGGTCGTAGAAGATGTGGCGTGCCACCGCGTCGAGGCCGAGGTACGGCTCGTCGAAGAAGGTGAGCGGCGCGCGCGATGCGAGCCCGACGATGACGCCGACCGCTGAGAGCTGGCCCCGCGAGAGCTTCTTGATGCGGCGCTTCACCGGGAGACGGAAGTCGGCGACGAGGCGCTCGGCGAACGCGGCATCCCAGTTCTCGAAGAACCACGGTGCCGCCTTGAAGACGTGCGCCGGGCTGAAGTCGTCTGGGTAGCGCTGCGACTCGGCGATGAAGCACATCTGGCGCAGCACGTCGGCGTGCTCGGCCGGCTCGCGACCGAAGACCTCGAGCCGACCCGCATTCGCGAACAGTTGACCGGTGAGCAGCTGCATGATCGTGGTCTTGCCTGCGCCGTTGCGGCCGAGCAGCCCGTAGATGCGGTTCTCCTCGAGCGAGAAGTCGGCCGCGTCGACGGCGGTGAACGAGCCGTAGCGTTTGGTCAGCCCGGTGGCGTGCACCACGGTGCGGGTCATGATTCGATCCTTTCTGCGCGGAGGAGGCCCGCGAGTTCGTTGATGTCGATGCCGAGCTTCTCGGCTTCGATGATGAGGGGTCTGATGTACTCGGTGGCGAAATCGGCCCGGCGACGCTCGACGAGTCGCGCTCGGGCTCCCTCGGTCACGAACATGCCGATGCCCCTTCGCTTCTCCACGATTCCGTCGTCGACAAGGCGATTCACCCCTTTCAGTGCGGTGGCCGGGTTGACTCGCAGAAAGGCGGCGAACTCGTTCGTGGAGGGGATCTGGCTGCCTTCCGCCAGCGTCCCGTCGATGATGTCGTTCTCGACCTGTTCGGCGATCTGGATGAAGATCGGACGCGATTCGTCCATACCCGCCCAACTGCTTCGCGTGTCGAACCTTGGTTGGTTCATTACTTGTGTAACTAACCAACCATGTCGACGAGCCGCTGTCAAGCCCTCGGCACCCACGTCGGTCGAGTAGGCGCGCCAGCGCCGTATCGAGACCAGGTGACGAGGTCTCGATACGCTCCTGCGTCGCTACTCGACCGGCGAGAGCGAACGACGACGCGGCAAGCGAAGCCGCCCCTGTGCGAGCAGGATGCCGAGCAGCACGAGCACCGCGCCGACCGGCTCGTGCCAGGAGAATCGCTCGCTGAGGAGCAGCACGCCCAGCGCCACGCCCACGACCGGGGTGACGTACGTCACGGTCGAGGTGCCGGTGGGCCCCCAGGCCCGAAGCACGTTGATGTTCCAGATGTAGGCGAGCCCGGTGCCGAGCACTCCGAGCGCGAGGAGCGAACCCACGACAGTCCAGTCGAGGTCTACCGGCGAGAGCGCGAGCCACGGGGTCAGCACGAGCATGACGACGGCCGAGACTCCGATGGAGAGGAACGCGAAGGTCGCCGGTGCAATCGGCCGGTGACTCAGGAAGCGGCGCTGGTAGCCGAATGTGAATCCGTAGCAGGCGGTGGCGACGAGGCACGCGAGCTGCCCGGCGAGGCTGCCGGTGAGGGCCGAGTACTGCCAGGGCGCGATGACGACGAGCACGCCGAGGATGCCGACGCCGACGCCCGCCCACCGGCTGAGTCCGAGCCGCTCGACACGGAAGACGAGCGTGGCCATGAGCGCCGTCATGATCGGGGTGGTCGCGTTGTAGATCGACGCGAGACTCGACGAGACGTACTGTTCGGCCCACGCGAAGCAGAGGTACGGGATGACGCAGGTGGTCAGCGACACCACGAGGAAGTGCAGCCACACGACGCGCTCACGCGGCAGCACCGGGCCACGAGTACCATCGGGGGCGACCACGCGCGGACGCATGATGAGTACGATCGCGCCGAGCGCCAGCGCGCCGAGCAGGGTGCGGGACCAGGCCACCTGACCGAATGACACGCCCTCGAGTGCGACCTTGATGAAGAGGAAGCTCGCACCCCAGACGACGCCCATGGCGAGGAACTGCACCCACGTCGACACCCGACCGGCGCGCTTCGGGGCGAGTGCGGCTGGGGTGGCCTGCTGGTCGGTAGTGGTGCTCACCGGTCGAGCGTATGCCCGACCGCCGACGCCCGGACACGTCTGCCGGGGTGCTTGTCCGGAATCCGCCGAAGGACGGCAGCCGAAGCATCCGCTGGCCTCGATTCCCCCTCCCGCTCCGCGGTGCGGCGCGCATAGGCTGACGGAATGACCAGCCATTTCGATGTCGTCGTCCTCGGCGCGGGCCCGGGCGGCTACGTCGCCGCGATTCGCGCCGCCCAACTCGGTCTCAGCGTCGCCGTGATCGAAGAGAGATTCTGGGGCGGTGTGTGCCTCAACATCGGCTGCATCCCCTCGAAGGCGCTGCTGCGCAACGCCGAGCTCGCGCACATCTTCCACGACCAGGCCGCGACGTTCGGCATCTCGGGCGAGGCGCACTTCGATTACGGCGTCGCGTTCGACCGCAGCCGCCAGGTGTCCGAGAAGCACGTCAAGGGCGTGCACTTCCTCATGAAGAAGAACGGCATCACCGAGGTCGACGGGCGCGGAACGTTCACGGGCCCGAACGCGATCGACGTCGCGAGGGCCGACGGCCAGGCCGAGCAGCTCACCTTCGCGAACGCCATCATCGCGACGGGTTCACGCGTGCGCTTGCTGCCGGGCGTCGAACTGAGCGAGAACGTCGTCACCTACGAGTCGCAGATCCTCACCCGCGAACTGCCGCGCTCGATCGCGATCGTCGGCGCCGGTGCGATCGGCATGGAGTTCGCCTATGTGCTGCGCAACTACGGGGTCGAGGTCACGGTCATCGAGTTCCTCGACCGGGCACTGCCGAATGAAGACGTCGAAGTCTCGAAGGAGATCACCCGCCAGTACCGCAACCTCGGGGTGCCGATCCTCACGTCGACGAAGGTGGAGTCGGTCGTCGACGACGGGGCATCCGTCACCGTCTCGTACACGGGCGCGAACGGCGACGCCGGAAGCCTGCAGGTCGACCGCGCGCTCATCTCGGTCGGGTTCGCGCCGAACGTCGAGGGCTTCGGCCTCGAGCAGGCGGGCGTTGCGCTCACCGAGCGCGGCGCCATCGCGATCGACGAGCGCATGCGCACGAACGTGCCGCACATCTACGCCATCGGCGACGTCACCGCGAAGCTCATGCTCGCCCACGTCGCCGAGGCGCAGGGCGTCGTCGCGGCCGAGACGATCGGCGACGCCGAGACCATGGAACTCGGCGACTACCGCATGATGCCGCGCGCCACGTTCTGCCAGCCGCAGATCGCGAGCTTCGGCCTCACCGAGCAGCAGGCCCGCGACGAGGGCTACGACGTGGTCGTCGCGAAGTTCCCGTTCAGCGCCAACGGTAAGGCGAACGGGCTCGGCGAGACCGTCGGCTTCGTGAAGCTCGTCGCCGACGCGAAGCACCTCGAGCTGCTCGGTGGTCATCTCATCGGTCCGGATGTCTCGGAGCTGCTGCCAGAGCTGACCCTCGCGCAGAAGTGGGACCTCGGTGCCCTCGAGCTCGCCCGCAACGTGCACACGCACCCGACGCTCTCCGAGGCGCTGCAGGAGGCCTACCACGGACTCGCTGGCCACATGATCAACATGTAGCACCGCGGGCCTCGATACGCTCCTGCGTCGCTACTCGACCGGCGCACCTCCGCCGGTCGAGTAGGCAGCGACAAAGGAGCAGCCGTATCGAGACCCCGACGAAGACAAGAGGGGCGGATGCCGCGGCATCCGCCCCTCTGTGTTCGTTCGACCCGGCTGGGCAGGCGATGCCGCCGGGTCGAAACGGTTCCCGGCGGCGGGTGGGATTTCCCGCCGCCGGGAGATCTCAGTGCTGGGTCGCCTTCTCGGCGCCGACGCCGGTCAGCGAGCGCACCTCCATCTCGGACTGCTTCAGCGGGTCTTCCTTCTTCTTGTCGAGCACCGTGCCGAGCCAGCCGAGGAAGAAGGCCAGCGGAATCGAGACGATGCCCGGGTTCGAGAGCGGGAAGATCGCGAAGTTGATGTCCTCCGTCTTCAGCATCGACGTCACGGAGCCCGAGACGACCGGCGAGAAGATGATGAGGATGATCGCCGACGCGAGGCCGCCGTACATGCTCCACAGGGCGCCCTGCGTGGTGAAGCGCTTCCAGAAGAGCGAGTACACGATCGTCGGCAGGTTCGCCGACGCCGCAACCGCGAACGCGAGCGCCACGAGGAACGCGACGTTCTGACCGTTCGCCCCGATGCCGCCGATGATCGCGACGATGCCGATGATGACCACCGTGCGACGAGCCACCTTGACCTCGGCACCCGGCGCGGGCTTGCCCTTCTTCACGACGCTCGCATAGATGTCGTGGGCGAAGGAGGCCGCAGCCGTGATCGTGAGGCCGGCGACGACCGCGAGGATCGTCGCGAACGCGATCGCCGAGATGAGGCCGAGCAGCACCGGCCCGCCGAGCTCGAACGCGAGCAGCGGGGCCGCCGAGTTCGGGCCGCCGGGCGCTGCCGCGATGACGTCGGCGCCCACGAGGGCCGCCGCGCCGTAGCCGAGCACGAGGGTGAACACGTAGAAGATGCCGATGAGCCAGATCGCCCAGACGACCGACTTGCGGGCTTCCTTGGCCGTGGGCACCGTGTAGAAGCGCATGAGCACGTGCGGCAGGGCCGCGGTGCCGAGCACGAGGGCGAGGCCGAGCGAGAGGAAGTCGACCTTCGCGACCTCCGAGACGCCGTACTTGATGCCGGGGTTCAGGATCTCGGGGTTGCCCGCGACCGCGACCGCGTTGTCGAGCAGCGTCGAGAAGTTGAAGCCGTTGATCGCGAGCACCCAGACGGTCATCACGCCGGCGCCCGCGATGAGCAGGATCGCCTTGATGATCTGCACCCAGGTGGTGCCCTTCATGCCGCCGATGAGCACGTAGAGGATCATGAGCGCGCCGACGACCGTGATGACGAGCGCCTGGCCGAGCTGGTCGCCCACGCCGAGCAGGAGCGAGACGAGACCGCCCGCGCCCGCCATCTGAGCCAGCAGGTAGAAGAAGCAGACGACGAGCGTCGTCGTCGCGGCCGCGATGCGCACGGGCTTCTGCTTCAGGCGGAACGAGAGCACGTCGGCCATCGTGAACTTGCCCGTGTTACGCAGCAGCTCAGCGACGAGCAGCAGCGCGACGAGCCACGCCACGAGGAAGCCGATCGAGTAGAGGAACCCGTCGTAGCCCGTGATCGCGATCGCGCCGACGATGCCGAGGAACGACGCGGCCGAGAGATAGTCGCCCGCGATCGCCGAGCCGTTCTGGCCGCCCGTGAACGAGCGGCCGGCGGCGTAGTAGTCGGCGGCGGTCTTGTTGTTGCGGCTCGCACGGAACACGATGATCATCGTGATCGCGACGAACGCGCCGAAGATGGCGATGTTCAGCCAGGGCTCACCGACCTGGGTGGCGGGGGCGGCTTCGAGGTGCAGCATCAGCGGCCACCTTCCGATTCGGTGACGGATGCCCCGACGGACGCCCCGGATTCGATGCGTTCGCGGAGGTCCGCGGCGATCGGGTCGAGCTCACGGTTGGCGTAGGTCACGTACCACGTGGTCACGGCGAACGTCGTGACGACCTGCGCGAGACCGAGCAGGATGGCGACGTTGACGCTGCCGAACACGGGCGTCGACATGAAATCGTGCGCGTAGCCGGCCAGCAGCACATAGGCGAGGTACCAGACGAGGCAGGCGCCGAGCACGGGGAAGACGAACCTCCGGTGCTTCGAACGCAGACGCTGGAACTCTTCGGATTGTTGCACCGCGCGGTAGTCGACGGCCGGGGCCGTCTCAGTCTCCGCGCTCGGGGCTTCGTTGCCCATCGCGTCTCCTTCAGGGAAAGCGGCGAACGGATCGCACGCCGCATCGAGTGTTCGGTCGGCCCACTCTCGCGCTCCCGGCCGGCGGCGTGGGGCGCATGCCGTTCGTCGTCGACGAACGGTGTCGACGGTGCGACGAATGGCGGACCCGACACGACGAGCGATCGGCGCCGGGTCGAGCGGTTACGCTGGCGTGCATGTCCGAGTCGATGTTGCTCGCTGCCGCCCTCGGCGCGGTCGGCGGAGCGCTCGCGGTCGGGCTGGTGCTGTTCCTGCGGCGCATCGTGCTGGCCTCGAAGGAGCTCGGCACCGACGCCGAGCAGGCGACCTATCAGACACTGCACCTGGCGTCACGGGCGGCTGAGCACTTGCGCGGCGGCATCGACGAACTCGACGCGATGCGTGCAGGCAAGCATCTGCGAACGCTCCTCGGCTGCGCGAGCCTCGCGATCGTCGACCGCTCGGGCACGATCGCGATCGACGGCGATGATGCCGTGCGTCCGGTCGCCGAGCGGCTCGCCGCAGCGGCACTCGCCAGCGGCAAGCAGCAGGTGCAACGACGCATTCCCATCGGCGCGTGGGAGACGGATGCCGTCGTCGCGCCGATCCTCGGCGGAACCGGCCCACTCGGGGCGATCGTGGCGTTCGCCTCCCCCGTGCGCGCGGGCCTCGTGCGGGCCACGGGTGAGGTCGCCGCCTGGGTCGCAGCCCAAGTCGAGCTCGGTGAACTCGACGCCTCGCGCGCCGCCCTCGCCGAAGCCGAGGTGCGGGCGCTGCGTGCACAGATCAGCCCGCACTTCATCTACAACTCCCTGAACGCGATCGCCTCGTTCATCAACACGGACCCCGCGCAGGCGCGCGAACTCGTGCTCGAGTTCGCCGATTTCACCCGCTACTCGTTCCGCCGGCACGGCGACTTCACCACGGTCGCCGAAGAGCTCCGCTCGATCGACAGCTACCTGCGTCTCGAACGGGCCCGCTTCGGCGAGCGCCTGAAAGTCACGCTGCAGATCGCACCCGAGGTGCTCTCGACCGTGGTGCCGTTCCTGTCGATCCAGCCGCTCGTCGAGAACGCCGTTCGGCACGGCCTCGAGTCGAAGGAGGGCGGCGGCCGCATCACGATCACCGCCGCCGACTCCGGCGCGTTCGCCGACCTCAGCGTTGAGGACGACGGCGTCGGCATCGACCCCGAAGCGCTCGCGACCGTGTTCGCGGGCGGCGCCGCCGGGGGTGAGCACGTGGGCCTGCGCAACGTCGATGCGCGTCTCCGGCAGGTCTACGGCGACGAGCACGGCCTCGTCGTCGAGACGAACGTCGGCGCGGGCACGCTCGTGCGCATGCGCGTGCCGAAATCGGGCCCGAGACGCCCGCGAGCGCTCCCTGAGCCTGTCGAAGGGAGCTCCACCGGCATGCGCGCTTCGACGAGCTCGGCGAGCGCCGATGGGAGACTGGAGCCATGATCTCCGTGCTCATCGCAGACGACGAGCAGCCCGCGATCGACGAGCTCGCCTTCCTTCTCGGGCAGGATCCTCGGGTCGGCGTGATCCATCAGGCCGCCTCGGGCGCCGAGGCGATCCGCCTGCTCACGCGGGAGCCGGTCGACGCGGCGTTCCTCGACATCCACATGCCAGGGCTCACCGGGTTCGACCTCGCCCGCGCACTCGCCCGGTTCGAGCATCGGCCGGTGCTCGTCTTCGTCACGGCCGACGAAGAGGGGGCGATCGAGGCGTTCGACCTCGCCGCGGTCGACTACCTGCTGAAGCCCGTGCGAACCGAACGGCTGCGCCGCTCGGTCGGCCGCATCGTCGAGGCGCTGAAGGCCGGCGCATCGAACCAGGCGCACCCCGACGCATCCGCTGCGCCTGAGATGATCGCCGTCTCCCTCGGCGGCACGACCCGGATGATCCGCCGCGACGACGTGCGCTACGTGCAGGCGCAGGGCGACTACGCCCGACTGCACACCGAAGAGGCGAGTTACCTCGTGCGGGTGCCGATGAGCGATCTCGAGCGGCAGTGGGTCGACGCCGGGTTCGTGCGCGTGCACCGTTCGTATCTCGTGTCGCTGCCGCACCTCAGCCGCATCCGGCTGGGCTCCGACCATCCGAGCGTCACCGTCGGCCAGGCCGAGCTGCCCGTCAGTCGGCGACTGCTGCCGGCGCTGCGCGACCGGCTCGACCAGGCGATGATCCGGCCGAGGACGTAGACGTGAGCGAGTCGTCGAGCGGGCGGGCGGATGCCGCTGGGCCGCCGCCCCGAGTGCGTGTCACCGCTCCGCGACAGGGCGTCGCCGGGGCATCCGCTCGCCCGCTGCCGCAGCACGGCACCGGGGCGCCGACGAGCGACATCGCCGGCGTGTACGTGCGCTCGCTCATCCGCTCGCAGTTGCGGCTCGCGATCGTCTTCGCGGTCGGCTTCGCCGTGGCCACGGGCCTCTTCGTGTTCGCGATCGCCCTCGTGCCCGAGCTCGACGGGACCTTCGTGTTCGGGGTACCCGCGTCTTGGCTGCTGCTCGGCGTCGGCGTCTACCCGCTCACGATCACGGTCGGCGCGCTCTACGTGCGCGCCGCCACGCGCAACGAGGCGCGCTACCGCTCGCTCACGGAGTCGGAGTGAATCCCGTCATCGGTTACGCCGCGATCGCGGCCGTCGCCCTCGCCTCGGCGCTCATCGGCTTCTACGGGCTGCGGGTCTCACGCACGACGAGCGACTTCTACGTCGCCTCCCGCACGGTGCGGCCGTGGTGGAACGCTTCGGCGATCGGGGGCGAGTACCTCTCGGCGGCCTCGTTCCTCGGCATCGCCGGACTCATCCTGCTGCAGGGCTCTGGCGCGCTGTGGTTTCCGATCGGCTACACGGCCGGATACCTCATGCTCCTGCTCTTCGTCGCTGCGCCGCTGCGCCGCTCGGGCGCGTACACGATCCCCGACTTCACCGAGGCACGCCTCGAATCGAAGTGGGCGCGGCGGGTGACCTCGACGCTCGTCATCGTCGTCGGCTGGTTCTACATCGTGCCGCAATTGCAGGGCGCGGCACTCACCGTGCGCATCACGACGGGGCTGCCCTCGTGGGTCGGCTCGCTCGCCGTCGCCGTCATCGTGGCGGTCATCGTCGCTGCCGGCGGCATGCGCTCGATCACCTTCGTGCAGGCGTTCCAGTTCTGGCTGAAGCTCACCGCGCTCGCGGTGCCGGTCGTCGCGCTGCTGCTCATCCTCGGCGGCGGCGAGCCGGCGCCGCAGCTCACGCCCGCCGAGGCGTTCCCGACTGCGGCGGGCCCGTCCGACCTCGACGTCTACCGCACCGTCTCGCTCATGGTGGCGCTGCTCCTCGGCACCCTCGGATTGCCGCACGTGCTCGTGCGCTTCTACACGAACCCCGACGGCGTCGCCGCCCGCCGCACCACGATCATCGTGCTCGTGCTGCTCTCGGTGTTCTACCTCTTCCCCACCGCGTTCGGTCTCCTGGGCCGCGCGTTCGCGCCCGATCTCGCCGCCTCCGGCGAGGCCGACGCGCTCATCCTGCTGCTGCCCGGCCGACTCGTGCCGGGAATCGGGGGCGACCTGCTCACGGCCCTCGTGATCGCGGGTGCGTTCGGCGCGTTCCTCTCCACCTCGTCGGGTCTCGTCGTCTCGCTCGCCGGCGTCATCAGCCAAGACCTGCTCGGCGGCAGTGTGCGCGGGTTCCGCATCGCGGCGGTCGTCTCCTCGTTCATCCCGCTCCTCGTCGCGCTCACGACCGAGTCGGCCGGTCTCGCCGGCAGCGTCGGGCTCGTCTTCGCGTTCACGGCGTCGACGCTCTGCCCCATGCTGATCCTCGGCATCTGGTGGCGCGGCCTCACCGCACGCGGGGCGATCGCCGGCATGCTGACGGGCGCCGTGCTGTCGGGCGTGGCGATCCTCGGCGGCCCGCTCCTCACGGCCGCCGCCCCCTCGCTACGGCCGTTCCTCGAGCAGCCCGCAGCGTGGACGGTGCCGATCGCGGTCGCCGTGACGGTGCTCGTCTCCCGTGCCGACCGCCGGGGCGTGCCGCGCGGCACCGACGCGTTCCTCACCCGGTTGCACGTGCCAGAGGCCGGCCCGAAGGTCGTTCCGGCAGTGGGGCCGGCCGGCGGATCGGCATCGTCGCCCGTGACCGGGCCGACGCGTGCGGCGGATGACCCCGACCGCGGCCGTCGGTAGACTGCACCGGTGCTTCTGCCCGTCGCCGTCTCGGTGCTCCTCGGCGCGTTGGCCCAGCGCATCACCGGCATGGGCTTCGCGCTCATCGCGGCACCGGCGCTCGTCATCCTGCTCGGGCCGTTCGACGGCGTCATCGTCGTCAATCTCTGCGCGGTGCTCTCTTCGCTCCTGATCCTGCCGAGGGTGTGGCGTCACGTCGAGTGGCGGCGGTTCGGCTGGCTCGTCGTGCCGGCGATCGCCGGTACCGTCGCCGGGGCGCTCGTCGCGGCGAACCTGCCCGGCCCCGTGCTGCAACTGGGAGTCGGCGTGGTCGTGATCGTCGCGCTCACGGTCTCGCTCGCGATGACCCGCACCGAGCACGTCGCGACCGGTCGCACTCCGGCCATCGTCGCCGGCGCGGCATCCGGATTCATGAACGCCTCGGCCGGGGTCGGCGGGCCCGCACTCAGCGTCTACGCCGTCTCGACGCGCTGGCCGCAGGCGGCCTTCGCCGCCACGGCCCAGCCGTACTTCGTGGTGATCGGCGTCGCATCGCTCGTGGGAAAGCTCGGCGCGACCGGGTGGGCGGTGCCCGAGCTCGAGCCGGGCGCCTGGCCGTTCGTCATCGGCGCGCTGCTCATCGGCCTCGGGCTCGGCGAACTCCTGCACCGCCGCATCCCGCATCACGCGGCACGCATCGCCGTGATCGTGATTGCCTACGCAGGCGGTGCCGCCGCCATCGTCGACGGTGCCTCGAAACTCTGGAGCTAGGTGCCAGGAGCCGGAGCCAGGAGCCAGCGCCTCGGACTCAGTGCCGCTGCTCTCCGCGCACCTCGACCGGCAGTTCACCACGCGCCGCGAGGCGCCCCTCGAGGCCCGCCCGCACGGCGGGCCAGTCGTCGATGGTCACCGAGTACACCGCGCTGTCACGCCAGCTGCCGTCGGCGCGGCGCTTGTGGCGGCGCATGACGCCGTCGAGTCGTGCGCCGAGCTTCTCGATCGCCCCGCGGGATCGCGCGTTGTTCGCGTCGGCCTGGATCTTCACCCGGCCGAACCCGTTTCGGAATGCGAGATCGAGCAGCAGCAGCTTCGTCTCGGGGTTCACCGCGGTGCCCCAGACGCCCGGGTCGTAGGCGGTCCACCCGATGTGCGTCGACTCGTTCGGCAGGTCGAAATCGCCGAGCTTGGTCGCACCCACCACGCGGCCGTCGTCGGCGCCGCCACGCAAGCGCACCGTCCACGGCATCGCGGACTCGCCGCCCGAGTAGTACGACCGCGCGAACACCTCGAACCCGCCAAGGTCGGCCGGCAATCCAGCGAGGCCGCCGCCGTACCCGCCTGCGAAGACCTCGGGCCGGCAGAGGGCCTGGAACAGCTCGGGCACGTCGGCCTCGGCGAACCGGCTGAGTCGGATGAAACGGCCGACGAGTTCATCGTCGGCAGGGCGCGTCGCGGTCACTGTTCGAGTCTGCCACGACGCACGTGAAGCGCACATGACGGGCGAGCGACGAGGAGGGTCCCCAGGTGTCGCCGGCCTTCCCCTCGGAAAGCTCCCGCCCTACGATGACGAGAGCACGACCACTTCGAAACGAAAGGTGGGGGGCCATGGGCGCTCTTGACGATCTGACCAACAAGGCCAAGGATTTCATCGAGGACAACAAGGAGAAAATCTCCGAAGTCCTGAACAGCGAGCAGGCTGAAGACATCAGCGACAAGGTGCTCAACGGCGCTGCCGAGGCTGCCAAGAAGGTCGCCGGCGACCACGCCGACAAGATCGACGCGGTTCGCGACAACATCGACGGGGCCATCGGCACCGAGAAGTAGTCGAACCGACGAGAAGGGGGCGGATGTCACGGACATCCGCCCCCTTCTCGTTCGTCGGCGCCCGGTCGGCTCTACTCGAGCAGGTCGTGCAGCGTGACGATCTCGTCGCGGCCGGGACCGACGCCGATCGCCGAGATGCGCGAGCCGCTCATGCCCTCGAGTTCGCGCACGTATGCCTGCGCGTTCGCGGGCAGGTCGGAGAACTCACGCGCGCCGGTGATGTCTTCGGTCCAGCCGGGGAACTCCTCGTAGATCGGCTTGGCGTGGTGGAAGTCGGACTGGGAGACGGGCACCTCGTCGAAGCGCTCGCCGTCGACGTCGTACGCGACCGCCACGGGGATGCGCTCGATGCCGGTGAGCACGTCGAGCTTCGTGAGCACGAAGTCGGTGACGCCGTTGATGCGCGACGCGTAGCGGGCGATGGGCGCGTCGTACCATCCGGTGCGGCGGCGCCGGCCCGTGGTGGTGCCGAACTCGTGGCCCTGCTCGGTGAGGAAGTCGCCCCACTCGTCGAACAGTTCGGTCGGGAACGGCCCCGCGCCGACGCGGGTCGTGTAGGCCTTCACCACGGCGATGACGCGGTCGATGCGGTTCGGTGCGATGCCAGAGCCGGTAACGGCCCCGCCGCTCGTCGCATTCGACGAGGTGACGAAGGGGTACGTGCCGTGGTCGACGTCGAGCATCGTGGCCTGGCCACCCTCGAAGAGCACCGTCTCACCGGCGTCGAGCGCCCGGTGCAGCAGCAACGCGGTGTCGGTGACCATCGGGCGCAGGCGGTCGACGTAGCCGAGCAACTCGTCGACGACCTCGTCGACGCCGATCGCGCGACGGTTGTAGACCTTGACGAGCAAGTGGTTCTTCTGGTCGAGGGCACCCTCGACCTTCTGCCGCAGGATGTTCTCGTCGAACAGGTCTTGCATGCGGATGCCGACCCGGTTGATCTTGTCGGCGTACGCCGGGCCGATGCCGCGGCCCGTCGTGCCGATCTGCCGCTTGCCGAGGAAACGCTCGGTGACCTTGTCGAGGGTGCGGTGGTACTGCGTGATGAGATGCGCGTTCGCGGAGACGCGCAGCTTGGAGACATCCACCCCGCGGCTCTCGAGCGCTTCGAGTTCTTCGAACAGCACCTCGATGTCGACGACGACGCCGTTGGCGATCACGGGCGTGACGCCGGGCGTCAGGATGCCGGAGGGCAGCAGGTGCAGGGCGTACTTCTCGTCGCCGACGACGACAGTGTGCCCGGCGTTGTTGCCGCCGTTGAACTTGACGACGTAATCGAGGCGCGAGCCGAGCAGGTCGGTCGCCTTGCCCTTGCCCTCATCGCCCCACTGTGCACCGATCAGTACGGCTGCGGGCATGTCAGTCCTCTCCTGCTCCTGCCGCGTCGGACACGGCAGGTTCGGCGATCGGGTCGCCGGTGTGTGCCTCGACGGATGTCGCAGGCGTGAAAGGTGGGCGCGCGGTGACGACGGGCATCAGCTGCGTTGGGGTGTACTCCGAGGCGATGCGCGCCGGCGCTTCGGCGTCTGCGGTCGCGAGCTCGTCGGCCAGCTGCGCGGCGCGGTCGTCGAGGCCGAGGTTCGCGGCAGCGCGCCTCTGAGTGTCGAGGGCGCGCAGATAGGCGCGGTTGGGTTCGTCGGCCCACGCGACGAGGTCGCCGGGCTGCCAGCCGCCTGCGGCGAGCTGCGCGCGAGCGAGGTCGGCCGCGACCGACGCGAACGCGTAGGACTCGATGGCTCGACCCTCTGAATCGGCGAGGTCTGCGAGTTCGGTCCAGGCGAGCGGCGACGACGGATGCCCCGCGACGACTGCCGAGACCGACGCGCGGTCGCCATCGGCGAGCGCCTGCCGCACCTCGGGTTCGTCGGCGAGGGACGCCTCTGACTCCGGTGCTGATTGATCTGCAGTCACACTCAACCTTATCGCGGGGGTCGCTCCGCGGGTTGAGGAGGAGCGACGCGACAACCGAAACCCGTAGCCCAAGTAGGCTGGAGTCCATGTCGAAAGTCCTGACCAGCCTCCCCGTCGGCGAACGCGTCGGCATCGCCTTCTCCGGAGGTCTCGACACCTCCGTCGCGGTCGCCTGGATGCGCGAGAAGGGCGCGGTGCCCTGCACCTACACGGCCGACCTCGGCCAGCCCGACGAGCCAGACGTCGAAGCCGTCCCCGACCGCGCGAAGGAGTACGGCGCAGAGATCGCCCGTCTCGTCGACTGCCGTTCGGCGCTCGTCGAAGAGGGACTCGTCGCCCTCGCCACCGGCGCGTTCCACATCCGCTCGGGCGGCAAGACCTACTTCAACACCACGCCGCTCGGCCGTGCCGTCACGGGCACGTTGCTCGTGCGTGCGATGCGCGAAGACGACGTCGACATCTGGGGCGACGGCTCGACCTACAAGGGCAACGACATCGAGCGGTTCTACCGCTACGGCCTGCTCGCCAACCCCCGCCTGCGCATCTACAAGCCGTGGCTCGACGAGGCGTTCGTCACCGAGCTCGGCGGCCGTACCGAGATGAGCGAGTGGATGGTCGCGCGCGGCTTCCCGTACCGCGCCTCAGCCGAGAAGGCCTACTCGACCGACGCGAACATCTGGGGTGCGACGCACGAGGCGAAGACCCTCGAGCACCTCGACACCGGGGTCGAGATCGTCGAACCCATCATGGGCGTGCCCTCGTGGCGCGACGACGTCGAGATCGCGCCCGAGGTCGTCACGATCGGGTTCGAGGCGGGCCGCCCCGTCACGATCAACGGCGCCGAGTTCGCCGACGCCGTCGCCCTCGTGCTCGAGGCGAACACGATCGGCGGCCGTCACGGCCTCGGCGTCTCCGACCAGATCGAGAACCGCATCATCGAGGCGAAGAGCCGGGGCATCTACGAGGCGCCCGGCATGGCACTGCTGCACATCGCCTACGAGCGCCTGCTCAACGCGATCCACAACGAAGACACCGTGGCGAGCTACCACCAAGAGGGCCGCCGACTCGGCCGTCTCATGTACGAGGGCCGCTGGCTCGACCCGCAGTCGCTCATGTTGCGCGAGTCGCTGCAGAAGTGGGTCGGCTCGGCCGTCACGGGCGAGGTCACCCTGCGCTTGCGCCGCGGCGACGACTACACGATCCTCGACACGCGCGGCCCTGCACTCAGCTACCACCCCGACAAGCTCTCCATGGAGCGTGTGGGCGACGCGGCATTCGGCCCGCTCGACCGCATCGGCCAGCTGACCATGCGCAACCTCGACATCGCCGACTCGCGCGCCCGCCTCGAGCAGTACGCGAAGCAGGGCATCGTCGGCGGCGAGACCGCGAAGCTCGTGGGCGACCTCACTCAGGGCGAAGCACCCGAGATCACCGCCGGCGAGACCGAGACCGACCTCGAAGCGGCGACGGATGCCGCGATCGAGGCTGCGGCGTTCGACCTCGGCACCGACTGAACCACTCGGCTGAGCCGGCCGGCTGAACCACTCGGCTGAGCCGGCCGGCTGAGCCATCCGGTCGGCGCTCGCCGGGTCAGGCGTGCGTCTGCTGGTGCGCCGCGACGTGCCACGCGCCGTCGTCGTAGAGGTACGTCGTCGACATGCGCAGGTTGACGGTGTCGTCGCCGCGCGTGGCCACGGCGCGGTACACGACGATGCCGGCGCGGTCGCCGAGACGGATGACGGCGGGCTCGTGCAGTTCGTAGGTCTCCCACGGCGGAGTCTTGCGGAAGGCCGCCAGAATCTCGTCACGGCCGAGCATCGCCCCCTCGACGACCATGAGCGCATCGCGAGTCATCGCCCGCAGGTAATGCTCACCGCCCCGCCCCTCGACGATCGCCCGCCAGCCGGCGTGCTCCTCGTGCATGAGTCGAGCGGGCAGATCGTCGGTGATCTCGGTCATGCCCCAACGCTAACCGCGATCGCAGGCCACCGGAAGGGCAGCAGCTTTTGTACACTGCAGAGATACGGCGATGCCAGCGGGGAGGCAGCCATGAGGATCGAACTGCGCGGGGTGGCGAAGGGTCGAGACGGGCAAGCGTTGCCCAACATGAGTCTCTCGTACGAATCCGGGCGGGCGACGCTCGCTCGCGCCGAGACCGAACAGCGACCGACCGTGCTCGGCCTGCTCGCGTCGGGGCGAATGCACCCCGACACCGGCACGGTGGAACTCGACGGCCGCCAGGATGCCGCGTCCCTCCGCCGGCGGGTCGCACTCGTCGATGCCCCCGACGTCTCCGACCCGGCTCCGCGCGTGACGGTCGCCGGCGTCGTCGCCGAAGAGCTCATGTTCGCGGGGCGGGCCTCCAACCCCATCGCCGTGAAGCGCTGGCTCCGCGACATGGGCCTCGATGAGCTCGCCCGAGTGCCCATCGCCAACGTCGCCCCACGCGAACGCCTGCAGCTGATGACCGAGCTCGCGATCCTCCGCACGGGGGTCGAGGGGCTCGTGGTCGTCGCGCCCGACCGGCATGGCGGGGACCCCGTGGTCTGGTGGGAGCAGGCGAAGGACCTCGCCGAACGCGGCTTCGCCGTGCTCATGATCGCCGGCGATGCCTCGGCCACGGCGATCGGCGCCGCCGCGATGATCTCGCGGATGCGCGGGGGCGACGAGGACGAACAGGCGCTCGCTGCGGGGGGCCTCGCATGAAGGCTCCGCAGATGAAGCTGCCGCGCATGAAGGTGCCGCAGATGATCGCCGCCGAACTGCGGCGACTCACGTCCACCACGATGTCGCGCCTCGCTCTCCTCGCGCTCATCGCCGTGCCGATCCTCTACGGCGGCCTGTATCTCTGGGCGAACCAGGACCCGTACGCGAAGCTGTCGGAGATTCCCGTCGCCCTCGTGATCGAAGACACCGGCGTGCCTGCCGACGGCGACACGCCGGCCCGCAACGTCGGCGACGAGGTCGCCGACAAGCTGCTGAAGGGTGATGCCTTCGACTGGCATCGGGTCTCGGCCGAAGAGGCGAAAGAGGGCCTCGCCCGCGATGAGTTCGACTTCGCGATCACGATTCCCGCGGACTTCTCCGAGGCGCTCACCTCGGTGTCGGGCGATGACCCGCGCCAGGCCGAGCTCGTGCTCCAGACGTATGACGCGAACAGCTATCTTGCGAGCACGATCGGCTCGCAGGCCATCGAGAAGATCCGCACGACTGTCGCCGAAGAGGTCGGCCGGGAAGCGGCGACGACGCTGCTCGATTCGATCCAGACGATCCGCGGCAAGATCGTCGAGGCAGGCAACGGGGCGGCACAACTCGCCGACGGTGCCGCCGAGCTCGCTTCGGGCACCGCAGAACTCCTCGCGGGCACGGGAAGCGCCGTCGACGGTGCCGCCCAGCTCGGCGCGGGTGCCACGACCCTCGCCGACGGTGCAGCTCGCGTCGCCGACGGCAACGCCGAACTCGCAACCGCCGCCAATCGCGTCGGTGCGGCCGTCGCCGACGTCACCGCCGCCCTGCCGCAGGCACGCGCCGACCTCGCCGCCGACCTCGCAGCGGCCGGTCTCGATCAAGCGACCATCGAGGCCGTGCTCGCACGGCTCGACCCGATCGGCGCCGATCTGGAGGCGGGCGACCAGCGGGTGCAGGAGGTCGTCGGGCAGATCGACGAACTCGCCTCCGGCAGCGCGGAGCTCGCCGACGGTGCCGTCACGCTGCGCGACGGCATCGGCACGCTCGGCACCGGGCTCGGCACGCTCAACAGCGGGGCAGGCACACTGAATTCCGGCGCCGGCACGCTCTCGAGCGGCGCCGCCGAGCTGCGCGACGCGCTGACGAGCGGTGCCGCGGAGATCCCCGACTCGAGCGAGCAGACCCGCAACGCGCAGGCCGCGACGATCGCCGATCCCGTTGCGCTCGAGACGAGCGCCGTCGCCGCCGCCGCCAACTACGGCGCCGGCCTCGCACCGTTCTTCGCGGCACTGGCCGGCTGGATCGGCATCTACGCCCTCTTCCTCATCGTGAAGCCGATCTCGCGTCGGGCGGTCACCGCGCTGCACTCGCCGTTCCGCGTCACGCTCGCGGGCTGGATGACACCCGGACTGCTCGGCGTACTGCAGATGGGCCTGCTCTACCTCGTGCTCGCCTTCGCACTCGACTTCACGATGGTGCATCCACTCGGCACGCTCGGCACCATGATGTTCGCCTCGGTCACCTATGCCGCGATCATCCTCGCGCTGAACGTCTGGCTCGGCGAGGTCGGCCAGTTCCTCGGGCTCGTGCTCATGGTGCTGCAGCTCGTGACGGCGGGCGGCACGTTCCCGTGGCAGACCCTGCCCGGGCCCCTCGCGGCCCTGCACCATGTGCTGCCGATGAGCTACGTCGTCGATGCGATGCGGCAGTTCATGTACGGTGGTGACCTCTCGCGCACGGTGACGGATGCCACGGTGCTCGCCTGCTGGCTCGTCGGAGGACTCGTCATCGCCGCGATCGGGGTCACCCGCATGACGCACTACCGCACGCTGCGCGACCTCGAACCGAGCATCCTCGGGTGAATCGGCGCACGTTCAGAGCCAGTTGCGCCGCTTGAACAATCGGTAGAGGCCGAAGCCGAGCACCACCATGAGGAGCACGGCGAACGGGTAGCCCCACGGCCAGTCGAGCTCGGGCATGTACCTGAAGTTCATGCCGTAGATCGTGCCGACGAGGGTGGGAGCGAAGAGGATCGCCGCCCAGCTCGAGATCTTCTTCGTCTGCTCGCTCTGGGCGAGGCTCGTCTCGGTGAGGCGCTTCATCTCGTCGTTCTGGCGCTGCCCGACGAGCGTGGCGTGCACCGTGAGGGCGTTCTGCAGGAGCTGACGGAACAACTCGCCGCGCTCGACCGCACGGATCACGTGGTCGAGCACATCACGCAGGTAACGCTGCAACTCGAGGTCGACGCCGTACTTCTCGAATCCCCGCTCGAGCGCCTGGAACATGTCGACGAGCGGCCGAGTCGCCCGCTGGAACTCCATGACCTCGCTCGAGAGATCGTAGATGCGGCGGGTGACCATCGGGTCGCCATCGAAGAGCTGCTCCTCGATCTCGTCGATGTCGTTCTCGAGGCCGGCGAGCACGGGGAGGTACTCGTCGACGACCTCGTCGAGGATCGCGTAGAGCACAGCCTCAGGGCCCTTTGCGAGCAGTTCGGGTGAACTCTCGAGCCGTTTGCGAACCTTCGCGAGGTCGGGCGACTCGGCCCGGCGCACGCTGATCGCGTAGTCCTTGCCGACGAAGAGGTGGAGCTCGCCGAACTCGACCTCCTCTTCAGCGTCGAGGTAGCGGGCCGGGCGCAGCACCACGAAGAGCGAATCGCCGTAGCGCTCGAGCTTCGCGCGCTGATGCCCTTTGCGGGTGTCTTCGACGGCGAGCGGGTGCAGGCCGAACTCCTGTGCGACCGCGTCGAGCTCCTCGTCGGTCGGGCGGTAGAGGCCGATCCAGGCGAACCCGCCGTGCTCGGCTCGCGTCTCGAAGGTCTCGTCGAGGCTCGCCGGCGTCGCGACGCGCGCGCCGTCGCGGTAGATCGCGTTGTCGATGACCGTCATCGAGCCAAGTCTGGCACGCGCCGCCCGTTGGTCGAGTAGCGACGGAGGAGCGTATCGAGACTCCAGATCTCGATACGCTCGCTGGTGCTCCCTACTCGATCGACGGGCCTATGGACGCGGGCACGGCGTGGGTGAGCACCCAGGAGTGCATCGCGATCGCGGCCGCGGCACTCGCGTTGAGCGAGCGGGTCGAGCCGTACTGCGTGATCTCGACGATGGCATCGGCGGCCTCGGTCGCCTCGAGCGAGAGCCCCGGACCCTCCTGCCCGAAGAGCAGCACGCAGCGCTCGGGCCACGCGAACGCCTCGATCGGCACGGCGCCCTCGACGTTGTCGACGGCGATGACGGGCACGGATGCCCCGTGCGCCCACTCGGCGAACGCCGCGACATCCGGGTGGTACTCGACGTGCTGGTAGCGGTCGGTGACCATCGCGCCGCGCTTGTTCCAGCGGCGGCGGCCGATGATGTGCACCGTGTCGGCGGCGAACGCGTTGGCACTGCGCACGATCGAGCCGATGTTCATGTCGTGCTGCCAGTTCTCGATGGCGACGTGGAACGGGTGCCGGTGCTCGTCGATGTCGGCGACGATCGCGTCCATGCGCCAGTACCGGTAGCGGTCGATGACGTTGCGGGTGTCGCCGTGCTCGAGCAGCTCGGGGTCGAAGTGCTCGTCGGCGGGCCATTCCGCCTCGCCGCCGGGCCACGGGCCGACGCCGTGGGTTAGCGAGGGCTCGGGGACATCCACTTCACTCGGCTCGTCGTTCGGCTCTTCGCTCACGAACCCACGCTACCCGCCACCGTGTGCAATCCAGGTGCGGAGGCGTGTGGGGGAAACGCGCGATGGGGGTTTTCGGTATGCCTAAATTTTGCTACGTTTTCGGTATGCCGAAAACTCTCGACGACGAGCTCGACGATCAGGTGCGGTCGACGGATGCCCCGGGCGAACCCGAGTCCGCCGGCAACGCGAAGCGCGCGACATCCGTGCCCCGCGTCGCCTGGCTGATCGGCCCGGCCCTCGTCGCGGGCGTCGCCTACCTCGATCCGGGCAACGTCGCGAGCAACATGACTGCCGGCGCGCAGTACGGCTACCTGCTCGTCTGGGTGGTCGTGCTCGGCAATGTGATGGCGTGGCTCATCCAGTACCTCTCGGCGAAGCTCGGCATCGTCACCGGGCGCAGCCTTCCCGAGGTGCTCGGCGGCCGCATCCGCAACCGCTGGGGGCGCCGCGCCTACTGGCTGCAGGCCGAGCTCGTCGCGATGGCGACCGACCTTGCCGAAGTGATCGGCGGCGCCGTTGCGCTCAACCTGCTCTTCGGGGTGCCGCTGCTGTGGGGCGGGCTCATCACGGGCACCGTGTCGATCGTGCTGCTCGTGCTCCAGTCGCGGCGCGGCCCGCGCACCTTCGAGTTCGTCATCATGGGCCTGCTCGCGATCATCGCGATCGGCTTCACCGTCGGCGTCTTCGTCGCCCCGCCCGACCCCGCGGGTCTGCTCGCCGGCCTCGTGCCGCGCTTCGCGGACACGAACTCGGTGCTGCTCGCCGCATCCATCCTCGGCGCGACGATCATGCCGCACGCCATCTATGCGCACTCCGCGCTCGCTCGCGACCGCTTCGCAACCCGGCGCGCCCGACCCGTCGCAGCGAACAAGATCGCGTGGCACGGCTTCGGCATCAAGCGCGGCACGGCCGCGCCGGAGCTGGCGCCCGGCACGGCGACCGAGGTGCCGACCGGCGTGCTCGTGCGCGCCACCCGCTGGGACGTGTCGATCGCGATGGCGATCGCCGGCACGGTGAACCTCTGCATCCTGCTGCTCGCCGCGGTGAATCTTTCGGGCGTTGAGGGCACCGACAGCCTCGAGGGTGCGTACGCCGCGCTCGGAGTCGCGCTCGGCCCGGTCATCGCGACCCTCTTCGCCGTCGGCCTGCTCGCCTCGGGGCTCGCCTCGACCTCGGTCGGCGCATACGCGGGCGCCGAGATCATGCACGGGCTGCTGCACGTGCGGGTGCCGCTGATCTTCCGCCGGCTCGTGACCCTGATCCCGGCGCTCGTGATCCTCTGGCTCGGCTTCGACCCGACCCTCTCGCTCGTGCTCAGCCAGGTCGTGCTCTCGTTCGGCATCCCGTTCGCGCTCGTGCCGCTCGTCGTGCTCACTGCGAAGGCCGGCGTGCTCGGCCGGTGGAAGAACCACTGGGCGACGACCGCGTCGGGAGTCGCGGCATCCGTCTTCTTGATCGCACTCAACGGCGTGCTGCTCTGGCTCGTGCTCAGCGGGGCGTGAGCCCGAGACAGATGACCGCCCCGAGCGCCGGCACGGAAGATGCGGCACTCGGGGCGGTCGGTCTCAATGCACCCGGCGGCTCAGCGACGTGAGCTGAAGTCGTGGGTCCAGGTCGATTCGGCCCCCTCGGCGATCGCGCGGTACGGCTTCGGCACCGCGACGATGCTCACGTCGGAGCGCGGCGCCTTGTGCAGGCCGGCGCGCAGCTGCTCGCCGTCGAGGTAATAGTCGACGTCACGATCGAACGGCACGAAGATGAAGTCGAGCAGGTAGCCCCTGACGTCGATGAAGCGCGGCGACTTCGGCTCGACCGGCGTCGTGAGCACGGGCACCTTCGACCAGTCGACGTCGCTCGCGAGGTAGTAGCTCGTGTACGACGGCTGGTTGTAGGTGGTCTGCTGGCGGGCGGACTCGGCTCGGTACTGCACGTCGTGCATGAGGGTCGTGAGCTTGTGCGTCGTCACCTCGGTGCTCGTGAAGATGCGCAGCGCGCTCGAGTCGGTCGTGCGCACGAGCAGCTCTTCGCGCCAGTCGCCGAACACGTCGGCGACGAGCGAGGGGTTGCCCTTCGTGCCGTTGTTCGTGAGCGTGCCGGTGGCCGTCAGCAGGGTGCCGCGGGTCCAGTCGTCGATCGTCGGGGTCGCGGTGCCGCTGCCGTTCACGAGCTGCGTCGTGAGGTCGGCCGCCCAGCGGATCGACATGTTCGTGCCGGGCGTCGCTGCCGAGAGCACCTCGCCGGTCGATGACAGGAGCCCGCTCGCCTCGGTGCCGCCGGGCATGCTCGACCACACCTCGATGCCGGGAACGTCGGCGCGCACGTCGCCGATCATGCCGCGGCCCGTGTCGCGGCCGGAGTAGGCGCCGAAGAGCACCTCGCCCGTCGCGGCATCCCGCATCGACGTGCCGTACGGAGCGCCGGTCGCGCCCTCGTGCACCGCGAAGATCTCGAGGCCGGGGCGCGCGGGGTCGATGTCGGTGACGTGCATCGCGTCGCCGTGACCCAGTCGAGCCTCGGTGCCGGGAGCCGAGCTGCCCTCGGGCAGCACATCGTACGAGCTGTAGAGCAGCCCGCCGTCGTCATCGATCGTGGCCGAGCCGTACACGATCTCCTGCTTGCCGTCGCCGTCGACGTCGGCCGCACTCAGCGAGTGGAAGCCCTGCGTCGTGATCGAGCCGTACACCGGGTCGGTGCCGTCGCGCCCGTGCGGGCCGTCGTTGAACGGGTTCGTCATCGGCACGTGGCCGCTGTCGACGAACCAGCGCTGCGTGAGCGATTCGCCGTCCCAGTCGTACGTCGCGATCGTCGAGCGCGTGTAGTAGCCCCGGGCGAAGACCGCCGAGGGGTGCTCGCCGTCGAGGTACGCCACGCCCGCGAGGAAGCGGTCGACGCGGTTGCCCGGCTCGATGCGCGACATCGCGTAGTCGCCCCACAGCAGGCCGTCGTCGCCGCGACCGGGCTCGTACGGGATGGTCTCGAGCTCGGCACCGGTCGCGCCGTCGAAGACCGTGAGGTATTCGGGGCCGTCGAGGATGAAGCCCTCGAAGTTGCGCAGCACGTTGCGGGCGCTGCGCGACGGTGCGTAGACGTCGATGAAGTAGTCGACGAGCTCGACGGCGCTCTCGTGCGAGAGCGGATACTCGTGCGTCACGGGCGCGCCGAACGCCTCCTCGAGCGTCGCCGGCCAATTGCCTGCGACGACCTCCGGATGCTCCGTCCAGCCCTCGAACATCGCCACGAGGTGCTCGTGGTAGTCGGCGGCGCTCATGCGGTAGTCGTCGGCGTGCGTGTATCCCGCCGCGACATCCGCCTCTGGCATGGTGACGAAGCCCTCGTTCGTGATGCTGCCATCGGCGGCGTAACCCGTGGACTTCGTGCCGGGCGCCGTCTTCATCATCGTCTCGGCGCGGCCGTCGCCGTCGAAGTCGTACACGGTGAACTCGGTGTAGTGCGCGCCGGCGCGGATGTTCACGCCGAGGTCGATGCGGTTCAGCAGCGTGCCGTCGAGCTCGTAGGTGTCGAGGTAGACGGTGCCGGTGTAGCCGACCTGCGAGACGTCCTTCGAGTTCGACGGGTCCCACTTGACCACGAACTCGTAGGCGCCGTCGCCGTCGACGTCGCCGACCGCGACATCGTTGGCCGAGTAGGTGAACGCCTCACCGGCCGGCGTCACACCGTCGGCCGGCTTCTGCAGCGGCAGGTCGTGAAAACCCTGCGACCAAGCGGATGCCGCGGCGCTCGCCTCGAGCTCGACGCCGTTCACGACCGGGGCGACGGTGTACTGCGCGCTCGCGCTGCCGTCTGGATCGGCGAAGTTCGTGCTGTCGGTGACGACGGCGATCTCGGTGCCGTCGCGGGAGACCGCGAAGTCGGGGCCGGCGAGGCCGGTCTCGGTCGCGCCCGTCGCCTCGGAGGCGAGCAGCCGCCAGCTGAGGAAGACGCCCTCGCTCGTCGAGACGGCGACGAGGCCGCGGTCGAGCTCCTCGAGTTGGGGAGCGCCGGTCGGGGCGCCGGTGCCGCCGGTGCGCGCGGCGACGGCCGACGCGGCGGTTGACGCGGCGGTTGACGCGGCAGTCGATGCCGACGCGGAGGGCGATGCCGGCGCGGCATTCGCGGGTTGCGCGACACCGGCGATCAGGCAGCCGGCTGCGGCGACCGCCAGCGCGCTGCGGAACGGATGGGTACCGAGATTCATCGTCGAATCCTTGTCTGGGCGTGCAGCCCGTCAGTGGGATAGCGCTTTCCGTACGGACTCGAACGTAGCCTCCGAACGGGGACGGGTCAAGACGGCGGCGGACGAATTGACACGATTCATCCATCGCGGCCTTGACGGCGCAGAAATCTCGACCCCCCATCGCCGGATATCCTGAGGCCGATGCCTGCAACGAGCCCCGCGATCGAGGACTACCTGAAGACGGTGTACGCGCACACCGAGTGGCAGCCCGACCCCATCACCCCGTCGGTGCTCGCGGGGCGCCTCGGCGTCGCCCCGTCGTCGGTCACCGAGATGGTGAAGAAGATGGCCGCGGCCGGCCTCGTCGCCCACGTGCCGTACGGCGCCGTGCGCCTGACCGATCTCGGCCTCACCCGCGCCCTCGCCGTCGTGCGACGGCACCGCCTCATCGAGACCTGGCTCGTACAGCAGATGGGCTACGGCTGGGACGAGGTGCACGACGAGGCCGAGATCCTCGAGCACGTCATCTCCGACCGGCTGCTCGAGGCGATCGACGCGCGCCTCGGCCGGCCACGCCACGACCCGCACGGCGACCCGATCCCCGCGGGCGACGGCACGCTCGAGCGCGAGCCGGCCGTGCTCCTCGCCGAAGCTCCGAGCGGCCACCGCGGCACGGTGCTGCGCATCAGCGACCGCGACCCCGCCGTGCTGCGAGCACTCGAGCGCGGTGGCATCCGCCCGGGTGTCGAGATCAGGGTCGCGGATGTCGCAGCCGGCCAGGTTCGCCTGCGGGTGCTCGGCGCCGCCGACGTAGACGTCGACCTGCCCGCCGAAGTCGCCGCCGCGATCTGGGTGACGGCCTGATCTGGGACCGACCCTCCCGCGAATCGCATTCGTCATGCACGATGGAGTCATGGGAACCACACGAACCCGAACCATCCCCGAACCGACCGATGCGCAGTGGCAACGGATGCTGCGCTACGGCGCGCCGACGCCGACGCAGACCGGCGACGTGCTCTTCGCGGCGGGCGACCGCTGGTACGACCTCGTCCTCGTCGAGTCGGGCACCGTCGACATCGTTCGCGAACCGCTCAAGTGGATCGAGGAGACACGCATCGCAACGCTCGGCCCGCGGTCGTTCGCGGGCGAGCTCGGGCTGCTCAACGGGCAGCGCGCGTTCCTCACGGCGCGCGTCGTCGAAGCCGGCCGTGTGCACCGCATCGACCATGAGTCGCTGCAACGCCTGATGGCCGAAGACGATGAGCTCTGCGACCTCATGCTGCGCACGCTCTGGGCGAGGCGCGAACAACTGCGGCGCGGACCCGCCGCGTGGACGCTCAAGATCATCGGCTCCGGCCGCTCGCGCGAGGCCGTGACGCTGCGACGGTACGCCGAGCGGCTCGACCTCGTGCACACGTGGGCCGACATCGACGACCCCGAGACGGCGGCCGTGTTCGCGCACCACGGAGTCTCGACGGACGACCTGCCCGTCGCGGTCGTGCAGGGCGAGAACTTGCCGAACGCCACTCCCGGACAGCTCGCGGAGGTGCTCGGCCTGGCGTACGCCGCCGAAGACGACGCCACCGTCGACCTGGCCGTGGTCGGTGCCGGGCCGGCCGGGCTCGCCGCCGCGATCTACGGCGCCTCGGAGGGGCTGCGCACCGTGCTGCTCGATGCTGTGGCGCCGGGTGGCCAGTCCTCGGCGACCTCCCGCATCGAGAACTACCTGGGATTCCCCTTCGGCGTCAGCGGCGACGACCTCACCGCACAGGCGTCGTTGCAGGCGATCAAGTTCGGCGTGCACGTGATCGCGCCGTGCGAGGCGGTCCGGCTCGAGGCCGACGCCGACGCCCTGCACCTGACGCTGGGCGACGGGGCGGTCGTGCGTGCCCGTGCCCTCATCGTCACGACGGGCGTGTCCTACCGGTCGCTGGACCTCGATCGGTGGAAGGAGTTCGAGGGCTTCGGCATCCATTACGCGGCCTCGACCCTCGAGCTTCGCCAGGTCGCGGGCGCCGAGGTCGTGGTGGTCGGCGGTGCGAACTCCGCAGGTCAGGCCGCACTCGCCCTCGCTGCGAACGGATGCCGCGTGCGTCTCGTCGTGCGCGCCGACGACCTCGGGCGACAGATGTCGAGCTACCTCGTGGATCGCATCACCGACGATGTGCGCATCGACGTGCATACGGGCACGCAGGTGGTCGGGCTCGAGGGTGAAGGCAGTCTCCAGCGCATCACGCTCAGCGGCGGCGTCGAGCAGACCGTCGAGTGCCGCGGCCTGTTCTGCTTCATCGGCGCCGTGCCCGCGACCGACTGGCTGGGCGGCCTCGAGCGCGACGCCGACGGCTACCTGCACACCGGCGCCGACGTCGTCGGCCTCGGCGACCCGTGGCGCGACCTCGATCGCATGCCGCTGCCGTTCGAGACCTCGGTGCCGAGGGTGTTCGCCGCCGGCGACGTGCGGCGGGGCTCGATGAAGCGCGTGGCCGCCGCGGTCGGCGAGGGATCGAGCGCGGTCGCCTCGGTGCATCAGGCACTCGCGGCCGCGGAGGTGTTCGCGTGAGCGAGTTCGCGCCGCCGCCCACCGGTACCGGATGCGGCGACTGCATCGAGGGAGGCGGCTGGTGGTTCCACCTGCGCCGCTGCGTAGACTGCGGCCAGGTCGGATGCTGCGACTCCTCGCCTGCGCAGCACGCCCGCCGGCATGCGCAGGAGTCCGGTCACCGCGTGGCGACGTCGTTCGAGCCAGGCGAGCACTGGTTCTGGGACTACGTCACCGAGGCATCGGCCAAGTCGACTCCGCTGAGTCCCCCGTTCGCCCGCCCCGACGACCAGCCGGCGCCCGGGCCCGAAGGCCGCGTGCCCGCGGACTGGCGCGCGCTCCTGCACTGATCACGCGGGGCCATGGCCCCGCGAACGCCGCGCCGCGGCATCCACTCGCCTCTCGAACGTCATCTGTCCGTGACCTCCGCGGCATAGTCTGGAGCACATGTCACGACGTGAAGAAGTCGAGTGCTGGCTGACCGACATGGATGGCGTGCTCGTGCACGAGAACCACGCACTGCCGGGTGCGGGCGCGTTGCTGCAGCAATGGGAGGACGCCGGTACGCCCTACCTCGTGCTCACGAACAATTCCATCTTCACCGCGCGCGACCTGTCGGCGCGGCTGCGCGCGTCGGGCCTCAACGTGCCCGAAGACCGCCTCTGGACCTCGGCGCTCGCCACGGCGGACTTCCTGAAGCAGCAGGTGCCGGGCGGCACGGCCTTCGTCATCGGCGAGGCCGGCATCCTCACCGCCCTGCACGACGCCGGGTTCGTGATGACCGAGACCGCGCCCGACTTCGTCGTCGTCGGCGAGACCCGCAACTACTCGTTCGAGGCGATCACGAAGGCGATCCGCCTGATCGGCAAGGGTGCGCGGTTCATCGTCACGAACCCCGACGCGACCGGCCCGAGTGCCGACGGCCCGCTGCCCGCGACCGGAGCGATCGCCGCGCTCATCACGAAGGCCACGGGCAAGGAGCCCTACGTGGTCGGCAAGCCGAACCCGATGATGTTCCGCTCGGCGCTCAACAAGATCGGCGCGCACTCCGAGAACACGGCGATGATCGGCGACCGCATGGACACCGACATCGTCGCGGGCATCGAGGCCGGCCTGCACACGATCCTCGTGATGACCGGCATCAGCGACCTGGCCGAGATCGAGAAGTACCCGTTCCGGCCCGACGAGATCCTCTCGGGCGTCGCCGAACTCGTGCGCGAGGCACCGGCCGAGACCGAGCTCTAGCGACGCGGTCGAGCGAATGCGCTGCACGACCCGACGCTCGCGGTGATCGTCGCCATCGGCCGGAGTTCAGAAGCCCGACCAGTAGCGGCCCTGCTCCTTGCCGCGCTCGGCCTCGAGCATCGCGTCTGCGGCCTCGCGATCGGCGCCGCGAGTCTTCTCGGAGTGCCGCCGCAGCGAGAACGCCCATTGCGTGACTCCCCACAGGACAGCGACCGCGACGAGTCCCAGCCAGAATGTCCAGTCCATGGTCGCTCCTTCTTCGATACCGTCACCCTACGCCGGACGGTCGGACTCGGCCAGAGAGCACGGCGAGCCAGTCGAGCGACGGCTGCCCCGCGGCCAGCCACAGCGCGAAGACGTCGTGGCGACCGGGATCGCAGTCGAGGATCACGGGGATACTCATCCGCGGGCGCTCCTCACGAGTCGGTGACCGCGGGAGCAGCGGCAGCGGCAGCGGCAGCGGCAGCGGCAGCGAGGATCGCCGCTCGCGGCGCATAGGAGTCGACGGTGCCGCGCGCCTGCACGGCGAGCGCCCCCGCCGCAACGGCGATGCGCAGCGCCTCGGGCAGCGTGCGCCCCTCGGCGAGGAAGGCCGCGAGGGTGCCGGTGAATCCGTCGCCGGCACCGGTCGTATCGACCGCGGTCACGCGCGGAGCCGCGACGGCCCACGATGCGGCCGCGTCGGCCGCGACCGCACCCGCTGCACCGAGCGTCACGACGACCGAGCGGGCGATGCCGCCGGCTGCGGATGCCGCGAGGCCACGCCAATCATCGAGGGTCGCGCCCGCCGGGGCATCCGTGCCGATGCCGACCGCTCGCGCCTCATGCTCGTTCAGCACGAGCGGATCGGCCGCGCGCAGGGTCTCGGCCGAGACGGGCGCCGGCGGTGCGAGGTTCAGCACGAACCGCACTCCGAGGGCCGCCGCCACTGCGCCGATGCGTTCGATCGTCGGCACCGGCAGCTCGCCCTGCGTGAGCACGAGCGCCGCAGCAGCGACGCGTTCGCGCTCCGCGTCGACGACCGCGGGCGTGAGCGCGAGGTTCGCGCCGCCCGTGACGATCACGGTGTTCTCACCCGAGGCGGCGACGGTGATCTGGGCGACGCCGGTCGGAGCATCCGCGACCTGCCGCACCGTCGTCGTCGGCAGCTCCAGGCGCTCGAGGGTCGCGCGGGCGAACGCGCCGCTCGCATCGTCGCCGATGCACGCCACGAACTCGACCTCGAGACCCGCGACGTGGGCCGCGACGGCCTGGTTCGCGCCCTTGCCGCCGAGCGCCACCCTGAAGTCGCGGGCGAGGATCGTCTCGCCGGGCGCGGGGAACGCCTCGACGTAACTCGTCGAATCGACGTTCAGCGAGCCGAACACGACGACCGGGCCACGCGCGACGTCAGCGGCGTCAGCGATGCCAGCGGCGTCGACCGCGTCCGCGCTCATGCCCGTCAGACCGCCGGACCGGGCCCATTGATCGACCCCGTCAGCGGCTCACCGCCCGCGCGGTTCGCGAAGCAGTAGTAGCTGCGCTGACCCGCCGCCCACTGCTCCTCGGTCACCGGGAAGCTGCCCGTCACCTGCAGATCGGGGATGCCGGCGACCAGACCCTGGTCGATGATGCCGGCGGCGGTGCAGAGACCTGCCATCTGTGCGCCGAGCTCGGCCTCACCCGGGAACGGCGCCGCGGCGTCACCGGGCAGCGTACCGCGATAGACGAGCTGGGCCGCGTGCGGCGCCGCGCAGTCGACGACGGTGAACTCCTCGGCCCAGACGCCGACGAACGGGTCGACGCACTCGCCGCCGAAAAGGGTGTCCCATGGGTGCACTCCGGCGGGCTGTACGGCAGTCGGAGCCGCCGAAGGGGTCTCCGAGGGCGTCTCCGAGGCGCTGCCCGACGGCTGCTCACCGCCGTCATTGCCACTCGCGAGTTGTGTGCCGAGGAAGTACAGCCCGACGATCACGAGCAGCACGACGAGACCGCCGGCGACCCAGATGAGGGTGCGCATCGTGCGATTGCCGCCCTTCGGGGTGCCCGGGGTGCTGCCGCCGTTCGCGCCGCCCCCGGCGCCATTGCCGCCGCCGCTTCCGGTGCGCTGCGGCCCGATGCCGCTTCCGGTGCGCATCGGGCCGATGCCATCTCCGGCGGCACGGGTGCTCGGGGCAGGAGCCCGCCCGCCGGCTGGTGGATACCCACCCGTCGCAGCTGCAGCGAACGGGGCATTCGAGCCCGCTGCGCCCGCGCCCGCGGCCCCGACCCCGCCGAAGAGCGAGGAGAGCGAGTCATCGTCGGATGCCCCGTGCTGCTGGTTCGCCGGCGACGACGTGCCGACGATGGGGAAGGCGACCGTCGCAGCGCCCGGAGCGAAGTGTTCGTCGTCGATGAAGGGCTCGGCATCATGGCCGAACGACCACTCGGGCTCCGCCGCGGGTTCGAACGCCGGTTCTGGCTGGAACTCGGGCTCGGGCTCGAACTCGGTCCTGGGGAGGAACGAGGTCGCTACCGCCTCGGGGCTCGACTTCGGGTCTTCGGCCGTCGGATCGGGCGTCAGGTTCCAGAGGTAGCCGGCTTCGTCAGTGTCGCGAGCGATCGGCGAGTCGTCGTACTCGGGCTCAGGGTCGTCGGCGCGGCCACGACCGAAGAATCGGCCACGGATGCCGGAAGCAGGTTCGTCATCGAACTCGTCGTGCCGCTGCTCGCCGACGTCTGCATCGTCGTCGTCGAAATCGAGTCCGAGAGCGTCGAGGCCCATCGGCCCAGTCGGCGGGTTCGCCGGGTACTGCGGGTTCGCGGCACCGTACGGATCGCGTGCGGGCGGAACCGCCTCGCGACCTCGCGGTGCGCCGCTTCCGAGGGAGGCGAGCAGGTCGTCGACGGGTGCCGGCGGCTCCCGCGTGGGGTCGTCGACGCCTCCACCGGCCGACGCGAACGCGGGGAACGGCGTCGTGTTGAACGCATCCGCCTCGCGCGCACGCGCGCCGACCTGCGCGTTCTCCTGATCGCGGCCCGCACCTTGCAGCTCGATGAAGGGGAAGCCCAGGTGCGACTCGGGCACGGGTGTCTGGGCGGGCGCCGCGGCAGCGGGATACTGCGGCTCGGCGGGCCGCCATTGCGCAACCGGCGGGGCGAACGGAGCTGCCGCTTGCGGAATGACCGGCGGACGCGGTGCTGCGAACGGTGGAAGGGGTGCCGCGGCCGGCGGCAGCGGCGCGGCAGCCGGAGGAAGCGGCGCGGCAGCCGGCGGCAGCGGCGCGGCGGCCGGAACGCGATACTCGGGCGAGGGCTCCGGGGGCGGCGGCGGCGATGCGGGCTGCACCGGCACGGCCGTCGCGGCGGTGAGCGCCGCGAACGGGTCGGTCGTCTCGGCTGCGAACGCACCGAACCGGCCATGGTCCGTTCGAGCCGGGGCGGCCTGCTGCACGGGCGGTACGGCCTGCTGCACGGGCGGTACCGCCTGCTGCGGGGGCTGGGCGACCGGGATCGGTGCCGGGTCGGGCTCGTTCAGCGCGGCCCACAGCTCCTGGTCGTAGCGGGCGGTCGGAGACGGTGTCCGCGGCGACCGCTCATCCTCGTTGTCGTAGCCCGCAGCCGGTGAAGGGGTGCGCGGGGACCGCACGTCCCATCCGGCCGGCGCCGACGCCGGTGCGGTCGGATGGACCGGCGCGGGGGCCGCCGGTGCCGAAGGCTCTGCGACCGGCTGCACCGGGGCGAACGACTGCCGGGCGACGGGCGGCTGCTGCGCGAAGCCGGCGAACGGAGGCTCGACACCACTGGTCGCCGGCGCGACCGGTGCAGTCGGCGGAACGGGTGCAACGGGAGCGACGGGCGCTGCGGACGGTGCGACGTCGGAAGGAGTGGCCGACGTGCCGGAGAGACTGCGGAACGCCGCTCGAATCGCGTCTTCGGACTCGAACTCGTTCGAGCCCCACGTCAGCGCGAAGGGCGCGGTGGGAGTCACCGGACCGGGTGGAGTCGCCGGGGAGGGCGGAGTCGCCGGAGCGACGGGTGCGACCGGCGGCCATGGTGCAGCAGTGGGTGGACCCGGGGGCGGTGCCGAGGCCGAAGGCGCCCCGACCGGGGGCTCGACCTGCGTCAGGTACACCGGGGCTGCCGCAGGAGGCTGTTGCTGACCGACGGCGAACGGCGGCGTCCACGAGGGGAAGTCGGAGGGCTCAGGTGTTGCCGGCGCTGCCGGCGGCTGGGGGGTCGGCGTGCCGACGACGGGCAGCGCGCGGGTCGCGGCATCCGTCGACTGGGCCGGAGCCTCGGAGAACCAGTCGAGTACTTCTTCACGGCGCGGCGCCGGCGTCGGAGGCGACGCCGGCCGAACCTGCTGGACAGGCGGGGCGGGCGGGGCGACGGGAGGTTGCGGAAGCGGGGGAACGTCACGGCGCGGCGCATCGCCGTTCGCCAACTGGGCGAGCAGCCAATCGGCGCCGTCGCCCCCCAGGCCCTGCCCGTCGCCGCTCATCAGGCCAACCCCAGGTCTTCCAGCCCGATGGCGTAGAGGTAGGGCACCCCCGCGGCCTCAATGACCTCACGGGCACCGGTGCCCCGGTCGACGACCACCGCGACGGCGACGACCTCGGCACCGACCTTCTTCAGCGCCTCGATCGCCTGCAACGGCGTGCCGCCCGTCGTGGAGGTGTCTTCGAGCACGATGACCCGCTTGCCGTCGAGGTCGGGACCTTCGACCTGCTTGCCACGACCATGGTCTTTCGGCTCCTTGCGCACGACGAACGCGTCGTACTCGAGGCCTTGCGCGGCACCCTGATGCAGGATCGCGGCGGCGATCGGGTCGGCGCCCATGGTCATGCCGCCGACGGCGAAGACATCGGGCACCTCTTTGATGACGTCGATCATGACCTGCCCGATGAGCGGCGCGACGCGGTGGTCGAGGCTCACCTTGCGGAGGTCGACGTAGTAGGTGGCCTTCTTGCCGCTCGTCAGGGTGAAGTCCCCGTGGAACACGGCGTCGGCCGCGATGAAGTCGATCAACTGGGCGCGCGCGGCGTCGATGGGCTGAGGGTGGAGGAGGGTCACCCGAATACTCTACGACCCGGTTGCCTGAGAGGAAGGGGAAGATGTCCCCGCATCCGGGGGTGTCGACGAGGCATCCGTTCGATCGCGGACCGCAGGTCGCCGGTGCCGACGCCCCCAGAACGAGCGCGGCGTACCAGGCACGAGGCGCGCCCAGAACGGCGGCATCTCCGCTTCGGTGAGCAGGGCCGGCGCATCGATGTGGAAGTCGGCGAGCTCTTCGGCGCCCTGATGCACGACCCGGTAGAGGGCGGTGCCGATGAGCACGCCCAGCGCGATCGACATGATCGAGATGACCGCTTGGGCGAAGTCCGCGTATCCGCGACTCGCGCCGATCGCCTCGGTGAGGCCCACGAGGCCCGCCGCCCCCGGCACGAGCAACCAGAAGGCAGGAAGGAAGGTCAGTTGCGACGGAGCACCATGCCGCAGGGTCGCGATCCACAGCACGACCGGCGTCATCACCAGCGCGCCGATGAACCCGCTCACGACCGACCCGATGAGCGCCGCGCCGATCAATTGGCCGGTGTAGGCGACGAGCAGCACGAGCAGCACCCAGCGGAACGTACGCGGCGGCGCCGAGAAGTGCAGGTAGTTGCCCATCGCGAAGAGCAGCACACCGATGGCCGCCGTCCACCATGGAGTGTCCGCATCGGTCGCGAGCGGTACATAGTCCGAGTTCCCTACGCCGACGAGCGTGCCCGCGGCGAGGATGCCGAAGGCGAGAAGCGCGAGTTGCACGAACCCGAAGACGAGCCTCGAGGCGCCGGCGATCATCTGCCCTGCCGCGAGCTCGACGACGGCCGTGGTCAGCACGCCGCCCGGCAGGAACGTCGCGAGCGGTGCGATGAGCAGGCGGATCGGGTCGCCGATCGCGAAGTGCGGTGCGAGGAGGAACACTGCGAGCGCGCAGAGGAACGCGGCGAAGACCGGAAAGACGATCTGCAGCGTCGGCGAGCGCACGAGCTTGGCGACGCCGATGGCTGCGCCGAGCACGAACGCGACGAGCGCCCCCTGCCACGACGGCGCGAGCAGCAGGGCGAGCCCGGTGGTCAGGAGCGCATGCCCGAACGTGCGCACGAACCATCCGTAGGTCGGCTTCATCGCGCCGATCGCGTTCAACCGGTTGATGCCCTCGCCCGGGTCGATCTCCGCGCGCTTCGCGTGGTCGATCAGGCGGTAGAGCGCGGCGATCTGATCGAAGCGGAACGAGGCGTTCACCGTGGATCGGATCGCGACACGGCCTTGCTCCCCCTCACCCGTCTGGATGATGATCACGGTCGGCAACACGGTGAGCTCGATGTCATCGTGGCCATACGCCTGCGACACCTCCACGAGCGTGTCGCCGATCCGGTCGACGGAGTCGGCGGCCGCGTTCATGCCCTTCGCGAGCCCGAGTAGGAACTCGCGGAGCAGGGTCCGGTCGGCCGGCTCGACCATCACACGATGACGAAGGAGAGCGCGACACCGATGATGATCGCGACGACGATGTAGATGAGGTTCGGCAGCTGGAACGAGTGGTCGACGACGAACTTGCCCATCCTCGTCGTGCCGGTCTGGTCGAACGACACCGTGGCCACCTGACTGCCGTTGGCGGGCAGCGTGTAGATTCCCATCGCGGCCGGCCACAGGCCGACGAGGAGCGACGCGGGCAGCCCGATCGTGATGCCGATCGGCACGATCGCATTCGTCGCGCTCGACTGGCTCGTCGTCAGCATTGCGACGACGAAGAGCGCGAAGGCGAAGAGCAGTGCGCCGAGGAACGCCGAAGATCCGGAGACGAGCGCCCCGAGGCCGTCGACGATGAGGTTGGTGTTCGCGGCCACGAACGTGTTCGCGAGCCACGCAATGCCGAAGAGCGCGATCGCACCCACGATGCCGGCCGGGAACGTCGACTGCTTCGGGACATCCGACGCCTTGACCTTGCAGGTCACGAAGATGAGCGCCGCGATGACGCCCATGACCACCTCGATGATGACGGTGATGCTGACCCGCACCGGGTCGCCGTCGTCATCGGTGCCGACGATCGGGCGAATGCCCTCGAAGAGGCCGAACAGCACGATCACGCCGACGCCCGCGAGGAACAGCGATGCCGAGAGCACCGCCGTGCGCGGCAGCTTCTTGTCGACGTCGACGTGGACGGCCGGTTGCACCAGGTGCGCAGCCAGGCGACGCTGGAACTCGGGGTCGTCCTCGAGGTCCTTTCCTTTGCGCACCATCACGATGGAGGCCACGGCGAGTCCGGCGATCGACGCCGGCCACATGATGAGCAGCAGCTTGCCGAGATCGACGCCCTGGGGCGCGAGCAGCACGACCATCGACGCGGTCGCGGCCGAGACCGGGCTGCAGAGGATGCCGACTTGCGAGGCCACCGCAGAGACCGACAGTGCTCGCTCGGGGCGGATCTTCTGCTGGTACGACACGTCGTAGATCACGGGCAGCAGCGGGTAGAAGATGTTGCCCGTGCCCGCGCCGACCGTGAACAGGAACGACATCGCCGGCGCCAGGAAGACGACCGACCTCGGCCGCTTCTTGATCACCTTCGCGGCGACCGCCACCATCCAGTCGATGCCTCCGGCGGCCTGCATGACGGATGCCGCGGTGATGACGGTGATGACGATGAACACCGCGTCGACCGGCGCGCTGCCGGGCGCCTCCCCGAACACGAAGATGAGCACTGCGACGCCGACGAGACCCCAGACGCCGAGTCCGATCCCGCTCGTGCGGGTGCCCATGAAGATCGCGGCGACGACGACGATCAGCTCGGCGACGAGGATCCACACGTTGTCGTTCACGAGGAGGGGCCCTGCGCGTCGGGGCCGGTACTCTCCAACACCTGCACCGGGAGCCCGGTCTCGACGATCTCGCCGTCGACCGCCTCGACCTTCAGGGCGAGCGGGTTCTCGACGGGGCTGATCGCGGTGACGAACTCGGAGCCCTCGAAGTGCACCGACTGCAGGTTGCCGACGGCGTAGCCCGTTGCGAGTTCGCCGCTGAGCAGCGAGGCATGGAAGAGCGGCTGCCGCTGGTCTTCGGCGTCGTAGTGCGGGCAGAAGCTGCCGTGCAGGAAGCCGAGCCCCTCGGGAAGCACCTGCAGCGTCGGCCCGTAGCTGTCGGTCGTACCGCCCTCGAACCAGCAGATACCGCCGGCGCTGCCGCCGGTGAAGACCGTGTTCGACGACGGGTCGTCCCACATCTCGCGCATGATCTCGTCGAGACCCTGACGCTTCCAGACGTCGAGCATGTTGGCGGTGTTGCCGCCGCCGACGTGGATGACGTCGAAGCCCTTCACGAAGCCCGCGAGGTCGTCGACGGCGCGATGGAAGAGCGGCAGGTGGTGCGGTGCACACCGATCGGAGTCGTAGGTCGTGTAGAAGCTCACGATGTATGCGGCGTCATCGCCAGTCGCCGTGCCGACGAAGAGCACCCGCGGGCGCTCCTTGCCGGTGAGCTTCAGAATGTAGTCGTGCGTCGGGTCAGCACGCCGCTCCATCATGGCCTTGCCTGCGCCGGTCGCGACCACGTGCGCCATCGTTCCCCCAAACGTCGTGCCCTTGGGCACACGCTAGCCCCAGACTGTCAGCCATGTCGAGGATCCCTCGCCGAAGGAGGACGCTCGCTGGTCGAGTAGCGCCCGACGCAGGAGGACGCGTATCGAGACCCCCCACGCATCGGGATCCCCCCAGTACATCCCGATGCGCATCGCGCGCAGCCGACATGACGAAGGGCCGCCCCGCGGGGTGTCCCTCCCCCGCGCAGCGGCCCTGCACTGGGCCGCACTCACAGGTGGAGAAGTCCCTCCCCCGCGCAGCGGCCCTGCAGAGGGCCGCACTCACAGGTGGAGAAGTCCCTCCCCCGCGCAGCGGCCCTGCAGAGGGCCGCACTCACAGGTGGAGAAGTCCCACCCCCGCGCAGCGGCCCTGCACTCCCGGGAACGGACCCCCGGGGTTCGCGACGGCGCCTAGACGGTGCGCGCGAACGTCTCTCGCGGCTGACGACGGTAGCCGTCACGCGCGGTGACGACGATCGAGCCGATGATGGCGACGGCGGAGACGCCGCCGAGAAGCACGAAGATGCTGAGCATGGTGGTTCCTTTCGAAGAACGAGCGAGGAGCGGATCGAGCGATCGTTGCGCCGTTGCACGTGTTCGATATCACTATTGAACCGCGGAAAACCATGCAGAACAAGCTCACGATTCTACAATGACGATGTAGTTTGACTACATGGACGTACGCCGATTGGACTTGCTGCGCGAGCTCGCCGAACGCGGAAGCGTCACCGCAGTTGCCGAGGCCACCGGCCGCACCCCGTCGGCCGTGTCGCAACAGCTCAAAGTGCTCGAACGAGAAGCCGGCATGCCTCTCACCGAGCGCAGCGGGCGCGGCGTCGTGCTCACGAGCGCCGGGCACGCACTCGCCCGTAGCGCCGCGGATGTCGCGATCGCGCTGGAGCACGCCACCGCCCTCTGGGACGAGTTCCGCAACCACCCGAGCGGCGAGGTCTCGCTCCTCACCTTTCCCACGATCGGTGCCACCCTGCTGCCGGCCGTGCTCGCCGACCTGGCGCAAGTCGCCGGCCTCGTCGTGCGCGCCACCGACCTCGACCCCGAGCTCGCCGAGTTCGCCGATCTCACTTCCGACTTCGACATCGTGCTCGCGCACACCATGCCGGGCGTGCTTCCGTGGGGCGGCCGCGGCCTGAGGGCGGTACCGCTGCTCACCGAACCGCTCGACATCGGCCTGCCCGCCGACCACCGGCTCGCAGCCCGCGCGCACGTGACACCCGCCGACCTCGTCGACGAGACCTGGATCGGCGTGCCACCCGGCTTCCCGTTCGAACGCATCCTGCACGCCATCGAGCAGCAGGCCGGCCAGCGTGCCACGGTCAGCCAGAGATTCAGCGACATGCGCATCATCGAGGCCTTCATCGAGGCGGGCCTCGGCATCGCCTTCGTGCCAAGATTCACGTCGGGTGCAATGCCCGATTCGATCGTGTTGAAGCCGCTGCGCGGCGTGGCATCCGCTCGACAGGTCGTGGCCCTGGTGCGGCCGGATGTCTCGGAGCGCCTCGCCGTGCGCACGGTGCTCGACGTGCTCGTGGCCCGCGCGTCGCGGCTCGAGCAGGCGCACGCGGCCGGGTGAACCACCGCGCACCCGTCAGGGCCACTCGTGAGCGGCGAAGTAGACTCCACGTTCATGAGCGATGATGCGATCCTGTTCGATGTGACCGACGGGCTCGCCCGCATCACCCTCAACCGGCCGGCTCGACTGAACGCCGTCGACCCCGAGGCGATCGGGCGGTGGCAGTCGCTCGCGCACGAGATCGCCGAGCGCGACGACATCGGTGCGGTGCTCTTCGACGCGAACGGACGCGCGTTCTGCGCGGGCGGCGACGTCGTCGCAATGTCGCAGCTCGCCACCGGGGAGCCCGACGCCGGAGCCGTCATCACCGCGCTCGCCGACCGCATCCACGATGGTCACCGCGTGCTGCGCGCGAGCGCCAAGCCGATCGTCGCTGCCGTGCAGGGTCCGGTCGCCGGCGGCGGCCTCGGCTTCATGCTCGTCGCCGACCTCGTCGTCGCCTCCGAGCGTGCGACGTTCGCAAGCAGATATGCGGATGTCGCGCTGACCCCCGACTGCGGAGTGAGCACGCTCCTGCCCGAGGCGATCGGCACGCGGCGGGCGCTCGAGCTCACCCTGACCTCGCGCACGCTCTCGGCGGCCGAAGCGCTCGACTGGGGACTCGTCACCGAGGTCGTCGCGCCCGAGGCGCTCGAGGTACGGGCGCGAGAGATCACCGAGTCGTGGCTGCGCGGTGCCGCGGGCGCCTTCGGTCAGGCGAAGCGCCTCGTGCGCTCCGGGCTCGAGCGGTCGTTCGCCGAAGCTCTCGACGACGAGGCGCGCACGATCGGGGCCGCGTTCGAGACGCGCGACGCGCAGGCGGCGATCACGGCATTCTCGGCACGGGCGGCATCGCGCTGAGCACGGCCGGTCAGACGGACCTCTGAGACGTCACGCCGGCACGATGATCTCGAGTCCGTCGAAACGGCGGAAGTCGTTGTCGAATGTCGCGATGGGACATGCGAGAGATCGGCAGAGCGAGGCGAGATACGCGTCGGGCACGAGGTTTGCGGACGCCCCGGCATCGACACTGAACTCGAGGAACGGCGAAATGCCGTCGGGGTGGCCCGGCAGACGGCGCACGCCCGGCGCATCGGCGACCGCCGCCGCGAATGCCGCCGCGGCAGCGGTCGTCGACGGAACCTCGAAGATGCGCCGGTTGGTCGCGATCCGCAGGAACCCGACCCACACGAGATCGGGGATCACGACTTCGCCGGGGTGTGCGAGCGCGTTCGTCAACCATCCGAGCGCGCGATCGTGATGGACGTGTTCACTGAGATGCGCCGCCAGAAGCACATTGACGTCGACGACGATCACCTGATGACACCCTCTTCATCGAGCGCGTCGTAGAGGTCGCGATTCGATGACGGGTCGATACCGGGACGCACCCGGCCCCCGGCGAACACCGGCAGTTCGACTGGCTGCCGGGGCGTGTCATCGGCCAGCAGATCTCGACGAACCGCCTCTTCGACGAACTGGCCGAGCGTGAGATTTCGGCTTGCTGCCCGGCGTTTGGCTCGGGCCAGCAGCTCATCGTCGATCGACACGGTGGTGCGCATGATGCAAGTTTACTGCATCAGGCGCATCACCCTCGCCTCCGAAGCCTATTCGTGCTGCGGGAACCCCAGGTTCAGCCCGCCGTGGCTCGGGTCGAGCCAGCGCGAGGTGACCGCCTTCTCCTGCGTGAAGAAGTCGAAGCCGCGCGGGCCGTACGCCTTCGCGTCGCCGAAGAGGGAGTCCTTCCAGCCGCCGAACGAGTGGTACGCGACCGGCACCGGGATCGGCACGTTGATGCCGATCATGCCGACCGTCACCTCGCGCTGGAAGCGCCGGGCGGCGCCGCCGTCGTTCGTGAAGATCGCCGTGCCGTTGCCGTACGGCGACGCGTTGATCACGTCGAGACCCTCCTGATAGCCGTCGACCCGCACGATCGACAGCACCGGCCCGAAGATCTCGTCACGGTAGACGGATGACTCGAGCGGCACCTTGTCGACAAGTGTCGGGCCGAGCCAGAACCCGTCGGCCTCCCCGTCGATCGCGACCGAACGACCGTCGACGACCACTGTCGCCCCGTCGGATGAGGCGACGTCGAGGTAGCCCACGACCTTGTCGCGATGCTCGCGCGTGATGAGCGGCCCCATGTCGCAGCCTCGGGTGCCGTCGCCGGTCGTGAGCCGCGACATCCGCTCGCCGATCTTCGCGACCAGCTCGTCGGCGACCGAGTCGACCGCGAGCACGACCGAGACGGCCATGCAGCGCTCCCCGGCCGAGCCGAAGCCCGCGTTGACGGCCGCGTCGGCGGCGAGGTCGAGGTCGGCGTCGGGCAGCACGAGCATGTGGTTCTTGGCACCGCCGAGGGCCTGCACCCGCTTGCCGTTCGCGGTCGCCGTGGCGTAGATGTACTTCGCGATCGGCGTCGAGCCGACGAACGAGATCGAGCGCACGACGGGGTGCTCGAGCAGCGCGTCGACGGCGACCTTGTCACCGTGAACGACATTCAGCACGCCGTCGGGCAGGCCCGCCTCCTGGAGCAAGCGGGCGAGCCACACCGCCGCCGACGGGTCCTTCTCCGACGGCTTCAGCACGACCGTGTTGCCCGTCGCGATCGCGAGCGGGAAGAACCACAGCGGCACCATCGCCGGGAAGTTGAAGGGGCTGATGATGCCGACGACGCCCACGGGCTGCTTCGTCGAGTACACGTCGATGCCGGTCGACACGTTCTCGGAGTACTCGCCCTTCGTGTAACCGGGCATCGCACAGGCGAGCTCGACGACCTCGAGTCCGCGGGCGATCTCGCCCGCGGCATCCGAGAGCACCTTGCCGTGCTCGCTCGTGAGAATGGCGGCGAGCTCACCGCTGCGGGCGTTGAGCAGCTCGCGGAACGCGAACATCACCTGCTGGCGCTTCGCGATCGAAGTGTCGCGCCACGCGGGGAACGCGCGCGCCGCCGCCTGCACGGCGACGTCGACGTCGACGGTCGACGCGAAGCGCACGCGCTTCTGCTCGATGCCGAGGGCCGGGTTGTAGACGGGCCCGCTGCGGTCTGAGTCGCCGGCGACGGATGCCCCGTCGATCCAGTGTTCGATCATCTCGGTCATGGTTCCTCCTCGTTGGGGTCTCGATACGCGTCGGCTTCGCCCGCGCTACTCGACCAGCGCAGTCGTGCCGAGCACCTCGTCGTACATCGCCACGGCTTCGGCGACCTCGTCGGCCGTGACCACACAGGGTGGCACGACATGGATGCGGTTGTCCTGCACGAACGGCAGGAGCCCGCGCGCGACGAGCGCGGACTTGATGCGGCCCATCGCCGCCGCGGGCAGCGGCTCGCGGGTCGCCCGGTCGGCGACGAGTTCCATCGCCCAGAACACGCCCTCACCGCGCACCTCGCCGATCACGGCGTGCCGCTCGGCGAGGTCGGCGAGCGCGGGCGCGATCACCGTGTCGCCGATGTCTCGGGCGTGGTCGACGATGCCCTCCGACGACATCGCGTCGATCGTCGCGACGATCGAGGCCATCGCGAGCGGATGCCCCGAATACGTGAGCCCGCCCGGGAACACGCGCTCGTCGAACGTCTCCGCGATCGGTTCATCGATGACGACGCCGCCCGCGGGGATGTATCCGGAGTTCACGCCCTTCGCGAAGGTGATGAGGTCGGGTCGCACGTCGTAGCCGTCGAACGCGAACCATCGGCCGGTGCGACCGAACCCGCACATGACCTCGTCGAGGATGAGGAGGATGCCGTGCTGGTCGGCGAGTTCCCGCACGCCCGCGAGGTACCCGGGCGGCGGCAGCATGATGCCCGCCGTGCCGGGAACGGTCTCGAGCAGGATCGCCGCGATCGACGACGGCCCCTCGGCCTCGATGACGCGTCTGAGGTGACGGAGCGCTCGCTCGGACTCCTCCTCGGGAGTCGTCGCCCAGAACTCCGAGCGATACAGGTACGGCCCGAAGAAGTGCACGTGCCCGCGGGCGAACTCGTTCGGCACGCGCCGCCAGTCCCCGGTCGCGACCACCGCGGCGCCCGTGTTGCCGTGATAGGAGCGGTACGTCGAGAGCACCTTGTCACGGCCCGTGTGGAGTCGCGCCATGCGGATCGCATTCTCGTTGGCGTCGGCGCCGCCGTTCGTGAAGAACACCCTGCGGAATCCGGATGGCGCGTGGGCGACGATGCGCTTGGCCGCCTCGCCACGGGCGAGGTTCACGGTCGACGGGGCGATCGTCGTGAGCAGCTCGGCCTGCTCGCGGATCGCCTGCACGACCGAGGGGTGCTGATGGCCGATGTTGACGTTCACGAGCTGGCTCGAGAAGTCGAGGTACTCGCGGCCCGCGTGATCCCACACCCGAGAGCCGCGGCCGCTCGCGATCACGAGGTTCGACGCCTGCGACTGGGCCGACCAGGAATGGAAGACGTGCTCGCGGTCGAGCTCGCGTGCGAGCTCGTCGAGTCCGTCGGTGAGGCTGCTGCCCTCGGTGTTGTTGGCGGTCATGGCAAGGTGCCCTTTCTGTCCGTTCGCTGATCGAGTAGTGCCGCGCCCCGGCGCGGTGCGTATCGAGATCTCGCAAGTCGGTCTCGATACGCACCCTCCTTCGTCAGGCGCTACTCGACCAGCGAACCATTGTCAGTTGCCGCTCTCGGCGAGTTCGACGCTCTGTCGGACGCTTCTCGAATAGCGAACCATGCCGAGTTGCCGCTCTCGGCGAGTTCGACGCTCTGTCGGACGCTTCTCGAATAGCGACGCATTGTCAGTTGCCGCTCTCGGCGAGTTCGACGTCGATGGGCTCGAAGCTCTCGCCCGTGACGTCGACGCCGTCGGCCTTCAGTTCGTCGAGCGCTTGCGTGATCCACTCATTCGACCATGCCGACGCCGGCGGCTCCTCGGTGATCGGGCTCGCACCCGACTCGTTGACCGCCGAGAGCGCCCCGGCGACGGTCTGGTCCCACGCGGCCTCGTCGATCATGCCGATGCCGTCGGGCGCCGGCCAGATGAGCTTGTTCGTCTCGTTGACCATCCAGAGCTCGTGGCTCGGGCCCCAGCCGGATCCCTCGGCGATCGTGATCTCCGATGCCTCCTCGGGATTCTCGGCCGCGTAGATCCAGCCCTTGATGACCGCCTTGAGGAACGCGACGGTCGTGTCCTGGTATTCTTCGTCGCTCTCGAGCCGTTCGGTGTCGGCCCAGATCGCGTCTTGCAGCATGGCGCCGACGGTGTCTTGATAGGAGATGACGTTGAAGTCCTCGGGCTGATAGAGCTCGCCCGTATCGGGGTTCACCGACTCGAGCAGCTGAGCGTACTCGTTGTAGGTCATCGCCTGGGCCGCATCGATGTCGCCCTGCAGGAAGGCGTTCATGTTGAAGTCCTGCGTGATGATCTCGACGGTGGAGGAGTCGAGGCCCTCTGCAGCCATGGCCGCGAAGATCTCCCACTCGTTGCCGAAGCCCCATGAGCCGATCTTCTTGCCCTCGAAGTCGGCGACGGAATCGATGCCCGAGTCGGCCCATGAGACCTGCAGGGTGCCCGACTTCTGGAAGATCTGAGCGATGTTCGTGAGATTCGCGCCCTGCTCGATCGAGCCGAGCACCTTCGGCACCCAGGCGATCGCGTAGTCGACGTCGCCGTTGGCGAGTGCGTCTTGCGGCACGATGTCCCCGCCCGAGGGGATGATCTCGACGTCCAGGCCCTCCTCTTCGAAGTAGCCCTGGTCGACGGCGGCGAAGTAGCCGGCGAACTGGCCCTGCGGCAGCCATTGGAGTTGGAGCTTCACCGAGGTGAGGTCGCCCTCGGCGTCGCCGCCGTTGTCGCCGTCTGACCCGTCGCCGGATCCCGAGCATGCGGTGAGGACGAGTGCCGCCGAGACGGCGAGCGCGCCGCCGATCGTCGCGAAGCGACGTCTGCTGTGGTTCATGTCGGTCCTTTCGTGGTGCGGTGCGGTGCCGTTCCCGCGCTGCGCGGGACGTTCAATCCCGTTCCGGGGGTGGATTCGCGACATTTCCATGCGTGTTCGTGCGGGATTCTGTCGGGAATGCACCCCCGGAAGGGAAACTGCGGGTGCGGGTGGTGCGGGTGGTGCGGGTGCGGCGCTGCAACAGCCGTTCGAGGGCCAAGCAAGCGAGGTAGAAGAGCAGGCCGAGAGCGATGGATGCCACGACATACGCCCAGGCCCGGGCGTAGGCGCTCGAGGCGGCCGACGTCGAGATGAGCCCGCCGAGTCCGCCGCGAGGTCCGCCGAAGTACTCGGCGACGAGCGCGGAAATCACGGCGAGCGATGAGGCGATGCGGATGCCGGTGAGGATGAACGGTCGCGCCGTCGGCAGGGTCAGCGTGCGCAGTACCTGGCCCGAGCTCGCCGCGTAGGCCCTCATGAGGTCGCGGTGCACGGGCGCGGTCTGCCGGAACCCGCGCAGCGTGTTGATGAAGACCGGCACGAACGAGGCGAGCGCCGCGATCGCCTGCCGCCCGAACTGGCTGTCGGCGCCGAACATCGAGTTCAGCACCGGGGCGAGGGCGACGATCGGGATGACCGCGAGCGAAGCGACGACGGGCGCGCTCATCTGGTCGATCGGGCGCCACCTCGCGGCGAGCGCGGCGAGCGCGATGCCGAGAATGGAGCCGACGATCAGGCCGAGCAACGCGTTCGTGCCCGTGAGCAGCGTCGCCTGCACGACCGACGGCCAGTACGCGACGAGCTCCTCGACGATCGACGCCGGGCTCGGCAGCAGGTAGTCGCTGACGCCGACGACGCTCACCAGGAACTGCCACACGCCGAGCACGATGAGACCGACCGCGACCGGTGCGACGATGCGCAGCGTGGTCTCGGTGCGCGGGCTCATGCCGCGCGAACCGGAACCCGCGGTCAGTGCCGTCATCAGCGGTTCTCCACTCCGCGCGCGCCGGCCGCGACGGGCGAGCCGTCGTGCAGCGCCTCCCTCACGGCGGTGACCATGTCGAAGAAGCCACGCTCCTCGCGGAGCTCTTCGGTTCGGGCAGCGCGTTGCGCATCAGCGCCGAGCCGCATCGGCACGATCTCTTGAATGCGCCCGGGCCGCGGCGACATCACGACGACCCGATCGGAGAGGAACACCGCCTCGGGAATGGAGTGCGTGACGAAGACCACGGCCGCGCCGGTCTCGGCCGAGATGCGCACGAGCTCGGTCTGCATCTTCTCGCGCGTCATCTCGTCGAGGGCGCCGAACGGCTCGTCCATGAGCAGCAGCCGCGGCTGCTCGGCGAGGGCGCGCGCAATCGCGACGCGCTGCTGCATGCCACCCGAGAGCTGGTCGGGGTAGCGGTCGGCGAAGTCCGAGAGTCCCACCATGTCGAGCAGCTCGGCCACGCGAGCACTGCGAGCAGCGGATGGCGCGCCGTGCAGTTCGAGCGGCAGCGCGACGTTGCCCGCGACCGTGCGCCACGGCAGCAGGCCCGCCTGCTGGAACGCGATGCCGTACTCCTGGTCGAGGCGCGCCTGCTTGGCCGATTTGCCGAACACGGCGATCGTGCCCGAGCTCGGCTGGTCGAGATCGGCGACGAGGCGCATGAGCGTCGACTTGCCGCATCCGCTCGGGCCGATGAGCGAGACGAACTCGCCCGCCGCGACCGTGAGGTCGATCGTGTCGAGCGCCTGCACCTCGCCGGAGCGGGTCTCGAAGACCTTGTCGACCCCGCTGATCGCGACCGCGGCCACGGTGGGTGATGCATCCGCGCCGTCTTGAGGCTCTCGAAGCGTCATGCGGCTTCCTCCGTTCGTCGGTAGTTCTTGAGGATCACGCCGAGGAGCGCGACCGATGCGGCGGCCACGAGCCCGAGCACGATCGAGCCGAAGATCGGCCCCCACGCCTTCGCCGGGTCGCCCGATGCCTGCCCGGCGAACTGGATCAGGATGCGGCCGATGCCGCCCTGCAGGCCCGTCGACACCTCGGCGACGACCGCGCCGATCACGGCGTTGGCAGCGCCCAGCCGCAGGGCGGGCAGCAGATACGGCACGGATGCTGGGAAGCGCAGCTTCACGAGGGTCGGCCAGTAGCCCGCCGCGTACGTCTGCATGAGCTCGGTGTGGATGCGGTCGGGCGACTGGAGGCCCTTCAGTGCACCGATCGCGATGGGGAAGAACGCGAGATAGCTCGCGATGAGGGCGACCGACATCCAGTCCTGCCACTCGAACGCGCCGATCTCGACGCGCGAACCCCAGCTCTTCACGACGGGTGCGAAGGCGATGAGCGGCACGGTCTGGCTCAGCACGATCCACGGCAGCAGGCCCCACTCTGCGATGCGCCAGCGCTGCATCACGAGGGCGAGTCCGATGCCGACCACGACGCCCACGAGCCATCCGACCGCCGCGATGCCGAGCGTGGTGAGCGCGGCGAGCGCGACCACGGCCCACAGCGGCAGTGCGTCATCGGCCCGGGTGACCGGCTCGCCGAGGCGACCGAGCATCTCCCAGATGTGCGGCATCGCGAGGTCGGTCGTGCGCGGCAGCACCCGTGTCTCGCCGATGACGACGCCGTCGGCGGGCCCGATCAGCTTGTAGCCCTCCCAGACGAGCGCGATGACGACGATGCCGGCGAGACCCCAGCCCCAGCGGGCGAGCTCGCGACCCGCCCGCCCCGGGCGATGGCTTCCCGCTGGTCGAATGGCGCGGCGCGGCGCGGCGCGCGTATCGAGATCGCCGTGCGGTGATCTCGATACGCGGCCGCCTTCGGCGGGCGCTACTCGATCAGCGGTGCCGGTCATGCCTTCGCCGTGAGGTGCTCGGAGAGCGCGGGGATCACGGTCTCGCCGTAGACCCGAAGCGTCTCCTCTTTGTTGTCGTGCTGGAGGTAGCCGGCGAACTGGTCGACGCCGAGTGCCTTGAGCTGTTCGAGCTTCTCGATGTGCTGCTCGGCCGTGCCGAGCAGGCAGAACCGGTCGACGATCTCGTCGGGCACGAAGCTCGTGTGCACGTTGCCGGCTCGGCCGTGCTCGTTGTAGTCGTAGCCCTCGCGGCCCTTGATGTAGTCGGTGAGCGCCTCTGGCACATCGCCGTGCGCGCCGTACTTCGTCACGATGTCGGCCACGTGGTTGCCGACCATGCCGCCGAACCAGCGGCACTGCTCGCGCATGTGCTCCCAGTCGTCGCCGATGTACATGGGCGCGGCCACGCAGAACGTGATCGACATCGGGTCGCGGCCGGCGGCCTCTGCGGCGTCGCGCACGTGCTTGATCATCCAGGCCGCGATGTCGACGTCGGCCAGTTGCAGGATGAAGCCGTCGCCGACCTCGCCCGCGAGCTTCAACGCGAGCGGGCCGTAGGCGGCCACCCACATCTCGAGTTCGGAGCCGTGGCTCCACGGGAACTGCAGCGTGGATCCGTGGTAATCGACGGGCCGGCTGTTCGCGAGCTCGCGGATGACGTGGATCGACTCCCGCAGCTCGGCGATCGTCGTGGGCTTGCCGTTGGTGACGCGTACCGCCGAGTCGCCGCGGCCGATGCCGCAGACCGTGCGGTTGCCGTACATCTCGTTGAGGGTCGCGAAGATCGACGCGGTCACCGTCCAGTCGCGCGTCGCCGGGTTCGTGACGAACGGCCCCACCTTGACCTTGCGGGTCTCGGCGAGGATCTGGCTGTAGATGACGTAGGGCTCCTGCCAGAGGATGTGCGAGTCGAAGGTCCACACGTGCGTGAAGCCGTGGTTCTCGGCGAGCTTCGCGAGCTGGACGGTTCGCGATGCCGGCGGGTTGGTCTGCAGGACCGCTCCGAATTCCATCCGTGCTCCCTTTGTCTCGATTTCGGTTGTCGGGTGGCCGAGCTAGATGAGGTACTGGCTGAGGCCGCGCTTGAGGAAGCGGCCGTCGCCCTTGGCGCCGAGGTAGGCGAAGCCATCGACGATGACCTTGCCGCGAGAGAGCACCGTGTCGACGTGGCCGTCGATCTCGAAGCCCTCCCACGCGGAGTGGTCCATGTTCATGTGGTGGGTGCGGCCCGTCGGGTTTCCGGATGCATCGAGCCCGACGCCGATCGTCGTGTGTCCATTCGGGTTGTAGACCACGAGATCGGCGTCGGCGCCTGGTTGGATGACGCCCTTCTGCCCGTACAGGCCGAACATGCGGGCGGGTGTGGTCGAGGTGAGCTCGACCCAGCGTTCGAGGGTGATCTCGCCGGTGACCACGCCTTGGTACATGAGATCCATGCGGTGCTCGATCGTGCCGATGCCGTTCGGAATCTTACGGAAATCGCTGCGGCCGAGCTCTTTCTGGTCTTTCATGCAGAAGGGGCAGTGGTCGGTCGAGACCATCTGCAGGTCGTTCGTGCGCAGCGCCTGCCACATCAACTGCTGGTGGCCCTCTTCGCGGGAGCGCAGCGGCGTGGAGCACACCCACTTGGCGCCCTCGAAGTGGCCCCACTCTTCGCTGGATGCCCCGAGCTGCTCCTCGAGCGACAGGTAGAGGTACTGCGGGCAGGTCTCGCCGTAGACGTTCTGCCCCTTGTCGCGGGCCCAGGCGAGCTGCTCGACCGCCTGCTTCGCCGACACGTGCACGACGTAGAGGGGCGCACCGGTCAGCTTCGCGAGCATGATCGCGCGGTGGGTGGCCTCCTCCTCCATCTCCCAGGCACGGGCGATGCCGTGGTAGAACGGGTCGGTCTTGCCCTGCTCGACGAGCTGGGCGGCGAGCACGTCGATCGCAGGCCCGTTCTCGGCGTGCATCATCGTGAGCATGCCCGTGTCGCGCGAGACCTGCATGGCCTTGAGGATCTGCGCGTCGTCGGAGTAGAAGACACCCGGGTAGGCCATGAAGAGCTTGAAGCTCGTGATGCCCTCGTCGGGCAGCTTCGCGAGCGAGGCGAGGGACGCCTCGTTGACGTCGCCGACGATCTGATGGAACGCGTAGTCGATCGCGCAGTTGCCGGCAGCCTTCGCGTGCCAGGTCGCGAGGCCGTCTTCGATGCGCTGCCCGTAGGTCTGCACCGCGAAGTCGACGATCGAGGTCGTGCCGCCCCACGCGGCCGCGCGGGTGCCGGTCTCGAACGTGTCGATCGCGGCGGTGCCGCCGAACGGCAGTTCCATGTGGGTGTGGGCGTCGATGCCCCCCGGGATCACGTACTTGCCGGTGGCGTCGATCACTCGGTCGACGGATGCCGCGACATCCGTGCCCAGAATGCTGCTGCCTGGCTCGAGCACAGCCCGGATCGTCTCGCCGTCGACGAGCACGTCGGCCGGGGCCCGGCCCGTCGAGCTGACGACGGTGCCGCCGGTGATGAGGGTGGTGGTCACTGCTGCTCCTTTCCATTCGCTGACCGAGTAGGGCCGCCAGGCCCGTATCTCCATTCGCTGATCGAGTAGGGCCGCCAGGCCCGTATCGAGATCTCGTCGCGAGGTCTCGATATGCGCTTCGCGCTACTCGACCCACGGGGTCACGGCTTCGGGATGGACGTGTAGGACTCGGGGCGGCGGTCGCGGTAGAACTGCCAGGCGTTGCGCACCTGCCGGATCATGTCGAGGTCGAGATCGCGCACGACGACCTCTTCATCGGTGCCCGAGCCGTAGTCGCCGACGATGTTGCCCTGCGGGTCGACGAACTGGCTCTTGCCGTAGAAGTTCACGGCGAGGTCGCCGTACTCGTTGTCTTCGAGGCCGACACGGTTGGCGGCGGCGACGAAGTACCCGTTGGCGGCAGCGGCGGCAGGTTGCTCGATCTCCCACAGTCGATTCGAGAGGCCGGGCTTGGTGGCATTCGGGTTGAAGACGATCTGCGCGCCGTTCAGGCCGAGTTCGCGCCACCCCTCGGGGAAGTGCCGGTCGTAGCAGATGTAGACGCCGATCGGTCCGACGGCGGTGTGGAACACGGGGTAGCCGAGGTTGCCGGGCCGGAAGTAGAACTTCTCCCAGAACTTGTCGAGGTTCGGGATGTGGTGCTTGCGGTACGAGCCGAGGATCGTGCCGTCGGCGTCGACGACGACCGCGGTGTTGTAGTAGACGCCGGGCTGCTCCTCTTCGTAGATCGGCAGCACCATCACGAGCCCGAGCTCCTTCGCGAGTGCGGCGAAACGCTGCACGATCGGGCCGTCGGCCGGCTCGGCGTAGTCGTAGTACTTCACGTCTTCGGTGATGCCGAAGTACGGCCCGTAGAAGAGCTCCTGGAAGCTGATCACCTGGGCGCCCTGCGCCTTCGCATCACGGGCGAACTGCTCGTGCTTGTCGAGCATGGACTCCTTGTCGCCAGTCCAGGTCGTCTGCGTGATGGCCGCTCGGACAATCGTCATGTTGTCTCCTCCGTCGGTCGGCGCCATTGCCGTGCACTCGATGGGCGTGGAACCGAGCTGCTCACCGGGTGGTGCTGTGACGCCGAGATTCGTGCTGCGGACTGCAAGTGCGGAAGTCCCGAACGGGCTCGCGACCCGTTCTGTTATTGTTCGGCGTGAACATTTCTCTTGTGTTTCACAGTGTGACGTTGTGGTTACTCATCCTGTCCCTTGCTTCGTGAGGAGGCAATGGTCGTGTCAGCTTTCGATGTGGCAATTGCTCGAGTGAACGGTGTCGGCGCGGCTGAAACCGGTGCGCGCGGCGAGCGACTGAGCGGATCCGAGTTGACCGCACTCACCGAATTCCCCGACGCCGGCCCCCGCGGCATCGCGGGCGTGATCGCGCGCCTCGTGAACTCCGGCGAACTCCGAGTCGGCACTCGCCTGCCGACCGTGCGCGAGCTCGCGAGCGAGCTCGGGGTGAGCCCGGCCACGGTGAGCCAGGCGTGGCAGGCGCTCTCACGGGCCGGCCTCATCGAGTCGCGCGGCCGCGCGGGCAGCTTCGTGCGGCCCCTTTCGCAGAGCTGGCTCGCTCCCCGCATGCGCGGCATGGCGGCGCCGAACGACCCCGTGCGGCTCGACCTCTCGCGCGGCACGCCCGACCCGCTGCTGCTGCCGGCGCTCGGCCCAGCGCTCTCCCGCGTCTCGGCCCGCGCCGAGACGGGCAGCTACCAGGCCGAGCCCGTGATCCCGGCGCTCGCGGCGGCACTCGCGGCATCCTGGCCCTCAGAGGGCGAGACCATCATGGTCGTCGACGGCGCGCTCGACGCGATCTCCCGCACGCTCGAGCAGCTCGTGCGCTTCGGCGATCGCGTCGTGGTCGAGAGCCCGGGCTTCCCGCCGTTCCTCGATCTGCTCGACGTGCTCGGAGCCGAGGCCGTGCCCGTGCGACTCGACGAGTACGGCATGGTGCCCGAAGCGCTCGCCCGGGCACTGCACCGGCGGCCGGTCGCGGTGCTCCTGCAACCGCGCGCGCAGAACCCCACGGGTGCCTCGATGAACGCCGAGCGGGCCGCGGCGCTCGCCCGAGTCATCCGCACCGCCCCCGGTGTCGACGGCCTCGTCGTCATCGAAGACGACCACTCGGGCCTCATCTCGACCGAGGGCGATGTGACGCTCGGCAGCTCGCTGCCCGGCCGGGTGGTGCACGTGCGGAGTTTCTCGAAGTCGCACGGGCCCGATCTGCGCATCGCGGCGCTCGGCGGCCCCCGCGAGCTCGTCGAGCGCGTGGTCGCCCGGCGCATGCTCGGGCCCGGCTGGACCTCGCGAATGGTGCAGACGATCCTCCTCGACCTCCTGACCGAGCGCGCTTCCATCGACGCCGTCGCCGAGGCTCGACGCCAGTACTACTCCCGGCAGCGCGCGCTCGGCGACGCGCTCCGGGCGCGCGGTGTCGAGGTCGCCGCCGCCGACGGCATCAATCTCTGGATGCCCGTGCTGAGTGAACGATCGGCGCTCGTGCAGCTCGCGGCGGCCGGCATCCGCGTCGCGGCGGGTACGCCGTTCCTGGCGGCATCGGATGTCGCCGAGGCCGCGGGCGGTGCCCGCACCCGGGCGGGCGGTGACTTCGTGCGGGTGACGGTCGGCTTGTTGCGCGAAGGCGCCGACGAGGTCGCGGATGCGCTCGCGTCGGCCGCTCATCACGTGGTGGCCGGCGGGTACTGAGGGCGCCTAAAGTGAACTTCAGCGCTGCCATATTTAGCTTTATTCGCGTACAGTTAATCAAGCTCACGCGATAGTGAAGGTTGCATCATGGTCCCTGCAGTCGGTTACGAGCATCTCCCCTGGGTCTCCCGCGTCGCGAGGGAGCATCTTCCGAGCCGCGAGCGCGCGAACCTCGATCGAGCGTACGTCGCCGCGGTCCCGAATCCGATCCGCGACCTGCAGTTGCACTTGCCCGACGCGATGATCGAACGTGTCGTCGAGGCACAGGAGCACGTCATCCGCTTCGACACCGAGATCGGCCATATTACGGCGCCGTTCGGCTCCATCCTGCTCCGAAGCGAGTCGGCGTCGAGCTCGCAGATCGAGAACCTCACGTCGAACGCCCGAGCGATCGCCGAGGCTGAGATCAACGAGCGCGATGGCGGAAACGCGGCGTTGATCGTTGCGAACGTTCGTGCGATGGAAGCAGCCGTCGCCGCTGCCGATGATCTGTCGGACACAGCGATCATCCACATGCACGAGGAACTCCTCGGACGCAGCGATCCGGACATCACGGGCAGATACCGCGACCAGCAGGTGTGGATCGGCGGGGGCAACTTCACCCCGCACGATGCCGACTTCATTCCCCCGCACCACGATCGCGTGCCGGATGCGATGCACGACCTCATCGCCTACGCCAGACGCCCGTCACCGATTCCCATCGCATCGATCGCCATCGCCCACGCGCAGTTCGAGACCATCCACCCATTCCCCGACGGCAATGGGCGCACCGGCCGCGCACTCGTGCAGGCCTCGCTCCGCAGGGCAGGGCTCACGAAGAGCGTCACACTTCCCGTGTCGGCCGGAATTCTGCAACAACGGGACATCTATTTCGAAGCGCTGACTGCGTACCGCTCAGGCGAGATCGCGCCCATCATCGATGTCTTCGTCGATGGCACTTTCCTCGCGATCGCGAACGGCCGTCAGCTCGTGAGCGACATCGAGCAGACGACCCAGGACTGGACAGACTCTCTTCGCGGGATTCGAGCCGATGCGGCCGCACATCGAATCGCCGGCCTCGCGGTCGAGCACCCGGTGCTCAACAGCCAGCTCGTGCGCGCCCAGCTCCGCGGCTCGGATCCGGCCCTGTTCCGCGGCCTCGATCAACTGGTGGAGCACGGCGTCTTGACCGAGACGACCTCGCGCTCACGCAATCGAATCTGGGTGGCGACGGCCATCATCGAGAACCTCGATGCGTTCGCCCGCCGCAGCATCCGCAGGCGATAACGCAGGTCTCCGCGCGGAACGCGCAGGGCGCGCTTCGCGCGCTGCCGTCGGCCTCACCTCGTGGCGGCGGCCGGCATCCTCGCGTAGTGGTCGGGCGCGATCGTCAGCTCGGCCCGGCCGCCGGTGATCGACCGCAGGTCGAGCACGTAACGAGCGAGCTCCGCCTCGGGCACGTTCGCCACGATGCGCGCCCGGCCGTCGCCGGCGGCCTCCGTGGCGCTGACCCGCCCGCGGCGGCCGGAGAGATCGGTCAGCACCGTGCCCTGCAGCTCACTCGGAACCGTGACGGTCACGAGCGAGACCGGCTCGAGCAGCACTGTGCCCGCCTCGGCGAGCGCCGCCTTCACCCCGATCGACGCCGCCGTGCGGAAGGCCATGTCGGAGGAATCCACCGAGTGCGACTTGCCATCGACGAGCTCGACGCGCACATCGACGACCGGATGCCCCTGCGGCCCGCCTGCGGCGAGGGCGTCACGCGCGCCGTTCTCGACGGCAGGGATGTACGAGCGCGGCACCGCCCCGCCCGCCACCGAGTCGACGAACTCGAACCCACCGCCGAGCGGTATCGGCGAGACCCGCAGCTGCACCACGGCGAACTGGCCGTGCCCACCGGACTGTTTCTTGAGTCGGCCCTCGACCTCGACCCGGCCCGCGATCGTCTCGCGGTACCCGATCGGTGCCGGCGAGGTCGTGACGTGCACGCCGAACACGCGAGCGAGCCGCTCGACGGCGACGTCGACGTGCGTGTCGCCGAGGCCGCGGAGGATCGCCGCTCCTCCCGTGCGATCGACCACGAGCGTCGGGTCCTCGGCGACGATGCGGCCGAGCGAGGTCATGAGCTTCTCGTCGTCGGACTGCGTCACCGGGGCGAGGCTCACCGCGTACACCGGCTCGCGCCGCGGCAACGGCGCGGGCTCGGCGCTGCCGCTCGCGCGGCTCCACAGCAGGGTTCCCGACGGCGAGCCCGTGAGCTTCGCGACCGCGCCGACCTCACCGGCGCGAAGCACGTCGGCCGGCAGGTGCTCGGCTCCCCGCAACCGGAAGAGCCCGTGCAGTCGCTCGTCGGCACCGGTCGTGGCGTTGCGCAGCCGGTCGCTCGGCCGCACGACGCCCGAGAGCACCTTGAACATCGACACCTGCCCGACGAACGGGTCGGCCACGGTGCGGAAGACGTGCAGCAGCGTCTCGCCGTCGGGGTTCGGGGCGACGGCCACCTCGGTGCCGCCCATCACGATGCGGCTGTCGTGCTCGAGCGCCGACGGTGCCAGCGCGCACAGGAGGTCGGCGACCCGGTCGACACCGGTGCCGGTCACCGCGGAGCAGACGATCACCGGGATCGCCTCACCGGTCGCGACTTCGCGGGCGAGGGTGCGCTCCAGCTCGGATGCCGCGGGCTCGCGCCCGTCGAGGTACGCCTCGAGCTGCTCGTCGTCATGCGACACGATCTCCTCGGTCACCTCGACGTGCAGGCGATGCTCCTCCGCCTCGACCGCGGCCGGGAGCGGTTCGTCGTGATGGCGACCGGCATCGTCATAGACGAGGGCCTGCTCGCTGAGCACGTCGGCGAGCGCGGTGAAGTCGTGCTCCTCGCCGATCGGCAGCTCGAGCGCCACGAGGCGATCGCCGAACGCGGCGCGCAGTTCCTCGAGCACTCGGCGGAAGTCGGCTCGAGCCTTGTCCTCCTGGGTGATCACGACGATGAGCGGCACGCCGGCGGCCTCCGCCGCGGCCCAGGCGGTGCGTGTGCCGGTGGTCACGCCGTCGACCGCGCTCACGGCCAGCACCGCGACATCCGCCACCGCCAACGCCGTGTCGAGACCACCGATGAAATCGGGATGCCCCGGGGCATCGGCGAGCGTCAGGGAGTGCTCGGTGCCATCGGGCCCGACCCAGGCCAGGTGGGCGAGCGAGAGCCCGAGCGTCATGCCCCTCGCGATCTCTTCGGGCTCGTGGTCGCCGGTCGTGGTGCCCTGCTCGATGCTGCCCATTCTCGGGATCGCGCCGGCGCGCAGCAGCAGCGCGTCGAGCAAGGTCGTCGTGCCGGAACCCGCTCCGCCCAGGAGGGCGACGGTCCGGTGGGTCGGAGTCGAGGTCGAGTTCATGAGGCCTCCCGCGCCGCTGCAGTGCTGTCCGTCCCATCGTGGACCCGGCCGGCCTCGACCGCCAGCCCCTGCGTGCTCGATCGCGCGCCGAGTCGGGATCGGGCGTCAGCGCGCCGGGATGAGGCGGACTCCCGCCTGATCGAGCTCCCGCATCGCTGTGGCAGCGGCATCCGCATCGGTGACCACCCCCGCCACCTTGTCGAGCGGCAGCACCCGGTAGGTCGAAGCGGCGCCGATCTTCTCGGTGCTCGCGAGCACGTAGGTCTCCGCGGCCGAGCGCGCGAGCGCTCGCTTCATCGCCGCCTCCTCGGCGTCGCCCGTGGTGAGCCCTGCTTCGGCATGCACGCCGGTGACACCGAGGAAGAACAGGTCGGCGCTCACGTCGCGCAGCGCCTCGACGGCGATCGCCCCGCACGTGACCATCGAGTGCCGGTACACGCGTCCACCGATGAGCTGCAGCTCGATGTGCTCGTGCTCGGCGAGTGCCACCGCGATGGTCGGGCTGTGCGTGATGACCGTCGCGTGGAGCGAACGCGGCAACGCTTCCACGAGTGCGAGGGTGCTCGTGCCACCGTCGAGCAGCACCGTGGCCCCCGGGGAGACGAGTCGTGCGGCTGTCTGCGCGATGCGGTGCTTGCTCTCGGGTTCGATCGAGGTGCGTGCCGCGTACGGCCCGACCGCGGGCGATGCCGGCAAAGCCCCGCCGTAGACGCGTTGGCACAGACCGGCGGCCGCGAGCTCCCGCAAGTCTCGTCGGATCGAGTCTTCGGAGATGTCGAGCTCGGCGGCGATCTCGGCGGCCACGATTCGACCGTCTCGATGCAGCCGCTCGAGCAGCAGTTCACGGCGCTGAGCAGCGAGCATGCACGTTCCTCCTTGTTTCTACCCATTCTTGCACGTTATGGTGGCCAGCATGTCGAAACCACTGCTCATCCTCATCGCCGGCCCGTACCGTTCAGGCACCGACGGCGACCCCGCCCTGATCGCGCGCAATCTCGAGCGCCTCGAAGAAGCCTCCTGGCCCATCTACCAGCGCGGCCACGTTCCCGTGATCGGGGAGTGGGTCGCGCTTCCGATCCTGCGGGTCGCGTCGACGGATGCCCCGGCAACGGCCGGCCCGGCCGACCGAGTCGCCGCGACCGACCCGGCGAGCCTCGACGGCGACGTCATGTACGCCACCGCCCACCGACTCCTGCAGCACTGCGACGCCGTGCTGCGACTCGAGGGCGCCTCGGCCGGGGCCGACGAAGACGTGCGGATCGCCGAGTCGCGCGGCATCCCCGTCTACCGCTCGATCGACGAGATCCCCATGCGAGCCGCTGACGCGGCGGCCTGATCGCGGCGCCCTCTCCCTGCTCGTGACCATAGGCTGGCAGGGTGCAGATCACGGTGCTCGCGGGCGGAGTCGGAGGCTCGCGGTTCGTGCGCGGCGTGCGCGAGGAGTGCGCCCGGCGCTGGCCCGACGGCCACGGCGGCACCGAGGCATCCGTCACCGTGATCGTGAACACCGGTGACGACCTCTGGCTCGCCGGGGTTCGACTCATGCCCGACTTCGATTCGCTGCTGTACTCGCTCGCGGGCGTGAACGACACCGAGCGCGGCTGGGGCCGTGCCGGCGAGAGCGAGCGCGTCGCCGCCGAACTGCGCGAGTGGGGCGTGGGCTGGCCGTGGTTCACGCTCGGCGACCTCGACCTCGGCACGCACCTGGCGCGCACAGCCTGGCTTCGCGAGGGCCTCACGCCGAGCGAGGTGGCGCATCGCCTCCAGCAGCGCTGGCCGCTCGGCGTGCGACTGATACCGGCGACCGACTCCGAGGTCGACACCCACGTGCTCGTCGCCGATGCCGACGACCCCACCGGCGAGCGCGAGATGCACTTCCAAGAGTGGTGGACGAGGTACCGCGCCGCTCTGCCCGCGCTCGCATTCCAGCAGCGGAATATCGAGGATGCGCGCCCGGCGCCCGGTGTCGTCGAGGCGATCGTCGGCGCAGACCTCGTGCTCATCGCCCCGTCGAACCCTGTCGTGTCGATCGGCACGATCGTGGCCGTTCCCGGCATGCGGGAAGCCCTCGCCGAGACGCACGCGCCAGTCGTGGGCGTCTCGCCGATCATCGGCGGCAAGGTCGTGCGCGGCATGGCCGATGCGTGCCTCACCGCGATCGGCGTCGAGACGACCGCCGAGGCCGTCGGGCGGCACTACGGCACGAGGTCGGCCGGCGGCCTGCTCGATGCCTGGCTCGTCGACGAAGCGGATGCCGCGGCGACCGCATCCCTCGAAGAGACCGGGCTGCACGCGGCATCCGCCCCGCTCTGGATGCACGACCTCGACACCTCGGCCGCCCTCGCCGGCGCCGCCATCGACCTCGGCGCGGGTCAGCGGTCGTAACGCGCGCCCGCCGCCGAGTGATTCGTGTTGCCCGACCCGCCACCCCTCGCGCGACCTGTTGAGGCATAGGATGAACACGACCGCCGGTGTGCTTTCACCGGTCGTGATGGCCCGGGATTGGGCCGTGTGTCGCCGACCTCGTCGGATCCATCCGCACGCACTCCCGGAGGCCTCATGCCCGCTGCACCCGCCCCATCCGGCACCCGAACCAGCCGCCGCGGTCGCCGCTCCGCTGTCCTCGCCGCACCGATCGTCGCCGCCCTGCTCCTCGCGGGGTGCGCGGCCACCTCGACGGCGAGCCCCGACGCCGCAGCACCCGTCGACGAAGGCGGCGCGTTCCCGCTCACGATCGACAACTGCGGCACCGAGGTCACGTTCGACGCCGCACCCGAGCGGGTCGTCACGATCAAGTCCTCGACGCTCGAGCTGCTCCTCGCCCTCGGAATCGGCGACCGCGTCATCGGTACGGCGTTCAGCGACGGCGCCGTGCCCGAGGAATTCGCCGCCGAGGCATCCGACCTCGCAGTGCTCTCCGACAAGGTGCCCTCGCAAGAGGTCACTCTGGCGGCCGAACCCGACCTCGTCTTCGCCGGCTGGGAGTCGAACCTCTCCGCTGAAGGCGCCGGCGACCGCGAGACCCTCGCGAAGCTCGGGGTCACCACGTACGTCGCGCCCGCCGCTTGCAAGGGCGAGGGCTACATGCCGATGCCGCTGACCTTCGATGAGATCTTCCGCGAGTTCGAGGAGGCCGGCGACATCTTCGGGGTTCCGGATGCCGCGGCAGAGCTCGTGGCGTCGCAGCGCGCCGAGCTCGACGCGATCGAGGCGAACGCCGACGGCCTCACGGCGCTCTGGTACAGCTCGGGCGACGACACCCCGTTCGTCGGGGCCGGCATCGGCGCCCCGCAGATGATCATGTCGGCCGCCGGGCTCGAGAACATCGCTGCCGACGTCGATGACACCTGGACCTCGATGGGCTGGGAAACGATCGTCGCCGCGAACCCCGACGTGATCGTGCTCGTCGACGCCGCGTGGAACACCGCCGAGCAGAAGATCGCCCACCTCGAGTCGAGCCCGGCGACCGCCGCCCTGCCCGCCGTGCAGCAGCAGCGTTACCTGATCGTCGACTTCCCCGCCTCCGAGGCGGGCGTGCGCAACGTCGGCGCGGTCGCCTCGCTCGTGGAGCAACTCGGAACGCTCGACTGATGAACGAGCGCGCCGTTCCGGGCATCGCTGGTCGAGTAGCGAGCGCCAGCGAGCGTATCGAGACCCCCGCTCCGAACCTCGGGTCGCCGGGTCTCGATACGAGCGCTGAGCGTCCTACTCGACCACCGGAACTGGGGCGCGGCGGTCGCACCGCCGCGTGGGCGCTCGGCCTCGCCGTGCTGCTCGTCATCTCGATCATCGTGGCCGTCACGATCGGCCCGGCCGGCCTCAGCCCCGCCGACGTCTGGGCGAGCGTGCTCGCTCACCTCGGTGTCGGCGAGCCGACGCTCACGCCGCTTCGCGACGGCATCGTGTGGGAGCTGCGGATGCCGCGGGTGCTCACCGCTGCGGCGGTCGGCGCCGGTCTCGCGCTCTGCGGCGCGGTCATGCAGGCACTCACCCGCAACCCCCTCGCCGACCCGTACCTGCTCGGACTCTCGTCGGGCGCCTCGGTCGGCGCCGTCGTCGTCATCGTGCTCGGGGTCGGGCTCCTGCTGCCGTTCGCCGCGTTCGCCGGCGCCGTCGTGGCGCTCGTCGCGACGCTCGCCCTCGCGCGAGCGGCCGGCGGCCTCTCTCCCACGAAGACCGTGCTCGCCGGGCTCGCCGTGTCGTCGGTGTTCGGCGCCCTCACGAGCCTCGTGATCTTCTGGAGCGCGACCGGCGACAGCTACCGTGAGATTCTCAACTGGCTGCTCGGCTCGCTCGCCGGCACCGACTGGGTGTCCGTCGCGATCGCCGGCGGCGCGGTCGTCGTGATCGGGGTGCCGCTGCTCACGAGCGCGAAGACGCTCGACGCGTTCGCGTTCGGCGACACCGCCGCCGCCGCGCTCGGCGTGCACGTCACCCGCAGCCGATGGCTGCTGCTCGGCGGCACGGCGCTGCTCACGGGTGCGCTCGTCGCCGTGAGCGGCTCGATCGGGTTCGTCGGGCTCGTGCTGCCGCACGCCGTGCGCTTGCTCGTCGGCTCTCGGCACCGCTCGCTCCTGCCGCTCTCGGCGCTCGCCGGGGCGATCTTCCTCATCTGGGCCGACACCGGCGCGCGCACGCTCTTCGACCCGCGGGAGCTGCCCGTCGGCATCCTCACCGCGCTCATCGGCGGGCCGGTGTTCGCCGTGCTGCTGCTGCGGAACCGGAGCCTGCGATGACCGGCCCAGGCGATCGCCCCGGCCTCGACGCCTCGGGTGTGCACTTCACGCGCACCGGGCGCCTCGTCATCGACGGCGTCGACGTCACGGTTCCGGCGGGCCGCCTCGGCGCGCTGCTCGGCCCGAACGGCGCGGGCAAGTCCACGCTGTTGCATCTCATCGCCGGGCTCGACCGAGCGGATGCCGGTGCGCTCGCGTTCGACGGCAACGATCTCGCCGGCCTGCGCCGACGCGACCGGGCCCGGCTCGTCGCGCTCGCCGAGCAGGAGACCCACGACTCCCCTGAGCTGCGGGTCGACGAGGTCGTCGCACTCGGCCGCACCCCGCACCTCGGCGCGTGGTCGGGACTCGGAGACCGAGACCGGGCCGTGGTGGCCGAGTCGCTCGCCGCGCTCGGGCTCGAGGCGATCGCCGACCGCCCGTTCTCGTCACTCTCCGGCGGCGAGCGCCAGCGGGTGAACCTCGCCCGGGCCCTCGCACAGGAACCCCGCCTGCTGCTGCTCGACGAGCCGACCAATCACCTCGACGTGCGGGCGCAGCTCACGAGTCTCGAGCTCTTGCGCGCGCTCGCGTCGAGCGGTCGCACGGTGCTCGCCGCCCTGCACGACCTCGGGCTCGCGGCCGCGTACGCGGATCACGTGATCGTGCTCGAGAGCGGTCGCGTCGTGGCATCCGGAGCACCTGCTGACGTGCTCGTGCCCGGGCTCATCCGCGAGGTCTGGGGTGTGGACGTCGAAGTGCTCGAGCACCCGTCGACCGGGAGACCGCTCATCGCCTACTCGGGTGTCGCCGGCGATCGGCAGGTGCGCGCGGCGCCAACGCCGGGGTGAGTCACTCGCGCCGAGCGCGTCAGAACCCGCTGGTGCCCGGTCCGACGCGCTGCGAGACATGGCCTCGATCGACCACTCCGATCGCCCAGCCGATCAGCGGCGAGAAGGTGGATCGATTCGATCGGTCGTGAGAACCCGGATCGAACGTCGTCTCACGACAGCACGTCCTTCGTGAGGAACCGGCCGATCGCGAGCGCGCCGAACACCGCGATATAGCCGGCCTGCAGCAGCGCGTTGTCGGCGAACGAGTCCCACACCGGCGGCGCGCGCAGCAGGTCGGCGAAGCCGAGCCAGTAGTGGGTGAAGAGCCACGGATGCAGCCACTCGAGCTGCGGCAGCGCGCCCATGATCTGCGCCACCACCGCGAGGATCGCCGTCGCCGCCATTGCACCGACGGGCACGGTCGTGAGCGTCGAGAGGAACAGGCCGATCGCCGACAGGCCGAGGAGGGAGACGGTGACGTATGCGGCGATCGCGAGGAACCGGAGGAGACCGTCACCGACGCTCACCGACGCACCCGAGAGCAGCGTCACGGGCCCGATCGGGAAGAGCACCCAGCCGATGAGCGTGCCGACCACCACGACCGTGAGGGTCGCGGCCGCGCAGAACACCGCGGCCGCCGCGTACTTGACGAGGAGCAGCCGGATGCGCCCGGCCGGCGCGATGAGCAGGTAGCGCAGAGTGCCGTGGCTCGCCTCGCCGGCGATCGAGTCGCCCGCGACCACCCCGATCGTGAGCGGCAGGAACAGCGGAATCGCGACGGTGATCGCGGTGACCCCGACGAAGAGACCGTTGTTCGTGATCTGGTCGAGGAAAGCGGGGCCGCGGCCACTCGGCGAATCGCCCGCGACGCGGATGGCGACGGCGATCAGGATCGGGATGAGTGCGAGCGCGCCGAGCATCGCCCAGGTGCGGCGGCGACGGAACAGGGTGAGGAGTTCGGAGCCGAGCAGGGAGAGCGTACCGCCGCCCATGGTCGGTCTCGAGACGGCAGCTTCGCGGCCTCCTCGACCAGCGGGGGTGGCCGCCGCCGCGTCACTCGACAACGTCGAACCCCTCGCCGGTGAGATCCATGAACCGCTGCTCGAGGCTCACGCGCTCGAGCTCGAACCCGCGCACTCGCACACCCGCCGCGACGAGCGCGGTCACGATCGACTCGGCAGGGGCCGTCGTCGCACCGAGGCGGGCGGCCACGAGCCCATCGCCCGCGGTGTCGCCGTCATCGACGAGCCCAAGTCGCGCCAGCACCTCGCGAGCACCGGCCGCATCCGGCGTACGCACGAGCACCCGCGCCTCGCCGTCACTGCGGAACTCGTCGAGCGTTCCCTGGGCGACGAGACGCCCGGCGCTCATCACCCCGACGTGGGAGCACACCTGCTCCACCTCTGCGAGCAGGTGGCTCGATACGAACACCGTCGTGCCGTCGTTCGCGAGCGAGCGGATCAGCGCGCGCACCTCGCGGGTGCCCTGCGGGTCGAGGCCATTGGTGGGCTCGTCGAGCACGAGCAGTTCGCGCCGCATGAGCAGCGCGTTCGCGAGCCCGAGCCGCTGCTTCATGCCGAGGGAGTAGGCGTGCACCTTCTTCTGCGCGGCGTGCGAGAGGCCGACGCGATCGAGCGCATCGGCGACGCGCGCTGCGCGGGTGCGTCGCGGGGCGTGCCGGTCGGCGGCGTCGAATCGGTGCAGGTTCGCCGCGCCCGAGAGGTACGGCGAGAATGCCGGCCCCTCGACGAGCGCACCGACGCGAGGCAGCACCGAGTCGACGTGCCGCGGCATCTCTGCCCCGAGCAGGCGGGCATCGCCCGCGGTCGCCGCGACGAGGCCGAGGAGCATGCGGATCGTCGTGGTCTTGCCCGATCCGTTCGGCCCGAGAAACCCGAACACCGCCCCTTGCGGCACCGCGAGGTCGATGCCGTCGACGGCGAGCTGCGAGCGGAAACGCTTGGTGAGGCCGTGCGTCTCGATCGCGAGTTCGGGCACGCGCCTGCTGCCCGTCAGCGACCGGTCGCGGCGGCGTCGAGCAGGCGGTCGGCGGTCACCGCGCCGGCGAGCACTCGGCCGTCGTCAGTGAAGAGCACGGTCACGAGGGAGGTCGTGAGGATGCGCCCGCCGTCGACGGGTTCGGTGAGCGAGCCGAGCATCGCGGCGCCGTCCTGATCCTGTCGAAGGGATGCCTCGGCGCCGAGGCCTGCAGCGCCGTCGGCGCTCATCGGCAACTCGACCACGGTCGACCAGCCCTCGCCGTGCACGATCGGCTGCGGCATCCGCTCGCCGGTCGTCTCGGACTCTGCCTCGGCCTTCCACTGCTCGAGCTCTGCGGCGGTCGGAATCGGCACGACCTGCTCGGTCACGGTCGTGCCCTCGGGCGGAGTGAACGCGAACACCGAAGCATCCGGCGCATCGAAGGAGATGTCGGTGAAGGCGACGCTGAAGGCGGGCTCGTCAGCGCCGCGGGCGGTGATCGACGCGGCGAGCGCGACGCCCGTCTCGCCGTCGATCGCGACCGAGATCTCGCCGATGAGCGTGTCGGTGTCGCGCGGCTCGAGCACGAGCTCGTAGGCCTCGCGACCGGCGACGCGCGCGTCGGTGCCGACGGAGACCTCGGTCGTCTCGTCGAGTCGCGCGAGCGCCTGGTCGAGGAATTGCTCAGGCGTCGGCATCGGTGTGCCGGTCTCTGCTTCGAGGCGGGCCCGAGCCTCATCGGCGTGGTGCTTCGCTTCGTGTTCGAGCGCTTCGAGGTCGGTGCCGTCGGGCAGGGTGATGTGCGTCGCTGCGTTCTCAGCGGAGTCGTAAATCCAGGCGCCCGTGTCAGAGACGTACACGTTGCGCTCGGCGAGTGCGTCGAGCACTTGCAGTCGCGCGTTCGTGTCGTCGAGGTAGACCCGCGCGGTGTGAGTACCCGTGGCGAGCGAGATCAGGTCGTCGAGGTCGGTGGCGGATGTCCCGTCCGCACCGTCGCCCGCACCTGACTGCCCGCCCGGGCCGCCCATCGCGCCCGTGAGACCCGACAGGTCGGGCAGACCGAGCTCGGAGGTCTGCTCGACCGTGCCCGAGAGCGCATCGACCTCGCTCGACGCGGCGAACTCGAGCAACTCAGCGGGCGACAGATCGGGCAGATCGACAGCAGCATTGGCCGAAAGCGGCACGAGCACGACGCCGACGCCGATCGCGATCGGCACGGCAATGGCGGGAATCCAGCGGCTGAGCCTGCGGGACGCCCCGGTATCGCGAGGGCGCATGCATTCAGGCTACGCCTGCCCGCGGCATCCGGAGCTGATCTGTGGGCAACACTCAGGATCTCGGACACGACACGGAACGGCACGGCATCGAGACCTCTCACTGAAACCGGACAGAAACTGACCGCGCGCTTCCGTAACGTCGTCCACATGGAAACCGAAGACCTGAACCCTGGAAGCAACCGTTCCGTGCAGACGTGGATCGTCACACCCGACACGACGAGACTGCTCGATTTCGTGAGCGACGTGTTCGGTGCCGTCGAGATCGCCCGAGTTCCCACGGAAGACGGAGGCATCGGGCATGCCGAACTGCGCATCGGCGACACCTGGCTGCTCGCGTTCGACTCGCGGCCCGACTGGCCGTCGACCCCGGCGATGCTCCGCGTGTTCGTCGACGACGTAGCAGCGGTGTTCGAGCGGGGCGTTGCAGCCGGCGCGAAGGTCGTCACCGAACTCGACGACGCCGCGTGGGGCGATCGGGGCGGCCGCCTCCGCGATCCGCTCGGCAACATCTGGTGGGTGGTGCAGCACGTCGAAGATGTCGCACCCGATGAGATGGGCAGGCGATTCTCCGAGGAGCGCTACGTCCGATCCATGCAGCTCGCGCAGGAGACGCTCGATTCGGAATTGAGCGGTCGCAGCAGCGGCTGGTCGAGCCGGCCCGTGGTGTAGCGGCGTCGGTGTCGCGGGCGTTCGTGCAGCATGCGTTGCCGCCCCGCCCGCCCGGGTCTAGCGTGAGGGAGATCGAGCCGTCGTACCCGGTTCGAGGGGGATCTCATGGTCAACGTCAACGTCGTCGTCCACCGCCACTCCGCACGCCGCAACCTGGCGCTCGCGCTCGCCGGCGCACTCGCAGTCGGCATCGTCGCCACGGCCGCGCCGGCATCGGCCCAGTCGCTCGCGGCGCCGCCGGCGGCGAACTCCGTCGCGACCGCGCCCCCCGGGTCGACGTCGTCGCCGACCCGGTCCACGTCGACGGGGTACGGCGGCGCGGTCTCGTCGGTCGACGCCTCGGCGAGCAGGATCGGCGTCGAGGTGCTCCGTCTCGGCGGCAACGCGGCGGATGCCGCGGTCGCGACCGCGGCGGCGCTCGGCGTCACCGAGCCGTACAGCGCCGGCATCGGCGGCGGCGGGTACTTCGTGTACTTCGACGCAGCGACGGGCGAGGTGAGCACGATCGACGGGCGCGAGACGGCGCCCGCCGCGATGACGACCGACGCCTTCATCGACCCCGCGACGGGCCAGCCGTATCGGTTCACGCCCGAGCTCGTGTCATCCGGTGTCTCGGTCGGCGTTCCCGGCACCCTCGCCACCTGGGAGTCCGCGCTCGACCGGTTCGGCACGAAGCCGCTCTCTCTCATGCTCGCCCCCTCGATCCTGCTCGCGGCGACAGGATTCACGGTCGACGAGACCTTCCGCAACCAGACGCTCGACAACAAGGCGCGGTTCGCTGCGTTCCCCGACACGGCGAAGCTGTTCCTGCCCGGCGGCGACGCCCCGCAGGTCGGCACGAAGTTCCGCAATCGCGATCTCGCGAAGACGCTCGCGCTCATCGCGGTGCGCGGTACCGACGCGTTCTACTCGGGCCGGCTCGCGGGCGAGATCGCCGACGTCGTGCAGCATCCGCGCAAAGACCCGGCCTCGCCGCTGCCTGCGCCGGCCGGTACCCTCACGACCGACGACCTCGCGGCGTACTCGGTCGTCGAGCAGGAGCCGACGCACGTGGAGTACCGCGGCCTCGACGTGTACGGCATCGCGCCGTCGTCATCGGGCGGCACGACCGTCGGCGAGGCGCTGAACATCCTCGAGAACCATGACTTGTCGTCGGCCGAGATCGGCCAGAGCCTGCACCTCTACTTCGAGGCGACGGCCCGGGCGTTCGCCGACCGCGGCGCGTATGTCGGCGACCCGGCGTTCGTCGACGTTCCCACCGAGACGCTGCTCAGCCAGGAGTTCGCCGACGCCCGCGATTGCACGATCGACCCGGCGTTCGCGTCGACCCGGCCGGTGCCCGCCGGCGCACCCGACGGGGTGGGATGCGAGGCCGTCGCCCTCGAAGAGGCGGCCGACACCGAGAACGTCTCGACGACGCACCTCTCGGTCGTCGACAAGTGGGGCAACGCGGTCGCCTACACGCTGACGATCGAGCAGACCGGCGGCTCGGCGATGACCGTGCCGGGCCGCGGGTTCCTGCTGAACAACGAACTGACCGACTTCAGCGCCGTCTACAACGCGTCGGACCCGAACCGCATCGAGCCGGGCAAGCGCCCGCGTTCGTCCATCTCGCCCACGATCGTGCTCGAAGACGGCGCCGTGCGGTTCGTGCTCGGCTCGCCCGGCGGGGCGACGATCATCACGACGGTGCTGCAGATCCTCATGAACCGCATCGACCTCGGTATGACTCTGCCCGAAGCGGTGGCAGCGCCGCGCGCGTCGCAACGCAACGCCGCGGTCACGCCGGCCGAACCCGAGTTCATCGCCGCGTACCAGGCTGCGCTCGCTCCATACGGCCAAGTGCTCGTGCCATCGGGCGACCAGTTCACCTCCGCTGCGCAGATCGGTGCTGCAGCGGCGATCGAAGTCAACCCGAACGGGCTGATGACCGCCGCCGCCGAACCGGTCCGCCGAGGCGGCGGCACCGGCCTGGTGGTCAAACCGGTGCGCTGAGCGCTGCCTGTCGGCGCTGCCGCGCGTAGCCTGAGGGGATGACGCGAACGGCCTACGAGGCGCAGCCCCGCGACGAACTGCTCGTCGGCATCGCCGACGAGTTCCTGCACAATGCGCCGCGCGGGCGCCGACTCATCGCGGTCGAGGCCGCGGCGACAGCCGATGCCGTGCGCTTCGCCGACGACCTCGCTGAGGTGCTCGCCGCGCGCGGACAGACGGTCGTGCGCGCGTCCGTCGGCGACATCAGCAGAGGCCGCGGCGACGCCGGCAGCGGCAGCTCCGCCGGCGAGGCGACGCTGCGTGCCGACACGATCGAGCCGTTCCGGGCGGGCACCCTGCCCGGCGCATCCGACGACGCGGTGCTCGTCGTCGACGGTCGGGGACTGCTCGACGACGGGGTGCGCGGCGCCTGGCACTTCTCGTTGTGGCTGCTCGCCGGCGACGAGTTGCCGCACTCCGGGGCATCCGTCATCGTCGATGTCACCGACGAATCGTCGCCGACCCGTTTCTTCTACGACTACTGCGCGTTGCCGCCGAGCGTGAACCGGCCCCGCCTGCACTGATCCGCAGCTACGGCAGTGCCTACAGCGCCCGGAGTCGCGGCGCGAGATCGCGTGCGAAGAGCTCCTGGAAGCGGGCCTGGTCGTGGCCGGGCGCGTGGAAGACGAGGTGGTTGAACCCGGCGTCGACGTAGGTCTTGATCGAGGCGACGACCTCGTCGGGGTCGCTGCCGACGATCCAGCGCTTGGCGATCTGCTCGATCGGCAGCGCGTCGGCGGCCCGTTCCATCTCGACGGGGTCGGTGATGGAGTGCTTCTGCTCGGGCGTGAGCGAGAGCGGCGACCAGAACCGCGTGTTCTCGAGCGCGGCCGTGGCGTCGGTGTCGTACGAGAGCTTGATCTCGATCATGCGGTCGAGATCGTCGTACGAGCGAGCGGATGCCTCGACACCCTCTTTCACCGCGGGGATCAGCTGCTCGGTGTAGAGCTCCATGCCCTTGCCCGAGGTGCAGATGAACCCGTCGCCCGCGCGACCCGCGTACTTCGCGACGGTCGGGCCGCCTGCTGCGATGTACACGGGCACCGGGACATCCGGCCGGTCGTAGATCGACGCGTCGTGAGTGGAGTAGTACTCGCCCTCGAAACTCACCTGCTCGTCATCGGTCCAGAGTGCGCGCATGAGCCGCACCGATTCGCGGAGGCGCGCGAACCGCTCCTTGAACGCCGGCCACTCCTGCTCGCCCGCACCGCGGAAGCCCGTCGCGATCTCGTTGAGCGCCTCGCCCGTGCCGAAGCCTGCGATGATGCGCCCAGGGTAGAGGCAGCCGAGGCTCGCGAACGCTTGCGCGAGCACCGCCGGGTTGTAGCGGAACGTCGGCGTCATGACGCTCGTGCCGATCTTGATCGTCGAGGTGCGCTCGCCGACGGCGGCGATCCAGGTGAGCGAGAACGGCGCGTGACCGCCGTCGTGCCGCCAGGGCTGGAAGTGATCGCTCGTGAAGACCGACTCGAAGCCGTTGCCTTCGGCCGCGACGGCGATCTCGACGAGCTCGCGCGGGGCGAACTGCTCGGCTGAGGCCTTGTATCCGAGTGTGAGCGTCATGCTCCGATCCTTTCACGATGCACGAGGTCAGGACCCGAACAAACCGAGGTCGTTCAGAGCACCGCGAACAGTCGCTCAGAGCACGGCGAACGACAGCACCGACACGAGCGGCGCGATGAGCGGCACGGCCACCCAGGCGAAGACGCCGACGCAGATCATGAACGCCACGAGCGAGATGCCGTACCCGCGGTACGGCGAGCCCTGCAGTTGTACCCGTGCGCGAAGCGAGACGACGATGCCCACGACGGCGGGGATGATCGCGATCGGACCGGCGAGGGCCGCGGCGAGAGCGACGAACGCGAGCACGATCGAGACAACGGCGCTGCCGGCGACCGCGCCGGCGCCGGCGGGAATGGGAGGGGCCGCGGGTACCGCAGCAGCCCGATCGGGCACGACGTCTTCGATGTCCTCAGGGTGATCCATGCCCCGAGACTAGGGAGTGTCCGCCCCGCCGCGCAATGGAAGTCGAGACGCGGCCTCGCGAGTGAGCTCGCCGACGCCGAGGGCGAGGGCTTCGGCGAGCGCCTCGATCGTGTCGACGTCGCGAGTGAGACCGACGGATGCCTCGAGCTCGAAGAACCCGGCAGCGGCATGCCGCGCCGCCGAGTCCGCACCGAAGAGCGGCCGCAGCGTCGCGCCGGCCGACGCGGTCACGAGCGTTGTGCCGGTGCCGTCGGCGTCACGCACGAAGGCGAGCGGATGCCGCGCCGCTGCGCCGAGCGCCGCATCGAGTTCTTCGGGCCGCAGGGCCGGGAGGTCGCCGAGCAGCACGGCGACGTTGCGCCGATCGACCGCTTCGGCATTCGACCCCGCGTAGGCGATGCCGTGCCGGATCGCCCGGGTGAGGCTCCGCGGCGGGTCGGCGGGCTCCGCCAAGAACTCGGCCGCGCCGGCGAGCGACGGGTCGTCGCCGACGACGATGACTCGCGCGACCGTGCGGGCGGCGATCGTGGCGGCGATCGTATCGAGGGCGAACGCGCGGGCAAGCGCCTCGCGGGCCTCGGGCAGCACCGCCGCGGCGAGCCTGGTCTTCGCACCGGCGGGCGCTTTCACGGGGATCACGACCGTCCACGAGGCGGGCGGCCACGCGACATCCGCTGCCCGGCTCACGCCCGGAGCCCCGGGAGCACGTCGCGGCCGAAGACCTCGAGGAACCGAGCCTGGTCGCGACCCGCGTTGTGCAGGTAGATGCGGTCGAAGCCGAGGTCGAGGTGGCGCTGGATGTCGGCGCGATGCACGTCGGGGTCGGCAGAGACGACCATGCGACCCCCGAAATCCTCGGGGCGCACCGTGCGGGCGAGCTGCTCGAACTCGAACGGCGAGCGGATGTCGCCTCGCGGGATGCGCAGCCCGCCATTCGGCCACTCGGTGAGCGCGTTGCGCATCGCCTCCTCATCGGTGGCCGCCCACGAGAGATGCAGCTGCAACACCTTGGGCATGCGGGCCGCGTCGCGGCCGGCCTCGCGCGCACCCTCCCGGAAGCGGGTGAGCAGCGGCGCGAGCTTGTCGACGGGCGCGCCCGTCGTGATCATGCCGTCGACGGTGCGGCCGGCACGCTTGGCCGTCACCGGGCCGGATGCCGCGACGAGAATCTCGGGCGGCACCGCCGGCATGGTCCACAGCCGTGTGGCCTCGAGCTTGAAGTACTGGCCGGCATGACGCACGTCGCGCCCGGCGAGCGAGCCCGCGAAGAGCTTCTTGATCACGTCGACCGCCTCGAACATGCGGTTGATGCGCTCGGGGGCCTCCGGCCAGTACGGCCCCACGACGTGCTCGTTCAGCGCCTCGCCCGAGCCGAGTCCGAGCCAGTGCCGCCCTGGATACATCGCCCCGAGCGTCGCGCTCGCCTGGGCGACGACGGCCGGATGCATCCGGAAGCCCGGTGTCGTCACGCCCGGGCCGAAGTCGCCGCGCGTGCGTTCACCGACCGCGCCGAGCACGCTCCACACGAACGAGGACTCCCCTTGCGCGGGAACCCATGGCTGGAAGTGGTCGCTCGCCATGACGCCCGAGAAGCCGTGCGACTCGGCGAGCGCACTGAGGGCAACCGCCTCGGCGGGCGGGAACCGCTCGAGCATCGCGGCGTAGCCGATGTGTGCTGACACCCCTCCATCCTCCCCTGCATCCGGCATGCCCGCGCACGTCGGCGCCCGAACGCGCTCGTCCGCATGCGGATGCGCCACCGCCCACGACCTTTTGCCGGCCGACGATCTCTGCGAACGCCCGTGAGCGCGCAAAAGGTCGTGGGCCCCCCGGCAGGCCCGGGTGGAGGAGAGGTGAGGAGGTGAGGAGGTGAGGAGGTGAGGAGGTGAGGAGGAGAGGAGGAGAAGAGAGAAGAGAGAAGAAGGGAAGAGAGAAGAGAGAAGAGAGAAGAGAGAAGAGAGAAGAGAGAAGAGAGAAGAGAGAAGAGAGAAGAGAGAAGAGAGAAGAGAGAAGAGAGAAGAGAGAAGAGAGAAGAGAGAAGAGAAGAGAAGAGAAGAGAAGAGAAGAGAAGAGAAGAGAAGAGAAGAGAAGAGAAGAGAAGAGAAGAGAAGGTGAGGAGAAGGTGAGGAGAAGGTGAGGAGAAGGTGAGGTGAGGTGAGGAGACGGGCACTACTGGGCGAGCGAGCCCTCGGCCTGCGACTCGTCGAAGCCGTCGCGGTAGCCCTCGTTGTACGCCTCGTCGGCGCCGACCCGGAACAGGTCGCGCTCGGCGGGCCGCTGGATCGAACGCGCGCCGGGCAGGTCGAGGTCGCCCACGAGATGCCCGAGGCCCCGAACGACGGCCACGGGCACGGCCGACGACTTGCCCTTCACGAGCTCGGCGGCGCCCGCGAGCTCGTCGGCCACGCACGGCATCGTGACCGAGAGCGGCTTGCCGGAGGCATCCGTCGAACCGCGCAGATCGTCGAAGACCTGCACGCCCGCCGCGCCGATCGCGAGGTCGGTCTGGCCCTCGCGCCACGGGCGGCCGAGGGTGTCGGAGAGAATGATGCCGACATGGGCGCCGGTGAGCGCACGGATGCCGGTGGCCAGCGCCCTCGCCGAGGCATCCGGGTCGACCGGCAGCAGCAGCACCGTGCCGTCGGGCGAGTTCGACGCATCGACGCCCGCCGCGGCGCCGATGATGCCCTGACGGTTCTCGACGATGCGGGTCACGCCACCGTCGAAGGTTCGGGTCGCGACGACGCGCACCGTCTCGTCGGTGATGGCCTGCTCGCGGTCGCCGGCCGCCACGATGCGCCCCTCGGCTTTCGAGACGATCTTCGAGGTGATGACGAGGATGTCGCCGCTCTCGAGATCGGCCGCGTCGGCGATGAGCGCGGCGAGGTCGGCGCCTTTCGTGATCTCGGGCATGCCCTCGACGCCTTCGATGCTGAACTTCACGGCCACCCCTTGGATTCGCGTTGCTCCGATCTTCGCAGCTTCACCGGTCGAGTGGCGAGCGAAGTGCGCGTATCGAGACCCGCCACACCGCCCGCGCGCTGCGTTACGATCGCGTATGGCCAGCGACCCCGAAGCCGACAACCGCGACGACGGGCGCGACGAGACTCGCATCGAACGCCTCGACCGCAACTGGAGCGACATCCTCCAAGAGTTGCGAGCCACCCAGACCGGCACCCAGATCATCACGGGATTCCTGCTCGCGGCGGCGTTTCAGTCGCGCTTCACCGACCTCGACAGCTACCAGCTCGCGCTCTACCTCGTGCTCGTCTCACTCGCCTGCGCGGCAACCCTGCTGGGGCTCGCGCCCGTCATTCTGCACCGGCAGTTGTTCGGGCGACAGCAGAAGGAGCGGATCGTGCAGCGCGGCAACCGGCTGCTTCTCGCGCACCTGGTGGTCGCGTCGCTCCTCGCGGCCGGCGTCGCGGGGCTCATCTTCGAGCTGGCTCTCAATCGCACCGCGGGGTTCGTCGCGCTCGGCATCGCGCTCGTGTTCGCCGCGCTGCTCTGGATCGTCGTGCCGAAGCTCGCGACGAGGCGATCGTGAGCGCCGCGGCATGTGAACATCGGCGCGTGGGGTGTCACCGCTCGCGAATAGGCTTGGCACATGCGCATCGCCACTTGGAACGTCAACTCGATCCGCGCCCGAGTGGGGCGCACCGTCGATTGGATGGTGCGCGAAGACGTCGACGTGCTCGCGATGCAGGAGATCAAGTGCAAGCCCGAGCAATTCCCGCTCGAGGCGTTCGAGGCGGCCGGCTACGAGGTCGCGATCCACGGGCTGAACCAGTGGAACGGCGTCGCGATCGCGAGTCGATCACCGATCGCTGAGGTCGAGACATCCTTCCCCGGCATGCCGGGATTCCTCAAGGGGCTCGAGGGCCCCGACCAACCCCAAGAGGCGCGGGCGATCGGCGCGACGGTCGACGGCGTGCGGGTGTGGAGCCTCTACGTTCCGAACGGCCGCTCGCTCGACGACCCGCACTACACCTACAAGCTCGACTGGCTCGCGGCGCTCACCGAATACACGCGCGCCGAGACATCCGCTCGGCCTGAAGTGCCGTTCGCGCTCATGGGCGACTTCAACATCGCGCCGCTCGATGCAGACAATGGCGACCCCGCGGTCGTCGAGGGGCAGTCGACCCACGTCTCGCCGGCCGAGCGGCAGGCGTTCTTCACCCTCGAGAACGCCGGGGTCACCGACGTGGTTCGCCCGCGCATCCCCGAGGGCTACACCTACTGGGACTACAAGCAGCTGAAATTCCCGCGCAACGAGGGCATGCGCATCGACTTCATCCTCGGTTCGGCGGCGTTCGCAGAGGCCGTGACGGATGCCTCCATCCACCGCAACGAGCGCAAGGGCGACGCCCCGAGCGACCACGTGCCGGTGCTCGTCGAACTCGCCCTCGGCGAAGACGACGACGATCGGCCGATGATCTTCTAGGGCCGGGCCGATCTTCTCGGGCCGAGCCGGACACCCTGATCTTCGCAACGCCTCCCAGCCGCCGCGGTTACCCTCGAGTGTGACCAGCACCCACGACCGACCCGCGGGAGACCCGTTCACGGGCATCACGCTCGGCGGTCGCTACCGTCTCGGCACCCTCATCGGGCGCGGCGGCGTGGCGAGCGTCTATCGCGGTGCCGACCTGAGCCTCGGCAGATCGGTCGCGGTGAAGGTCTTCGCCGAAGCAGCCGAAGGCATCGACGACGACGCGCGGCGCCGATCGGAGACGGCGCTGCTCGCGAGCGTCGAGCACCGCGCGCTCGTGCGGCTCTACGATGCCGGCCGTGACGACGCCAGCGGCCGCGAATACCTCGTCATGGAACTCGTCGAGGGGCGCGACCTGCGCCAGACCCTGCGCATCGGCCCGTTGAGCCCAGCGGATGCCGCGGGGCTGGCCGCCGACGTCGCAGAGGCGTTGCACGTGATCCACGAACGCGGCATCGTGCACCGCGACGTGAAGCCCGCGAACATTCTGCTCTCGCGGTCGCATCTGCCGACGCGTCGCTGGAACGCGAAGCTCGCCGATTTCGGCATCGCCCGGCTGATCGACGACGCCCGCCTCACCCGCACCGGAGCCTTCGTCGGCACGCCCGGCTACCTCAGCCCCGAGCAGGTGGGCGGCGACGCCCCCGGCACCGCGGCCGATGTCTACTCGCTCGGACTGCTGCTGCTCGAGGCGCGCACCGGGCAACAGGCCTTCCCGGGGCCGGCGAGCGAGTCGACGAGTGCGCGGCTCGTGCGCGATCCCGAGATCCCCGACGCGCTCGGAGCCGATTGGGTCGCACTGCTGCGGGCGATGACCGCGCGCGACGTGAACGCTCGCCCGTCGGCGCTCGACGTCGCACTGCGCGCGAGTCGGCTCGACGGATCGGAAGCGGCGGCGCCAGGTGCGGCAGGGCACGCGGCGGCGACGCACGAGCCATCCGACGCCCTCACGAAGGTGCTGCCCGCGGGGCCGGGCCACGCAGACGCCGCAGACGCCGCAGCCGCGGAGTCAACCGCGACGACGGTGATCAACGATGGCGCGCGGGATGGCGCGCGGTCCCGTGCCCGCGCAGGCGCCGCCCGCGCGGCGTCCGGCGCCGACGACGATGACGCGGTCGCGGCTCGGGCTGTCGCCGCCGCGATGCATCCGGCCCCCTCGACGCCGCGCCGCTGGGTGCGCCCTGCGATCTCGATCGCCCTGCTCGCCGTCATCGCCGTCGGCGCGGTGCTGCTCGTGCCGCCCGCGATCGCCAGCCTGACGTCGCCGCCGACCACGCCCGCCGAGCCGCTGCCGAGCCTGCCCGGCGAACTCGGCGTACACCTCGAACGGCTCGACGAAGCGGTGACCCGATGAGCCGCCGGGTACGGATGCACGCGGTCGTCACGGCAGGCGCGATCGCCGCGACACTCGCGTTCGGGCTCTCCGCGTGCACCCAGTCTCCCGACGCCGTCAGCGCCGACCTCCACGCATCGGTCGTACAAGTCGCCGAGCGTGCGGCGGCCGGCGACCACGTCGGCGCGATCGCCGCGCTCACGCTGCTCGAGCAGGATGTCGACGACGCTGTCGACGACGGCACGATCGGCGCCGAGCAGGCGCAGGAGATCCGCGAGGCGCTCGCGCTGGTGCAAGCCGACCTCGAGGCGGCTGAAGTCGCGACGACGCCCACCCCGACCCCCGACCCGGCCAGCGACGGTGACGACGACGACGGTGGGCCCGGCAACAGCGACGACAAGGGCAACAAGGGTAACAAGGGCAACGGCAACGACGACAAGGGCAACAAGAAGGACTCGGGCGACGACGACTGATGGATGCCTCGCGGCGGCGGCGACGGCAGGTGCGCGTCGCTGCGGCACCCGTCACGCGAGTGCGTATTCTCGGGGCATGCCTTCGCTCTCAGTTCCCGGTGCCGAGTTGTATTACGAGTTCGCCGGACGCGCCTCGGCACCCGCGCTGCTCCTCATCCCTGCCGGCATCGCCACTCTGCGCATGTGGGACCCGCAGGTCGACGCCCTCGCCGAGCACCACTTCGTGGCCCGGTTCGACCCTCGTGGTTTCGGCGGCACCCGCCACGACGAGGCCGCGCCGTTCGCGAACCACGCCGACGCCCTCGCGGTGCTCGACCATCTCGGCATCGAAGCGGCGACGGTGATCGGCGCGAGCCGTGGCGGTGAGATCACGCTCGACGCCGCGCTCGCCTTCCCCGAACGCGTGCGTGGTGCGGTCACGGTCGGCTCGGAACCGAGCGGGTTTCCCGACCTGCCGCTCACCGACGAGGAACAGCGCCGCTTCGACGAGATCGACAACCTCGACCCCGCCATCGACGCGGCGCGCATCGTGCGGCTCGAGACCACGCTCTGGGCGGCGGGGCCGCGGCGTTCGGAGGCCGATCTGGATCCTTCGTTCGTCCGCCTCGCGCACGAGCTCAACTCGCCCAATATCGCGCACGCGGCCGATGACGGCACCATGCTGCCACTCGAACCGCCGGCCTCAGATCGGCTCGGCGACATCCGCTCACCGGCGCTCGTCACCGTCGGCGAGTACGACCTCAGCTCGGCGCTCGCGGCGTACGATCACTTGCTCTCGAACCTGCCCGATGCGACGGGCGTTCGCTTCGCCGACACCGCCCATCTGCCGAGCGTCGAACGGCCCGAGGAGTTCACTCGGGTGCTGCTCGAGTGGCTGAGCCGCAACGGGCTCTGACGCACGCGCGTTTCAGGCGGTGATGAGCCCTGGGAGACCGTCGACGCTCCGGGTGTTCTTCTCGACTCGATACTCGGCCATGCCCTCGACGCCCTTCTTCTCGGCTTGCAGGCGCAACAGGTCGCGTTCACCCGTCATCTCCATGATGGGCACGCCCCAACCGCACGAGTCGCTGATCCTGGTCACCTCCACGGTGATGACGGCTCGCGTGCTCGGGTGTTCGGGGTGCCGTGCCACGACCTCTTCGAACGCGGCGTCGCCGGGCAGCCAGACCGACCCGCTGCCGTGCAGTCGCACGATGCGCGGGCGGCTGTCGAAGGAGTTGAACATCAGGCAGACTCGCCCGTTCTCCCGCAGATGGGCGATCGTCTCGACGCCGCTGCCCGTGTAGTCGACCCAAGCGACACGGTGCTCGTCGAGCACCGAGAACGAGTCGTGCCCGCGCGGAGACACGTTGACGTGACCGTCTGCGCCGAGGGGGGCGGTCGCGACGAACCACATGGGCTGCGCCTCGATCCAGGCCTTCAATTTGTCGTCGATGGAATCGAACAGTTTGCCCATGCTCAAAGCCTAGATCGTGGGTGCCCGTGGTCAGACCTGGCGGCGGGCAGACAGATCGGTGATGAAGCGTGCGATCTCAACGGGCCTCTCTTCGGCCATGAAGTGGCCGGCGTCGATCGGTTCGTACGTCAGGTCGGTTGCCCACGCTTGCCAGAGTGCGGCGGCATCGAAGCCCAACTGGGCGCCCCAGTCCTGGGAGATGACGCCGACGGGCATGGAGAGCGTCTTGGCCGCCTCGCGGTCCTCGAGGTCCATGCTGAGGTCGATGCTCGAGGTGGCGCGGTAGTCCGCGACGATGGAGTCCACGGCATTCACGGAACTGTCGATGTAGTGCTGGCGGACCTCGGGCGTGAAGGTCGAGCCGTCGGTATCCCATGCATCGAGGAATGAGGCGAAGAACTCCGCTGCGACTGCCGTGATCATCTTCTCCGGCAGGCCCGCGGGCTGGGCCATGAGGTACAGGTGCCACGCCACCTTCGCGTTCACGCCCTGCAGGACCTGCCAGGTGTCGAGGGTGGGGAGCACGTCGAGGATCCCGAGGTACTGCACCGCGTGCGGGTGGTCGAGGCCGGCACGAACGGCCACCAGCGCACCGCGGTCATGGCCGATCAGGCCGAAGCGCTCGTGGCCGAGTGCCGCGGCCACTTGCATGACGTCCTCGGCCATGGTGCGCTTCGAGTACGTGTCCGGACCGTGCTCCGGCGGCTTCGCGCTTTCGCCGTAGCCCCTCAGGTCGGGAACGATGACCGTGTGCCGGGCAGCGAGCTCGTGGGCGACGTGGCGCCACATGTAGTGCGTCTGCGGGAAGCCGTGGAGGAGAACGACTGCGGGTCCTGTGCCTCCGACTGCGACGCGCAGGTCCACCCCCTGCTCGCCCTGCAGTGTCTGATACCGGAATCCGTCGATGGTCAGCGTGCTGATGATGTGTCCTTCACAGTTTGCGGGTCGGTTGCGGGGGATGGACGGCCGGAGAAGATGCCGGCGGGGAAGTCGTGCATCGCCGGCGGTGTCGCCAGCAGCGCCGGTACGAGGATCGAGTCGACGAGCGCTTCGAGGTAGCGGTCGTCGATCTCCAGCCCGTTGAGCCGCCGGAACAAGATCACGGCGCCGGCGACCTCCTCGAAGGGGAACGGGTCCACGCCCTCCGGCAGTTCCCCCCGGCGGACCGCTGCGTCCACGACGGAGGCGGGCAATCGAGCTCCGGTGGGGCCGACGGCACGTTCGATCGCCTCGCCCAGCTCCGGGTCTTCAAGGCCCGCTTGGAACAGCAGCATGGCGGTCTGGCCATCCGTGGAACGCATCGTCGTGACGAGACGCTGACAGAGCGCGAGCAGGTCGCCCCGCAGGCTGCCGGTATTGATCTCATCCGGCCCCTCGCGGCGCGCAGGGCCGGCCTTCAGTGCGGCGACGACCATATCCCGCTTGGACTTCCACCGCCGATAGAGGGTTGCCTTCGACGCTCCCGCGCGGCGCGCGACCTCTTCGAAGGTGACGCCTTCGTAGCCGCGCTCTGCGAGCAGCAGGTTCACGACGTCGAGGATCTCGCCCTCACGCTGGTCGTCACGAGGTCGCCCCCCGCGACGAACTTCCGGCCCGAGCTGACGGCCCGGCTCTTCATTAGGAAACGGCACGTTCCGTATCCTATCAGGTGAGACACGAATCACGGATCCGAGCTCGGCCCGCCTTCAGCGACGCCCGGTGAACCGCTCCATGGAACGGTAGACGCCGAAGCCCTCGCCCACGAGCCGGTCGAAGACCCGGGTCGGCAACAGGCCGCGAAGCGCTCGTGAGACGCCGACGCTCCACGGCAGTTCGAGCAGCGGCCGCCCGTCGAGCATCGCCCGCCAGACGCGGTCGACGACGTAGTCGGGCTCGAGCACCGGGGTCAGCACCGGGCCGCGCGCGCCGGTGAACATGCCTGTCGAGATGTAGCTCGGCGTGACCGTGGTGACCTTCACATTGCCGTGGTCGGCCTGCTCGAGTTCGACTCGCAGCGAGTCGCTCCAGCCGATGAGCGCCGCCTTCGACGCGGCGTAGACCGCCATGCGTGGGTTCGCGAGGGTGCCGGCCGCGCTCGCGATGTTCACGATGCGCGCGGGCCGGTAGGCGCCCGCGATCATGCCGGGCAGGAACTCTCGCGTGATGTACATCGGCGCGAGCGCGTTGACCTGCATGATCGGGCGGGTGTCCTCGCCGTTGTCGGTCTCCCAGAAGTAGCGGTTGCCCCGCACGATGCCGGCGTTGTTGATGAGCACGTCGGGGTTGCCCAGGTCTTTTCGTACCCTCTGGGCGGTCTTCGCGATCGCCCCGGCATCGCTGACATCGACCACGAACGACTGGATGCGGGTGCGGCCCTGCGAGATCGCACCGAGCTCGTCGACGGTGCGGGCGAGCGCGGCCGCGTCGCGATCCCAGATGGTGACGGATGCCGCGTGCTCGCTCACGGCCCGTTCGGCGTACATGCGGCCCATGCCACCGGCCGCACCCGTGATGAGGACCTTCGCGCCGCGCACCGTTCTCGTCATCCACCCATCCTCGCGCACCACGGGCGTGCCGTCGGCAGTCGGCACTGTTACGCCGTGGGTCGCGCGCGGCTGACAGCGCGGCGGCACGTCGATAGCTTCGGATGGATCCCCCAATCCGCTCCGAGGAGTCCCCATGTCGGCGACATCCGCCCTCCCCCGCGAGACGACGGGCTCGGCCGAAGCCGCGCCCGTGTCGTTCCGCGGCATCGGGCGCGCGTTCGACACGGCCGCGGGCACCCGGCAGGTGCTGCGCGACATCGACCTCGACGTCGCGGCCGGCGAGATCGTCGCGATCCTCGGTCCGAGCGGATGCGGCAAGTCGACGCTGTTGCGCATCGCCGGCGGGCTCGACCGTGCGAGCGCGGGCACCGTGACCGTCGATGGCACGGCGGTTCCGCCGTACGACCGGCGCTCGGCCGTCGGCTTCCAGGAACCTCGACTACTGCCGTGGCGCACGGTCGCCGCCAACGTCGCGCTCGGGCTCCCGCGGCGCACACCGAAGTCCGTCGGCCGCGACAAGGTCGCCCGGCTCATCGAACTCGTCGGCCTCGCCGACTTCGCGGGCCACCGCCCCCGCGAGATCTCGGGCGGCATGGCGCAGCGCACGTCGCTCGCCCGAGCGCTCGCCCGCAATCCAGGAGTGCTGCTGCTCGACGAGCCCTTCGGTGCGCTCGACGCGCTCACCCGTCTGAAGATGCAAGACCTGCTGCTCGACGTGCACGCGGCCGCGCCGACGACCGTGCTGCTCGTCACGCACGATGTCGACGAAGCCCTGCAGCTGGCCGACCGGGTGATCCTGCTCGGCAGCGACGGCGAGACGCCGGGTGCCGACATCCGCCAGATCGTCGTCGTGCCTGGTACCCGCCCTCGCGATCGCGGATCTGCCGAGCTCGCCGAGCTGCGCGGGCGCCTGCTCGACGGCCTCGGCATCGACCGGCACGGTGCCGCCCGCGGCATCGAGGCCGTCACGACCATCCCGCACTACCCGTTCTGACCGGCGCCCACAGCAAGCGTCACCACCCCTGAAGGAGTTCCTCGTGTCCCGCACCCCGTTCCTCCGTACCGCGCTCGTCGCGGGTGCCGCCGCCGCGGCGCTGCTGCTCTCCGGCTGCGTCGCCGGCGAAGGCCAGGCCGCCGAGCCAGAGCCCGCCGAGAGCGGCGAGGCCGTCTCACTCGAAGGTCAGACCCTCAACATCGACTTCGCGACCTACAACCCGCTGAGCCTCATCATCAAAGACCAGGGCTGGCTCGAGAACGCCGGTCTCACCGTGAACTGGGTGCAGTCGGCCGGATCGAACAAGGCCAATGAGGCACTGCGTGCCGGCGCGGTCGACGTCGGCTCGACCGCCGGGTCGGCTGCGCTGCTCGCTCGCTCGAACGGCTCGCCGATCCAGGTCATCTCGCTCTACTCGCAGCCCGAATGGGCGGCGCTCGTCGCACCTGACGGCTCGACCATCACCTCCGTCGAAGACCTGAAGGGCAAGCAGGTCGCGGCGACCAAGGGCACCGACCCGTACTTCTTCCTGCTGCAGTCGCTCGAAGCCGAGGGGCTCGAGGCATCCGACATCACGGTGCAGAACCTGCAGCACGCCGACGGTTGGGCGGCACTGCAGAACGGCTCGGTCGACGCGTGGTCGGGCCTCGACCCGATCATGGCCGGTGCCGAAGAGGAGGGCGCGACCCTCTTCTACCGCAACGTCGACTTCAACAGCTACGGGTTCCTGAACGCGACCGAATCGTTCCTCGCGGAGAAGCCCGAGGTCGCGCAGGCCGTCGTCGACGCCTACGAGCAGGCCCGCGCGTGGGCCGCCGAGAACCCCGAAGAGACGGCGCAGATTCTCGCCGACGTCGCGGGGCTCGACCTCGCCGTCGCGACGAAGGTCATCGAGGAGCGCTCGAACCTCGACATCGACCCCGTGCCGGGCGACACCCAGGTCAAGGTGCTCGAGAAGATCGGCCCGATTTTCGTCGAGCTCGGCGACGTGCAGACGCAGGAGCAGGTCGACGAGGCGCTCGACACGATCATCAACGACACCTTCGTCACGAAGGCCGACGCGGCCCGCTTCGAGTAGTACCCGCAGTACCCGCAGTACCCGTAGTACCTGCTCCGGGGGTCGAAATCCGACACAACGACCCGCTTTTCGCGGACTGATTGTCGGGAAACTACCCCCGGAGCGCAGGGAGAGGATGCAGCGCAATGAGCAAGGCGGATGCCACGCAGCGAACGAATAACTCGCAGCGAACGGACAACTCGCAGCGAACGGATAACTCGCAGCAAACGGACAACTCGCAGCGAACGGATAACTCACAGCGAACGGATGCCACGGGGCTGGTGCACGGCCTCGTGAGCCCTGCCGCGACGACAGCCGCCGGCCCAGTCTCCTTCGACGGATACGCGGTGCCCGCGGCGGCGATCGTGCCCGAGGGACGACCCCAGTCCCCGAAGCGCGCGCCCGGGGCATCCGTTCGCCTCGTCGATCGCCGCTGGTTCCGCATCGTCGGCGGCGCGATCATCCCGCTTGCGCTGCTCGGCGTCTGGCAGTGGGTGTCGACGTCGGGACTCGTGCCCGTGTCGCAGCTGCCGTCGCCCGAGATGGTCTGGCTCGCCGCGGTCGATCTCGCCGAACGCGGCGTGCTCGGGCTCTACGTGGCGATCTCGACGCAACGCGTGTTTCTCGGCTTCGCCTTCGGCGCGGCGATCGGGCTCGCGCTCGGCGCGGTCGTCGGGCTCTCCAAGCTCGGAGACATCCTGCTCGCGCCGACGCTCGGGGCGATCCGCGCCGTGCCGTCGCTCGCGTGGATTCCGCTGCTGATCCTCTGGTTCAAGATCGGCGAGGAGTCCAAGGTCATCCTCATCGCGATCGGCGCCTTCTTCCCCGTCTACACGATCGTCTCGGCCGCGCTGCGGCACGTCGATCGCCAGCTCATCGAAGCCGGCCGTGCGTTCGGGCTGCACGGGGTGCCGCTCTTCGCCGCGGTGCAACTGCCCGCGGTCGTGCCCTCGGTGCTCTCGGCACTGCGCCTCGCCCTCGCGCAGTCGTGGCTCTTCCTCGTCGCCGCCGAGCTCATCGCCTCGTCGATGGGCCTCGGGTTCCTGCTGAACGACTCGGGCCAGAACGGCCGCATCGACCGCATCTTCCTCGCGATCATCATGCTCGCCGTGCTCGGCAAGCTCACCGACTCGATCGTCGCGCTCGTCGAACGCTGGGCGGTGCGTCGCTGGGCATGACGCCTCCCCGGCGCGCGGATGGCATCATGGGGCGATGACCGCGCGTCGCTGGGCGTGACGCCTCCCCGGCGCGCGGATGGCATCATGGGGCGATGACCGACGACGTGCGCCTCAGGCCGAAGACCGATGCCGAGACCGCTGCATGGCTGCCGATCGCGATGGCGGCGTATGAGCAGGCGCGGCGTGATGCCGGCGACACGGCCGAGCAGGCGACCGCCGCGCGCCGGGCATCACAGGAGCAGTTCTTCCCCGACGGTCGCCTCATCGACGGCCACCACCTGTTCACCGTCGAGGCGGCCGAAGAGGATGCCGGGTGGCTCTGGATCGGCCCGATGAGCGACCCGGCCAACTGGTACGTCTGGGACGTCGAGATCCATGAGACGCACCAGCGCCGCGGGCTCGGCCGGCGCACGATGCTGCTCGCCGAGGAGTTCGCGCGCGAGCACGGCGCGGTGGCCATGCGCCTGAACGTGTTCGCCTACAACGAGCCGGCGATCCGCCTCTACGAACGGCTCGGCTACTCGACCGCGGCGATGCACATGCAGAAGGCGCTCTGACGGGCGAGCGGATGCCGCGGCATCCCCTCGCTCACCGGGTCGTGCTCACCACGGTTCGTCGATCGCCGGCATGAGCGCCCGCATCTTCGCCACACCGTCGGGGAAGCACGCGTCGAAGATCTCGGTCGCCGAGAGCTCGTCGCCGTAGTCACCGGTCAGGCGGAGCCCGACGATCGCGTTGATGAGCATGCCGGTGGCCATGAACTGGCGGGTCTGCTCTTCGGAGAATCCGGCCTCTTCGCGCACGAAGCGCCAGATCTCGCTGAAGCCCCTGCGTGCGACCCGCCCGATCACGGGCTCGCCGCCGAGTGCCGTTGAGCCCGCGATGACCGGCAGCATGCCGCGCTCGGCGAGCAGGTTCGTGTAGGCCGTGCCCATGCGTTCGGCGCGACCTTCGACCGACCCCGGGAGCACCGCGCGGAACTCGGCGACCAGGCGGGCGTAGGCCCGCTCGATCACCTCGATGAAGAGCTTCTCTTTCGTACCGAAGAGCCGCACGACGTAGGGCTGGCTGACGCCCGCTGCGCGCGCCACCTCGTCGGTCGTGGTGCCGACGTAGGTCTTGGCGCCGAAGACCGCGGTGGCGGCGATGAGGATCTGCTCACGACGGTCGGCGGCCTTCATGCGCGGGGCGGGTCTGAGTTCATCGGCCGACATGCTTGACATGTTATCAGTCGATTACTACTCTCCAAGTAATCATCCAATTACAACTTGGGAGCCACGCCGTGTCATCCACCACCATCGACCCAGCAACGTCGCCCTCCGCAGCGCCGCAGCGCATCCGCCGCTCGATTCCGATCTGGCTCGTCCTCATCGCCACAGCCCTGCCGATGTTCATGGCGACGCTCGACAACCTCGTCATGACCAACGCCCTCCCCGTGCTGCACTCGGAGTTCGGGGCCTCCGTCGAAGAGCTGCAGTGGTTCATGAACGCCTACACGCTCGCCTTCGCGAGCACGATCCTCATGGCGGTCGCGCTCGGCGACCGGTTCGGGCGCCGCACCGTCTTCGTGATCGGCATCGTCGTGTTCACGCTGAGCTCGGCGCTCGCCGCCCTCGCCACCGACCCGGGCCAACTCATCGTGGCACGCGCCGCACAGGGCTTCGGGGCTGCGGCCATCATGCCCCTCTCGCTCACGCTGCTCGCCGGGGCCGTGCCGCTCGCACGCCGCCCGCTGGCCATCGGCATCTGGGGCGGCGTCGCCGGCCTCGGCGTCGCGACCGGGCCGCTCATCGGCGGCGCCGTGATCGAGGGCTGGGCCTGGCAGGCGATCTTCTGGATCAACGTTCCCGTCGGCGTCGTCTCGGTCGTGCTCGCGCTCGCCGCCCTGCCGAACAGCTTCGGTGCGCGCCTTCGCGCCGACATCGTCGGCCTCGTGCTCTCGGGTCTCGGGCTCCTCGGCCTCGTCTACGGCATCGTGCGAGGCAACGACGCCGGCTGGTCGAGTTTCGAGGTACTCGGCAGCCTCATCGCGGGCGGCGTGCTGCTCCTCGCGTTCGTGGCGTGGGAGTCGCGCACCTCGGCGCCGCTCCTGCCGCTCCGACTCTTCCGCGACCGCAGCTTCACCGTGGCGAACCTCGCGGGCTTCGGGTTCAGCTTCGGCGCTTTCGGGTCGATCTTCATCCTCATCCAGTTCCTGCAGGTCGTGCAGGGCGCGAGCCCGCTCGAGGCCGCACTCCAGACCTCGCCGTGGACGCTCGCGCCCATGATCGTGGCACCGCTCGCCGGCGTGTTCGCCGGGCGCATCGGCACGCGCGCGCTCATCGTCGCCGGGTTGCTCGCGCTGTCGGGCGCGCTGTTCTGGCTGACGCAGCTGTTGGAGCCGGGCACTGAGTACTCGGCCTACGTCGCGCCGTTCATCGTCGCGGGCATCGGCATGGGACTCGTGTTCGCACCATCGGCGACAGCTGTACTCGCGACCATGGCGCCCGACGACCACGCCAAGGCGAGCGGCACCAACTCGATGCTGCGAGAGATCGGTGTCGCCCTCGGCATCGCCGTGTCCACCGCGGTGTTCACGGGCGCGGGCGGCGCGCTCACGCCCGCAGAGTACGGCGCGGGCGCCCAGCCGGCAGTCGTGGTCGGCGCGGCCGTGCTGCTCGTCTCGGCGCTGCTCGCACTGCTGCTGCCGGCCGGGCGGGCGACGCCGGTCGTCGCAACGGCCGAGGCAGCCCCTCGGGACGCCTCGCCCGAGTCGCAGGCCGAGTTGGTGCACTGACGACGGCTCCTGCTGAAACGACGTGTCCCCGCCCGGCTGAGCCGGGCGGGGACAAGCGAGTTGCAGGCCTAGTAGGTCGAGAGCGACGCGGTCGTCGCGGCGAGCGCGATCGACGCGATGATGACGATGCCCCAGACCACGATCGATGCGAAACCGATGATGATCGCGGCGATGGCGAGGCCACGGCCACGCTCACCGGTCTTCTTCACCTGGTTGAGCCCGATGAAGCCGAGCACGACCGCGATGACGTTGAAGCTGAGCAGCGACAGCACGAAGCCGACGATGGAGAGGACGTTCCACTTCTCAGCGGGCGCCGTCTGCGCGGGTACGGTGACGGGAGCGGGAGCGGTCATGTGAGAGTTCCTTGCTGTAGGGATCGACGGGTTGCCGACCCGCAGCCTGACAGCGCGTGCGAGCCACTGTCAATGGACAGTTCTCCCCATTCGTCATGATTCATCGCACGACGACCGATAACCGGTGATTGCGTGACGCGGCGATCTACGCCGTGGATTCTTGCGTTCACGCAAGAATCCCGCGCCGGGGCACAACCAATCGCAGAGGCTCGCCTCATAGCCTTGAGGGAGCCGGCGAATCGCGTCGTGCCATCACGCGCACCGTGCGCACCCCTCACCGAGGAACGGAGGTTCATATGTCGAGCAACACCACGATCGACGCCATCATCGGCGAACCCGAGGTTCTCGAAGACGAGGTGACCGCCGCCGACCTCGCACTGGCCGAGGGCGTCGAGACGGATGCCGCGTGGCTCCGCCTCAAGGAGTCGGCGACCGCGTTGCAGGCGCTGCAGGTGAAAGACGGGTCGGTGCCCGAGGACCCCTCGACGGGCTCAGGGAGCAAAGACGAGGCATCCGCTCTCGTCGACGCGATCGTCGAGTCGATCGAGGCCCTCTCACCACGGTTCCCGCACGAGGCCGAGTACCTCGCGGCATCCGTCGTCGACTTCCGCCGCTGGCAGGCCGAGGGCTTCGGCGTGCCCGACTTCCTCGACTCGCTCGTGGCATTCCAGCCGCAGCGGCACCGCATCGACGGCATTCGTCACCTCGTCGTCTTCCCGATGTACACGCAGAACGGTTCGACCGAGCGGCACGTCGAAGCGCTCGTGGTCGAGACGATCTGGCCCGAGTTCATCGCGGCGCTCGAGGCGGGCGACTACGGCAACAAGCTCTTCGTGAGCCTGCGGCTCGTCGACTTCACGCCCGGGTACGACACGAACTCGGCCGTGCTGTTCCCCGAGACGGTCGCCATGCGCGAGATCCCGTCGTTCACGTGGGGCGCGATCTTCCAAGACCGCGAGGCAGCGCGCTACCGCAGGGTCGTGCGCGCGGCATCCGAGATCACGAAGCTCGAACTGCCCGACGATGCGGTGGCCCTACTCGACGATCAGGAGCTCGCCGAGCGCACGTTCGTCATGTGGGACATCATCCACGACCGCACGCACATGCGCGGCGACCTGCCGTTCGATCCGTTCATGATCAAGCAGCGCATGCCGTTCTTCCTCTACTCGCTCGAGGAACTGCGGTGCGACCTCACCGCGTTCCGCGAGTCGGTGAAGATCGAGCGCGGCCTTCGGGCACGAGCGACTGAGCATTCGGAGGGCGGCGGCGAGCCGCTCACCGACATCGAGCAGCAGTTGCTCGAGCACGGCAAGCTCGTGCAGTACGCGGTGATCTTCGATCGCATCTTCCGGTTCGCAATCACGGGCTCCCGTGTGCGCAACTACGACGGGCTCGGCGGCCAGCTGCTATTCGCGTGGCTGCACCAGAAGCACGTGCTCGACTGGACGGATGTCTCGCTGAGCTTCGACTGGGACGCCGTGCCCGATGCGGTCGTCGAGCTCGGCGACGCGATCGACGAGCTGTATTGGAAGTCGATCGACCGCCCGAAGACCGTGCACTGGCTCGCCGCATACGAGCTCGTGACGAGCGTCGTCACGCCGAACCCGGCGTCGGTGTGGGCCGAGGGTCTGCCCCGCGAGGTGCTCGCCGGCCCGCCCAAGGGCTACACCGACCTCGTGATGGACGACGAGTTCCCACTGTCGATGTTCTACGAGGCCCTCGACAAGAAGATGAAGTCCGTCATCGAGTCGACGGTCGGCATCACGGCCCACTCGTCGGTCGAATAGCGACTCGCCGGTCGAATAGCGAAGCGTATCGAGACCACCCGTCGGTCGAGTAGCGAAGCGTATCGAGACCACCCGCGGGCTGGTCTCGATACGCTCCTTCGTCGCTACTCGACCGACGTGCGCAGAGGAGAATGACTGCATGACCGATCTTGCGAACCGCACCGTGCTCATCGCGGGAGCGACGAGTACCTCCGGCCGGGCGGTCGCCCGCGCGCTGCTCGACGCTGGAGCCCGAGTGATCGCCGTCGGCAGCGACGAGGGCCGCATCGAGGCACTCGAGGCCGAGCTGCCCGGTGTGGTCGGCGAGCGCGCCGACCTCACCGACGGCGACGATGTGCTCGAACTCGCCATGCGCGTGCATGCCCGGGTCGGCGACCTCGACGGTGTCATCCACCTCGTCGGCGGTTGGCGCGGCGGCGGCGGCATCCCGGGCCAGACCGAGGAGGACTACCGGGTGCTCGAGCGCTCGTTCACCGCGCTGCGCTACGTCAGCCGAGCCTTCTGGGACGATCTCGTCGCCTCCCCGGCCGGGCGCATCGCGATCGTCTCATCGACCACCGTCGAGCGACCGACCGCGGGCGGCGCCAACTACACCGCGGTCAAGGCCGCGAGCGAATCGTGGATGCGCTCCCTCGCGCAGGGGTTCGCCCACGCTGGTCGAGGAGCCGACCAAGAAGGCGTGCCGAGACCCACCGCTGCGGCCGTCACATTCCGCGTGAAGTCGCTCGCGGGCCTCGAAGACCGGCTCGCGGCATCCGTCGTCGAACTCTGGGGCACGGATGCCGCCGAGCTGAACGGCCGCGTCGAGACGTTGTCGGCCTGACCCAGGTCTGCAGCACGTCTGCGGACGCCGGCGGCCGGCCTCGGTCAGCCGGCGGGCGGCGCTTCGCTCGCAGTCGGCGGAGGCGTCGTCGCCGCGGGCGGCTGCTCCTGATCGGCCCGCCTCGCTTCGCCGATGCATCCGTCGCTGTCACCGCCGGCGCCCTCGAGGGCGAGTCGCCACGCCGCCTCCTGCTCGGCGGTGAACCCATCGGGCATCGCCGGAGCCGTCGACGTCGGATCGCGCGGCTCGGTGTTCCACCACTCCCATGAGCGATACTCCTGGCCGGCCTCGGTCATGCACTCGCGCACGAGCTGTTGGAAGCCGAGCCAAGCCTGCTGCTCCTCGAGCGTGGGCATCGGGTCGGGCGGTGTCGTCGGTGCAGGCGTCGGGGCCGGAGTCGGTGCCGGGCTCGGCGTCGGCCTCGGCTGTGATGCAGTCGGTGGCGCAGGCAGCGGCTCCTCGCCATTCGCGTCGGCCCCGTCGGCCGGAACCTGCGAGTCGCTCCTCTGCGCCTCGCCTGCCTCGACCCCGAAACCGCCGTCGGTGGTCGCGACGGGTTGCGGCGAGCGCGCGTCGTAGAGAACGGGTGCACCGGTCATCGCCGCGGCGACGCCGACGAAGATCGAGCCGACGAACAGCGCCGCGATGGCGGCACTGAAGATGATGGTCTTCCGCATCGGGCACCTCCGGCCGCGATTCGGGAACGACCGCGCGGCCGTTCAGGCGAGTCCGCTCCATGCTACACGCCCCTCGAATGGGGGTTACGTGGCCGAGTACGGCAGCACGCCGACGCACCGATGTGCGGTAGCTGTGCGGTAGCTCAGCGGTGGCTCAGCGAGCGCTCAGCCGCCGGCACTCGTCGGCCCGGCGGCATCCGACGGGTTCTCGTGCGTGTCGGGCGCTTCGCCCGCGACGTCCGCCGGCGACCCCTGCCTGCGACTCAGCCACATGAACGGCACGGCGAGCACCTGGATGCCGCCGCTGACGAGCAGCGATCCCGGATAGCCCCAGAGGTCGGCGGAGCGACCGAGTACGGGCTGGATCACGGCGCCGCCCGTACTGCCGAGCAGCGAGTCGAACGAGAGCACGGTCGCCCGCTGCTGCGACGGGATCATGTCGTTGAGGTACGCCTGCTGCACAGGGCCGGCCGCCGCGTCGACGAGTCCCCACAGCGTGAGCAGCACGAGCGCGATCCAGAAGTTCTGGTTCACGCCGAGCGCGAGCAGCACGAGCGTCGAGACGATGAGGCTCGCGATGATGGTCGTCGTGCGCTTGCGGAACCGACGTCGCACCCACGGCGCCGCCAGCCCGCCGAGCACCTGCGCCCCGGAGAGGATCGCCGCGGCGAGCCCGGCGATCGAGTAGGCGCCCGTGTCGCCCCAGAGTTCGACCAGGTAGGGCTGCAGCGCGTAGAAGACGTAGAAGCCGACGCCCGTCGTGAAGAACGACGCGAACATGACGTAGCGCACCGGGCGCCGCCCGAGGCCGTATTTCACCGAGGCACTGAACACGTCTTTCGTCGCCTGGATCGGGTGGGCACGGCCGGCGGGCGTGAAGCCGAGATCTCGCATCACGAGCGCCGCGACGACGAACATCACGACGAGGATGCCCGCGCGGATCAGGAACGGCACGCCGAGGTTCGTCGCCTGGGCGATGACGCCGCCCAGGATCGAGCCGACGAACATCGCCGCCCCCGAGAGGGCGAGGCCGCGCCCGAAGACCCGCTCGAGACCACCGGTGTAGCCGGTCGCGGCGAGCGCATCCACGAGCCAGGCCTCGACGGCGCCCGAGAAGAACGTGAAGCCGAGGCCGAGCAGCACCGAGACGATCGCCCACATCCAGAACGGCGAGTGGCCGACCCACAGCAGGTAGTACAGCACGGTCGTCACCGCGAGCGTGACGGTGCCGAGCAGATACGAGACCCGTCTGCCGAGCGTGTCGGCGACGACGCCCGTCGGCACCTCGAAGATCACCATGCCGACCGAGAAGAACGCATTCGCGGCGAACGCCTCGAAGTTCGTCAGCCCCGCGTCGAGCAGGAACAGTGTGTTGACGCCCCAGATGAACGACGCGGCGAGCGTATTGCCGATGAGCAGCGTGAAGTACGCCGCCTGCACCCGTCGTGCTGCCGGGTTCGGTGCGGTGCCCGTCTCACCCCGCTCAGCGCGTTCGGCCATGCGCCACATCTTGCTCGCTTCGGGCCAGAGCCGCCACGGTCCGAGCGGATGCCGCTGCGGCGCGCTGCTCGACACGACATCCGCCGCCCCGCTACGCTCGCGGCATGGTGCGCTTCCTCATTCGTGCGGCGATCTACCTCGTGACCGCCGCTCTCGGCCTTCTCGTTGCCTCGTGGGTCCTCCCCGACTTCCACCTCGAGTGGGGCGGATTCCTCGTCGCGATCATCGTCTTCGCGATCGCGCAGAGCGTGCTCAGCCCGTTCATCTTCAACCTGGCCCGGAAGTACGCGTCCGCGGTGCTCGGCGGCATCGGCCTGGTCTCGACGTTCGTCGCGCTACTCATCGCGTCGCTCTTCCCGGGTGGCATCACGATCGACGGCTGGGTCACCTGGATCCTCGCGACACTCATCATCTGGATCATCACGGCGCTCGGCGGCTGGCTCCTGCCGCTCATCTTCCTCAAGAAGAAGGCCGAGGGCGCGAGGGCCTGAGTCGCGCCCCTGACCCGCGCGGGTCAGTGCCTGTCGTCGGTCAGTGCATGTTGTCGTTACCGGCCTCGTGCACGGCCCTGCCCCAGCACCCCGCGTCCTCCCAGCGGTAGGCCGCGCCGGCTCCGGCGTCGCCGTTGAGCGCGAGCGACCATGCGGCAACCTCGGCCTCGCTGAGTCCGGCCGGCTGCGCGGCCGGAGTCACGACGCCCGAGGAGTCGGCCGACGACCGGTATGCCGGGTTCCAGAACTCCCAGTAGAGGTACTCCTGACCGGCTTCGGTCATGCAGGCGCGCACGAGATCCTGGAATTCGAGCCACACCTGGCGCTCGGTGTCGAGAGCAGGGTCGTCGTCGGGCACCGGCGCACTGAGCGGATGCCCCGCGGCACGCGCCTCGGCCTCGGCCGTGTTGCCCACGTCGGCGCACCCACCGCCCGGTTTGGAGGCGTCGGGGCCATACAGGGCCTGGGTCCAGAGCACCGAGGTCTCGAAGTCGAGCCCCCTCGGCTGCGGGCTGCCGCCGAGCCACCACTGCCACTCGAGGAACTCGAAGCCCGCGGCATCCATGCACTCACGAATGACCGCTTGCTTGCCGAGCCACTCCGACCGCTCCTCGGGTGTCACGTACGAGGGGTCGGCGGGGTCGAGGTACGGGTTGTGGTCGGCCGACATCGCACCCGTGCCGGGCGTCGGCGGACCCACGGGCGTCACGTTCTCGGCCACCCCGGCGGGCGCGGCCACGGGAGCGGCATCGGGTTGCGGTTCGAGATCGTGGCCGCCGATCGCCTCATCGCTCACCGGCGCCGGCTGGTTGGCCGTATAGGCAGCGGCGCCGAGGGTGACGATGGATGCCCCGCCGAGGGTGGCGCCCGTGATCGCGACGATTGCGGCGATGCGTTGCAGGTTCATGCTGCGGTTCCTTCCGAGCTGGGGAGGAGCGGGGCATCCGCTGGGCGCCTCGGCCCCCAGTGCCCGATGGCCGACGGGAGCCACCACGCGGCCATCGCGACGAAGAACAGCACGCCGGCGGCCGCGAGCACGCGGTTGACGAGGATCGCCATGCTGAGCGACGAGGAGTAGAACTCGCCGAGGGTGACGCTCGACGCGATGAGCGCGTACATGCCGAATCGGATGAGCACGTATGCCGCGGCGGCGAGCCAGAGCGCGCCGAGCCAGCGCAGGCGCGGCAGTACGGTGAGCGCCGCGCCGACGAGCGCGATGGCGAGGCCGCAGACCCCGGCCGCCACGAGGTCCCACGCGCCGTTCCACGAGCCGGCGAGTACTCCCGCGCTGACGCGCACGACGATCAGCACGCCCCATGCGAGCAGCAGTGCGGTTGCGAGGTGCGCGAGCGCCGGCATCGCGAGCGGGAATGTTCCACGCGGCGCGTCGAGCGCCGCGCCCCGCAGTCGGCTGAATCGCCAGCTGAGGTCGGCGGGGATGCCGCGAGTCGCGCGGCTGAGAATCGAACGCCCGGCCCCTGGCGCACCGTCGGCGGCCTCTCGCTCTTCGGAGATATCGGATTCGAGCTCGGCGAGGCGGTCGGCCGCGATGTCGCCCGGGAGGTCGCGCGTGTACCAGCGGCCCCAGGCGAGCACGGCACGATCGATTCGGGGCGCGGATGCCGCGACGTCGCGCACCTCGAGCGTCTCGAGCACCTCGAGCGCCTCGTTGCGCTCGTCGCGCTCGTCGATGCCGCTGGCGCTCATGCGAACGCCGCCTTGCCCTGGACGACCGCGACCCGTCGCGCGTCGAGTTCGGTGCGGTAGGCGAGCTCACCGGCGCCGGTGACCCGATAGAGCCGTCGCCGCGGGCGTCCCTCGGCCTCGCCCACGGCCACGTCCTCCCAAGTGGAGTCGAGCAGGCCGCGCTCGCTCAGCCGCGCAAGCGCCTTGTAGAGCGTGCCGTGCGCGGTGAGCGCCGCAACCTCCGTTCGCTCGGCGATGCGCTTCGCGAGGGCGAAGCCGTAGAAATCGCCCTCGTCGCCCTGCAGTTCCATGCCTGCGGAGAGAATGTCGACCTCGAGGTCGAAGAGCCGTCCTTCGCGTCTGCGTGCCATGGACAAAGAATAGGAAGATATCTTCCCGTTGGCAAGAGGTTCTCCCCGCAGAGCTGACGCCCCGCGTCGGGCATCGATATGCTGGGGCCTCGCGCGACCCGCCCGGAACTCGCGCGAACACCACCGGAGGTGCGCATGGATCAAGACACCGCGGCATTCGTCGAGACGTACCGCAGGTTCCTCGCCGAGGTCGTCAACGCGCCACGTCCGACGCCGTCACGACTCACGCCGCTCGGCGAACTCGTCGCCGAGCACCTCGGCGCCGACGTCACGACGCTGCCGGTGATCACCGAGGTGATGCCCCAGCACCGCCTCGCCGACGCAGACATCGCCCTCGACGAGCTGAGCGAAGCCAGTGGCGGGCGCCTCCTCGGCGTCGGGGGCGGACAGCAACGCGGCCATCACTCGCTCTCCGATCTGCTCGAGAACCCGCACTCGGCGTTCGGCCCCGGGCCGGTCGACTACCGGGCCGCGGCCACCGGCCCGCACTCCGAGCGCCGCGCGGTCGCGTTCGGCTTGAGGTTGCTGCACTTCGATGAGCGACCCGTCGCCGTGCTGCAGCGTGCGAGCGCACCCGAGCACGGCCGCGAAGACGCACGCCTCGAGGTCATCGGGGCCGACGCCGCCGCCGGTGAGGCATTCATCGCCGAAGTGCGCCGCCTCATGCTCGAACGCAGTGTGCTGCGCGGTCAGGTGCTCACGATCGGCGGCAGCGAGTTCGGCCGGGGCACGGGGCAGATGACCTTCCTCGAGCGGCCCGATGTGCCCGCGGAACGCATCGTGCTCGACGAGCCCACGCTCGACGGCATCGTGCGCCACGTCGTCGGCATCGGCGAGCACCGCGCGGCACTCACCCAGGCTGGTCAGCACTTGAAGCGAGGCCTCCTCCTCTACGGCCCGCCCGGCACCGGCAAGACCCTGACGGTGCGCCATCTGCTCGGCCGCACCGCCGGCTCGACCGCGATCCTGCTCAACGGACCGTCGATCCGCTTCATCACCATGGCCGCCGAGGTGGCTCGGGCGATGCAGCCGTCGATCGTCGTGCTCGAAGATGTCGACCTGGTCGCCAACGACCGCTCGATCTCACCGTCGAGCCCCGTGCTCTTCATGATCCTCGACGCGCTCGACGGCCTCGACGGCGACGCCGACGTCACGTTCATCCTCACCACGAACCGAGTCGAGGTGCTCGAGCGTGCGCTCGCCGACCGGCCCGGCCGCATCGACCACGCCGCCGAGATCCCCATGCCCGATGCCGACGCCCGGCGACGGCTGTTCCGGCTGTACGCCGACGGGCTTCCGCTCTCGAGTGAGGCGATCGACGCCGCGGCGGACGCGGCCGACGGCACGACGGGCTCGTTCGCGAAGGAGCTCATGCGACGCACGGTGCTCGCCGCGGCATCCGATGGCCGTGCACCCACCGACGCCGATCTCGCACGCGCGCTCGACGAGCTGCTCTCGTCTCGTGCCGAACTCACCCGCAAGCTCCTCGTGGGCGGCAGCGGCGCTGACGCTGGGCCCCCAGCGCACGAGCACTTCAGCGGCAGCCACGGTTTCACCAGCTTGAGCGGCTGACGCGCCCACCGGCGGGCGGGCGGTCTCGGCTGTCGCGGCCAGCCGGGCGGGCAGGCCCGGATGCCGAGCAGGATTCGGCTTCCGCGGCGCGCCGGGTTACCATGCTCTTCGCCCATCCGCGCACCCCGACGCGGATCCGTATCGAGAGTCTCACCATGCGCAAGCGCACCGTCGCGCTCATCATCGTCGTCGCCGTCATCCTCGCCCTCGTCGGCGGGGCGTACTGGGCGGGTCGCCACCTGTTCTACGAACCCACCGCGAAGGGCGTGGATTCGGTCATCGCCGAACTCGACGGCACCCGTGTGCTCGGTGTCTTCGCCCACCCCGACGACGAGCAGACCGTCAACGGACTGTTCTTCCGCGCGCATCAGGGCGGCGCCTGTACGGCGATGATCACCGCGACGCAGGGCGAGGCCGGGCATCAGACACCGGTCGTCGCGCGCGACGAAGACCTCGGCGAGATCCGCAGGGCCGAGGCGCTGAAGAACAGCTTCAACCTCGGCGTCGACCGCCACGTCGTGTGGGACTACCCCGACGGGGGCGTGCCCGAGGCCGACGAAGACGAGCTCGTCGCCCGCGTGGTCGCCGAGATGAAGCGCGTGCGACCCGATATCGTCGTGGGGTTCTGGCCCGAGAGCGGCGCGACCGGCCACAAGGACCACATGGAGATGGGCCGCATCACCGAACTCGCGATCGCCGAGCTCGAGGCCTCGGGCGGTTCCTACACGGGGCCGAAGCACCTCGTCTACACGATCAGCCCGTCGGGCGCGCTCTCGGTGTTCGGCGGCGAGGCAGGCGCATTCGTCGTCGCGAACCAGCCGAAGCCCGAGTACGCGATGGGCGCCGAGGTCGCGAAGAAGCACGAGGGGTGGACGATCCACGCTTCGCAGGCGAACTACATGCAGGAGTCGTACATCTTGCCGACCTGGCTCATCTACGCGCTCTGGGACCAGGAGTTCTACCACGTGCGCGATCTCGAGGCCGAGCCGCTCGACTGAGCTGGTCGGCTGGGTCCGGTCGAAGGGGTCAACTCAGGAGCTGTGGAAGAAGGATGACCGCGAGTACGACGATTGGAATCAGCGCGAGGAGGGCGATGGCCCGACCGATGCGTCGCCGGCTCACCGTGCCCTTGCTGAACGAAGATCGAGACATGTGGTCGAGGTTGGGAAAGAGGGCTTGGTAGGGCGGCTCCTTCTCGGGTCCAGCAACCTGTTCCTGCTCAGGTCGGACACCATCGACGTTCCCCATGGCCCCACACTACGCTGCGACCTGAGCCGCCGGGCGGCCGAGCGGCCGAGCGGCCGGGCGGCCGGGCGGCCGGGCGGCCGGGCGGCCGGGCGGCCGAGAAGGGGATCACAACGTCGACGAGCCTGGAGACCGAATCTGAGGGTTGTGGAGAACTTCCGCTGGGTGGTTCCTGTGGAGGAGAAGTCGGTCAGAAAAGGCCGTTGATCACGTGTTTCGCCGCCGTTCGAATGTCGGTGGGTGGTGGCAGAGTTGTCGGTATGGCAGGCATCCGCGACACGTTCGAGCAGGTCCGCTCGACCCTCGGCGGGGCGCTCGATTCAGAGACGCCACGCCGCCTGGGCGACGACGAACTGCTCCTGACGATGGGGGCGCTCGAGAGCCTCGGGCGGCTGCTCGACGCACACCGTGCCGTGTTCGCCGGTGAGGTCGCCGAACGCTCGCGGTCCGAGCTCGGCGTCGGCCGGTTGTCGGCGCGCAAGGGCTGCCGTACGGCCGCCGAACTGATCGAACGCGTCACGCAAGTCTCGGGCGCTGAAGCACGCAGGCGGATCGCGATCGGGGCCGCGACCCGGGCGGACACCGGCTTGACCGGGCAGACTACGCCGGCGCAGCATCCGCATGTCGCGGCCGCGCTCACGGCGGGTGAGATCGGCGTCGATGCCGCGGGCACGATCATCCGGGAGCTCGGCCGCACTCGCACCGTCGCCGACCCGGTCCGACTCGACACCGCCGAACGTGAACTCGTCAACCAGGCCATCGGCAGCGGCGACGGGGCGCCCGTGCGGTGCACGGCCGATGAGGTCGCAGTGCAGGCGCGGGCGTGGGCTGCGTTCCTCGATCAAGACGGCCCCGAACCCGACGACGAACGGGCAATGCGCCGGCGGGCCTTCCGCATCGGGCGCGCACGCGACGGCCTCATCGCCATCTCGGGTGATCTGCTGCCCGAAGTCGCCGCGAAACTCACCCGCCTCCTTCACGCGCACCTGGCACCCCGCAGCGGCGGCGGATTCCTCACCGACGAAGAACGCGCCGACATCGCCGTGCAAGCCGAGACCCGCACCACCGAACAGCAACGACACGACGTCCTCGCCGCGATCATCGACACCGCCGCCCGCTCCGGCGAACACCCGTCGATCGGCGGCGCAGCACCCACGGTGCTCGTCAGCGTGCGCGCCACCGACCTCGAGACTTCGCGAGGAGCTGCGCATGCCGACGGCATCGATCAGCCCATCTCACTCCGCGCGGCACGGCATATGATCTGCACCGGAGGCATACAGATCGTCGTCCTCGACGACACCGGCCGCATCGAACAACTCGGCTCACCCAATCGCTGCTTCACGCCCCACCAACGCCGCGCCATCACCCTTCGCGACGGCGGCTGCATCATCCCCGGCTGCACCATCCCCGCCGCATGGTGCGAAACCCACCACGTCACCCCCGACATCGACGGCGGCCCGACCCACCCCGACAACGGCGTCCTCCTCTGCTGGCACCACCACCGCACGATCGACACGTCAGGCTGGGCGATCCGCATGCGTCGCGGGGTGCCCCAGATCCGACCACCCGCCTGGCTCGACCCAAGCGGCACCTGGCGCACCGCAACAACCTCACCCACCCGACTCGCCGACCGACTCCATCGACGCCACGACCCACCCGATCGCGCAACAGCCTGATGGCGAGCGTGCCAGCCTCAACCGACCGCGGGCCTGCCCCGTCAGCGCGCACTGGAGCGAAGCCGTGCCCACCGAAACCAGCCGCACCCGCCGAAGCGAAGCTCCGCGGCATCCGCTCGCTCAGAACCGCCGCTCGCTCAGAACCGCCGGGTGAACGGCAGCGGCTTGCGCATGCGCACGAGCAGCACGATCGGAATCAGCACGTACGGCAGATTGAACGCGAGGAACTTCACCGGGTTCGTCGTCTGCCACTCGGGCTCGCCGAAGAACTCGACGCCGAACACGATGATGCCCGTGATGGTCGAGATCATCGTCGCGTAGATCACGCTCGGCAGCTGGATCCAGTTCCAGCCGCGGATGAGCGAGATCACGAGCACCACGTAGAAGGGCATGTACACGAAGGCCGAGAGCCCTGTGACGATGCGCATCCAGAACGGCGGCTCCATGAAGAGCGGGTCGGTGTCGCTCGCGTACCAGTAGTTGGAGTTCACGAGGAAGTTCGACGAGGGCGCCGAGATGTCGACACCGAGCGTCGGCATCATGTCGCTGATCAGGCTCGTGACCGTGAACAGCGAGAAGATCACGATGAAGAACCAGTCGAACGGGCGCTCGCGCAGTTGCAGGTTCGAGGGGCGGGGCGGCTCGGAGGTCATGGTTCGAGAGCGTAGCGGGCGAGCTCCCTCGACGACCAGTGGCTGAGGTCCGAGCGTCAGTCGACGGCTTCGAGAGGCCGCTGCGCAGGGCCGGCGGTGGGGTCGGCGACTCGCAGTTGCACACCCGCGACGGCCAGTCGCTCGAGTTCGTCGCGGTCAGCACCGGCATCGGTCACGAGCGTGTCGATGCGTTCGGTCGGCACGGTCTGCACCATGGAATCGACGCCGATCTTGGTGTGATCGGCAAGCACCATCACCCGCTTCGCGGACTCGACGGCCGCGCGGTCGATGCTCGCGACGTGCATGTTGGGTGTGCTGAGCCCGTTCGCAAAGGTGAGGCCGTTGCCCGAGAGGAACACCTTGTGGAAGCGCAGCCGTGACACTGCCTTCTCTGCGTCACCCCCGATGACGCCGCGGATGCTGCCACGCAGGATGCCGCCGATGAGCAGCACCTCCACGTCACGGGCGTCGAAGAGCGCGTTCGCGACGAGCACGGACGTCGTCGCGACCATGAGCCTCCGGCGGGTGAGACGCTGTGCGAGCGCCTGTGTGGTCGTGCCCGCGCAGAGCATGATCACGTCGCCGTCGTCGACGAGTTCGGCGGCGAGGCTCGCCATCGCCAGCTTCTCCTCCGCCGCCACGACCGCCTTCTCACGGTAGCTCGGCTCGTCCATGCTGGAGCGGCCGACGGATGCCCCGCCGCGATGTCGCACGACGAGCCCAGCCTCGTCGAGCGCTTTCAGGTCGCGGCGGATCGTGATCTCCGACGAGCGCACCATGCGCGCGAGGTCGGCGACCGAGGTCGATCCGTGCACTGAGAGCGCCGACATGATGACCTGGCGTCGTTCATCGGTGAACATCTGGCCTCCCGGGTGCCCCGACATCGATCATCCAGCGCCGCAGGTGACCTTCGCGTCGGCCCAGTCGGCGTGGTCGAAGTTCTTGGTGTTCGTCGCCTCATCGGCGACGAGTCGCAGCTGCTGCACTCCGCTCACGTCGACGGTGACTGCCAGCGCCGTGTCGTCGTTCGTGAGCACGGGCGTTTCTGCGAGCAGCACTCCGTCGCCGTAGATGAGGAACTTCACCGAGCCGATGCCACTCTCGCCGGGCGTCTCGAGCACTTCGTCGTCGATGCCGACGATCGCGTCGAATGCCGAGCAAGTGCCGCCGAGCCACGTCGTGAGCTCGCCGGTCGCATGCATCCCGACTCCCTTCGCGTAGGTGACGTCGTCGATTTCGATGGTGCGGCCGTCGTTCGCGGCGGCCTGTCCGTTGGACTGGTCACGCTCGACCGGACCGTAGCCGTTGGACTGCTCGACCCAATCGAGGTCGGAGATGAAGTTCACTCCGTCGAGCGGCCTCGGGGTCACCCACAGTGTCGACTGGCTCGCGGCCGTGCGTACCTCCCTGCCGACGCGATACGTGACCTCGATCGGAACTTCGACGATGCCGCTCGCGCCGTCCTCGGGCGCGGTGAGGGTCCATGATGCCTCGAGCGTCTCGCCCGCGGCGAGGCGCTTCGCTGTCACGGGCCCGCCCTCGAGCGTCCACCCCTCGGGAACCATCGGCGTGATGGCGACCTTCTTCGCATCGGCGTCGACCGCGAACGAGGCGTCGACCTCGACCGTCGACCCCGGGGCGACCTCGGCGGAGGACGGCTCGACGGTGAGATCAACGGCGGCCCACGGGTCGGCGGGGTCGAGGCACGTCTCACGTCGCGGCTTGTCGAGGCAGACGACCGCAGCGAACCCGCCGTTGCTCGCGGTCGGGATCTCGAGAGTTCGGTCCTTGGTGGTGTGCTCGGTGGTGAGCACGGTCGCGGAGCCGTTCGCACCGTCATCTGTCAACAGGTCGACGATGAGGTGCTTGCCGCCGAACTGCTCGAGCGGCAGCTGCAAAGGGTCACCGGATCCGGCTCGCATGCCGCCGATGTACCAACGGTCGCCCGACCGGCGCGCGAGCACGATGTCGCTCCCGGGCGTGCCGCTGACGAGCTTCGTCTCGTCCCAGTGCGCCGGAAGATTCTGCAGGAGGCGCTCGGCGCTCGGCTCGGCGGCGTACGCCTCGGGCTTGTCGGAGAGGTGCTGCCAGCCTGACTCGTAGACGATGCTCATCGCGACCTCGTGCGCCTTCGACGAGTTGTCATTGCCACGCGAGAAGGTGCCGGGGGTCCAGTCCATGGAGCCGACGACGTTGCGGGTGAACGGAACCATCAGGCTCCGGGCGGGGCTGATGCCGTTCTCCGCTCCGCGCACGGCTTCGTAGCTCATGATGTGCGGCCACGTGCGCTGCATTCCGGTCGGCAGCGACGCACCGTGGAAGTTGATCATGAGGTGGTTGGCGGCAGTGTCGGCGGCGATCTGGTCGTACCACTGGTGGATCGCCTGGCTGTCGGTGTCCATGAAGTCGACTTTGATGCCCTTCACGCCCCACGAGGCCAGCCGGGGCAGCCACTCGTCGCGTTGCTCCTGCGTGCGCAGGTCACGGCTGTGGAACCAGATGATGACGTCGACGCCCTTGGTCTCGGCGTATCGCACCGTACGCGGCACCCAGCTCGCGTCCCATCCCTCGTCGAGGAGCACGTACTCCCAGCCGTTGCGGGCGGAGAGGTCGACGAAGTCGCGCTGGCGAGCCTCGTCCTTGGGGCTGTTCCAGTCGGTGAGCCAGCTCCAGCTCGAGACCCCTGGTTTGATCCATGCCGTATCGGCGTGTGCGAGTTGGTTCGGCGTGGCGAGGTCGTCGACGAGCGTGGACTCGACCACCGTGTCGAGACCGCCGACGATCGCGACGCGCCACGGCGTGGAGAGGTCACCTGTCGTCGTGACCGGCTGACCCTGGAAGAGATCAACGCCGTATCGCAGGGTGCCTCCGGCGTGCGCGAGGTGCGATCCGGAGTAGTCGCCGTGCAGGTCCGCCTCGGTGAGAAGCACGTACTGCTCGTCCTGCTGGAAGAGCGCGGGGTAACCGACCGAGCCGGTGCCGTTCGAGGCGGTCGCGGTGGTCTGCATCCACTCGGCCTCGTAGTTCACGGCGTAGGACCGCTGCATCCATGCGGTGCCGTCGACCGAGAGCTCCCACGCGCCCGACTCGTCGTCGACGCGGTGCTCGCCCTCACCTGCGACGAGGTAGCGGTACGCGGCGCCGTCGTCGGAGATACGCACCGCGATGGAGATGTGCGCGCCGTCGGCGTTCGCGAACTCGAAGACCGACTCCGCCGCCGTATACGAGCGTTCCTCCTCCTTGCCGGTGGTCATCGTGTAGTCGTCGGCGACGACCCTGTCGGTGCGGCCGACGAACGTGAGGCCGTCACGGAAGTCGCCGTCGCTTCCCGTGAGCCCGAGACGCGTCGCCCGCACGACCGTGGTCTCGCCGGCGACGACGTCGAGTGCGAGGCGCCCGGCGGAGTCGAGCTTCAGCACGCCGTCCACCGCCGAACGCCGAGGTCCGTCGATACCCCACTGCTCGACGACGACCGGCTCCTCGGGGGCTTCATCGGCGCACGTGAGCTTCGCGCCGCCCCAGTCGGCGTGATCGAAGTTCTTCCCGTTGGTTGCCTCGTCAGCGACGAGACGCAACGACTCGACGCCCGCGACATCCGCAGCCAACGCCACCGCCGCGTCGTTTCCGGTGACCACACCAGTTTCTGCGAGCAGCACGCCGTCGCCGAAGACCTGGAACCTCACCGTTCCGATGCCCGAGGTGACCTCGTCGTCGAGGCCGACCATCGCGCTGAAGGCCGCGCAGTTCTCGCCGAGCTCGACCGACAGCGCGCCCGTCGCGTGCATCCCGATGCCCTTCTCGGAGACGGTGCCGCCGATCGTGATCGGCCTGCCGTCTCCGGCGGCGGACTCGCCGTTCGATGCGTCGCGCTCGATCGGGCCCCAGCCGTTCGATTCGTTCAGCCACGGCAGGTCGGAGACGTACACCTCCCCGGTTGGCACCTCGGCGAATGCGGGTGCGGCCGGGACGGCCACGAGACCGCCTCCGATCAAGGTTCCGGCAACGACGGCCGCGGCAACGGTTCGCCGGCGATGGGTCAAGCGGGGCACGAGGTCTCCTTCGACGTTCGCGACGACCCACGAACGAGGGCCTCTCGGCTCAGGCTAGGAACGGTGATCGAATCGGTCAACGAACTGTTCGGAATCGATCGCCGAGCGAACTGTTCCGATCAGTTCCGATCACGCGGATGCCGCAACGAACTCCGTCCCGCGACGGATCCGAGCGGCGCGCCCCCTCGATAGCGTTGACGGCATGACCGAGACAGCTCCGCCGCCCGTCGTCGACGGGGTCGAGTGGGTGCGCCCACAGCCGGGACGCATCGGCATCCGCAACGATGTGATCCTCGCCCTCGTGCTCGCCGTCGCTACCGGCGCGAGCGTCGTGCTGTATCGCGCGACCGGATGGGGCGAAGACGCCCCATGGTGGGGCAGCGTGATCTGGGTCGCCGCGATGACCCTCCCGCTCGCGGCCCGACGGCGATGGCCCGAGCTCGTGGCGCTCGCGGCATCCGTCGCCTTCGTCGTCGGGGCGGTCGCCGAAGTCGGCGAAGCGCTCTTCAGCAACATCGGCCTGTTCGTCGCCATTTACACGGTCGGCGCATGGGGTCGCAGCCGCCGCTGGGCGACGATCGTGCGGGGCGCCATCGTCGTCGGCATGTTCGCGTGGCTGTTCTGGAACCTCATCGTGCTCTCAGGCGTGCAGGACTACCTGCCCGACTTCTCCCGCGAGGGATTGCTCTCGCCCTACCTCGCCTACGGCCTCATCAACGTGCTCACGAACCTGCTCTACTTCGGCGGCGCCTGGTACTTCGGCGATGCCGCGTACCGCTCGGCGCGGGCCCGAGCCGAGCTCGAGCAGCGCACCACCGAGCTCGCCGCCGAACGTGAGCGCAGCCGCGCCCACGCCGTCGCGATCGAGCGGCTCCGCATCGCACGGGAGCTGCACGACGTCGTCGCCCACCACGTCTCGGTGATCGGCGTGCAGGCGGGCGCCGCGCGGCGAGTGCTCGCGAAGGATCCGGATGCCGCCACGGCCGCGCTCTCGTCGATCGAGTCGAGTGCCCGCGACGCCGTCGACGAGTTGCACGGGCTGCTCGGCACGCTGCGCGGCGACGCCGAGACCGGGGCATCCGCTGCGCTCGATGAGGCCCTCGGCCCGGTCTTCGTCGAGGCCTCGGGCCGAACCACGGAGGCCTCGGAAGCCGCGACGACGAGCACGTCGACCCGCGGCATCGAGCGCATCGACGAGCTCGTGGCGGAGTGCGCGGCGAACGGCGTGCCCACCACGCTCGCGATCGTGGGCGAGCCGGTGCCGGTCTCGGCCGTCGTCGATCTCAGCGCCTACCGCGTCGCACAGGAGGCGCTCACGAACGTGCGCAAGCACGCGGGCGCCGCCGCGACTGCCGAGGTGCGGGTGCGTTGGAGCGAGGGGTCGGTCGAGGTCGAGGTGACGAACACGGGTGCAGTGCGGCGACCGCACTCCGATTCGGCGACGGATGCCTCGAGCCGCGGCCTCGGCCAATTGGGCATGCAGGAGCGGGTCGCCGCGGCCGGCGGAAACCTCGAACTCGGACCACGTGCGCGCGGCGGCTACCTCGTGCGTGCGCAGTTCCCGCTCCGGCGCGCCCAGGGGGTGCGCTCGTGAGCATCCGCGTGCTCGTCGTCGACGACCAGAGTCTCGTGCGAGGCGGGTTCCGCACGATCCTCGACTCGGAGGACGGCATCGAAGTGGTGGGCGAGGCCGCGAACGGCGAGGAGGCGATCGCGGCGGTCGCCGCGCTCTCGCCCGACGTCGTCTGCATGGACGTGCAGATGCCCGGCATGGACGGACTCGAGGCCACTCGGCGCATCACCGCCGACGAGGCATCCAGTGCGGCGGTGCTCGTGCTCACGACCTTCAATCGTGAGGACTACCTCTTCGCCGCGCTCGAGGCGGGCGCGAGCGGGTTCCTGCTGAAGAACTCGAGCCCCGAGCAGCTCATCGAGGCGGTGCAGGTGGTCGCGCGGGGTGACGCGCTGCTGTCGCCCGATGTCACGCGGCACGTGATCGAGGCGGTTTCGGGAGCATCCGCCGGTCGAGTGCCGAGGGCCGGCGATCCCACCGCTGGTCGAGGAGCGAGCACCGGCGAGGGTATCGAGACCCCCGCCGAGCTCAACTCGCTCACCGATCGCGAGCGCGAGGTGCTCGAGCACCTCGCCGAGGGCATCTCCAACGCCGCGATCGCCGAGCGGCTCTGGGTCGGCGAGGCGACCGTGAAGACGCACGTCTCGAAGGTGCTCATGAAACTCGGCCTGCGGGACCGCGTGCACGCCGTCGTCTACGCGTACGAGCACGGCGTCGTGCGACCCCGCCGCTGACGCGCGACCCCGCAGCTGAAGCGGGCCCACCCGACCTCGTCGTCAGGCCGCTGCGTGCGGCGGTCGCCGCAGACCGTTCGTGCCGGGCTCCGCTGCGTCATCGCCGAGCGCGACCATGGCGTTCGCAGCGTCGACGTGCACGATGTGCGGCCGGAAGGTGCGGGAGACGGCGTCGTCGAGCTGCGCATACGAGATGACGATGACGAGATCACCCTCGTGCACGAGATGGGCCGCCGCACCGTTGATGCCGAGCACGCCCGAACCGCGCTCCCCCTCGATCACGTAGGTCTCGAGTCGCGCGCCGTTCGTCACGTCGACGATCGAGACCTGCTCGCCGGGCAGGAGGTCGGCGGCATCCATGAGATCCCGGTCGATCGTGACCGATCCCACGTAGTGGAGGTCGGCGTGCGTGACCGTGGCACGGTGGATCTTGGACTTCAGCATGGTGCGCAACACGCGTTCCAGCCTACGGGCGGGCGCGGGCTCGCCTCCCGGAGCATCGAGGTGCCATACTCACCGAATGTCCGCGCCGTTGTCCCCACCCGTCACCGATGATGGTCAGGCGAATGAAGGCTGGTATCCAGACCCGCACTCGCCGGGTTTCCTGCGTTGGTGGGACGGCGAGGAGTGGTCGGAGACCGACGTCAAACTCCCCGGCGACGACGGGTACCCGGCGTGGCACCCGATGTACTTTCGCCAACGCATCATGTCGGCGCTCGAAACGAGCTTCATCCGAATCGCAGCACGGACGTGGTGGAGATGAACGTCAGTCGAGCTCGCGCAGCTGCGTCGTGCGTGCACTCGGCGTGTCCCCGGTGTTCGAGGTGCCGCTCGGCTCGATGAGCATCGCGGAGACCTCGCCGTCGGCACGGGGGCAGTGCTCGACACCGCGCGGCACGACGTAGACGTCGCCGGCCCCGAGCTCGACGTCGCCGTCTCGCAACTGGATCGTGAGCCGCCCGGCGATCACCATGAAGAACTCGTCGGTGTCGGGATGCGAGTGCCAGGTGAACTCGCCCTGCGCCTTGAAGACCTTCACCTCGTAGTCGTTCACGCTTGCGAGGCGGTGGGGCTGCCAGTGCTCTGCGAAGGAGTCGAGGGCGGTCTGGAGGTTGCGCACGTTGTCGGCCATTCCGTCATTCTCCTCTTGACGCTTGACGTCAGACGAACCTCGTCGTAATGTAAGCAAATCATTAATTAAGGAGTTGCTTACATGCCGGAGGAGCCCGACGAGCTCAGCCTCGTGTTCCAGGCGCTCGCCGATCCGACGCGACGCGAGATCCTCTCGCGCCTCCGCGGCGGACCGACGACCGTCGGCGAACTGGCCGAGCCCTTCGCGATGAGCCGGCCCGCGATCTCGCAGCACCTCAAGGTGCTCGAACGCGCCGGGCTCATCGAACGCACCGCGACGGCCCAGTGGCGCACCTGCACCCTCCGCACCGAGCCGCTCGACGAGGCATCCGCCTGGGTCGATCGCCACCGCGGCGAGTGGAACGAGCGCTTCGACCTCCTCGACGAACGACTCCGCGAACTGAAAGGACAGACGGATGCCTGAGCAGACCGCCTCCGCAACGAAGCAGTTCACGATCACGCGCGTCTTCGACGCACCACGCGAGCTCGTCTGGCGCGCGTGGACCGACCCTGACGAAGCCGCCATCTGGTGGCACCCCCGCGGCATCATCACGCCCCGCGAGACCGTCGAGCTCGACCCCCGACCCGGCGGGCGCTACCGTTACACGATGATCGCGCCAGACGGCACGGAGTATCCGACGGCCGGCGTCTATCGCGAGATCACGCCACCCGAGCGGCTCGTCATGACGTGGGGTTCGCCGGGAGACCCCGACGACACCGCGCCCGTGCTCACGATCGATCTCGCCGAACACGGCGAGCGCGGCGAGCAGACGCGCATGACGTTCCATGTGCTCGGGATCGACGGCGTACCCGGCGACGAGAACGTCTACGACGGCTGGGACTCGGCGTTCGACGTGCTCGTCGAACACCTCGATGAGGCGAGGCTGCACTGATGGGCCGCCTCATCGTCGAACAGGTCGTCACCGTCGATGGCTACGCCGCCGAACTCGACGGCGGCATCGACTTCTTCGAGTCGCTCATCCAACCGGGCGAGAACGGCGAGGTCGACCTCAACGACGCCGAGCAGCTCGCGTACGTCTCGCAGGCCGATGCGATTCTCTTCGGTGCCACCACGTATCGCATGTTCACCGACTACTGGCCGGCCGTCGACCCCGAGGTCGAGCAGGTCGCTGAGCTCATCAACCGCCTCCCCAAGTTCGTCGTCTCGAACACGCTGACCACGGCGCCTTGGGGCGACGGCCAGATCGAGATCCTGAGCGGCGACGGCACGGAGGCGACCACGGCCCTGAAGCAACGCTTCGACACCGTCCTCGTATGGGGAAGCCTGACGCTCACCGACGCACTGTTTCGTGCCGGGGTCGTCGACGAACTGCACCTGCGCGTCGTGCCGGTGCTCTTGGGCGAAGGGCGTTCGTTCACTCCGGCAGACGTCGGCGACCGCCGGATCGAGCTCGACAACCTCGCGGCGCGGCCCGGCGGCGTCGTCAGCCTTCGCTACGTCGTGCGCTGAGCGGTCGCGGAGTCGGATGCCTCGGTCGGGGCGTCCGACTCGGCCGGGGCTCCTCTCGGCCCGGCACCACGCTGGTACTCCGAAGACAGCAGCCGGTAGGAACGGGTGCGGAAGGCGACGAGCGCGAGCACCACCATCACGAGCCCGCTGAACAGGAAGACGAGCGCGATGCCCCTGGCATCACCGTCGCCGAGCAGCCAGCCCCACGTCGCCTGCCCGCCGTCGGACTCCATGTAGGGGATGATCCAGAACTCCGCGATCGGGGCGATGAGAAACGCGGTGATCGGCGCCGCCGCCGCCTCGAACGCTTGCGCGAACCCGAATACGCGGCCCTGGCGGCGGAACGGCACGACCTTCTGGATGACCGTCTGTTCGGCCGCCTCCACCGCGGGGATGAGCGTCATGTAGGCCAGGATGCCGATTCCGAACAGCAGCCACCACTCGCGGATCGTGAACAGCGCCCCGAGCAACCCCATGCCTGCGACGACGAGCAGCATCGTGCGGATGGGGTTACGACCGAGGCCCCACTTCGCGATCACGATGCCGCCGATGATGAACCCGGAGGAGGAGACTCCGAGCACGATGCCCCACACCTCGACCGGGAAGAGCGTCAGTCCGTACGGGTCCATCAGCGCCATGTAGACGCCCCCGATGAGGTTGTTGAACGTGGAGAACAGGATGAGGGCGAAGAGCCCTGGTGCGCCCCGGATCGCGGAGATACTGCCGCGGAGGTCGATCGCGGGTGAGCGATCCCGGTCGACGACCGGGCGAGCTTCTGGAATGCGCACGAAGAGCAGGTGCACGAGCGCGATCATGGTCGCGGCGATCGCGATCGCGAGCGTCCATCCCATGCCTGCCATGCCGATCGCGAGCCCGCTGAACACGCTCGTGACGAGGAACGCCAGCCCCTGCACGGTGCCCACCATGCCGTTGGCGTTCGCGTGCCGCTCTTCGGGCACGAGCAGGGTCACCGTCGTCGAGAGCGCGATGTTGCGCATGTTCTCGATGACCGACCCGAAGAGGATGATGCCCGAGAACAGCCAGAACCACGGACCGCCGAGGTCGAGGAGCGCCGACTCGGGCAGCGCCAGGTAGAGCAGGCCCGCGGCGACGAACGAGATCAGGGTGACCACGCTTGAGGCCACCATGACGAGGTGCTTGCGATACCGGTCGACGATGGTGCCGAAGAGGATCGAGAAGAGGGCGATGAGCAGCATGTAGGCGCCGCCGATGATGCCCGTCGCGAGCACAGAACGCGTTTCGAGATACACCCAGAACGTGAGCGCGAACCAGAGGAAGCTCGTCGTGATGTTCGCGACCATCGTGTTCGCGAGCACTTGCACGAAGGTGCGCATGCCGCCCGGTGGCGGCACGACGGGCTCGGAACCCGGCGGGGGAGTCGGCGCAGGAGGTACCGCGGGCGACACCCCCGCCGGCGCTTCGCCCACCTCGGATCCGTCGATCCCGTCGGTCACCCTGCGAGCGTAACCAGCACCCGCGACATCCGAAACCCCTCAGCCGACGCGGGCGACTCGGTTGCCGACGACCTCCGCGGCGAACGCCGTCGCCAAGCGCTCGCAGCGCGCCACCGAATCGGCGTCGTGCACGAGCGCCTCGTCGACGAGCCTCTGCTTGTCGACGCCCACAGCGGCGAGGGCCGCGTCATCCCAGTTCCGGAGGTTCTGCGCACCCGACTCGGGATGGAACTGCACCCCGCGCACATGGCGCCCCAGTCGGAACGCCTGGTTGACGCAAGCGGTGCTCGAGGCGAGCAGCACCGCGCCGGGCGGCAGCCGGGTGATCACGTCCTGGTGGTTCTCGATGACGTAGGCGGCCGGGCTGAGCGCCGAGATCACGGGGTCGTCGGCGCCGGCGTGCGTCACGAACACCTCGGTCGCGCCGCGCTCGGGCGTGCCGTACTCGGCACGCACCTCGCCGCCCGCGACGTCGGCGAGGATCTGCCCACCGAGACAGATGCCGAGCGTCGGGATGTCGCCCGCGATCGCTTCGGCCGCCAGCTCGCGCTCTCGGCGCAACCATGGTGCGCGCGAGTAGTCGTCGGGCATCAACCCGCCGCCGAGCATGATCAGCCCGTCGAACGGTTCCAGTTCGTCGGGCAACGCGTCGTCGCCGTAGGCGACCACGAGGTCGAGCCCCGCCGACTCGAGCCACGGCTGCATGCGTCGCAGCTGACTCGCCCGGGAGTTCACGACCACGAGCACCCTCGGCGCCCCGTTCGATGTCGGCATCTGCACGCTCTCGCTCTCGCTCTCGCTCACGCTTCGCCCGCTCGGTCTGCGCCGGCGCCCATGAAGTCCAGGTAGTCGTCATCGGATGCCGCGACCACGCGTAGCACGTTCTCGGTTCCGAGCTTGCGCAGCTCGGGCTCCGTCCAGCCGCGATGGGCGAGTTCGGCGAAGAGCCGCGGATAGCCCGCGACATCCTCGAGCCCATCGGGCATGTCATCGGTGCCGTCGTAGTCGCCCCCGAGGCCGACACCGTCGATGCCCGCGATGTTTCGCACGTGTTCGACGTGGTCGGCGGCATCCGCGACGGTCACCCTCGGCTTCGGTCCGGTCTCGCCGCCGTTGACCCAGGCACGCCGTTCCGTGGTGAGGAAGGACGGCACGAAGGTGACCATGTAGACGCCGCCGCCATCGGCGACACGACGGATGACGCGGTCGGGAAGGTTTCGCGGGTGCGGGTTCAGCGCCCATGCGCTCGAGTGGCTGACGATCGTGGGCCGGATCGCGGTCTCGAGCGCAGCGTCGGCGGTCGCCACCGACACGTGCGCGAGGTCCACGAGCATGCCGATGCGGTTCATCTCGGCGACGACTTCGCGGCCGAATTCGGTGAGCCCGCCGTGTCTCGCCTCGTCGGTCGCCGAGTCGGCCCAGTCGCTCGTCGACGTCCAGGTCAGCGTCAGGTAGCGCGCTCCGAGCCGGGCGTACCCGCGCAGCACCGCGAGCGAGTTGTCGATCTGACCGCCGCCCTCGACTCCGATCATCGAGGCGATCCGCCCTGCGGCCATCGCGCGCCGTGCCGCGTCGGCAGTCGTCGCGAGCTGGAACGTCTCGGGGTACCGAGCCGCCATGCGGTGCACGAAGTCGATCTGCTCGAGCGTGGCCTTCACGGCATCGGGGCCCTCGATCTCCGAGTCCACCCACGCCGACCAGAACTGCCCCGCGACCCCGCCCTCGCGCAACTTGGGGATGTCGGTGTGATGGGTCAGCGCGGTCGCGTCGATGCCTTCGACCGAGTACCCGCGGTGCTTGCGCGCCGTCCACGGCAGGTCGTTGTGACCGTCGAAGACCGGAATCTCGCGCCGCTCGGCAGTGGCCGCGTTCGTCGGCGTGGTCGCCGCTGTGGTCGTCGTCGTCGTCATCGTCGTGTCCGTCCTAGCGTTCGCGGGTCGTCAGGTGGGCCTGGAGCCGGGCGGTCAGGGCCCGGTCGAAGGTGCGCGGTTCGCCGTCGAGGAGCGCGACGGGCACCGCCGATCGGGTGCTCGAGAGCAGCCAGATGTCGTCGGCCTGCGCGAGACGGTCGGCGGGCACGGGCTCGCGTTGAGTCTCGTGGCCGAGGGCGGCGAGGCACTCGATCGCGCTCGCGAGGGTCGTTCCCGCGAGGATGCCCTGATCGCTCGGCGGCGAGACGAACCGATCGCCGAACCGCAGGAGCACCGTCGACGACGGCCCCTCGAGCACGAACCCGTCGGAGCTCGTGAAGATGACATCGTCGGCACCGCGGCGTGCCGCCTCTCGCAGCACCGACTTGTTGACCGCGTACGAGAGCGACTTGGCACCCTGCAGGAGCCACGGCGAGGTGTGCGCGACGTCGTGCCGGTAGCCGCGATCGAGCGTGACGACCGCGACGCCCTGCTCGCGGACGACGGTGAAGTCTGCGGCATCGGCGACGTAGACCCACCCGACGGGCACGCCGGTGCCCTCGACGCCGCGCGTCATGACGAACTTGGCGAATCCGTCTCTCGCCCCGCAGTGCGCCGCGATCGCCGCTTCGATGCACGCCGCCCAGACGTCGAGCTTCGGGGCGGGCAGGTCGAGCAGCGCCGCCGAGTGGGCGAACCGCCGCAAGTGGGCCTCGAGCGCTTGCGGTCGGCCGTGGTGCACGCCGAGCGCCTCGAACACGCCGTCGCCTCGCGTCGCACTGAGGTCGCGCACATTCAGTTGCGGCGCATCCGGGTCTTCGGCATGGAACGGCGTCTCGGGTTCGTCGATGCCCTCGGCGAGGTCGTCGACGAAGAAGAGCACGGCAGCGGATGCCCCGGCCGGCGTCGCGGACGATGACGGGTGCGGGGCGGCCGGCGGGCGCGGCGCGGCATCCGATTCGATCGATTCGGACGCATCAGCCGCCGCAGCCGGCACCCGCGAGTCGAAGCGCCGCAGCGTGTTCTGCTCGATCCAATCGAGGTCGACGTCGAACCCGATGCCGGGGCCGGTCGGCACGCTCACGATGCCGTCGCGCGCGATCACCGGCGGCGCGATCACGTCGCGCGCATAGTACTTGTCGGACCCCGAGACATCCGATGGGTAGCTGAAGTGCTCGAGCGAGGAGATCGCGAGGTTCGCGGCGCGACCGATGCCGAACTCGTGCATGCCGCCGCACCACACCGGGATGCCCTCGGCACCGGCGAGGTCGTGGGCCGCCTTCGCGACGGTCAGCCCGCCCATGCGGGAGACCTTGATGTTCAGCACCCGCCCGGCGCCGAGCGCGATCATGGTGCGCAGGTCGTCGAGCCGCACGATCGACTCGTCGAGGCAGACCGGCGTCTCGATGCGCTGCTGCAGCCGGGCGTGACCCACGAAATCGCCGGGCGCGAAGGGCTGTTCGATCATGCTGAGGCCGTCGCCGTCGAACTCCGCAAGGCGGGCGAGCGTCTCGTCGTCGCTGCGGTAGGCGCCGTTCGCATCGACGTGCAGCTCGAGATCGGGGAACACGCGGCGCACCTCGCGCACCGGCTCGAGATCCCATCCCGGGGCGATCTTCAGCTTCACCCGGCCGTAGCCGGCCTCGAGCTGCGTCCCGACTTGCGCCAGCAACTCTTCGATGGTGGGCTCGATGCCGAGCGAGACGCCGGCCGCCACCTCGGTGCGGGTGCCGCCGAGCGCCGCCGCGAGGGGGATGCCACGCGACGTGGACCAGAGGTCCCACGCGGCTCCCGCGAATCCGGCCTTCGTGAACTCGTGCCCACGGATCTTCGCCCAGAGTTCGTCGACCTCGGCCGGGTGCGACCACTCGGCGTCGAGCACCCGCGGCACGAGATAGCTCGTCGCGATCGACCAAGCCGTGTCGGTGTTCTCGGAGGTGAAGAACGGATCGGTCGGCGAAGCGATCTCACCCCAGCCCGTATTGCCCAGTTCGTCGTCGAAGCGCACGAGGATGTGGTCGAGGCCCGTCTTGCGATGCGAGCTCGTCTGGAACCCGTGCACGAGGGGCAGGCTCACCTCGAAGAGCTCGATGCGTGTGACTCTCATGGTGCTTCCTCGTCGTTCGCGTGGTCGTAGTACAGGTCCATCTCCCGGTTGAGCTCGTCACGGGTCGACAACCGGCGTCGAGCACCCTTCGCGCTCGCGGTCGTGAGCGTGCTCAGCAGGTGGCATACGGCCGCGACCGAGGTCGGCGAATCGGCGTAGGAGGCCGATCCGGTCTGCAGCACGATGAGCGACGTCGCATGGGCGGCGAGCGGTGCATCCTCGGAATCGGTGAAGACGACGAGCTGCCCGCCGGCCTCGCTGAAGAGGCGGCCGAGCGTGACCGTCTCACGTCGGTACCGCCGCAGCGAGAAGAGGATGAGCACGTCGGTCGAGCGAACGTCGCTGAGCACGTCGAGCGGGTTCAGCGCATGACCGTCGATCAGGTAGACGTTCGGCACGGTGGCGGCGAGGTCGGCGTTGAGGAGCGCCGCATAGGCCGCCGACTTGCCCGCTCCCGCGATGAACTTGCGACGCGCCCCCAGAATGATGGCGGCGGCTTGCGGCACGGCGGCGCTGGCCCGGAGGTGGGCGAAGGTGTTGGCGAGCGATGCCGCTTCGGTCTCCATCACCCGGTCTTGCAGGCCCTCGGCGGAGAGGTTCTTGCGCATGCGCACCCCGAACCGGGCCTCGGGCGAACGCAGGGTGCGGTTGAGTTCGCGCTCGAGTTCGTCGTCGCGGGGCTCCAACTGGTCGTCGCGGCGTTCCAGCATCGTCATCGGGTACTTCCCCCGGCCGCCGGCACGGCGAAGTACGCCGAGGTGCGGGCATCGACCCGCCGGCAGCTCACCAGCACGGACCCCTGCTCGTGCAGTTCGTGCAGCGTGGTGTGGAGGCGCGACACGCCACCGCCGACGCCATCGCCGGCTTGCGCCGGCATCGGCACCCAGTGCCCGCCGGAGTGGGCGATCGGCACGCCCGCCGCGGCATCCGCGAGCGCAGCCGGGGGCTGGAGTTCGCGAGCCGATGCGTACGGGTCGGCGCCGTCGACGAGCGGCCATTCGACGAGTACCCGATCGGTGCCCGGTCGCCCGTAGTACTCGCGCACGAACGCGCAGCTGTGCGCGCCGAGGGAGTTGAGGTTGAAGTGCGCGTTGCGAGCGAGACTCGGGTCGAACGCCCATCGCATCGTCATGACGCCCGAGGCGAGCGCGACCTCGCGCTGGCGCACCTTGAGCATGCGGCCCACGCCGCGGCTCTGGTACCCCGCCTCGACGACCGCGGCCTGCGAGTAGTGGAAGAGGCCGCTGGCGTCGGATCCGAGGAATCCGTAGGCGAAGCCGATGAGCTCACCTGCGGCGCCCCGCACCCCGACGGCCGACCCGCCGCTTCGCACGAGCGCACTCAGCAGGTTGCTGTTCAATGCGAACTCGTCGGAACCGTAGCCGAACACCCGCCGATAGAGCGCGCTCGCCTGCTGGAAGTCTTCGAACGTCGACAACTCGTCGGCGGTGAGCTGCTTGTCGTCGCTCCGGTCTCGAGCCTGCGCATCGGTCACATGATCCAGTATACGAATCATATGATTGTGAATGGCAACCGCGACGTGCCTTTGCTTGCCAGTCTCTACTCGATGCCTCTGCGAGGCTGCAGCTAGAATATGTAGCGTATCTTCACCAAGGGGAATCATGACATCAGCAGAGACCAGTGCGGCGGTGGATGCTGCGTGGGGGGCGGTGCCCGATCGGCTTCGGCAGCTCGTCGAGATCGAGACCCCTTCGATGGATGCGGCCGCGAGCGCACGCGTCACACGGCTGCTCGGCGAATGGTTCGCACCGCTTGCGAGCGAGATCCGCCGCGTCGTCACCGACGCCGGAACGCATCTCGTCATCGAGGTTTCCGGCACGAGCGACGAGGCGCCGCTCCTGCTGCTCGGCCACTCCGACACCGTGTGGGACCACGGAACCCTGACGGGCGAGGTGCCCTGGTCGATCGACGGCGACGTCGTGCGGGGCCCGGGCGCATTCGACATGAAGAGCGGGCTCGTGATCATGCTGACCGCCCTCGAGATCCTGCGCGATCGCCCGAGGCGACCGGTTCGCATCCTCATCAATTGCGACGAGGAGGTCGGCTCCCCCACCTCGCACGAGCTCGTGCGAAGCACGCTCGACGGCGTCGCCGGCGTCATCGGCTTCGAATCGCCCCACCCCGACGGCGCGTTCAAGGTCGGCCGCGCCGGCAGCACGCGGATTCGGCTCGACATCGAGGGGCGGGCCGCCCACGCGGCACTCGATCCTTCGAGCGGCGTCTCGGCCATCGACGAGCTCGTCGACCAACTGCTCGTCGTGCGCGAACTCATCGCCGAGGCATCCGCGAACTCGCCGGTGCTCTGCAACGTGGGCACCGTGAGCGGCGGTGCGAGGGTGAACGTCGTGCCCGACGCAGCCTCCGCCGAGATCGGACTGCGTTTCGTCGACGACGAATCGGAGCGGCACGTGCTCGATGCGCTTGCACGACTCGCACCGATCCGCACGGGCGCGTCCGTGCGTGCGACCATCTTGACGAGTCGCCCGGCGTGGCAGGCCGGTGCGGCCGACCAGTTGCTCCTCGACGAGGTCGGGCGCGCGGCATCCGTTCTCGGGCAGTCGGCGAGCGGCCGGCCGGCCGCCGGCGCCGGCGACACGAACCTCGTCGGCTCGCTCGGCATCCCGACGATCGACGGCTTCGGGCCGCGAGGCGGCGGCGCCCACGCCGTGAGCGAGCACCTCCTGCTCTCGTCGCTGCGAGAGCGCATCGAGCTGCTCACCGCCGTGCTCGCGCGCTGAGCCCGGCTCACCAGTTGCGTTCCTCGCCGGGCGCGGCGGGCAGCGCCACGTCGGCGGGGCGCATGACGTAGACCACGCCGCCGCTCCCGCCGGCGCTGCGAAGCCACGCGCGCTCGAACGCCGCGCGGGGGTAGCTCCGGCGCACGGCCGCGGCGCCGGGCGCCGCCGGGTCGTTCACGACGACGTCGCCGCTCTCGTCGAACCCGGCGATCACCAGCAGATGGCCCTCGGTGACGTACCCCGCCTCTGGCAGTTCGTCGCGAGTGAACGACACCGAGGCGATGAGTGGGATGCCCGCCGCGATGAACCGCTCGGCCTCGTCGAGCGAGCGCAGACGGGTGACGAAGGCCTCGAGCCCCTGGCGGGCGGCGAACGCGGCGTTGAACGACCAGTTGCCCGTGCCGCCGTAGTCGTGGTCGTAGCAGCCTCGGGCCGCCCACACGACCTGCGGGTCGCCGTTCGGCGCGTCGATGCCGGCGAGCAGCTGCGCCGACGGCAGTCGCCCCCAGAAGCCGAGCACCATCGCGGTCGAGGTCGGCGAGCACCAGGACTCACCGCCGCCGCCGAGTTCGAGGTGCGTGCCGCGGTGCACCTGCTGCGAGAAGGGCGGCACCTCGAGCACGATGCCGCGAGCCGCGCCGTCACTCGGAGTGGCGTCGTCGAGCGCGGTCACCTCATCGATCGCCGAGACCATCGCCCCGACCATGGCGAGCGACGCGACGGTGTCGACGCCCTCGTTGCGAGCGAACGTCACGCGGATCCGATACGCCGTGAGCGCGCGGCCCGCAGCGGAGACGAAGGTGTCGGCGTGCACGGATGCATCGGCATCACGCTGACCGGAGACGGTCGTGCGCGGGATGGCGCCGAGAGCGAGGGCGGGAGCGACGCCATCATGCTCCGCCCATCGAGCCATCACATACCAGGCGGTCCACGAGTCGTCGGCGCGCCGGATGGCGAGCTCCACCTCGATCCACGTTCCGGGCGGGGTGACCGCATTCCAGGAGAGGATCGCTTCGGTCGCCGGGAACGGAACCTCGACCGGCTCGGAGGTCCACCGCGCCGACGACCCCGCCCCGCGGGCGACTCCCGCTGAGGAGCGCACCTCGCGGTACTGCACGTGCCGTGGCATCCGATCCCCGTTCAGCCGTGCAGGAGGTACTGGCGGATCGCGTCCCCGGCCTCGCGCATCGTCGCGAGCGCCTCGTCGCGGTGATCGGTGCCACGCGTCCAGTTCGCGAGCACCGAGTACGCCACTCGCCGATTCGGCGACATCGCGACGCCGATGTCGCCGCGAACGCGACTCGTCGTGCCGGTCTTGTTCCACATCCAGATGTCGCGGTCGTAGAAGTAGTGGGCGAGCGGGTCGAGGCCCCACGCCGAGGCCACCATCGAGCAGTCCATGCCGGCGCCGAGCCACCGCCGCAGTGCGTCGCAGCCCGCCTCGGTGAGCAGCTCGTTCTTCGCGACGCGCGCGACGAAGTCGGTGAGCTCGCGGGCGCTGCCCGTCGAGAGGTTCGGCGGGAAACCAGGCGGAATCGGCCAGCGCACGATGTCGTCGAGCGAGGATTCGGTGTACCCGAGGGCCGCCGTCGAACGGTGCACGGTGTCGAGGCCGACCCGACGGCACATCGTGTTGGTCGCCGCGTTGTCGCTCACGGCGCCGATGAGGGCGCAGAGGTCGTAGACGCTCAGCGTGTCGGCCTGCAACAGGTACCACAGGCCGGAGTTGTCCATCGCCTCGTTCGGCCGTCTCGTCACGGGCTCGTCGAGGCTCAGCTCGCCGCGCTGCTCGAGCTCGAGCACCGAGTGCAGCAGGAACACCTTGCCGATGCTCGCCGTGTCGAGCGGGAGGTGATCTTCGTGCGCGAAGAGCACCGCGCCGGTGTCGACGTCGACCGCCTTCGCCGACCAGGTGATGCCGGATTCCGTTCCGAACTGCATGTTCGCCTCCCCCATGCCGCATGCCTTCATGCCATTCGCCTTCATACCGCCCGCCTTCATGCCATCCGCCTTCATACCGCCCGCCCGAACGCCGTCACACCGTCGCTTCGATCTCGAGCGCTCGCCCGCGTGCGAACGCGGCGAGGCCACCCGTCCACGGTGTGCTGCTCGCTGACTCAGGTGTTGACGCGTCTCGCGCATCAGTAGTGGAGCCGCTGGGGATCTCGTGGCTCAGTCCGCCCGGTCGGCCCGGTCGGCCCGGCACTGCGCCAGGGCCCTGCACGATGATGCGGTCGTTCGCGAGATCGGCGACCGTCGTCGTGAACGTGAAGAGCTCGGCGGATCGGTTCAGCACCCCGTCGGAACGCAGGGCGGCGAACACCGATTCCGCGTCGCGGGCGCCGCCGTGTCGTTGGTCGGGTCGCGCCTCGAGTTGCCCGCGCAGCCGCGCGCCGCGCGTGCGGCTCTCGATGAGCGACTCGTCGCTCGGCTGCATGCCCGGCGCCGGACGCTCGACGAACCGCAAGTGGTTCGTGTGCCAGAGGCACGACTCGGCCTCCGAGGCCGAACGAGACACCACGACCCCGGCGGCGTTCTCGATCATGACGGCCCGGCCGGACTGCCGGTCGGCGATGTTGAACGAGAATCCACCGGCGCACGGCACCGACATCACCCGTTCGATCGCCTCAGCACCCGAGTGACTCCGCTGCGCGTGGCGGGCGACGAAGTGCCGCCCCGCGCCATCCGTGTCGGGCTCGACGACCGGCAGGTGATCGAGCCCCCAGACGGTGCCCGCGTCGCTCACGACGAAGGAATTCGCGGGCAGGAATCCCGGGTACCAGACGACCGTGACCGTCGGGTCGCCCTCGATCGCGAGGGTCACGAGGCAGACGTCATCGGCCGAGGCGCCGTCGCCGTCTTCGTTGTGACCGATCACGAGCGCAGCGGATGTCGCGAGCGAGACGTCGCTGCATCCGGTGCCGTCTCGGCCGAGGTCGCCGCGCAGGTTGTAGACCCACAGCTCGAACGGGGGCAACCCAGCGCCCTCGGCGAGCAGGTCGAGCTCGTGCGACTCGACGGGGCAGAGCCGGCGCGTCGACGCCTCGATGCGGCGCATCCGGTCGCTCAGGGCCTCGCGCTCGACGCGGGCCATGAGCTTCGACCACTGCGAATCGGAACGCGCCCGAATGTCGCGGATGCGCTCGGCGAAGTGCGAGCCGAGCTCGCGGAAGACCGTGTCGCGATCGCCCGTGACGACGACCCAGGGCAGGCCGGACACCGGCGGGTTCGCGTGAACGGTCATGCTCGGGTCACGAAGCCGTCGCGAGCACGCCCTCGCGGCCCACGATCTTCGGGGCCGCGGCGAGCAGCTTCTTCGTGTACTCGTGCTGCGGGTCGAGCAGCACCGACTCGGTCGTGCCGCGCTCCACGATCTCTCCGTGGTACATCACGGCGACCGTGTCGGCGATGTTCCAGGCGAGACCGAGGTCGTGCGTGATGACGAGGGCCGAGAGGCCGAGCTCGTCGCGCAGCCGTAGGAGCAGCGCGAGGATCTCGCCCCGGGCGGAGGCATCGAGCGAGGCGACCGGCTCGTCAGCGATGAGCATCTGCGGATTCATCGCGAGAGCCCCGGCGATCACGACGCGTTGACGCTGACCGCCCGACAACTCGTGCGGGATCGCCTCGAAGAAGTGCTCCGCCGGCATCAGCTCGGCGTTCTCGAGGCTCGCGGCGACCTGATCGCGCTCGTCGCCCGGGTAGCGCTGGATGCGGAGCCCCTCTGCGACGGCTTCGTACACGCTGAGCTTCGGGTTCAACGCCGCCGACGGGTCCTGCAGGATGAGCTGCACCTGCCGACGGAACTCGCGCAGGCGCTTCGTCGAGCGGCCGAGCGGTTCGCCGCGGAAGAGCACCTGTCCGCCCCGGTCGGGCGGCTCGAGCCCGAGCAGGGTTCTCGCGAGCGTCGTCTTGCCCGAGCCGGACTGGCCGACGAGTGCGACGATCTCGCCGCGACGACAGGCGAGGTCGACGCCGCGCACCGCCCGCACGGTCTTGCCGCGCGAACGGAAGGTGACGCTGAGGTTGCGGGCTTCGAGCAGCACCGCGTTCTCTGCCTCATCTTCCGCCACGGGTTCGCTCGCCCGCTCCGCGGCATCCGCTGCACTGATCGCCGGCGTGACCGCGGCGGTGACCGGTACCGCGATCGCGCCCGTCGCCGTCTCGCCGCGGCGGGTGACGGGCTTCAGCCGCGACGCGGGGTCGCCGATCGTCGGGAAGGCATCGGCGAGCTGCTTCGTGTACGCCTCGTGCGGGTCGGTGCAGATCTGCTGCGACTCCCCGACCTCGACGAGCACGCCGTCACGCATGACGGCGATGCGCTCGCACGCGGTCGCGAGCACCGACAGATCGTGGCTGATCATGAGGAGCGAGATGCCGCGCCGAGTCACGAGGTCTTTCACGACCTCGAGGATCTGCCCCTGCACGATCACGTCGAGCGCCGTGGTCGGCTCATCGGCGATGATGATGTCGGGCTCGCACGCGAGCGCCATCGCGATCATGACACGCTGCTTCTGCCCGCCCGAGAGCTCGTGCGGATACGAGGCCGCCTTCGCGAGCGGCAGGTCGACCTGGCCCAGCAGCTCTGCCAGACGGGCCTTTCGCGCGTCTGGACTGCGCCACGCGTCTTTCACGTGCAGCTCGAGGGCCTCGATGATCTGCTGGCCGACGGTTCGCACGGGATTCAGCGAGTGCATCGCCCCCTGGAAGACGATCGCGACCTCCGACCAGCGCAACGCGCGCAACTGGCCGAAACTCAGATCGGAGACGCTCTGATCGCCGACGCGCACCTGGCCGTCGATCACCGCATTGTCGGGCAGCAGCCGCAGCACGCTCATCGCGAGCGTCGACTTGCCGGAACCCGATTCGCCGGCGATGCCGAGGGTGCCGCCCGCGGGCAGCGAGAGGCTCACGTTGCGCACGGCGGCGATGTCGCCGCGACCCCGCGACGCGGCGGTGCGATAGGTGATCGAGACGTCGTCGAAAACGAGATCGGGCATGATCAACGGCTCCTGAGGGTCGGGTTCACGATGGATTCGAACGCACGACCGACGAGGGTGAACGCCAGAACCACGAGCACGATCGCGAGACCCGGGATGACGACGTACCACCAGTAGCCGCTCGTCGCGGCCGAGACATCCATCGAGTCCTTCAGGATCGTGCCCCACGATTGCTGGGTCGGGTCGCCGAGGCCGAGGAAGGCGAGCGTCGACTCGGCGATGATCGCCGAACCGACCGTGAGGGTCGTGTTGGCGAGCACGAGCGGCAGCACCGCCGGGAAGAGGTGCTTGCCGATGATGTGCCAGTGCCCCGCGCCGAGCACTTGGGAGCGCTCGACGTACGGGCGGGCCTCCACAGCGAGCGTCTGGGCTCTCACGAGGCGGGCGGTACTCGCCCACGAAGTCACGCCGATGGCGATCACGATCGTGAGCACGCCGCGAGAGAGCACCGACGACAGCACGATGGCCAGCACGAGCGAGGGCAGCACGAGGAAGAAGTCGACGAAGCGCATGATGATGCCGCCGGTGACGCCGGTGAAGTGGCCGGCGGCCATGCCGACGAGAGTGCCGATGACCATCGACATCGCCGTCGCGGCGACGCCGACGAGCAGCGAGGTGCGCGCACCCCAGATCATGCGCACCCAGAGCTCGCGACCCTGATGGTCGGTGCCCATCGGATGCTCCCACGACGGCGGGGCGAACCTCGGCTGGTCGGTGAGCTGCGTGACGTCGAGCAGCGAGCGGTCGGCGATGACGGGGGCGAGGATCGCGAGGAGGATGACGACGCCGAGGAAGATGAGCCCCGACATGCCCGACGCGCTCGCGCGGAACTCGCGCCAGAGCTTGGCGGCGGAAGCACGGCGTCGTCGACCGGCCACCTGCCGGGTCGTGAGCTGGGCGGCGGGCCGCGTCTGTTCGGCGGTGCTCATGCGCGCCTCACTCTCGGGTCGAGCTGCCGATAGATGAGGTCGGCGATGAGGTTCATGACGATGATGATGGTCGAGAAGACCACGAAGGTTCCCTGCAGCAAGGGCATGTCAGGGCCGCTGATGGCCTCGTACGTGAGTTTTCCGAGACCGGGCCACGAGAAGACCGTCTCGACGGTCACGGCGCCGGCGATGAGCCCGCCGATGTGCATGAAGACGAGGGTCACTGTGGGCAGCAGGGCGTTCGGCACGGCATGCCGACGACGCACGAGATCGTCGCGCAGCCCCTTCGCACGCGCCGTCGTCAGGTAGTCGGAGGACTTCTCCTCGAGCAGCGATGCGCGCATGACCATGAGGTACTGCGCGAAGACCACCGCGACCATCGTGACCACAGGAAGCACCATGTGCCGGGCGACGTCGACGACGTAGGCGAAAGAGCCCGGCTCGAGGCCCGGGGTGGACATGCCACCCGTCGGGAACCACCGGAGCGTGCCACCGAAGATCATGAGCAGGATCAGCGCGAGCCAGAACGTGGGCACCGACCACAGGGTGAGCGAGGTGCCGGTGGCGACCTTGTCGAAGAGCGAGCCGTTGCGCCAGGCCGCACGCTGGCCGAGCCACAGTCCCAGAGTGATCGCGATGATCGCGGCGGTGCCGGTGAGCAGCAGCGTCGGGCCGAGGTACTGCCCGATGAGCTCACTCACCGAGGTGCGGTAGACGTAGCTCTGACCCAGATTGCCGGTGACGATGTTGACGAGGTAGTCGATGAACTGCTGAGTGACGGGCTTGTCGAGGCCGTACTGCCGCCGGAGCTCGGCGATCTGCTCGGGACTCATCGGGCGTTCCTGCGCGATGCGCCGCACGGGATCGCCCGGCAGTACCCGGAAGGCGAAGAAGCCGAGCAACACGACCATGACGAGGCTGATGAGCGCCCCGCCCAGCTTGGAGCCGAGGTAGCTGAGGAACGACGAGCGTGCCGGCGCTTCCTCTGCGAGCTTCTCGTCGTGCACCGCGGCGTTCACGGGGGTGATCGTGTCTGTCATTCGCGCTCCGTCCTCCTTCTCTCTTCCCTTGCGCCCGATTTCTCTTGCGCCCGACACCGCTCGCCCGGCCGGATGCCGCCAGTGGCGACATCCGGTCGGGCGATGCGAGAACGCTATTCGCGATCGCCCGCGGTCTTGCGACGTCGCACGATCACGATCGCGACGACACCGGCAGCCACGACGAGCACGCCGAGGCCGATCCAGAGACCGATCGCCGGGCCGGAGTCGCCGGTCGACGAAGAGGCCTCATCGGAGACCGGCTCGACCGTGAGGTAGCCCCAGTACCCGGCCTGGTTCGCGATGATGCCGTTCTCTTTAGGCTGCGTCGTGTAGCCCGTGAAGCGGTCGGAGCGGTAGGCCTCGAGTGCCTGGCCGTACCAGAGGGTGATCTGCGCGACATCCTCGTAGTGCATGCGCAGCATGTCGTGCACGAGTTCGGCGCGCTTGTCCTCGTCGAGCTCCGAGTGCTGTTCGGCGTAGAGGGCGTCGAACTCGGGGTTGCAGTAGCCGTCTTGACTCGTCGCGCCGTTGCCCTCGGCGTCGGGTCGCGATGCGCACAGGTTGAGGCCGAGCTGGTAATCGGGATCGGGGTTGACGCTCCAACCCGAGAAGTACAGGTCGTAGTCGCTGACGGAGGTGCGGTCGGAGATGGTGTCGCTGTCGGTCGTCTCGAGCTTCAGCTCGACGCCGATGTCGGCCATCCACGGCACGAGGTACTCGGCCGTTGTCATGTCGATGATGTCTTCGGCGTCGGCGAGCAGTCGGATCGAGAGCCGGTTGCCGTCCTTCTCACGGATGCCGTCGGCACCGGCGACCCAGCCGGCACCCTCGAGCTTGGCGATCGCCGCATCGGGGTCGAACGAGACGATGGCCTCGTCATCGTCGGGCAGGTGCCACTTCTCGAACGCGCTCGGGATGAAGCTCGTCGCGGGAGCGCCGTAGCCGCCGAGCACGTTCTTCAGCAGCGACTCCTGGTCGATGCCGAGCCGGATCGCCTCGCGCACCGCGAGCTCCTTGAGCGCGGGGCTGCCGGTGCCGTAGGCGACGCCGTCGGGCGTCTCGGCTCCGGCGTTCACGCTGAGCGAGGTGAAGCGACGACCGGTGCCCGCCTGGGTCGTGACGCCCTCTTCGCCCTCGAGCGCGGACATCTGGGTGTCGGTGAGCCCGGTGACGAGGTCGACCTCACCGGCCCGAAGGGCCTGGATCTGCGCGTCGGAGTTGGTGTAATAGACGTACTGGATGCCGTCGATCTTGGGGCCGCCCCGCCAGAAGTTCGGGTTCGCCTTCAGGGTGATCGACTGGTTCGCCGAGTAGCTCTCGAGCGTGTACGGCCCCGAGCCCACGACATCGGCGTCGTTCTCGAAGGTCGTGGGGTCGTCGACCTCGGACCAGATGTGCACGGGGAGCACGGGGATCTCGGCGCCGGGGTTGGGCGCCTGCGGCGTCTTGAGGTTGATGACGACGGTGAGGTCGTCGGGCGCCTCGACGCTGTCGAAGTTCGACACGAGGTTGCCGTTCGCGGTGCCGAGCATCGGGTCGTTCATCATCGACTCGTAGGTGAACTTGACGTCCTCCGAGGTGATCGGCTCGTCGTCGGACCACTTCATGCCCTCGTGCAGCGTGAAGGTCCACGTCATGCCGTCGGGGCTGGCCTCCCACTCTTCGGCGAGACCCTCGGTGGGCGAGCCGTCTTCGGCATCGTTCTGCACGAGGCTCTCGTAGACGTAGCGGATGATGTTCGTCGGCGTGAGGTAGATCGAGATGAACGGGTTGAACGTGTCGACGAAGCCGGCTGTCGCGATGCGGAGCGTCTTCGCGTCGGCGTTCGCGGATGCAGCAGGGCTCGCGTCGCTCGCGATCGGCGCGGCGAACGAGGTCGCCGCGGGGCCGACGGCCAGACACGCCGCGAGGGAGACGGCCGCAACGGTGGAGAGACCACGTCGCGACCTTCCGTTTCGGGGGGTTGGGGTAGCGCGCATACGTTTCATATTCCTTCGCTGATGGGGTCGGACATGTTCGCAGAACTCGGATCTGTAGCAAGGGAACATGATGGGGAGACGGCGTGTCAACCGCGAAGATGCGATTCGTATCGGAATTTACAGGTCGGCAACATTCCGGCGTGGGGCAAATGACTCGGGCGAACATCCGTATCAGATGAATCATGCTCGGAATTTTGCCGGAATCGGGCAACGCAATCGAACCTGACCGCAATCTGCCGCATTCGACGGAGGGAGACACTCGAACCTCGTGTCGGTCGAGCCGGGCTCCGTTGCTCCAGGCTGAACATCTGAACCCTATCTCATCGATTGCGAGATCCGAACCCCGGGTGCGGGGCGCGCACTATGGTGGAGCGCATGGCCGAGCTGCGCGCGACACCACAACTCGACAACGACATCGATCTGCGCATCGTCGCGGCACTCGCCGCCGACGGCCACGCGACGCTCGCGACGCTGGCCGCAGCCACCGGCCTGTCGACCTCCGCAGTGCAGTCCCGCGTGCAACGGCTCGAGCAGCGGGGCGTCATCACCGGTTACCGCGCCGTCGTCGACCCGCAGGCCGTCGGCGTCCCCCTCACCGCATTCCTCGAGATCACGCTCACCGGACCGGCGCCCGCCGGTGATCTCGGCGAGCTTCTCGGCGAGCACCCCGAGATCGAGTCGTGCTACGCGATCTCGGGCGACGCGAGCCATCTCGCCATCGCCAAGGTCGGCACGGCGGCCGAGCTCGACGAGCTGCTCGTGCGCATCCGCTCCACCCACTCCGTGCAGGTGCGCGCGACAATCGCACTGCGCACGATCTTCGAGGGGCGCCCGCCCTCGACCCTCGCCTGAACGGGCGCGCCCGGCGCGCCCGACCGCGACCGTCTCCCCCTCGCGACGGAGCCGCCGCCATGCGGGCGCGAGCAAGACCCGTCGCACGACGGATGCCCCGGCCACGCGGCATCCGTAGCGTGAAGCCATGCTCGAACTCAACGACGTGACCAAACGCTACGGCGAGCGCCTCGCCCTCGACCACGTGAGCTTCACCGTCGGAGACGGCCGCCTCACCGGGTTCGTCGGCGGCAACGGCGCCGGCAAGACCACGACGATGCGCATCATCCTCGGCGTGCTCGCCTCCGACGGAGGCACCGTCACGCTCGGCGGCGAGACCCTGACCACCGCAGACCGGCGTCGCTTCGGCTACATGCCCGAGGAACGCGGCCTGTACCCCAAGATGCGCGTGCTCGAGCAGACGGTGTACCTCGCACGCCTGCACGGCTGGAGCGCCGCCGCCGCCCACCGCAACGCCCTCGAGCTGCTCGAGCGCCTCGGCCTCGGCGAGCGCACGAACGACACCATCGAGTCGCTCTCCCTCGGCAACCAGCAGCGCGCGCAGATCGCGGCCGCGCTCGTGCACCGCCCCGAAGTGCTCGTGCTCGACGAACCCTTCTCGGGCCTCGACCCGATGGCCGTCGAAACGGTGCAGGGCGTGCTGGCCGACAGCGCGGCATCCGGCGCCCCCGTGCTCTTCTCCTCGCACCAGCTCGACATCGTCGAACGCCTCTGCGACGACCTCGTCATCATCGCCGGGGGACGCATCGCCGCCGCCGGCACCAGCGACGCCTTGCGCGCCGAGCACGGCTCGGAACGCTGGGAGCTGCTCGTGGCGGGCGACGTCGGCTGGCTCAGGCAGCAGCCGGGAATCCGGGTCGTCGCCTTCGACGGCGGCTGGGCTGTCTTCGAGGCCGAGACGGATGCCGCTCGGCAGGCCGCGCTCGCCGAAGCCGTCAGCCGCGGCGAGGTCGTCAGTTTCTCGCGCGAGCAGACCACGCTCGCCCAGATCTTCAAGGAGGTCGTGCTGTGAGCACCGGACCGGACAACACCGCTGGTCGAGGCTCGGATCGAGGAGGCGCGCAGCGCCCTATCGAGATCGCGAGCGAAGCGAGCGTATCGAGACCCGGCACCAGGTCTCGATACGGTGCTGGCGCGCCTACTCGACCGACAGGGGGCGACGAGCGCCGCGCCCCGAGTTTCGTCGACACCGTCAGCCTCGTCGCGGGGCGCGAGGTCACCATGCGCCTGCGCAGCAAGGCGTTCCTCATCTCGACGGGTATCCTCATGCTCGCCGTGCTCGCCTCGGTCGTGCTCGGCAGCATCTTCGGCGGGCAGTCGCAGTCGCCGAAGGTCGCCGTGGTGGCCGGAGCGACCGACGTCGTCGCGGGCAACGAGTCGCTCGAGGCCGTGCCCGCGGCCGATCGAGACGCGGCGGAGCAGATGCTGCGCGCCGGCGACGTCGAGGCGATCGTCGCCCCCGCGGCATCCGAACCGCTCGGCGTCGTCGTGATCGGCCTCGACTCCGCGCCGAACTCGGTCGTCTCGGCGCTCTCGGTGAACCCGACGGTCGAACTCCTCGACCCGGCGGCGGTCGACCCGACGCTCGCCTACCTCGTCGCGTTCGGCTTCGGCATCGTCTTCTTCATGTCGGCGATCACGTTCGGCTCGACGATCTCGCAATCGGTCGTCGAGGAGAAGCAGACCCGCGTCGTCGAGATCCTGCTGTCGACGGTGTCGGCGCGCGCGCTGCTCACGGGCAAGGTGATCGGCAACAGCGTGCTCGCGTTCGCCCAGATCCTCGCGATCGCGGTGCTCGCGATCCTCGGGCTGATGCTCACCGGCCAGCAGGTGCTGCTCGGCGTGCTCGGGGCATCCGTCATCTGGTTCGTGGTGTTCTTCGCGATCGGATTCGTCATGCTCGCCGCGCTCTTCGCCGCGAGCGCCGCCCTCGTGTCGCGCGCCGAAGACATCGGCTCGGTGACGACGCCGGTGACGATGCTCGTGATGGTCCCGTACTTCCTCGTGATCTTCTTCAACGACAACCCGGTCGTGCTCGCGATCATGAGCTACGTCCCGTTCTCTGCGCCCGTCGGCATGCCGATGCGGATCTTCCTCGGCCAGGCCGAGTGGTGGGAGCCGATCGTCTCGCTCGTGCTGCTCATCGCGACCACGGCGCTCGCCGTCGTGATCGGCGAGCGCATCTACCGCAGCTCGCTGCTCAAGACGGGTGCGCGGGTGCCGTTCGCCGAGGCGCTGCGCGGCTGAGCCGGGGCTCCCTTCGCCCACGCCGCACCTCACGCGCCGTCCGCGGTCATCGCGCCTTCCGCGGTCATCGAGAGTGCAGTTGATGTCGGGTTCCGCTGCGAATAGCGACATCAACTGCACTCTCGGCGCAGGTGGGAGGATGGTTCGGTGACTGAACAGCTCCACGACACCTCCCTCCGCGGCTTCGCCTCCGACAACTACTCGGGCGTGCACCCCGCGGTGCTCACGGCCATCGCCGCCGCCAACGACGGCCACCAGGTCGCCTACGGCGAAGACGTCTACACCGAACGCCTGCAGCAGGTGTTCGCCCGGCACTTCGGCGCGGGCATCGAAGCGTTCCCCGTGTTCAACGGCACGGGCGCGAACGTCACGGGGCTGCAGTCGATGCTCCCCCGCTGGGGTGCGGTGATCTCGGCCAGCACCGCACACATCAACTCCGACGAGGGCGGCGCGCCCGAGCGCGTCGGCGGCATCAAGCTGCTCACCGTACCCGCGCCCGACGGCAAGCTCACCCCCGAGCTCATCGACCGCGAGGCGTGGGGCTGGGGCGACGAGCACCGCGCACAACCCCTCGTCGTCTCGATCACGCAGACCACCGAGCTCGGCACCGCGTACACGGCCGACGAGGTGCGCACGATCGCCGACCACGCGCACGCGCACGGCATGAAGCTGCACATGGACGGCGCGCGCCTCTCGAACGCGGCCGCCACCCTCGGCCTTCCGCTCCGAGCATTCACGCGCGACGCCGGGGTCGACGTGCTGAGCTTCGGCGGCACCAAGAACGGTGCGCTCGGCGCCGAGGCCATCGTGGTGCTGAACCCCGACGCATCCGAGGGCCTGAAGTACCTGCGCAAACTCAACATGCAGCTCGCGTCGAAGATGCGCTTCGTCTCGGCGCAGCTCATCGCGTTGCTCGAGGGCGAGCTCTGGCTCGAGAGCGCCTCGCACGCGAACGCGATGGCCCGGCGCCTGCGCGACGCGCTCGACGCCGGCATCGCCGCGGGCGAGCTGCCGGGCCTCGGCTTCACGCAGCAGACCCAGTCGAACGGCGTCTTCGCGACACTGCCCGCGGGCGTCGCCGACCGGCTCCGCGAGCGGTTCCGCTTCTACGACTGGGATGCCGCGCGCGGCGAGGTGCGCTGGATGTGCTCGTTCGACACGAGCGAGGCCGACATCGACGCGTTCGTCGCGGGCATCCGCGAGGAGCTCACCCGCCCCTGACGGGAGCAAGCGCACGCACGCGGAGCCACGGCGGGGCTGCGCCCGCGCCGTGAACATGCAAAGACATGGAATAGTGGATGCCGCAGCGCGTTGCGTTTCATGGGACGACGATGCCCCGGCATCCGTTCCTCCCATGAAAGCTGCGCGAACATGACGCTCATCACCGACATCACCTCCCGTCGCGCCGAGACCGACGCTCCCCTCATCGCGCCGCTCGTCGAGCGATTCAGCCCTCGCGCCTACGACCCGGCGGCCGTGATCGATCCCGCGTTGATCCGCACGATCCTCGAGGCCGCACGCTGGGCGCCGTCCGCGAACAACGTGCAGCCATGGCGCTTCATCGTGGCCCGCCGCGGCACCGACGCCTTCGCGAAGCTGCACGCTGCGATGCTCGGCTTCAACCAGGCGTGGGCCGACTCGGCCGCACTGCTCATCGCGAACATCGCCGAGACCGTCGACGCCGAGGGCCGTCCGCGCCCGTGGGCGCGCTACGACCTCGGCCAGGCGGTCGCGCACCTCACGGTGCAGGCGCAGCACGAGGGCCTGCACACCCACCAGATGGGCGGCTTCGAGGGCGAGAAGATCCGCGAGTCGTTCGGTCTGGCCGAGGGCCTCGAGGTCGTCTCGATCACCGCGATCGGCGTACTCGGCGATGTCGACGCCCTCCCGGAACCCCTCCGCGAGCGCGAGGGCGCGCCGCGACTGCGCAAGCCCCTCGGGGAGCTCGTGCTCGTCGGCGAGTAGCTGCCGCGCAGCGTCCGCGCGTTGCTTCCGCGAGCGCAGCGAACACGCTCACGAGCCCGTCGACGCACGAAAGGGGCGGATGCCGCGTCGCCGCGACATCCGCCCCTTCTTCAGTAGGACCGTTCAGCGACCGATGGCTGCGATCGCGTTCACGATTCCCTTGCCGTAGAACCCGTTCGGCGAACCGGCGCCCTCGCAGGTGTGCGTCGCCGTGAGTGTGGCGCCCGCCGGCGTGTGCCGCGTGTAGGTGAACTCCGCGGGCACCGGGCAGGCCGTGTCGACCGCACTCTGCGCGAGGCGCCACTCGACGATGCCGGGTGCCAGCCACTTGCCGTGGAGCCCCCTACGAAGGTCGGGCAGCCCGTACTTGCTGACGATCAGCGCGGCGACACCCGCTGCGTGCGGGGATGCCATCGATGTGCCCTGCAGGTACTGGTAGTACCCGCACGTCGTACCACTCGCATCACAGCTCTTCACGACGTAGTCGACGGTCGGCTCGCCGTTCTCGTCGATCTCGCCGTTCGCCTCGGCCAGCGACTTCGGGTACGCGGCGAGCGCGCCCTTCGTGACGTCGCGGGTGTTGTCGGCCGTGTCGTACACGTCTCCGCCCGGCGCGGCCACGTCGATGTAGCCGTTGCCGTAGTCGGAGTAGTACGCCTTGCGCTCGGAGATGCCCGTGCTCGACACCGAGATGACGCCATCACCCTCTGACGGCATCGAGGTGCACGTCGCCGGGTCGAGCAGGTCGCGGGTGTACGCGACCTCTCCCGGCACATCGGCGAAGTCGGGGCTCGACGCGTCGCTCATCGCCTTCGTGTAGTCGGTCGCCCCGTTGCCCGCCGCGGAGACGAGCGTCACGCCCTTGGCGCGTGCGAAGTCGAGCGCGCGCTGCATGGCCGTGATCACGGTCTGCTGCTCCTGCTGGTCTTCGGGCGAGTCGGCCGGGTGGCTCGTGCAGTTGAACAGCCACGGGTCGACGTAGTAGCTCATGTTGATCACGTCGATGCCGTTCTTGCCGGCGTAGGTGAGCGCGTCGACGGATGACTGCAGGAAGAAGTAGCCCGAGTCCTGACCCGCGCGCAGGTTCACGAGCGTCACGTTCGGTGCGACACCCGCGATGCCCAGACCGTTGATCGGCGAGGCGATCGTGGAGGCGACGTGCGTGCCGTGCCCGTTCTCATCGACATCCGCCGGGTCTTCACAGGACTGGTCGGGGTCGTCTTCGCACGCCCCGTCGACCTCGACGCCGTTCGCATCGAACGGAACGTCGACCGTGAAGTTGCGGCTGAGGGCGGCGTCGAAGTTCGGTGCGATGTCGGGGTGAGATCCGTCGACACCGGTGTCGAGGATGCCCACGAGCACCTTCTTCGATCCCTTCTCCCACTTGTAGGAGCCGTCCATCGTCGCGCCGATCTGCTGCATGTCCCACTGCAGGTCGGCGAGCGGCTCTCCGGGCCGGCCCGTGCCGTGCCGGTCGGAGGTCGGCGCCGTGGCTGCGGCGGCTTCGGCGCGCCCTTCGGTCTCGACGGCATCGGTCTTGCGAGATTTCGCGTCGGAAGCGTGCCCGTCGGACACGCCGGCGATGACGCGGTTCTTGGCGGTGCCCTCGATGGCCCCCTGCGCGGCGGCTGCTGCGGCGAAGCCGGCCTCGCTGGTGACGACGGTTGCAACGCCGACGTCGGTGTTCTCACCGACGATGGTGCCTCCTGCGGCTTCAACTGCGACTCGCGCCTGCTCGCTCGAGGTTCCCTCGGCGAAGAGCACGACGAACTCTTGTTCGCCCGTCGACTCCGATGTGGCAGCACCGGCAGGTGCGGCCGCGAGTACGGTGACGGCGAGTGCGAGTACAGCGCCCGCTGCGATCGATTTGATCCGTGGCATGAATACCCTCCTTCTGTGGCGGATTGTCCGCCATGCTGGCATACGGAGGGCGCCCCCGGAAGAGGGTCATGCGGAATCGCAGATGCTGCGGAATCGGCGACGACCGCGGCCGCCGTGGAGACCGTTCAGGGCGTGAGCCCGGGGCATCCGCTCGCCGGTTCAGCTCACGGGCGCAGCAGCACCTTGATCGCGCGCCGCTCGTCCATCGCGGCGTACGCCTCGGCAGCCTCGGCGAGCGGCAGCTCGAGATCGAAGACCCGGCCGGGCTGGATCGCGCCCGAGCGCACGTCGGGCAGCAGCTCCTCGATGTAGCCGCGCACGGGCGCGACGCCGCCGTTCACGCCGACGTTGCGGTTGAAGAGGGGGCGCACCGGCAGCTCTGGACCGCCGTTCGGCACGCCGACGTAGCCGACCATGCCGCCCGGGCGGCTCGATCGAATCGCCTGGTCCATCGACTCCTTGGTGCCGACGCACTCGAGCACGCGATCGGCGCCGATGCCATCGGTGAGCTCTCGCACGCGGGCGACGCCCTCGTCACCGCGCTCGGCGACCACGTGCGTCGCCCCGAAGTCGCGGGCGAGCTCCTGGCGATCGGGATGCCGCGACATCGCGATGATCGTCGTGGCGCCGAGCCGCTTCGCCGCGATGATCGCGCAGAGACCGACCGCGCCGTCGCCGACGACGGCGACCGAATCGCCCGGCGCGACCCCCGCCGACACCGCGGCGTGATGCCCCGTGCCCATGACATCGGAGAGCGCGAGCAGTCCGGGCACCTCGGCATCGGCGACCGGGCCGGGCACGACGACGAGGGTGCCGTCGGCGAGCGGCACTCGCACGCGCTCGCCCTGCCCGCCGTCGGCGAATGCGCCGTGACGGTCGTCGCCGCCCCACCATCCGCCGTTCAGGCACGAGGTCGAGACGCCGTTGCGGCAGTTCACGCACGTGTTGTCGCACACGTAGAAGGGGGCGATCACGAAGTCGCCGACGGCGACCAACGAGACATCCACCCCCACTGCCTCGACCACGCCGATGAATTCGTGGCCGATGCGATGCGGCGCCCGCGTCGGCGTGATGCCGCGGTACGGCCACAGGTCGGAGCCGCAGACGCACGCCGCGACGACCTTCACGATCGCGTCGTCGCCAGTGGAGAGTACCGGGTCGGGCACGGTTTCGACCCGGATGTCGCGGGCCGCGTGGATGACGGTGGCAAGCATGCTCCGAGCATACGACCGGCCGAATGCCGCTCGCGAGATCACGACCGAACGCGCCGCTCGACTTCCGACGAGCGGAGGACTGTGTTTCAGTGGGGGGATGTCCCCCCGCATGCCGTGTCGATCACCTGCCCCCGCACGACCGACGCGCACGCTCCGAGCCCGCATCGACCGTGACTGCTGACCACGGGCTGGGATGGTACGACCCCGAGTCGCTCGATCCCTCCCAACGCCGTGCGACGTCCGCCTACCTGCGGTTCCGGCGCCCGATCGGCGTCGTCGGCCAGGGCGAACGGAACGACGTCTTCCTCCGCGAGCTGACCGTGCGTTCGGCCGCGACGTTCGAGGTCGAGGGCATGGAGTCGTGGGGCATCCTCGAGACCGTCGAGCACGGCGCCCTCCTGGTGCCCGTCGAGCTCGCCGCCGCGGCCACGGTTCCGAAGGCCCCCATCGGCCTCCGCCGTCTCGCCGCACGCATCGGTCCCACCCGGCGACGACTCGAGACGGCGCAGGCAGCCATCGAGGATCGCCCCGCCGTTCGCCGGTTGCGCGGCCGGTTCATCGCAGCGGCCGTCGCGCATGCCGCACTGCACCGGCAGCTCGAGGATTGGTCGGCGACCCCGGCAGACGCGGCCAACCCGGCAGACGCGGCGAACCCGACGGACGCCTCGCACCCGGCGGAGTGAGCGGCACGCGGGCTCGACGCTCGACGTCGACCGCGGCGGTATCGTAGGCTCGCGGCCGACGCACCGGTACGGGAGACGGCCGGTCGTGGGGGAGTGACGGTGGAAACCGAGGCGGCACGACGGCTTCGCGAGCGGATCGACACGCTCCGCGGGCTCGATGCGACGCGACTGGATCGCGAGATCTCGGCCCTGCTCGGGGAGCTCGACGAACGCACGCGCCGGTGGGCACGATCGCTCTGCGCCGCCAACTCCGACCGCACCGGCTCGCATGTCGACGACGTGCACAACGTCATCCGCATGGAGATCGCGCTGAAGATCCGTGCGCATCTCAGCACCGCCGAGCCGTCGCCGGTCGACGACTTCAACGCCCTGTTCCGGCGCATCGCCTCACGCGCGGCGTATGCGTACTTCCACTCGTCCGCCTACACCGGGCTGCGCGGCGGCAGCGGGGCTGCACGACGCTCGTCGACGATCCACGCGGTGCGGGGGGAACTCGCCATCGCCCTGGGCCGACCGCCGTCCGACGCCGAGGTCGTGGCCGAAGTGAACCGCAGGGCGCAGCTCACTCGCAGCGACCCCGCCAAGCAGGGTGCACTCGTCACGTTCGCCGATGTCTCGCCGACCTCGTTCGTCTCACTCGAGCTGCTCGCCGAGGGCGCCCGCGGGCCGTGGAATGCCGACGCCGATGCCGGCGATCGGCTCGACCGCCTCGATGCCGAGCGTCTCATCTCGCGCATCCTCGAGGTCTGTCGAGCGGTGTCCCCGACCCTGGGCGAGGTCGCGCGGCTCTGGATCGGCGACGCCCTCGCGGACCCGCCCGTGGTGCGCACCGACGCGGAGATCGCGGAGACCCTCGCGCTGAGCCTTCCCGAGGCGAGTCGATTGCGAGACGGATGCCGCACGATCGCGACGCTCATCGGCGATACCGAGTTCGGCGTCGCCTCACCGTTCGGGTGAGCGGGCACAGATGAGCGCGTGCGGCTGATCGACTGCGAGGTCGCCCACCGGCGCGGCTGCGGGGTCGAACATCGGCCCAGTCGCGCGACCGGTGGCCTGCACGAGCGCCGAATTCCAGAGTCGGGTCGCGAAGGTCGTGCGAGTGACGAGGTATCGGGCGATCGCATCCTCACCGTGCTCACCGGGCTCGTCGAATGGCGCGAAGAGCGCGACCGTCGCGCGTGATCGCCGACCACTCAGGTGGTCGCGGCACGCCACGAGGATGCCGTCGGGCAGACAGGCGACGTACGCGCGCAGATCCGCGGCGACCCGTCGATCGATGCGCCCGGGGATCGCGCGCGGCAGGTCTTCGTCGGCGGCGACCGCCGACCAGAGCTCAACGCGCAGCGCGGCCTTCGACGACAAGCCGAGGTCGAGTTCGTCGAGCAGTCGGTCGCAGGCACCGGCGGCGCCCGCGTAGCCGCGCTCCAGCATCGCCCCCGACCGCAGCGCGACGGCGTCGACGAAGTCGGCGTAGTGCTCATCGATGGAGGTCGGCTTCGTGAACCCCTCGACGAGGTGGAACTGCTCGACCGGGCGGTGACGCGGGCTGAAGTCCGGCCCGAGGCGCACTTCCTCGGCGAGCGCCGCAACCGCCGAACGGGAGAGCGACCGCCCGGCTCGCGCCTCCGCCTCCGCGACGCGCTCCTTCAGGATCTTGAGCGCTTTCGCGGTCTCGTGCCGCACCGGGCCGTTCACGAATCGCGAGCAGACCGTGGTCGCGATCCGCTGCACGACCGCGCCGGGAACCGGATGCCCCTGGTCGACGCGCTTGACGAGTTCGAGCAGGGTCTCGCCGATCGCGTCCTGCACGTCGGCATGGGAGAGCCCCACTCGTCGCCGCAGACCGCGGACCGCCCGGGTGACCTCGGCGACCAGCGCCACGGCGGCCCTGCGTTGCACCTCGGTATCGGCGGTGCCCGCGAGTTCCGCACCGAAGTCGCGCGGGGTCGTCGGCTCCGCCGGTTCGGTGCCCTGAGCGGGCGGGTCGATGATGATCGTCATACCCTTCACGTGTGCGGCGGCTCCATTGCCGGGGTGCACGCGCCGCGACATCCGCGATGCATGGTGCGGGAGCGTGAGTCGCACCGCGCGCGACACCGGTCGCGACTGTCGGATGTCGCGTGCGGCCATGTCGCGCGATGCACCGACGCGTTCGGATAATTCACATCCCCGTCGAGGCGATGGCCTTCGCACTGGCGGCTCGGTGAGCCGGATGGGTAGCGTCGCAGTCAGCGGAACCCGGCCCCTGAACCGGCTCCGCTGAACGGTCCGATCGAACCGCGAAATCGCTGCGCGGGGGGTGTAACCCCTAATTCCGCCCCCCGCGCAGCGACAACGGCGCTGGCTCCGGCTCCGGCTCCGGGTCGTATCCGCGAAGCAGCTCCGCTCGCCCGGCGAGGAGGCTCGCCCGCATCGCCCGATGCTCCTCGAGCAGTCCGCGGAGCGGCTCGTCCGCCGGCGCGGCGACCGCCGAACCCGACAGTCGCACGAACGCGAACGAGCTCGCGAACGGCACGACGACGAGCACGACCGTCAAGATCGCGAGCCACGCGACCGGCGGCGCACTGAGCGGCTTCATCACGACGAGCGCGAGCGCCGCGACGACCGCGGTCGCGACTCCGCTCAGCAGGGGTGCGAGCGGGGTCGCCGACTCGCGACCGCGAGGCAGGGCGGCGACGCGCGACTCGGCACGCTCGACGCACGAGTCGACCAGCGCGATCGCGCGATCCCACGACTCGACTCGCGATCGCGACGTCGGCAGGTGCGCGCCCGGCCGGTGCGACTCGGGACAGAGGGGGTCGGGTGGGGAGAGCACGGAGACCGGCGATGGATGAATCGGTCCCCGTGCCATGCGGTGTCGGGACGCCGCCGTGGAAGGGCTCATGCAGTACTCGTGCGCGGCAAGCGCGATGCCGCGCATGTACTCAGCGTCGGTTGCGATCGGCGGCGCACACGCCGTCGACCGGAGACCGCGCACCGAGATCTGAGGGGAACCCCGGTGAGCACCACTCCACGAGATCGAATGATCGTCGAGCACTTGCCGCTCGTCGGATTCCTGGTGTCCAAGGTCATGGCGGGGGCGACGCACCTGTCGCGCGATGACCTGGCGCAGGCCGGCGCGCTCGCGCTCGTCCAAGCCGTCGACGCGTACGACCCGGCACGCGGCGTGCCGTTCGGCGCCTATGCCCGCGAACGGATCATCGGAGCGATCCGCGACGAGATGCGCGCGGTGGACTGGGCCAAGCGCTCCACCAGGCAGACCATCAAGGCCACGCTCGCCGTGCAGGAGCAGCTGACGGCGGCACTCGGGCGCGGGCCGACGGTGTCCGAGCTCGCGGGCGCTCTCGGGGTCGACGAGGCGACGGCGGCAGAGCACGCCGGTCTCGCCAATCGCCGGATCGGCCCGTTCGACGAGACCTTCGCGGGCAATGAGAGCTCGGAGATCCAGCTGCCCGAGACCGAAGCGATCGTCAAGGAACGCGTCGAGTTCGTGCGGAAGGCCGTGCACACGCTCCCCGAGCGCATGCGGTACATCGTCGAAGCCGTCTACTTCCACGATCGAAGCGTGACGGAGCTCGCCGCGGAGCTCGGGGTGACCCACTCCGCCGTCTCCCAGCAGCGCGCGGAGGCGCTGCGGCTCATGCGCCTCGGTGCGGTCGGGTACTTCCGGGAAGAGCAGGATCTGCCGCTGGAGGCGCCAACGGGTGCACGGGCACGCGGATACCTCGCCGAGCTCGGCGACCGCCTCACGGTGCGCTCGGACTCGACCCGCTTCGCCTAACGGCCTCGCCCACGACGACCGACAGTGCTGCATACCGGTCCACGGATGGGCCGGCGACCCAACGATCAAGGAAGAACATCCCATGGGAATGCAGATCAACACGAACGTTGCGGCGTTCAATGCGCACCGTAACCTGACCAACACGCAGAACGAGTTGTCGAAGTCCCTCGAGAAGCTCTCGAGCGGTCTGCGGATCAACCGGGCTGCCGACGACGCGGCCGGCCTCGCGATCTCGGAGGGTCTGCGCTCGCAGATCTCCGGAACCAAAGTCGCCGCTCGCAACGCGCAGGACGGCATCAGCGTCATCCAGACCGCTGAAGGCGCCCTGACCGAGGTGCACTCGATCCTCCAGCGTGTGCGCGACCTCGCCGTGCAGGCCGGTAACGACTCGAACAACGCCGACTCGCGCGCCGCAATCCAGACGGAGGTCACCGACCTCGCCGCCGAGCTCACCCGTGTCGCCGCCTCGGCGAACTTCAACGGGATCAAGCTGCTCGACGGAACCAACGCGTCGCTGACCTTCCACATCGGCGCCGGTGGCGTCGCTGCGGAGGACCAGATCGCCGTGAACCTGACGAACGTCACCACCGTCGCGACCGCGGTCACCGGCCTGACGTTCGACAGCGCGGCCAACGCGGCGACGTCGATCACGGCACTCGACACGCAGATCACCGCGATCTCGACGGCTCGTGCGGAGCTCGGTGCGAACCAGAACCGCTTCGAGTCGACGATCCGCAGCTTGAACGTGTCGGCCGAGAACCTCTCGGCGGCCGAGTCGCGCATCCGCGACACCGACATGGCGGCCGAGATGGTCAACTACACCCGCGCCAGCATCCTCTCCCAGGCCGGTACCGCGATGCTCGCCCAGGCCAACCAGGCCAACCAGGGCGTGCTGAAGCTCCTCGGCTGAGCCGGATAGCCACCAGGGGTGAAGCCTGGCGGTGGACGGCGCTTGGCCAACGCCGTCGCCCGACACGGCCGGGCTTCATCCGTTTCACGCGAATCGATTGGAACTCGCATGGGAATCTCGCTCGATGGACTCGCGAGCGGCCTCGACACGACGGCCCTCATCGCCTCGCTCATGCAGCTCGAGGCACGACCCCAGGTGCTCCTGAAGGCGACCGCTGCGAGAGCCGGCCTCGCACTCACCGACTTCCAGTCGCTGAACTCCCGGCTCGCGGCCCTGCTCGAGAAGGCCACGGCCGCTGCGGCACCCACGGGCCTGCAGCAGTTCACGGCGAGCTCGTCCGATGCATCCGTCGCCGTGACGGCGAAGCCCGGCGCAGTGGCCGGCGGCCTCGACCTGACGGTGACCCGCGTCGCCAGTCCGCACGTCATCGTCTCGGCGGCGACCCCGACGTGGCCCGGGTCTCCCCCGGTGCTGACCATCGTTCGCCCCGACGGCAGTCGCACGCAAGTGACGGCCACCTCCGACTCCCTCGCCGACGTCGCGCGCGCGGTCAACAACGCCGAGCTCGGCATCACGGCGACCCGCGTGCAATCCGGCACGGATGCCTCGGGCACCCCTCTCTACCGATTGCAGTTCGCCTCGACGCAGACCGGAACGGCCTCGTCGTTCCAGGTCTTCCGCGGCACGGAGGCCGAGGTCGTCGCCGGCACCGCGGTCGATGTCGCCACCGATGCCGGCGCTTCGATCGTTCGGCAGGGCCAGGACGCCGCCGTCACGCTCTGGGCGGGCACGGCCGCCGAGCAGTCGATCTCCTCGGCGACGAACACCTTCGCCGACCTCCTTCCGGGCATCGACGTGACGGTCTCGAAGGCCACCGCCTCGCCCGTCGCCCTCACCGTCGCCCGCGACGTGAAGAGCTCCACCGATGCCGCAGCCGCATTCCTCGACGAGGTGCGGAGCATCCTGACGTTCATCGCGCAGAAGTCGGCGACCTCGAAGACGACGGATGCCGACGGCGCGACCGTCACGAACGTCGGCAGCTTCACGAGCGACTCGAACGTCCGCGGCATCCGCGACGCCCTCGTCTCCGCGATCCAGTCACCCATCGGCGGGCAGTCGCTCGCGCCCCTCGGCATCAGTTTCTCGAAGACCGGGGAGCTGGAGTTCGACGCCGAGAAGTTCGCGGCGGTGCTCGCGGAGGACCCGGCACGGGTGGAGGCGGCGTTCGCGACTATCGCGACGCGGCTCGGCGAGGTCGGCGAGCGCTACTCCGACAAGTACGAGGGCCGGCTCTCCAAGCAGATCGAGGGCAAGCAGTCGCTCATCGACGGCATGGACAAGCAGATCGAGGGCTGGACGCGACGTCTCGAGCAGCGGGAGGGGACGCTGAAACGCACCTACGCAGCCCTCGAGGTCGCGATGAGCACGATGAACGCCCAGTCGAGCTACCTCGAGTCCCAGCTCGCCGGCCTCCCGTCGTGGAACACGAAGTCCAGTTGAGCAGGCGGCGATGCAGCCGCCCGTCACGAGTGAGGAGTCAGATGTGACCGACCGTCTCGACGAATATCAACGCAACGCGATCATGAGCGCGACGCCCGCGCAGTTGCTCACGATGCTCTACGACCGCGTGCTGCTCGACCTGCATCGCGCCGAAGCGGCGCAACTCGCGGGCGACTGGGCGACCGCCACGGCGCAGCTCGTGCACGCACAGGACATCGTCGTCGAACTGCAGCGCTCGCTCGATCTCGACGTGTGGGACGGCGCTGGACGACTCATGGCGATCTACGACTACGTCTTCGAGGCGCTCGTGAGCGCCAACATCTCGCGCGACGTCGAGCTCACGCGCGAGTGCGCCCGCCGCCTCGAGCCGCTTCGCCAGGCGTGGCACGAGGCCGCCGTCGCTCCGAGTGCCGCGGGAGGGTTCCGTGTCGGCTGACGACTCGGTCGCCGACTCCGCCTACGAGCGCTGGCTCGCGCACCTCGCCGAGGTCAGCGCACCGATCGACGTCGAGCGGATGTCGCAGGGCCACCTCGTGGGCCCGCTCGCGGTGCCCGTCGACCCCGGACTGCCGCCCCTCCCGCCCGAGCTCGCGACCGCCGTGGGCAGGGCGCTGCAGACGCTGCGCGGCCGGCTCGGCGAGATCGCGCGGGAGCGAGACCTCGTGGCCCGTGAGCTGGAGCAGCTCGCCAGGTCGCCCCGCACGCCGGTGGAGCGGCGCCCGGTCTACCTCGACGCCGTCGGCTGAGCACCCGCGGCTAACGGATCGCTCGCGACTGCCGATAGCGAACTTCGAGCACGGATCGCTCGACGAGTCAGGCCAGGGATCGGCCACCCGACCTACCGGAGGGGACGCCGTGCTGGATTCCGTGACCGCCCTCGCGCTGTCGAGCGCCCTCGACGGGCTCGCCGAGCGGCAACGCGCGATCGCGAACAACATCGCGAACGTGAACACGCCCGGCTACCGGGCCCAGCGCGTGAGCTTCGAGGACGCCCTCGCGGCGTCGGTCGAGGCCGGCGACGGGCGGGTGCGAGCGCGCACCGCCGACTCCCTCGAGCCCACGCAGCTGAACGGCAACAACGTCAACCTCGACACCGAGACGCTGTCGAACATCGACACCGTGCTCCGCTACCAGTTCGCCACCCAGGCGGCGAACGGCCAGTTCACGTCACTCCGCGCTGCGATGCGCACCAATTGATGACCCGGAGGAACTCCTCATGACCTTCGACGCGATCGGCATCGCCGGCACCGCATTGACCGTGCACCGCAAGTGGCTCGACGCCGTCTCCGACAACCTCGCGAACGTGAACACGGTCACCTCGACGGATGGCGACGCCTTCCAGGCGCGCTACGTGATCGCGGCGGCCGGGCAGGGCACGAGCGGCGTCTACGTGCAGGGCGCGGCGTTCGGCGACGCAGAGGGCCGCCTCGCCTACCAACCCGACCATCCGCTCGCCGACGCCGACGGCTACGTGCGCTATCCCGATATCGACCTCTCGGCGCAGATGGGTTCGCTCATCATGGCGCAGCGCGGCTATCAGGCCAACGCGGCCGTGGTGGACCGGGCGCGCGAGACCTACCTCGCGGCACTCCAGATCGGACGCAACTGATGATCGAGACCATCGGAGCCGTGCAGGCAGTACGGCAGACGGGCTACCTCGCCGAGACGGATGCCGCGGCCGCGACATCCCCGTCGGGCGACGCGTTCGGCCAGGTGCTCGCCTCGGCCGTCGACGGCGCCCAGGCGCTCCAGGGCGAATCGAAGACCCTCGCCGTGCAGGCCGTCACGGGCGACCTCACCGACATCCACGACGCCACGCTCGCCTCCACGCGGGCCGCAGTGACGCTCGAGCTCGTCGCCGCGGTGCGCAACAAGGGCGTCGAGGCGTTCAACGAGATCATGCGGATGCAGGCCTGATGCCCGCACCGGTCAGAGCAGGACTCGCCCGGCTGGGGGCGGTCATCGGCGGCTTCAGCATCGCGCAGCGCGTACTGGCGCTGCTCGGCATCGCCGTGCTGGTGCTCGGCATCGTGACGGTCAGCGCCTGGCTCTCGAAGCCCGCGTACTCGCCGTTGTTCTCGGGCCTCTCCGGCGCCGACGCGAGCGCCGTCGTCGAACAGTTGCGCGGGTCCAACGTGCCCTATCAGCTGGCCGACGGCGGGTCGACCGTGCTCGTGCCCGAAGAGGTCGTGTACGAGGAGCGCATCAAGGCGGCCTCCGCAGGCCTGCCGGCATCCTCGACGGGAGGTTACGCCCTGCTCGACAGCATGGGCGTGACGACCTCGGCGTTCCAGCAGTCGGTGACGTACAAGCGCGCCATCGAAGGCGAGCTGGCGAAGACGATCGGCTCGATGAAGGGTGTGTCCGCGGCATCCGTGCAGCTCGCACTGCCGGAGGAGACCGTCTTCGTCTCCGAGGAGCAGGAACCCACCGCATCGGTCTTCGTCGAGACCGCCTCGGGCACGACCCTCTCGACCGCGCAGGTCAACGCGATCACGCATCTCACGAGCGCCGCGATCGAGGGAATGGACGCCGACGGCGTCGCGGTGATCGACGCCGACGGCACGGTGCTCTCCGCGGTCGGCGTCGGCACCTCGGGTACGACGGAGTCCCAGACGGGCGACTACGAGCAGCGCGTGTCGTCGGCCGTGCAGGTGATGCTCGATCGCATCGTCGGCTCGGGCAACGCGACGGTCGCGGTCGCCGCCACGGTCAGCTCTGAGAGCGCCGAAGTCACGAGCGAGCGATTCGAGGCCGCGGCCGAGACGCCCGCCCTCAACGAGTCGGTGAACACCGAGAACTATGCGGGCATCGACGGCGCCGACGCCGGCGTGCTCGGGCCCGACAACATCGCCGTGCCCGGCGGAGCGGGCGGCGACGGCACCTACACCTCCGAGCAGACGGTGCGGAACAACGCCGTCGACAAGATCACCGAGACGCGCACGGTTCCCGCCGGGGCCGTCGCCCGCCAGACCGTGTCCGTCGCGATCGACCGGGTGGCCGCCGGCGACCTCCGGCTCGCCGATGTGCGCGACCTCGTCGCGAGCGCGGCCGGCATCGACGCCGACCGCGGCGACGACCTGAGCGTGCAGCTCGTCGACTTCAGCACCGCCGACGCCGCTCAGGCCGGTGAGGCGCTTCGCGAAGCGGAACGTCAGGCCGAGGAAGGCCGGCTCGCCGAGCTGATCCGGGCCGGCATCGTCGCCGCCGCCATACTCCTGCCGCTCCTGATCGCCGGGATCTTCATCACCCGGCGCCTGCGGCCACGTCGCGAGCCGCTCGAGCTCGAGGAGTCCCACCAGCACTTCGATGTGCTCGACCTGACGCCGGAAGCACCCCTGGCGCTCGCGCTCGAACTCGAGCACGCGGGTCCGCATGACGGCGAAGCGCGCCGCGCGGACATCGCCCGCATGGCCGAACAGGATCCGGAGAAGACCGCGCAGTTGCTGCGCGCGATGCTCGATGAACAGGCGCCGGCATGAGCGAAGCGACGACGCTGACCGGCGTGCAGAAGGTCGCGGTCGTGCTCATGAACCTCGAGCGCGAGCAGGCGGCGAAACTGCTCAAGGAGTTCAGCGAGCCGGAGGCCGAAGAGATCACCGCCGAGATCATCCGGCTGCAACGGGTCGACGCCGACGCGACCGATCTGGCGATCGCGGAGTTCCACGACCTCGCCGTGCGCGGGCGCGTGGCCGCCAGAGGGGGTCGCGAGATCGCCGCCGGCCTCCTGGAATCCTCGTTCGGCGCGGAGAAGGCCGCGGGGGTGATGAACCGGGTGGCATCCTCGCTCGCCGGCAAGTCGTTCGAGTTCCTCGACGCCGCCGAACCCGCCCAGGTGGCCTCGCTGCTCGAGTCCGAGATGCCCCAGACCGTGGCGCTCGTGCTCACGCACCTGCGCCCGGCGCAGGCCTCGAACATCCTCGCCGGGCTGCCCGACGAGCGACGTGCGGACGTCGCCGAATGCATCGCGCAGATGACGAGCGCAACCCCGGCGGCGATCGCGATCGTCTCGGCGACGCTCAAGGCGCGTGCCGCCTCGATGATCTCCCCGCGCACCGCCGCCGAGGTGGTCGGCGGAGTGCAGCCCCTCGTCGACATCATCAATCGCGCACCCGTCGCCACCGAGCGTGCCGTGCTCGAAGCACTCGACGCACGCAACCCGGAGCTCGCCGACGAGGTGCGCAGCCGCCTGCTCACCTTCAACGACGTCGTGCGCTTCGATGACCGCGACGTGCAACGCGTGGTGCGCGGCGTCGACGTCGCCGTGCTTGCCCGCGCGCTCCGCGGCTCCCCGGCTGCCGTCGAGCAGAAGATCCGCGAGAACCTCTCCGAACGCAACCGCGAGCTGCTCGACGACGAGGCGTCGGTGATGGGCCAGCTGCGCGTGTCGCAGGTCGAGGAGGCGAGAGCCGACCTGGTCCGTGCGATCCGGGAACTCGCCGAAGAGGGCCAGATCACCGTGCACCGAGGAGATGGAGACGAGTTTGTCGACTGAACTGTTCGCCCCGCTCGACTTTCCCGACCTCCAGGCGCCCGAGGCCGACGCCGTCGTGCGCGAAGCCGTGCAGCGGGGCTATGCGAAGGGCCTCGCCCGGGGTCGTCGGCGCGCCGAGATCGAACGCGATGAGCTCCTCGCCGAACTCGACTCGGATGCGCAGGCGCGACGCCAGCTCGCGGACGCACGCCTCGTCACCGCCCTCCAGCGTCTGGACGATGCCCGCACCGCCCTCGATCGACGCGTCGCACCGGTGCTCGCCGACTCGGAGTCGGCGATCCTCGAGGCCTCGATCGCGCTCGCCGAAGCCGTGCTCGGCACCGAGCTCGCGAACACCGAGGTCGCCGCTCGCACCGCACTCGCCAGGGTGCTCGGCCACCCATCGGGCCCGACCGCCGTCGTGGTTCGGATGGCCCCCGACGCGATCGCCGCCCTCGCAGCGGCAGGAGTCGAGGCACCGGTCACCCTCGTCGCCGACCCGGCCCTCGGCCCCGGGGACGCGATCGCCGACCTGCCCGACGGCCTCGTCGACGCCCGCGTGGCCGAGGCGCTCGACCGAGCCCGCGGCGTACTGCTCGAGGGCGCATCGTGAACGCCGTCGACACGCCGCGTTTCGTCGCCGCCTTGCGCGCGGCCGGTCCCGAGCGCATCGGTCGGGTGCGCAGCACGGTCGGCCTCGGCATCGACGTCGAGGGTCTCGACCTCGCGATCGGCGACCTCGTCGAGCTCGGTCGGAGCGGTGACCTCGCCGGTGGCACGCTCGCGGAGGTCACCGCGTGCCGCCCCGGCCTCGCGTCGTGCATGGCGCTCGAGTCGTTCGCCGCACCCCCACCGGGCGCGCCGGTGCGACGACTCGAGCACGCGGCATCCGCCCCCGTCGGCCGAGGTCTGCTCGGCCGGGTCGTCGATGGTCTCGGCCGGCCGATCGACGGCAAGGGTCCGATCTCCGGCGTCGAACACGTCGAGCTGGCGGGCTCGATCCCGGCGCCGATGAGCCGCGCCCGCATCGACACGCAACTGCACACGGGCGTTCGCGTGCTCGACGGGCTCGTGCCGCTCGGCCGCGGCCAGCGGCTCGGCCTGTTCGCCGGGTCGGGCGTCGGCAAGTCGAGCCTGCTGTCGATGGTCGCGAGGGGCACGGATGCCGCGATGTCGGTGATCGCCCTCGTCGGCGAGCGCGGCCGCGAGGTGCGCGAGTTCCTCGATGACGATCTCGGCGAGGCGGGGCTGGCACGATCGGTCGTGGTCGTCGCGACCGCCGACGAGCCGGCACCGATGCGACGTCGCGCCGCGCACCTCGCCACCCGGATCGCGGAGGCGGCACGCGAGCGGGGCGAGCACGTCGTGTTGATGATGGACTCGCTGACCCGGGTCGCGATGGCCCAGCGCGAGATCGGACTCTCGGCGGGCGAACCTCCGGCCACGCGGGGCTACCCGCCCTCGACCTTCTCTCTGCTGGCGCGACTGCTCGAGCGGGCCGGCACCGCCGGCGCCGGATCGATCACGGGTGTGTACACCGTGCTCGTCGAAGGCGACGACCACAACGAGCCGATCGCCGACACCGCGCGGTCGATCCTCGACGGGCACGTCGTACTCGATCGGCGCCTCGCCGTGGCCGGGCACTTCCCCTCCGTCGACGTGCTCGATTCCGTCTCGCGGGTCGCGCCGAAGGTGATCGCGCCGAGCACCATGGCCGATGCCGTCACGGTGCGACGGGCGATGGCCGCCCGCCGACAAGCGCAGGACCTCATCGACGTGGGCGCCTACCAGGCGGGAGCCAACCCGCAGGTCGACGCGGCGATCGCCAACGAACTCGGCATCGACGCGTTCCTGCGACAGCGCATGGACGAGCAGACCGGGCCGGGCGAGGCGGCACGGGGCCTCGCCGAGCTCGCCCGCGCGATCGGGGGCGCGGCGGCACAGGGCCGCGCCGAGGCCGACCGGACGATCGGGGGTGCAGGATGACGCGTACGTTCAGCCTCAGCGGGCTGCTCCGCGTGCGCCGGATCCAGGAGGACCAGGCGCAGGGCGTGCTCGCGGCACGCAACGGGCGGCTCCGCGACAGCGAGGCGCTGCGCGAGCGCGCCATCCGTCATCTCGGGGCGTTCGGCGAACCCGGCACCTCGCTCGAGACGCTCCGGGCCGTCGCGGCGGCGCGCGCCGCGAGTGCGGCGATGCTCGGCGAATGGGCGACCCGGCACGACGCGCTCGAACGCAGCGCGGCCGATGCCCGGCACGAGCACGCCGAGGCGCACGCGCGCACTCGCGGCCTCGAACGACTCGAGACCGCGCACGAGGCGCAACTCGCCGCAGACGATCTGCGAGCGGAGCAGTCGCGACTCGACGAGCTCGCCGCAGCCCGTTCCATGGCCACGGAAGGACGCTAGCAATGCCCATCGTCGACGCGATCGGCCGGATCGATGAGATCACGGCCATGGTCACCACGCTCGAGAATCGCCGCAACGCGGCATCCGCTGCCCGATTCGAGACGACGCTCGCGGCGCAACCCGCGACGTCCGCATCGGCGGCGACGACCTCGGCGGCGGCCGGCGGCGTCACGGGGCAGGCGATCGTCGACCAGGCGAAGGAGTACCTCGGCGTGCCCTATGTGCTCGGCGGTACCGACCGCTCGGGCATCGACTGCTCGGGGCTCGTGCAGCGCGTGCTCGGCGAGCTCGGCATCGATGCGCCCCGCCGGGTCTCGCAGCAGGAGTCGATCGGCGAGGAGGTCGGCTCGCTCGCCGAGGCGCAACCCGGCGACCTCATCGTCACGCACAACGCCGACCACATCGTCATCTATGCCGGCGACGGCATGATCGTGCACGCGCCCTACGAGGGCCGCACGGTCTCGTTTCAGCCCAACTACCTGACCGACGCCGACATCCAGACGATCAGGCGCGTCGTGCCGACGGCTTCGACGGCCGGCACGCCGCCGATGACGGATGCCGCGTCGGGGGCGTCGTCCGCCGGTGTCGCGTCGCTCGGCTCACTCGGCTCACTGAGCTCGTTCGGAACGCTCGGATCGATCGGATCGATCGGATCGATCGGCAGTTCGAGCGGGCTCGGCTCGCTCGCCGGCCTCCTGCCCGGCACCGATGTCGGCACCCTCGTCGACCTCGTGCTCGCCGCCCAGTTGCTCTCGCTCAACCGGAGCACGTCGTGAACGCGGCCGGCGTCGTGACGGCGGCCGCCGGCCCTCGTCCGGCACCGCGCGAGGCGAGTGGCGAGACGGCGACGGCGTCCGCGTTCGCGGCCGTGCTGCTCGGGGCGGCGGAGCCGTCGGAGGTCGATGTCGTGCACCCCGGCAGCGACCCGGCGCCGACCGCCGACGCCAGCGAGACCAGCGAGACCAGCGAGACCGCCGAGACGACCGCGACCACCGAGCCCGGTCTCGGCGCGGCGAGCGGGGGGACGCCGTCGGCCGTGCTGCCTGCCCTGCCGTCCACCCCTCGCGGCCTCGGCGAACCGAGTGCACCCGCCATCGTCGAGGGCGCTCCCGGAGACTCGATCGGGCCCGGCCCGGCGACGACGGACAGCGGCGAATCGCCGGCAGCACCACCGTCGAGCACGCCAGGCGGCGCCGTCGTCGCCGGCGCCCGCGGGGACGCCGGCCTTCCTGCCGGTACCGCGCCGCCGCCCGGGACGACCGCAGCACCCGACGGCGCGCGGGCCGATGCCGTCTCGGCGAGCGAGGCCGCCCCGGTGGTGGAGGCCGCCCCGGTGCCGGATGACGCGCACCCCGTGTCGGCCCTTCCCGTCCACGGGGGCGATGCCTCCCGCGTCCGACCCGCGCACCCCGGCGCGAGCTCGCAGCACACGGCGAGCGCGGGCGATCCGCCTCGCCACCCGGCGGCAGACCCGTCGATCTCGGCCCCTTCGGCCACGACGCCCGGATCATCGTCGCCGCAGCCAGTCGCGGCGGCATCCCCACCGTTATTCGAGAGCGCAGCCGGCGGAGCGAGCCGACCGGCCTCCGCGACGGCAGAGCAGCCGGTCGTGAGCGATGCCGCCCGGGCCCAGGCGCCCGCCATCGACACCGTCGAGCGTGCGCACGCCGCCGATCCGGCCGCCGCCGCCCGGCAGCGCGTCGCCGAACCGTTCGCCGCGCAGCTGAGCAGACCCGTGCTCGCCCTCGCCCACGGCGCATCGGGAACCCAGCACGTGACGGTCAACGTCACCCCCGAGCACCTCGGGCCGGTGTCGGTGCGCGCGATCGTCTCGCCCGACGGCGTACGCATCGAACTGCTCGCGCCGGGCGACTCCGGTCGGGAGGCGCTGCGCCAGGTGCTCGGCGACCTCCGCCGCGACGTCGTCGCCGCGGGACTCACGGCAACCGTCGACCTCTCACCGCGCGACGCCGGCACCGGCTCGCCCGAACACTCGCCCGCCCGTGATGAGCGGCCCGAGCCGGACTCGCCGGCACCCCGAGAGCCGAGGGAGGAGCCGACACGCCAGCCGCAACGCTGGGAACCGGCATCCGCCCTCGACGTGATCGCCTAGAGGAGCAACCATGACCGTCGACGCACTCACCGCAACGGCAGGCTCGGGAGGGACCTCGAGTCTCTACACCGGGAGCACCACCACGCGCGCACCCAAACAGGAGATGGACGGCGACCTCTTCCTGAAGCTGCTCGTCACCCAACTCAGCCACCAGGATCCATCGAGCCCGATGGACACCAACGCCATGATCAGCCAGACCACCGAGCTCGCCACGATGGAACGCCTCACGGCACTCGCCACGCAAGTGCAGGAGTCGTTCTCGCTGCAGATGCGCACCGCGGCATCCGCCCTCATCGGCAAGGAGGTCGACTACCTCGACGCCACCGGCGCGACGGTGAAGGGCGTCGCGACCTCCGTCTCGTTCTCGGGGCCGGTACCCCTCGTCAACATCGACGGCAAGGCCGTCGCACTCGACTCCATCTCCGCCGTGCGCTCCTAGCGCCCACCGAAAGGACCACCATGCTCCGCTCGCTCTTCTCCGGGATCTCCGGCCTCCGCTCCCACCAGATGATGCTCGACGTCACCGGCAACAACATCGCCAACGTGAACACCGCAGGCTTCAAGGCCTCGGCGACCCAGTTCCAGGACACGCTCTCGCAGCTCATCCAGGGCGGCGGGGCACCCGGCGCCGCCATCGGCGGCACGAACCCCGCGCAGGTCGGCCTCGGCGTGCAACTGGCCGGCATCAGCACGAACTTCTCGCAGGGCTCCGCACAGGCGACCTCGCGCGCGAGCGACCTCATGATCTCGGGCGACGGGTTCTTCGTCGTGCAGTCGGGCGGCGAGACCCTCTACACGCGCGCCGGCTCGTTCGAGTTCGACGCGCAGGGGCGCCTCGTCACCCAAGACGGCGCGCTCGTCATGGGATGGAATGCCGCCGGCGGACAGGTCAACCAGGGCGGGGCGCTCGCGAACGTCACGCTCCCCCGCGGCGCGGTCTCGGCGGCGGTCGCGACGACGGCCGTGCAGTTCTCGGGCAACCTGCCCCAGGATGCCGCGGACGGCACCGAGATCGTGCGCGACATCGACGTCTACGACGCCAGCGGCGCGGCGACCACCGTGAGCCTCACCTTCACCAAGAACGCTGCCGGCTGGGAAGTCGCCGACGGTGCGACGGTGCTCGACACGCTCACCTTCGTCGACGGGCAGCCCACCGGACCCGCGACGATCGCGGTCGGCGGCGTGACCGTCGACGTCTCCGCCCTCACCGGCTTCGCCGACCTCACCACGGCGAAGGTCGCCGGCCAGGACGGCCGGGCGGCCGGCACGCTCGACGCCTACTCGATCGGCCCCGACGGGACCGTCACGGGCAACTTCTCGAACGGGGCCACCGAGGCCGTCGGGCGCATCGCGCTCGCGAACTTCGTGAACCCCGGCGGGCTCGAGAAGGCCGGAAACTCCGCCTACCGGGCGACCGCGAACACGGGCGGCGCCGAGGTCGGTGCGGCCGGCGACGCCGGGTTCGGCGCCCTCGCGAGCGGCTACCTCGAGATGTCGAACGTCGACCTCTCGCAGGAGTTCACGAACCTCATCATCGCCCAGCGCGGATTCCAGGCGAACGCCCGCATCATCACGACCTCGGACGAGGTACTCCAGGAGCTCACGAACCTGAAGCGCTGAGCGGCGCCGGCGCACGCCGCGGGCGGTCTTCCTAACGGGAGGCCGCCCGCTGCCGAGAGTGGAGGGCGACGGCTCGGTGCGAGTCGCGCGACCGCGAAGGATCACCATGATCGTGCTCACCCGGCTGAACGGCACGCGGTTCGCGCTCAACACCGATCTCATCGAACGCATCCACGCCAACCCCGACACGACCCTGCTCATGGTCGACGGCACCAACTACATCGTCACCGAGTCGATCGACGAGGTCATCAGCTCGGTGGTCGACTTCCGCGCACGGGTGCTCGCGCGCACCGAAGAGCTCACGGCCGAACAACCGCGCCCTCGTGGCGTCGTCCCCCTGGCACGTCCACCGAAGGCAAGGTAGTCATGGACCCCGCTCTCATCATCGGCCTCGTCCTCGCCTTCGGATCGCTCTTCGCGATGATCACGCTCGAAGGCGCGCACGTCGAGGCATTGCTCCTTCCTGCCCCGATGGCGCTCGTCTTCGGCGCGACCATCGCGGTCGGGCTCGCCGGCACCACCCTCAAGGATGCGTGGCGTGCGTGCAAGGCTGTGCCCCGCGCGTTCCGCGGCAAGACCGCGAAACCCGAGGCGACGATCGAACGCCTCGTCGAACTCGCCGAGAAGGCCCGCCGCGACGGGCTGCTCTCGCTCGAGCAGGATTCCGCGGAGACCGACGACCCCTTTCTGCGGAACGCCCTGCAGAACATCGCCGACGGCATCGACGGCGATGAATTGCGCGAGCTCCTCGAGGAGGAGATCAACTCGAAAGAGCAGCTCGGCACGCAGGCCGCGAAGTTCTTCAAGTCGCTCGGCGGGTACGCCCCGACGATCGGCATCATCGGCACGGTCGTCTCGCTGACCCACGTGCTCGAGATGCTCGACTCCCCCGACACGCTCGGTCCCTCGATCGCGACCGCCTTCGTCGCAACCCTCTGGGGGCTGCTCTCGGCGAACTTCATCTGGCTGCCGCTCGGCGATCGCCTCCAGCGGCTCACCACCCTCGAGGCCGAGAACATGACGCTCGTCATGGAGGGAGCGCTCGCGGTGCAGGCGGGCAGCCAGCCGCGCCTGCTGGGCGAGCGTCTGCGCGCCATCGTGCCCGGCATGGAGCAGCTCGAGGCCGCATGAGTACCCGCCCCGGCCGGCGCCGCCCGCGAAGCGCCGAAGTCCACAACGACGAGCGCTGGATGGCGTCGTACATGGACATGGTCACGGTACTCATGTGCATGTTCATCGTGCTGTTCGCGATGTCATCGGTCGACGCCGACAAGTTCGAGGCGCTTCGCGATTCCCTCGCCACCGGCTTCGGGCAGGACCCGACGACCTTCGCCGACACCGCGGAGGGCGTCGTCGTTCCCGCCGAGCTCGAGGGCGAGCACGACGCGGGCATCGACGTCGAACTCGCCCAAGATGAGCTCGAGTCGCTCATCGCGATCCGCGATCGCATCGACACGGGGCTGGCGGCCCGGGGCGTCGAGCACGCGGTGTCGTACGAGATCGACGAACGCGGCCTCACGGTGCGCCTCGTCGGCGCCGAGACCTACTTCCTCGGCAACAGCGTCGACCTCAACGAGAAGGCGACGACCGTCTTGGGCGTCGTCGGCGGCGTGCTGTCGACCATCCACCACGAGGTCAGCGTCGAGGGCCACGCCGACCCGCACGGGTCATCCGGGCCGTTTCCGACCGACTGGGAACTCTCGAGCGGACGCGCCACACAGGTCGTGCGGTACTTCGTCGAGCGCACGGGCGTCGCTCCCGAACGCGCGGCGGCGATCGGTTACGGTTCGGCACGCCCGGTGACGAGCGCTGCGGATGACGCGGCGATGGCGCTCAACCGCCGGGTCGACGTCGTCATCGTCTCCGACGAACCCGAGACGATCAGGGCGCTGTTGCCGGAACTCGCGGCCCGATTGGCCGACGCGGGCGTCGCACGCACGGCGAACGGCGCACCGGCGCCGGCCGGCGGCTAACCGATACCGGCGGACTGCCGATAGTGGCGCACGTGCCCCGTACAACCGCAGAGATCGACGCCCGCGCGATGACGCGGCCGATCGACGCCTACGACTTCCGGCGGCCGACGACGCTCGCGCGTGAACACTCGCGCGCGCTCGAACTGGCCTTCGAGACGTTCGCCCGGCAATGGGGCACCCAGCTCACCGCCAATGTGCGGGCGCGTTCGCACGTCGACTTCGACCAGGTGACGATGCTCACCTACGACGAGTACGCCGCATCGCTGCCGTCGTCGACCACGATGGTGCTGTGCCGAGTGGGAACCGACTCCGACAAGGCGGTCATCCAGTTCCCGGCCGTCGCGGCCCTCACCTGGCTCGGCCACATGCTCGGCGGCACGGGCGAGCACGATGAACCGGAACGCACCCTCACCGAGATCGAGCAGGGGCTGCTGCGAGCGCTCATCGACGACCTCGTCGACGACCTCCGCTACTCGCTCGGGCGGCTGCTCCCCGGCGAGCTCGTGTACGACACGGTGCATCACAACTCGCAAATCGCACAGGCGGCCGCGACCTCCGAACTCATGATCGTGGCGTCGTTCCTCGTGGAGTGCGGCGAGCAGTCGGCGCCCGCCACGCTCGCCCTGCCGGCCGAGCTGCTGCTGAGCGGCCTCGGCGATGCGAATCCCGTCGTCGCAACCGAACACGCACGCACGATGATCTCGGGGCAGCTCGAACTCACCCCGCTGCCGTTCGCGGTGCAATTGCCGGCGATCGCGGTGAAGCCCCGCGACATCCTCGCCCTTGCGGTCGGCGACGTGATCCCGCTCGCCCACGCCGCTCACGCGCCCTTCCAGGTCACCGTCGACGGCCAGCTGCTCGGTCGTGCAGCAATCGGGCGTGCCGGCGGACGTCTCGCGTGCACCATCACCGACACTCTGGAGACCGCATCATGACCACGCCCGCGCAGACCGCCAACGCCGCGGCCGCCGCCGCTACCGCCACCGCTACCGCCGTCGCCGCCGCGGCCGCCGCCGCCGAACTCGTGCGCACACTGCCGAGCGGGCGCGCCCTCACGGCAGCGCCCGACGAACCGTTCGCCGTCGAGTCCGCCGAGTGCTTCGAGGCGAGCCACATCGGCGCGACCTCCGTCGACTTCGCCATCGCTTTCCTCGAAGCGGACGCGCTCGACGCCGGCGACGGCATCGCGCCGGAGAACCTCCTGCACCCGGCGATGCAAGCGGCCGGACGCCGCTACGGCAGCGGGGTGCTCGGCGATGTGCGCCGCACCGAGCGTTCGCCGCTCTTCGAGGACCCGGCATCGGCCGTCTTCACCCTCCTCGACGGCGAGTCGCTCGTCGGCTGGTTCGCCGTGCGGGAACGCCGCAGCCCCGACGGCGCGTCCGTCGCGAGCAGCGGGGCCGAGCGGCTCGGCCGCATCAACGGCGTCGAGATGTCACTCGCGGTCGAGATCGGCCGTACGAGGATGACCGTCCGCGACATCCTGAACCTCGAACCCGGCGCGGTGGTCGAACTCGACCGCTCGGCCGGAGCACCGGCCGACATCCTGCTGAACGGACGCATCATCGCCCACGGCGAGGTCGTCGTCGTCGACCAGGACTACGCCGTGCGGGTCACCCGAATCCTCGACACCCAGGACAGCGTCCAGTAGTGGAGACCTTCTTCCTCGTCTTGCGCGTCGCCGTCTCGCTCGGCGTCGTGCTCGCGGTCATCTGGTTCGCCCACCGGCGAATCAGCGCGGGCCGCGCACGCTCGAGGAAGCCCGAACTCGTCTCCGTCGTGGCCCGCCAGTCGCTCGCACCCAAGGCCTCGATGGTCGTCGTCGACGCCGACGGGCGACGGCTGATGCTCGGCGTCACCGAGCACGGCGTCTCGGTGCTGAGCGACCGGCCGGCACCCGAGCCGGTCACCGCGCCCGCGTTCGACGACGCGCTCGCCGCGGCATCCATCGCCCCGATCGCGACGATCGCGAAGACCACCTCCAAGACGACCTCCAAAACCACCCCGATCCTGCCCGCAACGCACGGACTGCGCCGCGGGTCGATCCTCTCGGCCGAGACATGGAAGCGCTCGCTCGCCGAGGTGAAGGAGGGTCTCGGCATATGACGCGTCCCTCGACCGGATCGAACCGGTCGGGGAAGCTCATGCGGATCGCCGCACTCGCGGCCGCTTCCATCGTCGTCGCGATCGTCATCGTGGCGCTCTCCGCAGCTCCGAGCTTCGCCGAACCGGTCGACCCGGCACCGCCGGTCGACCCGACCGTGCCTGGCGACCCGACCGCGCCGGGCGGCGGCGGCTTCGGCATCGAGATCAACGGCCCCGACGGCACCCCGTCGTCGGCGATCGTCACCCTCATCGGCATCACGCTGCTGTCGATCGCCCCGTCGCTGCTCATCATGATGACGTCGTTCACGAAGATCTTCGTCGTGCTCGCGATGGCGCGCAACGCCGTCTCGCTGCCGGCGATCCCGCCGAACCAGGTGCTCGCCGGGCTCGCCCTGTTCCTGTCGTTCTTCATCATGCAGCCGGTCCTCGCCGAGGTGAACGACGCGGGCGTGCAGCCCTATCTCGCCGGCACGCTCGACTTCGGGCAGGCACTCGAAGCGGGCAGCGCACCGCTGCGCGCCTGGATGCTCTCGTTCACGCGCGAAGAGGACCTCGCCCTGATGACCCGTGCGGCGGGCCTCCCGAACCCCGACTCCCCCGCCGACGTCGACCTCATCACGCTCATCCCGGCATTCCTCATCTCCGAGCTGCGCGCGGCGTTCATCATCGGCTTCGTCGTGTTCGTGCCGTTCCTCGTGATCGACCTCGTCGTGGCCGCGGCGCTCATGTCGATGGGCATGATGATGCTGCCGCCCGTCATGATCTCGCTGCCGTTCAAGGTCCTGCTGTTCATCCTCGTCGACGGGTGGGGACTGCTCACCACGACGCTCATCTCGAGCTACCGGGGAGGCTGAGTGGACGCCAACGCGGTACTCGACATCGGCCTGCAGGGACTCCTCGTGGCCGCGAAGCTCGGCGCGCCGATCCTCCTGACCGCGCTCGTCGTCGGCTTCGTGATCTCGCTCATCCAGTCGATCACCCAGATCCAGGAGGTGACGCTCTCGTTCGTGCCGAAGGCGTTCGCCGTCGCGGTGGCACTGCTCGTGTGCGGGCACTGGATGATCAGCGAGATCGTGAGCTTCACCCATGAGCTCTTCGCGCGGATCCCCGCACTCGTCGGAGGCGGCTGATGCAGATCCCGCTCGACTTCGCCTGGATCGAGGCGGTCATGCTCGCGAGTGTGCGCATGGCGGGCTTCGTCGTGATCGCGCCGCCCTTCTCGTACCGGGCGATCCCCGGGCGGGTGAAGGCGATGGTCGCGCTCGGGCTCGGTGTCGCGGTCGCACCTCGGGTGACGGCCGGCTACGAATCCATGGCGGATGCCGCATTCTTCGGCGCGCTCGTCGCGGAACTCATGACCGGGGTGACGCTGGGCTTCCTCGTCTACGTGGTGTTCGCGGCCGTGCAGTCGGCGGGAAACCTCGTCGACGTGTTCGGCGGCTTCCAGCTCGCCCTCGGATTCGACCCGCAGTCGATGGTGCAGGGCGCCCAGTTCGCCCGGCTCTTCCACCTCGCGACCCTCGCGCTCCTGGTCTCGTCGGGCGCGTACCTCGTGCTCTTCACCGGCATGTTCCAGTCGTTCGAGGCGGTGCCGATCGGGTCGGGCATCGACGTCGCGGCATCCGCTGAGACCCTCATCGGCGCTGTGACGGGTCTGCTCGTCGCTGCCGCTCAGATCGCGGGGCCGCTCGTCGTCGTGCTCTTCCTCGCCGACGCCGGCCTCGGCCTCCTCACCAGGGTGGCACCGGCGCTCAACGCGTTCGCGCTCGGCTTCCCGCTCAAGATCCTGCTGACGCTCGCCCTCGCGGGCACCGTCTTCGTCGCCCTGCCCGCCGTGGTCGAGGCGCTCACCGGCGACGCGCTGTCGGCCATGAGAACGGCGGACTAAGCATGTCCGATGCAGAGGAGCGTACCGAGCAGGCGACCGACAAGCGCATGCGCGAGGTGCGTGAGAAGGGCCGCCTGCAGAAATCGCAGGACCTGACGGCGTGGCTCGGCATCGGGGCGGCCGCGGTCGCACTGCCGGCAACCATGGCGAACTCGACGGATGCCTCGGTCGCGCAGCTCTTCCGGGTGACGGATGCCGCGAGCGCCGCGGATCCGATCGTCGCCGTCGAAGCGCTCGAAGCGGGGCTCGTCTCGATCCTTCCGAGCATCGGCTGGCTCCTGGTGCTCGTCGCCGCGGTCGTGCTCGGCGGTGCGGCCCTCCAGGGCGGCGTGCACCTGAAGAAGCAGCTCGCCAAGTTCGAGCAGTTCAACCTCGCCGCCGGGATCAAGCGCGTGTTCGGCATGCAGGCCCTGTGGCAGGGGGCGAAGGCGCTGCTGAAAACGCTCGTGGTGGGCATCGTGCTCTTCGTCGTCGTACAGGGCCTCATGCCCCTGCTGCTCGGCTCCGGGGGGCTGCAGCTCAGCGCCGTCGTGCGCGCCGCGGCCGACGGCGTCATCGCGCTCCTCGTCGCGGCGATCGTCTCGGGCCTGCTGCTCGCGGCCGCCGACGTCGTCATCGTCATGCGCCGCAACCGAAAGCACACGATGATGACGAAGAAGGAGCTTCGCGACGAGACGAAGAACTCCGACGGCGATCCGATGCTGAAGTCGCAACGCCGATCACGCCAGCTCGCGGTCAGCCGCAATCGCATGATCGCGTCGGTCGCGAACGCCGACGTCGTGATCGTGAACCCGACGCACGTCGCCGTCGCGCTGCGCTACGAACCGGGGCGGAGCGCGCCGCGCCTCGTGGCCAAGGGCAAGGGCCTCGTGGCCGCGCGCATCCGCGAGGAGGCCGAGCGGAACGCGGTGCCTCTCGTGCGCGACGTACCGCTCGCCCGTGCGCTGCACGCGGCGTGCGCGATCGGCCAGGAGATCCCGGTCGACTTCTACAACGCGGTGGCGATCGTGCTCACTTTCACCGCCGCATTGAAACGCCGCGGGGCGGCAAGCGGCATCCACCAGCTGCAGACCATGCCAACAACAGGAGGTCAGTGATGAACCGGAATCTGTCGATGATCGCGGTGCCGATCGGCGTCGTCGGGATCCTGCTCCTGCTCATCGTGCCCGTGCCGTCGTGGCTGCTCGACGGGCTCATCGTGATCAACATCCTGTTCGCGCTGGTGATCCTGCTCACGACGATGTTCGTGAAGAAGCCGCTCGACTTCTCGGTGTTCCCGTCGCTGCTCCTCGTGGCGACGCTCTTCCGGCTGGGGCTCAACGTCGCGTCGACGAGGCTCGTGCTCGGTGAGGGCTACGCCGGGCAGGTCATCCAGGCGTTCGGCCACGTCGCGGTCGGCGGGTCGATCATCATCGGCGCCGTGGTCTTCCTCATCCTCGTCGTGATCCAGTTCGTCGTCGTCACGAAGGGCGCCGAACGTGTCGCCGAGGTCGGCGCGCGGTTCACGCTCGACGCCATGCCCGGCAAGCAGATGGCGATCGACGCCGACCTGAACGCCGGACTGCTGTCGGAGTCCGAGGCGAGGCGGCGCCGGGCGGAGGTCGCCGCTGAGGCCGACTTCTACGGCGCGATGGACGGCGCGTCGAAGTTCGTGAAGGGCGACGCGATCGCAGGCATCGTGATCATCCTGATCAACATCGTCGGCGGCATCACGATCGGCATGGTGCAGCGCGGCCTCGATCTCGTCGATGCGCTCGACACGTACACGCTGCTCACGATCGGCGACGGACTCGTGACCCAGATCCCCGCATTGCTCATGGCGGTCTCGACCGGCATGATCGTCACTCGCGCGAACGCCGACGCCGACATGGGGCAGAACGCGTCGACCCAGCTGCTGCAGTCGCGCACGGCCCTGCTCATCGCGGCAGGCGCGGCGGCGCTCATGGGCCTGATTCCGGGGATGCCGATCATCCCCTTCTTCATCGCGGCGATCGTGCTGCTCGTGCTCGCGCAGCGGGTGCGGGCGAGGGAGGCGACGGCCGCGAACGACGTCAGGCTCGCCGAGATCGAGTCGGCGGCGCCGAAAGCGGAGACCCCCGAGGACCTCATCGGCCAGGCCCGGGTGCACGCGCTCGAGATCGGGCTCGCACCGGATCTCGTCGACGTCGTGAACGGCTCCTCCGACGACCTCCTCGCCCGGGTGAAGGCGCTGCGCAAGAAGATCGCACTCGAGATGGGCTTCGTGATCCCGCCCGTGCGCACACGCGACAGCGTCGAACTGCCGCCGTCGAGCTACTCGATCCGCTTGGCGGGAGTCGAGGCAGGGCGGGGCATCGCGCCGCCCGGCCGGGTGCTCGCACTCGGCGCAGGCCTCGACGCCCTGCCGGGCGAGACCACCGTCGAACCGGTGTGGGGCCTCGCCGGCAAGTGGATCCCCGCCGAGTCCCGTCGCAGCGCCGAACTGGCGGGCGCGACGGTCATCGATCGGGTGTCCGTCATCGTCACCCACCTCTCGAGCGTCGTGAGCGACAACGCCGCCCGTCTGCTCTCCCGGGAGGATGTGCGCATGCTCACCGACGGGGTGCGGGCCGAGAGCCCTGCGGCGGTCGACGAGCTCACCCCGAACCCGCTGTCCATCGCCGAGGTGCAGCGCGTGCTGCAGGGGCTGCTCGCCGAGCGGGTGCCGATCAACGACCTGCCGCGCATCTACGAGGCCGTCTCGCTCAAGGCGAAGACGACGACCGAGGCCGAGGCGCTCATCGAGGCGGCCCGCGACGCACTCGGTGCGGTGCTGCCCGCCGCGCACACCGAGGCCGGCGTACTGCGGGTCGTGATGATCGACCCGTTGCTCGAGCAACGCATGCTCGAGGGGCTGCGGCCCGGCGAGCACGGCTCGCAGATCCTCCTGCCCCCCGATGCGATCGAACAGGTGCTCGGCGGCATCCGTCACGAGCTCGCCCTCGCCGACTCGAGCGGGGCGCGCCCGGTGCTCGTCTGCGCACCGGCCCTGCGACCGGCGATCCACCGCCTGGTCGCGGCGCAGCTCGCGGGCGTTCCGGTGCTCTCGTACCAGCAGGCGACCGCGGGTGGCTTCACCATCGAGACCGTGGGGGTGATCCGGAGCGATGCAGAGCTTCCGGCGTAGGGCCAAGAGCCTCGACGAGCTTCGCGAGGAGGTGCTGGACGCCTTCGGCCCCGACGCGCGCATCGTCGATGCGACGAGGATCACCCGGAAGGGACTCGGCCGCTTCTTCGCCGAGGAGGAGATCGAGGCCACGATCGAGGTGCCCGACCCGGTCGAAGCGGCGGGGTCGGCGGGGTCGATGGGGTCGTTCCCGAGCGGTCGGATCGACCGCGCCGGCATCGCGGCCCTCTTGGCCGACGCCGATCGCGTCGAGGGCTCGGCCTCGTCGACCGCGTCGACCACGTTGTCGACCGCCTCTCCCGCGTTCGCATCCCTGCTCGCCTCGGTCGAGCGCGGGCTCGGGGTCGAAGGCGGGGTCGGGTTCGGGTCCGAAGGCGGGGCCCAGGTCGGGGTCGAACGATCGAGCCCGACGGATGCCCCGGCGCCCCTCCGCGAACTCACGGCGGGACGCGGCCCCGTGCACGCGGTACCGACCGCCTCCGAACGGCTCGCCCTCGCCCCATCTCCCGGCGACCTCGTGCTGTTCGTCGGCCTCGCCGGCGACGCCGCGACCGTGGCCGCGGCGATCACGGCGGTCGCGGCGGTCGCGGCACCCGGCGTGCCCACCGCGAGCGGTGCGGTGGTCGGGATCGACCATCGCACCTCGGGTCGCGGCGCCGGCGCCGCGGCCCTCGCCGACCGCCGCGATGCGCTCGTGCAGCGTGCGGCCTCCATCGAACACGGCCGAGCCGTCTTCGTCGCCCACGGCGCGACGCTCGACGACGCGTTCGAGCCGCTCGCGCGCCTTCGGGCCGACGAGGTCTGGGCGGTCGTCGACGCCAGCCGCACCCCGGCGGACACGGCCGAGTGGGTGTCGCGGCTCGCGGCATCCGTCGGGGTGCACGCCCTGGCCGTGATCGGCACCTCGCTCACCCGCGACCCTGACGGCGCACGTCGTCTCGGGATCCCGATCGGGTGGACGAGCGACGAGGCGGCGCCGCGCCGCGCATGACAGTGGTGAGCCGTCGGGGAGTCTGCGGCCGAGAGAGGCAGCGCCATGCTGGTACTGACACGGAAGTCGAACGAACGGGTGATGATCGGCGACGACGTCATCATCACCATCCTCGAAGTGCGAGGTGACAGCTCGGTGCGCATCGGCATCGACGCGCCGCGCGACCGGCGCATCCAGCGCGAGGAGATCGTCGTCGACGTCACCCTCGCCAACCGGCATGCCGCGCGGGCGCCGCAGGCCGCCGAGCTCGAGCTCAAGCGGATGCTCGGCGGATCCTGACGTCGTTCAGTCTCTCGCGAGCAACTCGGCCAAAGGCGATCGCAGTGGCCAGGTCGAACCGTCGAGGATCACCTGTCGTGCCCGTCCGTCGGGTGCGATGAGCACGGGAGCCGCGAGGTTCACGGTGGTTCCCTCGGCCGAGGGGTTGACCACGACGAAGACCCGCACGGCATCGGCCGCCGCGCCCAGGTCGGCGAGGTCGAAGCTCGGGATGATCGGGCGGTACTCGGCGAGGTGCGCACCCGCGTCGAGCAGGAACACGCGGGCCTCGCCGTCGACGCCGACCAGGGTGCAGAGCCCCGGGGCGCCGTCGACGGGGCTGAGCTCGAACCGGGTCTGCGGTCCGAGCCCGTACGGGGGCGCGATGAAGGTCAACAGGGTCATCTGAGGAAGTCCATGAGGGTCGGGCGCACGGCGCGCGCAGTGGCGGCAAGGGCGGCCTGATAGGCGACCTCCTGCATCTTCAGTTCGATCGCGGCCTCGCCGATGTCGAGGTCCTCGATGCCGCTGCGAGTCGCCTCGAGCTGCACTTTCGCGGCGAGGTTCGCCGATCCCGCCTCGATGATGGTGCCGTGACGAGCTCCGGCCTCGGCGTGGGCCCGCGCGACGTCCTCGCGATGCGCGTCGATCGCCTCGACGCGCCCGCCGACGTTGGTGCCGTTGCGCAGGTCGGTGACGATCGCGTCGATGGTCGCGAAGACCGAGGTCGCTCCTTGGCCGAACGCCGCCGCGCCGTCGACGTCGACCCGCACGGTGGCCCCGTCGCCGATCCGTCGCTCAACGCTTCCCTGCCCGCCCGTGAACGAGTAGTCGTCGGCGAACGCGTGGCCGGCATCCGAATTGCCGGCGAAGACGTTGCGGCCGAGGTAGCTCGTGTTCGCCTCCGTGAGCAAGAGCTCGCGAATGGACTCGAGCTCGGCGGCGATCGCCTCCTTCTGCGTCGGCGACATCGCTCCGTCGTTGGCCCCTCGCAGCGTGAGATCGCGTGCGCGTTGCAGCAGGGTCGTCGTCGCCGAGAGCGCCCCGTCGACCACGGAGAGCCACCCGTTGCCGTCCTGGATGTTGCGACCGTACTGCTCGGTCGCCCCCTGCGCACCACGCACGTTCATCGCGCTCACGGTCGCGGCCGGGTCATCCGACGGTCTCGTGATGGCGCGGAATCCCGATGCCCGCTCCTGGCTGCGTGCGAGCTGGGATGCCGCGAGCTGCATGTTCCTGGCCGAGGACTGCATCATCGTCATCGTCGTGACCCTGGTGATCATGGCGCTACCTTCCCACGATGCCGGTGTGGTTGATGAGCACGTCGAGCATCTCGTCGATGGCGGTGAAGACGCGTGCGGCGCCCTGGTAGGCGGTCTGCGCGAGTACGAGGTTCAGGTTCTCCTCGTCGAGATCGACGGATGCCGCCGACTGCTGCCGTCCGATCGCGCTGTTCATCGCGAGTTCTGCGACGGTGGCACGATCGTGCTCGCCCCCCGCTGCGACGCCGACCCTCGCGACGAACGTCGCCCAGTGCACGTCGGGTGCGTCGGCCGCGAGGCGGAGCTGGGCGATGGCGTCGGCGATCGAGCCGTCGAGCGCGCCGGCGCCGACCGCACCGGTCGCGATGCCCGAAGCGTTCGTCGGGATCACGCCGAGCGCGAGCGCCGCGGGTCGCGCCGCATCGACCGAGAAGAAGTCGAGGTCGGTCTCGCCCGTGGTGGTGCTGCCGGTGCGGTGCAGCGCATTCACTTGCGAGGCGAGCGCCGTGGCGAGTCCGTTGTACGAGGCGAGCGCCTCGGCGAGCTGGCCCCCGGTGCCCGCACCTGTCGCCGGGGCGAGCATCGACAGGGCGCCGGCGAGTTCGCCCCCGTCGAGGGCGACCGGGCTTCCCGGGCGGCGCTCCCACTCGAGCGTCACCGCGCCGCCGCCGCCGTCGGGTGTCGTCGGGCCGGCCAGGGCGACCCGGTTCCAGCTGGTGCCGCTCACGATCGGGTTGCCGCCGATCAGCACGTCGATCGTGCCGTCGCTGTGCGCCTGCACGACGCCGCCGGCGGTGCTCGCGAGTTCGGCGGCGAATCGATCGCGCTGGTCGGCGAGCTCGTTGGTGTTGCCGCCCGCGAGCCCGACCCGCCGGATGGTGTCGTTGAGCTCGGCGATGCGCTCGGCGGCGCCGTTGATCGTCGAGACCATCGTGCCGGCCTCTGCCCGCAGCGTCTTCCACTGCGAGGTGACGTCGCGGTAGCCCTGCGCGATGCGCGAGACCATCGTCGTCGCCTCCTCGAGTACCACGGCCGAGGCCGCGCCGTCGCCGGCCGCGTTCGAGAGCCCCTGCCATGACGACCAGAATTTCTGCAACTGCGCGGCGATGCCGTCGGAACCCGGCTCGTTGAGGCCGCCCTCGAGCATGGCGAGGGTGATCGCACGCGCGGCGTGGTAGCCGGCGGTCGCCGAGGTGCCGCGCACTTGCGCGTTCAGCATCTCGTCGGCGAGTCTCGCGATGTCGCTGACGGTGACGCCCTGACCGATGCCGGGCCGGGGCGGTGTCAGCAGCCCGACACCGCCGAGTGCCCCGTTCGCGATGAGTTCGGCCCGCTGCCGGGTGTAGCCGGGGGTCTTCACGTTCGCGATGTTCTGCCCGGCGACCTCGATCGCGGTGCGGGCGGCGTTCAGTGCGGTGAAGCTCGTATTGAGTCCGCCGAATGTGCTCATCAGATCTCCTCGTCGACGAGTCGGGCGCCGGATGCATCGTGGGCGAGCCCGCGGGCGTCGTACGTGCCGCTCGCACCGCCGACGCCGGCCATCGCGTCGTGCGCGACCCGGTTGGCTTCGCGGAGCATCCGCTCGTTGGAATCGCGCAGCCCGCCGATCGCGGTGGTCACGCGCACGAGCGCGGCCAGGTGCGACTCCAGGATGTCGCTCCAGACGACGTCGTCGAGGGCCGCGACGATCTCGCGCAGGCTCGCCATGCCGTCGAGCTCGAGTTCCTCGGAGACCTCCGCGGACTCGACGGCGCGTGCCAGGCCCACCTCCCTGAGACGCGCCGTGACGTAGTCGATCTCCTGCACGGCCCGACCCAGCCAGCGGTGCTGGCCCGTCGCCAGCAGGAGCCGCTCGACGTCGAGCTTGTAGTGGAGCACCTCAAGCAGTTCGCGCTCCCGCCAGAGCACGGCGGAGAGCTCATGCATGCCCATGGGCGCGCCTCCTCCGTCTCGAGCCGCACCGGGCGGAACGACTCCGACGACGACTATCGGCAACGGCCCGCGAGCGGTAAGGCGGATGCCGCGTGTTTCCTGTGCCGCGCCGGTGGATCGCCGGTTGCCGCGCATGAGATGGAGAGCCCGATTCCCCCCGCCACATCGCCCGATACCGGGCGGGCACCCGCTCGCGCATCGTGACGCCGCTGCAGGTGCCCGCCCAGACCGCCCTTCGGGGCGGCGCATCGGTCGTTTTGGACCCACCCGATTTGGAACCCGACATGACCATCACCTCACGAGTCCGTCCGCATCCGACCGAGGGATGGGACGAACGTCGCGACCATGCCGACGGCCTCTCCTACTGGCGCCGCGGCGAACGTCACCGGGCCGTCGGCTGGGCCGTCGACCGGCACGACGCCAAACAGGCCTGGCTGTTCGGTCACCGGCTCGAGACGCCCGACCACGCACCGGCGAGCCCGCTGTCGTTCGCGGGACAGTCGCGCTCGGGCCAGCTCCGGTGGGTCGCCGAAGACGGCACCGTGCGCGTCGTCTCCTGCCGCACCGCCGCCGGCGTCGAGGAGACGCGATTCCTCGACCGGCACGGTGAGCCCGAGCGGCACTGGCGGCACGGTCAGCACCTGACGAGAGAGCTCTGCACGGGCGAGCGGCGCCACTACGAGCGCGACGGCGAGGGCTGGCGCCTGCACCGCGTCGGCGGCCCTGCCGTCGAGGACGCGGGGAGCGCGCACCGCTCCGGCTGGTTCGAGCACGGCGCGCCCGTCGAATCGCCGGCCGTGCTCCTGAACGATGCGAAGGCGCTCGCGATCGCCCGGTTCGACGCCGGCGCCGACCCGCTGCCGCATCCGCTCGATGCCGCGCAGTTCGCTCGGATCGCGGCATTCGTCGCGAGCGCTCCAGACGAGGAGTGCAGCTGGGAGCTGTCGATCGCCTTCCCGCTCGCGTGGGCGACGGGGATGCTCGCGCCGCACGGACTCGACCGCTGAGGTCCGCGTCGACCCCGCTCCTCCGGTCGTACCCCCCGAAACCCTGACCCCCCTTTCGGGGGGAAATTCGATCGTTTCAATGAGCTCGTTGCATGAACGCTGCGCCCGTTTGATGCGGGATGCAGGCCTGCAAGGCAACAGAACACCATGGCGAAATCGGTTTCCCGCTCGAAACCAGCGTTGTACATGTCCAACTCCTGCGTGTGAGAATCACGACGTACCACCGAGCGATATGGGGAACGGCCACTCTCCGGGGGGAGAGCGCGGTGGAGCGGAGATCCGTCGGGGGGCGGATCTCCGCAAGAACACGCGACACGCGGTGCGCTTCAACGCGCCGCGCAACTCAGTCACGTTCGACGACGGGCGTGCAAGCAGACGGGGAACACGATGGCGGAGGGCTGGCAGCAGCGGCGGGACTCCGTCCGCGCCCACCGGCCGCTCGACGCGCCGAGGAATCGCCGACTGACGCTCACGCGCCAGCCAGGAGCGACCGTCGCCGACTCGCAGGTTCGAGCCGCGCCGCAAGCACCGGGCTTGCGCGAGACGTTCGCTCCGCCTGCACCGTCGGCATACGCCGACGACCTGGACTGGGAGCAGACGGCGATCGTCGTCGCCGATTCTTCGGCGAGCGCGGGGCGCCTTCCCTCTTCGCACGCCGGAGCCGGCGCTGAGGAGCGACGTCACGCCCGGTGGCTGCGGCACCAACGGGAGCTCGCGCGTGCGAGCATGCTTCGGCGGTGGCGCGCCGAGTGGCTCGACCTGCACCTGCCCGGATGGCAGCGACCGCTGGACGGTCGCTGGCGAGCGCGAGCGGTCGGCGTCGCGAGCTATCGCGTCGAGCACGGGCGACTCCCGTCGATGAACGCGTCCGACGGCGACGCCCGGCGCCTCGGCAACTGGCTGCATGCGCAGCGCCGCTTGCGCCGGGCGGGAGGGCTGGAGTCGCTGCGAGGCGTGTGGCTCGACCTCAACCTGCCCGGCTGGGACGACCCGACGACCGAGGCCTGGTACGCGAACGCCGAGACCTGCGCCCTGCTCGTCGCCGACGAGGGCCGATTCCCGTCAGGCAACGCCGACGCCGCCGAGGAGCGGCGGCTCGCGCCCTGGCTGCGGAGCCAGCGCGCCGCGGCACGGATCGACCGCCTTTCCGACGAACGCCGCCGTTGGCTCGACGAGGCGATCCCGGGCTGGGACCGGCCGAACGAGGCGGCCTGGTTCACCACCGCCCGGGAACTGCTCGCATTCGGAGAGTCGGAACGACGGCTGCCGCGAGCACGAGCGACGACCGACCCGGCGGAACGCCGACTCGGCGGCTGGCTCGCCCGTCAGCGATCGCAGCACGCTGCCGGACGGCTTCCCGAGCAGTGCGCCCGATGGCTCGATGAGCATCTGCCGGGCTGGCGGGAGCGCGTGTCGGACCAGTGGTCGAGCCACCTCGAGGCAACCGTCGCGTTCGCCGCCGCCAACGGCCGGCTGCCGGCGCGCTCGGCGACGGCCGCGGCGCAGGAGCGCGCTCTGGCGATCTGGCTCGGCAATCAACGCGCGACGAGCCGTCGCGATCGCCTCTCGGCCGACCGCCGGCGGCAGCTCGATGCCGTGCTGCCGGGATGGACGAGTGTTCGAGGCAACGGCTGGAGCACCGGCGCCGAGGCCCTCGCACGATTCCAGGCGACGCATGGGCGACTGCCCGGCCTGGCCGAGCCCGAAGCCGAGGCGCGCCGCCTGGCCGTCTGGTTGGGCCGGCAGCGCACCGCGGCGAGCACGGGCGCCCTGCCTGCCGATCGTGAGCGATGGCTTCGCCTGCATGTGCCGGGATGGCGCACTCATCACTTCAGCTCGTGGCTCATGACGGCCGAGCGCGTTGCGCGATTCCGCGGCGAGCACGGGCGCTTGCCGACACGCCGCAACTCGGCCCGGCCACTCGAGCGCGAGCTCGGCGTCTGGCTGAACAATCAGCGCACGGCCGCACGGTCCGAGCGGCTCGCTCCCGAACGCGCGCGGTGGCTCGACGAGCAGCTCGCGGGATGGGACGACCCCCGCTTCGCGGCATGGGCCGTACGGGCCTTCGCCGTCGTCGAGTACCACCGGGCGACGGAGTACCTCCCGCACGGTCGCGCGAGCGATGCGCTCGCACGTCGACTCGGATCCTGGCTCGAGACGCAGCGCTCGGCCCGGCGAACGGGCGGCCTCGACGCCCGCCGGGTCGAATGGCTCGACCGTCACCTGCCTGGGTGGGTCTCGGCCGAGACGGTCGGTGAACGGCCGGCCGAACGAACCGCGGGCGTGCTCGCCGATGGGCCGCGCCCGCTTGAGCGACGAGGCGTCACGTCCGCCGAGGCGACACTCGACGAGTGGCTCGGCCGGCTCGCGTCGCGCGGACGCGAGCGTCTTCACGACGATCAGCTCCGCTGGCTCGACGCGAACCTTCCGGGCTGGGACCAGCGCAGCGCCTGACCGGCCGGCGGTTCAGTGGGCGTCGGCAGCCTGACGCCGGAGGTCGTCGTCGAGCAGTCGGGTGATCGAACGGAGCGTGTCGGGGGCCACGTCGATGAGGCTCCGGGTCGCGAACTCCCGCACGCGGCGAGTGCGCAACGCGCGCAGGTGATCGAGGCGCGCTCCGACGCGGTGAGGCACTTCGGCGTCGCCCAGCAGGTACGCCGGGTCGACGTCGAGCACGCCGGCGATCGCCGACAGCAGGTGCCCATCGGTCACGAGGGGACCGTTGCCGCTCACCATGTACGCCCACCGCGCGCGCGAGAGCGAGATGCCCTCGTGCTGCAGGGCATCGGCGATCGTGCGGAAGGTGATCGGCTTGTCGCCCTCCGCGACCACGAGATCGAGCACGAGGTTGAGGCGACGTGCGAGCTCCTGTTGCGGGCTCGTGAATGCTGCGGAGTCGTCGTGCACAGGCTCATCTCCCTCGTTCGGGACGTCAGGGCGGTGCTCCGGAACGGGCATCGTCTCGGTTCGGGTCGAGAGCGCCGATCGTGGAGTTCTTCGGGTCTGTGAGGATCGTAGACCAGTCCGCACCGCCGACGGCAGGGGCAGAACTCCCCAATGCGGGGGCCATCGATCGTCGGCCGGCAGCCGCACGGCGGATGCTCGGCGCCGCGATTCACACGTGCGGCACGAACTCCTGCCAGGCGAGCCGCTTCTCGCGCCGAGGGTCGAGCTCCACCCGGTCGCGCCGGTCGAAGATGAGCGTGCGACGGGCCGGCTCCACGTAGGGCGGCCACTCAGCGTCTGGCGCACCGGATGCCGCGAACGACACCCAGTGCGCTTGCATCCGTCGCCCGACGGCCCGGAACATCCGTCGCCCGCCGAGCAGCGTGAGTCCGATGCCGACCGGGGTGTCGAACTTCTCGAAGAGCGCGAAGAGTTCGAGACCGTGCGTCGCGTCGAGACCGAGTAGTCGAGGCATCCGAGGTGCCGCATCGAAGCGGTAGGCGTACACCGGGGTGTACCGGGAGTGGCGTTCGGCGACCTTCACGCTCGGGAACCAGAAGGTGAAGTCGCCGGCGAAGTCTGCAGCGGGGCGTCGCTCCGGCAGCCCTGGGTACTGCCGCTTGATGGCCTTGCGCGCCTTCTTCTTCGTGTTCGCGAAGATCGCGCGGATTCGGGGTTTCGTCGTGGGCAGGATGTCGATGCGACCTTCGAAGAGCGAGCCCTCGCGGTCGTTCGTACCGATGATGAGCGGCACCCGATGCGCGAGCCCGTCGCGGAACGCATCGAGCGGCCGGTGCGGCAGGAACTCGCCGTCGATGACGGGGGCGAGGCTGATCGTGCCGGGGTTCTCGTCGGGGGTGCGGATCGTGAGCGCCGTCGTCGCTTCGGCGAGCAGCATGGGGTCGGCGGTCGTGAGCATCACCGCGGCATCCTCGACCGACTCGCTCTCGAGGTCGTCGTCGTCGACCACCCGGCTGAGCAACTGCACGTACTCGGCGGCCCACCGACCGGCGGTCTCGGGCAGGTAGACGGCGTTCGCCGGCGAACTCTGCGCGATCGCTCGCGCGAAGAGTCCCTCGGCGGTGGGCACGGTGAGCAGGGTGGTCACCGAATTGGCGCCGGCGGACTCGCCGAAGAGGGTGACCCGGTCGGGGTCGCCGCCGAAGGCACGGATGTTGCGGCGCACCCATTCGAGCGCTGCGACCTGGTCGCGGAGCCCGAGGTTCGCCTCGATCGGTCGATCGGGCCGGGAGTAGGCCCGGAAGTCCAGCCATCCGAGCGCCCCGAGCCGGTAGTTCAGGCTCACGTAGACGATGCCGTGCCGCCGCACGAGGCGCTCCCCCTGGTGCGGGTACTCCCCCGACGAGCCGACGCTGTAGGCGCCGCCGTGGATGAAGACCATGACCGGGCGGCCGCTGCCCGCCGCCGCCCCTGCCGCCGTGCCGGGCGTCACGGATGCCACGGATGCCTCGGGCTCGTCGGGCGCGATCACGTTGAGACTCAAGCAGTCCTCGCTGCGCACGAGGTGCGGGGCGGCGCCGACGAACTGCCCCCGCCGTTTCTGGGGTGCGACCGGTCCGAACTCCCGCGCGTCGCGCACGCCGTCCCAGCCGGTGACTCGCCTCGGCGCACGGAAGCGGAACTCACCGGCCGTCGTCGCGGCGTACGGGATGCCCCGCCAACTCAGCACTCCAGCACGACGCTCGCCGCGCACGGTGCCGGTCTCCGTCTCGGCGAACGTTCCGTCGGCGCGCACTCCACCCCCCAGCAGCATGGGCGGGAGCCTACGCCGGTCGAGTGAACGGATTGGGGGTGTGTGTCAGCGATCAGGCTATCGCTCGCGACTCAACCATGGTCAGCAGATCTGCCGAGAGAAGCGAAACAGAGACCGCGACTGCTTCCGGGTCCCCTATACCTTCCTCCGCCCGCCCTGCCATTCTCGACCCGAGGGAATCGGGACCCGCAGCGAAGAGCCGGCGTAGGTGCTCGAGGGCCTCGTGTGTCACTGTGTCGCTGAGCTCATCGTCGAGGAGTCCCACGATCGCAACAGCAAGTTCCACGGTATCGATGTCAATCAGTATTCGATAGAGATCGTGGGCGTCCTTGTCCTGAAGCCGCTTCGTCTCGCTTTCACGCTCAGCGATCTTGTGAAGTTTCGCCACGAGGAGTGCCGCCGGGCCAGCGACGTTGACACGGATCGTTCGAGAGTCCGTCGGGTCGAGCGCCGACACATCGAGCTCGGAGTGGTCAATCATCGCAGCTTCGAGCCCTCGAGCCCGCCGGGCCGCTTTGTCATCGTGTGGCGGGATGCGGACGCTGCGGCGTCCGCCTACTCCGGCGAGTGCCTCCGCGATCATGAGGTCGACTGGGACACCACTGGGATTGATCCAGGCACCCGGTTGGCCGTTCGTATGCGGCAAGAATCCGGCTTGCCTCATCGCCGACTCGATGCGCGGATCGTCAGGCAAATACCGAGGATCAATGGCGAGGTCGCTGTCCTTCGTTGCCTCTGCGAGAGCGACTGGCGCTTGACGGGTTCGGAGATAGATGGCTTGGGCACCGATGACGACAACGGAAGCATGGTGTCGCCCGAGCGCTTCGAGCACATCGAGAAGGGCAGCTCGCGCGAGAACCAGAAGATCGCCCGGATCAAGATCGTTGCTGTCGCCAGACGCGTTCATGCGCCATCATCCAATCGATCAGTTCTTCTGCCTCGGAGGGGTTTCGGCCGGGCCCGGTCATGAGATCGACAGCGATCTGAGCCGGCGCCGCATTGGGCACACCGCCAACCCTTGTCGTGCGTGCGAAGACGGCTTCGGCCATCGGCTCGGCGAGCAGCACGTTTATGCCCGCATCAGTGGCACGCAGGTCCCATCGCGCTGCAGCCTGTGGCGCGTCCCGAACGTAGACCATGGCTGATCGCGCGGGTGCGTAGGCGGCCCAGTGTGCGGCAGCGAGCGTTCCGGTGAGGGCGTACTCAAGATCGGGTGTTGACTTCATACGTTCTGTGAAGGCGCCAAGCCCTCGGGGTGCAATCCATCGGCTCACGGCATTGCTTCGCACGAAGCCGTAGTCGGCACTCCAGCGACGAAGCAAGGCTACCCAGTCCCGAAGGATGATGCCTTTCGCATCGCGCTCGACGAGACCCTCTGTTTCGAGAAACTCCACCACACGGTACGCGGCGCCGGTCGACGCACCGGAGGCGTCGATCAGCTGCCGCATCGTCCATGACCCGCCGAAGTCGACGAGCGCGCGGACTACCTGCGCGGCAGGAGCGCCCTTGAGTGTGCCCGTTGGTCGACCTGGACCTCTCCACGGGTCAGCATCCGCGCCACGGTCGGCAATGAATATCGCTGGTCGAGAGATGTTCACTCGTATGTTGCCGGTGGCATCGGCCCATGACATCCCCGCCTCGGTGAGACGCTCTCGCACCGGCTTGGAGAGATAGCGTGACATCACGATCGCATTGGATGGCTCTTCGGGCGCCAACCTTGTGAAGCGTTCTCGGATGGCGGGCACATCGCGTCCTTCCACGATGCGTTTCACTGTTATCAGCAAGTGTGCGGTCGTGCCGTCGGGCGCGCGGAGCGTGACTTGAGCATCCGCTCCGACGCGTCGGCTGAGCGGGTCTGCGTCTGCCGTCCAGCCCGGTGGAAGGCGATCGAGCAGCTGCCGACCGACGCGCTCAAGAATTTCCGTCTCATTGACGGGTACTTCACTGTCCATTCCACCCCTTCTGTTCGGGAAATTCTACCTCTCCGTCAGCGACGGAATCCAGCAATAACCCGAATGGGAGCTCAGAAGCACTCCTGCCGGAGTGTGTGTCAACCCTTCTGAGGCACGAGACGGCACACTACGCGAGGGAGATGGCGCAAGGATCCGGAGCGCCCACCCGAAGAGGATGAACACCACTCCAACCCCGGCGGCGAAGAGGGCGACGCTGAACGGCACGACGGCGACGAGCCATCGATGACGTTGCCGGCGAAGAACGGTGCGTCGTCGGAGATTGTGATATCTTCCGCGCGGAGCTGCGTCGACACCCTGATCGACACGATGCCGCCCACGACGCCGGCGAGCCGGATGAGGCGGATGCCCCCGGAGTGGGCGTTCGTGGACCCCTGCTGCCAAGCAGCTCCGCGCCCAACTCCACGAGGACGGTCTGCTCACGTTCCCCGCACACAACGCGAAGGACAGCGGGGTGCAGACCCAAAACACGTTATTAATGGTGGTCGACGGCGTTCTGGTGTCGGACGCGTGCCCGGCGCTCATTGGGATCCGAGTCGGCGGCACGGGCGGGAGCTCGTGAAGTTGTCTCTGGCGGCGGAGTCCACCTCGGGTGTTCGCGACGGTGACGAGTTCGCCCACGCGACCCGATGCTCCGCGCCCCTCCCGCGAACTGGAGCCGCCAGAGCCCGCTCCGGGTGTGTCGGGGTCCGAGGTCAAGGGAGACCCCACGGGAGGTCGCGCGCGGGCGCTCGTTGGCCAGTTTGTCAACCAGCACGCATGTCGGTGACGAATGCCATGCTTGCGACATGCCGACTGCCCCCGCCGAAGACAACGAACCCACGTTCTCGCCATCGATCGACTTGGTCGGGGGCGTCAACTTCACGACTTGGCCTGAGCTCAAATGGAGCCGAGCAAACACCCACATCGCGGCGATGCAGGCGAAGTTCGGTGAGTGGCACGCGAGCGCGCCCGTTTCAGTCGAAACCGTGTTGCGTACGGGCCGCGAGGGGATCGACTTGGTTGCCCGCGTCCCACGCGGAATACCCAAGTACGAGTGGTCGCTCGGGCTCGGTGACGCCCTCCATAACCTGCGAAGCGCATTTGACGCGGTGGCGTGGGGCATGGCGCACTTCAACAATGCGAAACCGACACGTCCTAAACAAGTCTCCTTCCCGATTTGCGAGGACGAGGACCAGTGGGACAAGGCCGTCAAAGCTTGGGTCAGTGAGATCCACCCAGAGTTCCAGAAGCGGATCAGGCTGATGCAACCGTTCACCTTTGCAGCCGGAGAGGTGACGGTGCTGTCCTTGCTCCATAACCTCGATATTCAAGACAAGCACCGGGACATCCTGACGGTCACGGCCGACGCGCATTCAATCAACCTCGGTGGTTCTTTCGAGTACGAGGATCACGACACGAAGGCCACTCCACGCTTGGAGATGCGCCCCGACGTCAAGTTCGGTGATGGGGTTGTGCTCGGGACGCTCCACGCCGGAGCACCGATCCGCGAAGTCGGCCAGATGATCCTGCGCCCGACCATGCGGGTGGAACTCACCTACCAAGGCTCAACGTATGAGGTCATGGGGATGCTTCAGCAGTTCACCGTGGAGACTCGGCGTTATCTCGACATCCTGATGCATGGGCTCGCCTCGCCTGGTCAACCTGACGAGACAAAGTGGTCGCCGATGGACGTAGGATCGCTACCCGCATAGAAGGTAGAGCGGCTCCAATGGTGCGCACGAGGCTAGAAGTCGTAAACGATGCCGCTGTATTCGCCCGTGTACTCAACCGCAGTGTCGCCAACCTTGACTTTCGCCTTCTTCGGATCGAGTTCCTGCTGGACTCTGCTTTCGTCGCTCGCGAGTGTCTCTTGGCGGGTTGACCCTTGCCCGAATGCGCTGAAGATTCCAATGGAGTCGTTCGTGCGGAAGGTGCGCCCGACAGACAAGCGCGGCGCGACATGGATGATCTTGACCACAGTCTTGGCAATCTGGATCGAATCCAGGACCTCGTTCGTGTCGGGGTCTCGGATGTCCTCGCCAGCATCGCTGAGGATGGCAAACTTCATCCCTTCCTCAACCCCGTCGTCCTCGCCCTTGTTCAAGGCAAGGTCGGTGTTGTTGATGATGCGCGCCACTTTGGCGTAGATCAGTCCGTCTGTCATAGTTACTCCGGTTCCCCGTCTTTCATATCGCCGGGTTGGTCTTCGGTCAGTTCTGGGTAGGCTTTCGCCCAATCTTCGAGGTTGGTAACCAGTCGGCTCTTCACTTCGCTGAGTTTCCAGCTGAGTTCGCCGATGTCCTCTCGCGCCTTTCCGGCCGGTCGGCGATCGAATGCTTCTTCTGCAAGTTCTGCCAGCTCGCCAGCCCCCACGGCAATGTTGGCGAGATGGCGAACCGCCATACGCGACGCGGTGAGGTTGGGTGCACTAGGGCGTTGGGACACCGCCGACGCGCCGCCGAGATTCAACAGGCCTGCAACGATGACCAAGAGGGCGCTTTGCGCCGCATTGATTGGTGTCTCGGCGGACGCAGCGAACGCGAGCCAAACTGAGGCTCCGAGCCCGAGCACTAAGAGGATGACGCCGATAGCGATGCGATGCTTCAACACCCCAGCCACGACGCGGTCCATGGGTACATACTCGCACTGGGTGCGCCGGCGGCGCGGAGAGCCTCACGGGTGCCAGTCGAAAAAATGGCATCCCTGCTGGCAACCTGTCGATGTTCCTGCCGGAGGAGGACGCAGAACGGAAGCCACCCGACCAGGGAGGCTCGTCCGAATTCACTGCAGACATGTCGCCTCCCCCAGGTTCACACTGCTGCGGCCACCCTAGCGGGGCGGGCCGGACCGACGGAAGGCCCCGGGGCGGGCCGGACCGCTACCGACGCGCGGGCGCGACCGCCGAGTGGTGCAATGTCGGCCGTGTCGACCAGAATGCTCAAGTGATCAGCGCGCGGTCGTTCTGGAGTGCACTCCCCACCGAGGGCAGGTGGCTGCTGTCGACGGTCGCGATCCAGACGCTCGGCCGAGGGCTGACCCTGCCGTTCACGATCATCTACCTGCACGAGGTGCGTGGCTTCGACCTCGGCTTGTCGGGTGCGCTGATGAGCCTCATCGCGGTGGTCGGGCTCATCGTGACCGGCCCCGGCGGCACCCTCATCGACCGCTTCGGCGCCAAGACCGTGCTGCTCGCCGGGCTCGTCTCGATGATCGCCGGCTGCACCCTGCTCGCGTTCGCGACCCACCCGGCGGTCGCGGCCGTCGCCCTCGTGCTGATCGGCGTGAACTTCGGCGTCTCGTGGCCGGGGTTCAACGCGCTCATCGCCGCAGTGGTCTCCGGCGAGCTCCGGCAACAGTACTTCGGCGTCAACTTCGCGCTCGTGAACCTCGGCATCGGGGTCGGCGGCATCGTCGGCGGGTTCTACATCGACGTCCACTCGCCAGAGACCTTCACCGTGATCTTCCTCGTCGATGCGGCCAGCGCCCTGATCCCGATGGCCCTCCTGCTCGGGCCGCTGCGCCGTCTGCGCACCCAGGTCGAGCCGAGCGAGGAGTCGGCGGCGGCCGGCGGCTATCGCGAGATCCTGCGCAAGCCGGCGGTGCTGTGGCTGACACTGCTCACCTTCATCGCCATGTTCATCGGCTACGGCCAGATGGAGGCGGGGTTCCCGGCGTACGCACGACAGGTGGCCGAGGTCTCCACGCGCGTGATCGGCCTCTCGTTCGCGGTGAACACCGCGGTCATCGTGCTGCTGCAGTTCACCGTGCTGGCGAAGATCACCGGCAAGCGGCGCACCCGCGTGATGTGGGTGATGGCCGGGGTGTGGGCGCTCTCGTGGCTGATCCTCGGCGCCGCCGGCCTCCTGCCCGACTCCGTGACGGCGGCGATCGGAGTGCTCGCCTTCATGGGCGTCTTCGCCTTCGGCGAGACGTTGCTGCAACCGACCGTGCCCGCGATCTACAACGACCTCGCCTCCGATCACAATCGGGGCCGGTACAACGCCATCAACTCGGCGGCGTTCCAGGGCGGCGCGATCGCCGGGCCGATCGCCGCCGGCCTGCTGCTCGATCACGACCTCGACGCGTGGTACATCGGTGTCATGGTCGTCGGCTGCCTCGGCATCGGCGCACTGGCCATCGCCCTCGAGCGGCGCATCCCGGCGAACGCGAACGGCGTGCCCGCGACCGCGACAGCGACCGAGCCCGCACCCGCCACGGACTGACCCGCGGTACGAGGCGGACCCGAACTACCTGCCCGCTACCGCCCGTCGTCGACGATCTCGGCGTCGACCACGTCGTCGCCGAAGCCGGCTGCGTCGCCGCGGTCGTGCGGTGCAGCCGCATCCGCACGGGTCACCGTGAGCGAGTCGCCGTCGTCGGCGAGCGCGACCACGACGGCGTCGCCGTCACGCAACTCGCCGGCGAGCAGGGCTCGCGCGAGCCGGTCGTCGATCTCGTGCTGCATCAGCCTGCGCAGCGGTCGGGCACCGTACAGCGGGTCGTAGCCGCGCTCCGCGAGCCAGGCGCGAGCGTCGGGGGTGACGCCGAGCTCGAGCCGCCGCTCGTGCAGCCGACCCGAAAGCCGGTCGATGTAGAGATTCACGATCTCGGCGAGCTCCTGCTCGCTGAGGGCCGAGAACACGACGATGTCGTCGAGCCGGTTGACGAACTCGGGCTTGAACGCCTGCCGCACGGTCTGCAGCACGGCCTGCTCCTTCTCGTCCCAACTGAGACCTGGGTCGATCAGGTACTGCGAGCCGAGGTTCGACGTGAGAATCAGGATGGTGTTGCGGAAGTCGACCGTGCGACCTTGACCGTCGGTGAGGCGCCCGTCATCGAGCACCTGCAGCAGCACGTCGAAGATCTCGGGGTGCGCCTTCTCGACCTCGTCGAAGAGGATCACCGAATACGGGCGCCGGCGCACCGCCTCGGTGAGCTGGCCGCCCTGGTCGTAGCCGACGTAGCCGGGAGGGGCGCCGACGAGCCGCGAGACCGAGAACTTCTCGCCGTACTCCGACATGTCGATGCGCACCATGGCGTGCTCGTCGTCGAAGAGGAAGTCGGCGAGCGACTTCGCGAGCTCGGTCTTGCCGACGCCGGTCGGGCCGAGAAAGAGGAACGAGCCCGTCGGCCGGTTGGGGTCGCTGATGCCGGCGCGCGAACGCCGCACCGAGTCGGCGACCGCCGCGACCGCGCGCCTCTGGCCGATGAGGCGTTTCCCGAGCTCCTGCTCCAAGTGCAGCAGCTTCTCGGTCTCGCCCTGCAGCAGACGGCCGACGGGGATACCGGTCCACGCCGCGATGACCTGCGCGATGTCTTCTTCCGTGACCTGCTCGTTGACCATGCGCGGCTCGTCGGGTGCCTCTTCGGCCTGTTCCGCCTCAGCGAGGTCGCGTTGCAGTCGGGCGATCGTCTCGTACTCGAGCTTGGAGGCCTTCGCGTAGTCGGCTTCGCGCATGGCGCGATCGCGCTGCGTGACGGCGTCGTCGAGCTGCTTCTTCAGCTCGCCGACGCGATTGAGCGACATCCGTTCGCGTGCCCAGCGTGCTTCGAGCCCGGCGAGCTCGCGCTCCTGTTCGACGAGCGTCTCGCGGAGTTTCGCGAGCCGCTCCTTCGAGGCGTCGTCCTTCTCCTTCTTGAGAGCGAGCTCTTCGAGCCTCAAGCGGTCGACCTGGCGCTTCAGCTGGTCGATCTCGACGGGGCTCGAGTCGATCTCCATCTTGAGGCGCGACATGGCCTCGTCGACGAGGTCGATCGCCTTGTCGGGCAGCTGCCGGGCAGAGATGTAGCGATTCGACAGGGATGCCGCGGCGACGAGTGCTGCGTCGGAGATCGTGACCCCGTGGTGCGCTTCGTAGCGCCCCTTGAGCCCGCGAAGGATCGCAACCGTGTCTTCGACGCTCGGTTCGCCGACGTACACCTGCTGGAAGCGGCGTTCGAGCGCGGCATCCTTCTCGATGTATTCGCGGTACTCGTTGAGGGTGGTCGCACCGATGAGGCGCAGCTCGCCGCGCGCGAGCATGGGCTTCAGCATGTTCGAGGCCGCGACGGATCCCTCACCGCCGCCCGCACCCATGAGCAGGTGCAATTCATCGACGAAAGTGATGATCTCGCCCTCGGCGTCGTTGATCTCCTTCAGCACGGACTTCAGCCGTTCCTCGAACTGGCCTCGGTACATCGCACCCGCGACGAGCGCCGAGATGTCGAGCGAGATGAGTTGCTTGCCCTTCAGCGACTCGGCGACGTCGCCCGCGACGATGCGCTGGGCGAGTCCTTCGACGACGGCGGTCTTGCCGACGCCCGGTTCACCGATGAGCACGGGGTTGTTCTTCGTGCGCCGGGTGAGCACCTGGCTGACACGGCGGATCTCCGCGTCACGGCCGATGACCGGGTCGAGCTTGCCCGCCTCCGCGATCTCGGTGAGGTTGACACCGTACTGTTCGAGCGCCGACTTCTGCTCTTCTTCCGTGCTCGGCGCGCCTTGCATGTTGGCCACAGCCACTCCCTTCTTCAAAGTTGAGCCTAATAGACTCAGCTTTGGCGAGAGGGTTGGTATTCCGGCATCTGCGCCGAATCTCCCCCGCTTGCCACGGTAGACGGATGCCGCGGCAGCCGCCACCGCGAAACTGGAGCGCGTGCTCTTCAGCCCACCATCTCGACGGCGTTCACCGTCGTGCGCTGCACCTCACCGGGTGTCGGCACCTCGCAGCGCACCGGCATGCCCGGGTACGAACGGGCGAGGGTCGCTCATGCACGCCATTCTGCGTCATCCGACGTCATCTCGAAACGATCCCAGCGAGTTCGATGCGTTCTCAGACGTTCATCGGCAATGCTCGAAGTCCGACCCTGGGGAGCAACATGCAGAAGCGCACGAAGATCATCACCGCCTCGATTGTCGCGGGGGTGCTCGTGCTCGGCGCCACCGCCGCCATCGCCGGCCCGATCGTCTACCGCGACCTCATCGTCGGCGAGGCCGACGCCGCACCGTCGGTCACGGCGGCCCCGACGGCGACGAGCGACACGGGCGCGGAGGCGGCCGATCTCAGCGGAGCCTGGGCCGTGACCGACGGCTCGTTCGCCGGCTACCGGCTCGACGAGGTGCTCAACGGCACGGATGTCACGGTCACCGGGCGCACTGAGAACGTCACCGGTTCGCTCGCCGTCGAGGGCGACACGCTCACCGCCGGCGCGATCACGGTCGACGTCGACTCCATCGCGACCGACTCGGGCAACCGTGACGCGTACTTCCGCGACACCGCACTGCGCACCTCTGAATTCCCGACGGCCACCTTCACCCTGACCGGCCCGGTCACCGCGACCGCACCGCCGGTCGCGGGTGAAGTGCAGACCCTGAGCGCCACGGGCGACCTCACGATCGCCGGAGTCACCCGCTCGGTCACCGTCGACCTCGAGGCCGTGCTGAACGGCGCCGATGGTCAGGTCGCGGGCAGCATCCCCATCACCTTCGGCGACTTCGGCGTCGAGGCACCGAACCTCGGCTTCGTCTCGGTCGAGCCCGACGGCTTCATCGAGTTCTCGCTCGCGCTCGCGCGGGGCTGAGGCTCAGGGATTCATCGCACCCATGGCGGGGAGACCGGATCCGCATCGCTCCCCGGAATCGTCATTCCGCTTGCGGAGCACGAAATTCAGCTGACGCTACGCTCGACTCCATGGAATTCCCCCGGGATGCTGCGACCGAGGCAGAGACCAGCACTTGGTCGGGGCATCCTCAGGGGAGTCCCGGCTGGGCCCCGACGAGGGATGGCAGACGCCTCTTCCACCAGGCTGTCGACGGCCCGGGGCCGACCGTCGTCTTCGAGGCCGGCATCGCGTCGACTCGTTCGATCTGGGGACTGGTTCAGCCGGCCATCGGAGGCGCGGCGCGGTCGGTCGTCTACGACCGCGCCGGACTGGGCCTGAGTCCGCAGGCCGCGGGATCGCGCCGGCTTCCCGTACTCGCGGACGACCTCAACGACCTGCTCGATCACCTGAACGGAGAAGGCGAGAACGATGCCGGCTTCGTGCTCGTCGGGCACAGCTGGGGCGGCCCGATCGTGCGCCTCGCCGCATCCGCTCGACCCGAGCGAGTCCGCGCTCTCGTGCTGGTCGATCCGGCAGATGAGGACTGCGAGCTCTACTACTCGCCGGCCACCGAACGAGCCACTCGGATTCAGAACTCCCTGTTTCCCGGGCTCGCCCGCATCGGTCTGCTGAGATGGGCGTACGGGCTCACGGCCGGCTCCCTCCCGCCGCAGATCCGGGCGGATGTGCGGCGGGAGATGTACACGCCAGGGGCGGTCGCAACCCAGATCGCCGAATCGACATCGATGTCGGATGACCTTCGGGAACTGCAGTCGACGCCCATCGATCTTCCGGCGATACCGCTGACCATCATCTCGGGAGGGAAGAGTGCCGGTGTGGGAGCGGAAGGGCGTCGCCAACTCATCACTGCGCATCGTGCTCGTGCGGAACGCGCCGAACACGGGCGGCATGTGATCGCCGAGCGTTCCGGCCACGTTGTCATGCTCAGTGAACCCGAGGTCATCGCGACCGAGATCGAAGAGGTACTGCGTTCGTCATCGTGAGCTACTCTGTGGTACGTTGTAGTGGTACTCGGTGGCACCGAGTACCAGGAGCGCTGAAGAGGACACGTGGACGATCTGACGGAGATGCTGAAGGGCACGCTCGAAGGTTGCGTCCTTGAAATCATCGGCAGCGAAGAGACCTACGGGTACGCCATCACTCGGCGGCTGAACGAACTCGGATTCGCCGACGTCATCGAGGGGACGGTGTACACCATCCTCCTGCGACTGGAGAAGAACGGGCTCGTCCAGGTGGCGAAACGGCCGTCGGGGCTGGGCCCGCCGCGCAAGTTCTACGCACTCAATGAGGCGGGGCGGGAAGAACTCGCGACGTTCTGGGCGAAATGGGCGTACATCACATCACGGATCGACAAGCTCAAGGAGGGCGAGGGATGAACTTCTGGGAGACCATCACAGGCAGCGACCTCACCAGGGAATGGAAGGCGTTCGAAGTCCGGGCCGAGGCACTGCCGGCCGACTACCGCGCTGCGTGGGCACAGATCATCGTTCATCTTTTTCCCTACGGAGGCCTCACCGGTCGGAACCTGATGCCGATTCTCGACGGCGCGCTGGGGCTGCTCGAAGAAACAGCGGCCGATGGGCAGAGCATTCACGAAGTGCTGGGGGACGACGTCGAGGGCTTCTGCGTGGCGCTGGCCGGCGGAGAAGGAGCCCGGAGCTACCGCGATCGGTGGCGCGAACAGTTGAACAGAGACGTCGCGCGGAAATTGGGCCGGCTAGGAGGCTGACATGGGCATTCACGACATCATCGAGGGCAAGAAGCAGTGGCGGGCACACATGGCGCGGGTCAAGGCGCTCCCGCCGGACTACCAGATCGTCTACAAAGAGATGCAGAAGTACTTCTTCAAGGTCGGACCGATCGACCTGGCTGACGGCAACCTACTCTCAGGAATCCTGGACTTCTTCGAGGAGGGCGTCGCGGCCGAGAAGGGAGTCCTGGAACTCATCGGCACCGACGTCGCGGCCTTCTGCGACGACCTGGTCAAGGACTCGCGCACCTACGCGGACCTTTACCAGGAGTCCATCAACGCGAATCCCGGCACGGCCGAGAAGTAACACTGCGGGTTCGTGCTGCGGTTCCAGGGCGTTCCGCATCGAGGTGCGCGCCCTGCAGGAGGCGCCCGACGCCTGAGCGTCAGGCGATGAGGGCTGGCTCGACATCACCCTGCTGGGGAACGACACGGATATCCCTGAACGGAACGCTTCGCCCCGAGACCGGGTATCGTCGAGGAACCATCGAGGAGGATCCATGCCGCTGGAAGGCGAGTACGAACCGAGCACGTCGAGTTGGGCGCGCAAGCAGGCTGAAGCGTTCGAGGCGTCGAACGGCGAGAAGTCGAACACCTTGAAGGGGATGCCGATCATCCTGCTCACCACGGTCGGGGCGAAGTCCGGCAAGCTCCGCAAGACCGCCCTCATGCGCGTCGAGCACGACGGCGAATACGCAGTAGTCGCTTCGCTCGGCGGTGCGCCGAAGCATCCGGTCTGGTATTGGAACGTGAAGAAGCACCCGCACGTCGAGCTGCAAGACGGCTCCGAGAAGCACGACTACGTCGCGCGCGAGCTCGAGGGCGACGAGCGCGAGACCTGGTGGGCGCGCGCCGTCGAGGCGTATCCCCCGTATGCCGACTACCAGACGAAGACCGATCGCCAGATCCCCGTCTTCCTGCTCACGCGCATCTGATCGGCAGCGGGCGGCGCGGCAGCGGGCGGGCGCGTCGGAGCCAGCCGACACGCGCTCAGGCGGGCGCGGCCGCGCCCGCCTGCGTCAGAGCCAGCGCATCGTGAACGCCCGCGCAAGCACCGCCCGCAGCGGCGGCACGGCGAGCGCCCGCACAGCCGCATTGCGCAGCCGGAGCCGCGCACCCGCCGCGGGCGCACCCATCGCCATATTGAACGCGGCCTGGCGCATGGCGCGCGCCGCCGCCGAACGCCGCACGCGCGCATAACGGGTGAAGGCCTCGAACGGCGCTCCCGCGTCGAGCGCGGCGGTCAGGTCGTGCTGGAGGGCGAGGGCGTCGAGCCATCCGAGGTTCATGCCCTGACCGCCGATGGGGCTGACCTCGTGCGCCGCGTCGCCGACGAGGGCGACACGGCCATGCGACATCCGCTCGGCCAGGTGCTGTCTCGCCTCGAACGCGGTCGGTGGCGAGACCGACGCCTGATCGAGCGCCTCGCCCGTGCGGCCGGCGACGATCGTCGCGAGCACACCGGCGTCGAGCCGCGCCGGCGGCCGCCGTACCCACGCGACCCAGCGGCGCTGCCGCCCGGGCATCGGAAAGGACTCGACCACTCCGGCGGGCTCGAAGTGCAGCAGGGCTGTCGCCGGCTCGTCGGTGTCGTCGTGGGCGTCGCCCATCACGTAGTGCGCCCGGCCCGGCCACGCGTTCCAGCCGATGTCGACGAGGCTCCGAATGCCGCTGCGCACCCCGTCTGCTCCGACCGCGTAGCGCGCCCGCACCGTGACCTCCTCACCGCCGCGATCGGCCGTGACTTCGACGTGGGTGCCCCGGTCGCGGATGCCGCGCACCTCCGTCGCCTGTTCGAGCGCGCTCGGGGCGAGCTCGTCGAGCCGCCGTTCGAGCAGCGCCTCGGTCTCGAGCTGCGGCAGCGACCAGACCGTGCCGGCGCGGCTGAACGACATCACGCCGAGCGTGCGTCCCTCGCACGTCACCCTGCCATCCCGGATCTCGACGGCGGCGGCCCGCACCGCACCCCCGATGCCCACCGCGTCGAGGGCGTGCAACCCGGGCGGGTGGATGCCGATCGCCCGCGACGACCTCGCGTGCGCGCGCGGGGCACGACGTTCGAGCACGATCACGTCGCGGCGGTGCTGCGCGAGCAGGCACGCGAGGAGGAGCCCGACGGGCCCGCCGCCCACGATGACCACGTCGTGCATCTGGTCGACGGATGCCTCAGACATCCGTACCCCAGACGACCTCGAGCCGCGATGGGAACGCCCGCCGCACGGCCCACCCTTCGGGCAGCACGGCCGCGAGCTCGGCAGCGGTATGGCTGCGCCGGATCGACGTCAGCCCGTCGGGGCGAATGTACGAGCCGGCGAGCAGGTTGCCGGCGAACGGCAGCGTGCCGAGCCAGAAGCTCGCGTAGCCGAGCCGCGTGCGCTCGATGTCACCGTGGACGGCGATGCCGCCCGCGCCGAGCAGCAACTCGCTGTCGCGCAGCAGCGCTCCGAACTCGCGGCCGTCGAGGTGATGCAGCACGTGGTTCGACAGCACGAGATCGAAGTGCTCGCCCGCCTCGACGAGCTCACCGCTCGCGGCACGGCTGAGCGTCAGCCCCGGTGTCGGCGGTTGGGCCGAAGCCCACTCCATCGCCCGTGCGTCGGGGTCGATCGCCGTGATCTCGAGCTGCAGTCCGTCTTCGTCAGCCCAGCGCAGCAGGCGGCGCGGCAGGTCGGCGCTGCCCGAGCCGATATCGACGAGACGCGTGCCCCAGACGGGCGAGAGCCGCGGCCGCACCCACCGCCGGTACACCGCGCGCTCCCCCGACACCACCGCGTTGACGAGACGGAACCGCTCGTAGGTCTTCGTGAGCATCGCCGGGTCGGCGGCGGGGTCGTCCATGAGCTCCCGCGCCTCGGCATCGCGCGCATCGAGGCCGGCCGACCCTGGGAACACGACGGTCACACCCGAATGGTCATGAGCGCCGACTCGACGGTGATCCCCGGGCCGAACGCCATCGCCGCCACCCGATCGCCGTCGGCGGCCGCCTCGGAGTCGAGGATGTTCCGCAGCACGAAGAGCACGGTCGCGCTCGACATGTTGCCGTAGTCGCGCAGCGTCGCGCGCGCCGGCACGAGTTGCGCCTCGGTGAGCACGAGCCGCGACTCGACCTTGTCGAGGATCGACCGCCCGCCCGGGTGGATCGCCCAGTGTTCGACGGCTTCCGAAGACCCGTCGGTCGCGAGCGCCGACGTGAGCGCCTCGTCGTGCGCGAAGAGCGGCTCGAGAGCGCCCGTGATGTGGTCGTCGATGATCGCCGGGATCGCGTTGGAGAGCACCATCTCGAAGCCGTGGTCGCCGATCTTCCACGCCATGTCGCCTTCGCCGACGGGCGTGATGCGAGTGGCGAAGCGGTCGAGCTCGAACGCCCGCTCGCCGGGCGCGAGCGGGCGCGCGGTGACGATTCCCGAGCCGGCCCCGTCGGCGAAGAGCGACGACGCGACGATCGTGTCGGGGTCGTTCGAAGTGCGCAGATGCAGCGTGCAGAGCTCGACGGAGACGACGAGCACGACCGCCGAGGCATCCGCTTTCGCCAATTGCGACGCGATGCGCAGTGCCGGAATCGACGCGTAACACCCCATGAAGCCGAGGTGATAACGCTCGACGCCGGGATCGAGCCCCAGCTCGCGGGCGATCATGAAGTCGGGTCCGGGGGCGTAGAAGCCCGTGCACGAGACGGTGATGACATGCGTGATATCGGATGCCTCGATGCCCGGCACCGCCTCGATGGCCCTGCGGCCCGCTTCGACGTAGAGCGGCGTGGCCTGCTCGGCATAGATCTCGTTGCGCACCTTGGTGCCCGGGAAGAGGAGCTCGCCCGATTCGACGTCGAAGAAGACGGGCTCTTCGGGATGCGCGTTGAAGCTGAGCTCGTCGAGCACCGTGTGGCGGGTCTCGATGCCCGACACGTTGAACGAGGTGGCGACGATGCGCTGACCGAGACGGTTCAGCCCAGGCTGGGCCGCGAACACATCGCGCACCTCTGCCTGCACGAGAACAGTCGGTGGAACGACGGTCGAGACGCCCCTCAGGGTGACGGTCATGCCGCTGTGCATGCAGCCGAGCGGATGCCGCGACAGGACTCGGACGAGGCTCGCACGGTCACCCCAGCAGCTTCGCCTTGGCCGCGGCGAACTCGTCGTCGGTGAGGATGCCCTGCTCTTTCAGCGCGCCGAGTTTCGAGAGCTCGCCGACGATGTCGGTGCCGCCGGCCGAAGCGGCCGGTGCAGCGGCGGCCTGTTGCGCCCCGACGCCCATCGCCGCCTGCTGCTGCGCCGCCGCGGCCTGGGCCGCTGCGTCGACCTGCGCCTGCTGTTGCTGGGCCTCGTACTGCTGCTGCTCGTACTGGTCTTGGGACTTCTGCTGTTGGCGACGCTGCATGCCGCCGCTGACCGCGGTGGCGGTTCCGGCGACGACTGCCGTGCGAGCGGCCATGCCGATCAGCCCCGGGCGTCCCATTCTTCTGAACGGCATCTTCCTACTCCTCTTCGGCTTCGGCGAGCGCGGCGTTCACGACGGGCGCGGGAATGCGTTCGGTCTGCAGCACGATGCCGCCCGCGGCGGCGAACTTCGAGGCGAGACGCTTCGCCCAGACGAGTTCGATCGCGAGCAGCGCACCCGAGGTGCCAGGCGGAATACCCTCGGCGAGCTCGGCGGCATCTTCATCGGCGACGAGGCCGATCGCCTCGAGCTCGACCGTGCCGAAGCCGTACTCGTCGCTCACGTCTGCGAACTCGGTGATCTTCACCGTGCCGTCTTCGGCCCGCGAGATCACGAGGAAGTCGAGCAACCTGATCTCGCCGCCCTCGATGAGCTCACGAATCGCCTCGAGGCTGCCTGCATCGGGGCGATCGCCCTCGAACCCCACGAGGTACAGGTCCACCGGACCGTATTCGAAATCCGCCATGATCTCCCCAATCCACGTGGTTGCAGACTACGCGCGCAGCACCCCGGGACGCCAGAGTCCAGCGGAATCCTCGGCGGACGACGAACATCGGGTCACGACACGTTCGGGTCGCCCGACAGCCGGCGGAGCGCCCGCGTGTTCTCGTCGGGCTCGAGCAGCAGGGCCCGCACGAGCAGCGTGAGCGGGATGCAGAGGATCGCACCGATCGGCCCGATCACGAGAGTCCAGAACACGACCGAGAAGAAGGTCAACGTGAGGGTGAGGCCCACGGCGTCGCTCACGAACTTCGGCTGCACGAGCACTTGCAGCACGACGTTGATCAGGCTGTACGCGAGGACCACGACGAGCGCCAGCGGCCAGCCGCTGATGACGAGCGCGAGCACCGCGGGCGGGATGACGCCGATCACGAAGCCGATGTTCGGGATGAAGTTCGTGACGAACGCGAGGATCGCCCACACGATCGGGATCGGCACGCCGAGCGCCCAGAGCAGCAGGCCGTCGAGCACGGCGACGATGAGTCCGAACGTCGCGTTGACCACGTAGTACCGCCGCACGCTCGTGAAGTAGTGGGCGCCGATCACGTCGCCCGCCGCCGTGCCGAACACGCGGCCGCCGCCGCGGCTGAAGCGCGAGGCATCCGCTGCCATGAAGATGACGTAGGCGAGCACGAAGAAGAAGGCCGTCGCGGCGCCGAACACGGCATCGGCGACTCCCGCTGCGAACGTGAGCAGCACCTCGGGGTCGACGGCGGCGGCCGTCGAAGCGGCCGACACGCTCGTGATTCCGAGCGAGGTGAGCCAGTCGTAGATCGCCTGAACGGTCGCGGTCAGCTCGTCGGCGTAGTCGGGCAGCATCTCGATGAACTGCACGGATGCCACGACGAGCAGTACGCCGAGCACGGCGAGGATCAGGTAGGCGACGACGATCACGGCGGTCGTCGCGAGCCAGCGCGGCCAGCCGCGTCGCTCGAGCGGGCGGCGCACCGGGTGGGCGATGATCACCACGACCGCGGCGACCGCGGCGGGGGCCAGGATGTCGCGGGCGAACCAGATGCCGCCGAAGACGATCGCCGCGGCGGCGATCGTGAGCAGCATCCGCGTCCCGTGCGCGAGCCCCGCTCCCTGAGCGAGCGACTCGGGCTCAGCCGGCGACTCGGGCTCAGTGGCATCCGTCATCAGAAGCTCCCGATTCCCTTGCCGATCACGACGACGCCGATGACGAGGAGCAGCACCGCCATGACCGTCGCGTTGTTGTGCACGAGCCACGCGCGGAGCGATTCGAGCGGGCCGCCCATCTTGTCGGCGGCGATGAGGTACGCGATCACGGGCACGGCGACGGTGCACGCGGCGATGATCGTGAAGATCACGACCGAGATCGTGATCTCACCGCCGCTCAGGCCGGCGGTGCCGATCAGCACGCCGGCGCTGGCCGCCATCAGCAGGTTCTTCGGGTTGACGGCTGCGAGCAGGAAGCCGAGCACACCCCCGCGCACCGTCGTCATCGAGTCGATCGCCGACATCCACTTCGGCAGCGCCGCCTCCTCTCCCGGCTTCGGCCGCCCGCGCCACTGCCGCAGGGCGAGCAAGAGCAGGCCGGCGCCGAGCAGCAGTTTGATGACACCGGAGATCGGCTTCGAGGCGTCGGAGTCCTGCTCGGGGATGATCGAGGCGAGCAGCGTGAACACGACGACCGCGACGACGATGCCGAGCACCCAGCCGATCAGGAAGCCGACGCTCGTTCCCTTCGCCTTCGGTGAGAGCAGCATGAGGATCGCCGCGATGATCGGGATCGGGCTGATCGCGATGCCGAGCGCGAGCGGCAGGATGCTTCCGATGACCTCGCCCATGTGTGTACTCCCTGTCTGGCGGCCACAGCCACCGTCGGTTACTGCTGCTGTTGCGATGCTCCCGCGAGCGCCGCGATGGCGGCACGGTTCGTGTCGAAGGTGCGGTGATCTCCGAGCAGGCCGAGGTGCATCAACCGGGCGCGTGCATCCGGCCGCACCCGGCTGAATGCGAGCTCGATGTCGCGCGCGGTCAACCATGCCTCGAGCTTCGTGAAGGCATCTGCGCCCGTGACGTCGACGTCGGTCACCGCCTCCATGTCGACGACGAGGTGGTGCACGGATGCTTCGGGCGCGGCCGTGATCGCTCGCTTGACCGCATCGGCGAACACCGATCCGTTGGCGAAGAAGAGCGGTGCGGCGAGGCGCACGACCATGACGCCGGGTGCCGTGACCTCACCCTTCGGTGCACCGACGAGCAGCGAATCGCTCGGCTCGCCGCTGCCGGCGAGTACGTCGATCGCGGGGTTCGCGGCTCGCTTGGCGAGGTTGACGAGCGCCAGGACGAACGCCACCAGGATGCCGGGGATCGAACCGACGAAGAGGGTGACGAGGAAGCACACCGCGCCGATGCCGAACTCGAAACGGTCGGCCTTCCAGAGAGCGATGAACTCCCTGATGCCGAGGAGCGGGAGGATCGCAACCCCGACGATGGCTCCGATCGCGGGCGACGGGATGTCGGCGAGCAGCGCCGTGCCGAAGAGCAGCAGGAGCAGGGTGCCGACGGCGAGCACGAGGGAAGGCAGCTGTGTGCGCGAACCAGCCTGGTCCATGGCCGCGGTTCGGGAGGTCGAGGATCCGACGGCGAAGCCGCCGCTCGCGCCCGCCGCGATGTTGCCGAGGCCGAAGGCGAAGAGATCGCGGTTCGGATTCGTCGGGTAGCCGTGCTTCTCGCCGTAGGAACGGGAGACGAGCAGGCCCTCGGCGGTCGAGACGAGCGTGAGCGCCATTGCCGACGGGATGAGCACGAGCCACATCGACCAATCGATGACGGGCCAGGTCAGGGCCGGCGGTCCGGCGGGCACTTCGCCGAGCACGGCGACGCCGGCCTCGTCGAGATTCGCCGCGACCACCACCACGGTGGCCAGCACCAAGACGACGAGCGCCCACGGCACCATTCGCGCGTAGCGCTTGCCGATGAGCAGCACCGCGACGGATACCGTCGCGATGAGCACCGACCACCCGTTGATGCTGCCGAGTCCCGTCACGAGGCCGACGAGCTTGTCGACGAACTCGCCGCCCGAGTCGATCTGCACGCCGAGCATCTTCGCGATCTGGCTGACCAGGATGTCGAGGGCGAGCCCGCCGACGAATCCCACGAGGATCGGCTTCGAGAGGAAGTTCGCGAGGAACCCGAGCTTGAACACCGCCAGCAGCAGGAACATGATGCCGCAGAGGATCGCCTGCGCGAGTGCGAGCGTCGCGTAGTCGGCGCTGCCCGCGACGGCGAGACCGCCGAGCGACGAGGCGACGAGTGCGGCCGCAGCGGCATCGGGCGAAGCAACGAGCTGTCGCGACGAGACGACCAGTGCGTAGACGATCGTCGGCACGATCAGCGCATAGAGACCCGCTGTCGCGGGTAACCCCGCGATCTGGGCGTAGCCGATGTTGAGCGGAATCGCGATGGCGAGAAGTGTGACGCCCGCGGTGAGCTCGCGGAACACGTTCCTGCCCCGGAGCCCAACCAACGGTTTCTGCACCGGATCCCCCATTCCGTCTGCCCCGACCCTAGCGAGCGGATGTCCCGCGGCGCATCACCGGGTCCTCCCGCGTTTCATCGGGCCGTCTGAAGGAACGCGGTCAGCCAGCAGACGTGAGAGCAGTCGTGAACAAGGCGACATCCAACGCAGCAACAGGAAGAGCCGGCCGGTCTGTGGCACGGAGGCCGTCGAGCGTGAGAGCCAGATACCGTCGCCACAGCTCGGGACGTGCATCGCTCATTTGGTACACACTGTTGAGCATCGCGAAGATCGGGACGATGTCCATGACGGTGACTCCTTCGCGGAGGACTCCTGCCCCACTGGCCCGCTCGAACAGAGGACTCAGTGCGGCGATGAGTTTCTCACCGGTCTGCTCGTTGGGGCCGAAGCCGTCATGTCCGAGGAATGTCTCGCACAAGCCCCGATCCTGCGCCTGATTCGCCGCAGTGATCTCGAAGAAGGTCACGATCGCAAGCCACGGGTCGTCGATCTCCAGCGCCGTTTGCACGTCAGCCAATGCAGAATCGATTGCCGCGACGTACAAGGTCTCGATGATGTCTCGCTTGCTGGCGAAATTCCGGTAGATCGTGCCGACCCCGACCCCCGCATGCTTGGCGATGTCCTCCAGCGTTGCAGAGAGACCTCGTCGAGCGAACACTTCACGCGCCGCCTGCACAAGGCGGTCGTTATTCAGGGTCGCGTCTCTGCGCCTGACGCGCTCACGGGGTTCGTCGGAGGGCATCAATTCATTATCGTCTCATTGTCGTCATCGTCACCGATCGGCTCAGTATCGTCACCGATCGGCCACCACGACTGTCGCCTCATCGGCTCTTGCAAAGGCGCGCACCTGCTCGGCCAGCAGGTCAAGTTCGGCGGACACCGCGGGCGAGGCGGTACCGAGGGGTGCTGCCGCCGTGCTGCGCAGAAACTGGCCGAACATGGCCACGAGCACGCCCTCGGGCGCCGTGTGCAACGCGCTGAAGCCGAACGGGACCGGCCGCGTCGGCAGGGCCTTCAGGTTCTGCCTCATGAGCCGGATCATGTCGCGGATCGCGCTCGGGTCGCCGGCCAGAGCCTCGAGGCCGCCCGCAGTGTGCACCGCCTGCCCGAGCGGCACTTCGAACGCTGCGTGCGTCTTGAGCCAGGCGTCCATCCGAGGCGCGGCCTTCGCGGTGAACCCCGCGGAGCGAAATGTCTGCACAATCCGTTCCAATCGCGGAGTGGTCCGGCCGTCGAGTTCGCCGATCGGCATCGAGACCAAACGGGTCAGCGGCGTGGTCCTCCGGTAACGGACTACCTCCGCATCCATGGTGCCGCCCTGATTGGCGAAACCGAGAAGCACCCGCTCCCGGCCGATCGCCGCGGCCCACGAGTCCGGGCCGGCCGCCCAGTTCACCATGAACAGCACGTCACCGTCGAGCCTGGCGAGCGACTCGAGCACAGCGTCCACCTGATGCGAGCGAACCAAGACGATGGTCAGGTCGTACCGACCGGCCGGCCGGCCGACCACGGGGACGGGGACCTGCCTGACGGCCGGGCTGTCGCCCTCTGCGAGCAGGACGCCATGCTCACGCAAGGCGGTCAGGCGCTCCCCTCGGGCGAGGAGCGAGACGTCGTGCCCGGCTTCATGCAGGCGGGCGGAGTACAAGCTCCCGAGCACGCCGGCACCGTACACGAGGACTCTCATGTGCCGCGAAGGCGCGGCGTGGCCGTTGACCGCATCTTCGGACGCCGAAGCCGGGTGCGTGTTCACGTCAGACAAGGAGACTCCTTCAGATCGCCAAGCGGAATAAATCATTCCGCTTCGACCGTACCTGAATCGGAATGCTCCATTCCGCGGAGGCGCACCGTTCCGTGAAGACGGCCAACGGTTTCTGCACCGGACGCCCCATTCCGTCTGCCCCGACCCTGGCGAGCGGATGTCCCGCGGCGCATCACCGGGTTCGCGGCGCTCGGCCGGCACCTGCCTCGGCGCCGTGCACATCGGGCTCGATGCGGAACTCTGGTGCCCACGTGACGAGCAACCACGCCGGCAGCACGACCACGCACAGGATCGGGAGCACGGCGACATCGCCGCAGACGGCGACCGCGAGGAACAGCGAGATCCAGCCGTCCCTGGTCACGACGAGCACGATGCCGAGCACGCCGCACGCCACAGCCAGGCCGATCGGCATCGACGGGATGAGCACGTGGCCGAGGAGACCGAGTGCGACGCCGATGAACGTCGCGGGGAAGACACGACCGCCTCGGAACAACGCGCTCGCCGCGATGAGCAGCGCGAGGATCTTGATGCCCGCGATCGCCGCGAGTTCGGCGCCGTCCAGCTCATCGGCCTGGTTCAGCAGCTCGCCCATCTGCGTGAGCCCCTTGAACATGGTGATCGGACCGCCGAGCATGCCGAGCAGGCCGAGCAGCACGCCGCCGACGGTGGGAATCAGCACCGGGTGGCGCAGTGCGTGCATGGCACGGTAGATCCAGGGGAATGCGAACAGTGCCGCGAGCCCGACGACCGTCGCACCGCACGCGACGAGGGCGCCGGTCGCGAGGTCCCCGGGTTCGACTTGGCCGATGGGCGGCAAGCTGAAGGCGAGCGGCGGCGCGCCGAGGAGGTGCATCGTGATGGAACCGGCACCGGCCGCCGCGACCGGCAGGAAGAGCCGGTCCCAGAGCGACCCGCCCGACTTCAGCGCGGCCACGATGCCCGTGAAGACGAGCGCGGCGGCCACGGGTGTGCCGAACAGGGCGCCGATCGTGCCCGATGCGGCGAGCAGCGTCGTGAGCTGGGCGGGCGCCTGCGGCATGAGCCGTGCGACGACCGCCACGAGGATCGCCGTGTTGATGGCGATGATCGGGTTCTCGGGGCCGAGGCTCACGCCGCCCGCGAGCCCGAGCACGGTGACGAGTGCGAGCCCCGGCAGGGTCGCGACCGGCAGCGGCGGCCCGACGAGCTCGGTCGTCGCCGAGTCGGGCCCGCCGTGCCCCGGCACGAATCGCAGCGCGAGCCCGACCGCGAGTCCGGTGACGGTGAGCACGAGCAGGATCCACCACCCCGAGGGGTCGACGCCGAGTGCGTCGGGCGCCGCCTCCCAGATCAGGCTCTGCAGCGCACCCGACACTCGATCGAGCGCCCACAGCACGAGCGCCGACACGATGCCGATGGCGAGCGCCGGCACGGCGAGGAGAAGCAGTCGCCGCGGCGACGCATCCGGATCCTTCGGCGGTAGGGCGAGTGTCATCGGTACGCCTCCCGCGGCCAGAGTATCGCTGTAGTCGGTCGAAGTATGGACGCGCCGAGCCATCAAGCGATAGGTTTCACCTCAGCGGCGCTCATGGGGGGCGCTCACCCCTTGAAAGGCTGCGCACATGAGTCTGTGGACAAATTTCTGGGATCTGATCTGGTGGTTCCTCTGGGTATTCGCGTTCATCGCCTACCTGTACGCGCTGTTCGCGATCATCGCCGACCTGTTCCGCGACCAGAAGCTGAACGGCTGGTGGAAGGCATTGTGGATCATTTTCCTCGTCTTCGTACCGTTCCTCACGGCGCTGGTCTACCTCATCGCCCGCGGCAACGGCATGGCCGAGCGCGCGCAGAAGGACTACAGGCAGGCCGAAGCCGCGACCCAGGAGTACATCCGTCAGACAGCCGGGGCCCACAGCCCTGCAGATGAGATCGCGAAGGCCAAGGCCCTCCTCGACTCGGGCACCATCACCCAGCAGGAGTACGAACTGCTGAAGGCCAAGGCGCTCGCGCACCCCACGCAGAACGCCTGATCTCAGACGACAGCTGAGAGGGTCGGATGCTTCGGCATTCGACCCTCTTCGCGTCTCCGTCTTCGGTGGTCGAGCCCGCCGCGGCAGAGCCCGCCGAAGCTCACTTGCTGGTTGAGCCTGTCGAAACCACCGGAACGAGCACCTCCGAGACCGGCACCGCCGCGACATCCGTCACCGCGTGCCCGTGAGTGACGGCCGAGTTGCGGAGGAAGACGATGATCCAGCTGAAGATCAGCACCGCAGCGACGAGTTCGACGGCGGTGAGGTTGTAGTACCCGGTCGTGAAGAACACGGCGAGCACGACGATCACGCCGACGTAGACGTATCCGAGCAGGATGAACACCTTCGGCATCGACCGGATGAACCAGCGCAACCCGATCACGAGCACCGCGAAGGCGATCGTCATGCCCGTCGCGACGGTGTTGTGCAGAATGAAGAACTGGTCGACCGGGAAGATTCCGACGCATCCGAGGAAGATGCCCATGAGGATCATGCCGACTCGCACGATGTTGCGACCACGCACCTCTGCGGGCGTCGTCGTCGGCACGGCCGCCGTCGCGTACCGGGCGATCGTCGTGACGATCACGCCCGCGATGATGAGCGTCATGTTGAATGCGAGCGCCGAGACATCGTTCGTCATTCCGAGCGCGCTCAGGTTCTGCTGCCACCACAGTGGATTGCTCGAGCTGAGCATGCTCGCGAGCGCACCGACGACGAGGAACAGGGCGAGCACGAACGACAGCAGCATCGGCGTGAGGTGGGCGGCGGAGAGGAACACCGCGTAGGCGGTGACCGCCATGCCGACCCCGGCGAGCACCGCGCCGGGGAACGTGAAGACGACCGCGCCCTGGAAGCTGCGTTCGAGCAGGTCGGCGAGACCGACCCAGCCGAGGAGCGCGATGAACGCATGGGCGAGAGCGACCGCCGTGAGATCGAACCAGTGGATGCGCGCCCCGGGTGCGTCCAGGCCGGGCAGCTTCGCCTCGGGAAGACCCGCCGCGCTGCGCGTGCGCAGGGCCAGACGGCCGAGCACGAACGCGACGAGCGTGGCGATCGCGGCGCCGATGCCGACGAACTCGCCGAGAGATCCCCGGCCGGCGATCTCCAGGTCGCGACCGAGGAAGGCGAGCCACGCGACGAGACCGCCGACGAGGAAGGTGGCGGCGCCGATGAGCAGGGCGATCGACTCGAGCGATTCGGCATTGGCCGCCGGATGCCGCAGCACACGGGGGATCGACGACGGTTCGTGAGTGATGTTCGCGGTGTCTCGGCTCACGTGCTCAGCTTGCCATGATCCACCCGCCGGTCGAGTAGCGACGCCCACCGCCGGTCGAGTAGCGACGCAGGAGCGTCACCTCGTTGGTCGAGTAGCGACGCAGGAGCGTATCGAGACCCGTCACCAGGTCTCGATACGGCGCTGGCGCGCCTACTCGACCAGCGGTGGGCGGCGCTGGCGCGCCTACTCGACCAGCGGTGGGCGACGCAGGAGCGTCACCTCGTTGGTCGAGTAGCGACGCAGGAGCGTATCGAGACCCGTCACCAGGTCTCGATACGGCGCTGCGCGCCTACTCGACCAGCGGTGGGCGGCGCTGGCGCGCCTACTCGACCAGCGAGCGCGTCAGCCCTTGATCGGGTCGAGCACCTCGAGCATCGAGCCCTGCACGAACCCGGCCCACTCGTATGCGGCGCGCAGGTAGTCGTCGCGCGTCTCGTCGGACTCCGCCTCGTCTTCGTCGACGATGCCGACCCGCTCGGCGAGGATGAGGCGCAGGTCGGTGAGGAACGTCAGCCAGCCCCACGCCTCCGACTGGTCGAGCTCGATCTGCACGAGCCCGCCCTGTTCATCGACGGCGGTCGCGTCGCGCACGCGCTGGGCCGCCTGGCGCTTGCCGTCGACGAGGTTGTCTCGGGTGTAGCGGGTGAAGTCGTGCGCCGCGGCCGCGTCGTCGGGGTAGGCGTCGGGCAGCAGCCGGCCGAGCGCCGGGTCGTCGGCTTCGCCGAGCAGCAGCACCGAGTCGACCTGGTCGGCGAGCTCGGAGAGGAGCATCGCCTCTTCGATCTCGAGCACGATGCGAACGCCCTCGCCGCCGCCGAGGCCCGCGACGATCACGGCTCGTCTTTCGCGACGGTCGCCTGCAGACCGTAGCCGTGCATCGCCTGCGCGTGCCGCTCCATGGCCTCGCGGTTGCCGGTCGCCACGATCGCCCTGCCCTCGGTGTGCACGAGCAGCATGAGGCGTTCGGCCTCCTCGCGGGGGAACCCGAAGTAGCTGCGGAACACGTAGCTGACGTACGTCATGAGGTTCACGGGGTCATCCCACACGATCGTGCGCCACGGCACCTCGGCCGTGGCACGCACGACGCGATCGGTGTCGAGTTGCTCGATGGTGGTCGTCATTGCTCAAGCCTGACACGATGCGGCGATGCCCGCATCCCGCAGGTAGCGTCGAATGGTGACTGAACGCATCGATATCGCCGTCGTCGGGCTCGGAGCCCTCGGATCCTCCGCGCTCTGGCGCCTCGCCGAACGCGGGGTGAAGGTCGTCGGCTTCGAACGATTCCCCGTGGCGCACGCGCTCGGGTCGACGCACGGTGCCACTCGACTCTTCCGCGAGGCGTGCCTCGAGCACTCGGGACTCACCCCGATCGCCCAGCTCTCACGATCGTTGTTCCGCGAGCTCGAGGGACGCTCCGGCGAGGAGCTGCTGCGCATCACCGGCGGGGTCATGATCGGCGACGAGCGATCGGATGTCGTGGCGGGCACGCGCGCCGCGGCATCCGCTCATTCACTCGCCCTCGAACTCATCGACGCGGCCGAGATCTCGCGCCGGTTCCCGCAGCAGGCGGGCATTCGACCTTCGGATGTCGCCGTGCTCGACCCCGGCGCCGGGGTCGCGTTCCCCGAGCCGACGGTGCGCGCGGCCATTGCGCGGGCGCAGGCGCTCGGTGCGCGGGTGCTCGAGCGCACGCATGTCGTCGCGGTCGAGCCCGGGACCGACGGCGTGCGGGTGCGCACCGAGGAGGGCGAGTGGCTCGCCGATCGGGTCGTGCTCACCGAGGGCGCCTGGCTCGCGGAGGCGGTGCCGGAGTTGTCGCTGCATCCCATCCGCACGCCGATGACGTGGTTCACGCCGGCCGACGGCCGCTCGGCGAGCGAGTCCGGCTACGGCCTCGACGACTTCCCGGTCTTCGTGCGCCAGCTCTCGGCGAGCGACGTGCTCTGGGGCCACGGCGCCGTCGGCGATGTCGCGGGCGACGTGCTCGGCGGCCTCGTGAAGGCCGGAGTCGGCGACATCTGGACGGAGCGACCGCCGCGGCTCGAGCCCGACCGCATGGATCGCGGCGTCACGCGCGCCGACTGGCAGCACGTCGCCCGTCTGCTCGAGGCCGCACTGCCCGCCATCGACCCCGTGCCCGCGCGCGTCGACCCGTGCATGATCACGCTCTCGCCCGACGACCAGTTCGTCGTCGGAGTCTCGCCGACCGACCCGCGCATCGTCGTCGGCGGCGGCGACAGCGGGCACGCGTTCAAGCACGCACCCGCGCTCGGCGAATTGCTCGCTCGCGCCGCGCTCGGTGAGGATCAGCCGGTGGAGACCGACTTCATCGATCCCTCGCGCTTCTCGCGCTGACTCACGGCCGTCGCGAGGCGGTGACCGTGAACTTCGCGTTGCGCGCGATCTGCCGGGTCGGCCCGACGACACGTTCGAGGAGCGCCCGGTAGCGCAGGTGCGAATTCCACACGCACCAGAGCTCGCCATCCGGGGCGAGCACGCGCGCGGCGTCGGCGAAGAGGTGGGCGGCGATGCCGGTCGAGATCGCCGCATCGCTGTGGAACGGCGGGTTCAGCACGATGAGCGGCTCGCTCGCATCGGCGAAGGATTCGAGGCCGTCGGCCTGCTCGACGCGCACACGATCGGCCACCCCGTTCGCCTCGGCGGTCAGCCGAGCGGATGCCGCGGCCGCCGCCGAGCGATCGGTCGCCGTCACCCGCAGCGCGGGTCGCGCTCGCGCGAGCCACGCCGCCACCACGCCCGTGCCGCACGCGAGATCGACGGCGGTCGCGGCATCCGGAACCGCATCGCCCAGTTGCTCGAGCAGGAACCGCGTGCCGATGTCGATGCCGGTGCCCGCGAAGACCCCGCCGTACGCGACGACCACGAGGCCGACGTCGTCATGACGCGTGCGTCGCGGCCAGTCGGCATCCATTGGTCGACGAGACCCCGCGACCTGGTCTCCATCGGCACCCGTCGGTCGAGTAGGCGCGCCAGCGCCGTATCGAGACCCCGCGACCTGGTCTCCATCGGCACCCGTCGGTCGAGTAGGCGCGCCAGCGCCGTATCGAGACCCCGCGACCTGGTTTCGATACGCTCCTTCGACGCTCCTCGACCGACGTGGCTCGCGCGCGATGAGCACCCGCGACTTCTGGCGTGCATGACTCACGTCCAGCCGCTCGAAGTGCCGTGTGAGCACCTCGTTCATCGCGAGCGACATGTGCTTGATGCGACCGCCGGCGACGACCACGACGTCGCGATGAGCATTCGCCGCGATGAGCTCCGCCAGTTCGTCGAGCCGGTCGAGCGAGCGCGGCAATCGCAACACCACGAGGCGTGCGCCCTCGAAGAGCTCGGCGCCGAGCGGCATCGACTGCGCCGCACCCTCGAGCCGCAGTCGACGGGCGTTCTCGGCGAGTGCCCGCTCGCCCGTGATGAGGTCCTGATGCACGCGGATGCCGCGGCCTCCCGCGTCCGCCACGGCGAGCGCGAGCGCCCCGTACAGGTCGTCGACGACGACGATCTCCCCCGGCCCCGCCGGGCCGATGAACTCCGCGGCTTCATCGAGGATCAGCCGGTCCGCGGCATCCGAAGCCTCGAGCCCTGGGCCCTCGACGTCGGGGTGGCGCCGCAGTGCGCGGAAGTCGAAGGGCATCCGTCAAGGGTACGCGGGCGTCCATGAAACCCGCGCGCCCGGTCACGAACGGCATTGCTGGGTGCGGTTGTCGGCGGGGTTTGCTACTCTCGGTGCCGCATGCAGGACGCACGAGCCCGGGGACGACGGGCGGCGCGACACGGAGTCGCGACGCCAGTGACGCGTACCCCGCCAACCGCGCCCACCCCGCGCACCGCCCACTCGTCATCGCGCCCGCCGCGTCGCTCGCTCGCCGCAGCCGCCGTGCTCTCGGTGATCGGGCTGCTCGCCGGCCTCGCCCTGGCCCCCTCGTCGCAGCCCGGAGGCGTGCTTCCCTTCGCCGCTGCGAACGCGCCGCAACTGGGCGACGTGCAAACGCTCGACGTCGCAGCGGATGTCACGGGGCCGGCGATCTCGCACGAGTCCTACGTCGCGACCACGGGCGAGCAGACACTCGTGCTGGGTGGCACGAACGTGGACTGGGCCAAGCTCGTGCTCATCGAAGGCGAGTGGCCGGTCAGCGAAGAGAACATCACGTTCATGATGCGCTGGATGCGTCAGGAGAACGGCGCCGACAACTGGTGGAACCGCAACAACCCGCTGAACAACGGACAGGGGTCGGGCGGCGGCGCAGGACTCGGCAGCTACGCCACCCTCATGGAGGCCGCCTTCTACGCCGCGCAGAACCTGCAGTCGGGCCGCTACCCCGACGTCGATGCCGCCCTCGGTCGCGGCGACTCGGCCGACGCGACCGCGCAGGCGATCTGGGCCTCGGCGTGGGCGTCGAGCCACTACGGCAACGGCACCCACTGGAGCTCGCGGCCCTATGAGGTCATCGAAGCGCCCGCCTCGGCGTGGGGGCGCTGAGCGTCTAGAGCAACCAGTGCGGCGGTCATCCGCGTTCCAGCGGCCGCCACACGACGACGGCGTTCTCGCGTCGCATGCGAGTGCCGGCTCGAAGCGAGACGACTTCTCCGGCAGACCCCGCGGCGAAGACGCGGCGCCCCGGACGGTTCAGCATCTCGTCGGCGAGCGCCCCTTCGAGTTCGCGCACGCGCGCCTGCAGCATGATCACCTCGTCTTCGAGGCCGAGCACCCGGCGGATACCCTCGAGGCTCACACCCTCGCTCGAGAGTTGCGCGATCTCGCGCAACTGCGCGACATCGCGCATCGAGTAGCGCCGCGACTTGCCCGCGGTGCGGGTGGGTGAAACGAGACCGAGTCGGTCGTACTGGCGCAGGGTCTGGGGGTGCATGCTCGCGAGTTCAGCGGCGACCGAGATGACGAACAGCGGGCTCGTCTCGTTCATCTCCACCGACTATGCCTTCGCCTTCGAGAGCAGCTCGTCGCGAGGGTTCTCGTCGGGCAGCAGCGCGGCGAACTCCGCGAGTTTCTCCTCGGCGTCTTTCGAGAGGTGCGAGGGCACCGCGATCTGCACGACCGCGAGCAGGTCTCCTGTGCCTTTGGCGGTCTGCACGCCGCGGCCCTTGACGCGCAGCACGCGCCCGCTCGGGGTTCCGGGTGCGACACGCAGCTTGACGGGGTCGCCCCCGAGGGTGGGCACTTGGATGGTCGCGCCGAGCGCGGCCTCGGCGAAGGTCACCGGCACGTTGACCCGAAGGTTCAGGCCGTCGCGCTCGAACACGGGATGTTTGCGCACACTCACGGTGAGCACGAGGTCTCCGGGATCGCCACCGTCGGGCGACGGATGGCCCTTGCCGCGGAGCTTGATCTTCTGGCCGTCGGCGACACCGGCGGGGATTCGCACGGTGATCGGATTGCCGTCGGAGGTCTGCAGGGTGATCTGCTCGCCCTTGGTGGCGGTGACGAAATCGAGGGTCGTCGACGCCGCGACATCCCGACCCCTCGACGGGCCGCCCTGACCGCGGTAGCCGCCGCTCGGCTGGCCGAACCGGCCACCGCCGAAGAGCCCGCCGAGCAGGTCGTCGTAGTCGCCGCCCTGCTGGAAGGTGTACGACTGGCTGCGGCCCCCGCCGCCCTGGCCGAACATGCCGCCGAAGACGTCTTCGAAGCCGCCCGCGTCGCCGGCGTTGCCGGGCGCGGTGAACCGAGCGCCCGAGCCCATCGCGCGAACCGCGTCGTACTCTTTGCGCTGCTCGGGATCGGAGAGCACCGAGTGTGCTTCGCTGATCTCCTTGAACTTCGCCTCGGCCGCGGCATCACCCGCGTTGGAGTCGGGGTGGTACTTGCGTGCGAGCTTGCGGTACGTCTTCTTCAGCTCTGCATCGCTCACGTCTTTGGAGACGCCGAGCACCTTGTAGAAGTCCTTGTCGAACCAATCCTGACTGGCCATCGGCACCCCCTCTTCTGAAATCTAGTCGTGTGTGTCGGTCGTGTCGGCCGTTTGCGGCCCATCCGTTGGTCGAGTAGGCCGCCTGCGGCCCATCCGTTGGTCGAGTAGGCCGCCTGCGGCCGTATCGAGACCCGATGACCAGGTCTCGATGCGCTCCTTCGTCGCCTACTCGACCAACGGGTACGGGCTACTGCGGCGTCTTCACGACGACCTTCGCCGCGCGAAGCAGCGTGCCGCCGAGCGTGTAGCCCGTTTCGACGACGTCGGCGACCGTGTCGTTCTCGACTTCGTCGGAAGGCTGCTGGAAGATCGCCTCGTGCCGCTGCGGGTCGAACGGCTCGCCGACCTCGCCGAACGCGGTGAGGCCGAGCTTCTCGATCGAGCCGCGCAGCTTCGCCGCGATGGTCGCGAACGGAGCGTCGCCCTCGAGGTCACCGTGCTTCTCGGCACGGTCGAGGTCGTCGAGCACGGGCAGCAGCACGGCCACCGCCGCGCCCACCGCACGCTCCCGCTCGACCTCTCGGTTCGCCTCGGTGCGCTTGCGGTAGTTGGCGTACTCGGCCGTGATGCGCTTGAGGTCGGCGAGGTGCTCGTCGCTCGGCTCCTGAACCTCGGCCTGCGCCGCGTTCAGGATGTCGTCGACCGTGAGCACCTCTTCGTCTTCGCCTGCAGCGGATGCCGCGGCATCCGTCGTCTCGATGTCGGGCCCCTCGGCCTGGATGAACTCGTCATCCAGACCGTCGGGCTCGTTCTCGTGCTGGTCGGACATGGCTACTTCTTCTCTTCGTCGTCGTCGATGACTTCGGCGTCGACCACGTCTTCGTCAGAGGACTGGTCGCTCTCGGCGCCCGACGCGTTCGAGTCTTCACCGGCAGCGGAGCTCGCGTCGGCCTGCTGGCCCTGCGCGTAGATCGCCTCACCGAGCTTGCCCTGCGATGCGTTGAGCTTCTCGAACGCACTCTTCACGGCCCCGTCGTCGTCGCCGGCGAGCGCCGACTTCAACGCATCGACATCGCCCTGCACCTCGGACTTGACGTCGGCGGGGAGCTTGTCGTCGTTGTCTGTGATGAGCTTCTCGATCGAGTAGACGAGCTGCTCGGCCTGGTTGCGGGTCTCGGCCGACTCGCGACGCGCCTTGTCTTCGGCGGCGTGCTCTTCAGCCTCGCGCACCATGCGGTCGATGTCGTCTTTCGGGAGGCTCGAGCCGCCCGAGATCGTCATGCGCTGCTCTTTGCCGGTGCCCTTGTCTTTCGCAGACACGTGCACGATGCCGTTGGCGTCGATGTCGAACGTGACCTCGATCTGCGGGATGCCCCGCGGCGCCGGCGCGATGCCGGTGAGCTCGAAGGTGCCGAGCGGCTTGTTGTCGCGGGTGAACTCGCGCTCGCCCTGGAAGACCTGGATCGCGACCGACGGCTGGTTGTCGTCGGCGGTCGTGAAGGTCTCGCTGCGCTTCGTGGGAATGGCGGTGTTGCGCTCGATGAGCTTCGTCATGATGCCGCCCTTGGTCTCGATGCCGAGGCTGAGGGGGGTGACGTCGATGAGCAGCACGTCTTTGCGCTCGCCCTTGAGGACGCCCGCCTGGAGTGCCGCGCCGACGGCGACGACCTCATCGGGGTTGACGCCCTTGTTGGGCTCCTGCCCGGTCTCTTTCTTGACGAGCTCGCTGACCGCGGGCATGCGCGTCGAACCACCGACGAGCACGACGTGCGCGATGTCGGAGAGCTTGACGCCGGCCTCGCGGATGACGTCTTCGAACGGCTTCTTGGTGCGGTCGAGCAGGTCACTCGTCATGTTCTCGAACTCGGCACGCGTGAGCGTCTCGTCGAGGTTGGCGGGGCCGTTCTCGGTGAGCGAGAGGTAGGGCAGCTGGATCGAGGTCTTCATGTTCGAAGACAGCTCTTTCTTGGCCTGCTCTGCGGCCTCCTTCAGGCGCTGCTTGGCGATCTTGTCGTTCGAGACGTCGACGCCGGTGGTCTCCTTGAACTTCTTGATGAGCCAGTCGACGATGCGCTGGTCCCAGTCGTCGCCGCCGAGGCGGTTGTCGCCCGCGGTCGACTTGACCTGGATCGTCGAGAAGTCGTCGTCTTTGCCCACCTCGAGCAGGGAGACGTCGAACGTGCCGCCACCGAGGTCGAAGACCAGGATGAGCTCGTCTTCCTTGCCCTTGTCGAGGCCGTAGGCGAGCGCGGCCGCGGTGGGCTCGTTGATGATGCGCAGCACGTTGAGGCCCGCGATCTCACCGGCCTCTTTGGTGGCCTGGCGCTCGGCGTCGTTGAAGTACGCGGGCACGGTGATGACCGCGTCGGTGACGGTGTCGCCGAGGTACTGCTCGGCGTCGCGCTTCAGCTTCTGCAGGATGCGCGCCGAGATCTCTTGCGGCGTGTACCGCTTGCCGTCGATCTCGTCGGTCTTCCAGTCGGTGCCCATGTGGCGCTTGACCGAAGCGATGGTGCGGTCGACGTTGGTGACCGCCTGGCGCTTCGCGGTCTCGCCGACGAGCACCTCGCCGTCTTTCGTGAATGCGACGACCGACGGAGTGGTGCGAAGACCTTCCGCGTTGGCGATGACTGTGGGCTCGCCGCCCTCGAGGACCGCGACGACCGAGTTGGTGGTGCCGAGGTCGATTCCTACTGCACGTGACATGTGTTTCTCCTTCTCTCCACCCGCCGACCGAGTGGCGTGCGACGCCGTCGCACGCATATCGAGACCCGCGGGCCGGATGCCGGTTCGACCCTTGCCGGCCCGCAACCGAAGTACGTGTGACAAGACTTGAGCCCTGCCGACTCAAGCTTCGCAGCCCCTCGGGAACGTGTCAAGTCGAGGGTGGGGAAACTTGAGTGTACTTGGCTCAACTCTCTGTCGACGTCCAGTATTCCTCGGCGGCGGCGATCGATTCCTCGAATCCGGCGATCGGCTTCTCGATCCCGGCGATCGTCTTCTCGATCCCGGCGATCGGCCTCGGGGTCGCGCAATGCCGGAATGTGCAGGAGACTTGCGTCACCTGTACCGAGGAGGACAAACTGTGCCTGAACCGATCGAAGTGGGTCTCGTCTCTTACACGCTCTCCGCCGACACGTACGCGCGGATCGGCGCTGACTTCGACACCGAGGCGGTCGACGACGCCATCCTCGCTCGACTGAACGAACTCGTGCCGGCCGGCGTCGTCGTGCATCGGAACGGCAAGGTGTTCGCCGATGCCGACGTCGCCGACGTCGCCCGCGAGCTCGACTGGCAGCACCTCCTGGCGCAGATCGACGTCGACCAGATCCTCGCCGACCACAGCCGCTGAGCCCCCTCAGCCACGCGTCGCCGAGTCCAGGCCGATCGCGGTCGCGAGCAGCGCGCGCAGCGCGGCGGGAATGCGCGACTCCTCCAGGGCGTCGACCATGATCGGCGCGAAGCGAGCCTTGCGCCCGCTGTGGGTGCCGAGGAAGCGGCGCAACTGCGCATCCGTCGGCCGTTCGCGCTGCGCCGGTTGGTGCTGAAAGCGTCGGAACCGGGCGATTTCGCCGTGCTCGGCGAGCAGCGCCTCCATACGCGCGATGCCGAGAGCATGGATCAGTTCGCCCTCGAGGTCGGGCTCGCACGCGTAGAACCCGAGCGCGGCGAGTTCGCTGCGGGTGCCCGCTCGTCCGAAGCCCTGATCCTCCACCGCGCGCTGCACGTATTCGATCTCGGGCGCGTCGAAGAGTCCGACGACGCGACGTCGATCGGATGCCGCCGCGAGCGCTCCGAGATGGCGCCAGAGGTTGGTCACGCCATCCATCGAGACGACCGTGACTCCGGCGCCGGCGAGGTCGTGCCCAAGTCGCGCCGCGAGCGCTTCGACCGCGAGCCGGTCACTGTGGCCTTCGACGAGCAGCACAGCTTCGGATGCCTCGTGCTGCACGTCGCCCCTCATGCGCCGACCCTACTCCCCGCTGCGATGGTGAGAGGCTTGACGGGCAATCACCGACCAGGAGGAACATGTCGCACGTCGACCCGATCGATCTGGCCAGCTGGCCGCGACGAGAGCACTACGAGCACTACCGTCGCGCCGTACCGTGCACCTACAGCGTGACGACCGAGATCGATGTGACCGCCCTGCGTACCGTGCTCCGAGCCGCAGGCCGCAAGACCTATCCGGCCCAGATCTACGTGCTCGCGACACTCGTGAACCGCTTCGCCGAGTTCCGCATGACCACGACCGACGGCGGCGCGCCGGGCACGTGGAGCGAGGTGCATCCGGCGTACACGGTGTTCAACGCCGAGCTCGAGACGTTCTCATGCATCTGGACGCCCTATGACGCCGACTTCGCGGTCTTCCACGACGCGGTCGCCGCCGACCTCGACCGGTTCAGCACGGCACCGGGCCTGTTCCCGCAGGGCGGGCCGCCGGCGAACGTGTTCGACGTGTCGAGCATCCCGTGGCTCGGCTTCACCGGCTTCACACTCGACATCACCGGCGGCGACGGGCACCTGGCGCCGATCTTCACGATCGGGCGGTTCGTCGAACGCGACGGGGCGACGTTCATGCCGCTGGCGCTGCAGATTCACCACGCGGCGGCCGACGGGTTCCATGCGGCGCGCTTCATGAACGAACTTCAGCTGATGGTCGACGACCCGAGCTGGGTCGGCCACTAGACGGGCGGCGCAAAGCGCCCTAAACTGCCGAAGTTGCGTCTTTCGCGCGGCATCAGGTCCGGTGAATCCGGTGAGGGAAGGAGTCGATCATGGCTGTCGTTGTCGTGAACCTCCACGTTCCCTTCACTTGCGAGGCCCCCTCCCGCTAAGAGCGGCCCGGTGGCCTCCGCGATCCACGGAGATCCACCTTGCACATCACTTCGTCACTCGACGTTTCTGCCGTGCTGCGTTCGCACGCGGCATCCCACGACCTCACGACCCCGCGTTTCGACGCGGGCGACCTCGCGTTCCAGACCACGGAACCCGGCGAGGACCAACGCTGGTCGACCTGGCCGGCGACCACTCCCTCCGAGCGCGGCCCCGAGCCGCGGCCCGCATGGCTCGTCACGGATGCCGCGGCGATCGACACCGAGCTCGGTGTCGTGAAGACCGGCAAGGAGGCCGACCTGAGCCTCATCGAACGAGCCGTGCCTGGCGCGGAACCCGGAACGCCAGGCAAGAGCGTGCTGCTCGCGGCGAAGCGATATCGGGGCACTGAGCACAGCGACTTCCACCGCTCCACGGTCTACACCGAAGGCCGCGGCACCCGCCGCAGCCGTGACGCACGCGCCGTCGCGAAGGGCTCGACGTTCGGCCGCGAGGTCGCACGCGTGCAGTGGGCCTACGCCGAGTTCGAGGCGCTGAAGCGACTCACCGAGCTCGGCGCATCCGTACCGTACCCGGTGCAGGTCGGCGGCACCGAGGTGCTCATGGAGTTCATCGGCGAGGGCCGGGTCGCGGCGCCGCGCCTCGCCCAGGTGCGAGCAACCCCCGATGAACTGCGAGATCTGTTCCATCAGATCGTGGAGTTCATGCGCACACTCGCGCACTCGGGGCTCGCGCACGGCGACCTCTCGCCGTACAACCTGCTCGTGCACGAGGGCCGAGTCGTCGCGATCGACCTGCCGCAGGTCGTCGACGTGGTCTCGAATCCGCAGGGCTTCGACCTGCTGCACCGCGACTGCAAGAACGTCTGCGACTGGTTCACCCGGCAGCGCCTCGAGTGCGATGCCGAGCAGCTCTTCAGTGAACTGGTCGCCGAGGTCTACAGCTGACCAGGGCCGGCCGAGCACGTGCAGTGCGGGGCCGGCCTTGGCCCACTCGACGAGCGCGATGCCCGAGAACCGTTCGACCGCACGGCGCCCGCACCGCCGGTGGTCGATACGATCCGAGAGGGATGTCGCGCACGCCCGCGAACGGGAGAAACCTGGAGAAGAGGACTCATGATCGACGTCGACCTCGCAGTGCGGAACGGCACCCTCGTCACCCCGCGGGGTCGAAGGACCGTCGATATCGGCGTGATCGACGGACGGATCTCCCACCTCGTCGAGCGCGCCTCAGCGCACGAGATCAGCGGTCGCCGCGAGATCGACGCGAGCGGTGCGTTCGTCCTTCCCGGCGCGGTCGACGCGCACGTGCACCTCGACGGGCCGCCGCCCGGCGACGAACCCGGATTCGTGGACGACCTGACGACGGGTTCGCGAGCGGCGATACACGGCGGCGTCACCACGGTGGGGCAGATGAGCTTCGCCGACGGCGACAGCCTCTGGCCCGCCGTGAATCACGATCTCGAACGCGCACGCACGCAAGCGGCGATCGACTACGTGCTGCACCCGGGCACCTATCTCGTGTCCGATCTCGTTGCCACCGAGCTGCCCGAACTCGCGGCTGCCGGCTACGGCACTCTGAAACTCGTCACGCTCGCCCTCGACGACGACATGCGCAACTTCGTCGGTGCCGTCGCAGCGGCGGGCTGCAATGGCATGCTGACGATGCTCCATTGCGAAGACGGCGCCATCATCGAGCACGCGACCACGGAGTTGCTGCGGTCGGGGCGCGGCGATCTGCGTCACTATGCCGCCAGCCGGCCGGATGTCTCGGAGGTCGCCGCCGTCGAGCGTGCGATCGCCATCTGCGAGGCGACCGGCGCCCCCGTCTACCTCGTGCACCTCGCATCGGCGCGGTCCATCGAGGCCGTTCGCCGGGCGAAGGCGCGCGGCCTGCCCGTGTTCGCCGAGACGCGACCGATCTACCTGTACCTCACGGAGGCCGCGTACGACGGCGGGGAGCCAGGGCGCTACATCGGGATGCCGCCGCTGCGCACGGAGGCCGATGTCGAGGCCCTCTGGGCGGGCCTGGCCGACGGCACCGTCGACACGGTCGCGAGCGACCACGCCCCGTGGATGCTCGCCGACAAGATCGACTCCGACCTCACCGTCGAGACGAGCCGCAAGGGCATGGCCGAGCTCGACACCTTCCTGCCGCTGCTCTACTCCGAAGGCGTGCTCACCGGTCGGATCACGCTCGAACGCCTCGTCGCCGTCACCGCCGCGAATCCCGCCCGGCTGCTCGGGATCCACCCGCAGAAGGGTGCCCTCGACGTCGGCAGCGATGCCGACCTCGTCGTGCTCGACCCCGAACTGCGCCGCACGATCCGCGCCGCCGAACTCGAGAGCGCGACCGACTACTCGGTGTACGAGGGGTGGGATGTCACGGGGTGGCCGCGATTCGTGCTCAGCCGAGGCGAGGTCGTGCTCGACCCCTCGGGCGTGCACGCCGAAGCGGGCCGCGGGCGCCGTCTGCCGATGGGCGCCCGTGCACCGGTGACACCGATCGTCACGCCGGGCTGAGGCTCAGCGTGTGCTCGGTGACGTCGGCGAGCACCTCGGGGATCGGTTCGACGCCGAGGCCGCTGCCGCGCGGAATCGCGATCCGGCCCTCGTCGAGCACGAACGGCTCGGTGATGTCGCGGCGGTAGAAGCGATCCGACGCTGAGATGTCCCCGGGCAGGCTGAACCCGGGCATTCCGGCGAGCGCGGCATTCGCGGCACGCCCGATGCCGGTCTCGAGCATCCCGCCGCACCAGACCGCGATGCCGTTCGCGACCGCGAGGTCGTGGATGCGCCGCGCCTCGAGATAGCCGCCGACCCGGCCGGGCTTGATGTTGATGATCGCCGCAGCGCCCCACGCGATCGCGTCGGCGGCGACGGCCGCGGAGACGATCGACTCGTCGAGGCACATCGGCGTCGTCATCTGCCGGGCGAGCTCGGCGTGCTGCCGCAGGTCGTCTTCGGCGAGCGGCTGCTCGATCAGCAACAGGTCGAAGGGGTCGAGGCGGCGCAGCGCCGGCGCGTCGACGAGCCGGTAGGCCGCGTTCGCGTCGACCTGCAGCGGGATGTCGCCGAATCGCTCGCGCACGGCGCGCACGGGTTCGACATCCCATCCGGGCTGGATCTTCAGCTTGATGCGCACGTAGCCCTCGTCGAGGTACCCGCCGACCGCCGAGAGAAGGTCGGGGATCGACCGCTGGATGCCGACCGACACCCCCGAGGGAACACTGTCGGCGGTGACGCCGAAGTAGTCGGCGAACGAGGCATCCGTCGCCCGTAATTGCGCGTCGAGTACGGCCATCTCGAGCGCCGCCTTGGCCATGCGATGGCCCACGATGTGCTCGAGCACCTGGCCGACCACCTCGGCCGACACCGGCTTGCCGGCCTCCTGCCAGGCGAACAGCCGCGGCACGAGGTACTTCGCGAGCACCTCTCGGGCGCCGTCGAGGTACTCGGACGAGTACACCGGGTCGGTGAGGGCGACGCACTCCCCCCAGCCCACGACGACCCGTCCCCGGTGTTCGGCGGTGAGTTTCACGAGCAACGGCGAACGGTCGGTCTGCGTGCTGAACGACGTCGTGAACGGACTCACCAGCGGCAGCCGAACGGTGATCAGGTCGACGCTGACGATGTGCATTACGAGGTCCTTTCGAGACGGTAGAAGCCGCGGCGGTCGAAGTCGACGATCCGCCAGCCGGTGGCGAGCAGGGTGACGAGTGCGTCTCGCAGCGCCAGGCGCCACGCCGCTGCGACCTCGGGGGCGGTCACACGGACCGATTCGATGTCCTCCGGGATCTCCACCCGGCAGGTCGCGGCGGCGCCGACCGAACCGAGGTCGAGCACGGGTGCGCCGTCGACGACGCGCAAGGCCGCCGCGGCCGGGAGCGGCAACACCGGGTCGACGGATGCCTCGGCGAGGAGGTTCCACACCAGCATCATCCGATCGCTCGGCTGACCCTGGTTGAGCCCGTCGGTCATGACCCCGTAGAAGTCGGGCAGGTACTCCGTCGCGTTTCCGTGCAGCCGATGGATGTTGAAGTAGGCGTTGCGCGCCACGAGCGGGTCGTACGTCCAGGTCATCGTGTCGGCGCCGTGGTGCAACGCCCAGACGCGCTCGTGGTGCTTGAGCGCCTTGCCGATGCCGACCCCGACGAAGTCGTCGACCACGCCTGCGATGTGCGAGTGCAGTGCGCGATCGGCCGGCGGGTGGAAGAACCCGACGCACACGGCGACGAGGCGGCCGCCGTGGAACGCCCCGGCGACGTAGTTGTCGGCGTGGGCGAGGGCGACGAGCAGCCCGGGATCGATGTGAGCGCGATTGGTCTCGATCTTCCACACCCCGGCGAGCAGCGCCGACGCGTCGGCCATGTCGGCCGGGTCGCGCAGCTCGCGAACGGTGACGCCGCTGGCCCGCGCGTGCTCCGCGGCCAGTGCCTCGGCCGCCGCGACCACCGCTCCGCGGGTCACGGTCAGGCTCACGAGACCACCGCGCGCGGCAGATACCGATACCCCATGTAGGCACCGTGCTCGAGCGGTCGGAACTGCGCCCATCCGGCGAGGTCGGGCGTGGTGAACGCGTAGACGCCGCCGATCTCGGACGGCACGAGGGTCAGGGTACTCGTCTCCGGCTCCGTGCCCTGGCGGAGCACGTCGGTGCGCTCCGTGACGGCGAGCGTCAGACCCTCGTCGCCGTGCGCGACCGCGAGCTCCGTCCCTCCCGAGACATAGGAGCCGAGGAGTGCCTCGAGGTCGACCACGACGGCGTCGCTCATCGCTTCGGCCGTTTCCGCAGCCGCCGCAGGCACGAGCGTCGGCGGCAGGACGTAGCCGCCCATCGCGCCCGCTGCATCGCCGAACAACTCGCGGTAGAGCCCGTCGGCCTGCCCGCCCGAGGTGAGCAGCACGATCGCGAAGCCCGCGTCGGGGAAGACGCGGAGGTACGCTCGCTGGCCGATCGTGCCGCCATCGTGGCCATAGACGAACCTGCCGTTCCAATCCTCGAGGAACCAGCCCAGACCCCACCCGGCGGTCGTCAACGTCGACTGCCGCAGGTCGACCTGCTCTTCGAGCATCGCATCGACCGAGGCATCCGTCAGCACTCTGTTGCCATTCGGCGCGACGCCGTGACGCAGAGCCGTCTCTGCGAAGGTCAGCATGTCTCCGACGCTCGAGGCGATGAGGCCCGCCGGGCCCATCGACCGCGCGATCGACCAGACCGGCACCGGCACCGCCTCGGAGCCGAAGCCGCCGTGCCCGGTGGCGGTCGAGAACCGCGGCGCATCCTCGGTGAGGGTGATCGTGCGGGTGAGCCCGAGGGGGTTCACGAGGTACGTGCGCAACGCATCGTCCCAGCTCATGCCGCGCAGCACCTCGACGATGCGACCGGCCACGACGAACCCCGAATTGCAGTACGAGAAGCGTTCGCGCAGCGGATGCACCTGTTCGGCCGTCGCGAGGGTCGCGACGTACTTCTCGACGCAATCGTCGCCGCGGCCGGTATCGGTGAACAGGTCGCCGTCGATGCCGCTCGTGTGGTCGAGCAGATCGCGCACGGTGACCGTCGCGGCGACGGCGTCGTCGGCGAGGGCGAAGTCGGGCAGGATGTCGCGCACCGGCGCGTCGAGATCGAGGAGTCCCTCATCGAGGAGCTGCATGACGAGCTGCGTGGTCCAGACCTTCGTGATCGAGCCGATCTGGAAGAGCGCGTCGTCGGTGACCGGCACACGGGAGCCGGCATCGAGCACGCCCGAGCTCACGGTCGTGCGATCGAACGGGATGCCGCGTTCGTCGAGCTGCACAATGCCGAACTGGGCGCCCGCCACTCCGTAGCGCTCGCGGAGCACGTCGAGCCGGCGTTGCCAGAAGGCGCGGCCGTGCGGTGCAGGAGCGAGCGCGTCGGTGCGAGGTGTGGCCCGTGTGTACTGCTCCACCCATTCGACGAGGCGGTGGTGGTAGTCGATGCGGTGGGCGACCGGGCCGTTCAGGATGAACAGATGGCTGCCCCCGGGGTAGACGACCATGCGCGTCGGCACCCCCTGCAGCCGCAATGCGGAAAACCACTCGCGCGCCTGGCCGACCGGGCAGGTGTCGTCCTCCACGCCGTGCAGGATCAGCGTCGGCGTGGTGACCGCCCCGACCTTCGAGAGCGGTGACGCGGCGAGCAACTCGCCGTGCCCGCCGCCCGGCGCGACGCCGACGGCCATCTGGGCCAGGAAGGCGCTGTGCTCGCTGTCACCCGCGATGCTCACGAAGTCGCAGATGAGTCCGCCTGCGACGGCCGCGGCGAAGCGATCGGTGTCCGCCGTCAACCGGCAGGTGCCGAACCCGCCGTAGCTGTACCCCGTCACGGCGAGCCGGGCGGGGTCGGCGAGCCCCTCGGCGACGAGCGCGTCGAGCGGCTCGAGGAAGTCGATCGAATCGGCCGTACCCCATGCGCCGTCGACACCGCGCATGAACGCGTCGCCGTAGCCGTCGGAGCCGCGCGGGTTCACCATGAGCACGCGCCAGCCCCGCGCGGCGAGCACCTGCTGGTAGAGGTGGATGCCGTCGGCCACCCCGCTCCACGCATTGTGCGGGCCCCCGTGGATGTCGAGGAGCAGTGGCGCGGCTCCCGTCGTCGCCGGGTTCTGCAGGATCCAGCCGTGCACCTTCGACCCGTCGGAGATCTCGAACTCGCGCTCCTCGGGTTCGAAGAGCTCGACGCTGTCGAGGGCCTCGCCGGTCAGCGAGGTCAGCACCGTCACCTCGAGCGAGTCGAGGTCGACGACCGCCACCTCGCCGAAGCTCTGCTGCGTGGTCAGCACGAATGCGGCACGCCGGGCAGCGGATGCCACGGAGAGGGCTGAGACCACGCGGTGCGCGCCGTCGACGACGGCACGGGTCGACGCGCCGTCGGGCGTGACCGCGTGCAGGTGCGTCCAGCCGCGTTCGCGCAGGCAGAAGACGATCTCGCCGCCATCGCCGGTGATCGCCGGACGACCGCCGGGGTAGCCGGGCGCCCCTGCCATGACATTGCGATCGAGGCCGACGGTCAGGTCGAGGTCGGCGGCATCGCCGGTCACCGAGAGCACGAGCAGGCTCGCATTTCCCACCCGGGCCTCGGGGGACCCGACCACCACGACGGCGGCGCCATCGGGCGTCCAGGTGACGGGCCCCGTGACGCTCGACGCATCGCCGACCTTGCGCGGCGCTGCTCGCACGTCGTCGACGGCGAGCACGAACGCCTCATGAGTGAGCCGAACGTCGGAACCCGGTTCGATCGCCGCGGTGAAGGCGAGCAGGGTCCCGTCGGGCGACCAGCTCGGTTCGCTCGCGCTCCAATCGCCATCGGTGAGCCGTCGGACGCCGCGGGTGGCGAGATCGACCACGAAGAGGTGGCTGCGCACCGAGCCGACCCACCCGACTCCGTCGACCTTCTCGGCGAGGGTGTCGGAGACGATCGGCTCGAGGGGGTCACGGGCGTCGCCCGTGCGCGAGACCTCGGCCGCGAACGCGACCCGCCGTCCGTCGGGACTCACCGCAGCAGCGCCGGCGCCGAGGGGGAGGTCCGCGGCATCCGTCATCGGGGTCGCCTCGCCGCCGCCGATCGGCAGTGCATGGAGTTGCGGCACGCCGCCGACGTCCCGGAGGAACAGCAGCGTACGACCGTCAGGGGAGAACACCGGGGCCCGGTCGGCGGTGCCCGAGGTGAGCCGCCGTGCGGCCTCCCCGCTCGCGACAGCCCACAACGAGGTCACGGCGTCGCCGTCCACGATCTCCGAGCGGGTGAAGACGACGAGCCCGCCGTCGGGTGAGATCGCGGTCTCGGTGGGCGCTGCGATGCGGTGCGCGTCGTCGAGATCGAACGGACGTGTGGTCATTCTGGTGCCCCTTCGGTTGCGAAGAGCGGCACTCCGAGGTGCGGCACCGCCTTCATGAGATCTTCCGTGTACGGATGCTTCGGACGATCGATCACGTCGAGCGTCGGGCCGTGCTCCACGATCCGGCCGTCCTTCATCACCGCGACCTCGTCGCAGAGCTGACGCACGACGGCGAGGTTGTGGCTGATGAAGAGCACGGTCAGGTCGAGGCGACGCTGCACGTCCATCAGGAGGTTCAGCACGGTGCCCTGCACCGACACGTCGAGGGCCGAGGTGATCTCGTCGGCGAGGAGCACCCGAGGCTCGGCGGCGAGCGCCCGCGCGAGCGCGACCCGCTGACGCTGGCCGCCCGAGAGTCTCGCCGGCAGCTCGTCCATTCGCGCGGCATCGAGGTTGACGAGCGACAGCAGCTCAGCGACCCGATCGCGCCGCGCCGCCCGCGTGCGACGCCGCCCCGACCCAGCTCGACGATCCGCCACGTCGAGCGCTTCCTGGATCGACGCGCCGATCGTCATCCTCGGGTCGAGACAGGAGTTGGGGTCCTGGAACACCATCTGGATGGACTGCCGAAGGCTCGCCCGACGACCTCGCGCGTGCGCGACGTCGACACCGTCGAGCAGGATTTCACCGGCGCTCGGCTCGTGCAGGCCGACCGCCGCTCGGCCGAGCGTCGACTTGCCGGAACCGGACTCGCCGACGAGGCCGACCACGGTGCCGGCGGGCACCTCGAGGTCGACCTCGCCGACGGCCACGTGAGCGGATGCTCCGGAGCCGAAGCGCACCGTCACCTGCCGGAACTCGAGCGCGCTCATGCGACCCGCTCCGCCGGCTCGGTCGGAAAGGAGGCGCCTTCGGGGATCGTGGCGAACGGTTCACCAGGTCGGCCGTTCATATCGGGCACCGCTTCGAGCAGCGCGCGAGTGTACGGATGCCGGGCCCGGCCGGCCACGAGTTCGTCGACCGTGATGTCCTCCACGATCGTGCCGCGGTACATCACGAGCACTCGGCTGCACAGCGCGGACACCACAGCGATGTCGTGCGAGACGAACATGATCGCCGCTCCCTTCTCGACGTTGACCGAACGCAGGAGACCGAGCACTTCGCGTTGCACCGTGACGTCGAGCGCGGTCGTCGGCTCGTCGGCGATGATGAGCGCGGGGTCGCCCATGAGCCCCATCGCGATCATCGCGCGTTGGCGCATGCCTCCCGAGAACTCGTGGGGATACTGGCGAGCGCGACGTTCGGGATCGGAGATCCGCACGGACCGCAGTCGTTCGATCGCCCGCCGCCGCGCGTCGCCGCGGCTGAGGCCTTCGTGCAGCGTGCCGATCTCGGCGACCTGCGCACCGACGTGCAGGGCGGGATTGAGCGAGGTCGACGGGTCTTGGAAGACGAAGGCCATGCGGGTGCCCAACTGCCGGGCGAGCGCCGCCGACGGGGCCGATGCGGGCACGACGCCGTCGTGCACGAGTTCGGTGCCGTCGAAGACCACGCTCGTCGCCGAGACCACGAGCGGCTCCTCGATGAGACCGGCGACCGACATGCACGTGAGCGACTTGCCGGAACCCGACTCGCCGACGATGCCGACCACCTCGCCCCGGGCGATGTCGAAGCTCACGCCGTGCACCGGGTAGCCCCACGCATCTCCCGCGGGTACGCCGACCCGCAGACCGCGCACACTCAGCACGGCCCCATCGTCGGCGCGCTGGGCATCGTCGCCCACGGCGGCGAGCACCGCTCGCTTCGGCCGTCTGCCGGGCAGCAGGTCGATGCCGAATCCGCGGGCGAGGGTCTCGCCGACGAGGGTGAAGACGACACCCGCGAAGACGACCGCGATACCCGGCGCGAGGGCGGTCGCGGGGTTGACGTAGATCTTCGCGAGTCCCTCGTTCAGGAGCCGCCCCCAGTCGTACTCGGGCGCCTGCACGCCGAGGCCGAGGAACGAGAGCCCGGCGAAGGCGACGAGGGCGCTGCCGGCGCCGATGCTCGCATTCACGATGAGGGGGTCCCGCACATTCGGCAGGATGTGGCGGCCGAGGATCCGCACCCGGCTCACCCCGAGAATGCGAGCGGCGGCGACGTAGTCGCGCCCGGCGACCGACGCGGAGAGCGTCTGGGCGAGACGGCCGTAGAACGGGATCATGGCGAAGCCGATGGCGAGGATCGCGCCGAGCACGCCCGTGCCGACGATGATCGAGAGCACGATCATGAGCAGCAGCGCCGGAAACGCCAGCGCGATTCCCGTCGCCGCGACGACGAATCTGGCGCCGCGGCGCGGCAGCACCGCCGGGAGGAACCCGACGACGACGCCGACGACGACCCCGATCGCCGCCGCGGCCAGCGCCATCAGCACCGAGAGCTGCGTGGCGCTGAACACGCGGGCGAGCACGTCGCGTCCGCCGGCGTCGGTGCCGAGCGGATGCTCAGCGCTCGGCGGTGCCGAGAGCTGCGTGAGGTCCGCGACCGAGGCCTGTGCACCCCAGATCGCCGGACCGAACGCGGTGAAGAACGCCAGCACGACGAGACCGACGATCGCGGCGATACCGAGCGGCGAGCGGATGACCCGGCGGAACCGAACACCGCGCTGACCTGCCGGAACTGGATCGGCCGACTCGACGGGGACGGCGGAGGCGATCGACATCAGTTCTCCTTGATCGCGGAGCGCGGGTCGAGCAGCACCAGCACGACGTCGACGAGCAGCGTGACGAGCAGCACGATGAGGCCGTAGACGATGACGACGCCCTGGGCGAGCGGATAGTCCTTGTTGCGGACCGAGTCGACGATCGTCGATCCGAGCCCGGGCCACGCGAAGATCGTCTCGACGAGTACGGTGCCCGCGATCAGGGCGCCGAGCACGAGCCCGCCGATCGTCAGTGCCGAGGTCAGCAGGTTCGGCAGTGCGTGACGCAGGTACAGCCGCCAACGCGGCATCCGCTTCGCCCGTGCCGTTCGGATGTAGTCCTGGTCGAGCACGACGAGCGCTTCGGCCCGAACGATGCGGGACATCGCCGCGACACTGCCGATCGAGAGCGCGAGCACCGGCAGCACGTAGGTCTCGGGCCCTCCGCGCCCCGCGACGGGGAGGAGCTGCGCCTGAACGGCGAAGAAGTAGACCAGACCGACGCCCACGAGGAACTCGGGGATCACCGCGAAGAGGCCGCTGACCGTCGTGTAGCCGAGCTCGAGGCCGCGACGGCGTCCACCTCGGGTCAGCGCCGCTGCCGCGATGCCGATCGGCACGGCGAGTACCAGCAGCACGATGAGGGCGAGCACTGCGAGTTCGAGCGTCGCGGGAAGGCGCTGGGCGATGACCGTCGTCACCGGGATCTGGAGCGAGAACGACTCGCCGAGCTCCCCGGTGAAGAGGCCCTGCCAGAACCGGAGGTACTGCTCCCAGAGAGGCAGGTTCAGGCCGAGTGCCTCGCGCTTCACCTCGACGACGGCCTGTGAGGCGTTGATGCCGAGTGCGTTGCGCACCGGGTCGCCCGGGATGAGCCGGATCATCAGGAAGGCGACCGTGACGAGCACGACGATCGAGATGAGGAGTCGCCCGATGCGCCGCAGGAGGAAGCTCCCCCATGAGCCGCCGCCCCCGCTCCTGCCGCGCTCGCGCGCGACCGGGGCCGGAGCTTCGGGCGTGGTGACCTGGTGTGACATCCGCAGTGGTCTCGACTACTGGAGCACGCGGATCGCCGCGCCGGGCAGCGTGCCGACGACCGGCTGATAGAGCGAGGTCGCGCCATTGAAGTACATCTTGAACGGCGTCTGCGAGACCGGGATCAGGTCGACCTCGGCGAAGAGCGCCTGCTCGGCCTGCTTCCAGAGCTCGCACGCCTCGTCACCCGAGACGAGCGCCGCCTCGCCCGCGAGCTCCACGTAGTCCGGGTTGTCGATCGACGCGAAATTGGCGCCCTCGGGAATGGCCGGCCCTGACAAGTACGGCGGGAAGATGCTCGGCGTGTTCGTCTGCAGGTCGACACCGACGCTCACGCTCCAGCCGCTCGGGTCTTCGGCGGTGAAGGTGTTGCCGAGCAGGAAGCTCTGGTCGCCGCCATTCAGGTTCACGGTCACGCCGAGCTTCTCCCACTGGGCGCCGAGGTACTCCGCCGCCGCACTGCGCACGTCGGTCGAGTTGTTGTAGATCAGGTCGACCTCGAGTGGCACGCCGTCTTTCACGAGCTTGCCCGAGGCATCCGCCGCCCAGCCTGCGTCTTCCAGTGTCGCGGCGGCAGCCTTCTCGTCGAACTCCGGCAGGGAGCCCTCGACGCTGTCGTACACGCAGGTCTTGGGTTCGACGGTCACGAGCGACGTGGCGCGCTCGCCTTTGCCCCCGGTGATGATGTCGGTGAAGGTGTCGAGATCCGCCGCTTCGGTGAGGGCGGTGCGCACCGCGGCATCCGCCGTCGCCGTGCCGGCGATGTGATTGAAGATGATCTCGCCCGAGAGGTTCGGCGACGCTATCGAGTCGAGGTTCGCGGCGATGACGCGATCTTCGTCGGCACCCGAGATGATGGCCGCGTTCAGCCCCTTCGAGAGCAGCAGGTTCGCGGCGGTGCTCGGGTCGGGCACGATCTTCACCGTGACCGTCTTCGGCACGCCGGCCGTATCGGAGGTGGTCTCGCCGTCGGGCCCCCACGCGTAGCCGTCGCGGCGAGTGAGCGTGATGTGGTCGTTCGCGACGACCTCGGTGATCTCGAAGAGCCCGGTACCGTTGCTCGCCGCCGAGACGCTCTTCGGATCGGCGAGGGCGCCCTCGCATGCGAGCTGGGACGGACCGATGTTGTAGAGCAGGAACGGTGACGGCTCGGGCGTCGCGACGGTCAAGACGTTGCCGTCGGCAGTGGCCTGGGCGGTCGACGGCACGATCGAGTCGCGCAGGGGTGAACCGTTCTCGGGGTCGACGATCCAGTTGAAGTTGTCGGCGGCGGTCTGCGCGGTGAAGGGCGTGCCGTCGGCGCAGGTGATGCCGTCTTTCAGGGTGAAGGTCACTTCGGTGGCGCTCTCCGTCCACTCTTCGGCGAGGTAGGGCTTCACCTCGTTCGTGGCCGGGTCGATGAAGACGAGCGTGTCGTAGGCGTACGCGCCGACGACCTGCGCCGCCACGAGGTTCGTCACGAGCGGGTTCAGATCGCCGGGGTCTCCGTTGATCGCCACCGCGAAGTCGCCATCGGTGGCGAAGTCGCCCGTCGTCTCACTCGACGGTTGCCCGCCGCAGCCGGCGAGGACGACGGGCACGAGAAGCGCGAGTGGCAGGAGGAATGCTGCACGAGTGTTCATTGCTGTCCGCCTTGGGGTCGAGGCTGCCGTGGAGACGAGCCGCACGCAGAACCGACCCGTGGTTCAACGATCCGCTGTCAGCGACGCCCGATCATCGGCTGAACGCACAAGTGTGCGGTCGGTGTTCGTGTGTTCGCACAAGCGACCTCAGCGCGCGAGCAGGCGCAATTGCAGCATCAGCCCGAACCGGTCGTCGTGATCGCCGAGGTCGATGCCGCCCACCTCCGTCAGGCGCGCGAGCCGGTATCGGAACGTGTTCTTGTGCACGTGGATCGATGCAGCGGCCGCCGTGACGTCGCCGAAGTGCTCGAGCCAGCTGCGCAGGGTGCGCACGAGTTCGGTGCCGTGCTGCTCGTCGTAGGCGTCGAGCACGGCGATCGGCCCGGCGAGCTCCACTCGGTCGGCCGCGAGCGAGTCCGCAATGCGCAGCACGAGCGATTCGACCTGCACATCGGCGAGCGTCGAGACCCGCGTGCCGGCCACGCTCCGGGTGCGCAGCACTCGCAGCGCGGCATCCGCATCGCGCCGGGACGCCGGCAGCTCGGCGATCTCGCCGCGCACGCTGCCGATGCCCGCGAACAGCTCGCTCGCGGTGTCGAGACGGCCGATGAACTCCGTCGCGATGCGTGCAGCCTCCACCTCGGCGTTCGCGCCTGCGTGCCGCAGCGGAACGACCGCGTAGATCACGCTGCCGAGCAGAGCGGCCACCGCGCGCGGGTAGATCGGCTGCAGGTACATGTTGAGTGCGCTCGCCGCCCGCTGCGTCTCCGCCTCTGTGCGCAGGTCGTCGACGACGCCCTCGCGCGCGCCGATCGCGATCACACAGCTCGGTGAAGAACCGAGGTTGAGCTGCTGGGCCGCTTCGCGCGCCCGGGTGCCGCCCTCGAGAAGCATCGACACGAGCCCCACCCGAAGTCGCTGCGAGGAATCGGCGCTGATACGAGCCCGCAGCATCGTGAGCGCGACGACCCGGGAGGCTTCGACCATGCCCTGCTCGCGCTGCGGCGTCAGCGCTTCGCGCACGACCGCCCAGATCGAGCCGAGCACCTCCTCTCCTGCTTTGACCCGCATCGCGATGCGCGGCAGGCTGCCCGGCTCGGCCTCCTCGACGAACACCGGCCGCTCCGAGGTGTACACCTGCCGGAACACTCCACGCTGGCGCTGCAGGTCGCTGTAGACCTCCGGTACCTGCAGACCCAGGATCGTCAGCCGGCGAGGTTCGTCGGTGCCGGCCTGGTCGGCCGAGAAGGCGATCACCCTGGAGGAGAGGTTCTCGATCGTGACGGGCGCCTGCAGCAGGGCGGCGAGCGAATTGGCCAGTTCGAAGAGGTCGGCGCCGGCATCGGATGCCCCGACGGCGAGGTCTCCGGCCGAGTCGAGATTCAGCGCGCTCGCGAGCATCGTCGCGATCTGCATCCAGGATGCCCCGCGGATGAGGCCGTAGACCGGCAGGCCGATCTCGGTCGCCGCCGCAGCGACCTCGGGCGTCACCGGCACGGGCTCTCGAACGACGAGGGCCGCTGCACCCGCCTTGCCGAGTTCGCGGATGCGCTCGGTGAGGTCGTCGGCGCCGACGATGCCGACGCCCAGCACGAGTGCACCTTCGCCGATCATCGGCGGATCGAACGGGTCGTACAGCACGACCGAGTTGACCGGTCGCGCTCGGGCGGGCTGGCCCACCTCGAGGGTGAGCAGCGTGGAACCGAGTCGCTCGAGCAGCCGGCCCAGCGACGACTCCGCCGGGGCCGGCGGGGAGATGAGCGACGTTGCCAGGTGCGCCATCTGAGCAACAGTACAGACCGACCCCATGGTGATTGTGCGCGCGCACCAACGATGCTCGACCGCCGGCGGCGATACTGAGGGCGTGACCAGCCACATCCGCGATCTCTCCACTGCCCGCGACTCCATCGTCGCCGCGTTCGCCGAGGCCGGCGTGCGTGGTCTCGTGCACGCCGTCGACATCGATACCGGGCACGAGGTCGGCATCGATGCCGACGAGAGCGTCGTCGCCGCGAGCGTCTTCAAGATCCCCGTGCTCGTCGAGCTCTGCCGGCAGTACTCGAGCGGACTCCGGAGCCCCACCGAACGAGTGCGCATCGGTGCCGACGAGTGGCGCACCGACGGCGGAACGGGCCTGTCGATGATGCTCGACGATGTCGAACTGTCGCTCCGCGACCTCTCGTTCATGATGATGTCGATCAGCGACAACCGCGCGACCGACGTGATCGCCGGGCTCGTCGGGCTCGACGCGGTGAACGCGACCATGCGCGACTTCGGCCTCGAGCGCACGGTCGTCGAGCTCGACTGCGCCGGGCTCTTCGACACGATCGCCGAAGATCTCGGCATCGGGCTCGAGGAACTCGAGGCGCACCTCGCCGCCGGCGACGTCTCGCCCGAGCTGGAGCACGCGATGCGCGCCATGCGCTGCGTCACGCCCGAGCAGACCGACCGCACGACCCCGCGCGAAGCGACCACGCTGCTCTCCGCACTGTGGCGTGATGAGGTCATCGGCGCGGCGGCCGCGGCAGAGGTCCGGCGCATCCTGGGTCAGCAGGCCTGGCCGCATCGCCTGACCTCGGGCTTCCCCGATTCCCGCATCCGAGTGAGCGGCAAGACCGGCACGCTGTTCTTCGTGCGCAACGAGGTCGGCGTCGTCGAGTATCCCGACGGTCAGCGTTACGCGGTCGCCGTCTTTCTGCAAGAGCCTGGGATCGAGCAGCGCAACCCGGGCGCCGACCGGGTCATCGGCACCGTAGGGCGCATCGCCGTCGACTACTTGCGAGCGAGCCAGTCGGCGGTGGCGGCATGAGCGTGAAGGCCTACATCTCCATCGACATGGAGGGCATCGCCGGCATCGCGACCATCGACCAGGTCGCCCGCGGCGGCTTCGGATACCCGCGCGCCCAAGAGCTCATGACCCTCGAGGCGAACGCCGCGATCGCGGGCGCCTTCGACGGCGGAGCGGCGAGTGTCATCGTGAACGACTCGCACGGCACGATGGACAATCTCATCCACGAACTGCTCGACGAGCGGGCGCGCGTCGTCTTCGGAAGCCCGAAGGCGCAGTGCATGGCCGAAGGCCTCACGGCCGACTGCGATGTCGCCCTCTTCGTGGGCTATCACGCTCCGGCCGGAGCCCCCGGCGTGCTCGCACACACCTTCTCGAGCCACTTCACCGAGGTCCGCGTGAACGGCGTCGCCGTCTCGGAGGCCGAGGTGAACGCGTTGTACGCGACGTCGCTCGGCGTGCCGGTCGGGCTCGTCACCGGTGACGACGTCATCTGCGCCATCGCGGGCGCCGTGTTCCCCGGCGCCGTCACGACCGAGGTGAAGGTCGCGCACGGGTTCTCGGCGACCGACTCCCTCTCGCCGACTCGCGCACGCGAGCTCGTTCGCGACGGCGCTGAGCGTGCGGTGCGTGCGGTGCGCGCGGCCGACGGCCTCGCGGTGCCGGCGCTTCCCGAATCGTTCACCGTCGCCGTCGACATGCCGACGCCGGTCGCAGCCGAACTCGCAACCGGCATTCCCGGCTGCCGCCGCACCGGGGACCGAACCGTCGAGTGCACGGTCGCGAGCGCCGGCGAGTTGCTCGGGCTCATCACCGTCTTCTACGAACTGGCGGCGAGCGCGATGCGCGCGAAGATCGCCGTCATCACGCGCGCCTGAGCTCGTCGTCAGCACCGAGCAGGTCTCGGATCAGGCCGGCCAGCAGCGCGGTGCGCGGCACGAGGTGCTCGACGAGCGCGTGCTCGGAACGGGCGTGCGCCCCGCCGCCCACCGCGCCGAGTCCGTCGAGCGTGGGAACGCCGACGCCGGCCGTGAAGTTGCCGTCGGAGGCCCCGCCCACGGCGACGGCCGACAACTCTGCAATTCCCAGGTCACGCGCGACGAGCCCCGCGCGTGCGAACAGGCCCTCGGCCATGGCCCGTTCGAGCGGCGGGCGATTCGGGCCGCCCGTCACCGTCACCTCGGCTCCGGGCACGACGGAACGAAGCGCACGGATGTCGCGATCCAGCCGCTCCTGTTCCGCGAGGGTCCGCACGCGCACATCCACATCCACCCTCGCCGCGGCGGGAACCGTGTTCGTCGTCGTGCCCGCGGCGAGCACGGTCGGGGTGACGGTGGTGCCGGCCTCCGCATCGCCGAGGGCGGAGATCGCGACCACGAGGTGCGCCAGTGCGAGACCGGCGTTCACGCCGCGCTCGGGTTCGAGTCCCGCGTGCGCGGCCCGGCCGTCGACGGCGAGCCGGTAGATCGACACGCCCTTGCGCTCGATCTTGAGGGCGCCGCCGTCACCGGATGCCTCGAGCACGAGCGCGGCATCGCACCCGTTCGCGTCACCCTCGATGAGGGCGCGCGAGGTGGTCGAGCCGACCTCCTCGTCACCCGTCACGAGGAGCTCGACGTCATCGAGCACGGATGCTCCGTGCACGTCGCTCAACACGGCGAGCGCGTGGATGGCCTGCGCGACACCGACCTTCATGTCGAAGCATCCAGGCCCTGTGATCGTGCCGTCGGCGATCGCGAACGGCAGTTCCGCGAGCGTGCCGGCGGGCCAGACGGTGTCGTGGTGCGCGACGAGCAGCACGCGCGGTGTGCCCGTGCGGAGTCGCACGTGGTCGACGCCGTCGATGCGCAGCACTTCGGGCGCGACCCTGAGCCGCTCGGCGATGAGGTGCGCAACGCCCGCGGCGCTGCGCGCCACCGCCGCGTGATCGTGCGACGGCGATTCGGTCGTCACGAGTGCGGCGATGTCGGCGAGGAGGTCGTCTTCGTGGGCGGCGCACTGCTCGATGAGGGCCGCGCCCAGAGAGGTCTGCATGCGGTACAGCCTCTCGCATCCATGCCGCTCGCTCATCGGACCGCTGCACGAACGCATCCTCCGAGTCGGTGCTCCCGAACGACGGAGTGCCCGAGGGACGGCCCTGATCCGCCGGGCGAGCGGTCGGCTGAGCGGGCGAGCGTTGACTCAGGGTTATCCCTGAACCTCGGTCACGATCGGGTCTCACCCGTTGCGAATAGGAAGATATCTTCCTATCGTCGCCGTATGGACATTCGAACCGAAACCCTGACGGTGCTCGCTGCGGGTGCGCTCGCGCTCCTCCTGAGCGGATGCGGGGCGACCCCGCTCGAGAATTCCGGCCCGACCGCGACCGGCACGGCCACGCCGGTCGCGTCCGAGTCGACCGAGCCGAGCGAGGCCGCGACGGATCCCGCCCAGTCGCCCGCGAGCTGCGAAGCCGTGCTCACGGCAGACGAGAACGCACACCTCGCAGACGAGGGGTATGTGCTCGACGAGGATGACCCGTACCTGCTCGGGTCCGTCATGGAGCGCATGGCGGACGAGGGCGCCCTCGTCTGCGTCTGGAGCAAGCCGAGCAGCGACGTGTCCGTCTGGTACGCGCGCCTCGACGTGGGCGACACCGCAGAGACCTGGCTCACCCAGCTCCGAACCGAAGGCTGGCTCGAAGACACGGCCCGCGGCGACGGCACCTACCTCGCACCCGCCGACTACGACGGGAACTTCCAGCCGTCGGTGCAGCTCAGCGACGGCGTGCTGCACTTCGCAAGCTACAACACGCTGCTCGAATCGGTGCTCGAACTGCAGTGACTGGGCGGTGCGGCGGATCCTGAGCGCTACACCCGGGCCGTCGCGTCGGCGACCGGCACGACACGTTGCGTCGTGTCGCGCGCCGCGGGCGTGAGCATCTCGGCGACGGCTGCCGGTTCGGCCGAGTATTTCACGCGCAGCGCGTCGTCGATGCGCAACTCGAGATCGGAGTCGCGCACCGCCTCGAGCGAAACAGCCTGCGACCCGACCGGGGAGCGGAAGCCCACGCCTGCATTGCGGGTCGCGCGCAGGTACCACTTGGACTCCGGGCCGTACGCCGAGCGCACGTAGATCGCGTCGTTGACAGCGACCGACCAGATCGGCGTCGAGAGACGGCGCCCGTCGCGCGTCGTCGTCTCGATATGCACCGTGTCGGTGTCGCGGAGGTGGATGAACAGTGCTGCGTCGAGGCCCATGCCAAGGTGCAGCGCGAGGCGCCGACGAGGTATTCCGCCGACGTGCCGCATTTCCCGGCCGCGCGCCGCCGTTCACGCGGCACCGCGCAGGCGATACAGTGCCCACGGGTCGATGCGGACCAGCGCGAGCGCGGAGACCTCCGGATGCCGCGGCTCCGCAGCATCCGCCACCCGCTGTTCACCTGAGAGAACGAGACTGCAGCCATGACCGATCCGACGCCTCCGCAGGATTCGCCCGAGACGCCGCGCAACTTCCCACCGTCGCGTCTCACGCCGCCCGACGGAGCCGCCGCGACGATCGGCGTGGAGACCGCACAGGTCGCGGCGGTCACCGAGGCCGGAGCCCGCAAGGGCCGTATCCTCGCATGGGGCCTCTGGGACTGGGGTTCGGCGGCCTTCAACGCGGTCGTCACGACGTTCGTGTTCACGGTGTACCTCACGAGCGAGTCGTTCGGGCCGCAGGGCACGGTCGAGGCGCAACTCGGTTGGGCACTCGCCATCGCGGGCCTGTTCATCGCCCTGCTCGCGCCGATCACCGGGCAGAGATCCGATACGAGCGGACGCCGCAAGCTCTGGCTCGCGGTGAACACCTACATCGTCGTCGCGATGACGCTTGCGATGTTCTTCGTACTTCCGGCGCCCGAGTACCTGCTGCTCGGGCTCTTCCTGGTTGCGGCCGGCAACGTCTTCTTCGAGTTCGCGGGCGTCAACTACAACGCGATGCTCGTGCAGGTCTCGACCCCGCGCTCGATCGGCAAGGTCTCGGGCTTCGGCTGGGGCATGGGCTACGTCGGCGGCATCGTGCTGCTGCTCATCGTGTACTTCGGCTTCATCCAGCCCGAGGTGGGCCTCTTCGGCGTCACCGGCGAGAACGGCCTTGACGTGCGGGTCACGATGCTCGTCTCGGCGGTCTGGTTCGGCCTTTTCGCCCTGCCGGTGCTGTTCGCGGTGCCCGAATACCGCAACCCCGCCGCCGTCGACCGCGAGAAGGTCGGCTTCTTCGCCTCGTACGCCCGCCTCGGCCGCGACATCAAGCGGCTCTGGAAGGAGCAGCGCAACACGGTGTGGTTCCTGCTGGCGAGCGCGGTCTTCCGCGACGGGCTCGCGGGAGTGTTCACGTTCGGCGGCGTGCTCGCGGCATCCGTCTTCGGGTTCTCGGCGGGCGAGGTCATCATCTTCGCGATCGCCGCGAACGTCGTCGCCGGCATCTCGACGATCGCGGTCGGCGCCCTCGACGACAAGCTCGGTGCCAAGCCCGTGATCGTGACGGCACTCATCGGGCTCGTGGTCAGCGGCCTGCTCGTGTTCTTCCTGCACGACGGCGGTCAGATCGTGTTCTGGACCGCCGGTCTCGCGCTCTGCCTCTTCGTCGGCCCCGCGCAGTCGGCGAGCCGCACCTTCCTCGCCCGGCTCATCCCGGCGGGCCGCGAGGGCGAGGTCTTCGGCCTCTATGCGACGACGGGCCGTGCGGTGAGCTTCCTCGCACCGACGGCGTTCGCGCTCTTCGTCACGATCGGCGGCGAGCCGTACTTCGGCATCCTCGGCATCATCCTCGTGATCGCGCTCGGCCTCGCGCTGCTCATTCCCGTGAAGGCGACCGCGCCGACCACGTAGGCCGGTCGAGCGGATGCCCCGCGGCGACCGCTTCTCCGGCTCCGGCCCCCGGAGGATGGATAGACTCGCCACCAATCGACCGCGATGAGGTGGAAGGACGTTCGGTGCGGAGCGGAACCTACGACGTCATCGTCATCGGAGCGGGGATCATCGGCCTGGCGACCGCCCGGGCGCTCGCGCAGCGGCATCCCGACGCGAAGATCGCCGTGGTCGAGAAGGAGGTTCAACCGGGCCTGCACCAGAGCGGTCACAACAGCGGAGTTCTCCACGCGGGTGTCTACTACGCCCCCGGGTCGCTGAAGGCACGGCTGTGCGTCGAGGGCAAAGAGCGGATGCTGCGCTTCGCCGAGGAGCACGGCATCGCTCACGAACAGTGCGGCAAGCTCATCGTGGCGACCGACGAGACCGAGTTCGGGCGACTCGACGAGCTGCGTCGGCGCGGAGAGGCGAACGGCGTTGCCGGGCTGCAGGAGGTGGGGCCCGGCGAGATCGCCGAGCTCGAGCCGTACTCCGCAGGGCTCCGGGCGCTGCACTCGCCCGAGACCGGCATCATCGACTTCGGAGGCGTGGTGCGGGCGCTGCTCGCCGACGTGACCCGACGGGCGGTCGACGTCTTCTTCGGCCACGAGGTCACCGGCCTGCGCAGTGCCGCAGGAGAGGAGATCGTGGTCACGCGCCAGGCGGAGTTCCGTGCCCGCTCCATCGTCAGCTGCGCCGGGCTGCACTCGGACCGGGTCGCCGCGATGAACTCGAAGCCGCCGGTGAGCATCGTGCCGTTCCGCGGGGACTACTACACGCTGAAGCCCGAGGCGCGTCACCTCTGCCGTGGCCTGATCTACCCGGTGCCCGACCCGGCGCTGCCGTTCCTCGGCGTGCACTTCACCAAGCGATTCGACGGCGCGGTGTGGGCCGGGCCGAACGCCGTCCTCGCGTTCTCACGCGAGGGATACCGGCGCTCGGATCTCTCCGTCCCCGACCTGTTCCACGCCGTCACCGCCCGTGGTTTCGCGAGGATGGCGGGTCGGATGTGGCGCACGGGCGCACAGGAGATGTGGCGTGACGTCGTCAAGCCGGCGTTCGTGCGCGATCTCCAGCGCTATGTGCCGGCGGTCGCCTCCGACGATCTCACCTTCGGTCCGAGCGGTGTGCGGGCGCAGGCCGTCGGGCGTGAGGGGCAGCTCGTCGACGACTTCGTCGTCACCGCCTCGGGTTCGGGCGTTCACGTGCTGAACGCGCCGAGTCCGGCTGCGACCGCCTCACTCGCGATCGCAGAGCTCATCGCCGACCGGGTCGGCGATGCGGTGGATCTCGGCGCGCGGAGCGACGTGCGCGAGGACGGGAGCTGATCGGCTCGCCGGCCACCATCACGACCGTTCGAGTCGCGCGACGAAGTCAGGCGAGGGCGACCGAACGGATCGACCGGGGCGACAGCGTGTCTTGGAGCACGATCGTCGCGGCTCCGAGCGCCGCAGCGTCGTTGCCGTTGACCGAGGTGCGCACATCGATCTTGCGGATGTTGCGCGCCAGACTGCGTTCCGAGATGATGCGCGACAGGGTGCGAACGTAGATCGACCCGGCAGACGAGAACGCGCTCCCGGCGAGCACGATGAGTTGCAGGTCGATGAGGTTCACCATGCTGACGACGGCGCTCGCGAGCGCCTCGGCCGATTCCTCGATGAGCGCGCGTGCGATCGGGTCGCCCGCCATCGCGAGATCGGCGACCGCCGCGAAGTCGGTGATCGTCGTGCCGGACAACGAGATGTCGAGTTCGCCGCGAGCCGCGGCATCCGCAGCCTTGGCGATCACTGCCTGCGGTCCGGCGTACATCTCGACGCAGCCGATGTTGCCGCACGGGCAGACCAGGCCGTGCGCGTCGATCGAGACGTGGCCCAGTTCGCCGACGTTCGACATGACGCCGTGGTAGATCGTGCCGTCCATGACGATGCCGGCGCCGATGCCGGTGCCCATGTAGACCGAGGCGTAGTTGGTGTAATCGGCGGTGGCGCCGAGCCAGAACTCGCCGATCGCGGCGGCCGTGGCGTCGTTGTCGAACTTGGTGGGAAGCCCGGTCGCGGTCGAAAGGGCGCGCTCGAGCGGGAAGTCGGTCCAGCCGGCGAGCGACGGCGCCCCCTTGATCATGCCGTTCTCACGGTCGATCGGGCCCGGCGCCGCGATGCCGAGACCGACGATCGCCGATCGGTTCAGCCCGGTACCCGCGATGAGTGTTTCGATGTCGGCCGCCATGTTGCCGACGATCGCGAGCGGTGACGTCTCGCCCGGGCCGTCGACCCGAAGCCGGCCGACGACGGTGCCCGCGAGGTCGGCGACGATGTAGGTGATGTAGTCCTGACCGATGTGCAGCCCGATGCCGAGCCGGGCGGCCGGATTGATCTCGAGCCGCGTGCGCGGCTTGCCACCGGTGGATTCATCGCGGCCGGTCTCGGAGACGAGACCCTCCGACAGGAGTTCGCGCACGACCGTCGAGATCGTCGCCTGCGTGAGACCGGTGAGTTCGGCGAGTTCGACGCGGCTGACCGGGCCCGTCGATCGAATGAGGTCGAGGGCTCGCCCTTTGGAGGACTCCCTGCGGCGCACTTTGTCGGTCACGAGTCCACACTATCTTACTTCGCTTAATAAAGCGGTTGAAGAAAGAAGATCTCCCTGATCACGTCGTGATCAGTCTAGGCCAATCGAAGTCACGTCATGGGAGGCGTCGCGGGAGACGAGCCCCGCAGATTCCGGCACGACGCACGCGAGCCAGAGTCGCGCGAGCTCGACGTGGCCCCGCTCAGTGGGGTGCACGCCGTCGGCCGCAAGTGCCGGGGCGCCGACCTCGGTCGCGAGCCGGGTCAATGCGGCATCCGCTTCGACGACCGTCGCGTCGAACTCCTCGGCGAGCCGGTGCACGACGCCGATGCGAGCGTCGAGATCGGCGCGCCAGGCGAGCTGGTCATCGGTGACCGCCAGCACGAACGGCTCGATCAACACGATGCGCGCACCGGATGCCGCAACCGACGTGAGCAGACGGCGATAGGTCGCCTCGAATGCATCGGTCGACGTCGGGTCGTTCCGGTCGAACCGACGCCAGGTGTCGTTGATGCCGACCAGGATCGAGACGATGTCGGCGTTGTGCGCGAGCACATCGTCGGCCCACCGCGCCTCGAGGTCGACCGCGCGATCGCCGCCGACACCCGTGTTCACGACGCTCGCGCCGGTGACGGCGAGCGCGTCGGCGATGAGTCGCACATAGCCCCAGCCGAGGGAGCGCTGCGAGTCGTCTCGCCGACCGCAATCGGTGACGCTGTCGCCCGTGAAGAGGATGGTGGTGCCGGCGGTGATGCTCACTCCGACCTCGCCGTTGCCGCTGACGGCGAAGTCGCCGCTGCCGCTGAGGTCGCCGCTGCCGCTCGCACGAATGCCGTCGATGCGCGCTCCACGAGCCGCGGGGGCGGTGCTTCCGCACCGGCATCCGGCGCCCCGTCGAGCACATCGAGCAGCACGTGGGCCGTCGCGCGGCCGTACGCCACGAGGTCGTGCGCGAACGCCGACACCGGCGGGGTCGCGAGCTGGCAGTGCACCGAGTCGTCCCACGCGAGGATCGCCACATCCTCCGGCACGCGAAGCCCGCGGCCCGTGATCGTCGCGAGACCGCTGAGTGCCATGACGTCGTTGTCGTAGACGATCGCGGTCGGCGCCCCCTCGCTGCTCGCGAGCAGCTCGAGGGTCGCTGCGGCTCCGCGCTCGGCGGTGTAGTCGCCCTGAGCGATGATCGTCTCGACGCCGTGCGCCTCGCCCGAAGCGGTGAACGCGTCGCCGCGCAGTCGCGAATGCAGGAACGTCGGGGGGCCAGAGACCCGCCCGATACGACGATGCCCCTTCGCCACGAGGTATTCGACGGCCTCGGCCATGGTGGCCGCGTTGTCGGTCGAGATGGTCGCGAAGCCGGGTGCGTGCTCTGGGCGCGCCATGACCACCGCGGGCAGCCCGCCGTCGCGGAGCCCCTCGAGACGCACGTCGTCGGGTGTGAGGTCGGCGACGATCACGCCGACGACATGCCCGTCGTCACGCCAGCGACGGTGCGTCGCGGCCTCTTCCTCAGGGCTTGCGACGACCTGCACGAGCAGCGTCATGCGCCGCTCGGCGAGCACGTCTTCGACACCCTTGATGAACTGCATCCAGAAGGGTTCCATCGGCACGCGCCGACGGGGTTGATGCAGGCACAGACCCACCGACGGCATCGAAGAACTACCTGTCAACCAGGTCATTGACTGAACATAACACCGGGAACGCGCCGACGCCGCCATCGGCACCTCCCGCGCTTGCCGCGATGTCTTCGGCGCCCGCGATGCCATCGATGACGAAGGTGTGACTCTCGCCCGGCAACAACGTCACGAGCCCCGAGTCGACTGATGCGCCGCGGGCCAGTCGATCGGCCTGCACGACGAGATCCTTGACCAACGACGAGGCCGTCACGGTGAGCCGAAGCACGTCGCCATCGACCTCCACTGCCGTCGACAGGGCATCCGCGGGAGCCGCGAGTGCGAGATCGGGGTCCTCGACGAAGTACCAGAACCCGTTGCCCGTGAGGCTCGACTCGGCGACGACGAATTCGCGCGAGGCATCCGTCGCCATTGCGACCGCGTCGTCGAGCGCGAGCTGTGCGATGCCGCGAGCCGGCACGCGCAGCTCGATCCACTGCTCGGCACGTACCTCGCCGTCGGTCGTCATGCGCCGAACGTGCAGCGACTCGACCCATTCCTCGCTCGAATCGTTGTGCGCGAAGAGCGTCGGCACGCCCGCACGCGGCTGGATCGTCAGCAGGCGATCGGTGTACGCATGACGAAGCCCGAACCACAACGGCTTTCGGTTGCCGTTGAAGTCGACGGCGGCCCATGAGATCACGGGCCAGCTGTCGTTGAGCTGCCACACGATGGAGCCCGTGTTGCGTGGGAAGAGCGAGCGGAAGTGCTCGATGCCGAAACGAAGCGCGCGCGCCTGGTTCAGCTGGGTCGCCCAGTGCCACTCCTCGATCGACCGCCATTTCGGCAGGTGCGCGCCGAGCCCGCGCTCGAGCTTGAGATTGCCCTGGGCGGCCTTCTGGTGCACGAGCATCTGCGGCCCGTACGGGTCGAGCGGCTCGTCGTGCACGACATCCGTCAACGTGGTCCAGGCCGGCGGGCCCTGGAAGCCGAACTCCGACGCGAAGCGCGGCTGCTTGGTGCGGTACTCGCTGTAGTCGAGCTCGTTCCAGACATCCCAGACGTGCATCGTGCCGTTGCGGGCGTCGTTCGGGTGCGCGTAGCGCATGAACGAGAACGGGCTGCCCGGCGAGTAGGGACGTGTCGGGTCGAGTTCGGCGATGATCGACGGAAGCACGTCGAAGTAGTAGCCCTCACCCCAGGTGCGGTCGCCGATCTTTCGACGCCAGTCCCACTCGAGATATCCCCAGATGTTCTCGTTGCCGCCGTTCCAGAGCACGAGGCTCGCGTGCGTCGAGAGGCGCGTCACGTTTTCGCGCGCCTCAGCCTCGACCTCACTGCGAAGCGGGTCCTCCTCGGCGTACGCCGCGCATGCGAACAGGAAGTCCTGCCAGACCATGACGCCCAGTTCGTCGCACGCATCGTAGAAGGCGCGCTGCTCGTAGATGCCGCCGCCCCAGACGCGCAGCAGATTCATGTTGGCATCGACCGCGTCGATGACGGCCGCACGATACCGTTCGGGCGTCACACGGGTCACGAACGTGTCGGCAGGGATCCAGTTCGCACCCCGCACGTTGACGAGTTGCCCGTTGACCGAGATCTCGAACGGCGTTCCGTGCTCGTCGGCGGCGGTGTCGAGGCTGACCGTGCGGAACCCGATGCGCGAGTTCCACGCGGCCGCGCCGACGGTGACCGAGACGTCGTACAGCACCTGCTCGCCGTAGCCGCGCGGCCACCACAGGTCGACGGTTCCGGCGTCGATCGTCGCTGTGACCTCGGCCTGCGACGGGTCGACCGCGACCGTGCGTCGCTCCCCGGCGACGATGACTTCGAGATCAGCGGATGCCGCGGGGCCGGCCGACCCCGACGGCTGGGCCCATTCGAGCGCGACGTGCGCGGTCAGCGCGCCGCGCCCCTGTGCCCCGTCGATGCCCGTGACATCGACGAGCGGCCGTACCGACGCGATGCGCACCCCCGACCACGATTCGATGCCGATCGACTTCCAGATGCCCGACGACGAGACGTCGATGCCCCAGTCCCAGCCGAAGTTGCACGCCATCTTGCGCACGGCGTTGTACGGGTGGTGGTTGGTCGCCGGCAGCTCGCCCAGCACCTGCTGCTGCTCGCGCGCGAACTCGATCGGCGAACGGAAGTCGACGACGAGCTCGTTGTCACCCTCGACGAGCAATCCGGCGATGTCGAAGCGGTAGCCGCGGTGCTGGTTCTGCGTCTGCGCGACGACGGTGCCGTTCAGGGTGATGGTCGCGGCGGTGTCGAGGCCGTCGGCCACGAGGTCGTACCGGTCGTCTCCGGTCGGGGTCCATGTGAAGGTCGTGCGGTACCGCCAGTCGGTGTAGCCGATCCACGCCTGTACCTGCTCGTTCGCACCGTCGAACGGGTCGTCGATCAGGCCCGCGGCCAGCAGGTCGAGTTGCACTTCACCGGGAACGGATGCCGCGATCTCGCGACCGGCGACGGATTCATCGATCGGCCCGGCGGTGGCCGAGAGCGTCCAGGTTGCGCCGGCTGCGGTGTTGAGGGAACGGAAAGTCACGCTGCGATTCTCTTCTCTGGATTGGGTGCCGCTTCGGCGAGGAGGCGGGTGTACTCGTGTTGCGGGTTCAGGATCACGTCGTCTGCAGGGCCGCGTTCGACGATGTCGCCCCGGAACATGACGAGGATCTCGTCGGAGAAGTGCCGTGCCGTTGCGAGATCGTGCGTGATGTAGAGCACACCGAGATTCTCCTCGTGCTGCAGGTCGGCGAGGAGGTTCAGCACGCCGAGGCGGATCGAGACGTCGAGCATCGAGACGGGTTCGTCGGCGACGAGGATCTTCGGCTCGGGCGCCAGCGCACGGGCGATGGCGATGCGCTGGCGCTGGCCGCCCGACAGCTCATGCGGCCGGCGGGAGGCCATGTCGGGGTCGAGGCGAACGCGTTCGAGCAGCACTCGCACCTGCTCGTCGATCTCGGCCTTGCCCTTCGCCTTGCCGTGCAACTCGAGCGGACGCGCGAGGTGATGGTGCACCGAGTGGTAGGGGTTCAGCGAGGCGAACGGATCCTGGAACACCATCTGCACGTCGCTGCGGTAGTCGACGAGTCCGGCGCCGCGACGCTCGATCGGCTTCCCGTCGAGCAGGAGCTGCCCTCGCGTCGGTCGTTCGAGCTGCATCAGGAGCTTCGCGATCGTCGACTTGCCGCTGCCCGACTGCCCGACGAGTGCCGTCGTCTTTCCGCTCTCGATCGTGAAGTCGACCGCATTGACCGCGGTCAGCTTCTTCGAACGGAATCCCGCCCGCAGCCGGTACTCCTTGACGAGCCCGCGGGCCTCGAGTGTGCTCATACCGTGCCTCCGACGTACGTTCCTCGAGCGAAGTCGCCCCGTTCACCGGTCAATTTGGGGAACGATGCCAGCAGCTTCCGCGTGTACTCGTGCTGTGGATTCGTGTACAGCTCGACGGCATCCCCGAGTTCGACGATCTCGCCCTCGCGCATGATCGCGATGCGGTCGCTGATCTCGAGCAGCAGCGGCAGGTCGTGGGTGATGAAGATCACCGCGAAGCCGAGTTCGGCGCGAAGGCGCGTGATCTCGAGCAGGATCTCACGCTGCACGACGACATCGAGCGCCGTCGTGGGTTCGTCCATGATCATGACCTGCGGGTCGAGCGCCATCGCCATGGCGATCATGACGCGCTGGCGCATGCCGCCCGACAACTCGTGCGCGAACGAGTTCAGCCGTGACCGATCGACGCCGACGCGCTCGAGCAGCTGCGCGCACCGCTCGCGTCGCTCGCGCTTCTTCAGCTCGGGGCGGTGCGTGGTGAAGATGTCCTCCATCTGCGCCCGGATCGAGATCACGGGGTTCAGGGAGTTCATCGCCCCCTGGAACACCATCGAGATCTTGTCCCAGCGGAACGCACGAAGGTCTTCGCCGCGCAGCGCCCCGAGGTCGATCGTGTACCCCTCGCGTGAATGGAACTCGGCCTTGCCCGAGGTGACGACTGCCGGCGGTTTCAGCAGCCGGTTCACCCCGTAGGCGAGGGTCGACTTGCCGCATCCGCTCTCGCCGGCGAGGCCGAGGATCTCACCGCGCCCGAGGGAGAGCGACACGTTCTTGACGGCGTGCACGGTCTTCTCGCCGAGGTAGTCGATGCTGAGGTTCTCGATGGTCAGCACCGGATTGGTGTCGGGAACGGATGTCGCGGCCTTCGGCGCTGCGACGGCCGGTTCGGTTGCACTCACAGCACGTCCTCCGCTTCGATCTGCTTCAGTTCGCTCTTCGAGAGCTTCCACTTCTTGCGGGCGGAGCGCGTCTGGTTGCGCAGTTTCGGGTTGATCACTTCGTCGATCGAGAAGTTGATGAGCGAGAGGGCTGCGCCGAACAGGGCGATGAGCAGCCCGGGCGGCACGAACCACCACCAGGCTCCGAGACGGAGGGCGAGGCCGTTCTGGGCGTAGAAGAGCATGCTGCCCCAGGTGAACGAGCCGGATGCGCCGAGTCCGATGAACGAGAGGCCGGCCTCTCCGAGGATCGCGAAGATCACGGCGAACACCGCTTGCGAGGTGATCAGGGGGATCAGGTTCGGCAGGATCTCGACCCCGAGGATGCGCCACGGCTTCTCACCCGAGACGCGGGCTGCAGCGACGTAGTCTCGGCTGCGCACGCTCAACGTGAAGCCGCGCAGCACTCGCGCCGAACCCGCCCAGCTGGTGAGCGCGAGCACGAACGCGATGAGCAGCAGGCTCTTGTCGGGCACGTAGCTCGAGATGATGATCACGAGCGGGAGGCCAGGGATCACGAGCATGATGTTGGTGAAGAGGGAGAACGACTCGTCGAGCCATCCACCGGCGTATGCACCGACGATGCCGAAGAACGACGACAGCACGACGGTCAGCACGCCGACGATCAGGCCGATCGTGAGCGAGCCACGGGTGGCATAGGCCAGTTGGGCGAAGACGTCTTGCCCGGTCTGCGTCGTGCCGAGGATGAACTCGCTCGACGGCGCCGAGAGGCCGATGTTGTTGACCTTCGACGGGTCGCCGACGAACATCGGCCCGAACAGTCCGAAGGCGATGATGAGGCCGCCGATCGTGAGGCCGGCCACCAGCTTCGGCGTGAGGGGTGGAAGCGACCGCTTCACGCTGACGGCCTTCGCCGCGCGAGCCGCGAGAGCGGGGTCTTGCGCAACACTCGTCATGGGGTTCGCCTCCTAAGCACGCGCGCGGGTGCGCGGGTCGATGATCGAATAGAGCAGGTCGACGAGCAGGTTCGCGCCGAGCACCGAGAGGGTGATCACGAGGAAGATGCCCTGCATCAGCGCATAGTCGTTGCTGCCGACGGCTTGCAGCAACGCCGAACCGATGCCCGGATACGAGAAGACGGCCTCGGTCACGATCGACCCGGCGACGACGAAGCCGAGCGAGATCGCGAATCCCGCGACCGAGGGCAGCACCGCATTGCGGGCTGCGTACGTCGTCATGATGCGGCGTGAACGCAAGCCCTTCGCCTCGGCGGTGACGATGTAGTCCTCGGAGAGGGTCGAGACCATCATGTTGCGCATGCCGAGCATCCACCCGCCGATCGAGGAGATCACGATCGTGAGGGCCGGGAGCGTGCCGTAGTAGATGACGCTGCCGATGAACTCCCAGGTCCAGCCGGGCGAGGTCTCGTAGACGTTGTACCCGCCGTTCAGGGGGAAGATCTGCCAGATGCTGCCGAAGGCGAACAACAGGATGAGCGCGAGCCAGAAGTAGGGCACCGACTGGAACATCGTGGTGACCGGAATGAAGTTGTCGAGCCACGAGCCACGCTTCCACCCGGCGAGCTGGCCGAGGCCGACGCCGAGCAGGAACGAGATGACCGTGGAGATTCCGATCAGGCCGATGGTCCACGGCAGGGTCTGCCCGATCACCTGGGAGACCTGCGTCGGGAAGAAGGTGACCGAGACGCCGAGGTTGCCGGTGAGCACCTGGCCGAGATACTGCCAGTACTGATCCCAGAGCGGCAACTGCGAATCCGTGCCGAGCAGGAGCTCGATGGCGTGTCGGGTCTCGGGAGTGACCGGCCCCTTCTGGGCCAGCTTCGAGAGCATGATGTCGACGGGGTTGCCGGGCATCCATCGGGGAATGAAGAAGTTGAGGGTCAGCGCTGCCCAGAATGCAACGACGTAGAACCCGACCTTCTGAAGTACGTACCGCATGCGGGGACGCCTCTTTCGCGGATCGAGGGGTGGATCGTCTGAAGGAGGTCGGGCCTGTCACTGGAGGGCGACAGGCCCGACCGTTTGCCGTCGGGCCCTACTTCTCCACGGGCGTCAGGTGCTTCAGCACGATGCCGTTGTCCCAGCTCTTCCACGAGACGGGCAGGGCGTACTTGTCATCGTTCGTCGGCCAGCCGACCGCGTGATCGGTGTTGAACTCCGTGAGCATCGAGTTCAGGTAGATCGGGATGTACGGCAGGTCCTTCGCGATGATGTCCTGCACGATGCCGTACTGCTCGATCTGTGCGGCCTCGTCGATCGTGGCGCCGGCCGCCCTGACGGCGGCGTCGACCTCGGGGTTGCTGTAGCGGGCGGTGTTGCCGGCACTTGCGGCCTCGCCGACCTTGACGGTCTGGTCGGTCACGTACCACTTGTTGTAGGTGAAGTACGGGTTGTTCGACGGCTGCAGGCCGATCGAGTCGAGCGAAAGCTGGAACGTTCCCATGGTCTGGTTGTTGTTCCACTCGTTCCACGAGAGCTGCGTCGGCTTCAGTTCGATTCCGACCTCGGCGAGCTGCTGCGTCATGGCGTCGTTCAGGGAGATGAAGTCGCTCCATCCCGAGACGGTCTGGATCGTGAGGCTGAGCTTCTCGCCGTCCTTCTCGCGGATTCCGTCTGAGCCCTCGACCCAACCGGCGGCGTCGAGGATCTCGTTCGCGGTGTCGTCGTCGGCGGTGTCGGGCGTCTCGACGTTCTCGGCGTTCGGAATCCACTTCGCGTCGCGAGCCGGCGGGATCATCGCGGGTGATGCCGCCTCGGCGAACCCGCCACCGGCGAGGGTGTTGAGCTGCTCGCGGTCGATCGCGTGGTAGATGGCCTGGCGAACCGCCGGGTCGGTCTGCGGCCCGGTGCATCCGAGGTCTGCGTTGGAGCAGGTGAAGATCGAGGCGGTCATCGCCGGGGTGTTCACGTAACTGAGGTTCTCGTGGTCTTTGAGGATCTGCTCGAGACCCGGAAGGTAGGAGCTCATCCAGTCGACCTGCCCGGCGAGCAGGGCCGCGCTCGCGGCATCCGCGGTCTCGAGCGAGATGTAGCGAACCTCGTCGATCTCGGGCTTGCCCTCTTCCCAGTAGTGCTCGTTCTTCTCGAGCACGTAACTCTGCGCGTTGAAGTCCTTCACGGCGTACGGGCCGGTGCCGATCGGGCTGCTGTTGATCTCGGTGATCGGGTCGGCGACATCCTTCCAGATGTGCTCGGGAACGATGCCGCGGTTGCCGAGCACGCTCGGCTCCTGCATGAACGACTGCTCTTGGAAGGTCAGCACGACGGTGTGGTCGTCGGTCGCCTCTGCGACGGCCGCGAAGCCGGAAGTGTTGAGCTCGGGCGTTTCGGCCACGAGATTGAAGGTGAAGGCGACGTCATTCGCGGTGAACGGTTCGCCGTCGGACCACTCGACCCCCTCGCGCGTGGTGATGGTGAGCTGCGTGCCGTCGGCGTTCCACTCGAATCCGGTGGCGAGCACGGGGACGGGCTCCTCGTCGGAGGCCGCGTTGTACCAGTAGAGCGACTCGAAGATGACGCCGAGGGTCGGCTGGAGGGCGGTGGGCGAGAACGGGTTGAAGTTCTCGGTGATGGTGCCGGTGGCGCCATTGAAGACCGTGATGGAGCTTCCGCCGTCGTCGCCATCGGCTGCCGGGGAGCAACCGGAAAGCGCGAGAGCGGCGGCGGCGACCGTGGCAGCGGCCACGCCGATCCGCCGTGCGAGGGGTGATTTCAGGGACATCGTCGAACCTTTCATCGGTGGTCCACCACGGTGCTGTGGCGGTGATGCGGCGCGCTTCACCGGGGTTGGATCGTGGCTGTCGTGCAAGCGAAGTGACCGTCGGGTACTTTCTTAGGCCACTTTATTAGGCAAGTCAAGTTATTCACGGACACACGAGTCGCCCATGCATCGCGGGCCGATCAGCACTCAGACGGCGACGAGGTGCACGAGCGCCGCGTGCTCGGGATGCAACGGGGGCGCCTGGATGCCGACGGCGGCGAGCGTGCGGCCGCTCAGTACGACCCCGTCGGGTGCCTGCCAGCTCGGCGCGGTGTTGTTCACCTGCAACGGCAGGTTCGGCCCGATCGCCCGCACCCGGTAACGGCGTTCGGGGTCGAGCCCCGGGATCCGCACGAGACCCGGAGGCCACGTCGACGGGCGCGCGAGGAGTGCGAACTCGAAGAGCGCCTCCGAGGCATCCGCTGCGACGATGCCGCTTACCTGGAGCTCGTCGACGGGATGATCGACCCGCACGGTGACTCCCGAGTGGATCAACGCGCGGAACCGCTTGTGCAGGGCGATCCACTCGGCCAGCTCAGCGCGCTCGGCCTCCGTGGCATCCGTGATGTTCCATTCGACGCCGTAGTGCCCGAAGAGCGCCGTCACCGCCCGGAACGACAGGTCGTGCGTTCGCCCGGTCGTGTGCGAGCGCGGGCTGCCGACATGACTGCCCACCAGCTCCGGCGGCAGCAATTGCGCGGTCCAGCGCAAGATCTGCTGCCGCTCGAGCGGATCGATGCAGTCGCTCGCCCACACCCGGTCGGTGTGCTCGAGCACGCCGAGGTCGACACGCGCACCGCCCGATGAACACGACTCGATCTCGAGCGACGGATGCCGCTGCTTCAGTTCGGCGAAGAGGCGGTAGACGGCGGCCGTCTGCTCATGCACGCCGGCAGCGCCCGTCACGGTCGAACCGGCGTCGACGAGGTCGCGGTTGTGATCCCACTTGAGGTAGTCGATCGCATACTCGTCAACCAGCGCGCTGATGCGCTCGAGCACGTAATCGTAGGCGGCCGGGATAGCGAGGTTCAGCACCTGCTGCTGCCGCGCTTCGAGGGGCATCCGCCCGCCGGTCTGCAGGATCCACTCGGGATGCGCCCGCGCAAGGTCGGAGTCGGGGTTCACCATCTCGGGCTCGAACCAGAGCCCGAACTGCATTCCGCGTTCGCGCACGCGATTCACGAGTGGATCGAGCCCATCGGGCCAGACCTCCTCGTCGACGAACCAGTCGCCGAGCCCCGCGTCGTCGCTGCGACGGCCGCGGAACCAGCCGTCGTCGAGCACGAACCGCTCGACGCCGACCTCGGCGGCGCGGTCGGCCAGCGCGAGCAGCGGCTCGAGCCGATGGTCGAAGTACACCGCCTCCCACACATTGAGGGTGACGGGGCGAAGGCTCGACGGATGCTGCGGCCGATCACGCACATAGCGATGGAAGCGCGCCGCCTGCTCGTCGAGACCGACACCGTACGAGCCGTAGACCCACGGGGTGCGGTAGCTCTCACCGCGCGGCAATGCGACCTCCCCGGGGAGCAGCAGCTCACCGCCGGCGAGCACGGTCTTGCCGCTCGTCATGCGCTCGAGATACGAGACGTGATTGCCGCTCCAGCCGACGTGCAGGCCCCACACCTCGCCGCTGCGGAAGGCGAACCCGCGCTCGCCCGCAACCAGCACGGTCGCGGCATCCGCACCGGTTCGACCGCGGCGGGATTCGCGCAAGTAAGTGCCGACGGTCACCTCGCGGCGCTGCGGCACCCGCTCCTTCGCCCAGCGCCCGGCCTGGTCGAGCGATTCGGTCACGACGGGTGGCACGGGGAGCGCGACGACGAGACGTTCGACGAGGTACACGCCATCGGCCGTGTTGGTCGCGCCGGCTCGCGCGCGAAGCACGCCCGACGGGGTGAGTTCGAGTTCCAGCTCGAGCAGCAGCCCGGCAGCGGCATCCGTCGCCCGTGCCGTCAGTGAGTTCTCCGCGTTCAGCTCGTACTGCACGTCGACGAACTTCGGCGACCAGTCGGCGCCGGCGCGGCCGTCGACCACACGGTGCCCTTGCAACCCGGGCGCGCCCATCCACCCGGCACTGCCCTCGGGCACGACGCTGACCCGCACCGGTACATCCACCGCGTTCTCGAGCAGCGGAGCCGTCGTCGAGGCGAGCGCGCGAAGGTCGTCGTCGGAGAGTCGGCCGAGATCGGCCCCCCAATGCACGATGGCGGGCAGCGCCGACGCCGGAGCGTCGATCACCACGCTCACACCATTCGCCCTGAGCTGGAGCACGGAGGGCGCGGCGGTCATGCGGCGTCTTCCTCCCGCAGCTGTCGCAGTGCGATGAGTCGGCGATACCAGAGCGCGCTGTCTTTGAGAATGCGCTCCTGGGTCTCGTAGTCGACCCGAACGATGCCGAATCGCTTGGAGTAGCCGAACGCCCATTCGAAGTTGTCGAGCAACGACCAGACGAAGTAGCCGCGCAGGTCGACCCCCTTCTCGATCGCCTGGTGCGCAGCATCGAAGTGCCGGCGCAGGTAATCGACCCGGTCATCGTCGTGCACGGATCGCGACCCATCCGGGTTCTCGGTGACCTCGTCGTCGAACGCCGCACCGTTCTCGGTGATCATGAGCGGCAGGCCGGGGAACTCCTCGGTGATCGACTCGAGCAGCTCGACCATTCCCGCGGGGTCGATGTACCAGCCCATCGCGGTGACCGCGCCGGGTCGGTCGAGGTGGGGGATGTCGCTCGTTCCGGGGAACGCCGACGGCTGCGCAGACGCGTCGGCGTCGCGCACCGCGGCGCCCGGCCCGACGAGCGAGGTGCTGTAGTAGTTCACGCCGAGCACGTCGAGCGGCTGGGCGATGAGCTCGAGGTCGCCCGGCAGCACGAACGCCCAGTCCGTGATGTCACGAGTGTCGGCGATGAGGTCGTCGGGGTACGCGCCGCGCAGTAGCGGACCGGTGAAGATGCGGTTGCCGACGGCGTCGAGACGGCGCACTGATTCCGCATCGCCGCGGGCCACGTGCAAGTTCAGGGTGATCGACATCTCGGCGGTCGCCGGCAGCACCGATCGCAACTCGCGAACGGCGAGTCCGTGCGCGAGGTTCAGGTGGTGCGCCGCGGCGAGCGCGGCGGCGTTGTCGCGGCGCCCGGGTGCGTGCTCGCCCGAGCCGTAGCCGAGGAAGGCCGAGCACCACGGCTCATTGAGGGTCGTCCAGATGCGCACCCGATCGCCGAGCGCCTCGCCGACGAGCTTCGCGTACTCCGCGAACGCGAAGGCAGTGGCGCGATTGGTCCAGCCCCCATCGTCTTCGAGCGGCTGCGGCAGATCCCAGTGGTACAGGGTGACGACGGGCTCGACGCCGCGCTCGATCAGGCCGTCGACGAGGCGCTCGTAGAATCCGAGGCCGGCGGCGTTGACCGCGCCGCGGCCCGTCGGCTGCACTCGGGGCCACGCGATCGAGAACCGGTACGCGTCGAGCCCGAGGGAGGCGATGAGATCGAGGTCTTCATCGAGTCGGTGGTAGTGGTCGTCGGCGACGTCACCGGTGTCGCCGTCGAGCACGGCACCGGGAACCCGCGAGAACCGGTCCCAGATCGATTCGCCGCGGCCGTCTTCCTGCACGGCTCCCTCGATCTGATACGAGGCGGTCGCCGAACCGAACATGAAGTTCTCGGGGAACCGCCGGTCGCCGCCCTGATTCTTCTGATCGCCATTGCTCATCGTCGAGTCTCCCGTTCTCACGCTCAAGTGCTCGGGCGGGCAGTACGATCGCTCGCCAGAGATCTGCCATCACCCTCACCTCAGATGAAAGGGCTTTCTTAAGCTAGCAAACTAAGTCGCCGGTGGCGAACGGTCGAAACTTCAGTCGCGGGGCCACGCTTCGATGAAGCGCGAGAACAGGCGCGCGAACTCGGCGGTCTCGTCGGGGGTGAATCCGGCGAGCGCGGTCTCCACTGCGCTGCGACGCGTGTCGCGGGCGTTCGCGAGCAGGGCGCGCCCGGCACCCGTGAGCACGAGCGCGCTGCGCCGCGCGTCCGACGGATCCGCCTCGCGGCGCACGTGCCCGGCCTCGACGGCAGCCTGCACGAGCCGGCTCGCGCGCGGTTGATCGACGCCGATCGCGTCGGCGAGTTCGCTCACCGACGACGGGTGCTCTGCACCCTCGAGCGCGTCGAGCAAGCGGAAACGCGCCGCATGCGCGAGCCCGTGCCGCGTCGGGCCGCCGGGGCCACCGGGGCCACCGGGGCCGCCCCAGCCACCCCTGCCGCCCCGCCGATGTCCGTGGTCCTCATGCTCGCCGTGCTCGCCGCGGTCGCCGTGCTCACCACGCTCACCGCGGTCGCCGTGCCCACCACGCTCGTGCCCGCCACGCTCGTGCCCGCCTCGCCCGAAGCGCTCCGAGCGGCGCTGCAGGCGACGCCGTTCCTGGTCGCGGCGCATCATGACGAGCGCCTGTTCGATCAGGGTGATCGAGTCGCCCGACGCTGCGGCCGCGGCATCCGACCCTGAATGTTCGCCGGGAGGGCCTTGACTCGATCCGTTCATGTATGTCATTGTACATATACATGTAATAGTGCATGCAATAGACCGGGTGCCGACACGGGCATGAGCGAGAGCCGCCCGTGCGCACCTGCCACAGCGAGCGAGCCTCCAGTGCCGCTCGCGACACCGATGCGCATCGCGCACGAAAGGAACACCCATGTCGAACAACGACGACATCACTCCAGACAGCAACACCAGCAACACGTCCATCCCGACGAGCCCGCGCCCCCTCGGCTTCTGGCTCCGGGTCATCGACCGTCGTCTCGACGACGGAATGCGCGAACTCTTCGCCGCGGAGGGCATCACCCGCCGCGACTGGCGTCGCCTGAACCTCGTGGCCGGCACCGTCACCGACCCCCGCATGAGCGAGAAGCTCGCAGCTCGCCCCGAGCGCGTCGAGCCTCTCGTCGAGCGCGGCTGGGTCGAGGGCGAGCCCGGCGCCTGGCGTCTCACCGAGGCCGGCGAGGCCGCACGTGCCTCACTGCACGAGCGGGTCTCATCGCTTCGTGCGAAGGTCGCCGGCGCCGTCAGCCCCGAAGACTTCGCGACGACACTCGCCTCACTCGAGGCGATCGCCCGCGAGCTCGGCTGGAGCGAAGACGAGCGGATGCCGCGCCGCCACGGCCGCGGCTTCGGCCGACGTCACTTCGGCGAGGGCTTCGGCCACCGTCACGGCGGCGGCTTCGGCCACGACCACGGCGATGCGGCCGACGGCGAGCGCGCGCACCCCGGACACCACCGCGGCCGCGAATGCGGAGAGCACGGTCACCGCGGCGAGCGGCGCGGCCGCCCCGAGCGCGGATCCCGGGGCGACGAGCGCAGCGCTGAGGCCTCCGGCCCTGCCACCGACTCGACGCCCGGTGCCGACCGCGCCTGATCGATGAGGCGGCGTGTCAGCCGCCCCAGCTCCACCTCACGAGGGGTCCGCTTCGAAGCGGGCCCCTCGTCGTTGCACGTGCCGATGGATCGCCCGCCCGACGAGCGACGCGGAGCATGGGATACCCGCGCGGCCGCGGTGAGCCCTGCAGGGAAGCTCGTCGTCGTGACCTGACCCGACGTTCAGCAGCCGTTGCACCGCAGTTCACCCGGTGCTGACTCGATGGATGGTGGCGAAGGCGCCGAGCTCGCCGTCCGACTTCCTGCCACCGAAAGGGCCATCTGCCCCATGCACAACATCAAGCGTGTGCTCATCTCGAGTGCCACCACCCTGAGTCTGGCCACGGGCTTGCTTCTGGTAGCCCCGACAGCTGCCGACGCGGCACCGGTCGGGGCTGTCGAAGCCGGCGCAGCCGCTCCAGGCGACGCCGTGCTCTACACCGAGGACTTCGAGTTCGCCGACCAGGCGCTCGCCTCCGGAGACAATGCCGACATCGGCTGGCGGTTCACGAAGAACGCGGCCGACAGCACCGCCGAGATCCGCGACGGTCGGCTCTACCTCGAGGGCAACCACTACGACACCGTCAACTACAACGGTGGCTCGCAGTGGCAGGACTACATCCTCGAGGCCGACTTCGGTCAGGCGACCGCCACCGGGTTCGGTGGCCTGCTCTACCGCGTCGCGGACGGAACCAGCTTCCAGAAGGCCGGCCTCGGCTACACCGGCAACGCCTCGCTCAACGGCTACCGCAATGGCTGGGTCAACGACGTCGCCGGGGTCAACCGGGTCTCCACCTCGGAGTCCCTCGAGCAGAACGTCCCGCTCCGGATGCGAGTCACCGTGCGCGGGGGCACCTCGACGCTCGAGATCGCGCGGTACGGGGCCGACGGCAGCCTCGGCGAGTTCACGACGCTGATGTCGATCAACAACATCCCAGGCACCCATGCCCTCGGCTCGATCGGATTGATGGTCAACAGCACCAACTACCCCGTCACCGAGGCCTGGCTGGACAACATCGAGGTCCGCGATCTCCCCGAGATCGACACCACGCCGGAGCTCGACGAGACCTTCGACGGCCCCGACACCGAGTTGGCGCCCGGCGCGAACCCCGAGAGCGGCTGGGTCTTCACCCAGAAGAAGGCATCAAGCACAGCAGCCATCCGTGACGGCCGACTGCACCTGAGCGGCAGCGGCTACGACACCCTGCACTACGAACCGGGCGCCGGCTGGCAGAACTACGTCGTCGAGGCCGACTACGGTCAGAACACCGACGCGGGCTGGGGCGGGCTTCTCTACCGGGTCACGAGCGGCACCAGCTTCCAGAAGGCCAGCCTCGGCATCGACAAGCTCGCAGCGCTCAACGGGTACGACGGCGGCTGGGTCAACGACGTGAGCGGCGTCAACCGGACCGCCGTCGAGCGTGGACTCGTCGCCGGCGAGCCGATCCGGATGCGTGTCCTCGTCAGCGGCAACGCCGCCACCTACTCGGTCGCCTGGTACGACGCAAACGGCGAACTCGGCGACTTCCAGCGCCTCCTGACGATCAGCAACATCCCGGCCCAGCATCTCGCAGGCACCATCGGCCTGATGACGAACAACGGTTCCGCCGTGGACGTCTGGCTCGACAACATCGTCGTGCGTCCGCTCACCGATTCCGAGGAGGCCACCTTCAGCGTCGCCGAGATCAACGTGCCCGAGACGGGGATCGTGAACCCGCCGACGATCATCGGCGACGCCGGCCACGCCGCGATGCTCGCCGCGGCCGGCGACGACACCCCCGCGGTCCAGTTGCTCGAGGTCGAGCCGGGGCTGGACCTCGAGGACTGGTTCCAGGCCCACGACGACCGGGTGATCCCGGCCTTCCGTGTGGACTCCAGCGACGAGGCGAGCACCGTGGCGTCCTACCTCGACAGCGCCGCGATCGCCGACGCCTTCGTGGTCTCCGACGACGCGGCACTGGTGCGGCAGGCCCGCGAGGAAGCGCCCTCGATCCGCGGCGTGCTGGAGTACGACGGCCCGACCACCACCAACGAGGAGCGCAAGGCGGCCAAGCGACTGGCCGACGACCACCTCGCCAACGTGCTGCTGCTGCCAGAGGGCACCGACAGCGACGACATCGTCTACTTCAACGCCCGGATGAACACGGTCTGGGCATACGCCGCTGACGCCGCCGGCGTGCACCGCGCCATCGCCGCCGGCTACAACGGCGTCGTGACCGAGCCCGCCCTCGCGACCGGCGTCTACGCAGGCATCACCGCACCCACCGTGAGCGGCAAGCCGCTCGCCATCGGTCACCGTGGATTCGCCGGCACCTCCGCCTACCCCGAGAACACCGTCCTCGGCTTCCGCAAGATGCAGGAAGCCGGCGTGAACATCGCCGAGGTCGACCTGCGCATGTCGAAGGACGGCGAGGTCGTGTTGATGCACGACACCACCGTCGACCGGACCGTTCCCGGCCGGACCGGCGCGCTCACGTCGTACACGACGGCAGAGCTGACGGCGATGGACGTCGTCGCGGGCGGCTACTCCGACAAGATCCCCACTCTGGAGCAGGCATTGGCCGCGTTCCAGGGCGAGGATTTCGTCTTCACGATGCACATCAACATCACCACGGCGGCGATGGCGGCACGGATCAACGAACTGCTCGCGCAGTACGACATGTACGACCAGGTCGTCGTGTTCGCCAGCGTCGGCCAGACGACCAACTTCACTCCGGCGACGGTCCCGCACGTGTCGTTCGCGTTGGGATCGGCTTCGGACCCGCTGTCGACGACGGATGAGGAGGACGCGCTGCGGACCCTGCTCGAGATCACGGCACCGATCAACTACCAGCCGCTTCCCTACTCCTACCCCGTGGCACAGGACTGGGGCTTCTACTACAAGCTCGCCGCCCGCGGGCTGCTGTCGTGGTTGTCGACCAAGTCCAACGAGGCCGCCTTCGACGAGTTCATGATCACCCGCTTCGGCGCGGTGGCGAGCCTCGACGACGACCCGCGCTGGGCCTCCGACATCCAGTACGCCGTGAGCCCGGCCGCGCGCTCGCTCGCGATCGGCGATTCCTTCGACTCCAGCTGCACCGCACTGGCGGTCAAGGGTTCGGCCGAGCAGGAGTGCAGCGTCGTGCTGCTCAACGGTGACGCCCTCGGCGAGCGCAACGGAGACGTCGTCGCCACGAAGGAAGGCGTCGCGCAGGTGGTGCTCGCTGCTGACGTATCGATCGATCGCAAGGCCGGCCCGCTGTCCTACCGGATCTACTCCGAGCCGATCGACGTCACAGTGCTCCCGAACGATTGGGAGCGCAAGCACCGCTACCGCTCCGGGGACCGGGTCTTCCACGACGGCTCGATCTGGCAGGCCGCACGGCCCACGGCCCTCGAGGAACCGGGCAGCAGGAGGATCCTCGGCGCCTGGCAGGAGATGGTGAACGCCGAGGACGGCACCGCCGTGTGGACCGCGACCCGCATCTTCCATCGCGGCGACGTCGTGATCCACGAGGGTGAGCGCTACGAGGCGAAGCATCTGACCCGCGGGAACCGCCCCGGCGGAAAGTTGAGCGCCTGGAAGAAGCTCGGCTGATCGACAAGCGCGGCTCGCGTGCTCGGGCACGCGGGCCGCGCAGCCGTCAGGCGGCGAGGTCGTCGACGTCGGCGAGCAGCGCGAGCACCGCGGCATCCGCACCAGCGCTGCGCAGCCGGGCTACGAGGGCCCGCCGGCCGAGCACGTACGGCTCGTTCGAGCCGCTCATCACCGAACGGGTGTTCGCCGCATCGAGCAGTGCCGTGGCCTCGAACGCGAACTGCTCGGGCTCTTCGGCGTCGTCGACTTCACCCTGCGCGACCGCATACGCGAACGAGGCGGTCAGGTAACCGCTCCAGTCATCGAGTGCCGCGGCGAGTGCATCACGCACCGGACCCGGCTTCGCGTCGAACTCCGCTGCGGTGGCGGCGAAGAAGCATCCGCCGGTGAAGACGCGACCACGTGAGTAGGCGATCCACCCGTCGAGTAGGGCGACGATACGACGGATGCCTCTGGGCTGCACCCGCGCCGGCTCGATGACCGTGGCGATGAACCGCAAGCGGGCGGCTTCGACGGCGGCGAGCTGCAGGCGCTCCTTCGTGCCGAAGAGCGTCGCGACGCCGCTCTTGCTCACGTGCGCGGCTTCGGCGAGACGGCCGATGGAGAGGCCGTCGAGACCTCCGACGGATGCGAGGTCGACGGCGCGGTCGAGCACGAGGCGGCGTGATTCGTCTCCGCGAGCTCGTCGTCCGTCGGTCTCGATCATGTCTTGATTGTACGCACGATCGTTCGTATAGTGTACGTACGACCGTTCGTACTGTTGGGCTCATGCTCGTTCGAGGAGATTCGATGTCCGCTGCATCCGTCATCGCCACCGGTATCCGCGCCGTCGCGCCGGTGTCCCCCGAAGCCGGGGCCGCCCTCGCGCTCCCACTCTTCATGCGGGTCGGCCGGCGCACCCCCGTCGCCCCCGCCGACCTCGCGACGCATCGGGCCGCCCGGCGCGGCACAGTGCGCATTCCCGGCATTCGCGGCACCGGCGTCGACATCGTCACCTACGAGTGGGGCGCGGGCGAGCGCACCGTGCTGCTCGCGCACGGATGGCAGTCGCGGGCCAGCGTGTTCGCGCTGCTCGTCCGCGAACTCCGCAGCGAAGGCTTCCGGGTGCTCGCGTTCGACGCGCCGGCGAACGGCGACTCCCCCGGGCGCGGCACGTACCTGGTCGACCACCTCGACATCATCGACGAACTCACCCGTCGCGAAGGGCCTTGGCACGCGATCGTCGGCCACTCGTTCGGCTCGCTCGCCGCGCTCATGGCCGTGCACGACGGCATCGAGGCGAACCGAGTCGTCTCGATCGCCGGGGCCGCCGATCCGCGCATCTTCGTCGACCTGTTCGGCGAGATGGTCGGCCTCGACCACCCCACGCGCGATGCGCTCGCCCGGCGATTCGCCGCACGCGTCTTCCGCGGCCGTCCCGGCCCGTTCGAGCGCTACTCGGCCGTGCGGCATCCGCTGCCCGACGCCACCCCCTTGCTGCTCGTGCATGACCGGGGCGACCGGCGGGTGCCGTTCTCGGAATCCGAGCGACTGCTCCAGGCGAACGGCGACTCGGCGCGGCTCGTGCCCACCGACGGCCTCGGCCACAACCGGATACTGCGCGCCGATGCGACTCTCGACGCCACCATGGCGTTCATGCTCGCGGCCGCCGCGGAGCTCAGCGCACCCGACGCGACGCTCGCTCAGCCCGGCGAGCACTCAGTGGCGGCGGCCGGCTGACACGGCTCAGCTTGCGATCAGGGCGAGCAGCACCGCGAGGCGGTCCTCGCCGTCGCCTGGGACGCGACGGGTACGTTGCAGCATCGTCAGGCCGTGCAGGCTCGCCCACAGCGACCGAGATGGTCGTCGCCGCCGTCCCGCTGCTCCTCTGAACTCCCGCCGATGCCACTTCGACGCCGATTCAGGCAACAGGCCGCTGGTCAGGCGAGTTCTCCCGATTCCGGCCTGAGCGCGTGACTCTTGCCTGAATCGCGGATCTCTTCGGGCGAGCGTCAGCTGCCCTGCGAGCCGGCGTCGGTGGCACCGACATCCGTGCGGTGGAAGTTGTGGAACGAGCGCGACGCCGTCGGGCCCCGCTGACCTTGGTAGCGCGAGCTGTACTCGGCCGAGCCGTACGGCCGCTCACTCGGCGACGACAGCCGGAAGAAGCACATCTGGCCGATCTTCATGCCCGGCCAGAGCTTGATCGGCAGGGTCGCGACGTTCGAGAGCTCGAGCGTGACGTGCCCCGTGAATCCGGGGTCGATGAATCCGGCCGTCGAGTGGGTGAGCAGGCCCAGACGCCCGAGCGAGCTCTTGCCCTCGAGCCGCGCCGCGACATCGTCTGGCAGGGTGACCGCCTCGTACGTCGACGCGAGCACGAACTCCCCCGGGTGCAGGATGAACGCCTCGTCGGGCCGCACCTCGATGAGGTGGGTCAGCTCGGGCTGGTCTTCGGCCGGGTCGATGAACGGGTACTTGTGGTTGTCGAACAGCCGGAAGTACCGGTCGAGCCGCACATCGATCGACGCCGGCTGGATCATGCCCGGTTCGTACGGCTCCAAACGGATGCGTTCGCGGTCGAGTTCGGCCCTGATGTCGCGATCCGAGAGAAGCACGGTGACAGCGTAGCAACGCTTGCTAGGATGGCATGCGTTGCTACGCCGACCGCCTCGTGCGGCCAGCGGATGCCGCGTGCGGATGTAGTTCAATGGTAGAACTTCAGCTTCCCAAGCTGATAGCGCGGGTTCGATTCCCGTCATCCGCTCCGTCGAGCTCCCCCGGAATTCCGCGGGAGTTCAGCACACGAATTCAGACCCTTTCGTGCCTCAAATTTGCGCACTCGTGGCACTCGTGGCACTCGGAAACGCACTCTCATGGCCCGCACTCGGCCCACCCGCCACGCACCCGGTCGCACCGAGCGCTGCCGCGGCGAAACGGCTGGAAAGCTGGCCGAACGCGGCCGAAAGCTCGGGCGGGGTGACCACTTCGATGTCGGCATCGAAGCGGCCGAATGCTGCGGCGAGCGATACCCATGACCACGATCCAGCTTCGAGGCTGCATCGGTCGGGCCCGAGGTCCTCGACGATTCCCTCGCCGGCGAAGGGAAGAACAGCGCTCGCCGGCAGGTTGATGATGACCTTGCCCGTGCAGGGCCACGCGTTCACCTGGTCGGATCCCTTGAACCGTGCCGACACGAAGGCGCTCACGTCGCCGCCAGGAACCTCGCGCGGAGAGAAGCGGGGGCCCGTCGGCGTTCGTGGAGTGATCCGATCGGCGCGGAAGATGCGCCAGTCGTCGTGCTCGAGGTCCCAGGCGACCAGGTACCAACGTCCGTGGGAAGTGACGACATGGTGCGGTTCCACACGTCGAGAGGGCAATGGGTCGACGTGGCCGACGCGGGCGCCGTGACCGGCGTAGTCGAAGCGAAGGACTTCGCGGGCGCGGATTGCTGTGGAGAGGGTGACGAGCACCTCGGGTGAGACTGACGCGGCAGCGTCGTGCGCCGCACCGGGAATGGCCGTGAACTGCAGGGCATCAAGACGATGACGGAGACGAGATGGCATCACCTGACGCACCGTCGTCAGAGCGCGCACGGATGCTTCTTCGATGCCTGCTCCGGTCACGGTGGCAGCCTGAAGGGCAACGGCGAGCGCGATCGCCTGGTCGTCGTCGAACAGCAGCGGCGGGAGCTCGGTTCCGGCATCGAGCCGGTACCCGCCGTCGGGTCCCTTGACTGCCCGGATGCGGTACCCCAACTCGCGGAGTCGATCGACGTCGCGTCGCACCGTCCTGGGACTGATCTCCAGCCGTTCGGCGAGGTCGTGACCCGACCAGTCCCTTCGCGTCTGCAGGAGCGAGAGCAGCAGGAGCAATCGCGACGTCGTCGAGGCCATGCGTTGATGCTATTCAAAGTAGAGGACATGAACTGACCTCTACTCCTGCGAGAGTGACTGTTGTCCGGGAGAACGCCTCGGCGCAACGTCAGCAAGGAGCAGACATGACCATCAACACCACCACGCACCTCAACTTCCGCGGCGAGGCTCGCGCGGCGCTGGACTTCTACCAGAGCGTCTTCGGGGGCCGGCTGACCGCCGTCACGTACGCCGACGCTCACAACGTGACCGAGCCCGCCGAGGCCGATCAGGTGATGTGGGGGCAGGTCGTCTCCGATGCCGGGTTCAGCGTCATGGCGTACGACGTCCCGTCGCACACCAACTTCGAGCCGGGCGTGATCCCGGTCTTCGTCTCGGTCCGCGGTGCGGACGCTTCCCAGATCGCCGGGTACTGGTCGAAGCTCGTCGATGGCTCGAGGGTCGTCGTGCCGCTCGCCGAGGCGCAGTGGGCGCCGCTCTACGGCATGCTCGAGGACAGCTTCGGCGTCACCTGGGTGCTCGACGTCGAGGTGCCCTGGAGCGCGGCCTGACCTGACGCATCCAGGATGGTCTTCACACCTGCAGCGCCTCTTGGCGCTGCGCTGTGACGGGCACTCCCGCCGCCGCAGAACGCCGCGCTGCATCGACGATCTCGAGGGTGCGCAGTCCCGCACCGCCGTCGGGCTGGGGCTGCGCAACCGGGGCGCGCCCCGGCACGGCTTCGCCGCTGCTGCGCACCGCGCCGAGGAATTCCTTCAGCAGGAGCGCGTCGAGATCCGTTGCATAGCCGAGACGGATGCCGCCATGCACACCGATGCCGCCGACGTGCTCTGCGAACGGCTCGATCTCGACCGAGCCGCGCGTGCCCGTGACCTTCAACGAGACTCCGCCCCAGTTCTGAGCGGTGTCGGGCTGGCTCCAGGAGCAGTCGATCGTCGCGATGAGTCCGCCGGCGTAGGTGATCGTCACCAGCCCGCCCGTCTCCACAGACACGTTCTTCTCGGAATGCAGGATGTTGTTCGCCACGGCGTACACAGATTCGGCTCGTACACCGCCGGTGAGCGCGTCGATCAGGTCGGCGCAGTGCACGACGTGATCGACGAGCGCGCCGCCGCCAGCCAGCCCCCGGTCGGTGAACCACTGCCGCGAATCGATCGGGATCTTCCCGTTGTTCGTGCCGACGATCGCGAAGGGCTCACCGAGGCGACCTGAATCGACGGCATGACGCAGCGCCGCGAACTGCGGGGCGAACCGCACCGGGTAGGCCACCATCAGGATGACGCCGGCGGCTTCGCAGGCGTCGATCATCGCCTGCCCATCGGCCACCTCCGTCGCGAGCGGCTTCTCGCACAAGACGTGAACACCCTCGGATGCCGCGCGCTCCACGAGTGCGCGGTGGTGCACGTTCTCGCTCGTCACGACGACGGCGTCGGGCTCCCATGCGAACAACGCGTCGTAGTCATCGGCGTACGGGACGCCGATCTTCGCGGCGAGTTCGGGGCCGCGCGGTGCTGCATCGGGTGCAGCCGCGCCATCCGGGTCGCTGGCCATCACCTCGACGTCGAGCGCCAGGAGCGCTTGCGCATAACCGGCAGCGTGCACATGGGCGAAGGACGCGATCGCGATCTTCAGGGGCTTCTTCGGCTTCGTCGTGGTCACGCTGCATTCTCCTGTCGTGCCGACCTCGTGCTGAATTCCGACATGGTCACGACCTCGCCTGTCGACACCGACTCCTGTGCGGCCTCGGCGAGGTAGACGGCGAAGGCGCCGTCTTCCGCGTTCACGCGCGGGGCGGGCCCGCCGTGGAACGCCAGAGTGAACTCGCGGATCTCGGTGAGATACGGGCTCTCCCGCAGGCTGGTCGTCGGAATGGTGAGATCGCCATCGGATTCCCCTTGCAGCTCGGGCGTCAGACCCGTGTTCTCCAGCGACGAGTAGCGCAGCACGCCCTCCTCCCCCGCAATCGAGAAGCCCGTCTTGAACTTCGTGCCCGTCGCACCCCACGTCGCGTGGATGTGCGAGATCGCACCGCCCGCATGCGTGAGTGTGACGTGTGCAGACACGAACGACGGCACGACATCGTCGACCGTCGGTGGGTTCTGCACCGCGAAGACGGTGAGCACCTCTCCGCAGGTCCACCGGGCCTGGTCGAGGTCGTGGAGCATGAGGTCCATGATGATGCCGCCCGAGGCCTTCAGATCCTGGAACCAGGTGCCGATGGCGGGGCTGGATGCCTCCCTGAAGAAGCGCGCGACGGCGACCCGTCCGATGTCACCGGATGTCACCGCGCGGTGCGCGGCAGCGTACGGCGCGGTGAAGCGCACGACGTGCGCGGGGTAGATCTGCACACCCGCGCGTTCGGCCGCCTCGTACACCGAGCGCGACGACTCCGCCGTGAGCGTGAGGGGCTTCTCGCAGACGATGTGCTTACCCGCGGCGATCGCGGCCAGGGCGATCTCCTCATGGGACGGCGTCGGCGTCACGATGTCGATGATCGAGGCACGGCGAAGGGCTTCGTCGTAGCTCGCGACGACCTCCAGGTCGAACTGCTCGGCGAGCGCCTCAGCCCCTTGCTGCGAATGGACCAGGACGTGCGCGCCCATCTCCTTCCACGCGGGGGCGTGCACGCGGGAGATGCCGCCTGCGCCGATGAGACCGACGACGAGTGCGGGGGATTCGGCTGCCGACGATTCCGCGTACTGCATGGGTGGTGCCTTTCGAGTTCGAGCAGGAGGGGGTCTATTTGAGGCCGGAGAAGGCGATGCCCTCGACGACGCGGCGTTGGAGCACGATGAAGGAGATGAGCACGGGCGCCATCGCCAGCAGCGATGCCGCCATCAAGACGCCGGTGTGCACGCTGGCGCGATACCCCTGGAGGGTGGCCAGCCCGACGGAGAGCGGCATGGATTCCGGTGTGCTGGCGACGACGAGCGGCCAGAGCAGATCGTTCCACGAGGCGAGGATCGTGATGATCGCGAGCGAGACCATTCCGGGCTTGGCCAAGGGGAGCATGACCTGCCAGAAGATCTGCCAGCTGTTGCATCCGTCGAGGCGTGCGGCCTGTTCGAGTTCCCGCGGCATCGTCCTGAAGTACTGCACCATCAGGAACGTCCCGAACGCGCTGAACAGACCGGGCAGTGCGATTCCGAAGATCGTGTCCAACAGACCGAGATTCTGCACGATCTGGTACTGCGGGATCAGGTAGACCTGTCCGGGAACCATGAGGATCGACAGGATCAGGCCCAGCAGGAGCCCCTTGAACCTGAACTGCATTCGCGCGAAGGCGTAGCCCGCCATCGAGCACAGGATGACCTGTGCCACGGTGCGCAGCGCGGTGACCGCGAGGGAGACCCAGAACTGGCTGAGGAACGGAAGCCGCTGGAAGACTTCGACGTAATTCTGCCACTCGACTCCCGATGGCCAGAAGTTCGGCGGGATCGCCATGATCTCCGCCTCGGTGGAGATCGACAGCTTGATCTGCCAGATGAAGGGGAACAGCATCAGCAGCGAGACGATGATCAGGATCGTGTGTGCGAGCCAGTTGCTTCCGTGATTGATCCGGCCGGTCGTCGCGCGGGTTCCGCGACGACCGGTCGAGAGGGCGAAGGTCTCAGTCGACATAGTGAACCCACTTCCGCTGAAGCTTGAACTGCAGGTAGGTGACCACCGCGATGATCACCAGCACGAACATGGCGATGGCGGAGGCGTACCCCTTCTCGTTCGTGAGGAATGCCGCGTCGTAGAACATGAAGACGAGCGACTGCGTCTTGGGCATGACGGGGTTGGTCGGCCCGAGGAGCGCGTACAGCAGGTCGAACAGCTGGAAGCCGGAGATGAGCGTCATCACCGACAGGAAGAAGATCGACGGGGTCAGGAGGGGCACCGTGATCGAGAAGAACTGCTTGGTCTGCGTCGCTCCGTCGATCGACGATGCCTCGTAGAGCTCAGCGGGGATGCCCTTGAGGCCGGCGGAGAGCACGATCATGTTGAAGCCGATGGACATCCAGAGTCCGAGCACGGCGACCGCGATCAGTGCGAACCACTCCGTGGCGATCCACGCTGGGCCTTCGATTCCGAAGACGCGCAGCGCTGAATTGATGACGCCGTAGTCCTGGTTGTAGATGATCTTCCACACCATCGAGATGGCAGTGGGCATCGCAACGTAGGGAAGGAAGAAGCACGTGCGGTACACCATCGCGAACTTCAGGCCGGGGCGGTTCAGCAAGCTCGCGAAGACGGTTGCGATCGGAATGCCCAGCAGGAGGATCGCGGTGTAGATGACGGTATTCAGGATCGAGCGCAACACCTTGGGGTCGCTGAAGAGGCGGACGTAGTTGTCCAGCCCCGTCCAGGTCGTTCCGCCGAACACGCCCCACTCGGTGAAGCTGAAGTAGAAGGACTGCAGGAGCGGCCAGAGGTAGAACGCGGCGACGCCGACGAACAGCGGGAGTACGAACAGGAGCGGCCAGTACCCGTCGACCGACCGGCGCGGGCGCGCCTCGGGTGCCGGCACGGATGCACCCGCAGGCGTGGGTGCGACGGGAGATGCTCCCGGCACCGGGGCGGGCGCCGTGGCGACGCCCACCCCATTCCTCGTCGAGGCCATCGCTCCTACTTCTCCTTGGCGAGGGCTTCGTTCATCTGCTCCGCAAGGTCCTGCGCGACCTCGTCGACGGGGCGGTCACCCGAGTAGGCCTCGGGCAGCAGCTCGGTCTCGAGCTTGTTCCAGGCGCTCGTATTCTTCGAGACCGGGTACGCCTGGGCATAGTCCGTCGCAGCATCCTCGAAGATCTGGAGGTTGTACTCGGGAGCCGAGTCGACGAAGGCCTGCTGGGTGCCGTTGAACGCAGGGTTCGCCACACCGAGCTCGGCCTGGATGATGGCGGCCTGCTCCGAGCCGAGGTAGGTGAGGAACGCCTGCGCTGCAGGGTCGCCGGCGGACTTCGCGTTGAGCACGTTGCCGATGCCGTGAATGACCGTTTGGCGATCACCCGAGGGCGAGAGCGGCAGTTCGATCGCGGTCACATCGTCTTTGATGACGGAATCCAGCAACGCGGAGACCTGCCAGTTGCCGCTCCACATCATGCCGGCCTGCCCGTTCGTGAACCTCGTCAGGCCCGTGGTGTCGGCATTCTGCGCGGGAGTGAGCATGGACCCGTCTGCGACCATGTCCGCCCAGAACTGCAGTGCTTCGATCGACTTCGGGTCGTCGTAGCCCGACTCCCCGTCGGAGATGATGCTTCCGCCGTTGCTCAGAATGGAGGGGTAGACCATCGCCTGAGTGTCGAAGTTGTCACCCGAGCCGATGATCCCCTCGCCGCCCAACGTGTCGCTGATCTGCTTCGCGGCCGCATGGTATTCGTCCCACGTCCAGTCGGACGTCGGTTCGGCGACGCCGGCGCGCGCAAGGATGTCGCGGTTGTAGAAGACGGCGATCGTGTCGAAGTCCTTCGGCACGCCGTACTGCACGCCGTCGAGCGTGTAGATGTCGTTCATCGCCTCGGGGTAGTCGGCCGGGTCCAACACCTTCGCCTCTTCGAACGGCTCGAGCGGGGCCAACAGGCCGTTGGAGGCGAAGAGCTGGAAGTTCGGCCCATTCATCCAGAAGACGTCGGGCAGAGTCCCGGATGCCCCCTGGGTCTGCAGTTTGGTGAAGTACTGCGGGTACGCCGTCAGCTCGATGGAGACATCCACGTTCGAATAGGTCTCGTTGAAGTCGGCGATGAGCGCCTCCATCGCCGGCTGCTGGTTGACATCCCAGATGCCATAGGAAACGTCGCCGGTGACATCGGCGGGGTCGGCATTGACGTCGATCTCGCTGGAGCCGGAATCCGCGCCCGACGCGCAACCGGACAGCAGCACGGCGATCGCCGCGACGCCGATGCCTATTTTCAGGAACCGCATGAGGCTTCTCACTTTCGTTCGTTCATGGGATGGAACACCCGACCGCGCCGTCGACCGCGTGCCGGTCGATCAGCCTCGGACCTGATGCCGGTCGAAGTACTGCTGCACTTCGACGGGGAGCGGGGCGATGACTCGCGGCTTCGATCCGTCCCGCAGCGACTCGGCGGCGGTGACCCCGGTCGCGACGGCCTGCCTGGCGGCGACAGGCGACGTCTCGGTCGCACCGCCGTCGCGCACGAACCGCAGGAACTCGGCCATGGTCAGCTGGTCGGCGTCACCATGACCTGCATCGTCACCGTCGATCGGAAACTCCAGGTCGCCGTGCTCCTGGTATTCGTGGCGCTCGTTCCACACGCGCACGACGCCCCCTGATGAGTCGCCGAAGTTCTCGGCCCGCCCGTGCGTACCGATGATCGTGTAGTTGCGCCAGTAATCGGGCGTGAAATGACACTGCTGGTACGAGGCGAGCACGCCATTGGCGAGCCGCATCTGGATCATCGAGATGTCTTCGACGTCGATGACGGGATTGAGATCGGTCTGCTCCTGCGGAGGCCAGTTGTCGTAGCTGAACCAGTCGCCCATGAGACGGTCGGCGTTGTCTCGGCGTGAGGTGACGTCACCATAGATCATGAGGTCGCCCATGCCCGTGACGAGCTCGGTGTAGGCGCCAGCGAGCCAATGGATCACGTCGATGTCGTGGGCGCCCTTCTGCAGCAGGAGGCTGCCGACACGGCTGCGCTCGGCGTGCCAGTCCTTGAAGTAGTAGTCGCCGCCGTTGCCGACGAAGTGCCGGCACCAGATGGCCTTCACCTCGCCGATGACCCCGCTCTGCACGACGTCGCGCAGGGTGCGCACGACGCTCATGTGACGCATGTTGTGACCGACGTACAGCTTGCTTCCCGACTCATGGGCTGCAGCGAGGATGCGATCGCATTCCGCGAGGCTGATCGCGAGCGGCTTCTCGAGGTAGACGGCGATTCCGGCGCGCAACAGGAACTCCGCGACGTCGGCGTGGGCGTCGTCGGGCGTCGTGATGACGGCGGCGTCGAGGTCGTGCTCTGCGAACTGCCGGTAGTCGGTGACGAAGGCGATGCCGTCGCCGAAGAGCGAGTGAGCGCGCGCTTCGGCCTCGGGGCGAACGTCGGCGACGACGGTGAGCTCTGCGGCGGTGCCCTGCCCCGTCACCCACCGGCCGATGCTCGCTCTCGCGCCGACGCCGACGAGTCCGACTCGGAGTGCGGTGCTCATACGGTCTCATTCACCTCGGTCGGCGTCGTGATGTCGGGCACGGGGACTCCTGAGATTCCGAAGAGCCGGGTGGATGATTTCTGGAATGCGAGTGCGAGCGCTCCGAGCGCTGTTCCCATCGACCCCAGTGGGGACGCCACCACGGGGGGCTTGTCGGCGAGCACGCTGAGGTGGTGGATCTCAGCGCTCAGCATGTCGACGAACAGGTCGGCGGAGTGCGAGAGGCCGCCTCCGACGACGATGAGAGCAGGGTCCACGGCGAGGCTCACCGTCGTGATGAGCGGAGCGATCTCCTTCGTGAACGTGCGCACCTCGTCGAGCGCGGCCGTGTCACCATCGAGCGCCTTCGCGAAGACGCCTTCCGCGGTGTCGGCGCTCTTCCACGTGAGTTGACCCTTCACCGAGTTGCTGGCCCACCGCATGCCGCGCAAGCTGCCGACCTCACCCGAGCTGTTGTGCGCGCCCTGGAAGATCTGGCCGTCGAAGGTCAGCGCCAGGGAGACCCGGTTGCCGGTCTGGATGTAGAGGATGTTCGGCGCCGATTGCGCGGCACCCATGTGATGTTCGGCGAAGGCGGCGAGCTTGATGTCGTTCTCGAGGAACGCGGCGCACGCGAGACGGGCGCCGAGCTCGTCGGCGATCGCGAGACCGTTCCATGCGGGCACGGCGATGCTGTGGGCGAGTCGCCCGTCATCGCCGAGGATTCCCGACACTGCGATGCACGCCGCGCGCAGACGCGTGCCGGGAAGCCCGGTCGCTTCCAGGGCCTGCACGACCGTGTCGCCGACGATTCGCAGACGTTCCCCGCTCTCGGGGGATCCCTCGAAGCTGCGCTCGACACGGGCGATCACTCGACCCCTGAGATCTGCGATGAGCACGCGAACGTTCCGCGGTCCTGCGTCGATGCCGGCGACGAGCGAACTCGTCGCCTCCAACACGAAGCGGCGTGCAGGCCGCCCCCCGCCACTGGATGCACCGTCGGCCGCGTAGCTCGCGACGACACCTCGCTGCTCGAATGCGGCGATGACGGCATCGACTGTCGGACGTGACAGCCCGGTTCTCTGTGCGATGTCGCTCAGTGTCAGCGGCGATGGCGCACTCCGCAGCACGTGAATGCAGGAGAGCGCATTCGCGCGACGAATGTCAGCTGGACCAAACGAGTTCATTCGACCGTTCTCCTCCGTCAGCGGCGCCGCGTGCGGATAACGGTAGCAGGTTACAAAACCTCCTATCGAAACTGTTCCGACCGTCGAACTCGCCTCGCTGCCCCTTCATCACGGCCGCCGCGGGTGATAGCCTCAAGCCACCATCACCCGCGGCGGCGGCTACGATTCGGGTTCCTAGCCTCCTCAGTACTTCGGTGTGATGGCCGGACGAGGAGAAGGAGGGGGCCAACCGCTCTTCGCCCTTGAACGACGCGCTCGCTCGTGCGTGCGCCATCGACGGGACCGCGACCCTACCCGCGTGGTTGTCGATGGCCGGGCCGATGATCCCCTCATCGGCCCGGCGGCCCCAAACTCGTACCCTGAACTGGGGCGTGCCGGAATTCGCCCGACAGCGGCACAATCATCACGGTGGGTTCTGCACCCGACTGACCGAACCTCGACGATGGCCCCTTTGCTCGAGGCGACGCTGGCAGGTCCCACCCAGCGCGCGCCCTCTCCTGGCCGGCTCGACGATCGACCAGGAGAGGGCCCCCGGGACATCCATCATTCGCCGATCGTGCTGCGATGATCTTCTGAGGCGGGCCATTTCATCGAGCGAGAAGCCGCGCGGTCCAAGCTGCGGTGCTCGACCTGTGACCCGTTCCATCGGTTCCCGAGAGCCGCTTCCCCACCGGAGATCCACCTTGGCGATCACGCTGCGCACAGACACGTCCGAGAGATACAAGCCCGAACCGTCGGTGCTCACGGCGCTGCGCACCCCGCGCATCCTCACGAAAGAGGTGCTGGCCGGTCTCGTCGTGGCCCTCGCGCTCATCCCCGAGGCGATCTCCTTCTCGATCATCGCGGGGGTCGACCCGCGCGTCGGGCTCTTCTCCTCGTTCGTGATGGCGGTGTCCATCGCCTTCCTCGGCGGCCGCCCGGCCATGATCACCGCAGCGACCGGCGCCGTCGCGCTCGTCATCGCACCGGTCGCCCGCGAGTACGGGATGGACTACTTCATCGCCACCGTCATCCTCGGCGGAATCTTCCAGGTGATCATGGGCGTGCTCGGCGTCGCGCGCCTCATGCGCTTCATCCCGCGAAGCGTGATGGTCGGCTTCGTCAACGCGCTCGCGATCCTGATCTTCACCGCCCAGCTGCCGCAGCTGATCGGGGTTGCGTGGATGGTGTATCCGCTGGTCGCTGCCGGGCTGCTCATCATGGTGTTCATGCCGAAGCTGACCAGGGTCGTTCCGGCCCCGCTCGTCGCGATCGTGCTGATCACGGTCGCGACCGTCGCCACGGGCCTCAATGTGCCGACGGTCGGCGACCAGGGCGAACTGCCCGAGAGCCTGCCGGAGCTCTTCATTCCGAACATCCCGCTCACCTGGGAGACGTTCATCACCATCGCCCCGTTCGCGCTCGCGCTGGCCCTCGTCGGCCTGCTCGAGTCGTTGATGACGGCGAAGCTCGTCGACGACATCACCGACACGCACTCGCGCAAGACCCGCGAATCGCTCGGCCAGGGCGCCGCGAACATCCTCTCCGGACTGTTCGGCGGCATGGGCGGTTGCGCGATGATCGGCCAGACCATGATCAACGTCAAGGTCTCGGGCGCCCGCACCCGTATCTCGACGTTCCTCGCCGGCGTGTTCCTGCTCGTGCTCATCCTCGTGCTCGGTGACGTCGTCGCGATCATCCCGATGGCCGCGCTCGTCGCAGTCATGATCATGGTCGCGGTCGCGACTTTCGACTGGCACTCCATCCGGTGGACCACCCTCAAGCGCATGCCGAAGAGCGAGACCCTGGTCATGGTCGCCACCGTCGCGGTCGTCGTCGCCACTCACAACCTCGCCATCGGCGTCATCGTGGGCGTCATCGTCGCCATGGTCGCGTTCGCCCGCAGGGTCGCCCACTTCGCCACCGTCGTGCGCACCGTCGACGAAGGCGCCAGCGTGCCGACCGTCAGCTACACGGTCGATGGCGAGCTCTTCTTCGCCTCGAGCAACGACCTCACGACGCAGTTCGAGTACGCCGACGACCCCGAACGAGTCGTCATCGACCTGTCGAATTCACACATCTGGGATGCTTCGACCGTCGCCGCCCTCGACGCCATCACGACGAAGTACGAGCATCATGGCAAGCGGGCCGTGATCGTCGGACTGAACGAAGCGAGCGCCACGATGCGCGACCGGCTGGCTGGCAACTTCGGCGCCGGGCACTGACGTTCAGCTCGCGAACCCGAGTTGCCGCAGGCGAACACCCAGTACGGCTGTCGGTGGTCGGGTGCAGACTGGCTGCATGTGCGGACGATTCGCGAACGACGCAAAGCTCGATGAGCTCATCCAGGAGTTCGTCGCAGAGGGCAACGACTACCGCGACTGGAAGCCCCAGTACTCGATCGCCCCGACCCAGCTCGTGCCGATCGTGCGCGAGCGGCAGAACAAGCAGACCGGTGAGATCACCCGCTCGATCGATGCCGCCGTGTGGAACTTCCACCCCTCGTTCATGAAAGAGTCCAAGCGCCCGCAGTTCAACACCCGCATCGAGACGGTCGCGACCAACGGGCTGTGGAAGGGCGCATTCGCCTCGTCCCGGTGCCTCGTGCCGATGCGCGGCTACTACGAGTGGAGGGGCGAGCCGGGCGACAAGCAGGCGTTCTTCCTGCATGGCGAGCAGCGGCTGCTCGCTGCCGCCGGCATCTACACGGCACGCAAGGTCGGCGACGATTGGGAGGTCTCGACGTCGATCATCACTCGCGAGGCCAGGGATGCATCGGGCGAGGTGCATGACCGCATGCCCGTCTTCCTCGAGCGCGACACGTGGCAGGAGTACCTGGCGCCGGTGAAGCTCGACGACGACGGCAAGGCCGAGATGGTCGAGCTGCTCACGGCCGAGTCCGAACGCGTCGCCTCGACGATCACCAACTACGAGGTCGATCGCCGGGTCAACAACTCGCGTGCCGTCGATCCGACCGACCCGACCCTGATCGACCCGCTCGAGTAGCCGGTCGCGCCGGGGTTCTCTCGGAGCGCTAGCCGACGGTATCGACGGTGGGCACGTCGTCGACGACGATCGTGCGACGCGATCGCACGAAGCCGAAGATGACGAACGCTGCGGCCAGTCCGGTGAGCACGAGTCCGCCGAGGGTGGCGGCGTCTTGGAATTGCGCCGCTTGCTGTGCGGTCCAGTCGGACGCGGTGATGCTCCCGGTGAACAGGGCGGCGAGCAGCGTTCCTGCAACGGCGATGCCGACCCCGTTGGCCACCTCGGTGGTGGTGTCGGTCAGTGCTGCGCCGATCGAGGTGCGATTCTTCGGAAGTCCGCTCAGCACGTTGATCGCCGCGACGACACCGACGACGCGGAGTCCTGCTGCGACGAGAGCGAGAGCGATCGCGACGAAGACGTAGCCGAGACCATTGAAGAGCGTGTAGACGGCAAGGCCGACCACCACTGCGGCGGCGCTCATCCACGCGGCGCGATTGATGCCGACTCGCTCGACGAAACGGTTCACGAACGGGCCGATGCCCAGCAACACGACGACCTGAGGCAGCATGCCGAGCGCCGCCAACGCGGGAGGCCACCCCCAGGCGAGCTGAAGCTGGAGGGTCACCAGGTAGCTGAGGCCGGCAGTCGCGAGGCCCGCCGCGGCCTTGAAGGCGAGACCACTGGAAACGAGCGGGCGGGCGATGAGGCTGAGGTCGAGAAGTGGATGCCGTGCCGTGCGCTCCCGGATCACGAACAGCACCGCTGCCACGACGGCCGCGACGACCAGTGCCCATGGCATCCATGAGCCGGCGCCCTCGTTGACGAATGCCGTGGGGGCGAGGAGGGTGAGAACGATGGTCGCCGTCGCGAGCAGTGCTCCTGAGATGTCGAGGGGGTCGCGGTGAAGCTCGGCCGGATCATCTGCGGCAATACCTGTGCGGATGCCGATGATCGCGAGCACGGCGATCGGTACGTTGATCAGCAGCAGAACCTGCCAGGGCGCTATGGCCAGCACGAGGCCGCCGACTGTCGGGCCGATGGCGAGTCCGACCAGGCCGACCGTCGAGATGAGCGTGATCGCTCGCACCCGCAGGCTCTCCTCATCGAACAGCCTGAAGGCGAGCGCCATCGAACCCGGAGTGGTCATCGCGGCCGCGATTCCCATCGCTACCCGCACGGCGATCAACTGTTCGGCCGTGGTGACGAAGGCCGTAGCTGCGCTCGCGACGGCGAGCAGCACGAGCCCGATGAGCATGACTCGGCGGCGTCCGAACCGGTCGGCGATCGCACCGAACAGCAGCATCAGACCACCGAACACGACGGCGTAGCTGCCGGTCACCCACTGCAGTGCGGTCGTTGACGCCTGCAGGTCGCGGCCGATCGTGGGCAGTGCGACGTTGAGGATCGAGTTGTCGAGCATCTCGAAGAGGAAGATGGCGGACAGGCCGCCCAGGGCCATCCACGAACCTCTCAAGGTTTGGGTGGAACGCAGTTCGTTATTCACGAACACTGTTCTACATGCAGAACATGGTTCGTGTCAAGGTATGGTTGAGTCATGGCCTCACCCCAGCAGCGTCGCGCAGCCCGCCACGCAACCAGCGAACTGCCGCCAGCCTCTCGCAAGGCGCCGATCACGGCCGACCGGATCACGGATGCCGCGCTCGAGATCATTGCCGCAGAGGGCTATGACGCCCTGACGATGCGCAGCGTCGCAGCGCGGCTCGATACCGGCCCCGCGTCGCTGTACGCCCACGTCGTCAACAAGGCCGACCTCGACGAACTCCTCATCGGCCGCCTGTGCAGCCAGCTCGAGCTTCCACCGCCCGTTCCGTCGCGTTGGCGCGAGCAGATCACCGATGTCTGCATCCAACTGCGTGATCAGTATCTGAAATATCCGGGGATCTCCCGGGCCGCCCTGGCGATCGATGTCACCGATCTCGACGTGCTGCGCGTCAACGAGGGGATGCTCGCCGTGCTGATCGCCGGCGGCATCGACCCGCAGGTCGCCGCCTGGACCATCGACGCCCTATTCCTCTACGTCGGCGCATACGCGATGGACATCGCGGTCGCCGATACGGGATCGAACACGGGTGACCATCGACTCGCCACCCAGGATCGAAGAGACTTGATCGCCCGATTCGCCGCACTCCCCGCAGAGCGCTTTCCGAACACCCGCGCATATGCGACCGAACTCACGTCAGGGGCCGAGCACGAGCGCTTCGACTTCACCCTGGGCCTCATCTTGGGAAACCTCGCTCAACCCTCACCCCGGTCGTCACCGGAGCTCAGCGCGGAGACGCCCAGCAAGTCGGCGTCTCGATAATCAGGTCGAATGCTGCGCGTCACGGCTGACCGCCCACGAGAGCTTGTGCGCGCGGCTCGGGAACTCCCAGGATGAGCAGGCTGGTAATCGTTGCCGCGCGGGCGTCGGGGGTCCCATTGGATAGGTGGTTGTCCGCGATGGCGAACACAGCGGCATAGGCGACCTGGCTGAGAACGTCCGCGGGCAGGTGTCGTCCGAATACTGCGCCGTCCTGGCCTCGTTGCACGAGGTCGGCGAGAATCTTGTCGACTGGTCCCAACAGGGCGTGGATCTCCTCGCCGTACTCGCCGCGCCGGAGGGCCAACAGCACTCGGTAACGGTGCGCCAAGGGCCAGAGGCGGGCGATGAAATCGACCCACACCGTTTCGGCTGCTCCGTCGGAGGCGTTGACCTCGTCGAGCACGGCTGCGATCTCGTCCACTGCCCGTTGCGCGAGGGTCCGCACGAGGTCGGTGCGGGTGGGGAAGTGGCCGTAGACGGTGCGGCGCACCACACCGGCAGCGGAGGCGATGTCACCCATGCCGGCGTCCGGGTTCTGCCCGAGGACCTCGAGTGCGACGTCGAGGATGCGATTCCGTGTGTCGTTCATGGAGCGCGTTCGGGCGGATTCGTTCTGCACCATCCAATCATTGCACGACAGTGTGCAATGAAGTAGATTGCACAGCAGTGTGCATTGCACATCGGTATGCAGTGGATCGCTGCGCTGTGAAGCACGAGTTCAGGAGAACAAGTCAATGACCGCATCGACGCCCGCCCCCTCAACCCTCGTCCGCCCATTCACCGTCGCGATCTCCGACTCAGAGATTGAAGACTTGAGGCAGCGACTGACCAGAACGCGATGGCCGAATCCGGAAACCGTCCCCGACTGGTCGCAAGGTGTGCGCCTGGAGAATGCCAAATCGCTCATCGACTATTGGGAGCGAGAGTACGACTGGCGGCGATTCGAGTCGGAACTCAATCGTTTCCCACATTTCCTGACCACGATCGATGGGCTCGATATTCACTTCATCCATGTCAAGTCCAAGAATCCGAATGCGATGCCGCTCATCTTGACGCACGGATGGCCAGGTTCGATCGTCGAATTCCTGAAACTGATCCGCCCGCTCACCGACCCGGTGGCGTTTGGAGGAAATGCCGAAGACTCCTTCGACGTGGTCGTCCCGTCGCTGCCCGGATTCGGGTTCTCCCAGAAGCCGACCGAGACGGGGTGGACTGTTTCACGTATCGCAACCGCATGGGCGGCCCTCATGACGCGTCTCGGCTACGAGAACTGGGCCGCTCAAGGCGGTGATTGGGGTGCCGTTGTCACCTCCGCCCTCGGGGCCATGCGGCCTGACGGCCTTCTCGGGATTCACTTGAACACCCAATACGCTTTCCCCGCACAGATCCCCGAAACGCTGTCACCCGAAGAGCGCTACGCCGTCGACACCCTCGCCCTCTATACCGGCTCCCTCGGCGGATCGAACCACCTTCAGGCCACGAAACCAGAGACCGTCGGATTCGCTCTGGCAGACTCTCCGGCCGGCCAGGCAGCCTGGATCTACGAGAAGTTTCAATCCAAGACCGACAATCAGGGGCTCGCCGAGGACGCGCTCAGCACCGATGACATGCTCGACGCAATCTCGCTGTACTGGTTCACGAACAGTGCCGCGTCGTCCGGCCGCATCTACTGGGAGAACAGTTCGGGCAGCCTGGCTGGCCCGAAGCTCACGTTGCCGGTCGCGGTGACGGTATTCCCGCGCGACATCCCGCGCCTGCCGCGAAGCTGGATCGAAGACACCTACACCAACCTGATTCACTACGGCGAGGCCGACAAGGGCGGACATTTCGCAGCCTTCGAACAGCCCGAGATCCTGATCAGCGAAATCCGTACCGGCCTCAGGAGCCTCCGTTCGTAAGCACGGACCCGGGACACCCCCGTTCCTTGGGAGTCTCCGGAGAATCGGCGACGAGCCCTTGCGGCATCCGCTCACTCTCGGAATCGTGGCTGACTCGCCGCCAGACAGGAAGGGGAGCAACATGCTCACACTCACCGAATCGGCAACCACGGTCGTGAAGGCCATCGTCGCGCAGAGCATCGAGTCGACCGAGGGAGGCCTTCGCATCAACAGCGACGATCCGGAGGCCACCGAGTTCGCGGTGCGCATCGTCGAGGCGCCCGAAGACTTCGATGCGATCGTCGAACGCGACGGCGCGCGCGTCTATCTCGGCACGAACGCCATCATCGCGCTCGACGACAAGGTGCTCGACGCGGAAATCGGCGACGACGGCACCGCCCGGTTCGCCATCGCGACGCAGGGCTGAGTTCGAGGTCGCCCGGGCGAGCGGCCTACGCCGCCGCCTGGGCGATACCGGCCCCCGCGGTACGGGGAGCGGCCCGATCACGGCGTCGACGCGGGCGCCGCCTCGAGCCGGCCGGATGCCACGGCTGCGACGAATGCGTCGTAGTCGCGTTGGTTCTGGTCGGCGTAGCCGACCGCGAAGTCGGCGACCGCCTCATCGAACCGGTCGCTGCCACCGAGGTACGCGGCGATCGCCACCCGGTCACCCGAACGCGCGTGGGCCCGCGCGAGCGTCTCGCCGCAGATGCGCGCGTAGAGCTTCGCCCCGGTCGGCATCGCGTGCTCGACGTCGAAGCCGCCCTTCCAGTCGTGCAACTGTCTCAGGTAGTAATCGCGTTCCACGCCATCATGGCCGGTCACCCGCTGCCAACCGAGGAACAGGTCACTCGCGGCCTGCATCAGGCGCTGCCCTCTGACGACGCGTTCACCGTGATGTTCGTATCGGCTCGGAGCGAGGAAGCGTTCGAGCACCGACGACTGGGACTGTTTCGCCTGCAGCAGCAGCGGGTCGTCGTTGTCACGACCGCGCAGCAGCACGATCCATGCCCTGGTGCCGACGCTCCCGACGCCGACGACCTTCCGGGCCATGTGCACGAAGGTGTACTCGCGCAACGGATGCCTCGAGAGGGACAGCGTCGCCTCGTAGTCACGCAGCAACGCGCGCATCTGCTGTTCATCGTCGTCGCGAGAACGGTCGTCGGGCCGTAAGTCCTCGAGAGGCACGATCAACGGCGGGTCGCCCGTGATTCGCAGGTCACCGTCGACGACGCTCACGAGCTTCGAGAAGGCGCGCATGCCGTCACGGGTTCGGGCCTTCGAGAATGTCGCCTCGGTGCGTTTCACCTCTTCCTTCAGCACCCGGGCCGCCCGATGCTCGTCGCGGACCCATTCGGCGATCTGGTCGGCGTCGAGCCGGTCGTACCAGGCGTCGAGCACGCGCGATGCGGCGGACCGGCGCATCCGCTTGCGATAACCGCGCACCGACTCGACGGTGATCGCTCGTCGCTCGGCCTCGGTGAAGCCGAGCTGTCTGCCTGCGACCTCGAAACTCGCGGCGAGCCGCTTGACGTCCCACTCCCACGGGCCCGGCAGCGTCTCGTCGAAGTCGTTGATGTCGAAGACGAGCTTGCGTTCGGGCGTGCCGAAGACGCCGAAGTTCGAGAGGTGGGCGTCGCCGCAGATCTGCGCAGTGATACCCGAATCGGCGGTGCCGGCCAGGTCTGCCGCCATGATGAGGGCGGCGCCACGGTAGAAGGTGAACGGCGAGACCATCATGCGGGCGTGCCGGATCGGAATGAGCTCGGCGACCCGGCTCGTCGCCTGCTCCTCGAGCAGGGCCACAGGGTCGGGCCGGTCGGCGTCCGGGCGCCAGTCGGCGTGCGCGCCCCTCGGTGAGCGGCGCCGGGCCGCGCGCCCCGATTGGGCGCGGCCCGCGAAGTCGGTCGGCGAGGGTTGCGACTCCTCGGCCTCGGGCGGCGAGATGGCGTCGGATGTCGCGTGGTGCGCGTTCATGGTGCTCCCCCGTTCTTCGTGGCCGCCGGCGAGTTCACGTCACCGGCGGGGCATCCGCATTCTCAGGCCGTCGCCCGAGGACCTCCGCGGGAATGCCGCGGGAGAAGAGCAACGACGCGAGTGCGATCGCGATGAGCGCGAAGAATGCCGTGCGCAGCGACGAGACCTGCGATTCGCTGTAGACGCGGGTGAGTTCTTCGCCCTCGGCCGATGAGAGCCCCGCCTGCTCCGCGATGTCGTCGACATCGGCTGCCGGCACGATCGCCACTCCCGCCTCCGTGCGCTCCGTCACGATCGATCGGACGTCAGCAGGCAGCTCGCTCGACGCCACCCCTGCGGCGAACGAGGTGGCGAGCGCCCCGATCAGCACCGAGCCGATGAGCGCCGTGCCGAGCGAGGAGCCGAGGTTCTGGAACACGCCCTGCAGGCCCCCGACCTCGCTCGTCTGCGACTCGGTCACGCTCGACATGTTGACGTTGCCGAGCTGAGACGCGAGCAGGCCGAGGGCGGCACCCGCGACGAACATGCCGCATCCGAAGGCGATGCTCTGCAGTTCGAGGTCGACCGACCCGAGCAGCAGCACGGAGGCGAGCACGAGCGCCACCTGGCCCCACCGTACGATGCGCCGCGGCGACCAGAACTGCGACAGCCGGGTGCCGATGATCGAGAAGAGGATGAGCGAGATCGAGAGCGGGAAGATCTTGAGCCCCGTCTCGAGCGCGTCGAGCCCGAGAGTCATCTGCAGGTACACCGGCACCATGAAGAAGAGCCCGGCCGTGATCGTGTACTGCGCGCCGAGCACCGCGAGTCCGCTGCGGAGCCGGGTGATCGAGAACAGCGACACGTCGAGGAGCGGCGCACGTCCCGCGGCCGAGAGCCGGCGCTGACGGCGCATGAACAGTGCGAGCAGCGCGCCGCCGGCGAGTATGAGCCACGCACACAGCGAGATGCCGAGCGGTGCGATCTCGACGCCGCCGATCTCGGGCGACTGGAGCGGAACGATCCAGCCCCACGTCTTGCTCTGCAGCATGCCGAGCACCACGAACACGAGCCCGACAGCCGAGGCCAGCACGCTCCACACGTCGATGCGCACCGTCTGACGGGCGGTGCGGTCGGCGATCACGCGGGTGAAGAGCACGACCACGATCATGATGACGACCTCGGCGACGAACACGTACCGCCAGCTCGCATAGGTCGTGAGAAAGCCGCCGATGAGCGGGCCGGCCGCGACTGCAGCGCCCGAGACCGCCCCGATGATCGCGTACGCGGTGATGCGGTCGGGGCCCTCGTAGTTGTCGGCGATGAGTGCCGCGACCGCCGGGATGACGAGCACCGCACCGACGCCCTCGATGATCGACCAGCCGAGGAAGAGGACCTGCACGTTCGGGCTCAGTGCCGTCATGAGCGAGCCGACCGCGTAGATGCACGACCCGATGACGAAGGCCCGCCGCCGCCCCCACACGTCGCCGAGCTTCGCGCCGAGCAGCATGAGCGAGGCCATCGTGAGGGTGTAGAAGGTGATCGCCGTCTGCATCGCCGTGACACTCGTGTCGAGGTCTTCGACCACCGTCGAGATGGAGACGTTCATGACGGTGCCGTCGAGCACCATGACGAACTGGGCGGCTCCGAGGACCGCGACGACCGACCACTTGTTCATGTGACCCCGCTTCCGACAACGACGTGGAACGAGCGGTCGGGCGGGCCGGCTGACCCGGGCGACCTGTGGCAAGGTGCAGCCGAGGTCAGTATGGCAGCGGATGCCTCGCGGCGGGCGGTTTCCACCTCCAGTCGCGGCCGCAAGGGGCGGAGTTCAACCGCGCACGAGGCGCCCGTCCGGAAGCTTGATGACTCCCTCGGCTGCTCTGTTCCAAACGTTCATGCCCTCCACCGTAGGTTCGCTCGCCACGAGTCACCCTGCCGTGTGGGGACTGTGTGGTTTTCCACACCCGCCGCGACGGCTGCCCCCACTGACTTCTCTCCGCCGAGCTCATACGTTCGATGACATGGAAAACGAGGTCGAAAACCTGAATACGATCGCACAATGGGCAATCTCCCTGATGGAGTCTCTGGGCGCTCCCGGGGCCGGACTGGCGATCGCTGCGGAGAATTTGTTCCCGCCGCTGCCCAGTGAGATCATCCTGCCGCTGGCTGGGTTCACGGCCAGCAGGGGCACATTCGGCATCGTCGAAGTGCTGGTGTGGACGACGCTCGGCTCGGTCGTGGGCGCACTGATCCTCTACGGGCTCGGCGCGTGGCTCGGCCGCGAACGATTGCGGCGTATCGTGGCGCGCGTTCCTCTGGTGAAGGTCTCCGACTTCGACCGGGCGGAGCAATGGTTCTCGCGACACGGCACCAAGGCGGTGTTCTTCGGTCGAATGATCCCGTTGTTCCGCAGCCTGATCTCGATCCCTGCGGGGATCGAGCGGATGCCGTTGGGACGGTTCATCCTGTTGACGACGGCGGGCAGCGCTATCTGGAATACGATCTTCGTCCTCGCCGGGTACTTCCTCGGTGAGAACTGGGGATCCGTGGAACAGTACGCTGACGTCTTCCAGCTCCTCGTGATCGCAGCGGTCGTAGGTGCTGTCGCCGTGTTCGTGGTGCTCAGGCTGCGTCAGCGGGCAGGTGGGAAGATGGCCTCATGAGCGTGAGCGGCGTCACGGTCGGCGGCGACCACGGCGCCACCTTCGCCTTCCGCCGTGCCGGCCGAGCGCTTCTGGCGTCGGTGGCGGGGGCCCTGCTGGTGCCGGCGCTCCTGGTCGCGATCATCGCAGCGCCCGTCTCCACGGCGCCCCCTCGAACGGCTGCACGGTGGGTGGCGCGACGGCTGGACTGGGCCGACGGGAAGCACCGAGATGGGCGCCCCATGGGCGGACGCCTGCTCGGGCTGTTGGGGGTCGAGGCGATCCTCGGGTTGCTTGCCGGATGCGTCTTCGCGTTGATTGTGACGGGACTGGTGATCGTCGTCGACATGGTGGTCAGCGCCGCGACCGGCCGACCCGTCGCCGTCTTCGACGCCGAGCCGGGAGCGGTCACCTGGGTCACGGTCGCATACTTCGTGATTCCCGGGATCGTGCTCGCGTTCCTCGCTGTTTCGGGACTCGCTGGGATCGCATGGCTCGACCGTCGAAGCTGGGCGGCCTTGACACGGCCAAGCCTCGGAGAGCTCTCTCGCGAGGTCTCGCGTCTGCACACGACACTCGACGATGTGGTCTCCGCCGTGGATGCCGAGCGGCGCCGCATCGAGCGCGACATCCATGACGGCGTTCAGCAGCGTGTCGTGGCGCTGTCCATCCTTCTGGCCCGGGCCGAGCGCGCACCGGATGCAGCAGAACGACGTGAGCTTCACCAGGAGGCTCGCTCCCAAACTCAACAGATTCTCGACGAGCTCAGAAGTGTCGCCTGGCACACCTATCCGGCCATGCTCGCGAGGGACGGCCTCCCAGCCGCGCTCGAAGCCCTCCGCGACCGCACCATCATGCCGATCCGTCTCCACGTCGACGCCGCCGACCTCACGGATCGCGCTGCAGGAGCCGCCGCGTACTTCGTCGCGAGCGAAGCCGTGACCAACACCATCAAGCACGCAGACGCTTCACGGATCGATATCGAGGTCATTCGCGAGGGAACCGACCTCGTCCTCACCGTCCGAGACGACGGCAAGGGCGGAGCCGATCCCGCCGGCGCGGGGCTGTCGGGCATCAGCTCCCGAGTCGCAGCCCGCGGCGGACGGCTTCGAGTCGAAAGCCCCACCGGAGGCCCGACGATCGTCACCGCGGTGATCCCATGCGGATAGCCCTCGCAGAAGACTCCACACTGCTGCGAGAAGGCATCGCCCAGCTCCTCTCGGCCGAAGGCCACACCGTCACGCATTCGGTCGGGAACGCCGACGACCTCCTCAGGGCGGTCGCATCAGACCCGCCCGAGTTGGTGATCGTCGATGTGCGCATGCCCCCCGACTTCGTCGACGAGGGCATTCACGCAGCACTCCATCTCCGTCGCGAATGGCCCGATGTCCCCGTCATCGTCCTCTCGCAATATGTGGAGCGCCGCCACGCGAGCGAGCTCCTCGACGGCCGCGGCGGCGTTGGCTATCTGCTCAAGGACCGCATCTCGGACATCGGCGGATTCCTCGACGCCCTCAACCGCGTCCGCGCCGGCGGAACCGCGTTCGATCCCGAGGTCATCCGCCAGCTCATCACCGCCAAGAGCGCGCCGGACAGCCGACTTGCCGACTTCACCGCACGCGAACGATCGGTCCTCGAGCTCATCGCCCTGGGCCATAGCAACGCGTCCATCGCCACTCAGCTCTACCTCAGCCAGAGCGGCATCGAGAAGCACATCAACACGATCTTCACCAAGCTCGAGATACAACCCGACACCACGTACAACCGCCGCGTCCTCGCAGTCCTCGCGTACCTCGGCGGGGGATGAATCGGCACCGGACGCAGCGTGGCCGGCGGGCCTCCATTCGCCGGCCGGCTCAGACGTGCACGCTCACCCCGCTGATCGAGGGTGCGCGGCCTCGTTCCCGCGTCGCGTCAGTCGAGCGGCGTCCACTCGTCGGCCGAGACCACGTCGAGCGCGGCGAGTGCCTCGGAGACGGCCGGCTTCGTCTTGCCGCAGACATCGACGGGGTAGCGCACGGAGATGAGCGAGCCGTCGGCGCCCTCGAGCCAGAGCGGTGGCACGATCTCCATCGAGGCTGCGCACACCGTGTCGGGCGGGGCGACGTCATCGGGTGCCGCGAGCGCCCCGAGCAGCGGGCCGAATTCACCCTCGTACCGGGTCATCGTCACCACGACGTCGAGCGCGCCGTCGCTCCGGCCCGCGTCTCGCATCTCGAAGTCGCAACCGAGCGCCGCGACGACGACGAATCCGGCGGGCATCCGCCCGGGTTCGGGAATCGGATCCGTCGCCGGTGCGTCGGGTGACGGCGCGAGCAGCCCGTCGAGCGTGCGGCAGTCGACGGCGTCGTACTTCACGGCCGGGGCATCGGGTTCCTCCACGACGACGGAGGGCAGCGGTGCAGGGGGCTCGGGCAGCGGTGCGGCCAAGAGATTCTGGGCGCACCCCGACAGGAGCGCCGCACCGGCGACGACGGCCAGCAGCCGCGCCGCGGCAGATCGAAGATAGGACATCCGTGCCTCCCGAGCAGTGAGATCGGCTCTCATACTCCACAACGAACGGATGCCTCGAAACGTTGTGGTCCGGTCGCGAGGATAACCCGGCGAAGGCTCAGACGTGCACGCCCTCCATGAACGGCTCGTACCGGTAGCCGTCGGCGTCGAGGATCGCGACGGTCGACTCCGGCACTTCGACGAATGCGCCGGGCAGGTCGTTGAGCGGCTCGGAGACGACGACGCGCGCTTTCTGGCCGAAGAGATGCAGGCGCGGGAAATCCGGGTACATCTCCTGCAGCGTCGGAATGTCCACGGAGTGGAACAACGTGCGCGACTCGCCCTCCGACGAGTACCGGAAGGCCCAGATCGTCGCTCCGTCGGCGATGGCGACCGTGCCCTGCATCGGATACCCGATGCCGTGCTCGTGGCCGGTCTCCTCGACGAACCGCACGGCCTTCGTCATGCCTGCGATCGGGTCGTCGAGGAGCCCGAACGTCAAGGCGAGATGGAAGAGCACCTCCGAGTCGGTCGTACCCAGGATGTGGGGGTAGAGCGACGGATCGACCGCGAAGGTGAGGTCGCGCTTGATCTCGTGGAAGCCGTGGATCACTCCGTTGTGCATGAAGAGCCAGTTGTGGTGGCGGAACGGATGGCAGTTGGTGCGCTGGATCGGCGGACCTCCGGCCGCACGCACGTGGCTGAAGAACAGCGGGCTTTCGATCGACTCGGTGATCTCGCGGAGATTCTCGTCATTCCAGGCCGGTTCGACGCTGTGGAACGTCGACGGATGGCTCCCCGCCGTCGAGCCGACGGGATACCAGCCGACGCCGAAGCCGTCGCCGTTGACCGTTTCGGCGCCGAGTGGCGAATCGAGTGACTGCGCGACGAGCGAGTGCTGCGCGTCGAGGACCACAAGGGAGGGTTGGAGCGGTTCTCCCGAGTATGCAAGCCAGCGACACATGCGACTCAACTCCTTCGTCGGCACCGACAGGGGATGCGGTCAGCCTAGCGCCGTCACGAGCATTCCTCACCGTTTTGCTTCGCAGTGACCCACCGCTTTCGCCCTGTTCGACTCCGTTCGTGGCACGCAGGGTTTCGTCAGCCGGCAGGTGCCGGTTCCGCAGGTGCAGCCGGTTCCGCGGCGATCGGGCACTTCGCGAGTTCGCGCATCTTCGTGGTGGCCTGCTCGAACGACCACGGCAACTCGACCAGTGGCAGCTCGTGGCCGGCCGCCGCACCCGCCTTGGACGCGAGCGAAGCAAGCGCGAACGCCGTCTCACGCACGAAATCCGCACCCGACGTCGAATTGTTGAGCGCCACGACGACGGTGAGGCCGCTCTTCGGGTCGGTGAACGCCGCGGTGAGCGCCCCCGTCGACTCCCCCGCGGTTCCACGCAACGGCCCGTACTCGGCCCCGCCGAGCCCCCACCCGTACCATGCGGGGGTGTCGGCGCCCATCGGGACCAACGTCCACTGCGTGCGAACGGTGCTCTCGTCGAGCAAGGCGCCGGACGCGAACGCGGCGCTCAACCGGCGCGCGTCTTCGAGGCTCGACACGGCGCCGGCGGCCGCTCCGCCCATCGAACTCGATTGCGAAGTGTCGTCGCGACGCACCGCACAGTCGATCGCGCCGTCTTGCGCGATCGCAGCGGAATAGGCGCCGAGGCTGTCGTCGAGCTCGGTGACGGTCGGCGACGGGAGCGAGGTGTCGTCGAGATCGAGGGGGTCGAAGACGTAGCGCTCGGCGAGCTCGTTCCAGCTGAGCCCCGTGCGTCGCTCGAGTGCCATCGCCAAGAGCAGGATGCCCGTGCGCGACTGCGCCCACTGCTCACCGGGTGGCCCGGGGCGCGGCAGCGCGAGCCCGCTCGAGAGCAGCTCGTTCGGCGGCCAGATGCGTTCGGGGTTCGCGACGAAGTGGGTGCGCAGGCTCGGGTAGTAGTCGGCGATGCCGGAAGTGTGCAGGCACAGCTGCCTGAGTGTGATGCCGTCGAGGCTCGGCACCCAGTCCACGTATTGCGCGACCTCGTCGTCGAGCTGCACCTGTCCCTCGTCGACGAGCCGCAGCAGCACCGTGCACGTCACTTCGGTCGTGAGCGTGCCGAGGTGGAACCCGGTGTCGACCTCGACCGGCGCTGGCGTCTCGCTGAAGTCGACGGTGCCCGAGGCACCCGTCCACTCCCCCGACCACGGCGACCACGCGCCGGCGATGCCTCCGCTCGATCCGCTGAGGGCGACGGCCTCGTCGAGCACCGCCTGCAGCTCACCGGCGAGTTGCTCGCCGAAGGCGGCATCGACGGGATCGAGATCGGCCATCGGATCGACCGAGCCGCCGGTGCAGCTCGTGATCGTCAGCGTGAGCGCGCCACCCATCGCCACGGCGAGAAGCCCTCGCCGCCATTTGCCCCTAGCTCCTGCAGCCACCAAGCTCCCCTCAGCCGTGTGCCCACTGAAATTGTAACCTGCCGTTACGGTAGCGCCCGTGCAGCCGGGTCTCCGCCGCCGCAACGTTGCGCAAACGCGACGCGGTCAGCTCGGCGACGACGCGATCTCGCGATCGGCGCCCGACATGAACCGCTCGACATTGCGGTCGACGATGATGTCGCTCGGTCGCAGCGGGCGGGCCAGGTAGAGCCCGTCGAGCGAGGTGAGCCGGCTGAGCGCGACGTAGGTCTGGCCCGGGCTGAAGACGCGCTGGCCGAGGTCGATGATCGCGGTGTCGTAGCTCGCGCCCTGCGATTTGTGGATGGTAACCGCCCAAGCCAGTTTCAACGGGAACTGGGTGAACTCGGCCACGATCTGCTTCTCGAGCTTCTTGCGCGTCGAGTCCCAGGTGTACTTGTACTTCTCCCAGGTGACCTGCTCGATCTCGTGCTCCTCGCCGTCGATCTCGACGCGCACAGCCCGGTCGAGCGAGGTCACCGTGCCGATCGTGCCGTTCACCCAGCGCTGGCCCTCCGGCCCGATCGCGGTGTCGTTGCGCAGGAACATCACCTGCGCGCCGATCTTGAGTTCGAGGTTCTCATCGGCGGGAAACGCGCGGCCGCCGAAGTCGCCGTTGACCTCGGCCTCGTTGCCCTGCGAGTGCCCTGGCAGTCGGTGCAGCTGCGTGCGGTTGATGCGGTTGACCGTGTCGTTGCGGGTCGCGAGCGTGATCGCACCCTGCTCGGGCAGGGGGCGGCGTGCACCCACACTGTTCAGCACGCCGGCGATCTCAGCGGTGACCCGGCCGTGCCGCACCGCGTTCAGCATGAGCTTGAAGTCGTCGTCGTGCTGGCGGTGGATCTCGCCGAGCTCGAAGATGCGCAGATCGGTCTCGCGCCAGACCTTCGCGTCGAAGAACCACATCGAGTCGTAGGTGTCGGCGAAGTAGGCGCGCTCGTCGGCGTCGCCCGGCACCGGCGCGAGTTGATAGGGGTCGCCGAAGAGCACGACCTGCGCGCCGCCGAACGGTTCGAGCGGCCGCTGCCTCGCCTGTCGCAGCGAGCGATCCAGCGCATCCATCAGGTCGGCGTTCACCATCGACACCTCGTCGATGACGAGCGTGTCCATGGCGTTCAGAATCTTGCGCACCGTGTCGTTCTGCTCGATGACGTGGTCGGCGATGACCCCGATCGGCAGCCGGAACAGCGAGTGGATGGTCTGGCCGCCGACGTTCAGGGCTGCCACGCCCGTCGGCGCGCAGATCACGATCTGCTTTTGCGTGTGCCAGTTCAGGTGATTCAGCAACGTGGACTTGCCGGTGCCCGCGCGGCCCGTGACGAAGACGTGCTCACGGGTGCCTTCGATCGCCTGGAACACCGCCGCCTGCTCGCGGCTGAGGGTCACGTTCTGCACTGGGGCGCTTTCGATTCGGCGAGCGGATGCCGCGGGGCGGGTGTTTCGCTCCCACTGTAACCGTCTCGCCGTGGGGCCTGCGCGGCGCTGGGGATATCCTCAGGCCCGGCCGCTGCCTCCCACCTAGACTTGGGCGGGTGGGGAGCTCCGGAGTGCGCGGTAGTCGGGTGTCGCCGCTGTCCGTCGCCGGTTGGGCCGGGCTCGCGGTGCTCGTCATCGGCGCCTTCTTCGCCGCGCTCGGTGCCCTCAACCAGACGGTCTACGGTGCCCAGAACTTCATCGAGCGCTACCTCACGGCCATCGCGAACGACGACATCGCGACCGCCTCGACGACCCCGGGTGTCGCGCTCGATGCCGAAGAGCTCGAAGCCCTCGGGCTGCCGGCGAACGTGTCGACGGCGATGCTCCGCACCGGCGTCGTCGAGTCCGGCCCCGAAGACATCAGCATCGTCAGCGACGTGGCGCACGCCGACGGCATGCACACGGTGACGGCCACCTACCGACTCGAGACCGCGATCGTCGAGGCATCCTTCGACGTGCGACCCATCGCACCGCTCTACGGCGTGCTGACCCGCTGGGAATTCGCGGTCAGCCCGCTCGCCGTGATCGACGTGACCGCCGCGCACAACCCGCTCTTCACCGTGGGGTCGCTCACCCTCGACTCTCGCGCGACGAAATCCGGCGACGAGCTCGCCGCGTTCACGCAGGTCACGCCGTACCTCGCGATCGCACCGGCGGTGTACGAGTTCTCGTACAGCTCGGTGCTGCTCGAAGCCGTGCCGGTGTCGGTGCAGGCGGATGCGTCGGCGCGTGTGCCCGTGACGGTCGACGCGCAGCCGACCGCTGCGTTCGTCGAGCGGGTGCAGGTCAGGGTCGACGACTTCCTCGCGAAGTGCGCCACGCAGACCGTGCTGCAGCCGGCGGAGTGCCCGTTCGGCATCGAGATCGACGACCGCGTCGTCGGAGAGCCGGCGTGGAGCATCGTGAGCGTGCCGCAGGTCACCCTCACCCCCGGCGAGTCATCGTTCGACATGCCGCCGACCGAGGGTGTCGCGCACATCTCGGTCGACGTGCAGTCGCTCTTCGACGGCCACCACTTCACGCTCGAAGAGGATCGCCCGTACACGATCGCCCTCTCGGCGACGATCCAGCCCGACGACACCATCGCGATCCAGCTGAAGTAGCCTCCGCCCGCCTCGCCGCCTAACTGCGGCCGTCGCGCTCGGCGATCGCCGCGAGCTGCGCGTTGTACGCCTCGAGCTCGGCGTCGCCCGTACGGTCGGCGTGCCGGTCGCGGCGTTTCGACTCCTTCTCGTCGCTGCGCGCCCACTGCACGGCGACGGTGATCGCGAGCGCCACGGTCGGGATCTCGCCGATCGACCAGGCGATGCCGCCGCCGAGCTGCTGATCGATGAGCGCGTCGGTGCCCCAGCCCATCGCGCCGTACCAATCGGCGAGCAGCAGGCCCGTGCTCGACATGATCGTGAGCCCGAAGAACGCGTGGAACGCCATGGTGCCGAGCAGCAGCACCAGCCGGAACGGATACGGCAGGCGGTACGGCACCGGATCGATGCCGATGAGCGACTGTACGAACAGGTAGCCCGTGATGAGGAAGTGGACGATCATCCACTCGTGCCCGATGTGGTCGAGCATGGTCCAACGGAAGAGCGGCGAGTAGTAGAAGACCCACAGCGACCCGGCGAAGAGCACCGCGGCCACGATCGGGTTGGCGATGATGCCGGCGAACTTCGAGTGCACGGCGAGCAGGATCCACTCGCGGCCGCCGCGACTGCCGTCTTTGCGGGCACGGATGGCGCGCGCCGCGAGTGTCACCGGGGCGCCCGGCACGAGCAGCACCGGCACCGCCATCGTGAGCACCATGTGCGCGAGCATGTGCGCCGAGAACAGGTACTGCTCGTAGACGTTCACGCCGCCGTTGGTGATGTAGGCGAGCAGCAGCAGGCCCGCGACCCAGAGCACCGTGCGATAGACGGGCCAACGGTCGCCGCGCTTGTGGAGGCGACGCACGCCCGCGAGGTAGAAGAAGATGCCGAAGCCGCAGGCGAGCAGCCAGATGAGGTCGGGGTTCCACTCGGTGAAGAACCGCGTCCACTCGGGCCACGGCGGCAGCGGCTCGCCCGTCAGGAACTGAGCGGGAGAGTCGGCGACACCGGCGGTGACCTTCTCGGGCACCGGGGGCGCCGTGCGCGCAAGCGCGGCTGCGACACCCGACGCGAGCCCCATGAATGCGAGCTCGGCGACGACGAGCCACCAGAATGCACGCCCACCGCTCGCCGGTCGAGTAGCGCCCGACGCATCGAGACCCACCGCACCCTTCGCCGGTCGAGTAGCGCCCGACGCAGGAGGACGCGTATCGAGACCCGCCGCACCCTTCGCCGGTCGAGTAGCGCCCGACGCAGGAGGACGCGTATCGAGACCCGCCGCAGCATCACCGGTCTCGATACGCTCGCTGGCGCTCGCTACTCGACCAACGGATGCCGCACCCCGCGACATCCGCCCGATCAGGAACCGCCGCTGGGCCGCACCGAACAGTCCCAACGCGATGAGCGCGACGACCTTCGCGACGACGAGCATGCCATAGGGCGTGAGCAGCTGATCCCATTCGCCGATGCGCAGCGCCGCGCTCGCGTACCCCGACAGCGCCACCACGATGAAGCAGATGAGCGCGACCGTCGAGTAGCGGGCCAGCACGACGGGCAGCCGCTTCGCGCCGAGCTCGCCCTTCAGCAGCACGATCGTGACGAGCCCGCCGAGCCACACGCACGCGAACACGAGGTGCAGGCCGAGCGCGGTGATCGCCGCCGCATGCCCGGCCGCCCCGGCGGCGTGCCCCTGCTGCGCGAGCGGCACGAGCGACGTGACCGCGAGCACCGTGACGAACACGAGGGCGGTCTGGTTGCGCACCGCGAAGCACAGCACGGTGACGGCCGCCGCGACGAGCGTCGTGGTGAGCAACGCCTGCCCGAGCGGGATGGTGGTGACGAACTGTCCGAGCTTCTGCCCGAAGGAATCACTCAGGTCGAACGGCACTGCCGTCACGAGCAGGAAGGTGAAGAAGCCGGTCGCGGCACTCGCGACGGTCATGACGGCAGCGGATGCCGCAGCCACATCGAGCGCGAGATCGAACTCGCGTCGCTTCGGGCTGAGTGCCCACACGGCGAGCACGAGCGCACCGATCATGCCCGCAGCGCCGAGATTCACGAACAGCTTGGCCACCGGCACGCCGTAGCGGGCGATCGGTCCGGGATCCTGGATCAGCTGCTCGGCCGCTCCCCCGCCGAAGGCGAGGCCGGCGAACGTCGCGGCGAGGGCGACGGCGATGAGCGCGGCAGGACCGAGCACTCGAACGGAGCGGGGCACCGAACCAGCCTAGACGGCGGCGCCTGAGCGCCCGAAACGAACGATGGGGCGCGCGGCTCACGCCGCACGCCCCATCCGGAAGTCGCAGTTACTTCGCAGCAGCCTTGAGCTTCGAACCAGCCGAAACCTTGACCGAGTAGCCGGCCGGAATCTGGAGTTCGGCACCCGTCTGCGGGTTGCGGCCCGTACGTGCAGCACGGTGCGTGCGCTCGACGGCGAGCCACCCGGGAATCGAGACCTTGGTGCCGGAGCCCACGGACTCGGCGAGCGCCTCGAAGAGACCGCCGAGAACGGCGTCGACGGTGGCCTGGCTCTGTCCGGTCGACGCTGCGACCTTCGCGACGAGCTCGGTCTTGTTGAGCGACTTGTCAGCCATTGAATGTCCTCCTCGGACCTTCGCTGTTCGGTACAGCATTTGTGAGTTCTCGGGAACGATCGTTCAACCGCCCCCATGGCCGATCAGGCCGCTTCGAATGTAGCAGAGACCCCCGGAATCCCGCGGATTTCCGGTACTTTTGGGCAACTCGGTTCGGCGTGTCGCGCGACGTTCGCTCTCGGCGTGCGTTCGTGACGGTGATGCAGCGACGAACGGTCTCCTCCGGAGACGACGAACGGGACGCCCCGAAGGACGTCCCGTTCGTGTGAAGCCTGGTGCTGACCGGCTCGCGCCAGGGCGCGAGTCGATGTGCTCGGCTGCTCCTACTGTCGTCGAGTTACCAGGACGACTTCGTGATGCCGGGCAGCTCGCCGCGGTGCGCCATGTCACGGAAGCGGACGCGCGAGACGCCGAACTTCGTGAGCACGCCACGGGGGCGGCCGTCGATCGCGTCACGCGAACGCACGCGGATCGGCGATGCGTTGCGGGGCAGCTTCTGCAGGCCCTGACGAGCGGCCTCGCGGCTCTCGTCGGTGCCGTTGGGGTCGACGAGCGCCTTCTTCAGTTCGAGGCGCTTCGCGGCGTACCGCTCGACGATCACCTTGCGCTGTTCGTTGCGCGCGATCTTGCTCTTCTTCGCCATGTCTTAGCGCTCCTCTCGGAAGTCGACGTGCTTGCGCACTACGGGGTCGTACTTCTTGAGCACGAGACGGTCGGGGTTGTTGCGGCGGTTCTTGCGGGTCACGTAGGTGTACCCGGTGCCGGCGGTCGACCGAAGCTTGATGATCGGGCGGATGTCTTGTGCTTTCGCCATTAGAGCTTCACCCCACGTGCCTGCATGTCCTTGACCACTGCCTCAATGCCACGAGCGTCGATCACCTTGATGCCCTTGGCGGACACGTTGATGGTGATCTTGCGCCGCAGCGACGGCACGAAATAGGTCTTCTTCTGCACGTTCGGGTCGAAGCGGCGCTTCGTCCGACGGTGCGAGTGCGAGATGTTGTGTCCGAAGCCGGGAATGGCTCCGGTCACCTGGCACACTGCTGCCATTGGTTTCCTCCAATACCGAGGGGCGGATGCCCCTCCCAAGGTCTCTTGTCTGCTGACCTTCCCCACGCGAATGCCCGCGATTTCTCGCGTGTCGTCGATGGGGATTGTCGCGGCATGGGCAGTGGAAGTGCCCAGCCAACGAGCCAGCTTACCAGAAAGGCGGGGGCGGCCGAACCGAGCGGATGCCGCGGCGCTCGTCACCGCTCGGCGGGCCCGGCGGGCCCGGCCACGCCGATCGAGCGCCGCGAGAGCAGCGCCGCCACGAGGAAGCACAACGCCCCGACGAGCGTACCGAGGTTCGCCCAGAACGCGCTCACGAGCGAATCGGTCTGCGGCACGACGTACGCGCCGATCGCCGAGGCGCCGAACGCGATCGAGCCGAGCAGGCTCAGCCAGGTGCCGTGCCATGAACGGGCATCCCGGTCCCAGAGCTGTCCGCGGTCCTTCGTCGCGACCACGGCGAACGCGCTCGAGACGAGGAACGCCGCCGAGCCCCACGCGTCAGGTCGCCAGCCCGCGCCAAGCCGGGTGGGGTCGGCGATAGCCGCGGCGAGCGCGGCCGCCGTGCTGATGTTGAAGAGGAGCGTGCCGACGAACTGGATCGCCGCCGCCCACCAGTCCCAGCGATCGGCCGCGTTCGTTCCCTTCCTCGGCGGGCGGCGGCCGCTGAGGCTCAGCTGGATGAACGCCGCCAGCGTGAAGAAGATCGAGCCGACGAGAAAGGTCACCCCGACGCCGATGGGGCCCGCCCACTCCGCGTAGAACGGCACCGCGCCCACGAAGAAGCACAGCGATCCGATCACGAACCCCCACGCCTCTCGGCGCAGGCGGAGGCGCCGCCGACCCTTGCGATCGGCGGGCGGGATCGCCGCCGAGGCATCCGCTCGCATGCGTCTCGTTCCGCTCAGAAGCGTTGCGCGCTCAGTGGTGGAACCCGGGCTTCTGCCCCTCGGTCGGCATCGGCGAGGAGAGCGCGTCGAGCCACGCCGTCTCGACTCGGATGTCCTCGAGCAGCTCGTCGCCGAGGTCGCGGCTGAGGCCGTTGCGCACGACGATGCGCTGCACCGTGAGGTCGTTCATGTTGTCGGGCATCGGGTAGGCGGGCACGAGCCAGCCCTTCATCCGCAGGCGATCCGAGAGGTGGTACAGGTTCCACTTGTCGGTGTGGCCCGGCTTCAGTCGCCACGCGAACACTGGGATGTCCGACCCGTCGTTCCACAGGTCGAACGCGCCGATCGCGGCGATGCCCTTCGCGAGGTACTTCGCGACGTCCTGGCATTCCTGCTGGACGGCGGTGTATCCCTCGTGCCCGAGGCGGAGGAACTGGTAGTACTGCAGCAGCACCTGCGCGCCCGGCCGCGAGAAGTTGAGGGCGAGGGTCGGCATGTCGCCGCCGAGGTAGCTCACCCGGAAGATGAGCTCTTCGGGCAGCGCATCGAGCGTGCGCCACACGACCCAGCCGACGCCAGGGTAGACGAGCCCGTACTTGTGCCCCGAAGTGCTGATCGAGTGCACCCGCTCGAAGCGGAAGTCCCACTCGATCTCGGGCTGCAGGAACGGAGCGATCATGGCGCCGGATGCCCCGTCGACATGGATCGGCACATCGAGACCCGTCTTCTCCTGCAGGGCGTCGAGGGCCTCGGCGATCTCCTTGACCGGCTCGTACATGCCCGTGTACGTCACGCCCATGATCGCGACCACGCCGATCGTGTTCTCGTCGACGTACTGCTCGATCTGGGCCCCGTCGAGGGTGGGGTGTTCTTCCGAGATGGGCACGAGGCGCATCTCGACCTCGAAGTAGTTGCAGAACTTCTCCCAGCAGACCTGCACGGCCGAACTCATCACGAGGTTGGGCTTCTCGGTCGACTTGCCGGCTGCACGCCGGGCGATCTGCCAGCGACGCTTGAAGGCGAGACCGCCGAGCATGCACGCCTCGGAGGAGCCGATCGTCGAGGTGCCGATCGAGTCGGCGACGTCGGGCACGTTCCAGAGCGACGCGAGCATGCGCCAGCAGTTCTCCTCGATCGCGGCGGTGCGCGGGTACTCGTCTTTGTCGACCATGTTCTTGTCGTACGACTCGGCGTACAAGCGGTCGGCTTCGTCGCCCATCCAGGTCGCCACGAACGTCGCGAGGTTGAGGCGTGCGTTGCCATCGAGCATCGTCTCGTCGTGCACGATCTGATAGGCCGTCGTGGGGTCCATCTCGCCATCGGGCATCGTCAGCCTGGGGGCGACGGATCGCACTGCCGTCCTCGCGAATGTCGGAGCGAGCACGCTCGGATCGTGGGCCATGGTCGGTCCTTCCCGTCAGCCCGGGGCCCGGGCCCACGCCGCACGCGTGCCCGCCGGAGGGCAGTCGACCTGAAGTGCCGGGCCCCCCGGGCCGGATCACCATCTCGCCGAACATTACGCCAGCGCGTTCGCGGCCGATACCCCTCGGCATGACGAAGGCGGGTGACGGATGCCGCGGCATCCGTCACCCGCCCTGTTCGCCTCGCGCTACTTCGTGAGCGAGTCGACGTACTCCCGGTTGTCGGCGATCCACTCGGCTACGACCGCGTTGAAGTCGCCGTCGCCCGCACCGGCATCGTCACCGTTGAACATCGCGTTCTCGAGCGAGTGCAGCAGATCGGAGTCCATCTCGAAGCCGCGCAGCCAACCGGCGAGCGTCGGGAGTTCCTCCTCGATGTCGGACCGCGCCTGGATGTGGATCTCCTCGGCGGCGCCGTATGCGCCGAGCGGGTCCTCGAGCACCTTGATCGGGAACGCCTCCCACGCCCAGTGGGGACTCCACAGCGTCACCGCGATGTTCTCCCCCGCCGCCGTCGCCGCCGAGAGTTCGGCGAACATCGCCGGACTCGACGACTCGATGAGGTCCATCTCGTCGAGCCCGTAGGCGGGAATGACCTCGTCCTTCGTGAGGCGGGTGAGCCCTGCACCGGGCTCGATGCCCACGATGCGGTTGTCGAACAGATCGGCGTTCTCGGCCAGCTCGTCGAGGGAGTCGATCGGGGCATCCTCGTTCACAGCGATCATGTTGCGCCCGCCGTCGTTCCACGAGCCGAGGTCGACGAGGTCGTCGCCGTACTGTTCGACGTAGTCCTCGTGGGTGACCGGCAGCCACGAGTCGAGGTTCAGATCGTAGTCGCCGGTCGCGATGCCCGCGTAGACGGGCGCGGGGTCGGCGTAGGCGAGTTCGACCTCGTAGCCCTGCTCGGTGAGCACGGCCTTCCAGAGTTCGCTCGCGGCGATGCCCTCGTCCCAGCCGTTGAACACGGCGATCGTGACGTCGGCGCGGTCTCCGTTCTCGACGGTCTCGGCCTCGCCTGCTGCGCAGCCGGTGAGGGTGAGCATGGATGCCGCGCCGAGAGCGATTCCTCCGACGATGGTGCGGGACTTCATGTGTTCCTTCCTCCCGCAGCCGTGCGGGATCCCCGGCGTGTCCGGGGTCGATCCGCCCGCCGCTGTTCGGCGGGAGGTATGGCACAGGCGGCGGCCCCGTGTGGAAGCCGCCGCCTGTCGTGATTGCCGAGCGGGATGCCGCTCGATTGCCTGACTACTCGGTGAGCGAGTCGACGTACTCCTGGTTGTCGGCGATCCACTGCTCGACGACCGGTGCGTAGTCGTCGGAGTCGGCGCCGCTGTTGAACATCGCGTTCTCGAGCGAGAAGAGCAGCTCGGAGTCCATCGCGAAGTTCTTCAGCCAGCCCGCGGCCGTGGGGTAGTTCGCCGCGAAGCTCTTGCCGCCGAAGGAGTGGATGCCCTCGGCGTCGCCGAGCGTGCCCTCGGGGTCCTCGAGGTCCTTCAGCGGGAACGCGTCGTAGGCCCAGTGCGGGCGCCAGAGGGTCACGGCGACGTTCTCGCCGTTCTCGGTGGCCGCGGTCAGTTCGGCGAGCATCGCAGGCGTCGAGCTCGTCACGTACTCCATCTTGTCGAGCCCGTACGTCGGGATGACCTCGTCGGTCGTGACCCGGTTCAGCCCCGAGCCCGGCTCGATGCCGACGAGCTGGTTGCCGAAGAGGTCGGCGTTCGCGGCGAGCTCCTCGAGCGAGTCGATCGGGGCGTCCTCGTTCACCGCGATGGTGAGCTTGGCGTCGTCGTTCCACGAGCCGAGGTCGACGAGGTCGTCACCGTACTGCTCGATGTAGTCGGCGTGCGTGATCGGCAGCCAGGTGTCGAGCGTCACGTCGTAGTCGTCGGTCGTGAGACCGGTGTAGACAGGGGCCGGGTCGGCGTACTCGAGGGTGACGTCGTAGCCCTGCTCGGTGAGCACGGCCTTCCAGAGCTCGCTTGCCGCGACTCCTTCATCCCAGCCGTTGAATACGGCGATCGTGATGTCCTTCTGGTCACCGTTCTCGAGGGCCTCGGCTCCGGCGTCGGCGGCGCAGCCGCTGAGTGCGAGAGCGGCGACCGCTCCGAGTGCAAGTGCTCCGGTGAGCATGCGCTTCTTCATGTGTTCCTTTCCTCCCGTGTGCTGTGGCACGGGTGTTGGGGATGGCCGCCTGAGCGGCCTCTTGGGCGAGCGGATGTCGCGCGCCCGAGCTTCGGGGATGTACTTCGGGATGTACTTCGGGATGTACTTCGGGATGTGGTTCGGGATGTCCGCAATTCAGGTTCGCGCCGGCGTGTCGCCCGGATTCCGGTGGGAATCCGGCCGCGACACACCTCCGCTCCTGAATTGCTGCGAGGGTGAGGCGCGGACGTCAGGCGACGGGAATGCGAGCGCGGGCCGCGGATGCCGCAGGCACACGCTCCTGCGCCAGATCGGTCTGCTCGGCATCGGCCGGCTCAGCGACATCCGTCACCTGCGACTGTCTGCGCCGGTTCGGGTTGCGCTTGGTGCCGAGCGCGCCGGTCACCCGGTCGAGGATGATCGCGAGGATCACGACCGACAGGCCCGCCTCGAAGCCGAGCCCGACGTCGATGCGCGTGAGGGACTGCACGACCATGCCGCCGAGGCCGCCCGCGCCGACCATGCCGGCGATGACGACCATCGAGAGCGAGAGCATGATGACCTGGTTGACCCCGGCCATGATGCTCGGCATCGCGAGCGGCAGCTGGATCTGGCGGAGGATGCGCCACGGCGATGAGCCGAATGCCTGGCCCGCCTCCACGACCTCCTTGTCGACACCCCGGATGCCGAGCTCGGTGAGTCTCACACCCGGGGCCATCGCGAAGATGATGGTCGCGACGATGCCGGGCACGACCCCGACGCGGAAGAGGATGAGGGCGGGGATCAGGTAGACCATCGCTGGCATCGTCTGCATGAAGTCGAGGATCGGGCGGATGATCTTCGACGCGACGTCGGAGCGCGCGGCGAGGATGCCGAGCGGAACGGATACCACGACCGCGATGAGCGAGGCGACGAGCACGAGGGCGAGCGTCGACATGGCGTTGTCCCACTGGTCGACGCCGACGATCACGAGCAGGCCGACGACGGTGCCGACAGCGAGTTTCCACCCCTTGGCGAGCCAAGCGACGCCGGCGAGCACGATGATGACGATCCAGAACGGCGGTGCCTGCAGCACGAAGTCGATGACATCGTAGAAGCCGGCGAAGATCCCTCGCACGACGGTGAAGAATCCGCCGAGCACGTCGGTGATGAAGTGGATGAAGGCAGCGGCCCACTCGCCGAGCGGAAGACGGAAGTCGATCATGCCGGGCTCCTCTCCCCCGCGGTATCCGCTCGCATCACGTCGGCATCCGCTCGCATCACGTCGACATCGGCTCGCATCGCGTCGGCATCGCGGGTCGACGCTTCGGCACGGATGTCGGCGGCCTCCGCCGCGGCCGCGGCGACCGCGGACTCGTCGGCAGCGTCGGCGAGGGCGGTATCGGGCCGGGCTGTGCGGTGCAGCGTCGCCGTGATCACGTCGACCGGGATGGTGGCGGGCGTCTCGATGATCGACATCTCGGCGGTGTTCGTCGAGACGTTGCCGAGCGCCGCGAGCAGGGTCACCCTGGGCACGGCGCCGAGCAGACGGCCCTGCTCGTCGACGACCGCGAGCGGCAGCTGACTCTCGACGGCGCTCTCGAAGAGCTCGGAGAGGTGCTCGTCTGCGCTGACCACCGGGTGGTCGTCGCTGATGGCGGCTTCGAGTGACCGCTCACCGCGCTGCACGAGCCGCAGCACGTCGCGGTCGTGCACGACGCCGAGGAGGCGCCGGCCGCTGCCGACCACGAACACCATGGAGGTCTGCAGATCGCGCATCGATCGGAGGGCGGCCCGGGAGCCGGCGGATGCCGTGACGACCGCGCGCGGCGCCTCCATCACGTTGCCAGCGGTGAGCACGCGGGAGCGGTCGACGTCTTGCACGAACTGGGCGACGTAGTCGTCAGCGGGGTCCGTGAGGATCTCCTCGGCGGTGCCGATCTGCACGATCCGGCCGTCGCGCATCATGGCGATGCGGTCGCCGAGGAACATCGCCTCGTTGAGGTCGTGGGTGATGAAGATGATCGTCTTGCCGAGCTCCTGCTGCAGTTCGACGAGCTGCTCCTGCATCTCCTTGCGGATGAGCGGATCGAGGGCCGAGAACGCTTCGTCCATGAGGAGGATGTCGGTGTCGGATGCCAGCGCGCGGGCGAGACCGACTCGCTGCTGCATGCCGCCCGAGAGTTCGGCCGGCATCTTGTCGCCCCATCCGCCGAGCCCGACGCGTTCGAGGATGTGCTCGGCGCGCTCGCGCCGCTCGGCGGCCGGAACCCCCTGGATCTCGAGGCCGTAGGCCGCGTTCTCCAGAACGTTGCGGTGCGGCAGCAGCGCGAAGTGCTGGAAGACCATCGACACGTGGCGGCGGCGAACCTCCCGCAATCGCTTCGGCGTCATTCCGGTGATGGTCTCCCCCATCACCGTGACGGACCCGCCGGTCGGTTCGAGCAGTCCGTTCAGCGTGCGGATGAGGGTCGACTTGCCCGAGCCGGAGAGGCCCATCACAACGAAGATCTCACCGCGTTGCACGGTGAATTCGGCGTCGATCACGGCCGCGGTGCCGAGCGGGGCGAGCTCGGTGCGGCTCGCGCCGGCGCGCAGGCGCTCCAACGCCTCGCGCGGCTTTCGGCCGAAGAACTTGGTGAGGCGGTGCACCTCGAGTGCGGTGGTGTCGGCGAGTGCAGACGTATCGGTCATGAACGGGCTCCCGGAGCGCACGCCGAATGCCGCACACGACGTACGTGCGCGATCAGCATTCGGGCGATGCTGACTCTTGGGTCACGGCCGGGTTGACGGCGAGTCGGAAGGCCGAACTCGAGCTCGCGACGCGGTGCTGTGGTCGCGGGCGAATCACACCTTCGTCGCACTCGGTCATCGGGGCCGGTGCTCCGCCGCCGAACCGTACGCTCCACCATGCCAATTCGGCATAATCGTGCGCGGACTAGGCGATTGGGTCTTGCAGGACCTCGTCCACCGTATCGACGTATTCCGCACAACCCAAATCGAATCGTATGAATATCGGGTTGACCTGGGCTTTATCGTTGCAAATCGAGCCGAACGGCAGCCCCTACGCCCCCACGGCCTGCAGCTTCGTGCAGTTGGCGCACAACCCGAACACATCGACGACGTGCGCCGCACCCGTGAATCCATGCTCGGCGGCAACGGCCTTCGCCCACGTCTCGACCTCATCAGCGGCGATCTCGACCGTGAGACCGCAGTTGCGGCAGATCAGGTGGTGATGGTGGCCCGTCGTGCTGCACGCTCGGTAGAGCGCTTCGCCGTCGGGCGACTGCAGCGAATCGGCCTCACCCGAGGTGGCGAGATCGCCGAGCGCGCGGTACACGGTGGCCAGGCCGATGGGCGAGCCGCCGGCGTGCAGCGTCGAGTGCAGCGCCTGCGCGCTGATGAACCCCTCGGTGTCGTCGAGGGCTTCGCGAACGGCCTCTCGTTGCCAGGTGTTGCGCTTCATGCGATGCGGGCGTCCTCTGCGGTCTCCACCGGTATGGCGACTCGATTCAACGGTAGTCCTCGCAGCTTGGAGATTCCCAGTGCGAGCAGGAAGAAGGCGGTGGCGGTGAGCGCGATCGCTGGGCCGGCCGCAATCGCGAACGCCCGTGAGGCGATCACTCCCAGCACCCCCGCCGCTGCGCCGATGACGGGTGCGACGACGAGGATGCCGCGGAACGAGCGCACGACCACTCGAGCGGCCGCCGCAGGTGCGGCGATCAGGGCGATCGCGAGAATCGCGCCAACCGCCGGCAGCGAGCTCACGACCGAGGCCGCCGTGAGGCCGAGCACGAGCAGTTCCACCGGCCATTCTCGGTATCCGGCGGCACGGAACCCGTTCGGGTCGAACGTCGAGAACGCGATCTCTTTGCCGAACAGCACGACGCAGACGACCGCGATCACCGCAACGGATGCCGCGAGCAGAATATCTCCGTCGCTCACCGTCAGGATCGAGCCCACGAGCAGCGACTCGGCCCGCACCGGCAGCCCGGGAATCACGCTTTGGAGGAGGGCGCCGGCTGCGAAACCACCGGTCAGCACGATTCCTGCGGCGACCTGTGCGCCCTGCCGCCTCACGCGTGCGATGCCCGCCATCACGGCGACGAGAACGACGGATGCCACGGCGGCGCCCGCCGGCACGCTCACCCCGAGCGCCGCCGCGGCGACCGCGCCCGGGTACGTGCCGTGGGTGAGCGCCTGCGCGAAGAAGGTGCGCCGGCGCACCACGACGAGGGCGCCGACGAATCCGGCGCCGGCGCCGATCACGATCGCTGCGAGGAGCGCCCGCTCGAAGTACCCCATCAGCGCGACTCCCCCGCCGCACCCGCCGGTCGAGCAGCGCCCGACCCCGCCGCACCCGCCGGTCGAGCAGCGCCCGACGCAGGAGGCCGCGTATCGAGACCCACCCGCGAACCGGCTCGGCCACGCCTGATCACCGAGCTCACGAGCAGCACCAACGCGTACCCGACCACGAACACCGCGACCACGGTGCTGCCAGCCGGCAGGTCGACGCCCGCGCCGACCGACGCAGCGAACCCGACGGCCAGCCCGAGCCACGCCGCGACGGCCGCGAAGACGACCGCCACGGGAAACAACCACCACAACCGTGTCGTCACGAGCCGCGCGACCGCACCCGGCACGATCAGCAGGGCCAGCACGAGCAACGTGCCGATCGTGCTCGCCGCCGCCACGACGACGAGTGCGATCGCCGAGTTCAGCACGAGATCGAGCACGAGCGCCGAGTTGCCCGCTGCACGGCTCCCCTTCGGGTCGAACGCCCGGAAGAGCTGCTGCTTCATCGTCAACACCACCATGCCGAGCGCGACGAGGCTCACGACGATGAGCGGTGCCACTTCGGCAGGGGGGATGGTCAGCACTCGCCCGAAGAGCAGCGCCTCGAGCTCGCCGGCGTAGTCGTCGCTTCGCGACACCACGATGACGCCCACGCTGAAGGTCGCGGTCAGCACGATGGCGATCGCTGCGTCGGAGGTGATGCCCGCTCGATCGAGCCAGGTGAGCGCGAGCGCGCCGCCGAGTGCTGCGATCGCCGCACCCGGCAGAAGCCCCGACGTTCCCCCGACCGCGAGTCCGATGGCGAGTCCGGGGAAGACCGCGTGCGTCAGTCCATCACTGATGAACTCGAGCCTTCGCAGGTTGACGAGCACGCCGACGACGCCCGCGACGATGGCGAGCACGAGCATGACGAGCAGAGCGCGGGCCATGAACGGGATGGCGAATGCCCCGAAGAGCGCATCGGTCAGCGACATCCGTCGCCATTCACTGCGTTCGACACCGTATATGTCTCGCGGGGCATTCAGTGCCCCTCGTGGCCCGGCACGACGAGGGTGTGCTCGTCGAGCTCGACCTCGAGCCCCTCGAAGCACTCCTGCACGTTGCCGAGTGTGAGCACCTCGTCGACCGGGCCGCTCGCGAGTTGCGTGCCGTTGACGAGCACCACTGTGTCGCACACGAGACGCGCCAGTTCGAGGTCGTGGGTCGAGACGATCACTGCGACTCCGCGGGTCTTCAGCGTGCGGATCGTGTCGACGAGGGCATCGCGATTCGCCTGGTCGAGCCCGTTGAATGGCTCATCGAGCAGCAGCAGCGCCGGATCCGAGGCGAGTGCGCGGGCGAGGAGGCCCCGCTGTCGCTGACCGCCCGACAGTTCGCCGAACGGCCGCTTGCCGAGCCCTTCGAGCCCCACCGCCTCGAGCGACCGCCGCACCGCCGCGCGATCCGCGCGCCCCGGCCACCGGAACAGCCCGAGTCCGCGGTAGCGGCCCTGCATGACGACCTGCTCGAGGCTGATCGGGAAGTCGCTGTCGAGCTCCGCCGACTGCGGGAGGAACGAGACCATTCCATTCTCGGAATGCGAGGTGCGCGCCGCGGTACCGCGGTCGGTCTCACCGAACTCGATCGTGCCAGCGGTACGCGGCACGAGGCCGAGGATGCCATTGAGCAAGGTCGACTTGCCTGCCCCGTTGGGTCCGATCAGCGCGACGGCTTCGCCGGGCATGATCGCGAGCTCAAGACCGCTGACGCCGGCGCCGCCCGGATGCGTGAAGGCGGCGGCGTGCAGGCGCAGCACGGGGGAGTCGCTCATGAAGTCATCCTTGCAGTGCCGCAGGGACCGCGGAAGGCACGACTCCCCACGACTCGAGAATCAGCCGTGCATTGTGTATCTGGCTGCCGAGGTAGGTCTCACCGTCGCTGCCGGCGACGCCGAGCGAGTCACCGTACAGGGCGTCGGGGCCCGAGTAGACGGTCACGCCCGCTTCGGCCGCGATCGTCTGGGCGGCCTTGGGCGAGATGGATGCCTCGGAGAAGACCGCTTTCACGCCCGTCGCTCCGATCTGCTCGACGAGCGCGTCGATCTCTGCCGCGCTCGGCTCCGCGTTGTCGTCGAAGCTCGGGATGATGCTGCCGACGAATGTGATGTCGTAGGCATCGACGAAGTAGGTGAATGCGTCATGGTTGGTGACCAGCAGCCGCTCGCTCGCCGGCACCGCCGCGATGTTCTCCTCGATCCACGCATCGAGCGCCTCGAGCCGCTCGAGGTATGCGGACTCGTTCGCCTCGATCGTCGCCGTATCGACGCCCGGCACCTCGAGGAGCCCGTGCGCGATGTTCTCGACCATCTGTTCGGCGAGCTCGGGGTCGGTCCAGATGTGGGGGTTGCCGGCGCCGTGGTCGTGACCCTCGTGCGCGTCTTCGGCCTCGTGGGAGGCACCGGCCTCGTCGGCCTCGTCGGCCGCCTCGGCTTCGTGGCGCTCGTGATCGTCGGTGCCGTAGAGCTCGACGCCGATGCTGGCGTCGATGAGCGCACCGTCGAAGCCCGACGCCTGCACCGCGTCGTCGAGCCAGCTTTCGAGCCCGCCGCCGTTCACGACGAGTGCGTCAGCCTCGGAGAGGGCGAGCAGCTGAGCTGCCGAGGGGTCGAAGCTGTGTGCACTCTGGCCAGAGGAGAGGAGTCCGGTGACCGCGGCGGTGTCGCCGACGAGCTCGCGGGTGAAGTCGCCGACCTGGGTCGTCGTCGCGACGATCGTCGGGCCGGCGGGGCCGTCATCGGATGCCGCGGGGGCCGCACATCCCGCGAGCACGAGCGTCGCCGCCGCAAGGGCCGCCCCGCCTGCGAACGAGGCGAGCTGGCGGCGTCGAACGGCGTTGGATCGGGCGGTCATGTCTTCACAATAAGCTTATTGATAATGATTGTCAAAACCATCAGAGAACGGCCCCGCGCATACTCGGTGAACATCGGTCGACGGGTGAATCATTCCCGCCGTCATCCTGTGGAGAGGTCTGGCGAGTGTCGCACCGACATGGGAGAGTGAAGCACGTGGATACGACGACGACCCCCCTCACGTTGCATCCGTTCACCGTCGCAGATGCCGAGCGCGTGCTCTCCGGCGAGGTCGACCCTCATGACGGATGGGAAGGCGCGTACGCCTTCACCGACGAACCCGAGCTCCTCGCCGAGTACCTTCGCGCAGTGCAGGAGAACGGCGACCCCGCCCCGTTCGGGCCCTACCTCGTGCGCCGCGGCGACGACGGTGCGGCCATCGGGGGAGTGAACCTCTTCGGCCCGCCGGGCACCGACGGCGCCGTCGAGTTCGCATTCGGTCTCGTGCCGGCCGTTCGCGGCCAGGGCCTTGCGCTGCACACGGTCACGGCCGTAGTCGACTTGGCGCGCAGCGCGGGTGTCGCCGCACTTCAAGCCGAGGCCGAGGTCGCCAACCTGCCGGCGCGGCACGCGCTCGAGCGCGCCGGATTCACTCAGGCGTCACGCACGCCTGACGCCATCACGTACGAATTGCGCCTGTAACGACGGCCGCCTCAACGGGTGAACGCACCATTCGAGAAGGATTGAGCCGGAGGTGCGGGCGGCGACCGCTTCGGCCCGCTGCCAGCGACCGGGATGAGTTCCCGGTTGTCTCGAACACGAGCGAGGGGCAGCGGCGACGCGGCTGCTACGACGCGGCTGCTGCGGCAGTTTCCGTTTGTCGGCAGCGGCCGCGTCGGGTCGGACAGACATATCCAGGCCGGTCAGGGCTGAGTGATCACGACCTTGCCCCTGCCGCTCTCGGCTGCCAGGGTGTGCGCCTCGACGATGTCGGCCAAGCAGAACTCGTGGTCGACACGGGGCGTGTAGCGCCCGTCCCGCCCGAGCGCGGCTGCGTACCGCAGGAAGGCTGATTCGTTGCGGGCGTCGATTTTCCTGACGCCGAGTCTCGCGGCCCCCTGGTCGTCGATGACGGTGACGACCTGTGAGGTGTCCCCGACGATGCTCAGCAGTTCTGACAGCGAGTCGGACGGGGTCGAATGCAGAGCTGCGTCCACGCCGCCGGGCGCGAGGGTCGCCACGCGTTCGGCCAGCCCCGGGCCGTACGTCGTCGGGAGAACACCGAGCGACTCCAGGTACGGATGGTTGCTCTCGCGCCCTGTGCCAATGACGGTGGCGCCGGCGGCGAGGGCGAACGCTGCGGCTGCGCTGCCGACAGCACCCGAAGCGCCGTCGATGAGAAATGTCTTACCGTTCAGGTCACCCAGGGCGTCGAGAGCACCCGCGGCTGCGGCGGACGCGAGCCCTGCTGCGGCGGCCTGCGCCGTCGACCAGCCGTCAGGGACGGTGCTCCATGCAGTCAGGACCGCAAACTCGGCCGTGGTGTCGCTGACCCCGCCCAAGCCGAACACGACGTCACCCACCTGTGTGCCCGTCACACCCTGACCGATTTCGTCGACGACACCGACAGCGTCCCGGCCAGGGATGGCGGGCAGGGGCAGGGGTAGGAACGGCTCAAAATGGCCGGCGCGCAGGAGAACGTCGATCGGATTCACGCTCGTGGCGTGCACCTTGATCCGAACCGAACCCTCACTGGCATGAGGTTCCGGCGCGTCCTCGACGACGAGAACGTCAGGGGCTCCGTACGAGTGGAAACGGGCAGCGCGCATAGGAGTTCTACTTTCCGGTGGGCACGACGCAGCAAATGCTTGCTGCGGAAAGTAACCCTACACGAATTCCTTTCCGCGGTAAGTATCGGTAACGTGTGATCATGTCTGCAACAGATCACCTCTCTCCGCAGGAGGACCGAACTTGGTCGCTGCTGGTGGGCGTCATGATGTGGCTGCCCGCGGAACTGGATACCTACCTCGAGCGGTCTGCGGATCTCAGCCACGCGGAGTTCGGGGTACTGCGCTGTTTGTCACTCAGCGAGGACCGCGAAGTTCACATGAGCCGCCTGGCTGCCACCGCCAGCGTGACACCGTCGCACCTGTCGCGGATCGTCGGCCGGTTGGAGAAACGAAACCTCCTCACCCGCAGCACCGAACCGACGGACGCGCGAAAAACCCTCGCGAGGCTGACGCGGGCGGGGGCGCGCCTTGTGGAGGAGGTGGAGCCCGGTTACGTCGCGGAAGTCCGTACACGAGTGTTCGAGCTTCTCGAGAACCGGCAGCTGGACCAACTGGAGGACCTCGCGGAATCCATTCTCACCCCGCTTCGAAGCGACTGCGTGAGCCTCCTACCACCTCGATCAGCTCGCTAGACCGCCTGGAAGCGCCGTGGGGTGGCGCTCGATACCCGATCCGCTCCCCGTTGAGCGAGCGGGCGATGATGTCACGGTCTGTGCTCACATCGGGTATCGCATGTTTCGCGAGATCGAGTTCACGATCGGATGCTACGGCTCGGAAGGCGAGCTCATGAGGCTACTCGAGCAGCAGCGCCGGCTCTTCGATGATCGACGCGACATCGGCGAGGAACCGCGACGCCACGTCGCCGTCGACCACGCGATGATCGAACGACGCACCGATGGTCGTGACGAAGCGCGGTCGCACCTCGCCGTCGACGACCCATGGCTTCTGCTTGATGGTGCCGAGCGCGACGATCCCGACCTCGCCCGGATTCAAGATGGGCGTGCCGGTGTCCATGCCGAACACTCCGATGTTCGTGATCGTGATCGTGCCGCCCTGCATCTCGGCGGGCTGCGTCTTGCCCTCGCGGGCGGTGAGCGTGAGTTGCTCGAGCGCGGTGGCGAGCTCCACCATCGTCATCGCCTGGGCATCTTTGACGTTCGGCACGATGAGTCCGCGGGGGGTCGCCGCTGCGATGCCGAGATTCACGTAGTGCTTGACGACGATCTCGGAGTCGGTCCATTGCGCGTTCACGGTGGGGTTGCGTCGCACCGCCCAGATCAGGGCCTTCGCCATGATGAGCAGCGGTGAGATCTTGACGCCCGCGTAGTCGGGTGACGCCTTCAGCCGCTTGAGGTACTCCATCGTGCGGCTGGCGTCGACGTCGACGAAGAGGCTGACGTGCGGCGCTTGGAACGCGCTCTGCACCATCGCGTTGGCGATCGCCTTGCGTACGCCCTTGACCGGGATGCGCTCTTCGCGTCCGGTGGGCCATTCGGGCGTCTGGATGTTTCGGAACACGCTCGCTTGGCTCGCTTCGCGAATGACGTCGTCGCGAGTGATGTCACCGATCGAACCGGTCGGCGCAACCCGTGACAGATCGACGCCGAGGTCTTTCGCGAGCTTGCGAATCGGCGGCTTGGCGATCACCGGGACCCGTGAAGCCTGGCGCGACGCCTGCGCTGCAGGCGCACCGGCAGCGGCAGCGGATGTCGCGCCTGGCATGTCTCCCGCGACCGCGGGCCGTGCCGCGGCGGGCGCGGCCGGGGGAGCGGGCAGCGGCGGGGCGAGGTGCCCGTGCGCACCGTCGGGGTTGGGGTGACGTCGACGGCGGGTCTCGAGCGGACCCGAGCTGCCGTGCCCCACGAGCACCGCACCGCTGCCCTCGGCCTGGGCCTCGGCAGCGGGTGACTGCTGCGACGTTCCCGCGGCAGATGCGAACGCGTTCGGCGCGACCGCGGCAGGTGCGGCCGCCGTGGCGGCGCCGACGGCCGGTGGAGTCGAATCGACGGCGGCATCGCCGACACCGCCCACAGCAGGGCCGGATTCGCCGCCCGACGCTTGCCCAGCGGCATCCGTCTGGATGACCAGGATCGGCGTGCCGACGTCGACAGTGTTGCCCTCTTCGACGAGCAATTCGGAGACGACGCCCTCGAAGGCGCTCGGCAGTTCGACGAGTGATTTCGCGGTTTCGATCTCGACGAAGACCTGGTCGAGCACGATGTGATCACCGGGCGCGACTCGCCACTGCACGATCTCGGCCTCGGTGAGGCCCTCGCCGACATCGGGGAGGGGGAATCGGATCTCGCTCATGCTCTTTACCCTCGCAGTCGATCTATGCCGTCGTCGTCATGTGAGTACGCCGCCGCGCGTGCCGAATCAGTACGCCAGGGCGCGGTCGACGGCTTCGAGCACGCGGTCAGGGCTTGGCAGGTACTCGGTCTCGACCGCCGCGGGCGGGAAGGGCGTGTCGAAGCCCGAGACACGCAGCACCGGCGCCTCGAGCGAGTAGAACGCCCGCTCGGCGACGGTCGCGGCGATCTCGGAACCCACCGACACGTTGCCGTACGCCTCTTGGGCGACGACCAGCCGCCCGGTGCGGTGCACCGAGTCGAGCAGGGGGCCGTAGTCGATGGGGGAGAGGGAACGCAGGTCGACGACCTCGAGGCTGCGGCCCTCTGCGGCTGCGATGTCGGCGGCCTGCAGCAGCGTCGCCACCATCGCGCCGTGGCCGACGACGGTGACGTCGGTGCCGGGCCGCATCACGCGGCTCGCGTGCAGCGGCAGGCCGGCGTGGTCGAGGTCGACGGGACCCTTCGGCCAGTAACGGGCCTTCGGCTCGAAGAACAGCACGGGATCGTCGGACTCGATGGCCTCCTGGATCATCCAGTACGCGTCATGCGGGTTCGACGGGCTCACCACTCGCAGGCCCGGGGTGTGCGCGAAGTACGCCTCGGGGCTCTCTTGGTGGTGCTCGATCGAGCCGATGTGCCCGCCGTATGGCACACGGATCACGATCGGCATCGAGACGGTGCCGCCGTGCCGCACGGTCTGGCGCGCGAGCTGCGTCGTGATCTGGTCGAACGCGGGGAAGATGAAGCCGTCGAACTGAATCTCGATGACCGGCCGGTAGCCGCGCATCGCGAGTCCGATCGCCGTGCCGACGATGGCGGATTCGGCGAGCGGGGTGTCGAGCACGCGCTTGTCGCCGAACTCGGCGGAGAGCCCTTCGGTCACACGGAAGACGCCGCCGAGCGGCCCGATGTCTTCGCCCATGAGCAGCACCTTGTCGTCGGCGCGCATCGACTCGCGGAGACCGGCGGTGATGGCCTTCGCCATCGAGAGGGTCTGCACGCCGCGCACGCCGTCGGGCGATCCGGCGCCGCCCGTCGACCCGGTCTCGCCCGTCGACCCGGTCGACTCGGCCCCGGTCGCCCGCGCAGCGTCGGTCGCGGCATCCGTCACGGGGGTCTCCTCTTCGATGCGGGCGCTCATGCTGCGCTCCCGTCTGACGATGTGTCGAACGACGTCTCGAACCGCTCGAGCCATTCGGCCTGCTCGGCCATGAGCGGGTGCGGCTCGCTGTAGACGTGCTCGAAGATCACCTCGCGGGTCGGCGCCTGCAGCTCGAGCGCACGGCGGCGCAAGTCGGTCGCGATGTCATTGGCCTCGGCATCGACGTCGTCGAAGAAGGCAGCGGATGCCCCGCGACCCTCGAGCCACGCGCGATACCTCGTGATCGGGTCTCGCGCCTCCCAGTACGCCACCTCGTCGTCACTGCGGTACTTCGAAGGGTCGTCTGCGGTGGTGTGCGCGCCCATGCGATATGTCAGGGCTTCGATGAGACTCGGGCCGACGCCCGCGCGCGCCTCTTCGAGGGACTGCCGGGTCACGGCGTAGCTCGCGAGCACGTCGTTGCCGTCGACGCGAACGCCCGGCATGCCGAACCCGCCACCGCGCAGCGACAGGGGGCTGCGCGATTGCCGCGAGACCGGCACCGAGATCGCCCACTGATTGTTCTGGATGAAGAAGACCTGCGGCGTCTGGTAGCTCGAGGCGAAGACCAGTGCCTCGCTCGCGTCGCCCTGCGAGCTGGCGCCGTCGCCGTAGTACACGAGCACCGCGGCATCCGTCTCGGAGTCGCCCGTCGCTGTGGCGCCGTCGAACTGGAGGCCCATCGCGTACCCGGTCGCGTGCAGCGTCTGGGAGGCGAGCACGAGCGTGTAGAGGTGGAAGTTGCCGTTCTCCTCGGGGTTCCAGCCGCCGAGGGTCGCGCCGCGGAAGAGGGCGAGGATGCTCACAGGGTCGAGCCCGCGGATGATGCCGACGATGTGCTCGCGGTACGACGGGAAGAGGTGGTCTTGCGGGCGCGCTGCATGCGCGGATCCGACCTGCGCGGCCTCCTGCCCGTGACTCGGGGCCCAGAGTGCGAGCTGGCCCTGCCGCTGCAGGTTCGCACCCGCGACGTCGATGCGGCGGGAGACCGCCATATCGCGGTAGAAGCGCTCGAGCTGGGCGTCGCTCAACGCCTCGACGAGCGGCAGGTACGCCTCGGCTTCGGGGGTGGGGCGGAGTACGCCTTCGGGGGTCAGGAGCTGGACCGTCGGCGCGGTGAACTCTCTTTCGCGGGCTGCCACCGTTCCACGCTACCCGCTACCCGGGAAGCCCTTCTTGTGAAGCAGGTACAAGCTCGCCGCAAATCGTGAGGAGGATATCGACAGACTCCTCTTCACCGATCGACACTCGGATGCCCTCGGCTGCGAACGCGCGCGCCACGAGCCCGGCCTCGAAGAGACGGTCGGCGACGGCTGCAGTCGCATCACCGGTCGGGAGCCAGATGAAGTTGCCCTGCGCCTGCGGCACCGGCCAGCCCTGCTGCACGAGCGCCGTGCGCACACGGCTGCGCCGCTCGGCGATCGCGGCGACGCGCCCCCGCAGTTCGGTCTCGGCTTCGGGTTCGAGCGAGGCGAGGGCAGCGGATGCCGCGGCAGCCGTGACCCCGAGGGGGATCGCGGTCGCACGAGCCGCGTCGAGCAGCTCCACCGGCCCGACGGCATAGCCGACGCGGAGGCCGGCGAGCCCGTAGGCCTTGGAGAAGGTGCGCAGCACGACGAGGTTGGGGTAGCGGCCGATGAGGGTACGGCCGTCGACGGATGCGCGGGCCTGCACGAACTCGATGTAGGCCTCGTCGAGCAGCACGAGCCGGTCGGCCGGCACCTTCGCCATGAACGCCTCGAACTCGGTCGCGGTCACGATGACGCCCGTGGGGTTGTTGGGGGAGCAGATGATGACGACCCGGGTGCGCTCGGTGATCGCTTCGGCCATGGCGTCGAGGTCGTGACCGTGGTCGGCGCGATTGGGCACGGTCACGCTCGTGGCACCGGCGACGGTGACGAGTCCGGGGTAGGCCTCGAACGAACGCCACGAGTAGACGACTTCGTCGCCGGGAGCCGCGGCCGCGAGGATGAACTGTGCGAGGAGCGCGACGGACCCTGCACCGACGAGCACCTCGTCGGCGGTGACGCCGAATCGTTCGGCGAGCTGCTCCCGAAGGGCCAGTGCCGTGGCATCCGGATACCGGTTGATCTGCTGCGCCGACGTCGCGACGACGTCGACGACCGACGGCAGCGGATCGAACGGGTTCTCGTTGCTCGAGAGCTTGAACCCGTCGGCCGGCGCCGGGCGCCCCTGACGGTAAGGGGGAAGGGCGGCGATCTCGGGGCGCAAGCGAACGCGCGCCCCCGTGGGCTCCGGTGCGGTCACGAATTCCACCGTACCCCTTCGCCCGTCCGGGGCCCGTCTGACAGAGTGGACCCATGCGGTTCATCGTCAAGGTCATCGTCATCGCGTTCGCCCTCTGGCTCACGACGCTCATCGTCGCGGGCGTCAAGGTGGTGCCCTACGAAGACACCACCCTCGCCACCGTGCTCACCTACCTCCTCGTTGCGCTCATCTTCGGGCTGGTGAACGCGATCATCGGCAACTTCATCAGAATCGTCGCGTTCCCCCTCTATGTGTTGACGCTCGGCCTCATCTCGTTCATCGTCAACGGGCTGCTGCTGCTGCTCGTCGACTGGATCAGCGGCCTCATGGGCTTCGGCCTCGCGGTCGAGGGCTTCTGGTGGGGCGTGCTCGGCGCGCTCGTGCTGGGGCTCATCAGCTGGCTCATCGGTCTCGTGGTGCGTCCGACGGCGCAGAGCTGACGCGTATCCCGATCCATCGGGTCATCTCGCCGCCACGACCGCCGGTGAAGTCGGCGACCTGTTCGCGGAACGCCACGAGTCGCTCCTCTTCTGATGCGTCGATGAGCTCGGCGGTTCGCCGGTAGCGCGAGGGATCGTGCGCCGGCACCGAGTCTTCGTACTCGACACCGGCCTCGAACACGCTCCGGGAGACGGTGAGACGCTCAGGTGACGGATGCCCCCAGCCGCCGGTCGCCGGCACGAGGTCTTCTTCGTGCTCGATCGAGAGCAGAGGCACCCCGTCACGCAACTCGGCCGAGGCGACCGGGCTGCCGACGGTCACCGCCGCGACCACGTTCAGCTCGGGGTCGCCGGCGAGCGCGGCGACGACGACGCCGCCCCCCGAGTAGCCGACCGGCAACAGCGGATCGCCGGGTTTGGCCCCGGCCTCCTCGAGCGCGAGGCGCACCGCGCGTTCGGCCGCGCCCGAGTCCGCGCCGGTGGGCCGCAGCACGTCGAGGGGCGTGTCATCGGCGATGCCGTGGAGGTTGCTGGTCATGTCGTGGGTCTCGACGCCCGCGGTGATGGTCAGGTCGACCGTTCCGCCGATGTAGACGACCCACCGAGGGTCATCGACCTCGCCGTAGCGCTCCACACGGATCTGCGCGCCTGAGTCGGTCGCGGGAACACGTTCGACCAAGTCGCCGATGCCGCCCGGCGCGGTCACCGGGCCCTCGGGGGGATGGGCGGCGCTGCGTGCGTCGCGCGGCGCGACGCTCTGGTCGGCGCGGCCGTCGGCGAGCGGTCGCATCACCCGAACCGCCCGGTCGACGAGCACTCGACTCCCGGTGCCGAGGCCGACGAGTCCCGTAACGCCGAGTATCACCGAGGCGTTCTCGGGTGCGCCGATCGCGGAGCCGCCGAGCAGGGACAACCCGGGCGGCAGCGGCAGGAACCCGCCGACGAACTCGTCTGCCGAGTCGAAGGCGGTGCGCACGGCGCGCACGAACAACGGGTCGGAGAAGACCTGTTTCTGGTCGTCGAGCCAATCGTGGAGCGGAGTACGCCAGCCCAGTGCACGCGCTCCGAACTCTGCTCCGGCGGCGATGGCGAGACCCGGAACGATCGCGTACGCGGCGACGCCCGCGAACCAGGCCACGTGTGCGCCGCCGAGGCGCCACATGGCGTCGACCATGCGTTCGGTCGAGCCGTACCGTTCGGCGCTCTCGACGAGTGACTCCCTCAGGTCGCCTGCGATCTCTCGTGACTCCCGCAGCCGGTGCTTCGCCAGTGCGGTTCCCCCAGCTGGCGAGCTCGGATCGCCGCCCGCCGAAGGTTCGCCGAGGTCCAGCCCACCGAGTCCGATACTGATCACTCGGGCTCGCTCGTACCAGTCTTCAAGCGTCGCCTCGGCGCCCCCGAGGCGAGAAGCGTCGGCGAAGAGTTCATCGGTGGCGACGGCCGTCGAACCGCCGCCGCTGATGGTCAGCGAGTCGTCCACGACGGCTCCGTGTTCGTCACCGGCGTGCTCGGTGCGCCAATCGAGGCGCGCTGCACCTCGAGCTGCGCCTCCATGCGATGGATGCGGTCGGTGAGCCCCGCTTCGGCGACGACGAGAGCCTCTTGAGCACCGAAGACCCACCCGCGCAAATACTCGAGGCGATCGGCGTAGCCGCCGGCCGCCGCAGATCGCCAGGCCCCGGTCGACGGTGGCACGAGTCGACGGACGGACTCGTTCACCTCGGCCAACAGCGATCGGAGCATTCGCAAGTGAGCCCTGGCATCTTCGATGCGCTCTGCGGTGAGCGCGCTGCCCATCACAGCAAGCGGGTATGGATCGGAATCGAGCATGGAAGGAGTCTTGCGGGGCAGAAGTTCCTCGGCGGCCGAGACCGCCCTCCTGTGTACGGCCGACGGCTCGGCACGACTGTGGAGGACCGGTCGCGCGTCAGCCTTCGAGCAGCACCTGCTCGAGCGTGTGCACGCCGACGCGGCCGAGGCGACCCCCGGTACCGATCGTGTCGACGATCGCACTGCCGAGCACGAGTGCCCACCCTCGGGCACGATCCCACATCGCGGCATCCGTCTCGCGACGCCGGTCGACCTCGGCACGGAAGACCGCCCGCGCTGGGGCGTCGAACGTGAGCCACGCCGTCGCGAGGTCGGTGGCGGGGTCGCCGGCGCACACGTCGCCGAAGTCGACGACGGCTTCGAGATCGCCGGATGCCCCGAGCACGAGGTTCGCCGGGTGCAGGTCGCCGTGCAGCCACACGGGTGGACCAGGCCATTCGGGCGCGGCGAGCGCGCGTTCCCATACTGCGCGCAGCTCCTCGCCGCCCCGGAGCCCTCCGGGCCCTCCGAGCCCTCGCTCGAACCGGTCGCGGATCGCCGCGTCGCGACCGGCGAGGGGCACGCCGCGATACTCGTTCACCGGGGCATCGGTCGGCGCGGGCACGCCGAGCTCGGCGACGAATGCCGCGAGCCCCGGCGCCGTCGCCGAGCGCTCCGCCGGCGCGACGTCGGCGGCGCTGGCGCCGTCGAACCAGGGCAGGATGCTCCATGAGAAATCGAACCCGAGCTCGGGCGCGGGCCGTCCGACCCGCACCGGGGCGGACACCGGCACGGTGACTCGGCGGGCGATCTCGGGCAGCCAGCGTTGCTCGTGCAGCACGAGCCCGGCCGCCACCTCGCGGCGCGGCAGTCGCACGACGTACCGATCGCCGAGACGGAACATCACGTTGTCCCAGCCGTTGGCGATGCGCACGATGGGGCCTGAGAGGTCGGGATGCTGCGCCGCCACGAGCGTCGCGGCGAGCGTGTCGTCGACGAGGATGTCGGGCTCCGGGGCATCCGCCATCGTCGTCGCCCCTCTGTCTGCGCGCATCGCTCGACCGCCCAGCGTATCGCTGTCGAATTGGCTGGTGTGCATCGGCCCGATCTCGACCACAATGGAACCCATGACGCGAGCGGATCCCGTGGGGGACGCCGCGCAGCCCTTCCGAGTTTCCTTCGTGTGCACGGGCAACATCTGCCGTTCACCGATGGCAGAGGTCGTGTTGCGCGCGCACGCCGAGCATGCCGGACTCGCCGGCCGGCTCGCGATCGAGTCGGCCGCCACCGGAGACTGGCACGTCGGCGAGCCCGCCGACCAGCGCACGATCGACGCGCTCGCTCGTGCGGGCTACGACGGCGCGCATCACCGAGCCCGTCAGTTCGACGCGGCGGACTTCCCGCGGCTCGATCTCGTCGTCGCGTTCGATCGCGGCCAGTCGCGCATCCTCCGCAACTGGGCGCAGACCTCCTTGGACCAGGACAAGGTGCGGCTGCTGCTCGAGTTCGAGCCCGAGGCGACGGCGCTGCATGACGTGCCCGACCCCTACTACTCCGACGCGGTGATGTTCGATCGAGTACTTGAGATGATTGAACGGTCGACGTCGGCCCTCTTCCGGCAACTCGCACCCGCACTCAGACAAGGAATTCGATGACTTCGCTGCCTCCCCAGCCGCTCAGCCCCCTCGACGGCCGGTACCGCTCGGCGGTCGGCGAGCTCGGCGAACACCTCTCAGAGGCCGGCCTCAACCGGGCGCGCGTGCTCGTCGAGGTCGAGTGGCTGATCGCCCAGACCGACCGACGATTCTTCGGCTCCTCGCCGCTCACCGACGCACAGCGACTGCAGCTGCGCTCGGTTGTCACCGACTTCGGCCAGCCCGACATCGACGAGCTCGCGGGCCTCGAGGCCACGACCCGGCATGACGTCAAGGCCGTGGAGTACTACGTGCGACGCCGACTCAGCGACCTCGGGCTCGATGCGATCTCGGAGCTCACGCACTTCGCGTGCACGAGTGAAGACATCAACAACCTCTCCTATGCGATCACCGTGCGCGACGCCGTGCGCGAGGTGTGGCTGCCGAAGTACCGCGCCGTGATCGAGACTCTCGAGGCGCTCGCCCGCGAGCACCGCGACGCGTCGATGCTCTCGCGCACGCACGGCCAGCCGGCGACACCGTCGACGATGGGCAAGGAGATCGCCGTCTTCGCCTACCGCCTGCGCCGCATCGAGCGGCAGATCGAGGCGACCGAGTACCTCGGCAAGTTCTCGGGTGCGACCGGCACGTTCTCGGCGCACGTCGTCGCGGCTCCGGATGTCTCGTGGCCCGAGGTCTCGCGCGAGTTCGTCGAGTCGCTCGGCCTCACCTGGAACCCGCTCACCACCCAGATCGAGTCGCACGACTGGCAGGCCGAGCTCTATGGCAAGATCTCGCACGCGAACCGCGTGCTGCACAACCTCGCGACCGACATCTGGACCTACATCTCGCTCGGCGTCTTCCGGCAGATCCCCGCCCCCGGCGCGACCGGCTCGTCGACGATGCCGCACAAGGTCAACCCGATCCGCTTCGAGAACGCCGAGGCGAACCTCGAACTCTCCTCCGCCCTGCTGGATTCGCTCGCCGCAACTCTCGTGACCTCGCGCATGCAGCGCGATCTCACCGACTCGAGCGCCCAGCGCAACATCGGCGTCGGCTTCGGCCACTCGATGCTCGCGCTCGACAACATCCAGCGTGGGCTCGGCGAGATCGACCTCGACCTCGCGATGCTCGCCGCCGACCTCGACTCCAACTGGGAGGTGCTCGGTGAGGCGATCCAGACCGTGATCCGCGCCGAGGTCGTCGCCGGTCGTTCGACGATCGCCGACCCGTACGCGCTGCTGAAAGAGCTCACCCGCGGCAAGCGGGTCGGCGCCGCCGAACTCGCGGAGTTCGTGAACGGTCTCGAGATCGGCGATGCCGCGAAGCAGCGGTTGCTCGCGCTGACGCCGGCGACGTATACGGGCATCGCGTCGGAACTCGTCGACCGGCTCTGAGACTGCGCCCGTCATCGCCGAGTTGCACGACGATCTCGACGACACGCTGCACAGTCGCGGCGCGCTCGACCGGCCGGCGAGCGGGCTGGCGGGCGGGACTCAGTGGCCGGGTGCGGAGGGCGCGTCGGGCCCGGGCGGCGCGGCCGGCGGCTCCTCGCCGTCGATCTCGGCGGCCTCTTCGGCGTTGGGCTTGATCGCCATCGAGAGCAGCGCGAGCACCACGAGCACCACGATGAACGCGATGCCGGCGACGATGAGCGCCAAGATCAGCTCACGGGCGGTGATGAGCACGACGAGACCGGTGAAGATCGCGGCGATCGCCGCCCCGCCCACGTACTCCATGGGGCGCAGCACGTCGCGCCGACTCGGCTTGTACTCATCGGGGTTCTGGGTCACGAGGGCTGCTCCGTTCCGGGCACGTCAGGCGCGACATCCGCTGGGCTGGTCGCCCATTTCAGCGAGAACCCGCCGATCAGCAGGTACACGCCGAGGATGACGAAGTAGCCGCCGAGCAGGCCGACCGCGGTGACGGCGTCGAGCGGGAACACGAGGAAGACGATCGCGAGGATCGCGGTGAAGGCGCCGGCGGCGATCCAGTCGCGAGCGGCGAGCGTGCGGCCGCGTGCCCGCAGGCCGGCGAACAGCTCGACGAAGCCGGTGACCGCGGCCCAGACGCTCACGAGGTAGAGCAGGAACGGCAGGCCGCCCGGCACGGTCAGGGCGAGCAGGCCGGCGGCGACGGTGACCACGGCGGCGATCACGAAGAGCGAGCGGATGTCGCGCTCGATCGTGAGCCGCAGCGACAGGGCGCCCACGATGAGCCCCGACGCGATCGCCCAGGCGCCGAAGACGAGCAGACCGAACTCGGGGGAGTGGTTCTGCGAGAACGTGATGACGGCAGCGGGCACCAGCGCGAGGATGCCGCGGACGACCGGGACGACCCAGTACCGAGTGCGCTCGGGAGCGGCGGCGATGGGCACGAGACCTCTTTCACATCTGTTGGGGTACCGATCCATCCTACGCGGGAGGCGGGTTCCTGCTGACGAGCGCGGCGCCGAGCCGGTGCAGCTCGCGCCGCAGCGACTCGGGCTCCACGACTTCAAGGAATTCGGCCCAGCCGGCGAGGCCGCGGGCGAGGAGCGCGGCAGTGGGTGCGGTCACCCGCACCCGGGACCGCCCGGGGTCGAGTTGCGACTCCTCGACGGCGCGCTGCCCGAACTGCGTCTGCAGCAGCGGCACGATGCCGGAGTCGACCACGATCGTCGCGGCGGCGCTCGCGCGCTGCCGGTCGACCGCGGCGGTGACGCGCTCCCAGATCTCGGCGAGGTCGAGGCCCTCGGGCCGGCCGGCCGGTACTTCGGTGCGCACCGCCTCGAGCATTCGGTCGACGCGATAGGTGCGCTCAGCGCCGTCGACCCCGCCGAGCAGGTACCAGTGGTCCTGCTTCTGCACGAGCCCCCACGGGTCGACAGTGCGGTCGGCGGGCTCCCGATTCCACGCGGCGTAGCGGATGTTCAGTTGCACCCGATCGACGATCGCCGCTTCGAGCACCGGAAGCAGGGCGGGGCGTTCGGAGGGCGGCCGACCCCATTCGCCCGAGTCGATGACGACGGCCTCGGCGGCGGACCGCGCGTGCGTGCGAAACGTCTCGGGCAGGGCGCGCACGAGCTTGCGCAGGGCCGCCTTCGCTTCGGGGTCGACGGATGCCGCGGGCCCGACCAGCAGGAAGAGCGCACGTGCCTCGCCCGCCGACAGGCCGCTGAGGTCGGTACGGGCACCGCCGAGCAGCTGCCATCCGCCGCCGCGGCCGGCCTGCGGGTACACCGGGATGCCCGCGGTGGAGAGCGCCTCGAGGTCGCGTCGAGCGGTGGCGACCGAGACCTCGAGCTCTTCGGCGAGCTGCGCGGCGGTCACCCGACCCCGCGCCTGCAGGGTGAGGAGGACGGCCACGAGGCGATCTGCGCGCATGTTTCCATTCTCGTCGAAAAAGTAGTCAAGAGATGAGCACTTCTGCGCTCGAGACTGTACTCATCACCTCGAACATCCGCTGCACCGCACGGATGCATCACTCGAAAGGAACCGCTCATGCTCAGGGGATTCGCCACTGTCAGCTACTACGCCGCCGACCTCGAGGCGGCCGCCGCCTGGTACGCAGAAGTGCTCGGCATCGATCCCTACTACCGGGTTCCCGGCTACATCGAGTTCCGCGTCGGCGACGACGAAGACGAACTCGGCCTCATCGACGCCCGGTACCGCCCGCCCGTGCCCGAAGGCCCCGCCGGCGAGGTCATCCACTGGCACGTCGACGACCTGCAGGGCGCCTACGAGCGGCTGCTGGGCCTCGGCGGAACCTCGTACCAGGAACCGACCGAGCACGGACCCGGATTCGTCACGGCATCCGTGGTCGACCCGTTCGGCAACATCCTCGGGGTCATGTTCAACCAGCACTGGGCCGACGCGCACATTCGCCGGCCCGCGCCGGTCGAGTAGCGCCTGTCGAAGCCGCACCCGGTCTCGATACGCTCCTTCGTCGCTACTCGACCAACGAACCCGGGGCAACGCCGGTCGAGTTTCGAGACCCCGACGCCGGGGCAACGCCGGTCGAGTATCGAGACCCCGACGCCGGGGCAACGCTGGTCGAGTAGCGACCGACGAAGGAGGACGCGTATCGAGGCCCCGTACCGGTCTCGATACGCTCCTTCGTCGCTACTCGACCAACGTTCCACTACAGCGCCTTCACCGCCGCGAGCACCTTGCCGAGCGAGTCCTTCGCGTCGCCGAACAGCAGCGTCGTCTGCGGCTCGAAGAGCAGCTCGTTCTCGATACCGGCGAACCCGGGCCGCATCGAGCGCTTCAGGAACACGACCTGCCGCGCCTCCTCGACCTCGAGGATCGGCATGCCGAAGATCGGCGACCCCGGTGACGTCTTCGCCGCCGGATTCACGACGTCGTTCGCGCCCACGACGAGCGCGACATCCGCTGTCTTGAATTCAGGGTTGACCTCGCTCATCTCCTTCAGCGACTCGTAGGGCACGTTCGCCTCGGCGAGCAGCACGTTCATGTGCCCCGGCATGCGCCCGGCAACCGGATGGACCGCGAAGACGACCTCGATGCCCCGCGACTCGAGCTCGGTCTGCAGCTCGGCGACCGTGTGCTGGCCCTGCGCGACCGCGAGCCCGTAGCCGGGCACGATGATGACCTTCTGCGCGTAGGCGAGCAGCACGGCGACGTCTTCCGCGCTCGACGAGCGCACCGGGCGATCGGATGCCACGGTCGAGCCGGCCGTCGACCCGCCCTTGAACGCGCCGAACATGATGCCCGTGACGCTGCGGCCCATCGCCGAGGCCATCGCCCGGGTGAGGATCGTGCCCGAGGCGCCGACGAGCGTGCCCGCGATGATGAGCAGCACGTTGCCGAGCACGAAGCCCGACGCTGCGACCGCGAGGCCCGTGAACGCGTTCAGCAACGAGATGACGATCGGCACGTCGGCGCCGCCCACCGGCAGCACGAGCAGCACACCGGTGAGCAGGCCGAAGGCGAGCAGGACCACGGCGAGCCAGCCGGCGCCGGTGATGATGACGGCGACGGATGCCGCGATGGCCACGAGCACCGAGGCGCTCATGATGATCGGCAGCCCGGGAAAGACGATAGGCCTGGTCGTCATGAGTTCCTGCAGCTTCGCAAACGTCACGAGCGATCCGGCGAATGAGACAGCACCCACGAGCATCGTGAAGACGATCGCGAGGCGCACCCACGGGTCATCCGTGTGCGGCAGTTCGAGCAGTGCCACGAGCGCCGCGGCGCCGCCGCCGACTCCGTTGAAGAGGGCGACGAGTTGGGGCATCTGCGTCATCTGCACCCGGCGGGCGATCGGTGCGGCGATCGCCGAGCCGATCGCGATCGCCGCGAGGATCCACGGGATGTTGTCGAGCTTCATCGAGAGGAAGACCGTGACGACGGCGACGAGAGCACCAGCGGCGCCGATGAGGTTGCCGCGCCGGGCGGTCTTCGGCGAGCTGAGGCCCTTGAGGGCGAGGATGAAGCAGACCGCGGCGACCAGGTAGAGCAGCGCCGTCCAGATGGGGGAGAGGAGGCTCATCGACCCGCCCCCTTGCGGCCGCGGAACATCTCGAGCATGCGGTCGGTGACGACGAAGCCGCCCACGAGGTTCGCGGTGGCGAGCACGACGGCGACGAGCGCGAGCGCGAGGGTCCAGCCGTCGGATGCCTGGCCGGCGACGATGATCGCGCCGACGAGGATGATGCCGTGGATCGCGTTCGCGCCCGACATCAGCGGGGTGTGCAGGGTGCTCGAGACCTTCGAGACCACCTCGAAGCCCACGAACACCGAGAGCACGGTGATCGTGAGGAGGGCGATGCCGTCCATCAGCGGTGTCCTTCCTGGTCGGGTGCTTCCGTTGGTCGAGTAGCGCCCGACGAAGGCTCCTCCGTTGGTCGAGTAGCGCCCGACGAAGGAGGCCGCGTATCGAGACCCGAACCCGAACCAGGGTCTCGATACGGCGCTGGCGCGCCTCCTCGACCAACGGGATCGCCCGAGAGCAACTCGGCCGTCGGCGCATGCCGCACCTCGCCGGCGAACGTCAGGCACGCTCCCGCGACCACCTCGTCGTCGAAGTCGGGCTCCACCCGGCCGTCGTGCGTCATGAGCTCGACGAGGTTGGCGACATTCTTCGCGTAGAGCCGCGACGCATCGGCCGGCATGCTCGATGCGGCATCCTTCATGCCGACGAGCGTGACCGTGCCTTCGCCGCTCGCGGTCGGCACCGCGACATCCGTGCCCGCAACCGAACCCTCGACGTTGCCGCCTGACTCGGCCGCGAGGTCGACGACCACCGAACCGGGCCGCATGGCCGCGACCATCTCGGTCGTGACGAGCAGCGGCGCGGGGCGCCCGGGAATCGCCGCGGTCGTGATGAGCACGTCGGCCTCGGCGATGTGGGGGGCGAGCAGACGCCGCTGCGTCGCCGCCCGGTCTTCGCCGAGCTCCTTCGCGTACCCGCCGGCCGCGTCGGCGGCGGTGTCGAGATCGAGGTTGATGAACGTGCCGCCCATCGAGGCGACCTCGTCGGCCGATGCCGCGCGCACGTCGTTCGCCGAGACCCGCGCGCCGAGCCGCTTCGCCGTGCCGATCGCCTGCAGGCCGGCGACGCCGGCGCCGAGCACGACGACCTTCGCCGGCGGAATCGTGCCGGCCGCCGTCATAAAGAGCGGGAAGAACCGGGGCAGGCGCATGGCGGCCTCGAGCACGCAGCGGTACCCGGCCACGAGCGCTTGGCTCGTCAGCGCGTCCATCGACTGCGCCCGCGAGATGCGCGGCACGAGCTCGAGGGCGAAGGACTTCACCCGCGCGTCGCGCAACGCCCGAACCGTGTCGAGCTCGCTCGCCGGTGACCCCAGCCCCACCGTGATCGTGCCGCTGCGGAGGGCGGCGACGGTTTCGACGGTGAGCGGTCGCACGTGCAACAGCACGTCGATCGCGCCGAGGTCGAGCCGGTCGACGAGCTCGGCTCCCGCATCGGCATACTGCGAATCGCCGTGATCGGATGCCTCGCCGGCACCGCGCTCGATGGTGAGGGTCAGCCCGAGCCCGGCGAGTTGCCGCACCGTCTCGGGGGTGGCCGAGACCCTGCGCTCGCCCTCACGCCGCTCTTTCGGGATACCGACTCGCACGAACCCTCCTTCTGACACGGGAGTGCAGCGGTGCCGTGGGAAGGGGTCGATCGCCGTGCCCGCGGCGCTGCTGCACGTGTCGTTCAGCGTACGTGGCCGCGAGGCATCCGCTCCATGATTCCGGGGTGATTTCCCGCTCGAACTTCGCCGGTTGTTCCGTCGGGCGGAAGCGATCGGTCATTCGTGTCGAATTCGCGTCACCGGTCTCGACCCACTGGTACCCACCGCATCGAGGAGGAATGATGAACACCATGACCAGCGCAGCGCCCACACCCGCGGCCGTCGGACCACTCGACGTCGCCTTCGAGGCCGTGCTCGAGCGGAGCCCCGCCAAGGGCGGCTGGACCTACGTGATCTGGCCGGCATCGGCCGAGTTCTTCGGAACCCATGGGCTCGTGAAGGTGTCGGGCACCGTCGACGGCGCCCCATTCGACGGATCATTCATGGCACTCGGCGACGGCAGCCACAAGCTGGCGGTGACCGCGGCCGTGCGACGCGCCATCGGCAAAGAGGCCGGCGCGACGGTGCAGGTGCACCTCACGGAACGCCGCTTCTGAGGCGCCGACGCGGTTCGCTCCGTGCTCCGTGCTCCGTGCTGTTCTTTGACCGGCGCCGATATCGCCGTACGCAAAACGCTCAGCGTAAATCCCATGGGTTTTGAGACACCGAGGTTACGAGACACCCGTTGCAGGTTGTCCAGCGTTGAGGAAGCGGTCGGTGGTGTTTCGCAGTTGAGCTTGCGCGGCGGTGTCGTATGAAACAGAAGGCGTGGGGGTGTCGGTGTCGCGGACGAAGTATCGGCCGGTCACATTGTCGAGCGCGGGGTCGGTAGCCAGACGAAGGGTTGCTGCGGCGCCTTGTTCTGGAGTGAGCATCGACCGCCGGATGAGACCACCGAATGGGCGTAAGGCCTTGGGAACGAGGTCGTCGATGATCTCGGTTGCGACGATCCCGGGGTGCACCGCGTTCACTGTTATTCCGTCTGTAGTGAGGGTGCGTGCGAGGTGGTAACCGGCCATCACTGTCAGTAGCTTCGCCCGCGCATATGCGTGGAAGGGGATGAATCCCGTTGCGGGGTTGAGATGGGTAAGGTCGTCGAGGTCCCCAGTGTTCAGAGTCGCTGGACGAGGCCTGCCGACCAGTTTTACTTGTCGGGTGTCTCGGAGGGTGTCGGAAGCGAGGTTGACCACGCGCGCCCGCCCCCGGCGCAGCGCGTTGTGAAGAAGTGCGGTCAATCCGTAAGCAGCCAGATAGTCGATAGCGATGTGCATCTCGATTCCGTCTGGGGAGACGCGGTGGTCGCTGAAGTGGGCACCGGCGTTGTTGACCAGGACGTGTAATGCTTCGTGCCGAGCGAGGATCGCTTGGCTGGTGTGGATGATTCCGTCCCGCTGCGACAAGTTGCCAGCGAGTACCTCGAGACGACCAGGGCCTGCTTGCCCGGCAATCTGCGCATCGAGGGCGTCTGCTCGACGTGGGTCCCTGGCGATGGCAATCACGTGCGCGCCTTTTCGAGCTAGCTCCAGAGCGATGACCTGCCCCATGCCGCCGGTAGCACCGGTAACCACTGCGACCTTCCCCTCGAACGAGTACCGGCCGCTCATCGGTGGATCCTCGGGTATCCCCGGACGAACTGAGGTTCTTCGGCTTCTCGAACCAGGAACGCCGCGAGGTCGGCGCGGCCGATGGTGTGCCAAAGATGGATCGGAAGCTCCTCGCCCACCCGGTACTTGCCTGTCGCGGGGGTGTCCTTCAGCATCGGCGGACGAACGATCGTCCACTCCAGCTCGGACGACGTGATGAGCGATTCCATCGATTCCTTGTCTTTCATCTTCTCGCTCACCCCTGCCCATACCGCCATCGAATACAGCGACCGGTCGTGAGTTTCGAGCACCCCGTGAGCGCTCACTACGATCAGACGCGACACTCCCGCCTCGCTCATCGCCGGCCGCGTCGTGCTGATGGCGTCCGTGCACACCGTGGTCGGCCCGGTATCGGCTCCACCGAGGGTGCTGATCACCACGTCCACGCCAACGAGTCCCTGAGTCAGTGGGCCGCGATCGGACAGGTCAGCCCACACCACCTCCGTCAATCCGGCAGCTGGCTCGAACGAGTCTGCTCTCCGAACGAGCGCGACCACCTCGTGACCGTGCTCGAGTCCCGTGGCGACGACGTGCCGTCCAGTAGCGCCGGTAGCTCCGAGGACCGCTACCTTCAAACTCTGCGATACATTCTGTTTCATAACGGTGAGCATTGCTGAGCCTGACCTATAAGTCAAGTTGTCTCGTAGACTTGAGCCATGAGCACTGAGGCGGACCCCAGATTCCTGCGGAGCAAGGAGGCGATCCTGAACGCAGCACGTGAACTGCTAATGGCGAAGGGGCCGACCGCGGTGACCCACGCTCAGGTCGCCGAGCAAACCGGAATGGGACGCGCGACCGTCTACCGACATTGGCCGCGCAGCGTCGAGATGCTCGCGGAGGCCATGGCGACCGTTCCCATGCCCTTCTTCGACACTCCTGCGACCCCCACTCGGGAGTGGCTTCGCCTCGAGCTCATCGCGATCGCCCGCCAGCTGGAACAGGACGACGTACGCGTCGTCACCACCACGCTCGCCAGCACCGCTCTTTGGGACGACGGCATGGATGCCCGGCGTAGCCGATTCGCACACACGCTCGCCGAACGCCTCGCCGCCGCTCTCACGGACGCACAAACCCGCGGCGAGATCATCCTCGCCTCGGACCCGCTGTCCGCAGCCGCTCAGGCCATAGGCCCGATCTACTACCGCAGCACCATCGAGCACAGAGCCGTCCACGACGACATCATCGACGCCTCGATCACGAGCCTCGGCACGTGGCGGCAAGCAGGGGACGATCCTCGACCCGAGCGCAGTAACGGACACGCGGAACGTGCATAACCGACACCGCGTACGACGAAGCTCGACTGACCTGACAACCCGAGTATGCGGCGTAGCCGCCGCCGGAACATTCGTTCGATTACCGGTCGAACCGTCCTAGTATCGGACGAGCACGAGACAGACGCGCACGACCGAGGGGACGTTCCCACATGGCAGCCGACGCCGGAACGCAAGCCGGTTCGCAGACCCTGAGCCGCGGCATCCGCGTGCTCGAGATTCTCGCCGCCGCCGACCGGAACCTCACGATCGACGAGCTCGCCGGCGAACTCGGCGTGCACCGCTCGGTCGCCTACCGGCTGCTGCGCACCCTCGAGGATCACGGGCTCGTCACGCGCGACGCCGCCGGCCGACTCGCCCTCGGCACCGGACTCGCGGCACTCGCCTCGGGCGTGGCCCGCGACCTTCAGCACCTCGCACTGCCCGAGCTCAACGCCGTCGCCAACGAGCTCGGCATGACGTGCCTGCTCGCGGTGCTCGTCGACGCCGAGGAGGCGGTGACACTAGTGAGCGCCTCACCCCGCCAGTCCGTTGCAGTGGTGTCGTACCGGCCCGGCCACCGGCATCCGGTCACCCGCGGCGGCCCCGGCAAGGCGATCCTGCTCGGCCTGCCCGACAGTGCGTGGCCGTCGGACGTGCCCGACGGGCTTCGAGAGGAGATCGCCACCAGCCGCGTTCGCGGGTACGCGCTGAGTCATGACGAGGTCGTGCCGTCGCTCAGGTCGGTCGCCGTGCCGCTTGCGTTGCCGGGCCAGCCGCCGGCATCGATCGCGGTGATCCACGTCTCGTTCTCGCAACCTGAGGCCGAGATCGCTCGCCGCCTGCAGCTCGCCGCAGAGGCCGTCGCCCGAGCGTACGGCGCCTGACCGGCGCGTCAGCGCGCGAGCAGGATGCCTCGGAAGAACTCGGCCAACTCGTCGACGGCGGTCAGCGGCAGCACGTTCGCCACGTACTGGTCAGGCCTCACGACCACGACCGCACCGCCCCGGTCGATGCCGCGCAACTCGAAGATGTCGTGCTGCGGGTCGGTGGCGTAGACCTTCTCGTAGTCGATCAACTCGAACGGGCCGCTACGCGGCAGGAAGATCTGCGGCACCCGCCCGAGATCGACGTCCGTATGAGGCTGCTGGTAGACGACCTTCACATCGAAGACGCTGTCGATGTCAGCGCCGCCGGGCGTGAACGCCCGAACAGGTGAGTCGGATGCCTCGGCCAGCCAGTTCGCCCAGTCGGCGAGTGCCGTGCCGCGCAGGGCCGGCGCCGCGGCATCCGCGAACGCATAGATGCGCCAGCGCCCGTCGGCGCGGTGATGATGCCCGAGCTGCACGGGGTTGCCGTCGCAGACCCGCTCGACCGGCGCCGACTTGAAGCGCTTGCCGATCGGGAACCCGGTTGCGAGGCCCTGGTGGCCGGCCTCGCCGACGATCATCGAGGCCTCGTACTGCGTCATGAATCCCGCGGGGAACTCGAAGGTGCGCACGTAGAACTCCTCGAGCTCTGCCGGGTCGCCGAGGTCCTCGGGCTTCGTCGCCATCAGCTTCGACCACTCGCGATCGAACTCGATCAGGTTCTTCGCGACGACGTGGCGTTCGGCGTGGTAGGTCTCGAGCAGCGCCGGGTGGGCACGGCCGTCGAGCACATGGCCGAGCTTCCAGCCGATGTTCCAGCCGTCTTGAATCGAGACGTTCATGCCCTGGCCCGCCTTCGCACTGTGCGTGTGGCAGGCGTCGCCGGTGATGAACACGCGCGGCGCGCGGGTGCCCTGCTCGTCGAGGGGCACGTCGTCGAAGCGGTCGGTCACGCGGTGGCCGACTTCGTAGACCGAGTGCCACGGCACGTTCCGCACGTCGAGCCGGTAGGGGTGCAGGATGTCGTTCGCCTTCGCGATGATCTCGTCGAGCGTCGTCTGGCGCACCGCGCCGCGGGCGCCTTCGGAGACCTCTCCGAGATCGACGTACATGCGGAACAACTGACCGCCCTCACGCGGGATGAGCAGAATGTTCCCCACTTCGGACTGGATCGAGCACTTCGTGCGGATGTCGGGGAAATCGGTCACGGCGAGCGTGTCCATCACGCCCCAGGCGTGGAACGACTGCGCGCCGATGTGCTTGGCGCCGATCGATTCGCGCACGTGGCTGCGTGCGCCGTCAGCGCCGACGACGTACTTGGTGCGCAAGGTGCGGCGCTCGCCCGTGCGTGTGCCCTCCAGCGGGGCGGCGTGCGACGCGTCGCCGGCACCGCTTCCGACACCCGAGACCCGCTCGAGGGTGACCGTCACCGGGTGGTCGGGGAGGGTTCCGTGCGCGCTCGGCTGCGCGAAGTCGAGTCCGACGAACTCCCACCCGTAGTCCGGCGTGATGCGCCCAGGGGAGTTGTGCGCGTACTCGGCGAAGTAGTCGAGCACGCGCGCCTGGTTGACGATGAGGTGCGGGAACTCGCTGATGCCGGTCGGGTCGTCGGGGGTGACCGCGGCGCGGTGGATGTTCCGGGGGTGCTCGGGGTCGGGCTTCCAGAACGCCATCTCGGTGATGCGGTACGCCTCGGCGATGATGCGTTCGGCGAAGCCGAACGCCTGGAAGGTCTCGACGCTGCGCGCCTGGATGCCGTCGGCCTGGCCGATCGCGAGACGGCCGGGACGGCGTTCGACGATGCGTGTCACGACGTCGGGGAACTGGGCGAGCTGCGCCGCGGCGACGATACCGGCCGGGCCCGAGCCGACGATGAGCACATCTACCTCGTCGGGAAGCTCCTCGGGGCGATCGATGCCGACGCCGGCGGCGGGCTGCACCCGTGGGTCACCGGACACGTAGCCGTAGTGGTGGAACTGCACGGCTTCTCCTCACTGCGCTGTGGGTGTTCGATAATAGAACTTCTCATTCTGATATCGCGCACTCATCATAAGCCGATGTGCGGGCTCGGCGAACGTCGTCGTGCCGACCCAGGCTCGAGGGGTCAGCCCTTCTTCGGGCCGCCTTCGATGATCGGTGGCGGCCCATCAGGGTCGATGGCGCCGCCTTCGTTCACCCAGTCCGCGATCTCGGCGGCGTCTTCCTTCGTCACCGGCCGAGGGCGACGGAAGAGCGACTTCATCTTCTCCGTGAACTTCGACATGTCTCGGACTCTAGTCGCGCACCGCTGCGACCGGGCGCGTCTCCCTCGGCGGCAGCGCGGCCGCGAGTTCGCGGCGGGAACCGACGCCGAGTTTCGTGAACACCTTGCTCAGATGCCACTCGACGGTGCGCGGGCTGATGTAGAGCACCGATCCGATCTCGGGATTGGTCTGGCCCGCCCCGGCCAGACGTGCAATCTGGGCCTCCTGCGCGGTGAGCTCGGGCCCCGCGGCATCCGCATGCCTTCGTACCGTCTCGCCGGTGGCGACGAGATCTCGGGCCGCGCGCCCGGCGAACCCGTCGGCCCCCATCGTCGTGAACGCCTCGTGTGCGAGGCGCAATTGGGTGCGCCCGTCGGCGCGCTGGTTCGACCGCCGCAACCATTCGCCGTAGAGCAGCCGTGTGCGAGCGAGCTGCACCGCGAGTCCCGTGCGAGAGAACCGCTCGATCGCCTCGCGATAGTGGGCGTCGATCGTTCCTGATTCCCCTGTGCCGACGAGCGCGTCCGCGAGCGCCTGCGCACCTCGGGCCCAGTCGGTCGTCGCGACTGCGGTGCGCTCGGCGAGCCGATCTCGCGCTGCACGTGCCTCTTCGAGCTCGCCCGCATGAACCGCGGCCTCGACGAGTTCGGTGAGCGACCAGTTCAGCACTCCGAGGTCGGGATACTCGACGGCCTCGCGGGCCGCCTCGAACGCCGCGGCGTAGTGCCCCAACCCGTTGCAGAGCACCGCCCGCGCGTATAGAGCGCTGCCGACGAGACGGCCCTCGCCCCGCACCTCGGCAGCGGCCATGACAGCGTCGATGAGCTCGAGCGCCTCCGTTTCGCGCCCGCGGTACGCGGCGAGCGCAAGCGATCCCGACGGGCGCGGCGCGAGGCCACGTGCACGTTCGATCACGGCGGCCTCGGCGAGGGCGTCCTCCGCCTCGGCGAACCTCCCCGCGAACGAGAGGGTTCCCGCGGAGAAGGCCAGCGCGGTCGGCAACAGTGAGAGCGCACCGCTTGCCCGCGCGAACGACAACGCCCGATCCGACAGCTCGAACCACGCGGCGTCATCCCACACCTCATGCGCAGCCGGAGCGGCGAGCCAGAGCAGTGCAGGTTCCTGCTCGGCGGCGAGCACGTCGATCGCGCGACGCAGCTTCGGCGCGGCATCCGCCGGCCCGTCGAGCGCCCACGTCACGAGTCCTTCGAGCAGCAGGTCCGTCGGCCGGTCGCCGGAAACGACCGCGCGCGCGGCTTCGGCAGCACGCGGAAGGGCGTCGCCGCCGAGACGTCCGGCGTGGGCCGCGGCACCCACCGCGGTCAGGTACGTGCGACGAGCCGCCTCGGGATCGAGTTCTTCGAGCCTCACGGCCGCGGCGAGCAGCAACGAGCAGGCCTCGCGCCCGGGGTCGATCTCGAACGCGGCCTGCGCACGCATCCGTGCGGCGTCGGCCCGCTGGCCCGCGTCGAGCGGCGACAGTTCAGCGGTGGCGAGCATCCCTGGAACGAGCGTGGGCGCACCGGCATCCAGTCGCGCCTGCGCTGCAGCGAGCAATCGAGCGCCCCGCAGCGCCGGCTCGGGGGTGAGCTCGGCGGCGCGTTCGAGGAACGCAGCAGCGGCCGACCGCCCGCCGCGCGCGAGCGCGCGCATCGCCGAGCGTTCGAGCTCTGCCGCGACATCCTCGTCGGGCACGGCCGTCGCGTGCGCGCGGTGCCAGGCGCGGCGATCTCCGTCGACGTCAGGGTCGATCACCTCGGCGAGAGCCCGGTGCACAGCTCGCACGTCGTCGGGCCGCGCCGAGCGCCACGCCGCCGAGCGCACGAGCGGATGCCGGAACCGAACGCGCGTGCCGAGCTCGATGAGCCCTGCGGCCACCGCCGGTTCCGCGGATGCCGGTGCGATCGCCAGACGGTCGAGGGCGGCCCAGAGCAGGGTCACATCGCCGACCGGCTCGACGGCGGCGGTCAACAGCACTTGCCTGGCCTCCGGCGGCAATTCGGCGATCCGCCGAGCGAATCCATGCTCGAGCCGGTTCGTGAGCGACACCGTACTCCCGCCGCCGAACCCGAAGACGAGTTCGGCGGCGCTGAGTTCGCGCGGCAGTTCGATGAGGGCGAGCGGGTTCCCGCGCGCCTCGGCGATGATGCGGTCGCGCACCTGCGGTTCGGTGGGGCCGCTCAGCACGGAATCGAGCAGCGCCCGAGCGTCGGCGTCGTGGAGTCCGCCGATGCGGAGCTCCGGCAGGTCCACGAGGAGTGGCTGATCGACGACGGGCCGCTCCTCGTCTGGAGTCCTCACCCCGAAGACGAGTGCGACAGAATCGGCGTCGAGCCGCCGCGCGACGAACCCGAGCACGACCTCGGTCATGCGATCCACCCATTGCAGATCGTCGACGATGCAGACCACCGGATGGTGCGAGGCCGCCTCCGACATCAGCCCGAGCACCGCGAGGCCGACGATCAGCACTTGCGGCGGCGGGCCGGCGCTCAGGCCGAATGCGGTGGCGAGCGCATCGCGCTGCGGATCGGGCAGCGTGTCGATGCCCTTCATCAACGGAGCGCAGAGCTGCTGCAGGCCCGAGTACGCGATCTCCGACTCGAGTTCGACTCCCGAAGCCCGGATCACCTGCATGCCGGACGCGCGGGCGACCATGTACTCGAGCAACGCGGTCTTGCCCACGCCGGCCTCGCCCCGGAGCACGAGCACCTGACTCCTGCCATCGCGCACGTCACGCAGAAGGCGGTCGAGCACGCCGCTTTCGCGCTGCCTCCCGCGGAGGTCCGAATCTCTGATCCTGGTCACGTGAGCCTCCAGTCCGGAGGTTACACGAGCCGCGAACCACCCCCGGGTGTCCCCGGTTCATGCACCCGGGGGCCCGACCCGTGCATCACCCGGGCGTGAAGCCCGGGACTCCCGGATGAACATGATCACACGGCGCCGAACAGGTGCCCGATCACCGATCACGGAGGAACGACATGAACACGAACACGAACACGGGCGACGAATCACGAAGCCAGGAACCACGGAGCCAGGACGGCCGGGCACTCGAACTGAAGTTGGAGATCGTCGTGATCCCCGTCTCCGATGTGGACCGAGCGAAGACCTTCTACGAGGGGCTGGGCTTCCGAATCGACGCCGACGCCTCGACCGAGCGGGGGCTGCGCGTCGTGCAAGTCACCCCGCCCGGATCATCCGCCTCGGTGATCTTCGGCACCGGCCTGACGGATGCGGCTCCCGGCTCCACCCGCGGACTCCACCTGATCGTGACGGATGTCGCGGAGGCGCGCGCCGCCCTCGCCGACCGCGGGCTCGACATCACGGAGGTGTGGCACGACCGCGACACCGTCTTCCACTGGGCCGGGACGGCGAATCGGGTCAGCGGGCCCCACCCGCTCTACGACAGCTACGCATCGTTCGCCTCGTTCGCCGACCCCGACGGCAACGAGTGGGTGCTCCAGCAGATCGTCGAACGCCTGCCCGGGCGCTGAAGACAGCGGAGGAGAGAGAAATGAAGACCGGAATCGATCCCACGACGGAGCTGTTGCTCGACCTGCTCACGCGAGCCGCGACGGCACACGGCGTGCACGAGGAGCAAGATCTCGGCGGCGTGTACGACGAGCAATGGCCGCAGTGGTACGCGGAACACATGACTCTGGCCCTCGCCGAGGCCGGGTACCGCATCGCGCCGACCGGCGATGCGCCGACCGGCGCTTCGACAGAGAGGAGTGAACGATGAGCCTCATCGACCGGATCCTCGGCCGCAAGGTGGAACTCGACCCTGAGACCGAGCCGGCGGCCGAGTCGCCGGCGCCGGTGCCGGTTCCGGCTTCGGCTTCGGCTTCGCGCGAGGACCGCCAGGCCGTCGAGCGCTACGAGCGGATGCTCCGTACCGCACCGACCGCCGCGATCGAACGCGCACACGTCGAGGCGTTCGAGCGACTCACCCCGACGCAGCTCGACCTGCTGTTCGAGCGGTTCACCGCGGAGGCGGCAGCGGACGATCGACCGGCAGATGCCCGGCCGGCGAGCTTGGCGCGATCTGCGGCGCGAGTGGAGGCCCGCGAACCGGGCCGACTGGCACGGATCCTCGGTGCCGGTGCATCAGAGCACTGGATGCGCGCGTGGATGGACTCCATGATGATCGACGCCCTCACCGCCTCCGCCCTGACCGCGGCGTTGTGGAACCCCGGGGTCGGCATCGGGTACGTCGGTCCGTCGGCGTACCAGGACTTCGGTGAATGGGATGACTGGGAGTGATGAATCGGGCAGGAACGGAGAAGCGCGTGACGAGCCTCGCCGCCTAACCTGAGATCGATGCGGCGGTCCGCGCGGCGTCACCGACGAGATTCCCCGAAGGAGAAGACCACGATGGCCAAGACCGACGAGTCCGGAGGACTGAGCAAAGACGAACGCGACGCGGTCAAGCAGCGCGCGAAGGAACTCCGCGAGCAGGAGAAGGCCGGCAAGAACCGCGCGGCCGGCGAGAAGGCGGTCCGGGAGGCCATCGCCGAAATGGAACCTGAAGACAAGGTGCTCGCCGAAGGGCTCTACCGCGTCGTCTCCGAGGTCGCGCCAGACCTCGTACCCAAGACCTATTACGGCATGCCCGGTTTCGCGGACGCGGACGGCAAGATCGTCGTCTTCATCCAGGCGGCCAAGAAGTTCAAGACGCGCTACGCGACCATCGGGTTCCAAGACACTGCCAACCTCGACGACGGTGATATCTGGGGCGCCGCCTTCGCGGTCCGCAATTGGACTCCGGCCGTCGAGAAGAAGGTCACCGAACTCGTCCGGAAGGCCGTCAGCTGAAGGATGCCGCGAGCGCCGCGACATCCAGGTGACCGCGTTTTGACTGCGCCATCCCGATACACTCGGCCATGGCAAGTCGCAGCCGTCTCGGGGACTATCTCCGCGCGCGACGAGCGCGCGTGCGCCCCCAGGATGTCGGGATTCCGGTCGGCGACGAGCGGCGAAGGGTCGCCGGCTTGCGCCGTGAAGAGGTGGCGATCCTGGCCGGCATCAGCGCCGAGTACTACGTGCGTCTCGAGCAGGGCCGGGAGGCGCACCCGTCCGTCCAGGTTCTCGATGCGCTCTCGCGCGCGCTCCTGCTCGACGACGTCGCGAGCACCTATCTGCATGAACTCGCGCAGCGCCCCCTGCAGGAGCCGACGCACAGCGCGGACGTGGTGGGTGAGTGGGTGCAATGGCTCATCGATTCATGGCCGCTCACCGCAGCCGTCGTGCACAATCGCTACATCGACGTTCTCGCGAGCAACTCCCTCGCACGCGCGATCAGCGCCAACTATCGGGTCGGCGCGAACAATCTGCTGTCCCTCCTCACCGATCCCGCGGATCGAGCGCTGCATGAGGATTGGGACGCGCTGACCGCGCGCTCGATCGGCGTGCTCCGCTCGATGTTCGGCCAACGCGGTGATGACGAGCGACTGCACGCATTCGTCGCCGAACTGTCGACGCGCAGCGATCTCTTCCGCGAGGTCTGGGAACGCAACGACGTGGTGCGCGCGACCAACGGCATCCATGTGCTGCGGCATCCGGAAGTCGGCCGGCTCATCGTGCACTACGCACGATTGCCGGTGGCCGGCACCGACGGGCACACGATCTTCCTGTACCAGGCCGAGCCGGGCACTGCGACGGCGCGAGCGATGGCTGCGCTGGCCGCTCGGGGGTAGTAGCGGGGACAGGCAGTCCCGCGACGATCGGACTAGCGTCGCGGCCATGGACCTCGATCTGACCGACAAGGTCGCCGTCGTGACCGGCGCGAGCAAGGGAATCGGCATTGCGATCACGCAGGCGCTCGTCGCCGAAGGGGCACGAGTGATCGCGGGAGCCCGCACGATCACCGACGAGCTCGTCGCCCTCGCAGACAGCGGCCAAGTCATGGCCGTGCCGGTGGACCTCTCCACCGCAGGGGGACCGGCTGAACTCGTCGCCCGCTGCGAACACTTCGGGGGCCTCGACATCGTCGTCAACAATGTCGGAGCGGTCACGCCACGCACCGACGGCTTCCTCGCCGTCTCGGACGAAGACTGGCTGGGCACGCTCAACCTCACGCTCATGGCCGCGGTGCGAACCACCCGCGCCGCCATCCCGTACCTGCTCGACCGCGGCGCGGGCAACGTGGTCACGATCGCGTCGGTCAATGCGTTCCTACCCGATCCCGGGGTGATCGACTACTCGGCAACGAAGGCCGCCGTGTGGAACCTCTCCAAATCCCTCTCCAAGGAGTACGGCCCTCGCGGGCTGCGGTTCAACACCATCAGCCCCGGACCCGTCTCGACGCCGCTCTGGCTGGGAGAGAGCGGCGTCGCAGCGACCATCGCGAAGAGCCTCGGCGTCTCATCGAGCGAGGCGAGAGAGCGCATCATCGCGGAGGGCGGCGGGTTCTCGACCGGACGCTTCACCGAACCCGAAGAGGTGGCCGACCTCGTGCTCCTCCTCGCCAGCAATCGAGCGGGCAACGTCACCGGTGCCGACTTCCTCATCGACGGCGGGCTCAGCAAAGACCTCTAGCACTGACCAGACCAAGCTGGCTCCGACCAGACCGAGCCGGCTCCGACCAGACCAAGCACCCGAACCGCCGAACCCCCGAGAACAAGGAGTCTCATCATGTCGAAAACACCCGTCGTCTTCATCCACGGTCTCTGGATCCACTCCGCGGCCTGGGCGCCATGGTTGGAACTGTTCGCCGCAAACGGATACGAACCGAGCGCTCCGGGATGGCCGGGCGACGCAGACACCGTCGAAGCGACCCGCGCCAACGCCGACGACCTCGATGACGTCGGCATCGAGCAGATCTGCCACCACTACGCCGACTACATCGACACGCTCGAGTCGAAGCCGATCGTCATCGGGCACTCGTTCGGCGGACTCATCGCACAGGAACTGCTCGCGAACGATCTGGCGATCGCAGGAGTCGCCATCGACCCGGCTCCCATCAAGGGAGTGAAGACGCTGCCGTTCTCTCAGCTGCGCTCTGGATTCCCAGTGCTCGGCAATCCCGGGAACAAGCGACGCACGGTCTCGCTCACCGCGAAGCAGTTCCGCTACGGTTTCGGCAACGCGCTCACGGCCGATGAGTCCGACGCGCTCCACGAGGCATGGACGATTCCCGGCCCCGGTCGCCCGCTGTTCGAGGACGCGACGGCCAACTTCAGCCGCAACTCGCCCGCCGCCGTCGACACCCACACCGCCGTGCGCGGCCCGTTGCTCCTGGTCTCGGGCACCGAGGATCACACCGTTCCGAAAGCGGTGACTCTCGAGGTGCTCGGCATGTACGCCGACAACGCGTCGTCCACGACCGAGTATCGCGAATTCGAGGGCCGCGGGCACTCGCTCACGATCGACCAGGGCTGGCGGGATGTCGCGGACGTCACGCTCGAATGGCTCGCCTCGAAGCAGCTCGACGCAGGCGCCGCCGGCGCGTCCGACGAGCCGGCGGCGGCCGCGAGTGCGGAGTCATCGGCTCGCCAAGGAGGGTGACAAGGGGGAGATGACGATCGTGAGCGCCGTCTTCGACGGCTACTACGACTGACACGAACGCCGCCCGCCCCCTGTGGGGGAGCGGGCGGCGTTCGTTGTGCGGTGCGCGGGTCGTGCATTCTGCAGGTCGCGCTCGGCCCTCAGCTCAGCTTGCGCCGGTAGATGGCGACCGCGAACGCGTAGGCGACGGCGAGGATGCCGACGAGCCACGCGAGGGCGATCCAGATCTCGCTGCCGACGGGCTCTTGGGCGAACAGTGCCCGGATGGTGTTCACGATGGAGGTCACGGGCTGGTTCTCGGCGAACCAGGCCACGGGGCCGGGCATCGTGTCGGTGGGCACGAACGCCGAGCTGATGAACGGCAGGAAGATCAGCGGGTAGCTGAACGCGCTCGCACCGTCGACGGTCTTCGCCGAGAGCCCGGCGATCACGGCGAGCCAGGTCAGGGCGAGGGTGAACAGAACCAGGATGCCGACGACCGCGAGCCAGGCGCCCACGGATGCCCCGGTGCGGAACCCCATGATGAACGCGACGCCGATGACGATCGCGACCGAGATGAGGTTCGAGATCAGGGACGTGAGGACGTGCCCCCAGAGCACGCTGGACCTCGAGATCGGCATGGACTGGAAGCGTTCGAAGATGCCGCCCTGCATGTCGAGGAACAGCCGGTACGCGGTATACGCGATGCCCGACGCGACCGTGATCAGCAGGATGCCGGGGAGCATGTAGTTGATGTAGGACTCGTCGGACCCGGTGTTGATCGCGCCGCCGAGCACGTACACGAAGAGGAGCATCAACGCGATCGGAGTGACCGCGGTGGTGATGATCGTGTCTGGGCTGCGGAGGATGTGCGTCAGCGAGCGGCCGGTGAGCACCCGGGTGTCGCTGAGGACGTGGCTGGTCATCGTTGTTCCTTTCCTGCCGCGACTGCACCGTCGGTGCGGCCGTCGTCGGCGCTGTCGATCTCGCCGGTTTCGCCGACGAGTGCGAGGAACACGTCCTCGAGGGAGGGCTGCTTCTCGACGTACTCGACCTGGGCGGCCGGGAGGAGTTGCTTGAGTTCGGCGAGGGTGCCGTTCTGGATGATCGTGCCCTTGTGCAGGATCGCGATGCGGTCGGCGAGCTGCTCGGCCTCGTCGAGGTACTGCGTGGTCAGCAGCACGGTCGTGCCGCTCTTGGCGAGTTGCTTGATCGTCTGCCACACCTCGATGCGCGCCTGCGGATCGAGACCGGTGGTGGGCTCATCGAGGAAGATGATCGGCGGGTTGCCGATCAGGCTCATCGAGATGTCGAGCCGGCGGCGCATGCCACCCGAGTAGGTACCCGCCTTGCGGCCGGCGGCTTCCGTGAGAGAGAAGCGGGCGAGCAGCTCGTCGGCGATGCCACCCGGGTTCTTCATGTGACGAAGCTTCGCGATCAGCACGAGGTTCTCCCGGCCGGTGAGTACTTCGTCGATCGCGGCGAACTGGCCGGTCAGGCTGATCGACTCGCGCACGTCGCCGGCGTTCGTCGCGACATCGAAGCCGTATACCGTCGCGGTACCCGCATCGGCCTTCAAGAGCGTCGACAGGATGCGCACCAGGGTGGTCTTGCCCGCACCGTTGGAGCCGAGCAGCGCGAAGATGCTGCCCGCCTTCACGTCGAAGTCGACGCCCCGCAGCACGTGCAGGTCTTTGAATGATTTCTCGATGCCCTGCACCCGGATCGCGGGTGCCTGGACCTGTTGGGTGGTCATTTCTGCTCCTCTCGTTCGATGCTCTCGATCGTCCCCGTGAGGCGATTGCGCTCCTTGTCGACCCAGCGCTTGCCGACATAGGCCTCGCTGAATGCCTCGGCGAAGCCGACCGGATCGTCGCCGACGATCGCGCTGACGGGCGTCTCATCGGCGGCGGCACGTTCCCACAGATCGGCGAAGTCGCCGAGCATCGTCATCATGACCGTGGCGTCGCCGTCGGTGATGCCGCCGTTGTACATGAGGTACCGTTCGAAGGCATTCGCGGCCGTGAGGTACGGCTCCGGCAGGGCCGCGATGCGGGCCTTGTACTGCCGGTACTGCTTCTTCTGCTCCAGTGATCCCGTGAGGGTCTCGATCCATTTGCTCGCCATGGTCACTTCACTCCTTCTTCGTCTGCTTCGTGCTGCTGCGATTCGATGCGGTGGCGGAGCTGTTCGATACGTTCTGCGAGGAAGCTCCAGGTTCCCCAGAATTCTTCGAGGTACTCGCCGCCCAGTGCGTTGAGCGTGTAGACCTTGCGCGGCGGTCCCTTCTCCGACGGGACCTTCTCGACGTCGACGAAGCCTCGCTGCTCGATCCTGATCAGCAGGGCGTAGACGGTGCCCTCGACGATGTCGGAGAAGCCCTGTTCTCGCAGCCGGGTGGTGATCTCGGCACCGTGTGCCGGTTGTACCGTCAGGATCGCGAGAACGATGCCCTCGAGCGTGCCCTTGAGCATCTCGGTCATCTGCTTGCCCATGGAACCCCCCTCTCTCTACTCGGTGTTGGTGAGTACTAGTACTCGGTGATGATGACTACTGGTAGATAGTAACCATGAGTACCGGTAAATAGCAACACTAGGTAGCAAAAGAAGAGTCCGGTTCTTCCACCGGTTCCCAGCCTGAAGCCGCGGGGAGTCCGGATCAACGCTCGATCGGGATACGATCGTTGACCTGTGCGTTCACGTCGGAGGAAGAGCAATGGAGCTGCGGGACGTCGAGATCTTCCTCACCCTCGCCGACGAACTGCACTTCGGCCGCACCGCCGAGCGCCTGCACGTCTCGGTATCACGCGTGAGCCACGCGATCCGTTCGCAGGAGATCGCGATCGGTGCGCCGCTGTTCGCGCGCTCGAGCCGCCGCGTCGAGCTCACCCACGTGGGCGAGGTGCTCCGGGCGGGCTTGAAACCGGCCTACGACGGCATCCGACGCTCCATTGCGGATGCCACGACGGCCGCCCGGCAATCGGCCGAGACCTTGACGATCGGAGTCCAGGGAGCGCAGGCGCACGACCTCGAACCCGTGTTGGAGGCGTTCCGTGCGTCGCACCCGCTCGCCGATGTGCGGTATCGGGAGGTGTACTTCACCGACCCATTCGACTTGCTCCGCCGCGGTGAGGTCGATTTGGTGACCGCGTGGCTTCCGGTCGATGAGCCCGACCTCGCCGTGGCGTGCGTGCTGCGTGAAGAGCCGCTCAACCTGATGGTGTCGTCGCGGCATCCACTGGCCCGTCGCTCATCGATCGAGCTCGAAGCACTCGGCGACCTCGTCGTGCCCGATGTCGTGGGGCCTGCGGCATGGCTCTCGGCGGTCGTGCCCTTCACGACGCCGTCGGGCCGTGACGTCAGGCGTGCGCACCAGGTGTCAACGTTCCAGGAAGTCCTGGCGCTCGTCGCGGCAGGTGAGGTGGTCTGCCCGGTTCCCGACGAGGGGCGCCGCTACTACCCGCGACCCGGTGTCGCCTACGTGCCGTTCAGCGACGCGGACCCCGTGCGTTGGGCCCTCATCCGGCAGCGCGAACGAGTCACGCAGATCATGCGGGAGTTCGTCGACGCAACGCTGCGCAGTCAGCGACGGTTGACGAACCGGGCCGCGCCGATGATGACGGCCAGCGCCGCGCCGAGCGCGGACACCAACGGCACTGCGACCACGGCGAGGGCGATCGTATTGGGACGGAACTTCAGACCGTCGGGGCCGCCGATGTACGCCCCGATCGGCACCGAGTAGCCACCGCCACCGCCACCGCTTCCCTCGCCCCGTCCGGCCGGGGTCTTCTCGGATGCCGGCATGTCGCCGGAGCCCTCGCCCCCGCCGAAGCCGAAGGCCACGAGTGCGACCGGCACGAACTCCCGACCGTCGATCGTGGACTTCTCGCCGTATGCCACCTTCGCGCCCCACGCGGGCACCGATTCCGCCAGGTTCTCGATGAGCTTCGCCATGGCTCGACGGTACGCGCGATGTCGGCGCGCGGCTAGAGGAACGACGAAGCCGGTCGGCCGGCCTTCAATCGACGTCGGGCCAGTGGCCGGTCAGGTACGCCTCGACCGCGGCGCCTTCAGTCCCGCCCGGCTTCGATGATCTTCCGAGCCAGCAGGGCGGGGTTGGTGAGCATCACTTCATGGCTGCCCGGGAGCTGGACGAAGCGCGGGCCCATGAGCCGATCGGACATGCGAGGATGCCACCCCCACTCACCCGGAGGAAGGGCCGTGTCTTCCGTGCCGTTGATGAAGCTGCGACCCACCTGCGACAGCGTGGCGTAGAAGCGATCGAGCGGCAGCTTCTCGGCCAGAGGCCCGTAGGGCTCCGAGGACAACAGCGCGAACGTCGACTGGGCGAATTCGAGTGTCGCGTCCTGAATGAAGTTCTCGCGCCAGATCGAGAAGGGCAGACTGACCGTGTTGTCAGGTGAGGCCGCAGCGAGTTGCGCGAACAGCTCTCGATAGTGCGGCGGCGCCTCGTCCAGCAGAGAGCTGCCCGGCGCCGACACGAACGCATTCCAGAAGACCAGGCGGCGGATGCGGTCCGGAATCTCCTCATAGACGCGAGCGATGACCGTGCCGCCGTAGCTGTGGCCGAGGAGCACGATGTCCGAAAGACCGGCCGCGACGATCTGATCGACGACCGAGTTGACTGCGTCCGCGTGAGAGGCGGTCTTGTCTCCGTCCTTCCCATGGCCGGCGACCGTCGGTGTGAGAACCCGGTGCCCGGCCTTGCGCAGTTCATCGGCGACTGGTTTCCACATCGAGCCGTCGTGCCAGGAACCGTGAACGAGCACGTATCGCGACGCTGCTCCGGGCGTTGCGGCATCGGTCGACTCCGCAGACGCGGGAAGCTCGCCCTGGCCGGCCATGGCGGCGACCGGTGCCGCAACAGCGCCGGCAAGTAGAGCTCTGCGGCTGACGCCTGATCGAGGGACTGCGTGTGATTTCGGCAACGTGACTCCATCCGTGCGGGCTGGTGTTTGAGCTGAAGCGTCCCGCACCTCGATCGCGCCACACAAGTCGGCACTTAATGCGCTACCACCGAACCGCTGAATGCGCTATCACGGCACTGGACGACGTGCTACGCCGCCTTGCCTCGCCGTCCGTAGGGAGGCGGAATACGCGCAGTCGGACGTGCGTTGGGGCTGGCATGCGCTCCGAAACGCTGAGAGGACGTGTGACATGCCGTGGAGTACACGCGAAGTAGCCGAACTGGCGGGTACGACAGTGAACACTATCCGTCACTACCATCGAATCGGACTCCTTGAAGAGCCGGAGCGCCGGTACAACGGGTACAAGCAGTACGAGCATCAGCACCTCGTGAGTCTTCTTCGAATCCGGCGTCTCGCAGATCTCGGCGTTCCCTTGTCGCAGATCGATGACGTGGGCGTCTGCACGGAAGGCACGTCGAAGACGTTTCAGGATCTCGACTCCGAACTGCAAGAGATCATCGAACGTTTGGGGAATGCCCGAGCCGACATCGCAGGCATCCTGCGAGACAACGTCTCTGCGGGTGTCTCCGCCGGCTTCGAGTCCGTCGCATCCCGATCGTCGAAGACCGACAGTTTGCAAGCCCACACCCACACGCAGCTGTACGATCCGGCCGCGTTGGCCGACATCAGGAAGATCGCCGAAGCCGACGCTGACAACCTCGGTGCTGAACTCGATCGCTTGCGACACAACGCGGATGAAGAAACTCGGCGCCACCTGGTGAATTGGCTTGCGACGAAGCTCGCGCAGCATCTTGTCGACCATCGGCGGTTGGAACCCCCGGTCACACACCTGCCGAACAGCCACCACACGACCTCGCAGAGCTCGGTCGAAGTTGCCGAAGAGCTGTACAACCCCGCGCAGCTGGACGTTCTCCATCGTGCATACAACGTCGCGCGCGACGTTGCGCGGGCGACGCACGACGCGAACGAGATCATCAACGCGGGTTGACCCTACTCGAAGACGGAAAGCATCACCCTGATCTCGGCCCGGGCGAGCTGAAGCCTCGTGATGCTCGCCGACAAGTCCGCATCGATCAAACGAAGCATCTCCTGCTCGCTGTGAAGATCATCTTCTCGGCGGAGCGCCGCGGCAGGGACGCCACCGTCCCGCATCCGACGAACATGGAGCAACTGCAGCAGGTGACTTCTTCCGTACTGCTTGTACCCGTTGGGCGCCCTCTCGGGTTCGTCGAGAACGCCGAGCCGGTGATAGTGCCGCACCGTGTTGACAGTGGTCCCAGCAAGGTCCGCCAGTTCACGAGTACTCCACGGCATCCGACCGGCCTCCTGCTCCCCCTGCCTCGACGCTCGACCCGGCGTTGTTCGGGGTCCGTGCAGGTCCGGTGCGCCGGGTGCGCACCCACACCACCACGGTCGTGAGGACGATCACCACGGCGGGCAGCAGCGTCGTCCACGTCCCGACGCCCGCCGAGCGATCGTACGCGGCGATGACGTCGACGTGAAGCGCAGCGTCGAACAGGAAGCCCAAGGTGTTGAACCCCGCATGCAGCACCACCGCGATCTCGATGCCGCCGGTGCGCCAGGTGACCAACGCCGTCCCGACGGCGAAGAAGAGGTAGTGGACGTTCAGCAACAGGTCGGTCGAGAAGTGAACGAAAGCGAACAGTACGCTCGAAACGACGATGGCGACGACGATGCCGGCCCGTGCGCCACGCGCCCACCCGCCAGCGACGCGGAGGATCAGCCCACGGAATCCGTACTCTTCGCCGGCACCCTGGAGCGGTGTGAGCAGCAGTGTGGCAACGAGGAACCAGACCACATCCGTTTGGCTCAAGGTGGTCTCCGGCAGCGGCGCCCAGTACAGGACAGCCGTGACAACGGTCCACGCGGGAACGATGAAGAGCAGCGCCCGTCCGAAGATGTCGAACCGGAAGCGCGAGATCACCGAGTGCAACGATGCGCCCTTCACTCCGTAGAGCCAGCGCTGGATGAGCATGCTCCACGGGATGAGCATCGCGACGGCGGCTAGGCCTGCCGCGTGGAACAGGGGGGTATAGGCCACGCTACCGTCGGCGGGGATCGGCCCATTCAGCAGCGTCGCAGCGGCGGTGAAGAGGATGTTGAAGAAGAACATTCCGCCGATCAGGAGGACGATCGCGAGGATGCCGCGACCGATCCGGCGCTTCTCCCCGGCGAGCACGCGGTGGTACTCGACCTCGGGCGGAATGATGTTCGTGCGGTGGATCACAGGTATTGGTTCCTTTCGAATCGCCCGATGCGATCGGCGGCAGGCGCAAGGTGATCTCGTTCGAAACGGAGCTTGCGGCCGATTGCCGACTTCGGGTGCAGATGCAGCTCACACCCTGTTCCAAGCACACAGTCAAGGGGCTCATCGCAACTGAGGGCTCACGACTTGACCGTGTGCTGAGAACACGGTTTCTACTGGGAACAGAATCCGAAACCGCTCGACGTACGACCCTACGCAGCAAAGGAATCGCGAAGTGGACCCTCTGCAGGAACTCATCAGCAACTTCCAGGATCTCGTGGCCCAGGTGCCCGAGATCATCCAGCCCTTCATCGTGATGCTCGCCGGGACCATCCCGTTCATCGAGGGCGAACTCGCGGCCACGATCGGCATCGCCGGCGGACTCAACCCCGTCGTCGCCGCCATCGCCGCCGCAGCCGGCAACTTCTTCTGCGTGGTCCTCGTGGTGCTTCTCACGTCGCGGGCTCGCACGGCCGTCGTGAACCGCAGTAGGGTGCGCGTTGAGGCGACTGTGGGCAGCACAACGGTCCCGGAATCCCTGGTTGACGAGCGGGCCACTGCGTTCGAGGAGACGGCATCCGCCAAGCCTGAGTCGAAAGGCCGCCGGCGCTTCAAGATGTGGCTCGTCCGCTTCGGCGTCCCCGGCGCGAGCATCCTCGGCCCCCTCGCGATCCCGACGCAATTCACCTCCGCGATCCTCGTCGCCGGCGGAACCCCCCGAGGCTGGGTACTGCTCTGGCAGGCGGTGGCGATCGTCCTCTGGACGACCGTGACCACCGTGTCGATCTGGGCCGCTCTCACGTACGTCGTCGGGGCCTGAGCCAAATAGGGGGAATCGCCGACCTCCGGCCCCCCGGATCTGAGAGGAACAAATGGCACGCAACGCAACGGTGAAGCCCGGAGACGGCCATGCCCTGCCGCGCTTTCGCTGGTGGCAGATGTTCTCGCGCTCCCTCTTTCATCTGCACCTCGCTGGTGCGGGCGGCGCGCCGGAGACCTGGTCCGTCGACGTCCGGCACGGGGGTGATTCGGACGGCGTGGTGCACGCGCAGCTCTACCGCGACGGTGTCAACGAAGCCATATCGAAGCTCCCTGCGGCGTTTGCGGTGCCAGGTGGCACCATCGAGGTCGTGGTCAGCGGCTTCGGGCTCAGGCGCTGCCACTATGTGACCCACGACGGGTCGGAGCGGCAGCTTGTGCCCGATCCCGCCTCGGCCGAGGGACGGCGTGCCCGCCTTGAGCGGACCAACCCGGCGCTGAGCCGTGCGGTCGGCATCGCATCGGTGAGCGTGCTCGTGGTCGCCCTCGTGCTCGGCGTACCGCAGATCATCGAGCAGATCACGCAGGTCCCGCCCATCGCGGAGAGTGTCGGCACGTTCTCCAGCCCCTTCCGCCTCGCGGCGTGGGCGAACATCTCGCTCCTGGTGGCAACGCTCGCGGCGAGCACCGAGCGAGCACTCCGGCTGCGCTACAACTGGATCCTCGACGGCGGATTCTTCGACGGTGGTGACTAGAGCATCGACGGCGGGGAGTCGGCTCGATTGTGCCGCCCGGCGTGATCTCGAGTGATGCGACACTTGGGCGACCACGCGCGACAGCCGCACCGGCCAGGTGCGTACTGGAGGGGGAGCGGTCGCTCTCTAGTCCACCGTGTTGAGATGGACCATGGCGTCGTAGAGCTGCGTTTCCGTCATCGGCGGCTCGGGGATCGGATGTGCCCGCTCAGCCCGGTAGGCGTCGAGCATGAGGTAGAGGTGACGCCGCCACGCATTGGGCGCGGTGGTGCTGGTGGCGTCGATCATCCGGCCGTTGAACCAGATGAGGTTGACGATGTCGGCCAGCGTGATGTCGGGGCGCGCGTCGCCGGCTTCTTGGGCTCGGGTGAGCACGTCTTCGATTTGTCGGCACATCTGGTCGTGGATGCGCTCGGTGTCAGCGTTGCCGGGGAAGCGGCGGGAGAGGAAGTCGTTGAAACCTCGGTCCCCAGCCTGCACGCGAAACAGGTTCTCCAGGTAGTAGACGAACCCCTCCCACGGATCGTCGATCTCCAGGGCCTTCTCGGACCCGTTGGTGAACTCCTGAAGTCGAGGCTCAAGGGCGGCCAGGAGCAGGTCCATGCGGGTCGGGAAGTGGCGATACAAGGTCCCGATGGCGACGTCGGCGTCGCGAGCGATCCTTTCCAAGGAGGCATCCACGCCTCGGGCGGCGAACTCGCGCCGTGCCGCGACGAGCAGCCTGTCATGGCGCTCCTGGGCGTCGCGGCGCAAGGGTGCCCGCGCCCGCTCAACGTCGCTGATGCTCACGTAACCAATTTACCTCCGAATCCGAGGGTGCCCTCCGGTTCTGCCTCGGTGGCGCCGTACCAACGTCGAGGGCAGAAGGCCTTCAGCGAAATTCCTCCCCGTTGTCTGGAATACATGAGGTACCCCTCCGGTTCAACCCAGTAACCGGAGGGGTACCTCACGTTGGTGCTCCAATCGATCACTCAGCGAGAACCCACGGCCAACCGATACAGACACTACGGAGGAGCACAAATGACCAGCATCAGCATCATCGGCTCGGGGAACATGGCCAGAGCCATCGGCTCCCTGGCCCTCAAGGGAGGCAACACCGTCGAGGTCATCGGCCGGGATGCGGACAAGGCCGGGGCCCTGGCCCGCGCGCTCGGCAACGGCGCCACGGCCGGAACGTGGGGCGCCACGCCGACCGGGGACATCGTCATCCTCGCCGTGCTGTTCGCCGGCGCCGTGCCGGTCGTCAGCGAGTATGGGGAGGCGCTGGCCGACAAGATCGTCATCGACATCACGAACCCCTTCAACGCCGACGCCACCGGGCTGGCCGTCCCTCATGACACCTCCGTCGCGCAGATGGTCGCCGACGTCGCCCCCGCAAGCACCCACGTCGTGAAGGCGTTCAACACCCTCTTCAGCTCCGTCCTGGCCGCGGGCGACCCGGTGGATGTGTTCATGGCCGGCGATGACACGCAGGCCAAGGCGAGCGTCTCTGCGTTCATCACGAGCCTCGGACTTCGCCCTCGGGACGCCGGCGACCTGAGCATGGCGCACTGGCTGGAGAGCGCAAGCCTGCTGGAGATGGGCGTGGCCCGTACCGGACTGGGCTTCAACATCTCCCTCGGCATCAACCTCGGAAGAACGGAGTAATCATGGGAAAGCTCGATGGCAAGGTCGCGGTGATCACAGGCGCGACAAGTGGCATGGCGCTGGCCGGTGCCAAGTTGTTCGTTGATGAAGGAGCTCACGTCTTCATTTCGGGCCGGCGGAAGGATGCGGTGGACGAAGCCGTCGAGCTGATCGGACGGAACGTGACCGGCGTGCAGGCCGATTCGGCCGATCTCGATGATCTGGACCGTCTGTTCGAGACGGTCAAGCAGGAAAAGGGCACGATCGACGTGCTGTGGGCAAGTGCTGGGGTGGGAGAGCAGGGCAGGCTCGGCGAAATCACCGAGGAGCAGTTCGATGCCGCCTTCTCGCTGAACGCGCGCGGCACGCTGTTCACGATCCAGAAGGCGCTGCCACTGTTCAACGATGGAGGCTCGATCTTCATGACCGGGTCGAACGCTTCGCTCCGGGGCTTCCCCGATTGGGGCGTGTATGCAGCGAGCAAGGCTGTGCTGCCCGCGTACGCACGGGTGTGGGTGTCCGAGCTGAGGGACAGGAAGATCCGGGTGAACGTGCTGACCCCCGGCCAGGTCTCCTCGCCGATGATGGAGCAGGTCATGGACGCGGAGATGAAGGCGCAGTTCGAATCCGTGATCCCCCGGCGGGCGATGGGCCTCCCTGAAGAGATCGCGTCGGCCGCGTTGTTCCTCGCCTCGGACGACTCGAGCTACATCAACGGCCATGAGCTGGTCGTCGACGGCGGCACCACGGTCATCTGAGCGCGTCGCCGGTGGGCATCATCGCCCGCATGCGGGCGTGCAGCTTTCGAATGAGTTCCGAAGAACACCTGAGCAGATAAGGAAACCCAGTGACCCTCTTTCGCCTTGACGCGAGCATTTTTCCCGACCGATCCGTGAGCCGGGAGCTCGCCGACATCGTCGAAGCCGAATGGACCACCGCACACCCTGACGAGCAGGTGATCCGCCGCCACATCGGCACAAGCCCGCTCCCGTCCACCGCGTGGGCGGACGCCGTCGTGGGGCAGCAGCTCCCGCCGGACGCCCGCACCCCTGCGCAACAGGCCGCCGTCGAGCTCGCAACCACGCTGGCCGACGAACTGATCGCAGCTGACACCCTCCTCTTCGCGGTGCCGCTCTACAACTACGGCGTCTCACAGCACATCAAGACCTGGTTCGACGTCCTCTATACGGACCCTCGCATCAACGAGGGCGGTCCCGAGCTGCGCGACCGCCCCGCCCTCCTGGTCACCGTCTCCGGCGGCAACTACGGGCCGGGATCACCGAAGGAGGGATGGGACCACTCCACCTCCTGGCTGCAACGCATCCTCGTTGACATCTTCGGGCTCGACCTCACCACCGTCGACCGCCGATTCACCTTGGTCGGCGTCAACCCGGCTCTCGACCAGTTCCAGGACGTGGCTGACGCGATGCGCGTCGACGCAGTGCGCGCAGCCGAGGTCGAGGGACGCAAGCTTGCCGAACGGGGCGCCCGCAAGGCCGCCTAGGAGAGGAAGGCGAGCCCAGAGGAGCCGGGGGGGTGCGCTTTCGTCGCTGGCGGCGGCACGCAGGACCTTGACCGAGAGGTTCCCTTACGAGATGGCGGAGCCCAATGCTGGTCTTGTCGGCTCGGCGCTCGAGTGGCCCTGAGCGAACCTTGAGCGGAGACATAGGGCCACCGGGCGGGCTGGAGTCCCCCTCGAGAGACCAGTTGGACTATCGAGGGGGTAGACCGTTTGATCTCCTCGCGCAAGATCCGGCATGCTGGGCTGGTGAGCTCACCCACGCACCAAGGCCCCAGGGAGCGCCTCCTCGAGGCTGCCGAGCGCCTTACCTCTCGCGAGGGGGCGAGTGTGGGTATCGCCGCGAAGCCAGACCAGCGCGGATCGCGGCGGATCTCGCCGCTCAGATTCTGCGACAGGATCCCTCCAACGCACCGTAGCGGCGCCACGTGCGGCCAGGCGGGCTACCCCGCGCCATGACCGACGGACTCTCAGCATGGCGGTGATCGACGACGTTGAAGCGCTGGGCGCAGGGTTGGAACGCTCCTACCCTGTGCATGTGCGCGGGAGGTTGAAGTTCCGCGTCGGTCAGATCGTCTACGTGGCGTTCTCCCTCGACGAGAACGTGATGGGTTTCGCCTTCCCGAAGGAGGAGCGGGCGGCGCTGGTCGGGGGCGATCCACGCAAGTTTCAGATGCCATCGGCGTCGGACCTGCGCTTCAACTGGGTCCACGCAGATCTCGAGACACTGGACCCCACCGAGGCTCGCGAGCTCGTCGTCGACGCTTGGCGCATGGTTGTCCCCAACAAGCTCTCTCGCGCCTATGATCTCGCGCATCCCAACGGCCCGGGCTAAGGCACAACGAAGGTTGACCTGCCCGATCGGTATTCGATGCCGGGCTGATCCGCCGCCATGTCTGTCACCGCAGCATCCGGTAGCGCCAACCGGCCGAGGAGGCACGCGACAAGCGGCGTCCCCGGAAGATTCTCCAAAGAAATCCGGGAGGAGGTGTCGGATCTGCTCGGTGGCGTTCGTAGTACGAGTGAGGCCGCCCACAAGAGGCGGCGCCAAGGCAAAGGAACGGCGAGTCGCTGACCACCGACCGCGACGCCCTGACAACAGAAGATGATCTTCAGATGCAGTACCTAGTTTCCGTAATCGATGACAAGAGCAATCCCGGCAGCATCGACAGGCAGCCTGCCATCAGCGTCTTCAACGAACGACTGATCGCCGAGGGCTACTGGGTTTTCGCGGGCGGACTGGCGGACACGGACGCGGCCACGGTCATCGACAACCGGGGCGAGCAGGCGGTGTTCAGCGACGGGCCTTTCGTGGAGTCGAAGGAGTACCTCGCCGGCTTCTGGGTGTGGGAGGCCCCCGATCTGGATGTGGCGCTCAATCTCGCCACCGAGGCGTCGAAGGTCTGCGATCGGAAGATTGAGGTGCGGCCGTTCCAGTGAGCGACGTCGCGGAGGCGATCACCCGGGCCCATCGCGAGGAGTGGGCCCGGTTGGTCGCCGTTCTGACCAGGCGCTTCGGTGACCTCGACGTCGCCGAGGAGGCAGCGGCCGAGGCGTTCGCGACCGCCGTCGAGCGGTGGCGGGCGGACGGGGTGCCGCCCAACCCCGGCGCCTGGCTGACCACCACGGCCGTTCGCAAGGCCATCGATCGGATCCGGCGTGAGAACAAACGCGTCGACAGGCACAAGGAGGCTCAGATGCTGCACGACAACACCCCACCCGAGCCGCTGGGCGCCATCGACGACGACCGGCTCCGGCTCATCTTCACCTGCTGTCATCCGGCGCTGGCGATGCAGACCCGGGTGGCGCTGACGCTGCGCATGGTCGGCGGGCTGACCGTGCCCGAGATCGCCCGTGCCTTCCTCGTGCAAGGGACGACCATGGAACAGCGGATCACCCGCGCGAAGGTCAAGATCAAGGCGGCTCGCATCCCCTATCGGATGCCGGCCGCCGACGATCTGCCGGCTCGCGTCACCGGTGTACTCGCAGTCCTCTTCCTCGTCTTCAACGAGGGGTACCTGGCCAGCGGTCCTGACACCGATCCGGTACGTCACGACCTGACCGCCGAAGCGATCCGACTCACCCGCCTGATCCGTGCCCTCCTGCCGGCGGACGGCGAAGTGGCCGGGCTGCTGGCGCTGATGCTGCTCACCGAGGCCCGCCGTACGGCACGGATCTCGGCGAACGGGGAACTGGTCGCGCTCGACGAGCAGGACCGTGGGGCCTGGGACGCGGAACTGATCACCGAAGGTCATCGACTGGTGCGCGAGCGCCTCGCCGCTGCCGCGGCCGGGGTCGGGGTCGCTCCGGGTCGCTACCAGATCCTCGCGGCAATCAACGCCGTGCACACCTCCGTCCGCGACATCCGCGACACCGACTGGTCGCAAGTCCTCGCACTCTACGACCAGCTCATCCGCGTCGACCCCTCGCCGATCGTCGCCCTCAACCGGGCCATCGCTGTGGCCGAGCTCGATGGGCCGGAGGTGGCACTGGCCATCGTCGACCGCCTCGCCGAGGCGTTGGCCGGCTATCACGCCTACCATGCCACCCGCGCCGACCTGCTTCGCCGGCTGGGCCGAAATCAGCAGGCACGCGCGGCCTATGACCGGGCCATCGAGCTCGCGGGCAACACCGGCGAGACCGCCTACCTCACCCGCCGCCGCGACCAACTGCAGTAGCCCCCGCGCTTGAAGAGCCACTTGAGAGAGCGATGAAAGGCGACGCCTCCAGCCTGCGCCGGATACGACCTTGGTCGGATTTCGGGCGTAGCAGGTGCATGCACCTCTCCGATCTGCAAGAAATGCAGGAGACGTGGCTCCAGTCGCCGTTAGTTGGGCTTGTCAGGGAAATTGGTGAGCAGCCCGCAAGCCGTTCGGGCAGCGGGTGCCAGTCGGCCGCCGAGTGAGCTCGCAGGGCCGGCGAACGGGGTGCCCGTTCACCCTGCCCGATGAGAACGCCCGCCGGGGCGCGGCGCCCACTGCAACGGAACCAAAGGCGCGGGCGGCCACCCTGCTCAGAGCCGTCGATTCTCATCCGCTTGTCAATTTGCCAAGTGCGTGACAAGTCATCGAGAAAATGACAGGTTGCGCGAGAACCTACAATCGCGCCGCCTACCCCTGCACCATGTCGGTGAACCGCGAGAAGTGCCCGTGGAACGCGACCGTGATCGTGCGGGTCGGGCCGTTACGGTGCTTGGCGACGATCAGGTCGGCCTCGCCGGCGCGCGGGCTGTCGCGCTCGTAGGCGCTCTCGCGGTGCAGCAGGATCACCATGTCGGCATCCTGCTCGATCGAGCCCGACTCGCGCAGGTCGCTGAGGGCCGGCATCTTGTCGGCGCGCTGCTCGGGGCCACGGTTCAGCTGCGAGAGAGCGATGACGGGCACCTGCAACTCTTTCGCGAGCAGCTTGAGCGCACGTGAGAACTCCGACACCTCTTGCTGGCGGCTCTCGACCCGCTTGCCGCTCGTCATGAGCTGCAGGTAGTCGATGACGACCATCTTGAGCCCGACGCGCTGCTTGAGGCGCCTGCACTTCGCGCGGATCTCGACGAGCGTCATGTTGGGGGAGTCGTCGAGGTACAGCGGCGCGTCGTTGATGCGGCCACGCGTCGCCGCGATGGTGGTCCAGTCACGGGAGTCGACGGTGCCCTTGCGCATCATCTGCAGGGGCACGGATGCCTCGGCGGAGAGCAGACGCATGGCGATCTCGCTCTTGCCCATCTCGAGCGAGAAGAACACGGACGGCAGGCCGTTGGTGATCGAGGCGGCACGCGCGAAGTCGAGCGCGAGCGTCGACTTACCCATGGCGGGGCGGGCGGCCACGATGATCATCTGCCCGGGGTGGAACCCGTTGGTCAGGTCGTCGAGGTCGGCGAACCCGGTGGGAACGCCCGTGAACTTGCCGTCGGTGTGCTTGGCCGCCTCGATCTCATCGATCGCCACGGTCACGGCGTCAGACAACGGCACGTAGTCTTCGGTTTCGACGGAACCCGTGACCGAGTAGATCTCGGCCTGGGCGTTGTTGACGAGGTCGGTGACCTCGCCCTCACCCTGGTAGCCCATCTGCACGATGCGGGTGCCGGCCTCGACGAGGCGGCGGAGCAGTGCCCGCTCGGCCACGATCGACGAGTAGAAGCCGGCGTTCGCCGCGGTCGGCACGATGCTCGTGAGGGTGTGCAGGTACTCCACGCCGCCGGCACGTTGCAGGTCGCCGATCTTCGTGAGCTCGTCGGTGACGGCGATGACGTCGGTCGGCTCACCGTGCGAGTACAACGTGAGGATCGCATTGAAGACGACCTCGTGCTTCGGCACGTAGAAGTCGACCCCGCGCACGGTCTCGATGACGTCGGCGACGGCGTCTTTCGAGAGCATCATGCCGCCGAGCGCGCTCTGCTCGGCGAGGAGGTCGTGGGGAGGAACGCGTTCGCCCCGTCGGGCGTCACCGTCGTCTGCCGGTTCAGCGAGCCCGATGTGCGCGATCGACAAGTTCATGACCTCCGGTTCGGCTCGAACGGGCGAGCGCCCCGCGCCCGCACTTCAGTGTCTCGGGAGCCGCCGACATCGGCGGGAACACGGGAGTTGCACATGAGGTGGAATGGTCGCTGCTTCACGATAGGCAAGCCCTGTGCACAGCACAACCTGGCCTGTGGATAACTCTGGGGACAAACTGGGCGAAACGCCGTGGAAGGTGTGCACTCAGCCTGTGGAGAACTGTGGAAATTCGGTGAATTACACGAGTTGAATTCAGTCCCGACCTGGTTTTTTATCTACTCACACCTGTGGGGGAAAACTTCTTTGAAAGTCCACGGCTCGCGTGAGCCGACCTGTGTACAACCATCACAGGAAACACCGATCTCGACTTGCGCGCGCACCCGCTCCGGGTGTACGCAAAACAACGAAACGGCGGCCCGGGCCGAAGCCCAGACCGCCGCCGGTCAACCTGTGAAGCGAGTTACTTCGCCGCGACCACCTGAAGGGTGATCGTCGCCGAAAGCTCGTCGTGCAGACGAACCGTCGCCTCGTGCTCACCGACCGCCTTGATGGGGGCCGTGATCTCGATCTTGCGCTTATCGAGCTCGCCGAGGCCGGCGGTCGAAACCGCAGCCGCGACATCCGCCGTCTTGACCGAACCGAAGAGACGACCGCCCTGGCCCGCCTTCACAGCCAGCCGGACCTTGGTCGACTCGAGCTTGGCCTTGAGCGCCTGCGCGTCTTCGAGCGAGTGCAGCTCACGTGCGACGCGAGCCGCCTTGATCTGCTCGATCTGCTTCTCGCCACCGCGCGACCACGCCACTGCGAAGCCCTGCGGAACGAGGTAGTTGCGAGCGTAACCGCTCTTGACCTCGACAACGTCGCCGGCCGTGCCGAGGCCAGTGACCTCGTGCGTCAGAATTACCTTAGCCATTGTCGTGCTCCTTAACGGCCGGAGCCCGAGTAGGGCAGAAGGGCCATCTCGCGCGCGTTCTTCACGGCGCGGGCGATGAGGCGCTGCTCCTGCACGGAGACACCGGTGATACGACGGGCGCGGATCTTTCCACGCTCCGAGATGAACTTGCGAAGCGTCGCGACATCTTTGTAATCGATGACACCGACCTTGATGGACTTCGCCGGGGCGGCGTTCTTCGCGCCCTTCCCGCGGGTCGGCTTGCGGCGATCGCCGCTCGACTTTCCAGCCATTGTCTTTCCTGTCTGATTGAAAACGATTCGAGCGAGAGGATGCCTCGTGGCATCCGCTCACCGGCCTCTGTGCCTGTTGAGAAGGCTGGGCCTAGAAGGGGGTCTCGTCGCCGTAGCTCGTGCCGGGGGTGTTCCAGACATCTCCGCCGCTGCCGCCACCCTGAGGGGCTGCTGCGGGGGTGCTGGGTGCCCACGGCTCGTCGGTTCCGGTGTTGCCCCCGAAGGAGCCACCACCGGCGCCGCCGGCGCCACGGTTGGACTGGGCGCGCGTCACGGACGCGGTGGCGTAGCGCAGGCTCGGGCCGATCTCGTCGACCTCGAGCTCGATGGTGGTGCGCTTCTCGCCTTCCTTCGTCTCGTAGGAACGCTGCTTGAGACGCCCGGAAGCGATGACCCGGGAACCCTTGGTGAGTGAACCGGCGACGTGCTCGGCGAATTCACGCCAGACGCTCGCGCGCAGGAACAGCGCTTCACCGTCCTTCCACTCGTTCGCCTGACGGTCGAACGTGCGGGGAGTGGACGCGATGGTGAAGTTGGCAACCGCGAGGCCGTTCTGCGTGTAACGCAGCTCGGGATCTGCAGTGAGGTTGCCCACCACGGTGATGATGGTCTCGCCGGCCATGAGGACTAGGCGTCTTTCTTGGCCGTGGCGGGAGCGGCGGCAACGGCAGCAGCGGGAGCTGCGGCAGCAGCTGCCTTCGCGCCGGCCTTCGCCGAAGCGGCGGCCTTCTTCGCGGCCTTCGCCTCCTGAGCCTTCTGGTGCGCGGCGACCTGTGCGATCGCCTCTTCTGCACGCAGGACCTTGGTGCGCATGACGGCCTCGCTGAGGTTCAGCTGGCGGTCGAGCTCATCGGTGGTCTTGGACTCGGCGGTGAAGTCGACGACGGCGTAGATGCCTTCGTTCTTCTTGTTGATCTCGTACGCCAGACGACGGCGTCCCCAGATGTCGACCTTGTCGACGGTGCCGCCATCGTTTCGGATGACGTTGAGGAACTTGTCGAGGCTGGGAGCAACGGTGCGCTCATCGATCTCGGGATCGAGGATAACCATCAGCTCGTATTGGTGCATGACTAACCCACCTCCTTCGGACTCAAACGGCTACAGGATCTCTGCAGCAGGAGGGTTGTGCATACGTCACACCATGGAGGCCGCAGAACGCGGCACACGGGCAACCTAGACAGCATAGCGGATGCCCCGCACCCACGCCATTCGCCCGCCCCCGCTCCCGCCCGCGCCCCTCCCACTCCCGCACCCCGCCATCGCACCCCTCTCCCCTCTCCCTCGCACCCCTCTCCCCTCTCCCTCGCACCCCTCCCACTCCCGCACCCCTCTCCCCTCTCCTTCCGTTGCGGGGGTGCATTCCCGCCGGAATCCGCGAATACAGGGCTCGATCTGGCGGGAACGCACCCCCGCAATGCACCTACACACCTCTCCCACCCCCGCACCCGCACGCATCCCGCTCCCTCTCGTTCCGTTGGGGGTGCATTCCCGCCGGAATCCGCAACCACGGGGCCTGATCTGACGGGAGTGCACCCCCGTACGTACCTACACCTCTCCCATCCCCGCACCCCGCACGCACCCGCACCTCTCCCACCCCCGCAATGCGCGGCGGGAGCCCGGCACGCATGCGTTCGGCGCAGCTCAGCGCGGGGTGCGCGGGAGGCCGAGGTCGGCGAGCACCGCGTCAAGCCGGCGGGGCCTGAGCGCGATCGTCCAGTCCCAGTGAGCGCCGCGTCTGCGGTGTCGCAGGCCAATGCGTTGATCGCGCTTCTTCTCATCGAGCACGACCTCCTCGGCCGTGCGCCCGCCGCGGTACCGCGGATCGAGGTACTTGAGATCTCCATCGAACTCGCCGTACACCCCGAACTCGGGCCAGTCGAAATCGACCCGATCCGCCCCGCCGTCTGCGCGATCGAAGTTCACCTGCAGCTCGGGGGCGGGGAACCCCAGCAGATGCATTTGCCCGCGGCTCAGTGATTCGCCGACCGACTCCGCGCGCGCGTCGGCGAAGACGATCGCCCGATCCGCCGTACGCACGCCTCGTCGGCGCCCGAATTCGCGCAGTCGGCCGGCGATCGATTCGGCGGGGACGCCGGGCACGGTGATGAGGGCGTCCGAGCGGAGAAACGTGCCGACGGCGGCATCGAGCGCGGCGACCGCACTCAGGAACTCGCGCTCGCATGCCAGATCGGCGAGGGTCTGCAGGAGCCCGGTCACCAGAAATCCGTTGCGTTCGACGACCTCGGTGCAATCGAACGGCGTGCGCCGCCACGCGACCCCGTTCATCGATCTCGGTCGAGTACCCCGGGCGTCGGCCAGCTCGACCGCGACGGGTGCTGGGCCGATCCGCGGCAGCCCCCACACGGTCGCTGCAGATTCGTGCGAGAGCACGACTCGACTTCTGCGGGTACCGACCACCGCGGAGATGAACGCAAGCTCACGGCGTCGGGCCTTCGCCGCCTCGAGCTCGGCGGCTTCGACGAACACCCCGGCGCGAAGGCGCGTCAGTTCACCTGCACGAGCACGACGCTGCAGAGTGCGCTCCGATACTGCGAGGTCTCCTGGCCGCGCACGGAACCGCAGCGGCAGCGGCAGCGGCAGCGGCAGCTCATCGTGCGGATCGCTCATTCACCGAGGCTGCACCCCCACGTTGCACTCGCACCGTCCTCAGCACCTCAACTGTGCACATGCCTCGCCCACCCCGCCCTGTGGAGGACCACTCCCACCGCACGCCCACCCCCACCGCACGCCCACTCCCACCCCGCGCGCACTCCCACCCCGCGCCCACCCCTACCGTTGCGGGGGTGCATCTCCGTCAGAAACCCGCCGTTTCGGCCCGCATTTGACGGGAAGTCACCCCCACAACGGATGCCCCGCGCGCGCGGGTCAGGCCCACGCGGGCTTCACGCGCCAGCGCGCGGCACCGCCATCCAGGCACCCGCGTGCGGCGCCGCCGTCAAGCGCCGGCATGAGGCGCCAGCGCGGGCATCAGCCATCAGGCGTCAGGTGTCGAGGAGGAGTCGGCGTCTCCGACCACGCGGTCGGTGTTTCCGTTCGGGCCCCGGTTTCCGCCTGACAGGAAACACCGGGAGCGAACGGAACATTGGCCGAGGGGCAACCTGCGGGTCAGGTACGGGGTCAGGCACCCGCGTCGCGCGACGCCCACCAGGCGAGCAGCCGCTCGGCCGCGGCATCCGGGCCGATGGGCCCCTCGTCGAGGCGCACCTCGAGCAGGTAACGGTATGCCTCGCCGACCACCGGGCCGGGTTTCACGTCGAGCAGCCGCATGATCTCGGCGCCGTCGAGCTCGGGGCGCACCGCGGCGAGCTCCTCCTCCCCCGCGAGCACGGCGATGCGCTCTTCGAGGTCGTCGTACGCGAAGGCGAGCTGGTCGGCCTTGCGGCGATTGCGCGTCGTCACGTCGGCCCGCGCGAGGATGTGCAATCGCTCGAGCTGGTCGCCCGCGTCGCGCACGTAACGGCGAACGGCCGAGTCGGTCCAAGCCCCATCGGTGTAGCCGAAGAATCGCAGGTGCAACTCGATGAGCCGAGAGACCGCCGCGATCGTGTCGTTGTCGAACCGCAGCGCGCGAAGGCGCTTACGGGCGAGCTTCGCGCCGACGACGTCGTGATGGTAGAAGCTCACTGCGCCGCCCGGCTCGAACCGCCGCGTCGCCGGCTTGCCGATGTCGTGAAGCAGTGCGGCGAGCCGCAAGATGAGATCGGGGGAGTCGAGCACCCCGCGTGCGACCTCGTACGCGATGGCCTGATCGAGCACCGTGAGGCTGTGCTCGTAGACGTCTTTATGGCGGTGATGCTCGTCGCGTTCGAGTGAGAGGGCCGGCAGTTCGGGCAGCACGCGTTCGGCGAGCCCCGATTCCACGAGCAAGCGGATGCCGCCGCGCGGAGTTCCCGTCAGCAGCAGCTTCGTCAGCTCGTCCCTGACGCGTTCGGCCGAGATGCGGTCGATCTCCTGTGCGAGGTCGCTCATGGCCTGCTCGGTGGCGGGATCGACGGTGAAGCCGAGCTGGGCCGAGAAACGGGCGGCACGAAGCATCCGCAGCGGGTCGTCGCCGAACGACTGTTCGGGCGCCGCGGGGGTGCGCAGCACTCGGGCGATGAGGTCTTCGACACCGCCCGACGGGTCGACCAGTTCGAGCTTCGGCAGCCGGAGGGCGAGCGCGTTGACGGTGAAGTCGCGTCGGGTGAGATCTTCGTCGAGGCTCGTACCGAACACGACCTCGGGCTTGCGCGATGCGCCGTCGTAGGCGTCAGCGCGATACGTCGTGATCTCGACCGTCTCGCCGGCGATCTTCGCACCGATCGTGCCGAATGCACGACCGATGTCCCAATGGGCCTCGGCGATCGGCTTGACGATCGCGAGGATCTCGTCGGGCGTCGCATCCGTCGTGAAATCGAGGTCGTTGATCGGCCGGTCGAGGAAGGCGTCGCGCACCGGGCCGCCGACGAGTGCGAGCTCGTGACCGGCAGCCTCGAAGGCGCTCGCGAGCCGCGCGACGGTCGGCGAAGCCGCCAGCTCGCCCAGCCGGTCGAGGGCCGTCGCGACACTCTGCATGGCTCCTATATTAAGCGGGCATCGGCCCGAGTCTGGTTTCGTGAAGGGCCCGACCGCCTGTGGATGCCGAACGGATACTCGGCGGGCACGCCGTAGAATCGCCAGCATGCTGCCCGAGTCGTTCCCTGCGCGCCGTCGGCGTCCGAGGGGCGAATCGACGGATGCCGCCGTGCGACGCCCCCCACGCGCGGTCGCCGCGACTCGACGAGCGATCGCCGGTTTCGGTCTGACCACCGCAGTGGTCGCCTCGCTCGTCACCGCACCTCTTGCCGCGAACGCGTCGGTCTTCGATGCCTCGGCTGAGAGTGCGACCGCGACGAAGGCCGGGCATACGGCGCGCTCCGCGGCCCGCAACGTCGACGGCGTTCTTGTGCGCATCGCCCCGACCGTTTCGACGACGATCGCTCCGGACATGGCGCTCACCTTCGAGGTCGAGGTCGAGAACGCCACCGCCGAGTCGATCTCAGCGGGATCCCTGCGCCTGGTTCGTGCGAACGGCGCCATCGACGACACGAGCGAGCTCGATGCCTGGCTCGATCAGGCAGTTGCCGAACCGGATGCCGCGGCCGATACCGATTCCGACGCCCCTGAAATACATTCCCTTGACGGCATGGTGATCGCGGCGGGTGAGTCCCGTGCCCTCGCCGCGGGTGCGGTCGACGTCGTCTCGTTCACGCTTCCGCCCGACACGCTCGACGGACTCGCCGAGTCACCGGTGTTCGGTTTCGGCGTCGAGCTCCTCGTCGACGGTGTCATCGCGGCATCCGCGACCGACGCCTACGCCAACAGCTCGGCTCCCGCGACCGACGCAGTGTCGCTCGCCCTCGCGTATCCGCTCACGGTGCCCGCATCGTCGTCGGGACTCCTGAGTTCCGACGATCTGTCGACGTGGACCGCGCCATTCGGGCTGCTCACCCGCCAGCTCGACGCCGTCGCAGGCCGGCAGGTCGCGATCGGCATCGATCCCCGCATCATCGCGTCGATCAGGGTGCTCGGCACTGCGGCGCCGGCCACGGCCACCGCCTGGCTCGAACGCCTCGCCTTACTGCCCAACGAGATATTCCCGCTCGCGTATGCAGATGCAGATCTCGCGGTGCAGGCGCAGGTCGGCCTGACCGCGCCGCTCACCCCCACGTCGTTCGCCGACGCACTCGATGCCGCGAACTTCGCGGATGCCGCGGCCGATGGGGGCGCGGATCCCGATGCCGACACCGATGGCGCCGCCACGGGCGATACCGCAGCCACCCCGTCGGCGGATCCGACACCGCCCGCTTCGGGCGAGTTGCCCACCACCGAAGAGCTGCTCGCGTGGCCCTACACGCGGACCGACATCGCTTGGCCGGCCGACGACACGGTCGCCGCGGGCAACCTCGCCTTCCTGAGCGATGCCGGGCTGACGACGGCGCTCCTCGCCCCCGGCAACGTCGGTGCGACTGAATCGTGGTCGAACGCGGCATCGAACGTCGACGGCTCGACCGCGGTCGTGGCCGACTCGCGACTGACGGCGCCGTTGCGCGAGGCATCCGAAGCGCTCACCGACACGGAATGGCGTTCCGCAACCGGATTGCTCGGCGCCGAGTTGGTGCTCGGCGGCGAAGCGAACCCCGGGCAGCAGCTCACACTGCTCACGACGTTCGACCGTGGCGCGGGAACGCAGTCGTCGCGCGTCTCGGCGACGCTCGACGAATTGGCCGCGAGCCCCTGGGCCCGACCTGCGACGCTCTCGGATGCCATCGGCGCGCCCCCGGTCGAGCGTGCGCTGGTCGACCTTCTCGAGACCGAGCAGCGCCGCGCGAATGTCGATCGGCTCGTACGCGCCGAAGTGGATGTCACCGCGTTCGCGACCGTGCTCGAAGACCCCCGCCTGATCTCCGCACCAGCGCGGCGCGATGTGCTCGCCCTACTCGACGTCGCCTGGCTGGAAGACAATGCGGGCTGGGAGACGGCCGTCGGCCAGTGGCTTCTCGACCAGCGCAACACGCTCGGCGCAGTGTCGGTCGTGCCCAGCAGCCCGATCAACGTGGTCTCGAGTGAAACCGGCGTGCCCACGACGATCCTCAACGCACTGCCGTACCAGGTCACGGTGATCGTCGATGTCGAGCCATCGAACGGTCGCCTGATCGTCGAAGACCAGAAGACGGTCACGGTCGACCCCGAATCGCGCAGCCTCGTGCGGGTGCCGGTCGCCGCCGGCATCGGCAACGGCGAGGTCACCCTCACGGTGACGCTGACCTCGCCAGAAGGTGTGCCGATCGGCACCCCCGCGATGATCCCCGCGAACGTGCAGGCCGACTGGGAAGGTCTCGGCGCAGCCCTGCTCGGCCTCGTGGTCGTCGTGTTCTTCGGCATCGGCGTGTGGCGCAACATCCGTCGCCTCCGCCGACAGCGCGCCGAAGCTGCTGCGGAAGCCCCCGACGATGCAGAGGTAGCAGCGGAGGAATCGGATGCCGCGGACGCGGACACGACCGAAACCGCAGAAGCGACCGAAACCGCGACGCCTACGGAGGAGCCGGATGCCACCGAACCCGATGCCGCGGCAACGCCCCGGGAACCCGGTGACGAGCGCCGCGATGGCTGAAGATCGCATCGGTCGCGCGAGCGTCTTCCTCGCCTCGGGAACGATCGTGTCCCGCATCCTCGGTTTCGTGAAGGCGGCCCTCCTCGCAGCCGTCATCGGCGGCAGCGGTGCCGGTGCCAACGCGTTCGCCGCAGCGAACCAGCTGCCGAACACCATCTACGCGGTCGTTGCCGGCGGCGTGTTGAGCGCCGTGCTCGTGCCGTTGATCGTGCGGTCGGCCGCGCATCGCGACGGTGGCGTCGCCTACATCAACAAGGTCATGACCCTGGGGTTGGTGATCCTCAGTGCTGCCGCGCTCATCGCGACGCTGCTCACACCGCTGCTCACGGCACTGATCGGCAGCCGCATGAGCGACGGCGTGTTCGGTCTGGCCGTCGCCTTCGGCTATTGGTGCCTACCGCAGATCTTCTTCTACGGCATGTACTCGCTGCTGGGCGAGGTGTTGAACGCCAAGCGCGTGTTCGGCCCCTTCACGTGGGTGCCGGTACTGAACAACATCGTCGCTCTCGCGGGGCTCGCCGTATTCGTGCTGGTCTTCGCCTCAGACCCCGATGGCTTGCGCACCGCAGGCGAGTGGTCGCCCGGCATGATCGCCCTCCTCGCCGGAAGCGCGACGCTCGGCGTCGCAGTCCAGGCGCTCGTGCTGTTCTGGTTCTGGCGTCGTGCGGGCCTGCGCTACCGACCCGATTTCGCCTGGCGCGGCGTCGGCCTGAGGTCGACCGCGGGCATCGCGAGCTGGACCTTCGGAATGCTGCTGCTCACGACGATCGCCGGATTCGTCGAGACGTCCGTCGTGGGTGCCCCCGCGGCATCTCACGACGAAGCCTCGATCGCCGCGCAGCAGAACGCCTGGTTGATCTTCATGCTGCCGCACTCGGTGATCACGGTGTCGATCGCCACCGCCTACTTCACGCGGATGAGCGAGCACGCCGCCACCGGCGAACTCCGAAAGGTGCGCGACGACCTCTCCAGCGCGGTGCGCGGCGTCGGCGTCATCCTGATGGTCGCGACCGCGGTGCTCATGGTGTGTGCGTTCCTCTTCGCTCGAGTGTTCTCCTCCGTCGAGCCCCTCGTGTGGTCGACCGGTGCGGTGGTGCTCGCCTACCTCGTCGGCCTCATTCCGTTCAGCATTCTCTTCATCGTGCAACGCACCTTCTACTCGCTCCACGACACGAAGACCCCGTTCTTCATCACCCTCGTGCAGGTCGTGCTGATCATCGCCGGCACCCTGGCCTGCATCGCCCTCCCGAGTGCGTGGGTGGCGTTCGGCATCGCCGTGGTCATCACCGTCGCAGGCACCATCCAGGCGATCCTCGCCATCGTGCTGCTCCGGCGACGCATCGGTCCACTCGACGGCCGACGCATCTTCGTCGCCTACGGACGGTCCGCTGCCGCGCTCGTGCTGCCCGTGATCGCCGGTCTCGCATTGCTCTGGGCGCTCGGTGGAACCACCTTCGCCGGTTTCGCGCTCTCGAGCGTGTTCGCCGCGATCGTGTCGATGGCGATCATCGGCGCAGTGATGAGCGCGCTGTACTTCGCGGTGCTCTGGATGCTGCGGTCACCCGAGCTGCGCGGATTCGCCGCCCCGCTCGTCGCGCGCCTTCGCCGGCGCTGAGCCGAGACGTTGAGCACCGGCGCTGAGCCGCGGCGACGCGGACACGGGCACAGCACCCGCCCCGCAGCATCCAAACACCCTGGCTCGCCGACCGGCCGCGGAATAGTCGCCGCTTAGACTGTGTTGAGCATCTCGTGGCATCCGATTCGTTGAATGCTACGAATCACCAGCAACGACGGGAGCGGCTTTGCGCGACATCATCATCATCGGTTCGGGCCCGGCCGGATTCACGGCCGCGATCTACGCCGCCCGCGCGCAGCTGAAACCCCTGCTCATCGCGAGTTCTGTCGAGATCGGCGGCGAGCTGGTGAAGACGACGGAAGTCGAGAACTTCCCCGGCTTCCCAGAGGGCATCATGGGCCCCGACCTCATGACGAAGCTGCAGGAGCAGGCCGAGCGATTCGGCACCGAGGTCGTCTACGACGACGTCGTCGAGCTCGACCTCGACGGCCCGGTCAAGCGAGTGAAGCTCGGCAACGGCGATGAGCATGAGGCAGCGACGGTCATCTACGCGACCGGTTCGGCGTACCGCAAGCTCGGCCTCTCCGAAGAAGAGGTGCTCTCCGGGCATGGTCTCTCCTGGTGCGCCACGTGCGACGGCTTCTTCTTCCGTCAGAAGACGATCGCCGTGGCCGGCGGCGGCGACTCCGCCATGGAGGAAGCGACGTTCCTGACGCGCTTCGCCGACAAGGTCTACGTGATCCACCGTCGTGACACGCTCAAAGCGTCGAAGATCATGCAGCAGCGCGCGTTCGACAACGAGAAGATCGAGTTCATCTGGAACGCCGAGATCGCTGCGATCCACGGCACCAGCGCGGTCACGGGTGTCACGTTGCGCGACACCGCCACCGGTGACGAGCGCGGCCTCGACCTCGACGGGCTCTTCATCGCCATCGGCAACGATCCGCGCACTCACCTCGTGCACGGCAAGCTCGACCTCACCGCAGAAGGCACCATCGCGGTCGAGGGTCGCAGCTCGAAGACCTCCATCCCCGGCGTCTTCGCGGCCGGCGACGTCGTCGATCCCCACTACCGCCAGGCCATCACGGCGGCCGGATCCGGTGCGGCCGCCGCACTCGACGCCGAACATTACCTCGCGGCGCTCGGCAACGAGAATGCCGCCGAAGCCGTACTCGAGACGGAGTTCGCCGCCGTCAACTGACCTGGTGTCACCCGTTCGCTCGGGTGACACGCGCCCTCGCCGCGGGCTTCGCCTCGCGACATCCGATTTCACCAAAAGGAGAACGCAATGACTGCACGTGCAGTGACCGAGGCCACCTTCGAGCAGGAGGTCCTCAACAACGAAAAGGCCGTCCTCGTGGACTTCTGGGCCGAATGGTGCGGCCCGTGTCGCGCCGTCAGTCCGATTCTCGACCAGATCGCGACCGAGCACGCCGACAAGCTCGACATCGTCAAGCTCAATGTCGATGAGAACCCCGGTCTCGCGATGAAGTACCAGATCACCGCGATTCCCGCGTTCAAGGTGTTCGAGAAGGGCGAGGTCGTCAAGACCGTCATCGGCGCCAAGCCGAAGCCCGCACTCGAGGCCGACCTCGCCGCCTACATCTCGTAGTCGGCGGTCGAACTTCAGACCCGTCCGGCGAAAGCCGGGCGGGTCTTTTTCGTGTCTCCACCGGGCTGCGCGTTCACGAGCTACGGATGCCGCGGCGGCACGCGGCCCCCGACCAAGCGCCCCGTACCCAGCAACTACCATGGAAACCCTGAACAGAACGGAAGAGTGCAGTGACTTCTGACGGCGTCCCCCAGCGGACCGGCAATAATCTCGACCCTTGGTACGCGAATTACGCCGAGCGAGCCGCCGGGCTGGCCGCCTCCGAAGTCCGAGCACTCTTCGCCGTCGCATCGCGGCCCGAGGTGGTCTCGCTTGCCGGCGGCATGCCGTTCGTCTCTGCATTGCCACACGACCTCATCGTCTCGTCGATGGAGAAGGTCATGCGCGAGCGCGGAGCAGTTGCTCTGCAATATGGCTCTGGTCAGGGAATTCCAGAGCTGCGCGAGCAGATTCTCGAGGTGATGTCGATCGAGGGCATCCGTGGCACCGTCGACAACGTCGTGACCGCGACGGGATCTCAGCAAGCACTCGACCTCGTCGCGAAGCTGTTCATCGATCCGGGCGATGTGATCCTCGCCGAGTCGCCCAGTTATGTCGGGGCGCTCGGCATATTCCGGTCGTATCAGGCGAACGTCGTGCACGTGGCCATGGACGAGCACGGACTCATCCCCGAGGCACTCCGTCAGACGATCGCCGCGCTTCGCGGTCAGGGTCGGCGCATCAAGTTCCTGTACACGATTCCGAACTTCCACAACCCGGCGGGTGTCACCCTTTCGGCAGAGCGTCGGCCCGAGATCCTCGAGATCTGTCGCACCAACGAGATACTGATCCTCGAAGACAATCCGTACGGCTTGTTGCATTTCGATGAGCCTGCGCCGAATGCACTCCGATCGCTCGATCCCGAGGGCGTCATCTATCTCGGCTCGTTCTCGAAGACCCTCGCCCCCGGATTCCGGGTCGGATGGGCGCTCGCGCCGCACGCGATCCGTGAGAAGCTCATCCTCGCCGCCGAGTCGGCGATCCTCTCACCGAGTTCATTCAGCCAGTTGGTCGTGTCGGAGTACCTGGCGACGACCGACTGGCGCGGGCAGATCGACACGTTCCGGGGCGTGTATCGGGAGCGGAAAGACGCGCTGATCGAGGCATTGGGGGAATACCTGCCCCATCTGAATTGGACGAATCCCAACGGCGGCTTCTACGTCTGGGTCACGATGCCCGACGTTCTCGACTCGAAGCAGATGCTGCCGCGTGCAGTGAAGGAGCTCGTCGCGTACACCCCCGGTACCGCATTCTTCGCCGACGGCCGCGGGCGGCACGCGATGCGGCTTTCGTATTGCTATCCCACGCCCGAAGCGATCAGGCTCGGCGTCCGGCGACTCGCGACGGTCATCAACGGTGAACTCGACCTCCTCGACACCTTTGCGGGCACCGGGCCGCTGCAGCTCCCACCGAGCACGGGATACGATTCCGCGCCGCCATCCGATCTGAAGTAGTGGAGAAACACCTGATCATGAGCGATTCTTCCGCCCCATACGTCGTCGTGCTCGCGGGCGGCATCTCCCACGAACGCGACGTGTCGCTGCGGTCGGGTCGCCGAGTCGCCGACGCGCTCATCGCGGCGGGGCATCGAGTGGTGCTGCGCGATCCCGACGCCGGGCTGCTGCCATTCCTGTCGAGCGAACGCCCCGACGTGGTCTTCCCCGCGCTTCATGGTTCGAGTGGTGAAGACGGATCCCTCCTCGAGTTGCTGGCTGCGATCGATGTGCCCACGGTCGGGTCGTCAGGCGCGGCCGCGCGGCGAGCGTGGTCGAAGCCCGTCGCAAGCTCGTTGCTGGCTGAAGCCGGCGTGGCCGTACCCGAATCGATCGTGCTCTCTCATGAGTCGTTCCGCGAGCTCGGCGCATCGAGCGTACTCAGAGTCGTGCGCTCGGCGCTCGAAGGCGACCTCGTCGTCAAGCCGGCCTCCGGTGGTTCCGCGCAAGGAGTCACGATCGTCGAAGACGCCAACGACCTGCCGCGCGCGATGGTTGAGGCGTTCACCTACGCAGAGGTGGCGGTGGTCGAGCGTCGCATCTTCGGCACCGAAGTCGCGGTTGCGGTCGTCGATACAGGTGATGGGCCACGTGCGCTCCCAGCGGTTGAGATCGAACCGACTGCCGGGGTCTACAGTTTTCAGGCCCGATACAACGCGGGGGAGACCACGTTCTACGCTCCGTCTCGTCTCGATGAGGTAGCGGTCACTGCGGTGTCGGATGCCGCGGTGCTCGCGCATCGCACACTCGGACTTCGGGATCTCTCTCGCGTCGACTTCATCGTCGATGCCGACGGAACACCCTGGTTCCTGGAAGCGAATGTGATTCCCGGCCTCACTGAAACGTCGCTCGTTCCGCTCGCGATCGAGGCGTCCGGTACGGATGCTGCGACGCTCTACGGCGCGCTCGTCGAAGCAGCCAGGTTGCGAGCGAACTGAGTCAGTCCGCTCCGAAGCGGAAGAGGCGTTCGAGCGGCGTTCCCGGCGCGGATTTCACGTGATTTCAGTTCGTCAGGAGCGATCCTGAGCGCCTCTTGTGCTCAGACCCCGTCGAGATTCTCGCCAAGTTCCGTCAGGATGCGCCGAAGGTCTTGAACCGTCGCGAAATCAACGCTGATCTGGCCTTTTCTCGCGCCGAGAGCGATCTTGACCCGAGTGTTCAGCCGGTCACCGAGGCGAGTCGCCAGGTCTTCGAGGAAGTCCTGTCGTTTGCCTGCCGCGGGCTTCGGACGGGACGCCTTCGGCTCCTTCGTGGCGACCGCTTCCGCGGCCCGAACCGACAACTCTTCGTTCACGATCTTGTCGGCGAATCGCTGCATGCCGGCGGCGTCATCGCCGACGGAGAGGATCGCCCGGGCATGCCCAGCCGTAAGCACGCCGGCCGCAACACGAAGCTGCACCGCCTCGGGAAGCTTGAGCAGTCTGAGTGTGTTCGAGATTTGGGGCCGCGACCGACCGATACGTGAAGCGAGTTCCTCTTGAGTGATACCGAAGTCGGCGAGGAGTTGCTGATAGGCCGAGGCCTCTTCGAGCGGATTGAGTTGAGAGCGGTGCAGGTTCTCGAGCAGTGCGTCGCGAAGCATGTCTTCGTTCGCAGTGTCTTTGACGACAGCCGGAATGGAGTCGAGTCCCGCCGCCTTGGTCGCACGAAGTCGTCGTTCACCCATGACGAGCTCGTACTTGCCCGGCAACTCGGGGTGCCGACGAACCACGATGGGCTGCAGAACTCCGAACTCGCGCACACTGTGTACAAGCTCTGCCAGGTCATCGGGGTCGAAGACGCTTCGCGGCTGCTGGGCGTTCGGAACAATGTCATCGGGATCAAGACGCGCGAGGTGCGCACCCGGAACTGTGACGAGGTTGTCGATCGACGCTGCTTGTTCGACAACAGCGACGGCAGCGGTGGGCTGGGTCTCTGAATCCGGGAAGAACACGTCGACGGGGCGAGTGCGGGAGTGGTCATCCCCACTCGGGATCAGTGCACCGATCCCGCGACCGAGTCCGGTCCGTTTTGTTGCCATCAGTTCGACTCCTCGGGTCTCGCAGCTCCGCGCCGGGCGATCTCGGCTGCTGCCTCTCGATACGACAGAGATCCGCTCGACGCATAGTCGTAGCTGATCACGCTCTGCCCGTAACTGGGTGCTTCAGACACCCGAACTGAACGGGGAATGATCGTCTCGAGCGTTTGGACGGGAAAGTGCTCACGCACCTCTTGAGCCACCTGCTGCGCCAAGTTCGTGCGGGAGTCGTACATCGTCAGAAGGATCGTCGATAGCCGAAGTTCAGGATTGAGGTGCTTCTCGATGAGTTCGATGTTGCTCAGGAGTTGCGAGAGGCCCTCGAGCGCGTAGTACTCGCACTGAATCGGAATCAATACCTCGCGGGCCGCGACGAATGCGTTGATCGTGAGCAGGCCGAGTGACGGCGGGCAGTCGATGAAGACGTAATCGTAGGGCCGGTCCATCGAGGCGAGGTGCGCGTCGAGCGCTCGTCGCAGCCGTTGCTCTCGAGCGACGAGGGAGACGAGTTCGATCTCTGCGCCGGCGAGATGAATGGTCGCGGGCACGCAATCGAGTAGCTCGTGCTCGGTCGACGGTTGGACGACTTCGGCCAGGGTGACATCGGAGACGAGCACTTCGTAAACGCTCTTGCGCTCGGAACGGTGATCGACGCCGAGAGCAGTCGATGCATTGCCCTGCGGATCGAGGTCGATCACGAGCACTCTGGCACCCGAACGTGCGAGGCCGGCCGCGAGATTGACCGCAGTCGTCGTCTTTCCGACGCCGCCCTTCTGGTTGGAGATCGTCAGCACGCGCGTCGCTGGCGGCAGGGGGAGCACTGCTTCATCGAGGGCGATGCGCCGACGGGTCTCGTCGGCGAGTTCGTAAGCCAGGGGAGTTCCTCCGTGATCAGGCGATGTTTCACGTGAAACATCAAGGGCTTCGGTTTGTCTCAGGGTTGTAGCCTGCACCACCGCAGCGACAGGAGCGGCAGGAGCGACGATCATCGGCGAGCTCGCCACATGTTCATGGTCGACCACGGCCGCCGTTGAGTGCGGTTGCTCGCTGACTCGCACGCCGCCGTCGGGTGTCGGTGCAACCTGCGGTTCAACCGCCGAGTTGGTCGCATCATCGGGCTCGTCCGGTGCTGCCTGCGACGCGGGCGGCACACCGTTGGAGGTTGGTGTGGACGAGTCAGCCTCAGCTGGGGTTCGAATGGGGTGCAGCGCCGAAGCCGTGTCGGCAGTCGCATCCCCGACGATCTCTCGTATGAGGTCTTCCAAGAGGCGATCGGGGTCTGCCGTGTGATGCACCGCCACCTCATCAATGGGTTCTGCGTCGGCAGTCAGCGCCGCAGCAGTCACCGCGTCCCAGTCGATGCCACGGTCCGACGGGATCTCGATCGAAGGGTCGTCGGCATCGTTCACGGTCGCAGATCCAAGCGGCGCGCTGGGCGATTCGGTCTGCTCGAGAGCGGATGCCGCGCGTTCGTCGCCGATGGGCGTGTTCGCGGCGTCGATACCGGATTGCTCCGATGTGCCGTCGGGTCGACCGGCTTCTGCCGCGACACCGACAAGCGGGCGCGCGGCGGCCGCCGAATGAGACCCCGGGCTCCAGTCAGAGAACTGTTGCTGCGACGAGACTTCGGCGGGGTCAGACTGGGGTTCTTCAGGCACGGATGCTTCCGAGACCAACGGCGACGCGGACCTCGAGTGAGCGGTGCCCTCAGCGAGTTCTTCGTGGTCAGGCTGAGAGCGCTTGCGATGAAACCATCCACGTCCCCCGCCCTGTGCCATCCCGACTGCTCCAAATCGTTGGTGTGCGGTCGATTCGACACATTCTGCAGCGGCCCGACCTGAGAGATAAGCCTAACCGTCGCGACCGACTCTCAAGTTGACGACGGGCGAAGTCGGGAGTATCCATACCAATCGTCCTCGGGGGAGGAGTGGTCGGCATCTCAGAGATGGTGTCCTCCGGTGGCGGGCACCGGTGCAGCTGACTGAGCGGACGGATGCCGGTTGAATCCGTGCGCCGAAGGGTGAGCTCCCCGCGTTTCACGTGAAACATGAGGCCGGCCATGATCACTTGAAGGCGCCTTCACAAGCTTGCACGCCCGAGTCAGTTGATCGATTCGAAAAGAGACGTGCACGGGACCGGTCGCCACGGCGGGATAGCGAGTCCGGCCACCCGAAGGATCATTCGTGCTGGGTGCTGGGTGCTGGGTGCTGGGTGCTGGGTGCTGGGTGCTGGGTGCTGGGTGCTGGGTGCTGGGTGCTGGGTGCTGGGTGCTGGGTGCTGGGTGCTGGGTGCTGGGTGCTGGGTGCTGGCGAGTGTACCGGCAGGCGTCCGGACGGTCAGAGTGGGTCGGCGATCAAGAGTCTTTGAGCGATGCGCGCATTGAGGCGGGTTTCCTCCGCGCTGGATCTTCCTCGTCGACGCGGCGACCCATCAATCACGGCTGTGCGTCGTCCACGTAGTGGTCGAAAGTTCGATCACCCTGGAGCAGGATCAGCACACGATGATGCCGCGGGCCCCCGAGGCCGCGACCCCTCGTGGAAGAACGCACGAGCGTGATTCGATGAACCAGGGGGTGTTTCACGTGAAACGGCGTCGATGTTGAGTGATGCGGGGTCGCGCCACTCGGCGAGATGCCCTGGGATGCGAGCCGGTCCTTGCAATGCCGACAAGAGGGCGTTCTCCCGCACCTGCCGCCCACGAGCTCGGTGCGGATCGATTGGCATGCGCCCAGACTCACGGCGTTTCACGTGAAACGTCAGGGCAGACTTCGCGATATCGGCGCATGCGATGCAAAATCCAACCAGCGGTGCGCGCTTGATGGCTTGTTCACTGTGCAGTCCGCAGCGGCTTCACGGCCTGCCAGTGCGCCCGTCCGCCCCGGATCGTCGACGGCGGCATGGAACGCGCACCGGCTCACCACCCGATGCACATCATCGACAGTTGAACGTCATCGCTTGACACTGGCCACTGGACGTCTAGTGAGTGCTCCGCACTCGTCGGCCCGCGGGCTCGACGCTCGCGCGTCCGCCCGGTTGGCCGAGCGTGCGGCGCGCGACGCTGGGGGAGGAGAGCTACATGTCGCACACGCCCAGGGGAGCGGGCGAATGAGGCCGCACACCCCTACTCCGCGCGAGCGACATGGCGCGGGCTTGCGCGGCGGCAAGCTGGGTCCACACCTTGTGGACGGCAATCTCGCACTACTCGTAGTGACCATGGCGAACACATCGCTCGGACTCGTCACCTACTCCGACACGTCGGAGCGCCGAGAAGTTCGGGTCGCGGGAACGCACCGATCGCGCGGCGATCTGGCCTTGGGCGGCATCCACATCGTGGTGCGCAAGCTCCGATTGAACATTGCATGGCAATTCGAGATCTGATCGCGAGGCGACCATGCGTCACAACACCACCCAGCAAACACCACCCAGCACAACGCTGCACAACAGGCGTGCGGGAACCTCGGTGGCACGAGCACCGAACGTGAATCTGCGTGGCGGTCGCGCGCCGTCCGCACTGGATCGGGACTTTGAACAACATCCCCTGCGTCCCTGAACCGCGGTTCGCTTCCGAAGTCCGGATTCGTGTGTGCCCCGACCTTGGCAGGAACAGCATCTCGGATACTCCGATCCGACCGCGAGAGTCGACAGGTTCCGTGCGGTCGATGTCTTGCTTGCCCCAACCGGTGCGTCAGGGTTCTGCCAGTTCGCCTCGGCATCCTCTCGATCCCGTCGCGCATTCGTGTCACCCGCCACTGGGTGTAGTTCGTTCGACGTCGTCCTGGTGATGGTCGGCATCGCACAAAGCGTCGCTGACGACTCGACGGCAGCTGCAGCAGCCGAACGCGCGTGACCGGCAACCGTGCATGCGCCCCCACCACTGGCCAGCGCGAGTCAGCGAGTGCCCCGGCCGACGCAATCACGCGACACGCCCTAGAGCCGGCGCTCCAATGTGCCTCTCCGCACGTCCACTCCTCGTTGTGGCCTCATCCATGTTTCACGTGAAACGCACGATCTGCCACGATGCAGACGACGGCACGATATGCCGAATATCCGACCATCCTGAAGCCGGCCACCTTCAGACCGGCAAGCAGCAGTGCATCGACCATATTTCACGTGAAACGTACGATCCGCCACGGCGGAGACAGTGGCAAGATGTTCAACCGTCTGCGTGTGAGGCACACGATCGATTCTCTGAATCTCATACCTGCCTGAACGCCCTGCTGCAGGCCACTTGTCCATGATCATGGCGCGGGCGATCTCGAGAAGGCGCTGTTGTGCCGACGAACGAGTCGAAACACGTAGATTGCCGCACCACGCATGGATCGTAGGAACATCCGGGACACGCTGATCGAACACGGCTGTGTCCGCCGTGCCGCTTCCGATCCGACTCGAGATCCGACTCGCGATCCGACTCGAGATCCGAGCCGACCCCGGATCCGGAGCCAGATGCCCATGCAGGTACGAACCAGGTTCAGAACGGTCGAGGTGTACCCGGTCAGGGCGTTGGTGTCAGTCGGCTGGCCGGGGGGGGTTCGCCTCCAAGTGCTGTGTGACTCCGTTGCGTGTTGTACCTCTCGATCCAGGGCGCAAGGGCGGCTTCGGGTTCGTCGTTGCTGGTGAAGGGCTGCCGGTAGGCCCACCCGGTTGCGAGGGTCGGTTGAAGCGTTCGACCGTGCCGTTCTGCTCTCGGCAGTGAGGGTTGATGACCTTCTGCGTGGCGCCCAGGGCTGTGACCACGGCGCCGATCGAGTGCTTGTACGCGCACGCGTTGTCGGTCATCACGCGTTCGATACGGGTGATGTCGTGACCGGCGAAGTACGTGGCGGTGCAGGTCACGGGCCCGCACAGGTGACCTCAATCTCGTCAGGGAGGACCTCGGAGTACACCAAGCGGGAGTGGTCGTCGACACAGGAATGAACGTAGGCGTAGGCGACCTTCCTCAGCCGCTTCTCGGCCGCGTGCGTCGCAGCCCGGCTATAGACGCGCGCCGCCCCGTCGGGGATCTTGCCTATTTTCTTCACGTCCATGTGCACCAGCACGCCCGGGCGGTCCTTCTCGTAGCGGGTCGCGGTCGTCTTCTCCGAACGGATCTCCTGGCCCGTCATCCGGGTCCAGCTTCGCCAGGTACACCACGTTGTGCCGGCGCAGGATCCGCGACACCGTTCGCTCGCGCAGCCCCAGTTCCGGGCCGATCCAGTTCTGCCCGCCGAGGAGAGGAGTCAGCCCGCAGTTGCGCGGAACACCCGGGTGACCTCGGAGACGACACCCTCGCCGAGCACGAGAACCTCGACGTCGCGGAGGTGGTACTTGCGAATGACCTTCTCGGCTGCGCCGATCTCGGCGTCGACGCCGGCGCCCTTCATGAGCACCAGCTCGCCGCCTGCTCGCAACAGCGGTGCGGTCACTGGAATCAGTGTGCGCAAGGCGCTCACTGCGCGAGCCGTGACCTGGTCGAGTGAGCCGAAGAGCTTCGCTTCTTCGGCTCGGGCTCTCACGACCGTGACGTTCGTGAGCGCGAGTTCACTCGCTTGCCGCTCGAGCCAGGCGACGCGACGCTCCATCGGCTCGATGAGGGTGAACGAGACATCCGGTCGCAAGATGGCGAGAACGATTCCGGGGAGCCCGGCGCCCGAACCGACATCACCCACGCGCCCCGGTGTCAGGAGCGGCGCCACCAGCGCGCTGTTCAAGACGTGACGGGTCCAGAGCCGGGGGAGTTCCAGTGGCCCGATGAGGCCGAGCTCTTCGCCGTGCCGCGCCAGCGCCATCGTGAATGCGCGGCCGGCGTCGATGTGCTCGCCGAAGATCTCGGCTGCGGCGGCCGGTTCCGGCTCCAGTCCGTCGATCACCGTTTCACGTGAAACGTCAGGCACCGCGCGTGATGACCGTGTGACGGTCACTGCCCTCGCCGCGTGACTCGGAGTGCAGACCGCGCTCGGCCACGAGATCGTGCACCAGTTTGCGCTCGTACGAAGACATCGGGGGGAGCGAGGCTTCTGCCGCGCCTCCATCGATACGTTCGGCAGCCCGAGTCACGAGATTCGCGAGCTCGTCGCGACGAGCGTCGCGTGAACCACCGATGTCGAGGATCAGTCGCGAGAACGCACCGGTCTTCGTCTGCACGGCGAGTCGAGTGAGCTCTTGGAACGCGCTCACCGTCTCGGGCTTGGAGAGGAGGTTGAGGTTCTCACCTGCACCGGCGTTCACTGACACATACGCGCGCCCGTTGCGGGCGTCGATGTCGATGTCGCCGTCGAGATCCATGATGTCGAGGAGTTCCTCGATATAGTCCGCCGCGATCTCGCCCTCTTCCTCGAGCTGAGCGGTCGAGCGGTCTTCGGTCTCGTGCTGTACGTCGGTCATGGGTCTACTTCCCCTGCTTCTTCGAGCGAGACTTGCTCACGGGCTGCTGGCGCTGTGTCTTCTTCGGTTCCTGCAACTCGATCGCGGTCTCGGTCTTCTCATCGACGACGAGCTTGCCCTTGCGAGCGAGCCGCTCTTCACGGGCCTTCGCGGCTTCACTGCCCGGCGTCGGCATGTTCCTGATGACCACGAACTGCTGACCCATGGTCCAGAAGTTCGAGACGAGCCAGTAGAACATGACGCCGATGGGGAAGGCGACACCGGAGAACGCGAACACGAGGGGGAGCAGGTACAGCATGATGCGCTGCTGGCGGAACATCGGGCTCGCCTTGGTCTCGGGCGACATGTTCTTCGAGACGATCTGCAGCTGGGTGATGAACTGCGAAGCCGTCATCAGCACGATCATCGTGGCCGCGATGGCCATGACCTGCCAGGGGTACTCTCCGTTCATCGCGCCGATGAACGTGCCTTTCAACGGGGCACCGAGGAACTCTGAGTTCGCGAACGAGTTCGCGAGTTGCTGGGTGAACACGCCGACGCCGGCCTTGTCATGCTGGGCGTCGTTCAGCACCGAGAAGAGTCCGAAGAAGATCGGCATCTGCAGCAGGAGCGGCAGGCACGATGAGAGCGGGTTGGTGCCCGTCTTCTTGTAGAGTTCCATGGTCTCGCGCGACATGGCCTCGCGGGAGAACTGGTCCTTCTTGCCCTTGTACTTGTCTTGGATCTTCTTGAGTTGCGGCGCGACCTCGAGCATGCGGCGCTGGCTCTTGATCTGCCGGACGAAGATCGGGATCAACGCCGCACGAACGACGATCACCAGGCCGACGATCGAGAGGATCCAGGTGCCACCTGCGTTGGGATCGAGGCCGAGGAAGTCCCACATCGAGTGGAACGCGACGAGGATCAGCTCGATGACCCATTTGATGGGCCAGAGGACAATGCTGATGATGTCCATGTAGTGAGTCAGTCCTTCCGGGACAAGGTGGGGGAGGAGAGCAAGAGCTCCGCGTCGTCGCGGTGCAAGTCGTCGCGATGAGAGTGATCGTGGTTCGGGTGATCGTGGTGAACCGAGCCAGTACGCATCGGCAGAGATGCGTCCGTCTGCCCCATGCCGGCCGGAACCACCCAACCGAACGGGGTCACCCGGTAGCGCGAGTGGCGTGCGGCCTTGACGTCGTCGATGCCGCCGGCAGTCCACGGGTTGCAGCGGAGGATGCGCCAGGCCGTCAGCGCCGAGCCGAGGAGAAGGCCGCGCTGTTGCACGGAACCGAGTCCGTAGGACGAGCAAGACGGATAGTAGCGGCAGACATCGCCGTACAGCGGGGAAATGGCTGCGCGATAGCCGCGAATGACGAGCACCCCGAGATTGCGGGGGATGAGCCCGACGAACAGGGCGGCGTTCTTCACGCTATTCGCCCTTCTCCTGCGATGGGGTTGCTGAGGCGCGCGTGCGCCGGCGTTGAAGTGCACTCAGCACCTCGGCGCGGATCTCATTCCAGTCGGCGGCGGCGGCCGACGGCAGCGCTCGTACGACCACATCGACGTCGTAGATACCATCGCCGAGCGCCTCATGGCACACGGCCTTCAAGCGCCGACGCACGAGATTGCGTCGAACGGCGGAGCCCACCTTCTTCGAGACGATGAAGCCGAACCGTGCATCAGCGCCCGACTCCCGTGAGCGCACATAACTCACGGTGTGGGCACCGGCCACCTTCGCACCCCGGCGCACGATGACTCGATAGTCGTCGGCGCTCGTGATGCGATTGGCTTTGGCAAGCACCGAAGTACTAGGCCGAGAGTTCGGTGCGACCCTTGCCGCGGCGAGCCGACAGGATGGCGCGGCCGGCGCGGGTGCGCATGCGAAGGCGGAAGCCGTGCTTCTTGGCGCGACGACGGTTGTTCGGCTGGAAAGTACGCTTGCTCATTCTTCTTCTCCGGCGTTCGGATCTCCTCGCCGGGACCGCTGAACAGCGCGAAGGCGGGAAAAATAGGTGCCCTGATGGGCTGGGGTCAACTGATTAAAACTACGGCCTCGAGGCCTCGGGGTCAAACCGAACAGAGTTCAACCCGGCATAGTGCAAAAGAGACAGTATCGCCCGAACCTCAGGATCGCCTGTGGAATGACACGCCCACGACGTCGAATCCCCCAATCGGCATTTGTCGGGAACGGGTTCATTGGATAGCGTTTGACACCAGTTATCCCCAGCTTGGTGCGCGGAATCTCGGGCTTCTTCCGAATTCTCCCCACAGGGCGTGGATAACCCAGTGAACACTTCGCCTCGCGCCGCTTGCTCCGTCGATCGGGGGATCGATGAGCGGCAGACGACGGCACCGGACTGATTGCGGGGAACCATGACAGAACAGCCCATCACGGATACTTGGGCGACGATCCTCGATCGGCTGTCAGACGACGACGCGATCACTCCGATGCTGCAGGGCTTCCTCAATCTCGTCGAGCCGAAGGGCATCGCGGCCGGCACCTTCTATCTGGAAGTTCCGAACGACTTCACGGCGACAATGCTGAACCAGCGCATGCGGGTGTCGTTGCTCTCCGCGATGAGCGTGGTCGAGGCGCCGTCGCCGGTGACCTCGTTCTACGTCGTCGTGAACCCCGAGCTCGAGGAGGCGCGGGCTCCAGAGCCCCAGTCTCCGTTCATCGACGAGCTCGATCCGGTCGAGATGCCCGCCTCCCCCCAGTCGGTCTTCGAGAACACCAGCCCGGTCTCGTCACGAGACACTCGCCTGAACCCGAAGTACGCCTTCGAAAGTTTCGTCATCGGGCAGTCCAATCGCTTCGCCCACGCCGCCGCGGTCGCGGTCGCGGAAGCCCCGGCCAAGGCGTACAATCCGCTGTTCATCTACGGCGACTCCGGCCTGGGCAAGACCCACCTCCTGCATGCCATCGGGCACTATGCGATGAGCCTGTACCCGGGCATTCGCGTGCGGTATGTGAGTTCCGAGGAGTTCACGAACGACTTCATCAACTCGATCGCCAACAACCGCGGATCGCTCTTCCAGCAGCGCTATCGCAACATCGACATCCTGCTGATCGACGACATCCAGTTCCTGCAGGGCAAGGCGGAGACGCAGGAGGCGTTCTTCCACACCTTCAACACCCTGCACGATCACAACAAGCAGGTCGTGATCACGAGTGATGTGCCGCCGAAACACCTGACGGGCTTCGAAGACCGCATGCGGAGCCGCTTCGAGTGGGGCCTGATCACCGACGTGCAGGCGCCCGACCTCGAGACCCGCATCGCCATTCTCCGCAAGAAGGCGCAGTCCGAACGACTCCAGGTGCCCGACGACATCCTCGAGTACATGGCGTCGAAGGTCTCGAGTAACATCCGTGAGCTCGAGGGCACCCTCATTCGCGTCACAGCGTTCGCGAGCCTCAATCGCACGGCGGTCGACATGCCCCTCGTGCAGACGGTCTTGAAAGACCTCATCACGGATGACTCGGACAACGTCGTCTCCCCGGTCGACATCATCACGGCGACCGCCGACTACTTCAAGTTGACCGTCGACGACCTCTACGGTTCGAGCCGGTCGCAGGCCGTGGCGACCGCACGCCAGATCGCGATGTACCTCTGCCGTGAGCTCACGAGCCTGTCGCTGCCGAAGATCGGCCAGTTGTTCGGCAATCGCGATCACACGACGGTCATGTACGCGAACAAGAAGATCTCGGAACTCATGAAGGAGCGCCGCTCCATCTACAACCAGGTGACCGAGCTCACCGCCCGCATCAAGCAGGTCAGCCGCTACCGCTGAGCGTCAGCAACCGTTGGTCGAGTAGCGACGAAGGAGCGTTGGTCGAGTAGCGACGAAGGAGCGTATCGAGACCTGTCGCAAAGTCTCGATACGTCATTTGCGCGCCTTCTCGACCAACACCGGAGGCGGGTCTCGATACGTCATTGGCGCGCCTTCTCGACCAACGCGGGCGGGTCTGCAGCGACCGTGCACGACCATTCCAGGCGATTCCCACAGTTGTGGAGAACCTGTGGATTGTTCGCGAAGAACCGCATGAAGCCTGTTGAGACAGGGTGCCTGCCTGTGCAGAACAGTGTCATGCGATCGACGTCATGACGAGGCATCCGCTCACGAACCCACACACTGTGCACAGATCGGATGCCGCGCGATCGGCGTCGTTCCGCAGGTCTCTGCACACCATCCACAGTTTCCACAGCGGTTAACACTGTTAAGAGTTAAGTGTTTAAGGGGGGATTCCCACAACCTTCGAAATCGGCGAGCGTCGAGCATCGGCGGGGCAGCGCACAGTCGGCATCGATTCGCCCGCGGAGAGCTGAATTCTGCGGATAACATGGGAGCCACCCAGCGACATCCACGACGGGAGAACCGTGAAGTTCCAGGTCAACCGCGACGTCTTCAGTGAGGCCGTTTCCTTCGCCGTCAAACTGCTGCCCCAGCGCACCACGTTGCCGATCCTGTCGGGCGTGCTGATCCAGGCGAATGCCGACGGCCTCGTGCTCTCGTCCTTCGACTACGAGGTTTCCTCTCAGACGGAGATCCAGGCAGACGTCGAAGAGCCCGGCACAGTGCTCGTCTCGGGGCGCCTGCTCGCCGAGATAGCCGGCCGCCTCCCGAACGCTCCCGTGCGTGTCGCAACAGAAGAGAGTCGAATCTCGGTCAGCTGCGGCTCCGCGAGCTTCACACTGCTATCGATGCCGGTCGAGGAATATCCTTCGATTCCCGAGATCGGGCCCCCGTCGGGTGTCGTACCGGCAGAGGAGTTCGCCGCGGCCGTCGCACAGGTGGCGGTCGCCGCTTCGCGCGACGACGTCACGCCCGTGATCACGGGCGTGCAGCTCGAGGTGCGCGAGAACAATCTCAGCCTCGTCGCGACCGACCGCTACCGCGTTGCAGTTCGTCAACTCGACTGGGACGGCGGTTCCGTCGCCAGTGAAGAGACGGTCACCGCGCTGGTGCCCGCCCGCACCCTGCAAGAGGTGGGCAAGACGTTCGGCCACTCCGGCACGATCTCGGTCTCGATCACGAGCCGCGACGATCGCGAACTCATCGCCTTCAGTGCCGACAGGAAGACGGTCACGTCATTGCTCATCAAGGGCAACTTCCCGCCGGTGCGACGACTGTTCCCCGAGACGGTCGACAACTACGCGGTCGTGAACACGGCCGAGCTCATCGAGGCGACCCGCCGTGTGGCATTGGTACTCGAACGCGAGGCCGCCTTGCGGTACAGCTTCACGGCCGACGGGCTCACACTCGAGGCGATCGGCAGCGAGCAGGCCCAGGCTTCGGAGTCGATCGACGCGATTCTCACCGGTGACGACACCGTGGTCTCGCTGAAGCCCCAGTTCCTGCTCGACGGCCTCGGCGCTGTGCATTCCGAGTTCGTCCGCGTCTCGTTCACGAAGACCGAGAACCCGAACAAGCCGGGCCCGGTGCTCATCACGAGCCAGTCCTCGCGCGAGCAGGCCGGCGCCGACAGCTACCGCTACCTGCTGCAGCCGAACCTGCTGCTGCGCTGATACACCGACGCTGGTCGAATAGCGACGAAGCGGGGTCTCGAGACGGTCGCTTCGCTCGCTACTCGACCGAAGTGCTCCACGTCGGCGGTGCGGGGTAGCGTGGTGAATTGCGATTCCGAGGCCATGAGGCATTCGGATGCCGCGCAGTCGAAGGGAGCCAGCGTGCACGTCGCCCGGCTCTCCCTGACCGACTATCGCAACTACGAGCGTGCAGAACTCGATCTCGGCCCGGGTGCGACAGTGCTCGTCGGGCGCAACGGACAGGGCAAGACCAACCTCGTCGAAGCGATCGGCTACCTCGCCACGCTCACCTCGCACCGCGTATCCGGCGACCAGGCGCTGATCAGGGCGGGCGCCGACGCCGCGATCGTGCGCGCGTTGCTCACGCACGGCGATCGCGAGTTGCTCATCGAGCTGCAACTGAATCGCCAGGGCGCCAACCGCGCCCAATTGAATCGTTCCCCGGTGAAGACGCGTGAGTTGCCGCGCTATGTGCACAGCGTGCTCTTCGCTCCCGAAGACCTGGCCATCGTTCGGGGCGAGCCTTCCGTTCGCCGGCGCTTGCTCGACGAGCTGCTCGTACAGCGCACACCGCGGCTCGCCGGCGTGATGGCCGACTACGAGCGAGTGCTGAAGCAACGCAATTCCTTGTTGAAGAGCGCGCGGGCCAGAGGGCTCGCCGTCGACAAGCTGACGACACTCGACATCTGGGATGAACGTCTCGTCACACTTGGTTCGGAGCTCATCGACCAGCGGCTCGCGCTCGTCGCCGAGCTCCGCGAACCGCTCGCAGCGTCCTACCGCGCGATCGTCGACGCCGACCACGCGCCGGGCATGACCCCATCGCTCTCGATCGACGGTGCCGACCCCGACGATGAGCACGATGCATCCGCTGCGCCTCTCGATTCGACATCGGGCACGAGCGAGCGATTCGCCGAGGCACTGCGCGTGCTTCGACCGAAAGAGCTCGAGCGAGGCGTCACCCTCGTCGGTCCGCACCGCGATGACATCGTGCTTCTTCTCAACGGCCTGCCCGCGAAGGGGTACGCCAGCCACGGCGAGTCGTGGTCGTTCGCGCTCGCCCTGCGACTCGCCTCGGCCGAGCTCTTACGCCGCGACTCCATGACGGGCGACCCGGTGCTCGTGCTCGACGACGTCTTCGCCGAGCTCGACCGCTTGCGGCGCGAACGTCTCGCCACCGCCATCTCGGGCTTCGAACAAGTGCTCGTGACGGCAGCGGTGCTCGAAGACGTGCCGGCGCCGCTCACCGCCCGCGTCGTGCACATCGAGGCGGGCCGCATCGTCGAGAGCGAGAGCGAGAGCGAGAGCGAGGCCGCCGATGTCTGAGGCCGCACGCGTCTACCAGCATTTCCGCGAGATCTTCGGCGGCGAACGAACCCGCAGCGGTCGCGCGGGCAAGGTGCGCACTCGCGAGACCTCCGGGAGCGAGCCGTTCACCCCCGGCCGCGACCCGAAGCCGCTCGCCGACACGATCGACTCGCTGAGCACCCAGCTCGGTTGGAACGGACCGCTCTCGCAGCACGACGTGCTCGCCTCTTGGGCCGAGATCGCCGGCGAAGAGACGGCACGTCACTCCGAGCCCATCGCGATCGAGGGCGGAGTTCTCCAGGTGCGCTGCGAATCGACCGCGTGGGCGACGCAGTTGCGCATGATGCGCACGCAACTGATCACCGAGATCACGACGAGATTCCCCGGAGCGGCCGTCGAGACGATCCGGTTCCAAGGGCCGGATGCCCCCACCTGGAAAAGGGGCCCCAGATCGGTTCCAGGGCGCGGTCCGCGCGATACTTACGGTTAGGCAGGCAAATTCGGTCACTTCCGACCTGATGTCGCCCCAGATCGGCGCTTCAGGGCTTGTGTCGACCCTCCGTTTGATAGGATCGAGAGTCGCCAGAATGACGGTCAGGAGCCCGATTCACACATGACAGCGGAACCGACGAAGGCCCAGCAGACACCGGCATACGGTGCTGATGAGATCCAAGTACTCGAGGGCCTCGAAGCGGTTCGCAAGCGGCCGGGTATGTACATCGGCTCGACGGGCCCACGAGGCCTGCACCATCTCGTCTCCGAGATCGTCGACAACTCGGTCGACGAAGCGCTTGCGGGCTATGCCACCACGATCGACGTGACGATCCTGCCCGACGGCGGCGTGCGTGTCATCGACGACGGCCGAGGCATCCCGGTCGACATCCACAAGAGCGAAGGCCGTTCGACGGTCGAGGTCGTGCACACCGTGCTGCACGCCGGCGGCAAGTTCGGTGGTGGCGGTTACGCCGTCTCCGGCGGGCTGCACGGCGTCGGGGCATCCGTGGTCAATGCGCTCTCGTCCAAGTTCGACGTCGAGGTGCGCCGCCAGGAACACGTGTGGCGTCAGTCGTTCACGATCGGCGTACCCGACGCCCCGCTCTCGAAAGACGAGCCGAGCGACGAAACCGGCACGACGACGACGTTCTGGCCGAACCCCGACATCTTCGAGACCGTCGAGTTCGACTACGAGACGCTGCGCGCCCGATTCCAGCAGATGGCCTTTCTCAACAAGGGCCTGCGAATCACCCTCACCGACGAGCGCAGCGGGCACGTCGAGATCGATCCAGAAGACACGGCCGAGAGCGAAGCGGATGACGCGGCTCCCGGCCCTCGCACTGACACCTTCCTCTACGAGCGAGGCCTCGTCGACTACGTCGAGTACCTGAACCGCTCGAAGAAGTCCGACGTCGTGAACGACGAGATCATCTCCTTCGAAACGGAGGACACCGAGCGCAAGATCGCACTCGAAGTCGCGATGCAGTGGACGACCGCGTATACCGAATCGGTGCACACGTACGCGAACACGATCAACACGCACGAGGGCGGCACCCATGAAGAGGGCTTCCGCGCGGCGCTCACGACGCTCGTGAACAAGTACGCCCGCGAGAAGGGCATCATCAAGGAGAAAGACGACAACCTCTCCGGCGACGATGTGCGCGAAGGCCTCACCGCGGTCATCTCGGTGAAGCTGGCGGAGCCGCAGTTCGAGGGCCAGACGAAGACGAAGCTCGGCAACACCGAAGTGAAGTCGTTCGTGCAGAAGGTCACCTCAGACCAGCTCGGCGACTGGTTCGAGCGCAACCCAACGCAAGCCCGCGACATCATTCGCAAGGCGATTCAGGCGGCCACTGCGCGCCTCGCTGCCCGCAAAGCGCGCGAGGCGACTCGTCGCAAGGGCCTGCTCGAGTCGGGTGGCATGCCGGGCAAGTTGAAGGACTGCTCGTCGAAAGACCCGTCGGTCTCCGAGATCTTCATCGTCGAGGGCGACTCGGCCGGCGGCTCCGCCGTGCAGGGCCGCAACCCCGAGACGCAGGCGATCCTGCCGTTGCGCGGCAAGATCCTGAACGTCGAGAAGGCACGCCTCGACCGGGCGCTCGCCAACAACGAGGTGCAGGCCATGATCACGGCGTTCGGCGCCGGTATCGGTGAAGACTTCAACACCGAGAAGGCCAGGTACCACAAGATCGTGCTCATGGCCGACGCCGACGTCGATGGCCAGCACATCACCACACTGCTGCTCACGCTGCTGTTCCGGTACATGCGCCCGCTCATCGAGCTCGGCTACGTGTACCTCGCCCAACCCCCGCTCTACCGCCTCAAGTGGACGAACTCCGATGACGAGTACGTCTACTCCGACAAGGAGCGCGACGCCCTGCTCACTGCGGGCGCAGCGGCCGGCAAGCGAATCCCCAAAGACAACGGGGTGCAGCGCTACAAGGGTCTCGGTGAGATGAACCACCAAGAGCTGTGGGAGACGACGATGAACCCCGAGACCCGCACTCTGCTGCAGGTCACCATGGACGACGCTGCTGCCGCTGACGAGATCTTCTCCACACTGATGGGCGAAGACGTCGAGAGCCGGCGCAACTTCATCCAGAAGAACGCGAAAGACGTCAGGTTCCTTGATATCTAGTGGTCTCGTTCCCTGAGCTCGTCGAAGGGAACGGACAACGGCAAGACTCCCTTCGACAGGCTCAGGGAGCGGACAGGCGAAGAAGAGAAGCAGATGACAGACGCAGACGAGAATACCGACGGCCCCGGCATCCACGGCAGGATCGACCAGGTCGACCTGCAGCTCGAGATGCAGCGTTCCTACCTCGACTATGCGATGAGTGTGATCGTCGGACGAGCGCTGCCCGACGTGCGCGACGGGCTCAAGCCCGTGCACCGCCGCGTCATCTACGCGATGTACGACGGCGGCTACCGCCCCGACAAGGCGTTCTCGAAGTGCGCGCGCGTCGTCGGCGACGTCATGGGTCAGTTCCACCCCCACGGTGACACTGCGATCTACGACGCACTCGTGCGCCTCGTGCAACCGTGGAGCCTGCGGTACCCGCTCGCACTCGGGCAGGGCAACTTCGGTTCGCCCGGCAACGACGGCGCGGCCGCTCCCCGGTACACCGAGACGAAGATGGCTCCGCTCGCGCTCGAGATGGTGCGAGACATCGAGAAGGACACCGTCGACTTCCAAGACAACTACGACGGCCGTACGCAAGAGCCGTCGATCCTGCCCGCCCGGTTCCCGAACCTCCTCGTCAACGGCTCGGTCGGCATCGCGGTCGGCATGGCCACGAACATCCCGCCGCACAACCTGCGCGAAGTGGCATCCGGTGCCCAGTGGTACCTCGAGCACCCCGAAGCATCGCGCGAAGAGCTGCAAGAGGCGCTGATCCAGCGCATCAAAGGCCCCGACTTCCCGACGGGCGCACAGATCCTCGGCGTCAAGGGCATCAACGACGCCTACCGCACGGGCCGCGGCTCGATCACGATGCGCGCGGTCGTCTCGGTCGAAGAACTGCAGGGCCGCACCTGCCTCGTCATCACCGAGCTGCCGTACCAGGTGAACCCCGACAACCTCGCGATCAAGATCGCCGACCTCGTGAAAGACGGCAAGGTCGGAGGCATCGCCGACATCCGGGATGAGACCTCAGGCCGCACCGGCCAGCGACTCGTGATCGTGCTGAAGCGCGACGCGGTCGCGAAGGTCGTGCTGAACAACCTCTACAAGCACACGCCGCTGCAAGAGAATTTCGGCGCGAACATGCTCGCGATCGTCGACGGCATACCGCGCACGCTCTCGATCGACGGGTTCATCGCGCACTGGGTCGACCACCAGATCGAGGTCATCGTGCGACGCACGCAGTACCTGCTGCGTGAAGCCGAGGCTCGCATGCACATCCTGCGTGCGTACCTCAAGGCCCTTGATGCCCTCGACGAGGTCATCGCGCTCATCCGCCGCTCGCCGACGGTTGAAGAGGCCCGCGACGGTCTCATAGAGCTGCTCGAGATCGACGAGCTCCAGGCGCGTGCCATCCTCGAGATGCAGCTGCGCCGCCTGGCCGCACTCGAGCGGCAGAAGATCATGGACGAGGCAGCCGAGCTCGCCGAACTGATCGCGGACTACGAGTCGATCCTCGCGTCGCCCGAACGTCAGCGCACGATCATCTCGGAAGAGCTGGCAGAGATCGTCGCGAAGTACGGCGACGACCGGCGCACGCACATCATGCCGGGCTTCGACGGCGACATGTCGGTCGAAGACCTGATCCCCGAAGAGGAGATGGTCGTCACCGTCACCCGCGGCGGCTACGTCAAGCGCACGCGCAGCGACAACTACCGCTCGCAGCACCGCGGTGGCAAGGGCGTCAAGGGCGCGCAGCTCCGCGCAGACGACGTCGTCGAGCACTTCTTCGTGACCACGACGCACCACTGGTTGTTGTTCTTCACGAACAAGGGCCGGGTGTACCGGGCAAAGGCGTACGAGATCCAAGAGGCCGGCCGTGATGCGAAGGGCCAGCACGTCGCGAACCTGCTCGAGATGCAACCCGACGAGCAGATCGCCGAGATTCTCGACATCCGCGACTACGGGGTGGCCCAATATCTCGTGCTCGCCACTCGCGACGGCCTGGTGAAGAAGACCGACCTCACCGCGTACGACACCAATCGCTCGCGTGGCGTCATCGCGATCAACCTGCGCGACGATGACGAGCTCGTCTCGGCGATGCTCGCCGACGAGCACGACGAGATCCTCCTCGTCTCGAAGAAGGGCATGTCCCTGCGCTTCGAGGCGACGGATGAGGCGCTCCGGCCCATGGGGCGGTCGACCTCGGGTGTGAAGGGCATGTCGTTCCGCGCGGGCGACCAGTTGCTCGAGGCATCCGTCGTGGCCGGCTCAGAGCACGCCGGCGCGGTGCTCCCTGAGCTCGTCGAAGGGGGCGAGTCCGCCCCGACAGGCTCAGGCGCCGACGGCGACCATGAGGCGAGGTACGTCTTCGTCGTCACCGAAGGCGGTTACGCGAAGCGCACCGCCGTCGACCAGTACCGCCTGCAGAATCGTGGGGGGCTCGGCATCAAGGTGGCCAAGTTGAACGACGATCGCGGCGACCTCGCCGGCGCCCTGATGGTCGGCGACGACGACGAGGTGCTTGTGGTTCTTGCCAGCGGCAAGGTGGTACGCTCTGACGTCGCCGAGGTTCCCGCCAAGGGCAGGGACACGATGGGCGTCGTGTTCGCGAAGTTCGCGGACGACGACAAGATCATCGCCATCGCGAAGAATTCCGAACGGAATCTCGTGGAGGAGACCGCAGAGTCCGAAGCGGCCGAGCCCGCGCGAGAGGAGTAGCCGTACATGAGTAGCGTCGCCGAGAAGCTGGCCCGCAAATCGAACCGTAAGACCCCTGCCAAGCAGGTGCGCCTTCGGCTCGTCTACATCGACTTCTGGTCGGCGGTGAAGCTGTCGTTCCTCGTCGCCGTGTGTCTCGCGGTGGTCAGCATCGTCGCCATGTTCCTGATCCACACTGTGCTGAGCTCGACCGGCATCTTCGAGAAGCTCAACGAACTCGTGAAAGACGTGGCCGGTGCCGGTGGCGATCTCACCTCGGTGCTCTCGCTCGGCAATGTCATGGGCTTCGCCGTCGTGGCGGCGCTGCTGAACCTCGTGGTGACCACCGCGCTCGGCGCGATCCTCGCGGTGCTCTACAACCTGAGCGTCAGGATCACGGGCGGAATTCTCGTCGGTTTCACGAACAACTGACTCGCGCCGAACGCGTGAGCGTTCGGCCGAGTCAGATCGAGGGGCGGCCCCTTCCGGGCCGCCGAATCGAGATATCACCGACGAGATTCGACCGATTCGGAGATTGCCAGAACGTCCGGTAGTCTTTCCTTCGGCCGAAATTCGGGGATATAGCTCAGGCGGTTAGAGCGCTTCGCTGATAACGAAGAGGTCCGAGGTTCAAGTCCTCGTATCCCCACTGTGAACAATTGACACCGGCAACAATTGAGACCGGCAACAATTCAACGCCCGTGAACAACTCCATATGAACATCCGGATGCCTCGGCATTCGGCCCGGGGCCTTAGCTCAGTTGGTAGAGCGCCTGCTTTGCAAGCAGGATGTCAGGAGTTCGATTCTCCTAGGCTCCACAGTTTCCGCACATCGGGTTCGCGAACTCGACACCTCGAGTTCGCGCCTGTGCTTCACAAGTGCAGCCAGCGCTCGACCAATCCCACGATCGCCTCGAGCCTCTCGTCGAGTTCGCCCGGATCGAGCGTGATGACGCCGCGATCGGCAGCAGCCCAGCGCACGAGCCCGGTGTCGTCATCGAAGCTGAAGCCGTCGGCATCGACGAGCTTCACACCGCGGTGCATCACCACCCGCAACTTGCCGCGCGGGTCGATGCCGAGCGTGACGCGGTCGGCGCCGTCGAGTGCGTAATTGGGACCGTTCCACTTGATGTTCTCGACGGTGCCCGCGGGGGCGACACCACGGATTCCCTCGCACAGCCGCCCGAGCGGGCCGCCCTGATCTGGTGGGAGCCGGGCGAGGAACCGCTCGACCTCGGCCGAAGCCGCGATCACGTTCGTGTCATCGGCCATGTGCTGCTCCTTCGCCTCGCGGGATGCCTCGACCATAGCCCTCGGCGGACATGGCCGTCGATGCTCCCGCTACAGTGTCCGAATGGACATCCGCATCGCTGCGTACGGGGTCATCATTCACGACGACCGAATCCTGCTTTCGCATTGGAACGAGCACGGGCGATCGGGATGGACCCTTCCAGGCGGGGGAATCGAGGGCGCTGAGCATCCTGTGGTGGCCGCGCGGCGCGAAATCCGGGAAGAGACCGGCTACGAGGCATCCATCGACCGACTGCTCGGCATCGACACGATGGTCGTTCCGGCGTCGAAGCGCCACACGGGCGCCTCGCCGCTCTATGCCATGCGCGTCGTGTACCGGGCGAGCGTCGTCGGCGGGGAGTTGCGGAATGAGGTGGGGGGTTCGAGCGACGAGGCCCGATGGTTCCCGCTCGACGAGGTGCCGAAGCTCAAGCGAGTGAGCCTGCTCGACATCGCACTTCGCTTGAATGCGGCCGAGCCGGTCGACGGTGTGCCGCCGCCCGTCGGCGGCTGAATGCACTGACCGCGCGGCCGTGTCGCCGACCTTCCGACCGTGACTGGCCGAACCGTTCGCGACACGGACGCGCGGTGCCGAGCTCCCCGAGGTCGATGCCGTCGCGCTGGCGATGACATCGACCTGTGGGGGCCAGGCATGCGTGCTGGTGCTGGTGAAGCTCTCCATGATGATCAGACCATCGGCAGCGCGAGGAGCGCGATCCGCTGGAACTCGGCGTCCCGAAGCCGGTTCGCGATCTGTTCGTTGCGGCGACGCTCGGAGAGCGCCGTGTAGCTCCGCTTCGCGTCTTGGCGACGACCCCATGCGATGAGGGCGAGGCCCAAACGGCGTGCGAGCCGTTCGCGGAGCTGCCGTGCGTCTGCACGAAGGATGACGGTCTGGCCCTGGGGGCTTCGGCCGGCGGTGAGAGTACTCGTATTCACAGTGATTCCTTCTGGTGTGTTGGTGTTGGGCGTGGAGCGATGGTGCTGGTGTGTTTCACGGGCGGCTCGTCGGCCCACGATCGGATCCCGTGATCGGCAGCATCCGAGCATGGGATCCTCGTCAGGGCGTCGAGGGCAGGGCTGACGGCTCGTCGCGAGGTGTGATCGGGCGGTTGGCCGTCACGGAGCGTCGAGATGCCGAAGTCTCCGATGGCCGGCGGTCGCGATCTGACGGTGGCGTACTCCGGGGCATCCGCTCGTCACGGTGAGGTGACGAAGACGACAATGTCGCCGTCGGACGACCCTGCTTGCCGCAGTGGTCACGCGCGAGGGGCGCAGATGGCGGTCAGGCGCTATTGCGCGTGCCGCCGGAGCGAACCGTTAGCCCGCTCGACGCGCGAGGAGGACTCCCGTGTTGGCCGCAGTAAATGCTGGCGTGAAGATGTGCTTCATCATGGGTATCAACTCCTCTGCTGCTCAGGTGCGATGCGCACCGCTTATGGACACTAGCGGGATATTCACGTCGACCGCAAGATGAATTCCCAGAAACTTCGGAAATCAGGGTCAGCACCGAGATCGGGCCCGCCTGGAACGACGATGGCCCCGCCTGGATCAGGCGGGGCCATCGGTGGTCTTGCGTGTGGGATCAGTCGTCGGCGGGGGCGCCGGGCGTCGGCTCATCGTCGGCGACCCAGAGCTCGTCGTCGGCACGGAACGTCTGCCAGACGGCGTAGGCGACGCCGGCCGCGGCGACGATGCCGGCTCCGATCGCGAGATAGGTGCCCACTCCGGGGCCTTTCTTCTGCTTCACGACGGCTGCGGCACGAGGCGACACCCGCTCGATGGCGCGGCGTACGCGTGCGTCGTTGGCGATGTCGCCGATGGAGAGCACGGAACCGAGCGCGTTGCCCACGCTGCGCTCGACGGTGTCGCTGGCAGTACGCGCGACACGACCCGCCTGCTGGACGCCAGGTCGGACGTAACTCTCGTACCCGGTTCGGACCCGCGGCACGACCTCTTCACGCGTGAGGTGACCGAGTTGACGGCTGGCCTCTCGCGCGACGGCATTTGCATGCTCGAGCACGTGCTGCTGGTTCTCCCAGAGATCCCCAGCGGTGCTCTGCAGTCGCTTGAGTTCCTTCCGGCGCTTGCGTGACAGGCTCATGTCGACCTCCATCGTTGTGCAGCGAACCACTCCATCTTGCCACCGAAACAGCTGGAAGCGGGGTGGGAGTCCGAATACGGCATACCGCTTGACGAATCCACCCATGCCAGAATAAGAGGATGCCGATTCCCACCGCAGTCGCGACACTCAACACTAATCACGGCCCGATCAAGGTCGACCTCTACGGCGACCACGCCCCGAAGACGGTCAAGAACTTCGTCGGCCTCGCCACGGGCGAGATCGAATGGACGCACCCCGCCACCGGTGTGAAGTCCACTACCCCCCTCTATGACGGGGTCATCTTCCACCGCATCATCCCCGGCTTCATGATCCAGGGCGGCGACCCGCTCGGTCAGGGCGTCGGCGGCCCGGGTTACCAGTTCGATGACGAGATCAACTCGGAGCTCGACTTCACCGAGCCCTACGTGCTCGCCATGGCGAACGCCGGCATCCAGATGGGGCACGGCACCAACGGCTCGCAGTTCTTCATCACCACCGGCCCCACGACATGGCTGCAGGGCAAGCACTCCATCTTCGGCAAGGTGACCGATTCCGCGAGCCAGGCCGTCATCGACCGGCTCGGCGCCGTCGCCACCGATGGCCGCGACAAGCCCCTCGAAGACATCGTCATCGAGAGCATCACCGTCGAGCAGGTCTGACACTCGAGTGAGCGAATCGGGGCCTGATCGGGCGAACTTCTGTTATCGGCATCCCGATCGCCAGAGCTACATCCTGTGCCAGCGGTGCGGGCGCACGATCTGTCCCGAGTGCCAGACGCAGGCGGCCGTCGGCGTGATCTGCCCCGAGTGCATGCGCGAGCAGCGCGCGACGGCGCCGCGCACGAAGCCGGCGATGCTCACTCGCGTGCGTTCGGCGGCTGACCGCGGCGCCCCCGTCGTGACGTATTCCCTCATCGGAATCACGCTGGCGGTGTTCGTCCTCCAGCTGATTCCGGGTCTCGGTGTGACGAACTGGCTCTACTTCACGCCGCTTGCGATGAGCGACATCGCGTTCCAACCGTGGCGGCTGCTGACGACGGTGTTCGTGCACTCGACCGCACTGATCTTCCACGTGGTGCTCAACATGTACACGTTGTGGATCTTCGGACGGCTGCTCGAAGGGCTGCTCGGGCGCTGGCGCTTCCTCGCCCTCTACCTGCTGTCGGGACTCGCGGGTTCGGTCGGCGTGATCTGGTTGTCGGATCCGAACACGAGCGTCGTCGGGGCATCCGGTGCCATCTTCGGGTTGATGGGCGCGTACCTCGTGATCCAGCGTCGCCTCGGCGGCCAGACGATCCAGTTGTTCGTGCTGCTCGGCATCAACCTCGTCATCGGGTTCGTCCCGAGCTTCAACATCGCCTGGCAGGCCCACCTCGGCGGGCTCATCGGCGGAGCACTCGTCGGGTTCATCCTCCTCGAGACACGCAAGCGATCGCAGCAGACGCTGCAGGTCTGGCTGCTCGTCGCGGTCGCCGTGGTTTTGGTGCTGCTGAGCCTGCGGTACTTCGTCTTGCCGATCGTCTGACACCGTGCGAAGTTATCCACAGCTCTCTCCACAGCTGGGGAGAGTTACACGCGTGTAATTGTCGGCATTTCGGGGGACGCGAGCATCGAGAGATATCCGCACCTGTGGATAACTGTGCGGGGCGAGGCTCGACGATCAGGTCCGCCGAGCACGACAGAGGGGCGGATGCCGCAGCATCCGCCCCTCTCTCGGTCGTTGAAGTGGTGTGTGCGCCGCTAGCGCCAGCGGGTGGTCATCAGGAAGCCGACGAAGGCGATGCCGAAGCCGATGAGGATATTCCACGAGCCGAGGTCGGCGATGGGGAAGCGGCCCTGGCTCACGTAGAACACGATGATCCACGCGAGCCCAACGAGCATGAAGCCGAACATGACGGGCTTGAACCACACCGGGTTCGGAGCCTCTTCGCCGCTGGCCGGTTCAGCGCGCGCGGGCTTCGGGGATTTCGTACGTGCCATGGGGTGATTCTAGCCGAGCCGGAGGCCCTCGCACATTCGGTTCACGTTCGCGCGGGCTAGAATCGGCCCTATGTCCGAGTCGCCACCCGATGCCCGGCGTGCGCGCCGCCCGTCGGGCGGCCAGCGACACCGGGTGAGCGTCGTCGGCGTGTTCGGCGAACTGCTGCTCACGGGCGGCGTACTGATCCTCCTCTTCCTCGGCTGGCAGCTGTGGTGGAACGACGCGATCATGGCCGGACAACAGTCGTCCGCGGCATCCGCTCAGAGCGCCGAATGGCTGAAAGAGGCCCTCGCTGCACAGGGCGGAACGCCGCCTCCTGCTCCGGCCGACTACGGCGACCCCGTCGTCGACACGACGGAGTACGGCAATGGCGAGGCGTTCGCGGTCATGTACGTGCCGCGGTTCGGCGAAGACTCCCAGCGCAGTATCGCCCAGGGCTACGGGCTCGATGTGCTCAACAGCTTCGACCTCGGCGTCGGCCACTACCCGCAGACGCAGATGCCCGGCGAGGTCGGCAATTTCGCGATCGCGTCGCACCGCAGTGCCTACGGCGGCGGCATGCACGAGATCGAACAGCTGCAATTGGGCGACGCGATCTACATTCAGACGAAAGACGGCTGGTTCACCTACCGGTTCCGAGACTTCGAGTATGTGACCCCCGAGACGGTCGACGTGCTTGCCCCGGTGCCGCACCACCCCGACCTCGCGCCGACCGATCGCCTCGTCACGCTCACGAGCTGCAACCCGCTGTTCTCGACCGCGGAGCGCATCATCGCCTACGGCGTGCTCGAGTCCTGGCAACCGATCTCGGCGGGCGCCCCCGCCGAGATCGCACCGATCGTCGCAACCTGGGGGAGCTGAGACATGTACGGCGCACTCTGGCGCATCCTGCCCGGGCCCGTGTGGCTGCGCATCATTCTGATGCTGATCCTCGTCGCGGCCGCGGTGTTCGCCCTCTTCACGTGGGTGTTCCCATGGGTCGACGGCGTGCTGAATCCGATCAACGTCACGGTGGAGTGAATGACCCGCGTCCTCGTCATCGACAACTACGACAGCTTCGTCTACACGCTCAACGGCTACCTGCAAGAGCTCGGCGCCGAGACCGAGGTCGTGCGCAACGACTCGTTCGGCGTCGCTGAGGCGGCGACGCGCATCGCCGACTACGACGCGGTGCTCATCTCGCCGGGGCCCGGCAAGCCGTCGGATGCCGGTGTGTCGATCCCCATCGTCGAGGCAGCCCTCGCCTCGGGGCAGCCGATCCTCGGCGTGTGCCTCGGACACCAGGCGATTGCCGAGGCCTTCGGCGCGGTCGTGACGAACGCCGATGAGCTCATGCACGGCAAGACCTCGCGCATCACGCATGACGAGAGCGACTTCTACGACGGGGTGCCGCAGCCCTTCACCGCGACGAGGTACCACTCGCTCGCCGTCGTCGATGGCACCGTGCCCGCGTCGCTCGTGGTGACGAGCCGAACGCAGGGCGGCGTGATCATGGGCCTGCGCCACGAGAGCGCTCCGATCTTCGGCGTGCAGTTCCACCCGGAGTCGGTGCTGACCGAGGGCGGCTACCGCATGCTCGGCAACTGGCTCGCGGTCGCAGGGCTGCCCGAGGCGCGAGAGCGCGCCGTCGGCCTCAGCCCGTTGATGCGCGCGGCGACGGCTTAGGTCTCGATACGCTCGCTGCGCTCGCTACTCGACCGGCGAGGGTGCGGCGCGGCTCGACTGGCGAGGGCGGGTCAGCCGGCGCAGTAGGTGAGTTCGACCGAGGAGTGTTGCGGAACGTCGCCGGGCGGCACCGACTGCTGTGTCACCGGCGAGCCCGGCTGCGACTTGCACGAGGCGTCGGGCTTGGGCTCGGCGGTCAATTGCAGGTTCTCGGCCGCGAGATACGACGTGGCGGCTGTGAGCGTCTGCCCCGTGAGGTCGGGGAGCGTGACCATGCCGCTGGAGATGCGGAAGTCGACCGTGGAACCGGCCTCGACCGATGCACCGGCCTCGGGCGTGGTGTCGAGCACAGTGTCGCCGGGCACGGTCGGTGACGGCTCTCTCGTCTCGGTTCCGGGCACGAGCCCGGCGGCAGTCACATCGGCCTTCGCCTGTTCGAGGGCCTTGTTGCGGACGTCGGGCACGGCGACGGCTTGTCGCCCGGTCGAGACATACACCGTGACCGCCGTGTCGGCGTCGACGATCTCGCCCGCGGCCGGATCACTGCGGGTCACCTGATCGGCGGGCACCGTCTCGCTCGTCTCGTTGACGCGGGTAGCCGGGAGCCCGAGCTCTTGGAGCTTGGCCACAGCCTCTTCGTAGGTGCCACCGGTCAGCACCGGGATCTCGCGAGAGTTCGTCGGCAGCTCGGTGGTGGGTTGCAGATTGAACGCCCAGTACATGACGGCGATCACGATCACGATCACGCCGATGATGCCCGACCAGATCCAGATCGCCGGCGGGCGGCGCTGGGTGCGGGTCATCGTCTCGTCTTCCGCGAGCTGGCGGAGCGCCAGTTCAGAGCTCGACAGCGAGGCGGTAGGGGCTCCGAAGAGCATCGTGGACTGGTCGGGCTCACGGTGCACCGGCACGCGACCGGATGCCGCGACGTCGACGTCGGCCCGGAACTCCGCCGCCGTCTGGTAGCGCTGGTCGCGGTTCTTCGCGAGGGCGTGCAGCACGACCGAATCGAGCGCGGGCGAGACCTTCGGGTTGATGACGCTCGGCTTGACCGGGCGCTCGCTCACGTGCTGGTACGCCACCGCGACGGGCGTGTCGCCGCGAAACGGCGGCCGGCCCGTGAGCATCTCGAAGAGCACGACACCGGTGGAGTACAGGTCGGTGCGCGCGTCGACCGTCTCGCCCTTGGCCTGCTCGGGCGAGAAGTACGACGCCGTGCCGAGGATCGCCGTCGTCTGCGCGACCGTCGTCGACGAGTCGGAGACAGCACGGGCGATGCCGAAGTCCATGACCTTCACCTGGCCGGTGGTGGTGATCATGATGTTGCCGGGCTTGATGTCGCGGTGCACGACGCCCGCCCGGTGCGAGTACTCGAGCGCCGTCAGCACGCCATCGATGACTCGTACGGCTGCAGACGCCTCGACGGGGCCGTCGTGGATGATGTCCTTCAGCAGCCGGCCCTCGACGAACTCCATCACGATGAAGGGCAGCTGCACCTCTTGACCGGAGGAGTCGAGGACGGTCTCTTCGCCCGCATCGAACACGCGCACGATCGTGGGGTGCGCCATACGCGCCGCAGATTGCGCCTCCTGCCGGAAACGCATGCGGAACGCCGGGTCTGTCGCCAGCTGGGGCTTCAGCAGCTTGATGGCGACCTGGCGACCGAGCCGAGTGTCGGTGCCGACGTGCACGTCGGACATGCCACCGCGCCCGATGAGGGCGCCGACGCGGTATCGACCCGCGAGCACTCGTCCTTCATCGTTCACCGTGCGGCTCCGTCCCTTCTGCGATAGGTCCCGTCAGTTGCGGCGTGCTAGTTGTTGTTGTTGGCCGCGGCTGTCACTTTTACCGCCGCCGACGGGGACGAGGGGGAGGCCACCGAACCGCAGTAGTAGATGTAGGTGACCGTGAGGTCGCCGCTCGTCGCCGAGGTCGTCTGCAGAAGCGCTTCGGTCGCGCCGGCACCCGACGGCTGCGCCGACGGCGCCCCCGTTCCCTGTACCGACACCTGATAGCCCGACAGCGTCTGGCCGGCAGGGCACGATTGAGCGTCCCACGAGACTGTGAACGTCTCACCGGCCTTCAGGCTCGTCGGCGCCACACGAGGCGCCGCCGTCGGTGCGCTCGGCGTCTCAGGATCGACGTAGAACGTGATCGTGACCTCGGAGCCGATCTGCATATTGCCCGTGGGGTTCACGTCGTAGACCCGGCCGGCCTCTTCAGCGGTTGCCGCCGGGTTGCCCTCGACGGCGTTCACGACCATGCCGAGGGCCTGGAGGTTCGCCCGAGCCTCGTCGACCGTGAGCCCCAGGTAGTCTTCACGGTTGACTTGAGCGGTCGTCGGAGCCTCTTCGGTCGGCGGAGGCGGCGTCGAGGGCGTGCTCGCCGACGACGCCGGCGTGGACGGCGCCGTCGACGGCGCCTCTTTCTCGTCGCCGTTCAGGGCGAGCGCGATGATCGTGCCGATGAGCACGATCGCGAGCAAGGCGATGAGGACGATGAGCGGCCAGGTCCAGGGGCTGCGCTTCTTCTTCTCTTCGACGGGCTCTTCGTCGTCGCCCGGCACACCCGCGGCAGACGGCATCACCGTCGTCGCCGCGGTGGCGCCTGACTGCGGCATGAGCATCGTGGCAGCCGTGACGCCGGCAGCGCCGAGCACGGCGGGCACCGCAGCGGCGGCGGCCTGCACGTCGCCCCGGCGAAGCGCCGTTGCGGCGCGTGCGAGATGCGCGGCCGACTGCGGCCGATCGGCCGGGTTCTTCGCGATGCATCCGTAGACCAGGTTGCGCACCGGCTCGGAGACCGTGACCGGCAGGTCGGGCGGTGTCTCGTTGATCTGCGCCATCGCGATGGCGACCTGCGACTCGCCCGTGAAGGGGCGACGGCCCGCGAGGGCCTCGTAGGCGACGATGCCGAGCGAGTAGATGTCGGTCGTCGGCGAGGCCGGGTGGCCCGACGCCTGCTCGGGCGAGAGGTACTGCACGGTGCCCATGACCTGGCCGGTGGCCGTGAGCGGCACCTGGTCGGCGATGCGCGCGATGCCGAAGTCGGTGATCTTCACGCGCCCGTCGGGCGTGATGAGCAGGTTTCCGGGCTTGATGTCGCGGTGCACGAGACCGGCCGCGTGCGCAGCCTGCAACGCCGCCGCAGTCTGCGCGACGATGTCGAGCACCTTGTCGGTGGAGAGCACGTGCTCGCGCTCGAGGATCGTGGAGAGCGCCTCGCCCGGCACGAGCTCCATGACGAGGTACGCGCTGCCGTCTTCCTCGCCGTAGTCGAAGACATTGGCGATGCCTTCGTGGTTCACGAGTGCGGCATGGCGGGCCTCGGCGCGAAAGCGCTCGAGGAAGCCCGGGTCGCCCAGGTACTCGTCTTTCAAGATCTTGATCGCGACCTGACGGCCGATGACGAGGTCTGTGGCTTGCCACACCTCGCCCATCCCGCCGATCGCGATGCGGGATTGCAGTTCGTAGCGCCCCCCGAAGGTGAGCCCTGCGCTCGGTCTCATTTGTTCAGCACCGCCTCTAGTACCTGCTTTGCGATGGGTGCGGCAATGCCATTGCCGAACCCTTCCTGACCAAGTCCCCCGCCATCCTCAACGAGCACTGTGATCGCGTACTGAGGATTGTCGGCGGGGGCAAAACCGGTGAACCAGAGAGTGTAGGGGTCACTCTCGCCGTTCTCTGCTGTACCTGTCTTACCAGCCACACTGACGCCGTCTATTCTTGCATTACTCGCGGCCCCGTTCTCGACGCCATTGATCATCATGCCGACCATCGTCTTCGCCGTCTCCTCGCTGATCGCACGGCCGAACTCTCGGGGTTCGAACTCCTGCAGTGGGTTGAAGTCGGGCGCCGTGATCTGATCGACCAGATTCGGGTTCATGACGATGCCGCCGTTCGCGATCGCAGCCGACACCATGGCCATCTGCATGGGCGTTGCGCGCACCTCGTACTGCCCGAATGCCGAGAGGCCCGTCTGCGCGTCGTCGAGCGCTCGCGGGTAGATGCTCGCCTCGGTCACCGTCGGAATCTCGAACTCGGTGTTGAACCCGAACTTCTGGGCCTGCTCGCGGATCGCGGCGTCGCCGAGTTGGATGCCGAGCTCAGCGAACGGGATGTTGCATGAGAGACGCAACGCGGTTGCGAGGCTGACGGTGTCGCCGCCGCCGCAGTTGCCGCCTTCGGTGTTGCGCACGACGGAGTCGGTGCCGGGCAGGGTGAGCGAGCCGGGGTTCGGCAACTGGCTCTCGGGCGTGTACTTGCCCGACTCGAGTGCGGCCGCGGTGACGACGAGCTTGAACACCGATCCAGGCGGGTTCATGTCGCCGCCGGTCGCGCGATTGAAGAGCGGGTCGGCCGGGTCGGCGAGCAGCCCCTCGTAGGTCGCGAGCGCCTGGGCGCTGTCGTGCACGACCAACGCGTTCGGGTCGTATGTCGGCTTGGTGACCATCGCGAGGATGCGCCCGGTGGACGGCTCGGTGACGTAGATCGCGCCCGTGTAGTCGCCGAGCGCGTCCCACGCGGCCTGTTGCGCCACCGGGTCGATCGCAACTTCGACGGATGCCCCCATCGGATCTTGCCCCGAGATCAGGCGGTTCAGGGAGTCGAAGAACTGGCTCGAGGACTGCCCACTGAGATAGTCGTTGAGCGAACGCTCGAGGCCAGTGGCCTCGCCGTTGACGGGGATGTACCCGGTGACTGCGGCGTACAAGGGCCCGTTCGAGTAGACCCGCTGGAACTTGTAGTTGTCGTCTGAGGGCTGCGAGTACGCGATCGGATCACCGTCGACGAGGATCGGGCCGCGCTCGACGGAGTAGCTCTCGAAGAGGGTGCGCGAGTTGCGAGGGTCGGCTGCGAGAGTCTCGGCCTGTGCGTACTGGATGATCGTCGTCGAGACGAGCAGGGTGAGGAACATGAGGAGCGCGACGATCGAGACGCGCTTGAGCTCGCGGTTCATCCGTCGATCACCAGCCTCGGGTGGTTGCGCACCGTATCGGACAGGCGCAGGAGCAGGGCGACGATGATCCAGTTCGCCACGAGCGAGGAACCACCCGCCGCGAGGAACGGGGTCGTGAGCCCGGTGAGCGGGATGACTCGAGTGACGCCGCCGACGACGATGAACACCTGCAGGGCGATGACGAACGCGAGGCCCACCCCGAGCAGCTTGCCGAAGTCGTCTTGACCGGCGAACCCGATGCGGAACCCGCGGGCGACGAACAGCAGATACAGCGCGAGGATCGCGAAGATGCCGGCGAGGCCGAGCTCCTCGCCGAGGCTCGCGATGATGTAGTCGCTCTGCGGAACCGGCGTGATGTCAGGGCGGCCCTGACCCCAACCCGTGCCGATCAACCCGCCGTTGCCCAACCCGAAGAGGCCCTGCACGAGCTGATAACTGCCGCCGTACTCCTGATCGAAGCGCTCGGGATTGAACGGGTCGAGCCAGTTCGCGAAGCGGTTGCCGACGTAGTCGAGGGTCTGGCTGGCGATGATCGCACCGCCGATGAAGAGGCTGAGCCCGAGCACCACCCACGACAGCCTGCTCGTCGCGACGTAGAGCATCACGAGGAAGAGGCCGAAGTAGAGGAGCGCGGTGCCGAGGTCGCGCTGGAAGACGATGACGGCCATCGACAGCGCCCACACGATGAGGAGCGGGCCGAGGTCGCGTGCCCGCGGGAACTGCATGCCGAGGAACTTCCTGCCCACCATCGACAGTGAGTCGCGGTTGCGCACGAGGTAGCCGGCGAAGAAGACCGCCAGGGCGATCTTCGCGATCTCGCCGGGCTGGAAGGTGGCGAAGTCGCCGATGCCGATCCACACCCGCGCACCGCTGACCTCGCGCCCGAGTCCGGGCACGAGCGGTAGGAGCAGCAGGATGATCGCGGCGAGGCCTGCGAGATAGGTGTACCGGAACAGCACCCGATGGTTGCGGATGACGAGGATGGTCGCGATCGCGCAGACGATCGCGATGCCGCTCCATGCGATCTGCCGCACCGCTGCGCTCTCCCAGCCCGACTCGTTGTTGGCGATGTCGATGCGGTAGATCATCGCGATGCCGAGGCCGTTGAGCACCGTCGCGATCGGCAGCAGGAACGGGTCGGCGTCGCGCGCGACGAATCGCATGCCCACGTGCAGGCCGAACACGAGCACCGAGAGTCCTGCGCCGAGCAGCACGAGCTGCGTGTCGATGTGCCCGAGCGCCCCGAGCTGCACGAGCACGATCGCCGCGGCGTTGATGAAGCATGCGATGAGGAGCAGCCAGAACTCGAGGTTGCGCAGCTTCTGCGGAATCCGGATGCGGCGCACACCCTCTGGGGGCGTCGTGGGTCTCGATACGCGGCCGGCTTCGCCGGGCGCTACTCGACCGACGTTGAGGTCACTCAACGGAATCCTCCAGCCGCTGCACGATGCGATACGCCTCGGAGAAGGAGCCCGCGCTGATGGTCTGCTCGACACGCTGCTGGTCGTAGGTGCGAAGCTCTGCCACGTCGAGATCCATCTCGGTGTGCAATTCGTGCAGCGAGATCGGCCCCAGGTCTTGCTGGATGCCTTGGAAGATCGCGACCCGCCCGTCGGACTCGCCCACGTAGTAGCGCGTCTGCGTCCACTGGTAGCCGAGCAGGAACGCCGCCGCGATGGCGGCGACGAGCAGCACGATCCAGAAGCTCCACGTCCAGCGCCGGCGGCGGCGGCGGCGGGCGTCTTCTTCGATGATCTCGTCGAAGAAGTCTTCGGAGTCGGGCTCGAAGTGCGTCTCTTGAACGGGGTGCGGACGGAACGGAGTGAGACGGATGCCGCGGGCGCGTACCGGCTCGGGCTGGCCGAACGCGAGGGGGGCGGCGGCCGAGCCGACCACGAGGGGCGGGGTCGCCGGTGCCGGCGGCTCGCCGATGTCGAGGATCACGACCGTGACGTTGTCGGGTGCCCCGCCGTCGAGGGAGGCCTTCACGAGCCGGTCGGCCACTTGCTTGGCACCCGCTTCAGCCGACATCAGGTCGTGGATCTCGTCGAACGAGACGACGCCTGAGAGGCCGTCGGAGCACAGCATCCAACGGTCGCCTGCGCGCGTGTCGAGCACCATCGCGTCGATCTCGGGCGATGCCTCGACGTCGCCGAGCACTCGCATCAGCACCGAACGCCGTGGGTGCACCATCGCCTCTTCGGCGGTGATGCGGCCGGCGTCGACGAGACGCTGCACGAAGGTATGGTCGGTGGAGATCTGGCTGAGTTCGCCCGACCTCAGCAGGTAGATGCGTGAGTCGCCGATGTGCGAGATGACGATGCGATCGCCGACGAGCAGCACGGCACTCACGGTCGTGCCCATGCCCGTGAGTTCGGAGTGCTCGGCGACGGTGGCCGCGAGCTGGCGGTTCGCGGCGATCAGGGCGCCCTCGAGGGATGCCGCGGCTTCGGTCGTGTTGTCGTAGTCGACGTCGGCCTCCGCGATGCGCCGCGTGGCGATCGCGCTCGCGACATCACCGCCCGCGTGCCCGCCCATGCCGTCGGCGACGACGAACAGGCGGCGCCCAGCGTAACCCGAGTCCTGGTTGTTCGCGCGGATGCGCCCTACATGCGAGACCGCGGCGCTCGCCTTGACCGTCGCCATGGGCTACCGCCGCAGCTCGAACGTCGTCGCTCCGACCTTGACGGTGGCTCCGAGCGGGATCGGGGTCGGCACGGTCACTCTGGAGCCGTTGAGGAAGGTGCCGTTCGTCGAATCGAGGTCTTGGATCATCCAGCGGCCGTTCCACTGCATGATGCGGGCGTGGTGGGTGGAGGTGTAGTCGTCGCGGATGATGATCGCCGAGTCGCTCGAGCGGCCGATCGTGATCTCGTCGTGGCCGAGCGGGAACTCCGCGCCGGTCTTCGCGCCGCTCGTGATGACGAGGCGGGTCGCGTTCTCGTTCGAGGCGAGCTCGCCGTTGGCGCCGCCGGTCGGTGCTGTGGCATGCACGACCGGCGCAGTGGCCGCGGCGAGCGGTGCCGCCGATACCGGTGAGCTGGGGAACCCGGATGCCGTCGCTGCTCCTGCCCCGGCCGACTCGGGCTGCAGCTTGCGCACCCGCTGCCCGAAGAGGTCGCTGCGCAGCGCGTAGACGATCGCGAAGATGAACACCCAGAGCAACAGCAGGAAGCCGAGCTGGAGGACGAGGAGGGTCAGTTCGCTCATTCGCCGGGCCCCCAGAACCCGCCTATGTCGTGACGTTCGGTGGCCGGGTCGGTGCGCGAGCCTGCGTCGCCGGCGGACGCTTGCGCGAGCACCCGGAACACGATGCGGGTGCGGCCGATGGTGATGACCGAGTCGGGTTCGAGGATCGCGTCTTTCAGGGGAGCGCCGTTGAGCTGGGTGCCGTTCGTGGAGCCGAGGTCGCGCACGCGCGCACGGCTGCCGTCCCATTGCACCTCGGCGTGCCGGCGTGACGCACCCGAGTCGTCGAGGGTGATGTCGGCCTCGCTGCCGCGGCCGATGACCGTGCGCCCCTTCAGGATCGGGTAGCGCTTGCCGTTCACGTCGAGCACGGGGGTCCAGGCGACCTGGCCCTTCACGTTCTGCGAGTCGACCTGCACCATGCCCTCGGCGAGGCTGTCATCGGGGTGCAGCGCGATCGTGATGCCGCCCGCGAACTGGAAGCGCTGGCTCGCGGCGTGCTTCTGCACGAGGTCGACGAGTTCGTCGATGAGCGCCGGGCCGAGGCCCGTCATGCGCGCGTAGTCGGCGGATGCCATGCGCACGACGAAGCTGTTCGGCACGAGCACGCGGTCGCGTGAGACGACCGCAGCCTTCGTGTCGATCTCCCGCTTCAGGGCGGAAGTGATCTCGACGGGTTGCAGCCCCGAGCGAAAGGTCTTCGCGAACGCGCCGTTGACGGCTCGCTCGAGACCTTTCTCGAAGTTGTCCAGTAGGCCCACAGGTCTCCCGTTCCAGATGTGCTACGACGCTGTCGTGACTGTGACATGGTAGCCCGAAGGGCTGTATGTCTCGCGAATCAATCGACCTGGATCGCCGAGTCGGCTTCGTCGACGTCGAGCGAGAGCGTCGGGATCGACGCCGTCAGCAGGGTGCCGTCTGCGCGGCGCGAGCCGGTGACGTCGCGCATCGTCGGCGCTCCGTAGAGGCGCGGACCCTGCCCGTCGAGCGGCACCGAGACATCCGTGCCTGCCGTGACGACCACGTCGACACCGCGTACCCGCACGCGTGCCTCGCCCCCGTCTTCGACCGCGAACGAGATCGACTCGGGGTCGAGGCTCACGCGCAACCGCGTGCCGCGGAGCGTGATGCGGAAGGTGAGGCCCTGCCAGCCGTCGGGCAGGCGCGGGTCGAACGTGAAGACGCCGTTGTGGTCGCGGAACCCGCCGAAACCCGACACGAGCGCGCCCCACACGCCGCCCGCCGAGGCGACGTGCACTCCGTCGGATGCATTGTGGTGCAGGTCGGCGAGGTCGACGAAGAGCGCCGATCGGAAGTAGCGCATCGCGAGCTCGTGGTAGCCGACCTCGGCCGCGATGATCGACTGCACGATCGCCGACAGCGTCGAATCGCCGGTCGTCAGCGGGTCGTAGTACTCGAAGTTGGCGCGTTTCATCTCGGTCGAGAACCGGTCGCCCTGCAGGTACAGCGCGAGCACCACGTCGGCCTGCTTCAGCACCTGGAAACGGTAGATGACGAGCGGGTGGTAGTGGAGGAGGAGCGGGCGACGGTCTTCGGGGGTGTTCTCGAGATCCCACAGCTCCTTCTGCAGGAACGCGCTGTCTTGCGGGTGGATGCCGAGCTGCTGGTCGAAGGGGATGTGCATGTGCGCGGCCGCGCGACGCCAGCTCGCGACCTCGGCCGGCGTCACCTCGAGCCGCTCGACGAGGCGGTGGTAGGCCACCGGGTCGAGCACCTGCAGGTTGTCGACTGCGGATGCCGCTGCGGCGAGGTTCGCTCGCGCCATCACGTTCGTGTACAGGTTGTCGTTGACGACCGTCGTGTACTCGTCGGGGCCGGTGACGCCGTGGATGTGGAACACGTCGTCGGCGTTCGACCGCCAGAAGCCGAGGTCTTCCCACATGCGGGCGGTCTCGACGAGGATGTCGATCGCCCCGCGACCCAAGAAGTCTTGATCGCCCGTCGCGGCGACGTACTGGCACAGCGCATACGAGATGTCGGCGTCGATGTGGTACTGGGCGGTGCCGGCCGCGTAGAACGCGCTCGACTCCTGCCCGTTGATCGTGCGCCACGGGAACAGTGCCCCCATCTGGTTCAGCTCCAGCGCGCGGGCTCGAGCGGGGTCGAGCATCCGCTGCCGGAATCGCAACACGTTGCGGGCGACGATCGGCGCCGTGTAGGTGAGGTAGGGGAGGACGTACACCTCGCTGTCCCAGAAGTAGTGGCCCCCGTAGCCGGAGCCCGAGACGCCCTTCGCGGCGACGCCGCCGCCATCGGTGCGCGCCGTCGCCTGCGCGAGCTGGAAGAGGTTCCAGCGGGTCGCCTGCTGGATCGCCGCCTGGCCGGTGATCTCGACGTCGGAGCGGGTCCAGAAGTCGTCGAGCCACGCGCGCTGCTGGGCGAAGAGCTCGCCCACGCCCACCTCTGCCGCGCGGTCGAGGGTGCGGTCGCTGCGATCGGCGAGCTCGCGCGCCGGCACCTTCCTGGCGGTGTGATAGCTGACCATCTTGGTGATGCGGATCGGCTGGCCCTGCTTGGCGCGCACCCGGTAGATGTGCTTGGCGAGGTCGTCTTCGATGGAGCCCGACTCGGTGAAGGAGTTGTCGGTGGTGATCGAATGCTCGGCGGCGATCGCGATCGCCATGCCCGAGTTCGTCGTCTGGTAGCCGAGGAGGTAGCGGCCCTCGGTGCGACGCTTCACGCGGGGCTGCAGCACGCGTTCGTTGAACTGCTCGGCCTTGCGGGGATCGAAGCCGCCGCTGGTCTCGAGCACGCCCGAGCGGTACTCGTCGCGGCCGTCTTGACGGTTCAGGATCTGGCTCGAGATGGTCACCGCGGCATCCGAGTCGAGCAGTTCCACCTCGTAGTCGATGACGGCCAGGTGACGGTCGGTGAAGCTCACCATGCGCCGGCTCGTGATGAGCACGCGCTTGCCCGACGGGGTGCGCCAGACGATCGAGCGACTCAGTGCGCCGAGGCGGAAGTCGAGCCGACGCTCATAGGCGAGGAGCTCGGCCTCGGTGAGCACGAGGGGCTCGTCGTCGACGTAGAGGCGGATCACTTTGGCATCGGGTGCGTTCACGATCGTCTGGCCCACGCGCGCGAACCCGAACGCCTCTTCCGCGTGCCGGATCGGCCACGTCTCGTGGAAGCCGTTCACGAATGTGCCGTGCACGAAGCCGTCACGGCCCTCCTCGACATTGCCGCGCATGCCGAGGTAGCCGTTGCCGACGGCGAAGAGCGTCTCGGTGCGGCCCATGTCGGCCTCGCCGAAGTCGGTCTCGACGAGCGCCCACTCGTCGATCGGAAACCGGGTGCGGTTCAGCGGGTCGTGGTCGGCGAACCTCATTCGCGTTCCTCTCGGGGAGTGTCGGTCGCGGGCAGCAGGGGGATGAGTTCGTCGAGTTCGTCGACCACGATGTCGGCGCCGAGTGCTTCGAGGGCCTCGCGGCCGACGCCGCGGTCGACGCCGATGACGACGCCGAAGTCGCCGGCTGCACCGGCCTTCACCCCCGACTCGGCGTCTTCGACGACCGCGCAGGCCGTCGTCGGCAGGCCGAGCAGCTCGGCCGCGCGCTCGAAGGTGTCGGGGGCCGGCTTGCCGGGGATCCCGTCGTGCGCGGCGACCGCGCCGTCGACGACGACCTCGAAGCGATCGGCGAGCCCCGCCGCCGCCAGCACCGAGGGGGCGTTCTTCGAGCTCGAGACGACGGCCACGCGGCATCCGCTCGCCTGCACCGCGTCGAGGAAGGCGACACTCGCAGGGTAGGCGGCGACACCCTCGTCGGCGAGCGTCTCGTTGAAGGCCTCGTTCTTGCGGTTGCCGAGGCCGTGCACGGTCTCTTCGGCGGGCGAATCGGTCACGTCGCCTTCGGGCACGCGGATGCCGCGGCTCTCGAGGAGGCTGCGAACCCCGTCGTAGCGAGGCTTGCCGTCGATGTATGAGAAGTAGTCGGCCTCTTCATACGGCGCGGCGCCGTGCTGCTCGAGATAGGGGGTGAACAGGCGCGCCCACGCGTGCATGTGCACGGTCGCGGTCGGCGTCAGCACACCGTCGAGGTCGAAGAGATATCCACGGATGTCGCGGAGCGCCGTTGCCGTGCGCGTGGCGCGCTCGTCGTGGCTGGTGGGGGAGTGGGGGGTCTCGCCGGGCGAGGTCACGGGCGGTCCTTTCGTCGCGTCGGTCGGGGCACCGGAACCCGCTGCTCGATGCTATTCCCGGGTGGCGGGGCAACGCGAGGCGAGGCGGATACTCGGAGGAATCGCCAAGGGTCTGAGAGGGGAACTTCGGGCTCGTCGGGAGGTCGCCTCGAATGGCTTTGCCGCCCAGGAAATGTTAGTCTCTCGTGGTTGGACGCACTGCGGTGCATCCATACGTGCGCGAGTGGCGGAATTGGCAGACGCGCTGGCTTCAGGTGCCAGTACTCGCAAGGGTGTGGGGGTTCAAGTCCCCCCTCGCGCACCACGGGGAATTAGCGAGTTCCCGAGAATCAGTTAGCGATATAGACACGGCCCGGGCCTTATTGAGGTTTCTGGCCGTTTTCGTCGGCGGATCCAGGCCGTGGTTTCGCTTTGCGCGCTCTTCTCGGGTGGCGACGTGTGGCGAACCGGTCATCGTAGGCCGGTTAACGACGAATCGCCCTGCTTTCGGGCAGGGCGAAGCCGACGGTGGGCGAGTTCTTCGTGTCACATGGCGCGGATGCGTTGCGCCGCGGTGGAGTTTAGGTGCGCAAGGGGGGATCGCTGTCGGCCCAGCGGTCCCGAGGCGTGCGTGTGCGCATCATCCGGAGCTCTTCCTCGGAGTAGTAGGTGCTCGCGAGGAGCAAGTTGGCAGTACCCAGAGGCTTCTTCGCGAGCTGCTCACGGTAGAACGCGAGGACCTTCTGAAGGTTGAGTGCCACGATCGAGAGCCCGACCGTCAGCGCGGAGAAGGTGTTGCCTCTGGGTGCGCGCTTGCGGGCATTGCCGATGTCGGTCGTCGTCTCACCCTTGAGCATGTTGTTGACGCCCTCGACGGTATTGCGGAGTCCGAAGTACGCGGTCCATTCGGGACTCTTGTGAGGGTACTTCTGTAGCCACTTCGCTTCGATCTCGAAGGGTACGATGACCGTCTTCTGCTTTGGCGCCTCGATGACTTCACCGGTGTTCGTGTCGAACCCGATGCCGTACGCTTCGGGCGGTGGGAATGCGTACTGCTGGCTGCCGTCCGGTCGTCGAGCGCCCCGTCGGCGCAGGCGGTACGGTTCACGTTCTCTCAGGCGCTGATCGCGGAGACCCTTTGCTTCGGCCTTGGCCTTCTTGAGTTCAGTTTCCGTGATCGGTTCGCGTTCGAGTTCTTCGATCGTTCGTTGGTATGTGCCTTCGGCATCGATGAGTTCGTCGGGCATGAAGGAGAGGTAGAGGCCGCCACCGACGATGATGCAGTGCCCGAGGGCGCCACTCGCCGGATCAGAATCTTCGGTGCCCACCGGGCGACCCGACGCAAGGGTCGCGCCCTTCTTCCCCAGATCGATTCGTTTGTAGTCGAAGACGGGCATGTAGCCACCCTCGAAGAGCTGTTTGCTGAGTTCAGAGTCCGCATATGGGAGGTAGGCGCGGTCGACGATGTAGTGGCCTGCCGGGTAGTTTCGTCGCTGGATGCTGTCGATCATCTTGATCGCCGCGCGCTTGATCATGCCGGGTCGATGGAAGTCATATCCGATCACGAGCAGCGGGAAGTCTGCCGACTCGCCGGGCTTGTTCTTCGCCATCACCGCGATCTCGGCCTCGAGTGCCCACTCGGTCTTGTTCTTCTTCTCGGTCTCTCCATTGTGGGAGCCGCCGCGCTTGTACGGGCCGGCATCGAAGTTGATGCTGGTCCGATCGGATTCACGGTCCTTCACGATCGGGTTGCCACGGGCGCCGAGCATTCCGAACTTGGTTGCGTCCTGAACGAGATTTCCCGCGTAGCGGCGTCGAAGCCATCTCGGCTGCAGACCAACAGATGCCTCGATGAGCTCTTCGAGGAGGCGGTGGAATCGCGCGGCTCGCACAGCCATCACGTCTGGGTCGCGGCTGTCCACGATCCTGCGGTACTCGTCCGCGGTCGGCACGCGATGGCGTGGCCCAGGGTAGGCGTCGATGAGTTTCTCGAGGCGAGCGTATGAACGTCGGAGCACGTGATACCAGCCGCGATCCGACGCATCCCGCGCCCAGATCTTGATCTGCTGCGCTCCAGTCAGTCGCTGCATGGTGCGGTCAAGCGCATTCCAACGCATGTCACCGTTTGTCCGCGCCTGGATCAGCATCAGTGCGATCACGGTGAGTTCCGCCGCGTGGGGTTTCCTGCCGGGTCTCTTGGACGGGTGGTCCTCTTCGTTCCAGCCGTCGATCAGTGCCTGCGCGTTGGACGCGGTGATGACACGAACTGCATCATCGACAAACAGGCCGAAGTCTTGGGCCCGCTCCAAACGCAGGTACTGGTGATGTGCCTTGCCGAAGGTGTGGAGCATGCCGTCGGCGGCCTCCAGGGCAGGCACGTACCGTTCGCTCGCTCTCATCGGGAGGCCTCGCCACGGAGGGAAGCCCGGTACTCGTCGGTGCCCAGGTCCGGCAGGTGTGCGAGCAGTGCGGCGAGATTCTCGAACTTGGAGATTCCGGCGGCTTGCATGAGTGCCCGCATGTCAGTTCTGGCGGCCAGGTGGGTAACCAGCCAGCTGTTCCGGAGGCGATTCGCTTGGGGGCGGGCGAGGCCAGGGAGCGTCTGCGTGTCGGCGACGAACCCGTTAATAAGGTTGGGGTAGTTCGTGCGGTCGGGCTTGCCGAAGACAAAGCTTTCCGGTGAACGCGACGTTGCCGTGTGGATCACCCATTTGAGCGATGATTCCCAGCGTGAGAGTAGCGGTACTTCTCGGGCGGCCCGTCCGTTCACCCGGATAAGGATCCCGTCATCGTCGGTGGTGATGTCCCGAAACCTGAGTGCACCGATCTCGGTTGCCTTGAGTCCAGCGCCGGCCGCGAGAGACAACACGAGGAACGCTTTGCGCTCGGAGAGCACCGTCGGCTGTGCGCTTGCCCAGACCTTCAGCCGGTCGAGTTCGCTCGAAGAATACGGTGGATAGCTCGCCCGCGTGTTGAGAGGGCGCATCGCCTTCGGACTGAGCTCAGGAGTCAGAATCTCCGCCACCCGAAGAGCCATCGAGCGGTAGTTTCGTAGCGTTCCCGCGGCCCGTTCGTTCTTGCGGTCATCGAAGTAGCGGTTGATCAGCTCCCGCCGAAACACTACGGCGGCGGTCAGTGGGAACCCGGCTTGGTTGTGGACCCAATCGACATATTGCGAGAGCACCGACAGGAGGCGCCGTTCGGTATACGCACACTGCGGCGCAGCGGTCGCCGCCGCGTCCGTGACGAATTCGCGGATGCGTTCCCATTGGGCCGCCGGAATCGACGGTTGGTACGAGTCCATGACGCGGAAACACTCAAGCGGAATCTGTCCGTAAATACGGACAGCCTCATCAAGGAGAGTACCGCCCGCGCGCAGGGTCCGCATAGTGCCCAAGAGCGCGCCGATCCGTGCGGCATGACCCTGCGCCCAACTGCCGTCGCCGAAGCAGAGGACTGATTCGCATTTCCCACCGGAGCGTTCCCAAGCCAGATTCCCGAGCGCGCCGGCGACCGCTTCGCCGACCTCGCATGGGATGTACGTGCGCCTGAGTGGGTGCTGTCGTCGTCGGGCTCGCGCATCCTGCAGTGCGGGCGTTCGGCGCGGTGACGCGTCTCGCGCTGCGCGGATCACGAGAGAGGCGGGTTCGACGATCGTTGGGGCAAAGCGGAAATGGGCGCGTGAATCTCGGCAGACGGGGGGCATGCAGGAGTAAGTGTGCGGCAGAAACTTCGAACGGGACTAAGTGGTGCAAAATCAGGCAGCGAGTCGGGTTGGGATAGCCTGCCCGTATGTCTCCGCGAACGAGTCGCGACGCTCCGAGGGCGACGTCTGCGGCCTGGCCGACGGCACCGTGCACGGACCCGCAGGCCGAGCGGCTCCGGGAATTCGTGCTGGCACTGAATGAGGCACGCGGTGGCGAGTCACTCCGTGCAGCAGCAGAGCGAAGCGGCGTGGATCGATCAACGTTGGCAACCCTGAGTGCGGGCGACGCGTGGCCCGACATGCTGACCGTCGCCCGCCTCGAGGCAGCATACGGTGAACTCTGGCCCCCGTTCCGCCGGTAGCCTCGAGCAGTGCCACGCCAGCCGAAACACGGAGGATTCTCGTTCGTTCCGCGCGATCTCACGACTCGGAAGCACCAGTTCGGCAAGACCGACCAACCGCTTCCACCTGCAGACGGTGTACGACCGGACGGTCCGCGATTCAGGGCGACTCAGCTGCAGCATCGGATCGCTCATGCCGTGCGGGAGGAACTGGTGCATCGCGGTGAGACTGTTCATGACCACGTTCCCGAGTTCCCCGACTCGGAAGGCCGGAGCGCCGACAGGTATCAGCGGATCCTCCGCGGTGAATCGATGCTGACCCTTGCCGACATGGCGTATTGGGCGTCGGTGTCCCCGGAGCTGTCGAAGGCCATTGCCCGCATTCTCTCCGACGGCGTCAGCGAGCTCGCTCCCGGCCCTGAAGGAGCCGCACCTCTTATGTCGTAGCGGCGATAGCGGCAGCGGCCGCATGCTGAGTTATCCCGGAACGATGGCGTTAGCCTTGGCACATGTCTCGCACATCGCGCCCAGACCCGGCGGAACTCGCGCCAGGATGGCCGGATGTGCCCTCCGGAGACACCGCTGGCGAGGCGGCTCGTCGATTCGCAATCGAACTGCGAACTGCTATCGGGGATCGAAGCATTCGTGCAGCCGCTAGGGACGCAGGGCTCAGTCACGGCTCGCTGCTGAAGTACCTGGAGGGCTCGTCGTGGCCGGACCTCTATGCCATCGCCCGCCTGGAAGCGGCGCTTGGGCGACCACTCTGGGTCAGACCGGGCAACTAGGTCCCCCGCGCGCGTCGTGCTGCAGGTACAGTGGCATCATGAATGGCATTAGATATGACCACTCACCGGATTGGGTTCTCGCGCGACTGCGGGAGAACCTCCGAGCCGCGATGGGCGAGGTCTCCCCCCAGGAGGTCGCGCTTCGAGCCGGTATCGAAGTTGACGAGGTGACCGACCTCCTCGACGGCGCTATCAATGGCGATCTCTTTGTATTGACGCGGCTCGAGCAGGCGCTTGGCGTCCCCCTGTGGCCTCGTCCGAGCGGGGCCTGTGCAGTTCAGACGGATGAGTGGTCGGCCGCGGACGAGGCCTGACGTGCCGGAGGAACTGTCGGAGCTAGACACAGAGTCGCCGCCCCGAACGCTCGGCGCGCGTGGCCACGACGGGGGTGATCGCGATGCTGGTATGCGGCATCGGTAGCGCGGTTGTCGCGATCGTCGCCTCCACCCCATAGGGCGAGCCTGCCCTTCCGCGCAGCCCACTCTGGTGGCGTTCGGCATCGAGTCAGTAACGAACCGGAACGCGCAGTCGAGGGAGAGCCTCATGGAGACACACTCAGGTCATGAGGGCCTCAGGGTTGGACCGTCGTCGCCCGGGAGGGCACGCGGCTCGCAGCGACTGGGGTGGGGCTCATCGGACTGCTGGCGATGGTTGGCTGCTCCGGCGTTCCAGGTGGCTTCGATGGGACGGGTCCCTGGCCGTCCGGGTGGTCAAGGGCGCGCCGGAGAGTTGGGAGGGCCCGGACCCAGATCCTGCCGACTTTCGCCCTATCGTCGGCTGGGGGGGCGACAACGAGTCGGCGTGATCACGTTCGGTAGCAGCAGCTGCCCTGCGGCCGCCGGCGAGCTGCAGGTGCTCGCCGATGATGCCATCGCGATCGAGTTCACTCAGTCCCCGCACGATCCGTGCACAGCCGATATCTCCCCGACGACGCACGTATTCGAGCTCCCGTCTTCGGTGGATGGACGCCCGATCACGGTGACGGTCCAGGACAACGACCGTCGCGCAGCCGTAGAAGCGTGCAGCGCTGTTGGACAACGATCAGCCATGACCCGTTATGACCTCGAGCCCACTCCGCCAACGCTCGCACTCCGCAGAGCCACGCTGCCCCTATTGGTCGGGGTTGCCCTGTGCCTATTCATCCTCTTCATCGGACAGTGGCCACAGGCCTGCAACGGAGTGCAGGTGTGCCCGCCGCTCTCACTTCGACCGGGCACAGCCGCCGTCTGGGCCTGATCGTTGGGTTGACTGCGCTGGCCGCGAGCGTCGTCCGCGTCACGTTGCCCGCGCGCGGGCCGGTCGGTGTCGCCGGCGCGGTCCTCACGCTCTTGGCGTGCGTGTGACACGCCGCTCGTCTGACTCAGGCACGACTTCATCAACCGTGTCCAGCGTCTCCCCAGCTGGCGCTCATGCATCAGCCGGCGGACTTAATGAGGTTGCACCGAAGGTGGGCGAGCACGGTGTTCTGGGATGTGTGGTCTCCGCCTTTTGAAAGCGGGACCACATGGTCCAGGCTTGCGCTCATCGGTTCGGGGTAAAGAACGGTCCGGTCCACCTCTGATCCGCACAGCTGACACATCCAACCGTCACGGTTGAAGATCTCTAGCGGGTCAAACCGCTCGATGCGGGCTTCCTTACGTGCTCTGCGCTCGTTCCTTGCGGTGTTGCTCGATACGCGTCGGCGCCTGTCCATCTCGACTCTGTACCGCGATGAATGCATCGGATCCGGGTACGTCGGGGCACCGACTGGAACAGCGGCGTAGCAGTCCCAAGAGAAGTGGTCGATGCCCTCTGGCTGCAGGTCTGTGATGCGCTCGCGTCGCCATTCGCAGAGAACATCGCCGACCTCGAACGTTGCTGTGAACAACTCTCCTTCCAGCCGTACCCCAGCAGACGTGTGCGGTCCGATGATCACCGAGCCGTAGTAGCCCTCTGGGGTTGCACCCGCCACGAACATGTCGCCCGATTCAGCGACGGCAACGATGACCTTCGAGGCGAAGTAGTCAGCAGGGGCACTATGCAGAAAATACTGGGTGAGTATGCCGTACCGTTCCACCACGTCGCCCGGAAGCGGTCCGTAGCCTTCCCATTCAATGGGGAGCGGCTGGCCCTGCACCGTTCGGAACAGCCGAGCGCCGCTCGCACGCGGGTTTGGTCTCGGTCCCACCGCAGCAACTGCAGCCTCGATGCGGCTAGCTGGGATGGTCCCGCTGCCCTTTCCGTAGCGACGCCTCAGCAGGCTGTTGCAGTGGGAGGAGCAAACATGTCTGTCGCGCTGCGACCAGTGAGCCGAAGCAGGAATCGGACCATCGCAGATCACGCAAGGCTCACCGCCCTTGGCGCGACCATCGGGATGCTTCAGAGCCTCTTCCATGATCCGGAAGTACGAATCCTGGTCAGGCATGGGTAGATTCTCGCACTCGTGCTGACGAATTCGTCGGAGACGCCGTTGTGCTCGGCGTCCTCCTCGGTATCTTCGCCTGGATCGCCTGGATCGCCTGGATCGCCTGGATCGCCTGGATCGCCTGGATCGTCGAGGGCGTGGTCGCGCTCGTGCACGCGAGCAGTTCACCATCGAAGGTCCAGATCGTGCGAGCTTTCATGATCGGGCGCGACGGTGCCTTTAACAGTCCCCGGCGCTCGCCGGGGCCCAGGCCCCCGGCTGCCCGATATATCCCGCGCGCGGCGACGAACCGTGCGGCGCGCTCGGGCTAGGGCGCGTCGAATGCCGAGGCCGTGTGCTCGATCTCAGCGGCAGCGCGTCGCAGCCATATTCCGCGACGTACTTCTGGCGAACGGCGATAGCTCCGCCTGGCGAACTCACGGAGCAGCGCCACTGCAAACCTTGCGGGGCAAAGTAAACAAGTAGACTCCACCGTCGAAGTAGTCACGAAGACTCAGTCGGCGAACTAAGAAGCAAGCCGCCCTTCGCCAAGGACGGGGCTCGAAGCCGGATCTACGACACGGGCAGCTTTGTCGCCGTCTCCTCGTCTTGCCGCACGCGTCCAGGCCCGTGGGTAGCAGTTGTGGCAGGCGCGTTCCCAGCGGGCGAGCACCGAGCCGATAGGCGCATATTCCGTACGGCGACGCCTTGACCGCGTACCGATGCGGTGGGGTGCTGGCGTACCGACCTGCTGATGACCTAACAACTTTCAGGTTGCGTTCACTCACTCCCTGGGTTCGCGCTCAGTCGCTGTGCCCCATCCAGCCTTCGCGCAAGGGTCCGTTGTTCGGCGGGAGGGAGGTCGGCAAGGAGTCGCAATGCAAGCTGAAGCATTCGGGCGGCAGCCGGCGTCGCGGCTCGGGCTTCCTCAAGCGCCCAGTGGCCGACAGCCAATGCGCGCAGGTCGTGACGGCCAACTTCATGCAGCCCTTTCGCCGCCAGTTCGTACTTGGTGCGTCCGCCCTCTGCGTCGCCCTCTCGGAAATGGATCAGCCCCGCCGTCGCAACTTCAACGAAATCCTCAGCGGTCGCCATGAACCGGGGCTCCGACAGGTACTGACGGGCTTGATCGGTCTGGCCAAGATTCGCGAGCGCATAGGCTGCATTGTTTCGCAGCATTTTGTCGTGGGGGTGGATCTTCAGCCCGAACTCGGCGAGCTTCGCGGCCACCGCGAAGTCACCCGTCCCGAACGAGGCCGTGTAGGTGGCGAAATGGAACGGTTCCAAGGAGAACGGTTGGTCGCGATGCCATCCGATCGCCTCATCAGTTGCCTTTTCCCATTCTCCGGTCCGTGCCGAATCGAGAGCGCGGGCCTCGTATCCGCGCTCCAACATCAGCAACTTCGGGTCGATGTTTAGATTCCCGCGTTCAGAGAAAGATGCCCCTTGCGCAAGGGCGTTCTCCGTTGGGTCGATAAAGGACACACGGAAGAGTTCGCGTGCGGTACGGTCTCTGCCTGAACCAAGTTCGGTCGTTGCCAGCTCACTCGCGAGCTCGCTGAGAGCGCGTGGACTGTAGCCAGAGCGAGCTACCAACTCGCGCGCGCGTCGGACGCCTCGGGTGCCGAGGTCGGCGAGTTGTGCTGTGGAGATCTCGGCAGCGAGCAGCCACGGGTCGAGCTGCACACGATCACTCCGGTTGAGGATCGCGTTGGCTTCGTCAGGCTTCTCAATGTGGACAAGGAAACGGGCGGCGGAACGCAACACGAACCGATTGTCGGGCGCTAAGAACAGAGCGACCTGGATTTCCTGTTGCGCTTGAGCGTTCCCACCGTTCGTTGCATGCGCCAGAGCCAGATCTACCCATGCAATGGCGTTGTTCGGGTTGGTGCGAAGCCGGCGCCTCGCATCAGCGGCCTGCATCCGGACCCGGGCGCTCAGCTCGTCTCTGTCAGATGCGCGCTCGCCCGACCTGTCGTCGTCTTCCAGCTGGCGGATCACGCCGCGCAGCAATGGCGGAAGATCATCGGTTGATGCGAAGCCCGCAAGCACATCCCGTGCTTCGTCACGCGCTCCCGAGGCAAGGAGCGCACTCGCCAACTCGGCACGAGCGTAGACGTCACGCTTCCGGGTCGACCTCTCCATGAGTCGAACGATCTCGGAGTACCTGTGAGCCGTGCTGCTCTTCCCGAGTGAACTCAGCTCGCCGAGCGCGTTCGTCTGTGCGAACGTGCGCCAACGGGGGATCACCTGTCGCTCACTCGGCCGGCCGGACTGGGCTGTCATGCCGCAACTCCCGACGCGTTTCGTGCCCGGATGGCGGCAAGGTTCAGCTCCGACACCACACGTTCGAGGGAGAACACGGAGCCGTGTCCGACACGGGAGCGAGGGTGCCCTCGTCGTTTGCAGTCGGGCTGGCAGAGATACTGCACGATAGCGGTGAGTTCGTCGGCGACCGACGGAGGAAGGCTCGCGTTCAACCGGGCGATCACATGCGAGTACGCATCCTCCAAGTAGGGGAGCACCGCATGGTACCCATCGGTGAACTTCGCCCAGTGGTGTTCCTCGGCGAGCTGGGCGGCGAGAAGCCCGTTCATGGTCACCCCGCCGAAGGCATAGCAGATCAGACTGCCTAACTGATACAGGTCGGCACCGAAACGTCGAACCGTGATGTCTGGGTGGGCGTGCCCGTACAGGAGCTCAACCGGTGCGTAGCTGCGATCACCGGGTACGAGAGCCTCGTCATGCGGTGTGGACATCGCGGCCTGGAACGCGCGACCGAGGTCCGCTACCTTCCCCTGATGTGCTTGCTCCTCGTCGAAGATCAGCAGGTTTGCAGGCTTCAGATCTTGGTGTGCGACCTTTCGTCGATGGAGCTGGTGGAGCCCGACTGCAACGTGATGGATCAGTTGGAGGCGAGCCTCGACGTCCATGGCGCGAGCATTGTTCAGCACGCCGTTCATGTCGCGATCAGCGCGCTCGAAAATGATGAAATAGACGGTCGATAGACCCGGGTAAAAGTCGTCGAGCTTGAGCTGACCATGGTCGAGTGCCATTACCACCCGGGACAATCGTTGCTGGCCGCACAACAGCAGCAGGTTTCGTTCCGCCAAGTAGTCACCGATGGCGGCGTTGAGTTCTTCAAGCTCCCCGAACACCGCGGTCAGATCTAGAACCTTCATGAAACCGCGTCGGCCGGATGCGTTCGTCACAAGATAGGACACGCTGAACTCACCATCGCCACGACTGCGAAGCGGGCCGACAACCCAACCGTTAGGGAGAGTGTGGCCTTCGAGATTTAGAGCCGCGTTAACACGGTCGAGATCAAAGTCATCAGCGGCAGTGCCAATGGGACTCAATCGGATTCCTCTACAGTGAAGTGGTACGGGAATCGACATGGATGGAATTAATCATCTCGGTGTCGCGTTATTATTAGCGTACCCATCGAAGTCGAAAAGTCTGATGATCTGGAAAGCGTGGGAAAAGTGGCGGCTACGGCAACGAACACAACTCGTCTTGATCACACGCAGAAGCTTCGCGAGATGGCTGAGTGCCTCAAGCAGGTCGCCATCGAGCAGCCAAACACCGACATCAGCGAATTGTTACGCCTTGCGGGCAAGCGGTACGGAACCACGTCTGCACAGATGAAGTACGCCCTGAGTTTCGCGGGCGTAAAGAAACTCGTGACGATCGATTACGACACCGCCACCGTTTCTGCGACCACGGACTAACGCTTGATCGAGTACGACGGCCAGAAACTTCTTCCTCTGGCCGACGGGTCTCTATGCGTCGACGGAGCCTACGAGCGCCGCTACAGTCGGCGCAGTGGGCTGTCTCGCGCGCAAGCGAATGACCTGCGAACCGAGACCGAGAAGGATCGCGGTCGCCTGCAGTACTCGCCATACCTGCGGCGGCTAGCTGGCGTGACTCAGATCGTGTCGCCCGAGTTGACAAGCGCGAAGCTTCACAGCCGCGCGTCGCACACCTACAAGGTTGCGATGATTTCGCGGGAGATCGCGGAGAACCTGACCCGCCGAGCAGAGGACGACGAGCAAATCGCGACAGCGATCATCGCCGCCGGCGGGCTGGACATCACCGCTTGCGAAGCCGCGGGGCTTGCGCATGACCTCGGGCATCCGCCGTTCGGCCACGCAGGTGAATCCGAACTGAACCGGCTCTTGCGCAATCGAAAGGTGACCGAAGGCTTCGAAGGAAACGCGCAGTCCTTCCGAATCGTCACAGTGCTGGACCGCCACAACTACGAAAACGGACTTGATCTCACGAACGTGGTGCGGGCGGCGATCCTGAAGTACCCGTGGTGCCGGATCGAGAAGAAGGACCCCGCCCATGACACCGCGCAGCAGAAGTTCGGGGCCTATCGCTCCGAGGCCGTCGACGTCAAGAAAGCCCGCAAAGCGATCCTGCCGGAGTTCAACGATCAGAAGCTTCTGCGCAAGAAGAACGGGCCCCCGCCGCAATCTCTTGAAGCTTCGGTCATGGACCTTGCTGATGACATCGCGTACTCCATCCACGACCTGGAAGACTTCTGCTCCCAAGGCTTCATCAACTTGTCGTCAGCGGTGGAGCATCTAGAGCAGTACATGGCCAATCCGGAATCGGCCGGGAACCCTTTCGCCGCGGGCAGGGCGAAGCTCAAAGAGTTCCATCCGGATCTCTACGACGCGGAGGACTACCGGGCAGCTGCAATGCGCGCATCAGTGATTCTCGAGCTCGTAAGTAATGCCTATGACTCGCAGAGCATGAAGGATGAGCAGCTTCGTGCCGAGATGAGCGGCAAAGTCGCTGAGTTCTTCGAGAACATCACAATCTCCACCGAGAACGGCGCACCCACAGTCTCGCTGCTGCGACCGCAATGGCATGACATGCAGATACTCAAGCAGGTGACGAAGCACTATCTCGTCTCGACCGCGCGTATGGGGCAGATCCAGCGGGCCCAACGGAAAACGATCGAACGACTGTTCACTGGTATGGAAGAGTGGGTCAAGACAGCCACGGAGTACCGCTCACTCCCGGAGACGCTCAGAGTGTTCATGGAGGTCCAGAACGTCGGCCTACCGGTGGGGGAACTTGAAGAGGCGCACTATCGGGCGATCGTCGACTACATCTGCACCATGTCTGACTCCGAAGCATTCCTAAGGGCTCAATGGGTCACGGGTACGGAAATCCCCGGAATGGCCAACCTCGGTTTGGTCGAATAGTCGGTCGCCGGCTGATGGTACTCGCTGCCGCTGCCGCTGCCGCTGCGGCCTCGCCGGACTCGCTCTGTGACGCGACTCCTGATCGGGAGGGCCCGGCCGCCACCTACAAGCCTCAGGAGCAAACATGCCGCACTGCAAGGGCCTCCTCCGGCCTGTCTGTCGAGGTTCGACGCAGACTGCTCGGATCAGGGCCACGCGGCGCATAAACTTGCAATGTGACATTTCGAAGAATATCCTCAGAGCATGACTTCGTTGCCGCCTGATCTCGTCGACAAGCTCGGTGACCTCGCCATCGACATCCGGGAGGCGCTCGACGCAGACGGGTACGCGATCGACGAGGCGCTGTCGAAACACCGTGACTTCCGCCGCAACAACCGACCCAAGTCGGCACTCACCGGAGGAATCATGGGTGGTGCCTTCCAACGCACTGCTCAGCGACTTGGCCTGAACGATCGGCCCGGGAAGGGTGGCGCGGTCGAGCTCTATGAGTACTTGGGCCATCAGGATGCAGCAATCATCCGGCTCAGGAGAGCAGAACGTGTGGGCGACGAGATTCGTGTGAAGGCGAACAGGGCCACCTCGCTCAACGGAATCTCCGAGGACGGTTTCTTCCGAGAACGGCACTACGTGCTCGGCTGGATCCTCGAAGATGACAAGCCGCTCGAGTTGTTTGCCGCCGAGATCGTTGACGTCGAAGACGGAAACCCGGGCTACTACATCTTCGGCTGGGTGCACGAGTTGGCGTTCCCCCCTGCCCCTCCGGCCACCGGATTCCAGCCCAGTTCCGATGACGATCTGGGGGTCTGGGACGCAAGCCTCTTCGGGCTCGACAAGCAAGGATAGTCAGTGGCCGTACACGACATTCTTGACCAAACATCATCGGGCTGCGGTGCTCGAATCCGGCGGCTGCGACTCGGGCTTGGGCTCAGCCAGAGCGAGCTGGGGGCCGCCGCGAGGGTAGCGGCCGGCGCAGTCTCCATGATTGAGAACAATCATCAGGAACCCGACGTTGCGACGATCAGGGCTCTCGCGGACGTCCTCGACTGTGATCCTGAGTACCTGAGTGGGGCCAAAGCAGTCGCTGAACCGTGGGCCGAGCGGCCAAAGCTGCGCGCCTACGCGGATGCATCGCAACGGTCCGTCGACAGGACGACGAACGACAGCATCACCGCGATCGACACGATCCAGCGGAACGGGCTGCGTCAGATCCCCGACACGCTTCCGGCGTTTGACGGGGACCTCAACGATGAGGTCGCGATCGACGAGATCGCAGCCGACGTCCGAACGGCTGCCAGCCTCAACGCCACCGAGGTAGTACCAAACGTGATCCGAGCTGCCGAACGTCTCGGATGCGTGGTGCTGCCGATGGACGGGGAACTCGGACGGCACTGGGGTTTGTCTTTCCGTGTCAACAACGTCCCCGTGATCCGAGTCGCACGGTCATCGCACGACTCCGAGCTCGACATTCCAGGTGACCGGCAGCGATTTACCGCGGCGCACGAAATCGGCCACCTCGTCTTGCACACAAGAGACCAGCAACCGGCGTCTCCCGGGGCGGCAGCACGGATGGAGAACGAAGCACACCGGTTCGCGGCCGCGTTCCTTGTCCCTGGCGACGCGGTCCTTGAAGACCTGAACGCCGCAGGCGGGCGAGTGACCCTGAGCACGCTTGGAACTCTGAAAAACAAGTGGGGATACTCGATCAAAGCGTTCGTGATGCGCTTCCGGCAGCTCGGTGTCATCGATGACGCGCAAGCACGCAGTCTCTACAAGCAGATCTCAGCACGCCGATGGAACACGGAAGAGCCGTACCGGGTGGGCACCGAATCGGCCATGTGGTTCGCCCGCGCACTCGGTGAGCGCTTCCCCGGCCCCGACGCTCCACACCTCGCAGCGAAAAGCACGGGGCTGAGCGAACGATATTTCGTTCGGTGGATGAACTGGGAGCCCTCCAGTCCTCCTAGAGACATCGCCCCAGTGGTTGAACTACGTCCCGCCAAGTCGAGCCCACACTCCCGCGGTGCGAGCATGGGAAGGGTGAACGCACTTCCGCGGCGGCCTTGACGCCAGCCGTGCAACGCACGGATCGATAGTCCGACGACGTCCCGAGCTTCCGATGCACCGGATTCACCATTCCTCGCCGTACGAGACTGGGTCTGGAGGAGTGCCTGGGCCCGATGTTGGGCCGGTGCGCTGGGAGACCGGCCGACGGAAGCAGAAATAGGAAGGCTTGGATTTGGCAGACTTCGGAGCCGAACGACCGAACGCCGGGACTCTCGAGGTCGTGGTGGACGCGTCCGAAAACGTGGCAATGGTCTATCTGGTTCCCACCCAGGACGCGAGGGACGATGTCCGACACGTCGACCTGCCAGAACGTGTGAAGATCGCGGAGTTCTTTGGCGGGGGCCATAGGGTTCGGGTCTATCCCGTCAACACCCTCGTTGGTACACCGAGCTTCCTGCGACCCAAGTACGAATCATTGCATTGCCTTGAGCTCCCAGTAGAGTTCTGGGAACTGCCGTCAGATCAAATTGCAGTGGAGGACCTCCTCCAAGACTTGCCTCGAGGCTTTACAAAGGACTTCCAGTTCGGGCTGGGTCTCGTAAGTGACTACCGGGCAATCGTTCGCGTGATCGAAGACAACACCGCGTTCGATACCCTCGTGATCGACCAAGAGCAGGAGTGGGAGTACCCGCCGAGTGCGTTCGCCCTCTCCGCTCATGAATTCGAGCAGCTACGATCCGAGCTCGATCGGATAGTACGGCGTGGCCGCGACGCAATTCGGCGAGTGAAGACAGCTCACGTGCATAACGTCCTCGCAGCTCGCCTTGGACTCGCGCCGGTATCACCCAGCAGGGGACGACACCCTCTGTCACAGTTTCTAACCGGTGAGGCGAACGGGGCACACCAACTTGAGAGCGCCGAACAAGACGCCCTTCTCAACGCGACCGTGGCTGAATCCCGGCGAATCGCTGATTCTCGACCGGAGGTGCTCTCGCAACTGCGGTCCGAAATTGATCTCGTCTCGCTCGAAGCGCTGATTGAGATCTATGAGACGGCGATGAAGGGTTCCAAGCCAGAGCCGTACTGGCAGGACTTCTTCAACACGAACCCGTTCGCATTGCACCTCGTATTCGGCTACAGCATCGTGCAGGTTCAGGATCAGGCTTCGATCGGCGGCAGAAAACTTACCGGGGGTGGGGACAAGATCGCAGACTTCCTCGTGAAGAACCCGCTGACGAACAACGTGGGAATCTTCGAGATAAAGAAGCCCAGCACCCAGCTGCTGCGGAGGAAGTCCTACCGCGAGGGGGTTTTCGGCCCCTCAGCAGAACTAGCCGGAGCCGTGAACCAACTCCTCGACCAGCGATATCAGCTCCAGAAGTCCATGATCAGCCTCAAGGATTCATCCCGAGACTGGGATCTCGAACAATACTCGCTGAGGTGCTGCTTGATCGTCGGGACCTCACCCTCGGAACCTGAACGGATCAAGTCGTTCGAACTTTTTCGGCACAACCAGCGTGACGTCGACGTCGTCACCTACGACGAACTGCTCAGCAAGCTGAAGCAGCTCGAATCGTTCCTTCACGAACCGCGCGCAGACGCTGCAGCAAACGCAGACGAGACACCGAACACACACCGAGCCGACTAGTCGGCGCGCTCCCCAACTGTCCCGTGTGGTGGGCCGTGGATGCGATCAGCTGCGGCCGCTGTCGCAGCGTTGCGGGTCGCGAGTCGTGCGAGCGCTTCAGTGAGTTCCGGCGGGCGTACGACTTCGATGTCGGTGTAGAAACGGTTCAAGGAAGGGGCGAGAGCGATCCAGGACCAGGACCCGCCTTCGAGACTGCACCGGCCGGGCCCAAGATCTTCGACGATGCCATGGCTCGCGAACGGGAGAACATCGGAGGCCGGCTGGTCGAGCATGATCTTCCCAGCACAGGGCCACCGGTTGGCTTGTTCGTAGACACGCGGCACTCCACATCGGCGAACTAATCCGCGGGCACTGGTGGGCGCGCTATGCGCCGAGTACGCACATGGCGTGCGAATGTGGGCTGCGGGAGCACTGTGAAAGCTGTTACAAGGGGGCGAATCTCCGGACGCGCATTATCTGAGAATGTCAACCGAGTTCAGGACCAGGTTGGCAATCTAAGGGGAGACCACCCAGACGCTCATCGCGGCCAGGGTTGGGCCTGACATCTTCGATGAGGCCACCGTTTAGACCTGATGGCCGGGTACACCTAGATGGTGTCGTTGTTCACCGCACCGGCGGCGCCGGGTTCGGCGACGTCCTTTGTCTTGCCGAACAGTTGGTTCACATTGAAGCTTGACCGTCAGGCCGCTGCAGCATGTTGCCCTCGTGGTGAATTTCTAGACGGTGGGAGGCATAGCCCTTGGCAAATGCCGCGACAGCATAGTGGTGCTAGCCGAGCTGGTTCGAGTCGGCTCTTGAGAGGACTTGCCAAACGTGCCGGGACTGGTCAGCCTTTCAGTGCCTAGCGACGCCGCTAGGCATAATTTTGGGGGGTTGTATGCGCAAGGCACTTTCCATTGGTTTCACCGGGGCGTTGATTCTCGCGGCCACGTTGGGGCTCGCGGCACCGGCACAGGCAGGGCAACAAGCCGGATGCTTGCCGACTCCGTCGAAGACGTCGACATCGACGTACGTCTTCGATCGTGGCGGTCAATGTGCCTGGGTCCAGGCAGGCATCTGGCGCTACATCTCTTCTGCGCCCACGCACTACACCGGCGCGCAGGCCTCGTCGTCGTCCGTCACGAACTCGAACGGCTCGGATTCAGGCCACGACTTCCGCCGCGACGGTAGTAGCTGGGTATCGTTCTAGAGCATGCCCAGAGCAATTCAGCTCGTGCTGCCTGTGGCGTTCATTCTGAGCGTCACAGGTTGCGCGGCTCAAGCCACTGAAAAGTCGGACGCTCCGTACTCTGCGGAAATCCAACAGGCGCGCGAAGAGGCGACATCAGATTTCGAGCGTGATGTCCTTGCTGACGGCAAGATATCTCGGCAGGAGTACGACGAAGCCGCGCAGCGCTATGTCGATTGCCTCAATGAATCCGGCTTACAGGCGTCGGCAGAGCTTCAGGCCTCGGGGAGCTACCAGTACGCGATTTCGTATCCAGCGGGGAACGGCACCAGTGTCTCATCGGCAGAGGAGACATGCTTGTTCGGTACCAAGAACCTCATTGAGCCGCTCTACGTGAACATGCTGCAGAATCCGTCAAATGGCGATCCACTAGCGCCCGCAGTCGATTGCCTCATTCGGAACGGCATTGTGGAAGACGACTACGATGTAGACGATCTCGAGAAAGAGCTCAGTGAGTCGCCAGAATTCCGCCCAGACCAGCCCGAAGCCTTCGAGTGCCTCACCAACCCGCACGGATAAGGCCGGGACCGCGATCCTTGTCGGCCTCGTAGCCCTTTCCTGCGGTATCGGCATAGGTGTGGTTGCTGTCCCCGCCGCGTCGCCCTCGACGCTGGAAGCGCACACGGGGCCCGTAATCGTGCCGGTCGAATCCTCTGATTATGGCGACCCGATCAGTGTGGAGCTCGTCGCCGAGCAGACCCCCAGTCGTGGCCTTGCCCCCTACCGCTCGGGCGTTCTGACTGCCGTCGATTGCGCACCTGGAGCGTCTTGGAACTCTGGCACCGCACCGATAGCCATAGACGGAGTGCCGGTGATGCTCTTGCATACCAGTATTCCGCTGTGGCGCGACCTCCAGCCGGGAGATGAAGGCGCCGATGTGCAGGCGCTTGAGAATGAGCTGACCAGGCTCGGCTACCCGGTCGATGTTGACCAATATTTCGGCACCAGCACTTCGACCCAAATGCGTGCACTTCGCATCGCGAATGGACTCGAGTCAGAAGGCACTCTGCCTTTGGCTGATGTCATCTGGCTACCGACGAGTTCGGTCACGGTCGACGCCTGCCCATCGCAGCTTGGTGTGGCTGTGTCACCGGGGGCTCCGGTTGCTCAGCTCGGCGGTACCGTCAGTGGCTTTGCTATCAAAGGGGCCAACGCGATCACCATTGATGGTGAGCGGGTCTTGAGAGTCGGCGATGTTGAAGTCTCTGTTCCGAGTGGCAGTACCACGGTGACGGCTCCAGACGCTATTGCCCGAATCCTCGCCACACCTGAATATGAGGCAGTTGTCTCAAGCGGTGGAGACGTGAAACTAACGGCCGCATTCGAGCTTGCCGCCCCCATCGCGGTCAGCGCAGTCCCGGCTAGCGCCCTGATTGGCGCAGGCACCGACGCTTCATGCGTGTCTGACGGTGACCGGAAGTACGCGGTCGAGGTTGTGGCGTCAACATTGGGTCGGGTGCTCATTCGTACGTTGGCCGATACATTACCCCCGAACGTAGCGATCGTAGATTCCTCGTCGAGGATGACGTGCAACTGACGGCGCGTGGGCTCTCTCACTGGTTCGACGTCGACCGCCCTCTCTTTAGTGGGCTGAGTTTCAAAGCTCAGGGTGGTGACCTAGTCGCGATCACGGGGCCATCTGGGAGCGGAAAGAGCACACTATTGAGCATTCTCGGTGGGTTCGCCGATCCGCGCGCGGGGACGTTGGAGGCGCTCGGGATCAACACGACCCAGTGGGTCTTCCAGAATCCGCACGGTGTCCCTGGTCGCACGGCAGTTGACCACGTGGTGCTTCCTTTGCTCGCGAAGGGTGCACGCCGTCGGGACGCTGAAACGCGTGCGCGTGAACTGCTGTCGCGTGTGCGCCTTGAGGCCGTCAGCGATCACACATTCGGACAACTATCCGGAGGCGAGGCACAACGCTTGATGATGGCACGAGCGATCGCCTGCGACCCTGATCTGATCCTTATGGACGAGCCCACGGCGCAGTTGGACGCCATCAGCGCCGAGGCAGTTATTTCAATCTTGGACGGTCTCGCAGAAGCCGGCCATATTGTAATGATTGCCACGCACGATCCGCGAGTCCGCGATGAGTGCTCCCGTCGCATTGAGCTTGGCGGTCTCGGATGAGAGCGTCTTCAATATTCTCCGAGGCGTGGCGAAATGCATTCGCGAGCCCCTTACGCTCTTTCGCGGTCTTGTGCGTGCTCTCTCTCATCACCATTGGATTGGTCGTCTTAGAAACTCGTGCAATTGGTCAGCTCGTTGACGAAGCCGAGAATTTTCGGACGACTGGTGCATCGGTCTATATCGTCAACGCGGCCGCGGAGATCGACGCCCGCGCCTGCGATGGAATGCCACGTACGAGAGCAGTGGCCGAAGCCGGAGCCCTCCGAGAAAGCGAGCAGCGCATCCGGTTCGACGCACTCCCCTCGAACAGCATCCTCAGCTTTGAAGGTTCTCCTGGCCTGCTCAGGCTGATCCACGCCAGGCCAGCCAACGACGGGCTTGTGCTCTCACGTGCGGTAGCGGACGAATTGGCGCTGTCACCCGGTGACTCAGTTTCTACAACGACTGGCGAAGCCCGCGTGGCAGCCATCTACGACTGGCCGCCGGACGGTCGACGCAGCGATCTAGAGTACGCAGTCATAGTGCCCGTCACGGCGAGCGGTCCCTTTGACGAATGCTGGGTTGATATCTGGCCATCGCTTTCCGACCCCAGTTCATTCACCGCACCAGTCGTCTCTGTGAACGCGCCCCGTGAGACCGAAGTACAGCTGACCCAGCTCAACTCATCGCTGGGCCGAACATTCAATGGTCCGGAGGCTTTCGCGGGCCGGCTGACTCGCTACGGACCCCTGGTCGGACTTATCGGCGCGGCGCTCCTGCTCCTCAGCGTCGTCTACAGCCGACGAGTGGAACTGGCGTCGGCTTTGCACTCGGGCGTAAGACGCGCTTCGCTTCTGTTGATGCTCACCGTCGAGGCTCTTTGGCTCGCCCTGCCTGTTGCCCTCTTGGCAGGCTCCGTCGCACTGGCAACGTCCGCTGAACAAGCGCCATCGGACGCGGAAGTGATTAGGATGGCGTCGATTCCGATCGTGTTGGCAACGATCGTCGGCGCGATCCTGGGCAGCCTCATTGCTGGCATGCTCATTCGTCGCCGCAACCTCTTTCGGTACTTCAAGGACCGCTAGCAGTGGACCAATTTGGCATTGGAAGAACTGTTGATGCAGGTAAAGGCCTTTCTCAGCTGCTCGTGGCCGATTGCTTTCGCAAACCGCCGGCAGATCGGCTTCGCCTTGATACGACAGGTCGGGCTTGTTAACTGGCGTCGGTGAGTCGTCGTGTGTGCGCGAGCCGGTAGGAGTCGGTGCCGGTCTCGATGATGCTGCCGCCGAAGGTGAGCCGGTCGACGATTGCGGCACATAGGCGCGGTTCGGTGAACGTCTTCGTCCAACCTGAGAAGGATTCGTTTGATGCGATCGCGACGGAGTTCTTCTCCTCTCGTTCGGTGAGGACCTGGAACAGTAGTTCGGCGCCGCGACGGTCGAGCTCCATGTAGCCGAGCTCGTCAATGCAGAGAAGATCGACGCGTCCGTACCGCGCGATGGTGCGGGCGAGCTGGCTCTCGTCGGCGGCTTCGACGAGCTCATTGACCAGCTTCGTCGCGAGCGTGTACTTGACTCGGTATCCCTTCTCCGCGGCCGCAGTGCCAAGCCCGATCAGAAGGTGGCTCTTGCCTGTGCCGGAGTCACCGATCAGGCAGAGTGGCTCGCCCTTCCGAATCCAGTCACCAGCTGCGAGTTGGTGGATCGTCGCAGCGTTGATGTTCTGGTTCGCATCGAAATCGAAGTCCCCGAGCCACTTGTTCCTAGGGAAGCCTGCCGCGCTGACACGACGGATAGAGGAGCGCCGGTCCCGGTCGTCACATTCGGCCATGAGTAACTCAGCGAGGAAGCCCTGGTAGGACAGCTGCTCCCGATTGGCAGTCTCGAGCGCTTCATCGACCACCGCACGAACGGTCGGCAGCCGCAGCCGCCTGCAAGCTTGATCGACGGCAGCGGACGCAGCTTCCTCGGTCAGCCCGCGCCGCCGGCGCAAGGTAGTGGTGACAGCAGTAGCTCGTGAGGTCATGTTCTGGTGCTTCCTTCTCGATCGGCGGATGGTCCAGTGATGTTGGGTCGTGCTCGTCGCGGTAGGAGTTCGTCGTAGCCGGCGACCGACGGCAGCGGACGTGTGTCCGGCGGGAGTCCGGCGATCACCGCCGCGGGGTCGGCAAGCCGGCGTTGAGTCAGACTGACAACACGCTGCTCGACGGGTGGTGACTGTTCAACGAGATGCCGGCCCAAGCCGGACCCAGCCGCGTGCAGGCGAGCTTCGACCGCGACCACGTCAGCGGACACAGCACCGACGGTCAGAGCGGCACGGATGCCCGCGATCACGTCGGCGGCGTGCATGGTCCGGTGCAGGAGCAGCACGTCGATGAGGGCGCGGGTGCCGGCGGTGTCGCCGTCGACCTTGCGGGCCGCTTGCCAGAACGCATCGTGCGTGGCCGTGAACGCGCCCGACTCGCGGGCACGGGCAAGGGCCGTGGACCCGGGAAACGCGCCGGGCTTGTGCCGCAGCACCTCGAGGTAGTGATCCAGATTCACGGCGTGGCCGCCGCGAGCGACGACGCGTTCATGGCGGGCGATCTCGGCGTGCCCGTCGAAGACAACGACCTCGGATGCCCGCAGCGACACTCGGACGTTGCGGCCGATCAGGTGCGCGGGGACTGAGTACTTCGCCATCCGCACCGTGATCAGCGCCGACCGGTCAACCCTCGGGTGCAACGTCAGCCCTGGGTCGAACCGCTCGAACGGCAACGGCGCCAGCTTCGTTTGCTCAGCGCTGAAGTCTTGTCCGACGGTGCGGATCCGCGACGCGATGCGGCGTTCATCATCCTCCACATCCCATTGCCGGATCCGCGTGTTGAGCTCGGCCAGCGAGCCCACGACCGGCATCGGCGTGAGTCGTTTCCGGCGGAATCGTCCGACTTCACCCTCGACGCCGCCTTTCTCGTGCGCACCCTTGATCCCGGGTTGGCAGTAAAACGAGTCGAACCCGTAGTGCGAGCGGAACAGCACCCACCGTTCGTTCTCGATCCGGTCCCGGCCGCGGCCGTAGAGCACCGATTGAACGGCGGCGGTGAGGTTGTCGTACTTGATGTGCCGGGTCGGGATTCCGCCGATCTCATCGAACGAGTCGATGTGCCCCTCGAGGAACGCCTCCTGTGATTGCGTCGAGTATACCCGGTGGACTGCCTTGCCCGAGTGCGAGAGGCGGAACACGAACATGTGACACTTCGTCTTCACCCCGGCCAGAACCACCCACACCTCACCGAAGTCGACCTCGGCCTCGGCACCCGGCATGTGCTCCTGTGGGACGAACACATCAGCCCGTCTGCCTGCCGCCGCATCGATCTGCGGGCGCCTGGCCCGAACATAGTTCCGGACCGTCGAGTAGGAAAGCTCCGTCGCCCCGTGCTCGGCAATCAGCCGGTCGAACACGCGCGTCGCGGTGTGCTTCTGCTTCCGCGGTGCGTCCAAGTCCTGACGGAGCATTTCGTCGATGAGGGGCTTGAACCTGTCCAGCCGTGGTGCCGACCGCACCCGCGTCTTCTTCGGCGGCGGTTCAGGCGACTCGAGCGCCTGTCGAACCGTCTGCCGGCCGACCGCGTGCCGGCGGGCCAGCGCCCGAATCCCCAACCCCTCAACGCGCGCATCACGTCGGATCCGAGCAAACACATCCACCCGAGACTCCATCCGTCCTCCACCCTCAGCAATCGGAAATCACAGTTCCGATAACGGTGGAGGTGGGTCCGGCTTAGATTGCCGCAGGCACCCCGGCAACGACCAAGTGGGTCCCGCCTAGATTGCCCCGGTGGGTCCGACTTACGCTGCCATAGTCAATTATCCAGTTAGCGGGCGCAGCGTGGCACGTGGCGTTGGGCGCTTCCATACCCGTCTCAGTCGATCTGTGGCGCCGAAATGACATTCCCCAACCGGGGGCCCCACAGTCGAGGCCGCGCGTTGCGGCCGCTCACGGCGGCTCACCAGGCAGCCAGAGGATTATTTCGCCCCCGACGGAGGATTGTCTGGGCGGGGACTCCGAGCGAGTCCTGAGATGACACCCAGCTCCGAGTTTTCAGACCACCCCCAGGAGCTCTGACGAGGGACACCGCGTGGGCAGTGTGGCCGAGTTTTATAAATCGGTGGATGTATACGTCTCCGCCACGAGGATATGAACTTCGATGCTTCACGTTGTTATACATCGGCGATGTATAACAACGCTGCGGTGCAGGTTGGCAGTTGTTCGTGCCGTCGGCTGACGGCTTCGCACGACGAGGTCAGCCCCGCAGCATCCGCTCGCTCAACTCACGGTCGACGGGATCAAGGAATCGCACATACCGAGTGAGTGCTTCGAGCGAGTCGAGCCCGGAGGCTTCGAGCAGTGAGAGCAGCGGGGTGCCCTGGTTCATGTGGTGCAGCAGCCAGGTGGCGCGCATCCGTTGGGTGTTGGGGCCGGAGTGCTCGAGCTTCCCGCGGGCGACGATGTTGCTGATGAAGTTCTTGGGCGTGCCATCCCGCCCGGGCCTGATGAGGTATTCGTCGCTGCTCGAGGCCGCCGATTTCAGCAAGTGCGCTGCCCATACCCGGCGCACGGGCACGGTGCGGATTCGGCCGGCCCGAACCTCGACCGTAGCGCCGTCTTCGTCGGCTGTGACATCCGATTCGCGGACGTCGCCGATCTCCGCCGCGGACAGCCCGGCACCGAACCCGAGTGCGAGGATCAACCGCGCGTCGCGCCGATGGTGCACTTTCTGGCTCGTCGCCCACGCACGAAGGCCGCTGATCTCACCCTTTTGGTACGGGCGCTGCGGGTCTGCCGGCGCCAGCTTCTCCGCCTGTGGCGCAGGGCCGTTGATAACCTCAGCCATCCTTCGCAACTGTGCACGCGCGTTCGCGCGGGAAGCATCGGCGAGGCGGCCCAGCCCATCGCGCACGAAGCCCGCGATCACAGCGTCGGTGAACACGGTTCCGTTCTCGAGCAGAAGTTCGTTCTGCACGCACCAGAACGCGAACTTCTCCATCACACGCAGCAGATCCACCTCCCGATACGGGACGTGACGGAGTGCTTGAGCGACGGATGCCGCGACGAACGTCGAAGGCGATTCCGTGGCTGCGGACGCGGGTGCGGGGAGTGTGATCGACAAGGAGGTGGCCCAATCCGTGAGGGGTTGAAAGGTCACCTCCTTGTGTGTGCGGCGGATTCGGAGTCTCGGGCGAATTCTTGGGAATTTCTGTTCGCCACGTCACGATGCTGGTCGTGTGGGCCGCCGGGCCGGGCTGTCAAGTCGAGGGAGCCCTTGTATTTACTGGGGTCTGGCGGTTACCCAGAGCTGGTAACCCTGGGTAACCCGGGTAACTTCAAGAGCGTTTCGGGCTTTTTGGCTCTTTTGGACGCTCAAAACGTCCTCCGATCGAGAACATTGGTGACGGCGACATGGAAAACATCCAGCAACCGTCCGGCGCGAACGTCCTCCTCTGGAGGACAAAGACTTCGGTTTTACCGACCCCTGATCTCGTTCTTCGAGGTGAATCAACTTCACGATCATGATCGGGAGCAGCGCGGGGTGCCCAAAGCCGTGCAGCAATCCGCCCCTCGCGAAGCGACCTTCACCATTCCCGGAGCCGGGTCTAACAAAATGCAAGCGCCCCGGAGAGGCCCGCGGATGCGGTCAGCCCCACGGAGCAGCATTAGCGATGCACCCGGATGCGCCAGATGCCTACTTCGCATGAGCAGCAAATGTCCGTCGGCGCTAAGCAAAGTCAGTCGACGCCCCGCGTCCCCCCAAAACGCCTTGACAAGACGCGGCAAAAGGGTTATTTCTTTAACCAGACAGCACCTCGATTCGGGAGGCTCCGGTGAATCGCCTCGATCGCGTGAATCATGTGCTCCAGCGATACGACCAGCATGCGGCGACAGCCGAGGCCACGATCGAAGAACTACGCCCACTCGTCGCGGCTTGCGTCGACCTGACGGAACGACTCAGAGGAACTATCCGTCTGTTGTTCCCTCAGGACTTGACGCCTGGCGGCCGCTCCATCCTCGAGAAGCTTGCGAACGGCGATGCCGACCCACCCCAGCAAGATGACGTCGAACCTCGAGGTCGGCCATGAACCTCGAGACGCCCGGCGCTGAGCTGTTCGGCACGAAGTTCGCCCGCCTCCTCGCCGCACTCCTCACCGCACCGTCCCAGGTCACCGTGTCGCAGTTGTGCGCGACGACCGGCTTGAAACAGGCGCGAGTGCACCAATTGATCGAACGTGTGCGCGCGTCGGGGCTGGTCACGGTCTTCGAGACAACGGGCGGCCCGACAGTGCAAGTCGTCTGGGATCATCCGTACATTCAGACCGTCTCCGAGATCCTCCTCGGTGGACCACGAGCCGCGATCAGCATCCAGTCGGCACTCCCCAAGGACCAAGACATCTCGGTCGCCGTCGTCTGGGACAACGACACCCTCGAACTCGAAGTCGTCGCCGTGCTCCCCGACGACACCAGCGAAGCCGTCAGCCTCTCCTTGACTGATGACATCCAGCTCGCGATCCGGCGCACACTGGGAAACAGCGCGAACGTCGACGCACTGCGATGGACGACGTACCTGAGTGAGGTCCGTCGACGACGGCAACCGCTCCACCGGATCTGGCTTGAAGGCACACAGCTGGTGGGCATCGAACCGATCACCCGCGACGCTTTCCAAAGCCAGCTGCGGACGACGTTGACGTTCGCGGCTCGCCGCACAATGCACGCCAATGAAGCCCGCCGCCCGCCGGCCGCCGGTTCGGAGTGAGCGCATGTCGCAGCCGACGCTGCTGAAACCGTCCGCCGCCCGTATCCTCCGGGCGCTGATCGACGCACCCGACGGCCTGCCAGCACACGAGCTCGCGAAGCGGGCGACGATATTAATCGACCGGCTCCGGACGAAGACCAAGCCTCTCGAATCGGCAGGCCTCGTTCAAACCGAAGGGAAGGCCGACGAGCAACGATTCCGGGTGAACCGGGACCACACACGGTACGAATACGTCGCCCAACTCGTGCAGGACCCGATCCACAAGATGAAACTGGTGATCGACGACTGCTACCCCGGAGCGGGCGCCGCAGCCGTCTGGGAGCCGTTTGGCGGCAACAGCACCATCCTCCTCGTCGCCCCGAACAACTTCGCGGACCGCGTGCTCGTTGTCATTCGCAGCGACGTCGAGGCACCCGTCCGAGCGCGCATCGGGCCGCACATGACGGTGAGCCTCCGGAAGGAGAGTGAGTTCTGGTACGGGCTCAGCTACGGCGCGCCCATGGAGACCGAGATCTACGAGCGAGGCACTCAGATCGCCGGCCAACCCATCACCCGCGCGGCAACCCCGGCCGACGGCAGAAATCGGGTCGCCACGAGACGACGGACTCCGACGATGAGCGCCGGCGTCAGAAGACATCACTTTGTCGTGCCGCGAGGCGAAAATGACGGCCGCCATCCCCTACAAGGAACTCGATCCGGCACGGCACGGCACGTGGCTCGTATCTACAGCCTCGGGAAGCATCTACGAACTGCTGATCACCGGGTCTGGTGTCCGCATGGTCCGCCATCCTGCAGTAGAGATTCCACCGGCGACGAGCGCACGCTGTACCGAGACGAGTTCCTCATCCCCTGCGAACTCGGCCGTGTCCGCCTCGACCAACCTACGGTGATGGTCTTCCTTCGCGGCGACCGAGACGACCAACCCGACTACGTCGCCACGATCCGCACGAGCACGCGCGTTACGCGGATCCTCTGGTCTCCGGATGGAATCCACAACCAACCGGAGGAGGGAGCGGCGGTATGAATTGGTCAGGCGACGCACGCTCGTTCGACCGGTTGCCGAAACTGAACCACGGCATCTATCTCGTCACGACGTTGTCCGGGACGGTTCACCGGTTCGTGACGTCGACCTGGCGACCCACGTGGCAACGGTTCCCGGCAGGAAGCGCTCCGTCAGCTGCCGCCCCGATCCGTCTGCTCGACGAGAACTGGACGGTTGGGAACCGCGGCTACCTGGAACTGAGTGACGGCAGCTACCTGTACGGGAACACGTGGCGTCTTTCGGCCAGGATCGTGTCGATCACACTTGACGCCCAGTGCTGCTCGCGCTGTCACCATGAAGAACTGGTTCGCCGTGTGTGTCCGATGTGCATGGTCCAACCGTCCTGGTCGAAAGCAGCAGAGCACTGGGATTACGGATACGACGACGACACGGTGCGCGGTCGAGTGCGCGCGTGGCTGGGACGGACCCAGTCGAAGTTCGTCGAGCGCCGCCGGAAGAAGCTGATACTCCGGCTCTCGAAACCACAGACGAAGCGGCCACGACATGACTGACCCGGCTGTGTCCAGCGTGCGGTACATCACAGTGGGAGTCCTACGCGACGCCGGACGGTGGGCTGCCCGCGTCAACCTGGCGCTCCGAGAATGGCACCACTTCGACGGATCTGGGGCGCTACGCGTCTGCGACGTCCGGCGAGGCGGCGTCGTTCGGTGCGACGCGGGGTGTGTAGGAAGATGCCATCTTCCTCGGAATCCGAGCGCTCAAACTGATGACATTTGGCCACAGCAGCGTTCGTGTTGAGGTACGTGATGATGGTGCCGGACTTGTCGACGCCGCGTACGGCGTATCCAGCGGCGGTCATGCACTCTCAGTAGCGGTCGAACGGCGCGTGGTACTCCGACTCGCTGACCTCGCCATCAGCCATCGCTGCGACCTGCCCCACCGAGGGTTCGGGTGGCACGGCGCGCGCGCTGCCCAAGACGCCCACACCACGAATCGACTGCCACCTGTATTGAGGATTCGTCGAGACACCGAACCACTCGTCGAGACAATAAGCAACCCCAGTTGACAAGGGCTGTCAACTGGGGTTGACGGAATCGGCTGGGTAACAGGGTAACGGCCATGACACTTTCACCAGCACCTCTCCCCCTTCGGCCGGTGCCGCGCATGGCACGCGGGAGAGAACCTCCTGCCTAGGCGACCCCGCCCTGCACATCCACGACCACCGGAGATCGAATGAACATCGCACAGACAGCTCGCGTCGCAACCGTCGCAGCTATCACCGCCGTCCTGCTCGCCGGCTGCACAGCCGGGCCTGCTACGAACGGCACCCCTGACGTTCCAGCGGCGTCGAGCTCGACCACCGAGCAGCCGGAACCCGACAGCGGACAGGAAGCCTTCGAGAAGGTGGCCAAGTCCGAGATCGGTGTCACCGTCATCGAGGTCATCGACCCCAGAACCTTCGTCGTCGGCCCCAACACGTTCGAGCAGGAGCAGAACGATCTCTCGGGAGAGATCACCGCGCAGATCAGCGCGGAGTCCGAACTCGTCACCCCCGCCGAGGGTGAATGCGGATTCGACGAGACGTCCGCATTCGCGACGCAGTACTTCGCCGGGAACCCCGAGGACGCCTTCGTCCACGAAGGAGACTTCGCGAGCGACGGGTACTACGAGGCGATCATCCGGGCCGGATTCGCCTTCATCCCCAACATCGAGGGCCGCCTCGTCATCGCCCAGGAAGATGCTCAGGGCAGCCAGGCTGGCCTCTGGGCCAGTTGCCCTGGCTTCGGCGTATAGAAGCATCATCAATCCGACCGATCCGGACCTACCACCCGAAGGGCGACCATGACCGACGAGATCCCAACGCCGACCACGAAGACTCTCTGGTCACGCAAGACGCTGATTGCGTCGATCGCGGCGGGCCTCTTGGTTGCCGCCGGCCTCACCTCCGTCTTCGTGAGCGCAGCCAGCGCCGACGCTGAGGAGACTGCACAGCTCTGTGCTGTCGCTCTCGCAGACGGGGACACCGCGGCGAAGAGTGCGGAGTTGTCGACCGAGAAGGCCGGCGCCGCGCTCGAGGCGGTCAAGAGCAACATCCTGCCGGGCGACGCCGGAACGAGCACCGACTACGCATCCCGCCCTGAGTCCGACAGGCGGGCCAGCAGCGCCGAGCTCACCGGCGACGTCACCGAGGCTCGCACTGAGCTCGCGAAGACCATGATCCCCGCCGAGTGCGTCGATCGAGCCGCGGCAGACGTGATCGACGCGCTCACTGCAGAGACCGGGGCCGATACCAAGAAGCTTGACACCGCCACAAAAGCGCTGCTCGATGATTTCACCGTGTTCCAGACCGATGAAACCGTCCGGATCGCAGCCGAGGTCGAAGCCGCCCGTCTCGCCGCTGAGTCAGAAGCTGTCCGTCGCGCCGCTGAGGTGGCTGCAGCCGAGGCTGCCCGGATCGCAGCCGAGCAGGCTGCCGCCGAAGACAGCTACGAGGACGACTCCGACTTCCCCGCCGGCGGAGGTGACGGCGGACCGACCGACGGCAGTGGCGGACCGACCGGCGGCGGCCAGGTCGGCCCCGGCGGCAACCCGGACGGGAACTGCTTGACTGACAACGGCATGGGGCGGCACGAAACCCTGCTGAGAGCCGTACCCGGCTCGCGGCAGGCCGCCACGGCCGACGGTGCCCGGCTCCGGGCGTTAAAGAACCCCGTGGAGTTCCGCCCATATGCGACTGAACGCCGTCTGCCGCGAATGCAACCAGGGGTGCCTGAACGACCTCGAGAACGAAGTTCTCCCGTTGCTTCTCACGGCAGGTCGAGATGGTGACAGCCTGCACACCAGCCCCGAAGCGATGCAGCGACTTGGATTCTGGGCAATGGTTCGAGCTCTTCTCCGCACTCACATTTCGCCCGAGGGACGAGCGCCAGTGGCGCTATTCCAGACCGCTTTTAAGTCGATGCAGCCACCGCAGGGATGCTTCGCGCACTGGGGCTACTCTCAGTATTACGTGGGGGCGGCGGGCGTTCATCACGGACCGACCGCGACGGATTCGGACGCTGACTACGTCGCTCACGTCAGCTTCGGTCTTGGCGGAATGCTCTTCCAGGTTGCTCTGTCTGGAGGGTCAGCCTGGAGCAAGAAGCTTGCTCTGAAGCTGCTGAAGCGGCCGCAGATCTGGTTCCCAGATTCGTTCTACTGGATCGTGCCGCGGGAGACGGCACTGAAGACGATCTATCCTCTGTCGCGGGAGGCTGCGTTCGCGTCGATCAACTCGGGTGCTGTTGCCATGGGCTACCCGATCCTGATGGATGACGGGACAACTGTCGACCCAAGGAATGTGATCCCCCAACCCTTCCATGATCAGCTCAGGCTGGCCGAGTTCGAAGGCGCCGAACTCTCCTTCGGCTTCGAGCGCGGGTAGTTTCTGACGCTTCCTAAGCGTCGGCACGATCGTCATCGGATGCGGCCGGGGACCTGAGACGTAATTCGTAAGGCAGGGTGGGCCGCCGCGTCCGATGCGGTGCCGGCATAGATCGGGTCACTGAACATCTTGGGGATGTCGTGCCGTAGATGACCCATGACCCTCTGCGGGTCGATGTCGGGATAGCGGGCCGTGTTGATTGCGAGGGGCAGCGACGCGAGCACGGCAGCGAATGAGGGCGGCTCGATCTCGAGGCGATCGCACTCCTCACGCAGAGCATGCATGTATGCGGCCATCACCATGGATGCCTGGAAAGGATCGACTCGCCACGCCGCCGAAATGATCGTGCCAAATGGGTCGCCTGGGTGAATGAACCGGCCGCGCTCGATCTGACGTGCAGTCTCGAATCCCTCAAGCTCGGCCGCCATGCCCGGGAGGAGCGTGAAATGCTTGGGATCGCTGAGCGACAACAGGAACGGCGAGGCCTGCTGAGGGCGGTCGAGACTAACCCGTGCGAAGTGGCGGGTGCCGCATCTCTGTCTCACGAATCGCGCAGCGTGCCGTGGTGGACGCCGGCGTCCCTCGCTCGCTCGCTTGCACGGTTGCACGGTGGATCAGAGATTGCACGTTCAGGTTCTGTCGATCCACCCTCGCACCCGTTCCAGACCGTCCGGGCTGATGCCCACCGCAGGGTCTGGCTTCAAGACGTGGAATCGGGATCCGTATTCGCGCGCTCGAGCTCGGACGCCGGCGAGCTTCGAATCTTCGAGCCGATCGTCTACAACGATCAACGGAGGCGATCCTCGGTAAATCTCTCCGGCCAACTCCAAGTATCTCCAGGCACCCGTCATCGCGAGAGGGCCGTCCGGCGGTAGAACCGCGGATCGGATCTCGGTGAGGCCGACGAGTGGGGCGAAGACCGAGTGCGCCTGGGCACCCCACGTCGAGAACCATGATGCAGCCACGTTCGGCATCTCCACGATCCGTCGGACCGCGTCGACCGCGTTCGGCGACCACTCAACTTCGACTTCTATCTCATTCGCCCCGACGTACGGGAACACAGGGACGGTTGCTCTCTCGAGTGTGCCGCCCCACACGTCAGCGGCGCCCGGGCTGTTGAGAACTCCGTCGATGTCGAGGAAAACATGGGTGAACATCATCCGCCCTCGTCACGACGCGCCTGCGATGACCATCGGTCAGCTTCTGCGGATCCGTCCCGGCCACAAGTCGGCATCGAGCCCGGTTTCCAGTTTCGAGATCGTGTAGAGGTCCGGCCAGACTTTCCCGGCGAGGATTCCGAGGAGTGTGGCGTGGTTGATCTCACACGCGCTTGCCACCGAGCGAATACTTCGGTCACCGATCGCTTCGCGGAGGTTGTTGGCGAAGCGGCGGGCAACCTCACCGGTGGGTTCGCTCGCTGCTTCATCAGGCCAGGACACGGTCAGCTCGTGAGGCCTTGGCCGTGAAGTCCTGGGCATGGGTCAAGCGTAGAGGGCGAAATGCTGCGTGACCGTTGGTACGCGCTCGTCGCACTAGACGACAATACATTTGGTTATTCTATTAGTCGCTCGCGAAGATCCTCAAGCACAACGCTCGTTCGGTGCCTCATGTACATCCGACGCCGACCATGATCGACGGATGCGCCTCAGCAATCGGCGAGCAGCAACCCGAAGACGGTGGCCGCGTGGCTTGTCGACGTGCTCGTTGAGCTCAGCGGTCATCCGTGCGGCAGGGCACGTACTTCCCGGAATGGCTCCTCGAGCGCCGCAGCTTCGGGATCGCGACGTCGATCGTGCCGACCTGGTGTCCAGCTCACGGTGTCGGTCCCCTCCGATCCCGTTCCGTTGCGACCATTCGGGACGTCCGTGGGAATGTGCTGCTGATCGGCTCTTCTCTATGGGGCGGAATCGATGCTTGGCCGTTATGGATTCGTGATGTTAGGACTTGTTGCGCCGCCGCCCACTTACTGGGCATGACCGATATCGCTAACTCCCCACCACGGGGAATTAGCGAGTTCCCAAGAATCAGTCGGCGATATCGAACCGGCCCGGGCCTTATTGAGGTTTCGGGCCGTTTTCTTTTGCGCCGATGGCCGATTCCGGGCCGCGATCAGAGCACGAATGAGCTCGAGCGACGGAGCGAGTGGGGTGAGTGTAGAGTCACTCACTAACAACTCACATGGAAATGGAGCTCACATGTCCGACAACATCGCAGTCGCAACACTTCAGGCGGGAACACGGAGACCACGTCGCGCACACCTTGCCGTGACGATCTCTGCATGGTTGATCCCCGTGCTCGTCATCGGCCAGTTCGCGTTCCTGGCCGTCGTGCCCGTCGTCATCGCCATGGTCGTCACCCTCGTCGACGCCCGAACGCGGGCGCTCAGCTGGTGGGTGGGCCTGCTCACCGCGTTCTACCTCACGCCCTTCCTCATCTGGGCGCTCTCACAGGACCGTGCGCCGAGCCTGAGCAAAGACATGAACCCGGTGTTCCTGGGTCTCATCGTCGCGGCATCCGTCGCCGTCCTCATCAAGATCTCCACCCGCCGCAGGCGCTGAGCCGGTCTGATGTCGCAGCTCGGCTCGCTCCCGGTCGACACCGGTCCCGCCGTGTTGTGGTGACGATGCCGGAGTCGTTCAAGTTTCCGCGACAGTTCGCGATATCGAATCGGTTCGAACCGCAATCTCGTGTTGTGCGGGAGCCGGGTTCTGTCAGTTGCGCGGCTTCAGGCGCTTCGGGCGCGGCAGGAGCGGGACGAGCGGGACGAGCAGCGCGATGCCTGCGGCGCCGGTGAACGCAGCGACGACCGTCTCGGTGTGGGGCGTCATGTCGAACGATTGGTAGCCGAGGATCGCGGGGGCGATGACGAGCGCAGCGATCGAATACCCGAAGAACGTCGCGCCGATCAGCAGGAGCCAGGCCACCGAGGTCGCGATCGACGTCCGCACCCAGCTCGCGGCGAGGAACAGCAGCGCGAGCACTTCGGCCAGCCCGTGCACCATCTGGAACGGCAGGTTCTGCAGAAAGGTCGGCACCCCCAGCAGGCCCGAGACGAGGGCGTGCAATCCGGTGATGCCGAAGCACGCCGCAGCGACGTACCCCGCCACGATCTGCAGGTGCCGGGGTTCGAACGTCGCGCGACCGATGGCGAGGACCCCGAGCGCGAGGAGCAGGTAGGCCGCGCCGAACGTCTGCGCCGCGGCGCCCAGATTCTCCCAGGGGTCCGCGGGGTAGGAGTAGTCGAAGCGGCTGTCCTCGACCAGCCGGTCCTCCCGCGACCAATTGCCGGCTGCCCACACCCACCGCTGCAGTGAAGCGAAGGACTGGAGGGCCGCTGACGCCAGGACGAGCGCCCCTCCGACCAGGCGCCAACTCGCCGGACGGACCGACCCGGCGAGACGGGAGAGCTTCTGATCGGTCGTCATGTGCTCACGCTAAAGGACGCGATGATCGACGAAAGCGAACACTTTCGGAACTCTTGCCCCTCACGGCCTCGGGGGCACGGAGGGGGTCGCAGCCGCCTGTGCGACGGCTTTCCACTGCTGTTGAGAACGGAGAAGACCGCGGGGGCCGCCGTCACGGCGGACCCGCTCATTCAGGCGACGTCAACAGCGACGCGCCTGCGCCACAGGACAGCCGACCGTCAGTTTCGAACAGGAGCTCGGGGCTCGGCCAGCGCCGGCGACTCGGAGGGCGAATCCTCGGAGAATGCCGACACGGAGAACGATCCCGGCATCGAGAACGATTCCGGCTCGACGAACGATTCCCGCTGAACGGTCGGTCGTGTCCAATCGGGCTCGACGACCGGGTCATCGACCGGCGGCGCGTCGGCACCGATCGAGGCACCGGCGACCGGTTCGTGTTCGGCCAGAGGCAGGGTTCCGAGACGGTCGACCTGTTCGGTGAGGGCGTCGAGCACGGAGCGCAACTGGATCTGCGCGACCTTGGCGTAGGTACGCACGTACTCGATCTCGGGAAGGGCCGGCTTCTCTGATGTGGTCAGCCCCGCGACCACATGCACCGCGCTGCGTTCTGCGCGCTCCAGAACCTCGCGATACTGGTCGCGGGCCGTTACCACCAGATCGCGGGCGTACTGCTCAGCGTCGGCCACCGCGCGGTCTGCGATCAGCTGCGCCTGAGAGAGCAACCCGACGGCCCCTGCAGCGATCTCCTGATGGAGATCGGTGCCGGCCTCCGCACGGAGCTTGGCGTTCTCAGTGCGCAGGTTCGTCAACTCCTCGCGGTCGCTGTCCGCGGCGGCCCGGACGGCGCCAACGGCTTCCGACGTCTTGCGTACGAATGCGTCGACCTCAACCCGGTCGTACCCGCCGCCGATGTGCTTGATGCCGAAGCGCACCTCACTCGCCTCGGGCAGGCGGCCCACCGCGCTCGCCAGGGTTCCCTCGTGCTCCACGGCGGGAGGAGCGTCGGGAAAGTCGGGGTCGTCGGTCGTCATGGGCGTCATCAGCGGGTTCCCACTTGCTCTACGGCAGCCTGCGCCGGCTGCGGGTTCTGGGTGTGGTGATGCAATGCGTGGCTGTCTTCGTCGAGGGTAGCGAACTGCTCGAAGCGAATGTCGCTCGAGGGCAGGCCGGCGTCGCGCACGCGCAACACCGCGTGCCGCACCATGTTGGGCGACCCGCACACGAGTGCGAGGTCACCGGGCCGGGCGGCGTCAGCAGCGACATCCCCCACCAGACCCTTGGCGCCCGGGTAGCTCGGGTCGCCCGAGACCACCGGCGTATAGGTGAACCACGGGCGAACGCGCAGATCTTGGAGCAGCTTGTTCTCGTAGAGGTTCCACGGCACGCGCGCCCCATGGAACACGTGCACCTGAGGAGCCTCGCCGGTCTTCTGCCAGTGCTGGTCGATGCGCTCCAGGTGAGCGCGGAGCGGCGCCAGGCCGACACCGCCGGCGATCATCAGCAGGTCGCGTCCGCGATCGTTCTCGCCGAGCGTCAGCTCCTCACCGACCGGGGCACCGAGGCGCACGGTCTCTCCGACCGCGAGCGAGCTGATCAGCGTGCCGCTCACCTGACCTCCGGGAACCAACTGGATGTGGAACTCGAGGGTGCCGTCGGCACGCGGAGCGTTGGCGGGACTGAAATAGCGCCAGAGCCGAGGGCGGGCCGGGATCTCCATCGCCATCGACTGGCCCGGTTCGAAGGACAACGCGGGCTCGGGCAGCACTTGGACCACCGCGATGTCGAGGCTTCGCCGATCGACTGAGAGCACCTGCCCAGCCCATGAGGCTGGACTCGTGCGCTCGGACTCCTCAGCCGCCTGGATCATCACCGTGGCGATGAGTCCATAGGCCGCCGCCCAGTCTGCGGCGAGCTCCTCGGTCCACAAATCTCCGAGGAAGTGCTTCAGCGTGGCGAGCAGGGAAGCACCGACCGCGTCGTAGTGCTGCGCCACGACCTGGAAGCGCCGGTGGTCGCGGCCGAGCTGCTGGATCAGCCCGGTGACCTCGTCGAGCTGATCGACTCCCGACACGATGCGGCCCAGCGCTCCGACCAACCGGTCGCGCTGGGTCGCCATCGAGACCGGGAACATGCTCCGCAACTCGGGATGGGAGAGGAACAGGTGGGAATAGAAGTGGAGCGGGACTTCGTCGCCGAGAGCCTCGGCCAGCGCCCACGTCTCTTTCAGAGCGGCAGTGTTCACCGAGTCAGCCTCGCGTCGAGGCCACCTCGACGATGTCCGATTCCGTACCGCCGAGCGCAGCCCCCACCCGGCCGATGATCGCGGGCTCGACGCCGGCTTCGGTCAGCGCCGTCACCAGGTGGTCGACGACGACGGCGAAGTCGTCGGTCGAGATGCCCATGCCCTGGTGCGCCGCGCGCAGGTCGCGCCCCGAGTACTCGACCGGACCGCCCATGACCTGCGAGACCAGCGCGACCTGGTGGCGCTTGAGCCGGACCATCTCGACCCCCTCGAAATACGGGGCGAGCCGGTCGTCGGCCACTACCAGTTCGTAGAACCTGCCGACCACCGCGGTGATCGCCGGCGCGCCCCCCACGGCCGCGTAGTCGCTCTGCTCGAGTACATCGGACTGCTGGTCGCCGCTGGGACTTGTCACGTTTCATCCGTTCGTTCGGGGAACACCTGGGTTCTCTTCCTAGCAGAACGCGACCCCAAGGGGCCACTTCAGCGCGAAGGTCCGCGTGCTCGGTGAACGTGAGTCTCCTCGTCGAGGAGACTGAATCGATCGTGCGCCAAGCTCGGGGGGAAGCTCTCGCCAGTTCCGGGTAGGAACCCATCCTATTCGACGGGTCCGAGCCATCTTCCCACCGACTTGGCAAACCATCTCGCTTGCGTCATTCACGGGTCAGCGATGCCGCAGCGAAACGGAATGAAGGTTCAGTTCCGTTCGGTGTTCAGCATCTCGAAGCGGCTGGCTCGGCCCGATTCGTCGAAGGTCACGGTCCACACGTTGTCGAAGTCGCCGAGCTTCGTGTAGTGCCCGATTCCGGTGATCACGACGGTCGGGCCGTCGATCGACGAGAGCGACCATTCGAATTGCCAGCCGCCCTGCTGCCAGTCCCAGCGGCCGCGCCAGCCTTCGACGATCTCGTCGCGTCCGATCCATTCCGTCTCGTACGGCGACTCGTGATACTCGGCGTCTTCCGTGAAGAGCGCGGCGATATCGGGCGAGGCGTTGGACTCCCACGCTTTCAGGTACCCGTCGACCCAGCGAGCGACGGACTCGGCGGTGGGCGCGGACTCGGTGGCGGCGCTCACAATTGCGCGACCGCGTCGAAGGCCTCGTCGAGGAGGCTGGAATACGATCGACCACCGTCGGTGGCCCACGCCGCCGTGGCGACGTAGAGGCACGCGAGAGCGGACTGCGTGATGGCGTCGGCTGTGATGATCGGGTGCTCCTTCTTCCCTGTGAGGCGACGGGCGACGATCGGAGCGAGCACGGCCGCCCATGCGGTGTGCCGTTCGATCGTCTTCGCTCTCAGGCCCGGGGTGCTCAGTGCCACACGCGTGGTTCGTCGCACGCTCTCGAGGTCGCCCTCGGAGATGCGTTCGAGTGGCGCAAGCGCTGCCCGAAGTGCCGCCCACGGCGGCTCCTCGTCTGGGCGCGACAGAAGTGCCTCCTCGATCACACGCCCCATCGGCATGAGGTCGCCGATGACGAGGTCCTCTTTCGTCGCGAAGTAGCGGAAGAAGCTCCGCGGGGAGATTCCGACCGCTGCGGAGATCTCCTCGACGGTCGTCTCGTCGAATCCGCGTTCGTCGAGAAGGGCGAGCGCGCGTTGGGCGATTTCCGCGCGAACCGCCTGTTTGCCGATTTCACGAAGATCGCCCCGGTCGGATGCATCCGTGTTCATGCTCTTCATCCTCCTTTGCCTTCCGTGGCGCACGCTTCGATATGTCGCCCGTCCACAATTGGCAGTTTATGCCAAGTTGCGGATCAATCTGGCAGATCGGGCATAATCTGCCAGCCTTCGTGTTGTAGCCAGTACGCCGCGATCGGGTGACAGCCGATCAGAAGCGGAAGCGGCTCCGACCAGGAGCCCTCGAGAAAAGGGAAGTATTCACATGTCCGGTTCGATCAAGCCCACCATCGTCATCGTCCACGGAGCGTGGACCGACGCCAGCTCGTTCGCGGAAGTCCAGAGGATCCTGTCGGCAGACGGATTCGACGTACTGGAGTTCGCGAACCCGCTGCGTTCGCTCAGCGGTGACGCCGACTACCTCGCCACGTTCCTGCAGACGCGCACCAACGGACCCGTCATCCTCGTCGGGCACTCCTACGGCGGGGCACTCGTGGGCACCGCGGCGCTCCGCGCGCCCGATGTTCGCGGCATCGTGTACGTCGATGCGTTCGTGCCCATCGAGGGGGAGAGTCTCCTCGATCTGCTCAACAGCGCCGGACCGGTCGACCCGAGCCAGCTGTTCGACATGGTCCCCTACCCGGGCGCCGCGGAGGGTGACGTCGATCTCTACATCAAGCGCGGCCCGTTCGAGCCTGCGTTCGCCACCGGCCTCTCGGAGGAGTTGCAGACGGAGTTCTTCGCACGCCAGCGACCCATCACGTTCGGCGCCGTCGGTGCACCGGCGGCCGGTGGCCAGGCGTGGGAGACCCTGCCGTCGTGGTACGTGGCCGGCACCCTCGATGGCAGCATCCCGCTCGCGCTGCAGTTGCGTATGGCGAACCGGGCCGGCGCGACCGTGACCGAACTCGAAGCCGGACACCTGTCGATGGTGAGCCACCCGCGCGAGGTCGCGGCGGTCATCGAAGCGGCGGCGGCGAGCACCGCGGAGGCAATCACAGCGGAGGCAATCACAGTGGAGGCGGTCGCAGGGCAGTAGCCGCGGCATCCGACCGATCGATCGCAAGACAACACTCAAGGAGGACTCCGTGAACACCGAACAGCAGGTCAGCCTCGAAGCCGCGCGCGAGCGCGCGATGGAGGTGCGGGCGTTATACGAAACGATCGAGCAGCGGCTCAACGGAAGGGTGTGGACACTGCACGAGCTCATGCTCGGCTTCAGCAATGACGTCGGCACGGTCGGGCGACTGATTCTCGCCCACGACGGCACGTGGGAGATCGGCGGCGACGTCGATGCGCAGCTGCGGCACAAGCTCTCGGAATCCCTGTGGTGGGTGATCGTCATCGCCGAACGACTCGGCATCGACATCACCGACGCCTACGCCGGCACCATGGACCGGATCGAAGCGGGTCTCCGGCCGCACGAGGCGAGGACGTCGGAGGGGAGGTCTTGAGTTCAATCTCGTGGGCGGCCGAAACAGGCCGCCCGTGGGCGCGGAGTCAGAAGGTGAGCAGAACCTTCGTGGCGCGGCGCTCATCCATCGCCTTGTAGCCTTCGGCGGCCTCCTCGACCGGCAAAGTCAGGTCGAACACCTTTCCGGGGTCGATCTTGCGGTCCCAGATGAGCTGAATGAGGTCGGGGAGGTACTGGCGCACCGGGGCCGGCCCGCCGTGCAGGTGCACGCTGGCGAAGAAGAGGTTCAAGCCGCTCAATTCGACGCCATGAGAGACCCCGACGTATCCGACGTAACCGCCGGGACGAGTGCAGTTGATCGCCTGCCACATCGACTCCTGCGTACCGACGGCCTCGACGGTGCCGTGGGTACCGTAGCCGCCCGTGAGCTCCTTGACCTTTGCTGCACCCTCATCGCCGCGCTCTTCGATGATGTCCGTTGCGCCGAACGCGCGCCCCAGCTTCTGCCGTTCCGGGTGGCGGCTGAACAGGATGATCCGTTCGGCACCGAGCTGCTCGGCAGCGAGCACCGCCGAAAGCCCCACAGCACCATCGCCGACGACAGCGATGGTCTTCCCGGGTCCTGCTTCGGCGGCGACGGCCCCGTACCATCCGGTGCCGAGCACATCGGATGCCGCCATCAGCGACGGGATCAGGTCCGCATCCGGGTGACCAGGGGTGGCGACAAGAGTGCCGTCGGCCAGCGGAATACGTGCGAGCTCAGCCTGCGTGCCGATCGCGCCCATCATCACGTTGTGGATGCAACGGGATTGGTAGCCGGCCTGGCAGATCTCGCAGGTATTGTCCGAGGCGACGAACGATCCCACTACGAAATCGCCGATCTCCACATTCCTCACATCTGCGCCGATCTTTTCGACCACGCCGATGTACTCATGACCCATCGCCTGCGGCGTCGAGTAGAGAGGCTCCGCCCCGCGGTACGGCCACAGATCAGACCCGCAAATACACGTCGCGGACAAGCGGATAATGGCATCAGTGGGTTCGATGATCGTCGGGGCGTCGCGCTCTTCGAGCCGAACGTCTCCCGGCCCGTACATCATCACTCCGCGCACAATGTGCTCCTTCGTTTCGTGGTTCACGGCCGGCACGATCTCGGTCGCGATCATCAGCTCGGTCAGGTGCTCACCCCGATGGCGCGCACCCTGCCGTCGGCGTGGAGCTGCTCGAGGGCGCGGTAGGCGCCGAGCGTCTCCTGCCAGGCCGACGGCAACGGCTGGTGCAGGATGAGCAGGTCGATCTGGTCGACGCCGAGCTTGCCGGCGGACTTCTCGAAGGCGTGCAGCGTCTCATCGAACCCGTAGTCGCTGATCCAGACCTTCGTCTCGATGAACAGCTCGTCGCGAGGGATGCCGGAGTCGGCGATAGCCCGCCCGACCTCGCGTTCGTTGCCGTACGCAGCGGCGGTGTCGACGTGCCGGTACCCGACCGCGAGCGCTTCGCCCACCGCGGCCGTGGTCTCTTCGGGCGAGGTCTGGAAGACGCCGAACCCGAGCACGGGCATCTCGATGCCGTTGTTGAGCGTGAAAGTGGGAACGGTCATGACCCCGACGTTACGCCGGTGTCGGTTCGAACGCGGAGTGCTCAGGCGTGATGCCTGCGCTCGAGCGCCGCCCCCTCGACGTCGACGTTCGGCATGATGCGGTCGAGCCAGCGCGGGATCCACCACGCCGAGCGGCCGAGCAGGTGCATGAGCGCCGGCATGAGGAGCATCCGGACCGCGAATGCGTCGACGAGCACGCCGAAGGCGAGGCCGAAGCCGATCGACCTGATCATGGTCGATTCCGAGAACACGAACCCGCCGAAGACCGACACCATGATGAGGCCGGCGGCGATGACGACCGACCGACCGGCCCGGAATCCACGGGCGACGGCCAGGCGAGCGGATGCCCCGTGCACGTACGCCTCGCGCATGCCAGATGCCAGGAAGAGCTGGTAGTCCATCGCGAGCCCGAACAGGATGCCCACGAGGATCACCGGCAGGAAGCTCAGGATCGGACCGGTGTGGATGCCGAGCGGCTCGGCGAGCCACCCCCACTGGAACACCGCGACGGTCGCGCCGTAGGTGGCGAACAGCGACAGGATGAACCCGCCGGTCGCGATGAGCGGCACGAGGATCGAGCGGAACACGAGGATCATGATGAGCAGCGAGAGCCCGACGACGACCGCGAGGTAGGTCGGCAGCACGTCGGCGAGGTTCTCGGAGATGTCGATGTTGATCGCCGCCTGGCCGGCCACGCCGAGCGTGATGTCGCCGTCGATCGGCGGCAGCTCACGCAGCTCGCGCACGAGCTGCTCGGTGGAGGCGCTGTTGGGCCCCTCGGTGGGAACGACCTGGAACGCGGCGAGCCGGCTGTCGTCGGAGACCGCGATCGGGGCAACGGCCACGACATCGTCTTGATCGGCCAGGGTACGGGCGACTTCGAGCTGGGCGCCGAGCACCTCGTCATCGTCGAGGCCCGCGGGAAGGGCGGCGGTCACGAGGAGCGGGCCGTTCGCGCCGGCGCCGAACGCGGCTTCGGTCGTCATGAACGCGCGGTACGACGCGGAGTCGGCGGCTTCGGATGACCCGTCGGGCAGGCCCACGCGCATGGAGAGAGCCGGGATCGCGATCGTGAGGAGGGCGGCGGCGGTCGCGATGACGGTCACGATGGCCCGCCAAGTCGACATGGGCTTCGCCTTCGTGTCCTCGTGGTGCTCCTCACCCACGCGTGCCCGCGCGCGACGGCTGAGCACGCGCTCGCCGAGGAGCCCGAGAATGGCGGGCGTGAGGCTGACGGCGATGAGCACGGCGACCGCCACGCCGACGGCGCCGACGGTTCCCATGAGGCCGAGGAAGGGGACCCCGGTCACGTTCAGGGCGAGCAACGCCACGACGACCGTGGCGCCGGCGAAGACCACCGCGTTGCCGGCGGTGCCGTTCGCGAGGCCGATCGACTCGCGCACCTCGGCACCCTGCAGCAGTTGCTTGCGGTGCCGGTTGATGATGAAGAGCGAGTAGTCGATGCCCACCGCGAGGCCGAGCATCACGCCGAGCATCGGGGTCACCGACGCCATCTGCACGACGCCCGAGAAGGCGAGCGAGCCGAGGGCGGCGATCGCGACGCCGACGAGGGCGGTGACGAGCGGAAGTGCGGCCGCGAGCACTGAACCGAGCATCACGAGCAGCACGATGGCGGCGAAGACGACGCCGACGATCTCGCCGATGCCGACGAGCTGCGGCACGCCCTGCGCGATGTCGGTGGAGAACGAGACCTCGACGCCGTCGATCGGCTCGGACTCGAAATGGTCGATGACCGCCTGCTTCGACTCTTCGGGAAGCTCGAGCCGCGGCTCGGTGAAGGCGACGTTCACGAGCACGGTGGACTCGTCGTCGGAGATCACGTGAATGCCGTCTGAGAGTTCGAGCAGCTCGGCGCCGACCTCGAGTTGCTCTGCGCCCGACTCGAGTTCGTCGCGAGATGCGTCGAGTTGCGCCTGCTGCTCGTCGAGCGCGGCGAGCTGTTCGGCCGGCGCCCCTGCCGCCACGGCCTGCTGGCGGCCCGCGTCGAGTTGCGCTTGCGCGGCGTCGAGCTGGGTGCGGCCGGCCTCGAGTTGCGCCCGGCCGTCGGTGAGCTCCTGTCGGCGATCGGCCCGCTGCTGCTCGGTCTCGAAGGGGTCGATGACGTCCGCGACATCCGGCAGCTCATGGCCGTCTGCCACGAGCGCACTGATCTGCTCGCGCTGGGTGTCGCTCAGTGCGCTGCCGTCGCTCGTCTCGAAGACCACCGTGCCGGAGGCACCGGCGAAGTCGGGGAGCTGCTCCTGGAGCTCTTCGGTCACCGCGCCCGACGCGGTGCCGGGGATGTCGAAGCTCGTCGCGAGACCCTTGAACCCGATTGCGAAGCCGACGCCGGCGACGACGAGCACGAGCACCCATGCCGCGACGACAGTCCACGCGCGCCGCGCAGAGAGCTTGCCCAAGCGATAGAGCAGTTCCGCCATCCGTCTGTCCTCCCGAAGCCCCGAAGGACAACAATACGCAACGGTCCGTCTCGTTGATTGTGAATAGGATGTGAGGATGTCCGAGCGGCGACGAGGCGCAGCGCGAAGCGAGTCCGCGCGCCTCGCGATCCTCGACGCGACCGCGCGTCTCTTCGCCGAGCGCGGGTACGACCACCTCTCGATGGAGGGCATCGCCGCCGCTGCCGGAGTCGGCAAGCAGACGATCTATCGCTGGTGGTCGTCGAAGGGCGCACTCGTCGCGGAGTGCCTCCTCGAGGGCATCCTCCTGCCGGATCGTTTCATCCCGGGTGACTCCGGAGATGCGCGGGCCGACCTCGTCGTCTGGCTCGACGACCTGAGCCGATTCATCGCCGACCCCGGCAACGAGACCCTCCTGCGATCCCTGCTCGCGGCGGCTTCGGAGCATGACGAGGTCGGTCGACGCCTGTACGAGAGCCTCGGTGCCGGCTCGGCGCTCATCGTGCGACTCGAGTCGGCGGTCAACACCTCTGACCTTCCTGCCGCGTCGCCGATCCAGGAGATCGTCGAGGCGCTCGTCGGCGCGTTGATCCTGCGGATCCTGAGCCGCGCACCGCTCGACCCCGAGTCGCCCCGACGGCTCGTCGACGCGGTGCTCGGTGCGACGCAGCCGCAGCCGCAGCCGCAGCCGCCGGCGTCGGCGCAGCGGTCGCAGCACCCCCGCACCGGTGCGCGAGTGCTGCGCGACCTCGTCTACACCGAGCTCGCCGGCCACCGGCCGCTCGCGCTCGACCTGCATCTGCCGGCGGTCGAGGCCGCGCCAACGCCGGTCATCCTCTTCGTGCACGGCGGCGGGTGGCAGAGCGGCAGCAGGCGCGAATTCGGCCCCGAGATCGAGCAGGCGTTCGGCCGCATCGTCGCCGCGGGGTTCGCCGTGGCATCCGTCGACTATCGCCTGAGCACCGAGGCGGTCTTTCCCGCCCAGCTCGACGACGTCTCGGCGGCGCTCGACTGGCTGCGGGCGAATGCCGAACGGTTCGGCCTCGACGCGTCGCGCGTCGTGCTCTGGGGCGAGTCAGCGGGGGCGACGCTCGCGGCACTCATCGGTCTTCGCGCGGATGCCGCGGTGCGCGGCGTCATCGACTGGTACGGGCCGACCGACTTCATCGAGCACGCCCGCGCCCTCGGACGGGAGGACGATCCCGACTGCAGCGAGGCGAAGTGGCTCGGGGCGACGGTCGCGTCGAACCCCGAACGCGCGGTGGCGGCGAGCCCGGCACGGCAAGTGCGGCTCGGAGCCCCGCCCTTCCTCATCGTGAACGGAACGAGCGACCGCTCGGTGCCCGTGTCGCAGGCCGAGCTGCTCACCGACGCGCTGCTCTCGGCGGGAGCATCGGCAGAGCTCGTGCTCGTCGAGGGTGCCGGGCATCGCTGGGAGGGCGCGGTCGACCGCGACGCCCTGCTCGACGACGCCATCGACTTCGCGCGGCGCGTCACCGTCTGAGAGCGCTGCGGGGTCGGTGCAGAGCGCGTGCGCTCAGTCGACGACGCGGATGCCGAGGCGACTCGCCCGTGAGGTGACTGCGTGCGCTCAGTCGACGACGCGGATGCCGAGGTGACTCGCAAAGAGTGACGCCAGCAGGGCGACCTGCATGCCGTCGAGCGTCGCGCCCTTCAGGCCTTCGAGGCCGGTGATCGCGGCGAGGTCGAGTCCGCGCAGGTCGACGTCACGGAGTCTCGCGCCGGTCACGTCGAGCGCGCGCACCTCGGTCTGTTCGAACGCGACGCGCTCGGCACGGATGTTTCCGAGGTCGAGTTCTTCGATGGTGCAGTCGGTGAACCGGATGTCGCGGATCTCAGCCCCCCGCAGGTTCACGAAGCCGAGCTTGCAGCCGATGAAACGCACCGACTGCCACGTGTTGTCGTAGAACTCGACGGAGCCGATGCGTGAGCTCGAGATGAGCACGTCGCGCAATGTGGCCCGAGGCGCGCGCAGCACCGGTGCCTCGAGGCGTTCGATCACGGTCTCGGTCAGTACCGCACCGCGGAGGTGCGCGTCATGGGCGAACACGCCGGTGATCTCGCACTCACTGAGGCTCACGCCCGTCAGGTCGCGTTCCGAGACGTCGCCGCCTCGATAGCGCAGGCCCTCGACGCGGTCGCCGGCGGCGAGCGTGTCGATGTCGGCCTCCGTCAGGTCGGTGAGCGTGATCTCGTCGATCCGCGGCGCGAGAGTGTGCGGGCGTGGGGGCATGGCGTCCTCTGGTGAATGTCGTCGAATCGAACAGATCGAGGTTACGGCCCGTCACTGACCGTGCCCGCCGTCAGCCGCCGTGCGTGTCGGCCGCCGTGTGCGCGAAACAGTCCTTTCGGCCGCATCCGACATGCAGTTGAATTGCAACCACGAGGAATGGCAATCACGCGACTGAAGTTCCGGCTGAGGCGAGAGCGCGCATCCGTCGTGAACCGGTGGCGGGAAGCCGTACTGGCCTCCGAGGGAGGGCAAATGACGACGTCAGACGATCGCCTCACGCGAGTCGGGCCGCAGCTCACCGGTCTCGCAGTGGTGCTCTCATTCGCAGCGGGGGCGACAGATGCGTTCGCCTTCCTCCAGTTCGGCGGCATCTTCACGGCGAACATGACCGGCAACATGATCTTGGCGGGCCTGTTCGAACGGCCCGACTACGCGAACACCCTGGTGGGTGCGAGCGTCGCCCTGGTGTTCTTCGCCGCGGGCGTGTTCATCTCGCTGCGGATCGCCCGGCCGGGTGCAACTCTTCGACGGGGGCTCCTGATCGTGTTGACGGCGACCGTGCTGGCCCAGGTCGTCGTGCTCGTCGGCTGGCTGCTCAACCCGCACCCGACGGAATTGCTCATTCTCGTGGCCCTCATCGCGCCTTCGGCGCTCGGAATGGCCGGACAGACCTCCGTCGCGCGACGCATCGAGCGCCGCTCCGGCGTGACGACGACCTTCATGACCGGCACACTGACGAGCGTCATGGCCGGCTTCGCCGACCGGAATACAGAGGACAGCGGCATCCGCATCGGCGCCATCGTCGCGCTCGTGCTCGGCGCCGTGTGTGCTGCGCTGCTCATGAGCGTCGAGCCCGCGCTCGGAGCGGCGCTCCCGTTGCTTCCGTCGCTCATCGGGTTGGCGCTGCTCGCGAAGTTGCCCATCCCGGTGCCTGGGCAAGACGAGGACATGAGGATGCCGCGGCGCGCGGCGTGACTCGAAGGCCGGCGCCGTGTGGCACCGGCCCTCGGCGGGGACCCGGGTGCTACTCCCTGCCGCGCAGCCCGAGCCGGCCGCTGCTGACCGCAGCCACCACCCCGCCGTCGACCAGCAGGTCGGTGCCCGTGATGAAGCTCGCGTCGGGCCCGAGCAGGAACGCCGCGGCATCCGCGATGTCGTACGGCGTGCCGACGCGGCCGGTGCCGGACGCGTCGATCATCGCTCGCATCTGCCCGCCCGACTCGCCGGCGAGCTCCTGCTGGCCCATCGGCGTCGAGATGACGCCGGGGCTGATGCTGTTGATGCGGGCGCCACGAGCACCCCACCCGGTGCTGGCCGCGCGCACCCGCAGGTGATTGCCGTGCTTGGCGAGCGGATACGCCGCGGCGGCCTCGGTGACCGAGGCGAGCACCGGCAACGACAGGAGGTCATCGGCCGGAGTCATCGCGAGAGCGTGCGACACCTCGGGCGGCAGCGGCGGCAGGAAGTGGCCCGCCATGCTCGCGATGACGACGCCGGCTCCGCCCGGTGCGATGACCCGCTCGAACTCGTCGAGCACGAGCGCGGTGCCCAGCAGGTCGACGGCGAGGATCGCGTCGCGCGGCGCCTGCACGGGGGAGAGGCCCGCCGTATGCACGAGCTGTGTGACCGGCCCCAGTTCGGCTGCGGCGTTCGCGAGCCCGACGACCGATGCACGCGACGACACGTCGACGCGGTGCGTCACGACGTCGAATCCGTCGCCGCGAAGGCCGTCGCCGACGCGGTCGAGCGCCTCTTCGCTGAAGTCGGCGAGCACGACCGTGCGCCCGGTGCCCTGGCGGCGGGCGATCGCCTCGCCCATGCCGCCGACGCCGATGACGACGAGCACGTCGCGCGTGCCGACTGCTCCGTTCGCGCTCATGCCGCCGACCAGCCGCCGTCGCTCGCGAGCACGACGCCGTTGATGTTCACGCCGTCGTCGCTGAGCAGGAAGGTGATGGATGCCGCGAGCGCCTCGGCCTCGGCGGCATCCGGAAGGATCGCCATGGCCTGGCGCACCCGCTCGGCGCCGAGTGGTGACGCGAACGTCGCTTCGATGTTCGTGATGGTCGCACCGGGAGCGACCGCGTTCACGCGCAGGCCGCTCGGGCCGTACATGAACGCCGTCGACTTCGTGAGGCCGACGACGGCGTGCTTCGATGCGGTGTAGGCCACGCCCGCGGCCGAGCCGCGCAACGCCGCCTCGGAGGCGGTGTTCACGATCGAGCCGATGCCCTGCGCGAGCATGACGGGCACGACGGCGCGCATGAGCTTCATGGTGCCGTCGACGTTGACCGAGAAGACGCGCTTCCAGACGGCGTCGGTGAGCTCGCCGATCGGCGTCATGTCATCCATGATGCCGGCGATGTTCGCGAGGCCGTCGATGCGGTCGCCGGCGGCTTCGACGATGCGGGCGATGGCCGCGTCGTCGGTGATGTCGGCCACGAGGGTCACGACCTCGGCACCGGCGTGTTCGGCCGCGAACTCGTCGAGTCGCTCCTGCGACACGTCGACGCCGATGACCCGGCCGCCCTCGCGCGCGATGCGTGACGCGGTCGCACGGCCGATGCCCGAACCGGCGCCCGTGACGATGACGGTCTTGCCCGCGAAACGGCCCTGGTCGAGGCGTTCCACCCACACGGGCTGTTCCACGGCGGGCGCGGCGGCTGGGGCGGCGTCGGTACCGCGGTCGGATGCCTCGGCGCCGGCCCCTGCGGCGGACACCGCAGCCGCAGCATCCGTCGACGCAGGCGCGCCCGCCGGAACGTCGCCGGTCGCCGCGCGCGCGACGAGCGTGTCGATCATCTCCTGGCTGAAGCTGCCCTTGCTGAGCTTGACGAGCCGCTTGATGGCGAGGCGCTGCACGGGGCGCAGCACGTCGGGGTCCTGGCCGGCCTGCGCGAGCAGGTCGCGGACGATCGGGCCGCCGACCGGATGGTCGAGCCAGGTCTTGATCGAGTCGTCGCCCGAGAGTGGCTTGGTGGTGCTCATGCGAGTGCTTCCTTCTCTTCAGTGTTCCGACGGTTCTTCTGTATTTCGAAGCTCATACCGGACATCGTTGTCCGGTAGTAAGGTAGCACTCGTGCCTGAACGTGAGAAGGGAACATCCGAGACTCGCAAGGCCAATCGCGGCCCGAGTGCCGGACCCGAGAATCGGCGCGCGATCATCGCCGCCGCGCGAGAGGTCTTCGCGAGCGATGGCCTGCAGGCCCCGTTCAACGCGATCGCGAAGCGCGCCGGCGTCGGCCAGGGCAGCCTCTACCGCCACTTCCCCGATCGACTCGAACTCGCCGTGGCCGTCTTCGACGAGAACATCGACCAGCTCGAGGCATCCGTCGAGCCTGCCGAAGCGACCCTCGACGAGCTGCTCGACGCGATCATCGAGCAGGCGGTGGTCTCGACCGCGATCATCGACCTGATCTGGCGCAACCAGCACGAGGAGCGTGTGACCCACCTCGGTGCACGACTTGCCCGCATCGTCGGCACCGTGCTCGACCGCGAGCGAGCAGCCGGACGCATCGGCGACCACGTCGCCACCGAAGACGTGCTGCTCGCGGTCACGATGCTCGCCGATGTCGTCGCGCGCACGGATGCCTCGGAGCGTCAGCGTGTCGCGCAGCGGGCGCGGTCGCTCTTCCACGCGGCGTTCACGCCGCACCTGTCAGGAGCGTGAGGCACACTGGAGCGGTGATCGCGGACCATGCCCTCAGCTGGCGGCCGCGGCATCCGACCGACCTTCGCCAGACGATCTGGGTGCTGCGCCGCGGTGGCGGCGACCCGGCGTTCCACGTCGACGCGAGTGGTGCGGTGTGGCGAACGACTCGCACGCACGACGGCGATGCGACCGTGCGCCTGACCCAGCCTGCCGCCGACGAGTTGCGTTGCGAGGCCTGGGGGCCCGGTGCCGGCATCGCGGTCGAGCAGGCGCCCGAACTGCTCGGCGATCGCGACGATCCCGCCGGATTCGAGCCCGGCCTGCGCCTGCTCGACGATGCGCACCGCTTGAATCCGGGTCTGCGTATCACGCGCTCCGCTCAGGTCTTCGACGCGCTCGCGGCGACGATTCTCGAGCAGAAGGTCATCACGCTGCAGGCGCACGACTCGTGGCGACGACTCGTGACGCGGTTCGGCACCCCGGCGCCGGGCCCGACGCCCCGACCGATGCGGGTCGTGCCGTCACCCGAGGCGTGGTGCGCGATCCCGAGCTGGGAGTGGCACCAGGCCGGCGTCGATCCGAAACGGGCGCGCACCCTGCAGAACGCCGCGGGCTACGCACCGAAGCTCGAGGCCGTCGTCGACATGAGCCCGACGGATGCCGCGGCTCGCCTCACCCTCATGCCCGGTGTCGGCCCGTGGACCGTCGCCGAGGTCGCCCAGCGTGCACTCGGCGACGCCGACGCACTCTCGGTGGGCGACTACCACCTCTCGAACTACGTCGGCCACGCGCTTGCGGGCCGCGACATGAGCGATGACGAGATGCTCGAGACGCTCGCCCCGTGGGCCGGTCACCGGTACCGGGTGGTGCGGTTGCTCGGCGCGGCCGGCGTTCGCGGCCGGCCTCGACGGGGGCCGCGCATGGCGTTCGTCGACCATCGCGCGATCTGAGCGGCGGTGCGTCACGCCGCTGTGGACACGGCTTTCGCCAAGTTCATTCCAAGAACATGTCGCGCTGACGCATAGGACACGCATAGGCTCGCCTCGTAACGTGCTCTGAGGCCGATCCGGTCGCAACCCCACCCCGAAGGACGTCATGACCGACAACACATCCGCCCGCACCAAGGTCAACGTGCCGCTGATCCTGCTCTGGGTCGTCGCCGTCGTGATCATCGCCGTGGGCGCCTGGCTCCTGGCCTCATCGAACGCCACTCAGGTCGAGCTGTACACCACCCAGTCGGCCGACTACGCGGCGTACCTCGCTGCACAGTCGGGCACCACGATCGGCGGCCTGCTGCTCGCCGCCGGCGGCCTCGCCGTGGTCATCGCCCTCGCGGTGCACGCGATCACCCTCGCGGCCGCGCGTCGGTCGGCGACGGATGCCTCGGCGCTCGTGCTCGCCGACGACGCCGCGTTCGATGACGCCGACTTCGCCGAGACGGATGTCGAAGACGTCGTGATCGTGGCCGACGGCGTGCCGACGAGTGCGGAGCCGGTGGCCGCCGCGGCGCCTGAGGCGACTGCGGTTCCCACCGAGGAGCCCGCGACCGACGAGACCGTCGACCCCAAGAGCACCGAGAAGTAGCGCATCGACGAAGCGGGCCGGCGGACTGCCGGCCCGCTTCAAGTGTCCGGTCGGGGCATCAGCCGGCTGAGCGTTCAGTGGCGACGATGCGCGCGTGGCCCCACTCGACGAGCGGTTGCAGCAGTTCGATCAGCTGCAGCCCGGCGGCGGTCGGGGTGTACGTGATCGTCACCGGTGTCGTCGCGCGCACATGCCGCTCGATGACGCCCTCGTCTTCGAGCTCTTTGAGCCTCGCGGCGAGCAGTCGGTCGGAGATGCCGGTGACAGTGCTGCGGTACTCCGAGAATCGGCGCGCTCCCCGCACGCCGGCCAGCAGGATCGCTGCGTTCCACTTGCGTCCGGCGAACTCGACGGTGCCCTGGAAGCGCCGGCATTCGGCATCGTCGATGTGGCCGAGCTCTTCCAGGCGCGCGCGGTGTCGGGTGAAGTCGTCGGATTTACTTACCATGAGTAAGTAGCTTACTCCTCTCATGCGGCTGCGGCATCCGTCGCCCATGATGGAGAGGTGGCGCACCAGCAACGACGGCGCCGGACCGATCGGAGCACGATGCACTACGGCCACGAACTGCAGTTCGGCACCTTCATCACCCCGAAGAACGATCCGCCGCAGTCGGCAGTGCGCCTCGCCGAGCTGAGCGAGGCATCCGGCTACGACCTCGTCACCTTTCAAGATCACCCGTATCAGCCGTCATTCCACGACACGCAGACGCTGCTCACCTGGGTCGCGGCGCGCACCGAACGCATCCACGTCTCGGCGAATGTCGCGAACCTGCCGCTGAGGCCGCCGGCCGTGCTCGCTCGCGCCTCCGCGAGTCTCGACCTGCTCTCGGGCGGGCGCTTCGAGCTCGGCCTCGGCGCCGGCGGGTTCTGGGATGCGATCGAGGCGATGGGCGGCCGCCGCCTCACTCCCGGTCAGGCGGTCGATGCGCTCTCCGAGGCGATCGACATCATCCGTGGCGTCTGGGATCAGGGGGATCGAGCCCGGTTCGAGGTCGACGGCGAGTACTACCGGGTCAGCGGCGCCAAGCGCGGGCCGGCGCCCGCCCACAACATCCCGATCATCATCGGTGCGCTCAAGCCCCGCATGCTGCGGCTCATCGGGCGCAAAGGCGACGGCTGGCTGCCCTCGCTCGCCTACCTGCAGCCCGGCGACCTCGCCGCGGGCAACGCCAGAATCGACGAGGCTGCGGTCGGCGCCGGGCGCGACCCCCGCGAGATCCGGCGCCTCGTGAACATCGGCGGCCGGTTCTCGGCGGGCGTCGGCGGCGGATTCCTCGACGGGCCGGCCGCCCAGTGGGTGGAGCAGCTGTTGCCGTACGTCGTCGACGACGGCATGGGCACCTTCATCCTCGCGAGCGACGACCCCGGCACGATCGCGCACTTCGCCGACGAGGTCGCGCCCGCGCTGCGCGAGGCGGTCGCGCGTGAACTTCGGGTGACGGATGCCGCGGCATCCCGTGACTCGATCGGTGCGTCCTCCGGAATCCCTTCGACGGGCTCAGGGGGCGACGCTTCGACAGCCTCGGCGATCCGTGCCGTGCGCAGCTCGACGGTGCGCGCGAAGCGCCGCGACGGCATCGACTACGAGGCAGTGCCCGCCTCGCTCGCCGCCGATGCGATCGAACCCGGCGATGCGGGCTACGTGCGCGTGAAGTCGACCTACATGCGGGGCGGCTCGCCCGGGCTCGTGCTGCGACCGGCCGACGCGCAACAGGTCGCGGACGCAGTCGGCTTCGCGCGAGCGAATCCCGATGTGCCCCTCGGCGTGCGCAGCGGCGGCCACGGCATCAGCGGCCGCTCGACGAACAACGGCGGCATCGTCATCGACCTCTCGCGAATGAACGCGATGGAGGTGCTCGACGAAGCGAACCGGCTCGTGCGCATCGAGGCCGGCGCGCGGTGGCAAGACGTCGCGGCGTTCCTCTCGCCGCACGGCTGGGCACTCTCGTCGGGCGACTACGGCGGCGTCGGGGTCGGCGGGCTCGCCACGGCGGGCGGCATCGGCTGGCTCGTGCGCGAACACGGGCTGACCATCGACCACTTGCGCGCCGCCGAGGTGGTGCTGGCCGACGGCAGCCTGGTGCGAGCGGATGCCACGGAGCATCCGGAACTCTTCTGGGCTGTGCAGGGCGCCGGCGCGAACATGGGCATCGTCACCGCGTTCGAATTCGAGGTCGACGAGGTCGGCGCAGTCGGCTTCGCGCAACTGGCGTTCGACGCGAGCGACACCGCGGGGTTCCTGCAGGCGTGGGGCGACTGGGTCGTCGATTCGCCTCGGGACGTCACAAGCTTCATGCTCATGGGCGGAGCGCGCCCGGGCGAACCGCCGGTCGCGAGGGTGATGGCGGTGATCGACTCCGCCGACCCCGACACGGTGCTCGCGCGGCTGGCGCCGCTCGCCGAGGTCGCGCCCCTCGTCGGGCAGGATGTGCGGCTCACGACCTACGAGTCGATCATCTCGAACGCCGCCGACGGCAGTCACGGCGCCGAGGGCGAGCCGACCTCGCGCACAGGCATCATCGGGCGCATCACGCCGGAGTTCGCCCGCGACGTCGCCCAGTTCCTGGCGAGCGGGGCGAGCTACTTCTTCCAGTTACGCGCCGTCGGCGGTGCCGTGCACGACGTGCCCGCCGATGCCACGGCGTTCGCGCACCGCTCGGCCGAGTTCTCGGTCGTCGCGTTCGGTTCGAGCCGGAACCAGACGAGCGCGCGCTGGAACGAGCTGCTCGCCCCGCACTTCACGGGCGCATACGTGAGCTTCGAGACCGAGCAGGGCCCCGAATCGGTCGCCGCAGCCTACCCGCCGGCGACGCTCGACCGGCTGCGTGCCCTCAAGCGGGAGGTCGACCCCGGCAACCTGTTCCGCGACAACACGAACATCACGCCGGCGTAGGCGGGGTCGTGCCCGCGCATCACTCGAGCCACTCGGTGATGAAGGTCGGGCTCGCGTGGATGTGCGTGGAGATGAGCGCCTCGGGACCGATGATCACGAACTTGTGCGGCGTCTGCGCCGGCACGACGAGTACCTGACCGCCGACCGCCTCCAGTTGTTCGTCGCCGACCGTGAACAGCGCGCGCCCGTGCCGGATGACGAAGGTCTCGGTGTACGGATGCAGATGCAGCCGCGGCCCCGACCCGTCTTTCGAGTTGTACGTGAGGATGAGCGACACCTCTGAGCCGATCGACGTTCCCTCGATCGACTCATGCCAATAGACGTCGTCTTCGGCGACGCCACTGCGTTGGTGCTTCAGAACCATCGTGTGCTCCCCACGTTCGACGGACACGGTACACGGGAGCGCGGGTGACCGCACTCGGGCGGCATCCGTTGGTCGAGTAGGCCGCCCGCGGCCGTATCGAGACCTCGCAACGGGTCTCGATACGTTCGCTGGCGCTCACTACTCGACCAGCGGGGTGTGCGGTCCGGGTCTCGATACGTTCGCTGGCGCTCACTACTCGACCAACGGGTGGTGCGCTCGCTACTCGACCAACGGGTGGTGCGCGGGCTACGCGAGCACGCCGTCGAGTACGGGGTGCAGGTGCCGCGTGGTCAGCACCGCCGCGGCATGCCGAGATCCCGCTGCGAGGGCGTCGGCGAGCGAAGCGCCGGTGAGGTGCGCGTCGAGCACTCCGGCCATGAAGGCGTCGCCGGCCCCGTTGGTGTCGAGCACCTCGACCGGCACCGCCGCGACATCGGTTCGCTGCATCCGGCCGTCGCTTTCGACATCGATCGCAATCGCGCCCTGCGCGCCGAGCGTGCACACGACGACGGACGCCCCGCCCCGCACGCACTCCTCCATGAAGGGCCGTGGGTCGTCGCCGATGCGGTCGGCGTTCATGAAGATCCAGTCGGCGGCCTCGATGAAGGGCCGGTGGAAGTCGGCGCTGCCGTCGTAGTCGTGGATGTCCGTCCAGATCGGACGACCGGTCGCGCGCGCCGCGTCGATGAGCCCGCGCGAACGCTCGGAGAGGTCGAGCACGATCGCCGGGGCATGCGTCATCACCCGCGTCAGTTCGGCCGACGGCGGTGTGCCCGGATCGGCGGGTGCGGCGAGGTAGAGCGAGACGCGCTCGCCGGCGCGCGTCATGAGGTTCAGGTGGCTCTCGGTGCGTTCGGAGGGCAGACTCGCGAGTTCGACGCCGGATGCCTCGAGCGCGCCCTGCACGCGACGGCCCTCGTCGTCGTCGCCGATGAGCGTGTGCAGCAGCACCGGCCGACCGAGCCCGGCGAGGCCCAGTGCCTTACCGGCCGAAGTGCCGCCGACGGTCTCGTAGTCGTCGAGCGCGAACTGCATGTGCGGCACGGGCTCGGGGAGGTGCTCGAGGTAGACGATCCGGTTCCAGGCTGCGGGTCCGGAGATGACGATGGGCGCGCTCATGGTTCGCCAGCGTAGCGGTGCGGTGGGTCTCGATACGCTCGCTGGCGCTCTCTACTCGACCAGCGGGGCCCCGGGTCGGCGTAGGGGTCTCGATACGCTCGCTGGCGCTCGCTACTCGACCAACGGAGTTCCGGGTCGGCACTGATGCTCGGGCGGGCGAGCTGGGTCACGCTTGAGTGAGGAACACTCATGAAAGAGGTGCGCCATGCCGGTCACCATCGGCGGTGTCGAGCTGTACATGGGACCGACCGAGGTCGGCGGCCCCGACGATCTCGACCAGGCGGTGCGCGACTTCATCGACGAGGCGAAGCACAGCCTCGCGATCGCCGTGCAGGAGATCGACTCGCGGCCCATCGCCAAGGCGATCCTCGCGGCGAAGCTCCGCGGCGTGCGGGTGCGGGTCATCCTCGAAGGCGACTACCTCACCGAGGAGAAGGCGCTCGAGGATCCGTGGGGTGTCACGGGTGCGCATGAAGAGAATCGCATCATTCAGGGCGCCCTCTTGAAGGCGCGGGTCGACGTCATCAGCGACCTGAATCCGAAGATCTTCCACCAGAAGTTCATCGTGCGCGATTCTGGCAAGCCGACGGCCGCAGTGCTCACTGGCTCGACCAACTTCACCCTCACCGACACCGGTAAGAACGAGGCATCCGGAATCGACGCCGGCCAGAACCTCAACCAGATCGTCGTGCTGCACGGCCAGCACGCCGCGACCGAGTACCTGCGCGAGTTCGAGCGCATGCGCTCCGGCACGTTCGGCGACCTGCACGAGCGCGTCGAACCGAGACCGAAGGAGTTCGACCTGCCCGAGGTGCGGGTCAAACCGCTCTTCGCTCCGCGGCACGGACCCGAGATGGAGATCATGAAGCAGATGCTGAAGGCGCGCGAGAGCATCGACTTCGCGATGTTCACGTTCGCCCAGTCATCCGGAATCGACGACACGATGATCCGCCTGCGGCCGCTCGTCACGCGCATCCGCGGTGTGCTCGACCGCGGCCAGGGCGCGGCGAAGTGGGCGGCGACGAGCGACCTCGGCCGAGGCGACGTCGAGCTCTTCGCCAACAAGCGCAACACGGGGGTGCGCAAGCTCCACCACAAGCTCATGGTCATCGACGAGCGGCTCACCATCGTCGGCAGCTTCAACTACACGGCACCCGCGAACACCCTGAACGACGAGAACATCATCGTGATCGGCGACCTCGAGGAAGAACAGGGCAGCCCAGCGGATGTCGCGCAGCGGGCGCTCGCCCGCTACGCCCTCACCGAGATCGACCGCATCATCGACGACCTCTCGTCGCCGGTGCCCGTCGTGCCCTGAACCGGCGCGCCACGTCGGCCGTGCCCGGACTGATAGCGTCGTCTCCGCGGTACGAGCGGGCTTGCGCTCGCCGGTACCCGAGGCAAAATCGCTCGCAGTCTGGTCGCCGAGCGTTCCCGCGAATGGAGCAGTACACCGTGAATGCGACGAGCACGCTCGCGATCGACGCAGGGCAATCCGGCATCAAGATCCGGCACGCGGATGCCTCGGGGGTCACGGAGTGGTCGGCGCCCGGCATTCGCACCGATCTGCCGCTACTGCCGCAGCTCGCCCGCATCATCGACCAGGCGCACGAGGCAGGGCACGTCGCTGAGCGTGTCGGGCTCGGCGTCTCGGGACTCACCGACGACGAGGCCGATGCCGGCTACCTGCTCGCCGCGGCCGCGCCGATGGGTGCGCGCAGCGTGCACCTCGCACATGACTCCATCACCGCCTACCTCGGTGCGCTCGGCGACGAGCCCGGGGCCGTGGTTGCAGCAGGCACCGGCGTCGTGACCCTCGCAGTCGGGGCCACCGACATCGCCCGCGTCGACGGGTGGGGCTATCTCATCGGCGATGCCGGCAGCGGATTCTGGCTCGGCCGAGCCGGCCTCGACGCCGTCATGCGGCACCATGACGGCCGGGGCGACACGACCGCGCTGACCGACATCGTGCGCGCGGACTTTCCCGACCTCGAGTCGGCCTACATCGAACTGCAGGGCGATCCCGAGCGCGTGCAGCGCGTCGCCTCGTACGCCAGGGCGGTCGCCGAGGCCGCAGCGGCCGGTGACGCCGTCGCCGGGGCGCTCGTCGCGGGCGCAGCACGCGAGCTCGCGGCATCCGCTCTCGCAGGTCTTCGGCGCGTGGGCGGCGCGGATGCCCCGGAGCCGCGCGTGCGCGGAGTCGGCGGGCTCTTCATGGGCGAAGTCCTCGGACGCGACTTCGTCTCGGCCGTGCGTGCGACGCTGCCCGGCGCCGACATCCGGCTCGGTGAGGCGCACCCGCTCGACGGCGCCGCCGCACTCGCCGACGTCGCGTCGACGAGCGCCCTCGCGGCGCACATCGCGCGCGCGGTCTCCCCACCGTTGATCGAGTAGCGAGCGCCAGCGAGCGTATCGAGACCCGTTGCGAGGTCTCGATACGCGTCCTCCTTCGTCGGGCGGTATTCGACCGGCGGGTGGGCCGCAGGCGGCCTACTCGACCAGCGAGGGGTCGTCAGCCGCGGGTGAGGTACGCCTCGATGCGGTCGAAGGCGCCGATCCAGGCCTGCGTCTGGAAGAAGTCGCGCACCTCGGGCGTCGGGAAGCCGGTCTGCTCGACGGTCATGAGCGTGCCGCCGTCGTTCGCCTCGAAGGTGACGACGATGTGCGTCGTCATCGTGTTGCCGTCGGGCTCGCTGCCGGTCGACTCGGTGACGAGCCGGTGCGGGCGATCGATCTCGAGGAACGTCTGCACCTCGCGGAACAGAGTGTCGCGGTTGGGCCCCCAGACGGCGGTCTGCGTGCCGCCGACACGCAGGTCGACCTCGATCTCGACGACGCCGGGCTCTTCGTCGAGGATCGAGAACCAGATCTTCTGCTTCTCGGCGTCGGTATAGGCGTCGAAGACATCGTCGGGTGACGCGGGAAGCTGACGCTGGAGCCGGAGCCCGATCGTCTCGTTCGTGTCGGTGTTGCTCATGATTCCGTTCCTTTCGTGAGGGTGAAGTAGGCGTCGAGTCCGTCGAGGCGGCGCGCCCAGAGCTGCTGATAGAAGGTGATCCACGACATGGCGTCGTCCAATCGCTCGGTGCCGAGGCTGACCTGCCGCACACGACCGATCTTCTCGGTCGCGACGAGCCCGGCGGTCTCGAGCACGTCGACGTGCTTGCGGATGCCGGTGAGGGTCATGCCGCTCGGTTCGGCGAGCTCGGTGATCGTGGCTGGGCCGGAGCCGAGCCGGGTCAGGATGCCGCGCCGGGTCTCGTCGGCGAGGGCCGCGAATGCCCGATCGAGACTTGCCGGGGTGGGGGCTTGTTGCTGAACCATGTGGTTCAGTGTATGACACTGAACCGAAAAGTTCAATGTTCCCGTTCGGCGAGGAGCAGTACGGGAAGCACGGTTCGCGGTCGGACGAAGGCCATCGCAGTGGCACTCGCGAGGCAGAGCGCTTCAGCCTCGGGGTAGTAGGCCAGGGCCGGCAGAATTCGGATCGATCAGCGCGTCTCGCCGGCGTCGATGTTCTGGGTACCGATGACGTTGAGGAGAGCGAGATTCTCAGCGTCGCGGGAACCTTGCGGTGCGCTGTAGAGCACGAGGTGCTGGTCGCGGTCGGTCAGCAAGAGGGAGTCGCAGTCGACGGTGATCTCTCCGACGGCCGTGTTCCGGAAGGTCTTCCTGAACGTCGGTGCCGCCTGTACGTCATGCTGCTCCCAGAGCCGGGCGAATTCGGGGCTGCCGTTGCGGAGCTCCTCGACGAGGCCGGTCACGGCGAGGTCCGACGGGTATCGGCCGGTGGTCGCTCGAAGCTCCATGACGGCGTTCCGCCGGAATTCGGCGCCGTCGGAGATTCCATAGAGCGCGACGTCGGGGCGTCGAGTTCCGAGGAACGCCTTTCGCGCGAGATTGCGGTCTTCGGGGGCGAGGCTGCTGAAGTCCTCCATGAGCGTGACCGCGAGATCGTTCCATGCGAGAACCTCGAACGCTGCGGATGTCACGATCGCAGCCGTCAGCGGGAGCCGCTCGAGAAGCGCCAGGATGCTCGGGCGGACATCTCGCCGGTGCAGGCCCACCCGGGAGGGCGCGGTGCCCGCGAGGATGTGGAGGTGGTCGGACTCGGCGTCGGTGAGTCCGAGCGCGCCGGCGATGCCCGCGAGGACCTCGCCCGATGGGCGCGGCGCCCTGCCCTGCTCGAGGCGGACGTAGTACTCGGTGGAGATGTGCGCGAGCACCGCGATCTCTTCACGTCGAAGCCCGGGCGTCCTTCGCCGCGGCCCCGAAGGGAGGCCGACGTCTTCCGGCCGGAGCCGCTCACGTCTGCTGCGGAGAAACGCGCCGAGCTCTTGCTTGTCCATGTCCCCATTCTGCGCGCTCGAGCGTCGCGGACCCTGGTACCGTCTGTACCTGAATCCGGGCTCCGGTTCGAGGTGACACTGTCGATATGACGAACAGCATCGACACCACCCCGATCGGCCTGCTCACCGGCAAGGTCGTCTTCATCACCGGCGCCAGCCGCGGCATCGGCGCCGCTTCGGCCCGGCTCTTCGCCGCCGAGGGCGCCGCCGTCGTGCTCGCCGCTCGCGGCACGGATGCCCTCGACCGCATCGTCGGCGAGATCCGCTCCGACGGAGGCGTCGCAGACGCCGTCGCGCTCGACCTCGCCGACCCTGGAAGCATCCGCGCAGCCCTCGAGCGCGTCGACGAACTGCACGGCCGGCTCGACGGCGCCTTCAACAACGGCGCGGCCATTCAGCGCCGGCCGGGCCCGCTCGACACCACGAGCGATGACGATATCGACGAGCAGTTCGCCGTGAACTTCCGCTCGCACTGGACCGCCATGACCGCCGAGGCCGCGCTCATGCGTCGCAACGGCGGTGGGGCGATCGTCAACACCTCGAGCATCGGCAGCCGTCGTGCGAACGCCGCCCTCCCCGCGTACGGCGCCATGAAGCGTGCGCTCAACAGCATCACCGAGTCTGCCGCGGTGAGCTGGGCAGGCGAGGGAATCCGGGTGAACGGCATCACTCCAGGTGGCACGGCCACGGACATGATCGATGCGTGGGAGGCGGCGACCCCCGGCATCGTCGAGCGGATCACGGCAACCATCCCGCTCGGCCGGATGGCCGAACCTCGAGAGATCGCGGAGGCTGCCGCGTGGCTGCTCAGCGACCGGGCTTCGATGGTGACGGGCGCGATCGTGCCGGTCGACGGCGGTGCCGGCGCCTAGAAATCAGCGCCGAGAATCAGCGTCGCACCGGCCGGGGCTCCGCCGCGAAGGCGCCGGGGGTCGTGCCGAGGATCCGACGGAAGTGGCGGGTGAGGTGGGCTTGATCGTGGAAGCCGGCGTGCACCGCGGCGTCGGCGGGCGGATGGCCGTCGAGCAGGAGCCGACGTGCTCGGTCGACCCGGCGCCCGGTCACGTAGCGGTGCGGCGCGATGCCGTAGGTTCCGGAGAAGACGCGCACCAGATGACTCGGATGCGCACCGAGCAGCCGAGCGGCCTCGGCGATCGTGAACGTCTCGAGAAGACGGTCGTCGAGCAGTTCGCGCAGGCGCCGCGCCAAGGGCGCGTCTCGAACGGGCCGCAACGGGGAGCCGAGGTGGGCGAGCACCTGCTGCTGCAAGAACAGCACCGAGTGCTCGGCGGCCATGACGTCTGCGGGGGAGCGGAGCGCCGCGTGGAGACGCCGAACGGCTGCGATCGAGTCGGGAGCGACGAGGGTGGGGCGTGTCGCCGCGGCATCCGCTGCACTCGCAGGCAGCCACTGGGATTCGAGGTACACCACACGCTTGCGGAACCCCTTGCCGTCGATCGCCGAGCGCCCGTCGTGCGGCACGCCCGGAGGAAGGAGCGTGATCGACGCAGGCGTCGCGTGATGGGCTGCACGGTCGAGGTCGTAGGCGACGGCACCGTCGTCGATCAGGAGCACGGTCCAGTCGTCGTGCGTGTGCGCCGGGTAGGCATGGTGCTCGAACGTCGCGTGCAGTACCTCCCGCACCGACGGCACCGCGGGGTGCCACGCGCGCACCGAGTCGACCATGCAAGAAACGTACAAGACCACGCTGTGCGCGTCGCGAAGACTGGGAGCATGCCCACCATTGCAGATGCCTCACCTCTTGCGGATGCCTCGCCCGAACCCGCCGCTCCGCCCCGCTTCGACACGAAGGTCGTGGTCGTGCTGCGCGACGACCTGGAACCGTGGCAGGAGCTGAACGTGACCGCGTTTCTGATGAGCGGAATCGCAACCAGCGGCCCCGACCTCACCGGGGCGCCGTATCGCGATCGCGACGGCACCGAGTACCTGCCGATGCTGCGACAGCCCGTGCTCGTGATGACGGCCACTGCCGAACTGCTGCTGGCGGCCCGGTCGAAGGCATCCGCTCGCGGGGTGTCGCTCGCGGTGTACACCCGGGAGCTCTTCTCGACCGGGCACGACGATGCCAACCGCGCTGCCGTCGCCGCGGTCGCCGCCGACGACCTCGATCTCGTCGGCATCGGCCTGCGCGGGCCGCGCAACGTCGTCGACCGCATCGTCAAGGGCGCTCGACTGCACGATGAGAAGCGAGGCGAAAGACAAGATTCTTCGTGTGCTTCTGGGCTCTGTCACATTCGCATCAATGTGGCGTAGAACGCACTTCTGATCTTGTGCGCGATCGTGCACTTCCGTTTCTGTGCGCGATCGAGCACACTTGGTGTTGTGCGCGAACGCGCACCAAGGAGGCCGCGATGCGAATCAGATCCGTACGTGAACTCGGTGGCGCTGTGCGAACCCGTCGTGAGGCGCTGGATTGGTCGCAACAAGCCCTCGCCGAGCGCGCTGGCGTCACCCGCGAGTGGGTGGTTCGTTTCGAAGGCGGCAAGCCCAGCGTTCGGTTGGATCGCGTCTTCGACGTGCTCGGCGTGCTCGAGCTTTCGGTCGACCTTCAAGAGAACGAACGATGAGCATGCGATCGTTGAACGTCTTCCTCGACGGCACGTACATCGGTGAACTGCAACAGACCACGGCAGGGGCCGTCACCTTCACCTATGACGAGTCGTACCGGGCTCGCCTCGACGCGACACCGCTGTCGATGTCGATGCCGGTTTCGCGCGCGACGCACCCGTCGCGCGCAGTACTTCCATTCCTCCAGGGACTGCTCCCCGACAGCGCGGGGCGGCTCGATGAGCTGGCGCGCGAATTCCACACCTCGGCAGCAAATCCGTTCGGGCTACTGACGTACGTCGGCCGCGACGTCGCCGGTGCCGTGCAGATCCTTCCAGAGGGCAGCGAGTCGACCGATGCATCCGGTCATCGAACGGCAATCGACCCACTCTCTGAAGACGAAGTCGCCGAGGTCATCGCCGACCTCGTCGCCCACGCCGACACATGGGGCTCTCGCGACGCGACCGGGCGCTGGAGTCTGCCCGGTGCCCAACCGAAGACGGCACTCTTTCGATCTGCCGATGGAAGCTGGGGTGTGCCGGCCGATGCGACGCCGACGACCCATATCCTCAAGCCCGCGGTCGCACCGTTCATCGAACACGATGTGAACGAGTACGTCACGATGAGGGCGGCGGCGCAACTCGGTCTCGACGTCGCCGACGCCGAGCTCTACACGACAACCCGCGGCGATCGGGTCTTCGTGTCTGCACGCTATGACCGTGCGGTCGAGCGCGGCATCTGGGTCCGTCACCACCAAGAAGACTTCTGCCAGGCGCTCTCGGTGAGCCCGGCTCGCAAGTACCAAGCCGACGGTGGGCCGGGCTTCGCGCAGATGGCACAGCTCATCGACACCTTTCCCGACCTCGAGCAGCGACGTAACAGCCAGCGCCAGCTCTTCGACGCGATGGTGTTCAATGTCTCCGCTGCCAACACCGACGCGCATGCCAAGAACTACTCCATCCTGCTGCGGGCGGAGACCGCGACGCTCGCCCCGCTCTACGACCTCGGAACGCACCTCGCCTATCCGTCGTCTCGCCCGCTGGCTTCGGCAATGACGGTCGGCGACGAATATCGTCTCGACGCGATCGGCATTCGCAATTTCGTGGGCATCGCACGCAAGCTCCGCATTCCGGCGGACGAGGCCGAGACGCGCGCCCGAGACATTCGCGCAGGACTCGCGGAGGCATACGCGACGGCGGCGTCGACGATCGGGTCCCCGAGCGAGCGCGCTGTCGGCGAGCGCATCGCGTCAGCCGTCGCTCGGCACACGGAAACCCGCGGGTGGATCAACTGAAGACGCGGGCGCATCGGCATCCGGCGTGAATAGACTTCGCCAATGGTGAGCGCATGGAATGAGCAGGCGGCCCGCTATCTGCTCGCCTCGACGATCTGTCCACGGTGCGACGAAGAGCTGCGAGACAGCCCGATCTGCCCGTCGTGCAAGGCCGACCTGCGCGGTGCCGAAGGTGCGCAGCTGTGGGCCGCTTCGCAACGCGCCGCCGATGCGGTGCTCGAGCGGCAGCGACTCGTCGCGGCGCTGCCGACGGCCTCGCCGGTCACCGCCGCGCAGGTGCGGGCGAGCGCCAGGCGAGCCTGGGCGCCGGTCGGTCCGCGGCTCTCGGCACAGACGGCTGTGCAGAGCGAGGCCGCGGCATCCGATGCCCCGAATGCGATCGGCGCGACCAGCGCGACCGAGACCGCACTGCCGCGAGTGGATGTCGCGGCGCCGGCCTCGACCTCGCAGCTGAGCGTGCAATCCGTGCTCGCCGTGGCCGGGGCCGGCCTCTTCGCGGTCGCCGCGATCGTCTTCACCTTCCTGAACCCCGACGTCGGATTCGCGATGCGCACCACGGTCATCGCCGTCGTGACCGCGCTCTTCCTCGCGGGGGCCTGGATGCTCCGCCGGCGGGGCGTGCAGTTCTCGGCCGAGGCGATCGGCGCGCTCGGCATGGTCTTCCTCGCCCTCGACGTGTGGGCGTTCTCAGAGCTCGCACCCGCCGCCGTCAGCGCATGGGCGTTCGCGGGGCTCGGCACCTTCATCGCGGCGGCCGCGATGCTCGTGATCGCGTGGCGCGCGCGCATCCGCAGTTGGTGGTGGACCGCCCTCCTCGGGCTCGCGGTCGTTCCGGCCTTCCTCGGCTACGCCGTCGGCGGGTGGGGCACGGCTTGGGGGCACGTCGGCGTGGTCGCAGTGGCGCTGGGGGCGCAGGGGCTCGTGCAGCTCGCGGCGCCCCGCTTCGGCAGCGCACTGCACGCCGACCGGGTGACCCTCACCGTCGTGCAACTGCTCGCAAGCGTGGTGGTGCTCGCGCAACTCGTGTTCCTGCCCGCCGCGACTCCGCAGTCGGGCGTCATCGGTCGCGTGGCGCTGCTCGCGGCGCTCGCGGTGCTCGCCGCCGTCGCGACACGGAACGGCATGCCGCGATTCTGGAGCTTCGCCGCGGGTGCACTCGGCACGGCCGCGCTCGTCATGCTGCCGCTCGCCCCGCAGAACCTGCAGGCGGTCTGGCTCACGACGCTCATGCCGCTCGCGGGTGCGCTCGCCGTCGCGGCATCCGGACTCGTCTGGCTCGTGGTCCGCGGCGGCACAGTGCGAGCTCGCTCCCTGCAGGCCGGCACGCTGACCATCGGGCTCGGTGCCGCGCTGCCCGCCGGATCGATGGCGCTGACCACGTTCGGCTCGGTCGCGCTGGCGTTCGTCGGTACCGGCCTCGCGCCGCTCCGAGGAGCGAGCAGCGAGCGCGGTGAGGCGGTCGTCGCCGACTTCGGGCTGCCCGCCGACGCCGTGCTCGCAGGTGTGCTCGGACTCCTCGTCGCCGCGCTCGGGGTCGCCGCGCTCGCCGGTGCGACCCGACGTTCCGAGCCGCCGGAGCTCCGTGCTGGATTCCCCGTCGGCATGCTCGTTCTTTCCTTGTGGATCGGTGCAGTCGGCACCGCGGCCTTCGTTGGATGGCCGGCACTCCCGCCGCTCGCGGGAGCCGGCGTCGGCATCGCGATCGCAGTGCTCGCCTCGGCCGCGGTGCTCCTGCCCGTGTCGAGGTTCACCGGTGCGCGCCCGAGCGTGCGCGCGCCGTTCATCGCACTCGCCCACGTCGCCCTGATCGGCTCGGCGTTCATCAGCTGGATCGAGCCGGCCATCACGGTGCCGGTCGGCGTCGTCATCGTGGCGGCGATCGTCGTCGTCGCGCGCCCGCTGCCTACCGGCGTGCGGGTGGTGCACGTCGCGGCAGCGTACGCGTATGCGCTCGTGATCTTCGCGACGGCACTCGATCGCCTCGGGGTCGTGACGATCGCCGTGCTCTGCCTGACGACGACGGCCGCCGCGCTCTGCGCGCTCGCCGCGACGCTCGTGCGCCGCGTCGACGCCCGTTCCTGGTACGCGATCCTCGTCGTGACCGCCGTGCCGTTCCTCATCGGGGTCGCCACGGTGTTGCAGGAGCCGAACGGTTGGACGGCGCTCTCGACGGGCGTGACCTTCCTGCTCGCCCTCGCGCTCGTGCTCACCCGGCGCCCCGGCCTGAACCGCCTCGTACGTTCCGCTGCAGCGACGATCCTCGTGCCCTCGCTCGCGGTGGTCGCAGTCTGCCTCGGCTCGGAGTTCCTCGACGTCAGCGGTTCCCCGGTCGTGCTGCCGGTCATCGCGGCGATCGTCGCGCTCGTCCTGCCGGCGACGAAGGGCGTCGAGGCGGTGCTCGTCGGCCGTGGCCAAGACGCCGCCGCCGCGGCATCCGTGCGCCTGTGGATCGAGATCTCCTCCCTCGTGACCGCGGCGATCGCGGTGCTGCTCGCGCTCGTGCGCGACGCCGCCGGACTCGGCACGGCGATGGCCGTGCTCGTCGTGCTCGGCCTCGGCTTCGCGGCGACGCGCATCGTCGCCGGCCGACGGTATGGCTGGTGGCTCGCCGCGGCGAGTTGGACCGGCGCGCTCTGGTGCGTGTGGGCGATGCTCGGCGTCGACGTGATCGAGCCGTACACGCTGCCTCCCGCCCTCGCCGCGGTGATCGTCGGAGCGCTGCTCGTGGCACGCGGCCGCCGCGGTGCGGCGTTGTTCGCGACCGGCCTCGCCTGCGCGCTCGTGCCGTCGCTCGTGCTGCTCGCCGCGTGGGGTTCGGCCGAAGAGGCGTTCGCGTGGCGCACGGCGGCGCTGCTTGCGGCATCCGTCGTGCTGCTCGCCGTCGGCGTGGTGCTTTCTCGTGTCGCAGAGACGTCGAGGCTGCGGATGCTCCGTGCCCCCGTCTTCGCGGGCGCGCTGGTTGCGGCGGCCGCCGCTCCGATCCAGGCCATGCGCTGGGGTCTCGTGCGTGACGTGCTCGTCGGCGCCGACCCCCGCCTCGTCATGGTGCCCGTGCTCGGGTTGACGCTCGGCGGCGTGCTGCTCGCGGTCGTCTCGGTGTGGCTGCTGCGCGGCGCGGCGGAGCGGGCGGCGACGTCGGCGGGTGCCGGGGGTGCCGTGGGTGGCGTGGGTACCGTGGGTGCCGTGGGTGCCGTGGGTGCCGCGGGCTCCGTGGGTACCGCGGGTGCCGCGGGCTCCGCGTCTTCAGGGGCTTCCGCGGCGACCGCCGCCGCGGCGAGGCTCGACCAGTGGCTGCTGCGCACGAGGTGGCTCTTCGCTCCCGCCCTGGTCTTCCTCGTTGCCGGGCCGATCACGGCGATCCGACGCGAATGGTTCGCGATCTGGACGCTCTGGGTGCTCATGGCGCTGGTCCTCGCCCTCGCGCTCATCACGATCGCGCTTGCGAGGAGGGCTCGACCGGTGCTGCCGCCGTTCTGGTTCACGTATGTGCTCGCGTGGGTGACCGGGGTCCAGGGCTGGAGCGAACGCGATCTGCGGGTCGAGGTGTTCTCGCTGCCGCTCGGGCTCGCCGTGCTTGCGGCCGGCATCATCGCGATGCGGCCGGCCGCTGCGCCGGTGCATCCGTCGCTCAATTCATGGCCGATCGGATTCCGCGGCAGCTGGCGCCTGCTCGCGCCCGGCATCGTGCTGACGTTCCTGCCGTCGGTGATCGCGACCGGCACCGACCCGCAGCTGTACCGGCCGATCCTCGTGATCGCGCTCGCGCTCGTCGCCATCCTCGTCGGTTCGTCGCGCAAGCTCGCGGCGCCGTTCCTGCTCGGGCTCGCGGTGCTGCCCATCGAGAACATCGTGGTGTTCTCAGCTCAGGTCGACCGCGCCGTCGGCGCGATGCCGTGGTGGATCACGCTCGCAACGGCGGGTGCGGTGCTGCTCGCGATCGCCGTCGGATCGGAGCGACGCACCAATCAGGGCGGCGGCGTCGCGGCGCGGTTGCGCGAGCTCGAGTAGGCGTCGCGGCGCGGAACTCACGCTGCGGCGCGGAAATCACGCTGCGGCGCAGAACTCACGCTGCGGCGCAGAACTCACGCTGCCCCACGCGCCGCCACGACCCTTTGCGGAGTGACGGCGATTCGGACGGGTCGTGACGCGGCGAAAGGTCGTGGCGGCGGGCGGCGTGGCGGCGGGCGGCGGGCAGCCTCGAAATTGCAGAGGTACGTGAGCGTGAACCCGCTGAGCTCGACGACGTTGACGCCGATGCCGAGTCGGTGGGCGAGGTTCTGGGCGATCTGGCGGGAGGCGCGGAAGATCGGCGACCCGTTGAGGGCGATGGTGCCGAGCGACACCGCTGCAGGCCCGGGTCGGTAGCGGCCCGTGCGACCGTCTTGGATGACGACTTCATGCGGTCGAGGACCGACATCATGCGGGAGACGGTGGACTGGCCGAGCCCGGTGAGTGCACAGAGTTCCGAGACGCGTAGCTCGCCGGGTGCTGCTCGGCACGACGCGGTTCGACGCGGGCACCGAGGGGCGATCACGCTCACGAACGGCGCCGCCGGCTACCTGCGCACCAATGCGGTGACGTTCGTGCCCGCGAGCGGCTGAACCCGGCACGGAGCCCGCCGTTGTCGATAGCGTCAGCACATGCTCTTCGTCGCTGCCGCCCTGATGACGGTGCTCGGCATCGCCCACTCGATCCTCGGCGAGGTGTACATCGTCGGCCCGCTGTACCGGCAGGCCGAGCTTCCGAAGCTTCGCGGTGTCGAGTTCCCGCTCGGCACGATCCGTTTCGCGTGGCACGTGACGTCGATGCTCGCGGCCGGCGTCGCCGTCGTGCTCCTGCTCTTCGCGATCGGCACGACGGCGTCCGTCGTCGTCGCCGCGATCGGCTGGACCCTGCTCGCGTGCAGCCTGTTGCCGCTGGTCTACAGCCGCGGGCGGCATCCGTCGTGGATCGTCTTCATCGCCGCAGGAGCGCTCTGCCTGCTATGGGTGGCAGGGCCCTTCGCGTAGCTCAGCCGGCCGCCTCGAGGCGGTGCGGATTGCCTCGAGGCCGACTGGCATCCCCGACGAGCACGCGGCCCGGCGGAGTTGCCAAACACTTGTTCTCCGTTCTAGACTGACTAGTCAGTACAAACGAGAGAGAAGCACCGTGTCGATCATCGTGCGGGCCCATGAGCTCGCCCTCCATTCCAAGCGCGGCGCCGTCTACGGCCCTGTGAACCTCGCCGCCGACGGCGGGCTCACCGTGCTCCACGGGCCAGCGGGAAGCGGCCGCACGAGCCTCTTGCTCACGCTCGCCGGGCGCATGAAGCCCACGAGCGGGGCCGCCGAGGTGCTCGGCTACGGGTTGCCGCGCCGCGCACGTCCCGTGCAGCGTGCGACGGCGATCGCAGGCTTCCAGGGCATCGACACGCTCGAGGATTCGGTGAGCGTCGGCGCTGCCATCCGCGAACGGGCGGCCTGGATCGCACCCTGGTGGGCGATCGTGCGACGCACCGACGACGCCGAACTCCGCCGCGTGCTCACCCCAGTCTTCGGCGAGGTGCCGCTGCCGACTGTCGACACCCTCATCTGGGACCTCGACGAAGTGCAGACCGTGCTGCTCCGCATCGCCCTCGCGATGATGAGCGAACCGCAAGTGCTCTTCTTCGACCAGATCGAGCAACTGCAGGCGCCCGCCGCCAGGCTCGTGCTCTGGCAGTGCCTCGACGCGATCACCCGGGCAGGCACCGCCGTCGTGGCATCCGCTGCCGCGCCCGACACCGAACTCTGGAACGAGCTCGGTATCGCCCCACTCGCCTTCGACATCTCCACCATCGCGTCCGAGGCTGAGGCAGTCGCCGACCCCGATGACGCCATCGACCTCATCCTGGAGCACGCCTGATGTTCGCCTTCCTCTCCTCCGGCACGGAACTCCGCCGCTTCCGTAAGGGCACGCTGCCCAAGGTCGCACTCGTCGTGCTCCTCTTCATCCCGCTCATCTACGGTGCCCTGTACCTCTGGGCGTTCTGGGCGCCGACCGACGAGCTGAAGAACCTGCCCGTCGCCCTCGTGAACGAAGACGCAGGCGCCAGCCGCGACGGCGAGGCGATCACGGCGGGCGACGACCTCGTCGACGAGCTCACGAGCGGCGGCGAGCTCGCCTGGCAGGTGACGGATGCCGCGGATGCCACGACCGGAGTGACCGACGGTGACTACTACTTCGCCGTGACCATTCCGAGTGACTTCTCGACGAACGCCGTCTCGGTCGGCACGGATGCCCCGAAGACTGCGACTGTCGAGGTCGACTACAACGACTCCAACAGCTTCCTCGCCTCCACACTCGGCAAGCAGGCCATGGTGCAGCTTCGCGACGCGGTCGCCGAGCAGGTCGGCCAGCAGACCGCCGACGCGATGCTCATCGGGCTCAACGACGCCGGCGACGGCATTCGCGCCGCTGCCGACGGCGCCGGCACTCTCGCCGCCGGTGTCGTGACCGCGAACGACGGCGCCGGTCGCCTCGTCGTCGGCCTCGGCGACCTCGCGAGCGGGGCGGACGCGATCGATGCCGGCGCCGTGCAGCTCGCCGACGGCACGGGCACCCTCGCCGACGGTCTCGATCAGCTCGCCTCGGGCGCCGGAACGCTCGCGAGCGGCGCGACCCAGGTGGCGGATGGCGCGGCCGAGCTCTCGGGCAAGGTCGGCGAAGCCGCGGGCGGCTCGGCATTGCTCGGGCAGGGCGCCCACCAGCTCGCGACCGGTGCCACCGGCATCGCCGACAAGACCGGCGAACTCGCCGGTGGCGCCCAGCAGCTCTCCGACTCCCTCGCGGCACTCGCCGCCCAGATGCAGGCGCACCCCGAGGTGCCGGCGAGCAGCTATCTGCCGATGCTGCAGGCCATCTCGGAAGGCGCGAGCGACATGAACACCGACGCGCAGGTCGCGCTTCCGACCGTGCAGGGGTACGCCGCGAGTAGTTCGGCGTTCGCCGGCAAGGTCGACGAACTCTCCGCCGGACTCTCCGCCGGGGCGCCGAAGGCCGCCGAGCTCGCGGCCGGCGCCGCCCAGGTGCGCGACGGGGCATCGACGCTCTCGGGCAAGTCGGGCGAAGCGGCATCCGGAGCCCACACCATCGCGAGCGGCGCGGCCACCCTGAGCGCCGGCGCCGGCGACCTCGTGAGCGGCACCGGCCAGCTCGCCGATGGCGGCACGCAGCTCGCCTCTGGCGCGACTCAGCTCGCCGACGGCAGCCGCACGCTCGCCGACAAGCTCGACGAAGGCGCAGCCCAGGCACCGCAACTCAGCGCCGCCGACATCGAGGCGAAAGCCGACGTCATGGCCGCACCGGTCCAGCTCAACGAGAGCTGGCAGAACGAGTCGAAGAGCTTCGGCGAGGGCTTCGCCCCGTTCTTCATCGCGCTGGCGACCTTCGTCGGCGGCCTCATCACGTGGCTCATCCTGCGCGCCCTGCCGACCCGTGCGCTCGCCGCCTCGGCGAGCGGCCTGCGCGCCGTGATGACCGGGTTCCTGCCCGCGATGGCGATCGGCCTCGGCCAGGTCGTGATCATGGTGCTCGTGTTGGTCTACGGCATCGGCCTCGAGCCCGTGCACTGGCTCGCCACGTCGGCGTTCATCTACCTCGTGACGCTCGCGTTCCTGGCCCTGCAGCAGATGTTCATCATCGTGCTCGGCACCGCGGCGGGCCGGGTCGTGAGCCTCGTGCTGCTCATGCTGCAGCTGAGCTCCTCGGGCGGCACGTACCCCGTCGAGACGACGCCGGCGTTCTTCCAGTGGCTGCATCCGTTCATGCCGGCCTCCTATGTCGTGAGCGGACTGCGCGAACTCATCACCGGCGGCGTGGACTCTAGACTGTGGCTTTCGGTGCTCGTGCTGGCCGGCATCCTCGTGGGCTCGCTCGCGATCAGTGCCTGGAGCGCAGGAAAGCAGCGCATGTGGAGCGTCAGCCGGCTGCATCCTGAGCTGGCGATCTAGACCGGGCACGGCCCGAGCCGACGAAGAGGAGACACCATGGCTCGCGCGAACACCACGAAGCGCGCCATCCTCGACGCCGCACTCGAGCTCGCGGCCACGAAGGGCATCACCGGCACGACCATGGACGAGGTCGCCGAACTCGCCGGCGTTGCCAAAGGCAGCCTCTACTACAACTTCAGTTCGAAGGACCAGCTCTTCGAGGCCTTGCTGCAAGAGGGGGTCGGCGCGCTCGCCGACTCGCTCCGCAGCGCGAAGGGCGAACTGCGCGGCTGGCCGGCGATCAACGCGCTCGTCACGAATCTGCTTGACCTCATCGCGGCGAACGCGCCGCTCGCAAAGCTCATGGCGTCGGAGATCTTCCGTACCGACCGTGCCTGGCAGGAGACACTCTTCGCGCTGCGGCACGAGGCACTCGCCGTGTTCGCCGAGGCGATCGACGAGACGACGGATGCCGCGGCCGGCCGCAGCGGCATCATGGCCTCGAGCGTCTTCGGGGCCGTGCTCATGTCGGGGCTCGAGTGGCTCGTGTTCGAGCCCGAGCGCGAGCGCGACGAGGTCGCAGCGGCCATCCTCGCGACCCTTCGCGTGCGCTGAGGGCTTCGCGCCACATCCCGTCGCGAGATTCAGCTCGACTCGGAGCTGTCGGCCGACGCTCCACGAATCTGCGAATAGACATCGCGGATCCGCGAATTACATCTCGCAAAACTACGAACTCGATACAAAACTACGAGTTGTGTATCTGGGAGATCTGATCCCTCACGGAAGCGGCCCGGGCGCGACGTCGAGAGCGCACAGAACTGGGCGGTCAGCATCTCACCGCGGGCCTCAACTACCGCTTGCGCCCGGCGACCGTTCTCAGCACGATGGAACCCGGGAACCCGGGGAGCCGCAGCTCCGATCGTGAGGAACGCACAATGACTGATCTGTTCGACGTCGCGGTCGTGGGGGGCGGTCCGGCCGGGCTGAGCGCCGCACTCTCACTGGCGCGAGCGCGCCGCCGCGTGATCGTGTTCGATTCGGGTGATCCGAGGAACGGTGTCGCCCAGCACATGCACGGCGTACTCGGTCATGACGGGCTGCCACCGATGCAGCTGCTCGAGCGGGGTCGCAGCGAGGTCGGGCACTACGGGGGCGTAGTCGTCGATGGGCGAGTCGAGACCGCTCGCGCGGGCCGTGACGGCATCGAGGTCGACGGCCCTTCGGGTGTCGTGACCGCACGGCGGCTGATCGTCGCCACCGGGCTCCGCGACGAGCTCCCCGATATTGCCGGCCTGCGCGAGCAGTGGGGTCGCGGCGTCGTCGTGTGCCCCTATTGCGACGGGTGGGAACGTCGCGACCACACGATCGGCGTCATCGCGGCAGGACCCAAGGGGATCGACCAGGCTCACCAGCTGCGCCAGTGGTCCGACCGGATCGTCTACTTCCCGAACGATCTCGGAGAGCCCTCGGCCGAAGCGCGCCGGATCCTCGGGTCGCGAGACATTCGGATCGAGCCCGGGCGGGTACAAGCAGTCCGCTCGAACGCCGGCGGGCTCGAGGCCGTCGAGCTGCGCGACGGCAGGTCGGTGCCGGTCGACACGATCTTCACCGCAACCACGCTGCACCCCCGAGACCAGCTGCTGCGCGATTTGGGTGCGCGAAGTCGCGACGACGCGGACGGCTCCTGGGTCGTGGTCGACCCCGATGGCCGCACGAGTGTCGAGCATGTCTGGGCCGCGGGCAACGTGGTCGATCCACGCTCGAACGTCTCGGTGTCGCTCGGCGCCGGGTCGCTGATCGCCGGAGCCGTCAACGCCGATCTCACTGCTGAGGACATCGCCGTCGGCTGAATCTTCGCGCTCAGCCTCTCGATCGTCGCGAGCCTCATCACGCTCACCGCTCTCGACGGCGACCCGGCGAGCAAGCTCGAGGCCTATCGTCCGGCGTTCCTCGTGCCACTCGGTGCCGTGCTGATCGCCACGGTCGCCGCGCTCGTGTCACGCGCCCGCTTTCAGCTCGATGCTGATCTGCTCGGCGTCGAGATCTTCGAGTGCGGCGCTGAGCACGGCGGCACTGAACGTGCCATCATCGCGTGCGTCGAGCAGCGCGGTTCGCTCCGCCTCGATCATGCGCAGTCGCATCACGCGCACGAGCTCGGGGTCGATACGGCGGTCGGATGCCCCGGGCGGGGCGTTCGCCGGTTCACTCTCAGTCGCGGCATCCGCTTCGCTCGTGGCATCCGTCGCAGTCGCGGGATCCGCTTCGTTCGCGCCCTCGTCGTGCGACACCTGCCAGGCTGCGCGCATGCGCTCCGCGAGTGAACGCAGCGCCGGGTCGTCGGCGTCGGCGATCTCGGCCATCGCGGCAGACTGCATCATCTGCTGCAGTTCGCGCCGCTCGGCGACGCTCTCGTCCGGGTTCCGCGCCGGTACGAGCCGGCGCACGAGCCACGGCAGGGTACCGCCCTGCACGAGTAGCGAGCCGACGGCGACGAGGAACGCGATGAACACGAGCAGCGAGCGGCTCGGGGTCTCGGCCGGCAGCGTCTGCGCGGCGGCGAGCGTCACGACGCCGCGCATTCCGGCCCAGACCACGATCGTGCCCTCGCGCCAGCCGAGCGGTTGGGCGAGGAAGTAGTCGATGTCCGCGACGCGACGCCGCCAGACCGTGCGGAAGCGCTCGAGGGTCGCGGCCGAGGGCACGGGGCCGTGTCGTCGTTCCCCCGGCGAGGCCCGATGCTCCAGTTGCTTCGTCCCGATGGCGGCACGCCCCCGCTCGCGGCGGCGATCCCCTCGATCTACTCGGCCGGGGCGGTCGGGGCGGTCGGTGAAGGTTGCCGTTCCGCCGGCCGCTCGATCGGCGAGGACGTCCTTGATCGAGGCGGCCCTGCGTGCTCGGCGTTTGAGGCCGGCGAGCAGGGGCGCGACGTAGGCGGCGCGGATCAGCACCGTGCACACCAGTGCGAGCGCCGCGAGTCCGACCGCTGACCAGACCCCCGCGTGCGCGGCCTCGACGTCGGCGACGATCGCGGTGAGCTCGAGCCCCATCACGAGGAACACCGCGCCCTCGAGCACGAGTTCGACCGTGCGCCAGTTCTGGGCGTCCGAAAGCCGATGCTGCGGGCTGAGGTAGCGCGCCGCCCCGCGTCCGGTGATGAGCCCCGCGACCACGGCGGCGACGAGGCCCGAGGCGCCGAGGTGCTCGGCCGGGATCGCCGCGAGGAACGGCATCGTGAACGAGATCACCGTGTTGACCGTCGGGTTCGGGATGCGCGCTCGTACCCGCAGGTTGACCCAGCCGACGGCGACGCCGATGACCGCGGCGACGAGGATCGAGTACACGAACGATCCGGCGACGCTCCAGAGCGAGACGGATGCCGCTGCGCCCGCGATCGCGGCCCGCAGCAGCACGAGCGCGCTCGCGTCGTTGAGCAGGCTCTCTCCCTCGAGCATCGCCACGACCCGCGGTGAGACGCCCAGGCGCTTCACGATCGACGTCGCGACCGCGTCGGTCGGGCTGACGATCGCACCCAGTGCGATGCCCCACGCGATGCCGAGGCCGGGAATCAGCCACGCGAACAAGAGCCCGAGGAGCACCGCCGTGACGACCACGAGCACGACCGAGAGCCCGCTGATCGCACTGAAGTCGCGCCGGAACTCCATCGCCGGCATCGAGACGGCCGCAGAGTAGAGGAGTGGCGGCAGAACGCCCGCGAGGATCCACTCCGGGTCGATCTCGATCGACGGGACGGCGGGCAGCAGCCCCACGCCGAGGCCCACGAGCACGAGCAGCAGTGGCGCGGCCACACCGAGTTTCGGAGCGACGGCCGTCGCCGCGGCGATGGCGAGCAGGGCGATGACCCCCACGAGGAGCAGATCCATGTGAGCATTCTCTCGTGATTGCGGCGGCTCTCGCCGAAGCGCCCCCCCGTGCGCAGCTCGCGCACGCCGAGCGCGATGAACACGATGGCGACGAACACGGCGATGTGGAGCGCGACGGTCATCATCCCGCCGGATCCAGAGTGCTCGTGAACTCGACTCTGGGGCCGGCTCACTCGATCACTCGCGGCAGGTTCTCGACGGACGCGAGTAGAACGTTTCAGATTTCCATGGCGGAGCGCCTCTCGCCCGCCACGACCGGCATCGTGGCGATCTTGCCGGCCAAGAGACCCTGCCGCTGGAACGCAGAGTTCGAGCGCGCACGGTTGCCCGGTTGTCGAGTTCGCTCAAGCTGTGTAAGCTCCGGAGCACCCGATATGAAACGCTTCAATTATGTCAAGGGAGACATCTGCGATGTTCTGGGGTATCGGGCAGATTTCACAGCGTGCCGTGAGGCCGGCGCTGGCAGCAGTGCTCATCATCTCGCTCGCGGGTACGGTCACGACCGGCGAAGCCGAGCCCGACGGAGACCTCTCCGTCACAGCCGGGTCGCTGACCGTGAACCACCTCGAGGAGGCGATCGGCATCCCCACGGCGCCCCCGGTCTTCTCCTGGAAGCTCGAGGGGGAGGAACGCGGCATCGTGCAATCGGCGCGGCAGATCCAGGTTGCGACGTCGCCCGACGGCTTCGACGATCCCGACGCGTGGGACAGCGGCCGAGTCGAGGGACGCGACTCGGTGAACGTGGCCTACGACGGCGAGGAGCTCCAGGCCACGACGAACTATTACTGGCGAGTCCGGGCCTGGGACAGCGCTGGGGCGGCCACGGAGTGGGCCGCGCCGAGACGCTTCGAGACGGCACTCCCCGCCGACGCCACCACGGCGGAGTCGTGGGACGCGGAATGGGTCGGCGGCCCGCCGGACGGAACGCTCGGAATCGAGTGGAGCGACTACACGCTGCGCATCCGGACCAGCAACATCGTCGATGCGCTCGGGATCGTCTTCTACGCCGATTCTTCGGCGAACAACGCGTACATGTGGCAGCTGTCGGCGCGAGGAGCACCCACCCTGCGCCCGCACAGCCGAGTCAACGGCAGCTGGGGACTGCTCGGTGAGGTGCCGATCCCGGGCGAGGCACTGCCCGGCGGGTTCGCGGGCGAGCACGAGATCACGATCGAGCTGGCGGATGACACGGCCACCACGAGCATCGACGGACACGTCATCGACACCCGGCCCATTCCGCTGCGGTCGTCGGGCACGCTCGGATTCAGATCGGCGCAGGGCGAGTCGGGCGACATCGATGAGGTGACCGTCACACGGGGCGACGAGACGCTCTTCCACACGGACTTCTCCGACGGCGTGAACCCGTTCGCCATCGGCACCGTGAGCGACGGCCGACTCGCGGTCTCCGGCGTGGTCGAGAACGGCGTGTTCAGGAGCGAAGACCGTCCCCTTCCGCTGCTCCGCAAGGACTTCGGCATCGACAAGCCCATCAGCTCGGCGCGGCTCTACTCCACGGCGCTCGGTGTCTACGGTGCGGAGATCAACGGCGCGCGCGTCGGCGACCACGAGCTGGCACCGGGCTGGACCGACTACAGCCAGCTGGTCCAGTACCAGGTCTACGACGTCACCGAGCTGCTCCGGCAGGGCGAGAATACGATCGGCGTGAAGCTGGGCACCGGATGGTACGCCGGGCACCTCGCCTGGATCGGACCGAATCGCTACGGCACAGACCCGGCGTTCCTCGGCCGACTGGAGATCACCCACGACGACGGTACGACTTCGGTCGTGACATCCGACGAGTCGTGGCTGACGTCGCCCGGGCCGATCGTCGATGCCGACATCCTGATGGGCGAGACCTACGACGTCAGCCTCGAGGTCCCCGCGTGGAGTGAGCCCGGTTCCGTGACCGGATGGTCTCCCGCCCGAGTACTCACGCCCGAGATCGGCGAACTGCACGCTCAGACCGATCCACCCGTTCGGGTCACCGAGGAGCGACCCGTCGAAGCCGTGACCATGCCGGCTGATGGCGTCACCATCTACGACATGGGCCAGAACATGGTCGGCTGGGTTCGAGTCCGACTGACCGGCGAGCCCGGCGACGTGGTGACGATTCGACACGGCGAGGTCCTGAGCCCCGACGGCACGCTCTACACCGCCAACCTGCGCACCGCGCGGGCGACCGAGACGGTCACCCTGGGCAGCGATGGGACGGTCGAGTACAGCCCGAGCTTCGTCTTCCACGGGTTCAGGTACGTCGAGATCACCGGCTTGGATGCCCCGCCCGCAGCGGCAGACCTCACCGGCATCGTCGTGGGCACCGACAACCGGCCCATCTCGACGTTCGACACTTCCGACCCGATGCTGAACCAGTTGCAGTCCAACATCGTCTGGGGTGTGAGGGGGAACTTCCTCTCGGTCCCCACCGACACTCCGGCCCGTGACGAGCGGCTGGGTTATTCGGGCGACCTCAACGCCATCGCAGACACCGCGACGTTCAACCATGACGCGTACGCGTTCCTGACGAAATGGCTCCGGGACTTGCGGCTCCGGCAGGCCCCGAACGGGGCGCTTCCGGGCGTCGCTCCCGGCACGGAGCCGGGTATCGGCGAGAGCAACGTCTCGGCCGGGTGGGGCGACGCCGCCGTCACCGTGACCCATACACTCTGGAAGCAGTACGGAGACACGCACGTCATCGACGACAACTGGACGATGATGGACGATCTGCTCGGCTTCTGGACTTCGGTCGCGCACGACGGCATCGTCCCCGAGGGGCACGGGATCGGCGACTGGTTGAACCTCGATGACCCCACGTCCAACTCGTTGATCGCCACGGCGTACTACGCGTACGACGCGCGCCTGATGAGTGAGATGGCGCGCGCCACCGGCAGAGACGAGGAGGCGGATGCACTCGGCGAGTTGTTCGACGAGATCCGAACGGCCTTCGCCGAGCGATTCATCGCCCCCGATGGCACCATCGACACCGGCTCGCAGGCGGCGTACACGATGTCGATCGGAATGGGGCTCGTCCCCGAGGAGCGGCTGGACGCGGTCGGAGACCGATTCGTCGCGGCCATCGAGGCCCGCGACTGGCACTTGTCCACCGGATTCCTCGGTACGCCGCACCTGCTGCCGGCGCTGTCAGCCGTGGGACGCGACGATGTGGCCTACCGGCTGCTGCTCGAGAAGGAGTACCCGTCGTGGTTGTACGAGCTGACGATGGGAGCCACCACCACCTGGGAGCGGTGGGACTCCATCCGACCCGACGGTTCGTTCCAGGACCCGGGCATGAACTCCTTCAATCACTACGCGTACGGCGCAGTCGGCGAGTGGATGTACTCCTCGATCGCGGGGATCACGGCGACCGGGCCGGGCTATTCGACCTTCGACATCGCCCCACGACCGGGCGGCGGGCTCACGCATGCCGATGTGAGCCTCGACTCGCCCTACGGTGTGATCCGTTCGTCCTGGAAGCAGGTGAGCGGTCATGAACTCACTCTCGACGTGACTGTTCCGGCCAACACCACAGCGCTGGTCCACGTTCCTGCGGTCAGCGAGCATGGCGTGGTCGAACGCGGCACCAGCGCGGGCGAGGCGCCAGGCGTCACGTTCGTGCGGATGCAGGACGGCGCCGCGGTGTTCGAGGTCGGGTCGGGGAGTTACGCCTTCGAGTCGGATGACATTCGCGGTCACATCGGTCGGGCCGCGGACGAGGCTGCGGCCTTCCGGAGTCAGGTCGCCGATCTCGTCGCGTCCGGCGACGTCGCGCGGAAGGTCGGCGGCCGGCTGCTCGCCCAGGCTTCCGTGCTCGCTCGTACCGTCGACTCGAGCCGCCAACACATCGTCGACGGCACGGCGCCGGCCGGCCTGAAGGCCGCAACGAAGGCCCTGGCCAAGTCGACGAAGCTGAGAGAGTTGCTCGAGTCCTGGGCGGACGACGGATCGATCACACCGACCGATGCCGCAGCGCTACTCGCTTCGCTCCACCGGCTCGACGCCGCATTGTCGCTCACCAGCACGCTGCTGCTCGGGGTGACCGCATCGCTGAGTTTCACGGAGGCCGACGTGGTTCCCGGCTCCACCGCCCTCATCGACGCGACGATCGAGAACACCGGCACCACACGCCTGGCTGATCCAACCGTCAGTCTCGACCTGCCCGCCGGTTGGTCGGCAGAGCCGGGCACGAGCCCGCGGGCGGTGGAGCCCGGCACCTCGGCGGTGCTGCCGCTGACGGTGTCGGTCGGGGCCGACGAGTCGATCGCCGCTGATGTCGCCGTCGACGGCATCGTGACCTTCCGGCAAGGGCAGGCCACGATCGCGATCCCGGTATCGACGGTCGTGAACGTGGTCTCTCCGGTCGAGATCACGTCGGTGCGCGCCGATCCTGAGGTGCTCGAGGAACCCGGAGACTCGGCGACGGTGACGGTCACAATTCGGAACCGGCGACCGGAGGTGCCGCTGACCGGTGTCGTCGAGTTCACTGCTCCGGATGGCTGGCGCCTGGACGCCGCGACCGTTCCGTACGAACTCGACGGCGGGGCCGAGGCGAGCGTGAGCACCTCCGTGACGTCACCGTCGGGCGCCGAGCTGCCGGCCGGAACGGTCGAGGTCGTTGCCGCCTACGACGACGGCACGGCGGGCGACCACGCCGAGGTGCGGATCACCTCGGTCATGGAGTCATGGAACTTCGACACGGCCGGCGACGCCGAGGGGTGGGAGCCTGCGAACCAGCTCGCAGGCTTCACCGTAGTGGATGGCGCGCTTCACGCGACATCCACCGGCGGGGATCCGAACCTGTCCTTTTCAGGGCCGATGTCGTTGGATGCGGCATCTGGGACGACGGTCGAGATCACGATGACGTCGTCGATCGCGACCGAGGCACAGCTCTTCTGGGGAACCGTGGACGAGCCCGGTGCGGCGGAGGCCCGGAGCATCAGATTCGCGGTCGAGTCGGGTGGCCCGCACGTCTACCGGGTGAGTATCCCACCCCAGGGCAGTCCGCTCGCCGCGCTCCGGTTCGACCCGCTCACCGCCCCCGGAGACATTCGGATCGAGAGCATTCGGGTGCTTCGTTAGCGTCGTGTGGCGCTGACGTGGCTCGTCCTCCCGCTTATCAGCGGGTAGGGCATCGGGCAAGAAGCAGAATGCTGCCGAATGAGGACGAGCCGGCTCGTCGAGAGACAGTCGGACGCCCGCGAGTTCCACCGTGCGGCGAATCTCGCGGGCGCCCGGTTCGCGGGATCAGTCCCACTCGACGGCGGGGCTCTCCTTGGCGAGGTTCATCGACGGGGTTCCCAGAGACGGGGCGAACAGCACCGAGCACGTGCCGGTGGCGCCACCCTTCGTGCACTGGGCGCTCACCTCGACCGAGCCGATGTAGCTCGCCGTCACCAGAGTGGGGATGTCGTAGCTCAGCTCGGGCACGAGGGCGTCCATGGTGGCACGGGTCTCTGCCGACAACGTACGAGTGATCGTGCCGTCGGTGAGCTGGGTACCGTCGCTCAGGGTCTGCGGAATCGTGAGACCGCAGCCGGCGTCGAGGGTGGTCGATGCGACGCACTCATTGATCGCGGTCGAGACGGCCTGCCGGAACTCCGCTGCGGCCGCATCGGTGAGGGTCGGCTTCATGCCGGTCGTATCGGAGTACTCACTCGATTCGGTGACCAGCACGACGGTCTCGCCTTCGAGGGTGAAGCCCTCGACACCGACGGCGAACTCGTATGCGCCCGGCAGGGCGTCGACGAAGTCCATATCGCCTTCGACCGGGATCCCGTTGATCGTCGGCTCGAGGCCGGCGAGTTGCGAGACACCCAACTGTCCGGTGCCGCCCGAGATCTGCCATCCGGAGTCGGCGTCGTACTTGTACATCGAGAGCTCGGTCGAGACCGCCGTGTCACCGATCGTGTACGTGACGGGCACGGTGGTCGAGAATTCACTCCCGTCGGGCTTGCCGATGGTGATGTCGGTGAGCGGTGCGAGCTTCTGCGAGGCGGCGAGGGCCTCGTCGGTGAGCAGTGGTCCCGAGACGGTCGCGTCCAGATAGGAGAGCGCCGTCTCGGCGTCGCCGTCGGCGATGGCCGTGAGGTAACTCTCGGCCGCCCCCTCAGCCTTGTCGCCACCGCCCCGCACGGCGGGGACGACGACGGCGAAGACGACGATCGCGATCAGTACGAGCAGCAGCACGACGCCGCCGGCGACGATCGCCATGATGGCGCCCGGGCCGAGGCCCTCCCGAGGGGGAGGCGGTGCGTCGACAGGCGGTGTCGCGTAGGGGAGCGGTGCGCCGACCTCATCGCGTACGGGTGAGGAGTCGGCCCCCGCCGTTACTGCCTCGGAATCAGTGAGTTGAGGCTCGTCGCCCCGGGAATTCTCGGTCATGTTCCCCCTTCGGCCGCCCAGTCTATGAGAGCGAACGACCCGGTCTGTGCACCTTGCGGAATATGCGAGATCCCCCGCACGGTGGATACGCCGGTCCGTGGCATCCGACAGTCTTGACCAGTGGACCTCGACCTTCTGAGCGGAGCTGCCCTCACCGGCCCCGCCCTCCTCGGCGCACTCGCGCTGCTGGCGCTCGTCGACTCGACGAGTTTCGGCACCCTGCTCATCCCGACCTGGCTGTTGCTCGCGCCGGGCAAGCTGCGGCCGGGCCGCATCCTCCTGTACCTCGCCACGGTCGCGGGCTTCTACCTCGTGGTCGGCGTGGTGCTGCTCACCATCGCCGCGACGGTACTGCCGCAGCTCATGGAGCTTTCGGTGACCCCCGCGTTCCTCTGGGTGCAGCTCGTGCTCGGCGCCGCCATGCTCGCCGGCTCCTTCTTCATCGGCGGAAAACGCAAGCGATCCGGTCCCGGCCGATTCGCGCGGTGGCGTGAGCGTGCGGTCACCGATGTCGCCGACGAGGCCGGAAGCGTGCTGCCGCTCATGGGGCTCGCCGTCGCGGCGGCCGCCGTCGAGGTCGCGTCGATGCTTCCGTACCTCGTCGGCATCGGTCTGTTGACGACATCGGAGTACGACGCCGGTACTCGGCTGCTGCTGCTCGCCGGCTATTGCATCGTGATGGTGCTGCCGGCCATCGTGCTGCTCGTGCTGCGACTCGGCGCCGCTCGGGCGATGGAGCGGCCCCTCGCGCGGTTCGGCGTGTGGATGGAGAAGAACGCCGCCGAGGCGACGGGTTGGATCGTCGGCATCCTCGGGTTCCTCCTGTTCCGGGCGGCGGCGGTCGATCTCGGACTGTTCAACTCGATCTTCTAGCGCCGTGTCGGCTTCTCGCGCCGTGTCGGCGGGTCGTGGTCGACTCGGGGCATGGGTTTCGACGCGCGGTTCCTGGGTGTGGAAGCGGCGATGCCGCGAGTCGGCGAAGCGGATGCCTCGGCGCCCGCCGATCCCGTCGCGGTCGTCGAGCTCGACTACCTGCATTTCACGGTCGTGCTCGACACCGCACGGCGTCTCGCCATGGTCACCGGCGTCAATGTCGACGGGGCTTCGCTCCTCGAGCTCCCACGCGCTGACGACTGGCAGCTCGACGAGCGCATTCCCGCGGACTGGCAGGCCGGGCCCGAGATCTATGCCCGCAACGACTTCGATCGCGGGCACCTCGTGCGCCGGCGCGACCCGGTGTGGGGCTCACCAGAGGTCGCGGCACGCGCGAACGCCGAGACATTCCGCTACCCGAATGCGGCGCCGCAGGCCTCGGGCTTCAACCAGTCGAAAGAGCTCTGGCTCGGCCTCGAAGACCACGTGCTCGAGCACGCCGAGGCGCACGGGCTGAAGCTCAGTGTGTTCACCGCGCCGGTGCTCGCTGCGGGCGACCCGCCCTATCGCGGCATCCGCGTGCCCCTTCAGTTCTGGAAGGTCGTCGCGTGGAACTCGGGCGGCGCGCTCGCGACGACGGCCTTCGTCGTCGACCAGGCGCCGCTCGTCGACACACGCGACGTCGTGGCGCCGACGCCGGGCGAGGCCCCGCCGCTCGGCCCGTTCCGCACCTTCCAGGTGCCGGTGTCGGATGTCGCGGGGTTGACGGGTCTCGTGATGCCCGAGCTCATCGCCGCCGACGTGCTGCCGCGCGCCGTCGCCGCTGCGGGGTGGCGGCGGCTCGAGGCATCCGACGACATCTGGCTCTGACGGGATTCGTTGGTCGAGTAGTGAGCGGAGCGAGCGTATCGAGACCTTGCGCGGGGGGTCGCGATACGCGTCCTCCTTCGTCGGGCGCTACTCGACCAGCGGGAGGGGGCGCGGGCGCTACTCGACCAGCGGTGAGGGGGCGCGGGCGCTACTCGACCAGCGGTGAGGGGGCGCCCGCGCGTCTCGCCTTGCGTGCGGCCTTCGTCGCGGCATCCGTCTCGGCCATCGACTCTTTCGCCTCGTCGAGGTCGCCGAGCAGAGGTCGGATCCAGAAGGAATTCGGGTTCGCGTCGACGAGCACCAGGCGCACGAGCAGTGTGAGCGGGATCGCGAGGATCGCGCCGATCGGCCCGATGATCACTGCCCAGAACAGCACCGAGAAGAACGTGATCGTCTGGCTGAGTGCGACGGCGTTGCCGACCACTTTCGGCTGGATGATCGACTGGATGACCGCGTTCACGAGGCCGTAGACGATGATCACGGCGATGACCATGGGCCAGCCGCCGACGAGTGCGCCGAAGATGATCGGCGGAATGATGGCGATGAAGTAGCCGATGTTCGGGATGAAGCTGCAGAGGAACGCGAGCAGACCCCAGATGAACGCGCCGGGCACGCCGATGATGATGAGCGCGAGCCAGTTGATGAAGCCCTGCGCAAGCCCGAGCACCGTGGTCACGACCATGTAGCGGCGTACATTCGACCCGTACCTCGTGAGCGCGGTCACGAGCAGCGGGCGGCGCGGCTGCAGTTGTCGCAAGAGGGTCGGCAGGTACCCGGCATCCGACGCCATGAGGATCAGCATCGTGAAGATGACCACGAGGCCCGATACCCACCCGGCGACGCCGCCGAGGAGGCCGCCGAAGAACGCGATGAGCGCCGACGGGTCGAAGTCGGCGAACAGCGCGTCGACCCCCTCGGCGCCGATGCCGAGCGAGCCGAGCCACGCGGCGAGATCGGCTCCCCACTGTTTGATCTCGTCGGTGAACTGGGGCAACAGGGTCGCGAACTGCCCGAATGCGACGAGTACGGCGTAGCCGAAGCCGACGAGCAGCACCGTCACCGCGGCGATGACCGAGCCGGTCGCGAGTCCGCGAGGCACTCCCCGCTTCTCGAGGGCGACGCGCAGCGGATGCACGCAGATCGTCAGCACGAGCGCGAGGAACACGGGCGCGACGATGCCGGCGATGCCGGCGAGGCCGAACGCGGCGAGGGCGGCCCCGCCGAGACCCATCAGGATGAACTCGTTGCGGTGCGCACCGGCCGGCGATTGCAGCGCGGCCGCGGTCTCGTCGGGGTCGTTGCTCGACGCCGCCTCGGGCCCAGATCGCTTTCTGTTCCACCACATGGGGACTCCGATCCGCGAGCCGCACGGCCGCGCCTGTCCTCACGATAGCGAGCAGGGCTCACGTTCGGGCGGATCTTTTCGAGAATCCGCCGCGCGAGTCTCAGCGGGGTGGCGTGGTCGCGACCGGCGAGAGCGAGGCGCTCCCGGGGTCGGCGAGGGTGAGCACGGCACGGCCGACATGCGGATGCCGCTCCAGCTCGTCTTCGATGCGGCGCAGTTCGATCGCGATATCCGCTTCGACTCGATCGCCCGCCAGGTCGACGGCGGCGATGAGGAACACCGTTTCGGGGCCCGTGTACTCGATGTGCAGGAACGTGATCCGGTCGATCTCGGGGCGCTCGAGCAGTTCGGCGAGCACGCCGTTGCGGGCCTCGTCGTCGATCGCCTCGCCGAGCAGGAACGCGCGGTTGCGGGCGATGAGCACGACCGCGACGACACCGAGCAGCACACCGATGCAGATCGACCCGAGGGCGTCGTACACGGGGGAGCCGGTGACCTGGTTCAACATGATGCCGAGGAACGCCAGCACGAGGCCGATGAGCGCCGAGGAGTCTTCGGCGAAGACCGCCCTGAGCGTCGGATTGGAGCTTCGCACGACGTGTTCGAGGGTGTTCAGATTATGGGTGCGCGCGTCGGTGCGCGCCTGCCGGAACGCACGCACGAAGGAGATGCCCTCGAGCACGAACGAGACGGCGAGCACCACGTACGCGACGGCGAAGTCCCTCGCCGGTTCTGGATCGAAGAGCTCGGTGATACCGTGCTGGATCGAGACCACGGATCCCGCGGTGAACAGTCCGAATGCCGCGAACATCGACCAGATGTACGCGTCTTTGCCATAGCCGAGCGGATGCCGCGCATCGGCGGGTTTGCGCGAGCGCCGCTCGGCGACGACGAGCAGCACCTCGTTGCCGGTGTCGGCCCAGGAGTGCGCCGCCTCGGCGACCATCGACGCGGAGCCCGTGATCGCTGCTGCGAACGACTTCGCGGTCGCGATGAGCGCGTTCGCGACGAGGGCGATGAGCACGGTGAGGAGGCTCTCGCCCGTTGCGTCGGTCTTCTTCTTCTTGATCACGCGGCACCTTCCCCGGCTTCGAGTCTGGCACTCGGCGCGTCGCGGCGCGACAGTCGGAGCAGGCGCGGCCGCCGCATCGGTCGCCGCGAACACGCAGGCGCATCGGTGTCGAGCGGTCTGGAGGGATACCGCTCGTGTGGTCCGTGCGGCTCAGTCGATCCAGACCACGATGCCGGTCATGTCGTGCAGAACGGCGGCGACGCCCGCACGAACCGCGGTGGCGCATCGCTCGGGCGTGAACGACGCCGCGTCGTAGGTCGACGAGGAGCCGTTGCCCTCGCCGCGGAAGGACGCGCCGGCCCAGTCCACGGCGGTCACGTTGTCGGTCGGTTCCGGGAGTTCAGCACCGACGACGAGGATCTGCTGATCGAGGTGGCTCGCACTGACGATGGTGAGCGGATCGATGAGGTCGTTGCCGACCGCGACGATGAGGTCGGAGTTCATCTCGATGGCCTCCACGATGCCGTCGACGTGGTGATCGTCTGCGTTCACGGTGCGCAGCTCGACGCCGTCCTCTGCGGCCCAGTCGCGCACCGCTTGCACGAGCGTCTGCGTCGGCCGATCGTCTCCGGCTGTGAGGAGGACCACTCGCATGCCCGAGGAGGCATGAACGTCGTCCCATGAACCCGGGGTCGGTGTGATCGTCGCCTCCGGACTCGGCGGCGTGTCAGGTGCGAAGCCCGGCGCGAGCATGCCCTCCGCCGTCGGGGCCGCGTGGTGCCCCGACCAATCGCTCGCGCAGCCGGTGAGCAGGCCGAGGGACAGAGTGGCGATGACGAGCGTCGAGATCGTCCGGTGTCGGCGGAGCAAGGAGGGACCGTCCTCGGGATCGGGCAGCGGGCGCAGGTTCCTCTACTCTGCGCCCTCGCCCCGTGTGCATACGAGGCGAGAGGTGGCTGTTTGCCCGTTGTTCTCCTTCGCTCTTCCCGTCGTTCACGGCTGCCGTCGACTCTTCTAGGATCCCCGTACCCAAGGAGTTCCATGTCGTCCCGTGCGCGTCGCGTCGTCTTCACCCTGCTCGCCGGAGCGGCGGCCCTCACGATCGGCGCGCTGACGACGGCACCCGCCGCCGCGCACGGATTCACCTCCGTGGTCTACGCCGATGTCACGTCGGCCGAGCCCGGTCACGTGCGCACGCAACTCCAGCTCGAGTACGACCTCCTCGTGGTCTCGGCGGCCGACGCCGAGGGCGACGATCCGCTCTTCCAGGACGGGACCGCGGCGTTCGAGAGCGGTGAAGGCCCCGCCATGGCGGACGCGCTCGACGCGCACATCGACACCGTGCTCGCCTACGTGAACGAAAGATACGTCGTGACCTCGGGCGGGGATGCCTGTCCGGCCGCGCTGGCCGGCGACATCCAGATGACCGAGCAGCAGGACGCGCCCTATGTCGAGCTCGCGCTCGACAGCGCATGTGCGACTCGGGGCGACGCGCACGTCGTGACCAGCACGCTGTTCGCCGACGCAGAGGGGTACGTCACCGGGACGAAGGTCGTGCTCACGTACGAGCTCGACGGACGCTCCGGCAGCGCTGCACTGGACACGGACCAGACCTCGTTCTCGACCGAGCAAAGCACCTGGGAGCGCTTCTGGGAGTTCTTCCACCTCGGCGCGGAGCACCTCCTCACCGGCATCGACCACATCCTGTTCCTGCTCGCCCTCATCGCCGGGTCGCGACGGCTGCGCGAGGTCGTTCTCGCCGCCACCGCATTCACGATCGCCCACTCGATCACGTTCATCCTCGCGGCGACCGGTGTCGTGTCGCTTCCGGCCTGGTTCGTCGAGCCGATCATCGCTCTGTCGATCGCGATCGTCGGAGCGTGGCACTTGTGGCAGCTCTGGCGGAGAGGGGATGCCGCGGCGGAGCTCTCCAAGGACAGCGGCCCGTTCGGCCTGGATCGCGCGGGCTGGCTTCGCATCGGTGTCGTCTTCATGTTCGGCCTCGTTCACGGGGTGGGATTCGCCGGTGCGCTGGGCATCGACGAGCCCTGGTCGTGGACCCTGCTGTGGTCGTTGCTCGTGTTCAACCTCGGTATCGAGGCCGTGCAGCTCGTCATCATCGCCATCCTGTTCCCCCTGCTGACGCTGCTGCGCCGGCGCGTGCCGCGCATCGGGCTCTGGGCGACGGGCGCCCTTGCGGTCAGCGTCTCGATCTTCGGACTCATCTGGTTCGGAGAACGGCTACTCGGGGTGTGACCTCGCCACTCTGGGAGCCCGCTGAGACTCTTCCCGGTTCCGCAATCCGCAGGACCCCCATTGTTCAGCCGGGGTTCACGCACCGGGCGAATGTTTGGCAAGTCCGGCTGTCAGCCGGTTCACCCCTCTCAAGAGAAGGACACATCCATGCCTCTCCCTCGTGCAGAAGTGCTTCACGCACGCGCACACACGCGGACATCGGCGCTGCGCCGAACGTCCTCGTGGCTCACGGTGGCCACGATCGGCACATCGCTCGCCCTCGGCGGCATCGCCGCCGCGCCGGCGATGGCCGCTGACACCGTGAACCTCACCGGCATCGTCCTGGGCGTCGGTGCCGACGAAGCGCAACGCATCGTCACGTGGTACTCCTCGGCCGACACCGCGCAGTCGGTGCAGGTCGCCCCGACTGCGTCGCTCGTCGACGGCGGATTCCCGGCAGATGCGAAGACCTACTCGGCGCTCGGATCCGCGAACATCGCGAGCAGCGGCGGCTACAACCGCCACGCCACGATCGACGGCCTCCAGGAGAACACGGCCTACTCCTATCGGGTCGGCTCTGCAGAAGACGGCTGGTCCGACACCACGGCGTTCACGACGCACTCCTTCAACGGCGAGTTCGACTTCCTCTTCTTCGGCGACCCGCAGATCGGATCGTCGGGCGACACGGCCAGGGACGGCGCCGGCTGGGCCAACACGCTGGATGTCTCGCTGGCCGCGAACCCGAACGCGGAGATCCTGGTCTCCGGCGGTGATCAGGTGGAGAGCGCCAACAACGAGAGCCAATGGGACGCGTTCCTGAGCTCGGACAAGCTGCGCCAGTACCCGTGGGCGGCCACGATCGGCAACCACGACGTGGGCGGAAAGGCGTACGAGCAGCACCTGTTCACACCGAACACCGATCGCACGGCGCCGTACTACGCCAACGGCCAGCCGACGTCGAACACGTCCGGCGGCGACTACTGGTACATGTACAAGGACGTGCTGTTCATCGACCTCAACAGCAACAGCTACTCCACGTCGAGCGGCGGTGGCGGCGATGCCGCGCACATCGAGTACGTCAGCGACGTGGTCGATGAGCACGGCGCCGACGCGAAGTACACCGTGCTGGTGTACCACCACGCGATCTACTCGGCCGCGGCGCACGCGAAGGACGGCGATGCCAAGGTGCGCCGCGTCGACTTCCCGACGGCGTTCTCCGACCTCGGCGTCGACCTCGTGCTGCAGGGCCACGACCACGTCTACACCCGCAGCTACGAGATCAAGAACGGCGTCAAGGCCAACCCCGACGAGCAGCCCGGCCAGGACGAGGTGTTTACCGGGCCCGGCGGCGTCGTCTACGTGACGGGCAACTCGGCATCCGGCTCGAAGTACTACGACATCACCAACCCCGACTCGACCGGCACGAGCGGCGCGGGCAATGGGGCCGACCCGCTGAACCCGAGCAGCTACTGGTACAACTCGGTGCAGAACCAGGAGCACGTGCCGAGCTACGTCAAGGTCCAGGTGAAGAACGACGCCCTTGTCGTGGAGAATCTCCGCAGCGGCACCTGCGAGGCGCCCAACGCCGCGGTCGAGCTCGGCAACGTCTCCTGGTGCGGTCCGGACAGCGGTGCCAGCGCGGCGCAGCCGGTGGGCTCCGTCGTCGACAAGGTGACCATCCGTCCGTACCACGGCGACGGGCAGGACGTGCAGGTCGACGTCCCGACGGCTGCGCCGGGCGAGTTCGGCTGGACGATCGACGGCCACAACGGCCTCGTCGACCTCGGCGCCGCCAAGGAGAAGGACGGCGAGTACTTCGAAGCCGCAGGCGAGATCAACCCGATCGCCGTCACGGACTCGCGTACGTCGCTCGCGCCGTGGTCGATCTCGGCCTCGTCGAGCGACTTCCACGACGGTGGCGTCACCTTCTCGGGCAAGTACCTCGGCTGGACGCCGAAGGTCGTCACGGCGGGTGCCGGAGCCGTCGCCGGTTCGTCCATCCAGTCGGGCTACACCGACGGCAACGGTCTGGCGAGCTCTCGCGTCCTCGGCTCTGCGACGCAGGGTCACGAGCGCGGTGAGGCGACGATCGGCGCCGACCTGGATCTGAAGATCCCACTCGAGGTCGCGAACGGCAGCTACCGCGCCACGCTGACCGTCACCGCTCTGGCCGGCTGACCGGCATAGGGCACACCGATGGTGTGGATGCCGCGTGGCATCCACACCATCGGATTTCGCACTCCACTCCCAGAGGATCCGCATGACCAGCGCCGCACTCGCATCGTCTCGCTCCTTCGTCCGCACCATCGCCGTCGCGATCATCGCCGGGCTCTCCCTGCTGTTGTCGCCCGCGCTCGGGGCGCACGCGGCCACCGACGATGTGACGTGGACGGTGCGCACAGCGTCCAACGCCTTCGGCGCCGATCGCACCAGCTACGCCTACACAGTCGACCCCGGCACGACCGTCGACGACGGTCTCGTCGTCGCCAACCGCGGCGAGACGCCTCTGGAGCTCGCCGTCTACTCGTCGGACGGCTACACGACCGACAGCGGTCAGTTCGACCTGCTCGTCTCGGGCGCGACATCAGTCGGTGTGGGTGTTTGGGTGCACGCCGGCACCGAGACCGTGACCGTCCCCGCAGGCGAGAGCGTGACCGTTCCCTTCACCGTCTCGGTGCCGGAGAACGCGACGCCGGGCGACTACGCGGGCGGCATCGTGACTTCGCTGGGTGCGCAGAAGGACACCGCGGGTATCAGCGTCGACCGCCGCCTCGGAATCCGCGTCGCTCTGCGCGTGGGCGGGGCGCTCGCGCCGGGCCTGGCCATCGAAGACCAGCACGTCGAGTGGAACGGCGGCCTCAGCCCACTCGCCACCGGCGACGCCACCTTGACCTACACAGTGCACAACACCGGCAACACGATCATCTCCGCTCAGCAGTCGGCCACGGCAGCCGGCCCATTCGGCCTTTTCGCGGTGGAGGCGGAGGCGGTCGACGCGCCGCCGCAGCTGCTGCCCGGTGAGACGTGGACGGTATCGGTGCCGATCCAGGGCGTGCCCGCAGTGTTCTGGCTCGCCGGAACGGCGACCGTCGTGCCTCTCGTCACCGACGCCTCCGGCTCCACCACCTCGATGGATGCCGTCAGCACGACCGCGATCGGATGGGCGGTCCCGTGGCTCCTCGTCATCATCGTGCTCGTCGTCGCCGCACTCATCGTCGTGGGTCTGCGCCTGCGCAAGGGCCGTGCGACAGCCGCGAAGGAGCGCGAAGACGCCCGCGTGCGAGAGGCCGTGGAGCAGGCGCTCGCCGCAGGCGAGGCCCCGGAGAAGGTCGCGGCGGCGGTCGAATAGCAGGAACCGCCGGTTTGCCGAGGGCGTCACCGACCGAGCGAGTCCTTGCTCGCCTGCGTTCGGCACCTCTGGCATCCGAGGACGCACGGTGCAACAGTTGAGCCATGGGCGAGGCCGCTGAGTCAGCCGGGCGCATCGACACCGATGTGCTCATCGTGGGGGCGGGCCCGAGCGGGCTCATGCTCGCGGTGTGCCTCGCGAAGCTCGGCGTCGAAGCGGTCGTCGTCGACGGCAAGCGCGGCCCGACCCGCGAGTCCCGTGCGCTCGGGGTGCAGGCGCGATCGATGGAGCTCTACGATCAGCTCGGGCTCGTCGATCGCGTGCTCGCAGAACGCTCCTCGGCGACGTTCGTCGTACCGGGGGCAGGGCGGGGGCGTCGGCCGTTCGGGCGGTTGCCGTTGCGGGCGTTCGGCGCCGGCATCACGCCGTACCCCGAGATCACGGTGTTCGAGCAGAGCCGAAACGAACGGCTGCTCGTCGATGCGCTCGCCGAACGCGGGCGCGAGGTGCGTTGGGGCCATCGACTCGAACGGCTCGAGGTCGCCGCACCGGGTCTCGATACGCTCGCTGCGCTCGCTACTCCAGCGGTACCCGAGCACCGCTGGTCGAGGAGCGCCCGACGAAGGAGGACGAGTATCGAGACCTCCGCAGCGGGCGTCACCGCGACCCTCGCCGGGCCGACGGGCGCCGTGACCGTGCGCGCCCGCTACTGCGTCGGCGCCGACGGGGCGCACTCGGTCGTGCGCGAGACGCTCGGCATCCCCTTCGAGGGGGTGACGAACGAGCACACCTTCTACGTTGCGGATGCCTCGGGCGTCACCGGTCTCGTCGACGGGGGGATCAACGTGCGCATCACGGCCGAGCACTTCCTGCTCGGCTTCCCGATGGGGCCGGGCCGCGCCCGCCTGCTCGGGGTCGTGCGTGATCGCGATCGAGACGAGCACGGCGAACTGTCGGAGTCGCTCGTGCGGGAGCTGGTCGACCGGGAGTTCGGCGTGCGGTACGAGGCATCCGCATGGTTCACGACCTACCGGCTGCACCACCGGCTCGCCGCGCGCTTTCGCGAGGGCCCGTGCTTCATCGTGGGCGATGCCGCGCACATCCACTCGCCGATCGGCGCGCAGGGCATGAACACCGGCCTGCAGGAAGCGCACAATCTCGCGTGCGCGCTCGCCGACGTCGTGGTCGGCGGCATGCCCGACGCGCGGCTCGACCGGTACGAGGCCGAGCGGCGGCCCGTCGGCGAGGTGCTCGTCGCGACGACCGACCGGGCGTTCGGCGTCGTGACGTCGGCGACACCGCTCGCGCGATTCGTGCGCGGGCGCATCGTGCCGCTCGTCGGGCCGTTGGTCATCCGGCTGCTGCCCCGTCTCATCGGTGGACGGCGGGTGTTCGGCTACGTCTCGCAGACCCGCATCCGCTACCCGGTACCGGATGCCGCGGGCACGCGACGGGACGCCCTCGTCGGTGTGCGGCTGCCGTGGACCGGCGACAACTTCGCCGCGCTCCGCTCGATGCGGTGGCAGGTGCACGGCTACGGGGTTCCCGAGCGTGCGGTGCGCCGCATCGCCGCCGAGCTCGGGGTCGAGGCGCACGTCTTCGCGCGCCACACGAGCGGGCCGCGCGACCGGCGGCTCCGCCGCGACCGCGTCTACCTCGTGCGCCGCGACGGGTTCGTCGTCGCCGAGGTGCTCTCGCCGGGCACGGGCAGTGCGCTCGACGCCGCTCGGGCGCGCCTCGCCGGCGCGTGAGGGGCGCCGGTCAACGCGCATCTCGGAGGGTGGCTGAGGAGACCTCGCCGACGCGAAGTCCGATTCACGCCGGATCCGGCGCCGCCGTCGCGCGATGCTCGAGTCAGACGACGACGAGAGCAGGACATGACGACCTTCACCGAGACCGACCCGCGCACCGCCGACGCCAGCCCAAGGGCCGGACGCCCAGGCGCGGACGCACCCGCCGGTGCCCACGCTGCGATCGACCCCGCGATCCTGTACTTCGGCACCCCCGTCGCGCTCCTCACCACGGTCGACGAGACCGGCCACGCGAACCTCGCGCCGATCTCATCCGTGTGGTGGCTCGGCCACACGGCGGTGCTCGGCATCGCGGCCCGATCGCAGACCGGGCGCAACCTCGTCGCAACACGGGAGGTCGTGATCAACCTGCCTTCCGTCACCGAGGTCGACATCGTCGACGCGCTCGCCCTCACGACCGGACGTGACCCGGTTTCCGAGCGCAAGGCGAGCGTCGGCTACCGGCATGTGCGCGACAAGTTCACCGAGGCCGGTGCGCACCCGATCGCCGCCGACGTCGTCGCCCCGCCTCGAGTGCTCGAATGCCCGGTGCACCTCGAGGGGAGGGTCACCGCGGTGCATCCGCTGCTCGGCAGTTCCGACCTCGCGTCTGCCGCCCTGCTGGCCGTGGAAGTCGACATCGTGCGCGTGCACGTGCACGAGGGTGTTCGCGCACCGGGCCATGCCAACCGCATCGATGCCGAGCGCTGGCGACCGCTCATGATGAGCTTCCAGCGGTTCTTCGGATTCGGCGACGAGGTGCGGCCTTCGCGCCTCGCGACGATCGACGAGGAGTGGTACCGCGGCTGAAGTCAGCGTTTGGGGCCGGGCTCAGGGGCGGCGCTGACAGCCTCTACGTCGCCTGAGGCCGCCGATTCGGCCGCTGCCGCCTCGGCCTCCATCACTCGCAGCAACGCGCCGATGCCCCGGGTGAGTGCGCGGAGGTCTTCGACATCGAGTCGTTCGAGCGGCGGACGGCTGAGCTGGGGGCGGGCGGCGAGCAACTCCTGCATGAGCTCGCGCCCCTTCGCGGTGGCGAGTACTCGACGTACCCGATGGTCGCTGGGGTCGTCGACGCGAGTGGCCATGTCGTGACCGGTCAACCGGTCGACGATGCCCGACATGGTCGCAAGCGAGACGCCGAGGGCCTTCGAGAGGCCCTGCACGGTGCTGCCGTCGGGGTTCGTCATGATGATGCCGAGCACCTTCAGCTGCTGCATCGTGAGGCGGATGGAGAGCAACGGCTCGACGATATCGGGCACGACGGTCGTCTCCATCGCCGCCTGCATGCGGAGGAGTTCGTCAAGCAGCGCGCCCCGGTCGGCGGCATCGACATCGAAGCTCTCCACTCGACCACCGTACCGGCACATTCTCAGCCGCGGCACAGGAATGGAAACGTAGCCTGACACGAAGCTTCGTGTTGCACGAAGCAGATGTTCCCGACTCCAGCTCCACTCGACCCCCAGGGCGGCCATGTTCAGACTCGCGCGTTTCAGCCTCGCCAATCGAGCGCTCGTCGCCCTCGTGACACTCGTGATCGCCGGTTTCGGCGTCTTCTCGATGACGCAGCTGAAGCAAGAGCTCATCCCGTCGATCGAGCTGCCGCAGACCACGATCGTCACGGTGCTGCCCGGCGCGAGCCCCGAGGTCATGGACGAACAGGTCAGTGTGCCGATCTCGAAGGCGCTGACGAATCTCGACGACGTCGAATCGGTCATCGCGACCTCCTCGAGCGGCATGTCCACGGTCTCGGTGGCCTATGCCTACGGCACCGACGCCAAGGAATTCACCGCATCGCTCACCGACGCGATCGACGGGCTCGGTGCAACGCTCCCTGAAGACGCGGCACCCGAGGTGCTCTCGGGCAGCACCTCATCCCTGCCCATCATGTTCCTGACCGCTGGGGCGACGGATGTCTCGCTGAGCGAGCTCTCCGCAACCCTCGACGACGTCGTAGTGCCGCGCCTCGAATCCGTCGACGGCGTGCGCGCCGCCACGGTCTCGGGTGCTGAGACCGAGCGTGTCGTGATCACCCCCGACCAGGCCGTGCTCGCAGAGCAGGGCATCTCGCCGATGGCGATCTCCGAGGCGCTCGAAGCCAACGGCATGACCCTGCCGCTCGGCAGCATCACCGAAGACGGTCAGTTGCTTCCCGTGCAGGGCGGCGAGCCGATCGACTCGCTCGACGTGTTGCGCGAGATCCCGCTCGCGAGCACGACGGCACCCGGCACCGTCGTGGAACTCGGCGACGTGGCATCCGTCGAGCTCGTGACCGAACCGCAGACCTCGATCACCCGCACCAACGGCGTGGAAGCCCTGTCGTTGTCGATCACGGCCACGCAGAATGCCGACGTGGTCGCCGTGTCGCACGGTGTCGATGACGCCCTCGCCGAGCTCGGCGACGAACTCGACGGCATCGAGCTGACCGTGCTGTTCAGCCAGGCGCCGTTCATCGAGGAGTCCATCCAGCACCTCGCGATCGAGGGCCTGCTCGGTCTCCTCTTCGCGATCGTCGTCATCCTGATCTTCCTGCTGTCGGTGCGATCGACGCTCGTGACCGCGATCTCCATCCCGCTCTCGGTGCTCGTGACCTTCATCGGGCTGAACCTCGGCGGGTATTCGCTCAACATGCTCACCCTGGGTGCGCTCACGATCGCGATCGGGCGCGTCGTCGACGACTCGATCGTCGTGATCGAGAACATCAAGCGTCACCTCGCGTATGGCGAGCCGAAGGTGCAGGCGATCCTGGGCGCCGTGCGGGAGGTCGCCGGCGCGATCACGTCGTCGACCCTCACGACCGTCGCCGTGTTCCTGCCGATCGCCCTCGTCGGCGGCATGGTCGGTGAGCTGTTCGCGCCGTTCGCCCTCACCGTCACGATCGCGATGCTCTCCTCGCTCCTCGTGGCCCTGACGATCGTGCCGGTGCTCTCGTACTGGTTCCTCCGCCAGCCGAAGAACCTCGTCGATGTCGAGGCGACCCGCCTCGCCGCCGAAGAGAAGGAGCGCAAGGGCTGGCTGCAGCGCGGTTACGCGCCGGTGCTGCGCGGCACTCAGAAGCACCCCGTGGTCACGCTCGTCTCCTCGGTGCTGCTGCTCGTCATCACCTTCGCGATGGTGCCGTTCCTGAAGGTCGACTTCCTCGGCTCGACCGGTCAGAACATGATCATGGTCACGCAGGAGTTCCCGGCCGGCAGCGACCTCGAGACCGTGTCGGTGGGCGCCGAACAGGTCGAAGACGTGCTGCTCGACATCGACGGCGTCGACGACGTCATGCTCACGGCCGGCTCCGGCGGCGGCATGATGTCGATGCTCGGCGGTTCGGGCGGCACCGCCACGTACATCGTGAACACGTCGAAAGACGTCGACCAGACCGCGCTGCAAGACGGGGTGCGTGAACGTCTGGCCGAGATCGAGGATGCCGGTGAGATCGCCCTCGCCGATTCGGCCGCGATGGGCGGCTTCGGCGGCAGCGTCGACGTGATCGTGCAGGCCGCCAACGAGAGCGACCTCGCCGAGGCATCCGATGCCGTGCTCGCCGCCCTCGAGGACACGCCGAACGCGGCCGAGGTCGCGAGCGACCGCGCGCCGGCGCAGCCGATCGTGCAGGTGACGGTCGACCGTGCCACCGCGCTCGAGCAGGGTCTCACCGAGATGCAGGTGCTCGCCATCGTGGCGGGCACGCTCTCGCCGCAGGCGATCGGCTCGATCGGGCTCGACGACGAGGAGTACCGCATCTTCCTCGACGGCGCGCCGGCGCCCGAGAGCACCGCCGAACTCGAACAGGTCATGCTGCCGAGTGCTGCGAACCCCGCCGGCTTCGTGCCGCTGTCGGAGGTCGCGACCGTCGAAGAGGTCACCGTGCCGACGTCGATCGCCCGTGATGCCGGCGAGCTCGTCGCGACCATCTCGATCACGCCCGAAGAGGGCGAGCTCGGCGCCGTGACGACTTCGGTGCAGGAGAGCCTCGCCGAACTCGAGCTGCCGCAGGGCGTCACCGCCGAGATCGGCGGCCTCGCCTCTACCCAGACGGAGTCGTTCGAGCAGCTCGGCCTCGCGATGCTCGTCGCGATCGCGATCGTCTTCATGCTTCTCGTGGCGACGTTCCGTTCGCTGCGGCAGCCGCTGATCCTCCTCGTGTCGATCCCGTTCGCGGCGACGGGTGCCATCGCCCTGCTGCTCGCGACCGGCCGCCCCCTCGGCATCTCGGCACTCATCGGCATGCTCATGCTGATCGGCATCGTGGTGACGAACGCGATCGTGCTCATCGACCTCGTGAACCAGTACCGTGCACAAGGTCAGAAGGTGGCCGACGCCGTGTTCAACGGTGCTCGCCAGCGACTGCGCCCGATCCTGATGACCGCGCTCGCGACGATCTTCGCCCTGCTGCCGATGGCGTTCGGTGTCACCGGGTCGAGCGGGTTCATCTCGCAGGACCTCGCGATCGTCGTCATCGGCGGCCTCATCTCGTCGACCCTGCTGACCCTCGTGCTCGTGCCCGTGCTGTACCTCCTCATCGAGGGCCGCCGCGAGCGACGCGAGGCGAAGCGAGCGGCGAAGCACGAGACGAAGCACGAGACGAAGCACGAGACGAAGCACGAGACGAAGCACGAGACGAAGCACGAGACGGAGCGACCGGATGCCGCCGTGCCCGAGGCGTCCGACCAACTCTGACGCTTCGCCCGGCGTGACCTGAGCCCGAATTCAGGCAAACGGCCCCGAATCAGGACGATTCTCGCGAGATCGTCCTGATTCGGGGCCTTTCTCCTGATTCGCGCCGTGCGCGTGAGACGGGGTGCGCGCGCCGGTGCGCAGGGCTGCCCGGCGACAGCGGTGGCCGCGCGGGTGCGCCCGACGTATCGTGGATGCGAGGTGGAACCGGTCGGCTTCCGCCCGAGCGTGCTTCGCGTCGACGACGTCGGGAGGGACCATGGCCACCATCGCATGGATCGGTCTGGGCAACATGGGCGGCCCGATGGCGGGCAACCTCGTTTCGGACGGGCACGTCGTCAGGGGCGTCGATCCGGTGCCCGCAGCCCGCACCGCGGCCGCCGAGCGCGGCGTGCGCATCGTCGCCACCATCGCCGAGGCGGTCGAAGGTGCAGACGCAGTGTTCACGTCGCTGCCGCGCAGCGAGCACGTGCGCGAGGTCTACGGCGGCGTCGGCGGCGTATGGGCGACGGCGCCGGCCACGGCCCTGCTGCTCGACACCTCGACGGTCGATGTGGCGACGTCGCGGTTCTGCCACGAGGCATCCGTCGGCCATGGTTTTCGTTTCGTCGACTCACCGGTGTCGGGCGGAATCGCGGGCGCCGAGGCGGCCACGCTCACCTTTATGCTCGGCGGCGAGCCGGCGGATGTCGCGGAGGCGACCGGGCTCGTCGAATCGTTGGCCGGGCACGTCTTCGACCTCGGTGGCCCGACGATGGGCATCGCCGCGAAGCTCGCGAACAACCTGATGCTCTTCGTCTCGCTGCTCGGTGTCGCCGAGGGTTCGCAGCTCGCCGCTGAGCTCGGGCTCGACCCGGCGAAGTTCCACGAAGTGGCATCCGTGTCGTCGGGGGAGTCGTGGCCGCTGCGCACCTGGTATCCGGTGCCCGGCGTCGTGCCGACGAGTCCAGCGAACCGCGGCTTCGACGCGACGTTCACGACCGTGCTCGCCGAGAAGGACCTTTCGTTCGCTGTCGCCGCCGGCGGGGAGGCCGGATTGCACCTGCCGGCGGCGCGTCTCGCACTCGAGCAGTTCGAGCGGCTCATCGGCGAGGGACTCGGCGGCATGGATGCGAGCCTGATCGTGAAGTACGCCTCGGCCGACGGGCGGGTCGCGGGGTACGAGCCTGGTTTGTAGGACGTTCGCGTCTGTGCGGACGCCGGTCAGCCGCGCTGTACGGCCGCGATCACCTCGGTGAGGCGGTCGCGGAGGTTCGCGAGTTCGTCGAGGTTCATGCCGAGCCGGTCGACGACTTGCGGCGGAATCGTGAGCGCCTGCTCGCGCAGCGCACGGCCCGCATCGGTCAGGGCGACATCGAGTGCCCGCTCGTCGCGCGTATTGCGCTCCCGCGTGAGATGGCCTTGCCCCTCGAGCCTCTTGAGCAGCGGTGAGAGGGTGGCCGGCTCGAGCTGCAGCGCCTCGCCGAGGTCGCGCACGGTGCGCGGACTGCGCTGCCAGAGGGCGAGCATGACGAGGTACTGCGGGTGCGTGAGGCCGAGTGGTTCGAGGATCGGCCGGTAGACGCCGATCACGCCGCGCGCGGCGACGGCGAGGGCGAAGCACACCTGGTTCTCGAGGGCGAGCAGGTCATCGGCGCCGTGCTGAGCTTGTCGAAGGGATGCCGCGGGGGCGTCGAGGGTGTGCTCGTGGGGTGTGCTGCGGGCGTTCATGGGCCTCCAGTATGACGTGGCGACGAATAGTTAGTACACTAATCATTGTGACACGAAGAAAGCGGGAAACCCCAGCGGGAGCCCAACGCGGCTACGCGGGCTTCATCGACCGGCTGAACGCCAAGCTGCTGCCCTACATCGGGCCGCCGCCCCTCGGCCCGTACGACGAGGAGCCGGTGCCGGCCACGCCGCCCGTCTGCCCGATCTGCGGCGCCCCGATGTCGCGCCACGTCATCGATCGCTCGGGCGAGCGCACCCAGCTGCACTGCCCCTGATCGGGTCAGGCGAACACGCGGAACGCCTCGCGGTAGGCAGGATGCACCGGGATGCCCCTCTGCGAGTCGCTACAGTAGCGTTCGTGAGCGACTACGACGTGTTGGAGATGGGCGGGCTCGACGACTGGCGGGAGCACTTCGGTGGTTTCCGCCCGGAGAGTTCACGTGACGGTCGACGGGTCGTCGATCACGAGCTCACGATGCAGTACATCGGCATGACCGCGAACGCGTTCGAGCCGGGTGAAGAGGCGGGCTACTGGCACGCCCACGCTCGCGTCGAAGAGGTGTACGTGTTCCTCGCCGGTCTGGGGCAGATGGGACTGAACGACGAGATCGTCGACGTCGGGCCCGGCACCGTCGTGCGCGTGGGTCAGGGCGTCTGGCGCACCTGGCGCTGCGTCCCCGACAGCCCCGAGCAACTGAGTTGGCTGTGCATTCGCGCGGGCGGCTCAGAGCTGCCGCACTTCCCCGACGACAGCCAGCGCGACAACGACCGCCCGTCGCCCTGGTAGTCGATGGCTGAACGACGTCTCGTAGGGTGGCAGACGTGACGAGTACCGAGGTGCGGGACGCCTACACCCGCCGAGCGGATGAGTACATCTCCCTGATGGGCACGATCGCCCAGATGCACGAACTCGACCAACAACTCATCTCGCGATGGGGCGCGAGCGTGTCCGGTCCGGTGATCGATACCGGGTGCGGACCGGGCCATTGGACCGACCATCTGCGGCGGCTGGGCTGCGACGTCGAGGGCGTCGATCTCGTTCCCGCGTTCATCGCTCGAGCGAAGGAGCGGTTCCCCGGCGTTCCGTTCCGCGTCGGCTCGCTCCACGACCTCGGCGTCCCCGACGCCCACGCCGGGGGGGTCCTCGCGTGGTACTCGCTGATCCACTCCGCGCCGGCGGATGTCCCGTCGATCCTGAGCGAGTTCGCGCGCTGCATCGCACCGGGTGGGAGCCTGCTGCTCGGCTTCTTCGACGGTGCGAGCGTCGAGGCGTTCCCGCATAAGGTCACGACCGCCTACTTCTGGCCGCCCGACGAGATGTCGGAACAGCTCAGCTCTGCGGGATTCACGGTCGAGGAGGTCTACACCCGCAGCGATGACGGGCACCGACCGCACGCGGCGATCATGGCTCGTCGCTCTGTTTCCGCGACCTCACCGGTCAACGCCAGGTAGGCGGGCCGGCGCGGGACGCGAGTCGGGGGTGGGAGGCACCCTCACCCCTGAGCCGCGAGCCGGCGACTCACCCAGCGGTCGTACTGCGCCCATGGGTCGCCGACACCGAGGCTCAGCTCGGTGATGTGCGCGAGCAGCTCGTCGTGCACCGCGAACCACTCGGTGCCCGCGAATCTGTGCGCCGCGAACTGCGCGTGCCGACGTTGCTCGACGACTCGGTCGCCGAGCTCGAACGCGAGCACTTCGTCGTGCGGCAGGCTCGCGACCCGGGTGCGCGGGTTGCCAGAGGTGCCGATCTTGATCTGCTGCCGGTACCGGATGTAGTAGACGACGTCGACTCGTGGGTCGGCCACGGCGATGTCGGGCACGTCGCCGACGCGCCACTCGCAGACCGCGCAGATGCGGCCCGACGGGTACTCGACCCCGACGCGCGACCCGCAGACGAGGCACGGGCCGGGCAGCAGGTCGGTCACGCCGACCCCTCGAGCGACCCAGTCGTAGGCCTCGAGCAGGTGCGAGGTGCAGAGGTCGAGCGGCGCACCGGGCTCGGTCAGCGTCGGGCACGGAGCACCGTCGACGATGATGCTGCACGCCCGCGCTGCGGCATCCGCTCGGCTCATACCGGCAGGCTAACGGCCGCCACCGACGTGACAGCCGAAGTGACAGCCGAACCCACCGTCGACGTGACCGCCGGCACGTCAGACGCCCGCGATAGGCTCGATTCTGACCGCCGAACGGCGGCGGACACCGACGTTCGAGAGAAGACGGGCATGTCCTTCTGGCACAGCAAGCGCGCGCGGCGGTTCAAGCCGTTCGATCGCCATGCCCTGCCCGAGGCGCCGACCCCGACATTCGATGAGATGCTCGCCGAGGGTGTGCTCGTGACCGAGTCCGCCGGGCGCATGGCACTGAGGAACCGGCTGATCGTCGAGGCGCTCCGCGGTGAAGAGCCGTTCGCTCCCGAACGGGCTGCGGCCGCCGCACGCGAAGTGCTCTACGAGCTCGTGCAAGAGGCCGACGAGGTTGCCGAACGCACAGGCGAGACTCGCTCGGCCGCCGCGAGCCGCGAGGGCAGGTCGTCGCACGAACACGACTATCGGCGAGCGGATGCCGCGAACCTCCGTCGCCGCGAACAGGTCTACGCCGCCGTGGCGAAAGAGCTGTGGGTGCGTCGCAACGACCCCGAGTACCTCAGCGCCTTCGCCGAACGGGCCCGCGAAGAGGCGTGGGAGCAAGTGTCGGGCGCGATCGAGATACGCCTCGAACGCGAGTGGGGCGAATGGCCTCAGATCGAGGTCGACGAAACCTACGAAGCAGAGCGCGACGATCGCGTGCGCGACCTGCTGCTCGCACTCGACCGCGGGGTGCAGGCCGCCGAGCGCGAGCGCGAGCGACGCGCGGAGGAGAACGATCACTTCCGCGGGTTCGTCGGCTGATCGGGAGTTCGCCGTCGGCGAGCGAGGGCGGGGCACGTCATGATCGAACGTTCACCGAAGGTTCACGGCGCACGCCACGGGGCATCCGTTCGCAGAGATAGCGTGGAACGGATGAGCCGCACCGACCGCACCGACCGAGCTGAGGCGCCACCGGTCGGAACGGGTCGACCTGGGCTGCGGCTCGCGGCGCTGTCGATCGGGCAGGTCATCAGCTGGGGCATCCTCTATTACGCGATGATCGTCGCGGCGCCCGAAGTCGCCCGCGAGACGGGGTGGCCGCTGGTCGCGATCACGGCCGCGTTCTCGGGAGGCCTCGTGGTGTCGGCGATCGTCGGCGTCATCGTCGGACGGATGCTCGACGAGCGCGGCCCGCGCCGGGTGATGAGCGCAGGATCGCTGATCGGCGCGATCGGCCTCGTGGGTGTCGCCGTGGCCCCCGACCTCATCGTGTTCGCCGTCGCCTGGCTGGTGTGCGGCATCGCGCAAGCCGCCGTGCTCTATCAGGCGGCCTTCACGGTGATCACCCGGCGCTACGGCGACCGACGGCAGGTGCCGATGACGATCCTCACCCTCGCGGGCGGGCTCGCATCGACGATCTTCGCCCCCATCGTCGCCGGTCTGCTCTCGGTGCTCGACTGGCGAGCGACGTTCCTCGTGCTCGCGGCGGTGCTCGCGCTCGTGACAGTGCCGTTGCACCTGCTCTCGCTCGAGCGCGCGTGGCCGCACCGAGCCGCCCCGCACCACGAGACCGAGCACACGGTCTCGTCCGTGCTGCGCACTCGACGTTTCTGGATGCTCGAGATCACGATGATCGCGCTCGCTGTGGCCCTGCTCAGCGCGACCCTCGCCGCGGTGCCGCTCTACATGGAGAAGGGCCTGACGTTCGAGTTCGCGGCGCTCGCCCTCGGCCTCATCGGCGCCGGCCAGGTGATCGGTCGGCTGCTCTTCCTCGTGCTGCCGCGCGGAGTGCGGCCGTGGGTTCCGGTTGCCGTGGTGTGCGTGCTCGCCGCCGCCTCCCTCGCGGCGCTCGCCCTCGTGCCCGGCCCGATCTGGCTGCTCATCGTCATCGGCATCGTCGCCGGCGCAGTGCGCGGCGCGCAGACGCTCGTGCAGGCATCCGCCGTCGCCGATCGCTGGGGCACCCGCAATTACGGCGCGATCAACGGCGCTTTCGCTGCACCGATCACGATTGCGGCAGCGCTGACGCCGGCGATCGGGCCGGCGGTCGCGGCCGGAACGGGGTCGTACGCGACGATGACGATCATCATGGCGGGCCTCGCGCTCGCCGCGGCGTTCACCGCGCGTGCGAGCTAGGCGGCAGAGACACCGCGAGCCGTCACCAGCTTCGGCGCACGATGGCCTTGGTGCCGGCCACGAGGCTCGCCGCCGGCACGTCGTCGGCCACGATCGCCCCGGCGGCGATGACGGCGTCGCGGCCGATGCTGACGCCGGGCAGGATCGTCGCCCCCGCGCCGATCCATACGTTCTCCGCCACGTCGATGGGGGCGCCGATGAGGTACAGCTTGCGCTCGGCCGGGTCGACCGGGTGGCCACTCGTGATGAACGTGGCCTTCGGGCCGACCATGACGCCCTCACCGAGCCGGATTCCCGCGTAGTCCATGAACGTGCAGCCCTGATTGATGAACACGCGCTCGGCAAGGTCGAGGTTGAGCCCGTGCTCCGTATAGAAGGGTGGGTAGATCGTGACATTCGCGGGGAGCGGCCGCCCCAGGATCTGCTCGAAGAGTGCGGCCTTTCCCGCTTCGTCATCGAAGGGCAGGACGTTCAGACGTGAGGTGAGCTGGGTGACCCGCAGTACCCGCTCGGCCATCGCCTGGAACTCGGGGCTCTGGATGCGCATGAGACGGCCGCTGGGCATTCCACGATCCTCTCCCACGGGAGACGAACCGGTCGGGAGGCACGCCCGAGCTGCGCGGGTCGAGCCGGGCCTGGCCGGGCCTGGTCGGGCCCGGCTCAGGCGGCGGGCTCTTCGGGGGTCTCCAGGATGATCGCCGCCTGCTCTTCGACGGGGTCTGCGAGACCGCGTGCCGCCAGGTAGTGCTCGGTGTCGAGGGCAGCCGCGCATCCGGTGCCGGCCGCCGTGATGGCCTGGCGATAGCGCTTGTCGACGAGGTCGCCGCATGCGAACACGCCCTCGAGGTTCGTCTGGGTCGACGGATGCGCCACCTTCACGTACCCCTCGTCGTCGAGGTCGACCTGGCCGGCGACGAGCTCGCTGCGCGGGTCGTGACCGATCGCGATGAAGAGGCCGGTCGCTGCGAGGGTGTTGCGCTCGCCGGTCTGCGTGTCGCGCAACTGCAGATGTTCGAGGCCGTCGGGGCCTTCGGCCGAGACGACCTCGGCGTTCCAGTAGGGCCGGATCTTCGGGTTCGACAATGCGCGCTCCTGCATGATCCGCGAGGCGCGCAGCGAGTCGCGCCGGTGCACGAGGGTGACCGAGTCGGCGAAGCGCGTGAGGAACATCGCCTCTTCGAGTGCCGAGTCGCCGCCGCCGACGACCGCGATGTCTTTGCCCTTGAAGAAGAAGCCGTCGCACGTGGCGCACCACGAGACGCCGCGCCCGGTCAGGCGCTCTTCACCTTCGACCCCGAGCTTGCGGTAGGCCGAGCCCATCGCGAGCACGACCGTGTGGGCACGATACTCGACGCCGTTGATCGTGCGGATGACCTTGACGTCGCCGGTGAGCTCGACCTCCGTCGCATCGTCGTAGACGATGCGGGCGCCGAATCGCTCGGCCTGCGATCGCATCTGCTCCATGAGCTCCGGGCCCATGATGCCGTTGGCGAAGCCGGGGTAGTTCTCGACTTCGGTCGTCGTGACGAGCGCGCCGCCCGCCTCGACGGAGCTCGCGAGCACGACCGGCGAGAGACCGGCGCGGGCGAGGTAGATCGCGGCTGTGTAGCCGGCCGGGCCGGAGCCGATGACGACGACGTTCTCGATGTCACTCATGACGCTGACACTGACGCGGCCGGTGCGATCTCGGCGATGAGCGCTTCGACGCGCCCGCGGATGTCGTCGCGCACGCGGCGGACGGCCTCGAGCTCCTTGCCCGCGGGGTCTTCGAGCTCCCAGTCTTCGTAGCGCTTGCTGGGGAAGATCGGGCAGGCGTCGCCGCAGCCCATGGTGATCACGACGTCGGACTCGCGCACGGCGTCGACGGTGAGGATCTTCGGCGTGTTGCCGGCGATGTCGATGCCCTCTTCGGCCATGGCCTCGATGGCGATCGGATTGATCTGGTCTTTCGGCTCGGAACCCGCGGAGAGCACGTCGACACGGTCTCCCGCGAGTGCCTGCAGGTAGCCGGCGGCGATCTGCGAACGGCCGGCGTTGTGCACGCAGACGAACAGGACGGTGGGCTTCTCGGTCATGGTTTCGCTCCTTCGGTCGAACCAATCATAGATCATGATCTATGAATCGGCCAACGGATGTCTCGAAGCCCGCGCCGTGCTCTGTGAGTGCCGTGCCGGTCAGCCGAGCTCGGCGAGCAGCACGCGCACGTGCGCCTCGATCTCGTCGCGGATCTCGCGCACACGCGGCAGGGGCAGTCCCACGGGATCCTCGAGGTCCCAATCGAGGTAGCGTCGGCCGGGGTAGATCGGGCAGGCGTCGCCGCAGCCCATGGTGATCACGACGTCGGCGGCGCGCACGACCTCATCGGTGAGGGGTTTCGGGAACTCGCCGCCGATCGGCACGCCGATCTCGTCGAGCGCGGTGACGATCGTCGAGCGCACGCTGTCGGTCGGGTCGGATCCGGCGGAACGCACGTGTACGCGGTCACCGGCGAGATGGCGCAGGATCGCGGCGGCCAGCTGCGAGCGACCCGCATTCTGCACGCAGACGAACAGGACTTCGGGCGTGCTCTCCACTTGCCGCTGTTCGGACGCGAGGGCCGCGAGTCGCTCACCGGCGAACTGGGCGGTCAGCGACGGAAGGTGGCGCGTGATGCCCGAACGCTCCGCGAGCAGGTCGCGGCTCTCGCGCACGTAGCGTTCGACCGTCTCGATACTGAAGACGCCGACGAATCGATCGGCGAGGTCGCGGCTGACCCGTTGGAGCAGTTCGTCGTCGAGCAGCGAGTCGGGCTGCTGCAGCAGCTCCGCCACTCGGTCTGCGTACGCAGGAGCGATCGAGTACCAGACCTGCCGGCCCTCTGGCCGTCGTTCGAGCACGCCCTCGTCGTAGAGCGCCTTCGCGTGGTGCGAGACCGTCGGCTGGCGGAGTCTCAATGCTTCGGCGAGACGGGTCACGGTCGCACGACCGGCGTCGCTCTGCATGATCAGGGCCAGCATCTGGGCACGAGTTGGGTCGGCGATCAGCGCGAGCGTGGCCGCATTGGGGCTGACGGTTCCGGTGCTCATAGACGTTAGTCTATGGGATTGGTCCACGGGTGACCTGCACCGGAGTCTTTGGCGGGCGTTTTACTCAATGGTGCGCCGGGAGCGCCCACGGGGAACGCAGGTCGGAGTAGTGGTCATGAGCGTCATTCCCCCAAGAAGGTGAGGACCCGGGTGGACCAGGTGCGCAGTTCGGTCACGGAGTCGGCGATGTGGAACTCATTGACGGGCAAAAGCGCGTGGAGTTCTTCACCGGTCGAGACCGGGTGCCCAGGGTCGTCGGGCCAAGACAAGACGAGTGAGGGAACCTGGATGTCCGACACGAGGCTGCGCTCCGGGAGGTTCGACTGGGCTCCGCCACGAAGAACAGATGGAAGCAGCTCGTCACTGACTCGGAGCTGGGGCGGGTAACCCGGTAGTTCCGTGAACAGGCCCTTGGTGGGAACTGCAGCGACCATCCGAGCGAACGCGTCAAGTTCAGCGAGGTCGGCCGAGCGTGCGAGCGTGGCGTGGCTGTTCCCGAGCCCCGGTCAGCTGCAGCAGCTCCCGCCGCTCACGCCGGTGGTGGCGGGCGCGCTGGTGGAACAGACGCCGGTCGCCGGCAGCACGAGTTCGACGTTGCGGGCGGCTGCGGCGTCGCCGGCCAACCAGGCCGACACCGAACGCACCTGCTCGTAGCCGGTCGCGAGCAGGAACGTCGGCGCCCGGCCGTAGCTCTTCATGCCGACGATGAAGAAGTCGCGCTCGGGCTGGGTGAGCTCGGCGAATCCGTGCGGCTCGACCGTGCCGCAGGAGTGCACGTTCGGGTCGATGAGCGGTGCGAGGCGGCGGGGCGCCTCGACGATCTCGTCGAGTTCGAGGCGGATCTCGCGCAGCAAGTCGAGGTTCGGCCGGAAGCCGGTGGCGTTCACGATGCGGTCAGCCGAGATCGTCTCGAGGCCGTCGCCGCGACGGCCGGTGATGCGGGCGACGGATGCCTCGTCGTCGAAACCGCGGGCGAGGCGGACGATCTCGAAGCGATCGACGAGCTCGATGTGACCCGCCTCGACGAGTGCGTCGACGCGAGCGCCGATCGAGGCGCGTGCCGCCAGTTCGTCGTCGGGTGCGGTCGTGACCCGTGCGGCCGTGGCGTTGCGGATGACCCAGGTGATGCGGGTGCCGGGCTCCTGTTCGGCGAGCGTCGCGAGCTTGAGCAGCGTGTTGGCGGCGGAGTGCCCCGCGCCGACGACGACCGTGTGGCGACCGGCGAACGCGGCCCGTTCACGGCCGAGCACGTCGGGCAACGCGTGGCTCACGAGGTCGGCGACCTTGGCCAGGCCGAGCGGGTCGAGGCCCGAAGAACCGAGGCTGTTGGGAGTGCGGTAGGTGCCCGAGGCATCGATGACGGCACGGGCGGTGAGCTCTTCGACACCCTCGTCGGTGCGGACGCGGAGCAGGAACGGCGCCTGCGCGCGACCGTTGGTGCGCGTGCGGTCCATGCCCTCGCGAGTGACATCGGTGACGTCGACGCCGAGCCGGGTGCGGCCGGCGATGGCGGGCAGGGCGGCGAGCGGGTCGAGGAAGTGCTCGACGAGCTCGCCGCCGGTGGGGAGCGAATCGGCGGCGGGGGCCGCCCAGCCCGTCTGAGCCAGAAGACGCGCGGCAGCCGGGTCGATGAGGTGCTTCCACGGCGAGAAGAGCCGGGTGTGCCCCCACTGCGTCACGCTTGCGCCGATGCTGTCGCCGGCCTCGAGCAGCACGAAGTCGATGCCGCGTTCGACGAGGTTCGCGGCGGCCGCAAGGCCGATCGGGCCTGCGCCGATGATCGCGACTGGCAGCCCCTGCAGCCGTGAGGGGGCGGTCGTCGGTGCGGTGAGGTCGATGAGAGTCATCCGTGTTCTCGCATTCATTGAAGGTTGTCGATATGGCGAGTGTGGCCGCTATATCGATGAATGTCAATATACGGGTAGGATGATCGCGTGACCATCATCGACCTGCCCCTCGTGACCCGTGGCGTCGCCGAGTCGGCCGCTGCGCCCGTCGCATGCTGCGCGCCCCTCACCCGCGAGACGATCACCGCCGACGATGCCGAGGTCTTCGCGCGAAAGCTCAAGGCGATCGCCGACCCGGTGCGGCTGCGGCTCGTCTCGATCGTCGCGGCATCCGAGGGTCAGGAGGCGTGCGTCTGCGACCTCACCGAGCCGGTCGGCCTGAGTCAGCCCACGGTCTCCCACCACTTGAAGATCCTCACCGAGGCCGGCTTCCTCTCGCGCTCGAAGCGGGGCACCTGGGCGTACTTCCGCCTGGTGCCCGGTGCGCTCGAAGCGGTCGCGGCACCGCTCCTCACGGTCTGACGCTCCACTTTCGGCGCTCGACGTGCCTCGAGTGTGCACTCATCGCGCCGATTTGGGCGGGACCTGCACTCTCGCGTGCGTCGAGAGCGCACTCCTCGCCGTGATTCAGACGCGATCTGCACTTTCGGCGAACAGCGCGTGAACGACGTACGTGCTGTTGTAAGTATGTCCGAACTTAGTTACCCTTGACCGCGGAGACGCGAAGCGGCGCCCTCCAAGGTTTGAGAGGACTACGCGGTGATCCGAACTGCGAACGCGCCGGTCAGCTACGGCGTCTTCGAACTTTCCCGTCCCGACGTCGTTCCGCTTCCCGATGGGGAGCAGCTGGCGACGTGGGTGGCCGAAGCCGGCTACGAGGGCATCGACCTCGGCCCGATCGGCCTGTTCGGCGATCAGCTCGAGCTGCCGCAGCTGCTCGAGCGTCACGGCCTCGCGCTCGCCGGCGGTTGGGTCGACCTGCCGTTCGCAGGCACCGACGAGCAGTTCGAGCGCGCGTTCGCCGAACTCCCGCCGACGCTCGAGCTCTTCGCCGCAGCCGCCGCCGTCGCCGTCGCTGCCGATCGTGCCCCGAAGCCGACGCTCGCCGACTCGGGGTCGCCCGAGCGCAAGGCGCGCCCCGGCGGTGCGCCCGAGCTCGAACTCGATGACGCGCGGTGGGCGACCTTCGCCGCGCGAGTGCAGCGAGCGGCCGACCTCACGCGGGCGGCGGGCCTCGAGCCGACCTTCCACCACCACGCCAGCACCTACGTCGAAACGCCGCGCGAGATCGATCGATTCCTCGCCGAGACCGACGTCGACCTGACCTTCGACACCGGGCACCTGCTCGTCGGCGGCGGCGACCCCGTCACCGACTTCCCGCGCTGGGCCGACCGCATCAACCACGTGCACCTGAAAGACGCCGACCGCTCCGTGCTGGCCGCGGCCCGCGGCTCGGCCGACCCGATGCGCGACATCTGGGAGCGACGCGTGTTCGTCGCCCTCGGCGATGGCGACCTCGAGGTCGACCGCATCGTCGACACGATCGTCGACTCGGGCTACGACGGCTGGATCGTCGTCGAGCAGGACGTCATCCTGCAGGACGCCGACGACGTCGCCCGCGCCCGCGCCGACCAGGTCGCCAACCGCGAGCGCCTGCGGCGGTGGTTCGCATGACCGGCTTCGACGCCCAGCCCCTGCCCGGCGGTGACAACGCCACCGGGCCCCTCGGAGAACGCGTTCGGCTCGCGGTCATCGGCCTCGGCGCGATCAGCCAGAGCGTGCACCTGCCGCTCATCCGGCGCAACGCCGACCTCGTCGAGCTCGTCGCAGTAGTCGACTTGTCCGCGTCGCGGGCACGTGAGATCGCCGAGGCATCCGGCACCGGTGTCGCGCCGTTCGACTCGGTCGAGGCGCTCATCGATGCCATCGCCGCCGGCACCATTCGCATCGACGGCGCGATCCTCGCAACCGCGGGCTCGCACGCGCCGGATGTCGCGCGGCTCGTGGACGCCGGGGTCCGTGTGCTCGCCGAGAAGCCGCTCGCCTTCTCGCTCGTCGAGATCGACGCGCTTCGCGAGGTCGCGGCGCGGCGGGGAATCGAACTCCCCGACTGGGTGCGGGTCGGCTACATGAAGGAGCACGACCCCGCCTCGACCGCTGCGAAGGCGCTCCTCGCCGAGGTCGACGTGCGAGCCGTGACGGTCGAGGTGCTGCACCCCGCCGACGGCGCACAGCTCGCCTTCGCGAACCTCGCCCCCGCGCCATCCGATGTGCCGTCCGAACTGCTGGCGACCCTCATCGCTGCCACCGACGCGACGGTCGCGACGGCGATCGGCTCGGCCGCCGACCCGCTCCCGAAGCTCTACACGAACGTCGTGCTCGGCTCGATCGTGCACGACATCGGCCTGCTGCGGCACCTCGTCGGCGGCATCGGCACGGTCGACCGCGCGCGCCACACCGGCCCGGCGTTCCCGGGTTCGCTCAGCCTCGGCGGCTTCCTCGCCGAGCGTACCGAGGTGCCGTGGTCGCTCGACTGGCACTTCATCCCGCGCTACCCCGAGTACCGCGAGACCATCACCTTCCACCACGAGACGGGCACGATCGCCCTCACCTTCGCGGTGCCGTACGTGCTCAACGCGCCGACCGTGCTCACCGTCGTCGAGAACGCCGAACCCCTCGGGTCGAGGCGTTCGGAGACGAGATGGATGCAGGAGGAGGCGTTCGAGCAGGAGCTCCGGTCGTTCGCGGCACTCGCCGCGGGACATCCGGAGCCCGGCCCTTCAGTCGACGAGGGCGCCGCCGACATCGTCGTCGGGCAGCGGATGCTCGCCGCCCTCGCCGACGCGATCGGCTCACCGATCGGCGCATCGACGGAGGCGGGAGCCCCCTGAGACCGCCGGTCACCGTTCCACCGCACCACGATCACCCACAGCTGGACCCCGCCGGCGTCACGCCCGGCGGGTGAATCAAGAGAGAGGTCGAAGATGATCAACCACAGCAGGCGCAGGGTGGTGGCGGCGCTCGCCGTCGCAACCGCGGGCGCACTCGTCTTCGCCGGTTGCTCCGGCGAAGCCCCCGAGGAGACCGACGACTCCGGTCCCGTCACCCTCACCGTCACGGCCAACGCCATCACCGGCGGCAAGAACGCCGCCGAGGCCGACTGGATCGCGGACTGGGTCATCCCCGAGTTCGAAGCGGCCATGGAGGAGGACGGCAAGGACGTCACCGTCGAGTTCGAGCCGCAAGGCGTCGACGACGAGAACTACAAGACCAAGATCGCGCTCGACCTGCAGTCGGGCGAGGGCGCCGACATCATCGGCATGGACGGCATCTGGGTCGGCGAGTTCGCCGAGGCCGGCTACATCAAGCCGCTCTCCGAGGTCGGCGGCGACGCCGTCGATGGCTGGGAGGGCTGGGAGCAGATCCCCGAGGCCGTGCAGTCCGCGGTGTCGTTCGACGACGAGCGCTACGGCGTGCCCCAGGGCGCCGACGGCCGCGTGCTCTACTTCAACAAAGACCTCTTCGAGCAGGCGGGGCTTCCCGCCGACTGGCAGCCCGAGAGCTGGGACGACGTGCTCGACGCCGCGCGCGAGCTGAAGAAGCTCGACGGCGTCACGCCGATCCAGCTCAACGCGGGCACCGCGATGGGCGAGGCGACGACGATGCAGGGCCTGCTGCCGCTGCTCGTCGGCACCGGCGAGCAGGTCTACGAAGACGGCAAGTGGGTGGGCGACACCGACGGACTGAACGACGTGCTCGACCTCTACAAGACGATCTACATCGACGAGGGCCTCGGCGACGCCGTGCTCCAGCAGGAGGCCGCCGGCCGCGACACCTCGTTCCAGCTGTTCGCGTCGAACCAGATCGGCATCCTCCTCGAGGGCGACTACTTCTGGCGCAGCGTCATCAACCCCGAAGAGGGCGTCGGCACCGCGCCGATCGCGAACCGAGACGAGGTCGTCGGTTACACGAAGATCCCCGCGATGAAGCCAGGCTCCGGCATCGACGGCCAGGACTTCGTCTCGATGTCGGGTGGCACCGGCCGGGTGCTGAACCCGAACAGCGACCACCCCGAACTCGCGTGGGAGCTGCTCGCCTTCATGAACTCGGCCGACGCGTACGAGGCCCGGAACGCCGGCACCCTCGCGATCACGCCGCGCACCGACGTGAACGACGAGATGCTCGCCGACGACCCGATGCTCACCTACGTGAGCGAAGAAGTGCTGCCGATCACCGCGTACCGCCCGCCGCTCGCCGCCTACCCCCAGGTGTCGACCGCACTGCAGCAGGCGACGCTCGACGTGGTCTCGGGCACGAGCGTCGGAGACGCTGCGACGACCTACGCCGACTCCGTGAAGGACATCGTCGGAGACGACGCGGTCTCGGGTGGCTAAGTCATGACCACCAGCACCACGACGCCGGCGGGGAGCGCGATCGCTCCCCGCCGGCGGCGGGCCGACGACGTCGCAGGCCTCGGCACCGCCAGGGCCACCGTCTTCGTCGCTCCCGCACTGATCATCATCGGGCTGTTCCTGCTCTTCCCCGCGGTCTGGACGATCTGGCTCGGCATGACCGACTACCGGCTGACCGGCCTGCAGGCCGCGTCACCCCCGTTCGTCGGCCTCGACAACTACGTCGAGGCCCTCACCGACCCGTCGTTCTGGAACTCGCTCTGGCTGACGCTCATCTTCGTGCTGTTCTCGGGCATCATCGGCCAGACGCTCATCGGCTTCGGGCTCGCCTGGGCGGTGCGGGGCATCCGCGGCTGGACGAAGGGTCTTCTCGAAGGTCTCGTGCTGGCGGCGTGGGTCATCCCGGCATCCGTCGCCTCGTTCCTGTGGCTCGCCCTGCTCGACCGGCGGTCGGGCACGGTCAACGGGCTGCTCGGCACCGAGGGCACCGCGTGGCTGATCGACCACCCGATGGAAGCGATCATCATCTTCAACATCTGGGTGGGCACCGCCTTCTCGATGCAGCTCTTCTCCTCGGCGCTCAGCGCCGTTCCGCCGTCGCAGATCGAGAGCGCCAAGATGGTCGGCGCCTCGGGCTGGCAGCAGCTCCGCGACGTGATCGTGCCGAACATCAAGGGGCACATCCTCACGAACACGCTGCTCATCACGCTGTGGACGTTCAACACCTTCACGCCCTACCTCATCACGGCTGGCGGGCCGAACGGCAAGACGGAGATCCTCTCGGTCTACATCTACGAGACGGCGATCCCCGGCGGTCAGCTCGGACTCGGCGCCGCGATCTCGCTCATCATGCTGCTCATCAATCTCGTCATCGCGCTCGGCTACGTGCGCGTGTCGAGGGGAAGGAAGAAGCGATGACCGCCACCCCCGCACAGAAGGTCACCACTGCACAGAAGGTCGCCGCGAATGCGACGGTGCGGCACTTCCTCGCCCGCGTCGCCTTCGCGGTCGTCATGACGATCGTCGGCCTCCTCTTCGCCCTGCCGATGGTGTGGCTCGTGCTCGCGCCGTTCGACGCGACCCCGTCACTCTCGCTGTCGTGGCCCGACTGGACGCTCGACAACTTCGCGCGGCTCGCCGAGAACCCCTACGCGCTGCGCTCGATCGGCAACTCGCTGCTGCTCGGCATCGGCACGATGCTCATCGTCGTCGTGCTCGGCGCGCTCGCCGCATATGCGATGTCGCGCATCCGCATCCCGGGTCGCGACGGCATCCTCTACGGGCTGCTGCTGCTCTCGTCGATCGTGACGGGCACGGCCGCCATGGTGCCGACGTTCCAGATCATCACCCAGCTCGGTCTCATCAACTCCTACGTCGGTGTGCTCCTCGTGCTGGCGGGCGGCCTCCTGCCGACCGTGATCTTCATCCTCAAGGACTTCATGGACTCGATCCCGAAGTCGTACGAGGAGTCGGCGCGGCTCTACGGCGCGGGTCCGTTCCGCATCCTCCGCGACGTGGTGGCGCCGATCGCCCGGCCCGGCCTCGCCTTCATCGCGATCTGGACGATCGTGCAGGTCTGGAGCAACTTCCTGGTGCCGTTCATCCTGCTGCGCAGCCCAGACCTGCAGCCGGCGGCGGTGCTCATGTACACCTTCTACACCGAGAGCGGGCAGGCCGACCTCCGGCTCATCTCGACCTTCGCGCTGCTGTTCTCGGCGCCCGTGCTCATCATCTATTTCATCGTCAACCGTCGCTACGGTTTCCGCTTCCATGGAGGTATCAAGTCCTGATGGCCGGCATCAACGCCACTCAACTCGTCAAGGAGTACCCCGGAGGCGTCCGCGGCGTCGACGAGATCGACGTCGAGATCCACGACGGCGAGTTCTTCGCCCTGCTCGGCCCCTCGGGCTGCGGCAAGACCACCCTGCTGCGTTCGATCGCCGGCCTCGAGGCGATCACCTCCGGCACGCTCGTCATCGGCGACCGTGACGTCACGAACGCCGAACCAGGCGTGCGCGGCGTCGCGATGGTCTTCCAGGACTACGCGCTCTTCCCGCACATGGATGTCGGCGACAACATCGCCTACCCCATGCGCATCAAGCACGTGAAGCGCGATGAGCGGCGGGCGAAGGCCGAGACGGTCGCCGACGGGCTCTCGCTGCAGGGGCTCATCGAGCGTCGGCCGGGTCAGCTCTCGGGCGGGCAGCAGCAGCGTGTCGCGCTCGCCCGCGCCGTCGCGACCACGCCCGACGTTCTGCTCCTCGACGAGCCGCTGTCGAACCTCGACGCCCGGCTCCGCCTCGAGGCGCGCACCTTCCTCAAGGAACTGCAGCGCGACCTCGGCGTCACGACCGTGTTCGTCACCCACGACCAGGCCGAAGCGCTCGCGCTCGCCGACCGCATCGCGGTCATGAAGTCGGGCAAGCTCCAACAGATCGGCACGCCTCGCGAGGTGTTCCAGCAGCCGAACAACACCTTCGTCGCCGGATTCATCGGGTCGAACCCGATGAACCTCGCCGAGACGTCGATCGCGGGCGGCGCGATCTCGATCGGCGAGACCTCCGTGCCGGTGCCGGCCGGCACCGAGGGGCTCGTGCGCGACGGGCAATCGGTGATCTGGGGCATCCGGCCCGAGTACCTGCGCTGGGTCTCGAACGAAGAGCCCGGCGGCATCCCGGCCGAGGTGAGTGTCGTCGAGAACCTCGGCGCGAGCGTGCTCATCGCGGTGAACGCGGGCGGGCACAAGTTCCAGGTCGTCGTGCCCGAAGACCAGGAGCCCGCACCCGGCGACCGCGGCTGGATCGTGCCGCAGGCCGCCAAAACCCTGCTCTTCGACGCCGAGTCGACGCAGCGCATCGGGTGACGCGATGACGACGATCCGCCGCCGCATCCCCATCACCGTCGACACGCAGAACGAGCACCGCATTCTCGACGTGCCCTTCGACGTGCCGCCGGGCACCGATTCGCTCGAGGTCGTGATCCGCTTCGACGCCTCGAACGCGGGCATCGACCTCGGTTGCGAAGGGGCGAGCGGATGGCGCGGCTGGTCGGGCGGCGCCCGAACCGAGTTCCTCATCCACCCGGGCGACGCGACGCCCGGGTACCTGCCGGGTGCACCTGAGACGGGGGAGTGGAACGTCGTGCTCGGCCTGCACCGCGTGCCGTCGGAGGGCGTCGAGGTCGAGGTCGAGATCACGATGCCCGCATCGCGCTCGGTGCCGCCGGTTCCGGATGCCGCGCCGACGACGCGAACCGTACGCGGCAGCGATCGCGGGCTCCCGGCCGAGCCGGGCCTCACGTGGTTCGCCGGTGATTTCCACGGGCACACGATCCACTCCGACGGGCGGCTGCCGATCGGCGGCCTCGCCGCGCTCGGCGTCGCCTCGGGCCTCGACTTCATGGCCGTCACCGACCACAACACCGTGAGCCACCACGCGCACCTGCCGGCCGAGGGCGCGAAGCACGGCATCACACTCCTGCCCGGCCAGGAGGTCACCACGCACCGCGGGCACGCCAACGCGTTCGGCGATATCGGATGGATCGACTTTCGTGAGCCCGCGCAGCACTGGGTCGACGAGGTCGACCGGCGAAGCGGCATCCTGAGCATCAATCACCCGATCTCGGGCGACTGCAGTTGGCTGCACCGGCTCGAACGCCGGCCCGCCGCGGTCGAGCTGTGGCACGCGACCTGGTACCTCGAGCTCATCTCGACGGCGCCGTTCGCGTGGTTCCGCACGTGGCCTTCGGGCGCGACCCTGCTCGGCGGCAGCGACACGCACATGCTCGAGGAGCCGCAGCGACCGGGCACGCCGACGACGTGGGTCGCGGCGACGGATGCCTCGGCGGAGGCGATCCTCGACGGGGTGCGCGCCGGCCGCACCGCGATCACCGGCAGCGGCAGCTTCGACGGCACCGTGCTCACGCCCGAGCTCATGCGCGCTCCGGCGCTCGTGCGGCTCGGCGACGAGGTCGTCGCGGTCGATGCAGAGGGACTGATTCTCGTCGACGGGTTCGGGCGTCGCCGCTCGGTACGGTCGGCGCGCGAGGCATTCTCGGCCGACCCCGCCGACGGGCCCTTCCATCTCGTGCTCGCCGATCGCCGCACCATGGCGCTCTGCGCGTAGGCGCCGCACAGCTACACGACCGAACGACGGCACGACGGCACGACCGAACGACCGAACACCGAACGACGAACGACCGAACCACTGCTTGGAGTGACCATGGATGCCCCCGACGAACTCGTGATCGTGCCGCACACGCACTGGGATCGCGAGTGGTACGAGCCGCACGATGTCTTCCGGTTGCGGCTCGTGCACATGCTCGACCGGCTGCTCGACACCCTCGAGGCCGATCCCGGCTACCGCTTCACCCTCGACGGGCAGGCCGCCGCGATCGACGACTATCTCGAGATCCGTCCCGAACAGCGCGAGCGCGTCGTCGCGGCGGTCGACCGCGGGCAGCTCGCGATCGGACCGTTCCTGATCCTGCTCGACGAGTTCCTGTGCGACGGCGAGACGATCGTGCGCAACCTCGAGCTGGGCTTGCGCTCCAGCCGCCGCATCGGCCCCGAGATGCGGGTCGGCTACCTGCCCGACATGTTCGGCCACGCCGCCCAGATGCCGCAGCTGCTGCGCGGGTTCGGGCTGCGCGATGCGGCGCTCTGGCGCGGAGTTCCCGCCCGCATCGACCACCACGCCTTCGCCTGGACCGCACCCGACGGGTCCACGGTGCGCACCGAGTATCTGTTCGACGGCTACGGGAACGCGCTCGACCTGTTCGCGCTGCCCGGTCAGCTCGACGCGCTCGTCGCCGAGTACGGGCGGGCGGTCGCGAGCTGGTACGGCTCGGACCCGATCCTCGGCATGCTCGGCACCGACCACAGTGCACCGCCGGCCGACCTCATGCCGCTCGTCGAGGCCGCCAACGCGTCAGGCGCAGGCGGCATCGGGCTCACCGTCGACACGATCGAGGGCTACGTGCGCCGCGTCGCGCCCGAGTGGGCCGCGGGCGACGACGAAGCGATCGCCGAACTCCCGGTCGTCGACGGTGAGCTGCGCGCGCACGTGCGCGGCAACCTCCTGCCGGGCGTCTTCTCGATTCGCACGAACCTCAAGCAGGCGATGACCGATGCCGAGCGCCGGCTCTCCACCGCCGAGCGCCTCGACGCCGCGTTCGGCGTCGACGACCACCGCGCGTTCTTCGACACCGCCTGGTACCGGCTCGTCGAGAGCACGGCCCACGACTCGGTCACGGGATGCGGCGTCGACGCCACCGCCGACGAGGTCGAGGGCCGCCTCGCGACGGCAGGCCATGTCGCGCGCGGCGTGATCCTTCGCACGATGGAGCGGCTCGCGGCATCCGTCACCCCTGATCGCCATGTCGTGGCGAACCCGGCGGGCTTCGCCCGGCGTGCTCACGTCGAGATCCGCCTGCACGACCCCGAGCGGCTCGAGCTCGGCGCCGGCGTGCAGCTGCTCGACGCGCTGCCCGAGGTGCTCGGCGACGAGCAGCTCACGACCGCCGAGCTGCCGAAGCTGCTGAATCGCATCCACGGGCGCGAGCTCTTCGGCCAGCTGATCAACGCGTGGCGGTTCACCGATGACGGGCTGCGCTTCGAGGTCGCTGAGGCGCCCGTCGGCGACTTCGACCTTGCGGCCTTCACCGAAGAACTCGAACACCGCATGGCATCGGATGCCTCGGGCGAGCGTCGCTGGCACGTGGAGATCATCGCCGATCCGCGCCGGCGAGCCGTGGTCGGCATCGACGTCGGCGGCATCGGAGTCGCGAGTCTCGATCCGGCGACGGCTCGGGCAACGGATGACCCGGTGACGGTGTCGGCTCGATCGCTCGCGAACGAGCAGCTGACCGCGACGGTCGACGATCACGGCGCCGTGCGCATCGAGGCCGCCGACGGCACGGTGCTCACCGACGTGCTGCGCCTCGTCGACGAGGGCGACCGCGGTGACTCCTACAACTACGGACCGGTCGACCCGGCGACCGCGGTGACCGACCCGACCTCGGTCGAGGTGACGGTGCTCGAGTCGGGGCCGATCCGCGGGCGGCTCAACGTGCGCCGCCGCTACGCCGTGCCGGTCGGCCTCGACACGGTCGATCGCGACCGGCGCTCCGCGACATCCGTCGAGCTCGTCGTCGACACCGTGCTCGAGCTGCGCGAGGGTGAGCCGATGCTGCGCGTGCGGGTCGACTTCGTGAACCCCGCCGCCGACCATCGCCTGCGGGTACTCGTGCCCACCGGGGTCGCCGAGCTCACCGGCTCGTCGGCTGCCGGGCAATATGCCGTGACCGAGCGCGGGCGCATCGGCGAGGGCGGACCTGTGGGCGAGTACCCGCTGCCGACCTACCCCGTCGCCCGGTTCGTGCACGCGGGGCATGCGAGCCTTCTCGTCACGAAGCACTCCGAGTACGAGATCGTCGCGGACCCGCCATCGGGCGTCGACGCGATCGCACTCACGCTCGTGCGTGCCGTCGGCATGATGAGTGTCAACGTGCATCCTCTGCGCGACGAGCCGGCCGGTGCCGAGTTCCCGGTTCCCGGCGCGCAGTATCTCGGCACCGCGGTGTCGACCGAATTCGCGATCCTGCCATCGGTTGCGGGCTGGGCGGAGTCGAGCGCAGCCCGCTGGGCCGAGCTCGTGCGGGTCGAACCCGAGGTCGTGCGCGGCACCCGCGGCGGGCCCGCGGTCGTCGGCGGTGTCGCCGGGGCAGGCGGTGCTGCCGAGGCAGCCGAGTTGCCGACGACGCCCGCCGTCGAGGTGGCGAGCGACGTCGTGCTGGAGTCGCTTCGCACGGTGACGGATGCCTCGGGTCGCCCGATCTCGGAGGCGCGGTTCGTCAACTACCGGGCAGAACCGCAACGGCTCGCTGCGGCGGCATCCGGAATCTGGGATCGCACTGACCTCACCGGCGCCGTGCTAGAGCCCGACGTCGATCTCGAGCGATTCGTCATGGGCGCGGCGCGCATCGAGACGTTCCGGCGACGGGCGGGCGACACGCCCCCCGATCTCGGGTGAGGCGGCCCTCCCGCCGAACGTCTACTCTCGACTGTCAGAACATTCGAACAACTGGAGAAACCCATGGCGCAGGTGGAGCAACGCCTCCCCGTCGAGTTGTTCCTCGACCTCGACCGCTCGGGGCCGGTGCCCCTGTACTACCAGATCGCGAGTCGGCTCGAGCAGGCGATCCTCGACCAGACGCTTCCCGCGGGCGCCAGACTCGAGAACGAGGTCGCGCTTGCGGCCCGGCTGGGCCTCTCCCGCCCGACGATCCGGCGGGCGATCCAAGACCTCGTCGACAAGGGCCTGCTCGTGCGGCGCCGGGGCATCGGCACGCAAGTGGTGCACGGCAAGGTCACCCGCAACGTCGAACTCACGAGCCTCTACGAAGACCTCGAGCGCTCGGGGCAGAAGCCCGAGACGCGAGTGCTCTCGGTTGAGATCACGACCGCCGAGGAACCGGCGGCGGACGCGCTCGGAGTGCCGGTCGGCAGCACGGTGCTGCACGTGCATCGCCTGCGCAGCGCCGACGGCGTGCCGCTCGCGATTCTCGACAACGTGCTGCCCGAGCAATTCACCGACCTCGACCTCGAGTCGCTCGAGAAGCACGGCCTCTACCAACTGCTGCGTGCCCGCGGCGTGACGATGCGCGTCGCGAAGCAGCGCATCGGCGCCCGTGCGGCGACCGGGCATGAAGCCGAGCTGCTCGACCTCTCGCGAGGGGCTCCCGTGCTCACGATGTCGCGCACCGCGTTCGACAACTCGGGCGTCGCCGTGGAGTTCGGCCAGCACTGCTACCGGCCCGACCGCTACTCGTTCGAGGTCACACTCGTCGATCGGTGAGCGGCGTGCCAGTGCCAGGGGTGCGCCGCAGAGATTCAGGAGATTCTGGAGTATGGGGCCTGTAGGGGCGCTGTGGGCCGGGATCTCCTGAATTTGTCGGCCGCAGACAGGTGCAGCGGATGCCGGGCGCCGGGCGGCGGTGCGGGGTGCGCCGCAGAGATTCAGGAGATTCTGGAGTATGGGGCCGGTAGGGGCGCTGTCGGCCGGGATCTCCTGAATTTGACTGCCGCCGAAGGATGCAGCGGATGCCGGGGGTGCAGCAGGTGCCGGGTCACCAGCCCCTCGCCCGCGGCTCAGCCGAGCAGCGGCCGCTGCTGCTCGCGAGCCGCCTCGTACTGCGCACGCGCCGCCTGCACACTCGGGGTCGCGGATGTCTCGGCCACGGGCACATCCCACCAGCCGCCGCCGTCGGGGCCAGACAACAACGGGTCGCTCTCGATGTGGATGAGCGTCGACGTGGGCGACGCCTTGGCCGTCGCCATCGCACGGCTGAGTGCGGCGATGGCGTCGGGGCCCGGCGCGATCTCGATCACCTCGACACCGTAGCTGCGAGCGTTGGCGGCGAGGTCGACCGGCAGTGGCTCGGTGCCCTGGAAGTTGCGTGCCGCTGGGTCGTAGCGGCGATACCTGGTGCCGAAACGCTGTCCGCCGACCGACTCCGAGAGGTTGCCGATCGAGGCGTAGCCCTGGTTCTGCACGAGCACGACGATGAGCTTGTGGCCTTCGGCGACCGCCGTCACGAGTTCGGTGTGCAGCATCAGGTACGAGCCGTCGCCGACCATGACGATGACGTCGCGATCGGGCGCCGCGCGGCGCACGCCGAGACCGCCGGCGATCTCGTAGCCCATGCACGAGAAGGCGTACTCGACGTGGTATCCGAGCGGGTCGCGCACCCGCCAGAGCTTGTGCAGGTCACCCGGCAGCGAACCGGCAGCTTGCACGACCACGTCACGGGGGTCGCTCGCGGCCTGCACGGCGCCGATGATCTCCGCTTGGGCGGGGCGGTCGCGGTGCGAGGGAACGAATGCGGCGTCGACGACGGCGTTCCACGCCTCCCGCTCCGCAGCGACGACCTCGGTCATCGACGCGGCGACCCGGTACCCGGTGAGCTCGACCTCGAGCGCCTCGAGTGCCGTGCGCGCGTCGGCGATCACGGGCAGCTGCGTGCCGTGCTTGTAGGCATCGAAGGCCGCGACGTTGATGTTCACGAACGCGACATCCGGATGCTGGAAGGCGCTGCGGCTCGCGGTCGTGAAGTCGCTGTAGCGGGTGCCGATGCCGATCACGACATCGGCCTCGGCTGCGAACCGGTTCGCAGCGGTGGTGCCGGTGGCGCCGACCCCGCCGAGGTACTCCGGGTGATCCCACGGGAGCGACCCGCCGCCCGCTTGCGTCGTGGCGACCGGGATGCCGGTGGCCTCGACGAGCCGTCGCAGCACGTCTTCGGCGCCCGAGTAGAGCACTCCGCCACCCGCGATGATGATGGGCGAGCGCGCGCCGCGGATCGCCGCGACGGCACGCGCGAGCGGACCCGGCTCGGGCAGCGGCCGGCGCAGATGCCACTCGCGGTCGGCGAGGAAGGCGAGCGGCACGTCGAGCGCCTCGGCCTGCACGTCTTCGGGCAGGGCGATCGTCACGGCGCCCGTTTCGGCAGGATCGGTGAGCACCCGCATCGCGGCCAGCGCGATCGAGAAGAGTTGCTCGGGTCGCTCGACGCGGTCGAAGAAGCGCGACAGCGGTCGGAACGCGTCGGTGACCTGGATGCTCGGGTCGTGCGGCAGCTCGAGCTGCTGCAGCACCGGGTCGGCGACTCGCGTCGCGAACGTGTCGCTCGGCAGCAGCAACGCCGGCAGCCGGTTACTCGTCGCGAGGGCGGCGCCCGTGAGCATGTTCGCGGCACCCGGGCCGACCGATGCGGCGCTCGCGTACGTGGCTCGGCGCCGACGCATGCGGGCGAAGCCCACCGACTGGTGCACCATGGCCTGCTCGTTCCGCGCCTGGAAGTACGGCATGAGCTCGGGGTCGGCGGCATTCGACTCCATGAGGGCCTGCCCGAGACCGGCGACGTTGCCGTGGCCGAAGATACCGAACACCCCGGGGATCGTGCGCTCGCGGAGGTCGCCATCGACGGTCCACTGGTGAGCGAGGAACTCGACGAGGGCCTGGCCGACGGTCATGCGCTTCGTCGAGCCGTTGTTGGAGGTCACGGGCGAGGTCCTTTCGCATCACGGGTATAGGGCAGGCGGGCGTCGACGGGTTCGGACTCCCACGAGGATCGGACCCAGGCGTGCCCGGGCTCATCGGTGATGTGCCACACGCGCTCGCCGGGGCCCGCCATGATGTTGAGGTAGTAGAGGTCGTTGCCGGGCGGCGCGGCCGCCGGCCCGTGGAAGCCGCCCGGGATGAGCGCCACGTCGCCGCTGCCGACGCGCTCGTCGAGCTCGATCTCCGTCGCGGCCGACGAGGTGGCGCTGAAGAGTGCGTAGGGCGACGCCGCGCCCGCGCCCGCGTCCGTACCCGTGCCCGCGACGGCGACAGCGACGGCGACGGCGTCAGTCGACTCCGGCGGCGCGACCTCGAAGTAGTAGATCTCCTCGAGCTGCGATTCCCGCCCAGCCAGCTCCTCGTCATGCTTGTGCGGCGGGTACGACGACCAGTTGCCGGCCGGCGTGATCACCTCGCAGACGATCAGGCGCTCGGCGTCGAGCACGGCCGGGGTGCCGAGGTCGTGCACCTGGCGGCTCGCACGCCCGCGACCGCGAAGTTCGACGGGCACTCCGTCGCGTTCGATGCGGCGAAGCGGATGCCTCGTGGTCGCCGGCGCCTCGGCCACCGCGACGCGGCCAGTGCCCGAAAGCGTCGCACGCGTTCCCGGCGGCAGGAAGAGGGTGTCGGTGGGGCCGTCGAAGACGGATGCGCGGCCCTCGAGTTCGACCTCGTGCAGCACGCCGTCGTCGGTGTGTGCGCGCACGCGGCATCCGCTCGTCAATGGCACGATGAGCCGTTCGACCTCGCCCGCGGGCAGTTCGACCTCACGACCGGCGAGCTCGGCGACCCGCAGCCCCGTGTGCTGCCAGCCGGGAAGCGACGAGTCGACGACGATGTCCCAGCCGTCGCGGGCGAGGCTCGCTCGCGGGTGGAACCAGGGGTCGTCGTTCGGCCGGGTCGGCTTCGCCTTCGGGGTCGTGCTCGACTGGTCGGTCACGGATGCTCCTTCGAATCTCGTCGGCGCCGCAGCGCCGCGCCGTCACGTCGTCAGTGCTCGTGCACGAGTGCTGCCGCAGTGTCGACGGCGCGCTGCACGTCTCCGTCGGGAGGATAGACGAGCGTGCGGCCGACCACGAGCCCGCGGACGCCGGGCAGGGCGAGTGCGTGCTGCCAGCTGGCGTACATCGCCTCGGGGTCGCCGCCGCGTTCGCCGCCGAGCAGCAGAGTGGGCAGCGTCGTCGCCGCCATCACCCGCTCCATCTCGTCGACGACCGGCAGCTTCATCCAGGTGTAGGCCGAACTGGAGCCGAGGCCCGCGGCGATCGCGACGGAGGTGATGACGGCGTCGGCGGTGAGATCGTTGACGCTGCCGCCGCCGCGGAGTGAGCTCATGAACGGCTCGACAATGATCGGCACGCCGGCCTGCGCGGCAGCCGTGACGGCCGCTGCACAGGCCTCGATCGTCGCCGCCGAGCCGGGGTCCTGCAGGTTGATGCGCAGCAGCGCCTTCGCGACATCGAGGCCGTCGCGCACGATGCCGTCGATGTCGTAACCCGTGAATCGGTCGTCCATCTCGAAGCTCGATCCGCGGAGCCCGCCGCGATTCATCGAGCCGACGACGACCTTGCCGTCGAGTGCGCCGAGCAGTGCGAGGTCGTCGATGATGTCGGGGGTGCCGAGCACGCCATCGACGCCGGGGCGGCTGAGGGCCAGGGCGAGTCGGTCGAGCAGCTCGTAGCGGTCGGCCATGGCCATGGGCTCATCGCCGACGCCGAGGGCCCCGCGTGCCGGATGGTCGGCCGCGAGGATGAAGAGCCGGCCGTTCTCGCCGAGCAGGGGTCGTCGCGAGCGAGCGGCGTGGGCCGCCGCGATCGCCGCGGGGTCGTTCGCCCGCTGGTCGCGAATGGCGGCGAATCGGTCGTCGTCGACGAATCGTCGAACGGTCTCAGGATGCATCGGCGGCCCCTCCGTCGCGTGCGTGCTCGGGTTCGAGGGTGATCCCGGTGGCGCTGCCTGCGCCGGTTCGCTCGCGGGTGTCCGCGCCCGCGCCGGTGCCCGCTCGCTCCCGGGCGAGCTCCTCGACCTCGGCGGTCGTCGGCATCGCCGTCGAGCACTCCCTGCGGGAGGCGACGATCGCACCGGCGACGTTCGCGAAGGCGATCGTGCGCTCGAGCGGCCACCCCGCGAGCAGGCCGTGGCAGAACGCGCCGCCGAATCCGTCGCCGGCGCCCAGCCCGTTGACGACCTGAACCGGGAAGGCGGGCGACTCGACGGTCTCATCGCGTGTCTTCGCGAGTACGCCACGAGGGCCGAGCTTCACGACGGCGAGCTCGATGCCGCGATCGAGCAAAGCGTCGGCTGCGCGGTGCGGGTCGCGTTCGCCGACGGCGACCTCGCACTCGTCGAGGTTGCCGACCGCGACGGTCACCGAATCGAGGGCGGCGGACACCTCGCGCCGGGCCTCATCGACGGAGCGCCAGAACATCGGGCGGTAGTCGAGGTCGAGCACGGTGAGCGGCCGCCGATCGCGGGCGAGCCACGCGGCGTGATGGGCGGCCCGGCTCGGCTCCTCGCTCAGGCCGGTCACGGTCGACCAATAGATCTTCGCCGAGCGGATGTCGTCGAGCGGCAGGCTCTCGGGCGTGATCTCGAGGTCGGGCGCTTTCGGCTTGCGATAGAACGTCAGCGGAAAGTCGTCGGGCGGGAAGATCTCGCAGAACGTGAGCGGCGTCAACAGCTCGGGCACGGTGGCGACGAATTGCGGGTCGACCCCGAAGTTGCCGAGTTCGCGCCGGATGTATCGGCCGAACGCGTCGTCACCGGTGCGGGTGATCACGGCGCTCCGGCGCCCGTGCCGGGCGGCGGCGATCGCGACGTTCGTGGCGCTTCCGCCGACGGACTTGCTGAAGAGCTCGGCCTCGTCGAGATGCACGCCGTCGCGCGTCGGATAGAGATCGATGCCCACACGTCCGATGGTGATGACGTCGAAGGGCGATGCTGTCGTGGTGGTCATACTGCGTCGTACAACTTTCTGCCGGTGCCGCGGGCGGTAGAAGCAGTCTACACAGAATGTCCTAACAAAGTGGAACGAGCGGATGCCCCGGACCTCAGCCGCGGCATCCGCTCGCCGTTGCTCAGCTCGCCGGCGTGATGTTGTGGTTCTGCCGGAACACGTTGCGCGGATCGAGCTGGGCCTTCACGCGACGAAGCCGCTGCAACGTCGCCGGCGGGTACATCGCCCGGATGACCTCTTCGCCGGTCTCGACCGAGAAGTTGCCGTAGACGCCGCTCGTGAACGCGAGGGCTGCGTCGTTGCCGGCTTTCACGGCCGCCACCTGCTCAGCCGGTGCATCCGTGGGCAGTACCCCGTTGACGATGAGGAACGCCTCGGCGTCACGGTGGGCGATCGCCGTGGCATCAGGTGCCACGCGCGAGAACGCGCCGCCGAGAGCGCGCAGCATGGCCATCGTCGGCACCTCGCGGTCGTATGCGGCGGCGACCGCATCGAGCGCTGCATCGGAGAGGTCGGGCACGAAACCGTTGCCACCGACGAACTGGAGCGGCGGCCGCCCGGGTGGGGCGTCTTCGAGCAGGTCGCCGTAGGCCACCGGCGCGAGCGAGACCTCGGCGACCGACGGGAGCGCGAGGAGCGGTGCGAGCAGCTCGCGAAGTCGCTCTTCGCTGCCCTGCAACGCGACGCCCAGCTGTGGTCCGGCGGGCACGCCCGGGGCGAACGCCGGCATCAGCATGAGCGTCGAGTTCAGCTCGTCGGGGCCGCCGCGCATGATGTCGCACCACGCCCGCAGCACCGCCGGCACGTCGGACCGGTCGAACCGCACGTGACCGCCGACGAGGCCGTCGGCGGGCGCGGCCTGGAAGACGAACTGCGTCACGACGCCGAAGTTGCCGCCGCCGCCGCGGAGCGCCCAGAACACCTCGGGGTGCTCGGTCTCGTTCACCGTCAGCACCTCACCGGCTGCGGTGACGAGCTCGGCCTCGCGGAGCGCGTCGATCGCGAACCCCTGCCCGCGGACCAGCCAGCCGATGCCGCCGCCGAGGGCGAGGCCGCCCACGCCGACGTCGCGCGTGTCGCCCGAACTGATGCCCAGACCGTGCGGGGCGAGTGCTGCGGCGACATCGCCCCAGCGGGAACCGCCACCGACGGTGACGAGACCGTCGTCGCCGACTTCGATGGCCGTGAACTCGGCGAGGTCGACGACGAGGCCGTCTTCGACGGGAACGAGGCCGTGGCCGCCACTGCGCACGGCGATCGGAAGGCCGGCTGCCGCCGCGAGGGCGACAGCGGTCGCAACTTCTTCGGCGGTGTGCGGTCGCACGACCGCTTCGGGTTCGCCGACGCCGGCGAAGACGGTACGGCCGGCGTCGTATTCGGTTGCGCCGGGACCATGGGCCCGGCCTGGAATTCGCTCACTGAGATCGGAGAGAAGAGACATTTCGCCAGTCTGGCAGCGGCCTGCGACATCCGGAATGCTGCTCGCTCAGCGCTGAATCCGTGCGTTCGCATGCTCATCGATCGGCTTCGTCGAGCTCCTCGCGGATCTCACAGCTCACGAGCGGCGGTGGTAGCGGGCGGTGCGACGATCGCCCTCGATCACGAGCCCAAACGTACCGCTGCTACCGCACGGTCGTAGAGCGCCCCCAGATCACCCGCGCCGCCGCCGCTGACCCAGAGCTCTCCTGCTACATCCAGGCAAGCGATCGCACTTGCGACGACCGCGACGGGTGCCGGGTCCGACAGGTCGTCTTCCGCGAGTCCGAGGCGACGCCGAATGTCGGGCACCAGTAGTGACTGCCAATGCAGATGCTTCTCGATACTGCGCGCCCGCAGGGACGGCGTCCCGTACATCATCGTCGCGATCTTCAACGTGACCTCGGGATCGATGGCGAGCGCATCGACCGCGTGCAACGCCTGCCGAAGTGCTTCCCAAGGGCCGACCGTCGAGGGCACCTCCTCGAGCGCATCCCGCATGAGTTCCCCCTGGCTCGCCAGATCGCCCAGGACGATGTCTTCCTTGGTGCCGAAATATCGGAAGAATGAGCGGCGCGAGATGCCCGCTGTCGATGCGATCTGATCTATCGTCGTCTGCTCGAAACCTTGATCTAAGAACAGCCCCATCGCCACCGTCGTGATCTCCGCATATGCCGCCTGACGCGATCGTTGCCACAAAGTCGATTCAGTGTTCACCCCAGTAGCCTACGCCGGATGCCTGGTTGACACTCAGTGCCACATAGGCATACATTCTCCATGTGGTCGCGGATCGCGCCTTTCACCCCACGGATATCGGAGCAACTCGTGCCCGCATTGGACTACCCGAAACACACCATCCTCATCACTGGAGCGTCATCAGGCATCGGCGCGACCTTCGCTCGCGCACTGGCCGCTCGTGGGGCCAACCTGGTGCTGGTCGCCCGGCGCCGGGATCGCCTTGATGCACTCGCCGCCGAACTCAGGAAGGCGCACGGCGTGACGGTCACCGCGATCACTCAGAATCTTGGATTGGCATCCGTAGGCGTTGAGCTTTCGGCGGCGGTCGCTGCGGCAGGGCTCCACGTCACGGGCGTCATCAACAACGCGGGCTTCGGCACGTTCGGCGACTTCGTCGAGGAAGACCCCGAGCGTCTCGGTCAGGAGATCGCCGTCGATATCAGCGCACCCGTCCAAATCAGCTCTGCCTTCCTGCCCGACATGATCCAGGCGGGCGAGGGCTTCCTGATCAACGTCGCCAGCATGGCCGCTTACACGCCCACCCCGCGGATGGCCGTCTATGGAGCGGCGAAAGCGTTCGTCCTGAGCTTCACCGAGTCGCTCTGGGCTGAGACCCGTGCATCGGGAGTCACCGTCTTCGCCCTGTCGCCCGGAGCGACGAGCACAGAGTTCAACGCCGTCGTCGGAACAGACGACGCCACCGCGGGCGCCCGGATGCGGACACCTGACGACGTCGTCGCCACCGCACTCGCCCACCTCGACCGGCGCAACCCTGGCCCGAGCGTGATCGACGGCTCGTCCAACCGGATCGGCGCGAACATCGGCCGAGTGATGAGCCGGCGTAGTACCGCCGCGATGATGCATCGCCTCACCGACCCCGCCCGCCGCCATTGACCGATGACGCCTCTCATGAAGACCGCCATCGTGACCGGCGGATGCCGCGGCATCCGCTCGCCTCGAATCACTCGCCGCTCGGGTGCGCTCCCGCTGCGTCGATGACCCATGCGTACGCGAACGCCCGCTCGCGCCACGCCGAGTAGCGCCCAGAGACGCCGCCGTGCCCGGCCGCCATCTCGATCTTCAACAGCGGCTCGGCGCCGACATCCCGAAGGCGAGCGACCCACTTGGCCGGCTCCACGTAGAGCACCCGTGTGTCGTTCAGCGAGGTCACCGCGAGGATGGGCGGGTAATGCCGCCCGCCATGGGCCCCGTCGTGCACGTTCTCGACGGGGGAGTACGACTTCATGTAGTGGTAGACCTCTTCGTCGTCGAGCGGGTTGCCCCACTCGTCCCATTCGATGACCGTGAGCGGGAGCGACGGATCGAGGATCGACGTCAACGGGTCGACGAACGGCACCTCGGCGAGGAACCCCGAGAAGTGCTGCGGCGCGAGATTCGCGACGGCTCCGACGAGCAGCCCGCCGGCGCTGCCGCCCTGGGCGACGAGCCGGTCGGGTGCCGTGATGTCTTGATCGATGAGGTGCCGAGCCGCTGCGATGAAGTCGGTGAAGGTGTTGCGCTTCTCCAGCTTCTTGCCGTGCTCGTACCAGAGGCGGCCCATCTCGCCGCCACCGCGCACGTGCGCGATGGCGAAGATCATGCCGCGATCGAGCAGCGAAAGGCGAGGGATGCCGAAGCCGGGGTCGGTGGAGTATTCGTACGAGCCGTAGCCGTAGAGCAGCGTCGGGGCGGGGGTGCCGAGGTCGACGAGGTCGTGCCGGTAGACGAGCGAGATCGGCACCCGGGTGCCGTCGTCGGCGATCGCCCACTCGCGGCGCTGGGCGTAGCGAGTCGCGTCGTAGTCGCCGAGCACGGGCTGGCGCTTGCGCAGCTTTCGTTCGCCGGTGGCGACGACCACGTCGTACACGGTCGACGGCGTCACGAAGCTCGTGAAGCCGATGCGCAGCGTCGGCTGCGCCCAATCGGGATTGCTCGCGAGCCCGACCGAGAACAGCGCCTCGTCGAACGCGAGCTCGTGCAGAGTGTCGTCGGTGGTCGCGCCGGCCGGCAGCCCGGCCGGCGGCACCTTCGCGATCGCCACACGTGGCAGACCCTCGCGCCGGTACTCGACCGCGACGAAGTCGCGGAACGCGTCGACTCCTTCGAGTCGCACGGCGGGATCGTGTGGCAGCAGCATCCGTCGCTCACCCTGCGGGTCGGATGCCGCGACGCTCACGAGCTCGAAGTTGACGGCTCCGTCGTTGTGCACGATGAGCAGGCGATCTTTGCCGCCGGCGACGATGTGTTCGACGTCGTACTCGACCCCGTCCTTGCGCGGCCACACCACGGCGAACTCGCCCGTCGGCTCTGCCGCGTCGAGCAGCCACGTTTCGCTCGTGACGTTCGAGCCGGCCTCGATGAGCAGGAACTTGCGGCTGCGGGTGAGGCCGACGCCGAGCCAGAACCGTTCGTCGGGTTCGGTGAAGACCGAGACGTCATCGGATGCCGCGGTGCCGACTTCGTGCCGCCAGATCGTGTCGGGCCGCCATGACTCGTCGACCGTCGCATAGAAGACGTAGCGGCCGCTCGGGTCGAACGTCGCGCCACCGGCCGTGCCCTCGATGACGTCGCCGTACTCGCGGCCCGAGTCGTCGAGCGAGCGCAGCCGGATCGTGTAGCGCTCGTCGCCCTCGATGTCGATCGCGTACAACAGGGTGGACCCGTCTGGGGTGACGTCGAAGCTGCCGAGCGAGTAGAAGTCGTGGCCGGCGGCCTCGACGTTGTCGTCGAGCAGCACCTGTTCGCCGGGGAGCGATGAGCCCGTGTCTCGATACGCGTCGCCTTCGGCGCCGCTACTCGACAACCGATCCGTCACCGGGGGTTCCCAGTCGTCAGGGCCGGCGGCCGGCACCCGGCAGTGGATGCCGTACTGCTGCCCCTCGACCGTGCGGGTGAAGTACCACCAGTCGCCCTCGCGCGTGGGCACGCTGAGGTCGGTCTCTTGAGTGCGGGTCTTGATCTCCTCGAAGATCTGCTCCTGCAGGATCGCGAGGTGCTCGGTCTTCGCCTTCGTGTACGCGTTCTCTTCGTGGAGGTGCGCGATGACGGCCGGGTCGTCCTTCTCGCGCAGCCACTCGTAGTCGTCGACGACCACGTCGCCGTGGTGCACGCGTTCGATGGGTCGCTTGTCGGTCTTCGGCGGAGTCAGCACGCTCCCACGGTACGCCCCCGCGACGGCTCGGCAGATCACGGAGGGTGTTCGCGAAGCAACGTCGACTGAGGTGACCGCCGACGACTTCACGGTGCCCGCAGGCGTGGCGAAAGGCGAGTTCGTGGGGCAGGCGCTCTTCGCCTGAGCGTCCCCCGATCTGGCTCTTTCCGGCGACCGCGAGATGTGGTTGGGTGAGCCATGGACTCCGGTGAGGGCGCCGCGAAGCCGTTCAACGGGCGGCTTGCGCTGCTCCTCGCGATGGCGATGTTCGTGCTCGTCGTCGATACCTCGCTCATGAACGTGTCGATCTCCGCGGTCGTGGAGGACCTCGACACGACCGTGAGCGGCGTGCAGGGTGCCATCGCGCTCGAGGCACTCGTCTCCGCCGCGTTCATCCTCATCGGCGGCAAGACCGGCGACCTCATCGGTCGGAAGCTCGCCTACGTCCTCGGGCTGCTCGGCTACGCCGTCGGCGCGATCGCCATGACGCTCGCACAAGACCTCACCGCGATCATCCTGTTCTGGGCGATCATCGGAGGGATCGGCGCGTCGCTGCTGCTCCCGGCGATGCAATCCCTCATCCACGGCAACTTCGAAGGCGCGCAGCAGAAGCGCGTGTACGCCCTCGTCGGCGCCTCAGCCGCGATCGCTGCCGGCGTGGGCCCGTTGCTCGGCGGCGTCATCACGACGTTCCTCTCCTGGCGGGTGGGGTTCCTCCTCGAGGCGGTCGTCATCGCCGTGGTGCTCTCGGGCATCGGGCTCGTCAAGGATGTGCGCTATACCGGCTCGCGTGCGGTCGACTGGGTCGGTGCGGTGCTCTCGGTCGTCGGCATGGGCGGCATCGTGCTCGGCATTCTCGTGTGGCAGGAGGGCGGGCAATACGTCGCCCTCATCATCGGCGTCGGGGCGATCGCGCTCGTCGGGTTCGTGTGGTGGCTGCGGGAACGCAAGCGACGCGAGCGCGCGACCCTCGTCGATCCGGTGCTGTTCGAATCGAAGGTGTTCAAGGCGGGGGTGAGCGGTCAGCTCCTGCAGCAGATTGCGCTGGGCGGTTCGATGATCGTGCTGCCGCTCTACCTGCAGATGGTGCTCGGGTACAACGCACTGCTCGCCGGTCTCTCCATTGCGCCGCTCTCGCTCAGCATGTTCGCGGTCGCACTGGTGGCCGGGAAGCGAGCGAACGGACGTCCGAGCTCGATCATCCTGTGGGGCTTCGGGCTCCTCGTCGTCGGCTTGGCCGCGGTCGTGGTCGTCGTGCCGCGTGCCGACTCCGGATGGTGGCTCGCGATTCCGCTGGTCGTCGCCGGAGGCGGGCTCGGGCTGCTCGTCTCGCAACTCAACAACTACACGCTGTCGCCGATCTCCGACGAACGGGTGAGCGAGGCGGCGGGCGTGAACTCCGCCGCGGGTTCCTTCGGGCTCTCGTTCGGCCTCGCCTTCGCCGGCGCCATCATGCTCGCCGTGCTCGCCTTCACGTTCACTGCTCGCGCGGAATCGAGCGCGGTGCTCGAGCCCGCGGAGCAGCAGCGCGTCGCGGTTGCCCTCGAGGAGGACGCCCAGCTGATGTCGGACGAGCAGCTCGAGGAGCTGCTCGTCGACCAGCCCGACGACGTGCAGGAGGAGATCATCGCGATCAACACCGAGTCCCGGCCGATCGCGTTGCAGGTCGCCTTGCTCATCCCGATCCTCGCGGGACTGCTCGGCATCATCACCGCCGTGCGGATGCGGCGGCTGCCCGACCCGAAACCCTCATCGGCCGCTGAGGGAAGCGTGCTCGGCTGACCGCGGAGCTCATCCTGAGCCAGGCGCCGCTCGGTGCGGGTGACCCGGGCGGTGCGGCATCCGGCGACTGAAGGCGCTCATCGCCATGGCGGTGCGCCGCCGCCGCTGCTGCTGCTCACTCGGTTGACTCCTTGACCTGCCAGCGGCCGTCGCCCTGGTCGATCAGCACACCGCTCACTCTGGCCCCATCGCGCTCCGCCGAGAATGCGATGGGCGGCAGTCGCTTGTCGGAGAGGCTCAGGCCGCCGCTGAACGTGGGTGAGACGTACCCGAGTTCTTCGAGCGCCTGCGTGCGCGCCTGGGTGTCCCAGATGCCCGAGAGGGTCCAGGCCATCGCGCCGGCGGTGAGCGCCGAGACGAGGAAGAGCACGAATCCGAGTTCGCGTACGGGCTTCGAGCGGCGGCGCGTGCCGAGCACGGAGACGACGACGCCGATCGCGAGTGTGACCACGGGAATCGCAACAGGCCACGGGTTCCACGGGGTGATCGTGACGATCGCATCGACTTCGGCAGCGAAGCTCACCCGGTCTTGGTCCAGTCGAGGTTGATGACGTCGCCGATGTAGACGTTCTCGCCGAAGTCGTGCACTTGCGGGTTCATCCGCAGCAACTGCTGCTGCGGCAGGTCGAAGCGCTGGGCGATGTCGAAGAAGTGGTCGCCCGAGACGACGGTGTAGCTGATGGGCATGCCCGAGCCGTCGAGCACGGGGGAGCCGTTCGCACCGTCGCCCGCGCCGAGATCGACGGCCGGACCCGGCTCGTAGACGGGCGCAGGCGCGTTCGGCACCGGGTCGGGAGCGGGGGCAGGCACGGGCTCGGCGGGCGGAGCCGCGACCGGCGTCGGAGTGGGAGTGGGAGTGGGAGTGGGCTTCGGCGTCGCGGTGACGGTCGCGACGATGGTGACGGGCGGCGGGGTCGGTGCAGCGACGCACCCGCTCAGCGCGAGCACGCCCGCTGCTCCGAGCACTGCACCGAGACCGAGAGCGGATGCCGCTCTCCTGCCGATTGCTCGCTTCACCGGGCCTCCCGACCGTAGGGCGGCGCACCGCCCTCGGCGCACCGGTCGGTTCACACTATGGGTCGAGTCGGGCTTCCGACAAGTGGCCGATGGTCGTATTCGCATCGGGATTCCGGCAGTTCGCGTCATCTCGGTGCGCCGCGTGGCGAGAGCCGGTCGAGGATCGCGGCGCGGATGCGCGTGAGCCCTTCGCTGAGCTGCGTGTCGCTCGGCGCCGCGTAGCCGAAGACGATGCCGGGCTGCCCCTCGCCGGGCACCGCCGAGTAGTCCGGGAGCGGCGCGACGGCGACACCTTCGGCAGCGAGTCGGGCGACGACGGCAGCGGATGTCGCGGCATCCGGCAGTCCGATGACCGCGTGCAGCCCGCCGTCGAGCCCGGAGAGCGGGGCGCCGGGCAGCCCGTCGAGCGCGGCGAGCACGAGTCGGCGTCGGTGGGAGTACTCGCGCCGCGAAACCGCGATGTGCCGGCGCACGGCGCCGCTCGCGAGCAGCGCGGCCATGGCATCCTGCGCGACGCCCGGCACAGGGCAGGGCTCGTCGGCGCGGGCGCGCGCGATCGCGTCGCGCAGCTCGGCGTTCGCCCCGGCGGGCGGCAGCACGAGGTAGCCGAGCCGGATCCACGGGCTGAGCACCTTCGAGAAGCTGCCGACGAGCACCACGCGCCCGGACTCGTCGAGCGACGCGAGCGCGGGTAGGGGCGGGCCGAGGTGTCGGAACTCGCTGTCGTAGTCGTCTTCGATCACGAGGGCGCCGGTCGCGCGCGCCCACGCGAGCAGTTCGAGCCGGGTTCCGACGGGCAGGCGACCGCCGAGCGGGTACTGGTGGCTCGGCGTGACCATGACGGCGTCGGCGCGGCGCGGCATCCGTCGCAGTGCGTCGAGGTCGAGCCCGTCGGCGTCGAGCGCGACTGGTGCGGTGCGAGCGCCGTGGCGCTCGAGGGTGCGGCGCGCCGACGGATAGCCGGGATGCTCGACCGCGACCACTGCGGCTCGCCCGGCGACGGACCCGAGGGCGGAGGCCGCGACCCCGAGCGCCTCACTCGTACCCGCGGTGATGACGACGTCGTCGGGCGCGCATGAGAGGCCTCGAGCGTGCCGCAGGTGGTCGGCGATCTCGGCGCGCAGTCGATCGACGCCGAACGGCGGCGGAGCAGTGGCCGGGATCTCGAGTGACGCGGCATGCCGCCAGGCCGCACGCCACGCACGTCGGTCGATGCGCGAGGTCGAGGGGCGACCTGGCAGGAGGTCGATGCGCGGCTCATCGACCGGCGCAGCGGATGTCGCGGCATCCGCTCGCTCGTCGAGCCCGTGAGCGCTCGCGACGCGCGTCGCCGCGGGGTCGAGCTCCGCGACGCGCGTCGCCGCTCCCTGCCGCATCTCGAGGTAGCCCTCCCCGGCGAGCTGCTCGAACGCCGCGACGGCTGCGCTGCGCGAGACGCCCAGTTCGTTCGCGAGCGCGCGCGTCGAAGGCACGGGGTCGCCCGGGCGGAGGGCGCCGCGGAGGATGCCGCGGCGCAGGCCGTCGACGAGCTGCACGACGATCGACTCGCCTGATGCGCGGTCGACGGTGAGGATCGGCCCGTCCATACGACTCCCGACTGGACTGGTGAAAGCTGCAGGAACTGGACTGCAGGTGCGACCAGTGTAGCGCCGAGACTCGAAGCATGACCACGATCGACCCCGCCGCCCCTGCACCCGCCGGAACACCCGCACCCCGCCGCATCCGCCGCTTGCCCGAGCGCCAGAGCGCCGACCGCGACGCCCTCTTCGAACTGCTCGACTCCGAACTCGTCGGCCACCTCGCCGCCGTCGTCGACGGTGCGCCGACCATCGTGCCGATGGGGTACGCCCGCGACGGCGAGCATCTGCTGGTGCACGGCTCGACCGGCGGCGGGTTCGCCCTGCGCGCGGCATCCGAACGCCAGACCGTGGCCTTCGCCGTGACCGCCCTCGACGGCCTCGTCTTCGCTCGTTCGCTCTTCGACAGTTCGATGAACTACCGCAGCGTCGTCGTCTACGGTGTGCTCGAGCCGGTCGAGGGCGAGCGAGCGGATGCCGCGCTCATCGCGCTCTCCGAACGACTCATGCCCGGCCGCTCATCCGAAGTGCGGGCCACGACGCGCAAGGAGGCCGCGGCGACCCGCGTGCTGCAGCTTCGCCTCGACGACGTGGTCATGAAGGTGCGTGCGGCCGGGGCATCCGAGGCTCCCGACGACGGCGAGGACCACTCCGTGTGGGCCGGCGTCGTGCCGCTCGGCAAGGTCTGGGGTTCGCCCGAGCGCTCGGCGCTCACGCCCGAGTCAACCCCGACACCCGCCTCGGTGGTCGCCCTGACGACATCGACCGGCCAGGGCCGCAGGCTTCTCTGAGGTTTCATCAGATTCCGTGAGTGCCCATCAGAAGGGAGGTGCGCGATGTTCGCCATTCTGTTCCTCGCCGCGTTCGGCCTGGTCGCCGCCGTGGCGGTCTCAGCCGCGATCGTGCAGTTCAGCCGTGACGGCTACCGCCGCACACCGACCCTCTCCCGCTAACCGGGAGCGTCGGGTAAGTGGGTCCCGTCGGGGGAGGCACCGCGAAATAGGGCGATCGCCCGATGGGCCTCAGGCACCTTAGCGAGCACGCTGGAGGCATCCGGTCGGAAGTTCCGGAAGAGCACCAGGAGGAATCATGCAGTTCTCGGCAGACTTCGTCGCATTGCACGCCCACCAGACCGACGTGCTGCGCGCCGAGCACGAGCTCAACCTGCAGCGCGGTGCCGAAGAGAGCGGGTCGGGCGACGCGGTGGCGTCGCCCGGCACCGCTGTTCGCCGGCACCGTCACCACCACGCGCACCGCGCACCGCGACTCGCGTTGCGGTGACCACGGCACTCCCGGCCGCCCGAGCCGTGCCTCCGGCCGCGATGGCCGCCGGACCCCAGCTCGCGAGACCGGCGGCGTCAGCCCCAGCCGGTCCGCGGGTGCATCTGCATCCGCTGAGCGCCCCCGACCCGATTCCGCTGAGCGCGATCACGGATGCCGCGGCGGCCGCCGCTGTCAGTGGTACGTGGCACGATGAGATCGTGACCATGTCAGTGGCGGCCATGATCGGTCGCGACGCCGACCTCTCGAGGCTCAACGAGCGACTCGACGAGGTGCGCGCAGGCGCGCCGTTCACCGTCATCATCGGCGGTGAAGCCGGCATCGGCAAGACCCGGCTCATCCGCGAGTTCCAGCACGGGCTGCCGGCCGACGTGCAGCTCCTCGCCGGTCAGTGCGTCGATCTCGGCAGTGTCGCGGCGCCGTACGCTCCCGTCAAGGCGGCCTTGCGCACGCTCATCGCCGAGCTCGGGCCCGAGCGGGTGCTCGAGGCGGCCGGCCCCGGTCGCTCGGCGCTCGCCGCGCTCCTCCCCGAGCTCGCGGCGTCCGAGACCGACGTCCGGCCCGCCGCGGCACTGGCCGGTGTCGGCGCCGCCACCGGCCAGCTGCACGAGGGCATCGCGGTGCTGCTCGAGACCGTCTCCCGCGAGCGCCCTCTCGTGCTCGTCATCGAAGACCTGCACTGGGTCGACGCCGCGACGCTTGCACTCCTCCGATTCCTGATGCGCGCGCTGGGCTCGAGCAGAGTGCTCACGGTGCTCACGTACCGCAGCGAAGACGTCACGCGGGGGCATCCGCTGCGCCCCTTCCTCTCCGAGGCCGAGCGCGACCGCTGGGTCGAACGCCGCGATCTCTCGCGGCTCACTCGCGCGCAGGTGCGCAAGCTCGTGAAGGCGCTCGTCGTCGACGAGGAGCCCAGCGCGAGCGTGCTCGACACCGTGTTCCGCCGCAGCGACGGCGTGCCGTTCTTCGTCGAAGAGCTCGTCGGCATCGACGGATGCCGCGACGAGGGCTTCGTGCCCGACACCCTCCGCGAACTCCTGCTCGCCCGTTACGAGCGACTGCCCGATCCGGCACAGGAGCTGCTGCGGCTCATCTCCACCGGAGGCGTGCGCATCTCCCACGCCTTGCTGTCCGGCGTGTACGCAGGCACAGCCGATGAGCTCGACGCCGCGGCACGCCAGTGCGTGCTCTTCGGGGTGCTCACGATCGAGGGTGACGACTACGCCTTCCGACACGCGCTCGTGCGCGAGGCCATCCTCTCCGACCTGCTGCCCGGCGAGCGGGCGCGCTTCCACGCCCGGTACGCCGAGGCCTACGAAGCGGCCGCCGCCGCGGGCACGCGTCGACTCGCGGCCGAGATCTCCTTCCACTGGCTCGGCGCGCACGACGCGACGCGAGCCTTTCCCGCGACCATCCAGGCGATGCGCGAGGCGCGCGCCGCTGCGGCGTATACGACGGCAGCGCAACTGGGTGAACGCGCGCTCGGCCTGTGGGACGTAGTGCCAGATCCGGCCCGGGCCGCCGGCATGGGCAAGCTCGAGCTCATGGGTCGCACGGCCTCGCACCTCCGCAACGCCGGCGAAGGCGAGCGAGGGCTCACGCTCGTGAAGGCCGCCCTCGCCGAGTGCCCGCGCGACGATCCGCAGTACCCCCGGTTCCTGCGCGACAAGGCGATGTACCTCGCCAACGTGGGGCGGCCGGGTTCGATTCCCGTACTCGAAGAAGCGCTCGAGGCGCTCGGCGAGCACGGCTCGAGCGAGATTCGCATGACCGTGCTCACCGGTCTCAGCGGCCGACTCATGATCGAGGGTCGGCTCGACGAGGCCGTCGAGACCGCAGAACGTGCGCTCAGCGTGGCGCTCGAGCTCGATTCGCCGAGATACGCGTCGATCACCACCAACATCGCAGCCGTCAGCCGTGCCAGTCGTGGCGAGGTCGAGGCAGGTCTGGCCGGCCTCGAGCGCGCACGTGATCTCGCCGCCGACGATGGAACGGCGCTCCTGCGCTACTGGGTGAACGCCTCCGACCTCCAGTACCTCGTTGGAAACTACGGCGAAGCGGTGCGGCTGGCCGAGGCAGGCCTCGAACAGGCGCGCGCCCAGGGCGTCGAGCGCAGCACCGGCGTGCTGCTCGCGTCCAACGCTGTCGACCCGCTCTTCGCTCTCGGCGAATGGGATCGCGCCGCCGCGCTGGTCGAGCGCGCCCTCGCCCTCGACCCTCCCGGCCCGTTCGGCGTCTACCTGCAACGCGCACGCATCTGGGGCATCCTGTGGCTCGGCGAACCGGTTCGTGCGGCCGAGCAGTTGCGGCGCGTCCGATCCGCCTGGGGCGAGGTCATGGAGGTCGAGACGCAGACGAGGCTCAGCGTGAGCCGCGTCGCCGCCGAGGTGGCGCTCGCCAACGGCGACGTGGCCGAGGCGTGGCGAGAGGTGCGGCGGGTGCTCGAAGAGCACGACGTGCCACTACCCGGCTACGCGCTACCGGCGCTCTGGGTGGCGGCGCGAGTCATCGGCGCCGCCAGATCGGGTGCGCCCGAGCGTGCAGGGGGCATCTCCGATGCGCTCGCCGCCGAGATCGGGGCGGCCGAGCCCACGTTCCGTGCGCTGCTCGATCGGCTGACCGTGTGGCCGACGCATCCGCTCTGGGCCGCGTTCTTCGACGCGGAGCTCGCCGAGGCGCCCGGGGGCGCCGCCGGCTCAGATGTCGCGGCATGGAGCGCAGCGGCGAAGACCGCCGCCGCGCCCACCGCGCCCGGATACCTCGCACCGTTCGCCCTCCTCCGACAGGCTGAGGCCGAACTCGCGTGCGGCGATCGCGCCGCCGCCAAGGTGACGCTGCAGAGCGCGCTCGACCTGGCGCTGAGCGGCGGGGTCGGCGCGGTTCGCGACCGGGTCTCCCAGGTGGCGGCCGCCGCAGGGCTCGCGCTCGACGGCGGCATGGGCGCCGGCCGGGGCAAGGCGGCGAACAACGCCGGGGCACCGGGCATCGCGGGCGCCGCGGCATCCGATGCCGAACTGGCCGCTGCGACCGCCGAGCTCACGGCTCGCGAACGACAGGTGCTCGAACTCATCGCCGAGGGGCTCAGCAACCGGCAGATCGGTGAGCGACTCTTCATCAGCGGCAAGACTGCGAGCGTGCATGTCTCGGCGATCCTGCGCAAGCTCGGCGCGGCGACCCGCACCGAGGCGGCCTACCGGGCGGGCGTGCTGCGCTGACGCGGGCGCGCCGCCCTGTCGCGCACCCCCTGCCGCGCACCCCTGCCGCGCACTCATGCCGCGCATCCCGTGCCATGGCCCGTGCCATGGCCCATGCCGTGCAGCAATTCAGGAGCGGAGGCGTGTCGTCCGGCGTGTTGCGTGGCTGAAGTGACGACACGCCGTGCGCTGACCTGAATTGCTGCAAGGCTCTGGCGAGCGAGAAGGCAAGGCTCTGGCGAGCGAGAAGGCAAGGCGCGGGCGAGCGAGAAGGCAAGGCTCTGGTGAGCGAGCGAGCGAGCGGAAAGGGATGGGGCTGGGGTGGGGGCGAGGACCAGGGAGCGCTCAGCGCACCGGGCGGAACCCCCGCGCGACGTCGATGAGGATGCGCGCACCGAACCCGGTCGCACCCTTCGAGCGCCACGAGTCGTCGGCATCCGACTGCATCGTGCCCGCGATGTCGAGGTGCGCCCACGGGGTCGCGCCCACGAAGTGGTCGAGGAACAGCGCCGCCGTCGTCGCGCCGGCGAACGGGCCGCCGAGGTTGGCGATGTCCGCGACCTCCGAGTCGAGCTGCTTGCGGTACTTGCGCACGAGCGGCAGTCGCCAGACTTGCTCGTCGGTCTCGGCCGACGCTCGCTCCACGGCCGTGAGCATCGTCTCGTCGTTGCCGAGCAGTGCCGCGACCGACGGGCCGAGTGCCATGAGCGAGGCCCCCGTGAGCGTCGCGATGTCGACGATCGCATCGACGTCGTCTTCGTTGGCGAGTGAGATGCCGTCCATCATCACGAGCCGTCCTTCGGCGTCGGTGTTCCTCACTTCGACCGTGGTGCCATTGCGCGCGGTGAGCACGTCGCCGAGCTGGTACGCCGAGCCCGACGGCATGTTGTCGGTGCACATGAGCCAGCCGCTCACGGTCGCGGTGGCACCGAGCGCACGCAAGGCGGTGAAGGCTCCTAGCACGGATGCCGCGCCGCCCATGTCCATCTTCATGAGCAGGTGCATCGGGTCCGACGGCTTCAGGCTGATGCCGCCCGAGTCGTACATGATGCCCTTGCCGACGAGGCCGAGGTGTCCGGTGGAGGATCCGGCGGGCGTGTAGCGCAGCTTGATCATGCGCGGCTCTTCGGTCGAGCCGCGATTCACGCCGAGCAGGCCGCCGCAGCCGAGGTCGATGAGCTGCTGCTTGTCGAACACCTCGACGTCGAACCCGAACCGGGCACCGAGCTCGACGGCGACCCCGGCCAGGTCGGTCGCCGTGAGATGGCTGCCGGGCGCGTTCGCCAGGTCGCGGGCGATGTTCGCCGCTCGCGAGGTGATGAGGCCCACCTCGATGCCGGCTGCCAGTTCGGCGGCGTCGGGCGTCGCGGGCAGCACGTCGCCGATTCGCAGGGCGAGTCGCTCGAGCGGTGTGCCGGGGGGCTTCGTCGAGAGGCCCGTGTAGCGGTATCGGCCGAGCGCCGCACCCTCGGCGATCGCCTGTCCGGCGGCCGCCCGGTCGAGGCCCCCGAGCGCCGGGATCTCGAAGCCGAGGCGGGCGCTCGCCGATGCCGCGCGCACGAAGGTCGCGGTCGCGTCGCGCAGGCCGTTGACGGTCAGCTCTGCGGCCGCGCCGCCGCCGACGAGCACGGTGGCCTCGTCGCCCGGCACGAGCAGGGTCTGTCCGGGCTTCGCGTCGAACCCGGCCCGTTGCCACGCTGCGGGGTCGAGCCCGGCGATGGACGCCTGCTCCGAGGCATCCGTGAAGACGAGTACACCGGTGGTATCGACCTCGCCGAGCGCGTCGTCGAGCACGACCGCAGGGGAGTGCGCGAGCGACGGCGTCGCGGTGAAGTCGGCCGGAATGAGTTTGTTCGGACTGCGGGTCATGCGAGCGCCTCTTCTTCGTCGACGGGATCGATGGGGTCGTCATCGTCGGGTTCGAGTTTCTCGGGCAATTCGTCCTTGCGTCGGCCGGGCATGCGAGTCGCCGGCACGATCGCGAGCAGCGCGAGCGCCGCGAGACCGAGCAGTGACACCTGCAGCGATTGCAGCCTCGCCTCGGCATTGATGAGGATGGCGGCGTCGAGTTCGGGGCCGGTCGCCCGGGATTCGAGGGCGGCGGCGAGTTGTTCGTTCGTGAGGAAGTCGGCCTCGTTGAAGTTCACCTGGGCGATGAGCTCATCGGAGATCTCTGGGTGCTCCTGCGCGCCACTCAGGAGCAGTGTCGAGAGCATGCCGACCGCGAAGGCCGTACCGACGGCGATGCCGACGCTGCCCGAGATGTTGTGCACGAGCCCGCGCCAGGCGCCGACGTCACCCGCGAGTTGCTTCGGCGCCGCGGAGAGCAGGGTGTTGAACACCAGTGCGACGATCGAGCCCTGGCCGAGGCCGAGCAGGATGAGTCCCACGATCACGAAGCCCTGGCTCCACTCGCCGCGCACGGTGAAGGCGAGCAGCGTGAGCGCGGCGGCCACGACGACGAAGCCTGTGCTCGCGAGCACCCGCGGCGGGAACCTGCCGTAGAGCGACGCGATGAAGGTCGAGGCGAGGAAGATCGACAGCGTGTACGGGATGATCGAGAACGACGTCTCGATGCTCGATCGGCCCTGCACGACCTGGATGTAGAGCGGGATCAGGAAGTTCGCGGCGGTGCCGACGAAGAGCATGATGCCCATGCACGCGGTGATCGCGCGCTCGGAGCCCGTCGCGAGCACTCGCAGGTCGAAGATGCGCGGCTTGCCCTCGCGCCCGCGGCGGCGAAGCCACGTGAAGAACACCTGACCCACGATGAGGCCCGCGAGCACGAGGAGCGGCGCCGGCGAGATGCCGAGGATGTCGAACGGTGCCTGGTTCGTCGCGAGCCAGACGCCCCACGTCGCGAGTCCGGAGAAGCCGAAGCTCAGCAGGATGACGGCGACGGCGGCCAGCACGGCGCCGGTCCAGTCGATCGAGAGGCCGGGCTGGGAGGGCACTCGCTTTAGCCGGAAGCTCAGCAGCACGTTGATGAGTGCGAGGACGACCATGAGCACGAACGACCAGCGCCATCCGATCGTGTTCGCGAACCAGCCGGCGAGGAGGAGGGCGAGCACGCCCGCCGCGGGGATCGCCGCGGCGAGCAGACCGATCGCCCTGCCCTGCTGCGGTCCGTGGTAGTTCGTGGCGATGAACACCGTGAGCGCCGGGGCGATGAGCGCGATCACGGCACCCGACGAGGCCTGAGCGATGAAGAGCATCGCCGGAGAGACGCTGAGTGCGACCCCGAGCATGGCGACGCCGTGGATCACGACGGCGATCTGGAAGACGCCGCGGCTGCCGAAGCGCGACCCGACCTTCGCACCGAGCAGGATGAATGCGGCCATCGCGAAGGTGCCGGCGGTGATCGCAGTGCCGACCGAGCTCGCAGGGGTATCGAGTTCAGTCGTGATGCCGGCCATCGACACGGTCAGTGCGTTCACGGCGAACGAGACCTGGATCTGCGTCAGCACCACCACGATCAGCGGCAGCCACGAGGTCTTCGATATCGGAACGGCGACGGATGCCTCGGCCTGCATGCTCATGAACGATCCCCTCGGTTCACAGATACTGTGCTCACCGTAGTGCGTGAGCCTCGCTCAGCGATACTGCCGCGACCGTGGTGGCGATGAATCTCCGCCCCGCACTCCGGACGGCAGTTCATTGAGTCGTGACGACTGCGACGACTACAGTGAGCGTCATGTCAGCCGGGGGGCGTGCGCGGGTCGCCTACGTGCTCGCGGCATTCGCCGTGGCCGCGATGCTCGGGGTCGGCGCGCTCGCCGCGGCCCCGTCGGGGGCGGTTGCGATGAGCCCTGTGGTCGAACCCGTCCAGCCGACGGCGCCGGCCGGGGAGGCGCCGCCGGCGGAACCCGAGCCCGAACCGGGGCCGGAGCCGGGGCCGACGGAGGATCCGAAGCCGCCCGTCGAGACCGTCGAGCCGCCGGCCTCCGAGGCGCCGGCACCAGAAGCGCCCGGCGACACCGTCGACGAGAACGGCGATGACGGCGGGGGTGACCCTGAGGATCCGCCGGTGCTCGAACCGGTGCCGCCCGCAGCATCCGATGTCGAGGATCGTTCGCCGTGGTCGTGGATCATCGCCGCGATCGTGCTGCTCGCGATCGCCGCGGTACTCCTCGCGATCCGGCGGCCGGGCGCCGCCGAGCCCGTCGCCGAGACCGGCTTGATCGACATGACCGGCGCCGCCGGGGTGCACGGGGCTGCCGCGGCCGAGACCCTCGCCGCCATGGAGGCCACGGGTGAGGCGATGATCGACGCGGGGTACTCGGTGACCACCGTGGCCGCTGCACTCGAGGACATCGCCAGGGTGAACGGCATTCCCGAGACCGAGACCATCGTCTTCCCGACGGCGCTGATCGTCTCCGCCCGAGGCGTCGGCGAACTCCGCACCGGTGCCGTCTCGAGCGGGCACAGCCGCCTGATGCTGTACCAGGTCGACGAGTTGCACCGCACGGTCGAAGCCGCACGGGCGGGCCGCATCGACCCCGTGACGACGAAACGGAGCATCCGGAGGCTTCGCCGCCAGCCGGCACCGTACTCTGCGACCCAGCGCGTCGTCGCGTACGTGCTGCTCTCCGCGGGTCTCGCGGTGCTGCTCGGCGCCTCATGGGTGGGCGCCGCGGTCGCAGCGGTGCTCGGTGCGATCGTCGGCGGGGCGTTGCTCATCGCGGCACGCGCACCGCGCGACTACCAGGCACTCGTGACCGTCGGCATCGCGTTCTTCGTCTCGATCGCGGTGTTCCTGCTCATCCGCATGGGTCTCGACCCCGGCGTGCTGCCGTCGCTCATCGCCCCCCTCGTGACGTTGCTGCCGGGGTCGCTCCTCACGACGGGCGTCATCGAACTGTCGACAGGTCAGATGATGGCGGGCGCCGGGCGGCTCGCCGCCGGGGCGATGCAGCTCGTGCTGCTCGCCGTCGGCATCGTCGCGGGCGCCGCACTCGTCGGCGTTCCGGGCGTCGAGCTCACCGCGGCATCCCAACCGATCGGGCCGATCGCGCCGTGGATCGCGGTCGCTGTCTTCGGCGTCGGCATCGTCGTGCACCAGTGCGGGCGCCGCGACTCGATCGGCTGGATCCTGCTCGTGCTCTACACGGCGTACGGCGCGCAGGTCATCGGCGACATCTTTTTCGGCGGCGTGCTCTCGGCATTCGTCGGGGCGCTCGTGATGACCCCGGTCGCGGTGATGGTGGCGCGCCAGCGAACCGGCCCGCCCGCCGTGGTCAGCTTCCTCCCCGCGTTCTGGCTGCTCGTGCCCGGTGCGCTCGGCCTCGTCGGGGTGACCTCGATCCTCGGCGGCGACGAGGCGGGCGTGACGACCCTCGTCACGACGGTGTCGACGATGGTGGCCATCGCCCTCGGCACACTCGCCGGTTCGGCCCTGACCAGCGGTTTGAGATCATCTCGCGGACCCCTGCTGTGACGGATGCCGCGCCGCTAGTCTGAGCGAATGGACCCCGTCGCGACCACGCTCGTCATCCTGGCGCTCGCGATCGTCGCGTTCATGTCGAACCGCGTGCCGCTCGGCATCGTCGCGATCGGTGTCTCGGTGGCGCTCTGGCTCACCGGCATCCTCGATCTCGGGCAGGCGCTCGCCGGCTTCGGCGATCCGACGGTGATCTTCATCGCCGCCCTCTTCGTCGTGAGCGAATCGCTCGACTCGACGGGGGTCACGGCGTGGGCCGGCCAGCAGGTGATCGGTCGGGCGGGCACGAAACGCGGGCCGCTGCTGCTCGTCGTGTGCCTGCTCGTCGCCGGCGTCACCGCCCTCATCAGCGTGAACGGCGCCGTGGCGGCGCTCATCCCCGTCGTCGTCGTGGTCGCGACGCGCGCCGGCATCCCGCCGTCGCAGATGCTCATGCCGCTCGCATTCTCGGCTCACGCCGGTTCGCTCCTCGCGCTCACGGGCACGCCGGTGAACATCATCGTGAGCGAGACGGCCGCCGACGCCGGCGCCCGGCCGTTCGGCTTCTTCGAGTTCGGTCTCGTCGGTGTGCCCCTCGTCGTCGGCACGTTGCTCATCGTCTCGCTCATCGGGCGTCGCCTGCTGCCCGAACGTGCGCCGACGACACTGCCGCAAGACGTGAGCGAGCACGCCCGCACGCTTCGGCAGCAGTACGACCTGCCCGAGGAGACCGAGCTGATCGGGGTGCGCCGCGGCGTGACCGAGGTCGTCGTCGCCCCTCGCTCCGAGCTCATCGGCCTGCACCTCTTTCCCGGCATGGTGACCCCGAGCGGGGATCTCGTCGTACTCGCCGTGCAGCGCGGCGGGGAAGACCTCGTCGGCGCCGACTCGCGCCTGCAGGTCGGCGACACGCTGTTGCTCACCGGCCCGTGGGACCAGCTCGAGCGCAACACCGCCGGCCCCCATGTGCTCGTCGTCGACGAGCCGGCGCTCGTGCGCCGCTCGGTGCCGCTCGGCGGCGGCGCGAAGCGCGCGATCGTGATCCTCGCGGCGATGGTGGTGCTGCTCGCCACGGGCCTCGTGCCGCCCGCGATCGCGGGCCTCGCCGCGGCATCCGCTCTCGTGCTCACTCGCGTGGTGTCGCCGACGCAGGCCTACCGCAGCATCTCGTGGACGACTGTCGTACTGGTCGCCGGCATGATCCCGCTCTCGACGGCGTTCATCAGCACCGGCACCGCCGATGTCATCGCCGATGGACTGCTCGGGCTCGTCGGAGACGCATCGCCGTACCTTGCACTGCTCGCGATCTGCGTGCTGACGATGGTGCTCGGCCAGCTCATCTCGAACACCGCGACGGTGCTCATCATCGCGCCCGTCGCGGTCGTCGTCGCGGCCGACCTCGGCGTCTCGGTGCTGCCGTTCATGATGGCGCTGACGGTCTCGGGGGCCGCGTCGTTTCTCACCCCGGTGGCGACGCCGGCCAACACGATGGTGCTCGAGCCCGGCGGCTATCGCTTCGGCGACTACTGGAAGCTCGGATTACCGCTGCTGCTGCTGTTCCTGGTCGTCGCGGTGTTCTACGTGCCGCTCATCTGGCCGTTCTGAGCTTCGCTCGACGTACGCTGGAATCGGAGGCGATGATGAACCGAATCGATGAGATCCCCATCACGACCATGGACGGCAGCACGACGACGCTCGGCGACTACACGGGCAAAGCCGTGCTCATCGTCAACGTCGCCTCGCGGTGCGGGCTGGCCCCGCAGTACGCGAAGCTCGAGGAGCTGCAACGCACGTACGGCGAGGCGGGTTTCACCGTGCTCGGGTTCCCGAGCAACCAGTTCCTGCAGGAACTCTCGAGCAACGAGGCGATCAGCGAGTACTGCTCGACGACGTGGGGCATCACGTTTCCGATCTTCGATCGCATTCGGGTGAACGGGCGCCAGGAGCATCCGCTCTACACCGAGTTGAAGCAGGCACCGGATGCCGCCGGCAAGGCCGGCCGCGTCACCTGGAACTTCGAGAAGTTTCTCGTCACGCCCGATCGCGAGGTGCTGCGGTTCCGCCCGCAGACCGAGCCCGACGCGCCCGAAGTGATCGAGGCGATCGAGGCCGCGCTGCCGGTGGTGCGCCCGGCGGACTGAGCTCAGCCGGGCGGCGCGCCCCCCGCCCGTTCGATGGGCGGCGAGACGGCGAGTGGCGTGAGCTCGAAGGATCGCAGCTCGGTCGCACCGCCGATCGGTTCGACCGACGGCCCCCGTGACCTCGAGTTCGAGGGTCTCTACGTGCTCGACGAGTTCCACGGTACGGGCGTCTGGCAGACGCTGCTCGACGCGGCCATCGGCGATCGGCCCGGCTACCTGTGGGCGCTCGACGACAACCCCGGGGCGGAGGCGTTCTCCCGTCGCAACGGCTTCGAGCTTGACGACGCCTCGAAGATCGAAGACGACTGGCAGGTGCGCGAGGTGCGCGAGGTGCGCGAGGTGCGATTCGTGCGGTGAGGCGAGCCTCCGCGGCCGAGGCTGGCCCAGCCCAGCCCAGCCCAGCCCAGCCCAGCCTCAGCTCGCAAGCACGGGTGGCCCCGCTGGCAGGCGCAGCAACGCGCCCTCGTGCCGCACGGTCGCGGCGGCGATGGTCATCGCCTCATCGAGCGCGTCGGCCCAGCGCTCGATGGTGCGCGGCATCCCGTGCACCGCGATGTGGTGCACGACGGCCGAGAGGGTCGCGTCGCCGGCGCCCATCGTGTCGACGATCGGTCCGGGCAGCTCGACGATGCCGGCGTGCACGGGGGCTCCGTCGCGGTGCACGGTCGCGCCGGCCCGCCCCGCTGTCGCGAGGATCGCAGGGGAGCGGGGAGCCGGGGCATCCGTCGTCGCCTCGCTCGTCGCCTGCTCGCTCGTCGCGGGTGCTCGGAGCCGCTCGACGAACTCCGGAAGCGGGGCGTCGAGCAGCAGCTCGGCGTCTTCGTCGCCGACCTTGACGAGCAGGGCCGTCGCGGCGACCGATACGAACTGCTCGAGGAAGACCTCGCGATCGGCCAGCATGCCGGCCCGCGGGTTGCCGTCGATGATGAGTCGCTCGGCCGGTCGCTCGATCGCCGCAGCGAGCTCGGCCGCCTGGTCGGCGTCATCGAAGGGGAAGCAGCTCACCACCACGAGATCCGCCTCGTCGATCGCCGCGCGCGTGGCTTCGTCGAATCGGATGCGTCGCCGCTGCGCGGCCTCGTTGAACTCGTAGCGCGGCTCGCCGTCGGTTCGGTCGGAGACGGCACGCGAGGTGCCGTGCTCCGACGGGCTCTCGATGAGCTTCACCCGGTAGTCGCGGAGGTACTGTCGCACCCGCTCCGCAGGCTCGTCGTCGCCGAGCATGGCGACGAGAGTGGTGGCTTCGCCGAGCAGTGCGAGGCCCACTGCCACGTTGAGCGCGGCGCCGCCGACGAACTCCCGCGACCCGTGCGGATCGCGGATCTCGTCGATGAGAGCATCGCCGATGACGACGATGCGTGCCGGTCGCGTCATGCGTTCCCTCCTCCGATCGCGGCCCGATCTCGCCCGAGCCGCGCTCGAGCAACCGCGTCGGCACGATCGTACGCGCCGCGGGCGAGGCGTGTGCCGCACGGCGCGTCGCTCCCCACGACCTTTTGCCGGGAGACGGTCGTACGCATCATCCGTGGTCGGGCAAAAGGTCGTAGCGCGCCGGAGTTCGAGGAGTGGTGCGAGAGGGTGCACGCGAGCCGGGAGAATAGGGGTGAGACCCCGAGGAGCACCCAGCACCATGAAACCCGGACCGAGGCGCAGCGTCAGCCAGGTCGACATCGTCGACGCCGCGTTCGAGATCCTCGAGCGGAAGGGCTTCGCCGCCGTCTCCGTGCGCGGGGTCGCCGCGGCGCTCGGGCTCACGCCCACCGCGATCTACACCTACTTCCCGTCGAAGAACGCGCTGCTCCGTGCGATGGTCGAGGAGCTCCTCTCGAGTCTCGACCTCGCCGCGGCATCCGACCCGGCGCTCCCGTGGCGGGGCAGGGTGCACGCGCTCGCCGCGGCGCTGCGCACCCGCCTCGCCGAGCACACCGGCGCGATGGTGCTCGTGACGAGCGGTCCGCTCGAAGGGCAGCACGCGCTCGGCTTGAATGAAACCCTCATCGCCGGTTTCATGGGCGAGCGGATGCCGCTCGCCGACGCCGCACGGGCCGCACACGCCGTGCGCGCCCACGTGCTCGGAGTCGCCGCCCTCGATGCGGCCGAGCGAACGGGCGACCCCGAGGCATCCGCTGCTCGAACGTCGCCGGGCGCGCTGTGGACGGATGCCGCGAGCCACCCGCTCACGGAAGCGACCGCGCACCTTGTGGCCGGCGCCGAGCCGGCCTCCGGGGTCGACGACTCTTTCACCTGGAGCCTGGATCGCCTGCTCGACGGCGTGCTCGCAGCTTCGCTCGATGCGCCGCGCGCCTCTCCGATCTCCTCTCCAACCGTGATGTAGGACATTCCTCGGTACGGAGGAGGAAGCGGATTGCGCGCCGTCCTACGAAGCGGCGGATGTCCTACAGACCGGCCCCGCCGGCCGGGCGACGGCATCCGCTCGCGCCAGACTTGCACCGTGCTTCATCTGAGAATGATCGTGCCGCAGGCGCTTCGGGCCGACGTCGACCGGCTACTGCTCGCCCCCGACGCGCCCGTTGCGAACCTCATCGTGCTGCCGGGCGCCGGAGCCGACCCCGTCGGCGACGTGATCCTCTGCGACGTCGAACGCGATGCAACGAGCTCCCTCCTCGCCGAGCTGCACGGCGTCGGCCTCGACGAACAGGGTTCCATCGCCATCGAGTCCGTCGACCTCGCACTCGGCCGCAAGCGGCGCCACAGCGCAGCAGCGGTGTTCGGCAACGACGACGACGCCGTCGTCTGGGAGGAGGTCGAGGCCCGCACCGACGACGAGGTGCGGCTGTCGGCGACGTTCCTCGTGTTCATGACGGTCGCCACGCTCATCGCCGCGGTCGGCGTGGTCACCGACCAACCCATCCTCATCGTCGGGGCGATGGTCGTCGGGCCCGACTTCGGCCCGCTCGCGGCCATCGCCGTCGGCATCGTGCGCCGCCGACCTCGGGTGGCCTGGCGCTCGGCGGCGACCCTGCTCATCGGGTACAGTGCGGCGATCCTCGTGACGATCGGGTTCGCGCTCCTGCTCGAGGCCATCGGCATCTTCCCCATCGACCCGCTGTCGCAGGAGCATCCGCTCACCGAGTTCATCTGGCAGCCCGGGGCGCTCAGCTACATCGTCGGCTTCCTGGCCGGCATCGCGGGTGTGCTCTCGCTCACCTCGGCGAAGTCGGGTGCGCTCATCGGCGTGCTCATCTCGGTGACGACCATTCCCGCGGCGGGCGCGATCGCCGTCGCGGTCGCCGACGGGCAGTGGTCACAGGCCGGTAGCTCGACCGTGCAACTGCTCGTGAACCTCGTCTCGATCGTCACCGGCGGGGTGCTCACGCTCGCCGTGCAACTCGCCGTGCAACGTCGAGCGCTGCGGCGGCGCGAGCGTCGCCTGCTCGCTCGGCCTGACAGACGCCGCTGACGCTCGAGGCGCCGACCCCGGAGGGGCCGACGCCTCGTCGCTGCGGTGTCGCTGGATCAGCCCGCGGTCGGCGGGGTGATCTTGATCAGCGCCGAGGTGTTGCGCTTGAGCGCCTTCTTCACCTCGATCACGGTGCCGTAGCCGACGCCCGCGTCAGCGGGGTTGCCGGTGCCGAGCGTCATGCCCGGCTGCACCTCGAGTCCGTAGAACTCGGGCAGCGGCTTGCCGTTCTCATCGACGACGCGGGTGGTGTACGGCGCGTTGCCGACCGACGGAACCACGACCGAACCGTTGCGCAACCGGTAGTACAGGTCGGTTCCGTTTCGGATCTCGATGCCCGGCACCCAGCCTTGGTCGTCGGTGAAGGTGCTCACCGGCTTCTGAGAGCGCACGTCGGTGCAGTACTCGTCGGTCACGTCGGCGCCCGTGATGCACTCCGTGAAGCGGTACGTCTTCTCGAGGCCGAACGCGGCGTTCGAGGACTGCGCCCGCGAGGGCATGTTGTCGGTCGTCGTCGGGTCGATCTCGGCCGCCTCACCGGTACGGCGCAGCGGGTCGAAGTGACTGTCGACGATCAGCAGGCCGCCCTTGGCGCCGGCACTCGGCAGCGCCGTCTCGTTCGACACCACGTGGTTCGTGTTGCCGTACGTCGTGTCGCGGTACCAGATGAGCGCCCCGGGGGCGTTGTACTTGATCTTCTCGACCTTCCACGCACCCGCGCTGTACACGGAGTTGTAGCCGTACTGCAGCCCCTCGTCGAAGCCGTCGAAGTTGCGCCACTCGACCATGTAGTACTGCGCCTTCACCGACGTACCGGTGTCGGTGCGCCAGCCGGGGCCGGTCGTCGCGGCGAACGTCTCGACCTCAGTGGTCCAGCCGTTGTCACCGCTCTCGACATCGTCACTCCAGACGGTCTCGGCTCCGCTCGTGAGGGCGAAGTCGTCGGCGAACCAACCGCGTTCCTGGAACGCGGCGTCGGTCGCGAGCCGCAGGCGCAGGCTCACCGTCGTGCCGGCGAACGAAGAGAGGTCGACGTACTGCTTCTGCCAACCGTTCGACGTGCCCGTGAGCCCGTACTTCTTGTTGCCGAACGTCGCCAGATTGCCGTTCGGGTCGGCGTAGCCGTCGGGCGTCGAGACCTCAGCACCGGCCTCGTCGTAGACCTTCTGCTCGGTCCACGTCGTGCCGCCGTCGGTCGAGACCTCGATGAAGCCGAAGTCCCAGTCCTGTTCGATGACGAAGTTGCTGTTCAACCAGAACTTCGCGTCGGCGGGCACGTCGAGGCTGCGGACGATGCGGATGTCGCCCCAGTCCTGGTCGGCGCCGGTGTACCACATGTTCTCGCCGCTGGTCGGCTCGGCCATGGTGATCACCTTGTCGGGAAGATTGATCTTCACGCCGTCTTCGGTGCCGACCAACGGGCGGGAGTTCTGCCCCACGTTGATCGTGCTCGGAGCATCACCGGGGTTGACCTCGACGGGGTCGGCCCAGCCGAGCATCCACTTGTCCCAGATGCCCATGTGAGTCGGCATCGACTGGAAGATCGGCCCCGAGTGCGAGCCCGAGGACATCAGGTCCCAGAAGTCGATGTCGGAGTCTCCGGCACCCGAGGTGTCGTAGAGGTCGGGCAGGCCGAGGTCGTGGCCGTACTCGTGTGCGAACACGCCGACGCCCGAGTCTTCGGGCTGCACGATGTAGTTCGACAGCTTGAGGTCGGTACCGGGGATGTCCGCGCCGCCTGCGACGGCGGAGGAGTGCGCCCAGATGGAGTACGTGCCCTCGGCGCCGCCGCCGCCGGACTTGTCTTCACCGGCGTGCACGAGCACGACGTGGTCGATGACTCCATCGGGCTCGAAGAAGTCGCCGTCGCCGTCACGGTCGCCCTGGTCTTCGACGTCGTAGTCGGCCCACGGGAAGTCGGGCTGTGCCTGGGCGAGTGCCTCGACCGCGTCGATCGGGAGCTGGCCCGGACCGAGCGGGTTGTCGGGGTGACCCTGCATGTCCTGGATCGCTCCGGCCTCGTAAACCCCCTCCTCGTTCTGGAAGCAGAGGCTCGCGCCGTAGTAGGCCTCAGAGTGCGGTACCGAGATCCAGGGAGTGGCCTCGCCGGTCACCGTATAGGCGCCGTGCGACATCTCCTCGTACATGGCCTTCATCGTGTGGCCCGAGATGTCGATGCCGCGGCGCCCGTCGGGACCCTTCAGGTCTTTGCGAACCCGCTCCGTGATGCCCTTGTCGGTGAAGAGCATCTTGTTGAAGTGCTCCGACGAGAAGTCGGCGACCCACATCGAGTTGTTGTCTTCGAGCTCGTAGTCGGCCGGGTTCGGGATGTTGTTGTGCAGCGGCCCGTTCGCCACCTCGCCGGGCTTGCACTCGGTCGCACCGAACTCGTTCGGCACGTAGGTGCCGGAGAAGTCGTCGTTCGCGCTGTCGTTGAACTCGACGAGGATGGTGAGCAGCTTCGCTTCCTGCGTCTCATCAGCCTGCTTGTAGTCGGGCTTCTTGTGGTGGTTCTTGTCTCGGCCGCGATCCCAGTGCCTGTCGCGCTTGAGCTGACCGGGGCTCTTACCGGTCTCGATCGATGCGGCCTCGAGCTGAGCGAGCCCCTCTGCTGCGAGCGGGTTGCCCTGCGAGAACTTCTGGTCGAACGCCTCGGCCTCAGTGGCGAGGGTGCCCGCGCTACGCTGCGCGGTGGCGTCGCCCACCAGCTCGTCGTCGGTGCCGAACGCCTGCTCCATACGCGGGGCGACGTAGTTCATGTAGTACTCGGAGTCGCTGATCACCGGTGGTGAGACCGGCGATTCAGCCGCGGCCGCGCTACTCGCCCCGACCGACACCAGACCGGTGGCAGCGAGCGCGAATACCGGGAGGACCGCAACCGCGCGCCTCCGCGCGCGGGTGGTGAATCCAGACATGCTTCTCCCTTCGAGCGCCCCTCGGAGGTGACCGTGGGGCGTGAACGACGTTCGTCGGTGGGCGAACGTACTGGGAATCCTGCCGTGCTTTGCATCGTCTATGGAAGAGCCCTGACGATTTTGCTCGAGCACGACGCACGTCCGTTGCGCGCCACCGGCAGAAATCGTCGATCACTGCCGTGCATCACTCGTTCGGGGGTGATCTGTGCGTCGACGCCGTGAAAGGTCGATCGGAATCGTCGCTGGCCGCGAAGCATCCGTCGGTCTACGCTGGGCGAAACCGGGGCGGGGCGGAACCCGGCCCGCGCGAAATCGTTGAGGGGGAACAGCGATGGGTCACCGCAAGGGCAAGGCCGGGCATCGTCTGCGCGCGGCATCCGTCGTCATGCTGGTGTCGGCGACCATCGTCGCGCTCGCGGCCTGTGCCGGCGCATCGGGCGACGGGAGCACGTTGCCGCCCGTCGTCGCCGACCTCGGCGAGATCGACGGCACGACGATCGAGGTCGACGAGGGGGGAACGATCGACCTGACGGGCGACGACGAGACGTTCACCGAGTGGAGCGCCGAGATCGACGACCCCGCGATCGTCGAATTCACGCCCGGGCGCGATGACGGAAGCGCCCAGTTCAACCCCGGCCTCTCCGCGAAGGCGGTGGGGGAGACCGACGTGACGCTCGAGAACGGTGCGAGCGGCGACACGGTGTCGTTCACCGTGCAGGTCGCGGCGAAGACGGGCTACTAGCGGCGAAGACCGGCTACGAGCCGAGCAGCAGGGCGCGAAGCTGGTCGGCCGAATGCACGACCGCCATCGCGTCGGCGGCTTCGGCGGGCGAGCCGTAGCCCCACTCGACGAGGATCGTGGGCACGCCGTTCGCGAGCGCACCGAGCGTGTCGTACCCGCGGTCGCCGACCATCACCGCGTGCTCCGTGGTGATGCCCTCCGCGTGGAGCCGTCGGAGCGCCTCTGCCACGACGTCGGCCTTCGTGCTGCGCTCTTCGTCGTCGCTCGCGCCGGCGATGACGGTGAAGTACTGGCTGAGGCCCTGGTGGTCGAGCACCTTGCGTGCCATCGACTCGGGCTTCGACGTCGCGAGCGCGACCGGGATGCCGGCGGCATGCAGTCGCTCGAGCACGCCCGCGACGCCGGGGAACACGGGGGAGCGCAGCACGTGCTCGCCGTAGTGCTCGCGGTAGACGTTGAGCGCTTCCCACGCCTCGGCGTCGTTGAAGCCGGCCGTCATGCGCAGGCTGTCGAGCAGCGGCGGGCCGACGTAGGAGCGGAGCTCTTCCTCGCTCGGCACGGGCAGGCCCATCTTCTCGAACATGTGGGCGAGGGAGCCGGTGATGTCGGATGCCGAGTCGACGATCGTGCCGTCGAGGTCGAAGAGCACGGCCGACCAGGTGCGGGTCGGCGGCGTTGCCGGCGGGATCGTCAGGGTCTCGGTAGTCACCGTGACATCCTAGGGGGCTTGTCGCTGAGCGATTCTCAGACTCGACGTTCGCGTCGACGATCGGAGCGACGGATCAGAACAGCCGGGCGTGCCCGCCATCGACTCCGCGCATCGCGTCGTAGTCGAGTACGACGCAGCGGATGCCCCGATCTTCGGCGAGGGTGCGAGCCTGCGGCTTGATCTCCTGCGCGGCGAACACTCCGGTCACGGGGGCGAGGTGCGGGTCGCGGTTCATGAGTTCGAGATAGCGGGTCAGCTGCTCGACGCCGTCGATGTCGCCGCGGCGCTTGAGTTCGACGGCGACCGAGGCGCCCGAGGCATCCGTCGCCAGGATGTCGACCGGGCCGATCGCCGTCATGTACTCGCGACGCACGAGCCGGTGGCCGTCGCCGAGGAGTTCGATCTGCTCGGCGAGCAGCTTCTGCAGGTGCGCCTCGACGCCGTCTTTCTGCAGGCCCGGGTCGATGCCGAGCTCGTGCGCCGAGTCGTGCAGCACCTCGTGGATCGAGACGATCAGCTGGTCGGCGGTCTTCTGGTGCACGACCTTCCACAGCTCGACGATGCCGGCCGAGCGCTGGTCGTCGTCGGGCTCGAGCGTGGTGAGCGTGCAGGGCGGGCTCATCCAGTTGAGCGGCTTGTAGCTGCCGCCGTCGGAGTGCACGAGCAGGCTGCCGTCGCCCTTCACCATCAGCAGGCGGGTGGCGAGCGGGAGATGGGCCGCGAGGCGCCCCGCGTAATCGACGGAGCAGCGGGCGATGACGAGACGCACCCGGCGAGTCTACTTGCCGAGCGGATGCCGCGGGGCGGCCGGGCCCCGTCCGTGCGCCGCTCCCCGCCCCCTTCTGTGTGTCTGCTCTGAGAGTTCGCGCGACCTCCGACCCTCCCCCGCCCGCACCCCCGCCCCCCGCCCCCACCCCGAACCTCCGCCCCCCTGCAGCAATTCAGGAGCGGAGGTGTGTCGCACTGGCCGGTTGCCGTCGACACGCCGCGACACGCTCCTCCACACCTGAATTGCTGCAGGGGTGCGGAGGGGGGCGGGGGCTGGGGCACGGAGGGGCGGGTGTTGGGGCGCGGAGGTGCAACGAACGAGGGCGCGGGCGCGCGGGAGTGCAGGCCGCGGGCGGGCGGGAGTGCAGGTGCCGAGCGGATGCCTCGCGGCGGCCGCCGCGGACGGGCGTCAGGCTGCGGCGCGGGAGCGCTCGCGCGCGGCGGGCGCCGCGAGCGCCGACAGCACGAGCAGCCCGAGGATCACGAGCAGCGCGTTCAGGATGCCGAAGTGCTCGCCGAGGAAGCCGAGCAGCGGCGGCCCGGCGAGGAACGCGCAGTAGCCGATGATCGCGACGGCGCTCACCCGCGCGGCGGAGCGATGGGGATCGTCGGCCGCCGCCGACATGCCGACGGGGAAGCCGAGCGAGCACCCGATGCCCCAGAGGGCGGTGCCGACGATGAGCATCCAGGGCTCGGTGCTGAAGATGAACAGGCCCAAGCCGAGGATGCCGACGATCGCGAGCGTGCGCAGCACGGGCACGCGGCCGAAGCGGTCGAGCGCCGGCCCGCCGAGCACTCGGGCGACGGTGATCGCCACCGTGAAGACACCGAATATGATCGCGCCGATGGTCTCGTCGAAGCCGTGCCCGTCGACGACGGCGAGGGCGAGCCAGTCGTTCGCCGATCCCTCGGCGAACGACATGCCGAGCATGATGACGCCGATGAGGAGCAGTCGAACATCGCCCCACACCGCGAGGTTCTCACGCAGTCGCTGCGTCCACGGCGGCCGCGGGACATCCGCATGGGTGTCGTCGCCGACCTCTGCGCGCAGCGGCACATAGCGCACCGCGATGACGATGGCGACTGCGATGAGCACGGCGGCGACGCTGAAGTGCACCGACACCGGCACGTGCAGAGCGGATGCCGCGGCGGCGAGCCCCGCTCCGGCGACCGTGCCGAACGAGAAGAAGGCGTGCATGAGTGGCATGACGGTCTTGCCGATCTCACGCTCGGCCTCCGCGCCCTCGACGTTCATCATCACGTCGACCGCGCCGTTGCCGAAGCCGAAGAGCACGAGGCCGATGATGACGATCGGCACCGAGGGCAGCGCAGCGCCGCCGATGCCGACGAGCACGAGCCCCACTGACACGGTGACGAGTGCCGAGATCATGCCGGTGCGGGCGCCGAGCCGCGCAAGCAGCCATGGGGCCGCGACGAGCCCGAGTACCGAGCCGATCGACCCGGCGAGGATGACGAGGCCGACGCCCTGCGTGCTGAGGCCCGTGTCGTCGCGGATGGCGGGGATCCGGGCGACCCAGCTCGCCATGCTGAGTCCGCTGAGGAAGAAGATCGCGAAGACGGCGTTCCGCCATGCTACGAGCTCGCGCGGCGGGCGGGCGGTCGTCGCAGGGGCGTCGGAAGTGTGGGGAGTCTCGTTCATCGTCTCTGTCTCATCGTCGTCACGAGGCCGATCGAATCGATTCGACAACCCTGACTCGAGAACGATATCGGCGACCTCGCGCGGCCGCAACCGGCGCACTCACCTCGTCGCCTCGCCTCGCCCGGCTCCATCCGACGCCGAGAGTGCGGTTCGTGTCGGTATGCGCGCGGAATAGCGACACGAACCGCACTCTCGACGCGTGGTCGGGTGGGGGTGGGTCGGGTGGGTGTGCGGTGGGTCGGGGTGGGTCGGGTCGGGTGGGGCGGGTCGATCGGGTGGGTCGGGTGGGTCGGGTGGGGCGGGTCGATCGGGTGGGTCGGGTCGGGCGGGTCGATCGGGTGGGTCGGGTGGGTGTCACGGGTGACGGATGCCGCGGCATCCGTGGCTACCATGAACTGACTGGCGCTCGGAGCCACCGGACACGACCCGGATACCCCGACCCAGAGCCGAACACCCCCGGCTCGAGTACCAGAGAACAACGAGGTTATCGATGAAGGCCCTCTACAAACCCGCCCCCGGTGCCGGTCTGGAGTACGTCGACCGGCCCGAGCCCGAGACGGGCCCCGGCGATGTGAAGATCCGAGTGCTGCGCACCGGTATCTGCGGCACCGACCTGCATATCGAGCAGTGGGACGACTGGGCAGCGTCGACGATCGCCGCCCCGCTCATCCCCGGCCACGAGTTCTCCGGCGAGGTCGTCGAGGTCGGGCCGCTCGTGCACGACGTCGCCGTCGGCGACCGGGTCTCGGGCGAGGGGCACATCGTGTGCGGCATGTGCCGCAACTGCCGTGCGGGGCGTCGCCAGATGTGCATCCGCACGAAGGGCGTGGGCCTGCACCGCGACGGCGCCTTCGCCGAGTTCGTCGTGCTGCCCGGCGAGAACGTCTGGGTGCACCACGCCGAGGTCGATCCCGAGGTCGGAGCGATCTTCGATCCCTTCGGCAACGCGGTGCACACCGCCCTCACCTTCTCGGTCGTCGGCGAAGATGTGCTCGTCACGGGCTGCGGCCCGATCGGGCTCATGTCGATCGCGGTGGCACGTCATGTCGGCGCCCGGTTCATCGTCGCGTCGGATGTCTCGCCCGCACGCTTGTCGCTCGCGCGCGAGATGGGCGCCGACGCGGTCGTGGATGTCTCACGCGAACGCATCGCCGACGTGCAACCGCGCCTCGGCATGCGCGAGGGCTTCGACGTCGGATTCGAGATGTCGGGATCGGCGAAGGCGCTGCCCGAGATGATCGAGAACATGAACCACGGCGGTCGCATCGCCTTGCTCGGCCTGCCGAGCGAGCCGTACGCGATCGACTGGGGCAAGGTCGTCACCCACATGCTGACGATGAAGGGCATCTACGGTCGCGAGATGTTCGAAACGTGGAACTCGATGAGCGCGATGCTGCAGACGAGCGCCGAGCTGCGGTCGCGGGTCGCCTCGATCATCAGCGACCGCTACCCGGCCCGCGAATGGCGTGCAGCCTTCGATGCTGCCGCTTCGGGCGGCGTCGGCAAGGTCATCCTCGATTGGACGGAGCTCTGATGTACGGAACCATTCGCGGGCAACTGCGGGCCGAGCTCGAAGAGATCGACGCGGCCGGCCTCACCAAACGCGAGCGGGGCATCCACGGGCCCCAGTCGTCCGAGATCGAGGTCGAGGGGCGCGCGGTGCTGAACTTCTGCGCCAACAACTACCTCGGGCTCGCGAACGACCCGCGCATCGTCGCGGCGGCGCACACCGGTCTCGACGAGTGGGGCTACGGGCTCGCGAGCGTTCGGTTCATCTGCGGCACGCAGGAGCTGCACTTCGAGCTCGAGCAGCGCGTCTCCGACTTCCTCGGCTACGACGACACCATCCTCTTCTCCTCGTGCTTCGACGCGAACGGCGGTGTCTTCGAGGTGCTCTTCGGGGCCGACGATGCGATCATCTCCGACGAGCTCAACCACGCCTCGATCATCGACGGCATCCGGCTCTCGAAGGCGCAGCGGTACCGCTACAAGAACCGCGACATGGTCGACCTCGAGGCGCAGCTGGCCGCGGCATCCGACGCCCGCCGCCGGGTGATCGTGACCGACGGCGTGTTCTCGATGGACGGCTACATCGCCCCGCTCGCCGAGATCTGCGACCTCGCCGACCGCTACGACGCACTCGTCTTCGTCGACGACTCGCACGCCGTCGGCTTCGTCGGCGAGCATGGGCGCGGCACGCCCGAGTACTGCGGCGTCGAGGGGCGGGTCGACATCACGACCGGCACCTTCGGCAAGGCGCTCGGCGGGGCATCCGGCGGCTATGTGGCGGCCAGGCAGGAGATCGTCGACCTGCTGCGCCAACGGGCGCGCCCGTACCTCTTCTCGAACACGCTCGCTCCGGCGATCGTGGCGGGCACGATCGAGGCGCTCTCGCTCGTCGCCGGCTCGGGGGAGTTGCGCGAGCGGTTGCGTACGAACGCGGCGCTCTTCCGTTCGCTCATGACGGATGCCGGTTTCGAGCTGCTGCCCGGAGAGCACCCGATCGTGCCTGTGATGTTCGGCGACGCCGCGCTCACCGCTCGCATGGCCGAAGCGCTGCAGCGGCACGGGGTGTATGTGACGGCGTTCAGCTTCCCGGTCGTGCCGCGCGGGGCCGCGCGCATCCGCGTGCAGCTCTCGGCGGCGCACTCCGACGATGAGATCCGCCGCTGCGTCGCCGCGTTCGAGGCGGCGCGCGACGAGGTCGCCTCGAGCACGCCGGTCGAGTAGGGACGAAGGAGCGTCTCGAGATGCACATGATCGATCGGCGGGCGGCCGATGCCGGGGATCGGTCATGCCGCTCGGCGGGCGGTGTCGCGTTCGTGCAAGACCGCGTCGGTGGCAGCGCCTAACCTGATGCCGACGACCGCGACACCATCGGTCGTCGACTCGATGAGGGAGCAGATCAGATGACCGCAGACTTCGACGCGACGTCGACCATCACGATCGACGCCCCACGGGAGCGTGTCTGGGCCGTGGTGACCGATCCTGCGGCCGCCCGCGAGTTCATGTTCGGTACCGAGCTCGTGACCGACTGGTCGATCGGCAGCCCGATCCTCTGGCGCGGCGTCTGGAAGGGCGAGCCCTACGAAGATCACGGCGTCGTGCTGGCGGTCGAGCCCGGGGTGCGCCTCGTGCACACGCACTTCAGCCCGTTGAGTGGCGCCGACGACGTGCCCGAGAACCACCACACGCTGACCTGGACTCTCGAGGAGGGCGACGGTGCCACCGTGCTGACGCTCTCGCAAGACAACAACCCGACGGCGGAGGCCGCCCGGCATTCACAGGGGATGTGGGACTCCCTCGTCGCGAGTGTGAAGCAGATCGCGGAGCGTCCCTGAGATCGCCCTCGACCCGATCGAATCGATGCGGCCTCGCATCGGGCGCCTGCAGCCCGATGCCGCTTCACGCCCGACGCTCGCCGATCTCGAGGCGCGGCTCGTCGCGGCATCCGGTGAGGCCTCCCGCCGATCGACGGGAGGCCTCGAGCGAGCGGTGATCGACGATCAGTGCTGCTCGATGTCGGAGAACAGTCCGGTGAAGGATGCCCCGGTGCCGACGAGCGTCTGGAAGAACTCGCCGGCGACCGGAGTCGCCACCGCCGCGGAGGCGTGCTCGTAGCTGTCGAAGTACAGGTCGAGCGTGCGGTAGGCGGGGGTGGGCGTGTGGTCTTCCTTCGGCCAGACCTTCGCCGATTCGAACCGCTCGAGCGTCGGGAGCAGCTGCGCGAGCTCGAGAATCCTCGTATAGGCCTGCTCGAACGCAGCGGGGTCGGTCGGGTTGTCGATGATGAGTGTCACTTTGGTGGTCATGATGTCGTCCTTTCTCACGTGGCGTGGAACCTGAAGTGGTGGGGATGCGGTGTTGCTCGGATGCTACGCCCTCATCGTCCGGCGGTCTCGAGCAGGCGCAGCCAGACCTCGCTGATGGTGGGGTAGGCGGGCACGGCGTGCCAGAGCCGGTCGATGGGCACCTCGCTGGCGATCGTCGCCGGCGGCGCGCGCCTGGTACTTGCCCTGGTGGGTGAGCAATGCGCGCCGGTTGACGTCGCCCACGGCGTAGAGCCAGCCCTCGTCCACCAGTTCGCCGCCGGAGTCGACGACCCGAAGAGTGTCGTCGACCTTCAGCCAGCCGGCCACCGGGAGTCCGACCAGTTCGAGGCCGAGGTCGCCCGTGTTCGGCTTCCGACCCGTGGCGACGAGCACCTCGTCGGCATCGATGATCTCGCCATCGGCGAGGGCGACGTGTGCTCCGTCGCCGTCGCGAGTGACCCGGTTGGGGTTGGCGCCGATCATCACCCGCACACCCTCGCGTTCGAGGGAGGCCCTGACGTGCTCGGCGGCATACGGCTCGACGTCGGAAGCACACCGTCACGCGCGATGAACGTCACCTCGGCACCGAGCGCGCTGTAGGCGGTCGCCATCTCGGTGCCGACGACACCGCCGCCGATGATGGCGAGCCGGTTCGGGATCTGCGTCGCGGAGACCGCTTCACGGCTCGTCCACGGCGCCGCATCCGCCAGCCCCGGGATCGGAGGGAGCGCGGCGCTCGTGCCCGTGGCTATGACGACCGCGTGCCGCGCTGTGAGCGTGGTGACGTCACCGTCTTCACTCGTGACGGCGACCGTTCGCGGGGCGCTGAGACGCCCGTGACCACGCACGAGGGTGATGCCGGCGTGGTTCAACCAGGCGACCTGCCCGTCGTCGTGCCAGTGGGACGCGAACCGGTCGCGACGGGCGAGCACGGCGTCGACGTCGAGCGTGCCGATGGTCGCCGCGCCGGCGCCGGGAAGCTGCCGGGTGGCGCGGAGGGCGGCGGCGTCGCGGAGGAGCGCCTTGGTGGGCATGCACGCCCAGTAGGAGCATTCGCCGCCGACGAGTTCGGATTCGACGACGACTGCGGTGAGACCTCCCTGAACGACGCGGTCGGCGACGTTCTCTCCGACGGGACCGGCGCCGATGATGATGACGTCGTACTCAGTGGCCGTCATCGGTTGGTGCTCTTCGCGCCGCTCTTCGCGGCGTTCTTCGCGGCGCGCTGCAGGCGGAGTGCGGAGATCAGGAAGAAGATGCCGCCGAGGGTGGCGTACCCCGCGAGGGTGGCGATGGAACCGGTGGAGCCACCGGACATCATGATGAATCCCGTGCCGGCGATGACGGAGATGCCGCCGCTGAGGATCATCGGCCACGCTCCGCCGAGCGAGTACCGGGTGATGGCGACGATGAGCTGCACGGCACCGGCGGTGATCGCCCACGCACCCCAGACCACGAGCACGGCCGGCAGGCCGGAGGTGACGGCGATGCCGAGGCCGATCGCGGCCAGCAGGCTCAGCGCCATGTTCACGTACAGGACGGGCGCCGGCTTGGTCCCGCGCGTCGCGCGGTGATCGATGACGGCCGCAGCGAGGTCGAACACCGGGTAGAGCACGAGGAGTGTGGCGCTCACGGGGTTGATGCTGCTTGCGGTGAGGAAGACGAGCACGGCCCAGACGACCGCGAAGCCGAAGCGCGCGAAGTAGAGGTTTCGGAGTGCGGTGGCGATCGTCGGCGGGCGATGGTCGGTGGTGGGGGTGGTGGTGGAGGTCATGTGGATTCCGTTCGTGTGTAGGGCGCGGTCGGAGTGGGGTCGCTGGAAGGTGGATGCGCGGTTGCACTGTTAGGTAGAATGACTAGTCACTCTACCTGAATCGACAGTAAACGACGATCGGCAACCGGCGCAAGTGCCGCTGAGAGGGGGCTCCTATGATCGAGGCTGTGAAGGTGTCAATGCGTGAACGTCTCATCGACGCCGCGACCGAGCTGTTCTATGCGGAGGGGCTCCGCGCAGTCAGCGTCGACAAGGTCATCGAGCGCGCAAGCACGACGAAGGTGACCTTCTACCGGCACTTCAAGAGCAAGGACGACCTCGTGGTCGCTCACCTGGAGCGCCGAGCGGAGCTCGAACGCGAGGGCATCGGCGCTGCGATCGCACACGCCGCCGGCGACCCCGATCGAGCGTTCCAGCTGATCTCGGAACAACTCGGCACGATGGCCTGCGAACCCGGATTCCGTGGCTGCCCGTTCATCAACGCCGCCGCCGAGTACCCCGACCCGACGAGCGCCGTCCGCCAGACGGTCGACGTGCATCGCGCCTGGTGCAAGGCCGCGTTCGCCGAACTCGTCGGGCCGCTCGGCCTCCCCGACCCCGGCGCGGTCGCCGACGATCTCATGCTGATCCGCGATGGCGCGATGGTCGCCGGGTATCTCGACGACCGCGCCACCCTGGCGGCGTCGTTCCTGCGAAGCAGTCGCGCCCTCACTGCATCGCGCTGAGCCGATCGAATCGATTCGGCCTAGAATCGGGCGCATGCAGTCCGATCCTGCCCAGCGTCCGACACTCGCGCATGTCGCGGCGCGCGCCGGCGTCTCGCAGTCGACGGCGTCGCTCGCCTTCAGCGGCTCGGGCCCCGTGTCGGATGCCACGAAGCAACGCGTGCTCGTCGCGGCATCCGAGCTCGGATATGCCGGCCCCGACCCGCGCGCCCGCTCGCTCCGCCGCGGACGCTCGGGCATCGTCGGCGTTGTGCTCGAGGAGCGGGTGCGTGCGGCATTCCTCGATCCCGTGAAGATCCAGATGCTCGACGGCATCTCCGAGGGCATCGCGCCGCTCGGCGCCGGGCTCCTGTTGCTCACCGACACGGGCGCAGAGGGCGGCCAGGCCGTGAGTATCGAGAGTGCCCCCGTCGATGCCGTCGTGCTCATCGGCTGCAGCCCGCGGCTCGGCGTCTCGATCGAGGCGCTGCGACGCCGCGGCATCCCGGCCGTCGCGATCGAGGGGGCGACGGGCGAAGACATCCCCGAGATCTCGATCGACAACCGGGCGGCGACCCGGCGCGGCGCCGAGTACCTTCGCGAACTGGGCCATACGGATGTCGCGATCGTCACGCTGCCCGTCGACCCGGCGCGCACCCGCGGCCCGATCACCGCCGAGCTGCTGCAGTCGAGCACCGCCGACACCGCCAGCCAGCGTCTGGCCGGCGCTCGCGAGGTCTTCCCGAACGCGACCGGACGCGTCGCCGCCGCGAGCTCGATCGAAGAGGGCCTCGAGGCCGCGCGTGCGCTGCTCGCCGATCCCGACCGCCGCCCGACCGCCGTGATCGCGCAGAGCGACCTGCTCGCGGCGGGGGTCATCCAGGCGGCGGAGGAACTCGGGTTGCACGTACCAACCGACCTCAGTGTGCTCGGGTTCGACGGCATCAGGGTCGACGGGCTGCAGCACGATCTCACGACGCTCGTGCAGCCGTCGGTGGCCAAGGGGCGGGCCGCCGGCGAAGCCGTCGTGCAGCTGCTCTCGGGCGAGCCTCCGGCCTCGCGGTGCTTCACCAGCACGCTGCACGTCGGTGACACGACGGCGGTGCCGCGACCCGCCGCGACCTGACGCGCCCCGCGGCATCCGTCACTCGCCCTGTCCTTCTCCACGCCTCTCTCGGACGCCTCCCTCCCACGCCGCTCCGTGCAGCAATTCAGGTGCGCACCCCGGCGTGTCGGCGTCGGCCCGGCGCGTCGTCGTCGCGACACGCCTCCGCTCCTGAATTGCTGCACGGGCCGTCTTCGAGACTCGGACGCCTTCCCGATGGACCCCGTTAGGATTCCGTTAGGAAGATTCACAAATTTGTGAATCGAGCGTATTGTCTGCCGCATGAACACCGTCATCGAAACGCGCGGCCTCGACAAACGCTTCGGCCGCGTGCGTGCACTCGACGGGCTCGACCTCAGTGTCGAAGCCGGCGAGGTGCACGGGTTCCTCGGCCCGAACGGCGCGGGGAAGTCCACCACCATCCGGGTGCTGCTCGGCCTCATCAGGGCGAGCGGCGGCAACGCGACGCTCTTCGGCCGCGACCCCTGGCGCGACGCCGTCGAACTGCACCGCCGTATCGCCTACGTGCCCGGCGACGTCAACCTCTGGTCGAATCTCTCGGGCGGCGAGGCCATCGACCTGATCACGCGCCTGCGTGGCGGCGCGTCCGACAAGCACGCATACACTGCGCGACGCGAGCACCTCGTCGAGGTCTTCCAGTTCGACCCGTCGAAGAAGGGCCGCACCTACTCGAAGGGCAACCGGCAGAAGGTCGCGCTCATCGCGGCGCTCGCGACGCCCGCCGATCTCTACATCCTCGACGAGCCGACCTCGGGCCTCGACCCGCTCATGGAGGCGGTCTTCCGGCAGGAGATCGTGGCCCTGCTCGGCGACGGGGCGACCGTGCTGCTGTCGAGCCACATCCTCTCGGAGGTCGAGCACCTGTGCGACCGGGTGAGCATCATTCGCGCCGGGCGCACGGTCGAGACCGGCACGCTCGCCGAGCTTCGCCACCTCACCCGCACCGAGATCTCGTTCGCGGCCGAGGGGATCGAGCCCGCAGCGCTCCAGAGCATCCCGGGTGCGCATGACCTCGCCGTCGACGGCTCGCGCGTGCGCTTCACCGCCGACTCCGACGCGATGCCCGAGGTGCTCGCGGCTCTCGGCCGCCTGCGTGCGACGGGCGTCACCGTGAACCCGCCCTCGCTCGAGGAGCTTTTCATGCGGCACTACCACGATGAGGTCGAGCGGCCCGCCCGGTCGAGCCTCGAGGGCGTGCGATGAACACGCTGCCGACCCTGTTGCGGGCGCGGTTCCGCCGCGACCGCGTGCAGATCGTCATCTGGCTGGCGCTCTTCGCGGTGCTCGAGGTCGTGGGCCACGCGGCCGTCACCGAGACGTACGGCACCGCCGACGAGCGGGCGAGCGTCATTCACCTGGTGATCATGAGTCCGGCGATCCTGATGCTCCGCGGCACCCCGCAGGGCACTGCGCCCGACGCGTTCCAGTTCTTCCTGCTCTTCGGATTCCTGGGGCTCATCATCGGCCTCATGAGCACCTTCCTCGCCGTGCGGCACACCCGCGGCGATGAGGAGGCCGGTCGCGCCGAGCTCGTCGGCTCGACACCGGCCGGCCGCATCGCCCCGCTCGTCGTGACCGCGCTCGAGGGCGTCGTTCTGAGCATCGCCGTCGGCATCGTCATGGGCGGCGTGGCCTGGGTCTACGGGGCGGATGCCTCGGGCGCCGTGCTCTACGGAGCGGCCATGTCGGCCGTGGGCATCGCCTACCTCGGCGTCGGACTCGCGTGCGCGCAGCTCATGCGCACCTCGCGCGGCGCAAACGGACTCGCTGCGGCGATCGTCACCCTCGGCTACGCCCTGCGCGCGATGGGCGACGCGACCGGCACGGTGCAGCCCGGCGGCCTCAGCATGCAGGCCGGGTGGTGGAGCCGGCTCAGCCCCATCGGTTGGGGACAGGCGGTCGCGCCATTCACACACCAGCTCGTCTGGCCGCTGTTCGCGTGTCTCGGCCTCGGCGCTCTGCTCTTCGCGGTGTCGGCGTTGCTGCAGTCGAGCCGCGACATCGACTCGAGCATCATTTCCGAGCGCGCCGGTCGCCGGCATGCCCCGGCGAGCCTCTCCGGCCCGGTCGGACTCGTGTGGCGCACGCTCCGCAATCCCATCATCGGCTGGGTGGTCGGAGGCGCGCTCTTCGGGCTCGTGATCGGCGCGGTCGGGCAGACCGTCGTCGACCTCGTGAACACGCCCGACGGCGAAGAGGCATCGCAGGCGATCGGCGACACCCTCGCGTCACTCGCCGGCCCGAATGCCGAGGGCGGCATGATCGACCTCTTCACGACCGGCATCTTCGGTCTCGTCGGCGCGCTCGCCGCGATCGGCGGCGTGCAGGCGGTCATGCGCGCCCGGCAGGATGAAGCCGGAGGCACGGCAGAGCTCGTGCTCGCGGCTCCCGTCTCGCGCTTCCGCTGGTTCTCGTCGTACCTCGTGATCGGCGCCGTCTCGGTCGCCGCCGTGCTCGCCTTCGCGGTGCTCGGTTCGTTCGTCGGACTGATCGGATCGACGGATGCCGGTGCGCGCATGTCGATCGTCGCCGAGGCGGGGCTCGCGCAGCTGCCGGCGGGGCTCGTGATCGTCGCGATCGCAGCGCTCGCCTTCGCGGCGCTGCCGCGCCTGTCGATCGGCCTCGGCTGGGCGGTGCTGCTCCTCGCCATCGTGCTCGGGCAGTTCGGCGGGCTCTTCGGATTCCCCGAGTGGGTGCGCGACCTCTCGCCGTTCAGTCACACGCCGATCGTCACGGCCGATGACGTCGACTGGGCCGCGGCGTGGGCGATGGCCGCCATCGCGGTCATCGTCGCGGCGGGCGCCACGGCTCTCGTGCGACGGCGCGACCTCGCACTCGGCGGGTGAACGAGGGGCGGGGCATCTGTGCGGGTGCCCCGCTCGTTCTGTGAGGATGGGAGCATGGCGCGAGACGAACAGGCGGTGAACGAGTTCGTCGAGCAGTCGGCCGCGGCGATGGCCGAGGCGGGCTTCCCTCGTATGCCGGCGCGCGTACTCATGGCGCTCATCGCCGCCGAGGCGACCGGCCTCACGGCGAAGGAGCTGGGCGAGCAGCTCGTCGCGAGCGCCGCGGCGATCTCGGGAGCAGTGCGCTACCTGCAGACGCTGCGCATGGTGCGGCGGGTGTCGCAGCCGGGCTCGCGACGCGACGTCTACGAGCTGCCCGAGCACGCCTGGTACACGGTCACGATCGCCAAGAACCCGCTCTACGACCACATCGAGGCGCTCGCGACGAAGGCGGTCGCCGCGATCGACGACCCCGAGTCGCTCGCCTCGCAGCGCATCCAGGAGATGAGCGACTTCTTCGCGTTCATCCAGCGCCGCATGCCCGAGCTCCTCGTCGAATGGCGGGCCGAGCGCGGCGAATGACCGGCGGGTACCGCGTGCGCGTGCGCTTCGAATTCCGATCGGCATAGGCTGACCCTCATGACCGTCATGAGCCTCGACCTCGCCGCCGTCTATCGCGATCTGCACGCCAACCCCGAGCTCTCGTTCCAGGAGCACCGCACCGCCGGCATCGTCGCCGAAGCGCTCACCGCGTTCGGCCTGACGGTGACCACCGGCATCGGCCGCACCGGTGTCGTCGGCGTGCTCGAGAACGGCGCCGGCCCGACGGTGCTGCTGCGCGCCGACATGGACGGCCTGCCCGTGGCCGAGGCGACCGGGCTGCCGTACGCGAGCACTGCGCGGGGCATCGACCATGACGGGAACGATGTGCCGGTCATGCACGCCTGCGGCCACGACGTGCACGTCACGTGCCTGCTCGGCGCGACCGAGCGGCTCGTCGCCGATCGCGCCACCTGGTCGGGCACCCTCGTCGTGCTGTTCCAGCCCGCCGAGGAGTGGGGCGGCGGCGCGGAGGAGATGGTCGGCGACGGCCTCTACGACCGGGTGCCGAAGCCCGACATCGTGCTCGGCCAGCACGTCGCGCCGTTTCCCGCGGGGTTCGCCGCGGTGCGCGCGGGCGCGGCGATGGCCGGCGCCGACTCGCTCACGATCCGACTCCACGGCACCGGCGGTCACGGCTCGCGACCCGAGACCACGGTCGACCCGGTCTACCTCGCCGCATCGACGACGGTGCGATTGCAGGGCATCGTCGCGCGCGAGCTGGCACCCACGGATGCCGCGGTGGTGACGGTCGGCCAGATCCACGCGGGCCTGAAGAACAACATCATCCCGGCGGAGGCGGCACTCGGACTCAGCGTGCGCACTTTCGACGAGACGGTGCGCACGAAGGTGCTCGCGTCGATCGAACGAATCGCCCGGGCCGAAGCCGCTGCGGCGCAGGCGCCGCGCGAGCCGGAGTTCGACTACGAGGAGCGGTTCCCGGTCACGGTGAACGACCCGGCGGCGACCGAGCGCACCGCGGCGGCGTTGCGCCGCGCGCTCGGCGAGCAGCGGATCATCGATCCGGGCATCGTCTCGGGCAGCGAAGACGTCGGCGTGCTCGCGACCGCAGTCGGCGCGCCCCTCGTCTACTGGTTCCTCGGCGGCTCCGACCCATCGCTCTTCGGCGATGCGCTCGCGACCGGGCGGATGCCCGACGACATCCCGTCGAACCACTCGCCGCACTTCGCCCCGCTCATCGAGCCGACGCTCGACGTCGGTGTCGCAGCCCTCGTCGCGGCCGCGCGCGAGTGGCTGGGCGAGCCGGCCGCCTGACCCGCGGCCCGACCCGCGCGTGCGCCGGCCCGTTGCCCCGCCCGCCGATCAGCGCCCCGCGCCGATCAGCGCCCCGCGCCGACCACCATCCACGACGCGCCGCGCGCCCTGAGCCCGAGCGTCACCGCCCGCGCCCCGAGGAAACCGATCGCGAACGCCGCCATGAGCCACGCCGGGCCCGCGGCGCCAGCCGGAGCGACGGCGACCACCCAGAGGGCGAGCGGCACGAACACCGCGAGGTTCACGATGCCGGTCCAGGCGAGATAGCGGGCGTCTCCGGCGCCGATGAGCACGCCGTCGAGCACGAACACGACGCCGCCGAGCGGCGCGGAGAGCGCGAGGACGACGAGGGTCGGGGGCAGCAGCGCTGCGACATCCGCTGAGCTCGTGAAGACCGCCGGAAGCACCCACGCCGTCGCGATCACGACCACGCAGACGACGGCGCCGCTGGCGACGCCCCACTGCAGGCAGCGACGCAGCACCGCTCGAACCGCGGCGACGTCGCCCGCGCCGAGGTCCCGCCCGATGAGCGCCTGCGCGGCGATCGCGAGCGCGTCGAGCGCGAAGCCGATCGTGAAGTAGATCGTCATCGCGACCTGGAACGCCGCGAGCTCGTTGGAGCCGAGCGAGGTCGCCGCCCACGTTGCGAGCAGCAGGGCCATGCGCAGGCTCAGGGTGCGCAGGAACAGCCACCCGCCCGAGGTCGCGCCGCGGAGTACCCCGGCGTGATGCGGCCACGGGCTCGCCCCGACCCGTGCGGCGTGCCGGGCGACGACGACCAGGTAGACCACGACCATGCCCCATTGGGCGATCACGGTGCCGATGGCGGAGCCGGCGATGCCCCAGCCCGCGACGTAGATGAAGACGTAGTTCAGGGCGATGTTCACGGCGAAGCCGATGCCCGCCACCCAGAGCGGCGTGCGGGTGTCCTGCAGGCCGCGCAAGAGGCCGGTGGCGGCGAACACGACGAGCATGGCGGGCAGCCCGGCCATCGAGATCGTCAGGTAGACGGATGCCTCGGCGGCGACGTCTGCGCTCGCGCCGAACAGGCCCACCAGCACGGGCGCCGTCACCCAACCGGCGACCGCGAGCACCGCCCCGATGCCGAGCGCGAGCCAGAGCCCGTCGATGCCGGAGGCGACGGCCCCGCGCTCGTCACCCAGTCCGACGCGACGCGCGACGGCCGGCGTCGTCGCGTACGCCAGGAACACCATGAGCCCGATGATCGTCTGCAGCACCGCGCTCGCAAGGCCGAGGCCCGCGAGCGGGGTGGCCCCGAGGTGCCCGATCATCGCGGTGTCGGCGAGCAGGAACAGCGGCTCGGCGATGAGCGCGCCGAGCGCGGGTACGGCGAGGCGCAGGATGTCGCGGTCGACGGACCGTGGGGCGGTGTCACTGGTACTCATGAGCGCGTCGAGCCTATGCGCCGCCGGCGACGTCGGCACGCGAGGCGGTCGATCGATTCACGCTCGATGCGAACGGTGTGCGGTGGGTGGTCGACGACCTGCGGACCGACGCCGCGGTCGGGCGCGACGACCGACGCCGCACGGAACTGACGTCGGCGCCGAGGCATCCGTATCGGAAGCGCGTGCCTTCTGCCGGCCACTGCCCTAAGCTTCTCGGCATCCGACGAGGATACGTTTCGTATGTTGCGCCCGATCGGCGCGGTGAGGGGATGCCACGTGCCGACCATGAGCGCAACCGCGAACGCTCGGGCGAGCGCGCGATGACGACCGAGGCGCCGGTCGGAGTCGGCCGAGGGCGCACGAGCGTGCGCGCCGGCGACCCGAGGCTTGGCTCGCCGAGGATCCACGTGATCGACGTCGCCGACGGCACCGTCGTCTTCGATCGCGACGGCGCGGTGCCCGGCCCCACCGCGAGCGTGATGAAGCTCCTCACCTCTGCGGCGGCGCTCGCCGCGCTCGGTCCCGACCACCGGATTCCGACGAGGGTGGTCGCCGGAGCCGAACCCGGCGAGGTCGTGCTCGTCGGCGGCGGTGACGTCACGCTGACGAGGCTGCCCGTCGGCGAGGCATCCTTCTACCGGCACTCGGCGCACCTCGAGACGCTCGCTCATGCGGCGCTCGCCGCGCTGGGTGACGAGCCCATCACTCGCCTCGTGCTCGACGACTCGCTCTTCTCCGACCCCGCCTGGTTGCCCGAGTGGGACCACGCAGGGCGGAGCCCCGAGGGCTACATCTCCCTCATCACGGCGCTCCAGGTCGACGGCGACCGTGACGACCCGACCGTCGACGACACCCCGCGCAGCGAGGATCCGGTGGGTCGGGTCGGTGCGGCATTCGCGGAACTGCTCGGCAGTGGTGCTGACGGCGGTGCTCGAGACGATGGCGTTCGCGGCGGCGCGGGCGGCCCCGCCGGCGGCGTCCGGATCTCCCGCGGTCGTGCCCGCCCCGACGCCCCGCTGCTCGCCGAGGTCTTCTCGCCGCCGCTGTCGGAACTCATCCGGTTCGGCCTCGAGACCTCCGACAACGCGCTCATGGAATCCCTCGCCCGTCTCTCCGCGATCGCGATCGGCGAGCCGGCCGACTTCGAGGGCGTGTCGAGGGCGATCCCCACGCTCCTCTCGCGGTACGGCCTTGCCGTCGACGACCTGACCATTCGCGACGGCTCTGGACTCAGCCACCGCAACGCGGTGCCCGCGCGCTTCGTCGCCGAGCTCCTGATGCGGGCGCACCGCCGTGAGCACCACCTCGGCGTCATCGACGACATGCTTCCGGCGACCGGGCCGAACGGCACCTTTCCGCGCCGGCGGTTCACGGGCGACAACACGATCGTGGGCGACGCCGTGCGCGCGAAGACCGGCTTCATCAACATCGTGTGCTCGCTCGGCGGCGTCGTTCGCGCTGCCGACGGCACCCAGTTGGCGTTCGCGGTCTTCGCGATCGGCGAGATGATGGGCGACCCGGCTCGCGCCGCCATCGACGATCTCGTCACGAGCCTCTACCTCGACGGGCGCGAGGTTGCCTGACGGCCGCGAGGTCGCCTGACCGCCGCGATGCCGCCGAAGCTGCGAGGTCGCCGGACGCCCGCGCGTCGCCCGCATTCGGGGTGCCCGAACGTCGGCACACGCGCTTAGGCTGGGGGAATGACCGACGTCGCGCTGCCCTCCGGAATCACGAAAGACGAGCTCGACGCGGGCATCCGCCCGCAAGACGACCTCTTCCGACACGTCAACGGCAAGTGGATCGAACGCACCGACATCCCAGCCGACAAGGCCAGGTACGGCTCGTTCCTCGTGCTGCACGAAGAGGCCGAGCAGGCCGTACGCGAGATCATCGAGGAGTCGCAAGACGCCGAGCCCGGCACCGAGGCGCGCAAGGTCGGCGACCTCTACGCGAGCTTCATGAACGAAGAGCACGCGAACCTCCTGGGCGCGACTCCCATCGCCGGCCAGCTCGTCGAGGTCGAGCTCATCAGCTCGGTCGACGCATTCCTCACGACCCTCGGCAAGCTCGAGCGGCAGGGCGTGCCAGGCTTCATGCAGCTCTACGTCGACAACGACCCGGGCGACCCCGAGCGTTACCTCGTCTTCGTCGAGCAGGGCGGCATCGGCCTGCCCGACGAGAGCTACTTCCGTGAAGAGCGATTCGAGTCCGTGCGCGAGGCGTACCGTTCGCACCTCGAGCGGATGCTGCGGCTCGCCCGACTCGAAGCGCCCGAAGAGCGCGCGGCCCGGGTGTTCGAACTCGAGACCGCGATCGCTGCGGCGCACTGGAACAACGTCGACACTCGCGACAGCGAGAAGACCTACAACCTGTTCTCCTGGAAAGACGTGGTTGCCTTGGCATCCGTCGACCTCGATCTCTGGCGCGACGCGATGGGTGTGCCCGCCGGCGCGTTCGACGAGATCGTGCTGCGCGAGCCCTCGTTCGTGCAGGGCCTCGGCGCGCTGCTGACCGAAGACCGCCTGCCCGCGTGGAAGGACTGGCTCACCTGGCAAGTCATTCGCGGCAGCGCGGCGTACCTCTCCGACGACTTCGTCGAGGCGAACTTCGACTTCTACGGCCGCACCCTCACGGGCACCCCGCAGATGCGCGAGCGCTGGAAGCGCGGCGTCTCGCTCGTCGAGGGCGCTATGGGCGAGGCCGTCGGTCGCATCTACGTCGAGCGGAACTTCCCGCCCGCCGCAAAGGAGGCGATGGACGACCTCGTCGCGAACCTCGTCGAGGCCTACCGCCAGTCGATCACCGGCCTCGAGTGGATGGGCGAAGAGACCCGCGCGAAGGCCATCGACAAGCTCGAGAAGTTCACGCCGAAGATCGGGTTCCCGGTGAAGTGGCGCGACTACTCCGCGCTCGAGACCACCGACGACCTCGTGGGCAACGTGCGGGCGACGGCCGAGTTCGAGTTCAATCGCGAGCTCGGCAAGATCGGCAAGCCGCTCGACCGCGACGAATGGTTCATGACGCCGCAGACGATCAACGCGTACTACAACCCCGGGTTCAATGAGATCGTGTTCCCCGCGGCGATTCTGCAGTACCCGTTCTTCGACGCCGGGCGGGATGCCGCGGCGAACTACGGTGCCATCGGTGCCGTGATCGGCCACGAGATCGGGCACGGCTTCGACGACCAGGGCTCCAAGTACGACGGCGACGGCCGACTCACCGACTGGTGGACCGAGGCCGACCGTGCCGCGTTCGAAGAGCGCACGACCGCGCTCATCGAGCAGTACGACGCGCTCGTGCCCGCCCAGCTCCGACCTGACGCCGAACTGCCCCCTGAGCCTGTCGAAGGTTCCGCCGACGAGGCCGCTTCGACGAACTCAGCGGGCGAGCACAGCGTCAACGGTGCGCTCACGATCGGCGAGAACATCGGCGACCTCGGAGGCCTCGCCATCGCGTGGAAGGCATACGTGTTGTCGCTCGGCGGCAGCGTCGACGAGGCACCGGTCATCGACGGTCTGACCGCGGCGCAGCGCTTCTTCCTGTCGTGGGCGCAGGCCTGGCAGATGAAGGGCCGCGACGAAGAGGTCATCCGCCTGCTCGCGATCGATCCGCACTCGCCGAACGAGTTCCGGTGCAACCAGATCGTCAGGAACATCGACGAGTTCTACGCTAGCTTCGAAGTGACTCCCGATGACGCTCTCTGGCTCGACCCAGACGAGCGCGTGACGATCTGGTAGTAGCAGATCCGCATCGCAAGAACACCGAATCTCGAGCGCGCCGCTGACCGCGGTGGGGGAGCGCCGACTGCCAGAGGAAGGCCGTGGAATCACCGTGGTGACGTCGTCGCAGGGTTCGGAGCGGCGAGCACGGCATTCCGGCATCCAGCACGGCAAACATCGCACTGAAGAGGCCAACGAGAGCTTCGCCCGCGGCTTCAACTCGCTCGGCGAACTCGCGCTCGCGGGCGTGCAGGTCTCGGCACGCGCGACCGACCTCGCGACCGGAAAGGTGCTCTTCTCCGTCGACGACCATGTGGTGATGCCGACCGCCTCGATCGGCAAGGTGCTGTTGCTCGTCGAGGTCGCCTCCCGCCTCGCCGGCGACGGCAGCGAGTCGTTCACCGTGCTCGACAGGGCGCCCCGCGACGCGGTCGGCGACTCGGGTATCTGGCAGCACATGCAGTCGCCGTCGCTGCCTCTCGCCGACCTCGCGGCCCTCATCGGTGCGACGAGCGACAACCTCGCGACGAATGTGCTCATCCGTCACGTCGGTCTCGAGGCTGTGCGCGCTCGCACCGAGGCACTCGGCCTCACCCGCACCGCGCTGCTCGACCTCGTGCGCGATCACCGAGGCCCCGACGACGCCCCGCAGCTCTCGATCGGCTCGGCGAAAGAGCTCACGTGGCTCTTCGCCTCGCTCGCCCGCGGTGAGATCGTCTCACCCGAGGTGTCGCAGCGGGTCGCCGGATGGCTGTCGCTGAACGCCGACCTGTCGATGGTCGCGAGCGCGTTCGGGCTCGATCCGCTCGCGCACCGCGCGCCCGATCACAATGTGCTGCTCATGAACAAGACCGGCACCGACGGCGGCGTGCGCAGCGAGGTCGGCGTGCTCCGCGGACCGCGCGCGAGCGTCTCGTACGCCGTGTCGATGTACTACGCCGACACCATGCTCTCCTCGCGTCTCGCCGTGCTCGACGGCATGCGCCAGGTCGGCGCCGACCTACTGGAGTACGTGCATTGAACGAAGTGCTCATCCGCCCGCTGCATCCGCTCGACCACGCGATCGTCGATCGGCTGCTGTCGGTCGCTTTCGCAACGCCCACGACGACGGTCGACGACCCGCCGATCGAGGTGGGCCTCAATACCGCGCTGCTCGCGTCCGACGCCGTGCTGCCGCATCTCGCGCTCGTCGCCGAAGTCGATGGCGAGGCCATCGGTTATTGCATCAGCACGCGGGGCAGCGTCGGCGGGACTCCGGCGATCGGTCTCGGACCGATCGCCGTGTTCCCCGAGCGGCAGGGGGCCGGTGTCGGGTCCGCGCTCGTGCGCGAGACGGTCCGTGTCGCCGAAGAGCATGGTGAGCGAGTGATCGCCTTGCTCGGCGACCCTGCCTACTACGGCCGGTTCGGCTTCGTCGCCGGCTCCGAAGTGGGGGTCATCTCACCCGACCCTGCGTGGGGCATCTACTTCCAGGCGCTTCGCCTGTCGGGTGCCGCTGACGAGCATCGCGGCGACTTCCGTTACGCTGCTCCGTTCGAAGCACTCTGATCGGGCGTCGGGTGTCTGCGCGCCAGGCGGCACCCGCAGCGCGCGTCCGGCATCGCTCGGGTCGCCTGCATCATTCGTGCCGCACCGCGGCCACCTCGGTGAGCGACGCGACTCCCGTGACGACGGCTGCCGCCGTCTCGGGGGCGGCGAGGATGCGGAAATGCCCGGCGACCGGAACCTGCACGTTCGTCGCGCCCGCGAGCGCACTGCCCTCGGGCACGTGCGGGTCGAAGAAGCCGAACACGGACACGATGCGGGAATTGACGGATGCCGCATCGGAGAGTTCGACGATCGTCGCGCTCGCGGGGTCGAACTCGCGCAGCCGCGGATCGAACAGGTACCGTGCGAGGCGCGAACCGCCGAACGGCGTGGCGACGGTGACGACCCCGAGCAGGCCGAGCCTCCGGTCGGCGTCGTCGAGCAGCATCCGCTTGCCGACGAGGCCGCCTTTCGAGTGCGCCACGATGATGCGGCCGGCGTGCGGCGGTGGGATCCGCTCGAGCGCTCGAGTGATCCGCTCGGCCGTCTCGGGGATCGCGAGCAGGTTCGCGCCGAGGCCGTGCACGACCCGAACGCGGTAGCCCCGCGCGTTGACCGCGTTGCCGAGCGGTTCCATGAACGACCAGTGCTCGTAGACGCCCGGCAGGAGGAAGACCGTCGGTTTGTCGGCGTCGCCCTCGGCCCAGAGCCTCGGGGGCTTCGGCACGGTGAGCACGCGCGTGTGCCGCCTCGCCGCATCGAGGTAGTCGAGCGCCCACCAGCCCGCGGCCGCGAGCGGCGCGAGTGGTGCGGGGGCCGTCGTCGCCGGGGCATCCGTCACGGTCGCGTCGCTCGTCACCGCGGCATCCGTCGGCGGCGAAGCGGATGCCTCCGCGAGCGTCACCGCCGCAACCCTGCGGCCGACCGCCTCTCCGCGCGCATGCCGCGCGATGAGTTCGGCCACCTGCGGTCCGGCGGTGATCATCGTCTCGTGACCGCGTCCGGGAACCTCGATGTATCGGCCGTTCGGCACGAGGCCGGCGACCTGCTCCGCCCAGCCGCGGGGAACGATGCGGTCGCGCTCGCCGCGGATCACGAGGGTGTCGGCTGCGATCCGCGGCAAGGTGCGCTCGATCTCGTGAGCGATCACGGGCCTGAGCGTTTCGAGGAACCAGCCGAGGCCCGCCTTCGCGTACGACACGATGCCGAGGCCGATCACCTTCGGGCGAGCGAGCACGAGGTCTTGCGCCAGCCGGGCGGCCTGCTTCGCCACCGTGCGCTCGTCGGGGTTCACGGTCGGCGCGATGAGCACGATGCGATCGAAGAGCTCTGGATGCCGCGCCGCGGCCTCGGCCACGACCTGCGCCCCGGCGGAGTGCCCGACGAGCACCGGTCGCTCGATGCCCTCCGCGACCACGAGCGCGGCGAGCAGCTCGCCTGCCTCCGGCATCGAGGGCGGATGCTCGGGCTCCGGCGCCTCGCCGAAGCCCGGCATGTCGAGGGCGTAGATCGTGCCGGTGCGACCGAGAGCCTCCGCGACATCCGACCAGTACTCGTGGGCCATGCCGATGCCGTGCACGAGCACGTAGCCCGGGCCGTCGTCGATGCCCGTCTGGGTGATGAGCGTGACCCACTCGCCGCTGCGGAACTCGCGCGTCGTCGGCATGCCCGAAGTCTACGAGGCGGTCAGTCGATGAGTCCGGCCCCCGCGAGGCGCTGGAGCACTTCGGCCCCGGCGGGCGGGCAGCGATCGAGGTCGGCGGTCGTCACCCAGTGCAGGCTGCCCACCTCGGCGGAGGCGATGGGCGCGGCATCCGTCTCGGCGCGGAAGACCCGCATGTGCACGAGCCGTCCGTCGGGCTCGCCGTGCGCCTGCACGACGACCTCGAAGAGTTCCTCGAGCGAGGCCGGATCGAGAATGAGCGCGACCTCTTCGAGGGCTTCGCGGGCGGCGGCCGCTGCGGCCGATTCGCCCTCGTCGATCTTGCCGCCCGGCATGTAGTAGACGTCGCGGTCGCGAGCCGTGACCATGAGCACCCGACGATCGCGCACGAGAGCGATGGCGGCGACGCGGATGTCGGTGAGTTCAGGCATATCCGTTCCAGCCTATGTCGTGCGTCGGTGCGGGCTCCGTCGTCAGCGCGGTCACGCCTGACCGGCGCCCTGTCGTGAGCCCTACTGTCGCAGCTACGCTGGCTCGCATCCGCCGATCGCGAAGGAGCGAGCCTGTGTGATCTCTGGCGTCGCAGCTACGCTGGCTCGCATCCGCCGATCGCGAAGGAGCGAGCCTGTGTGATCTCTGGCGTCGCAGCTACGCTGGCTCGCATCCGCCGATCGCGAAGGAGCGAGCCGATGACATCGACCGAGCCGATGACCGCCGACGAGCAACGTGGATTCGCGAGAGCCGTGCAGTCCGAGGTGTACCGGGCGGGGCTCTCGGGAATCCGTCCGGCGGTGCCGGTCGACGGTGCTGCACTCGAGCGTGCCGCGCGCAAGGCCGTGTCAGCCGAGGCGTTCGCATACCTCGCCGGCGGCGCGGGCGCCGAGGCGACGATGGCGGCGAACCGTGCGGCATTCGCGCGCTGGCAGATCTGGCCGCGCGTGCTGCGCGACGTTTCCGAGCGCGATCTCTCGATCGAGTTGCTCGGGCGGCGCCGCGCGACGCCCTTCGTGCTGTCGCCGATCGGCGTCACCGAGATGGCGCACAGCGAAGCGGATGTCGCGGTCGGCCGTGCCGCGGCGGCGCTCGACGTGCCGTACATCCTCTCGAACCAGGCATCACGCCCGGAGGAGGTCGCCGCCGCGATGGGCACGCGATCGCGCTGGTTCCAGCTGTACTGGAGCGCCTCCGATGAGCTCAACGCGTCGTTCGTGCGTCGCGCCGAGGCATCCGGGTGCGAGGCGATCGTCGTCACCCTCGACACGCACCTGCTCGGCTGGCGCACTCGCGATCTCGACGCGGCCTATCTGCCCTTCACGCGCGGGCAGGGGATCGCGCAATACACGAGCGACCCCGTCTTCGCCGAGCTCGTGCGGCAGCGCGTTGCACGCGGCGCGGGCGGGGTCGGCGGGGGAGCGCGACCGAAGGTCACGCCGAAGCTCCTCGCCTCGGCGTTCTCGATCGCGCGTGCCGGCGCCCGAACGCCGCTCGTCGACGGCGGAGTACGTGCGGCCCTGCGCTCGCGGCTGCCTCGCGCGGCGATCGAGACCTTCCTCGACGTGTTCTCGAACCCGGCGCTCGAGTGGGGCGACCTCGCGAAACTGCGTGAATGGACGTCGCTGCCGGTGCTGCTGAAGGGAGTGCTGCATCCGGATGACGCGGCGCGCGCGCTCGACCACGGCGTCGACGGCCTCGTCGTCTCCAACCACGGCGGGCGACAGATCGACGACTCCGTCGCGAGCCTCGACGCGCTGCCGGGTGTCGTGGAACGGGTCGGCGGCCGCGTGCCCGTCATCCTCGACAGCGGGGTGCGCGGCGGTGCCGATGCCTTCATCGCCCTCGCACTCGGCGCCACGGCCGTGGGCATCGGCCGGCCGTACGCCTATGGCCTCGCCGTCGCGGGGTCGACGGGTGTGCACGAGGTCGTGCGCAACCACATCGCCGAATTCGACCTCACGCTGGGCCTCGCCGGGCACCGCTCGGTCGCCGAGATCGGGGCCGGGTCGTTGCGTGTGGCGTGAGGGTGGGACAGCCCGTCGTTGTCGCCGCGCGGTGTCGTATAGTCATCTCACGCCCACCGCTGGGCGGCCCGAATCCAACCCCGAACGAAAGCCCGATCCTCCATGACCGCTCTGAACTTCCCCCGTCGCGCCACTGTCGTCGCGGCAGTCGCCGGCCTCGCCCTGGTGACACTTGCGGCGTCGCCCGCCGCCGCGGAAGAGGTGCCTGCGCCCACCGCACCGACCATCCAGGTCGACCAGACGACCTTTCCCGAAGGCGACTGGCTCGGCGGCTTCACCGTCACCGGATCGGGCTTCGATCCGAGCGTGTCGACCGCATGGGTTGCAGTGGCAGCCGGCCAAGGCACCCTCACCGGCACGCACGCCGACGTCACTCCCGACGGCACGTTCAGTGTGCTGATCACGCCGGTCGACATGGTCGCCGCCGACAGTGAAGAGCGCCCGCGGTTCAGCGTCTTCGCCTCGCAGACGATCGGCGATGGAATCGTGCTCTGGTCGAATGAGGTCCTGCTGACCATCACCGCGGCTCCGGCGCCGTCTGCCCCCGGCGAGTCATCGGCACCGGTACCCGCCGCCCCGGCCATCGACTCCGAGACGACGGCCGACGGCCCACGCTTGGCCGAAACCGGTGTCGACGGCGGTATCGGCATCGCCGCTCTCGCGCTGATCGTACTCGGCTGCGCGGCAATCGTGTCGCGCCGGCGGGCCTCGCGCGCGCGCTGATCGACAGACCGCGACGGCGGATCGGCGGTCGTGCCCAGCGCAGACCGCCGATCTCGGCCGACTCGCGAGCGCCGGCGACCGCGGACCGGGACAACGGGCTCGCACCCGCCCGTAGGATGGTGTCACCGTGTCGTTTCCGGGAAACCCCCGATCTCTAGGACCATTGGAGCCACCGTGGCCGCACCCAGCCGTCTCGAATCCGTTATCGCCCTCGCCCAGCATCGGGGGTTCGTCTTCCAGGCCGGCGAGATCTACGGCGGATCCCGCTCCGCGTGGGACTACGGGCCCCTCGGCGTGGAGCTGAAAGAGAACATCAAGCGGCAGTGGTGGCGGTACATGGTCACCGGCCGCGACGATGTCGTCGGCCTCGACTCGAGCGTCATCCTGCCCAAGCAGGTGTGGATCGCCTCGGGCCACGTCGGTGTCTTCACCGATCCGCTCGTCGAGTGCCTGCACTGCCACAAGCGCTTCCGCGAAGACCACTTGCTCGAGGCCTTCGAAGAGAAGAAGGGCCGCGCCCCCGAGAACGGCATGGGCGACATCGCCTGCCCGAACTGCGGCACCCGCGGCCAGTGGACTCCGCCTCGCGACTTCAACATGATGCTGCAGACCTACCTGGGCCCGGTTCAGGATGAGTCGGGGCTGCAGTACCTCCGCCCCGAGACGGCGCAGGGCATCTTCACGAACTTCGCCAACGTGCTGCAGGCCGCACGCATGAAGCCGCCGTTCGGCATCGGTCAGATCGGCAAGTCGTTCCGTAACGAGATCACGCCCGGAAACTTCATCTTCCGCACGCGCGAGTTCGAGCAGATGGAGCTCGAGTTCTTCGTCGAGCCCGGCACCGACGACCAGTGGTTCGAGTACTGGCTCGACTACCGCTGGGACTGGTACGTCGACCTCGGCGTCGACCCCGAGAACCTGCGTCGCTTCGAACACCCCGAAGACAAGCTCTCGCACTACTCGAAGCGCACTGTCGACATCGAGTACCGCTTCGGCTTCACCGGTGGCGAATGGGGCGAGCTCGAGGGTGTCGCCAACCGCACCGACTTCGACCTCAAGACGCACTCCGAGCACTCCGGCAAAGAGCTGTCGTACTTCGACCAGTCGAAGAACGAACGCTGGATCCCGTACGTGATCGAGCCCGCGGCGGGCCTGACCCGCTCGCTCATGGCCTTCCTCGTCGACGCGTACGACGTCGAGGAGGTGCCGAACGCGAAGGGCGGCGTCGACACTCGCACTGTGCTGCGACTCGATCCGCGTCTCGCGCCGGTGAAGGCGGCCGTGTTGCCGCTCAGCCGCAACGAGCGTCTCTCGCCGCTGGCTCGCGAGGTCGCCGCATCGCTGCGCAAGCACTGGAACGTCGACTTCGACGACGCCGGTGCGATCGGCCGTCGGTACCGTCGCCAAGACGAGATCGGTACGCCGTTCTGCATCACGGTCGACTTCGACTCGCTCGACGACAACGCCGTGACCGTGCGCGAGCGCGACAGCATGGAGCAGGTGCGGGTGCCGCTCGCCGAGCTCGAGGGTTACCTGGCGGCGAGGCTCATCGGGGCGTAGGGCGCCGGTTCGAACGGGCTACAGTGGCCGCCATGACAGAGATGGAACTGCGCTTCGAGGCGCCGATCGGCGTCGAGGTGAAGGGCGAGACGTGGTCGTGCGTTGAGATCCCTGGGTCGGCTGCGTTCTTCGGCACGGGGAAGTCGGTGCGGGTCGATGCCGATGTGGACCACGTGCGCCTCGAGAATGTGGGCGCGATGGTGACCGGTACCGGCGGTCACATGATCTCTCTGAACGCCAAGGTCCGAAAGCAACTCGGCAAGGATGTGGGCGACACGGTTCAGGTCGTCGTGTCGCCCCGCTGAGGGATCTGGCACCGGGCGACGGAACACCGGAAGCATTCTCGCGTCGATGCAGATCTGATCAGTTGATGATTTCGCCTCGCTCGTCGGCGCGGAGCGCTGCCAGACGATCTCTCCACGCCTGTAGCGCCTCGGGAGTCTGTCGCGTGAAATCAGTGATCTCGCCAACGACCCTGAGTGGGGCAGTGCTGCGGTACGAGCGGGTGGGGTTGCCGGGGAACTTCTTGTCGGTCACGTTCGGGTCGTCCTCGAACGGGCCGGTCGGCTCGACGGCATAGACGCGCGGCGCACCGTCACCGGCCGCGAGTTCCGCAGCGAGTCCAGCGCCGTCGGGAAGGGCAGTGAAATAGATGTGGTTCATCACGACTTCGGGACGATAGTTCGACCGGAAGCCCGCCGTAAGAAGATCACCGTTCCGAAGATCGGCTTTCGTGCCGTGAAAGAACGGCCCCTCGTCCAGCGCTTGGCTCACTGCGACAGCCTAAGTGGACGACGTCCGTAAGCACAGGGGGCACCGGCTCGGATCTGCAGAGATTCCTCGTTGCGCAGAAGGATCGGCGGATTCAAGCGGTTATTGCAACAAGAGCTCTTCGATCAGTTCGATCCGCAGCGGCGCTACGCGCGATCCGCGCTCGTTCTGCCATGACGTGGCGATCCACGCATGCCTGTATGAAATCGAACGGACAGGAGCGCGGCCGGTCGTCTCAAACAGCGGTCAGCGACCCTGTCAGCAGAGCCAGATCAGGCAACCAGGCGGACAGCGGTTCTGGCTCGAAGGGCGACGTTGTCTTCACGATTTTGGCTGGGATCACGGGTCGCGACGGATGAACTGTGTGATTCCGAGTGCGCCGATCAGAATGATCCAGGCGCTGGCCACGAGTGCGCCAGTTCCCGTGGTGAGGAAGGGGTCGGTGGGGTCATAGAGCTGTGCCGCCGCACGGTCGGGCAGCCAACGGGCATGCTCGGTGAGGCCTGCCAGGACTGGCGAGATGATCAGCACGAGGCTGAGCATGCCCACGAGTGCGGGTACCAGGTGCCGGACGATGAGGGCGACGGCGTGGGAGAGCAGGCCGATCAGTGTGAGGTATCCCGCTGCTCCGACGAGGGGCCACAGTTCCGTATCTCCCGTCGGTTGCGGTACGGCGAAGAGGGCACGGGCAATCGAGGCGGCGGTCAGTGCCGCCGCCATTGTGGCTGTAGCGGTGAGTGCGATGGTAGATCCTGCCGCGACTGTCTTGCCTGCGACTAGGAGGCCACGGCGCGGCACCACGGTGAGGCTTGTGCGGATCTGACGGCCGATGTATTCCTGGGTGGCGGGGAGGATGCCGAGCAGAACGAACCCGGCTTGGATGAATGGCACTGCACGACGTGCGACATCCACAGCCGTCACCGACGCTCCCTGGCCAATCGCGCTGGCGGCAATAGCTGCGGTGATCAGCGCTCCGATGAGGATCGTGCCGAGAATGGTGAGGATGGTGACGGGGAGGGTTCGCAGCTTGTCGAGTTCGGACGCGATGACGTTTCCGATGCGCACCGTGCTCACGCATCCCGGTGGCGGAAGACGACCGCTGCGATCACCAGAAGCAGAACGACCCAGCCGGTCATGATCAATGCCCCTGGACCGGCATCCAGTCCGCCCTCGATGGTGCGTAAACCGAAGAGCTTGAGTCCTGCCATGTCGGGGAGCCAGTGCGCAGCTGGGGTGAGTTTCGTCAGGAGGAGTGAGACCGACACTACGGAGCTGTTCAGGATGAGGATGATGAGCGGGATGATGCCGTTGCGGGTGAGGACGGTGATCGTGAAGGCGATGAGTCCGGTGAGGGTCCAGTAGAGCGCACCGCCGAGGCAACGGACGAGTGCGTCGGCTAGCGTGATGGTCTCGGTTTCCTCATCGCCGATGACAGCGCGTGCGATGCTGATGGCGAGGGGCATGGCGACCGCCGCGACGACAATGATGAACAGGCAGACCGTGATTGCCTTCGCGATCAGGAGCCGCACGCGATGCGGCATCGCGGTGAGGGTCGCGGTGATCTGCTGTCCTCCGCCGACATCGGTGCTGTTGGCGGTGTATTCGCTGCTGAACACCATGACTCCGATGACGACAGCGCCGACCGTGCCGAGTGGCATCGCGGCGAATGCCGTCTCGAACGGCGACGTGGATGCGTGCATCTCAGACTGACCCGCGCCGAGCGCGGCACGAGTCGACAACGAGTTGAGCAGGGTGATCGCGACCGATCCCAGCAACGTCACGGCGATTCCAGCCCAGACTCCGGGCAACGTTGCGGCCTTGTGCAGTTCAGCGCCAATGGCGCGGATGAGGCTCATCGTCCGTCCTCGACCCGGGTTGATTCGGTGAGGGCGAAGAAGGCGGTCTCGAGCGTCGGATACCCCGCGGTGACTTGAGCCAGCGAGCCGTCCGCGACGATGTGTCCACCGGCGATGACCACGAGGTCGTCGGCGATCTCCGCGACCTCGCTCATCAGATGGCTGGACAGCAGGACGGTCCCACCCGCGTCGGCATGGTCACGCAGCAGCCCTCGTATCCACCGGATGCCCTCGGGATCGAGGCCGTTCACCGGCTCGTCCAGCACGAGCGCCGCCGGCTCGCCAAGGAGTGCCGCGGCAAGGCCCAGTCGTTGCCCCATGCCGAGGGAGAGATTGCTGACGCGGGTGCGCCCAGCATCTGCGAGGCCCACCTGTTCAAGCACGTCGTTCACGCGGCGCTTCGGGATGCCATTGCTGCGTGCTACCCAGGCGAGGTGGTTGCGGGCGGTGCGAGAGCGGTGTGCGCCAGAGCCGTCCAGCATGGATCCGACCGTGCGCAGCGGATCACGCAGGCTTCGGTACGGCCTCCCATCGATCAGTACGGACCCTGCAGTGGGACTGTCGAGGCCGAGGAGGATGCGCAACGTTGAGGACTTGCCCGCCCCGTTCGGCCCGAGAAATCCGGTCACTCGGCCGGGCAACGCCTGGAAACTAGCATCGGAAAGCACGGTGCGCGAGCCATGCCGTTTGGTGAGCGCATCGATGGAGAGCATGACACCATGTCAGTCGAGAACCGCCCGAGCGTCATCGGACCAGTGACCTGTCTTTCGAGGTCTTCTCGGTCTCAGGTCTCTCCGACCCAGGGCCGATGCTCGCGAAAGCGCCGGAATATAAAATTGGTTGATGGACTCCGCCCGCCCCACGTGGCGCTCACGCGTCTGGCTCGTCGCGTTGATGGTGCTCGTCGCGATCGTGCTGGTTCTGGCGATCACCGGGACCGACAGACCTGTTGCGGGCTGGATCGCGTTGGTCGTGTCCGCGATCATCATCGTCTTGGTGATGGGCTGGGCCTTTGCCCGCTCACGGTCGCAGCGCAAACACTATGAAGACGACTTGGCAGCGTGGGCGGCCGAGCGTGCGACGCAGCGCGAACGGCTGCGGATCGCTGCCGATCTGCATGACCTGGTCTCCCACGGAATCGGACTCATCACCGTGCGCGCCGCCACTGCCCGCTGCATGACAGGTCCGAACGGCGAGTCCGAACGGATGAGTGCGCTGACCGACATCGAGCACGCCAGTCGTGAGACCACCACCGAGCTTCGCCGGATGCTGGGGGTTCTCCGCGCCCCAGGCGTGGCCCCCTTGCGTCCCGCCGACACTCTCGACGACCTGCCCTCGATCATCACGGCCGCGAATGCAGCCGGCGTCACCGCCAGCCTCGACCTCGACTCGGGAGGTGATGTGTCACCCGGTGCACAGCTCACCGTCTGCGCCATCGTCCGTGAGGCACTCAACAACACCCTCCGACATGCCGGCCCCACGACCGCGCGCATCAGCGTCCACCGGGACGGCGACGCGATCGTCGTCGACGTTCACGACGCCGGACCGCGAGAGGGCTGGTTCCCACACCCCGGCGCAGGCCACGGACTCAACGGCCTCCGTGAACGCGTCACCGCACTCGGAGGCACCATTCACACCCACACCAAAGGAAAGGGCTTCCACCTGACTGCGCGCTTCCCCGATCAGGGGAACCCGTGAACAACGCGTTAGATACAGCCGCGATCCGAGTGCTCATCGTCGACGACCAACCGCTGCTCCGCCACAGCCTCACGATTCTCATCAACGGCACCTCAGGCCTTACGGTCGTCGGGGAAGCCGCCACAGGTCAGGACGCCGTGCGTCTTGCACGCGAACTCACCCCCGACGTCACCTTGATGGACATTCGCATGCCCGGCGGCGATGGCATCGAGGCGACACGCAATATCGCTGCAGACCCCGCACTCGCGTCCTGCCGAGTGCTCGTGCTGAGCATGTTCGAGCTAGATGAGTACGTCTACGGCGCACTTCGAGCCGGGGCCAGCGGCTTCCTTCTCAAAGACGCTCACCCAGACCAGCTCCTCGACGCCATCCGCCGTACCCACGCCGGCGAATCCCTCTTCGCACCAACCATCCTGACCCGGCTCGTCGAGCACTACGTCAACCGCCCAGCCGCTACACCGGCTCGAAAACTGGATCCGATCACCGAGCGGGAGACCGAAGTGCTCACCCTCGTCGGACAAGGGCTGTCCAACGACGAAATCGCCACCACGCTCATCATCTCGATCAAAACCGTCAAGACCCACATCGGCAACCTCCTCGCCAAACTCCACGCCCGCGACCGCGCCCAACTCGTCATCACGGCCTACGAAACCGGCCTCGTTGCCCGCGCATGATCCCTCAAATCGCTCCTGTCCTGCAGCATGAACGCAGACCACGGCGAGACCTAGGGTTGACGATTACGGTCCGAGGCCGTGTTCGTGCTGCGGTCCAGGGTGTCAATTTCAGCTCACGCACACGTTTCAGCTCACGTCTGCACAGCTCGTTCCGGCCTGTGCAACCCCGGCGTCAGCCGCGGGCCGGTGGGACCGTCTTGCGCATCACAGTCTTGCTCTTGCCGATGTGACGCTCGAACGTGAATCCCGCTTTCTCGAACATGGCCCTCGTGCCGTTGTGGAGGAACGAGGACGACGTCTTCTTGCCGGGGGTGAGCTCGTTGGGGAACGAGACCACCTCGCCCCCGCCGGCCTGCGCGATCAGTTCGAGCGCGCCGTCCAGCGCCTCGCGTGCCACTCCCGAACGTCGGTGGTCGCGGTCGACGAAGAAGCAGGTGATGCGCCACGGTGCGGGCTTGGTCTCGCCCGCGTCGTACTGCTTGCGGTGGTAGATGTTCGGCAGTTCGACCGGGCTGCCGTACTCGCACCACGCGATCGCGTCGTCGCCGTCGAAGACGAGCGCGGCGTGTGCGACGCCCTCGGCCACGAGTCGCTGTTTGAACGTCGGCCGGTCGTACTCGTCCTTGACGGTGTGCTCCGTGTCGTCGTGAAAATATGAGCAGTAGCATCCGCCCCAGACCCCATTGTGCTTCTGCGTGAGTGCCAGCCACGCCGGGAAGGTCTCGGGGGTGAGCGGCTTGATCACGTGCGAAGTCAACACGCCCACCTCACCGGCCCCACGTGCCAACGCGGCGATGTCGATGCCGTGGTATTCAGGTGTCGGAGGATCGCTCGCCACGCGCGTGCCATGCCGTCATCTTGCCAGCATCACCGATCGATGTCACGGCTCTCAACGCTTGCCGAAGACCGGTCGATCCGCGCAGCAAGATTATCGCTCGACGCTTGTCTCGACCCAACTCACCGGAAGGAACGGGCTGTACACATAGACGACCTTGTCTCCCTTGCGGTCGATCTCGATAGTTCCCTTGCCCGTGTTCATCGCATTGATGATCTGGGACCGAACACCCTCCCACGTGGGGCCATCCGTGAAGCGGAACTTCGCGTAGTTGGGTGCGACGCTGCCGATATAGAGTGTGACGTCCGTTGCCATGTGACGCACTCTACCGAGGGCCGCCGGGCATCAGAATACTTTGCGCAATAGCAATACGTGTTCAGGCGCATCTCGAGCGCAAGAGGATGATGGAGCTATGCCCGCTGCCCACCGTCCTGGTCTTCGGGTCGATTCAGGACTCACGATCCCCGAGTCCGAGCTGTCTTGGCGGTTCTCGCGGTCGTCCGGTCCCGGCGGGCAAGGTGTGAACACCGCCGACTCTCGAGTTGAGCTCGTGTGGGATGTCGCAGGGTCGGCCGTTCTCTCTCCGCTCCAGCGGGAGCGACTCCTCGAGCGTCTGAGCAGTCGCGTTGTCGACGGAGTACTGACGATCACAGCATCCGAGCACCGAGCGCAATTGCGCAACAGGAATGCTGCGCGCGCCAGGCTCGCCGCCGTCGTGGCCGACGCTCTGCGGCCGCCCTCACCGTCGCGACGAGCGACGAGACCGAGTCGCGGTGCCAAGGAGAGACGCTTGGAAGCGAAGAAGCGGCGCACCGACGTCAAGCGACTGCGTCGCCCACCTCACGACTGACCACCGAGGTGCCACTCCTGGACGGGAGGACGCCGCCGACCTGAGCGGGCTTCGCCCGTGGAGCCGCTCGCGGAGTGTGGTCATGCACCCAGCCTTCCACGGGCCTCTGATCGGAAATCCAATTGAGCAGCTTCACTCTCAAGCTGTGGATAACTTGTGGAGAACTCGGCGAGCTGGGCGTCGGTGCCCGCAGAAGCACGCCGCGGTGCTGCGCCCTACCTCGACCGACCGTCAGTGCGACGCGCGAGCGGCCGCCCACTCGCGCCGCAGCACTCCGTAGACCGCAGTGTCCTGCCACTCGCCGTCGTTGAACTGCTCCTCGAGGATCGTCGCCTCGCGGCGCATGCCGAGGCGTTCGCAGAGGGCAGCGGATGCTCCGTTGCGCGCGTCGAGGAACGCCTGAATCCGGTGGGGGTGCAGCGTCTCGAACGCGAAGTCGCGGATCGCGCTCGCGGCCTCGCGGGCGTACCCACTGCCCTGGAAGTCGGGGTGCACCACCCAGCCGAGTTCGAGCTGCGCGTGGGCGAGGCTCGAGACGCGCACCATCATGTCTCCGATGACGCGATCTCGCTCGGCGTCGTCGATCGAGGGTGTGCCGGGCAGCGCCATCGCGAACACGAAGAAGTCGCCGTCAGCGGCGAGTACGCGTCCCCCTGCACGAGTCGCCGTGTGAGCGTAGCCCTCGTCGCGGTCGCGCTCGGGCCACGGCAGGTACCGGAGCACCTCGGGGATGCGCTGGTACTCGTAGACGTCGGGGGCATCGGATGCCTCGAGCGGGCGCAGCACGAGGCGGTCGGTGCGAATCGGTGAATCGGTGAGCGTCGCCGCATCGAACGGGAATCGCAGTGTGGGCGGGCCGTCGGCCGCTGCCGCTGCCGCGCGTTCGGAGAGGGTCGCAGGGTCGCTGTTCTCGTGCATCGTCAGGAAGCGTATCGCGCGCCCGCGACGGACGGTATCGCGGGCGCGTGGCCGACGTTCAGGAGGCCGCGACAGCGCCCGCACTGCCGAGGTCATGCGAAGCGGCACCACCGGAAGCAGCACCACCGGAAGCAGCACCCCCGGAACCGGCGCCACCGGCCTCGCGAACCCCGGCCCCCGCGGCATCCGCTTCGGGGACCACGCCGAAGATCGCAGCGATGCCGTCGATCCAGGCCTGCTGTTCGCCGGCGCGCGCGAGTTCGCGCGAGCGCACCATGGGGGTGTGCAGCAGCACGCCGGCCATGTGCCGCAGTGCGGCCTCGGTGCGTCCGTCGTCGTCGCCGCGACCGCGAGCACGCTCGATCTCACCGTCGAGGATGCCGAAGACATGGCGCCGCAGGGCCACGACGGCGGGTGCGACGTCATGCTCGTCACGGGCTTCGCTGAAAGCGCGGGCCGCTCCGCCGACGATCGCGCGCGCGGCATCCGTCGCCCCGAACTCTTCGAGCGGTGCGTGGATGCGGATGGTCTCGAGGTCGAGCAGCTCGACGCCGGGCACCTCGACGACATCGGGGGCGACGTTGCGCGGCAGGCCGAGATCGATCACCAGCTGGCGTTCGATCGCCGCGTCGCCGGGCTCGCCGACAAGGCTCAGCGCACCAGCACCAGGGGCAACGGATGCCTCGAGCCCCGCCCGCCCGGATTCGAGCAGGGCCCGATCGACGACATGGTGCTCGGCCGTGGTGCAGGTGACGATGATGTCGGAGGTTGCGGCCGCGGCGGCGACTTCGCCGCGTGCCACCGCATCGATGCCGTGACCGGCCGCGAACTTCGCCGCCCGGCCCGAGGGGGAGAAGACGCGTACATCGGTGACGCCGCGGTCGCGTAGCGCCGCGAGCGAGGCGCCCGCGAAGCGTCCGGTGCCGACGAGCAGCACCCGGGTCGCGGCCCAGTCGGTGATGCGGCTTTCGGCGAGTTCGAGCGCGAGGCGCACGAGCGAGCGCCCCTCGCCGCCGATGCCGGTCTCGTTCTTCACTCGGCGCGAGATCTGCGAAGCGCGCTGGAAGAGCCGTTCGAGGTCGGGCGTCGTCGTGCCCTCGCTGCGTGCGCGTTCGAGCGAGCGGCGCACCTGGCCGGCGATCTCGCCCTCGCCGACGACGACCGATTCGAGGCCCGACGCAACGGCGAAGAGGTGGCCGGCGACGGCGTTGCCGTGCACGAACCCGAACGTGGTGCGCAGCTCGTCGGGCTCGAGGCCCGCAACGATGCCCACAGCGCGAATCGCTTCGTGCACCGCCGGCACGGGCGATTCACCCTCGGCGGCGTCGAGGTCGAGATACGCCTCGAAGCGATTGCAGGTGGCGACGACCACCGCACCTCGCACGGCGTCGTGGCCATTGCGGATGCGCGGGCCCGAGGCATCCGCGGTCACCGAAAGACGCTCGAGCATGTCGAAGCCGGCGTTCTTGTGACTCGCAGTGAGGCAGATGAGCACTAGGGGATTCTACTCGCCGTCGAATCAAGGTTTGCTCAGTGCGGACTCTGAGCGAATCTCAGCGTGCGGCGAGCACCAGACCCGGCTGGATGATCTGAATGGGTGCGGTGAGCGGCGGCAGGTCGAGGCCCTCGGCGGCGAGCGCGGCGCGGTGCTTCGCCTTCCAGCTGCGCACGACGGCGAAGAACGGGGCGCCGGCGAGCGCATAGCGGCCAGGCCGCTCCGCGGCGAGGATGAGTGGCAGTTCGATGCTCATGCCGCCGTGCCGCACGCGCAGCACGAGCACCGCCAGCTCCGAGTCGCCGGCGACGACCGAGTCGCTGCGGATGCCGCGCACCTCACGCCACGGGAAGTACACCGTGCGCCGGGGGCGCCGACCGCCGTTCCAGAACGCGACGCCGATCTCGTCGACCACGATCGAGAAGCGGGCTCCGAGCTTGACCGTGCGCGGATCATCCGCAGTCAGTTGGTTGAGGCTCGCGACGAGGCCTCGACTGCGGATGCCGCAGCTCACCTCGCCCCGCACGCTCGCCTCGAGCGCGCGGCGACGGGCGCGAGCGCGGGCGAGCTGGCCGACGCGTACGAACACCCAGATGACGGCAGCCAGCACGACGAGTGCCGAGACCATCACGGCCGCGCGCTCGAGGCCCGGCACCTCGGGCAGGCGCAGCATCAGGCGGTGCAGGAAGCCGGAACTGGCGATGAGCGCGCCGATGACGAGGGCGGCAGCGGCGCCGACCAGGAAGGTGACGCCGGCGCGGTGCGGCGTGGCGGCGTTCATCGCGCGACTCGGGTCGATCGGGCGGACGGGTTGCAGCACTGCGTGATGGGCATGGGATCTCCGTGGGTGCGGAGGCGCACGAGCGGGGGAACACGCGCGTCGTCGTGCTCGGGGGCGCACAACGTCTCGACCTTAGCGCTGATGAGCGCGCGAATGTAAGGCTTCCGAACAAATCGGCCTGCGGGTGATCCGCGCGACTCGGATCCGGAAGCGACCTGCGTCACCCCCATACCTGCGCGAGCGGCACACGGCTGCTCTTCGAGCGAATTCCCCAGCCCGGTGCGCGACAATGTCAGGCGTGATCCTCTCCCCGCAGCATCCGCTCTCCGCCGGCCTGACCTCCGACTCGCGTCTCGTTCGCGCATATAGAGGAGAGCGCTCCGATGCGACTCCCGTGTGGTTCATGCGGCAGGCGGGGCGGTCGCTGCCCGAGTACCGCGACCTGCGCGTCGGCACTCGCATGCTCGACGCGTGCCTCGACCCGGCTATGGCCGCCGAGATCACGCTGCAGCCGGTGCGCCGTCACCAGGTCGACGCGGGCATCTTCTTCAGCGACATCGTCGTGCCGCTCAAGCTCGTGGGCGTCGACGTCGAGATCCAGCCGGGCCGCGGGCCCGTCTTCACGAGGGGCTACGCGGATGCCGCGGGCGTCGCCGACCTCACGGCGATCGACCCTGCGCGGCTCGACGAGGCATCCGCCCCCATCGCCGAAGCGGTCGGGCGCGTGGTCGCCGAGTTGAATACGACGGTGCCCGCGGGGCCGGTTTCGACAGGTTCGACCAGCGGGGGCAGCACCCCGCTCATCGGCTTCGCCGGTGCCCCGTTCACGCTCGCGGCGTACCTCGCCGAGGGTGGCCCGTCGAAGGACCACCTCGCCGCGCGCACGCTCATGCACGCCGATCCCGGCGCTTGGCGCGCACTCATGGACTGGACGGCCGAGCTCACCGGACGCTTCCTGCGCACGCAAGTGCTCGCCGGGGCATCCGCCGCCCAGCTCTTCGACTCGTGGGCCGGCGCGCTCTCGCTCGCCGACTACGAGGCGCACGTCGCACCCGCCTCGGCGAAGGCGCTGAGCTTCGTGCACGACCTCGCCTACGAGACGCCGGATGCCTCGGTCGACGGCGGCGCCGACGCCCGGATGACCCGCAGCGTGCCCGTCGTGCACTTCGGCGTCGGCACCGGCGAGCTGCTCGGTGCGATGCACGGCATCGGGGTCGACACCGTAGGGGTCGACTATCGCATCCCGCTCGATGTCGCCGTCGAGCGCGTCGGCGACGGCGTTCCCCTGCAGGGCAACCTCGACCCGGCGCTGCTCGCCGCCCCGTGGCCCGTGCTCGAGGGCGCGGTGCGCGACGTGCTGCGTCGCGGCCAGGCGGCGCCGGCCCACGTCTTCAACCTCGGCCACGGCGTGCCGCCCGAGACCGATCCGACGGTGCTGACCCGCATCGTCGAGCTCGTGCACGAGGCCTCGGCATGACCGACGCGCCCGACGCTGGTCGAGACCCCGTGAATGGTCTCGATACGCTCGCTTCGCTCACTACTCGGCCGACAGAGTCCACAGCCGACGTCGTCGTGATCGGCGGCGGGGTCGCAGGCCTCGTCGCCGCACTCGAGTGCGCGAAGGTCGGCCTGCGGGTCACCGTGTTCGAGCGGCGCGACGAGCTGGGCGGATGCGTCGGCCGCATCGAACTCGACGGCCTGACGCTCGACAGTGGCGCCGAATCCTTCGCGACCAGGGGCGGCGCGGTCGCCGAACTGCTCGGCTCGCTCGAGCTCGATGGAGAGATCGAGAGCCCGAACCCAGCGGGCGCCTGGCTCGTCATGCCCGGTGCGCACGGCCGCCCCGACGCCGCGCCCCTGCCGAAGACCGGCATGCTCGGCATCCCCGCGAACCCGCTCGGCGACGACGTGCGGCGCATCATCGGCTGGGGTGGGGCGATCCGCGCGTACGGCGACCGCATCATGCCGATCCTCCGCATCGGCCGCGCCCACAGCCTCGGCCAGCTCGTGCGCTCGCGCATGGGCCAGGCCGTGCTCGACCGGCTCGTCACGCCGATCTCCGCCGGCGTCTACTCGACCGACCCGAACGACCTCGACCTCGACGTCGTCGCCCCCGGGCTCAACGAGGCGATGACCCGCATGGGATCGCTCTCGGGCGGAGTCGGGCAACTCGTCGAGGAGCGCAAGGCCGGGGGAGCTGTGCGCGGCATCCGCGGAGGCATGCACCGACTCGTCGACGCGCTCGAACGCGAACTCGGGCGGTTCGGCGTGACGGTCGTGCGCAGCGCCGAGGTCACGGGTCTCGAGCGAGCGGCAGGCGCGGGTGAGCCGTCGTCGACCGGCTCGACGAGCACCGGTGAGTCGGAGGAATCCGAGGCAACCCGATGGCTCGTCACCGCGTCGACCGAGGCCGGCGAACTGATCGTGAGCGCCCCCGAGGTCGTGCTCGCCGCTTCCGGGCACGCCGCACTCGAGCTCGTCGGCGCCGCCCTCGACGGCTGGGCGGGTGCATCGACCGAGGAGTGGCCGGCTGCGGCATCCGTCGAACTCGTCACGCTCGTGCTCGACGCACCCGAACTCGATCGCGCCCCGCGCGGCACCGGGGTGCTCGTCGCCGCCGGCACCCCCGGCGTGCAGGCCAAGGCACTCACCCACTCGACGGCGAAGTGGAATTGGCTCGCCGAGGCGGCGGACGGCCGGCACGTCGTGCGTCTCTCCTATGGTCGCGCCGGCGCGCCGAATCCGCTCGACGGGCTCTCCGACACCGAGGTCGCCGAACTCGCGCTCGCCGATGCATCGCTTCTCCTGGGCGCGACCGTCGATGAGGGGATGCTCCGCGCCTCCGGCCGGACGCAGTGGCGCGACGCGCTCTCGCAAGCCGCCCTCGGCCAGCGCGATCGGGTGCGTGCACTCGAGGACGCGCTCGCCGCTGAGCCCGGCATCGAGGCCACCGGATCATGGGTGGCCGGCACGGGGCTCGCCTCGGTCGTGCCCCACGCACTCGAGGTCGCGCGGCGCATCAGGCACCGTCGGGTGCAGCTCGACGGCATCGCATAGCCGGAGCGGAATATTTCAACGCAACCCCCTTGCGCCGATTGGTGCGGGGTCTACGCTGGAAACGTCGCTGTGGTGAACCACAGGGGGAGATGGGGTGCACATGAAAGGCAAGATCCTCTTCGTCGTCGGTCTCGGCATCGGTTACGTGCTCGGTACGCGAGCCGGTCGTGAACGCTACGAGCAGATTCGAAAGGCCGCCGAGGGCGTGTGGAACACGCCGGCCGTGCAGCAGGGCGTCGACACCGTCAAGGGGTTCGCCGCCGAAAAGGTCGGCGATCTCTCCGACACCGTGCTCGACGGTGTGAAGTCGCTCATCGGCAACGCCTCGCGGGGCTCAGGCGCGACCAAGCGCGACGTCGACAGTGCGGCGAAGACAGTGAAGGCGAACGTCTCGAAGACCGCGAAGACGGCGAAGTCCAGCGTCGACGACGCGGCATCCGACGCGAAGGGCACCGCGAAGACCGCCGCGAAACGCACGTCGAGCGGCACCGCCAAGTCGACTCGCACCCCGGCGGCCACCCGTGGCACGGCGGCCGAGGGCACGGCCAAGCCCGCGACATCCGACGACTCGTGAACGTGGAGGTGATCGCGCGATGACCACACCCTCGAACGACGACCGCTCGCTCTTCACGCTCATCGGAGATCTGCCCGAGACGATCTCCTCGCTCGTGCGCGCCGAGATCGACCAGATCAAGGCCGAGGTCTCCTACAAGGTCAAGCACTTCGGCATCGGCTCGGGCCTCGTCGCCGGTGCCGCGGTCGTCGGCATCTTCCTGCTCTTCACACTGATCGTCACCGGCATCTTCGCGCTCGCGCTCGTGATGCCGGCGTGGGCCGCAGCACTCACCGTCTCCGGTGCGTTGCTGCTGATCATCGTCATCCTGCTCTTGATCGCCTACGTCAACTTCAAGCGGGGCTCGGAGCCCCTCGAGTCCGTCGAGAGCCTGAAGGCCGACCTCGACGCCATGAAGGGAACAGGTGACTATGACCGCCGCTCCTGACGCCAACGGACCCCGCCCCTCGAAGCGAGACGCCGCATCCCGCGAACGCAACCTCACGCGTCTGCAGGCGAAGGCCGCGTCGCAGCAGGCGCGTGCCGAGTTCGCCGAGACCCTCAACGCCCTCGAAGACAAGCTCAATGTGCCGAAGCAGGCGGGCATCAAGGCCGAGCAGGCGAAGGTGAGACTGCGCCGGTTCGCCGATGAGCAGCCCGTGGCCGCGATCGCCGCCGCCGTGGGTCTCGTCGCGGTGGTCGGCGTCACCGTGTGGCTCGTCGTGCGTTCGAAGCTCGACTGAGCGCGCCGACGATTCACAGCGAACCAGAGCGAGCGGATGCCCCGGTGCCGACGTCACGACGCGATGCCGGTACTCCGGCTGCAACAGAGACCGCGGTCGATCGGGTCGCCGGTCTCGTGCGCGCCGACATCCTGAGCGGGGTGCTCCCGCCCGACGCCCCGCTTCGGGAAGAAGCCTCGTCTGAGCAATACGGCGTCTCGCGGCACACCGTGCGGGCGGCGTTCCAGCGGTTGGTGGCCGAGCGCCTCGCTGTCGCCGAGGCCTACCGCGGGGTGCGCGTGGCGAGCTTCGACCGCGCCCACGTCATCGCGCTGCAGCAGCTGCGTGCCGCGCTCGAGGTCGAGGCGGTGCGCATCGTGGGCGAGCGCCACGGCGAAGCGTGGCCCGAGCCCGTGCTGGCTCCGGCGCGCGACGCCCTCGACCGACTCGACGCGCTCACCCGGCCGAACGGGCCTGCGACTCCAGACACGGCACCCACCGAGTTGCCCGACTCTGTACACAGTCGGGCAACTCGGGAAGTGGAGCCGGTCGACTGGCTCGAGGTCGAGCGCATCCACGCGGACTTCCATCGGGCGATCGTCGCGGCATCCGCGAGCCCCCGAATCATCGAGGCTCACGCCGCCCTCGGCAGCGAACTGCTGCTGTTCCTCCTGCACGTGCGCCCGCACTACACGCTCGAGAGCCTCATCGCCGAGCATCGCACCCTGCTCGAGGAGCTGCCCACGCGCGGGCCGGCCGCACTGCGCGAGCACCTCGAGCACTCGACGTTGCTGCTCGTGGGCGAGTAGGACTCCGGCTTCGCGCCGGTCGATCGGAAGGATTCGACGATGACGTCGGAACAGAACTCCAAGGCTGCAGCTGCCGATCGTGAAGCAGACGCGGTGACGGCATTCGCCGACCGCATCTTCGCATCGGCTCTCGGCGGCATCGAACTGCTCAGCATCTACCTCGGCGATCGTCTCGGCTGGTATCGCGCCCTCGCCGCGGGCGAGCCGCTCGACGCACCGACGCTCGCCGCGCGCACCGGCACCCACGAGCGCTATGTGCTCGAATGGCTCGAGCACCAGGCGGTGAGCGGCATCCTCACCGTCGACGATGCGCACGCTGCGGCATCCGCCCGCCGGTTCACCCTGCCGCCCGCGCACGCCGAGGTGCTCGTCGACGCCGACTCGCTCGACTATCTCGCGCCGCTCGGTCGGTTCCTCGCAGCGACGGCAGGCCAGCTCCCTGCACTGCTCGACGCGTACCGAACGGGCAGCGGGGTCTCGTGGGCGCAGCTCGGCGACGATGCCCGCGACGCGCAGGGCGACATCAACCGCCCGTGGTTCCTGCGGCAGCTCGCGCTCGCGTTCGCCGGGGTTCCCTCAGTGAACTCGGTGCTCTCCCGCCCGGGTGCCCGGATCGCGGATGTCGGCAGTGGGCACGGCTGGTCGGCGATCGGGATCGCGCAAGGGTATCCGGACGCTCGTGTGGAGGGGTTCGACATCGACGAGCCCTCGATCACGGCGGCGCGCGAACATGCGCAGGCGGCGGGAGTCGCCGATCGCGTTCGGTTCCATCACGTCGCCGGCGAGGCGCTCCCCGAGGAAGCCGTCTTCGACGCCGTATTCGTCTTCGAGGCGCTGCACGACATGCCGCGACCGGTCGAGGTGCTCGAGGCGATCCGACGCGCCGCACGCCCCGACGGCGTGGTCGTGATCATGGACGAGGCCGTCGCAACCGAGTTCGCGCCCGACGGCGACGAGACGGAGCGGATCATGTACGGGTACAGCCTCTTCATGTGCCTGCCCGACAGTCTCTCCACGCCCGGGTCGGTCGGCACCGGCACGGTGATGCGGCAGTCGACCCTCGAGCAGTATGCGAGGGAGGCGGGTTTCGCGGGCATCGAAGAGCTGCCGATCGAGGGCTTCGCGTCGTTCCGGTTCACGCGGCTCCTGCGCTGAACGGGCAGTCGCGGCATCCGCGAGCCCCCGAAATCGTCGGAGGCTGACCGGCTCAGGCCATGATGGCGGCGTACCAGATGAGCAGCAACGTCACGAGGAACCCGACGACGTAGTTGATGCCGAGGAATCGCTTCCAGCCGGCGTTCGCGCGCCCCGATGAGGCATCGGTGACGCCCGTGAAGGGTGCTGCCACGGCGAGGTACGGCACCACGAGCAGGGCCGCGAGCGGCCCGGGCCACGACGTCGCGAGCATGAGCAGCCCCGCGAGTGTCCACGCGCCGATCGCGAACTGCACCGTGCGACGGGCGCCGAGCGCCGTGGCGATCGAGGCGATGCCGCCCGCCCGGTCGGGCACCACATCCTGTACCGCTCCGAACGCGTGGCTCGCGACACCCCACGCCAGGAAGGCGAGCAGCAATGCGAGGAGCGGCGGCGTGAACGCCGCGCCGGCAAGCACGAGCCCGTAGACCGCGGGGCTCACGAAGTGCACGCTCGAGGTCAGCGAGTCGAGGAAGGGCACCTCCTTGAACCGCAGCCCCGGCACCGAGTACGCGGCGACCGCGAAGAGACTCACCGCGAGCACCGCCCACGATGCCGGCCCGCCGAGCGCGACGAGCACCACGACGAAGGGCACGCACGTCGCGATCGCGGCGATGATCGTGAGCCGGTGCCGGTCGGGCACGAGCAGCGCGCCTTCGACGCCGCCCTTGCGTGGGTTCGCGGCATCCGATGCGTAGTCGAAGACGTCGTTCACCCCGTACATCGCGAGGTTGTAGGGCACGAGGAAGAACAGGGTGCCCACGATGAAGGCGACATCGACCTCCCGGGTCGTGAGCAGGTATGCGGCCGCGAACGGGAACGCGGTGTTCACCCAGCTGAGCGGGCGGGAGGCGGTGAGGAGGTCGGCGACCGCGCTCCGGCGGCGGGTGTCAGTCGGCATCGGTCGGCCGCCTTCCGAGGAGGTTCCACAGTCCGCTGAGGAGCAGGATCCCGGCGACGGGATACGCGAGGTCCTCGATGGGTGCGAGCCCGAGACGAGCCCCCCAGATGTGCGCATCGGCGTAGTCGAACAGGCCCGCCCCGATCATGATCGAGTCGAAGGCGACGGTCAGCACCACGAGTACGAGCGCGGAGATCACGACCGCTCGCCCATGGCCGCGCGGCGCACGTCGCCACCCGGGCGCCGCGACGACGATGGCCACCGAGAGGAAGACCGCCGAGAGCAGCAGGTAGGTCACCGGCGCACCGCCTCCTTCGCCGCGATCAGGCGCACGACGCCGGTGTAGAGCACGAGCGTGAGATAGCAGAGGAAGGTGAGGAACACGAGCTCCTCGACAGGCAGTTCCGGTGCGAGCAGGATGCCGGTGCTCACGGTGTTCTCGGCCTTGCGGAAGATGCCGAGGCCGATGCCGGCCAGGTCCCACGCGAGGAAGAACACGAGACCGGCGGCGAGGACGACGGTCGCGCGCCAGCGCCGGCCGGCCGCACCGAACACCAGATGGAAACGCACGTCGAGCAGCACCATGCACGCGATGCCGCCGAGCAGCACACCGAGGTACGCGAGGTTCATGCCGGCACGCTCCGCACCGCAGGCTCGACGAGCGGCCCTGCACTGCAATCGCCGCGCACGGCCTTCGCCACGAGTTCGGCGCTGATGAGGCACATGGGCAGCCCGATGCCGGGAACGGTGGTCGCGCCCGCGAAGTAGAGGTCGTGCACCGTCTTCGACGCCGTGCGCCCACGCAGGAACGCGCTCTGACGGAGCACGTGCGCCGGCCCGAGTGCAGAACCGCGCCACGAGTTGAACTCCGACTCGAAGTCGCCCGGCCCCACGGTGCGGCGTACGATCACGCGTTCGGCGAGCTCGGGGATGTCGGCCCACGCCGAGATCTGCGCGATCGCCGCATCGGCGATGCGCTCGACGGCCTCCTCACCGGCGCCATCGATGCCGCCACGCCCGATGCCGGGGTCGGCCGGAACCGGCACGAGTACGAACAGGTTCTCGTCACCGGTGGGCGCCACCGACGGGTCGGTCGCGCTCGACTTGCACACGTAGAGCGAGGCCGGGTCGGGCACCGACGGGTTTGCACCGAAGATGCGGTCGAAGTTCTCCGCCCAGTCCTCGGTGAAGAGCAGGTTGTGGTGCAGCAGCTGCGGCAATCCGCCCCGCACGCCGAGCATCACGAGTACGGCGCTCGGCCCAGGGTCGGCCCGGCGCCACGAGGCATCCGACCGACTGCGCGACTCGGCCGGCAGCAACGTCGTCTCGGTGTGGTGCAGGTCGGCCGTGGAGACGACCAGATCGGCCTCGACCGAATGCTCGACGCCCTGCGAATCCTGGTAGCGGATGCCGCGAGCCGCCGCCGCTTCGACCTGGATCTGCGTCACCCGAGCTCCCGTCACGATGCGAGCGCCGGATTGCTGCGCCAACCGCGCGACGCTGTCGATGACCTCGCGGAACCCGCCGAGAGGGTAGAAGACGCCGTCGTCGAGGTCGAAGTGGCTCATCAGGTGGTACATGCTCGGTGCCGCCGACGGCGAGGTACCGAGGAAGACGGCGGGATAGCCGAGCACCTGCCGCAAGCGCCCGTCTCGGAAGCGGCGGGCGACGAACCGGTCGAGCGGTTGCAGCAGCAGACGGCCGAGACGGCCCAGCCGCCGCAGCACCGGCGGCACGAGCAACGTGCCCGTCGACGAGAAGTCGTTGTAGAGGAAATGGTCGAGCGCGAGCCGCGTGGTCTCCTCTGCCGAGTCGAGGTAGCGCTCGAGCGCTCTGCCGGCGCCTGGTTCGATCGCCTCGAATGCCGCGGCGGCCCGTGTGCGGTCGGCGACCACGTCGAGGGGGTCGTCATGACGCTCGAAGAACACCCGGTAGCCGGGCTCGAGTCGCTCGAGCTCGAGCTCGGCGGCGGCGCTCGTGCCCATCAGCCGGTAGAAGTGCTCGAACACCTCGGGCATGAGGTACCACGACGGGCCCGTGTCGAAGCGGAAGCCCGCGGCGTCCCACCGCCCGGCTCGGCCCCCGACCGAGTCGTGCGTCTCGTAGACGGTCACCTCGTGGCCGTCGCGGGCGAGCAGCGCGGCAGTCGCGAGGCCCGCGATGCCGGCGCCGATGACGGCGACCCGGCTCATGTCCCGGCCTCGGGGGCCGGCGCGTGCACAGCCTCGAGCGACCGCGACCGCGACCGGGATCCGGACCGCGACCGCGATCCGGACCGCGACCCGGCGGCACGCGCGAGCAGCAGGACCTTCTGCGCAGTCGGCACTCGCACCCGGGTGATGAGCAGCTCCCTCGCCGGCGTGCGACGCAGCCTCTCGGAAAGCGCGGAGAACAGTGCGTGCGCTGCGGCGACGGCCCTGCGGCATCCGCCCGGCAGTTCGGGAACGACCTGGCCGGCGATCGCGAGGTCGCGGTCGATGTCGTCGAGCAGTCTCGTCTTGTCGGCCTCGCCCAGGTACGCCGGGTCGATGCCGGGGAGATAGCGACGTCCGAGCAATTCGTAGTCGTCAGCGAGATCGCGCAGGAAGTTGACCTTCTGGAATGCGGCGCCGAGGTGCCGGGCGCCGCGCTGCCAGCGCTGATCCCGATTCGCATCGACGGGCAGCCCTTCGCTGAACGCGCGCAGGCACATCAGGCCGACCACTTCGGCCGAGCCGTACACGTACTCGCGCAGCTCGTCGTCGTCGAAGTCGACGGGGTCGAGGTCGCGTCGCATCGAGGCGAAGAACGGGCGGGTCAGCTCGACGCCGAAGTTCGTGGTGCGCGCGGTCTGCGCGAAGGCGTGCACGATGAGGTTCGAGCTGTACCCGCGGGCGACGGCCTGCTCGGTCTCCGCCTCGAGTGCGTCGAGCATCGCGCGGCGCTCGGCCGGCCCGAGACCCGCCTCTTCGGCCGGGCCGTCGACGATCTCGTCGGCGATGCGCACGAGTGCGTAGATATCGGCCACGTGGGCGCGCACCGGGCGAGAGCACAATCGGCTCGCGAGGCCGAACGAGGTCGAGTAGTGCGAGATCACCTGGGCGGAGCCGAGGCGCGCGGTGCGGTCGTAGAGGGCGAGCCCGCTCGTCGGCGCCGTCATCGGGCGCGCTCCACGCACTCCCGAGCGGTCGCGGTCAGCCCGTCTCGAAGGTGCTGCGGCAGCGGTGCCGCGGCGATGGCGTCGACGGCATCGCCGCAGCGCGCGTCGATGAGCTGTTCGACCCTCTCTCGGGCGCCGCTCGTCTCGATCGCCGTGCGCAGTCTCGCCGCGGCCTCCTCATCCAGCTCGGGGCGGCCGAAGTCATCTGCGACGGCCGCCCAGCTCGCGTGCTCGCGCGCGTACGCGACGAGCAGGGTCTCTTTACCCTCCCGCAGGTCGCCGAGGGTCGTCTTGCCGGTCATCGCCATGGTGCCGTAAACGCCGAGCACGTCGTCGCGCAACTGGAAGGCGACGCCGAGGTGCCGACCGATCTCGCCGAGCCGAGCGACGGCGGCTGCGGAGGCGCCGCCGAGCACCGCCCCGGCCTGCAAGGGCGCGCTGAACGAGTACGACGCCGTCTTGTTCTCGATCATCGCGAGGATGTCGCGCTCGCCGGGTGCAGCGCCGGCATGGCGCACATCGGCGTGCTCGCCGGCCGCGGCGAGGAAGACGCCCTCGTCGATGATCTCGAGCAGGGAGCTGCGTACGTTGCGCGGTGCATCGAGCTCGGCGATCAAGCGGTGTGCGCCGCTGATGAGCAGGTCGCCGGCGAGAATCGCGGATGCCTCTCCGTATTCGTGTGCACGGGCGTTCGACAGTCCTCGCCCGACGCCGTCGAGCGCGAAGAGACCCGCGACGTTCGGCGCCCCTCGGCGCACGAGGTCGTGGTCGATGACGTCGTCGTGCATGAGGAAGGCGGTGTGCAGGAGCTCGAAGGCGGCGGCGAGACGCACGGCCTCCGTCGTGGGAGTGCCGGCGAACGCCGCGTGGGCGGCGAGCACGAGATCCGGCCGGATGCGCTTGCCGCCGGTCGCCCCATCGCGCGCGGCCTCCCATAGACGCACGTAGGCGTCACCGTGCGCTCCCGCACGCGCGAGGCGGGTGGCGAAGAACTCGTCGAGGACACCATCGAGCTCGACGGACGTGCCGACGCCGCGTTCCAGCGGCCGGTCGAGGGTCGTGCCGATCATGAGGCGATCGCCCCGCGCTGCTCGAGCGAGCCGCCCAAGAAGGGCAGCAACTGCGCCTGCAGCACGAGCCACGGGCTGAACGCCCACGGCGCGTGCTCGATCGCCGGCGCGAGCTGTCGGGGATGCACCCATGCGTAGTCCATGACCTCGCCCGGGTGCGGCTCGGGCACTGAGCTCGTGTACGCCGTGTAGACGGGGCACAGCTCGTTCTCCACGACACCCGAGGCATCCGTCGCCCGGTAGTGGAAGAAGGGGAGCACCGGCTCGATGCGGTCGAGGGGCAGGCCGAGTTCGAAGTCGCCGCGGCGGCGGATCGCGTGCACGAGTGTCTCGGCGGGTGCCGGGTGGCCGCAGAACGAGTTGGTCCAGACGCCGGGCCACGCCTGCTTCGTGAGGGCGCGCCGCGTGACGAGGAGCTCATCACGCTCGTTGAACACGTGGCAGGAGAATGCGAGATGTCGTGCGGTGTCGGCGCCGTGCACGCTCGACTTGGGCGCCCGGCCGATGGGCCGATCGTCGACGTCGAGCAGCACAACCTCTTCGATGTCGCTGAGGGTCATGCTAGTCTCCAATCTTTGCTGCTTCGGCTAGTAGGTTGCTTAGCGAGAAATATACATGACTGGCTAGAATTACTCCATGGCAACTGAGCGGGAGTCCCGGCACGACATCGCCGCCGCGATGCACGACCCCCGCATCTCCGACCGCGACGAGCAGCTCGTCAGCCGCGCCGGCCTCGACGACGAGCAGGTCGACCAGATCGTCCGCGTCATGCAGGGCCTGCGAGGCTGGCACGAGGCCGAACGCCGCATGAGCGAGGCCTCGCGCCGGTACATGAAGCTCAATGCCACCGACATGCGCGCCCTGCGGTTCCTCATCGCCGCGCGGAACCAGGGCGAGATCGTCACTCCCGGGGCGCTCAGCGAGTACCTCGGTATTTCGAGCGCGTCGACGACGAAGCTCCTCGATCGGCTCGAGCGCGGCGATCACGTGGTGCGGGCGCCGCATCCGACCGATCGACGGGCGCTCGCCATCTCGGTCACGGACGCCACGCGCATCGTCGCCCGCGAGTCGGTCGGACGGCAGCACGCACGACGATTCGCGGCGGCCGCCGAGCTCACCTCGGATGAACGCGAGATCGTGATCCGCTTCCTCGAAGCGCTCAGCGCGACCGAGTTCGATCAGGTCTGAACAGGTGCGTCCCCGGAGGCAACGGAGGCGCGCTCCCACGATGCGACCGGCCCATCGACGACGCTGAAGAGCGGATGCGGGTCGGGCGCCTCGACTCCGGCGCAGCGCAACGCGAGCTCGGGGGATCGGGTCGTCAGCTTCTGCACGAGGTGGTGCCACTCGAGGTCCAGCTGCCCACTCGTGACGGCGATCAGCACCGGCACCTCGCTGCGCCGGTGCACCTTGCTCGCGTCGAAGCGATAGCCGCGGGCCGTCGCCTCATCGGCCACGCCTGCGAGGTAGTCGCCGATCGCCCCGAGCGCATCGGGTGCCGCACGGAACCGCTCGAGCTGCGGATGCCTCGTGTACCCGCGGGTCGCACCCTCGAGCACCGCCTGGGCGAGCAGCGCCTCGCGCCAGCACGCCGTGAGCCCCTGGCGATCGAGGTAGCGCGGATGCAACGACCAGATCCTCATCCGTCGAGGGTACGTCGCGCACACGCATGCCCGTACGTCCACCCCGTCTGCCGCTTTTGGCCGTTCAGGAGGAAAGAGGGAGACTGGAGGCATGTCTTCCCCCGCTGCCCGAGCGGCAGCCGACGCACTCCGTCCCGAATCCGAAGCCGGCGAGTCTCCTGAGGGGTTCACGGTGTTCGCCGTGCTCCGCCGGGACCCGGCGAAGCCCGATGACTACGACGGCCACGACGTGCGCCGCATCGTCGACGAGCTCGACGGCGTCATCTCGCTCGTCGAGAACGAGGGCGTCACTCTGCGCGGCATCTACGACGTCTCCGGCCTGCGCGCCGACGCCGACGTCATGCTGTGGCTGCACGGCCCGACCGCCGAGGGGCTACAGTGGGCGCTCCGCGAGCTGCGCCGTGCGCGCATCCTGAAGCACCTCCTGCCGACGTGGAACGCCATGGGCGTGCACCGCGACGCCGAGTTCAACAAGTCGCACGTGCCGGGGTTCCTGCGCGGTATCGAGCCGAAGGCCTGGCTCACGATCTACCCGTTCGTGCGCAGCTACGAGTGGTACCTCCTTCCGGAGGAGGAGCGCAGCCGCATGCTCGCCGACCACGGCCGTAAGGGCGCGGCGTTCCGCGGCGCGATCGCCAACACCGTCAGCGCCTTCGCCCTCGGCGACTACGAGTGGCTGCTGCCGATCGAATCCGACGAGCTCACCGAGCTCGTCGACCTGATGCGCGAGCTGCGCGCCACCGACGCGCGGCGCCACGTGCGCGAAGAGGTGCCGTTCTACACCGGCCGCCGTATCACCACCGCCGAGCTCATCGAGGTACTGCAGTAATGGCACACTACGACGCGATCCTGCTCTCATCGTTCGGCGGCCCCGAGGGCCAAGACGACGTCATCCCGTTCCTCCGCAACGTCACCGCCGGTCGCGGCATCCCCGACGAGCGGCTCGAAGAGGTCGCCCACCACTACCGTCACTTCGGCGGCGTGAGCCCTATCAACGAGCAGAACCGCCAGCTGAAGGCTGCGCTCGAGGTCGAGCTCGCCGCTCGCGGCGTCGAGCTGCCCGTGTACTGGGGCAACCGCAACTGGGCGCCGTACTTCGGCGATGTCGTGCGCGAGGCGTCGGCGGCCGGGCACACCGAGCTGCTCGGCCTCGTCACGAGCGCCTACACGAGCTATTCGGGCGTCGGCCAGTACCGTGAAGACTTCGTGAAGGCGACCGCGGGCACGGATGTCGCGATCGACCGCGTCCGCGAGTACTTCGACCACCCGGGCTTCGTGCAGCCGTTCATCGAGGGCGTGACGGATGCCGCAGCGTCGCTCGCTGCCGAAGGCGTCGCGCCCGAACGCATCCACGTGCTCTTCGTCACCCACTCCATTCCGACCAGCGCAGCGGATGCCTCGGGGCCGTCGTTCGGCGCGGGCGGCGCGTACGTCGCGCAGCACTTGGCCGTGGCATCCGTCGTCGGCGAAGCCGCCGCGCCGGCTTCGCCGTGGTCGCTCGTCTACCAGTCGCGCTCGGGCAGCCCCAGCACGCCGTGGCTCGAGCCCGACATCAACGACGCGATCGGCGAGCTCGCCGTGGGCGGCCTCGCCGACGCGATCGTGATCGTGCCGTTCGGGTTCGTCAGCGACCACATGGAGGTCATGTGGGACCTCGACAACGAGGCCGTCGAGTCCGCCGGTGAGCATGGGCTGAAGGTTCGCCGTGTGCCGACCCCCGGCGTGCACCCCGCATACGTGTCGGGTCTCGTCGACCTCGTGCTCGAGCGCCTGAACGACGTGCCCGACGCGGAGCGACCGCACCTCACGACCCTCGGGCCGTGGCCCGACCACGCCCGCATCGCCGGCGGTGCCGTCGTCTCGTCGGCCCCTGAGCCCGTTGCGGGCTCGCAGGGGGCGACCTCGCGATGACCGCCGTCATCCGCGTCGGCACCAGGGGCAGTGCGCTCGCGATGGCCCAGACCCGCCAGATCACGGAGCGGCTCGCCAAGGCCGCCGAGGCCGAGATCGAACTCGTGCCGATCACGACGCAGGGCGACACCTCGCGGGCGTCGCTCGCGACGATCGGCGGCACGGGCGTGTTCGCGGCCGCCCTTCGCGAGGCGCTCCTCGCCGGCGAGTGCGACCTCGTCGTGCACTCGCTGAAAGACCTGCCGACCGCCGAGCACGAGGGCTTGCGGCTCGGTGCCGTGCCGAAGCGCGCCGATGCGCGCGACGCCCTGTGCGCGCGCGACGGACTCACGCTCGCGACGCTGCCCGAGGGCGCACGCGTCGGCACCGGGTCGCCCCGACGGATCGCGCAGCTCGCCGCCGCCCGCCCTGACGTCGTCGCCGTCGACCTGCGCGGCAACGTCGACACGCGCCTCGGCAAGGTCGAGTCGGGTGAGCTCGACGCAGTGATCTTGGCCGCCGCGGGTCTCGGTCGCCTCGGGCGATCGGATGCCGCGACCGACCTCCTCCCGCTCGGCGTCTGGCCGACCGCCCCGGGCCAAGGCGCCCTCGCCCTCGAGGTGCGGCGCGAGCTCGGTGACCATGCGCTCGAGCGTGCGCTCGAGGCGATCGACCACCAGACGACGCGGGCGACTGTGCTCGCCGAGCGTCTGGTGCTCGCGGGCCTCGAGGCGGGTTGTTCTGCCCCCATCGGTGCCACAGCGTTCATGGAGGACGAACTTCTGTTCCTGACGGCGACCGTGTACAGTGCCGACGGGACCCGGCAGCTCGCGAGCTCGCACGCGGCCACCCCCGACAGCCGCTCGGCCGCCGACTTGGCGGATGCGGCGCGCGAGGTCGCTGAACGCGTCGTCGCGGAACTCCTCGGCAACGGCGCCGCCGAACTTGCACCACCTGAGGAGTCGCTGTGAGCGAATTCGAATCGATGACGGGTGCCATCAACCTGCCTGCTTCGGCCGGCAAGCCACTCGCCGGCTGGCGAGTGCTCGTGCCGCGCGGCGGGCCCTGGGGCGATGGTGTCGCCGCGGCATTGCGTGTGCGTGGCGCTTCGCCCGTGATCGCGCCGATGATCAACTTCGCGCCGACCGACGACCAGCCCGCTCTCGAAGCCGCACTCGCGAAGCTCGCCGCCGGAGATTTCGATTGGGTCACGATCACGAGCGCGACGACCGTCGACGTGCTCTCGACCTACAACGCGGTCATCCCCGAGACGACGAAAGTCGCAGCGGTCGGCGAGACCACCGCTGCCGCTCTCGTCGCAGCCGGGTACCACGCCGACATCGTGCCGTCCGAAGACAACTCTGCTCGCGGTCTGCTCGAGGAGTGGGAGGCGGCGACCGAGGGCCGACTGGGTCTTCGCGTGCTCGCGTTGCGTTCGGCGATCGCCAAGCAGGTGCTCTCGATCGGGCTCGCCCGCGCCGGCCACCACGTCGAGGCCGTCGTGGCGTACCGCACCGTTGGCGTGCCGGTGTCGGCGAAGGTCGCCGACGATGTGCGCTCCGGCCGCGTCAATGCCGTGCTCGTGACATCCGGCAGTGTGGCAGAACAGGTGCAGCAGCAGCTCGGGCCGATCCCCGAGTCGATCCTCGTCGCGGCCATCGGCCCGCAGACCAAGAAGGACGCCGCCCAGGTCGGCCTCCGCGTCGACGTCGTGGCGCGCGAGCGCACCGCCGACTCCCTCATCGACGCGGTCGTCGACGCGGCAACCGCCAAGGCCTGACGCGCACGCGCGTCCCGCCCGTCCGCGTGCCCGCCCCGCCCGCGTGCCCGCTCCGCCCCGCCCGCGTGCGTTCCCGGGGTCACTTTCCGCCAGAATCATGCGCCCGCACGCTCGTGGATGTCCGAAAAGCACCCCCGTGGCGCGGCGGTGACCGTCTGACGCATACGCCCCCGGCTCTCGCACAGGGCCCGCGACGTAGGCTGATCGGGTGAGTTCCACGCCTGTTCCCCGTGTCCGCCCGCACCGTCTGCGTGAGACCCCGGCCCTGCGCCGGCTCGTCTCCGAGACCCGGTTGCATCCCGCCGAGCTCGTGCTCCCGATCTTCGTGCGCGAGGGCGCGAGCGCCCCGGTGCCGATCGGCTCGATGCCGGGCGTCGTGCAGCACTCGCTCGAGAGCCTGCCCGACGCCATCGAGCAGGCCGCGGCCGCGGGCGTCGGCGGCGTGATGCTCTTCGGCGTGCCAGAGGTGCGCGACGCGCGCGGCTCGGGTGCCACCGACCCCGACGGCATTCTCAACGTTGCGACGAGGGTCGCCGCCGAAGCATCCGCCGGCCGCCTCGTCGTGCAGACCGATCTGTGCCTCGACGAGTTCACCGACCACGGCCACTGCGGTGTGCTCGACGAGCAGGGCAGGGTCGACAACGACGCGACGCTCGAGCGATACACGGCGATGGCGCTCGAGCAGTCGCGCGCCGGCTCCGAGATGCTCGGTCTGAGCGGCATGATGGACGGCCAGGTCGCCGCCGTGCGCGAGGCGCTCGACGAGGGCGGCCACCAGCACACGGCGATCCTCGCGTACTCGGCGAAGTACGCGAGCGCCTACTACGGCCCGTTCCGGGAAGCGGTCGAGTCGACGCTCGAAGGCGACCGTCGCTCGTACCAGCTCGACCCCGGCAACCGTCGTGAGGGGCTGCGCGAGGCGATGATCGACATCGACGAGGGCGCCGACGTCGTCATGGTGAAGCCCGCAGGCAGCTACCTCGACGTGCTCGCCGACGTCGCCGCGGCATCCGAGGTGCCGGTCTGGGCGTACCAGGTGTCGGGGGAGTACGCGATGATCGAGGCCGCCGCCGCGCACGGCTGGATCGATCGCAAGCGCGCCGTCATCGAGTCGGTGCGGGGCATCCGCCGTGCCGGCGCCGACGCCGTGCTCACCTACTGGGCCGTCGAACTCGCCGAGTGGATCCGCGACGGAGACGCCGCATGACCGCGATCGCCACCGCGCACACGAACGACGAGCTCTTCGCGCGCGCCCAGGCTGCGATCCCCGGCGGGGTGAACTCGCCGGTGCGCGCGTTCCGCTCGGTCGGAGGCACGCCGCGCTTCCTCGTGTCGGCCCGCGGCCCGTACGTCACCGACGTCGAGGGGCGCGAGTACGTCGACCTCGTCGCCGGTTGGGGTCCCGCGATCCTCGGGCACGCAGACCCGCGAGTCGTCGAGGCGGTGACGGATGCTGCGGCCCGCGGCCTCTCGTTCGGCGCCTCGACCCCCGCGGAGACCGAGCTCGCCGAGCTCGTCGAGCAACGCGTCGGCCCCGTCGAGAAGCTGCGCCTCGTCTCCACCGGCACCGAGGCGACGATGAGCGCCATCCGTCTCGCTCGCGGCTTCACCGGTCGCGACCTGCTCGTGAAGTTCGCAGGTCACTACCACGGTCATTCCGACGGCCTCCTCGCCGAGGCCGGCTCGGGCCTCGCGACCTTCGCACTGCCGGGTTCCGCCGGCGTGCCCGCCGACATCGCAGCGCTCACGCTCGTGGTGCCGTACAACGACCTCGAAGCGCTCCGCGCAGTGTTCGCCCAGCACGGCGACCGCATCGCCGCCGTCATCACCGAGGCGGCCGCGGCGAACATGGGCGTCGTTCCGCCGGCGCCGGGGTTCAACCGCGCGGTCGTCGAACTCGCGCATGCCAACGGCGCACTCGTCATCTCCGACGAGGTGCTGACCGGCTTCCGCGTGTCGGCCGCGGGCTGGTGGGGGCTCGAGGCGGCGAGCGCTTCGACGAGCTCAGCGAACACCGACTACACACCCGACCTCATGACGTTCGGCAAGGTCATCGGCGGCGGCATGCCGGTCGCCGCGCTCGGCGGTCGCGCCGAGATCATGGATCAACTCGCCCCCCTCGGCCCCGTCTACCAGGCCGGCACGCTCTCGGGAAACCCGGTCGCGGTCGCAGCGGGCGTCGCGACGCTCAGGGCAGCGGATGCCTCAGTGTACCGCCGGCTCGATGAGACCGCCGAGACGATCAGCGACGCGGTCGCCGCCGCGCTCGACGCCGAAGGGGTCGCCCACCGCGTGCAGCGCGCAGGCAACCTCTTCAGCTTCGTGTTCGGAGACCTCGGCGAGGTGCGCGATTACGCCACCGTGCTTCGGCAGGAGTCGTGGCGCTACGCCCCGTTCTTCCACGCCATGCTCGATGCGGGAGTCTCGCTGCCGCCGTCGGTCTTCGAGGCGTGGTTCGTCACTGCGGCGCACGACGACACGGCGATCGCACGGGTGCTCGATGCGCTGCCGGCCGCGGCGCGCGCTGCGGCATCCGCTCGCCACGCATAACCAGCCATGGGAGTTACGCGCGGATTCCTGCACGAAACCGTTCTCCGTTTGTGGGGCGTCGACACGCCGTGAGCCGGGTGTCTCGGGCAGGATGGAAGCATGGCGAAGCTCCGCATGCACACCGACCGGATCGAGGTTCATCTCACCACGGCCGAGAAGTCACTCGCGCTCCGTGCCGATGACCTCGTGGTGCAGCGCGACGACATCCGTTCGGCGACCGTCACCGATGACCCATGGATCTGGATCCGTGGCATCCGTCGTCGCGGCACCGAGATCCCGCTCGTCGTCGCGGTGGGCGTGTGGAAGTACCACGGCGGCACCGACTTCGTCATCGTCAAGGGCAAGCGCCAGGCCGTCGTACTCGAACTCGCAGCGGGCGAGTTCACCCGCATCATCCTGAGCACCAATCACGCAGGCGAGCTCATGGACCGCCTGAAGCTCACCGTGCCGCCTGAGGGCAACGGAGCAGACGCCGACTGAGGCCGGCAGGGCCGGCCGCTGCTCACGCGAACGCGAAGAGCACGAAACCGACGAGCGGCAGCGTGCCCTGCACGAGCGCCGGCTTCAGGTAGGCGCGGCCCGTGGTCGTGAGCACGGCGGCGGCGAGCACCATGCACGCGGTCGTGAAGAGCACGAGCGTCTTGCCGACCGGCATTGCGCCCGCCCAGTAGAGCGCGAGGCCGAGGGCCGCGCCGATGCCGAGGAACAGATTGTAGAAGCCCTGGTTGTAGGCCATCGGCTTCGTCGTGTCGGCGGCGGCCTGGTCGGCGACGCCGAAGCGCTTCCACGTCGAGGGGCGGGTCCACCAGACACTCTCCATGAGGAAGATGCACCCGTGCAGCAGTGCTGCGAGGGCGACGAACACGCTTCCGATGACGGCCATGCCGCGATCGTATCGGCCGTGAACGCGTCTGCGGGGCGTCTCAGCCCGGCGGGTCTTCGCGTTCGACGGTCACGGGCACGCCGAGAAAGCGTTCGACCTCGGTGACGGATGCCGCGAGCGACCGTTCCTCGCGAGCGGAGAACGACCGCCAGGGCTGCAGCTTGACGACCGCGCGTCGGCCGGCGGTCACGGGCGCCCAGCGACCGACCATCACACCGTCGATCATCAGCGCGTGCAGCGGGAACTCGGGGTGCACGGGATCGGAGCGCCCGGGGGGTTGCAGGTACGTGCGGGGCGCCGCGTGCCCCATGATGTACTCGTCATACGCCTGCAGCAGGTCGACGACACCGGCACGCGGCGGCGCGGCCGAACTCGCCTCTGCCGTCACCTCGACGTCGTGCCAGTGCGTCGCCCCGTCGACCTCGAGCGTCTGGACCCGCCCGCCACTGGCGTCGATGACAGCCGCGAATGCCTGCCGGGTATCGCCGAGCGTGAACCCCGACCAGGCGGAGAAGTCACGATCGGTCGCGGGCCCGCGCGAGCCGATGAATCGTGCGGCGAGTTCGACGAGCGCGGCATCGCGCGTCTTCGGGGCCGACGCCGGCACCCGCTCGTCGAACGCCGCATACGTGCGCTGCTTGCCGACATTGGCGCCGCTGATCGCGACCCGTTCGAGCTCGGCGAGCATGAGCACGTAGGTGAAGCCGAGACCGGACGACGGCTGCCCCGCTGCGTCGAGCGCCGCGGCGAGCTCGGCGCGGGTGCGATGCCCGCCCGCGAGCGACGAGGCCATCACGTCGAGGGCGCGGGCGGCGGCTTCGCCGTCGACGCCCGTGCGCCGGTAGTACGTGGCATTCGCCCGATGCACGCGTTCGGCCGAGAGCTCCATCAGCCACCGAGCATCCGTCGGGTCGACGAAGTGCCACGTCGGCCGCAGCACATGCGTGCGCAGGATCTCGCCGCGGTCGAGCGCGGCGGTGACGGCCGCGAGGTCGGGCCGCTGCGCGACGGGAACCCGCATTGCGAGACCCCACTGCGCCGGCACGAACTCCTGCGACTGCACCGCGACGAAGCCTCGCACGACGTCGGCTGCCGACGCCGCGCGCTCATCGCGCAGCCCCTGCACGTGCAGGCGAACGCGGCGCAACTCGTCGAGTTCCACCCTCACACCACCGCTACGCCACGTCGCGCCGCCACGTCGTCGCGCCACCGATCACAGTGGCGACGACCGCGATGCCGAGCAGCACGAGCCCGCCCTGCCACCATTCGAGTGCCTCACTCGACCCGAGCGAGGCGATGTTGTAGAAGGATGCCCCGACGAGCGCGTCGCTCGCGGCGCCCGGCAGGAACCGGCCGATCGAGGCCGTCACATCGCTCAGCGACGCGACGAGTCGCAGGATCGGCTCGACGAACTGGGTGAATGCGATGACGATGACGATCGCCGCGACCTGGTTCGTCACGAGCACGCCGAGCCCGACGCCGATCGCGCCCCAGAGTGCCATCGCCAGCACGCCGCGGCCCACGAGCGCCCACGTGTCGCTCGAATCGAGGCCCGTGTCGAGCCCGAAGCCGGCGAGTGCCGCTGCGCCCGCGCCGACGGAGACCGCGAACGCGATGACACCGAGGCCCGCGCCGATGACGAGCTGCGACACGAACTTCGCCGCGAGCACGACCGTGCGGTGCGGTTCGGCGAGGAAGGTCGGGGTGAGCGTCTTGTGCCGGAACTCGCCGGTGACGGCGAGGGCTCCGAGCAGCACCGGGAAGACGTAGCCGATCGACGACGCGAAGCTGTAGAGCAACGGCGCGAGCTCCATGTCGGCGGGCAGCGCGGTGTTGCCACCGGCGGATGCCGCGGCATCCGGATTCTCGGTCGCCCAACCGAGGAATGCACCGAACCCGCCCGACATGAGCGCGACGTACGCGGCGAGGAGGATCGCGAGAAGCCACCAGATGCGGGTCGTGAAGACCTTCTGGAACTCGGCGCCGATGGCGCGAACGAAGTTCACGACTCCTCACCTCCACCGACGAGCGAGAGGAAGGACTCTTCGAGCCCCGATTTCAGTCGGTGGAGGGCGGCGAGCTCGACACCGCCGACGAATGCGGCGTGGCCGACACGGGCGGGGTCGGGGTCGGCGACGATGAACCCGTTGCGGCCTTCGGTGTACTCGAGCCCAGCGGCGTCGAGCGCGGCGGCGAGCGCGGGCCGGTCGGGGGAATCTGCGATCGTGCGCGGCGCCGACTCGAGTTCGAGGCTCGCGAGGGTGCCGCTCTTCATGAGTCGGCCCTTCGCGATGATCACGACCTCGTCGACGCTCTGCTGCACCTCGCTGAGGAGGTGGGAGGAGACGAGCACCGTTCGCCCTTCACGGGCGAGGCTCTGCAGGAACCCGCGGATCCACTTGATGCCCTCGGGGTCGAGGCCGTTGATCGGCTCGTCGAGCACGAAGACTCCAGGGTCGCCGAGCAGCGTGTACGCGAGTGCGAGCCGTTGCCGCATGCCGAGCGAGTACCCGCCGACGCGTCGGTCGGCGTATTCGGCGATGCCGACCTGCTCGAGCACCGCCTGCACGCGGGTCGTCGGCAGACCGGAGGCCGTCGCGTACACCTTGAGGTGATTGCGTGCGGTGCGGCCGGGGTGGAAGTTCGCTTCGAGCGCGGCGCCGACCGTTTCGAGCGGCTTCGGCAGGGCGCTGTACGGGGTGCCGCCGAACGTCGCTGTGCCGGCGCTGGGATGCTCCAGCCCGAGCAGCAGCCGCAGGGTGGTCGTCTTTCCCGCGCCGTTCGGGCCGAGGAATCCGGTGACCTTGCCCGGTTCCACCGTGAAGCTCAGATCGTCGACCGCGGTCACGGGGCCGAAGTGCTTGCTCAGCCCCGAGATCTCGATGGGGATGCCGCTTGCCATGCGTTCTCCTCACGTGGGGGCGAGCTCGGTGGCTCTCAGGCCGCGCCCCCGCACGCCCCGGGCGGTCAGGCCCCTCGTCTTCACCCTAGCGAGCGAACGGGAGCAGCGGCATCCGTCGCGCGGGGGATTCGCGGATTGCGTTCGACGCTCGCTCAGTTCAGCGGACGGATGCCATGCGGCAGCACGCCGCCGGCGTAGAGCGCCGTGGCGGCGTCTTGCAGCGCGCCGAGTGCGATGCGCTGGGTGGATGGGCCGTAGGAGACGCGCGCGACGCCGAGCTCTTCGAGTCGGGCCGGCGCGGGCACGCCGGGCACGCCGATGACGCTCACCCGCTGGCGGCCGATACCGGCCGTGAGCTCCTCGACGTCGTGGTCGTCGAGCTTGCCCGGCACGAACACGCACGTCGCACCGGCGTCGAGAAAGGCGAGTCCGCGCTCGATGACGTCGGCCATCCAGATGTCGCGGGGTCGCTCGTTGCCGCGGAGCCAGGCATCGGTGCGGGCGTTCAGCGCGAACGGCACGCCCTCGGCCTCGGCTGCGGCGACCGCGGCGGCGACCGCCGCGACGGACTCGGCGAGCGGCTTGAACTGGTCTTCGAGGTTCGCGCCGACGATGCCCTCGCCGATGGCCAGCCGGATCGTCTCGCCCGGGTCGCCGTAGCCGGCCTCGAGATCGGCGCTGACCGGCACTTCGACGGCTCGCGCGATGCGCCCGCACATGTCGAGCATGAGCTCGACCGGGATCTGCTCGCCGTCGGGGTAGCCGAACGTCGCGGCGATCGAGTGGCTCGCGGTGGCGAGCGCCCTGGTCTCTGGGAGGGCGGCGACCGCCTTGGCGCTCACGACGTCCCACACGTTCACCACTTGAAGCAGCTCGGGGTCGGTGTGCAGGCGGCGGAGTTCGGTGGCGGTCTCGACGAGGGTCATGACCTCAGCGTAGGCGGCGGGCAGACGCCGGAGCCCGACCGTCGTCGGTGAGGTCTGATTCCTGCCGGGGTGCTCAGCGGAGCGCCGCGACGAGCCCGGCGAGCAGCCGCTCGACATCGCTCGCGTCGGTGTACGGCGCGAGCCCGACGCGCAGCCCGCCGGCATCGCCGAGCCCGAGACGTCGTGAAGCCTCGAGGGCGTAGAAGTTGCTGCTCGGCGCGAGCACCTTGCCCTCGGCGAGGCGCTTCGTGATGTCGGATGCCTCGTGGCCGGCGAACGTCATGAGCAGCGTGGGCGTGCGACGCGACGCCCGAGACCACAGGGTGACCCCGGGGAGCTCTGCGAGCCCCGACTCGATGCGGGCGCGGAGCCCGTCCTCGTGCTCGTGCAGTGCCGCATACGACTCGGCGAGCTTCGTGCGGCGGGAACTCGCGGCATCCGTCGTCCCGGCGAGGCCGGCCAGAGCGTCGACCGCGGCGGTGGCGCCGGCGAGCAGCTCATAGGGGAGGGTGCCGAACTCGAAGCGCTCGGGAACGACATTCGTCGACGGCACGAGCTTGTCGGGCTCGATGGTCTCGAGCAGCTCGGGCGCCGCCGCGAGCACGCCGAAGTGCGGTCCGAGGAACTTGTACGGCGAGCACATGAAGAAGTCGGCGCCGAGCGCCTCGATGTCGGGCAGCTCGTGCGCCGTGTAGTGCACGCCGTCGACGTAGACGAGTGCGCCGGCCGCGTGAGCGGCAGCGGTGATCGCCGGGATGTCGGGCATCGTGCCGATCAGGTTCGACGCCGCGGTCACCGCCACGAGCCGGGTGCGGCCGGAGAGCACCGAGGCGACCGCTTCGACGGGCAGCTCGCCGGTCGCCGGGTCGAAGTCGGCCCAGCGCACGCTCGCACCGACGCGCTCGGCGGCCTGCACCCACGGCCGCACGTTGGAGTCGTGGTCGAGTCGGGTGACGACGACCTCGTCGCCCGGGCCCCACTGCTTCGAGAGGTGACGGGAGAAGTCGTACGTGAGCTGCGTGGCGCTGCGCCCCTGCACGATGCCGCGCGGATGCCCGTTGACGAGATCGGCCATGGCGAGCCGGAATCCGTGCACCGCGGTCTCGGCGCGCTCCTCCGAGACGCCGATCGTGCCGCGGTTCGAGAGCGGGCCGGTGAGCACGGATGCCACGGCCTCACCCACCGACCTCGGCGTCTGCGTCCCTCCGGGGCCGTCGAACTGGGCCCAGCCGCTCTCGAGCGAGGGGAACTCCGAGCGGATGCGCGCGATGTCGTAGACCATGGAGCGAGACTAGCGAGTTCGCGGCCTCGCTAGCATTGGGGCATGTCGGAGGTGGGGGCCGGGGCATCCGGTGATGTGATCGTCGGTGCAGCGATCGAACCGGTGCGGGCGCGCCCGTTCTCGGGCAACGCGCTGCTCGACGGCTTCTTCTTCGTGTACGCGGGCATCGCCGCGGTCTGGCTGGCCTGGCTCGTGCTGACCGAGTCCTTCGCGTTCGGCTGGTTCGGCATCGCCTTCTTCGTGGTGTTCTGGCTCGTGCTCGCCTATCTCGTGCTGCCCCGACTGCATCGCATCCTCACGACGATCTACGTGCCCGACTACTTCATCGGGCGCGCGCGCACGAGCGACGGGCTGCTCGGTGACCCTGTCAACCTCGCGTTCGACGGTGATGAGGGGTCGTTGCACGCTGCACTGCACGCGGCCGGCTGGACCCGCGCCGACAACGTGACGGGAGCGTCGAGTTGGCGCATCATCGCGTCGACGATCACTCGCCGCAGCTACGACGAGGCGCCCGTCAGCCCGCTCTTCCTGTTCGGGCGGCAGCAGGACTTCGCGTACCAGCAGGAGGTCGAGGGCAATCCGGCGCGCCGACACCATGTGCGGTTCTGGCGCACGCCCGACGGGTGGCTCCTGCCGGGCGGGCGCCGGGTCGATTGGCTCGCGGCCGGCACCTTCGACCGGGCCGTGGGCTTCTCGTTGTTCACCCTGCAGGTGACGCACAAGATCGACGCCGACATCGACATCGAGCGCGACCACATCGTCTCCACCGTCATCGCGGCGAATCCGGCGGCGCGCGTCGACGTGCTCGCCGACTTCTCGACGGGGTACCACTCCCGAAACGGCGGCGGTGACTCGATCCGCACCGATGGCGACCTCCCGGTCGTCGACGTCAGCGCGGTGCCGGTCGTCGCGATCGAGACAGCGGATGCCGCTGGGCGCGCGCTTCCCGTCGGGAGACCTTCGCCGAGCGAGACGGAGGCGGAGCGTTGAGCGTCGAGAAGCGCCCGGCATTCGAGTCGCCGGCGCAGCTCGTCAGTCCGCGACCGGTGCCGCCGTCGATGCAGCGTCCGACCGCAACGGTGTTCGGCGCGATCCTCGTCGTCTGCCGGGTGCTCGCGGGCATCGTCTGGCTCATCTCGCTCGCGGTGCTGTGGCGACGCGTGCTCGTGGAGGATCTCGGGGTGCCGCTCGATTCCGACGAAGCGGCCGAGGCGGCCTCGAGTCTCGCGCTCACGGTGGTGCTCGTCATCGGCGGCATCGTGCTCGCGGTCGAGCTGGCGCTCGCCCTGTTGATCTTCCGCGGCAGCAACTCGGCGCGCATCACGGTGATGATCTTCGCGACGATCAGCATCACGTGGTCGGCGTTCGACTACTTCGGGGCCGACACCGAGATCACCCTGCGCACGACGCTCATCACGCTCGCGCTCGACATCCTCGTGCTGCTCGCACTGTCGAGTCGCAATGCGCGGGCGTACGCACGGCGGCCCCGACCGCGACCGCGGCCGCGTCGCGCGTGAAGCGAGCGATCCTCGAAAAAACACTTGGCTCGGCGGCGTGCCCGGGAGTAGCCTGAGCGCCAGCGACGGGCGAGCGTCCGGCCGGAGGAGGTCGCCGTGACGCGTGCGGTGGAGATCACGATGTGGGCGGCGATCTTTCTGCTCATCGCGATCGTGCTCGTGTTCGCGGGAATCCGGTTCGGCACCGACGGTCCGCTGATCGTGACCGGCACCCCGGCCGAGGGCGACAGCTTCGAGTTGCGCTACGTCGAGACTCCGTGGCTCGCCTACTTGCACATCGTGCCCGGCGTGCTCTACCTGCTCGGCGCGCCGCTGCAGCTCTGGCGGCGGTTCCGTGAACGGCACTTCACGTTCCACCGCCGGTTCGGCCGCGTGCTGCTCACCTTCGGACTCGTGAGCGGGGTCTTCGCGCTCGCCTTCGGGGTGCCGTTCTCCTATGGCGGGGCATGGCAGTCGCTCGCGGCAGCGGTCTTCGGGTCGTGGTTCCTGGTCTCGCTCGGGCTCGCCTTCCGGGCGATTCGAGCGGGCAACGTGCGGATGCACCGGCGCTGGATGATCCGCGCGTTCGCCGTCGGGCTCGGCGTCGGCATGATCCGCGTGTGGGTCGGCCTCTTCGCGGGCTTCCAGATCCTCTCGCTCGAGGAGAGCTTCGCGCCGGCGTTCTGGCTCGGGCTCTCGATGCACGTCATCGCGGGTGAGCTCTGGCTCTGGTGGAGGCCGGACGAGGACGGGCTGCCGCGGACTGCTCGGGTGCGCGCGGCGATGTGACGCGAATCGACCCGCCGCGTCAGCGCGCCCCATCAGCCACGGCCGCGAGGGCGGGCGCCGTCGCCGTGACGGGCAGGGGGAGCTCGGCCTGGTTCGCGGCGAACATGCGCTTCACGATCGGGCGAGCAGCCTTGGAGAGCATGAGTCCCGTCATCGCTCGCGACATCACGGCCTCGAATCGATTGGCGGGCACCATGCGCTCGATGCCACCGCCCATGAGCTTCTTGCCGGCCTCGGCGAACGGAAGGATGTCGCTCGCGTAGCGTCGTACCGCTGCGACGACGTCGCCCGGTGTCTCGGCGATGCGGGCGGCGAGCACGTAGGCGCCGATGAGTGCGGTCGCCGTACCCATGCCCGACATCGGAGAGCCGCACGAGCCGGCGTCGCCGATGAGTGCGATGCGGCCGTTCGCGGCCTCGGGGACGTCGATGCGCGCGAGTTCGTCGAAATAGAAGTCGGATGCCGCGGGTATGGCCTCGAGCACCGTGGGGGCGTGCCATCCGGCGCCCTCGAGGGACCGGCGGATGAGCGCCTCCTGTGCGGCCCGGTCACCCCGCAGCGCGGGGTCGCGGTCGACGCGCAGGGTGAGGATCGCCTTCGAGGTCGACGGGTCGAGGTCGGGACGGATGCCGAGGGCGGCGCCCGGCACGAACCGCATCGAGAACCAGCCGGGCTCGACGTCGGAAGGGGTCGGGATCGTGAAGAACGCCATGTAGCCGCCGAGATATGTCGAGTACTCCTCCTCGGCGCCGAAGGCGAGGCGGCGGGTCGCGGAGTGCACGCCGTCGGCGCCCACGACGAGGTCGAATCGCTCGGCAGGGGCGTGCTCGAAGGTGACGTCGACGCCATCGGCGTCTTGCGTGAGGGCGATGATGCGGTCGCCGTAGCGGAGTTCGAGAAGGCCTGGAGTGATGTCGCTCGCCGCGGTGAGCTCATCACGCAGCACCTCGTCGAGGTCGCCGCGGGCGATCTCGATCTCGGCGACCGCACCCTTGCCGTCGAAGTCGGCCATCGACATCCGGCCGAACACCTGGCCGGCGCCGTCGACGTAGGCGAGTCCGAGCTCGTGCAGCACGCGTGCCCGGATCCCGGGTATGAGCCCCATGCGTTCGGCGACCTCGCGGCTCGCGCCGCGGAGGTCGACGGCTTGGCCGCCGGCGCGCGGGGCGGCGGCTCGCTCGACGACGGTGGCGCGGATGCCGCTGCGCACGAGCTGCAGGGCGAGGGCATGCCCGGCGATGCCGCCGCCGGAGATCAGGATGCTGGGTGTGCGGTTCATGGTCGTATCCTTCGAGAGAGTTGCACGTTTGTCTTGGACATATGTCTAACAGCTGTTTGGACGAATGTCTAGCACATATGTCTCAGACGATCGAATATGCTGTGGGCATGGGAAATCGTGAAGACCTGCTCGCCGGTGCTCGCAAGGTGATCGAGGAGCGCGGTGTCGCGAAGACCACGGCGCGCGACATCGCCACCAAGGCTGGGGTGAGCCTCGCCGCGATCGGGTACCACTTCGGCTCGAAGGAGCAGCTCATCACCGAGGCGCTCATCGATACGCTCGACACCTCGATCGGCGACAGCATGGGCGAGCTCATCCGCGAGGGGAGCGGACTCCCGCTCAACGACGCGTTCGCGCACCTCTGGAACAGTATGCCGGCCGTCTTCGCGGACAACCGTGGTGCACTGCTCGCGAGCCTCGAGAACACGCTGCGCATCGTGCGCGACCCAGACAGCGGGGGGCAGATGCGCGGTGCGGTCGATGGTGCGTTCGCGGACATCGCCGAGGAGTTCGCCTCTGCCCGCCCCGACCTCGACGAGGAACAGGCCCGAGCCCTCTCGGAGCTCAGCTTCGTGATCGTGCAGGGGCTCGCCCTGATCTGGCTCCTGAACCCCGAGGGCACCCCGACCGGTGACCGAATGGCCGCGGCGGTCCGGCTGCTCGGGGGTGCGTCGGTCGAGTAGCCCAGCGTATCGAGACCCGCGTGGTGGTCTCGATACGCTCCTGCGTCGCTACTCGACCGGCGGAGGTGCGTCGCTACTCGACCGGCGCGGCGGCGTGTGCCGGGCAGGCGCTCGTGCCGCACGACTCGCACAGCACGAACTCGGCGTCGCACGCGGCATCCGTGCAGTTCACGGTGCGGTTCGTCGATTCACCGCACGCGGCGCACGAGCCGATGACCGCAGCGTGGTCGCTGAAGTCGATCGAGCCGCGCCCGTCGAAGACGTAGAGCGAACCCTGCCAGAGCCCGTCGTCGCCGTAGCGCTCGCCGTAGCGGGCGATACCACCGTCGAGTTGGTAGACCTCGCCGAAGCCGCGGCTCGTCATGAGGCTCGAGAGCACTTCGCAGCGGATGCCGCCGGTGCAGTACGTGACGACCGGCCGCCCCTTGAGCTCGTCGTACTCGCCCGAGTCGAGCAGGTCGACGAAGTCGCGCGTGGTGTCGACGTCGGGCACGACCGCGCCGGCGAAGCGGCCGATGGCGGCCTCGAGCGAGTTGCGTCCGTCGAAGAACACGACGTCGTCGCCGCGCTCGGCCACGAGCTCGTGCAGCGCATCGGGGCTCAGCTTCGTGCCGCCGCCGACGACGCCGTGCTCGTCGACCGCGAGCTCGCCCGGCGCGCCGAACGAGACGACCTCATCGCGCACCTTCACGCTGAGCTTCGGGAAGTCGAGGCTCGCGCCCGTATCGTCGAGGCCGGTACCGGCGCTCCACTTGAAGTCGATGTGCTTGAACGCGGGATAGTCGCGGGTCTTGCGCACGTAGCGCTTGAGTGCGTTCATCTCGCCGCCGAGGGTGCCGTTCAGGCCGTGCTCCGAGATGAGGATGCGGCCGCGCAGCCCGAGCGACCCGGCAAGCTCGCGCTGCCACAACCGCACCGCGTCGGGGTCGGCGAGCGGGGTGAAGGCGTAGTAGAGAAGGATCTTGGCGACGGCCACCCCGAGATCATACGGGCGCTCGCCGGATGGCCGCCGCGTGCGCAACTCCGGAGTCGTGGCGCGCCACGCGGTTCGACGACGCCGGCCCATCGGCGTTCCGCGTGGGATCTCCGGAGTTCTGTACGCGTGCTCAGTGCTTGTTGCCGCTGAACGCGAGCACGCCGCCGAGTCCGATCATCATGACGCCGCCGGTGGCGGAGAGGTGGGCGATACGCTTCGGCGAGCGCGCGAACCAGCCGCGTGCCGCGCTCGCGGCGAGCGCCCACACCGAGTCGCAGGCCAGCGCGAGCACGATGAAGACCACGCCGAGCTCGAAGAGCTGCAGCGGGATCGACCCGGCCGAGAACGAGACGAACTGCGGCAGCACCGCCACGAAGAACGCGATCGTCTTCGGGTTCGTCACGCCGACGACGAAGCCCTCGCCGAGCTGGCGCCAGTGCGAGCGCGGGGCGGTCTTTCGATCGGCGGATGCCGCGGCATCCGCTCGATGCCTGATCGCCTGCACCCCGAGGTAGACGAGGTAGGCCGCGCCCGCGAACTTGATGATCGAGAAGAGCACGACCGACTGCGCGACGATCGCGCCGACGCCGAGCGCGACGGCGGCGATGAGCGGCACCATGCCGAGGGCGTTGCCGACCACGCTGAGCAGCCCGCCCACGCGCCCGAGCGCGAGCGAACGCCCGATGACGAACAGCACGCTCGGGCCGGGGATCACGATGAGCACGACCGACGCGACGACGAACGCCCAGAGGTTCTCGACGGGGACCATGAACGGATGCTACCCGCTGGCCGCTCCGAGGCGCACGCGCGTTCCGAACGGGTCTTCGACGAGTGCGGTCCGCTCACCCCACGGCTGGTCGACGGGCTGCTCGAGCACCGGTGCACCGCCGGCCGCGAGCTTCGCGGTGGCGTGGTCGACGTCGTCGACGTAGAACCACAGCAGGATGTTCCCCGGCGGCAGCGGGGACTCGGCGACGCCGATGCCGAGCGTCGTCGATCCGGTCTCGAGCGAGACGTAGACGGGGTCGCCCTCGGGCGGGAACCGGTAGCGCACCACGCCGCCGAGTCCGTCGCCGTAGAACGCCAGCGCGGCATCGAGGTCGGGTACCTCCAGAATCGGGAATACGGAGTCGATCATCATGCCTCCTGCGGCAGAGGCTACGCCGCCGCCCGGGATGCCGCTACGGTGGCACTCGTGAGCGACCATATCTCCGCGAGCGTCGCCGACGGTGTCGGCCACGTGACGCTCGACCGCCCGCAGGCGCTGAATGCGCTGAGCTTCGAAATGATCCGCGCGCTCGCGGCCGTGTTCGACGCGTGGCGCGACGACACCGAGGTCGGGCTCGTCGTGCTCGATGGTGCGGGGGAGCGCGGCTTCTGCGCGGGCGGCGACATCCGTGAGCTCTACGGGTACGCGGCCAACGACGACCACGCCGAGGCCCGGCAGTTCTTCCGCGCCGAATACCGGCTCGACGCGATGATCGCGCGTTACCCGAAACCCGTCGTCGCGATCATGGACGGCATCACGATGGGCGGCGGCATCGGCCTCGCCGGGCACGCCTCGATCCGCGTCGTCACCGAGCGCTCGCGCATCGCCATGCCCGAGACCCGCATCGGCTTCACCCCCGACGTCGGCGGCTCTTGGCTGCTCGCGAAGGCCCCCGGCGAACTCGGCGTTCACTTGGCGCTCAACTCGCGCACGATGGATGCCGCCGACGCCCTGCACGCGGGATTCGCCGACTCGTTCGTGCCCTCCGAGCGGCTGCCGCACCTGTTGCAGGCGCTCGCCGAACGCGCCGACCCCGGCAGCCCGGCCGAGATCGTCATGCTCTTCGACGAGACACCCGGCCCGTCGGCGCTCGCCCTCGCGCGCGACTGGGTCGACGCCTGCTACTCCGCGCCGAGCGTCGACGAGATCATCCGGCGCCTCAGGGCCTTCGCCGAGGGGCGGGCCGACGAAGCGTCGAGCTCGTTCCCGATGCATCCGCTCGACCCGGCGGCCTTCGCCTATGCGGCCGCAGCCGCCGACGAACTCGAGACGCTCTCGCCGACCGCGCTCACCATCACGCTCGAGTCGGTGCGACGTGCTCGCACGCTGCCGCGGCTCGAGGATGCGCTCGAGCAGGAGTTCCGGCTCGTGTCGTGGTTCATCGAGCAGCACGACCTGCGGGAGGGAATCCGGGCACAGGTCATCGACAAGGATCGTCAGCCGAAGTGGCACCCGCCCGAGCTGCAGGACATCCCGCCAGGTCTCGCCGCCCACGTGCTCGATGAGGCCCGCTTCGAGCCGGTCTGGCCGGCGCAGACCGACACTGTGGAGTAGAACGCCCCGAAACGTATACACACCGCCCGTACAACGGCATTTCTTGCACTTCAACACCGCTCAGTGTATACATGAAGCATGGCGGCTGAAGCGGGGCGTGCAGGGGAGCGCGCCTATCGCACGCTTCGTGCTGAGATCGTCGACGGCGAGCTCGCGCCCGGCACGGTGCTCGCCGAGGTCGAGCAGGCCGTCCGCCTCGGAGTCTCTCGCACGCCCGTGCGCGAGGCACTCGCCCGGCTCATCGGTGACGGACTCGTCGCTGCGCAGTCCGCACGGACCCTCGTCGTCGCCGAGCTCTCGCCGTCGAGCATCACGGGCCTCTACGAGCTGCGCGAAGCGCTCGAAGAGCAGGCCGTGCGGCTGGCGGCGATGCGCCGCGACCCCACGCGGTTCGAACCGCTCGGCGAACGCTTCGAGCAGGCGCCGGCCCTCGTCGACGAAGGCGAATCCGGGCTCGCTGCGTACTACGCGCTCGTCGCCGAGTTCGACGCCGCCGTCGACGAGACGGTCGCGAACCCCTACCTCACCGCCGCGCTGCGGAGCGTGCGGCTGCATTCGGCGCGCGTGCGGCGGCTCGCACGCCACAATCCCGAGCGGCTCCGCGCCGCGGCATCCGAGCACCTCCTCATCCTGCAGGCGATCATCGCGGGCGATGCGTCCCTCGCGGCGCACGCCACCCACGTGCACCTGCACATGAGCCTTCGTCATGCACTCGCCTCGATCGAGGCTCGTCAGCCCGGCGGGCACCGCGTAGCCTGACCGATGGAACAGTTCAGAAAGGTCCACTCCATGCAGCTCCACCACCTTCGCACGCATCGCAGCGACGAGAACCTCGCTCGCGAGGGCCAGCTCGCCTGGAAGCTCGCGAGCATTGCGACCGACCCGGTCGAGCTCGACGACGACGTCGTCGACATGGTGGTCAACCGCGTCATCGACAACGCGGCCGTGGCAGCCGCCGCGATCGCCAGGGGCCCCGTCGTCTCGGCCCGCAGCCAGGCGCTCGCCCACCCCGTCTCGATCGGCGGCGACGGCGCGACCGTCTTCGGTGCGGATGCCGCGCGCCGCACCTCGCCCGAATGGGCGGCATGGGCCAACGGGGTCGCCGTACGCGAGCTCGACTTCCACGACACCTTCCTCGCGGCCGAGTACTCGCACCCCGGCGACAACATCCCGCCGATCGTCGCCGTCGCCCAGCACCTCGCGGCGCACCGGGGCCTCACCGGGCGCGACGTCCTGCACGGCATCGCCACGGGCTACGAGATCCAGATCGACCTCGCGAAGGCGATCTCGCTGCACCAGCACAAGATCGATCACGTCGCCCACCTCGGGCCCTCGGCAGCGGCCGGCATCGGCACGCTGCTCGGCCTCGATCAGGAGACGATCTTCCAGGCCATCGGCCAGGCGCTGCACACGACCACCGCGACCCGGCAGTCCCGCAAGGGCGAGATCTCCACGTGGAAGGCGCACGCCCCCGCATTCGCAGGCAAGATGGCCGTCGAAGCGGTCGACCGTGCGATGCGCGGCCAGACGAGCCCCGTGCCGATCTACGAGGGCGAAGACGGCGTCATCGCGTGGCTCCTCGACGGTCCGGATGCCTCGTACGAGGTTCCGGTGCCCGACGAAGGGGAGGCCAAGCGCGCCATCCTCGACTCGTACACGAAGGAGCACTCGGCCGAGTACCAGGCGCAGGCATGGATCGACCTCGCCCGCAAGCTGCACGAGGAGTACCCGCTGATCCTCGACGACCCCGAGCGCATCGAGTCGATCACGCTGCACACCTCGCACCACACGCATTACGTGATCGGCTCCGGCGCGAACGACCCGCAGAAGTACGATCCGGATGCCTCGCGCGAGACGCTCGACCACTCGATTCCGTACATCTTCACCGTCGCGCTGCAAGACGGCTCGTGGGACCACGCGGAGTCGTACTCGCCCGAGCGCGCTCACCGGCCCGACACGGTCGCGCTCTGGAAGAAGGTCTCGACCGTCGAAGACGAGGAGTGGACGCGGCGCTACCACTCGAACGACATCGCCGAGAAGGCGTTCGGCGGCCGCGTGGTCATCAAGCTCGCCGACGGCGGAGAGATCGTCGACGAGATCGCCGTGGCCGACGCGCATCCGCTCGGCGCCCGGCCGTTCGCGCGCGAGCAGTACGTGCAGAAGTTCCGCACGCTCGCCGAGTGGGCGCTCACGCCCGACGAGATCGAGCGGTTCCTCGACGTCGCGCAGCGTCTGCCCGAGCTCGGCCCCGACGAGCTCGGCGGCCTCACCTTCACCGTCGCGCCCGGTGCGCTCGTGGGCGTCGAGATCCCTGAGGGGCTGTTCTGATGCTGTACGCCACGACGACACCCGCTGGTCGAGTAGTCGCGCCAGCGCTCCCCGCTGGTCGAGTAGCGAAGCGCATCGAGACCCCGGAAGAGGACCACTGATGCTGTACGCCACGACGACTCCCGCCGAGAAGCGCCGGCTCTTCCGCGAGCGGCTCGCGAGCGGCGAGCTGCTGCGCTTCCCGGGCGCCTTCAACCCGCTCTCGGCGCGGCTCATCGAGCAGAAGGGCTTCGAGGGCGTCTACATCTCGGGCGCCGTGCTGTCGGCCGACCTCGGCTTGCCCGACATCGGCCTGACGACGCTCACCGAGGTCGCGGGTCGTGGCAAGCAGATCGCCCGCATGACCGAGCTGCCCGCGATCATCGACGCCGACACCGGGTTCGGCGAGCCGATGAATGTCGCCCGCACCGTGCAAGAGATGGAGGACGCCGGGCTCGCCGGCCTCCACATCGAAGACCAGGTCAACCCGAAGCGCTGCGGCCACCTCGACGGCAAGCAGGTGGTCGACGAGTCCACCGCCCTGCAGCGCATCCGTGCCGCCGTCGACGCGCGACGCGACCCGAACTTCCTCGTCATGGCGCGCACCGACATCGCCGCGGTCGACGGGCTCGCCGCCGCGGTCGACCGCGCGAAGGCGCTCGTCGACGCGGGTGCCGACGCGATCTTCCCCGAGGCGATGCGTTCGCTCGCCGAGTTCGAGGCGGTGCGCGAGGCGGTCGACGTGCCGCTGCTCGCGAACATGACCGAGTTCGGCAAGAGCGAGCTCTTCACCGCGGCGCAGCTCGCCGACGTCGGCATGAACATCGTCATCTGGCCCGTTTCGCTGCTGCGCCTCGCGATGGGCGCCGCGGCGCGCGGTCTCGACGAATTGACGGATGCCGGTGCGCTCACCGGCAAGCTCGGCGAGATGCAGCACCGCGCCGACCTCTACGAGCTCATCGACTACGAGGGCTACAACCACTTCGACACGAGTATCTTCAACTTCACCGTCACCAGGACGCCGGTCGAGTAGGCGCACCAGCGCCGTATCGGGATCAGCGAAAGCAAAAAGGAGCACGCATGGCAGAGCAGGAGATCTACAAGGGCTTGGCCGGCGTGCCGGTCGACTATACGGCGGTTTCGAAGGTGAACCCCGAGTCGAACTCGCTGCTGTACCGCGGTTATCCGGTGCAGGAGCTCGCGGCATCCGTCACGTTCGAAGAGGTCGCCTACCTGCTCTGGTACGGCGAGCTGCCGGATGACGCGCAGCTTGCCGCGTTCGAAGAACGCGAGCGCTCACTTCGCGGTCTCGATCACGAGGTCAAGCGCATCATCGACGAGCTGCCGCTCACCGCTCACCCGATGGACGTCGTGCGCACGGCCGTCTCGGTCGTCGGCGCGAGCGACCCGGCGACGCCCGACGACAGTGTCGAGGCGAACCTCGACAAGGCGATCCGGCTGTTCGCGAAGTTGCCCTCGATCGTCGCCTACGACCAGCGCCGACGGCACGAGCTCGAGTTCGTCGAGCCCCGTGACGACCTCGGTTTCTCGGCGAACTTCCTCTGGCAGACCTTTGGCGAGGCCCCCGAGCTCGCGGTGGTCAATGCCTTCGACGTGTCGATGATCCTCTACGCCGAACACTCGTTCAACGCCTCGACGTTCACGGCCCGGGTGATCACGAGCACCCTCTCCGACCTGTACTCGGCGGTCACCGGCGCGATCGGCGCCCTGAAGGGCCCCTTGCACGGCGGTGCCAACGAAGCGGTCATGCACGCCTTCGACGCGATCGGCACGGCGGATGCCGCGGCCGCCTGGCTCGACGACGCGCTTGCCGAGAAGCGCAAGATCATGGGCTTCGGCCACCGCGTCTACAAGAACGGCGACTCGCGTGTGCCGACGATGCGCGACGCGCTCGAGCGCATGGTCGAGCACTACGATCGGCCCGACCTGTTCGAGCTGTACCTCGCTCTCGAGACCGCGATGGGCGCGCGCAAGGGCATCAAGCCGAATCTCGACTACCCGGCCGGCCCGGTGTACCACCTCATGGGGTTCGACACGCTCACGTTCACGCCGCTGTTCGTCGCGAGTCGCATCACCGGTTGGACCGCGCACATCATGGAGCAGGCCGCGTCGAACGCGCTCATCCGCCCGCTGTCCGTCTACAACGGCGTGGACGAACGGCACGTTCCCGCGAAGGGATGACCCCGTGACCCACGTCTTTCTCGAGATGACGATGACGCTCGACGGCTTCACCGCCGCACCGGGCGTGAGCCTCGAGCATCCGCTCGGCCTCGACGGCGAGCGTGTGCACGAGTGGAGGCGCGTCCCGATCTTCGATGGCGCTGTTCCGCTCGACGACAACAACGGCATCACGAGTGTCGCGCCAGACCAGATCGACCGCAATGCCGCATCGCGCATGTTCGAGACGACGGGCGCGTTCGTGCTCGGGCGTCGCACGTTCGACGTGGGCGAGTGGCCGTGGGGCGATGAGCCGGTGTTCGGGCGGCGCCCCTGCTTCGTCGTCACGAGCCGCGAGCGCGAGCCGTTCGAACGCGGCGGCTCGCGCTTCGAGTTCGTCACAGGCGGGGTCGCCGAGGCGGTCGCACGGGCGAGCGAGGTCGCGAGCGCTGCATCCGTCTGCATCGTGGGCGGCGCGGAGGTCGCGAGACAGGCGCTCGCCGCAGGGCTCGTCGATGAGGCGCGGCTCCACCTCGTGCCGGTGCTGCTCGGCGGCGGCAGCCGGCTCTTTCCCGACGCTGCTTCGCAGCGGGTGGAGCTCGAGCCGATCAGTGTCGAGCAGGGCGCGCGTGCCACGCACTTGCGATATCGGCTCTTGCGGCCCCCGCTGGTCGAGTAGCGCCCGACGGAGGAGGACGCGTATCGAGACCACGCACCGGGTCTCGATACGCTCGCTTCGCTCGCTACTCGACCAGCGGAGAAGCTCGCTACTCGACCAGCAGGAGCGGGAGATCGCGGTTCAGATTGTGGCTTCCACCAACGATGGATGATCGACCACGATTCGGGCATACAGTCGTGGACTATGCACATGTTCTTCCGCACCCTGCTCCACGTGCTGTTCCTCTCGCGGCGCAAGCCCGGTCTCGGGCATTTCGAGGTCGCCCGCACGAACTTCATCACGCTGCCGACCGACCTCGACATCAATCGGCACATGAACAACGGCGTGTACTTCTCGATCATGGATGTCGCCCGCTTCGACATGCTCGTGCGAAACGGCGTCTGGGACATGATGCGCGACAAGGGCTGGTATCCGGTCGTCGCGAGCGAGACGATCACGTTCCGCAAGTCGCTGCAGCTCTGGGATCGGTTCACGATCGAGTCCCGACTCGTCGGCCACGACGACAAGGCCGTCTACATGGAGCAGCGCTACGTGCGCCCTTCGAAGGGCGCAGGGGGCAAGCACGGCGAGCCCGAGGTGTACGCGCAGGGCTTCATCCGCGCGCGGTTCCTCAAGAAGGCCGGCGGCACGGTGCCGATGTCCGAGATCGTCGAGGCGCTCGGCGTCTCGGGCGCCGACGAGATTCCCGACTGGATCGAGCGGTGGGGTGCGGATGTCGCGCTGCCCCCCACTCGTGCTGCTGCGCCGTCGGTCTGGCACTGACGGCTGCGGGTCTCGATACGCTCGCTGCGCTCGCTACTCGACCGGCGGGTCTCGATACGCTCGCTGCGCTCGCTACTCGACCGGCGGCTCTCGTTGGTCGAGTAGCGACCGACGAAGGAGGACGCGTATCGAGACCCCGCATAAGGTCCCACTAGTCGACAAGCGTGATCACGACCGGGCCTTCTGAGGGATCACGACCTCGCGGATGATGAGCAGGATGCCCGCCGAGATCGGGATCGCCACGAGCGCACCGAGCAGTCCGAGCAGGGTGCCGCCGGCGAGCGCCGAGATGAGCACGATCGTGCCCGGCACCTGCACGGCCTTGCCCATGACTCTCGGGGTCAGAATGTACGCCTCGATCTGCATGTACACGAGCATCACGATGAGCACGATGAGCCCCGCGAGCGGTGAGGTGAACAGGGCGATGATCGTCATGAGTGTGGTGGTCAGCACGGTACCGATGAGCGGGATGAGTGTCACGAACAGGGCGATCACACCGATGATGAGTGCGTACGGCACTCCGACGAGGTACAGCAGGATCGTCGAGAAGACGGCGTTGAAGAAGGCCAGCACGACCATGCCGCTGAGGTAGCGGCCGACGGACTCCATGATGCGCTCGGCGTAGCCGACGACGCGGTCCCGATGCGACGCCGAGATCAGCAGGTAGCAGGCCCGCTTCGTGGTGTCGAGGGTCGCGATGAAGTAGATCGAGAGCACGACGACGAACACGCCGGTCGAGACGGCGTTCAGCACCGAGACGCCGAACTTGAGCGCGCCACCCCCGATCGTCGCCCAGGTGTTTGGGTCGCCGAGGAGGTCGCCGGCCGACGCAACGATGGACGAGGCGACGCCGTTCGTCGCAGTATCGATCTGCTCGAACCACTCGGAGTTCTGCAGGTCTTTCACCTGGGCCGGGATGTTCCGCACGAGCGCCGCCGCCTGCTCGAGGACCGGCGGCAGTACGACCCAGAAGATGCCGACGACCACCGCGATGAAGAGGATGATGACGACCACGATCGCGGTCGGACGCGAGAGCCCGTGGCGCTGGAACCAGCGGATCAGCGGGTCGAGCCCGAGCGAGACGAAGGCTGCGATGAACACCGAAAGCAGCACGCTCTGCAGGTTCACGATCATGAGCGCGAGCACGGCGGCGAGCAGCACGCCGAGGGTGACGATGAAGCCCCATCGGAACGGATGATTCGCGAAGAGGCTCGTGCGCGGAGCAGGTTCTGCGGAACGTCGCCGCAGTCGGTCAGCCGTGTTCACGGCCACAGTCTAGGGTTCGAGATACCCAGGGCTCGGGATGCCACGGTCAATGCACCGGCCCCGGAACGGCCAGTTCACGGTAGTGGGGCGAGAACGACGGGTAGTACGTCTCCCACGCGGGCAGCGGTGCCCCGGCACGCGACGCGGCGAGCCGATCGAGGTAGTAGTCCCAGCCAGGGCCGATGCTCGAGGCATCCGCTGCACTGTGCAGTCGCTGGCCGAGTGTGAGGGTCGTCATGCCGCCGCCCTCGACGAGGTGGCAGAAGACCCGGATGCCGGTCGGGCCGGGGCCGGAGTCGGCGAGGAACCGATGGGGGGCAGCGCATTCGAGGATGCTGACGTTCTGCCACTCGGCTTCCTCGCCCTCGGCGCCCATGCGGAAGCGCACCCCGCCGGTCGCCGGGCTGCCGGTGTACGTGCCGATCCAGGCGCGCATGGCGTTCGGATTCGTGAGGCTGAACCAGACGTCTTCGATGGGGGCGTAGAAGAGGCGGTCGAACTGCAGGTAGAGGCCGTCGTCTTTCAGCACGTAGTGCCCGGTCGGTTTCGCGGTCATCTTCGGCCCCCGTTCGCTCGTTCCCTCAGGCTAATGCCGTCGGTGTGGATCTACCAGAGCGCCACTGGCCGACACTAGAGTGAGCGCATGAGTTCCAAGGCTGCGGGGCGCGAAGAGGCGATGGACATCACCGAGGGCAAGTCGGGGCTGTGGGGCGGGCTCGCCGGCCTCATCGTCGCGGCGCTCATCGCCGTGCCGCTCTCAGCCTCGTTCGCCTTCGCGACTCACCCCGCCACGAGCCAGTTGTTCGGCGGGCGTCTGGGTGATGCGTCGGCCGCCGGCTACTCGACGTTCTGGTGGATCGTGACGATCTTCCTCGTGGCACTGCCCTTCCTCGTGGGCTTCGGCGTCGCGAAGCTCTCGGTGACGTCGTTGACGATCGTCGGCGCGGTCGTCGTGCTCTTCATCATCGCGATCATGGTGCTCGGCCAGCTCTTCGTGTTCTGACGCTCGTTGCTCTACAGCTTCGTGTTCTGAGCTCGTGCTCTGGGGTTCGTGCTCTGCGGCCCGTCAGACCGAGCGGGCCTCGAGCACCGCCATTGCCGCGTTGTGGCCGCCGATGCCGCTGACCGCGCCGCCGCGCACCGCTCCCGAACCGCACAGCAGCACCTGCGGATACGCCGTTGCGACGCCCCAGCGTTCGGCGGCGCTGGTGAGCGGTGCGCCCGGCTCCGCCCACGGCCACGACAGCGGCGCGTGGAAGATGTTGCCGCCCGGCATCGCGAGCGCCTCCTCGATGTCGCGCGTCGTCTTCGTCTCGATGCACGGGCGGCCCGCGGCATCCGTGGCGATGACGCCCTCGATGGGTTCGGCGAGCACCGAATTCAAGGAGGCGAGCACCTCGTGCTGCAGGCGCTCACGCAACTCGTCGTCGCCGAAGCGCTCGAGCAGCCGGTGCGGCACGTGCAGGCCGAAGACGGTCAGGGTGTGGGCGCCGGATGCCGCGAGCTCGGGTGAGAGGATCGACGGATCGCTGAGCGTGTGGCAGTAGACCTCGCACGGCAACGGCGAGGGGATGCGGCCACGGGCCGCCTCGCCGTACGCCGTCGCGAGCTGCGACTCGAGCTCGTTGATGTGGAACGTGCCGGCGAACGCCGCCTCGGGCGAGACCTCGGCGTCACGCAGCCGCGGCAGTCGCGTGAGCAGCAGGTTCACCTTGACCTGCGCGCCCTCGGGTGCGGTGAGGTGGCGCAGGCGCTCCCGCACGACCGGGGGCACGTCGAGCTGCGCCTGCGGCGGGAAAGGATGTTGGTCGCGTGGCGCGATCGGTGCGGCACCCGTGGCCGCCGAGACGTTCGCCGCGGCATCCGGGACATGCCGTCGACTGCGGGCGGTCGCAGCCGCCGTCGCGATGAGGCGATCGAGCACCGCCGGCGCGACGTTGGCGAGCATCGTGGGTGCAGCGACCTCGTGCTCGACGCCGTCGAGCTGGTACCGCACGCTGCCGTTCGGGTCGACCGCGAGCACCTCGGCGCCCGTGACGAGCTCGGCGCCGGCTTCACGCGCAGCACGAGCGAGCTCGCCGCTGATGGCGCCCATGCCGCCGACCGGCACATCCCAATCACCCGTGCCGCCGCCGATCACGTGGTACAGGAAGCACCGGTTCGCATCGAGTGCGGGGTCGTCGAGGTCGGTGAAGGTGCCGATGAGGCCGTCGGTCGCGACGATCCCGCGAACGAGGTCGCTCGTGAAGCGAGCATCGATCGTGCCGCCGAGAGGCTGCTCCACGAAGTCGTGCCACACACGCTCGTCGCCGACGAGGGCGCGTGCTTCATCGCGGGTGGGCAGGGGCTCGGTCAGGGTCGGGAAGAGCCGTTCGGCCAGCCGCGCGGTGTCGGCGGAGAAGGAGTTCCAAGCGGCGATGTCGCCCTCGGCGCCGATGCGGGCGAAGGCAGCGGCGGAATCGCTCCCTGAGCCTGTCGAAGGGGTTCCAGGCCCGGCCTCCCGGTCGATGAGCAGCCCGCGCTCGGGGTCGCCGGGGTCGGGCGTGTACGACGAATAGCGCCGGCGCACGAGTCGCACGTCGAGGCCGAGTTCATCGATGATCCGCTGGGGGAGCAGGCTCACGAGGTACGAGTAGCGCGAGAGGCGGGCGTCGACGCCGTCGAACACCTCGGCCGAGACGGCCGCTCCGCCGAGGTGGTCGTCGCGTTCGAGGAGCAGCACCCGCTTGCCGGCGCGAGCGAGGTAGGCGGCTGCGGTGAGGCCGTTGTGGCCACCGCCGAGAATCACGACGTCGTGGGGCATCCCTCGAGCGTAATCGAACCGCAAAGGCGCTCCGGGGGTGCATTCCCGCCAGCCGGAGTGCCGATCGGCCCTACATCTGGCGGGAATGCACCCCCGGAGCGGTGTGGTGCGTGCGCGTGCTGTGGTGCGTGCGCGCGGGTGGGTGCGCGCGGTGTGGTGCGTGCGCTGGGTGGGTGCGTGCGCGTGGGTGGGTGCGCGTGGGTGGGTGCGCGCGGGAGCGCGGGGTCAGCGAGCGCGACGCATCGCGCGCACGCCGACCACGATGCCGATCGCGCAGGTCGCGGCTGCGGCGATGATGCCACCGATGACCACGGGTGCTCCGAGGTCGCCGGCGAGCATCGCGCGCTCGGCGGCGACGAGGTAACTGAGCGGGTTCACGGCCGCGGCGACCTGCATCCACTCGGGGCCGTCGTCGAGCGGCAGCAGCATGCCCGAGAGGATCATGAGCGGGAACAGCAGCGTCTGGTGCACCATCCAGAACATCCAGTCGCGGTTGCGGCAGCCGAGCGCGAGTGTGTAGCTCAGGGCGCCGAACCCGATGCCGAACACGGCGAGCACCACGAGGCCCGCGATGAGGCCGGGCACGTTGAGGCTGAAGCCGAACGGCACCGCGACGAGCACCACGATCGTGCCCTGGATGACGAGCGGCACGACCTCCTTGAGGGCGCGGCCGACGAGGAGCGCGCTTCGCGAGAGGGGGGCGACGAGCGTGCGCTCGTGCGAACCGGTCTGCATTTCGACGAGCAGATTCGCGCCGGTCGACGCCGTGCCGAAGAGCGCGACCATCACGAGAATGCCGGGTACGAACCACTGCAGCGTGCCCGCGACATCCCCACCGGCCGCGCCGACGAGCAGTGGGCCGAACAGGCCGAGGAAGACGAGTGGCTGCACGAGTGAGAAGACGACGCTGAACGGGTCGCGCACGAGCGGCCGCGACTCGCGCACGAAGACCGCGGCAGTGTCGTGGAAGAAGCCGGTAGGCCGGGCGGTGGTGTCGAGAGTGGTCATGAGGAGTTCCTTCGTGTCATGAGAACTGGAGTTCTCGGTCGTGGAGTGCAGTTGGCGCCTGTCGCTGAATCGGATGCGGCGTGTCTGCCTGCTTCCGAATGGCCGGACACCGGTCAGGCGGCGACGGGTGCCGCGGCCGGCACGGAGTCGGAGCCGGTGTCGGTGTCGGCCTGCGCGGCGTGCGCCGCCTCCTCGCGGAGGCTGCGACCCGTGAGGGCGAGGAACACGTCGTCGAGGGTCGGCTGGCGGTGGGTCGCGGCGACGACGTCGAGACCGGCGTCGCCGAGCGAACGGATGTAGCGGGGCAACGCCCGATCGCCGCCGGGAGCGGTGACCGTGACGACCGGCCCCGAGGCCTCGCCGCCGATGCGGGCCGCGGCTGCCGCGGCATCCGTCGCCGAATCGAAGGTGAGGCTCACCCGGTCGCCCGCGAGCGATTCCTTGAGCGCCCATGCCGTGTCATCGGCGATGACCTGGCCGTGATCCATCACCATGACGCGCTCGGCGAGCTGGTCGGCCTCGTCGAGGTAGTGCGTCGTGAGGAAGATCGTCGTGCCCGTCTCGCGGCGCAGCTCGACGATGTGCTCCCACAGGTTCGCCCGGCTGTGCGGGTCGAGGCCCGTCGACGGCTCGTCGAGGAAGAGCAGCTCGGGCCGGTGGATGAGCCCGAGCGCGATGTCGAGCCGGCGCTTCTGGCCGCCCGAGAGCGCCTGCACCTGACGGCTCGCGACCTGCCCGAGCTCGAGCGACTCGATGAGCTCGTCGGCGCGCGCCCGCGTCTCGCGGCGGCCCAAGCCGTAGAAGGCGCCCTGGGCGTGCAGCTCGTCGCGCACCCGCTGGCTGTGCCCGCCGGAATTGCCCTGGCCGACGTAGCCGATGCGGCGGCGCACGCCGGCGGGATCGCGGCGGATGTCGCAACCGGCGACGACGGCCTCGCCGCTCGTCGGCGGCAGCAGGGTGGTGAGCATGCGAAGCGTCGTCGACTTGCCGGCGCCGTTCGGGCCGAGGAAGGCGACGAGCTCGCCGGCGTCGACCGCGAGGTCGACGGAACGGACGGCCTCGACGGACTTTCCCTTGGCGGGGAACGTCTTCGTGAGGCCCTGAGCGGAGATCATCTGATTCGTCATATCCACAGTCTTCCGAGGCATCCGGACAGTTTCTGTCCTGATAGGTGAGAAACTTGAGACATGGCCGCAACGACCTCGAGAACCCTCGAACTCCTCTCCCTGCTGCAGAGTCACCGGCACTGGTCGGCGCAAGAACTCGTCGACCGGCTCGGCGTCTCCGACCGCACGCTGCGCCGTGACGTCGATCGGCTGCGCGAGCTCGGCTACGGTATCGAGTCGGCGCGCGGCAGCACCGGAGGCTACCGGCTGGAGGCAGGGACGGGGTTGCCGCCGCTGCTGCTCACCGACGACGAGGGCGTCGCGATCGCCGTCGGACTGCGCTCGCAGGCCACCGCGGGGCTGCGCGGCGCCGAGCACACGACGATCAGCGCGCTCGCGAAGATCGAGCAAGTGCTGCCGCCCGCGTTGCGTCGGCGCATCGAAGCCCTGCAGTCGCATGCCGCCGTCGGCACGGGCGGGCCCGGCTCGGCCGGCTCACGCCGACCGGCCCCCGAGATCGACTCCGAACTGCTGGGCCTCCTCGCGCTCGGATGCCGCGATTCCGAACGGCTGCGATTCACGTACACGGATGCCGCGGGCACGGCGTCCGCCCGCGTCATCGAGCCGTACCGGCTCGTGCCGGTCGCCCGCCGCTGGTACCTCCTCGCTTGGGATCGCCAGCGCGAGGACTGGCGCACCTTCCGGCTCGACCGCATCAGCGAGGTGTTCCCGACGCGAGTGCAGTTCGAACCGCGGCCCATGACCGATGAGGCCGCGCGGGCACGAGTCGAGGCGGCGGTGCGCTGGCGCGACCGCACGGTGAAGGCCCGCGTCATCGTCGAGCTGCCGCAGGCCGTGTTCGCCGAGCACCTCGGCTGGTACGGGCGCGATGTCGTCGCGATCGACGCCGAGCACTGTGCGTGGCCACTCGAGGCCGACGCCGTGCAGAACCTGCTGATGGCGCTCATGTGGATCCCGAGCGGCGTGGGCTACCGCGTCGATGGGCCGCCCGAGGTGATGGAGTTCCTCGCCGCCCAGGCCGACCGGTTCGCCGCGGCATCCGCTCGGCAGTGACGTGCGCGCGTGCGTGCACACGCTGCAGGCTGCGATCGTCGGCGAATGCCGGTCGCACTTCGAACGTCGTGCGCGGCTTGCGCGATGGCACTGATGCCTACGCCGTGCGCGGCAGCGTGCCGATCTCGGCGCCCGACTCGTCGAAGAAGGTCATCGTGTCGCCGTCGACGGTCGCGGTCGCCCGGGTGTTCAGCCACTGATCGATGCCCTCGCAGGCCATGAGCGTGATGATGCCGGCCGCGAATGCGATCGTCTCGCCGTCGACGGCCCAGGTGGAGCCGCCGAAGAAGTTGCACCCGTCGCTGCCGCCCGCGGTGCCGTCGGCGGCGATGACGATGAACGGCTCGCCCGAGGCGGTGCCGGTCGACTCCGTGCCCCAGGTGCCGACGACGAGGGCAGGATCAAGCGCGGCGTCGTCCGTGGCCGGCTCGACGGAGGCTTCGGGCGTCGGCACGTCGTGGCTCGATCGCTCGAGCGTGCCGATCTCGGCGCCGTCGGCGTCGAAGACGGTGAGCGTCTCGCCGTCGATCGTTCCCGTCGCGATCGACGAGAGCCAGGTGTCGACGCCCTCGCAGGCCATGCGCGTCGATGCGACATCGGTGAAGGTGATTGCGTCTTCGTCGGCGCTCCAGCTGCCGATGAGGCGGTTGCAACCGTCGGTGCCGGTCAGCTTGCCATCGTCGGCGAGGGCGAGCGACGGTTCGCTCGACGACGTCGCGTCGCCCCACGTGCCGACGGGGTCGGCGGTCGCCCCTGATCCGTTGCCGGCGTTGCCGGCGCAGGCGGTCAGCGCCGCCGCCGCGAGCAGGATCGTTCCGGACAGTGCCCAACGCTGCATCGTTCGCGACATGCGCACAGCGTATCGAGGGTGCCGGTCAGCGCCCGGCAGGCGTCGCCGTCGCGCGTGCCGCACGGGCCAGCGCATCGCGGCAGGCGACGACCGCGGGCCGGGCGGCGGCCGCGAGTCGGGTCGAGGTGAAGACCTCGCGTTCGGGATGCCCCGGCAGGTCGATGAGCGCCACGCTCGGCGTCTCCCCGGCCCACACGAGGTCGGGGAGCAGGCCTACCGCATTGCCCGAGCGGATCAGCCGGATGTGCGCCATCAGGTCGGCCGTCTCGAAGCGAACGTCGGGTTCGAACCCGGCCTCGCGGCAGAGCTGCTCGGCCCAGTCGCGCGACGCCGTGCCCGCGGGTTCGAGCACCCAGGGCATGTCGGATGCCGCGGCGAGCGCCGATGGCGCCCCCATCTCCCGTCGCTCCCGTCCCTCCCGTTCCCCTCGCCCTCCACGGCGTCGAGAGTGCGCGTCGTGTCCCTTCGGCCCGTCGTTTCCGACGTTTCGCGCACTCTCGATGATCGTGGTCGCCGCAGCGGTGGCGGCGGCGGCCGTGGTGGGGCGGGCACGTCGCGACGACGGGTGCGGCGGCAACGCCAAGCGGATCGTGTCGGCGACGAGGTGCACGCGGTCGAGATCCTCGCGATGTGCGCGGGTGTGCCCTGGGTATTGTTCGGCGATGACGAGATCGAAGTCGCGGGCCGACACTTCGAAGAGTCCGACGTCGGGCTCGCGTTCGGTGACCTCGACCCGAAGTGCGGGGTGCTCGGCGCGCAGGAGGGTGAGCGCTTGCGGCACCACGGCGTGCGCCGCCGATTGGAACACCGCGATGCGCACCGTGCCGCCGACGGCCGTGAGCGAGCGCGCGACATCCGATTCGGCCTCTTCGAGCCGGTCGAGCACACCGCGCGCGTGGCCGACGAGCAGCTCGGCTTGGGGGGTCAATTGCACGCGTCGACCGACCTGCACGAGCAATTGCACCCCCGCCTCGCGTTCGAGCTGGCTGAGCTGCTGCGACACCGAAGACGGGCTGTACGAGAGAGCGTCGGCGACCGCCGAGAGGGTGCCGCGGTCGGCGAGCTCCACGAGCAGTCGCAGGCGTCGCACGTCGAGCATGGGTTCCTCCGCGCGCTGGAGCTGAAAGCGAAGGCCATTTCTGGCCTTCGCCGCGACGCCAGCGCCGACGGCCGTCTCGGTCGTCGGTTGAATTAGTCGGTTCTACTGAACAGTATCGTTCAGATTCATTCGCTTTACCGAATGGATGCCGCGGCGCATACTGAACCCGACAGGCGCGTGATCCCGGCGCGCCCGAAGAAAAGGACACTACCCTCGTGACCATGTCGAACGCCGCCACAGACGCACGGCCGAACACCGATCACGTCGTCGCCCTCGTGCGCCGCTGGCTCGCTGAGAGCGCCGAGCACCCCGCCGATCCTGCAGCCGAACGCCTCGCCGGCGTGCTGAAGGACCCCAGGGGTCTCAACTTCACCGTCGGCTTCGTCGACGGCGTCATGCGGCCCGAAGACCTCGGCGTCGCCGGCCGCAACCTCGAGCAGGTCGCGAAGATCACGCCGAAATTCCTGCCGTGGTACCTGAAGGCCGCGATCAGGGCCGGCGGCGTCATCGCCCCGGTGTTCCCGTGGATCGTGATTCCGATCGCACGCCGCGTGCTGCGCGCCATGGTCGGCCACCTCGTGCTCGACGCGACCCCCGACAAGCTCGGCCCGGCCATCGCGACGCTGCGCGAGTCGGGCAACGGCCTGAACCTGAATCTCCTCGGCGAGGCCGTGCTCGGTGAAGAGGAGGCCGACCGCCGGCTGGCCGGCACTTTCGAGTTCCTCGCCCGCGACGACGTCGATTACGTGTCGATCAAGGTCTCGAGCGTCGTCAGCCAACTCTCGATGTGGTCGTTCGACGAAGCCGTCGCCAAGGTCGTCGCGAAGCTCACCCCGCTCTACGAGCTCGCCGCCGCGAGCGCGGCGCGCGGCAAGGGCAAGTTCATCAACCTCGACATGGAGGAGTACCGCGACCTCGATCTGACGATCGCGGTCTTCACGACCCTGCTCGACCAGCCGCAGCTGCGCGGCCTCGAGGCGGGAATCGTGCTGCAGACCTACCTGCCCGACGCGCTCGGCGCGATGCAGGAACTCACGGCGTGGGCGAAGAACCGCCGCGCCGAGGGCGGCGCCCCCATCAAAGTGCGTGTCGTCAAGGGCGCGAACCTCGCGATGGAGCACGTCGACGCGGCCGTGCACGGCTGGCCGCTCGCGACCTACGACACCAAGCAGGACACCGACACGAACTACAAGCGCGTGCTCGACTGGTCGATGACCCCCGAGCGCACCGACGCGGTCAAACTCGGCGTCGCCGGCCACAACCTCTTCGACGTCGCCCACGCGTGGCTCACCGCCCGCGAGCGCGGCATCGACTCGCGCGTCGAGTTCGAGATGCTGCTCGGCATGGCGACCGGCCAGGCCGAGGCCGTGCGCCGCGATGTCGGCAACCTGCTGCTCTACACGCCCGTCGTGAACCCGAGCGAGTTCGACGTTGCGATCGCGTACTTGATCCGCCGCCTCGAAGAGAACGCGAGTCACGACAACTTCATGTCGGCGGTGTTCGAACTCACCTCGAACGAGACGCTGTTCCAGCGCGAGCAGGCCCGCTACCGCGCCTCGCTCGCAGCGCTCGAGCCGTCGGTCGGGGCGGCGCCTTCACCGAACCGCACCCAGAACCGGCGCACCGAGTGGACCGACGAGACCCTCGCCGCCGCGATGACCGTTCCCGAGGCTCCGGCGCCCGGCACCGAGCACGAGCACGACCCGTCGCTCACGAGCGTCGTGCTCGGCATCACGCGCGGGTCCGACGGCTCCGGCGGCATCGACGGCTCCGAACTGGCGGATGCCGCGGCATCCGCTGCGCTCGATGCCGCCGGCCCCGGGGCGACGCCGGGCTTCCGCAACGAACCCGACACCGACCCGGCACTCGCGCCGAACCGAGAGTGGGGCCGCCGCATCCTCGAGCGGGTGGCCACCTCCCGGCTCGGCCTCGACACGATCGCGGCAGCGCGCATCGACGACGCGGGCACCCTCGAGCGGGTCATCCAGACCGTCGCCGCCCGCGGCCGCGCCTGGGGCGAGCTGCCCGGCGCCGAACGTGCGGCGGTGCTGCACCGTGCCGGCTACGCGCTCGCCGCGAACCGCGACCGCCTCATCGAGGTCATGGCCGCCGAGACCGGCAAGACCATCGCCGAGTCCGACCCCGAGATCAGCGAGGCGATCGACTTCGCGCACTACTACGCCGAGCGCGCCCGCGAGCTCGACCACGTGCAGGGCGCGATCTTCGTGCCGTCCCGGCTGACGGTCATCACCCCGCCGTGGAACTTCCCGGTCGCGATCCCCGCGGGCGGTGTGCTCTCCGCGCTCGCCGCGGGCTCGGGCGCCATCATCAAACCCGCGAAGCTCGCGCAGCGCTCGGGCGCGGTCATGGTCGAGGCGCTGTGGGAGGCCGGAATCCCTCGCGAACTGCTCACCCTCGTCGACATCGGCGAACGGGAGCTCGGCAAGGAGCTCATCTCCCACCCGGCGGTCGACCGGGTCATTCTCACCGGCGCCTACGAGACGGCACAGCTGTTCCGCTCGTTCCGGGCCGACCTGCCCCTGCTCGCCGAGACGAGCGGCAAGAATGCGATCATCGTGACGCCCTCGGCGGACCTCGACCTCGCGGCATCCGATGTCGTGAAGAGCGCCTTCGGACATGCGGGCCAGAAGTGCTCGGCCGCCTCGCTCGTGATCCTCGTCGGCTCCGTCGCGAAGTCGGAGCGGTTCCGCCGCCAGCTCGTCGACGCGACGAAGTCGCTGCGGGTCGGCTGGCCCGAGCAGGCGACGAGCCAGATGGGCCCGATCGTCGAGCCCGCGAACGGCAAGCTGCTGCACGCGCTCACCCAGCTCGGCATCGGCGAGGAGTGGCTCGTCGAGCCGGAGCAGCTCGACGCCACCGGGCGCCTCTGGTCGCCCGGCATCCGCACGGGCGTCGCGGCCGGCTCGTACTTCCACCTCACCGAGTTCTTCGGCCCCGTGCTCGGCGTCATGCATGCGAAGAACCTCGACGAGGCGATCCGCCTGCAGAATGCCGTCGACTACGGTCTGACGGCGGGCTTGCACTCGCTCGATTCCGTCGAACTCGCAACCTGGTTCGACCGTGTCGAGGCGGGCAACCTCTACGTCAACCGGGGCATCACCGGTGCGATCGTCGAGCGCCAGCCGTTCGGCGGCTGGAAGCGCTCGGCGGTCGGTGCCGGGGCGAAGGCCGGCGGCCCGAACTACCTCTTCGGCCTCGGCGAGTGGCTGCCGCAGCACGGCACGTCGTCGAGCACCCTGCACCTGCGGGGGCTCGAGAAGCGCGTCGCCGAGCTCATCGAGGCGTCGCAGTCGGCGCTCGATTACGACGCGTTCGACCTGTTGCGTCGCTCGGCGCTCTCCGACGAGCTCGCCTGGGCCGAGGAGTACGGCGTCGTGAAGGATGTCTCCGGTGTCGGCGTCGAGCGCAACCTCTTCCGCTACCGGCCGCTGCCCGTGACGGTGCGCATCGGCGAGCACGCGACCCTCGCCGAAGGGCTCCGCGTCATCGCGGCCGGCCTGCTCGCGAAGTCGAAGCTCTCGGTGTCGACCGCGGTCGAGCTGCCGAAGGGCGTGCGCACGCTGCTCGCCGCGCGCGAGGTGAAGGTTGTGCGCGAGGGCGACGCGGACTGGCTCGGCCGGGCGGCGAAGCGCGGCATCGCGACCCCGCGTGTGCGACTCGTCGGCGGCGGGGCATCCGCTCTCGCCGAGGCGCTCGGCGGCACTCCGGATGTCGCGGTGTGGGCGCACCCCGTGACGCCGTCGGGCCGCGTCGAAATGCTGCCGTTCCTGCACGAACAGGCGATCTCGATCACGAACCACCGGTTCGGCAACCCGACGACCATCAGCGACGGCGTCATCTAGGCGCGATCCGAACGGATGCCACAAGGGCGCGGTCGCGCCGGCGCCGTGCACCTCACGCTGGTCGAGTAGGCGCGCCAGCGCCGTATCGAGACCCTCGACCGGGCAGGTCTCGATACGCTCGCTTCGCTCGCTACTCGACCGGCGGAGGCTCGCTACTCGACCGGCGGAGGCTCGCTACTCGACCGGCGGAGGCTCGCTACTCGACCGGCGGAGGCTCGCTACTCGACCGGCGGAGGCTCGCTACTCGACCGGNCGCGGTCGCGCCGGCGCCGTGCACCTCACGCTGGTCGAGTAGGCGCGCCAGCGCCGTATCGAGACCCTCGACCGGGCAGGTCTCGATACGCTCGCTTCGCTCGCTACTCGACCGGCGGAGGCTCGCTACTCGACCGGCGGAGGCTCGCTACTCGACCGGCGGAGGCTCGCTACTCGACCGGCGGAGGCTCGCTACTCGACCGGCGGAGGCTCGCTACTCGACCAGCGGAGGCTCGCTACTCGACCAGCGGGGTGGTCGCATCGCGTCCGCGATTCCGGCGACGGATGCGTCGTGGTGCGCGCCCGCCGACGAACGAACGTGCCGCGTCGACGACGAAGCCCTGCCGCAGTGCTTCGCGGCCGATGAGCATGCGGAAGCCCATCTCATCGCGATTGGTGAGCGTCACCTCGGCGGTCACAGCGCGATCGAGGAGCACCACGTCCATGAGCACGACGATGCGCTCTTCGGTGTGACCCGACGAGCTTCGCACCGAGCGTCGGTCGTGCACCGCGCACTCCACGACGACCGCGTCTGCATCGGTGTTCTGCCACGGATGCACCCCGAACCGCACGATCGCCGTCTCGCCGCGTCGAACCTCTTCGACGTCGAAGGCGTGCAGCGAAGAGGTGCGCGCACCCGTGTCGAGCTTCGCTTTGATCCACGGCACTTCGGCGCCCGGCAGGCTCACCCATTCGCGCCATCCCGCGATGGTGTTTGAATAGACGGGCTCTCTCACCCGAACATCTTCGCAGGGGTACACGATGAAACTGGCGATCCTCTCGCGCGCCCCGCAGGCGTACTCGACCCAGCGCCTCCGCACGGCCGCGCAGCAGCGTGGGCACGAGGTCAAGGTACTCGACACCCTGCGGTTCGCGATCGACCTCGCGGGGCCCGAACCCGACCTGCAGTACCGCGGGCGGCGCCTCTCCGACTACGACGCCGTGCTGCCGCGCATCGGCAACTCGGTGACGTACTTCGGCACCGCGGTGGTACGCCAGTTCGAGCAGATGGACGTCTACACGCCCAACACCGCCAACGGCATCACGAACTCGCGTGACAAGCTGCGAGCCAACCAGATCCTCTCCCGTCACAACATCGGGATGCCGGCGACGGCGTTCGTGCGCAATCGCGCCGACGTGCGCCCTGCGATCGAGCGGGTCGGCGGCGCGCCCGTCGTCATCAAGCTGCTCGAGGGCACGCAGGGCATCGGCGTCATCCTCGCCCCCGAGGTCAAGGTCGCCGAGGCGATCATCGAGACCCTGCACTCGACGAAGCAGAACGTGCTGATCCAGCGGTTCATCAAAGAGAGCCGGGGCCGCGACATCCGTGCCCTCGTCGTCGGCGACCGGGTGGTCGCGGCGATGCGGCGCAGCGCGAGCGGCGACGAGTTCCGCTCGAACGTGCACCGCGGTGGCACCGTCGAAGCCGTCGAGCTGACGCCGGAGTACGAGCTGGCGGCCGTGCGTTCGGCCCAGATCATGGGCCTGCGGGTCGCAGGTGTCGACATGCTCGAGGGCGACGAGGGGCCGCTCGTGATGGAGGTCAACTCCTCGCCCGGCCTCGAGGGCATCGAGTCGGCCACGAAGCTCGACGTCGCCGGCGCCATCATCGACCACATCGCGAACCAGGTCGGATTTCCCGAGGTCGACGTGCGTCAGCGTCTCACCGTCTCGACCGGCTACGGCGTCGCCGAGCTCGTCGTGCGCGGCGGCGCCGATCTCGTCGGCACCACCCTCGGCGATTCCGGACTCTGGGAGCGCGACATCACCGTGCTCACCCTGCACCGTGGCACGAACGTCATTCCGAACCCGCGCAAGGGCGTCGAGCTGCAGGCCGAAGACCGGCTGCTCTGCTTCGGCAAGCTCGAGGAGATGCGCTCGATGATCCCCGAGCGTCGTCGCCGCGGCGCGAAGGTGCGGAAGCTCCCGAAGCGGCCGATCCCGGAAGACTGATTCCTCGCGTTCCGCGGAATCCGGCGGGTCTGGCGGAATCGAATGGGCGCAGACGGATGCCTCGGTGTGCGGGCGGTGGGCACGCGCGGGTCGCGCTCAGTGCTGGAGGGCGGCACGCACGATCGCGAGGGCCTGCTCGGCATCGAGGCCGAGTTGCGCGATGCGATCGGCATACGCGGATGCCGCGAGCTGCGCCTGTTGCTCGGTCGGGTCTCCGGTCGCCGAGACGAACGAGCCGTTGCGGCCGCGCGTCTCGATGACATGGTCGCGCTCGAGCTCCCGATACGCGCGGGCGACCGTGTTGGCCGCGAGGCCGAGTTCGGTGGCGAGCGTGCGCACCGGCGGCAGCCGCATGCCGGCGACCAGGGTGCCGTCGCGCACGCCGTCGATGACCGCCCGGCGCAATTGTTCGTACGGTGGTACGGATGACTCGGGGTCGAGCTCGAGCAGCATCAGAGGTTCTCGACGGTCGGCGCCGACGATCCGTAGGCACTGGGCTGCGTTTCGGCGAACTGCGCGGGCCAGAGCCGCTTGAGGTAGTAGCGGGCGGGGCGAAGCGCGATCGAGAAGGCGCCGACGACCAGCAGCGCGAGCAGCAGTGCATACGTGATGACGCTGCCGATGACCTGGCCGGTCTCCGCCGCAGACCCGGTCCATTCGGGCCGGGCGGTGATCGAGGCCAGGACGACGACCCCTCCTGCCATCAGGGGTACCGAGACGATGTCGCGGAGCGTCTGGGCGCGGAGCGCATCGTCCCAGCGCAGCAACTCTTCGCTCACAGCCGGCTGCGGTCGTGACACGAGTGCCGCGGAGGCCCACTCGGCCACGGCGAGCGCCGCGATGGCGGCGAGGGCGGTGGCGCCGGCGAGCAGTCGAGATTCGACAGGAGTGGGCAGGATGGCGACGGTGACCGTCAGCAGGCTGCCGACCGCCACCAGGATGCGAGCCCCCACGTGTTCGATGGGAGCGACGTAGTCGGCAACCGAGGGGCGGGGGACTCGCGCAACGCGTGGGCCGTGGCGACGTACCTCGGGCGGCGCAGGCAGAATCGAGATCGCCGTGCCGATTCCGTGCCCCGTGAGGACGAGACCGGCGAGCACGAGCCCGGCGACCGGAGAGAGGCCCGCGCCCCACTCGTCGTGCGTGGTCAACACACCACTCACGGCGACGAGCGCTCCGACGCCGGTTCCGGCCACCGTGCCGACGGCGCCCCAGCGTGCGCGGAGCCGGAGTCGTTCGCCGATGGTGCGTTCGAGCTCGACGTCTCCGTCGAGCGGAAGCCCGACCGTTCGAGCGAAACGACCGATCGCCGGTGGCCGAGACATCCACATCGGGGAGATCGCTGCCACCACCGCGACGAGCGCGAGAACGCTGAGCATGAACCATTCGGACGAGTCGAGAGACATGCCGTTAATGTATTACTACAAACCCACATCGTCAAGCCTCGCCGAGGGCTTCACGCGCAGGGTGCGCTCGTCGCGGACCGACCCGTCGGGGTGGTACCGGCGCCACAGGCCGACCTTCGTGCCGTGGTCGTACTCGCCTTCGTCCATGAGCTCGCCGCTCGCATGCCAGCGCTTCCACGGGCCGTGCTGCTCGTCGCGCACGAAGGAGCCCTTCTGCAGCGGCTGCCCGTTGTCGCGCCACCACTGCCAGAGCCCGTCGAGGGTGTCGTCGACGCGGTCGCCGATCGCCTTCAGTCGCCCGTCGCGGTACCAGTAGCGCCAAGGGCCCTGCTGCACCCCGTGCACAAAGTCGCCCTCTTCGGAGACAGCGCCATTCGCGAAGCGCTGCTGCCACAGCCCGTGCTTGCGGCCCTCGGCGTCGAGAGCATTCGGCGCCGGCGTCTTGCTCGGCGTGCGGCTCGCGGCATCCGCGTCGCCCTGAACTGCTCGATGAGTCATCGTCAGTCCCTGTTGCGGTTGACCAATCGCGACAGCACGATCGCGCTGCGGGTGTGGTCGACGTTCGGGGCGATGCGCACTCGCTCGAGCGCGTCTTCGAGCGAGGTGATGTCGCGGGCGCGCATGTGCACGATCGCGTCGGCACTGCCGGTGACGGTGCCCGCGTAGACGACCTCGGGCACCCCCTGCAGGATGCGCTGCAGTTCGTCGGGCGCGACGGTGCCGCGGCAGAAGAGCTCGACGTACGCTTCGGTCGACATGCCGTCGACGGCGGGGTCGACCTGGATCGTGAACGAGCGGATGACTCCGTCGGCGACGAGCCGGTCGACTCGACGCTTCACGGCCGACGCCGAGAGGCCCACCGCCGACCCGATGTCGCCGTAGCCAGCCCGGGAGTTCTGCCGAAGCAGGTCGAGGATGGCGCGATCGAGGTTGTCCATGCTCGGATTGTACGTCGATCCGTTGCGCTCCCACAGCGCGTCGCGCACTTTTCCTGCGCCGCGCGCACGGTCCCACTCGGAGACGACGCCGATGCCGTCCCGCCTGGAATCGCCGGCCATCCGGCCTCGTGGCGCCGGTGCTACCGTCGAATCATGACCCCGCAGGAGCTCGAGAACTTCGCTCACCTGCGCCGTGCCCGCGATCTGATCGATCGCGAGTACGCGAAACCGCTCGACGTGCCGACCATGGCGAGCCGGGCGCTCATGTCGCCCGCGCACTTCTCGCGCCGATTCCGCGCGGCATACGGTGAGACGCCGTACAGCTACCTGATGACCCGCAGAATCGAACGGGCGATGGCGTTGCTGCGTGCGGGCGTGAGCGTCACCGAAGCGTGCATGGCGGTCGGCTGTACTTCGCTCGGCTCGTTCAGCTCGCGGTTCACCGAGATCGTCGGCGAGACCCCGACGGCCTACCGGAGCCAGGAGCACGACGCCGTCAAGGCCATGCCCGCTTGCGTCGCGAAAACCTACACGCGCCCGGTCCGAAACGCATCGAGCAGAAACGGAGAAGCGACCTCGGAAGACGCGGCGTAATGTCTCGATCATGACCATCGCACTCCAGTACACGAACATCACCGTCAACGACGTCGACGAGTCGCTCCCCTTCTACCGCGACGCGCTCGGTCTCGACGTGCAGAACGACGTGGCCTCCGGCGAGTTCAGGTGGGTCACGCTCGGCAGCGACGCGCAGCCCGGCCTCGGCATCGTGCTCTCCGTGCCGCACGCTGGTCGCTCCGAGGCTGACGGTGACGCGATCCAGGAGCTCCTCGTCAAGGGCCAACTGCCGATGCTCGTGTTCCGCTCCGATGACGTCGATGCGACGTTCGAGACCGTGCGGGCATCCGGCGCCGAGGTGCTCCAGGAGCCCATCGACCAGGGCTGGGGCCCGCGCGACTGCGCGTTCCGCGACCCGTCGGGCAACACCGTGCGCATCTCGCAGGCGCCCGCGGCCTGACGGCTCAGGCGAAATCTCGCGACTCGCTCGGTGAGAGCGCGATGTTCAGCCGTAGGCTTTCGGGATGCCTCTGAATTCGCCCGTGCGTCTCGCTGTGCAGGTGCAGCAGCAGCACGCCCGATACCCCGCCATCCGTGACACGGTGTTGCGTCTCGAAGACCTCGGTGTCGACGTCGTCTTCAACTGGGACCACTTCTTCCCACTCACGGGTGACCGCGACGGGCTGCACTTCGAGGCGTGGTCGATGCTCGGCGCTTGGGCGGAGCAGACCGAGCGCATCGAGTTCGGCTCCCTCGTGAACTGCAACTCGTACCGGAACGCCGACCTGCAGGCGGACATGGCCCGCACCCTCGACCACATCAGCGCGAAGGGCGGCACGGGCCGGTTCATCTTCGCCACGGGTTCCGGGTGGTTCGAGCGGGACTTCGACGAGTACGGCTACGAGTTCGGCACTCGCGGATCCCGGCTGAACGCACTGGCCGCCGCGATGCCGCGCATCGAGGCGCGCTGGGCGAAGCTCAACCCGCCGCCGACCCGCGACATCCCGGTCATGATCGGCGGTAAAGGTGAGCAGAAGACGCTCCGCATCGTGGCGCAGCATGCGGACATCTGGCACTCCTTCGTTCCGCCGGCCGAGTTGCCGCACAAGCTCGACGTGCTCGCTCGCTGGGGCGACGAGGTCGGGCGGGATGTCTCGGAGATCACGGTCTCGAACGAACTCGATCGATCGGGCGTCGACGTCGAGCACGCCGACGCGCTGTTCGCGGCGGGAGTCCGGCTCTTCACCATCGGCATCAGCGGGCCCGACTACGAACTCGGCCCCGTGCGGCGCTGGTTGGACTGGCGCGACGCGAAGAACGTCTGAGGCTGCGTCAGCCGGCGAGCACCTGCATCGTCAGGGAGCCATCGGGGTGCCAGGTCACGTCGACGCTCGGAGTCGAGGTGCCGTAGAGGGAGCCACTGAGCCGGAGGCCGTCAGGAGGAAAGCGACCATCGGCTGTGCACGTCCCCGCGCCGCCGTCGCTCCCGAACGGGACGAACAGGCACAACTCCGAGTCGTCGCGTGCGCCGTAGACCGGTAGACCGTCGGCCCTGGTAGCGAGGAGCCGATACTCGAGTGGGCCGTTGCCGTAGTTCATCAGGGGGCTCGTGCCCGGTGAATCGGCGGCGGTCGCGGTTCGCAGGAACACGTCTGCTGCGGGAGAGTCCGCCGCGACCGGCAGCGATTCGAGGAACTCGGCCTGCGTGCGCGGACCAAGGAACACCGTCGGGGTCGCGCCGGCTGCGGCCGCGTCGGATGCATCGCGCTCCCCGAGCTGCCACCCGGACAGGAGGCCGATGACGAGCGCTGCGGTCCCGGCGATGACGGTCGTGCGATACCTGCGTTGTCGCGAGGACCTACTGCGTGTGTCGATCGCGTCGGCCGCCGTGCCGGTTCCCTCGTGAGTGTCGGATGCCGCCTCGGCGGCTTGAACCGGTGACGGAACGGATTCGGTGATTTCCGCCGAGGCCGAACGCAGGGCGTCGAGCTCGCGGGCGGCATTCACCCGTTCCTCGTCACTCGCCCCGGCGCCGTAGATGAGTTCGTGCAGCCGGGCGATCCGCTCCTCCTGGTCGGGGTTCACTTCGTGCGCTCCACGACATCACCGGAGATGGGCAGCACCTTCGGTGGGGCGACGGTGGTGATCTCGACCGCTCCGTCGGGGCGCCAGCGCACGGTCATCGGGATGGATTCGTCAGGGTACAGGTACCCGACGGCGAGCCCATCGTCGCTCATCGCGCTGTAGGTGCTGCATGCGACTCCGGCGTCCTCCATGGTGGAACCCACTGCGACCAGGCAGACATCGGCGCCTCGCCTCGCCCCGTACACGGCGAGCCCGTCGGAGCGGGTGAGCAGCAGCCGCACGCTCGCAGAGTCGAGCTCGAACGCCGTCACCCAGGTGGCCTGCGTTGCGTCCACCTCGGTCGCCGCGCGTTCGAGTATTGCCGGCAGCTGGGTGTCGGGGAGGGGAATCATCGACTCGGGCAGTGGGCCACCGGTGGGCGACGCCATCGGCAGTGCGGTCGGTGGCGCCTGGCTCGACAGCGTCACCGATGCCGCCGGCTCCGTCACTGTGCGAGTGCCGAGCTGCCACCCGGCCATGAGCCCGATGGCGAGCGCAGCGACGCCCGCGACGATCGCCCAGCGGAGACCGCGGGCATCAGCGCCCCACCATGGAGCCGCCGTCGTCGAAGTCGCATCGTCGACGAGCGTCGGCGTCGGCGGCTCCTGAGCGGGTGCCATCGGTGCCGCGGCCGACTCTGCGTCCGATTCCGCGCGCCTCAGTGCATCGAGTTCGGCGGCGGCCGCCGAACGTTCTGCCTCGGAAACGTCGGCGCCGTAGATGAGCCGTTGCAGCCGCGCGACCTGTTGGGCGTCGGCATCGAGACGGGAATCCCGGTCGGAATCGCGATCGGGTTCCACCATGCCGGCCTCCGTCGCTGCGCCGGCGGAACCGCTGTCGAACAGCACGGGCCGGATCGGTCTCCAGAATGCCGCAGTGACCGACCGTCGGCAAACCGGCTGGAGACGCGTGAGTGGAGACATCCGGCCCCAGACTCTGCACGACGTCGACGTCGAGCACCCCGGCGGGCTGTTCGGAGCAGTGTCGGCGCTACCGCAGCATCGACAACAGGTGCGTCGCGACCTGCGTCGGCGTGAGCGCGGTCATGGCTGGCAGGTGCAGCACGTAGCGCGCGAAGATCACCCCGATGATGGCGGTCGCCATGCGGCGTGCGCGCTCCTGCCCGAATTCCGCGACCAGTGCGCCGAATACCGTGTGCTGCAGATATGACATCAGCGTCGGCGAGCGTTCATCGCCGGTCGCGAGGTGGTGCGCGAATTCCACCAGTCGCGCACCGTTCTCCGGGTCCTCCCACACCGTGACGAGTCCGCGCACGAGCAGGGCGAGGTCGATGTGCCCATCCTCATCGGTAGATGCAGCGACCACATGATGCGGGGCTGCGCGAAGTGAGACGGCTGCTGCGATCAGGGCGTCACGCGAACCGAAGTGATAATTGACCAGAGTGTGACTCACGCCCACTTCTTCGGCGAGCTTTCGCGCCGAAACCGAGGCCAGGTCGCCCGATTCGAAGTGCTGGTGGGCAGCATTCAGCAGGCGTTGACGCGCCGTGGCATCACCTCGTGGCCGCCCGGCTTTCTTATTGACCATGCTCGCATCATCACACGGGCGAGGCGATCGTGAACACATGAGCACTCACATCGATACGGACTGCGTGATCGTAGGCGGCGGTCCCGCCGGACTCATGATGGCATTGCTCCTGCTACGCCAAGGACTCGAGGTCACGGTCGTCGAGAAGCATGCCGATTTCCTGCGCGACTTCCGCGGCGACACGATCCATCCCTCTACCCAACAGCTGCTCGGTGAGCTCGGCCTTCTCGACGAGTTCCTCACTCGGCCGCACGCGGACATGCCCCGTGTCGGCCTGAGCTGGCACGGCACAGAGCTCACTCTCGCCGACTTCACCCGGCTACCCACCCGACGCAAGGTCATGACGTTCATGCCGCAGTGGGACTTCCTCGATCTCCTGGCCGACACCGCGGCGAAGCATCCGGGATTCCGCCTGCTCCGCTCGACTCGGATCGACGGACTCATGAGGGAAGGCGGTCGCATCAGCGGCGTCACGGGCGCAGGGCCGGATGGTGCGGTGAGCGTGAGCGCGCGCCTTGTGGTCGACGCATCCGGCCGGGACTCGGAGGTCCGTGCGGCCGCCGGTCTCATCCCGGCCGGCACTGCTGCAGCGATGGACGTGCTGTGGTTTCGACTGACGAAGCGCGCAGGCGAGACCTACCCATTCGTCCAAGCCGGCGCCGGAATGATCATCACGATCGACCGCGGCGACTTCTTCCAGATCGCGCACGTCATCCCGGCAGGAACCTGGGCTGGCACCGAAGACGACCTTGCACGCATGAGGTCGCGCATCGCGCTCATCTCGCCACAGATGACGGATCCCGTCGCCTCGATCACGAGCGACGACGTGCACCTTCTGCGGGTGAAACTCGAGCGGCTGCGCCGCTGGCACGCCGACGGGATGCTGTGCATCGGCGACTCCGCGCACGCGATGTCGCCGGCCGGGGGCGTCGGCATCAACCTCGCGATCCAGGATGCCGTGGGCGGCCGCGCGCATCCTCGGACCGGTGCTGTGCGTGCGCGTGCCGCGAGGGGCCGACCTGCACCGGGTGCAGCGCCGTCGTGCCTGGCCGGTACGGATCACCCAGTTCGTGCAGCGGCGGATGCAAGGCGCGGTCCTCTCTTCGCGTGAACCTGGTTCGCCGATGCCCTTGCCGCTGCGGATGCTGCGCGATCATCCACGGCTCACATTTCTGACGGGGCGGTTCATCGGTCTGGGGGCACAGCCCGAATCTGCCGGGATCCAGCCCGGTCCACGATCGAGGCTCCCGGGTCGCGTTGGCGCCGGAGACGAGCCGTTGCAGCGACCGACTGTCGGCAAACCGGCCGGAGACGCGTGAGTCGCGGCATCCGACCCCCAGGCTCTGCATGGAAGCTGCGTGCCGGCATCGAACGAGCACGAATATTGCGCCATATGCCACCAACCACGCCGCATTTCCCTTCACACTTGGAGTGGCGTCTCGACGACGGCGTAATCCGAACACTTCGTCGAGGCTCGCGAGAGTGACCTGGTCCGCCGGCAGTGCAGTCCATGCGGATGCCGCGAGCCCACGAGGCCGCGCAGCATCCGCTCACCTCTCGAAGGAGTGAGATGTCGACCGTGATCGAGACCGGGGAGCAGCCCGGCGAGCAGCGCCGAACCAGGCCCGAGCGCCGCGCCACCGGGCGCACCGTGCTCATGTGCCGCCCCGAGCATTTCACCGTGGTCTACCGCATCAACCCGTGGATGAACCCGGCACAGCCGACGAACACGAGCCTCGCGCTCGCGCAGTGGCAGGTGCTCTACGACACGTACCTCGAACTCGGGTACGAGGTGGCGCTGATCGATCCGATCGCGGGGCTGCCCGACATGGTCTACGCGGCCAACGGCGGCTTCGTCATCGACGGCATCGCGTACGGCGCGAAGTTCGCGCACGCCGAACGGCAGCCCGAGGGGCCGGCGTACATGGAGTGGTTCCGTGAGGCGGGCCTCGAGGTGCGGGTGCCCGAGGAGGTCAACGAGGGCGAGGGCGACTTCCTGCTCGTCGGCGATGCGATCCTCGCGGGCACGGGCTTTCGCAGCGATTCGCACTCTCATGACGAGCTCGCCGCGATCTTCGGCCGCGAGGTCGTCACCCTCCGGCTCGTGAACCCGAACTTCTATCACCTCGACACGGCGATCGCGGTACTCGATCCGACGCCCGGCCAGGAGCACATCGCGTACCTGCCGAGTGCGTTCGACGAGGCATCCGTCGCCGTGCTGCGGGCGCGCTTTCCCGACGCCATCATCGTGAACGAGGCGGATGCCGCGGTGCTCGGCCTCAACTCGTTCAGCGACGGGTACAACGTGGTCATCGCCTCGCGGGCGACCGACTTCGAGCGGCAATTGCGTGAACACGGGTACCACCCGATCGGCGTCGACCTCTCCGAGCTGCTGCTCGGCGGCGGCGGCGTCAAATGCTGCACCCTGGAGCTGCGCCGATGACCGCCACGAACAACGCCGTGACCACCGACCTCACGAACGAGGCGATCGGGCTCGAAGAGGAGCACGCCGCGCACAACTACCACCCGCTGCCAGTGGTCGTCGCCTCGGGTGACGGCGCCTGGGTGACGGATGTCGAGGGGCGCCGCTACCTCGATTGCCTCGCCGCGTACTCTGCCGTGAACTTCGGGCACGGTAACCCGCGCCTCGTCGAGGCCGCGCGGGAGCAGCTCGGGCGCATCACGCTCACGAGCCGCGCGTTCCACAATGACCGGCTCGGGCCGTTCGTCACCGAGCTCGCGGCGCTCTGCGGCAAAGACCTCGTGCTGCCGATGAACACGGGCGCCGAGGCGGTCGAGTCGGGCATCAAGGTCGCACGCGCCTGGGGCTACCGCGTGAAGGGCGTGGCACCGGATGCCGCGAACATCGTCGTGATGGCCGGCAACTTCCACGGCCGCACGACGACGATCATCTCGTTCAGCGACGACCCCGATGCCCGCGCGGACTTCGGGCCGTACACGCCGGGCTTCCGCATGGTGCCCTACGGCGACGCCGACGCGATCGCCGCGGCCATCGACGAGAACACCGTCGCAGTGCTCGTGGAGCCCATCCAGGGCGAGGCCGGCATCGTCGTGCCGCCCGCGGGTTTCCTGCCGGCGGTGCGCGCGATCTGCTCCGAGCACAACGTGCTCATGATCGCGGACGAGATCCAGTCGGGGCTCGGCCGAGTCGGAGCGACCTTCGCGTGCGACCTCGTCGGAGTCGTGCCCGACCTCTACCTGCTCGGCAAGGCGCTCGGCGGCGGCATCGTGCCCGTGTCCGCGGTCGTCGGCGACCGGGAGGTGCTCGGGGTGCTCCGGCCGGGCGAGCACGGTTCGACTTTCGGGGGCAATCCGCTCGCGGCATCCGTGGGGCTCGAAGTCGTGCGCATGCTCGCGAGCGGTCAGCCGCAGGAGCGTGCCCGGATGCTCGGCGCCCACTTGCAGTCGCGACTGCGCTCGCTCGTCGGGCGCGGCGTCGTCGACGTTCGCGGCGCCGGCCTCTGGGCGGGCATCGACATCGACCCCGAGCTCGCCACGGGACGCGAGGTGTGCGAGGCGCTCATGCGGCGCGGCGTGCTCGCGAAGGACACGCACGGTTCGACGATCCGCCTCGCGCCGCCGATCGTGGTGGAGCAGGCCGATCTCGACTGGGCCGTCGACCAATTCGCGGTCGTGCTCGACGAGCTCACCGCACGGGTGGGCCTCGTGCGTCCCTAGCCAGCCGGCCCCAGCAGGGTCGTCGTCAGCGGCCGGTGATCGTGATCGACCCGTTCGAGGTGGTGAGGTCGAGCAGGAACTCGCCGCCCTCGTCGTCGTCGATGCCGACGTCGACCGACCCGTTCGAAGAGTCGGTCGTCACTCGGTATGTGGCCGCACCCGTCGGCACAGTGACGTCGATGGCTCCATTCGAGCTGCGGGCCTCGACATCCTGCGGCGCCTCGAGCCGCAGGTCGATCGCACCGTTCGAGGTCGCCGCGCGCACTCCGGCGCCGGCCAGGGCGCGCCCCTCGATGCGCCCGTTGCTCGTCTCGGCGTCGATAGCGCCCGTGACATCGTCGAGCTCGATCCTGCCGTTGCTCGTCTTGACATCGACCTCGTTCACTCCGCTGAGCTCGATCGCGCCGTTCGAGGTGGAGCCGCGCACATCGACGCCTGCGGGGAGTTCGATCGTGTAGTCGACAGTGCAGTTCCGGCCGCAGCCATCGAGCACGAGCACGCCATCGCGAACCTCGTAGGTCAGCCCGATCGTCTGCTCGCCTCGATACGACACCGTGCGCGAGAGCGCCACATCGGTGGCGCCTTCGATACCCTCCACGGTGACGCTGCCCTCCGGGTCATCGATCTCGATCGCGTGCACCTGCTCGGCCAAGGTGGCGTCATCGCTGAATCGCTCCGGTGGGGCGAGGAACGCGCATCCGCTCAGCAGCAGAGCCGAGGCCGTGACCGCGCCGATCGCGAGCGTGCGTGTCATCCGTGCGGTTGCGGTCATCGATCTCCCCTTTCGGGCGCGGCAAATGCCCGCCTCTGCGATCGACTCTAACGATGGCTGCGTGCCGCCGGCACGGGGGCTTTCCCCCGACTCTGGAGCGGGCACCGGGGAATCGCACCAACGCGCGCTCGGAGCGCTGAGAGCCGCCCGCGGTACCATGCTCCAACCGCTGATCACCGGGCGGACGTCTGAATCGGGGGATGACGATGGCGAAGAACAACGTGGAGAAGGCAGCTGCGAAGGCGCTCGACAATGCGCGCGACGCGGTATCCGAGGCGAAACGGCTGGCGAAGAAGGTCGACAAGGCCGCGAGGAAGCGGGCCGCTGAGGTGGACGCGAAGCTCGAGGCGGTCGCCGCCGACCTTCGCAAGTCCGGGAGGAAGCGGGCGGACGAGGTGGCGCGGCTGGCGAAGAAGGTCGACAAGGTCGCGAGGAAGCGGGCTGCCGAGGTGGACGCGAGGCTCGAGGCGGTCGCCGCCGACCTCCGCACGTCGGTGAAGGCGGCCGCGGCGGAACCTGTCGTGAACAACTCGACGAAGTCTGCGAAGTCCTCGACGACCGCTGCGAAGTCGGCGAAACCCGCCGCGAGACCAGCCGCGAGACCAGCCGCGAGATCAGCGAGACCCACTGCGAAGGCCGCCGTTCGCGCGCCTCGAGCGGTGGCCGCTGCTGACCTCGACTCGCAGACCGTCGCGCAACTGCGGCAGCTCGCGAAGCAACGCGCGATCCCCGGCTACTCGCGATTCACGAAGGCGCAACTGATTGCCTCTCTCCGCAGCTGAGGCGGGAAGCGTCAGGGCGGGCGAGGTAGCGCGGGCGGGCTTGGCTAAGTCACCTAGTGCTGACTTATGATCGGGTCATGGTCATTCATCGAGATCGGGCCGCGACCCGTGCGCGACTCCTCGACTCGGCGCGGCGGCTGTTCAGCGAATCGGGCTACGAGGGCACGAGCGTGCGCGCCATCGCCGCCGCGGCCGGTGTGGACGCCGCGCTCGTGTTCCGCTACTTCGGGTCGAAGGACGGCATCTTCGTCGCGGCCACCGCGACGACCGACCCCGAAGAGCTCCTCGAGCTCTCGAGCGACGATTTCGGCACCGCCCTGATCGAGCTCCTCGCGTTCCGGCCACGTGGCGAACCGAGCCCCGTTCTCGCGATGCTGAAGTCGGCGGCGACGGCCGACGGGCAACGTCGGCTGCAGGCTGAGGTGTGCGGGCCCTACCTCGATCATCTCGCCGGCCAGGCGTCCGAAGACGATGCAGCGCTGCGCGCCGACCTCGTCGCGGCTTGGGCGCTGGGAATCGCCGTGATGCGCGCCACCATGCCCGACACGGTCGTGGCGCGTGCCGAGCCGGCCCGCATCATCGCTCATTCCCAGCGAGTCGTCGACGCCATTGTGCACGGCGAGCGCTGACGCTCCGCAGAAGTGCACGGCACGGCAGCCGCGACCGGGGCTCGCATCAGGCCGGCGCCGCCGAGCGACGAGCGTTCGGTGCCAGGAGTTCGGCGAGGCGCTGTGCGGCGTCGTCATCGACCACCGGCGCAATCGGGATGCTTCGACCCCGGTCGATGGCGCTGAGCGGCTCGGCGGGCGGGTTCGAACGCGACCCCGAGGTCGAGGAGTATGGTAACCCCCATGGGCAGCGTCACCGAACCTGCCCCGGGGGAGTACGGGCCGCCTGAGCCGAGGGGAACCGGCGAAGGCGACTCGTCGCGCGACACTCGGGGCGACCACGGCTTCTTCGGACAGCCGCGATCACTCGTGCACATCTTCGGTGTCGAGATGTGGGAGCGATTCAGCTTCTACGGCATGCAGGGGATCCTGCTCATCTACCTGTACTACTCGGCGGTCGACGGCGGACTCGGCATGGACGAGACCGCCGCAGCCGGCATCGTCGGGGCGTACGGCGGCGGCGTCTACCTCTCCACGATCCTGGGAGCGTGGATCGCCGACCGCCTGCTCGGCAGCGAGAAGGTGCTGTTCTACAGCGCCATCGTCATCATGGCCGGGCACATCGCGCTCGCGCTCATCCCCGGGTTCCTCGGGGTCGGCGTCGGCCTGATCCTCGTCGCGTTCGGCTCCGGCGGGTTGAAGGCCAACGCCACGAGCGTCGTCGGCACGCTCTACTCCGAGCATGACCCGCGCCGCGACGCCGGATTCTCGATCTTCTACCTCGGCATCAACCTCGGCGCGTTCCTCGGCCCGCTGCTCACCGGGCTCCTGGCGTCGACGATCGGCTTCCACTGGGGATTCGGGCTCGCCGCGGTCGGCATGGCGATCGGTCTGATCCAGTACTCGTTCGGGCGCAAAGGGCTGCCGCCAGAGGCATCCGTGGTGCCGAACCCGCTGCCCCGCGACCGCATCGGCCTCGTCATCGGTGTCGCCGTGGCATCCGTCATCGTGGTCGTCGTGCTCGTGCTCACCGGCCTCGTGAACCCGGCCAACCTCGTCACCTGGGTCATCGGCGCGACGATCGTCGCCGCGGTCTCGTACTTCGCGGTGATCCTCTCGAGCAAGCGCATCTCGGGTGTCGAACGCAGCCGGGTGTTCGGGTTCATCCCGCTGTTCGTCGCGAGCGTCGCATTCTGGTCGCTCTACCAGCAGCAGTTCACGGTGCTCACGATCTACTCCGACAAGCAATTGAACCGCGACCTCTTCGGCTGGGAGATGCCGGTGTCGTGGGTGCAGTCGATCAACCCGATCTTCATCATCATCCTGTCGGGAGTGTTCGCCGCGATCTGGACGAAGCTCGGCGACCGTCAGCCCTCGACCCCGATCAAGTTCGCACTCGGCACGGCGATCATGGGCGTCGCCTTCCTGCTGTTCATCCCGTTCGCAGGCGGGGCAGCGAACTCGACCCCGCTGCTGGCGATCGTCGGCATCCTCTTCATCTTCACCGTCGCCGAGCTGCTGCTCTCGCCGGTCGGCCTGTCGGTGACGACGAAGCTCGCCCCGAAGGTATTCCACACGCAGATGGTGGCGCTGTTCTTCCTCTCCGTCGCGCTCGGCTCGGCGATCTCGGGCCAGCTCGCGACGTTCTACTCGGCCGACACCGAGGTGGCGTACTTCGGCGTGCTCGGCGCCATCGCGATCGTGCTCGGCGCCGCGCTCGCGCTCGGAAGCCGCAGTGTGCTGAAGCTCATGGCCGGCGTGCGCTGAGGCGCATACCACCTCCACGTGCCGCCGCGCGGGCAGCTACGATTCGATGGATGACCCGACCGCTGGTGGTGATCCCCACCTACAACGAGCGCGAGAACCTCGTCGCGACCGTCGCACGCGTGCGGGCGACGGTGCCCGCGGCATCCGTGCTCGTCGTCGACGACTCCTCACCCGACGGCACGGGCGTGCTGGCCGATGAACTGGCGGCGACGGATGCCTCGGTGCAGGTGCTGCATCGCATCGAGAAGCACGGTCTCGGCGCCGCCTATCTCGATGCCTTCGCGTGGGCGCTCGCCGAGGGCTTCGACCCGATCGTGCAGCTCGACGCCGACGGTTCCCACCTGCCGGAGCAACTGCCGCAACTGCTCGAACGGTTCCTGTCGCCGGATGCCGCGGGCCGCCCCGTCGACCTCGTCATCGGTTCCCGGTGGATCCCCGGGGGGTCCATCGAGAACTGGCCGCGCCGCCGGGAGCTGCTCTCGCGTGCCGGCAGTGCATACGCCCGCACCATGCTCGGCCTCGACACGCGTGACGCCACGGCGGGCTACCGGGCGTTCCGCGCCGAGGGCCTGAGGCGGATCCGGCTCGACGACGTGCACACACGCGGCTACGGGTTCCAGGTCGACATGCTCTGGCATGCACGCGAGGCGGGCCTCTCGGTCGTGGAGGTGCCGGTGATGTTCGTCGAGCGGGTGCACGGCCGGTCGAAGATGAGCATCGGCATCGTGCTCGAGGCGATGGTGCGCGTCACCGGGTGGGGGATTCGCAGCGGATTCGGGCGAGCGGCGCGGGCCCGGCGGGCCAAGCGCGCATCGGCTCAGCCGACGAGCAGCGACGGGTCGGCGACGAGGCGTTCCCGCGCCTGAAGACGGGCGCCCACGAGCACACCATCTTCGCCGTGTCGCGCCAGTGCGAGCGTGGGGATCGCCCCGAGCGCCCCGTTGCCGATGGTCGGCCGGTTGTCGCGGAATGCCGACTCGACGTCGTCGGCGAGGCGCGCCCAGTAGCCGCCGACGACCACGGTGGCCGGATCGACCGTCGGCACCACGAGCTGCAATGCACGCCCGATCCAGAGCGCCGCGTCGAGCCAGGCCCAGCGGGCGCGATCCTCGCCGTCTTCGACCCGCTGCACGAGTTCATCGAGGGCCGCGCGGCGTCCGTGCTGGGCGGCGAAGGTGTCGAGTCGTGCCCGCTCGAGCACGACCTCGGCCGAGGCGACGGTCGCGAGGCATCCGCGTTGCCCGCACTCGCAGCGCACACCGCCCTGCACGATCGGCAGGTGACCGAACGTCGCGGCGAGTCCGTGCGCACCCCGAAGCAGCCGGCCCTCGCTGACGACGGCGGCCGTGACCCCGTCGTCTCCCGAGATGAAGAGCAGGTCGTCGACGCCCGGCAGGTCGATGCGCTCGGCCGCCGCCGCGACGACGGACGTCGGCACGAGTGCGACGGGCACCGGGAGCGAGGCTTCGACGTCGCGGAATCCGGGGGTGCGCGCGCGGAGTTCGCCGAGCAGGTCGAGGGGCTCGGCGCCGAGTCGTGAGTCGGCGATGACCACCTCGGGTCTGCCGACGACGATGCCGTCGACGAGCACGCTGACATCGGCGACCGGATGCTCCGCCCGATCCGCTCGCGCCAGGGCTCGCCCCAACACGACGGCGAGCGACTCGAGCGGAGTCGACCAACGCTCGGACCCCGGCGTCTCGACGTCGAACTCGGTGCCCCACGGCGGCGTGAGAGGTGCGGTGAAGCGGGCGACTTCGGCGCCGCCGAGCGTCGCGACCGTGGCGATCGCGTCGTCGCGTCCGACGTACGCGGTGACGAGCACATGGTGGGCGGCCGCGAGTGAGAGCGGCGCGGCGCGGCCGTCGCCCGCGGTATCCGGCAGCCCCGTGCGCAGCACTCCGGCGTCGAGGAGCCGCGAGGTGACGCCCGCGATCGCGCCCCTGCCGAGCCCGGTGACCGTGCCCAGTTCGCTGCGCGTCGCGGGGCCGTGCGTCATGAGGTGGTCGAGCACGAGCGCCGAGTGCTCGCGCTGCAGATCGATCGGTGCGGTGGTGGTGGGAACGGATGTCTCGCCGACCTGCGTCATGGCCCAAGCATGCTGCCCGCAGCGCTTGCGGTCACGTACCCCATTCAGGGGTCAACATCGCAATCGGTGCGCTGACGCTTCCGGGGGATCGGTCATACCGCGGCGACGAACGGTCGGGTGGGCCGAGCTGCCGCGCGCCAAGCTGGGACTCCACCTGAAGGAGACCCATGTCGTCGACGAACACGCTGTCCACTCCGGCGATCGCGCCCGATGCCGCGCCGAATGCCGCGCCGGGGCGATCGACGCCGGTACGGCCGGGTGCGTGGCTCGCCGTCGTCTCGCTCGGTTTCGGCATCTTCACCCTCGTCGCGAGCGAGTTCCTGCCCGCGAGCCTGCTGTCTCCGATCGCGGCCGAACTCGGAATCACCGAGGGCGCCGCGGGCCAGCTCGTCACGGCGACGAGCGTCATCGGCATCATCGGCGGACCGCTCATCGTCTCGGGCCTTCCGCGGCTGGATCGCCGGTGGGTGATGACCGGACTCACGACGCTCGCGATCGTGTCGAACGTGCTCGTCGCGATCTCTCCGGTCTTCGGGCTCATGCTCGCTTCGCGGCTCCTGCTCGGCATCGCGATCTCGGGCTTCTGGGCGATGTCGCTGGCGGTCACGGCGCAGCTCGTGCCGGGCGACCGGCTCGGACGCGCCATGACGATCGTGAATTCTGGGGTCTCACTCGCGACGATCGCGGCCGTACCGGCCGGCGCCTTCCTCGGCGAGCTGCTCGGCTGGCGTGCGGTGTTCCTGATCGCCGCGGGGGCGGGCGTGCTGACCCTCGCCGCGCAGCTCGCGACGCTGCCCTCGATCCCGCCCAGTGGAGCGCCGGGTTTCCGCACCCTGCTGCAGACGGCCCGGACCCCGATCATCGCCCTCGGCCTCCTCGCGGTCACGCTCATCGCCGGTGGACACTTCATGGGCTTCACATACCTGCGCCCGGCTTTCGAGATGATCGACGGTCTGACCGGTGCGCTCCTCGCACTCCTCCTCCTCGTCTACGGCGTCGCGAACTTCGTCGGCAACGTGCTCGCGGGCCTGATGGCCGACCGGCGACTCTCCGTGGTGGTGATCGCCGCTCCCGTCGCGATCGGCGTGGCCACCGTGATCTTCGCGGTGGCGGGTGCCAACGTCGCGCTCGCCGCGGTGACGGTGTTCGTCTGGGGAGTCGGCTTCGGTGCGGTGCCGACGATGGCGCAGACCTGGATCGCCCGCGTCGCCCCCGACCGCCTCGAGAGTGCCGGTGGCCTCGTGGTCGCCGCGTTCCAGGTCGCGATCACGATCGGTGCGGCGGTCGGAGGGCTTCTCATCGACTCGGTCGGCGTTCAGGCTGCACTCATCGCCGGCGGTATCGCGGCGGTGCTCGGTGGCGGGGTGCTGAGCTCTGCGTCGGCCGTCATTCGCGGCGAGCGCGCGTAGGATCAGGCGACGGGGCGCACCGGCTCGCGGGCGCTCGCCGAGGCGCGGCGCCACGAACTCGGCGAGACCCCGGCATGGCGGCGGAACGCGCGGCTGAAGCCCGCGTCGCTCTCATAGCCGAGCTGATATGCGATGTCGCCGACCTGGGCGCCGGCTCGAAGCATCCGCTCGGCTCGTTCCATGCGCACCCGCGCGACATACCGGGCGGGAGTGTCGCCGACCGCATTCCTGAACTGCTCGGCGAACTGCGAACGCGACGACCGCGCGAGGCGTGCGAGTGATTCGACGGTCCACGGCGAACCCGGGTCGTCGTGGATCGCCTCGAGAGCTCGACCGAGGTGCGGATCGTATGCCGACGCGAGCCATTCGCGTGCGGAGCCGTATCCCCGTTCGAGCCAGATGCGCACGGCGGCGGATGCCACGACGTCGGCGAGCCGTTCGATCACGGAGCCGCTGCCGGGGCGAGCGCTCGCCGACTCCCGGTGCATCGCCTCGAGCAGTGAAGCGAAGACCGGTTCGTGCATGCGGAACCCGCAGGTGAACAGCACCGGCGCCATGACGCCGGATGAGATCGGATCGGTACCGTCGAGTGCGAGCGAACCGCTCAGGAGCAGTGTGTCGCGCGCGACGTGCAGCTCGAGCCGGCCGCCGCGCGGCAGCATGACGAAGTCGCCCGCCTGCATCGACAGGGGCTCGTCGGTGCCACGACGCAGTTCGAGAGCGCCGCTCGCGAGGTAGTGGAAACGGATGCCGCGCCCCTCGTCGTGCACGACGGCGCCGGCCGAGAGATCGCGGTGGCCGAACTCGAGCACCCGCCAGTGCAGGCGCTCGAGCACGGCGTCGATGCTCGGCTCAGCGTCGACAGCCACGACGTGGAGCGGTCGAGCTTCGATCACGTTGATCGCGTTCATGTGTGAAGCAAGCGCGCCGGGCGGCGATCCATTCCCGGGCGCACCGAACACCTCGATGTGCCGCCGCGCAGCGCGAGTCGTGGGAACGCCGACGCTGCCCCGTTCAGAGCAGCGGGCGCACGCTCGCGTAGCCGTCGTCGGCCACGCTCGACGGGAGGTCGTAGATGCGCGTCGCGCCCGCGGCATCCGTGAATCGCGGCCATGTCGCTGCACCGTCGCGCACGAAGGTGACCGCACTGCCGTGCACCTCGTCGGCGAGCGCGTGCGACGGGTGATCGCCGGCGATCACGTCGACGCGCTCAGCGCCGAGGCAATCGAAGAAGAACGGCACATCGAGGCAGTGCACGGCGCTGCCGAACTTCGGCGATCGCCACGAGAACCGGTAGAGCCACGTCGGCGCGGACCCACGCGCTTCGGCGACCCGAAGGGCGAGGGTGCGGAACATGCGGTCGGTGATGTACCGGCCGAGGACGGCCGCGGTGCCGAGTCGCCGCACGTCGCGATTCGCCGCGAGGTACGCCGCGCGAGCAGTGCCGCGGAGGCCGACCTTGCCGAGCATGAATCCGGCGGGCAGCCAGCGCAGCTTGCCCTTCGCGCCGTCGAGGATCATCGAGAACTCGTCGTCGAGGGTGCCGAGCACGAGCGGCTTGTCGGCGCCGATGCCTGCCGCGATCGCGTCGACCGTGCCGTGCGGAATCAGCTCGCCGTCGATCACCGGGCCGAGCGAGAGGCCGTCGTCGATGAAGCCGCGCAGCAGGTCCATCGGGTTGCCACCGGGTGCGGGGTCGGTGAGCTGCTTCTGCAGCTCGCGCACCCGCGCCTCGCTGAGTGAGGCGAGGCCCGCGCGGGTCGGCTCGACGCCGCCGAGCGCCGCGAGCTCGCGGCCGAACGCCTCGGCCCGCTCGGGCGCGATGTCGGCCGCCGCACCCGAGATGCTGTACGCACCGGCGAAGAGCTCCTGGGCCCGGGGCATCCCCAACAGCGTCAGCACCGCTCCGCCGCCCGCCGACTGGCCGGAGATCGTGACCCTGGTCGGGTCACCACCGAACGCCGCGATGTTGTCGCGCACCCACTCGAGCGCGAGCAACCAGTCGAGCACGCCGCGGTTCGCCGGGGCATCCGCGATCCAGCCGAAGCCGTCGAAACCGAGACGATACGAGATCGACACGGTGACGACGCCGTCGCGGTTGAACGCGGCGCCGTCGTACCAAGGGCTCGCCGGTGAGCCGGCGAAGTAGCCGCCGCCGTGGATGTAGACGAGCACCGGCAGGGCGGCCCCTTCGACGGGCTCGGGGAGCGCCGGAGCCGGCGTGAACACGTTGACGTTCAGCGTCGACTCGCCCGGTACCGACGGTTCGGGAATGAGCGTCACGCCGGGGTCGCCGCGCTGCGCGGTCGGTCCGAACTCGAGTGCGTCGCGCACGCCCGCCCAAGGCGCATGCGGTACGGGGTCGGCGAAGCGCCGTTCACCGACGGGTGCCTCGGCGAACGGGATACCGAGGAACGCGGCCGAACGATTGCCTGCGACATCCGCTCGCCAGAGACCGCGGACGCGACCGGCGAGCGTCTCGACCTCGACGTGGGTCTCGCTGGTGACAGGTGACATGGTGCGACTCCTCACGAACGCTCTTGATGGGGATGAGCCACGATGCCGCAGCGATGATCGCGACGATACCGAAGACGAACAGCATCGGGTAGCCGCCGCGAGAAGACCCGACGCGGGGAGGAGTGCGGCTTGTGCGGCACCGATCGGATACTCCTCCGCCGATCGGGTCCGCAGATGCTCGGCTCGGATAAGGTGCGGGTCATGGCAGGTGATGCACGGCACGAGACGCTGCAGTACCCCCGTGTCGGGGCGACCCGCGATGCGTCGCTGCTGAGCGACCCGCCCGACGGCTACCGGGCCACCGAGCGCACCGTGCTCGTCGGCACGGGCGAGGCGCGGTGGGAGTTCGCGCGGCGCGAGGTGCTGCGGTGGGGCATCAAGACACGCTCCGGCTTCCGGGTGCACGGCGATGCCGGAGACGGCAACCCGCCGGTGCGCGCGGGCGATGACGCCGAACTGCGATTCCACCTGCCGATCGGCACTCTCCGCGAACCGGTGCGCGTCGTGTGGGTCGAGGATGAAGCGCGGCGCGCCGGTTTCGGCTACGGCACGCTGCCGGGGCATCCACTCATGGGGGAAGAGGCCTTCATCGTCGAATGGGGCGCAGACGACGATGTGCGCGTGACGGTACGGGCGTTCGCGCATCCGGCTCGAACGTGGCGGCTGCTCGCACCGGTACTCGCGATGGCTCGCAGCATCGTGGTGCGCCGTTACCTTCGTGCCCTCGCCGGCCCGCTCGGATGAGCCGTTCCGCCGCGAGAGGACCCGATGCGCGTGCTCCTCCGCCGATCGGGTCCTCAGATGGGTCGGCGACGAGTGGATGGGCGAGGCCTCATCAGGGCTGTCGCGTGATGAGGTGCCAGAATCGGCGGATGTGGTCGACCATGTCGAATGACGGGTCGAGCATCCACTGGGTCTGGAGGCCGTCGGTCACCGCCACGAGCAGTGCCGCGGTGCTGTCGGCGTCGATGTCGGAGGAGACGCGACCGGCGGCCTGTTCGTCTCGGACGAACCCGGCGAAATGGCCGCGGATCATGCCGTAACGCTCGATGAAGTAGGCGTGCGAAGGGTGATCGGGGGCGCCGGCGGCCTCGGTCGAGACCTGCGCGTACAGCTGCACGAGTCCCGGCACTTCCATATTGTGGGCGACGAGGCGTGCGAGGCCGTCGATCGGCTGGTCGAAGTCGGGGCCGAAGGCGGCGAGGTCGACCTCGTCGCGCTTGCGGAGGATCTCTTGGAAGAGCTCCTCCTTCGAGCTGAAGTAGTGCAGGAGCCCCGCCTGGCTGAGCCCGACGGCGTCGGCCAGCTCGCGCACGCTCGTGCGGCGATAGCCGTTGCGCGCGATGACGTCGAGTGCGGCCGTGAGGATCTCCTCGCGCTTCGCGACGCCCTTCGCGTATGAACCCCTGCGTGCCATACCTGCATGCTACGGAAGTCTTCTTGCGAACAAAAACCGAGCGATGTATGGTTTTGCCACCCGCCTCAACGTCGAGGCCTCGAAAGGACCACACATGACAATGGCGTCTGCCCCCGCGCCCACCGTCGAGCCCGACGGCACGGACGAACCCCGACCGCTCGTCACCGGCACCCTCAAGCGACTCCTCGGCTGGATCATTCCGGCGAACATCTCGATCTTCGTGCTGTGGGGAGCCATCCCCGGCCTCCTGCTCGCAACGCAGATCGCCGAGCTCGACGAGGCCAACAAGGTCGCCAACCTCGCCGTCGTGACCACGATCGGGGCTCTCGCCGCGATGCTCGCCCAACCGATCGCCGGTCAGATCTCCGACCGCACCCGCAGCCGGTTCGGGCGTCGCGCGCCCTGGATGGTCGCCGGCGTGCTGATCGGCGGACTCGCGCTCGTCGGCATGGGCCTCGCGAACTCCATCGCGCAGATCACGATCGCGTGGATCATCGTGCAGATCGCCTACAACTTCACGCAGGGTCCACTCTCAGCGGTGCTGCCCGATCGAGTGCCGCGGTCCGCGCGCGGCACCTTCTCGGCCCTCGCGGGCCTCGGCTCGATGCTCGGCGCTCTGGGCGGCCAGATCGTCGGATCGATGCTCCTCTCCGACATTCCAGCGGCCTACGTCACCCTCGCGGGCGTCGCTCTCGTCGTCATCGTGCTCTTCATCGTCTTCAACCCCGACCACTCGTCCAAGAACGACTCACGCCGGCCCTTCAACTTCGTCGAGTTCCTGAAGACGTTCTGGGTCAATCCCGTCACGCACCCCGACTTCTTCTGGGCCTTCACGGGCCGGCTCCTGCTCTACACCGGCTACTTCGCCATCACCGGTTACCAGCTGTTCATCCTGCAGGACTACATCGGCCTGGGTGAGGCCGCCGGCGCGGCCATCCCGATCTTCGGCCTCGCCTCCCTCGGCGGCATCATCGTCTCGACGCTCATCTCCGGACCGCTCTCCGACAAGCTCGGCCGCCGCAAGATCTTCGTCTTCGCCTCCTCCGCCGTCGTCGGTCTCGCCATGCTCGTTCCGATGTTCATGCCGACCTTCGAGGGCTGGCTGATCTTCTCGGTCGTGTCCGGCTTCGGCTTCGGCATGTTCGGCGCCGTCGACACCGCACTCATGAGCGAGGTGCTGCCCTCGGCCAAGTCGTTCGCAAAGGACCTCGGCGTCGTGAACATCGCCGCGACGATGCCGCAGACCCTCGCACCCGCCGTCGCCGGGGCGATCGTGTTGAGCTTCGGCAGCTTCTTCGCCCTGTTCCCGATCGGCATCGTCCTCTCGATCCTCGGTGCGTGCGCGGTGTGGCCGATCAAGGCGGTGAAGTGATGGCGGTGCAGGGCGCTCGCGACGCTCGGCGGAAGGACTATGCCGAACTCCGCTTCCGGCGGAGGATCGAATCACCGATACACGAAGGAGCATCATGACGGACCCCCTGAACACCGAGGCCGTGGCATCGGCGGCCGCCCTCGTCGCCACGCTGACGCTCGAGGAGAAGGCCTCGCTCGCGAGCGGCGCCGACTTCTGGACGACGAAGGCCGTCGATCGCGTCGGCCTGCCGTCGATCATGCTCACCGACGGACCGCACGGTGTGCGCAAGCAGCGCGAGGGCAGCGATCATCTCGGCATCGCCGACAGCGTGCCGGCCACGTGCTTCCCGCCCGCCGTTGCGCTCGGCTCCTCGTTCGACCCCGGCCTGCTCGAACGCGTCGGCATCGCCCTCGGCGAGGAGGCGCAGGCCGAGGGCGTGGGAGTGCTGCTCGGCCCGGGCATCAACATCAAGCGCTCGCCGCTCTGCGGTCGCAACTTCGAGTACCTCACGGAGGACCCGATCGTGTCGGGCGTGCTCGGTTCGGCGCTCGTGCGCGGCCTGCAGTCGCAGGGCGTCGGCGCATCGCTCAAGCACTTCGCCGCCAACAACCAGGAGACCGATCGCATGCGCGTGTCGGCCGACATCGACCCGCGGCCGCTGCGCGAGATCTACCTGCGCGGCTTCCAGCGCGTCGTCGAAGGGGAGCAGCCGTGGACGGTCATGTGCTCGTACAACCGCCTGAACGGCGTGTACACCTCTGAAGACCCGTGGCTGTTGAACTCGGTGCTCCGCGACGAGTGGGGCTTCGAGGGGCTCGTCGTCTCGGACTGGGGCGCGGTGAACGACCGTGTCACGGGCGTGGCCGCCGGCCTCGACCTCGAGATGCCGGCTTCACAGGGGCGCACCGACGCCGAACTGGTCGCCGCCGTGCAGAGCGGCTCGCTCGCCGAGTCGGTGCTCGACACGGCGGCCCGCCGAAACGTCGAGCTCGTGCAGAAAGCGGTCGCCCGTCGACGAGCGGATGCCTCGTACGACGTCGCTGCCCACCACGCCCTCGCCCGCGAGGTCGCCGGGGCGTCGATCGTGCTGCTGAAGAACGACGACGCCGTGCTGCCACTGGCGCCCGAGGCATCCGTCGCCGTGATCGGTGAGCTGGCCCGCACGCCGCGGTACCAGGGCGCCGGCTCCTCCCTCATCAACCCGACGAAGCTCGACAATGCGCTCGACGAGATCCGCGCGCTCGCCGGCGCCGGTGCCGCCGGCGAGGTGCCGTTCGCGGCCGGGTACGGCAACGACGGGGAGGCCTCGGAGGCGCTCACGGCAGAGGCGGTCGCCGCGGCATCCGCTGCCGGTACCGTGCTGCTCTTCCTCGGCGTTCCCGCCGCGCAGGAATCGGAGGGCTTCGACCGCGACGACATCGAGCTGCCTGCCGCACAGCTCGCGCTCGCCGACGCGGTCGTCGCCGCGAACCCGCGCACGGTCGTCGTGCTCTCCAACGGCGGTGTCGTGCGCCTCGCGGGCCTGGCCGAGCGGGTGCCCGCGATCGTCGAGGGCTGGCTGCTCGGCCAGGCCGGCGGCGGCGCGGTCGCCGACGTGCTCTACGGCGTCGTGAACCCCTCGGGCCGGCTCGCCGAGACGATCCCCGTGCGGCTCGCCGACAGCCCCGCGTACCTCGACTTCCCGGGTGAGCACGGCCATGTGCGCTACGGCGAGGGCCTGTTCGTGGGCTACCGCTGGTACGACGCCCGCGAGCTCGAGGTGTCGTATCCGTTCGGTCACGGGCTGTCGTACACGAGCTTCGGGTACTCGGATGCCTCGGTGACCGCCACTGCCGAAGGCTTCACGGTGCGCGTGACCGTGACGAACACCGGTGATCGCGACGGCGCCGAGGTCGTGCAGGTGTACACCTCGCTGCCGGGTTCGGCCGTCGTGCGCGCACCGCGCGAGCTCAAGGGCTTCGCGAAGGTCGCGATCGCCGCGGGGGAGTCGCGCTCGGTCGACGTGCCGGTGCGCCGCGAGGATCTCGCGTACTGGGACATCCGCGTCGACCGCTGGCTCGTCGAGGGCGGCGAGTACCGGATCGAGGTCGGGGCGTCGAGCCGCGACATCCGTTCGGTCGTCTCGGTCGCCGTCGACGGCGACGCGGCGGGCGTGCCGCTCACGATGGAGTCGTCGATCGGCGAACTCATGGCGCACCCCGTCGCCGGGCCGATCGTGCAGCAGGCGCTCACCGCGGGCGATGGCGCGGGCGGTGACGGTGGTGCGGCGGGAGCCCTCATGGCCGACCCGTCGATGTTCAAGATGATGTCGTCGTTCCCGATCGGGCGCCTCGCGTCGTTCCCGGGGGTGCCGGTGGGGCGCGAGCAGATCGAGCAGCTGCTCGCGGTGGCGAACGCGGCCGGCTGAGTCGGGTGAGAGATGAGCGGCGGATGTCGCGGGCCGCGGTGGCCCGAGACATCCGCCGTCTTCGTGGCGGTGGCCAGGCGGGCCCGACGGGCACGGGGTCGACCGGCACAGCCTCGACCGGCACGGGCTGACCGGCACGGGCTGACCGGCATGGGCTCAGGCGCCGGGCAGCAGCTTCGCGACGAGCGCGTCGACGATCTCGTCGGTCGGCGTGCCGGGATCGATGGGGGAGGTCAACCGGTCGAAGAGCAGCCCATCGATCGCGTAGTGGAAGAGCGCAATCTCGTGCGCACCTCCCGGGAGGCCGGCGGCGCGGTTGAACTCGACGTCGCCGTCGAAGCCCGCGCGCTGCCACGATGCGAGCATCTCGGCGATCTCGGGCCGACGTGCAGCCTCGAGCCGGAGCTCGAACAGCGCGAGCGTGACCTCGGGGTTCTCGCTGAGGCGTCGCACGATGTCGTGCAGGTAGTCGGCGAAGAGCGCACGGCTCGGCGGCGCGCTCGCCCGCTGATCGAGGTCGGCCTGCGTCGGCGCGAGGCGTTCGCCGATGCGCGTGACGAGGCCGGCGATGAGGGCATCGCGGCTGCGGAAGTAGTTGGAGGTCGTGCCTGCGGGCACCTCGGCCGCCGTGTCGACGGCGCGATGCGTGAGGCCCCTCGCGCCGTCGCGCGCGAGCACGCCCAGACCGGCGTCGGCGATCACCGCCCGTCGTTCTGCATTTCGTGCCATGCCTCGAGAGTAGCGCAGACCACTACGTGTGTTGTAGTCTAGCAATCACTACAACAGTTGTGATTGGAGCACTGTGCGAGAACTCGTCTACTACGTCGCCGTCAGCCTCGACGGCTGCATCGCCGGTCCTGCCGGCGAATTCGACGCCTTCCCCGTGGAGGGCGACCACATGGATCGGCTCAACGCCCGCTTCTCCGACGCCGTGCCGACCGACATCGCGGACGCCCTCGGCATCGAGCGCGACGGCGAGATGTTCGACACCGTGCTGATGGGCTGGAACACGTACGCGGTCGGGCTGCCCGCCGGCGTCTCGAGCCCGTACCGGCACCTGCGGCAGTTCGTGTTCTCCCGAACGCGAACCGAGGCGGACCTTCCGGGCGAGCACCCGAACCTCACGATCACGGGCGAAGACCCCGTCGACGTCGTCCGCCGGCTGAAGGCCGAACCGGGCGCGTCGATCTGGCTGTGCGGCGGGGGATCGCTCGCAACCGCGCTCGCCGGCGAGATCGACCGGCTCGTGCTGAAGCGCAATCCGCTGCTCTTCGGAGACGGCATCCCGCTGTTCGCGCCGGGCGCGTACCGCCCCCAGGACTTCGACGAGGTCGAGACGACGGCCTTCGGTTCCGGCGTGGTCGTCTCGGAGTACGTGCGGTCGTCCTCCTGAACGTCGCCGGCCGCGGCTTGGCTGAGGCCACGAGGCCGCAGTCGAGCCCACGGCTGGGGCCGACGGACTCGGCGCGATCAGGCAACCCCCTTGCCTGGGCATCCGAGTTCGCGTAGACCGGGAGGTGTCCCGCCGGCTTCACCGCCGTGGGCGGGGAGGGGAGGAGATCACCGATGGGGAATCGGCTCAACGAGACGGCGCCGCGACACGCGCGTTCGCTGGTGGGCGACCGAGACGAGCTTCGGGATGCCGCGAACAAGCTCCTCGAGCTCGACGACGAGGGGAGTTCGTCGTGAGCACGTCGAAGGTGCGCGCGCCACGTAGCAAGCGGTGGCGCGCCGGCGCGGCGATCGCCGAGGCGAAGCGGGTCGAGGCCGAGACGCAGAAACTCGCACGTTCGCTCTCGCGCGAAGCCCGCGCCGAGCTGCAGGCCGTCGCCGCGTCGGTCCACGAGAAGATCCAGGCGGCCGGCCGGGATGTCGATCGGCGTCCGCGTCGAGCCGCCCGGCGGGCTCGGAAGGCGTCGGCACGTCTCGAACGCGCCTCGTTGCGGGTCACGGCGTCGCCCGGCGCGCGCCGAGTGGGTGGTCGGCGCGGCATGCCCGGCGTGACTGGCGTGACCGGCGAAGTCGATGCGAAGGCGCGTGCAAAGAACATCAAGCGTCGTCGCGCGCACGCCAAGAATGCGCAGAAGGTGCAGGCCAAGCAAGCGCAGAAGATGGTGAAGCTCGTCGCAGCGCACACGAGCACCGCGGCACCCGCGGCACCCACTGGCGAGGAGCGGATGCGGCGCACAGCTGCGAATCCGGTCTTGAAAACCGCCGGGCGATCCGGGTAGACCTGAGGGATGCCATCCGTCATCGAGATCGACCCCTACCGTGCCCACACGATCTGCAGCGACCCCGGCCGCATGGCCGAGTGGGTCGGCGCGCCGCCGAGCGATCTCGCCGAGCTTCGCCGGCTCGCGTCCGGGCTCGTGTTCCACTACCGCGCGAACGGGGACCTCGCCGAGCACGGGTTCGAGCTCGAACGGTTCGGTGAGATCGACCTGCGCTACGCCGACGACCAGTTCGCACGGCTCGCTGAGCTGAACGACCGAGCGATCGGCACCGCACGTACGGACACCGAGCGCATCCTCGGCTGCTGCCGCGACTTCACGCTGCTCTTCGTGTCACTCGCGCGCGTAGCGGGCATCCCCGCGCGTTCCCGCGTCGGCTTCGGCGGCTACTTCACCGACGGCTGGTGGTTCGACCACGTCATCGCCGAGGCCTGGGATGCCGAGACCGCCCGCTGGCGACGGATCGAACCGCAGATGCCCGATGGGTATCTCGACGCGTCGACCGGGGCCGTGCTCGATCTGATCGACGTGCCGCACGATCGCTTCCTCACCGGTCCCGACGCGTGGATCGCCGCGCGCTCGGGCGGCCTCGACCCCGAGCGCGTCGTCGTGGCCATCGACCTCGAGGAGCCGGACCTCCGCTCCTGGCCGTACCTCGCGCACAACCTGATCCTCGACCTCGCCGCACAGGCCGGGCACGAGACACTGCTCTGGGAGTCGTGGGGCGCCGACGAGCAGATCACTGCGCCGGGCCCGGATGCCGCGCTGACCGCCGACCTCGATCGCCTCGCCGCGCGCCTCGTCGACCCGGATCTCACCCGTGCCGAGCTGCTGGAGCTGGCTTCCGATCCGAAGTTCCGGGTGCCGTCGGCCGTGACGCGCTTCTCGCCGTTCGACGGATCGTCGCGGCTGGTCTCACTCCGCGCGGGGTGAACGGAGTCGTCACCGCGCGCCGTTCGTCGGGTGCCAGTTTTCGAACCGAATGACGCCGGGAGGTCGAGGATGCACGCTGCTGCGGCATCCGAACGCGCCTGCATCTGCGGGCCTCCGAGCACGCCCTGATCCCCGATCCGGGTCGCACGGCGCGATCGGCGCGTGCGGCGGCTCCATGCAGCACCCGTAGCATGGGTGGCCCTCCGGATGCCGCGGCCACGCGACATCCGTAGCTTCGGTGTCATGGATCTCGCCGTGCTCGCCGGCGTCCTGTCGACCGGCCTCTTCGCCATGAGCTACCTGCCCATGCTGGTGAAGGCCGCGCGCACGCGGGACCTGTCGTCGTACAGCCTCGGCAATCTGGCGATCACGAACGTCGGCAACGCGGTGCACTCCGTCTACGTGTTCAGCCTGCCGCTCGGCCCGATCTGGTTCCTGCACTCCTTCTATCTCGTCGCGTCGGCGCTGATGCTGATCTGGTTCTGCCGGTTCCGTGCGGGCCGGCATTCGCCCGAGCGACGCGCGGCCGCCCGGGCGAGTGCAGTTCCTGCGGGCCGTCCGGAGTACGTACTCGCGCGAACCGTCGTGAAGCTCCGGAAGAGCGCGCGAACTACTTCTTGACCGAGGTGCGGCCCGCCGCAGACTTCGTCGCCGGCTTCGCGGCCGACCCCGCCGCACGCGGGGCGCGCACCGTCTTCGGCTTCGCCTCGACTGCCTGCTCCGCAGCATCCGTCATCGGCTTCGGCAGCGCCGTGAAGCGCGAGAGCTGCGTGACGTGCTGCGGGCCGAGCTCGTCGAGCGTCGACACCTCGAGCAGCTTCATCGTGCGTGCGATCTGGGTCGACAGGATCGAGATCGTCTTGTCGACGCCCTCGCGCCCGCCGGCCATCAGGCCGTAGAGGTAGGCGCGGCCGATGAGTGTGAAGCGTGCGCCGAGGGCGACGGATGCCACGATGTCGGCGCCCGACATGATGCCCGTGTCGAGGTGCACCTCCAGGTCGGAGCCGACTTCGCGCACGACGTGCGGCAGCAGGTGGAAGGGGATCGGCGCGCGGTCGAGCTGGCGCCCGCCGTGGTTCGAGAGCACGATGCCGTCGACGCCCTTGCCGGCGAGGATCTTCGCGTCTTGCACGGTCTGCACGCCCTTGACGACGATCTTGCCGGGCCACATGTCGCGGATCGTGGTGAGGTCGTCGAACGAGATCGTCGGGTCGAACATGCCGTCGATGAGCTCGCCGACGGTGCCGCCGGTCGTCGAGAGCGAGGCGAACTCGAGCTTCGGCGTCGTGAGGAAGTTGATCCACCACTCGGGGCGCGGAATCGCGTTGACGACGGTCGCGGGGGTGAGCTGCGGCGGGATCGAGAAGCCGTTGCGGGTGTCGCGCAGGCGAGCGCCGGCGACCGGGGTGTCGACCGTGAAGAAAAGGGTGTCGAAGCCGGCCGCGGCAGCGCGGCGCACGAGCTCGTACGACTTCTCGCGATCGCGCATGACGTAGAGCTGGAACCAGTTGCGGCCCGTCGGGTTCGCGGCCTTCACGTCTTCGATCGAGGTCGTGCCCATCGTCGACAGGGTGAAGGGGATGCCCGCTGCGCCCGCCGCGCCTGCGCCGGCCGTCTCGCCCTCGGTCTGCATCATGCGGGTGAAGCCCGTGGGGGCGATGCCGAACGGCAGGGCGGTCGGACCGCCGAGCACCTCGCGGCTCATGTCGACGACGGGCACGTTCCGGAGGATCGCCGGGTGGAACTCGATGTCCTCGAACGCCTGGCGCGCGCGCTTGAGCGAGATCTCGCCCTCGGCGGCGCCCTCGGTGTAGTCGAACGGCGCCTTCGGTGTGCGGCGCTTCGCGATGTCGCGCAGGTCGGCGATCGTGAGTGCCTTGTCGAGGCGGCGCTGCTTCGCGTTCAGCGTCGGCGCCTTGAAGCGCATGAGCTCGGCGAGCTCCTTGGGGTTCGGGAACTGGCGCTGGACCATGGTGCGTGGTGTCCTTTCAGGTCGCCCGCGAACGGGCGCTTGTGGTCGCATCGCGACGCGTGGGTCGACATCAACTGCCGGCTGGGGGGCGTAGGGCGGGGGTGGGTGCGGGTTGGGGCGCGGAGGGTGCGGGTTCGGGCGCGGAGGGTGCGGGTTCGGGCGAGCCGCCCGGCATGAACGTCTCGGCATAGTAGCCCGAGATGTGGTCGTGGGTGCGGGTGCGTGCAGCTGCGGCATCCGCTGCCCTGATCGCCTCGACGATGCCGCGGTGCTCGGTTCGCAGGCGAGCGGATGTCGCGTGCCAGTCGACGATCGCGGCGAGCCCCTCGAGGGCGTACCCCTCGATGCCGCTGCGGAGGCCCGCCATCGTTGCGGTGATCACCTGGTTGCCGGATGCCTCGGCGAGCGCCAGATGGAAGGCGGCGTCGAGCGCGAGGAACTCGGTCGGGGCGAGGTCGGGGGCATCCATCGCGTCGAGCAGGAGTTCGGCCGGGGCGAGGTCGGGCGCGGGGGTGCCGGTCGTCGCGGCCCGCCCGGCCGTTGCAGCGGTGCCGGTCGTCGCGACCCGCCCGGCCTCGGCGAGGTCGCCGGCGATCGAGGTCTCGAGGATGAGCCGGGTGCGCACGATGTCGGCGACCGGGAATCCGCTCGCCGCGACCTGCAGTCGCATGAGCGCGGACATTCCGCCGTCGGGCGTCGCGATGATGATCGCGCCCGAGCTCGGGCCGGAGCCCGCTGCGGTGCGGATCAGCCCGAGCACCTCGAGCACCCGCAGGGCCTCGCGCACGCTCGAACGGCCGACGCCGAGCTCGGCCGCGAGCGCGCGTTCACCAGGGAGGCGGTCGCCGGGCCGGAGGGCGCCTTCGAGCAACTTCGTCTCGACGTGCTCGAGCACGAGTCGCCAGGCGCGCGGCGATTCGGATGTCTCAGCAGCCATGCTGATCGTCCCCTTCGCTCGCTCGCGTGGTGTCTGTGGTCCGACCACAGGCTACCACGTGTGGTCAGACCACACGTGCTGCGGTGACTCGGCCCTCGAGCTGCCCACCTTCGTACGCAGTCGGGGCAACTCGATGGGGTGGCGCCGGAGTCGGCGCCCGTGCCACGTGCCGCGCGATGCCGATCGGGCTCAGAATCCGAACAGCTGGGTCCACCAGGGCCCGCCGGGGCCCTCGTGCACGCCGACGCCGAGCTTCGTGAACGCGCAGTTCAGGATGTTGGCGCGGTGGCCCGGGCTGTTCATCCACGACTGCATGACGGATGCCGCGTCGGCCTGGCCGCGCGCGATGTTCTCGCCGCCGGCGTAGGAGATGCCGGCCGCGCCCGCTCGGTCCCAGGGGGTCTGCCCGTCGGGGTTCGTGTGGGCGAAGAATCCTCGGGCCGCCATGTCGTCGGAGTGGGCGCGGGCGACCGCGCGAAGCCCGGCATCGTCGGAGACCGCCCCGCAGCCCCTTGCCGCGCGTTCGCGGTTGACGATCGCCAACACCTCGGCTTCCACCGACGACCCGCTCGATGGCGGGGCGGGCGCCGCAGCGGGTGGCGGGTCGGCCGTTGCGGGCGTCTCCGGGGCGGGCGCCGGTTCGGGTGCTGGTGCTGGTTCCGGGGCAGGCGCGGGCGCGGCGATGGCCACGGCGGCCGGTGCAGGGGGTGCCGCCGTCGGCGTCGGCCGGGTGGAGTCGGCCTCACTCGCGCGTTCGGGCGCGACGGTCACGGTGTCGGATGCCGTCGCTCGTTCGTCCCCGGAGTCGTTGAGGGCGCCTACCGAGACCGAAACGCCGCCGATGAGGAGCGCGGCGCCCGCGCCGATCAGCCACAGGCGCATGGGCCGCCTCGACGGCTGTTTCCTGTGCTGACGCATTGGAGTTCCAGTCTCCTCGCACTGCCGGATCGGCCCGCCATCGAAAGCGGACATTGGTGCCCGAACGGGGGCACGCTCGAACGACTCTACGGGCTCGCGCTTCATGCGGCACGTTCGCGACGCGGGCTCGCCCCGGTGACGAGTCGTGTCCCGTGACGGGTCGTGTCCGGTGACGGGTCGTGTCCGGTGACGAGTCGTGTCCGGTGACGAGTCGTGTCCCGGTGACGGGTCGTGTCCCGGTGACGGGTCGTGTCCCGGTGATGGGTCGTGTCCCGGTGATGGGTCGTGTCCGGTGATGGGTCGTGTCCCGGTGATGGGTCGTGTCCCGGTGATGGGTCGTGTCCCGGTGATGGGTCGTGTCCCGGTGATGGGTCGTGTCCCGGTGATGGGTCGTGTCCGGTGACGGGTCGTGTTCCGTGACAAGTCGTGCCCCGGTGACGAGTCGTGCCCCGTGACGGCACTTTGCCCGTCAGCGGCCGCAGCGCGGCACCGTGCGCGCGCAAAAGGTCGTCGCGCATCGGCGGCACGAGGGTGGGAGTGGGGAGTGGGGTGAGGGAGTGGGAGTGAGGAGTGGGAGTGGGGAGTGGGGTGAGGGAGTGGGAGTGAGGAGTGGGAGTGGGAGTGGGAGTGGGAGTGGGAGTGAGGAGTGGGAGTGGGGAGTGGGAGTTGGGAGTTGGGAATGAGGAGAGGGGGTGGGCAGAGGCGGGGCGGGGCGGTGAGTCGCGGGCGGATGCCGCGGGTCAGTCCTTCTGCGGGCGGATGCGCACGCGGCCGCGGCCGGACTCGTCGAGTTCGACGACGCCGCCCCGCGACTTCAGGAAGTCCGTGAACGAGGCGAACCCGAGCCGGCGCTCCTGGAAGGTCGGGTCCATGCGCATCATCTGATTCTTGACCGCGGTCGACGACTGCCACTCCTCGTCGTTCTTCGCCCGCAGCAGTTCGAGTGCCTTCAGGAGCAGTCGGCCCGGGTTGCGGGGGCTGCCCGGCGAACCGTCATCGACGGGCACGGGCTCGACGGGCGCGACGAACTGCAGCGCGCGTGCCGAAGGACGCTTCGTGGTGCCCGCGTCGCGAGTTTTCGCGTCTTTCGCCTCGGCCGCGTCGGTCGCGTCGGTGGCTTCGGCCGGCGCGCCGGCAGCGGCATCCGCGACCGTCTTCGTCGACGCTCGACGACGTCGCGCAGGGGCTGGGGCGGGCTCGACGGCCGGTGCCTCGCCAGCCGCTTCGGCCGTGGCGGTCGCCGCGACCTCGGGAGTGGATGCCCGGGAGCCGCGACCCGTTGCGGCAGCGGCCGGGGCCGGCGCCGCGGCATCCGTCACCTCGTCGTCGTGCACCGCGGCATCGGTCGCGAGCAGTGTGTCGTAGTCGGCGTACTCGTCGCACGCGGCGGTGAGCGCTCGGCTCGTGCCGCCCGCGACGCCGATGCCGACGACGTAGCGACCGAGGCGCTTCGCCTTCTGCGCGAGCGCCACGTAGTCGGAGTCGCCCGCGACGATGACGATGTGCGAGAGGTCGTCGATGCGGAACATGTCTTCCACGGCGTCGACGGCGAGCCGGATGTCGGCGCCGTTCTTCGTGGCGGAGAGCGGAAAGAGCTGCACGAGGTCGACGGCGCGGTCGATGAGCTGCCCGCGATAGCTCGCGTTGACCGGCGTCGACCAGTCGGCGTAGGCGCGGGCGATGGCGATCGTGCCGAACGTCGCGGCGAAATCGAGCACGGCGTCGATGTCGACGGTCGCCTCGGCGAGCTTCTTGGCCGTCTGCGTTCCCGCGGCGGTCGACTTGCCGCGAGAGGTGTCTTTGCGGTACGCGCTGTCGCCGTGCAGCTGGTCGTAGCGCGAGATGACGATGTTGTCGAAGTCGAAGTAGAGGGCGACGCGAGGTTCTGCCGAAGTGGCCATGCCTCGACCCTATGCCTCCTGTGTGTGCAGAGCCCGAGTTCGTGCGCCCCGGCAGACACCCGCGCCCCAGGGTAGAGAGTGCAGTGCCGCGTACGCCAGAGTTGGGGGATGACCGACTACGCGCACCCCGATCGTCCCGAACTTCGGCTGAGCAATACCGAGCGGGATGCCGCCGTCGCACGTCTCGGCGCGGCGCAGGCCGAGGGCCGCTTCTCGTCGGCGGAGTACGCCGAGCGTTCCGCGGCCGCGCGCGCAGCAGTGACGCGTGGCGACCTCGCGCCGCTCTTCGCCGACCTGCCGGCCGAGGCAAGGGCGACGCCGACGACGCCGCCCGCGTCGCCGCCGCCTGCTGCCTTCACCACGCCCGTCACGGGGGCGGCGGACTCCGCGTCCGAGACGTACGGGCGCAGGGGGCGGCAGCCGCTCGGCGGTGCGATCGGCGCGACCGTCATGGCGCTCGTTCCGTTCCTCGCGCTCGGCCTGTTCTTCCTCACCGGCCACTTCGGAAACTACGCGTGGTCGTGGATCTGGTTCCTGCTGATTCCGATCGCCGGCATCGTCATCTACGGCCCGGGGTCCGAGTACCGAAGGCGCGGCTGACCCAGGGTCGACGACATCACACCAGTTCCCCGAGACGTAGGAGCAGCATGACCGAGACCACCGCGGCCGCGGCTGCGACCGTGACCGCGACCGCCACCCCGACCGCCACCCCGACCGCCACCGCGACCGTGACCACGACCGCCACCGCGACCCGCCGGCGTATCGCCCACTCCGAGCTCGAGGTCTTCCCGCTCGTTCTCGGCGGCAACGTCTTCGGCTGGACCGCCGACGAGGCGGAGTCGTTCGCCGTGCTCGACGGGTTCGTCGCCGGAGGCGGTGACTTCATCGACACGGCCGACGGCTATTCGCACTGGGTGCCCGGCAACAGCGGCGGCGAGAGCGAGACCATCATCGGCCGTTGGATCGCCGCACGCGGCAACCGCGACGACGTCGTCATCGCCACGAAGGTGAGCAGCCACCCCGAGTTCTTCGGCCTGTCGGCTGCGAACATCGCTGCGGCAGCGGATGCCTCGCTGCAACGTCTCGGCACCGACCGCGTCGACCTCTACTACGCGCACTTCGACGACGAGTCCGTGCCGCTCGACGAGACGATCGGCGCGCTCTCGTCACTCGTCGACGCCGGTAAAGTGCGCGCCATCGGCATCTCGAACTACTCGCCCGAGCGCATCGACGAGTGGTTCGAGGTCACCGCGGCCAACGGGTTCCACCGCCCCGTGGCGCTGCAACCGCAGTACAACCTCGTCGAGCGCGGCTTCGAGCACGGCCTGCGCGAGCGCGCAGAGCGCGAGGGCCTCGCCGTGCTGCCGTACTTCTCGCTCGCGAGGGGCTTCCTCGCCGGCAAGTACCGCGGTGAAGCGGATGTCGCCGCCTCCGGCGCCAGCCCGCGTGCCGGAGCCGCCGCCGCCTACCTCGGCCAGCGCGGTCTGCGCGTGCTCGCCGCTCTCGACACGGTCGCCGCGGCGCACGGTGTCGACGTGGCATCCGTCTCGCTCGCGTGGCTGCGGCAGCAGCCCACCGTGCTCGCACCGATCTCGAGCGCGCGCACGGTCGCGCAGCTGCCGGCGCTGCTCGCCTCGGCGTCGCTCGAGCTCACCGCGGAGGAGCTCGCAGCGCTCGACGGGGCGTCGGCGATCGGCTGAGCCCGTTCCCTTCGACGAACTCACGGAGCTTGGGTACAGGGGCGGTCGCACCGAACGCCCGCGGGCGGTCGCACCGAAGGCCCGCGCCGGCGGCATCCCTCGTGCCATGATCGGGTGACGTCCTACCTCCAGCACGCGACCGACCCGGTCACCTGGCTCGGGCCCGAACTCATCTGGGCCGAACCCGACTGGCTGCGGGCCGGGCAGCGCGCACCCGACGTGAGCGACTCTTGCGGTGGATCCCGGGCGTCACCGCGCTGCACCTCGTCATCGACATGTTCATGGGCGAGAGCGTGCCCGCGATGCACGGGCACAACTACGGCGACGTGATCGTCGACGGATGGCGCGGCGTCACCGGTGATGGCGGGCTGAGCGAGGCCGCGGTCGCCCGGGTGCAGGCGGTCATCGAGGGATACGCCGAAGTGCGGCCGGTCGGCAGCGTCAGCGAGAAGCGCGCGTGGCGCAGCGCTCCGGCTTCGTCTGCATCGAGAGTGCAGTTGTCGTCGTTCTGACCGACGCTTTCCGACCGGAACTGCACTCTCGATGCGCACCGCGCCGCGGGGAAGGGGAAGGGGAAGGGGAAGGGGCGGCCGCTCAGGCTGCGGCGACGACCGCGTTGTGCAGTTCGTCGCCGTTCACGCCGAGCCGGCCGAAGCCGCCGCCGATGTTCGTGAGCAGCACGAAGCACACGTCGCGCGACGGCGTGATCCAGAATTCGCACCCGGCCCAGCCGCCGTGGCCGTAGCTGTCGCGCGCGAGCAGGCCGGGCGCGTTGTTGCGGAGGTTCCACGTGAAGCCCCAGTCTTGACCGCGCTCGGCCCGGTAGGGCTCGAGCTTCGTCATTCCCGTCGTCAGGGGCCGCAGCATCGCCTCGACGGTGACGGGTGCGAGGAGCGAGCCGTCATTGCGCAGCAGGGCACTGCCGACGGCGAGCAGGTCGGCGGCACGCCCGAACAGTCCGGCTCCGGGATGGTCGAGCGTTGCGAAGCGCTCGTAGTCGAGACCCTGAGCGGATGCCTCGATGACCTCGTGCGGCGTCGAGTCGACGTCGAGCGTGAAGCCGTCGGCACCGGCTCGTGCCGCGACGGCCCTGACAGCGTCGAACCACGACTCGTCGCCAGCGTGCTCGATCAGGGCGGCGACCCCTTCGAAACCGATGGTCGAGTATCGAGTGACCGTGCCGGCTGTGAAGTCGCGCCCGGGCGCGAGCAGCAACGAGCGCAGGCCGGGTGTGTCCATCGGGGGTTCGACGATGCCCGAGCTGTGGCTGACGAGGTGTCGAAGCCGCACGACGTCGTCGCGGTCGACCCCGAACTCGGGCACGGCGTCGCTGAGGGGAGTGTCGGGTGTGAGCCGCCCCTGCTCGATGAGCCCCAGGGCGGCGAGGCCGACGAGCGGCTTGGTCACCGAGAAGAGCGGGTAGTGGTCGTCGACGGATGTCGCGCGCCCCCGCTCGGTGCCGAACGCGTCGAGCGCGACGACGCCCGCGCTCGTGGCGATGCCGAGCACGGCCGTCGGCAGTGCCCCGTCGGCAACGCCCCGTCGGACCCAGTCGAGGGCGTGGTCGAATTCGGGCATGGGGTCCTCTCGAGTGGGTGGTGGTGCTCCCTTCGACGAGCTCAGGGAGGGGGCAGGGTCAGCTGCGATACACGACGTTCAGGGGAGCGTCACCGCGAAGCATCCGCTCGATCTGCTCACGCAGGAGCCGAGCCATGCGCGGCAGCATCGCGGTCGACGCGCCGCCCACGTGCGGGCTGACGAGCACGTTCGGCAGGGCGAAGAGCGGATGCCCCGCCGGCAGCGGCTCGGGGTCGGTGACGTCGAGCGCGAAGCGGAGTCGGCCGCGCTCGGCCTCTGCGAGGATCGCCGTGGTGTCGGCGACCTTGCCGCGCGCGATGTTCACGACGAGCGCGCCGTCGGGCAGCGCCGCGAGGAAGGCCGCATCGACGAGGCCGGTCGTGGAGTCCGTGAGGGGCACGCCGATGATGACGATCTCGGCGTTCGGCAGCAGGTTCGACAGTTCGTCGATGCCGTGGATGAAGCCCTGCTCGTCGGAGCGGGCGCGACTCGCGACCCGCGTGATCGAGACCTCGAACGGTGCGAGCCGTGCCTCGATCGCGCGACCGACTCCGCCGTAGCCGATGAGCAGCACCCGGCGATCGGCGAGGCTCGCGTGACGAGCGGGCGCCCAACGCCCCTCGGCGGCAGCGCGCACGAAGTCGGGGATGCCGCGTTGCGACGCGAGCACGAGGGCGAGCGTCAGCTCGGCGGTCGAGGTCTCGTGCACGCTCGCGGCGTTCGCGAAGACGTGCCCGGGCGGCAACGCAGCCGGTACGTCGTCGTAGCCGATCGACTGCGACTGCACGAGCCGGGTCGTGACGCCGTCGAGCGCGCCGAGGCGTGCGGCGGCGCCCATGTACGGCGGCACGACGAGGTCGATGCGGTCGGCGGGTGCGGGCCCCGACATATCCCACAGCACGACCTCGGTGCCGACGGGCGGAGCGCCGAGGGCCTCGCGCAACGTGGTGCCGGGAATGGAGACGAGCAGCGGAGCGTCGGTCATGGATCAATCCTTTCAGAGCGGAGCGCGTACCGTTCGCGGCGTGCGCGCGCCGACCACGTCGATGCCGAAGTGCCGCAGGCGGGTCCGCCTGCTAGCTTTGCCCTCATGGTGAACGAAGAATCCTCGGGAACCGAAGACGAGCGGGGCGGACGATCGCGCAACAGCCGGGATCGTCGCCGAGGATGGCGGCGGCGTCAGTCGCGCGAGGTGCTCGCCGATGAACTGAAGGAGCGGGTCTACGCGACGTTCACCGGTCTCGCGATCGTCCTCGTGCTGCGCGGTCACGATCCGACGCCGCAGTCCGCGACGTTCTCCCTCGCCGTCGGCGTGCTCGGCATCACCGTCGCCGGCCTCGTCGCCGACATCATCGCGCACAGCGCGGCGCACGGGGCATTCCCGAACGGCGAGGAGCTCCGACGGATGCTCCGCGTCGCGGGTGGGGCCCTCGCGTCGGCCTTCGTGCCGATCGTCTTGCTGCTGCTCAGTTGGCCCGGATGGATCCACCTCGAGACGGCGTTGACGACCTCGACGATCGTCTACCTCGGCACGCTGGCCCTCGTCGGCCTCGCCGCGGTGCACCGCACGATGCTGACGTGGTGGGCGCAGCTGCTGGCGCTGCTGGCGCTCGTGGCGCTGGGTGCGATCGTCGTCGGTCTGGAGCTCGTGGCCCACGAGGCGTAACACGGTGCGGGTTCGTACCGTCGCGGCGCGAACGCCTGCGCATGAGCGCTCGCAGCCCGTCGAGCGCTGCGAAGCTCGACAATGTGAAGCGAGAGGAGAATGACATGGTCGACATCACGAACGCCGACGTCTGGAAGGCGATCGAGAGCGTGAACTTCATGGTCGTCGGCATGGTGTCGGCGAAGGGCGAGGCGCGCACTGCGGGTGTCATGCACGTCGTCGCTGACGGCGTGCTCTGGTTCACGACGAACGAGCGCGAGTTCAAGGCGCGCCACATCGCGGCCAACCCGGGTGTCTCGGTGACGGTGCCGATCCCGAAGCGCATCCCGTTCGTGCCGTGGGTGAAGATCCCGGCCGCTTCGATCACATTCGCGGGAGTCGCCGAGATCATCCCCGCCGACGAGATGCCGGGCGACGCGAAACAGGTGCTCCTCCACGGCCTCGAGCTGAGCGACGGTGAACGCGGCGCAATCATCGCGATCGGTGTCCACCCGATCGGCGACTTCGTCACCTACGGCGTGGGCGTCTCGCTGCAAGGCATGCGCGACACCGAGCTCGCACGCGGCCGAACAGCTTCGGCGCGAGGGTGAGCATCATCACGACGAGTCCAGCCGACAGCGCGAGCCACGACCAGATCCAGCCCACCGAGTGGCCCTTGTCGTTCTACATCGAGGGTGTATAGCGTCGCGGCGCGAAGACCTGCGCGACGAGCGCCCGCAGCGCCTCGAGGTCGCCCGTCGCGAAGCCCTGCGCCCGTGCCTGCACGAGCACGTTGCCGATCGCGGTCGCCTCGACGGGGCCTGCGAGCACCGGGAGGCCCGCGCGGTCGGCGGTGCGTTGGCAGAGCAACTCGTTGAGCGCGCCACCGCCCACCACGTGGATCGTCTCGACATCGACGCCCGAGAGGATCGAGGCGTCGCGCACGGCCAGGGCGAACGCCTCGGCGAGGCTCTCGACGATCGAACGGGCGAACTCCGCGCGCGACGCCGGTGCGGCGACACCCTGCTCGACGCACCACTCGGCGATGCGGCCGGGCAGGTCGCCGGGTGCCAGGAATCGGGGGTCGTCGACGTCGAACACGGCAACGGGCTCGGTGACGGATGCCGCGGCCGCCAGTAGCTCGGGCAGGTCGATCCGTTCGCCGTCCCGCTCCCACCACCGCACCGACTCCGACAGGAGCCAGAGGCCCATGACGTTGTGCAGGAACCGCACGCGGCCGTCGACGCCGCCCTCATTCGTGAAGTTCGCCTCGCGCGCGGCATCCGTCAGCACCGGACGCTCGAGCTCGACGCCGACGAGCCCCCAGGTGCCGCACGAGATGTAGGCGGCCGACTCGGCGCGCATCGGTACGGCGACGACCGCCGAGGCCGTGTCGTGCGAGCCGACGGCGACGACCTCGAGCGGATGCCGCGAGCCGATGCCGAGCTCGGCGGCGACGGCCGCGCGCAGCGGGCCGAACGATTCGCCGGGACTGATGAGGGGGGCGAAGACGGATGCCGGGAGCCCGAGTCGCTCGATGAGCTCGTCGTCCCACTCGCCCGACTCGATGCCGACGAGGCCCGTCGTCGACGCGTTCGTGCGTTCGGCGAGCCGCGCACCGGTGAGTTGGAACCCGATCAGGTCGGGCACGAGGAGGAGCGAGTCGGCGAAGCCGAGCCAGCTCTTGGAGCCACCGTCGCTGCCGTCGCGCTCAGCGAGCTGCTCGGCGGCGAGCTGGTAGAGCGTGTTGAACGGCAGGAACTGCAGCCCGTTGCGGCGATAGAGCTCGTCGAACGGCACGATGCGGTGCACCGCTTCCACGCCGTGGTCGTTCCGCTCGTCGCGGTAGTGGAACGGCTCGCCGAGCATGCGGTTGCCGCGCAGCAGCGCGTAGTCGACGGCCCACGAGTCGACGCCGATCGACGCGACGGCCGGGTCGCGGCGGAACGCCTCGGCGAGGCCGCCGGTGAGGTCGCGGTAGAGGCCGGCGAGATCCCAGTGCAACCCCGAGGCGAGGTGCACGGGACCGTTCGGGAACCGCGCGACGTGGTCGAGTTCGAGTCGGCCGGCGCGCTGGTCGACGTGGCCGAGGATCACGCGCCCGCTCGTCGCTCCGAGATCGACCGCCGCAACCGAGCCTGTGCTCACGAGTCCTCGCCTTCGGTGGGGTGCGTCTCGATCATCGCAGGAACGCCGCGGCGACGCCCGCGTCGACGGGAACGTGCAGCCCCGTCGTGTGCGAGAAGTCGCTCGTGCAGAGGGCGTAGACCGCGTTCGCGACGTTCTCGGGCACGACCTCGCGCTTCAGGATCGTGCGCTGTGCGTAGAAGGCTCCGAGGTCTTCCTCGGGGATCCCGTAGGTCTTGGCGCGGTTGGCGCCCCACCCGCTCGCGAAGATCCCCGAGCCCCGCACGACGCCATCGGGGTTGATGCCGTTGACCTTCACGCCGTACTCGCCGAGCTCGGCGGCGAGCAGGCGCACCTGGTGCGCCTGGTCGGCCTTCGTCGCCGAGTACGCGATGTTGTTCGGCCCGGCGAAAACGGAGTTCTTCGAGGAGATGTAGACGATGTCGCCGCCGAGCTTCTGGTCGATGAGCACCCTCGCAGCCGTACGCGAGACGAGGAAGGAACCCTTGGCCATCACGTTGTGCTGCAGATCCCAGTCGGCGACCGTCGTCTCGAGCAACGACTTCGAGAGCGAGAGTCCCGCGTTGTTCACGATGAGGTCGAGACCGCCGAACGCGAGCACCGCTGCGTCGACGGCCGCCTGAACGGCACGCTCGTCGGAGACGTCAGCGGCGATCCCGACCGCGACGTCGGTGCCGCCGAGCTCGGCAGCAGCGGCCTGCGACTTCGCCAGGTCGAGATCGGCGATGACGACGCTCGCGCCCTCAGCCGCGAGGCGAGTGGCGATCGCCTTGCCGATGCCGGAGGCGGCGCCGGTGACGAGGGCGATGCGGGTCGCGAGCGGCTTCGGCTTCGGCATCCGCTGGAGCTTCGCCTCTTCGAGCGCCCAGTACTCGATGCGGAACTTCTCGGACTCCTCGATGGGCTCGTAGCTCGACAGCCCTTCGGCGCCGCGCATCACGTTCACGGCGTTGAGGTAGAACTCGCCGGCGACGCGGGCGGTCTGCTTGTCTTTGCCATAGCTGAACATGCCGACACCCGGCACCAGCACGATGAGCGGGTCGGCGCCGCGGATCGCGGGGCTCGAGGCATCCGCATGCCGCTCGTAGTACGCGGAGTAGTCGTCGCGGTACTGCTCGTGGAGCTCGGTGAGGCGCGTGAGCGAGTCCTCGACGGAGGCATCGGCGGGCAGGTCGAGCACCATCGGCTTCACCTTGGTGCGCAGGAAGTGGTCGGGGCAACTCGTGCCGAGCGCGGTCAGGCGGGGGTGCTCGGTGCGGGCGAGGAAGTCGAGCACGCGCTCGTCGTCGCTGAAGTGGCCGATCTGGGGGGCATCGGTCGAGACGAGGCCGCGGATCGTGGGTGCCAAGGCGGCTGCCTTCGCACGGCGCTCGGACTCGGACAGTGCTTCATAGCCGGGCAGCACCGGGCCGAACGGCTCGGGCTTCGAGTGCTCCGCGATGTAGTCGGCGGCGGTGTCGATGATCCACAGCGAGCGCTGTTCGACCTCGTCGCTCGTGTCGCCCCACGCCGTGATGCCGTGGCCGCCGAGGATGCAGCCGATGGCGTCGGGGTGTTCGCGGCGGATGGCGGCGATATCGAGACCGAGCTGGAAGCCGGGGCGGCGCCACGGCACCCAGATCACCTTGTCGCCGAAGATGGTGCGGGTGAGCTCTTCACCATCGGCCGATGTGGCGATCGCGATGCCCGAGTCGGGGTGCAGGTGGTCCACGTGGGCCGCGTCGACCAGGCCGTGCATGGGGGTGTCGATGGAGGGGGCTGCGCCGCCGCTGCCGTGCAGCGTGTAGGCGAACGCGTCGACCATCTCGTCTTCGCGATCGACGCCGGGGTACACGTTCTGGAGGGCGCGGACGCGGTCGAGTCGAAGCACCGCGAGGCCGCGCTCGGTGAGCGTGCCCAGGTCGCCGCCGGAGCCCTTGACCCACAGCAGCTCGACGTCTTCACCGGTGACGGGGTCGACGGCGACGCCCTTCGCGCTCGTGTTGCCGCCCGCGTAGTTCGTGTTCTTCGGGTCGGCGCCGAGGCGGTTCGAACGGGCGATGAGCTCACTCGCGGCGGGGTTGGCGACTGCTGCGGACATTGGAGCTCCCTCGATCAAGCGGTTGTGACTTCTTGTAAATTATCACAACATGCAACGTTCGGGCCAAGAGTGGCGTTTGCGCGGCCTCCGGCTCGGCCGCCCGTCTCAGAGGATCTCGACGAGCCCTCGGTACGGCTCGAGCAGTTCATGATCGGGGTCGAGTTCGGTCACGAGCAGGCCGATCGCGTCGAGCGGGAAGCACAGCGCGACATCCTGCTGGCCGAGCTTCGTCGAGTCGACGCACAGCACGGTCTCGCTCGCGGCGCGCGCGAACTCGTGCTTGATCTGCGCCTCTGAGAGCGAGACTTCGGAAGAGCCGTGTACCGCATCGACGGCGCTCGCCGAGGTGAAGAAGCGCCGGTACAGCATCGAGGATGCCGCGCGGCAGGCGATGGCGCCGACGAAGCTGTCGGTGAGCTCGTCGGGCTCGCCGCCCACGAGCACGGGCTTGGCCGCGCCGCCCTGGCGGACCGCCGCGAAGTTGTCCCACGAGTTCGTCGCAACGAGGAGGCCGTCGTGGGTGCCGACGCGGGCGCCGAGTCGTCCGACGGTCGACGATGCGTCGAGCGCGATCGCGCCGCCGGGCGGCACGAGACGGATCGCCTTCTCGGCGATCATCGCCTTCGCCCTGCCCCGAGTCGAGCTGCGATCGCTGAAGGAGCGCGGGCCGAGTGGGGGGAGCGCCCCGCCTCGGACGCGCCGCAGCAGGCCCGACGCCTCCATGTCGACGAGGTCGCGGCGAATCGTCATCGCCGACACGTCCAATTCGGCGGCGGCCGCCTCCAGCCGGATGGCGCCGTCACGGTCGAGGAGCGCGGCCAGTGCCGTGCGACGTCGTTCACCGTCGAGGGAGCTCGTCGTGGTCATGTGAGAAAGCTTGGTGGATCGCACAGCTTCGCACAACCTCGCACGACCGGGGCGCCATCCTTCTCGACCTCGCTCTCGCGCGGATCGCTCAATTGAGCGCTCGTTCGTAACGTCTGAGCGCAGTCGCTATGCTCTGCTCCATGCTCGGAACCTCCACACTCCCGCTCGACGGCCGGATCGCCGTCGTCACCGGCGGGGCACGCGGCCTCGGATACGCGATGGCCGAGGCGCTCGCCGGTGCGGGCGCCGACATCGCCCTGCTCGACCGACTCGACAATGTGGCCGTGTCTGCCGAACGTCTCGCCGACGGCACTGGTCGCCGCACCGTCGGTGTGAGCGTCGACGTGACCTCCGAGGCATCCCTCGGTCGCGCATTCGACACGGTCGGCGAGGCGCTCGGCACTGCATCCGTGCTCGTGAACAGCGCAGGCATCACCCTCGGCGACCCCGCGATCGACACTCCCATCGCCGACTGGGAGCGACTCTTCGCCGTCAACGTCACCGGCACGTTCGCCGCCTCGCAGGCATTCGCCCGACGGCACGTCGCCGGCGGCGGTGCCGGTCCGGCGAGCATCGTCAACGTGTCGTCGATGTCGGCGTTCGCCGTCAACGTGCCGCAGACGCAGGCGGCCTACAACACGTCGAAGGCGGCCGTCTCGATGCTCACCAAGAGCCTCGCGATCGAATGGCTGCCGCTCGGCATCCGCGTCAACGCGCTCGCGCCGGGCTACTTCGCGAGCGACATGACCCGCGACTTCGTGGCCGAGAATCCGCGGATGGCCGAGGAATGGGTCGGCAGGATCCCCGCGGCTCGCATGGGCGAGCCGCATGAACTCGGCCCGCTGCTCGTCTACCTCGCGAGCGAGCAGTCGGCGTACGTCGTGGGGCAGAGCATCGTCATCGACGGCGGCTACACGATCGTGTAGGTGGTCGTCGCCGGGGACCTAGGGTTGATCCCATGCCACATCGTGTCGGCGCCGGTGACGGCGTCTTCCGCGCGGCGGCCATCGACTTGGGTGGATCGAGCGGGCGCGTCGCCACCGCGAGCGTCACGCCCGACCGTCTCCTCATCGATGGGATCCATCGCTTCAGGAGTCATTCGTTCAGCGACGAATTCGGCCTGCGCTGGGACGTCGAGCGTCTGTTCCGCGACTCCACCGCGGCCCTGCGCTCGGCGCGTGGCACCCGACCGTTGCACAGTGTCGCCGTCGACGCGTGGTCGGGAGACTACGGTCTGGTCGGTGCCGGGGGACTGATCGACGCACCGTTCCATCAGCGCGACCCGCGCACGCTCGCGCAGGTCGAGCCGGTGCATTCGGCGCTGCCGCCCGAGGCGTCCTTCGCCGAGACCGGCGTCACCGCGCTGCCCTTCATGACGCTCTACCAGCTGGCGGCGGATCGTGCGGCCGGCCGGCTCGAGAGCGCGCGCCGGCTCTTGTTCATCCCCGATCTCATCGCGAACTGGCTCGGCGGCGCCGAAGTCGCAGAGGCGACCAATGTGTCGTGCACCGGGCTCGCGCTGCCGCTCGGCTCGGGCTGGGATGTGGAGCGCATCGCAGCGCTCGGTCTCCCGCCGCAGATCTTCCCCGAGGTCGTGGGCGCGGGCATGGTCATCGGCGAACTCGACCGCGCGTACGGTGGGCGCGGCGAATCGACGCTCATCGTGACGGCGCCCTCGCACGACACCGCCTCGGCGGTGGCGGCCGTTCCGGCGCGAGATGCAGAGTTCGCCTACGTCTCGTGCGGTACCTGGATGCTCACCGGGCTGGAGCTCGACCGCCCCGTGACCAGCAAGGCGGCACGCGCCGCCGGCTTCACGAACGAGCTGGGCCTCGACTCCACCGTGCGTTTTCTGCGGATCACCGCCGGCTTCTGGCTGCTCAACGAGTGCTTCCGGGAGTGGGGCCTCGGCGAGGATGGGGCGGCACCGAGGCGCACTGCGCTGTTCGAGGAGGCCGACCGGCTTCCGATCCCCGGCACGATCGACACGAGCGACCCGCTGCTGCTGCGACCGGGCCGGATGCCGGGGCGGATCGCGGATGCCGCGGAGCGCGCGGGCCTGCCGAGGCCGCCGTCACGTGCGCACACCGTGCGGCTCGTGATCGAGAGCCTCGCGGTGTTCGCCGCGGAGCAGGTCGCCGTGGCCGCCGGCCTCGCCGGGGTCAGACCGCGCGTGATCCACGTGGTCGGCGGTGGATCTCAGTCGGAGCTGTTGTGCCGAACCATCGCGCGGACGAGCGGACTGCCCGTGGTCGCTGGCCCGGTGGAGGCCACTGCGATCGGCAACCTGCTCGTGCAGGCACGGGCGGCCGGTGTGTTCACGGGCGGTCTCCCGGAGCTCCGGGCGATCGTGGCGCGCTCGGTGGAAACGCGTCGCTTCGAGTCTACGCGGCCGACTCGTCGGTGAGCAGGCGCCGGGCGAGCGCGGCATCGGTGACGAGAGACGTGATCATCCCCGAGCGCAGCGCCGCGGCCACGGCCGCGGTCTTGAGCGAACCGCCGGCGACGGCGATCACCTCGGGTATGGCGCGCAACTGGTGCGTGGAGATGGCCAGCGAGCGATCTGCGATGAGGTCGATCGTGGTGCCGTCGGCGCCGATGAGCGTCGAGCACACTTCGGCCTGCACGCCCGCGGCCAGCAGCTCGTCGAGGATGCCGACGCGTTCGGCACTCTCGTAGAGCTGGGAGTCGGGCGGGCTCCAGCTGCCGATCGCGACCACGGCCTTGGTGACCGAGTCGAAGCGGCGGAAGGTCTCGAGGATGCCGGGCTCCCGCCGGAGGGCGGACGCCGTCGACGCGGCATCGACGAGCAGCGGGGCGAAGATGGCGCGCGAGCGACCCCCGGATGCGCGGCTGACGCGGCGGATCACCTCGACGCCGTTCTCGGGGGTGGGCGCGGCGACGCCCGCGAGTTGCACGACCTCGCACGTGGCGATGCGGGTGAGGTGGCCGGCCATCGCCGTGAGCGTGCGTCCTGCCGTGAGCCCGAGCACGTCGCCTTCTTCGACGATCTCGACCAGGAGCTCGGCGGTGGCGCGGCCCAGCCGGTCTTGCACGAGCTCGGGTGCGGCGCCGGGGGTGATCACGGCGAGTGCGCGCGAGAGGCCGAATCGCGTGCGCAGCTCGATGGAGAGCTCGAGGTCGAGCGAATCGGGCGCGTCGATCGTGATCTTCACGATCCCGTGTCCCATGGCGTCTTCGAGCATGCGGGCGACCTTGAAGCGCGAGATGTCGAGCTCTTCAGCGATCTCGATCTTGTTCAATCCGTCGAGGTAGTGGCGACGTGCGACGTGCGCGATCCGTACGAGCTCGTCCGGTCCCATGGTCTCTCCGCTCTCGTCTGCACGGCGCGTGCTCCGTCAGCATACCGGCGCCGACGCGCTCATATGAGCGCGCATTTGTCTCATCCGTGAGCGGTGATCTATCGTCCCGGAAGAGACCTCACAAGATCGCCGCGGTTCGTGCCGCGGAGGGGAGCCGATGATGCACCAGGACCTGCCGACGATGATGCGCGCAAGCGTGCTGGTCAGGGCGCGTGAGCTGACCCTCGAGGTCCGCACCGTGCCGAACCCCGACGCCGGCGAGGTGCTCATCCGCGTCGAAGCCGTGGGCGTCTGCGGATCCGACGTGCACTACTTCCATGAAGGACGCATCGGCGACTTCGTCGTCGAGGCGCCCCTCGTGCTCGGCCACGAGGCATCCGGAGTCATCGTCGCAACGGGCGCAGGCGTCGAAGCCGGCCGTATCGGCGAACGCGTGTCGATCGAACCGCAGCGACCGTGCCGTCGCTGCGAACGCTGCAAGGCCGGCCAGTACAACCTCTGCCCCGACATCCAGTTCTATGCGACGCCGCCGATCGACGGCGCATTCGCCGAGTACGTGCTCATCCAGGACGACTTCGCGCACCCGGTGCCGGATTCGGTCTCCTTCGAAGCCGCGGCGCTCATGGAACCGCTCTCCGTCGGCGTGTGGTCGGCACAGAAGGCCGGCATCGGGCCGGGAAGCCGGGTGCTCATCACGGGCGCCGGGCCGATCGGCATCGTGACCGCCCAGACCGCCCGGGCCTTCGGTGCGAGCGAGATCGTCGTGAGCGACCCGATGCGCGCGCGTCGCGATGTCGCGCTCCGCTACGGCGCCACCCGGGTCATCGACCCCGCCGTCGAAGGCCTCGGCGAGGGATTCGACGCCTTCATCGACGCGTCGGGTGCGCCGGTGGCCGTGAAGGGCGGCGTCCGCGCGCTCCGGCCCGCCGGCGTCGCGGTGCTCGTCGGCATGGGCGCCGACGAAGTGGCCCTCCCCGTGTCCGTCATCCAGAATCGCGAGCTCCACGTCACAGGTGTCTTCCGCTACGCCAACACCTGGCCGATCGCGATCGCGCTCGTCGCCGACGGCCGGGTCGACCTCGACGCGCTCGTCACCGGCCACTTCGGTCTCGACGAGGTGCGAGAGGCACTCGAGGCCTCGGCCGACCCGGCGACGCTGAAGAGCATCATCCGGCCGGGCAGCACCGGAGGCGCTCGGTGACGGATGCCACCCTGACGAGTCGGCCGGCGCCGAACGAGCTTCCGGCGATGCTCGAGTGCGTCGACCTGCGGAAGTCCTTCGGCGGCGTCCCAGTGCTGAAGGGCGTCACCCTCGCGCTCGCACCCGGCACCATCACCGCCCTCGCCGGCGAGAACGGCGCCGGCAAGTCCACGCTCATGAAGATCGCGTCCGGCCAATACCGGCCCGACGAGGGGCGAGTGCTCGTACGCGGCACCGAGCTGCCGGCCGGCTCGCCGAAAGCGGCGCACCAGCACGGCGTCGCGATCGTCCCGCAGGAGCTCGCCTCGATTCTCGAGACGGCCGTCTACGAGAACATCTTCATCGGGCGCGAACGCCGGAACGCCATCGGTCTCCTCGACCGGCGACGGATGATCCGCGAGTCCGCCGAACTGCTCGCCGAGTTCGGCGTCGACGTCGACCCGAGCGTGCGCATGGGCTCCCTCCCGGTCGGGATCCGCCAGATCGTCGAGATCGTCAAGGCCACCAGCACGGGCGCCCGGGTGCTGCTGCTCGACGAGCCCACGAGCGCGATCGCCGAGCGCGAGGTCGCGCGGCTGCTCGACTCGATGCGCGTGCTCCGCGATCGCGGAGTCGCCATCCTCTTCACGACGCACAAGATGGAGGAGATCCGGAATGCGGCCGACCGGGTCGTCGTCCTCCGTGACGGCAATCTCGTCGTCGACTCGCCGCTCTCGGCGCTCACCGACGACGACATCGTCACGGCGATGATCGGCCGGGAGCTCGAGGACCTCTTCCCCGAGCGCCGGCCTCCCGGCACCGAGACCGTGCTCAGCGTCACGGGCCTCAGCTACGCGCCCGCCCATGTGCCTGCCGACCTTCAGGTGCGGCGCGGCGAGATCGTCGGGTTGGCGGGGCTCGTCGGCGCGGGCCGCACCGAACTGATCGAGGCGATCTTCGGCATCCGTCCGTCGACGTCCGGTGACATCCGCGTCGCCGGGAAGGCGATCAAGCGCGGCCGGCCCGAAGCCTCGATCACCGCCGGGATGGCGCTCGTGCCTGAAGATCGCAAGGGCGCCGGCGCGGTGCTCTCGATGGACATCCTGGCCAACGGCACGCTGCCCCGGCTCGGCGGGTTCAGCGTCGCCGGGTGGCTCAAGGGCAAAAGCCGGGTCGAAGCGGTCTCGACGGCCATGGAGTCCGTGCAGCTCCGCAGTCGCGGACTCGACCAGACGATGGAGACGCTCTCGGGCGGCAACCAGCAGAAGGTCGTGCTCGCCCGATGGCTCACCGAGCACGTCGATGTGCTCCTGCTCGACGAGCCGACCCGCGGCGTCGATGTCGGCGCGCGGAGCGAGATCTATCGCATCATCACGCGACTCGCAGCCTCGGGCATGGCCGTCGTCATGGCCTCGAGCGACATGCCCGAGATCCTCAGCCTCTCGCACCGGGCGCTCGTGCTGCGAGACGGCTCGATCGTCGGCGAACTGAGCCGCGCCGAGCTCGCCGAGCCCACCGTCCAGGACCGCATCTTCCGCCTTGCGAGCGGCCTCGCCGAGAGCGCGCCGGACTCGATTCCCTCACAGCCGAAGGACAGCAACGCATGACCGACCTGAAGACCGCACCGGCCACCGCGAAGCGTGCGGCCGATACCGACGTCCGCCGTTTCAGCGCGGCCTGGTTCGGCGACGTCGCCATCCGTTACGCAATGGTCATCGTGCTGGTGCTCATCATCGCCTTCTTCCTCTATCGAAGCGCCCGCTTCGGCACGGTCGAGAACCTCACCACGATCCTCGTCGCCGCCGCACCGTTCGCGCTCATCGCGCTCGGGCAGACCCTGGTGATCCTGACGGGAGGCATCGACCTCTCCGTCGGCAGCGTCATCGCGGCGGCCGCGGTGTTCGGCGCCCTGACGGCGAAGGCGTTCCCCGACCAGATCTGGCTCGCCGTCGTGGCCGGCATGATCGTCGGCTTGATCGCCGGCTCGATCAACGGCTTCGTGGTGTCGGTGATGAAGGTGCCGCCGTTCATCGCGACGCTCGGCATGCTGACTCTCGCCTCCGGCGTCGCCTACGTCGCGGGCAACGGCGCACCGATCACCGGACTCCCCGCCGACTTCGACCGCATCGCCAACACCCAGATCCTCGGGCTGACGCTCCCCGTCATCCTCATGATCGTCGGCATCGTGGGGCTCGCCGTCATCATGCGGCGCACCGCCTGGGGCATGCGGGTGTACGCGATCGGCGGCAACCCCGTCGCGGCCCGCATCGCCGGTGTCGGCGTCGGCCGCATCGTGTACAGCGTCTACGCGATCTCGGGGCTGCTCGCCGGAATCTCCGGCGTCATGCTCGCGAGCCGCGTGACCCTCGGCGCACCGAACCTCGGCACCGGATACGAGCTCGACGCCATCGCGGCCGTCGTCATCGGCGGTGCCAGCCTTCTCGGCGGGCGCGGCTCGATCTGGGGCACCGCGCTCGGGCTCCTGCTCATCCAGACGCTCAACAACGGGCTCGACATCCTCACCGTTCCGTCGTACTGGCAGAAGGTCATCAAGGGCGTGCTCATCGTCGCCGCCGTCGGCGTCGACGTGTGGGCCACACGTCGCCGCTCCCGCTGATCCGCCTCGAGCTCATCCGAGACGCCGCCGCCGTTCCACCACTGCAGACCCACCGTTTTCCATCCGAGAACCGAGAAAGAGGAATCACATGACGATCACCAAGCGCGTCATCGCGTCGGTCGCCACGACCGCAGCCGCAGCACTGCTGCTCTCCGGCTGCGGCGCAGGCGACCCGACGGCCAACCAGTCCGACGACAGCGGCGAGGAGCGCATCACGATCGGCGTGAGCGTCTACGACATGTCGTCCTTCGTCACCGAGGGCAAGGAGGGCATCGACCGCTACGCCGAGGACAACAACATCGAGATCCTCTGGAACTCGGCGAGCCTCGACGTCAACACGCAGGCGACCCAGGTCGACCAGTACGTCACGGCGGGTGTCGACGCGATCGTCGTCATCCCCGTGCAGGCCGACTCGCTGCAGCCGCAGATCGCCTCGGCGAAGGCCGCCGGCATCCCCTTCTTCGACGTCAACGCCTCGCTCGACAGCGAGGACCTCACTGGCAGCGTGCAGCCCGACGACGTCGCCGCCGGTGAGCAGGAGGCCGGGATGATGATGGAGGCGCTCGGTGGCAAGGGCAACGTCATCATCCTGCAGGGTCCGCTCGGCGGCTCGGGCGAGATCAATCGCGGCCAGGGCATCGACAACGTGCTCGCCGAGAACCCCGGGGTCACGGTGCTCGCCAAGGACACCGCCAACTGGAAGCGCGACGAGGCCGTGAACAAGGTCAAGAACTGGATCTCCGCGTTCGGCGACCAGATCGACGGCGTCATCGCGCAGAACGACGACATGGGCCTCGGCGCACTGCAGGCGTTCAAGGAGGCCGGCATCACCGGTGTGCCGATCGTCGGCATCGACGGCATCGCCGACGGACTCACGGCGGTGAAGAACGGCGACTTCATCGGCACCTCGCTGCAGAACGGCACGGTCGAGCTCTCGGCCGGCGTTGCCTACGCCGCCGCGGTCGTGCGGGGCGAGAAGGTTGAGAAGAACCCGGTCTACCTCATGCCCGCGATCACCGAGGACAATGTGGGCGAGGCGATCGAGCACGTCGTGACCGAGCGTCCCGCCTTCCTCGACCAGCTCACCGAGATGACGAACGCGAACCTCCTCACGGGCGATATCGCCTTCGAGGGGCTCACCGGCCAGACGAAGTAGCGACGAACGGAGGGAGGAGCCCCGAGGCTCCTCCCTCCGTTCGCGCGTGGAAGGGAGCGACGTGCTCGTCGCCGGCATCGATTCATCGACGCAGAGCTGCAAGGTGGTGGTGCGAGACCTCGCCACCGGCGCGATCGTGCGCACGGGCCGCGCGCCCCATCCTCCGGGCACCGAGGTCGATCCGGAAGCCTGGTGGCACGCGCTCCAGACCGCGATCGCCGACGCCGGCGGTATGTCGGATGTCGCCGCGCTCTCGGTCGCTGCACAGCAGCACGGGCTCGTGGCGCTCGATGCCGGGGGCCGCGTCATCCGCCCCGCCCTGCTCTGGAACGACACGCGCAGTGCCGCCGCCGCCGCCGACCTCGTCGCCGAACTCGGCGCAGAGGAGTGGGCGCGCCGCGTCGGCGTCGTACCCGTCGCCTCGTTCACCGCCGCGAAGCTGCGGTGGCTGCGTGACGCCGAGCCGCGGAATGCGGAGCGGGTGGCGGCACTCGCGCTCCCGCACGACTGGTTGTCGTGGCGGCTCCGCGGCTTCGGTCCAGCAACGGAGAGCCGGCTCGGCCCCGCGCTGCACGAGCTCGCCACCGACCGCTCCGACGCGAGCGGCACGGCCTATTGGTCGGCGACCACGGGGGAGTACGACCTGGGTCTCGTGCAGCACGCCTTCGGCCGGGTGCCGGTGCTGCCACGCGTGCTCGGACCGGACGAGCGCCAGGGCGAGACATCCACCGGGGCGATCGTCGCCGTCGGCGCGGGCGACAATGCCGGCGCCGCACTCGGCCTCGATGCGCACCTCGGCGACGCGATCGTCTCGATCGGCACGAGCGGCACGGTGTTCGCGGTGTCCGCGACGCCGACGCACGATCCAACGGGCGTCGTCGCGGGCTTCGCCGACGCGAGCGGACACCACCTGCCGCTCGTTGCGACCCTCAACGCCGCGCGCGTGCTCGACGCCGTCAGCCGCCTGCTCGGCGTCGACCACGACGGTCTCGCGGCGCTCGCGGCGACGGCCCAGCCGGGATCGAACGGGCTCGTGCTTCAGCCCTACTTCGAAGGGGAGCGCACGCCGAACCTGCCCGACGCGACCGCGACGCTGTTCGGTCTGACCCTCGCCTCCACCACCCGTGAGAACCTCGCCCGCGCCGCGATGGAGGGCCTGTTGTGTGGCCTCGCCGACGGCCTCGACGCGGTGCGCGCGTGCGGAGTGACGGCCGAGCGGGTGCTGCTCATCGGCGGCGCCGCGCAGAATCCCGCGCTGGTCGAGGTGGCCGCACAGGTGTTCGACGTACCCGTCGTGGTGCCGGCGCCGGCCGAATACGTCGCGGCAGGTGCCGCGGTGCAGGCCGCGTGGGCGCTCACCGGCGCGCGACCCGACTGGCCGGTCGGGCATGAGCGAGCGGTCGGATCCGCTCACCTGCCCGCGATTCGGGCGGCGTACGCGTCGAGGGCGCCGCGCGTCTGAGGGGTGGCGGCAGTGGTTGAGGTGGCGGCGGCAGCGGCCAACCGGCGCTCAGCCGGCGTCGGGAATGAAGCCGCGGGCGAACCAGCCCGCGATGCGCTCGATCGAAGCGGATGCCGCAGGCTCGTCGGGTCGGTTCAGGTGACCGTGCAGGGCGCCGGGCTCGGCGAAGAGCTCGAGCGGCACGCGGGCTTCGACGAGCGTCTCGGCGAAGACCTCGCCCGAGACGCGAAGGTTGTCGATCTCGCTGTTGATCATGAGCACCGGCGGGAAGCCGGCGAGGTCGGATGCCGCGGCGCGACCGGGCGCCACGTCGAGCGGGGCGTCGTCGAGCGGCCCGCCGAAGTAGTTCACGTACATGTCGTGCACGTAGGTGGAGCTGTGAGCGGCCGCGGGGTTCGCGTCGATCAACGCCCGCAGTGTGGCGTCCGGTGCCGGCTGCCACGCGAGGAGGGTCGGGTAGGCGAGGAAGATGCCTGCGGGCGGGCGAGTCGGCAGCGGCGAAGAGGCATCCGTCTCGGCGCCCCGTGCGGGGGTCTCGATACGCTCGCTTCGCTCGCTACTCGGCCCGCGGTCTTGCCCGCGTAGGCGCAGTACGGCGCCCGTCACGAGGTTGCCGCCGGCGCTCGCGCCGCCGATCGCGAGGCGAGCGGGGTCGATGCCGAGCTCGTCGACGTGGTCGAGTGTCCACCGCCAGGCGGTCAGGATGTCGTCGGACGGCACGGGGTAGCGGAAGCCGCCGCCCGCGTGGCGGTAGTCGACCGAGACGACCGTGATGCCGCGGTCGGCGATCGCGCCCGCGACCCAGTGCGCCTCGGGCATGTCGAGGTCGCCCCCTGCGAAGCCGCCGCCGTGCGCCCAGACGAGCCCCGGCGTCAATGCGCCTGGGGCCCGTGCGCCCGTTGCGGCATCCGTGCCCGCCGGATACACCCGTACGAGACCGTCGGCCGCCGCGTACGGCGTGTTCACTCGTGACATCCGCTCACCCCTCGTCTCGCTGGAGTCCCTCAGGCGCCCCAGCCGGCCTGCACGCCGCCGACGCGGTCGGTCGCGATCTGCTGCAGGTAGCCGGATGCCGCGAAGGCGGCCATGGGGTCGGCGGGCAGGCCGCGCGACTCGCGCCACTCGGCGAGGGCGGGCCGCACGTCGGTGTAGAAGGCGTCCATGAAGATGCGGTTGGCCTCGAGCACGTCGCCCGACAGTTGCGCCGCGCGGAGTGCCTCGGTGTCGACGAGCAGGGCGCGGGCGGTCATCTCCTGCACGTTCAGCACGGAGCGGATCTGGCCGGGCACCTTGTCTTCGATGTTGTGGCACTGGTCGAGCATGAATGCCACGTCGGGGTCGTTGAAGCCGCCGCCGCGGATGACCTCGAAGAGGATGCGGAACAGTTGGTACGGGTCGGCCGCGCCGACGATGAGGTCGTCGTCGGCGTAGAAGCGCGAGTTGAAGTCGAACGAGCCGAGCTTGCCGAGGCGCAGCAGCTGCATGACGATGAACTCGATGTTGGTGCCCGGCGCGTGGTGGCCGGTGTCGAGGCAGACCATCGCCTTGTCGCCGAGAGCGGCGACCTGCACGTAGCTCGTGCCCCAGTCGGGAACGTCGGTGTGGTAGAACGCCGGCTCGAAGAACTTGTACTCGAGCACGAGGCGCTGCTCATCGCCGAGTCGGGCGTAGATCTCGCCGAGCGAGTCGTGCAGGCGGTCTTGACGGCCGCGCAGGTCGGCCTGGCCCGGGTAGTTCGAACCCTCGGCGAGCCAGATCTTCAGGTCGCGCGAGCCCGTCGCGTGCATGATGTCGATGCACTCGAGGTGGTGGTCGATCGCCTTGCGGCGCACGGCGGCATCTTCGTGGGTGAGGGCGCCGAACTTGTAGTCGTCGTCTTGGAAGGTGTTCGAGTTGACGGTGCCGAGGCTGACCCCGTGGTCTTCGGCGTATGTGCGCAGCACGCCGTAGTCGTCGACCTTGTCCCACGGGATGTGCAGCGCCACTGTCGGGGCGAGCGCGGTGAACTTGTGCACCTGCGCGGCATCCGCGATCTTCTCGAATGGGTCGCGGGGTGTGCCGGGCGTCGCGAACACCTTGAAGCGGGTGCCCGAGTTTCCGAACGCCCACGAGGGCAGCTCGATGGCCTGCCGGCCGAGCTGGCCGAGGATGTCGGTTGAGAGGATGCTCACGAGTGGCTCTTTCCGGTGTGTCTGTTGGTCGGTCTGGTGCGCGGGGCCCGATGGCGGTGCGCCGGTCTGGTCGTCATTGGTCGTTCACCGCTCGTCGCCGAGTGCGGTGAGTTGGTCTTCGAGGTGGAACACCTCGGGGAGTCGGGGGGCGGCCTGGTCGGGGCGTCCGTCGAGGGAGATGAAGAACTCGGCCATGTCGGCCTCCCATGCCGCGGTGCGCGGGTCGAGTTCGAGGGACGCTTGCGATGCCACGTCGTCGTCGGTCTCGTAGTACCCGATGAGGAGGCCGTCGGGGCGGAGGAAGAGTGAGTAGTTGCGACGACCGGATGCCGCGATCGCACGCAGCATCTCGGGCCAGACGGTCGCGTGGCGGGCGCGGTATTCATCGAGGCGCGCGGGGTCGACCTGCAATTGGAAGCAGACTCGCTCATCGGCGTGCGTCGCACTCATGCTCGAGTTCCCATCTCTCATTCTGAATCGTTTCAATATTACGGTCTGCACCCCGAGGCCGCAACTGGGCTGGAGTCGGGAATGCGCTTTCCACGTCGAGTCTACGTGTGCGCCCGCGCGGGCGGAAGGGTGAGGCCCGGCCGAATGGAATCGGCCGGGCCCCGCCCCGCAACAATCGACTAGAAGTCGAAGTCGCCGATGTTATCCGCGTCGAACACGTACGGGTCGCCGAGCAGCACCACGCCGTCAGCGCCGACCGTGTACTCGCCGAGCTTGCCGGCGTCGAAGGTGTCGCCTTCGGCTCCGGTGATGTCGCCCTCGATGAGCGCCTTCGCTGCGAACGCCGAGAGGTAGCCGAGGTCGGCCGGGTTCCACAGGGCGAACGCCGTGACGGTGCCGTCTTCGACGTACTCGCGCATCTGGTTCGGGGTGCCGAGGCCGGTCAGTGCGACCTTGCCCTTGTACTCCGAGGTCTGCAGGTAGCGCGCGGCCGCGGCAATGCCGACGGTCGTCGGCGAGACGATGCCCTTCAGGTTCGGGTGGGTCTGCAGCAGTGCAGCCGTCTTGTCGAACGAGGTCTGGTCATCGTCGTCGCCGTAGACGACCTCGACGACCTCGATGTCGGGGTGGCTCGCTGCGAGCTCTTCCTTCATGAGCTCGATCCAGGCGTTCTGGTTCGTGGCGTTCGCCGATGCCGACAGCACGGCGATCTCGCCCGCATCGCCGATCTGCTCGGCGATGAGGTCGACCTGCACCTTGGCGATGCCCTCGGAGTCGGCCTGGTTCACGAACAGGTCGCGGCAGTCGGCGTTGGTGTCGGAGTCGAACGTGACGACCTTGACCCCTGCGTCACGCGCCTCGTTGAGCGCGTCGCAGATCGCCTTCGGGTCGTTCGCCGAGACGACGATCGCGCCGACGCCCTGCTGGGTGAGCGTGTTGATGTAGCTGACCTGGCCGTCGGGCGTCGCCTCGGCGGGCCCGACCTCGGCGAACGTGCCGCCGAACTCGTCGATCGCCTCTTCGCCACCGGCGTTCGAGGTGTCGAAGTACGGGTTGCCGAGGTTCTTCGGCAGGAACGTGATCGCCAGGTTGCCGCCGTCGCCCTCGCCTTCGCCGCCGGAGCCCGAGTCGCCGGCAGCACAGCCGGTCGCCACGAGCGCGATGCTCACCGCGAGTGCGGCGAGCGCCGCGATGCGGGTCTTCTTCTGAAACAACATCGTTGTTCGTCCCTTCATTGGATGGCGCCGATGTGCTGTTCGCATCGACGGTGGTGCGGTCCGGTTACCCTGCTGTGGAGACCTCGACGCGCGGTGTTCCCCCCGACGCCTGCCGCTGCGACTGTCGTCGCCCCTGCAGCCAGGCCAGGAAGCTCGAAGACACCACCGAGATCACGAGCAGCGCCCCGGTGATGATGTTGATGACGTCGGAGGTGACGTTCGCGAGTCGCAGTGCACTCGCGAGCACGCCGATGAGCAGCACGCCGGCGACGACGCCGTGGAGTGCGCCGCGACCACCGAAGACGCTCACTCCGCCGAGCACGACCGCGGCGATGACCTGCAGTTCCAAGCCGGTCGCGTTGTCGCCGCGGGCGCTGCCGAACCGCAGCGTGTAGTAGATGCCCGCGAACGCCGAGACCAGGCCGGCGAACACGAAGAGGATGAACTTCGTGCGAGCCACGTTCACGCCCGAGAAGGCCGCGGCCTCCTTCGAGAGGCCGATCGCGAAGATGCCGCGCCCGAACGGCGTGAAATGCAGGAGAACCGCGAACACGACGAGCAGCACGAGGAACGGGATGATGATGAGCGGGATGCCCGTGGCGCCGAGCTTCGCCTTGGCGAGGTCGGTCCAGAACTCGGGGAAGTCGGTGACCGCGGTCGTGCCGAGGAGGCCGACGGCGAGCCCGCGGAAGAGTGCGAGCGTACCGATCGTGACGGCCAGCGAGGGCAGGCCGACGACGGTGACGAGGAAGCCGTTGAAGGCGCCGCCGATGCCGCCGACGAGGAGGGCGACGAGGGCCGCCACCTCGAAGGGCACCCCGCCCTGGGTGAGCACGCCGGTCACGACGCTCGAGAGTCCGACGACACTCGCGACCGAGAGGTCGATCTCGCCCGTGATCATGATGAGGGTCATCGGCAGGGCGATGAGCAGGATCGGCGCCACATCGAGGATGAGGTAGGTCGTGGTGATCGGCTGGGCGAACCCGCGCACGGTCAGCGATGCGACGACGACGACGATGACGAGCAGGGCGATGATCGCCATCTCGCGGGTCAGCAGCACCCGCTTCCAGAGCGGCCGGTCGTAGTCCCGGTACTGGCGAGTCGCCGTGCCGGTCGAGTGGATGAGGCTCGTCATCAGCTTTCGTCCCTTGCTTCGAGGAGCTTGCGTTTCTGGCGTACGGCGAGCACGCGGTCGAGCACGATCGCACCGATGATGAGCACGCCGACGACGGCGCGCTGCCAGAAGTCGGGGATGCCGAGGATCGGCAGGGCCCGGTTGATCGTGAGCAGCAGCACCGCACCGATCGCCGCGCCCCAGACCGAGCCGACACCGCCCACGATCGCGACGCCGCCGATGACGGCGGCACCGACCGCGTCGAGCTCCCAGCCCGAACCGGCCTGCGAGTTGATCGTGCCGTAGCGGGCGGCGTAGAGCACCCCGCCGAGTCCGGCCAGCGCGCCCGAGAGCACGAACGCGGTCAGCAGGCGCCGCGTGATGCGCAGGCCGTAGAGCTCCGCCGCAGCGGGGTCGGAGCCGATCGCGTAGAACTCGCGGCCGCCGCGGGTGTTCTTCATGTACCAGGCGGCGATCACGAGCACCACGAACGCGATGATCGTGAGGATCGGGATGGTGAGGATCTGCCCCGTGCCGAGCGCGAGGAAGTCCTTCGGCAGGTCGGAGGCGTTCACCCGGTCGCTGCCGGTCCAGAGCACGTTGATGCCGCGGTAGGCGTAGAGCGTGCCGAGGGTGATGACCATCGCCGGCACCTTCGCGAAGGCGACGAGTGCTCCGTTGATCAGGCCGAGGAGACCGCCGAACACGATCGCGATGACGAACACCACGATGATCGGGATGCCGGGGATGTCGATGAACAGTCGCCCGGTCATATAGGCGGTCAGGCCGAGCACCGAGCCGACCGAGAGGTCGACGTTGCGGGTGATCAGCACGATCGCCTGCCCGATGGCCACGAGCACCAGAATCGACGGCGTCAGCAGCAGGTCGCGCCATCCGTCTGCGCTGAACAGGAAGTTCGGGTTCGCTGCGGTCGCCGCGATCACGACGATGACGAGGGCGAGCAGGATGCCGAGTTCACGGGCCTTGCCGATGGCGCCGAGGCGCTTCGTCACATTGGAGGTCGGGGTGGTGGTCGCGGTGCTCACGAGTGCTGCTCCTCGGCGTGGGTCGCGGCGAACATGACGTTCTCGGATGTCGCGTCGGCGCGGTCGATCTCGGCGGTGATGCGCCCTTCGCGCATCACGAGCACCCGATCTGCCATGCCGAGCACCTCGGGCAGTTCGGAGGAGATCATGAGGATGCCCATGCCCTGGCCGGCGAGCTCGGAGAGCAAGCGGTGCACTTCGGACTTCGTGCCGACGTCGATGCCGCGGGTCGGCTCGTCGATGATGAGCACCGTCGGCTCGGTGGCGAGCCACTTGCCGAGCACGACCTTCTGCTGGTTGCCGCCCGAGAGGGTGCCGGCGACGGTGCTGAGCGCGTTGGCCTTCACCTCGAGCCGGCTGGCCCACACCCGCGCCGCCCGGTTCTCGATGCTCGAGGTGATGAGACCGAACTTGGCGAGCTGCTCGCGGATCGCGAGGGTCGTGTTGTGGGAGACGCTCGAGTCGAGCACGAGGCCCTGCTTGCGGCGATCTTCCGGCACGAGGGCGAGGCCCTGGCGCATCGCCGCGGTCGGGTTCTTCGCGGGCACCGGCTTGCCGCTGAGACGCACGGTGCCGGCCTGGTAGGGGTCGACGCCGAAGACCGCGCGGGCCACCTCGCTGCGACCCGCGCCGACGAGGCCGGCGAGGGCGACGATCTCACCCGCGCGAACGGTGAAGCTGATGTCGTGGAAGACGCCGGCGCTCGTGAGGCCGTCGACCTCGAGCAGCGGAGCGCCGATCGTCGCGGGCTGCTTCGGGAAGAGGTCGGTGACCTCGCGCCCGACCATCTGCTTCACGATCTCATCGACGCTCGTGTCGGCGATGCGGTTCGTGGAGATGTACGAGCCGTCGCGCATCACGGTGACGGTGTCGCAGAGGTCGAAGACCTCGTCGAAGCGGTGCGAGATGAAGATGAGGGCGCGGCCCTCGTCGCGCAGGCTCCGGGCGATCTGGAAGAGGCGGTCGACCTCGACGCCCGAGAGGGCGGCGGTCGGCTCATCCATGATGAGCAGCTTCGCGTCGAGCGAGATGGCCTTGGCGATCTCGATGACCTGCTGGTCGGCGATCGAAAGGCCCTCGGCCGGGCGGTCGGGGTCGATGCGCACGCCGAGACGCTGGAACAGTCCGTCGACCTCGCTCCGCATCGCCTTGCGGTCGATACGGCCGAAGCGGCCGGTCGGCTGGCGGCCCATGAAAACGTTCTCGGTGACCGAGAGGTCGGGGAAGAGCGTGGGCTCCTGGTAGATGACCGCGATGCCCGCGGCTTTCGACTCGGCGGTCGAGGTGAAGTCGACGTCGTCGCCGCCGAAGCGGAAGACACCTGCGTCGCGGCGGTAGAGGCCGGCGACGATCTTCACGAGCGTCGACTTGCCCGCGCCGTTCTCGCCGACGAGGGCGTGGATGGAGCCCGCGTACACCTCGATCGTGGCCGAGCGGAGCGCCACGACGGACCCGAATGACTTCTCGACGTCGCGGAGTTCCAACGCCGGTGCGCGGCCGGGGTTATCGGGGGGAATCGTCATTGATTTGGACCTCAACTGCGGCGAGCCACTGTGCGGATGGGAAGCGAATCGGGTTGAATCGTTTCACGGGAATCCTAGAAATGTACGTCGAACGCGCCGGTGGTGTCAAGTCGCGCCGCACCGTGCTGCCGTCCGTGACCAGGGGTCATGTCGAAGTCGCGCTCGGCGCCCGGCTCCGGATCGGACGAGCCTCCGACGCGGCTGTGTGATAGATTCGTCGAACCGACACTGTTTGAATCGTTTCAAACACGGTGCGCGACGACGCGCCGGCGAACTGCCGGTGGTCGCTGCGCGGCCCTCTCAATGACGAGACCGGAGACACCACCTCGATGTCGATCCTCACCAAGGCGCTCTTCCGCGGCGAGCGCTCGCGCCGTGCGCGCACCGCAGCCACCGCCCTCGCCGCACTCGCGCTCTCGGTGGTACTGCTCGCGCCGATCACCGTGACGAGCCCTGCCGTCGCGGGACCCGCCGACGCGGCGGACGGCGACATCGCCGCGACCGGACTCACCACGAACGGTCGCATCGACCCGCTCGGCGTCACGGCGGATGCGCCGATCTTCGCGTTCACGAGCACGTCGACCGGGCGCGGTGTGTTGCAGAGCGCCTACCGGATCCGGGTCGCGACGAACGAGGCGGCACTCGACTCCGACGCGTTGTGGGATTCCGGCAAGGTCGACTCCGACCAGCAGCTCGACATCGACTACGAGGGCCCGGCGCTCGAGTCGCAGACGCGATACAGCTGGCAGGTCAAGGTGTGGGACGACCGCGGCAACGAATCGGACTGGTCGGATGCCGCAGCCTTCGAGACCGGGATCTTCGAAGCCGCCGAGTGGAAGGCCGACTGGATCGGCGCCCCGGACCCTGCTGCGCAGGTCGCCGACTGGACCGACTACACGGTCGACATCGACTTCACCCCGACGGCCGACAAGACGTTCGGGCTCTACCTCCGTTCCTCCGCCGACTTCACGAACACGTACATGTGGCAGCTCAACGACTCCGACTCCGAGCACCCGATGCTGCGCCCCCACGTTCGCGTGAACAACAACTGGCGGGTGCTCGAAGAGATCGACCTCACCGCCAAGGGGCTGCCGATCGACGTGCTCTCCCGCCGCGGCACCCTCAGCATCGAGCTCGACGGCGACCGCATCACGACGACGCTCAACGACGTCGTCGTCGATTCGCGCACGGACTCGTCGCATTCCGGCGGCTTCGCGGGCCTGCGCACCGACGTCAACAACGAAGAGGTGCTGATCCACTCGATGACGGTGACCTCGCCCACCGCCACGCTCTACGCCTCCGACTTCGCCGGCGGGCAGAACCCGTTCAACGCCGGCACGATCATCGCCGGACCGAACGGCGGTCTCAAGGTCTCCGGGTTCGTCAACGCGCTCTACACGCCCTCGACCTCGCTGCCGCTCCTGCGTACCGGGTTCGAGACCGACGACGCCAAGCACGTGGCATCCGCTCGCCTCTTCGCCTCTGCTCGGGGCATCTACGAGCTGTCGCTGAACGGTGAGAAGGTCGGCGATCACGAGCTCGCACCCGGCTGGACCGATTTCACCCAGCGCATCCAGTACCAGAGCTACGACGTCACCGAGCTCGTGAAGTCGGGCGAGAACGCCTTCGGCGCCATGGTGAGCGACGGATGGTACGCCGGGTACATCGCCTGGTTCGGCAACCACAAGTACGGCTCGCAGACCTCGGTCATCGCCCAACTCGCGATCGAGTACACCGACGGATCGACGCAGCTCGTCTCGACCGACTCCGACTGGACGACCCACCCCGGCCCCATCCGCAGCGCCGACCTGCAGATGGGTGAAGACTACGACGCCCGACTCGAGATCGACGGCTGGAACGAGCCGGGCTTCGACGACGCCGCGTGGTCGCCCGTCGCGGTCGCCGAATCGGCCACCGACAAGCTCGTGAGCCAGAGCGACGAGCCCGTGCGCACGACCGAGAACGTTCCGGCGATCGCGCAGAGCGAGATGCCCGCCGGCGTGCACATCTACGACCTCGGCCAGAACCTCTCGGGTGTCGGTCGCATGACGCTGACCGGCACGGCCGGTGAGACCGCCACGATCCGCTACGCGGAGGTGCTGAACAAGGACGGCAGCCTCTACGTCGACAACCTGCGCAGCGCGAAGGCGACCGATCACTACACCTTCGCCGAAGACGGCACGGCCCTCGTCCGCCCGCGCTTCACGCAGCACGGATTCCGCTACATCGAGATCAGCGGGCTCGCCCAGGCGCCGGCCGTCGGCGACATCTCGGCCGACGTGTTCGGCTCCGATCTGAAGGCGACCGGAACCTTCGAGACCTCCGACCCGATGCTCAACCAGCTGCAGTCGAACATCGTCTGGGGCCAGCGCAGCAACTTCATCTCGGTACCGACCGATACCCCGGCCCGCGACGAGCGACTCGGCTACTCGGGCGACCTGCTCGCCTTCGCACCCACCGCCGCCTTCAACCAGAACACCAAGGAGTTCGTCAAGAAGTGGCTGCAGGACATGCGCGACACGCAGCTGGCCGACGGCGAGTTCCCCGAATCCGCACCTCGCGGTCCCGGCCAGGGCTGCTGCGACGGCGGAACGGCGTGGTCCGACGGCGGCGTCCTCATCCCCTGGATGATGTGGGAGCGCTACGGCGACACCGGGCTGATCCGCGACCACTACGCGTCGATGGAGAAGTACTTCGGCTACCTCGAGACCAACTTCCCGAACCGCCTCCGCAACCACGGCCCCTACGGCGACTGGCTCCACCTCGGCGACGACACGCCGCCCGAGGTGCTCGGCACCGCCTACTACGCCTACATGGCACGCGCCATGAGCGAGATGGCCGACGTGATCGGCAAGGATGCCGACGCCACCCGGTACGCCGAGATGGGCGGCGAGATCACGCAGCTCTTCCAAGACGAGTTCGTCGCCGCCGACGGCGGGGTCGAGGGCAACAGCCAGACCGCCTACGCGCTCGCGATCGGCATGGACCTCGTGCCGGCCGAACTCGTCGAAGCCGCCGGAGACAAGCTCGTCGCCAAGGTCGCGAGCCGCGATTACCACCTCTCGACCGGCTTCGTCGGAACCCCGTGGCTCCTGCCCGCGCTCAGCAAGAGCGGCAACTGGGATGTCGCCTACCGACTGCTCATGAACAAGACGCTGCCCTCGTGGGGCTACGAGGTCGAGTCGGGCGCCACCACCATGTGGGAGCGGTGGGACTCGATCGACGCCAACGGCAACTTCGGCGCGGCGAGCATGAACTCCTTCAACCACTACGCCTTCGGCGCCGTCGGCGACTGGATGTACCAGAACATCGGCGGCATCGCCGTGGGCGACACCGGCTACAAGTCGACCGTCATCAGCCCCCACCCCGGTGGCGGACTGACGAGCGCGTCCGCGAGTCTCGAGACCGCGTACGGCCTCGTCACCACCGATTGGACGCTCACCGGCGGCGACCTCTCGCTCTCGGTCACGGTGCCGACGAACGCCACCGCCACCGTGCAGATCCCGGCATCGAACGCCTGGGCCGTCACCGAGGGTGCGGCATCGCTGGCGGATGCCGCGGGTGTCGAAGTGCTCTCGTCCGAGGGCGACATCGTGAGTGTGCTGGTGGGTTCCGGCTCGTACGCGTTCAGCGTGAGCGCGCTCGCCGAGCAGTTCGGCGCCGTGATCGAGGCGTCGACCGACCTCCAGAACGAACTCGACGCTCTCGAGGGCCTCGGCGGGGGTGACGCAGCCCATGTCGAACGTGCCCTCCAGCGCATCGTCGACGCTATGGGTCACGGAATCGGCGTGCTCGAGTCCGATCGAGCCGGCGCCGTCGCCGACGTGCTCGAGGCGCTCACAGAGATTCGCGAGCTCGGCGACTGGGTCGACGACCGTGACATCGAGGCGGATGCGCGCGACGCGCTCGCCGAGGCGTTGGGCGCGATCGAGGCGCAACTCGACGCGCTCGCCGCCGAGCTCTCGGGCATCGCGGTCGCCGTCGACGCCGGAACGCCGACCACCGTTCTTCCGGGGCAGCCCCTCACCGTGACGGCCCTGCTGACCAACACCGGAACCGAGGAACTCACCGAGCTGAGCGCGAAGCTCGACCTCGGTGGGTCGTGGGTGGTCGACCCGGCGAGCTCACCGCTCGTGCCGAGCCTGCCGGCGGGCGAGTCCGCCACCGCGACCTTCACGACGACGGTGCCGGTCTCGCAACTGCCCGGCGACGTCGCCCTGCCGGTCGTCGTCGGCTACGACTACCAGGGCCTGACACTCCGTGGTGAGGGCCAGACCGTCGTCACGGTCGAGTCCGGCGTGGTGCTGACCGCGGTGACGGCCGAACCGGCATCCGTTCTGCCGAACTCGAAGACCGTCGTGACCCTCGCGCTGGAGAACACCGGCTCGCGGCCGGTGTCAGGCGTGGCATCCGTGACCCCGCCGGCCGGGTGGGCCGCGGTCGCCTCCTCCGAGATCGTCATCGCACCGGGCGAGACGGCGATGGTCGCCATCGAGCTCTTCGTGCCGACCACGCTCGACGAGCAGGCGCTGGCGCTGGCGGTCGAGTTCGCGCACGGCGATACCGTGCTCGCGACGGGTACCGCCTCGATCGAGGCGATCGTTCCCGTACCGGGCGCTGACGAGACGGTGCTCGACCACATCGACCTCGGCGACGGTGCCTCCGAGGCGGCACACGGGCTCACGGCCTCGCCGACGTCGGGCACGAGCGTCGAGGCGGGCGCGACCCGGCGCTACTCCGGCAACGCCGCGAGCTCGTACTTCAGCTTCACGATGGCGGTGCCGAAGGACGCCCCGTTCATCATTCGCGCGGTCGAGACGTACGACGGTGCTCGGTTGAAGGAGTACTCGGTGCAGGTCGACGGGGTCGAGGTGCAGGCCCGCCTCTTCCAGCGGGCGACGAACGACTACGGCACGGACAACTACCAGATCCTCGTCGACGACCCAGCGGCGTTCAGCAGCACGGGCACGGCGACGATCACCATGCAGCACGCAGATTCCACGACCAACTACGACCCGTCGATCGCCGACGCCTGGACCCTTCCGGTCGGTGCCGACGTGCTGGCGCCGAGTGTCTCCGCCACTGTGACGCGATCCGGCTCGGCTGTGGCGGGCGAGTGGTCGCCCGGGCCGGTGACGGTCGAACTGAATGCCGCCGACGACGTGGCCGAAGGTCTCGAGATCGACTACCGGCTCGACTCGGCCGCCGACTGGTCGCGATACGACGAGCCGGTGACCGTGACGGAGCAGGGCGAGCACACGATCGAGTATCGGGCGACGGATGCCGCGGGCAACGAGAGCGCCGTCGGGTCGAGCGGGTTCGCGATCGACGGGGTCGCGCCGGTCGTCTGGGGCTGGCTCTCCGAGGCGGGCGAGCTCGTCTCCGCGGCGTCGGATGCCACGGCCGGCATTGCGAACGTGGAGTATTCCGCCGACGGTACGAGCTGGGTGGCCGGCGTCGAGGCGCTGATCGCACAGGGCGAGCTGCCGAACCCGGTGTTCACTCGCGCGAACGACGTCGCGGGCAACGTGAGCGAGACCATCACGCTCGAGCCGACGGCTGAGGCCCCCACGCTCACCGTGACGCCGGGGGAGTCGCTCGCGATCGAGGCCACCGGGTTCGCTGCCGGCGCCGAGGTTCGGGTGGAACTGCACTCCGAGGTCACGGTGCTCGGCACGGTCACGGCGAGTGCCGCCGGCGTCGTGGCGCTCGACGCGAGCATTCCGCTGGCGGTCGCCGCGGGCGCGCATGAGCTGGTGTTCGTGGTCGTCGGCGATGCGGGCGATGGCGGCAACGGCAACGGCAACGGCAACGGCGACGGCGCGGACGGGTCCGTCACGATTCCGGTCGACGTCATCGCCTCCACGGGATTCAACGCCCTTCCTCTCGTGCTCGGGGCCGGCGTGCTGCTGCTGCTCGGGGCAGGAGCCCTGCTCTGGCGGCGACGCCGCGCCGCGAGCGCGAGCGCGAGCGCGAGCCCGAGCCCGAGCCCGGACGAACGATGAGCAACCGGATCGCGCGCGCGATCACCACCCCGAATCACCAGGCTTCCAGCGTCACCGAAGATAGGAAACACATGCGCGGGTCCGTTCGCACCTCCACCCGGATGATCGCCTCCGGCGCACTGGCGTTCGCCCTCGTGATCGGCTTCGTCGCCGTCGATGGCACGGTGAGCCCCGCGCAGGCGGCCGCGACAACCGAGGTCACGGCCCTGAAGACCGACCGTGCGGTGAATCCGCTCGGCATCACCTCCTTCGAGCCGAGCTTCAGCTGGCAGCTCGCCTCGACCGCGCGCGACGTCATGCAGGCCGGGTACGAGATCCGCGTCGCCGCCACGGTCGACGGCCTCGGTTCGCACGACGTCTGGAACTCCGGCGTCGTGGGCTCCGACCGCTCGATCGGCGTCGTCTACGAGGGCGCCGAACTCGAGCCCTCCACCAGGTACTACTGGCAGGTGCGCGTCAGCACTGCCGACGGGGCATCCACCGACTGGAGCGAGGCAGCCTGGTTCGAGACCGCACTCGCCTCGCCCGACGACTGGGAGGCGGAGTGGATCGGCGTCGCCGCGCCGGCGCCGTGGGGCGACTTCGAGGTCGAGCTCGATTTCACGTTGAAGCCCGGCTCGGCCTTCGGCGTCTATTTCCGCGGCGATGCGAGTCTTGCCAACACCTACATGTGGCAGTTGAACGACGAGACGGCCGGCACGCCCAAGCTCCGCCCGCACAAGAACACGAACGGCTCGTACGCCGTGCTCCAGGAGGTGCCGCTGCCGGCCGAGCTCGGCGCAGACGTGCTCAAGCAGCGGGGAACGCTGCGCATCGAGGCATCCGGCTCGCAGATCACCACCTTCGTCAACGACGTGCAGGTCGACCAGCGCAGCGACTCGAGTTTCGCGACGGGCACCTTCGGCATCCGCACGAGCGGCGCTGAGCAGGTCACGCTCCACAGTGTCTCCGCCACCTCGGGCGGCGACAGCCTGCTCGACGCCGATCTCGGCGCCGTGGTGAACCCGTTCACGGCGGGCACGAGCGTCGCCGGGTCGGGACTCGTCGTCGCCGGCGGCACGAACGCCGTCCTCCGCAGCGCCGCGTCGTCGCCGATGATGCGCGACGAGTTCGCCGTCGACAAGCCGGTGGCGAGCGCCCGACTCTCGGCATCCGCTCAGGGCGTCTACGAGTTCAGCCTGAACGGCGAGCGCGTCAGCGACCACGAACTCGCGCCGGGCTTCACCGACTACAACCTCCGCACCCAATACCAGACGTACGACGTCACCGAGCAGATCCAGCAGGGCGGGAACGCGATCGGCGTGATGGCCGGACCCGGCTGGTACGCCGGCAGCCTCGGCTGGTTCGGCCCGGGCCAGTACGGCTCCCTGCCGAGCGTCACCGCGCAGCTGTCGGTCGACTACGAAGACGGCACCCGACAGACCTTCGTCACCGACGACAGCTGGAAGAGCGCGCCGAGCCCGATCATCTCGAGCGACCTGCTCATGGGCGAGAGCTACGACGCCCGACTGGAGCAGGCGGGCTGGAACACAGCATCGTTCACCCCGAGCGGATGGAGCGACGTCGTCGTCGCCGACGGCGGCACCGAGACGCTGGTTCCCCAGGTCGACCCGCCGGTGCGGGTCACGCAGGAGGTCGTGCCGCTGAGCGTGACCGAGCCGACCGCCGGGCGATACGTCTTCGACCTCGGCCAGAACATGGTCGGCAAGGTGCGCCTGCAGCTCAGCGGCATCGCCGGACAGACGGTGACGCTTCGGCATGCGGAGGTCGTGCACGCCGACGGCACGATCGCCCCTGAGAACCTGCGGTCGGCCAAGGCCACTGACACCTACACCTTCGCCGAGGACGGCACGATCACCTACGAGCCGCGCTTCACGTTCCACGGCTTCCGGTACGTCGAGTTGAGCGGCGTCACCACGCCGCCGACGACCGCTGCGGTCACGGGCCTCGTGATGAACACCGATGCGGAGTTCAGCAGCACCTTCGAGACATCCGACAGCATGGTGAACCAGCTGCAGTCGAACATCGTCTGGGGGCAGCGCGGCAACTGGCTGTCGATCCCGACCGACACGCCCGCTCGCGACGAGCGACTCGGCTGGACGGGTGACATCAACGTCTTCGCCAGCACCGCGACCTTCAACATGGACTCGCAGACCTTCCTCACCAAGTGGATGAGCGACATGCGCGATGCGCAGCTGCCGAACGGCGCATACCCAGAGGTCGCCCCGCAGTTCTGCAAGGACCCGGCCGTGCACTCCTCGTGCGGCGGCGGCTCCACAGGGTGGGCGGACGCCGGCATCACGGTGCCGTGGACCCTGTGGCAGAGCTACGGCGACACGGCCGTGATCGAGGCCAACTACGACTCCATGGCCGACTACATCGACTACCTCGAGGGCATCGCACCCACCGGCATCCGGCCCGGCTACGGAACCTGGGGCGACTGGCTGAACCTCGGCGACCCGACGCCGGCCGACCTGCTCGGCACGGCGTTCTACGCCCAGAGCGTCAACCTGATGGCGCAGATGGCCGAGGCCATCGACCGGCAGGCGGATGCCGCGCGCTACACCGCGCTCTTCGAACGCATCGCCGCCGCCTACCAGGAGAAGTTCATCGCCGACGACGGCAGCATCGCAGGCAACAGCCAGACGGCGTACACGTCCAGCATCGCGTTCGGCCTCGTGCCCGACGACCTGATCGACGAGGCCGGCGAACACCTGGCCGCCGCCGTCGCGGCCCGCGGCGGCCACCTCGCGACCGGGTTCCTCGGCACGTTCAACCTGCTGCCGGCGCTCAGTGCTGCCGGTCAATCGGATGTCGCGTACCAACTGCTGCTCAACCGGAGCTACCCCTCGTGGGGATTCCAGATCGACCGCGGCGCCACCACCATGTGGGAGCGCTGGGACTCGATCCGCGAAGACGGCAGCTTCGGCGACCTGGCCATGAATTCCTTCAACCACTTCGCCCCCGGCGCCGTCGGCAACTGGATGTACCGAACGATCGGCGGCATCCAGCAGCTCGAACCCGGCTACAAGAAGACGCTGATCGCGCCCACTCCCGGCGGCGGGCTGGCGTACGCGAAGGTCGGCTACGACTCGGTGTACGGCCACATCTCCTCCGACTGGAAGCTCACCGACGACGGACTCGCGCTCACGGTCGAGGTGCCCGCGAACACCACGGCCGCGGTCCAGCTCCCCGCGGGCAACGCGCTCGCCGTGCTGGAGTCGGGCGTGGCAGCGGCTGACGCCGACGGCGTGCACTCGCTGAGCGTCGAGGCCGGCACGGCCACCATCGAGGTCGGCTCGGGCCACTACGAGTTCACGGTCGACGCGGACCGCGGCCGATTCGGCGACCTGATCGACGCGATCGAGACGCTGCAGGGCGTCGTCGACGACGTGGAGGGCGCCATCGGCGGCGACGCTGCCGATGACCTCACCGCGGCTCGCGAAGCGCTCAGCGGCCACGCCGAGCGCGGTCTCGAGCACTACACGGCGGGGGAGATCGCGCAGAGCGCCTCCGCGGTTCACGCGGCGCTGGGCGAGCTGACGGCGGCCGACGAGACCGCCGATGCGACGAATGAACCGGAGCGCGGTGCTCTGCAGGGTGCCCTCGCCGACATCCGCTCGGAGCTCGGTTCGCTCTCGGCCGGCCTGCTGGGAATTGCGGCCGAGCTCGAGACGCCGCTCGAGAGCGCCTTCCCGGGCGAGACGGTGGCGATCCCCGCACGAGTCACGAGCACGGGCGAGTTCGGTGTTGAAGCCGTGACGTTGACCCCGCGCGCGCAGGACGCCTGGGTGTTCGAGCCCGCTGCCGTCGAACTCGGCGCGCTCGGTGCCGGGGCATCGCTCGCGGGCAGCTACACGGCCCTCGTTCCCGAACGGCAGAAGAGCGGTTCCGTCACCGTGAGTGCCGTGCTCGACTACTCCTTCGAGGGCACGGCGGCGAGCATTCCCGTGTCGGTGCCCCTGACGGTCGACTCGCCACTCGTCGTGCAGAACCTGACGGCGACGCCCGCGACGGCGGCCCCCGAGGGCGTCGTTCGGCTGAGCGTCGAGGTCGTCAACGACTCGGTGCGCGACGTCACGGCCTCGGCGAGCGGCGGAATCGCCGGCGCGACCCCAGTGCTCGGTGAGCAGACGGTGATCGCCGCAGGCAGCACCGCGGTGCTCGGCGTCGACGCGGTCGTGCCGCTTACCGCCACCGCCGGTGCGAACGCCGTGACCGTCTCGGTCGTCAGCGGCGAAGTCGTCTACGGCAGCGCGAGCGGCACCGTCGCCGTCGAACTCCCCGCGGTGGTCGGAGCGCTCGACCACGTCGACCTCGGCGACGCAGCCTCCGAGACCGCGCACGCGCTGAGTGCCTCCGCGCGCTCGGGCACCAACACCGAGGCGGGTCTCACCCGCCGCTACGCGAACCGAGAAGACCCCGAGGGCTTCTTCGAGTTCGATCTCGCGGTCACGCCCGGCGAGCCGTTCCTGGTGCGCACGATCGACACGTACGACCGCGCGCAGACGAAGGAGTACGACGTCTTCGTCAATGGGCAGCTCGTGCACCAGCGGCTCCACGAACACACCGGCGGTCTCGGCACGGTCGCCTACCAGTTCGTCGTCGATGACCTAGCCCTCACCGAGACCGGCACGGTTCGCATCCGCTTCCAGAACAACGAGTTGGGGCGCAACTACGACGCCTCCCTCGCCGACCTCTGGGTGCTGCCGGTCGCCGCCGATCGGCTCGCTCCGAGCGTCGCGCTCGAGGCGCTGGCTCAGGGCGCTCGCGGTCAGGCCGGATGGTTCACCGGCGCGGTCGACGTCTCGCTGACTGCGACCGACGAACGGGCAGGCGCGGTGACGAGCGAGTACCGCATCGACGGCGGCGAATGGACGAGCTACGCAGCCCCCTTCACGATCGGTGAAGAGGGCGCCACGGTCATCGAGTATCGGGCGACGGATGCCGCGGGCAACGTGAGCGAGCCGAAGCAGGCCGCGGTGAGCATCGACGTGACTGCTCCCGGCGTCTCGCACAGCGTGAGCGCCGACTCGATCGGCGGCTGGTTCGCCTCCGGCACCTCGCTCACCATCTCGGCGACGGATGCGGGCAGCGGTGTCGCCGCGATCGAGTACCGTCTCGGCGCCGGCGCATGGACTGCGTACACGAACGCCGTCGAGCTCCCGCTCGGCGAGACGGTCGTCGAGTACCGTGCTCGCGACATCGCCGGCACCGCCAGCGCGGTGTCTTCAGCCGCGTTCGCGGTCGACGGCGTCGCGCCGAGCGTGACCGCCGAGCGCAGCTCGGAACCCGCCGCGAGCGGGTGGCATCTCGTCTCGCCGACCGTCGAGCTCGCGGCATCCGACGCCGAAAGCGGCCTGGGCGCGATCGAGTACGCGATCGGCACCGGAGCCTGGACCGCGTACACCGCGGCGATCGGCATTCCCGAGGGCACCACCGAGCTGCGGTACCGGGCGAGCGACGCGGTCGGCAACGTCGGCGAGACGCTGATCGAAAGGATCGAGGTCGACAGCGTGCGACCGGAGGTGACTGCGAGCCTGCAGGGCCGCGTGCTCAGCCTCGCCGGAAGCGACGAGGGTTCGGGCGTCGACCGCATCGAGTTCCGCATCGACGGCACGAGCGAGTGGGCGCTCTACACCGGCACGGTCGAGCTCGACAACCGCGCGCACTCGCTCGAGTTCCGAGCCTCCGACGTCGCCGGCAATGTCGGCGCGACAGGGGAGCGAACGCTCGTGGGTGGTTCGCTCTCAGTGGCGGGCGCCAAGCCGGGCGACACCATCACGGTGAGCGGCGAGGGCTTCGCGCCGGGCGAGACCGTCACGATCGAGCTGCGTTCGGAGCCCGTGCGCCTCGGCGAGGCGGTCGCCGACGACTCCGGTGCCTTCAGCACTGCCGTGACGATCCCGAGCGACACCGCGACCGGCGAGCACCACCTCGTGCTCACCGGCGAGAACCCCGAGTCGACGATCTCGTTCGCGATCACGGTCGACCCCGACACGGTGATCCTGCCCGGCGGCATCGCCACGACCGGTGCGGTCGTGACGCCCGTGCTGACCCTCGGCCTGCTGCTCGCGGCGGCAGGCGGCGCCCTCGTCGTCTGGCGCCGACGGCGGCGCTCGAACGGCGCCGAGACCATGACGCCGACGGCGTGACCAACGGCCGCCGGCACCTCGCGCGCCGGCGGCCCCACCCAGCCCCCTCCTCTTCAATGGCGATTGGAACCCACCTCGTGCACACCCACACCACACTCGCGGTCGGGCAATCCGGCCGATCCGCCTTGGCTCGCCTCGGCGCGGTCGCGGCGGCCACGGCCCTCGCGCTCGCGCTCGTGCTCACCGACGGGGTGACCGCCACGGCGGTGACCGCAGCCGACGGCATCGCGGTCGGCACGCTCAAGACCGACAACCGTGCGACCCCGCTCGGCATCGGGGGTGAGGCCCCGGGTCTCAGCTGGCAGCTGGATGCGGATGACAACGCTCGCGGAGTCGTGCAGAGCGCGTACCAGGTGCGGGCCGCCACGAGCGTCGACGGGCTCGACGGATCCACGGTGTGGGACTCGGGCAAGGTGGAGTCCGACCAGTCGGTCGAGGTGCGCTACGGCGGACCAGCCCTCGAATCGCAGACCCGCTACTACTGGCAGGTCAGGGTGTGGGATGGCGCCGGCGACGAGTCGGAGTGGAGCTCCCCGAGCTGGTTCGAGACCGGCATCCTCGACAACAGCGAGTGGGCCGGCGACTGGATCGGCGGGCCGGACCCCGCCGACCAGCTGGCGGAATGGACCGACTACACGGTCACGGCCGACTTCACGCTCAAGCCGGGAACCGCCTTCGGCGTGTACTTCCGCGGCACCGGCGTGACCGGCGGCTCGAACGGCAACGCCTACATGTGGCAGCTGAACGACGAAACCCCCGGCGTTCCGCGCCTGCGACCGCACGAGAAGACGAACGGCGGCTACAGCACCACGCCCGAAGTCAGGCTCACCGACCACGGGCTCGCGGCCGACGTGCTGAAGCAGCGTGCCACCGTTGCCATCACCGTCACCGGCTCGACGATCGAGACGCGCGTCAACGACCAGCTCGTCGACACCCGCTCGGATTCGAGCTTCGCGAAGGGCTACGTCGGCTTCCGCACGAGCGCCAGCACCACCGCGCTCGAATCCGCCGTGATCCATTCGCTCTCGGTGACGACGCCCACGAAGACGCTGCTCGACACCGACTTCACCGACGGAAACCCCTTCGCGGGCGGCACCGTGGTCGACGACGGCCTCGAGGTGAGCGGCAACAACGACTTCCTGGTCGCCCAGAACACCGATCAGCCGCTGCTCCGCAATGAGTTCACGGTCGACCCCGGCAAGACCGTCGAGCGCGCCCGCGTCTACGCCACGGCCCGCGGCATCTACGAGCTCAGCCTCAACGGTGCCAAGGTCGGCGATCTCGAGCTTGCCCCGGGGTGGACCGACTACCACTCGCGTATCGCGTTCCAGACCTACGACGTCACCGAGCAGATCGCAGCGGGCGAGAACACGATCGGTGCGATGCTCGCACCGGGCTGGTACTCGGGCCGACTCGCCCACGTCGGCAACCACAACTACGGTGACCGCAACTCGCTGATCGCGCAGTTGCGCGTCGACTACAGCGACGGCACCCACAAGATCGTCGCCAGCGATGACACCTGGAAGACGGCAACCGGGCCGTACGCGGCCGCCGACCTCATCGATGGTGAGACATACAACGCGGCCAATGAGCGCGCCGGCTGGAATGCCAGCGGCTTCGACGACAGCGAGTGGAGCGCCCCCTGGGTCGCCCCGTCCGAGACGGAGAAACTGGAGCCCCAGACTGAGGAGCCCGTGCGGGTCACCGGCACGCGTCCCGCCCTCGAGCGCACCGAACCCACCCCTGGTGCGTACATCTACGACGTCGGCCAGAACATGGTGGGTGTCGCGAACATGAAGCTCACGGGCACCGCCGGCAGCACCGTGCGCATCCGCTACGCCGAAGAGCTGAACCCCGACGGCACCGCGTACGTCGCCAACCTGCGCAGCGCGAAGGCCACCGACTACTACACCTTCGCTGCGGACGGCACGATCGAGTACGAGCCGAAGTTCACCTTCCACGGCTTCCGCTACATCGAGATCACCGGCGTGAGCGCGGCACCCGAGATCGCCGACGTGACCGGGATCGTCTGGGGTTCCGACCTCGGCTTCATCGGCGAGCTCTCGACCTCGAACGCCATGCTCAACCAGTTGCAGAGCAACATCACGTGGGGCCAGCGCGGCAACTTCCTCTCGATTCCCACCGACACGCCCGCTCGCGACGAGCGCATGGGCTGGAGCGGCGACATCAACGTCTTCGCGCCCACAGCATCGTTCAACATGGACTCGCTGAACTTCCTCTCGAAGTGGCTGGTCGACCTGCAAGACGGCCAGGCCGCCAACGGTGACTACCACGGCGTCGCCCCCTACACGGGGAGTCTCGCCTGCTGCGGCGGCGGCACGGGCTGGTCGGATGCCGGCATCACGGTTCCGTGGGTGCTGTGGCAGAGCTACGGCAGCACGAAGCAGATCCGCGAGGGCTACGCCTCGATGACGAAGTACATGGACTACCTCGACGCGACTTACCCGACGATGGTGCGCGGTTCGAGCTACGCCGACTGGCTGAACCTCGACGACCCGACGCCCGGTGACGTGCTCGGCACGGCCTACTACGCCTACGTCGCGCAGCTCATGAGCGAGATGGCCGACGCCATCGGCGAAGGCGACGACGCCGAGCACTACGCCGAGCTCGCCACCCGCGGGGCAGAGGTCTTCGCCGACCGCTTCATCGCAGCAGACGGCACGATCTCGGGCGACAGCCAGGCCGGCTACGCCATCGCGCTCGGCATGAAGCTGGTTCCGGAGGAGCAGCGCGAGGCCGTCGCCGCGCAGTTCCTCGAAACCCTCGAGCGCCGCGACTTCCACCTCGCCACGGGGTTCCTCGGCACTCCATGGCTGGTTCCCGCGCTCAGCGAGAGCGGCCACCTCGAAGAGGCCTACCGGCTGCTGCTGAACGACACCTTCCCCTCGTGGGGCTACGAGGTCGCCATGGGGGCGACCACCATGTGGGAGCGCTGGGACTCGATCAACCCCGACGGCAGCTTCGGCGACGTGAGCATGAACTCGTTCAACCACTACGCCTACGGCGCCATCGGCGACTGGATGTACCGCAACATCGGCGCCATCTCCAACGGCAGCCCCGGCTACAAGCACTCCGTCATCGCGCCGAAGCCCGGCGGCGGCCTGACGTACGCCACCGGTTCCTACGAGTCGGTCTACGGCACGATCGCCACCGACTGGAAGCAGGACGGCAGGGACTTCACGCTCGACGTCACGATTCCCGAGAACACCACCGCGACCGTCGTGGTGCCGGCCGGCACCACGTGGGCCGTCACCGAGGGCGGCGTTCCTGTGGCGGATGCCCCTGGCGTGCGCCTCGGGGACTCCGAGGCGGGCAGCACCTCGCTCGAGGTCGGCTCCGGCACCTACTCCTTCGCGGTCGACGGTGAGGTGCTCGAACTGGGCGCGATCCTCGACGAGCTGGAGGCGACGAGCGCGAAGGCCACCGAGCTGGTGGCGACGGGCGAGCTGAAGAGCGAGCAGGCCGCCGAGATCCTCGACTCCGTCGACGAGCTCGCGGCACTCGCGCTCGAAGCCATCGAGCAGTTGGGCGACGGCGACCTCGACGACGCCGTCGCGAGCCTCGCCGCGTTGATGGGCGGTGTCGGCGAACTCGAGTCGACGATCGACGCGCAGGAGCACAGCGGTGCCACCGAGCAGGCGCTGCGCTCGCGCATCGACGCACTCCGTGCCGCGCTGAGCGATGCGGTCGCCTCGATCGCCGGTGTGAGCACCGAGCTGCGCGTGATCTCCGAGCTCGCCACGCCCGGCAGCACGGTGGCCGTCGAGCTCGATGTGCACAACTCGTCGACCGTGCCGCTGCACGACGTCGCGGCGGCGGTCGTCTCCACTGAGGGATGGACCCTGACCCCGGAGTCCGCCGAGCTCGAGGGCGAGATCGCCCCCGGGGCGACCGGCACGCTCGCGTTCGACGTGACCGTGCCCGACGACGCCGAGCCGACTGAGACGGCATCGCTGCGCGCCACCGCCACCTTCTTGCGCGGCGACGACGAACTGCTCAGCGTCGCGACCGCCCGCTTCGCGCTCAGCTCGCCGCTGACCATCGGTACCGCCGTGGTCACCCCGGCCCCGGTCTCCGCCGACGGCCTCGCCACGATCACGGTGCCGGTGACCAACTCGGGCACCTCTGCGGTCTTCACCGCCGTCGAGGCATCCGTTCCGGCGGGCTGGAACGGTGCCCCGCGTTCGGCGCAGCACCTCGTGCCGGCGGGCGAGACGGTCGACTTCGCGCTCGACGTCGCCGTGCCGCTCACCGTGAGCGCCTACCGCGTCGATCTGCCACTGACCGCGGTGCGCGGCGATGTCGCGATGGCGACGGGTTCGGCGACGCTCGTGCCGACGTTCGACGCGCCGCAGTACGACCACGTCGACCTCGGCGCCGCGGCATCCGAGACCGCCCACAACCTGACCGCCCACCCGAGTTCCGGCACGAGCACCGAAGCGGGGCTCAGTCGGCGCTACTCGCACGGCGGGGTGCCCGGCTCGTGGTTCGAGTTCGACGTCGCGGTCGAGCCGGGCGAGCCGTTCGTCGTCGACGTCGTCGAGACCTACGGCTCGACGTCGACCAAGCAGTACTCGATCTCGGCGAACGGCGTGCCGGTGCACTCGCGCGAGCACACGAGCGGCGCCGGCGTCGTCGGCTACTCCTTCACGGTCGACGATGTCGACCTCAGCGCCTCGGGAACGGTTCGCCTGCGCTTCCAGCGCGGCGCCGACGACACCATGGGAGACCCCTCGATCGCCGATGTGCACGTGCTGCCCGTCAGCGTGATCGACCACGTCGACCTCGGTCACTCCTTCTCGGAGGCGCAGCACGGCATCGCGGCGTCGTCGACCTCGGGCACCGCGCCGAACGAGGCGGGCCTGACCCGCCGCTACTCCGGCGTCACGGCGCCCGGTTCGTACTTCGAGTTCGATGTCGCCATCGAGCAGGGGCAGCCGTTCCTGATCAGGGCACGCGAGACCTACGACAAGGCGCAGACGAAGGACTACATCATCACGGTCGACGGCACCGTCGTGAACAACCGCACGATCGTGCGCACCGAGAACTCGGTCGGCACCATGGACTACCAGGTGCTCGTCGACGACCCGGCGCTCACCGACGCGACGTCGGTGACCGTGCGCATGCAGAAGACCCAGACGGGTCAAGAGCTCTACGACCCCTCGGTCGCCGATGTCTGGATCTTGCCCGTTGCACCCGACGTCCAGGCTCCCGTCGTCTCGGCTTCGGTCGGCTCGGCGGTCGCCGGTGCCGAAGGCTGGGCGCGCGGTGCGGCCACGGTCGAACTCCGCGCTCAAGACAACCGCTCGGGTGCCGTCCAGATCGAGTACTCGCTCGACGGCGCGGAGCTCGCGCCGTACACCGAGCCGGTCGCGATCAGCGACGACGGCGTGCACGAGCTGAGCTTCCGGGCGACGGATGCCGCGGGCAACACGAGCGCGGAGGCATCCGTGCCGGTGCGAATCGACCAGGTCGCTCCGGTCGCCGCGATCGCGGTGACGCCGGCGGCGACAGCCGATGGCTGGCTCCCGCTGGGTTCGACGGCGACGCTGTCGGCGACGGATGCCACGAGTGGCGTCGCCGCGATCGAGTACCGCATCGACGGCGCAGCGTGGCAGACCGCGACGAGCCCGATCGACCTGCCGCACGGCGAGTACGCGCTCGAGTACCGGGCGAGGGATGTCGCAGGCAACCTCTCGGCGGTCGCGAGCGAGAGCCTTCGCGTCGACACGGCGGTTCCCGCGGTCGAGGCGAAGGTCTCCGGCACTCCAGGTGCGGGCGGATGGCTCGTGGAGAACGCACGGGTCTCGCTGCTCGCCTCCGACGCCGACAGCGGTCTCGCTTCGGTCGAGTACCGCCTGAGCGGCGGCGCCTGGCGGGCGTACACCGCGCCGGTTCCGGTCGACGACGGCGTGACGCTGTTCGAGTACCGCGTGAGCGACCTGGCCGGCAATCCGAGCGTGCAGGGCAACGTGACGGTGCGGGCCGACGGGGCGGCGCCGACGGTATCTCCCGTGCAGCTCTCGGCAGAGCGTTTGCTCACGCTCGGCGGCAGCGACGCGGCATCCGGAATCGCCTTCATCGAGTACGCGACCGATGGCGGCGACGACTGGACCGGCTACGCCGGCCCCGTCACGATCGGCACGCACTCGCAAGAGCTGCGCGTGCGGGTGACGGATGCCGCCGGGCACCGGAGTGAGGAACTCGCGGTGCTGCTCGTCGGAGGGAGCATCTCGGCCGATGCGGTGAAGCCGGGCGACACGGTCGACGTCACGGGCGCGGGATTCGCTCCGGGTGAGACGGTGCGCATCGAGCTGCACTCCGACCCGGTGCTGCTCGACTCGGTGCTCGTCGACGAAGCCGGCACGTTCGCGGCGACCGTGACGGTGCCGACGACGGCGGCGATCGGCGCCCATGCGATCGTGCTGCTCGGCTCCGAGTCGGGCAGTGCAGTGCGGTTCGCCTTCTCTGTGACGTCAGACGGCCTGCCGCCGGGCGGCGCGACCGGCGGCACCGGTGGCGGTACCGGCGGCACGTCCGACATGGCGGCGACCGGGGTCGACGTCGCACCGATGCTGGTGCTCGGTGGGTTCGCGGTGCTGGGCGGGCTCGTGCTGCTCATCGCACGCCGCCGACGAGGCGTCACGGTTCGGGGCGACCTCCGATGAGACGCGCCCGACCGTCAGATTCTCTCCACAACATGATTGGACAACCGCTCGTGTCTCGTACGTCTCCTTTGCGTTCTCGTCTTCGCCGGCGCGGCACCGCGGCCATCGCTGCAGTGCTCGGCATCGGGCTCGCGGTGAGCGGTCTCAGTGCGATGCTCGCTCCGACGGATTCCGCGGCCGCGGCTCCGGCTGTTGCCGCCGCCGCGGAACCCACGCTGACCCTGTCGACCCTCGAGGTCGAGAACCGCACCGAACCGCTCGGCATCGACGTCGAGAAGCCGCGGTTCTCGTGGGTCGTCGAGAGCGATGAGCGCGATGTGCAGCAGGCCTCCTACCGGCTGAGAATCGCACCGGCGGGCACCGATATCGACGAGGGCGCCGTCTGGGACAGCGGGGTCGTGGCATCGGCCGAGTCGACCGCGGTCGAGTTCGGCGACGAGCGTCTCGCGGCCGCGACCGACTATCGGTGGCAGGTCGACGTCGAGACCAACGTGGGGGAGGCGAGTGCCGGTTCGACCTTCAGCACCGGGCTCTTCGCTGAAGACGACTGGGCGGACAGCGCCTGGATCGGCCGCGACCGACCCCAGAACACGACGGGCATGGAACTCTCGCTCGCGGGCGCCAGCTGGATCCATCCGCCGTACCCCGGCGGCAACACCCCGCCCGGATACTTCCGGAAGACCTTCGAACTGCCGAGCGACAAGATCATCGACCGGGCTGAGTTCGTCATGTCGGGCGACATGGGGTTCTCGGCCCACCTGAACGGCACGCAGATCGCCACCGGCGCTTCGGTCTCCGACGCGTGGAAGACCGCGACTCGCGTGCAGGCGTTCCCGCTCCTCGGCCAGAACGTGCTCGCCGTGCGGCTCGACAACGCCGCGAAGGCGTACGGCGCGGTCGTCGGCAAGCTCGTCGTGCGATTCACCGACGGCAGCGTGCAGGAGATCGTGACCGACGCGAGCTGGCTCGCGAGCGAATCGGCGAAGACCGGCTGGCAGGCCAAGGGGTACGACACCTCCGGCTGGGTGGCCGCGACCGCTCGTGCGCCCTACGGCGGCAGCCCATGGGGCGAGCAGGTGACCGTGCCGGTGCAGCCGACGGCTGACACTCGGAGCACCTTCGACACGGCATCCTGGATCATCCCGCCGATCGGCACTCCCTCCGCCGACAACCCGATCCCGTCGACGCTCTTCCGCACGAAGGTCACCGTCTCCGAGACGAAGGAGGTCGCCTGGGCGCAGCTCGCCATGACCGGCGACCAGCAGGTCGACGCGTACTGGAACGGCGTGAAGGTCACCGCCAACACGGGCGGCAACAACGACTGGCAGACGGCTCGTGTCGTGAACCTCTCGACCGGTGCCGGCGAGAACGTGCTCGCCTTCGCGCTCACCACGCCCGGCTCGAGCCAGAACGGCGGGGTGCTCGGCGCCCTCCGCATCGGCTACACCGATGGCACGAGCGAGCAGGTCGTGACGAACAGCGGCTTCAGCTCGCTCATCTCCAGCGCGGCCGACGCCCCGGCCGGCTGGAACCTCGCCGCGTTCGACGACTCCGCGTGGGAGAACGCCCAGGCGAACTTCCTGTACCGCGGCGGTGTCTACGGCGGGCGGGTCACGATTCCCGCGCTCGACGCAGGCGGCGACGTGCTGACCTTCGACGACGCGAACTGGATCTGGACCCCCGAGGCGGGCGCACCCGTGGCGCCGGCCGAGGATCGGGCATTCCGCACCACGCTCGAGACGCCGAGCGGCACGGAGGCCGTGAAGGCCGAGATCATCCTGACCGCCGACGACTCCTTCAAGCTGTGGGTCAACGGCGCGCTCATCGGCCAGACCGAGGGCGCGACGAATGAGTGGCAGAGCTCGAAGCGATTCCGCGTCGACCTCGACGGCGGCGACAACGTCGTCGCGGTGCGCACGACGAACGGTCCGGGCTCGCCCGCCGGGCTCCTCGCCGTGATCCGCGTCGCGTACGCCGACGGGTCCGAGCAGATCTTCACGACGGATGCCGCGTGGAAGGCCTCGAAGGTCATCCCCGCCGGGTTCGAGGAGCCGGACTTCGACGACTCGGCGTGGGCTCCGGCCGCCGTGCAGGCGGTGTACGGCACGGGCCCATGGGGCGCCGGCGTGCGACTGCCCGTCGAGCCCACTGCAGCGGCGCCCTTGCTCCGCAAGGAGTTCACGGTCGATCGCGCCGTCGCCACGGCGAAGATCTACGTCGCGGCGGGCGGCTACGCCAACCTCAGCCTGAACGGTGCGCCGATCAACGACGAGATCCTCTCGCCGGGGTTCACCGACTACGACGATCACGCCCAGTACACCGTGACCGACCTCACCGAGCAGCTCGAGCAGGGCGACAACGCGCTCGGCATGGAGCTCGGCCGCGGCTTCTACGGCATGACGAATCCCAACGTGTGGAACTGGGAGAAGCCGCCGTTCCACGATGAGCCCGTCGGCCGTGTGCTGCTGCGCATCGAGTACACCGACGGCACGAGTGAAGAGATCGTCTCCGACCGCACGTGGAGCCTCCACGACGGTCCGACCGTGCTCGACGACCTCTACGGCGGCGAGACGTACGACGCGAACCGCGTGCAGACCGGATTCGACACCGTCGGCTTCGACGACCGCGATTGGGCGTCCTCGAGTGAGGTCGCAGGCCCAGCCGGCACGCTGATCAACCAGCAGCAGCAGCCGATCCGCGTCACCGAGCGCCTCGAGGCCGAGTCGGTCGACGAGGTCGTCGACGGCGTCTACGTCGTGAAGTTCCCAAGGGTGATCGCCGGCACGGTCGAGTTCACGGCCGAGGGCGAGGTCGGCACGACCATCCGGGCGCAGTACGGCGAGAAGCTCCGCGCCGACGGCCGCCCCGACTTCTCGAACAACGGCGGTTTCGCGAACGGCTTCCAGACCGACCGGTTCATTCTCGCCGGCACTGGGGAGTCCGAGACCTGGGCGGGCCGCTTCTCGTACAAGGGCTTCCAGTACATCGAGGTCTCGGGGTGGCCGGGTGATTCGGCGCCGCCGGCCGAGGCGTTCGTCGCCGAGGTGCTGCACACGGATGCCGCGGAGACCGGCTCGTTCGAGAGCGCGAACGCGATCATGAACCAGACCCACCGCGCGGTCGTGGACACGATGCTGAACAATATCCACGGCATCCCGACCGACACCCCCATGTTCGAGAAGAACGGGTGGACGGGAGACGCCGCCGTCGGCGCCGAGATGTTCCTCATGAACCTCGACACGCAGAACCTGTTCGAGAAGTGGATCGGCGACATCAACGACAGCCGCGACGCCGATGGTGCGCCGCTCGTCATCGCACCGAGTTCGGGTCAGTGGGGCCAGTGGGGTGTCGCGCCGCCGTGGCATTCGGCATACATCCTGATCCCGTGGTGGCTGTACCAGTACGGCGGCGATGAGCGCGTGCTCGAGCAGTACTACGACGGCATGAAGACGTACGTCGACCTCGAGTTCGACCGCTCGAACAACGGGCTCGTCCGTGAGTCCCGCCTCGGCGACTGGGTCAGCCCCGAGGCGAGCCCGGCCGGCGGCAACGCCCCCGAAGACGTGCGGGTGAGTGCGACGGCGTACCTCTACACGATGCTCATGTCGATGGAGAAGACCGCGACGCTGCTCGGCCAGCCGGGCGACGCGGCCCACTTCGCGAGCCAGGGCGCCGTCGTGAAAGACGCCTTCAACGCCCAGTTCCTCGATGCCGGTGCCGGCCTCTACCGCGGCTCCGGAGATCGTGGCTACCGCCAGACGCACAACGCCCTCGCCCTCGCGTTCGGGCTCGCGCCCGATGAGGCGACCGCCGAGCGGGTGGCGGCGAGCCTCGCCGCCGACGTCACGGAGAAGGGCGACAAGCTCAACACCGGAACGCTCGGTTCGAAGTACCTGCTGCCGATGCTGACGAAGTACGGCTACGGCGACCTCGCCTACCGGGTGGCCGTGCAGACCGAGTACCCGAGCTGGGGTTTCATGATCGAGAACGGCGCGACCACGATGTGGGAGCACTGGGCCCTCGAGGCGCGCTCGCGCGGTCACTACTTCCTCGGCACGGTCGACGACTGGTTCTTCCACGATGTCGCGGGCATCCGAAGCTCGGAGGTGACGGGCTACCGCGACGTGACGATCGCCCCGCAGGTCACCGACCAGCTCGAGTGGGCGAAGGCGACGACGCCCACGCCGTTCGGCCCGATCAGTTCCGACTGGAAGAAGGAGGGGGAGCGCCTCTCACTCGCCACGCACGTTCCGGTCGGTTCGACCGCGACGGTCCGTCTGCCCGCGGCGAACGCCTGGGCCGTGACCGAAGGCGGCGAGCCGCTCGCCGACGTCGACGGAGTGCGCACGGTCGAGCAGGTCGGTGACGAGGTCGTCGTGACGATCGGTTCCGGCGACTACGCCTTCGACGTCGACCCCGCTTCGGGTTCGGTCGGTGCGATCCTCGACGCGATCGACGCCCTGCACGCGCAGGCCGAGACCGAGCGCGATGCGGGTCACCTCGATGCCCCGCAGTTCGCCGAATTGGCCGACCTCATCCACGTGACGCGCGAGCGTGCGGAATCCGCGTACGCCTCTGCGGGCGACGGCAAGCCGGCGCAGACCGCGAAGCGCCTCGCCAGCGTGCTCGAAGAGCTCGGGGCGGTCGACGAGTGGATCGCCGCGCTCGCCGAGGCCGCTCCTGCGCTCGGCGAACGCGCCGGTACGGTGCGCTCGGTGACGAACGCGACCCTCACCGAACTGCTCGGCATCACGGTCGCCGCCGCGAGCGACGCTGCGGGCTACAAGCCCGGCGAGCCGATCACGATCACCGGAACTGCCCAGAACGGCCCGGTCGCCGCGATCGAAGCGGTCACCGCGCAGGTCACGGGCCTTGCGGATGCCTGGGCGGCCAAGCCCGACGCGACGGAACTCGCCGAACGCCTGAAGACCGACGAGGCCGGTTCGGTCGACCTCGCGCTGCAGGTGCCCGCCGACCAGGTACCGGGTTCGGTGCCCGCGGCCGTCCGCTTCGGGTACACCTTCGAGAAGCAGCGCGTCGAGACATCCGCAGCGCTGTCGATCGTCGTCGACTCGCCGGTCACGATGACGGTGCAGGCGGACCCTGCGACCGTCACGCCCGGCGGCGCGGCGGTGCTTCGCGCGATCGTCGTCAATGCGGGCGAGCAGCCGGCCGTCGGCCGGATCGAGGCGACCGTTCCCGATGGCTGGGTCGTGCCGCTGCCCGGCGAGACGGTGATCGTGCCGCCCGGCGAATCCGCCCAGCTCGAGGTGCCGGTGTACGTGCCGCTCGGCACCGACCACACGCCGAACGTTGTGGAACTCTCGGCAGTGTTCGTCCACGACGGGGTGACGTTCGCGCAGGCCTCGACCGTGCTCACGGTCGAGCTCGCGCCGGTCACGAGCCCGCCGGCGGGGTACGACCACGTCGACCTCGGCGATTCGGCTTCCGAGCAGGCGCACGCCCTCACCGCGTCGAGTTCGTCGGGTACGAACACCGAGGCGGGGCTCACTCGTCGTTACGCGGGTCACCTGACCGACTTCTCGTACTTCGAGTTCGACGTGGCCGTCGTCGAGGGCGAGCCGTTCGTGCTTCGCGTGACCGAGACGTACGACCGGCCGCAGACGAAGAAGTACAAGGTCTACGTCGATGGGGTCGAAGTGGCCGAGCGGCTCTTCAGCCACACGGGCGGTGTCGGCACCGAGACCTACGAAGTCGTCGTCGACGCCGAGCATGCGGCCGACGGGCCGGTGCGCGTGAAGTTCGAGAACCTCGACGATCACGGCTTCTACGACCCCTCGATCGCCGACGTCTGGACCCTTCCGGTCACGGCCGACGCCACCGCACCGCAGGTCACGGCGACCCTCGACCCGGCTGCTCCCGACCGCGCGACGGGCTGGTACCGCACGTCGCCGGTCGAGGCGGTCATCGAGGCTCGCGACGACCGGGCAGGCGAGCTCATCGTCGAAGCGGCCCTCGGCGAGGAGGACTTCTCCGAGGTCGACGGACCGTTGTCATTCGACGCGGAGGGCAGCACTTCGCTGCGGTATCGGGCGACGGATGCCTCGGGCAACCGCAGCGACGAGCGGGAGCTGGCCGTGAAGATCGACACGGTCGCTCCGTCGACCGAGGCGGCCTTCGGCGCTGGATTCGAGGGCGACAACGCGACCGGATCCGGCACGATCGACTTCGCGGCCGAAGATGCGACCTCGGGCGTCGCGGCGACGAAATACCGAGTCGACGATGGGGTGTGGCAGACGGGTGCGTCCGTCGTGATCGACGAGGGCGGCGCGTTCACGGTCGAGTACGCCTCGACCGACGCGGCCGGCAACGTCGAGGCCGTGAAGTCGATCACGGGCACGATCGTCATCCCCGATACGACGGCGCCAACGGTGAGCGTCGAGACGACGAACGCCGGCGAGAACGGCTGGCTCCGCGCCGATGCGACCGCCGAGCTCACGGCCGTCGACGACGACAGCGGGGTCGAGGCGATCGAGTTCCGCCTCGCCGGCGGCGACTGGCAGCGCTACGTCGATCCAGTGCGCCTGCCGGAGGGTGCGGCCGTGCTCGAGTACCGGGCGAGCGACCTCGCGGGCAACGTCAGCCGCACCGACCGTCTCGAGACTCGCGTCGACGCCGCCGCGCCGACGGCGTGGGCGGGGCTGACCGAGTCGGGTCGAGTCACGGCCGTGGGAGCGGACTCGGGCTCAGGGGTCGAGCGCATCGAGTACTCGCTCGACGGCAGCGCGTGGCATCCGAGCCTCACCGTCCTCATCGCGGAGGAGGCGGCTCCGACGCGGTTGGCGGTGCGCGCGGTCGATGTCGCCGGCAATGTCGGCACGGTCGTCGAAATAGCCCGTGGCGAGACCAGCGGCACGCTCGAGGTCGCACCCGAGGCACGCGTGCTCGTCGAGGCGAGCGGGTTCACGCCGGGCACCGTCGTGCGGGTCGAACTGCACTCGGATCCGATCGCGCTCGGAACGGCGACCGCCGACGAACGCGGCGTGATCTCGCTGCACGCCGTCGTACCGGCTGACGTGCCGGCCGGTGCGCACTCGATCGTGATCGTTCCGGCGGGCGGCGGCGACCCCGTCACCGTGCCGACCGACGTGCTCGCCGAGACGGGCTTCGACGGCGCGCCCTGGTCGGCCGTGGCCGGCGTGTTCATGCTGCTCGGCGCAGCATGGGTGATCACGGCACGGCGCCGTCGAGCGGTGGAGGTGGCTCCGCCGTCGCAGTGATGTGGCGCGACGGCCAGGCCGACTCGACACCGGCCTGGCCGTCGCCAGAACTGCCCTGTGAGATGATTCGTTTCAATCCATGCCCGATCAGACATAATTGACTCCAACTCGAGGAGGAGAACCGATGGCAGTGAGTGTGCGGGATGTCGCGGCTGTGGCATCCGTATCGGTGGGCACCGTCTCGAACGTGCTGAACCGCCCCGACAAGGTCGCCCCCGCCACCGTCGCGCGCGTCGCCGCCGCCATCGAGGAGCTCGGCTTCGTGCGCAACGACGCCGCCCGGCAGTTGCGCGCGGGCCGCAGTCGTTCGATCGGTCTGGTCGTGCTCGACGTGCGCAACCCCTTCTTCACGGATGTCGCCCGTGGGGCAGAAGATCGTGCGGCAGAAGAGGGCATGACGATCCTGCTCGGCAACAGCGACGAGAACGCCGACCGCGAGAGCGCCTACCTCGACCTGTTCGAGGAGCAGCGGGTCGCCGGGGTGCTGATCTCGCCGCTGGCCGATGACCTGCCCCGGCTGCAGCTGCTGAGGGATCGCGGCACGACCGTCGTGCTCGTCGACCGCGAGGTCGCCGACCAGAGCTTCTCGTCGGTCGCCGTCGACGATGTCGTCGGCGGCCGCCTGGCGGTGCGCCACCTCATCGACACCGGGCGTCGTCGCATCGCGTTCGTGGGCGGACCGAAGGGCATCCGCCAGGTCGTCGACCGGCTCGAGGGAGCCGGCGTCGCCGTCGCCGAGGTCGAGGGCGTCACGCTCGAGATCATCGAGACGGAGTCGCTCACGGTGCTCGCGGGGCGGGCCGCCGGTGAGGGAATTCGCGAGCGCGCGGCATCCGATCGCCCTGACGCGATCTTCGCGGCCAACGACCTGCTCGCCATGGGCGTGCTGCAGGCGCTCATGATGCAGGGCGGCATCGACGTGCCCGGCGAGATCGCGCTCATCGGGTACGACGACATCGACTTCGCCTCGGCCGCCGTCGTGCCGCTCTCCTCGATCCGGCAGCCGGCGGCCATGATCGGGTACACGGCGGTCGACCTCATGCTGAAAGAGGCGGCCGGCGGCGAGTTCAGTCACGAACGCATCGTGTTCCAGCCCGAGCTCGTCGTGCGCGAATCCACCGGTACCGTCGGCTGAGTCGCCGGCGGCGGTGCGCCGGCACTGTGCTGATGCCGTGCCGGGGCAGCGCCGGGGCTGACGAGGTCACCGTTGCGTGAAACCGCTTTCTCGGATAAGTTGCTCAAGCGTACAAATCCGCAGGAGGAACACGATGGAGCGTCTCGACTGGCTCACCGTTCGCGGCGCCGACCTCGTCGACGAGAGCGGGATCCCGGTTCGTCTCGCGGGCGTCGGCCTCGGCGGTTGGATGAACATGGAGAACTTCATCACCGGGTATCCCGGCAATGAAGAGAACATCCGCCGGGTGCTGCTCGATCGCATGGGCGCCGAATCGTACGAGGCGTTCTTCGACGCATTCCTCACCGACTTCTTCGACGAAGCGGATGCCGCGCACCTCGCTTCGATCGGCATCAACAGTGTGCGCATCCCCTTCAACTACCGGCATTTCGAAGACGACGAGCGCCCCTTCGAGTTGAAGGAGGAGGGCTTCGCACGCCTCGATCGCGTCGTCACGCTCCTCGCGGAGCACGGCATCTACTCGATCCTCGACCTGCACGCCCTGCCCGGCCGGCAGAACCAGCACTGGCACAGCGACAACCCCACCCACATCGCCGAGTTCTGGAACCATCCGCACTTCCAAGACCGAGTCGTGCACTTGTGGGAGGCCCTCGCCGATCGATTCGGAGATCGCCCCGAGGTGGCGGGGTACAACCCCATCAACGAACCGTCGGACCCCACCGGCGAGCGACTGCTGCCCTTCTACGAACGGCTCGAACGCGCCATCCGCGCCATCGACCCGCGGCACGTGCTCTTCCTCGACGGCAACAAGTACTCGACCGACTTCAGCATGTTCGACCAGCGCAGCGAGCCGCTGCCGAACACCGTCTACACGGCGCACGACTACGCCCTGCCCGGCATCACGAGCGCGACCGAGTACCCCGGAGTCACCCGCGGAGAGTACTTCGACCGGAGCGTCGTCGAGCAGACCTTCCTGCGGCGCACCGAGTACATGCGCTCGACGGGCACCCCGATCTGGATCGGCGAGTTCGGCCCGGTGTACTCCGACGACCGTTCGCAGGATTCCTGGCGGTACCGGCTGCTGCAGGACCAGCTCGAGATCTACCGCGAGCATGGTGCGAGCTGGGCGCTCTGGACGTATAAAGACGTCGGGCTCCAGGGGCTCGTACATGCGGCATCCGACAGTCCGTACGTCGAGTTGATCCGCCCCGAGCTCGAGACCAAAGCGCGCCTCGGCATCGACTCATGGGGCGGGTCGGATGCCGGTGTCCGTGACATCCTCGATCCCATCGACGCCGTCTTCGATGCCGAGTTTCCCGACTACCACCCGTGGCCGTGGGGCCGGCAGCCGCACATCGCACTGCTCGTGCGCCACATCCTGCTCGCGGAGCCGCTCGCCGAGCGATTCGGCGACCGGTTCCGCGGCGTCACGCCTGAGCGGGCGCGCGATCTCGCGGCATCCTTCCGCTTGGATCGCAGCGTCGAGCGCACCGGGCTCACCGAGGTGCTGAAAGAACACCTCGCGGGGGTTCGCGCCGGCGCGTGAGCGGCGCCGAAGGTGCGCTCGTCGTCGTGCGAGTGCGTCAGACGGGTTCTGATGGGCCGGGTGCTGCGAGGCGACGGGCTGCTTCGACGACGAAGCGGCGGCGGCGAGCTCGCTCGTGTTCGTCGACGGGGCCTGCGCCGGTGATCATCTCTGCGAGCTGAGGGACGGTCTGCCACCACGCAGCGAGAGCGATCAAGGCGAAGACGAGGTGTGCTGGATCGAGGCCGGGCGACAGGAGGCCCTCGCGTTGCGCCGCGGCGAAGCGTTCGACCTTCTCTCGATAGTGCTGCGATCGCGTCACCGCTTCAGCAGGAGACTCGTCTTGCAGGCCCTCCCACTGCAGGAGCCGTCCGAGCTCGGGGTGTGCGGCGTGGTAGTCGAAGGTGGCGCCGGCGAATTCGCCGATGTCGGCGAGCCCTGCTGTCGTCAGCGGGACGGCACCGGCCAAGCGTTCGAGCTCGGTCGCGAGCACGAGGTTCCAGAGCGCCTTCTTGTCTCCGTAGTAGCTGTACAGGCGCTCCTTGTTCACTCCGGCGCGTGCGGCGATGGCGCCCACGGCGGTGCCGTCGTATCCGTGCGCCGAGAATTCCACAAGCGCCGCGTCTCGCAGTTTTCGCCGCGTTCCCTCGGTGTCCCAGGCCATGATCGGCAGCTTACCAACGCTTGGGTTGGAAATGCGCTTCAGTGCGAGTACACTTCCAACCACATCGTTGGAGTTGGAGGATCAGATGAACGATCAGATGAACGATCAGACGAACATGGCGACAGATCAGCTCCCCGAGGCGCTGAGTCCTGCGGGTGGAACCGCGGCGCTGGTGACCGGGGCGAACAGCGGCATCGGGTTCGAGATCGCGAAACAGTTGCTCCAGCACGGCGTCACCGTGTGGGTCGCCGCCCGTGATCTCGACAAAGGGCGTGCGGCAGCCGACTCGCTGGGCGAAGGCGCGTTCGCGATTCAGCTCGACGTGACCCGGTCGGAGTCCATCGCGGCCGCTGCGGCGACGATCGATCGGCTGGACATCCTGGTCAACAATGCCGGAGTCAATTCCGGCGGTGAAGACATCGACGGCACGTCGCTCGACCAGCTGCACCGCGCATTCGACACCAACGTCTTCGGCCTCGTCGCCGTCACGCAGGCATTCCTGCCGGCGCTCAGACGATCCGGCCACCCGAGGATCGTCAACGTGTCCAGCGGCACCGGCTCCCTGACGTGGAACAGCGGGCCCAACCCGCAGTTCGATTGGGAGCGGGTGCGCGGCGGAGGCCTGGCCTACCGCAGTTCCAAGACCGCCGTCAACGCGGTCACGCTGCTCACTGCGCAAACGCTCGGCGACCGGTTCAAGGTGAATGCTCTTGCCCCCGGGCTCCGCGCCACCAACCTCATCCCTGGAATGACCGGTGGCGACCCCGCCGAGGCCGCTGCCGGCGCCGTGCGTCTCGCCCTCTTGCCGGACGACGCGCCCACCGGGGCGCTCTGGTCGTGGGACGGCAGCCGCGCGCCCTGGTGACCCGGCGGGTCGTCGAGGCCGGCGGGTTTCAGGCCCCGGGCAGCACGACGACGGTGCGGGTGCGCGCGACGATGCGCACCCCGTCGAGGTCGACGCGCTCGTTGCCCGCGACCTCGACCTCGAACCGCTCGCCGTCGACGTGCACCGTGCCGGCGACGGGCCGAGCGGTCATGCCCACGAGGGCCCGCAACCGGCCGGCCCGGTCGGTGATCGCACGGAGGCCATGCGGCATCCTGAGCCATTCTTCGCCGTCGCGGTAGGCGATCGCCTCGGTGCGCGAGTTCTCGAGCTCGAAGCGGATGCCGCCGACGGTGCGCTCGTACGCGACTTCGTCGGCGACGTCGTGGTGATCCACCCGGCGCGGCAGGAGCCCTGTGAACCAGAGCTCGCCGTCGGGTCGCGGCAGGATGCCGAACAGTCGCTCGACCGTGTCGAGCAACCAGAGGATCGCGGGGGAGTACTGCTCGGTGTACCCGGGCTCGCCGGTCCACGGGCTCATGACCTGCGGGAAGCGGCCCATGCGCGCGACGGCCGCGACGACCGGCATGAGCGAGAACGCGAGCTCCGCCACGTGGCCGTGGTGCTCGAACGCGTGCGGGGCACGGATCAGCGTCAGGAAGTTGACGGGCCCGCCCCAGGAGTTCGCGCGGAAGTCGTGATCGAAGCGCGGGTCGTCGAGTGCGAGCGAGGTGAACGGATACGCCGAGAAGAACTTGCGCGAGTTCAGCACGTAGCGCTCGAGCGAGGCCTCGAAGAGCTCGGGGCCGCCGATCTCGCACGCGAGCACGCGCAGCAGCACGTCGGACTGCACGCGCACACGGCGCCCGGCGGCATCGACGTCGTACCAGCATCCGTCGACTTCGTCGAAGCACGCCTCGAGGGCGGCGCGGCTGGCAGCAGCCTTCGCGTGCCAGGGCTCGGGGTCTTCGCCGAGCTCGTCGGCGATGCGCGCGAGGTAGGCGCGCTGGCATGCGACGTTGGCCGTGAGGTCCGGCGCGAGGAACGGGAGCACGCCCGACTCGAGGTCGTACGCGCTCGCGTCGCCGCCCGGGGTCTGGTCGGGCACGCCCCAGAACCGGGGTGAGCGGTCGTGGCCGGTGTCGAACGTGCAGAACGCCTCGACGCCGCCGGTGCCGCGGGTGTCGCGGTGCGCCGCGAGCCAAGCGTCGTGCCGCGCGAGTGCGCGATACATGGTGGCGAGGTAGTCGCGGTCGCTGCGCCCGCCCGCCAGGTAGTGGTGCCAGACACTGCGGGCGAACGGCGTGACCATCTGGATCTGCGCGTAGCCGGCGCCATCGGCGGTGAGCTTGTAGGGCAGCAGTCCGTCGTCGCGCTGGTGCGCGGCGAACCGCAGATGCGTGTCGCGGGTGACGTCGGGGTCGAAGCGGTCGAGCACCTCGGCATTGATGGTCGCGGTGCTCTCCAGCCAGCTGCCGAGGTAGACACCGCCCTCATTGAGCACGGGAACGTCGTCGCCGAGCGGCAGGATGCATCGGGCGAGCTCGTCGACCGCCTGGCGCCATGCCGCCTCGAGGGGTCCGCCGAGGGCGGCGAAGCGCACCTCGCCCAGGCGGATCGATGAGGCGCGAAGGCGGTCCAGCACGGGGGAGGGCTGCGTCATGGGTCTCTGTCTTCGTGTGGTGCAGTCGCGGGCGGCGCCGAAGTGCCGCCCGCGATCTCACGACCGGATCAGTCGTTCTGGAGCGCAGCGTCGAGTTCGGCGATCCACTGCTTCGCGCCGTCGGCGACGGACACCTTGTCGAAGAGGATGTCGGACTCGATGCGCTGCGAGAGCTCGTTGAGGATCGCACCGCCCGCGGGCTGCGGCGGGGCGACGACACCGAACTCGAGCACCTTCTCGAGGTACTCGGCCGACTGCGCGTCGGCCGGGGCGAGCAGCGGCTTGACGACCTCGAGGGTGTCGGGGTTGAACGGCAGGCCGCGGTTGGCGAGGATGATCTTCGCCGGCTCCGGCTGGTTCAGCAGCCAGTCGACGAGCAGGGCGGATGCCTCGGGGTGTTCGGTCTCCGATGCGATCGCCCAGAACTGGGAGGGCAGTGCGGCGACGCCCGAGACGCCGGTCGACGACGGCGGCGCGATGATCTCGACGTCGCCGCCGCCGGTGCCGGTCGCGTACGAACCGATCTGGTTGTTGTAGGCGAACGTGATGGCGGCCTTGCCGGTGCCGAACAACGACAGGTCAGGGGTCACGTTCCAGTGCTCCACGATGACCGACGGGTCGGGCAGACCGCCGCCTTCGACGAGTTCCTGCTCGAGCTCGTACCACTGCTGCACGGTCTCGGCGTCGGTGGCGAGCTCGCCGTCCCAGTCGTAGATGCCGTCGTCGTTGTACTGTGCGAGGTACGTGCCGAGGATGTCCTGGACACGGAGGTCGAGCCCCACGACCCCGGGCACCTTCGCGGAGATCTCGTTCGCACTGTCGACGAGGTCCTCCCAGGTCCAGTCGTCGCCGGGCACCGGCACGCCGGCCTGCTCGAAGATGCTCGCGTTGACGAGGGCGCCGATCGCGTTACCGCCGGTAGGCAGGCCGTAGAGCGTGTCGTCGACGGTCGCGTTCGTGAGGGTGAAGTCCTCGTATTTGCTCGTGTCGAGTTCGTCGCTCACGGTCGACAGGTCGAGCAGCGCTCCGGCCGCGCCGTACTCCTGGGGCTTGGCGCCGCCGAGTGCGAACACGTCGGGGGCGGTGCCGGAGGCGAAGTCCGTGGCGAGTCGGTTGAAGAGGTCGTCGGGGGCGCCGACCGGCTCCTCCACGACGGTGATGTTCGGGTACTCCTCTTCGAAGAGGTCGATCGCCTCGGCCATGATCGCCGAGCGCTCGTCGTTGCCCCACCAGGCGATGTGCAGCTCGATCTCCTCGTTCGGGTCGAAGCCACCGGTCTCAGCCGGCGCGGAGCCCGCGCATGCGGACAGGAACAGAGTCGCCGTCAGGGCGGAGCCCAGGGCGGCCCGTCGTGCGATGGTGCGTGATGTACGCGTCATTGCGCCTCATTTCATGGGTTCGAGGGCCGCCGTTCCCGCGGTCCCCTGCTGTGTCGGCAAGCGGGGACTTGCCGCGGGACGCGGCGCTCGAACACTCGTGAGAACGCTCGTGAAACCGCTTTCTCGGGAAAGCTAGCAGCTATTTGTTGCCAAGTCAACGATATTCATTCGGCCTTACCGGGCATCGCCGATGGGCGGGTGCCCCGTGGACCTTCGCACCTCGAGGCGCGGCTGCAGCACGAGGTCGTCGTCGGGCGTCTCGTCGTGGATGAGGGCGTGCAGTCGACTCCATGCCTGCACGCCGAGCGTCTCGTAGGGCACCGACGCCGTGGTGAGCTCGGGGGAGGTGTAGCGCGCGAACGGGATGTCGTCGAAGCCCGTCACCGAGATGTCGTCGGGCACCCGCAGCCCGAGGTCCTTGAGTCCTCTGATGAGTCCGACCGCGACGAGGTCGTTGAACGCGAGCACCGCCGTCGCGCCCGTCGCGTGCACCCGCACCGCGGCGGCGACGCCGTCTTCGGGGTGCACGCCACCCGGGATGCGGTCGATGCGCACCCCGGTCGCGCCGCGCTCGAAACCGTCGAGCCCGCGGAGCCGGTACGAGTTCGAGACGCTCTCGTCAGGGCCGGCGAGGTAGGCGAGATGCCGATGGCCGAGAGAGGTCAGGTGCTCGGCGAGGGCGCCGATGCCCGTCTCGTAGTCGATCGACAGCGACGGCGCCGAGATTCGCGGCGTCGGGCGATTGACGAGCACGAGCGGATGCAGCGACGACGCGAGCTCGATGAGCTGTGCGTCGGGCATGCGCGGCGCGCACAGCACGATCGAGTCGCAGCGCCGCCGGGTCTCGTTCGCGAGCAGTGCCTCTTCGGCCGCGGACTCCGCCGAATCGGCAACGAGCACCCGGTAGCCGTCTTTCGCCGCCGTCTTGCTGAGCCCCGAGAGCACCGCCTGGAACGCCGGGTTCGCGAGATCGGGGACCACGAACGCGATCGTTCGCGTCTCGCCGAGGGCGAGGCCGCGGGCCAAGGGGCTCGGCGAATAGCCGAGTTCTGCTGCCGAGCTGCGCACCCGTTCGGCTACGGCCGGCTGACCGGTGAAGTGGTTGTTCATCACGCGCGACACGGTCGCCGGTGAGACGCCGGCGTGCTCGGCGACTTCGGCGATCGTCGTCGTCTTGCCTCGTCGGGCCATGGTTCGCCTCGATCTCATCGGGGAAGTTTGACATTTCGCGTGCCTTGCAACAAAATCGTGCATCGCACCAGAAACCGCTTTCACCACGGTAGTGGTTTCTCTGGACTGACGAGGAGGTCGACCAGTGAGCAGCCTCGGTGAACTCCGCACGATCGCCCGCGCGGCACGCACGCGCGGGTCACGTGTGAAAGAGAAGTATCCCGACAACAAGGCCGGGTTCCTCTTCCTGCTTCCGTGGCTCATCGGCATCCTCGTGTTCACGATCGGGCCCATGCTGGCGTCGCTGTACCTGTCGTTCACCGACTACAACCTGTTGCAGCCGCCGAAGTGGGCGGGCCTCGACAACTTCGTCGAGATGCTCGGCGACAACCGGCTCTGGAATTCGTTCCGGGTCACCCTCGTCTACGTCTTCGTCTCGGTGCCGCTGCAACTCGCCCTCGCCCTCGGCGTCGCGATGCTGCTCGACCGGGGAATGCGCGGCCTCTCCTTCTATCGCTCGGTGTTCTACCTGCCGAGTCTCATGGGCGGGTCGGTCGCGATCGCGATCCTGTGGCGCCAGGTGTTCGGTAAAGAAGGCATCGTCAACGGGTTCCTCGCCTGGTTCGGCATCGACGGCCCCGGCTGGATCGCGCACCCCGACTTCGCGCTCGGCACGATCATCCTGCTGCACGTCTGGACCTTCGGCTCCCCGATGGTGATCTTCCTCGCGGGGCTCCGTCAGATTCCCGAGATGTTCTACGAGGCGGCGGAGGTCGACGGCGCAGGCAAGGTGCGACGGTTCTTCTCGGTGACGCTCCCGCTGCTCACGCCGATCATCTTCTTCAACCTCGTGCTGCAGGTCATCTTCGCGTTCCAGTCGTTCACGCAGGCGTACATCGTCTCTGGAGGCACCGGCGGGCCGAGCGACTCCACGATGTTCTTCACGCTGTACCTCTACAAGCAGGCGTTCACCGAGTTGAACATGGGCTACGCGGCCGCCATGGCGTGGTTCCTCCTGGTCGTCATCGGCGCCATCACCGCCATCAACTTCTGGTTGTCGAAGTACTGGGTCTTCTATGACGACTGAACCCGGCTCCGCCTCCCGCACGATCTACGAAGGGACCGCGACCATGGCCTCGACCCTCGAACACCCCACGACTCGCGCCGTCGTCGGTGCATCGCCCGAGCAGCCACGCGACCGCCGCGCGCGGGCCCGGTGGATCTCGGTGCTCAAGCACACGGGACTCATCGCACTGTCGATCGTGATGGTGTATCCGCTGATCTGGCTCGTCGTGTCGTCGTTCAAGCCGAACGATGCGATCTTCAGCGACCTCGGCATCTTCACCACCGACCTGACCTTCGACAACTACACGCAGGGCTGGACCTCGCAGCAACTGCCGTTCACGGTGTTCCTGATGAACTCGTCGATTCTCGTGCTCGGCGCGATCGTCGGCAACCTCATCTCCTGCTCGCTCGCCGCGTACGCCTTCGCGAGGCTGAAGTTCTGGGGGCGCAACGCCTTCTTCGTGGTGATGCTCGGCACGATCATGCTGCCGTTCCACGTGGTGCTCGTGCCGCAGTTCGTCATCTTCCGCGAGCTCGGCTGGCTCGAGACGTTCCTGCCGCTGATCGTGCCGAAGTTCCTGGCCGCCGACGCGTTCTTCATCTTCCTCATGGTGCAGTTCATCCGCGGCCTGCCGAAGGAGATCTTCGAGGCCGCGCGTATCGACGGTGCCGGCCAGTTCCGCATCTACTCGCAGATCACCATGCCACTCATGGTGCCGGCGCTCGCCACGACCGCGATCTTCACCTTCATCTGGACGTGGGGCGACTTCTTCGGGCCGCTCATCTACTTGCGCACCCGGGAGAACTTCCCGGTCTCGATCGCCCTGAAGGGGTTCATCGACGCCCAATCGTCATCCAACTACGGCGCCATGTTCGCGATGTCGGTCGTGAGCCTCATTCCGCTGTTCCTCGCGTTCCTCATCGGACAGCGTTACCTCATCAAGGGCTTCGCGACGACCGGCATCAAGTAGCAGGCGCAGCACACCTGCCGCTCGCGTCATACGGTCGGAGGCTTCCTCGGCACTGGGTAGTGTGGAGACGCCGCGCGCAACATGCACCACGTGGCATCCGTTCGACAGAAGGGCGCGCGTTGCAGAGCCGCACCACCATCGAAGACGTCTACGCCGCGACACTGACCCGGAATCCCGGCGAGGTGGAGTTCCACCAGGCCGTGCGCGAGGTGTTCGACTCGCTCGGGCGAGTGCTCGACAAGAACCCGCAGTACGTGCAGGCGTCGATCCTCGAGCGCATCTGCGAACCCGAGCGGCAGATCATCTTCCGGGTGCCGTGGGTCGACGATGGCGGCCGCGTGCGCATCAACCGCGGCTTCCGGGTGCAGTTCAACTCGGCGCTGGGGCCCTACAAGGGCGGGCTCCGCTTCCACCCGAGCGTGCTGCTCGGTACCGTGAAGTTCCTCGGGTTCGAGCAGGTCTTCAAGAACGCGCTCACGGGCATGCCCATCGGCGGCGGCAAGGGCGGCAGCGACTTCGACCCCAAGGGCCGCTCCGACGGCGAGATCATGCGGTTCTGCCAGTCGTTCATGACCGAGGCCTACCGCCACATCGGCGAGTACACGGATGTCCCGGCCGGCGACATCGGTGTCGGTGCGCGTGAGATCGGCTACCTCTTCGGCCAGTACAAGCGCATCACGAACCGCTACGAGTCGGGCGTGCTCACGGGCAAGGGCGTCACGTGGGGCGGCTCGCTCGTGCGCACCGAGGCGACCGGCTACGGTGCCGTCTACTTCACCGAGCACATGCTCGCGACCCGCGGCCGCTCGTTCGACGGGGCCCGCGTGCTCGTCTCGGGCTCTGGCAACGTCGCCGTCTACGCGATCGAGAAGGTGCACGCCCTCGGAGGGCGGGTCGTCGGCGCCTCCGACTCGTCGGGCGCCATCCACGACCCCGACGGCATCGACCTCGCGCTGCTGCGCGACGTCAAAGAGCGGCGCCGAGAGCGCATCTCGGTATACGCCGATGAGCGCGGCGGGCGGGCGAAGTTCCTGCCCGGGGCATCCGTGTGGGATATCGACAGTGAGCGCATCGACGTCGCCCTGCCGTGCGCGACGCAGAACGAGCTGTCAGAGGCGCAGGCCGTGAAGCTCGTCGCCGCGGGTGTCGTGGCGGTCGCCGAGGGCGCCAACATGCCCACGACGCCTGGTGCGATCCGGGCGCTGCGCGAGGCGGGCGTGCTCTTCGGGCCGGGCAAGGCCGCCAACGCGGGCGGCGTGGCGACCTCGGCGCTCGAGATGCAGCAGAATGCGTCGCGCGACTCGTGGGGCTTCGAGCACACCGAGGAGCGGCTCTCCGAGATCATGGCGGGCATTCACGAGCGCACCGCGGCGACCGCCGACGAATACGGCGTGCCGGGCGACTACGTCGTCGGAGCCAACATCGCCGGCTTCACGCGCGTCGCCGACGCGATGCTCGCGCTCGGCGTCATCTGACGCGCCGCGAGGTCGCTGCCGCACCGGGCGACGAATTCAGGAGATCCCGGGTCATGGTGAGCTCCACGGGCCGATGGAGTGTGATCTCCTGAATTTCTGCGATCCGGTCGACGCACTCGGCTCGCGCGGCTCAGACTGGCGGGAACGGGCCGCGCTGACGACCCTGCCAGCGGTGCTCGCCGCGCGAGAGCAGCACGAGGATCCCCGCCCTGCTGCGCTCCCAGTCCTCCACCACCTGCCGGTAGCTCAGCCGCAACACCCGGTACCCACGGGTCACCAGCTCGAAGTCGCGCCGACGATCGTTCTCGAACTCCTCGCGCGAACTGTGGAACGTCCAGCCGTCGACCTCGATGACGAGACGGTCTCCGACGAGGAAGTCGACCGAGCCGACGCCGTCGATCGGCGCCTGAGTGCGGAACCGCACACGCCGACCGTGCAGCAGCAACCGGACCTTCGTCTCGAGGCCGGACTGCGTGGTGAGATCGAGCCGGTCGAGGAGTATGCGCCGTCCAGGCGGCATCGCCCGTCGAACGGTCTCGAGGTGCCCGGGGTCGAGCTCGCGCCGCTCGATCGCAGATTCCACGGCCGCGATCGCCTCGTGGACGGGTGCGCAGGCGAACATCTCACCGAGCGAGGCGGTCAGTGCGTCGCGGCCGATCGTGCCGTCGATCTTGGCGCGATAGTGCAGGCAGACGCCGTGCTGTCGGGCGTCGAGCGGAACCCCGCGATCGTGCGGGGAACGCAGCCTGGCAGCGTTCGACGAGACCCGCACGTGCAGGCGATCTCGCGCTGGCACCCAGAGGCCGCGGAGCCGTGCAACGGTCGAGGCGGTCGCGATGCCGCCGACGCGCACCGCTCGAACGACGTCCGCGGGGGCATCCGGAGCGGCGAACCAGCCGTTGCGCACGCGGATCACGGCCCCACTTCGCACTGCGGAGAGCACCTCGGCTCGGACGATGCCGGCCTTCTCGAACGCGGCGAAGCCGGCTGCGCCGCCCGCTCGCCGGAGGACGGTCGTCGCGCCCAGGGTCGTTGCCATGCGCTGAGTCTGGTCGGGAAGCGAGGCATTCGGCTGGTTCATGGTGAAACTGTGGACAACTCGGCGGGGAGAAATTCAGGAGATCCCTGGGTGTGCGTCCGCAGAGGGGGCTCAGAGTGGAGATCTCCTGAGTACTGGAGAACCCCGAAAGGGCCGGGGCCCGCGCGTGAATCGCACGAGCCCCGGCCGTCGGGTTGAGGTTCCCCCTTCTCGCCCGCGGAGGATCACCCGCAGGTGAAGCGCCCATCACCCCAGACGCCGTGCGCGCCATTGATGCTGCCCGGTGCGTCGACGAGCAGGTCGACGTATTGCACGCCCGTCAGGTCGACGTTCACCGGCTCCGGGGGCGAAGCCCGGTGTGAACGTACGCGACTGGTACCGGTTCACTCCGTCGGTGTCGACCCTGAAGATGACGTTACCGGCGAAGCCCGCCTCGAGGCCGACCTCGGCGGTGAACGCCGAGCACGTGCCGCCGAGGTAGTAGGTGATCTTCGACGCGGCGTGCACGCCGAGCCCCTTCGCGTAGACCGGCGACTGCCCGGTGGCCGGATCCGTGTAGTTGATCGTCAGGGGCACGTCGGGCGAGCCCGCTTCGTCCTTGTTCGCCACGTCCTTTCCGATGACACCCCATCCGGTGGTGGCGCCGAGCCACGGCAGCTCCGACGCCCATGCCGACTCCGCCGGCCCCGGCGGCAGGGGCTGCGAGACGACCTGCCAGTCGAAGATCTTCAGACCGTCTGCCCTGCGGGAGCCACCGAGTTCGGCGTGCCGACGGGTTCCGGCCACCGGTACTCGATCGCTGCATCACCGGTGCCCACCGTCACGGTTCCGCCGGGCGTTACTCCGGCTGCGGCCAGCGCGTCCTTCGAGAAGGTGGCGCCGCCGCCGTCGAAGTTGCCCGCCGTCGCCGTTTCGAGGTCGGTGATGCCGCGGGCTCCGGGCACTCCGCCGATGCACGAGCGGGAGCGGCAGCGGTCGACTGGACGCGAACGCTTGCGCCGGCAGGCGCATCCCGACGACTCGCGTCGTCACGGCGCGCATGCGGCAGCGGGATCGGCGAGGTGAGCGCCACTTCCTCCGAGAAGTCGACCGGCACGAGCCGGTTGTTCGGTACGGCGGGCACGAGCGCGCCGGCGCGCTCGTGCACACGATCGTGAGCGTCGTCGAGCACGACCGGCACGGCCGGTACGACCGGCACGGCCGGTACGACCGGCACGACCGGCACGACCGGCACGGCCTGCGTGGCCACGACCGCGATGGCGGCGGTCGGGGCATCCGCGAATCTGACCACCGGTCGCCAGGCGAACTCCGGATGCCGCGCGAGGCGCATTCCCCGCGAGAACACGAGCCAGCCGAGGCCGATGAGCGCGGCCACGGTCGCAGCGACGGCGGCGAGCCCGAGCGCCCAGCGCGGGCCCATGCTGTCGGCGACCGCGCCGACGATCGGGGCGCCGATGGGCGTTCCGCCCGCGAGGATCGCCATGTACAGCGCGAGCACCCGGCCGCGGAGCGCGGGTTCGGTCGTCGTCTGCACGTACCCGTTGGCCGTGGTGAGGATCGTCACGGCGCCGAGGCCGATGAGGATCGTCGAGGCCGCGAAGGTCCAGTAGGTGGGCATGAGCGCGGCGGCCAGCGTGGCGAATCCGAGGAAGGCGCACGCCAGGATGATCACCCGGATGCGGGCTCGCTCGCGTCGTGCAGCGAGCAGGGCACCGGTCAGCGAGCCGATCGCGAGGATCGACGACAGCAGGCCGTACTCGCCGGCGCCGCGGCCGAACTCGACCGCCATCGTCGAGGAGAAGATCGGGAAGTTCATGCCGAATGCGCCGATGAGGAAGACCATGACGAAGACGACGACGAGGTCGGGCCGCCCCGCCACGTAGCGGAAGCCCGCGACGAATTGCCCGCGGGCGCGTGGAGCCCGCGGCATCCGCTTCAATTGCTTGCCGCGAAGCATCGCGAGCGCGCCGAGCACCGCCAGGAAGGTGAATGCGTTGATGACGAAGACCCAACCCGAGCCGACGAGCACGATCAGGAATCCCGCGACGGCCGGGCCGATCATGCGTGCGGTGTTGAACGACGCCGAGTTCAGCGCGACGGCGTTGGACATGTCGGAGCTGCCGACGAGGTCGGAGACGAAGGTCTGCCGCGCGGGGTTGTCGACGGCGTTCACGAGGCCGAGGGCGAGCGCGAAGAGATAGAGGTGCCAGAGTTCTGCCTGGCCGAAGATGAGCAGGAGGCCGAGGGCGAGACCGAGCAGCATGAGCGCGGTCTGCGTGATCATGAGGATCTTGCGGCGGTCGAAGCGGTCGGCGATGAGGCCGGTGATCGGCACGAGCAGCAGTTGCGGCGCGAACTGCAGCGCCATGGTGATTCCGACGGCGAAGGCATCGTTGTCGGTGAGTTCGGTGAGCACCACCCAGTTCTGGGCGGTGGCCTGCATCCAGGCGCCGACGTTCGAGACGAGGGCGCCGATGAACCAGATTCGATAATTGCGGTGGACGAGGGATCGGAACATGGCACTCACTGGGTGATGAGCCTCCTGAGGATGGTCGTGGCGTCAGCGAGCGTCTCGCGTTCTGCAGGGGTGAGGGTGACGAAGCGCTTGGCGAGCCACGCGTCGCGCCGGCGGCGCGTCTCGCGCACGATCGTCTCGCCGATCTCGGTCGTCGAGACGAGCACTTTGCGGCGGTCGTCGGGCGACGCCGCGCGCACAACGTAGCCGGCGTCGACGAGGCGGTTCACGGTGCGGTTCATCGAGGGGGCCGTGACCCGCTCGAGTCCGGCCAGCCGGCCGATGGTGAGCGGTCCTTCGGCCGAGATCCAGCCGAGGGTCGAGAACTGCGAGCCGCTGAGCTCGGTCTCGGTGCGTTCCTGCCTGAGACGCCGCGCAAGACGCATGATCGCGATGCGCAGCTCGGTGCTCTGTTCGGCGAGCGTGGGTCGGCGGGGCGTGGATATTCGAGCGGATGCACCGGGGGCAGGCCGTTCGGCCGCGGGGGTGTGTGAGGCATCCGTCATGTCCTTAGTCTAACAAATTAGTGTGACTAAGCATTCCGGATGTCTCTGGGCCCCTGTCGGCCGCGGCGTCGGAGGCTCGTCGTAGAGCGCCGGTATCGAACTCGTGCCGGGTTGATCGCAATCGTTCATCTCATTGGAGGAGAGAATGTCGCACAACGATCCGGAGGCCGTCGCAGGGCCCGACCAAGTGCACGAGCGCACGAGTGCACGAGCGCACGAGTGCACGAGCGCACGAGCCGATTGGAGGGGCACGAGTGACCAGCGATATCGGTGTGGTCATCTACTCCGCCGAGGGAAGTGAATTTCGTCTGCCGTTCGACACTGAACGCGAAACGATCTGGGCTTCGCAGGCACAGATCGAAGAGCTGTTCGGGGTCGACCAGTCCGGTGTTTCCCGGCACATCCGCAATCTGTTCCGAGCGGGCGAGGTCGATCGCGAGAGCAATATGCAAAAAGTGCATACTGCTTCTTCTGATCGACCGGTCACGCTCTACAGCCTCGACGTGATTCTTGCGGTTGGGTACCGCGCGAACTCAGGTCGGGCGATCGAGTTCCGCCGTTGGGCGAGCGGCGTACTCAAGGAGTTCGTGCTCGAGGGTGCAACAATCAACGAACGCCGCCTCGAGCAACTCGGTTCGATCGTGCAGGTGCTCTCGCGCTCGACCGACGAAATGATCACCGGTGTAGCCGATGTGCTGTCGAGATACTTGCCGGGCCTGCGCGCCCTTCGCGACTATGACGAAGGCACGATTACTTCTCCACCCGGCAAAGTGCCGCTCTGGGTGCTCACGTACGACGACGCTCGCGTCGTTATAGACCGTGTCGGCTCGGAGTTCCCCGACGATCGGTTGTTCGGGGTGAGCGCGGTGACGCACTCAAGGGAATCGTCGAGACGATCTACCAGGGGTTCGGCGGGCAACAGCTGTACCCGACCGTGCAGGAGAAGGCAGCGAATCTGCTCTACATGGTCGTGAAGGATCACCCGCTCTCCGACGGCAACAAGCGCAGTGCGGCCGCCCTGTTCGTGCACTTTCTGGCGAAGAATGAGGCTCTTGACGATGAGCGTGGCATACCGCGCATCTCGAACAACGCCCTTGCGGCGATCACGCTCATGGTCGCCATGAGCGACCCGAAAGAGAAGGAGCTCATGGTCGTGCTGCTCATGAGCATGCTGACAGGGGAGGCATCGTGAAGGGAGTCGGACTCGGCGCCCGATAGCCCTCGAGCGGGCACTCGCGGTGTGGGGTTTCATCGGGCGTTCGGCAGCGGAAGTTTTGAAATCGATTTCTAAATCGGCGGCTTCGACGTATCGTGGCGGAGACGATCGAGGAGGATCATGCGCCATGCCCCGACCCCACGAACACGAACCCGAACTCTGCGAATCGCCGCGGTCGCGGCATCCGCTGCCCTGGCGCTCTGCGCCTGTACCGGGCCGAATGCCGGGAGCGGTGCGATGAAGCCGGCCACCGTCGACCCCGACCCCGACAAGCCGTTCGTGCTCGAGGGTGTTCGTGACCTCACCGAGATCGCGAAGCTCACCGGCCCCGACGCGATCAACGATACCGAGGGCGCCGCGGTCGCCGGCACCGACCTCGGCTCGATGGTGAACCTCGGAGACAAGACCCTCTTCCTGTTCGGCGACACCTTCGGCGAACGCGCCGCAGACGCATACGGCGGGCAAGGCGGCAACTGGCGCTCGAACGTCTCGGCCTGGACGACCGACGACGACCCGAGCGACGGCATCACCTTCGACGGCTGGGCGCCGGCCGACGACCTCGGCTGGGCGACCGCACTCGTCGAGGGCGAGCACGACGCGAACGACGGCACGGGCGAGGTGACGAAGATCCCGACGTACGGGTTCGCCGTCGACGACACGCTCTATCTCTCGTACATGTCGGTGAAGTTCTGGGGGGAGCCTGGCGCGTGGGACGCGAACTTCGCGGGCCTCGCGAAGTCGACCGACGAGGGACGCACGTGGACGGCGCTCGAGTCCCCGCGCTGGCCGGGCGACTCGAATTTCGTTCAGGTGGCCGCTGCGACCGTGCAGGAGGGCGGCACCGAATACGTCTACTTCTGGTCGATTCCATCCGGGCGATTCGGCGGCGTGCAGCTCATGCGCGTGCCGGCGACGGTCGAAGCGGTCGAGGATCCCTCGGCCTACACGTACTTCGCGGGTACGGCGCCCGACGGTGCGCCGGATTGGAGCCCCGATCCCGACGCCGCGACCACGATCGTGGACGGCACGATCGGCGAACTCTCGGTCATGTGGTCCGGCTACCTCGAGCGCTGGATCATGACGTACTCCGACGGCGGCAACGCGTACATCCGCGAAGGGATCACCCCGTGGGGGCCGTGGGGCGAGCCGATCGAGATGGTCTCGGCGGTCGACTATCCGGGGCTCTACTCGCCGTACCTGAACCCGCGGTACGTCGCCGAGGGCGGTCGGCGCATCTACTTCACGCTCTCGCTGTGGGGGCCGTACAACGTGTTCTGGTTCTCGGTCGACCTCGAACGCACCGAACGCGCCGAGTGAGCGCGTGCACGCGGCATCCGTCGCCATTGCGCATGAAATCGATTTCGCGTACGCTGGCGCCGGGATGAGGTCAGCGGCGATCCGCGCTGAGCGGTGCGCCGGCCTGATCCGACCGGACCGGGCTTCCTGACCGGCCACAGCAACGACTCACCGAAGAGTCGAGTTCCTGAGGAGGGACGAATGCACAAGAGAATCAACAGGCTCGCCACCGTCGGCATCGCAGCCGCTGCGGTCGTGGCCATGCTCGCCGGATGCTCGCCATCGAGCGGCGACGACGCCGGCGGCACGACCACGATCCAGTTCTGGCACCGCACCTTCACGCCGGTCGAGAACGACTGGTACGCCGACATCGTGAAGCAGTTCAACGCCTCGCAAGACGAGGTCAAGGTCGTCGACACCGAGGTGCCGGCCGACGCGTGGGACCAGAAGATGAAGGCCGCGCAGGCCGCGGGCAAGGCACCCGACGTCTACACCCACGCCGGCAGCATCCAAGACGCCGTCAACGCCGGCCAGCTCTACGAGCTCAACGAGGTCGTCGACGAGGCGAAGCTCGACGAGATCATCGATGCGGCCAAGCCCGTCGCCGAGATCGGCGGCACGTACTACGCCTATCCGCTGCTGCTCGAGCCGCAGACTGTGCTGTTCTGGAACACCGACATGCTCGCGGCGGCCGGCGTCGACACCGAACAGGCGCCCGCGACGTGGGACGACTTGCTCGCCGCGTGCGAGAAGATCGCCCCCACCCTGCAAGACGGCCAGTACTGCATCTCGCCCGCTCAAGACGCGATCACCTTCGCCTGGTCATCGGTCGGCCAGCAGTACAACTTCGCCGGCCACACCGCACTCACCGACGATTGGACCGCGCCCGACATCGAGAACGACGCGTACCAGAGCCTCATCGCCAACTATCAGGAGCTGTGGGACAAGGGCTACATGCCCAAGCAGCCCCTCGCCGCGTACGTCGAGGGCAAGGACTTCGGCGAGCAGAAGGCCGCGTTCAAGGTATCGGGTTCGTGGATGATGTCGGAGATCGGCTCGGACTACCCCGACCTGCTGGCCAAGACCGGCATCGGCGCATTCCCCTCGGCCTCAGGCTCAGACGATCGCACTACGACGACCCTCGGCAACTTCAAGTGGGTCATCGACGCGAAGACGAAGAACGCCGAAGCGGCGGGAGCGTTCCTCGAGTGGGCGCTCGCCGACGACCCCGAGCGTCTCGTGCCGTTCTTCGTCGACACGCAGTTCACCAAAGTGCCCGTGCGCGACTCGGTGCAAGAGGCCGTCGCCGCGAGCGATGAGGCAGCGGATGCCCCGTGGTCGAGCATCATCGTGAACGACATCGCTCCCACCGCGATCCCCGAGCCGACGTACCCGTGGGACGTCTCGCTCGCCGTCGGCACCGCGATCGAGTCGGGCATGAAGGGCGCTGCATCCATCGACGACGCGCTGAAGACCGCGTCCGATGCGATCCAGAAGGTGATCGAGAAGAACGACCTGCCCAGCAAGGCGCCGAAGAACTGATCGGATCGACTGGTCGGAGGCTGGCAAGACCGGCCTCCGACCGGCCGAGCCGGCACGGAACGACAGGACGGATCATGGTCACCGAAATGGTGCGCGGCGGGGTCGGGGTCGGGGTCACCGACGCTCGAGGCGCGAGCGATCGCCGGGAAGTGCGGCGCCGGCGCGACCGCTATCGATATCGAGACGGCAAGCTCGCCTACTGGCTGATCCTGCCGGCGATGGTGCTGCTCGGCATCTTCGTCATCTGGCCGGCGATCTACGCCGCCTACCTGTCGTTCCAGGACTGGAGTTTCTACAAGGCCCCCGCGTTCGTCGGCCTGAAGAACTACCTCGACGTGCTGGGCGATCCGCTCTTCGTCGAGGCGATCGGTCGCGGCTTCCTCTTCGTGCTGCTCACCGTGCCGCCGATGCTCCTGCTGGCGTTCGGCTTCGCCTCACTCGTCGTCAGCGTCTCGCGGCGCTTCGCGGGACTGCTGAAGGTCAGCATCTACATACCGACCATCGTCTCGACCGTGATCACCTCGATCATCTTCGTGCTGATCTACGACTACTCGGGCGGTCTGCTCAACTGGTTCCTGGGCCTGTTCGGCGTCGACCCGATCGCGTGGATCGGCGACCCCGCGTGGGCACTCGTCGCGATCGCGGTACCGGCGATCTGGCTCGGCATGGGCCTCACCTCGCTCATCATGGTCGCGGCCATGGTCGACATCCCGACCGAGTACTACGAGGCGGCATCCATGGAGGGCGCGAACTGGTGGCAGAAGACGTTCTTCATCACGTTGCCGCAGATGAAGAACGTGCTGCTCTACCTCGTGGTCACCGGGTTCGTCGCGGCGATCCAGCAGTTCGAACTGCCGCTCATCATGACCAACGGCGGTCCGCTCAACTCGACGACGCTGCCGAACCTGTTCATCTTCATCCACTTCCGAAACGACATCAACGTCGGGTTCTCGATCGCGGCCGCCATGCTCCTCTTCGTGGTGCTCGGCAGCGTGTCGGCGATCGTGTTCAAGTTCGTCAACTCCGAAAGGCTCGTGGACTGACGTGGCTGCAACCTTCGAACTCGCTCCCGCACGGCGGGTCGCGCGCGACACCCGATGGTGGCTCTTCGCGACCGGCAAGGTCGCCATGGGCGTGCTCTTCGTCGTCACGGCGCTCTTCCCCCTGGCATGGATGCTCATCGCGGGCTTCAAGACGAAGACCGAGGTACTGAAGACGCCGTTCCAGTTCTTCCCCGAGGTGTGGAAGTGGGAGAACTATGTCCAGATCCTCGCCGACCCCACTTTCCTGCGCACGATGCTGTGGACCTTCGGCGGCGCTCTGCTGTTCACGGTGCTGAGCCTCGCGGTGAACTCGCTCGCCGCCTACGCGTTCGCCCGCCTGGACTTCCGGTTCAAGCGCACCCTCTGGGTCATCCTGATCACGACCCTGTTCATCCCCGGCATGACGATCCTGCTCACGAGCTTCATCGTGGTCACCAACCTGCAGATGCTCGACTCGCTCGCGGTGCTGGTGCTCCCGGGCGCGGCGAGCGCGGCGATGGTGTTCTTCATCCGGCAGTTCTACCTGAGCATCCCGTCGAGCCTCGAAGAGGCCGCGATGCTCGACGGCTGCAACCGGTTCACGATCTTCATCCGGCTCTTCCTTCCGCTCTCCAAGCCGCCGTTCGTCGTCATGGGCATCACCGCGTTCCTCGCGTACTGGAACTCGTACGTCTGGCCGATCATGACGATCACGACCCCCGAGCAGTTCGTGGTGCAGCAGTACCTCGCCACGTTCCGCTCCGAGCGCTCGACCGAGCTCGGACTGCTGATGGCCGGGTCGGTGCTCGCTGCGGCGCCCGTCATCATCTTGTTCCTGATCTTCCAGCGCCAGATCATCGGCAACATCAAGATGGCCGGGCTGAAGTGACGTCGCCCAGCGGGGCGGCCTGACCGAACCTCGAATTCCACCGACAGGGAGATGCAATGATGCAACCCGTACGAAGGAACACCACCGTGCTCGCCGCCGTCGGAGCGCTCGTCATCGGAGTGCTCGCGCCGACCGGTGCGGCCGCTGCGCCGCTCGCGCCTGCGGAGAGCGCGATCGCCGAGCCGTCTCCGGATCATTCGCCCGCGGTGCTCGTCAGCAAGATGACGGGGCCGAAGTCGCTGAGCGCCACCGACACGAGGTGGGCCGTGACCGGCACCGATCTCGGCATCATGTGGGAGAACGGCGCCGGCGAGATCCTCACCGCTTTCGGCGACACCTTCGGCGATTGGAGCGGTCCCGGCGGTGGCGGTGGCGACTGGCGCTCGAACGTGCTGCTGCGCAGCAGCGATGCCGAGCTCTCCGACGGCATGACGTTCGACTCCGCCGTCGAGGATGCGCCGGGTCACGCGGCCGAGATCATCCCGTCACAGAAGGTGAACGGCGAAGAGCTCACGACGATCCCGACGGCCGGCATCGCCGTCGGCGATCGGCAGTACCTCGCCTTCATGTCGGTGCGCCAGTGGGGCGAACCCGGGGCATGGGACACGAACTTCAGCCGCATCGCCTACTCCGATGACAACGGCGAGACCTGGAACTCGACCGACGGACCGCAGTGGACGAATACCGCCGACGGGCAGCACCCGTTCCAGATGGTCGCGTTCGAGCGCCACGATGGTTACGTCTACATGTTCGGAACGCCGAACGGCCGGTTCGGTGCGGCGCACGTCGCACGCGTGCCCGAGTCATCCGTGCTCGACAAGTCGGCCTATTCGTACTGGAACGGGTCGAATTGGGTGGTAGGCGACGACGCCGTCGCCGCGCCGATCGTGCCGCCGAACGTCGCGGAACTGTCGGTGCAGTACAGCGAGCACACGGGCGGCTGGCTGATGACCTATCTCAACGAGGACCTCGATCTGGTGCTGCGCACCGCGCCGACTCCCGAGGGGCCGTGGGGCGAGGCGCAGCGACTCGCGAGCTTCGCGGACTATCCGGGCCTGTACGGCGGCTACCTGCACCCCTGGTCGGAAGACGGCGAGCTCTACTTCGCGCTCTCGCAGTGGGAGCCGTACAACGTGTATTTGATGCGCGCCGAGATCGACGAGACGGGCGCCGTCGTGAACCCGAACCTCATCGAGGACCCGGGATTCGAGCGCGCCGTCGACGCCGCCATACCGGCGCCGTGGGCCTGCGCGGGCAACTGCGGCGTCGACGTCAACCACGCGTGGACCCACGGCGGCACCAAGCAGGGCTGGATGCGGCACAACGCCGGGTGGATCGACGTGCACCAGGATGTCGTGGTCGAGCCGAACACCACGTACACCTTCACCGGCTTCGTGGTGACCGGGGGCAGCCCGGCGCCCGGGTCGCTGGGCGTACGCGAACTCGGCTCCGGCGGCGCGACGCTCGCCGAGACATCCTTCGAGCAGGTCGGCGCGTACACGCGCTACTCGGCGACCTTCCACAGTGGCGACCGCACGGCCGTGCAGGCCTTCGTCGGCACGAACCTGAACGGCGACCGCTGGGTGCAGATCGACGACCTCTCCCTCGCGAAGGCGAAGGAGCAGCTGCCGGGGCTGACGGTCACGGTCTCATCCGACCCGGCGGCGGGATCCGAGGTCGTGCGCCACGACGTGGTCTCGTACGAGCTGTCGGCTTCCACCGACAGCTCGACCGCCGAGACCGTGAGCCTCGCCGTCGACCTCAGCGGACTCCTCGACGATGCGAATCTGGATGCCGCGTCGCTGCGCTCCGCGACGGGCGAGCCGGTGCTCGACGGCTCGACGCTGCGCTGGTCGGGGCAGATCGCCCCCGGCCAGACACTGACCGTCGGCTTCGCCGCGACTGTGCGTCGTGATGCGTCGCGCGGTGACTCGGAGCTCGTCGTCACGACGACCGCCGATGCGGAGCGGGCGATCCTGACCTCGTGCGGGGGCTGCGAGCTCGGCCTCTCGGCAGTGCACTACGATCCACGGCCGCCGCGCCCCGACTTCCCAGACAAGCCCGGCAAGCCCGACAAACCCGGCAAGCCGGGTCGCCCCTGAACTCACCCTTGCGAAACTGCCAGACGGTCGAGCGCGACCAATTGTGCAATAGGAACGCAACTGATTGCCTAATAGGAATGCAACTATTTGCCTAATAGAAACGCGACCATCTGCTAGATTCGTTGCGTGACATATCGTCGACGCATCATCGATTCGCTGTTGGACGACCTTGTCCCCGAGCTCGCCGCGATCGCTCTGGAAGGCGCGAAGGGTGTAGGCAAGACGGCTACTGCAACTCAGCGTGCAGCAACGGTCTTATCGTTGACCAGGTCGGCGCAGCGTGCCGTTGTGGTGGCAGATCCGGAGCTTGTCACTCGACTGCCACAGCCGGTGTTCATCGACGAATGGCAACTCGAACCCGAGGTGTGGGACCAGGTGCGAATGGCGGTGGACGAAGACAGCTCAGGCGGAAGGTTCCTGCTTGCAGGATCGGCCGGGGTTGCGCCAGGCATCCGTATCCATTCAGGGGCTGGGAGAATCGTGAGTCTCGCAATGCGACCGCTCGCGTTCAGCGAGCGCAGTCTCATCGATCCAACAGTGTCCCTCGACGGGCTGCTCTCGGCGACCCGGACGCAGGTCGGTGGCCGTTCATCCATTGATCTCCCGACATACACGGATGAGGTGCTCAGATCAGGATTCCCCGGCATCCGCGACCTCTCCGAGCGGGCTCGCCAGGTCCAGTTGGACAGCTACGTATCTCGGATCGTGACGCGAGAACTCCCCGAGAACGGCGTGGCAGTCCGGCGCCCGGCCGCGCTTATGGCCTGGCTGGTCGCATATGGAGCAGCGACTGCCACAGACGCCTCGTACACGACCCTGCTGGATGCGGCAACGGCGGGGGAGGATGCGAAGCCCGCGAGAGGCACTATGGATACGTACCGGGAGCACTTGCAGAGGCTCTTCGTGCTCGACCCGGTTCCGGCGTGGATGCCCGTGTTCAACACCCTCAAGCGATTGACGCGCACTCCCAAGCACCATCTCGTCGATCCGGCGATCGCTGCCAGGTTGGTCGGAGTCGGGAGGGCAGGTCTTCTTCAAGGGGAAGGAGACAGAGTTGCAACGAGTACAGGCACGTGGCTGGGTGCGCTTTTCGAATCATTGGTGACCCAGAGCGTGCGGGTCTATGCGGGGGCGCTCGGCGCATCCGTGGGGCACCTGCGTACCAAAGACAACCGGCGCGAGATCGATCTGATCGTGGAAGGTGAAGATCGTCGAATTGTAGCCATCGAGGTCAAACTGGCATCCACAGTGGGCGACAACGACGTCAGGCACCTCAACTGGCTGCGTGATCAGATCGGCGACCGACTAGCCGACCGTATCGTCGTCAACACTGGGGAGTTCGCCTACCGCCGGCCCGATGGCGTCGCGGTCGTTCCGTTGGCGCTTCTCGGGCCGTGACTGGTCGCGGGCTCGGCGAGGCATCCGCCATGTCAGTCCTGCGGCGCCCGGGGCGGCATCGCACCGATGTCGGGCACGGGGGCCGTCCCGAGGTGCACCTCCATGTCGTCGGCCGTCGGCGACTTCGGGCGCCGGGCTGTGGGCCGGTCGAGGTAGAAGAGTGCGGTCGACGCGATGTCGTCGCGCAACGGGAGATAGCGCCATCCGCTTCGCCAACCGAGTGCCTGGATGTCGACCTTCGGGATACCGGTCGCGAAGAAGATCGGGTCGAGCAGGTGCCAGCGGTACATGCCGAACCGCTGTTGCGAGACGTAGAGCCCGTCGGGGCGGATCACCTGCGGCATGCCGAGGTAGGGAGTGGAGAACTCGGTGTAGCCCTGGCCCGGGATGTCGAAGTTCCAGGCCCCGCCGAAGTAGTCCTCGGTGCCGGTGCCGCAGATCGTGGGGTGGTCGGTGTCGTCGTCGAGGTAGAACTTGATCTCGCCTTCGCCCCACCAGCCGTTGGAGTTCACGCCCCACGCGAGGTAGGTGCCGACGTACTGGCCCTGCCCCTCGACGCCCTCGACGATCGTGTGCGGCACGAGTTCCTCGAGCGGGTTCGACCGCCGCCACTGCGCGTGGAAGTAGCCGTCGTTCGAGTAGTCGCCGCCGATCTCGTACGTCACCTGGTAGTAGACGCGCACATCGACGACGGAAGTGTTCTCGATCGTGAGGCGGGCGCCCTCCTTGAAGGGCATCGGCCAGTACGAGTTGAAGCCGCCGTGCGGGTTCGCGGCGATCGTCTGCGAGTTCACCTGCGCGAACACGCCCCAGCCGTTGCAGAAGAAGTCGCCGTAGGGCACCTCGATCGCGGGTTCGTCGGCGCCGTCCCAGTAGGCGCGCAGCACGAGGGTGCGCCAGTTGTCGGTGTGCGTCGTGATCCAGATGTGCGTGATCTTGCCGGCGCCGTCGATCGTCGCGAGGTCGAAGGTCTCACCCGCCTTGACGTCGACACTGGGCGAGATCTTCCAACCGGGGCCGAGATCGCGGGCAGCGGATGCCCCGGTGCCCTCGGTCGCTCGACCGCCGCCGCCCTTCGAGCCGTCGAAGTTCTCGGGTGAGATCGATCGCGTCTGCAGCGGTCGTATCGCCGCGATCGACGACAGGTCGGGACTCGGTGGTTGCAGGGAGTTCACGGTCGGCCACTTCCTCGTGTCGGCGCAGCGCAGAGATCTGCGCGCGCTTGGAATCGATTTCAACACTGTAAGGTGGCCTCATCGGCATGTCAACGCGGCCGGCACAGGGACAGGGCGCATGGCGACGATCTACGAGGTGGCGAAGCTCGCCGGCGTGTCACCGGCGACCGTGTCACGGGTGTTCAACGGCGTGGCCGTCTCCGACGAGAAGGTCACTGCTGTCCGCGAGGCGGCGAAGCACCTCAAGTTCACGCCGAACCGTACGGCGAGAACCCTGCGCAAGCAGGAGTCCGAGGTCATCGCCCTCGTCATCCCCGACATCGAGAACCCCTACTTCACCGAGCTCGCCCGCGGCGTCGAAGACGTCGCGCAGAGTGCCGGCTACTCCGTCGTGCTGTGCAACACCGACGCCCAGCTCGAGAAAGAGGCGACCTACCTCCAGATCGCGATCTCCGAGCACATGGCCGGAGTGATCCTCGCCGCGGCATCCGACCAGACCAATCTCGACGACATCCGTGCCGCCGGCCGGCCGGTCGTCGCCGTCGACCGTGGCACGGGCTACGACATCGACGGCGTGGTCATGGCCAACCGCACGGCCGGTCAGGCCGCGACCGAGCACCTCGTGCAGGCGGGGTATCGGCGCATCGCGTGCATCACCGGACCGCAGCACATCGAGACCGCCTACGAACGAGCCCAGGGCTGGCGGGGCGTCGTGGCGCGCCACTTCCCCGACGCCGACTCCGACGCACTGCTGCGGTACTCGACGTTCCGCGTCGACGGCGGGCGCGAGGTGATGGAAGAGCTGCTCGCGCTGCCCGAGCCGCCCGACGCGATCGTCGCGGCGAACAACCTCCTCGGCGTGGGGGCGATCCAAGTGCTCACCGAGCACGGGCTCACCCCGCCGAAGCTCGGGGTCGCGGTGGTCGGGTCGTTGCCCTTCACGACGCTGTCGCCGAGCGCCGTCACCGTCGTCAAGCTGCCGGCGCGTCACATGGGCGTGACCGCGGCGAAGATGCTGCTCGAGCGCATCTCGGGCGACGACCAGCAGGCCCGCACCGTCGTGCTGCGCGGCGAGTTGCGGCCGGCCCGCGACCGCCCCGTCTCGTAGTCGCTTCGTCCGCGCTGCCGCCGGCGCCTTGTCCGCGCCGCCGCTGCCGGCGCTGCCGCCTTGTCGGCGCCCCTGCCCCTGCCGCTGCCGCGCCCCTGCCGCTGCCGCGCCGCTGCCGTGGCGCTGCCGTGGTGCCCTTCGATGCGCCGCTTTCCTCGCGCCCCCATCTCGCGTCGCCGCCGCGCCTCTGCTCCGGTCCGACGCAGTCTCGCCCGTTCGCCAATTCAGGTTCACGCACGGCGTGTCGCGGTGGATGGGTTTCAGGGAGGCCGCGACACACCTCCGCTCCTGAATTGCTGACGGGGGAGAGGGCGAGATGGGGGAGATGGCGAGGCGGGCGAGATGGCGAGATGGCGAGGCGGGCGAGGCGGGGGGAGACGGGGAGAGACGGGGAGACGGGGGGAGGCGGGGGAGATGCGTGAGGTGAATCGCTGCATGGGGGCGAGGAATGGGAGCCCGCCGGCCACCACGGCTCGGTTGATCATGAAATCGATTTCGCATAGAGTGACCGACGAGGCGGTCGACCGACGAGGCGTACGCCGATGGCGATTCGAGGAGGAGTGCCAATGCCAGTGCGATGCACGCTCGGTGTCGACATCGGCACCTCGAGCAGCAAGGGCGTCCTCGTCGCCGACGACGGCGCGACGCTCGCGACCGCCACCGTCGCCCACGAGGTGCAGCGCCCCCGCCCGGGCCACGTCGAGATGGACGGCCGCCTCTGGTGGAGCGAGTTCGTCGAGCTCTCGCAGCGACTGCTGGCCGAGACATCCGATCGCGGGATCGAACTCGAGCTGACGGGCGTCGGCGTCAGCGGCATGGGCCCATGCATCCTCCTCGCCGACGAGCACGACGAGCCGGTGCGCCCGGCGATCCTGTACGGCGTCGACACCCGGGCGGCGTCGCAGATCGAGCGGATGTCGCAAGAACTCGGCATCGACGAGGTCACGCGGGTTGGCGGCTCGACGCTCACCTCGCAGGCCGGCGGCCCGAAGATCCGCTGGATCGCGGAGGAGGAGCCCGAGGCATTCGCACGGGCCCACCGGCTGTTCATGCCGGCATCCTGGCTCGCGCGCAAGCTCACCGGTGCCTACGTGCTCGACCACCAGTCGGCCAGCCAGGTCTCCCCGCTGTACGACATCGAGGCCGAGGCGTGGCACGAGCCGTGGTGGAGCCGCTTCGCCGAGGGCATCGAGGCGCCGCCGCTGGTGTGGGCCGGCGAGCTCGTCGGCAGGGTGACCCGGGCAGCTGCCGCCGCCACTGGCATCCCCGAGGGCACTCCCGTCATCGCGGGCACCATCGACGCGTGGACCGAAGCCGTGAGCGTCGGGGCCCACGGGGCCGGCGACCTCATGCTCATGTACGGCACGACGATGTTCCTCATCGCGACCGGCGAGGAGACTCTGCGCACCCCGTCGATGTGGACGACGGTCGGCGCCTTCGCGGGCACCCGCAACCTCGCCGGCGGCCTCGCGACCTCGGGCGCGCTCACGGCATGGCTGAAAGACCTCACCGATGCCGACTATCCGACGCTCCTCGCCGAGGCCGCCGATTCCGGCGTCGGCGCGCGGGGGCTCGTGATGCTCCCGTACTTCGCGGGCGAGCGCACGCCGATCCTCGACCCCGACGCGCGGGGCGTGATCGCGGGCCTCACGCTCAGCCACACCCGCGGCGACCTCTACCGTGCCGCGCTCGAGGCGACCGCGCTCGGCGTGCGGCACAACGTCGAGACCATGCGCGCCGCCGGCGCCGACATCCGCCGCATCGTCGCCGTCGGCGGCGGCACGCAGGGCTCGCTCTGGCTGCAGATCGTGTCGGATGCCACGGGGCTCGCGCAGGAGGTGCCGCAGACCACGATCGGAGCGAGCTACGGTGCCGCGTTCCTCGCGGCGGTCGCCACCACGAGTGATGCCGAGGCCGCCCCGCGCATCGCAGAGTGGAACCCGGTGGCGACGACGATCCGGCCCGACCCGTCGGCCGCAGCCGGCTACGACGCGCTCTTCGAACGCTACCTGCGGCTGTACGCCTCGACGAAAGAACTCGTGCACGAACTCGCCGCGGTGCAGCGCGGCCTACCGCAGCGCGGCCTGCCGCAGCGCGAGCACGGCGAGGTCGCGCGCGGCGACGAGGGCAAGCACGACCACGCACTCGACCACGCGCACGCACACGACCACGACTACGCACACGCACACGCACACGACCACGAGGAGATCACTCGATGACGCGCCGCGCACGGGGCATCCCGCACACCGCCGAACGCGCCGCTTTCCCCCTCGGCGGCATCGGCACTGGCAACGTCTCGCTCGGCGCCCGCGGCGAGCTGCGCGACTGGGAGCTCGAGAACCTGCCCGACAAGGGACGGCTGAACCCCAACACCTTCTTCGCGATCCACGCGGTGCCCGAGGGCGGCCCCGCCGTCACCCGCGTGCTCGAGGCGCGCATCACCGGTCGGCACGACTGGGACGCGGGCTACGGCTTCGACCGCCTCGCGGGCCTGCCGCGCCTGGCCGGCGCGACGATGCACGGCGAATACCCGATCGTCGACATCGACTTCACCGACGACGTGCTGCCGGTCGACGTCTCGCTCACCGCGTTCACCCCGCTCGTGCCGCTCGACGCCGACGCCTCCGGCATCCCGGCCGCCGTGCTGCGCTACCGCGTGACGAACCCCGGCGACGTCCCGGCCACGGTCACCGTCGCGGGCTCGCTCAGCCACACCGCCGGTCGTGGCGACGGCCCGTTCGGCATGCGCGCCGCGCAGACCGTGCGCTGGCGCGACGACGGCGAGGTGCGCGGGCTCGACTTCGGCATCGGGCTGCCGAGCGACGACCCCGGCTTCGGCACGATGAGCCTCACGACGACGGATGCCTCGACCACCGCGAAGCCGCAATGGGTCACGGGGTTCTGGCCCGACGGCCCGCGCCTGTTCTGGAACGACCTCGTCGAAGACGGCTTGCTCGAGCCCGAACCGCGGCTGACGCTCGAAGATCGGCCACGCGGGCTCTTCGCCGACTCGGGCGACGGAACGCCGATGACCGAAGAGGCGCTGTTCGAGAAGCTCCCGCGGCTCCGCACGGGAACGCTCGGCATCGTGCACGAACTCGCCCCGGGCGAGGCGCGCGACTTCGAGTTCGTGCTCGCGTGGAGCTTCCCGAACCGCCGCCGCGGCTGGTACGGCCACATCGTCTTCGGCGACGACCACCCCGGTGAGATCGTGACGAACCACTATGCGACGCTGTGGCCCGACGCGTGGGCCGCGGCATCCCATCTGCACCGCGAGCTCGGCGGGCTCGAGGCATCCACCCGCTCATTCGTCGACGCGCTGTACGGCGGCACGGTCGATCCGGTGATCGCCGATGCGGTGGGCGCCAACATCGCGGCGCTCCGCTCGACGACGTGCTTCGTCGTCGAGCAGCCGAATCCCGAACTCGGCGCGGGCCCGGTGTTCGCCGCATGGGAGGGCTCGTTCGACCACGGCGGTTCGTGCGAGGGAACGTGCACGCACGTGTGGTCGTACGCGCAGACCGCCGCGTGGCTGTTCCCGTCGCTCGAGCGCAGCGCGCGCCGGGTCGAGTTCTTGCTCGAGACGGATGCCTCCGGCGCGCAGAAGTTCCGCTCGAACCGTGTCTTCGGCGGCCCCGCGTGGTTCATGGGCCCCGCGGTCGACGGGCAGCTCGGCACCTTCCTGCGCCTGCATCGGGAGTGGCGATTCTCGGGCGACGACGACTTCCTCCGCGAGCTCTGGCCTGCGGCCGTGCGCACGATCGAGTACGCGATCCGCGAGTGGGACCGCGACGGCGACGGCCTGCTCGACGGCGAACTGCACAACACCTACGACATCGAGTTCCACGGCGTCGAGCCGCTCGCGAACGGCATGTTCCTCGCAGCCCTGCATGCCGGTGCACGCATGGCCGCTCACCTCGGCGAGACCGGCCTGGCCGCCGATTGGCGGGGTCGGGCCGAGCGCTGCGCGGCAGGCATGGAGGAAGTGCTCTGGAACGACGAGTACTACCGCCAGGTCATCGACGACGTCGATGAGCATCGCTACCAGTACGGCGACGGCGTGCTCTCCGATCAGCTGCTCGGCCAGTTCCACGCTTGGGTGAACGGGCTCGGCGAGCTCCTCCCCGCCGACCACCTGCGCAGCGCGCTCGGCGCGATCACCCGGCACAACCACCGCACCGACCTCACGGCGCACGAAAGCACGCAGCGCGTCTACGCCTTGAACGACGAGGGCGGGCTGCTGCTCGCATCCTGGCCGCAGGGCGGGCGACCGGAGATACCGTTCGTCTACTCCGACGAGGTGTGGACCGGAATCGAGCACCAGGTCGCGGCCTCCCTCGTCTACGCCGGACTCGTCGACGAGGCGCTGCTCGTCGAGCACACGCTTCGGGCACGATACGACGGCAGCGTGCGCAACCCGTGGAACGAGATCGAGTGCGGCAACCACTACGCCCGCTCGCTCGCGTCATGGGCGCTGCTGCTCGCGTTCAGCGGTGCGCAATGGGATGCCCCGGCGCGCACGCTCGCCTTCGACCCGCGTTCCGACGGCCGATACCTCTTCACGACCGGCGGCGCGTGGGGCCGCGTCGAGATCGACGGCGACGAGCTCACGCTGCGCATCGACGGCGGCACGCTCGACATCGACCGCCTCGAGCTGCGCGGGCGCGCGGCATCCGGCCCCCTGTACCTGACCACCGGTGAACACCACACCGCCCGCGCGGCGGCCGACGACCACACACCCCAGGAGACACGATGACGAGCTACACACTGCCCGCGACCGCCGAACGGCCGGTATCGGCACCGAACACCGCGTACCTCATCGCGAGCGGCGACCTTCGCGAGTCGGCGAACACCGCCGGCTGGGCGATCCAGTCCGCGATGGAGGCCGACGTCACGGCTGCGCTCGCCGAGCTCGGCTGGAGCGTGGTGCGGGCCAACGGGGTCGACCCGGTGACCGGGCACGGGTTCATCTCGAGCCAGCGCATGGGACTCGAAGTCTTCAAGGACATCCCGGTCGACGCGCCCCTCATCGTCGCCGAAGCGGTCTGGCAGTACTCGCACCACGTGCTCGCGGGGCTCCGCACGCATCGCGGGCCGATCCTGACCGTCGCGAACTTCGCGGGCGACTGGCCTGGACTCGTGGGGCTGCTCGGGCTGAACGCCGGCCTCACGAAGATGGGCAAGCCCTATTCGACGATCTGGTCGGTCGACTTCACCGACGAGTGGTTCGCGAACGGCCTGCGTGAATGGGTCGAGACGGGCGCGATCACGCACGACGCCTCGCACGTGCGGCCGCTGCCCGAACTGCCGAACACCCCCGAGGTCGAACTCGGGCGGGCCCTCGGTGACCAGCTGCTCGCCGACAAGGCCATCATCGGCGTGTTCGACGAAGGCTGCATGGGCATGTACAACGCGATCTTCGACGACGAGCTGCTGAACCCGCTCGGCATCTACAAGGAGCGGCTCTCGCAGTCGGCGCTCTACGCCGAGATGCTGACGGTGCCGGATGCCGACGCCGATGCCGCCCGCGACTGGCTCGTCGAGCGCGGCATGACGTTCCGCTTCGGCACCGACGAGGCGACCGAGCTCACCGAAGCGCAGGTGCGCTCGCAGATGAAGATGTACATCGCTGCGCTGCGCATCGCCGACGACTTCGGCCTCGACGCCGTCGGCATCCAGTACCAGCAGGGCCTCAAAGACCTCGTGCCGGCATCGGACCTCGCCGAGGGCCTGCTCAACTCGACCGAGCGGCCGCCGGTGACCTCGCGCGACGGGTCACGCGTGCTGCACGAGGGTCGCGCCTTCCCCCACTTCAACGAGGCCGACGAGGGCGTCGCCGTCGACGCGCTCATCACCGACCGGGTGTGGAGCGCGATGGGGCTCATCCCCGACAACACCCTGCACGACGTGCGTTGGGGCGAGGACTACGACGGCCAGTTCGTCTGGGTCTACGAGATCTCGGGCTCGGTGCCCGGCTCGCACCTCGGCGGCTGGCAGAATGCCGAAGGCTGGCGGCAGCACCCCGTCTTCTTCCCCGCCGGCGGCGCGACGGTCAATGGGGTCTCGAAGCCCGGCGAGATCGTGCTCTCGCGGGTGTTCATCGCCGACGGCATCCTGCAGGCCGACGTCTTCCGCGGAACCGTCGTCGCCCTGCCCGATGAGGAGACGCAGCGGCGCAAGAACGCGACCAACCCCGAGTGGCCGATCGCGCACGTCGTGCTGCACGATGTGAGCCGCGATCAGTTCATGGCGCGCCACAAGGCGAACCACGCCCAGCTCGTCTACGCACCCGACGCCGAGACGGCCGACAAGGCGCTCGTCGCGAAGGCCGCCATGCTCGATCGGCTGGGGGTCAAGGTCAACCTGATCGGGCGCGTCGACCTCTGAGGTCGCCGCGACCGGCCGGTCGGCCGCATCCGATGCCCTGCGGCGCCCACCCCACGCCACCTGCAGCAATTCCCCACCCCACCCACCGCAATTCCCCACCCCACCCCACCTGCAGCAATTCCCCACCCCGCCCCACCCCACCCACCTGCAGCAATTCAGGTGCGGAGGTGTGTCGCGCGGTGTTCGGGGCCTGATTCCGGGGCGACACGCACTCCCGACCTGAATTGCTGCAGAGGGCGGATGCCGCGGCGGCCCCGTTCGCTCGTCACAGCTCGCGTGCTGCGACAATGTCGGCATGCCGATGTTCACCGATGCGCACGGAGTCCACATCCACTACGAGTCGTGGCGGGTGCCCGACGCGCACGCGGTCGTGCAGCTCGCGCACGGGGTCGGCGAGCACATCGGCCGCTACGGCGAGCTCGTCGAGGCACTGAACGCGGCCGGCTACTCGGTGTGGGCCGACGACCACCGGGGCCACGGGCAGACCGGGTTCGAACAGCACGGCGGCGACCTCACGCGCATGGGTCGCCTCGGCCCCGGCGGGCTCAGGGCGACGATCGACGCCGTGGAGCAGTTCAGCAGCGTCATCCGCGAAGCCGAAGGGCCTGAGCTGCCCCTCGTGTTCCTCGGCAACTCGTGGGGTTCGCTCATGGCGCAGATCATCGTCAATCGCAGCGCAGAGAAGTACGACGGCGTCGTGCTCATCGGCACGGCCTACCGCACGCTGTTCGACATGAACGGCGGCGACCTCAATGCGCGTTACCGCCATCTCGGGCCGACCCCGGTCGAGTGGCTGAGCCGCGACCCTGATGTCGCTGCCGCGTTCATGGCCGACCCGTACACGACCGAGGTGCCGCTTCGAAAGCTGTTCGGTCTCCGCGATGGGGTGCGCCTGCTCGGACGACCCGCGCGCGGCCTGCCGCCGGAACTGCCGCTGCTCATCATGGTCGGATCAGACGACTCGGTCGGTGGCGAGCAGAGCGCCGTGAAGCTCGCGAAGGCGTACGTCACGCGGTCGGGCCTCGTCGACGTCGAGCTCATCGTCTACGAGGGTGCCAGGCACGATATCTTCAACGAGACGAACCGCGAAGAGGTTCGGGCCGACCTCATCCACTGGCTCGACGAGCGATTCGCCGTCGATTGATCGGATGCCGCATTCGTTGATCGAGTAGCGACGCAGGAGCGTATCGAGATCTGGTGACGGGTCCCGATGCGCGTCCTCCTTCGTCGGGCGCTACTCGACCAGCGGGGAGGGTGTCGTCGGGCGCTACTCGACCAGCGGGGAGGGTGTCGTCGGGCGCTACTCGACCAGCGGGGAGGGTGTCGTCGGGCGCTACTCGACCACCGGGGAGGGTGTCGTCGGGCGCTACTCGACCAGCGGGGAGGGCGTCGTCAGGCGCTACTTCTCCCAGCGGGACGCCGCGTCAGATCGCGGCACGCCCGGGCGGCACGTCGAATCCGAGCAGTCTGATGCGCGGATGGCTCGTCAGCTGCGACTCCGTCGCCCACGGGTAGACGATCGTCGTGATGCTGCAGTTGCCGAGCACGGGCAGGAGGTCGCGGTAACCGTCGGGGTCCATGCCCGCGAGCTCGCAGAACAGGAGTCGGATGAGCGTCGCATGCGCGACGATGAGCACCCGGCCCTCGGGAAACTCGGCGACCAGTTCGTCGAGCACCGGGAGCGCGCGCGCGATGCCATCGCGGCCGCGCTCGCCGCCGGGCAGCGGGTTGCTCGCCGGCGCGCGGCAGAAGGCCGCCCATTCCGCCGGGAACTGTTCGGCGAGCTCGTCGGGCGTGAGCCCCTCGGCGTCGCCGAAGTCGATCTCGACGAGACGCTCGTCGAGGCGCAACGCCAGGCCGGTCGTTTCGACGGATGGCGCGGCCGAACGCCGCGCGCGGCTGAGCGGGGATGCCACGATCGCGTCGAGGCTCGCGTCGACCGCCCACGCGCCGAGGGCGGCGGCCTGACCGAGACCGTGCCGAGTGAGCGGAACATCCGAGTTGCCCGCGTATCGGTGGTCGGCGTGCCAAGTCGTCTCGCCATGCCGTGCCAGGTAGAACGTCGTCATGCGCGGCCCCGTCTCTGCGTCCTTTCGATCGTAGGCCGTCTGTCGATGGCCGTCTGTCTATGGTCGTCCGTCGATGGCCGCTGTTGTTGTCCGCAATTCAGGTGCGGAGGTGTGTCGCATGGTCGAAGACACGGCGTGTCGGGCCGACACGCCGTGCGCGCACCTGAATTGCACACAGCGGGCGGATGCCGCGAGGCGGGCGGATGCCGCGAGGCGGGCGGATGCCGCGAGGCGGGCGTCGTCCGGGCGGCGACCGCGCCGAGGCATCCGTAGGCTGTACCGCATGCACGGTGAATACAAGGTGCCCGGTGGCAAGCTCGTGGTCGTCGATTTCGACGTGACCGACGGGGTGATCGTGAACCCACGCGTCGCGGGCGACTTCTTCCTCGAACCCGACGAGGCGCTGGGCGACATCGACGCCGCGCTCGACGGGCTCTCCGCAGCATCCGATGCCAAGCAGATCGCCGCCACGATCACCGCCGGCCTTCGGCACGACGCCGTCATGCTCGGCTTCTCGGCCGACGCGATCGCGGTGGCCGTGCGACGGGCGATGACGGATGCCACGAGCTGGGGTGACTACGAATGGGAGATCGTGCACGACGCCGCCGTGCCGCCGCGCACGCATCTCGCGCTCGACGAGGTGCTCGCGACCCGGGTGGGCGAGGGTCGCCGCAAGCCCACCCTGCGCTTCTGGGAGTGGGACGAGTCGGCCGTCGTCATCGGCAGCTTCCAGTCGGTGAAGAACGAGGTCGACCCCGAGGGCGCCGAGAAGTACGGCTTCGACATCGTGCGACGCATCTCGGGCGGCGGCGCGATGATGATGGAGCGCGGCAACGTCGTGACGTACTCGCTCTACGTGCCGGGCGAACTCGTGCAGGGCATGAGCTTCGCCGATTCCTACGCCTACCTCGACGACTGGGTGCTGCAGGGGTTGCGCGGCCTCGGCATCGAGGCGACGTACCAGCCGCTCAACGACATCGCGAGCCCGCTCGGCAAGATCGGCGGCGCCGCTCAGAAGCGGCTCGGCTCGGGCGGCGTGCTGCATCACGTCACGATGTCGTACGACATCGACAACGAGAAGATGCTCGAGGTGCTGCGCATCGGGCGCGAGAAGATCAGCGACAAGGGCATCGCGTCGGCCGCCAAGCGCGTCGATCCGCTGCGCTCGCAGACCGGCCTCAGTCGTGCGGCGATCATCGAGAGCCTGAAGCAGACGTTCGCGACGCTCTACGGCGCGACGCCCGGCACAGTGTCGGCCGACGAGCTCGCCGAGGCAGAGGCGCTCGTCGAGTCGAAGTTCTCGACGCGGGAGTGGCTCTACCGCGTGCCCTGAGCGAGCGGCGACGGATGTCTCGGGCCGATGCCGGGGCATCCGTGGCCCTGCCCGCCCTTCGCCTTCACTCGGCGGACCGCTGAAGGAGGGGGAGAGTGGGCGCACGAACGCGCGAGCGGGCGGAGGGCGCGCGGCTGGCCCAGTGTCGCCCGTTAGAATCTCGGGGTGGACTGGTGGATCTGGCTCGGCATCGCCGCGCTCGTCGTCGCCTTCGGGGCGGTCGCCGTGCGACGTGGCTGGATCGACCTCTCCGACAAGACCAAGCGCGGTGGCGGTGGCGGCGGCGTCATGATGATCGGCGACGAGGTGTTCGCGCCGCGCAAGCACGAGGCGCAGGCTGAGCTCGATCGGCAGAGCCGCCTGCCCGCACCTGCGCCGGCGCCGGGTGACGGCGACAAGGGCATCGCCTTCGCCGACGACGGTACGGATGCCTCGCGGCCGGCGCCCGCGCGAGCCGACCGCTTCCGCGGCACCATCAGGCTCGACGTCGAATAGCCCGCCGGTCGGCGCGCCGCCCCGTGCCGTTGGTCGAGTAGGCCCGCCAGGGACGTATCGAGACCTCGCAGCCACCGGCAGCCCGGCCAGCCCGATCCACGTTCGTCGAGTAGGCCCGCCAGGGCCGTATCGAGACCTCGCAGCTACCGGCAGCTACTGGCAGCCCGAGCAGCCCGCGTAGCTCGAGCACCCCGCTCGAGCGGCCGCGCCCGCACGCTCACCGGCCCGCGAGCACGCGGGAGGAGACGACCGCACCGAGCGCGAGCACGCCGAGCCCGGCGGCCGCGAACGCCGCAATGACGAGGCTCGCGCCGTCCTCGAACACCCCGCCGAGCGTGGCGCCGAGGGCGATGCCACCATTGAAGAACACGACCATGAGTGCGCTCGCCGTGGCGCGCAGCGCGGGGGAGGCGACCCCGAGCATCCGTGCCTGGAGCATGGCGGGCAGCCCGCCGATCGCGAGGCCCCACGCGAGCACGGCGATCACCACGACCGGCGTGCTCTGCGGCGCGAACCCGAGCGCGGCGAGGGCGGCGGCGAACAACGCCGTCATCGCGACGAGGGATACCGCCGGCCACCGGTCGGCGGTGAACGCCGCGATGACGAGGCCGATGATCCCCGCGGCGCCGAAGCCCAGAAGCAGCGGGCTGATCGAGACGGCCGGCAGCCCCGCGACATCCGTCAGATAGGGCGAAATGTAGGTGAAGAGCGTGAAGCTCGCCGCCGCGGTGAGGGTGCACGCGATGGCCGCCGCGAGCACCGCGCGGATCGACCGGTCGAGTCGACGCCCGTCCGTCGCTGGTGCGCTGCCCGGTGACGAAGGGAGCCGGCGCTGGATGACGACGGCGACGACTGCGAGCGCCACGGCGAGGCCGACGAAGACGAACCGCCAGTCCGCCACCTGGCCGATGACGGTGCCGAGCGGGATCCCGACGACTGTCGCTCCCGATGCGCCCCCGCTGACGATCGCGACCGTGCGCCCCGACGCGCTCGCGTCGACGAGCGAGGTCGCGTAGACCATCACGACCGACCAGAACGCGCCGTGGGCTACCGCGGCGATGATGCGCGAGCCGAGTGCGAACTCGAAGCTCGGTGCGAGGGCGGTCGCGAGGTTGGCGATCGCCATCACGGCCAGCGCGACGACGATGAGGGTTCGCCGGTCGACCCGAGCGGTCAGGCGCACGACCGGGAGGCTCGCGACGATGATCGTGACCGCCCACAGCGAGACGAGCAGTCCGATCGCCGACGCCGAGACGCCGAAGTCCGCGCTCATCGCCGGCAGCAGCCCGGCGGGGATCATCTCGACGGTGACGGTGGCGAAGACGGCGAACGCGAGCGTGAGAAGCGCGAACCAGGGCGTTCGCTCGATCGTTTCGACCGAACGGAGGGTGGTTGTCTCTGCCATGTTTCGAGGCTAAACTTTGACATGAATGTGAAGGTCAAGCCTTTCGGAGGATCCCGTGAAGATCGGTGAACTGTCGCAGCGCACAGGCGTTCCGACGCGCATGCTGCGGTACTACGAGGAGCAGGGGCTCCTCTCATCCGAGCGGCGCCTCAACGGCTACCGCGACTATCCCGAGGGCGCCGTCGAACAAGTCGAACTGGTGCGCGGCCTCATCTCCTCGGGCCTGCCCACAAGGCTCATCGGCATCATGCTCGGCATGGATGGCGTCGAGGGCGAAGAACTCGCGCGCACGTGTTCGAAGAACCTCGCCGAGAGCCTGGCCGACGAACTCGCGACCCTCGACTCGAAGATCGCGTGCCTCACCCGAAGCCGCGAAACGGTGCGCAGTTTCCTGGCGCGTACCCGGCACGCGGAGGTGCTCGGCGACGCCCGCGTGGTGCTCGGTCAGCTCACGTCGTAGTCGCGCCCGAGCGCGCAGCGGAAATCCTCGACTCGCGCCGCTGGCAGAATGGGGCGATGCCGACCGACGAGCCGAACCGCATCATCCATGCGGACAACCTCGCGGTGCTCCCCACGCTGGCAGACGGGCGCTTCACCCTCGTCTACCTCGATCCGCCGTTCAACACGGGCCGCGCGCAGACACGCCAGTCGACGAGGCACGTGCGGCTTCCCGATGCAGCGAAGGGCGACGAACCCGCAGCGGATGCCTCGCGGCCCGGGCCCCCTTCGACAAGCTCAGGGCGGACCGCCATCACCGGGTTCGCGGGCAAGCGTTACGAGCGCATCCGCGGCGACCTGCTGCGCTACGACGATCGTTTCGACGACTATTGGGGTTTCCTCGAGCCGCGACTCGTCGAGGCGTGGCGGCTGCTCGCCGACGACGGCACCCTGTACTTGCACCTCGACTATCGCGAGGCGCATTACGCGAAGGTGCTGCTCGATGCGCTCTTCGGCCGCGAGTCGTTTCTCAACGAGCTGATCTGGGCCTACGACTACGGCGCCAAGGCGAAGCGCAAGTGGCCGACGAAGCACGACACGATCCTCGTCTACGTGAAGAACCCGTCGGCCTACTGGTTCGATTCGACGGCCGTCGACCGCGAGCCGTACATGGCGCCCGGGCTCGTGACGCCCGAGAAGGCCGAGCTCGGCAAGTTGCCGACCGACGTCTGGTGGCACACGATCGTCTCACCGACGGGGCGCGAGAAGACGGGCTACCCGACGCAGAAGCCCGAGGGCATCCTTCGTCGCATCGTGCAGGCCTCGACCCGTGAGGGCGACTGGGTGCTCGACTTCTTCGCCGGCTCCGGCACGACCGGCGCCGTCGCCGCGACGCTCGGCCGCCGCTTCGTGCTCGTCGACGAGAACCCCGAGGCGATCGCCGTCATGAAGGGCCGATTCACGGATGTCGCGAGCGTCGTGTTCGAGCAGGGAGTGCCCGCGCGCTGAGATCGCGGCGTTCGGCGTTCGGCGTTCGGCCTTCGGCGTTTGGCGGCGGTGGCGCTCGGCGAAACGCAGGTGCGCGAGACCCACCTCGAAGGCGAACAGGTGGCGGGGCGAACAGGTGGCGGGCGGTGGAGACCAGCCGGTTGCACGACACCCGCCACGACCTTTTCCCCGTCTACCGTAGTTCGCGAGGGTCGTTGACCGGCAAAAGGTCGTCACGTCACGGCACGGCACGGCGCGGCACGTCACGGGACGGCACGGCGCGGCACGTCACGGCACGGCACGCGGGCGACGCCGAGCGGATGCCGGTGGCTCGCGCTACCCCGACTGCCGCACCACGAGTTCGGTCGGCAGAATCGTCGCCGCCTCGACCTCTTCACCTTGCATGAGCCGCACGAGCTTGAGCGCCATCTCGGCGCCCATCTGCGATGAGGGTTGCCGCACGGTGGTCAGTGCCGGCATCGCCGTGGCGGCGTAGCGGTCGTCGTCGAATCCCACGACCGCGACGTCGGCCGGCACCGACCTTCCGGCTTCGGCGATCGCCGACAGCGCGCCCATCGCCATCTGATCGTTGGCGGCGAAGACCGCGTCGAGTTCGGGTTCCCGCTCGAGCAGGCTTCGCATCGCGGCGGCGCCGGAGGCGGCCGTGAAGTCGCCGTACGCGACGAGGTCGTCGGCGAGCCCCGCCGCGGCGACGACCGAAGTGAAGCCGTGCAGCCGGTCGACCCCGGGCGGCATGTCCTGCGGGCCGGCGATCGTCGCGATGCGGCGCCGCCCGGCGTCGACGAGGTGCTGCGCCGCTGAGGCCGCCCCACGTTCGTTGTCGACGTCGACCGTGTAGCCGCTCGACTCGGCCGGATCGAGCGGGCGCCCGCCGAACACGAGCGGGAGCGACTGCGAGAGGTGCGCGAAGGAGTGGTCGCCCGTGTGGTGCGAGACGACGAGGGCTCCGTCGACGTTACCGCCGAGCAGATACCTGCGGGTCTTGTCGGGGTCGAGCTCGGACTCGATGAGCATGTTCAGCGTGTATTCGGTGCCCGCCAGTGCGAGGGCGACGCCCTGCACGACCGACGCGAAGAACGGGTCGTCGAACACTCGGGCAGCCGATTCGGGCACGATGAGGGCGATGGCCTGCGTGCGCCGGCTCGCGAGCGAACGCGCAGCGCGGTTCGGCACGTAGTTCAGTGCGGCGATGGCCACCTGCACGGCCTCGGCGACATCGGGGCTCACCTTCGGCGATCCGTTGACGACTCGCGAGACCGTCGCGCGTGAGACTCCCGCGCGAGCTGCGACCATCTCGAGGGTCGGCGCCTGGCCGGGCGGAATGCTTCCCGTCATCGTGGCCCCCTTCCCGTGTGCCGGTTCACCCCACGATAGTCGTCGTCGCCGAAGCGGCCTTCGCCGTCGCGATCAGTGCGGCGAACGCCCGTGCGCTGTCTTTCGGCGTGCGCTCGAAGGTGTCGTAGTCGACTCGCACGATGCCGAACCGCTTCTCGTAGCCCCATGCCCATTCGAAGTTGTCGAGCAGCGACCACACGAAGTAGCCGCGCACGTCGGCGCCCTGCTCGATCGCCTCGCCGATCGCGTCGACGTGGTCGAGCACGTAGGCCGTGCGCTCGATGTCGTGCACGGCACCGTCGACCTCTACGACATCGTCGTAGGCCGCACCGTTCTCGGTCACGTAGAGCGGCGGCAGGTTCGGGTACTCCGCCCCCAGGCGCACGAGCAGCCGGGTGAGCCCCTCGGGGTTCACCTCCCAGTCCATCGCAGTGCGCGGCAGACCCCGCGACGGCGTCGAGACGTACTCGCTGCCGGGGAACGGCGAGCGTCCGGGCCGGTCGGTGGGGCGCAGCGACGGCGTGGCGTCGGCGGGCTGCGGATGCCCAGACACGTTGTCGTCGTGATAGTGGTTCACGCCGAGGAAGTCGATCGGCTGGGCGATCTGCTCGAGGTCACCGGGCAGCACCAGCGAGGCCAGCCCGTACTCGCGCACGTCGTCGAGCAGGTCGGCAGGATATGCCCCGAGCAGCATGGGCTCCAGATACATCCGGTTCCAGAGGGCGTCGATGCGCCGGGCGGCCTCGAGATCGACGGGGTCGGTCGGGTCGTTCGGCACCGCGTTCGTGAGGTTCAGCGTGATGCCGAGCCGGATGTCGCGCCCCGAACCAGATCCGGAAGACGCTGTCGCGAGGCTCCTGAGCCTCTCGACGGCCAAACCGTGCGCGAGGTGCTGATGGTGCACCGCCGCGAGCCCCGCCTCCGGGTCGTTCAGGCCGGGGGCGTGCTCGCCGCCGACGTAGCCGATGAGCGATGAGCAGAGCGGCTCGTTGAAGGTCGTCCAGTGCGTGACCCGGTCGCCGAGTGCCTCATAGACCGCCTCGGCGTATTCGGCGAAGCGGTACGCGGTGTCGCGATTGGCCCAGCCGCCCCGCTCCTGCAGCGCTTGCGGCAGATCCCAGTGATACAGGGTGAGCCAGGGCAGGATGCCGGCGCCGAGCAGTTCGTCGACGAGGCGCGAGTAGAAGTCGAGGCCCTCGCGGTTGACCGTGCGGCCGCCGGGTACGACTCGCGCCCACGAGACCGAGAACCGATAGGAGTCGAGGCCGAGGGAGCGCATGAGTGCGACATCCTCGGGCATGCGGTGGTAGTGGTCCACTGCGCGGTCGGGGGTGTCGCCGCCGGCGATCGCCCCGGGAACGCGCGCGAACGCATCCCAGATCGAATCCTCTTTGCCGCCGTCGCGCGCGGCGCCCTCGATCTGCGCCGCGGCGGTCGCCGAGCCCCAGACGAAGCCCGCCGGCCAGTTTCGACGGAATGACGTGTGCTGCTCGTTCAACCCTTCACCGCTCCTTGCATGATTCCCGAGATGAGTTGCCTGCCCGCGATGATGAACAGCACGAGCAGGGGGATGGTCGCCAGCACCGCGCCCGTGAGCACGATCGAGTAGTCGACGTAGTATCCCGACTGCAGCTGGCTGAGTGCCGTCTGCAGGGTGGGGTTCGTCGGGCTCAGCACGATGAGCGGCCAGAGGTAGTCGGTCCACGCCATCATGAAGGTGAAGAGGCCGAGGATCGCCATCGCCGGCCGGGCGGCGGGCAGTGCGACGTTGATGAAGGTGCGGATCTGGTTGGCCCCATCGACGCGGGCCGCTTCGATGAGTTCGTCGGGGATCACGTCGACGAGGTACTGGCGCATGAAGAACACGCCGAACGCGGTCACGAGCATCGGCACGATGACGGCGCCGATGGTGCCAGTCCAGCCGAGTTCGCGCATCACCATGAACAGCGGGATGATGCCGAGCTGGGTCGGGATGGCCATGGTGGCGATCACGAACACCATGAGCCCGTCGCGTCCCTTGAAGCGGAGCTTCGCGAAGGCGTATCCCGCGAGCGTCGAGAACGTCACCACCGAGATCGTGATGATCGCCGAGATGAGGATCGAGTTGCCGAGCGCGAGCCAGAACGGAATCGCGTCGAGCACCTTCGCCGCGTTGGTGAGGAAGTTGCCGCCGGGGATGAGGGGGAGGGTCTCGCCGCGCGTGGCGTTCGTGCTGCTGCCGACGACGACCGACCACCAGAGGGGGTAGGCGCCGCCGATGATGAACGCGGCGAGCAGCCCGTAGATGAGGAAGCCGGGGCGGCTGCCGATGCCCGCGGTGCCGACGGAGCGGCGGCGATTTCGCCCGGCGGATGCCGCGGGGCGGCGTTCCTCGCTCGCGAGATCGACCATGACAGCGGGGATGGGCTCGGGTGTGGCGGTGGTGCTCATGCCTCTCCTCCTCGGGAGGCGCGTTCGCGTGCACGGCGAACACGACGGGTGGGCTTGTCGCCCCCGGCGGCGATGCGGCGGGAGATCAGGAAGTTGATGAGGCCGACCCCGACGATGAGCAGGAACAGCAGCCACGCGACGGCGGCGGCCTCGCCGAAGTCGCGCCGGAAGAAGGCGAGCTCCCACATGAACAGCACCGTGGTTTGGAACTGGCGGTCGCTGCCGCCGATGCCGCCCGCGGTCGAGACGTCGAAGAGACGCGGCTCGGCGAAGATCTGCAGGCCGCCGATCGTGGCGGTGATGATGACGAAGATGAGGGTCGGGCGGATCGAGGGGATCGTGATGGAGAAGAAGCGGCGCACCGCACCGGCGCCGTCGATCGCGGCGGACTCGTAGAGGTCGCGCGGCACCGATTGCATCGCGGCCAACAGGATGAGGGCGTTGTAGCCGGTCCAGCGGAAGTTCACCATCGTGGCGATCGCGATGTGGCTGAGGAAGGTGTCGTGCTTCCACTGCTGGTCGGGGATGCCGAAGACGTTCAGCAGGTTGTTCACGAGTCCGTCGGCCTCGTTGAACGCGCTCGAGAAGATGATCGCCACGGCGACGGGGGTCACGATGTAGGGCAGCAGCACGCTCATGCGCCAGAACGTCGCTGCACGCAGGCCCTGGTCGAGCAGGTAGGCGACGATGAGCGCCACGGTCAGCTGCGGGATCGACGACAGCAGGAAGATGCTGATCGTGTTGCCGATGGAGTTCCAGAACATGCTGTCGCCGAGGATCTCGACGAAGTTGTCGAGGCCGACGAACGGCCCTTGGCCCTTCAGCAGATCCCATTCGTACATCGACACGACGAGGGTGTAGATGAGCGGGAAGAGGCCGACGAGCGCGAAGAGGATGAAGAAGGGCGAGACGTAGAAGTAGGGGGTCGCCTTGACGTCGAAGCGCGAGATGCGCTGACGGAAGGTCAGGGGTTCGGATGCCGCGGCGCGCCGTTGCGGCGTTGAGGTCCCGCTCGCGGGGGGCCGAATGGTGGTGGTCATGCGAAGTCCAGTCGTGGGAGATGACAGGGAAGGAGAGCCCTCGGGGGCGCCCGAGGGCTCTCCTTCCCTCAGTTGGGACTACTCGCCGACGAGCTCGTGGAGCAGCTCGATGGCCTGATCCCAGGCACCGGCGGCATCGACTTCACCGCGGTCGAGCGACGACAGCGGCGGGCCGAAGACGTTCTCCTGGATGACCGAGTCGTCGGGGCCCTTGAACTGGGCCACGACGCCTTCGGCGCGAGTTGCGAGGATCGCTCCGGTGGGGGCGCCGTTGAAGAACTCGTTCGGCGTCGCCTCTTCGGCGAGGGTCTCCTGTGCGCCGATCGTGCTCGGGAAGTTGCCGGCGGCGGCCGACTGCTTCACCTGCTGCTCGGGCTGGGTGAGCCAGTCGGCGAGCTTCGCGGCTGCCTCCTTGTGCTCGGAGGACTCGGGGATCGAGAGGAACGCGCCGCCCCAGTTGGCTGCGCCACCGGGGAAGACGTCAGCGAAGTCCCAGCCGGTTGAGGCGTCGCCGCCACCGGTCTCGACCTGGCCCTCGACGACACCGAGCATCCAGCCCGGGCAGACGAACGTCGCGAAAGTGCCGTCGACGAACGACTTGCCGCCGTTCCAGTCCCACGCGGTCTGTGCGGCCGAGAGGCCGTCGCCGACTGCGCCGGTGAGCAGGTCGAAGTTCGCTTTGAGATCGGCGTTGTCTTCGACGTTCAGTTCGCCGTCGGACGTGTAGTAACCCTCGGGCAGCTGGTTCACCATGGAGTTCCAGACGAACCCGGAGTGGTCGAACCACGCCTTGCCGGTAGCCTCCTGGTACTGCTTGCCCACAGCGAAGTAGTTCGCCCAGTCGCCGTTGAGCAACTCGGCGACGCTCTCGCGGTCGCTCGGCAGGCCGGCCGCCTCGAGCGCAGGGCCGTTGTAGCAGATGCCGGTCGGGCCGATGTCGGTGCCGTAGCCGATGACGCGGCCCTCGGGGTCGGTCGCCTGCTCGTACTTCCAGTCGACCCAGTCGCCCTTGCGGTCGTCGATGCCGTAGTCGGTGAGGTCGACGAACTGGTCGGAGACCTCCATGATGGCGCCGAGCCAGCCTTCCTCGATCGCCACGACGTCGGAGAGACCCGAGCCGGCGGCGAGCTTGGTGAAGGCGTCGGTTCGGGCGTTGCCGCCGGTGTCGATGTTCGTCGCCTCGATCGTGACGCCGGGGTTCGCCTCTTCGTACTCGGTGTAGAGGTCGTCGTATCCGAACGTGCCGAACGTGGTGACGGTCAGTGTGATGTCGCCGTCGCTCTCTTCGCCGCCGCCTGTGGAGCAGGCGGTGGCGAGGAGGGCGATGGTCGCAGCGCCGGCTACGGCCGCGGCGACCTTCGTGTGGCGTGAGAGCTTCACGGTCACTCCTTTGTGTGTGCGTGGACTGGAATGTGTCACAGCGTGAGAGCGCTCTCTTCGGGAACGTGAGAGCGCTCTCACGATTCGAAGTGCGACTCTATGCAGTGCAACCGTGTGCTGTCAAGAGAGCGCTCTCACGTGGCTCATTCGTTACCGAGCCGTGACCCGGGCCGCGACCCGGGCCGGGACGCGATCCGTGACCCGAGCCGTCACGCGAACCCGTGGCCGGAGATGACCGGCGCGGGTGCTTCGAGCGGCCGTTCACGGGCCGTCCAGCGACCCCGGCGTAGACTCGTCCGGTGCCAGCAAGCGAACGCCGAACGTCGTCCGATCAGGTGACGCAGAACCGGCGCATGGTGATCGCGGTCTCGATCAGCCTCGCCCTCATCGCGGTCGCCGTGGTCGTCATCGGTGCCGTCTCAGGCGGCTCGACGGGCAGTGCGACGGCGGGCGGCGCACCCGGTTCGCAGACGCCCGAAGGGCCGCGCCCCGCACCAGGCGAGGCCCCGCCACCCGCGATCGTCGACACCTTCGATCGCACGGCGCACTCCCTCGACGACCCGAACAGCATCTGGGTCGTCGTCAACAAGCTGCGTCCGATGAACCCGCAGGACTTCGAGCCCGACGATCTCGTTGAGGTGCCCGTTCCGCACACCTGGGAGCCGATGCTTCGCCAGGAGGCATCCGATGCGGTCGTCGCGATGTTCCAGGCCGCGTCCGATGAGGCCGACCTCTCGCTCGCCTCGAACAGCGCCTTCCGCTCCTACTCTTCGCAGGAGTCGATCTACGACGGCGACGACCTGCTCACCGCCCGGCCCGGGTTCAGCGAGCACCAGACCGGGCTCGTCATGGACATCGGCGCCGAGAGCGGCGACTGCTCGCTCGCGGCGTGCTTCGGCGACACCGCAGAGGGCATCTGGCTGCGCGACAACGCATGGCGGTTCGGATTCATCATGCGATACCCCGCCGACAAGACGCCAGTGGCCGGCTACGAGTTCGAGCCCTGGCACTTCCGCTACGTCGGGGTGCCGCTCGCCACCGAGATGCACGAGACCGGCTACACGACGCTCGAGGAGTTCTTCGGCCTCCCGGCTGCACCCGAATATGAGTGAGCGGCGTTCCTCGAGCGCATCGAAGAGGCCGCGGCGCGGTCTCTCCCTCACCGTACTGATCATCAACCAGCTGCTCGCGGGCGTGGGGGTGGCTTCGGGCATCGCGGTCGCCGCGCTCCTCGTCGAGCAGATGACGGGCGCCGTCGCGCTCGCGGGTCTCGCGCAGTCGGCGAGCGTGCTCGGGGCGGCGCTGGCCGCCATCCCGCTCGCCAAGCTCGCGGTGCGCTCAGGTCGCCATGTCGCGCTCGCGACGGGATACGCTCTCGCGCTGGTCGGTGCGGTGCTCGTCATCGCGGCCGCGGCGAGCGGCTGGGTGCCGCTCATCTTCCTCGGCCTTGCGGCGTTCGGCGCGGGAGCCGCCGCGGGCCTGCAGGCCCGCTTCGCCGCCACCGAGGTCGCGGCCGCCGGCTTCGAGGCGCGCTCGATGTCGCTCGTGCTGTGGGCCACGACGCTGGGGTCGGTCGCGGGCCCCCTCCTCTCCGCCACCGGCGCCGAGGTCGGTCTCGAACTCGGCCTGCCTCCGCTCGTAGGCCCGTTCCTGTTCTCGGGCGCCGCGTTCGCCCTCTCGACGCTGCTCGTCGCGACGATGCTCCGCCTGCCCAAGCCCGGCACGATGGCAGCGGATGCCTCCGATGCGTCGGATGCCTCCGATGCGTCGGATGCCTCGGATGCCTCGGATGCGTCTCATGCGTCGGATGCGTCTCTGCTCCCCGAGCTCGCCGAAGGAGCTTCCCTCGTGCCGCCCGGCCTCCCTTCGACCGGCTCAGGAAGCTCGACAGGCTCAGGGAGCACCCGCGACCCAGCTCGTCCCGTCGGCGCGTGGCTCGCGTTCCGCACCGCGATCCGCAGCCCGCGTGGCCTCTTCGCGATCCTCGCGATCGTCTGCTCGCATACCGTGATGGTCGGCGTGATGGTGATGACGCCGGTGCACATGACGGCGCACGGCTTGTCGCTGTCGCTCGTCGGCGTCGTGATCAGCATCCACATCCTCGGCATGTACGGCGCGAGCCCGCTCGTCGGATGGCTCGTCGACCGCATCGGCGCCGCTCGCGTGATCGTCACCGGCGCCGGCATCCTCGCGGTCGCCGCACTCATCGGCATCCTGGCGCCGGCCGATGACATGCTGCTCATCCCGCTTGCCCTCGGGCTGCTCGGCCTCGGCTGGTCGTGCGGGCTCATCGGCGGCTCCACACTGCTGACCACATCAGTCGATCCGGCGATCCGGGTGCCGTTGCAGGGCGCGACGGATGCCGCGATGAACTTCGCGGCCGCGGCATCCGCAGCCCTGTCGGGTCTTGTGCTCGGAGCGGCGGGGTTCGCGGGCGTGAACGTCGTCGCGTTGCTCGTGCTGGTGCCGCTCGCCGTCGTCGGTGTGCGTGCGATGGCCGCGAATCGTCGGGTCGCAGCACCCTAAGCGCGACTCGGCGCCGAGATCGCGCTCTCACCGGGTTCCCAGAGTATGAGAGGGTTCCTCACAAATTCGCGTGATGGGGTGTGATGTCCCCCTTAATGCCGACCCGGAATCCCCACCTGTGATCTTCAGCTTCCTCACGCCTGCCTCCACGCCCACTGATCCGTCCGCTCGACGACGCTCGACGTTCCGCGAACCCGTTGTCGGCGACCCTGCTGTCGCTGCCGCTGCCGCTGCCGCTGCCGCTGTCGGGGAGCCGGGTGAGGGGTCGCGCGTTGAATCAGCCCAGGGGTCCGACGCGACGTCGCGTGATGACTCGGCCGGGCGGCCGGGCGAGGGCTCGCGCGATGAGTCCGGCGCGGACTCGGGCGATTCCTCCGATGGTGTCGAGGGACGTCGTGCGCGTCGTGCGCGTCACCGTGCCGAGCGCGTGCGCAACCGCCGCCCGTCGAGCGGAGCGCCGCGCCGGATCCTGGCGTTCGGCTGCGCGAGCGCGATCCTGAGCGTCAGCGCGTTCGGGGCCGTTGCCGCGGCCGACGCCGACGCCGACGCAACCCGCGCGAGTTCGAGCGACCTCGCGGAGCCGACGCTCGCGGCAGCTGCTGCGGCCGATGTGATCACCTCGTCGATCGAGATCTCGGCTCGACCCGCCGTCACGAGCGGGCTCTCGACCGCCGCCGCACCGTTCACCGGTGGCACCCAGGTGACCGTGACGGGGGAGGAGCTCGACCAGGTGGGCCAGGTCGTCGTGGGCGGCGCCGCCGCACCCATCGTCGCCGTCGCCCCGGAGCAGCTCACCTTCCAGGTGCCGGCCGTGGCCGACACCGCCCTCGGTGGTGTCCCGGTGGCATTCACGGATGTCGCGGGGGAGCCTGTCGCCGTCGTGGCGCCGTGGACCGCGACGGTCGCCGGCGCCGCAGTCCCGGTCTCACTCGCAGCCCAGCTGACCGAGATCGACGAAGCGGCCGCGCACGCCGCGTCGCAGTCGCTCACCCTGACCTACACCTCGAACCCCGCGATCGATACGCAGCTGGGCTACGTGCTCACCTACTGGAGCGGTTACAACACGGCCGAGTACACCGTCTTGAGCGGTGTCGATTGCGCGAACTTCACGAGCCAGTCGCTCGTCGCCCGCGGTTGGGCGATGGATGCCGGCTGGTACTACGACCGAGCGACCGGTGCGATGTCGCCCAGCTGGGCGAGCTCGACCGCGATGCGCGACTGGCTGTCCACCCGTCCGGACCTGGCCACGCCGCTCGACGACTCGCAGCGGAGCCTCGTGAAGGTCGGCGACATCGCCCAGTTCGACTGGGACGGTTCGGGCGACCGCGACCACACCGCCGTCGTCACCCGCGTCGACCGGAGTGCCACCGGCACGACCGTCTGGGTCGGCGGCCACACCAAGGACGCCGACTACTGGAACGTCGACGAGGCCCTCGCCTCGGGCGGCGGCGCCGTCACCTACTTCTCGCTGAAGTAACCCGTCGCGCCTGACCGGTGCAGCAATTCAGGAGCGGAGGCGTGTCGCGCCGTCTTGCTCCGGCGCGTCGGGGCAACACGCCGGGTGCCGTCCTGAATTGCTGAATGGTCAGGTGGCCGACCGCCTGTGCGCGGTCCGTTGCGGCGTGCCGGTTCCTGCTACTCGACCGGCGAAGCGCCGAGCGCGGCGTCGACGATCGCCTTGGCCTCGGCCTGCACGAGCCGCAGATGCTCCGGCCCTTTGAACGACTCGGCGTAGATCTTGTAGACGTCTTCGGTGCCGCTCGGCCGCGCCGCGAACCAGGCGTCTGCCGTCTCGACCTTGACACCGCCGATCGCCGCGTCGTTGCCCGGCGCGTGCGAGAGCTTCGCCGTGATCGGCTCGCCCGCGAGTTCGGTGGCGGTGATCGCGTCGCCGTCGAGCTTGCCGAGGGCGGCTTTCTGGGCAGCGGATGCCGCGGCATCCGTTCGCTCGTAGGCGGGGTCGCCGAAGCGCTCGACGAGCTCCGAGTACAAGGCCGACGGCGACTTGCCCGTGACCGCGCGGATCTCGGAGGCGAGCAGGCACAGCAGGATTCCGTCTTTGTCGGTCGTCCAGACAGTGCCATCGAATCGCAGGAACGAGGCGCCCGCGCTCTCTTCACCGCCGAAGCCGACCGAGCCGTCGATGAGGCCCGGGACGAACCACTTGAAGCCGACCGGCACCTCCCAGAGGCGACGACCGAGCGAGTCGGCGACGCGGTCGATCATCGAGCTCGAGACGAGGGTCTTGCCGATCGCGGCATCCGCCCGCCAGTTCGGCCGGTGCCCGAAGAGGTACTCGATCGCGACGGCGAGGTAGTGGTTGGGGTTCATGAGGCCGCCGTCGGGCGTGACGATGCCGTGCCGGTCGGCGTCGGCGTCGTTGCCCGTGAGGATGTCGAAGTCGCCCGCGTGCTCGAGCACGGAGGCCATGGCGCTCGGCGACGACGGGTCCATGCGGATCTTGCCGTCCCAGTCGAGCGTCATGAACGACCAGGCGGGGTCGACGCGCTCGTTGACGACGGTCAGGTCGAGGTCGTAGGCGTCGCGGATCGCACCCCAATACGAGACGGATGCCCCGCCGAGCGGGTCGGCGCCGATCTTGATCTCCGCGGCACGGATCGCGTCGAAGTCGATGATGTTCGCGAGGTCGGCGACGTACTCGCCGCGGAAGTCGTAGGTCTCGACGCCGCTCGGTTCGGCCTGCTTGACGTCCTTCAGCCCGCTCGCGATGAGTTCGTTGGCCCGGTCGGCGATCCATTTCGTGGCATCCGAGTCGGCTGGCCCGCCGTGCGGCGGGTTGTACTTGAAGCCGCCGTCGTGCGGCGGGTTGTGCGAGGGCGTGATGACGATGCCGTCGGCCTGGCCTTCGGCGCGCTTGGCGGGGTCGTTGTTCCACTTCAGGATCGCGTGCGAGAGCGCGGGCGTCGGCACGTAGTCGTCGAACTCGTCGGCGAGCACGCGCACTTCGTTGGCGACGAGCACGTCGAGCGCCGTCGTCTGCGCGGGGGCGCTGAGCGCGTGCGTGTCCGCGCCGATGAAGAGCGGCCCCGTGATGCCCTGCCCGGCGCGGTACTCGACGATCGCCTGGGTGATCGCGAGGATGTGGTCTTCATTGAAGCTCGACGTGAGCGCCGATCCGCGGTGGCCCGAGGTGCCGAATGCGACGCGCTGCGCGGGCTCCGAGGCATCCGGATGCCGCTCGTAATACGCCCTGACGAGCGCCTCCACGTCGATGAGGTCGGATGCGGTCGCCGGGGTGCCTGCTCGCTCGTGCATTCCATCAGTCTGGCACCGTCCCGCACCGTTCCGGGGGTGGTATTGCGCCACCTGCACCGTGAATTCGCCGTCGGGATGTCGCGAAACGACCCCCGGAGCGCATCAGAACGGGAGGGCGTGCACCGCCGTCGCGATCGTGAAGATCGCGAGTCCGGCGAGCGCGCCGACGACGGTGCCGTTGATGCGGATGAACTGCAGGTCGCGGCCCACCTGCAGCTCGAGTTTCTCGGTCGTCTCGCGGGGATCCCAGCGCTCGACGGTCTCGGTGATGACGCCCGCGATCTCGTGCCGGTAGTTGCGCACGACGTAGGCCGCGGCATCCGTCACCCAGGTGTCGACCTTCGCGGCGAGCCCCTCGTCGGCGACGAGGCGGGCGCCGACCTCGACGACCGCCGACGTCAGGCCGGCCCGCAACTCGCTCGTCGGGTCGGCGAGCGAGGCGTCGAGCGTCGCCTTCACCGAGGCCCACGCCTCGCCGGCGAACTCGCGCACGCGCGGGCTCTCGAGCAGTTCGGCCTTCAGCGTCTCGACACGCGCGATCATGGCCGGGTCGTGCTGCATGGCGTCGGCGAGCTCGGCGAGGTAGCGGTCGATCGCGATGCGCAGCGGATGCCCCGGATCCGCGCGCACGGCCCGCACGAACCCGAGCACCTCGCGGTAGGCGCGGTCGTCGACGACGCGGTCGACGAAGCCGGGCAGCCACCGCGGCAGCCGATCGGAGATCATGCTGCCGAATGCTTCGGGGTGCGCATCGAGCCACGCCTCGGCCTTCTCGAGCACGACGTCCACTGCGGCGCGCTGCTGGTGGTCGGCGACGAGTCGGGCGCCGACCCGACCGATCGCGGGCGCCCATTCGGGCTCGAAGAAGTGGCGCCGGGCGAGCCGCTCGATCACGTCTTCAACGTCGTCGTCACCGAGCAGGGTGAGCATGCCACGCGCGGCGACGGATGCCTCGGCGGTCAGCCGCTCGGCGTTGGCGGGCATCGCGAGCCAGCCGCCGAGCCGGCGGGCGATGCCGATCGAGCGGAGCTTGCCGAGCACGACCTCGTCGGAGAGGAATTCGTGCTCGACGAATGCGCCGAGGCTCGCACCGATCTCGTCTTTACGGTTCGGGATGATCGCCGTGTGCGGGATCGGAATGCCGAGCGGATGCCGGAACAACGCCGTCACCGCGAACCAGTCGGCGATCGCGCCGACCATCGCGCCCTCGGCGGCCGCCCGCACGTAGCCGAGCCACGGCACCTGTTCCTGCAGCGCGAACGAGACCGCGAACACGACGGCGGCGACGAGCAGCAGGCTCGTCGCGACGCGCTTCATTCGCCGGAGCGCCTCGAGCCGCTCAGAATCGGTGGGCACGGCCCGGCGTTCATCGATCTTGGTCATCGGCCCCTCCTCGCGCTGCGGGGTGTCGCACGGTGTCGACGCTATCCCGTGTGCGGCTTTGCCGCCGTGCCGACTCGACCGTGCCGACCGTGCGGCCCGTGCCGAACTCCGGATGCAGCGCGCGGCGCGCCGCGCTGGCAGGCTGGACACCGGCGTGTCGCTGTGGGAACTCCGGAGTTTCGCACGCGCCGACAGTCGTAGGCTGGCCTGCATGACGGATGCCGCGCCCCCACCGCCCGAGGAGACGTACTCCTACCTGGGGCCGGCCGGCACCTTCACCGAGGCGGCGCTGAAGCAGGTGCCCGAGGCATCCGGAAAGCACTGGCGGGCCGTGAACAACGTCGGCGAGGCGCTCGCGGATGTCACGAACGGCCGCTCGATCGCCGCGATGATCGCGATCGAGAACTCGATCGACGGCGGGGTCTCGGCCACGCAGGACGCCCTGGCGACCGTGCCCGGACTCCGCATCCTCGGCGAGTACCTCGTGCCCGTGAACTTCGTGCTCGTCGCGCGGCCGGGCACCGCGCTCGCCGAGGTGCGGGTCGTCAACGCCCACCCCGTCGCCTACGCGCAGTCGCGCGGCTGGCTCGAACGCGAGCTCCCCGACCACGGGCACATCCCGGCGTCGAGCAACGTCGCCGCCGCGGCATCCCTCTTCGAAGGCAGCCATGCCGACGCGGCCGTGGCGCCGCCCGGCATCACCGAGCACCTCGACGTCGACGTGCTCGCCCGCGAGATCGGCGACCCCAACGCCGTCACCCGCTTCGTGCTCGTCAGCCGCTCCCGGATGCTGCCCGAACCGACGGGCGCCGACAAGACGAGCATCATCGTCGAACTGCCCGACGACGAGCCCGGCGCCCTGCTCGCGATGCTCGAGCAGTTCTCGACGCGGGGTGTGAACCTGTCGCTCATCCAGTCGCGGCCCATCGGCGATGCCCTCGGTCGCTACCGATTCGTCGTCGACTTCGACGGGCACGTCGCCGACGAGAGGGTCGCCGACGCCTTGCTCGGCCTGCGTCGCACGAGCCCCAAGGTGATCTTCCTCGGCTCGTATCCGCGGGCCGACCAGCAGGAGGTCGCCTACCACTCGAAGTACGATGACGGTATCTTCATCGAGGCCCGCGACTGGCTGCGCGGCCTGCTGAGCGGCGAGCCCGACTGATCGGGCGGCCTTGACCCGAGGAGGTCACGTGAGCGACGGCGCCACGACCGGTATCGACCCGCAGTTCGATCCGCGCTTCCAGCGCGGGTATTCAGGACATGGGGCGAGCGAGACGGATGACCCGCCGACGCGCCTCCCGTCGGTGTCGCGCGTGCCCGATCCACCGAGGGCGCCTGAGCCGATCGCACCGGCGCCGACGGAATCCGGCCGGCGCGTCGAATCTGGGTCCACCGTCGATGCGATCCTGAGCCCCGAGTCCGATCGATCCGTCGCGGATCACCCCTCATCCGAGCTCGAAAGATCTGAGCTCGAACGACTCTTCGGGCCGGATCGAGGCTCGTCCGGTGATGAAGCAGCCGACGACGCAGCGGTGCGCGCGCGCATGTGGCTGATCGCGGGCTGGGCGGTCACCATCTCAACGTTCGCGGTCGGAGCGTGGTGGTCGTGGGCCGTGTTCTCGGACGTTCGCTACTACGCCGGAGCGGTGGCGCCGGATGAGCGGGGGTTGCGCGAGCTCGGCTGGGCGCTGTCGCCGCCGCTGTTGATGGCCGGTGCGGTCGGCTCGGTCGTGGTGACGGCGTTGGCGACGCTGCTGCGTCAGAGCGCGGAACCACTGGATGTCGAGTCTGCCGAGCCTCGATCGCGGCGGGGTGCGACATGGTGGGCGCTCGTAGCGATCCTGGTGGCGGGCGTCGTCGCGGTCGTCTGGGGCATCGGCCGGATGCTCGAAGGCTCGGGCGCGGTTCAGGGCATCATCGTCAACGGGGGCGGAGAAGTCCAACAATCCGACAGCCTTGCCGCGATGGCGCTCGGCCAATTCGCGCAGAGCCTCATCGGCCCAGCGGCAACCGCGGCGATCGCCGCATTCGTCGCGATCGTCGCGGTCGAAGTGCGCCGCGCAGCGATCAGCGCGGCACGCGCACGATCAGCGCAGCCGGGTCGACCTTGAACCGCGCAGAGACCACGAGCCCGAACTCGTCGCCGTCGATCTCGAACTCCTCGGGCGCGCCCTCGATCTCGAGATCGACCGATCGGCCGCGCAGGTAGACGATCTCGTTGCGCTTGCTGCCGCCGGTGAGGTCGAGGATCTGCCGGCCCAGCGCTGTCTTGCGCAGCACCCGGTTCTCCCACGTGACCTTGCGCCAGATGAGCAGCCATCCGAAGAGATTGCGGGGCGCCAGCACGACCACGTCGAGGCGGCCGTCGTCGATCTCGGCGTCGGGGATCAGCTCGATGTTGCCGGGCAGATAGCCGAGGTTCGCCACGAGGATGCTCGCGACCTTCGAGCGGTGCTGCCGACCGGCGTCGACCTGGTGCACGACGCGATACGGCTTCGATGCGGGCAGGGCTCGCAGGCCCGCGTCGACGTACGCCAGCCAGCCGACCCGCTTCTTCAGGTCGGCGTTGGTGCCCGCGATCATGGCCGCGTCGATGCCGATTCCGCTCATCACGAGTGACACGTGCGTTTCGTCGGTGCCGTCGGCGCGGGTGACGTCGGCGACGATCACGTCGACCGCGCGGTCCATGCCCGAGAACGCGAGCACGACGGCGTCGGCCTGGTCGTTCACGGGGATGTCGAGGTTGCGGGCGAACAGGTTGCCGGTGCCGATCGGTACGAGTCCGAGCGGTACGCCGCTGCCGCGCAGCGAAGCTGCGACCGAACGCACGGTGCCGTCGCCGCCGGCCGCGATCACGAGATCGACACGGGCCTCGAGCGCCTCACGCGCCATGCCCTTGCCCGGATCGTCTTCGGCCGTCTCGATCCAGAGTGAGGGCGCGAAGTTCTGGCGTTGCTCGGCGGCCTCGACAGCGGCCCGCAGTGCGGCGACGCCCTGCTTGGTTGGATTGAAGATCACGGCCGCGCGCAGGCGCTGGCCCGCGGCATCCGTCACCCCCTGCTCGACTGCCGTCACGCAGCCCACGGTATTGCATCGAGGCCTGAAACAGCCGTGAACGCGCTCGGGTGCCGATCGGGACGTCGGATGCCCCGGCTAGACTTGCTCGGGTGATCGACCCCGTGCTGCTTCGCGAGAACCCTGACCTGATCAAGCGTTCGCAAGAGCTCCGTGGTGAGTCCGTGGCGCTCGTCGACACGGCCGTCGAAGCTGATGCCGCGAGGCGCACCGCGATCACGGTGTTCGAGGCGCTCCGCGCCGAGCAGAACGCCTTCGGCAAGCAGGTCGCTCAGGCGCCGAAAGCGGCCAAGGCCGCCCTCGTCGCCGAAGCGCAAGAGCTCGCGGCCCGTGTGAAGACCGCGAATCAGGCTGCGAGCGACGCCGAGTCCGAGTTCACGCTCGCCGTTCAGCGACTCGGCAACGTCGTCATCGACGGTGTGCCGGCCGGCGGCGAAGACGACTTCGTCGTGCTGCGCGAGGTCGGCGAGATCCCCGCGTTCGACTTCGAGCCGCGCGACCACCTCGAGATCGGCGAGTTGCTCGACGCCATCGACATGCAGCGCGGTGCGAAGGTCTCGGGCGCGCGCTTCCACTATCTCAAGGGCATCGGTGCCCGTCTCGAGCTCGCGCTCATGAACATGGGCCTCGACCGGGCGCTCGCGGCCGGATTCACGCCGCTCATCACCCCGACCCTCGTGCGGCCCGAGATCATGAACGGTACGGGGTTCCTCGGTGCGCACTCCGACGAGGTCTACTACCTACCCGAGCAGGAGCTCTACCTGACGGGCACGAGCGAGGTCGCGCTCGCCGGGTACCACTCCGACGAGATCATCGACGTGTCGAAGGGGCCGATCCGCTACGCCGGCTGGTCGACCTGCTATCGCAGCGAGGCCGGCAGCCACGGCAAAGACACCCGCGGCATCATCCGGGTGCACCAGTTCAACAAGCTCGAGATGTTCACCTACATCGACCCGGCCGACGCCGAGGCTGAGCACGAGCGCCTGCTCGGTTGGCAGGAGGGCATGCTGCAAGACCTCGGCCTGACGTACCGCGTGATCGACACCGCGGCTGGCGACCTCGGCTCGAGCGCTGCCCGCAAGTACGACGTCGAAGCGTGGGTGCCCACGCAGAACGCCTACCGCGAGCTCACCTCGACCTCGAACTGCACGACGTTCCAGGCGCGCCGCCTCGACATCCGCCACCGCACCGAGAGCGGCAAGACGGCTCCCGTCGCAACGCTCAACGGCACGCTCGCGACGACCCGCTGGCTCGTCGCGATCCTCGAGACCCACCAGCAGGCTGACGGCTCGGTCGTGGTGCCCGAGGCCCTTCGCGGGTACCTCGGCGGCCTCGAGGTGCTCGAGCCGGTCGCATGAACAGCGAGAATCCCGCTGGTCGAGTAGCGAGCGCAGCGAGCGTATCGAGACCCCATGGCGAGGATCTCGAGACACGTCCTCCTTCGTCGGGCGCTCCTCGATCAACGGATGACCCCTGGTTCGTCGCGCTCGATGTCGACGGCACGATCATGCATGAAGACGGCTCGATCGATCCGATCGTCGCCGAGGCGGTTGCGGCGGCCCGCGATCGCGGCCATGTCGTGACGCTCGCCACCGGGCGTTCGTGGGCGACGACCGCTCCGGTGCTCGAGCGGCTCGAGCTCACCCCCGAGTACGTCGTGTGCGCCAACGGTGCGATCACGATGCAGCGCGACGATGCGGCATCCGATGGCTATGTTCGCCGTCACGTCGAGACGTTCGATCCGACGCCCGTGCTCGAACGTATCCGCTCGTTCCTGCCGGCCGGCAAGTTCATGGTCGAACTGCCCGACGGCTATCGCCTCTACACCGAGGGCATGAGCGAGTGGAACGTCGACAACGCCCGTGAGGTGCTCTTCGAAGAGCTGCTCGACCAGCGCGCCACGCGTGTCGTCGTGACGAGCCTCGAGCACGGGCTCGACGAGTTCTTCGGCATCGTCGACCAGATGGGCCTGCATCACGTGAGCTACGCCATCGGCTGGACCGCGTGGCTCGACATCGCCCCCGACGGGGTCAACAAGGCGACCGCGCTCGAACGGGTGCGCGGCTGGCTCGACCTTCCGAACGACCGCGTGCTCGCTGCGGGCGACGGGCGCAACGACCTCGAGATGTTCGCCTGGGCGGGGGCGGCCGGCAGGGCCGTCGCGATGGGCCAGGCGCCCGAAGAGGTGCGCGCGGCCGCGGGCGAAGTCGGCGGCACGATCGACGATGCAGGACTCGCGGCGGTGCTCGACTCGCTGCCGTGATCGCGCCGATCGCGGTGCTCGCAGAGGTCGCCAGCATAGAATCGGCGAAATCGAAGGGGTGCGATGAGCGGTTCGGTCGAGCGAGAGGTCGCCGTCGAGCAGACGGCGGTGCCGAGGCACGGGCGGATGCCGCGGCGCGGTGCCATCTCGACGTACCTGAAGCTCGCGGCATCCGTCGTCGCCGTGCTCGCTGTCACCGCCACCTCGGTCGTCGCATATGCCGCACTCGACCTGTTCGGATCGGTGCAGCAGGGCGCCGAGCTCGAGAGCGAACACCTGCTCGACGGGGTGCCCGACATCGGTGCGATGGACGGCGGTCTCAACTTCCTGCTCCTCGGTAGCGACAAGCGGCCCGAGAGCGGCGCCTTCGGCGATCCTGAGGAGGAGTCGGCCGAGCTCAACGACGTGACGATGCTGCTCCACATCGCGCAAGACCACTCGCACGTCGAGGTCGTGAGCTTTCCGCGCGACATGATCGTGCCGGTGCCGGAGTGCACCGATCCCGAAGACCCTGAGGGCGACGAGCTGTCGGCGATGTCGGGCGTGAAGATCAACACCGTGCTCGAACACGGCGGCATCGGCTGCGTCGGGCAGACGATCGAGCAGCTCACGGGCGTGCAGATCCCCGTCGGCGGCATCGTGCAGTTCGACGGAGTCGCAGCGCTCGCGACGGCGGTCGGCGGCGTCGAGGTCTGCGTCGCCGACCGCATCGACGACGACTACTCGGGGTTGCACCTCGACGCTGGCAAGCACACGATCTCGGGCTACGACGCGCTTGCCTTCCTGCGCTCGCGGCACGGCGTCGGCGACGGCAGCGATCTCGGGCGCATTTCGAATCAACAGACCTTCATGGCCTCGCTCATGCGTACCGTGCAGGCCGACGGCACGCTCGGCGATCCGACGAAGCTCTATTCGATCGCGAAGGCCGTCACCTCGAACATGAGCCTCTCGCCGGCGCTGCAAGACCCGGTGAAGCTCATCTCGATTGCGAAGGCCCTGCAAGACGTCGACCTGTCGAAGGTCGCGTTCCTGCAGTATCCGACGGTGTACACCGATGATCGCTCGGGCGTCGAGCCCGCCGAGTCGGCCGAACAGGTGAACGCCGACCTCCAGGCCGACGTGCCGTTGGTCATCGATCCGAACGCCACCGACGGCACCGAGTTCGGCACGGTGCCCGACGAGACGGCACCCGCGCCCGAACCCGCGCCCGAGGCATCGGCCGCGCCCGAGGCATCCGCCCCGACTGAGACCCCCGGGGCTGTGCTGCCCGATGACGTCACGGGACAGACCGCCGCCGAGGTGCGGTGCTCGAGCGCCAACGAAGGCTGAATCGAGTACGAACGAGCCGCTTCAGCACCTTTTCAGGGTGGCCTGCGAGGCTTTCGGGGACTTGCTTCGGCTAGAATCGGGGCCTGCCTGCACGAATCGTGCCTCAGGGTGCGAGACTGCAAGCTTGGAGGGCTGTCCGAGCGGCCGATGGAGCTGGTCTTGAAAACCAGTGGGCAGCAATGCCTCGTGGGTTCGAATCCCACGCCCTCCGCGCGAGATGACCACGACGAAAGGATGATGGTGGCCGAAGAGTTGCGAAGCAGTGCACGCCGTGCTGCGACCTCGAATCCCGTCGTGCGGCATGGCCGTCTCAAGCGGCGCAGTGTGTGGAAGACCGTGGGCAAAGTGACCGCGTCCGTGGCAGCCGTCGCCCTCGTCTCGGGCACGGCCGTCGCCGCGTACGCCGCCTTCGATCTCGCGAAGACCGTGCAACCCACCATCACGCTCGGCAACGAAGACGTGCTCGAGGGCGTGCCCGATGTGGGTGCCATGGAAGGCGGCGTCAACATTCTCGTCGTCGGCAGCGACAGCCGCCAGGGGCAGGGTATGGCGTTCGGCGATCCCGACGAAGAGACCGCCGTGCTCAACGACGTCACGATGATGCTGCACATCTCGCAAGACCACTCCAACGCCTCGGTCGTGAGCTTCCCGCGCGACATGCTCGTCGACGTGCCCGAGTGCGATGACCCCGATGACCCCGAAGAGCCGTTCTCCGAGCAATACGGCATGAAGATGAACACCGTGCTCTCGCATGGCGGTCTCGGTTGCGTCGTCAAGACGATCGAGGCCGAGCTGGGCGTCACGATCCCCTTCGCCGGTGTCGTGCAGTTCATGGGCGTAGCCGGTCTCTCCGAAGCCGTGGGCGGCGTCGACGTCTGCGTTGCCGAGCCCATCGAAGACGAGTACACCGGCACGTTCCTCGAGGCGGGCACGCACAACCTCTCGGGGGTGGCCGCGCTGCAGTTCCTCCGTACGCGTCACGGTGTCGGCGACGGCAGCGACCTCGCCCGCATCTCGAATCAGCAGGTGTTCCTCTCCTCCCTCGTGCGTACCGTTCAATCGAACGGCACGCTCAGCGACCCGGTGAAGCTCTACTCCATCGCGAAGGCCGCGCTGGCCAACATGCAACTCTCCGACGGGCTCATGGACCCGACCCGCATGATCTCGATCGCGAAGGCGCTGAGCGCCACTGATCTCAGCAAGATCGCGTTCATCCAGTACCCGACCGCGTACGTCGAGGGCGGCGGTGCCGTCGAGGCCACGAGCTCGGCCGAATATGTGAGAACGTCGCTCCAGAACGACCTCCCCGTGACCTTCGACGCGGCTGCGCAGGAGTCGGCATTCGCTTCGGCCGGCGATCCCAGTGCAATCGTGCCCGCCGACGAGGCTCCCGTCGAAGATGCGCCCGCCGACGACGCTACCGCCGAGACGCCGGCCGACCCTGCCGCACCGACGGTGGAAGCCCTGCCGAGCGACGTCGCCGGTCAGACCGCGGCCGAGACGCGGTGCTCCGCCGGCCGCACGCTCGACGACCAGTAGGCGGTTTCCGCGATCAGCTTCTGCACCTGAGCTGATCCCCCAGTGGCCCCCTGATCGGGCGCCGGAGCCCCCTACAGCACCTCGCGAACCCTCGGGTAAGCCCCCGATGCCGACCACCGCACCTCGCTCGTAGCGTGAGACGGGTAATCGACAACAGGGCGTGAAATCGTCCGGGGAAGCGAAGGAACACACTCATGGCTTTCGATGACAACAGCGTCTGGACTCGAGTCCGAGACTCGTTCAACGTCAACGTGGCGGTGCCGATCAGCGACAACACTGTCGACTCGCTCAACGACAACACCGTCGACTCGCTGAACGACAACGACTTCAACTCGCACAACGACAACTCGGATAACTCCGACAACTCGGATAACTCCGACAACTCGGATAACTCCGACAACTCGGACAACTCCGACAACTCGGACAACTCCGACAACTCGGACAACTCCGACAACTCCGACAACTCGGACAACTCCGACAACTCGGACAACTCCGACAACTCGGACAACTCCGACAACTCGGATAACTCCGACAACTCCGACAACTCGGACAACTCCGACAACTCGGATAACTCCGACAACTCGGATAACTCCGACAACTCGGATAACTCGACCAACGACTCGTACAACGACAACTCGGACAACTCCGACAACTCGGTGCACGACTCGAACAACGACAACTCGATCCACGACTCGGGCAACACGACGCTGAACGACCACTCGATCAACGCGGGTGTGCGGGAGTACAACGTCGGGTTCGGCGACCTCACGATCGTCGGAAGCCTCGGCGCCGACGGTGAAGCCGGCGGGTCGAGCCTGCTCGCTGATGGCGGCGGCACGAGCGTCAACATCGACAACCGTTCGACGGTGCTCGACCAGTCGGTCAACCAGAACATCGCTGCCGCGGCTGGCAGCGGTGGCGATTCCGGTGCGCTCGGCTCAGGCGGCGGTTCCGGCAGCGGAGGTTCCGGTGCTTCCGGCAGCGGCGGCTCGGGTGGTAGTGCCACCTCGGGTGCGGCCGGCGGTGGCGGCGATGCCGCCGTGGGTGCCGGCGGTGACGGTGGTGCCGGCGGTGACGCCACTGGCGGCAACGGTGCCAGCGGCACAGGCGGCGCCGGTGGGTCCGGTACCGGCGGCGGCGCCGGCGATACCGGCTCTTCCGGTGGCGACGCCAGCGGCGGCAACGTGTCGCAGTACTTCAACAACGAAGCTGTCGTCAACTCCGGTGACTACGGCGTCGCTGCGGGAGGCGATGTCGACATCGACAACTCGTCGTTCGACGTCTCGGTCGGAGACATCTCGATCGGCAACACCATCGATTCGTACAACGAGGACTACAGCTGGGACGTCGATGTGAGCGACTCGTTCAACGACAACTCGACCAACCTCGACGTGGATGTGGACGACTCGTTCAACGACGACTACTCGACCGATGTCGACGTCGACGTTGACAACGCCAACATCCTCAGCCCCGACGCCGTTGCCGTGCAGATCGACGACATCACCCTGTAGGGGCGCTGCAGTTCTGCCCGGTCGCCCCCTGGGGCGGCCGGGCACACCCCCACCCGGTCGCTGACGGCCGCGGTCACTGCTGACATCCCCTGGTTTGCAGTGCAGACAGAAGTTCCCCCACAAGTTCCGAAGGTGTCCGAAATGTCCAGTGACGAGGCCGCGAGCGAGCAGGGTGCCCTGCCGTACGACGACTCGTCGGCACAGGCGGCAGATCCGATGGTCGAGCCCGACGACGGGTTCGACGCCGGTGCATGGGAGACCGATCTCGCAGACGCCCTCTCCGACCCGAGCGCGGCGAACCTCTTCACCGCGGAGATCGAGCACGTCGACGCATCCGATTGGGATGTCGACACCGCGCTCATCTGGGGCGATGTCATCGACGATGTCGTCGACGACGCTGGGAGTATCGGGCCCGATTTCCCACTCTGAATCGGGCGCGTGACGGGGCGGGGTGCACTCCGCCCCGTTCTCTGTCACGATGGAGAGAACGAGGGAATTCGTGCCGGAAGCAGTCAACACTGAGGAGTCTGCAGTGGTCGAGCGCGAGCAAACGGCGACGCCCGAAGATCCGCCGGTGGCGGCGCACCTGCAACGCGCACCGGAGCTCGAGGGCGAGGCTTCGGCCATGATGGACGTCGTCCGCAACGTCGGGCAGCTCGCCGCTTCCTCCGGTCGTGCAGACCTGGCCAGACGAATCCAACAGACACAGGAACGGCTCGCCGATCCCGACATCCGAGTCATCGTGGTCGGCGAGTTCAAGCAGGGGAAGAGCAAGCTCATCAACGCCCTGGTGAACGCGCCGGCATGCCCCGTCGACGACGACGTCGCGACGAGCGTGCCGACGTCGGTGGGGTATGCCGAGGTGCCCTCGGCATGGGTGCTCAAGCAGCACACGGATCCCGCCACTGGCGCGGCTGGCGTCGATCGCCGTCAGATACCGCTCGAGGAGATCTCCGAATTCGTGTCGGAGCACGGCAATCCGCGTAACGAGCGTCGCATCGTGTCGGCCGAGGTGCTGCTACCGCGCGAGATCCTCAAGGGCGGGCTGAAGCTCGTCGACTCGCCCGGCGTGGGCGGCATGGAGTCGTCCAACGCGCTGGCGACGCTGTCGGCACTGTCGACGGCGCACGCCGTGCTGCTGGTGTCGGATGCCTCGCAGGAGTACACCGAACCCGAGGTGCAGTTCCTCAAGCACGCGATGCGCATCTCGCCGAACGTCGCCGCAGTGCTCGCCAAGACCGACCTCTACCCATCGTGGCGTGAGATCGAGCAGATCGACCGAGGCCACCTCCGCGACGCCGGCGACGTGCCGATATTCTCCGTCTCCAGCGATCTTCGCCTGCTCGCTGCCGAACTCCGCGACAGCGCGCTGAACGACGAGTCGGGCTTTCCGGCGCTCGTCGCACATCTGCGCCGAGAGGTGCTCGGCCGCGCCGAGGTGATTCACGAACGCAGCGCCGTGCACGATCTCGTGTCAGTGGTCGAGCAGCTCACGATGTCACTTCGTTCCGAGCTGAATGCGATCCTGCACCCCGAGGACACGCCGCGCATGATCGCTCAGTTGGAGGCGGCGAAGGCGCGCGCCGACGAGTTTCGCGGGCGGTCGTCGCGCTGGCAGGTGACGCTCACCGATGGTGTCGCCGATCTCATCGCCGACATGGAGCACGACCTGCGCGATCGGCTGCGCAAAGTGCAGCGCGAGGCCGAGGACGCGATCGAGGAGGGCGATCCCGGACCGATCTGGGATCAGATCACCGAATGGCTCGACCAGCGGGTGACCAGCGCGGTGTCCGAGACCTTCGTGTGGACCGATGAACGCTCGCGCTGGCTGTCGGAGGAAGTGGCCGAGATGTTCAGCGAGGGGGAGTCCGCACTCCCGGCGATCGACGTCGGCGACACGCAAGGAGTGCTCGACCCGGTCGAGGGCATCTCCGAGCTCGACCCGGGTCGTCTCGGCGCAGGAGAGCGGATCTACATCGGCGTGCGCGGATCGTACGGCGGCGTGCTCATGGTCGGCCTCGCCACAGGATTGATCGGACTTTCGCTGATCAATCCGTTGTCACTGCTCGCCGGAGTGCTCGTCGGCCGGCGCGCCTACCGTGAAGACATGAGCGCACGATTGATCCGCAGGAAGCACGAAGCCAAAGGCCATGTGCGCCGCTACATCGACGAAGTCACCTTCCAGGTCGGCAAGCAGCTCAAAGACCGGCTGCGCCTGGTGCAGCGCGCCGCTCGCGACCATTTCGGGGCGATGGCCGAAGAACTGCACCGCTCGTTGTCGGAGGCACTCGTCACGGCGAAGCAAACGGCGACCACCTATACGTCCAGGCGCGACCAGCGGGTGGTCCAACTGAAGGCGCAGATCGGCCAACTCGAGCGGCTTCGCGCTGAGATCCCCGAGCTTCCGCCGATGCGCACCGAGGCTGTACAACGGTGACGGCACAGGTGAGGGAGGACGCAGCGGGCTTGCTGCGTACCGCCCGCGCCGTCTACGACGATGATCCTGCGGCGCAGAACACGCTCGCCGAACTCGACCGGCGCTTGCGCGAACCCTTGCGGTTGGCCATCGCCGGCATGGTGAAGGCGGGCAAGTCGACGTTGCTGAATGCCCTGCTCGGCGAGCAGATCGCGCCGACTGACGCCGGTGAGTGCACACGGGTCGTCACCTGGTATCGGTACTCGGCGACTCCGACCGTCACGCTTCACCCGAAGGAGGGCGAACCCCGGCGGCTGCCGGTGCGTCGAGATCACGGGCGCCTGGTGCTCGACCTCGGTGGCGCTCCCGTCGAGGAGGTGGGTTGGATCGACATCGGCTGGCCGCTGATCGCTCTGAAGTCGATGATCCTGATCGACACGCCGGGTATCGCGTCGTTGTCGGAAGGCGTCTCAGCGCGAGCGACGTTGTTCCTCACCCCGGAGGAAGCCCCGTCGTCGGCGGATGCCGTCGTGTATCTCATGCGGCACCTGCACGCCTCGGACATCAAGTTTCTCGAGGCCTTCCGTGACACCGCGGCCGGGGCGGCGCAGAGCATCTGTGCGGTCGGGGTGCTCTCGCGCTCAGACGAGATCGGCTCCGGCCGCATCGATTCCCTGCTGTCGGCGGGGAAGGTGGCACGACGTTACGAGCTCGATGGTGAGCTGGCCTCACTGGTGCTGGGTGTCATCCCGGTGGCCGGGCTCGTCGCCGAGGGGGCTCGCACGCTCCGCGAGCACGAGTACACGGCCTTCCAAGAACTTGCGGGGCTCGAACGGGTCGACCGTGAGCGCCTGCTCGTGTCGGCCGACCGATTCACCGGTGAATCCGACATCACCGACGTGAGCGCGGCCGAGCGCCGGAACCTGCTCGGCCGATTCGGGCTGTTCGGGGTGCGGCTGGCCACCGCACTCATCCGCGGCGGAGTCGAAAGCTCGTCCGATCTGTCGGGGCAACTGGTGCAGCAGAGCGGACTGATCGAGCTCCAGCGGTTCGTGCGAGATCAGTTCCGCACTCGTGCGTCGACGCTCAAGGTGCGCGGCGTGCTGCTCGGGCTCGACCAGCTCATCCGCGAGAATCCGCGCGAGGGTACAGAAGTGATCCGCGGCGGTATCGAGCGCATCACGGCCGGCGCGCACGCGCTGCGCGAACTCTCGTTGCTGGCCAGCGCGAGGTCGGAAGGGCTTCCGCTGATCGCACAGGATGCCGCGGACGCCCAGACGATCATCGGTGCCAAAGGCACCCCGGCCCACGTGCGTCTCGGTGTGGCGGAGAACACGGACAGCGACTCACTCCGCGACCGCGTCGGAACCGTCCTCGTGCACTGGCGTCGGTTGTGCGAGTCTCCGCTCACGGACCGAGCGGCGGTGAGCGTGTGCCGGGTGGTGATCCGCAGTCTCGAAGAGATCGCGTCAGAGCTGCGGCCCGCGGCGGATGTCGTGCTGCCGGGCGGACCACGCGATGGCACCCGGGAGCACACTGAAGAGCAGCGCGAGCACCACGAGCCCGCATTGGGCGGCAAGTAGGAGCCGCACTGGTTCACCGCGTTCGCCGATCGCCACCAGTTCCGTCGACAGCAGCAGGAGGAGGACCTGCACCACCAACGTCGCGAGCTGCCACCAGCGCACCTTGGGACGCCTGCTCATGAACGACACCAGAAGCGTGATCTGCGTCAGCAGTGCTGCCACCATCACCCCGAACACGACCCAGAACACGACGTCGGCGGCGGTCTGGTAGGTCTGCTCGGCGCGCCCGTCGCTGACGCCGCGAACGACGTCCGCGATCAGGGGAAGCTGGGTCTGACGGATGACGAAGAAGTAGACGACCGTGAACCCGCCGACGGCGAAACTGAGGATCCAGAGCACCTGGCTCGCGCGCACGGAGAACGGCGGGGTCAGCTTCACGAGCACCGGGGCTGCGTTGGGATTCGCGACGGGAGGGCGTTCCGGCGCGTCTCGCTTGTGACTTGCGGTCGTCATAGCCGCATTCATCGCCGGCGTTCCGGCGGGTGGATTCGTCTGCTCGGTCACGTAGCCCAGGTCACGGCTCCTCGGCCGGATCTTCAGGATACGGGTCGGGGTCAGGCGCGGTGAGGGGCTCGTTCGCGTCGTACGAGTCCGCCGCGGTGAGGTCCGCCATCAGCGCATCGGGCTGCGCTTCCGGTTCGACCGCTGCGGGTTGCTCGGGGGCCGCGGCCGTGGCATCCGCCGACGATGCATCGGTTGCTGTGTCGACGACAGGGGCGTCGTCGGTTCCAGTGACCGTATCGGCCGGGGTGTCGCTCGGCGCACCCGTCGAGGTCGTGTTGTTCGAGCCGGTGGTGTTGCCCACCGCGATGTCGCCCGCCGTGACCGTGGAGTCGGAGTTGTCGATGTCGGCATCGTTGCCCGCGGCGACAGCATCGTCGCCCGAGGCGACGACGGCATCTTGATCGAAGATCTGCGTCACGTCGCCCTGGGCCCAGATGTTCTGATTCGTCGACTGGTCCACGATCGTCGTTCGGTTGTCGATCGTAGTGAACTGATTGATGATGCGCGAGATCTCGTTGACCACCTCGTTGGTTTCGCTGAACGGTTGCGGCGACCCTGGATCAGGTTGCTGCGACCCCGGATCTTCCGTCGAGCGGGGATGCGGCGACGCCTGCGCTCTCGAGGTCACCGACGGGTCATCGATGATCACCGGTGCGACCGCCTTCACGTCTGCCCCGCACGCGCCCTGGAGGCCGTGATTGGCCAGGGTCTCCCGCGGGGCCGAGTTGAACTCGTCGACCGCGGCCGGGTCGCGAAGCAGACTCAGGATGAACGCGATCAGCGCGTCGGCGATGGTCGTCACGGGTGTGTTCATGTATCGACTCCTCAGCGGTCCAACGGCAACATGCACGCATGTTCGAAGCTGGTCTGTCCTAATGTATGCCGCTCATGCCGGGCATGGCATCGGGGGTATCCCCGAAATCGCACGGGGGCATCAGGGGGGTGCGTCAGTTCGCCCGTCTCCTGCTGCCGCGACGTCCTGGGCGGCCTCCGATCCTTCGATCAGTACTCGCAGCTTGGCGATCACTTCGGAACGCGACGACGCACGGAGCCGGCGCCGGATGTGAGCGATATGGTGCTCCGCGGTGCGAGGCGAGATGAAGATGGTCTCGCCGATCTCGGCGTAGGTCTTACCCTGCAGGACGAGCCTGGCCACCTCGAGTTCGCGATCGCTCAGCATCTCCGTCGGCGACTCAGACGACATGGGCGCGGGGGAAGACTCGGTTCCGGATGCCGCGGGGCGGCGTGCGGCATCGTTGGGGTGCAGGTCGCGCGCGCACGACAGCAGGCGGGCGGCGACCTTGCGGTCGGCGGTGCGTGCGGCGCCATGCCCCGCCAGGCGAGCCGCGTCCCAGGCGAGTCCCGCTGCGGCGAGGCCACGGGCGGAACTCTCGACGGCGTCTGCGTGCACCGTGCCGGCGAGCACCGAGGTCCACACTCTCCCGGCCTTCGCCATGACTGCGGCGACACGGTTGGTCGGGGCGGCCGACACGAGCGCGTGCGCGTGCGGGGCGAGATCCTCGGGCCGGTTCAGCAGGATTCCCTGCTGGATGCCCGCCCAGCGCAGATGCGCCGACCATTGCGCGGGAGCGCCGAGCCCGTCGATGATCTCGAGGCCACGGGCGAGGTGAGGCTCGAGGTGTTCGGAGTCTCCCACCTTCGCCGCCGAGCAGACGAGTTCGGCGAAGGGATGCAGCAGGTACAGGTCGATCTCGGTGCGCAGGATGCTCGGTCGGGCCTGTCGCCAGGCTGCCTCGAGGCCCGCCGCATCCTCGTAGCGGCGCGCGATCGCAACCTGCACCGCATTGGCGAGCAGCGCGTCGCGCGGCGACGTGGTCGGTGCACACTCGAGAGCACGGGCGAGTGACTCTCGCGCCTCGGCGGACCAGGCTCGCTGCACCGCGACCCATGCGCGCCACAGCAGCAGGCGCGGCCGCGCCCACTGCCCGCCGTGGCCACCGGCGATCGCGTCTTCGATCACGGAGTGCGCGGTGGCGAGGTCGCCGAGGTTGATCGCGACCGTCGTCGCGATGACGGCCGGCAACTCGGGGATCGCTGCGGACGTGCGTGACGATGTGTACATCTCCGAGGCGCGCACCAGATCGACGAGCATGGTCGGGGCGGCGCCCTCGGGGGCGATGGATGCGGCGAGCCCGCGACGGAGCAGCTGCATCGAGACGCCGAGTGCGGACGGCGCACCGCTGCGCGCCGTGGTGATCTCGTGGGTGATCTCGGTCGCGTCGTCGAGCGCACCGACGCCGTACGCGGCGATCATCGCTCGTACGGTCGAGTCAGGGTTGTCGGGGGGCGTCGCGCGGTACACGGCGGAACTCTGTTCCATCATCCCGCGGCTGGCCCAGGTCGCGGCCGCGACGTCGGCCATTCGATCGCCGTCCGTGCCGTGCACGCCGGACGGCGCCGCATCGATCAGCGCACTGGCGGCATCCAGATCGGTCACTGCCCAAGCCGCCTGTGCTCGGCGCGCAACGAGGTCCGCCGGGTCGACGCCCGAGTTGATCGCGGCGCAATAGAGCTCGGCCGCCCGGTGCGGGTGATCCTCGAGCATCCCATCGCCGTGCTGCACCAGCGCGGCGCCGACCTGCGGATCGCCGACGAGACCGACCCATTCATCGTCGCCGGGGTCTCCCGACTCGGCGGAGCGCGCGATGACCTCCGCCAGGCTGCTGCTCATGTCGATGAGGCGCCGTGCGGGGATCGTCACCCTGACGGTGGCACGCACCACCGGCACCGGCTGACCGTTGCGCATCAACAGGCCCTCGGCGTATCCCTTCATGATGTTCTCATCGCTGTGTTCGGGCGTTCCGAGAACCGATCGTCCGTGCCCGCCCACGATCGAGAGCAGCTCGATCGTGCGTCGGAGATCGGAGTCGAGGGTGTCGAGCCGGTGCGCGATCCGCTCCTCGAGTACGCGGGCGAGCTCGCCGTGGGTCTCGTCGTCGAGGCAGTCGCGCTCGTCGTGTGCAGTCAGGGCCTCGGACACGAGCCACGACACGCCGCCGGTGGTCACGAGAATGTGGTCGAGGCAGCGGCTCGGGATCAGCTGGTCGTGGCTGTCCAGATAGGCGAGCACGTCCGACCGCGAGACATGACCGAGCACGATCGCCGGTCGTGTCCGCTCGAGCCGTCGCGCGATCGTGGTGAGGGTATCCGACTGCGGCCATGGGCGGCTGGCCACCACGAGCGCGGCATCGGGATCGTCCGAACGGATTCGCACGCGTTCCAGTTGCTCGGCGTTCATCAGATGCAGGTCATCGACCAGGAGTACATGCGAACGCGGGACGCGCGCGACATCCAGGTCGCCGGCGGCCACCAGGCTTGCATCGCGATGCTCCTCGGCGAGCATCCGTTGCAGATGACGCAGCACGGTCGACTTGCCTGAGCCGGCATTGCCGACGACCATCGCCCGGGCGGATCCGGCCCAGGGGGCGACGATCGCATCCACCGCAGGTCGCATCTGGCGCTCCCAGACGAACGGCGGACCGGTCTGCGGAAGCACGGTGCTCGACACTTGCAGGACTGTCATGGCGTGGGTGGTTCGTCGATGCCGGATCAGGCGGGTTCGGTCGTCGTCGGTGAGGGCGAGGCGGGGTCGGTGATGGGCGGGTCCGGCGCGGGGTCAGTGGTGGGGTCTGCCGGGGGAGGGTCGGTCGCAGGCTCTGGAGTGGGGTCTGCCGGGGGAGGGTCCATGGTGGGATCGGTGGTGGGATCGGTCGTGGGTTCTGTGGTGGGCTCAGTCGTGGGCGGGTCTGTTGGGTCGACGGTCGGCTGGATCGGGTCACCGGTGGGCGGCCCAGTGATGACGGGCTGGTCGGCTGCCCGCACCGGAGGCGGCGAGAGCGCCGGCGGCGTGGTGCGCGGTACTGCCGGACGTCGAACCGGAGACGGCTCGTTGATCGGGCTGAGGCGTGTATTCGGTCCCGAGACGTCGTCGGTGTCGTCGGGCCGCTCGAACAACCCCGAATCGATGATCGGACCGGCCGGGGGGAGCGCTTTCGCGAACGGGGCGATCGCTTTCGTCGCCGGGTCGGTCAACGGCGACGGCATCGCTTCGGGCGAGTCCGACGTGCCGACAGTGTTGCCGGAAGCGGCATTGTCGTAGGCGGTCATCCGCGAACCCGCGGCCATCGCGCCGCCGAAGACGATCGCTCCTGAGATCAGTGCGACGGCGCCCGCCATCAGCCACGTCGATCCGTGCCTCGCGACGCGGTTCGTCGTGGGGCGCACGAGAGAGAATGCGCTGGCGACGCGCGCGAGCACGAGCCCGCTGCCTGTGGTCACCTCGACCTCGACCTCGGTGTCGGTGTCGGTGTCTTCGACGGTGGGATCGAGTGTCGCCAGCGCGGTCGAAGCGGCGACAGCTTCGCGTTGGTTCAACCGGGCGAGCACCGTGCGCGCCGCACCCAGGGCGATGGAGGCCTTGGGATCCGCATCGACCGCCAGCGGTCGGTCGAATCGCTCGGAGAGGCGCTGGGCGACGAGTGGGATCCGTGACGATCCTCCGATGAGGAGGATCGCCTCGAGCTGATCGGCGGTGAGGTCGGCGGAGTCGATCGCGTTCTCCAGCACGCCGAGTGTCGTGTCGAGCGCTCCGTCGATCATGTGCTCGAACTCGGAGCGTGTCAGGCGCACGCTCGATCGGCTCGGCGGTATGAGCACCGGGATCGTGGCATCCGAATCGAAGGAGAGCGCCTCTTTCGCGTCGATGGACTCCCGGCGCAATTGGGAGAGGGCGATGCGGGTGTCGGGATCATCGATCGACAAGGCGGAGACATCCAGGCCGGATGCTGCGATGACGTGCTGGAGGACACTATCGTCGAAGTTCGCTCCGCCCAGATCGTCCAAGCCCGCGGGATCGCCGGCCAGCGTGAATTCCGAGTCCGCGCCTCTGCGCAGCACCACGGAGTCGAAGGTGCCGCCGCCCAAGTCGTACACCGCGATGGACTGGCCGGGTTCGAGCGGCCGCGTGGCCTCGTAGTGGCGCGCAGCGGCTTCTGGCTCGGTGATCAGGGAGACGTCGTCGATGCCGAGACGGCCGAGCGCTGTTCGGATCAGGCCGAGGCGGTGCGCCCCCCATGCTGTGGGATGCGTGAGGGAAATCGCATCGGGGCGCGAGCCCATGCGTTCCGTGACGGCGTCGACGACCGACGCGAAGGTCTTCGCATACAGCACTTCGGGTGCGAAGGTCTGCTCGCCGACCACGAGGGGCACTTCGTCGCCGATGCTGCGCTTGAACTCGCGCACGAGTCGCTCAGGCTGCGCGACACCCCTGCGCTCGGCGGCATCGCCGAACAGCAGGTCGCCATCGTCTGAAACGAAGACGACGGTCGCGACGCAGTCGCCCTTTCGCCCCAGGGTGAAGGGCGTGGCGCTGATGCTTCCATCTCGCTCGACTCGGGAAGTTGCCGCTGCTACGCGACTCGTGCCGATGTCGACCGCGAGGACGTACGGGTTGTCCTCCATGTTTCACAAACCACGATTCCGAGTTTGGCTTGAGATTCCGAGTTTGGCTTGAACAGCGTCACTCTAGGCCGATGCCGTTGAGTCCGCGAGTGGACGACGGGCTTCTGGTATACCCCAGTTCGGTGGACACGCCGGCCATCGATGGTCAGGCATGGGGGAGCACTGCGAGCCGTAGCGATGTCGAGGAAGGGTGCTGGAATCGTCGTTCGGACGGTCGCCGGGTTATGATGACAGTCGCGTGTGCGCACCAGCATCCGCGAGGAGACGTCGCATAGTCCGGCCGAGTGCACCACCCTGCTAAGGTGGAGTCCCCGTAAGGGGACCAGGGGTTCAAATCCCCTCGTCTCCGCTCTCTCTTGGGCCGATCAGCGCTCGTGGTTGAGAACTGCCAGCCGATCGCCCGTTGCCTTTCTGAAGCCGCGCATCTTTCCGCGCTCTGGCGTTTCTCTGAACGATGCATACGAGTCGCCCCATGCTCGCCGGTTCTTCGCTTCTGCAAGGATTGTGCTGTGATTTCGTTGCTTTCTGCTCCGACGAACCTCGGGTTGCGTCCGCCGCGGCGCGGGAGCGTGCCGGGTGCGTCGAAGGCGCCTGAGGCGTTTCGTGAGGCTGGCTTGTTTCGTCGATTCGCCGAGCTCGGGGCAGTCGAGGGAGGCGTCGTCCTTCCTGGCATGTACGTCGACGATGACTCGACTCGTTTGCCGGGTCGCGTGCGCAACGAGACCGCACTGATCGATCACGCGCGGCGCCTGGCCGACCGCGTGACCGAGACGCTCGACGCGGGCGCATCACCGCTCGTCATCGGAGGGGACTGCAGCCTGCTGCTCGGGGCCGGCCTCGCCCTGTCTCGACGTGGTGCGGGGGCAGGGCTCGTGCACGTCGACGGTCACACCGACTTCCGCCACCCAGGCAACAATGCCGCTTGTGCCAGTGTTGCCGGCGAAGATCTGGCCGCCGCCATCGGCTTGCATTGGCCGGCGATCGCCGACATCGATGGCCAGGGTCCGTATTTCCAGCCTGCGAAGGCTGCACATATCGGATGCCGAGATGACGACGAAGAGGCCGATGAGGTGCGGCGCACGATCGGGCTCGTTCTGCCCGCATCCGAAGCGATGGTCGTCGGCACGGGGGAGGCGGCGGCTGCCGCTCGCGCCGTCGCCGGCACGAGCGGATATTGGCTCCAGGTCGATGTCGACGTCCTCGATCCGTCGATCATGCCGGCCGTCGACAGCCCTGACCCGGGCGGCTTCGATGCGGAACAGTTGCTCGACCTTCTGGCAGCGCTCGCACCGAACGCGATCGGCGCATCCGTCACCGTTTTCGATCCCGACCTCGACCCCGAAGGGGAGTATGCACGGGTTCTGACCGACATCCTCGTCGCTGGATTCCACCGGCTCGGTTCCGAGCTCTGAGCGTTCGCAGAAGCAATGATCGGCTGAGCATTCGCGTGCCGAGGACTACCGGTTCGGAGAGATCGCACTGCGGTGCGCCGTTCCGTGATCGACGACGCGAGTATGGTGCTGAACCGCTCCCGAATGGTAGCGTTACCAATCACGGGTCGTCTCGGATGCGCACTCCGACAGGTGAACTTCGATCCTGCTCCTTTGCGGCCATCAGAACCTGACCTCAGGCCGCAGCAGTGGCACCTGAAACCGCCGATGGTTTCTCCTCACCGCCCAGTTCACGAATGACCAGGGATTCCCTTCCCGAAGATCACAGAGAGCGATGATCATGAGCTACATCAAGAAGATTGCGGCGATGTCGGTGGTATCGGGGGTGCTGGCCAGCGCTCTGGTGGTGCTGGGTGTCGGTGCGACCGCCGTGCCCGCAGTGGCCGCTGAGGATGCGAGCGAGGACTTCGTGAGTCTGGTCGATCCGTGGATCGAATCTGATCGCGGGAGGTACTTCTTCTTCCAGTCCGCCAGCAATCCATTCGGGTTCGTGAAGTTGCGCCCCGACACCTTCACCGCCGACGGGCGAAGCTCGGGTTACCGCCCCAGCGAAGATCAGGTGAAGGGATTCAGCCACATTCACGACTGGCAGATCTCCGGTGTGCAGGTGATGCCGACGACAGGCGAAGGCGTGCCCAAGACCGAAGGCGACACCGGCTGGCAGTCCCACGTCGAGCACGATGAGACCGAAGTGGTCGAGCCCGGGTATCACAAGCTGCGGCTCGACCGGTACGGCGTGACGGCCGAGCTCACGGCGACCGACCGGGTGGGCCTGCACCGCTACACCTACGAGCAAGCCGGCCCGAGCGAGATCATCGTCAACCTCGGCGGCCGCCTCGGCGAAGCCACGATGGCCGACGCCCAAGTGACCAAGGTCAGTGACACGGAGATCGAGGGCTTCGTCAATCAGAGAGGAGATCGGGGCCCGGTCAACAAGCTCTTCTTCAACATCTCCTTCGACAAGCCATTCGATTCTCTGCACGGATGGAAAGACGGAAACCTCACCGACGATGGTGCCCCGTTGGACACCAACGCGGGCAAGAACAGCGGGGTGTACGCCCGTTACGACAACCTCGCCGCAGGTGAGACAGTGCAGATGAAGGTCGGTTTGTCGTTCACCAGCACGGATGGCGCCCGCAAGAACGTTCAGGCCGAGGCATCCGGATGGGACTTCGACGCAGTCAAGCAGGCTTCACAGGAGCGCTGGAACGAGATGCTCGGTCGTGTCGATGTCGACGGCGGCACTCACGAACAGCAGGTGAAGTTCTACACGGACCTGTTCCACGTTCTCGCCGGACGAAGCGCCATCAGCGACGTCGACGGCGCCTACCTCGACAACACCTTCGGCGTGAACAGGGTCAAGCAGATCCCCCTCGACGAGGATGGCAAGCCGCAGTTCGCCATGTACAACTACGACGCCCTGTGGCTGACGCAATGGAACCTGAACTCGATCTTGGGAATGGCCTATCCCGAGGTCTACAGCAGTTTCGTCAAGTCGCAGCTTCAGATGTATCAAGACGGAGGGCTCCTTCCCCGAGGTCCGGCTGCCGGAAGTGAGACCGCTGTGATGACCGGCTCGCCCGTGTCGTCCTTCATCACGGGGGCGTACAACAAGGGCATCCGAGACTTCGACGCCGACCTTGCGTTCGACGCGATGCTGGATTCGCAGTCCCTTGGCGGCCAATACGAGCCCGGCGCGTTCGAGCCCGATGGCTTCGGCGGATGCGGCGGGGCCAAGCAGTACATCGAGAACGGATACGTTCCCGAAGACCTGTGTGTCGACAAGCACAACGGTGGGGCAGGTCTGACCCTGGAGTACTCGTTCCAGGACTGGGGCCTCGCAGGCATGGCCGAGGCGCTGGACAAGACCGGATTCAACGTGGCACAGCTGGCCTCGGCGGAAGCCTCGTCGCAAGCCGACGATTCGAAGCAGGCCGCTGCGCGTGCGATCGACGGCCGTCCCCTTCGCTCCACTCCGGCTGAGTGGTCGTCGGCCGGCGAATCCGACCCGTGGATCACGGTCACCTTCGACGAGCCGCGAACGATCCATCAGATCGTGATCAAAGACCGGGTCGATCCCGCAGTGAATGTGAATTCCGGGGTGCTGACCTTCAGTGACGGATCCACCGAGACCGTCGAGAACATCGGCACGACCGGGCAGAGCAAGATCGTGGACTTCAGCCCACGCACGGTCGACTGGGTGAAGTTCGAGACGACCGGCGGAGAGGGCACCAACGTCGGACTCAACGACATCGAGATCTGGGACGACACCGACCTCGGGACGTATCTGATGGATCGGTCGGAGAACTGGCGCAACCTCTACGATTCCGGAACCGACTTCATCCGGCCCAAATCGGCGAATGGCAACTGGCTCGCCGACTTCGATCCGCTTTCCGCAACGGACTTCGTCGAGGCCAACTCATGGCAGGCGACCTGGTTCACCTCTCACGACGTGATGGGACTCGCCAATCTGATGGGCGGTACGAAGGCGTATGCAGACAAGTTGAACTACGCCTTCGAACAATCGGTCGATGGCGGCTTCATCGGCGGATACGGCGAAAGCCACGTCAATTACGGCAACCAGCCCGCCCTCCAGAATGGACATCTCTTCAACTACGTCGGCTACCCGTGGCTGACGCAGTACTGGGTGCGACAAGTGCAGAAGCAGGTGTACGCACCCGTCACCACGACCGACGGTTACGGTCATCACGATGAGGATCAAGGCCAGATGGGTGCGATGAGCGCCCTCATGGCGATGGGCTTGTTCGAGGTCACGGGTGGTGGCCAGAGCGACCCCGTCTACGACATCACCTCGCCGATCTTCGACGAGATCACGATCGCCTTGAACCCCGACTACTACTCCGGAGGGCAGTTCCGGATCATCACGCACGACAACTCGGCCGAGAACATGTACATCCAGAAGGCTGAACTCGACGGCTCGACGTCGAACAATTCCTGGTTCCACCATTCGGAGTTCGCCGACGGCGGCACTCTGGAGCTGTGGATGGGGGACACCCCGAACACGCAGTGGGGTGTCGACGACCTTCCGCCGTCGGAATCCGAAGAGGCGGAGCAGATCCCGACGACCGGTGTCACCATCGATGCTCCCGACTCGATCGAGGTGCCGTACAGCACGATCGCGTTGACCGCTGCGGTGGCTCCCGAAGATGCCTCCTACAACCGAGTCGACTGGACCGTGACGAATCCAGACGGTTCCCCCACCGACACGGCAACGGTCGATGGTTTCGACGGCACATTGACCGTCAACGATACAGAGGGCGACATCGTGGTGACCGCGACCGCCGCGGATGGCAGCGGCGCGTCGGCCAGCAAGACGGTGACCGTCGACCTCGACGTCGACCTGTTGCGGGGAAACGCTGCGCGTTGGCCCAACGTCACCGCGACAGCATCCACGGAATACTCGAGCAAATTTCCGGCTCGCAAGGTCTTCGACGGAGTGATCGGCCCAGGCGACGGCGGCGACTGGGCATCGCGCGGCGAACGCAATCCGTGGGTCCAACTCGATTGGGCGACGCCGATCACCGCAGATCGAATCGTGCTCTTCGACCGACCCGCGCTGCTCGATGACGCCAACGGCGGAACGCTGACGTTCAGCGACGGCAGTTCGGTGCCGGTCAGCGGACTCGCTCCGAATGGGAGCCCGTTGAGCGTGAGCTTCGACGCCCGAACATTCCAATGGGTCAGATTCCAAGTCGAAGGGGGAACCGGGTTGAACCCCGGGCTGGCCGAACTCGAGGTCTACGCGGTCCCCGGCGTCCCCGAAGCACCGCGCGAGGTGACTGCGGCATTCGAGGGAAACGAGGCCGCCGTGGCATGGCAGCCTCCGGCCTTCGATGGCGGAGCTCCCTTGACCGGATACGTCATCACCACGTACCGCGACGGCGCCCCGGTTGAGACACGAAACGTCGAAGATGGGGAGAATCAGGCGACCGTCGACGAGCTCGAGGGCGGACACTCGTACGAATTCTCCGTGGCTGCGTCGAACCTGCGCGGTTCAGGACCGGAATCCGAGAAGACCGTTGCGGGAACGCCACCGAAGCTGGTCACGCCGGCCCCGGTCTCCTACGTCGATCCCTACGGCACGAACGGCGACCAGTACACGATTCCCGCCTCTGAAGGCGTGGAGTACTTGATCGACGACGCCCTCGTGGCGGCAGGCGCCTATCCCGGTTCAGGATCGATCACGGTCGTCGCTCGAGCTGTCGCCGGCTACATACTGGCCGAAGATGCGACCGCGGAGTGGTCCTTCACGTTCACGGCGGAAAAGGTCGACTCGCAGAGTTCCGGTGCGCTCAACAAGCTCATCTCCGTCGGAGGCGCGGGAATCGTCTACACCATGAACGTTGAGGCGGGGCAGGTCGTTCCAACCGGACCGGTATCCATCTACGACGGAACTCGCAAGATCGCGACCGCGACGCTCACCCCAAGCGACGACGGGCGCGTCCGCATCCCGCTTCCCAAGCTGAGTCGAGGTCTGCACCTGTTGACCGGCCGGTACGGCGGCGACGACAATGTCGAGCAGTCGGGTGCCCGGCCGAGCGTTGTGTTCGTCCTCTTCTAGCCGAAGCGCACTACCGGAAGGGGCCTGCTGCGAAGCGGGCCCCTTCCGTCGTCGGCGCAGGTACCGATGTCCGATTCGAAGACTCGAGCCGCAACTGGTAACGTTATCAATCAGTTCGTCAGCGAGAAGGATGTCACAAATGGTTTCTCCATACCCCCGCGGTTCGTACGACAAGCAGCCAACGGTCACGGTCCCTGGCGCGCATGAGGTCTGGCAGGGGGCCGCCGCGTGGAGGCACATCGCGGATGTCGCGGCAGCCGGCGCGAACAGGCCGCCGGTCATCGTTGTGGATACCTACCCGGGGGTCTCCCTGCCGGAGCTGATTGCGAGCATTCGTGCGAGCCTGCCCGAGTTCGATGTCGTCGATGTCGAAGAGGCGGCCGCGAAGCCGATCACTGAGATCGATGAGATCCTCAAGTGGAATCTCACCGACGATCGTGTCTTCGGAGTCATGAGTCACATGGAACTCAGCGACCTCTACGACCGACCGCGCCTCGACAAGCTCGCAGAAGAGCTCGCCGCCTCGGAGCGCGCGACCGTACTGGTGGGTTGGGGAGCCGCACTTGTGCCGATCCACGACGCGACGATCGTTCTGGCAGACATGGCGCGCTGGGAGATTCAGCAACGACAGCGCAGAGGTGCGCCCAATTGGCGCTGCTCGAATTTCGACGAAGACAACCTGCGCAAAGTGAAACGCGGCTTCTTCGTGGAGTGGCGCCTGGCCGACCGCCACAAGCGCTCTCTGTTCGAGCAGATGCATTTCGTGCTCGACACGAACGCCTCCACGACCGAGGGCAAGCTCATCACCGCAGGGGCTTTTCACGCGGGCATGCAGGCCGCGGTCGACGCCCCGTTCCGGGTCGTGCCATTCTTCGACCCGGGCGTGTGGGGCGGCAAATGGATGCAAGACGTCCTCGACCTGCCCGAAGCAGAGAACTACGCCTGGTGCTTCGACTGCGTGCCCGAGGAGAACAGCATTCTTCTGCGGATCGGCGATGACATCATCGAACTGCCCTCGATCGACGTGGTGCTCACGCATTCTCGCGAGCTCTTGGGCGAGCGCACCTTCGCGCGGTTCGGCGCCGAATTCCCGATCCGCTTCGACTTCTTGGACACGATGGAAGGCGGCAACCTTTCATTGCAGGTGCACCCGCTCACCGATTACATCCAGAACACGTTCGGAATGGCGTACACGCAAGACGAAAGCTACTACCTGCTCGACGCGGCTGAAGATGCCAAGGTCTACCTCGGGCTGAAGACGGGTACGGATCCGGCGGCCATGGTCGCTTCACTCGAGGCGGCCACCCTCCCGGGTGTCGACTTCCCAGTCGACGAGTTCATCAACGCCTTCCCCGCGAAGAAGCACGATCACTTCCTCATTCCCGCCGGCACGGTGCACTGCTCGGGCGCCGACACGATGGTGCTGGAAATCTCGGCCACGCCATTCATCTTCACCTTCAAGATGTGGGACTGGGGTCGCAACGGTCTCGACGGCGTGCCGAGGCCCATCCATCTCGACCATGCCGCTCGCAATATTCAGTGGGACCGTGATACCGAATGGACCCGCGAGAATCTCGTCGACCAAGTCGAGACGGTGGCGACCGGTGATGGCTGGGTCGAAGAGCGCACTGGGCTCCACGAACTCGAGTTCATCGAAGTGCGGCGACACTGGTTCACCGGCAGCGTCGAGCACGACACTCGCGGCACGGTCAACGTGATCAACCTCGTCGAGGGTGCCGAGGCCGTCGTCGAGAGTCCGAGTGGTGCGTTCGAGCCCTTCGTGGTGCACTATGCCGAGACGTTCATCGTTCCTGCCAGGGTCGGCCCGTACCGCATCAGCCCACACGGCGATGCGGTCGGCACGAAGCTCGCCACGGTCAAGGCATCGGTCCGCGGCACGGAGCGCGAATAGGGTGAGCACGGCACCTCAGTCGCCGAGGTGCCGTGCTCCCCAGAACGCAGCCCCGATGATCGGTGCGTCATCCGGATGCTCTGCCGGCAGCAGGGGGAGCGCGCTCGACGAGAAGCCGGCGCGGTCGAGGCCGGTGCGAATCGCCGGTTCGACGAGGTCCCAGGACCGCGACATCGAGCCGCCGATCACGAGTGCATCCGCACCGAAAGCTGACACGACGCCGGAAAGCGCAGAGCCCAGGCCGCTGAACGCGTCTGTCAGCACTCTCGCGGCTAGGGCATCGCCTTGTCGGGCCGAGGCTGCTATCTCGTGCACGTCGGGGGCGGTTTCAGCATCCATTCCGGATGCCGCGACGAAGGCGGCGCGGATCGCTCGACGCGACACGGTGTCTTCGAGTGGTCTGCCTTCGAATTCGAGCAGATGCACACTGCCGTCGGGCGGCACGGAAGGTCCGTCGTTCATCGGTTCGCCGCCGACGAGAAAGGCGGAACCCACACCGGTGCCGAGCGTGACGCACATGAGCCGCTCGTGCCCGCGGCCGGCGCCTGCCGCATACTCGCCGATGCCGTAGGCATCCGCATCATTCAGGAAGTGCACGGAGCTGGGCGTCGGTTCGATCAGCGTCATCAACGCGGCACGAACGTCCACTCCGCGGAGGCTGTCGAACTTCTCGACGTCCTCGAACAGTCCGATGCCTCGGCGATAGTCGAAAGGTCCCGGAATGGCCACCGACCATCGAGTCGCTGCAGAGGCCGGCAGTGTCTGTGCGGCTCGACGGAGGTCCGCCAAGAGCTCCTCGACGGTTCCCTGAGCGCGGATCGCAGCGCGCGACTCCGATCCGGGTCGGACTCCCCACGGGTGAGGGTCCACGAGCGCAGCGGTCACATGCGTGCCCCCGATCTCGAGCACCGGCAGTCCTGGGCCGCGTTGGGTCATCGCTCGCGCTCCTTCTCTCGAACGGGAGGCAGGGGGTCGGCGCGTGAATGCCGGAGATCGGAACGCATGAGTCCACCTTTCCACAAGCATCCACGAGGTCTGATAACGATACCAAATCACGGAAGATCCCACGGTCGAGCCGAAGATGGTTGTGTGGGCATCACGACGACGCGCATGCCGAATTGCTAACGTTATCATCGAGCAAAGGGTGCCACCTTCGGCCAACTGGTGAGGATCGCAATGAGCAATATCGAGAGCGGCGTATCGGGCATGCCCACGGTCAAAGAGGTCGCTGAGCTTGCCGGGGTGAGCCCGATGACGGTGTCCCGCACGCTGTCTGGCGGAAAGAATGTTCGCGCCGAAATGCAAGAGAAGGTTCTCGCCGCGGTCGCCGAACTCGGCTACCACCGAAACGAGAACGCCAGAAGCATCCGCCCTGGCCACTCTTCAGGCTTGATCGGGGTGGCCATCACGAACCTCGGCAATCCCTACTATGGTCAGTTCGCGCTCGGGGTCGAGCAAGTCGCCTCCCAGCACGGGCGACGCATACTTCTCGGGAACACCGGGGAGGACGTGTCGCGCGAGCAACAGCTCGTGTCCGACTTCGTCGGCAGGCAGGTCGAGGGTCTGATCGTCGTTCCCACTGGCGGTGCGTCCGCGCACCTCAGCGCCCATCGCCTCGGCAACCTCCCCCTCGTTCTGGCTTCGCGAACGGTGGAGGGCGTGGCCGCTGACACCGTGCTGCTCGACGACGTGCAAGGAGCGTATGAGAGCACGCGCCGCTTGATCGATGCGGGTCACACCCGCATCGCCTTCCTCGGCAATCTCGTGTCGGTCTCTTCCGCTGGACGTCGCTTCGAGGGCTTCTGCCGGGCGCTCTCCGAGGCGGGGCTCGTGCCCGAGGCGGAGCTCGTCTTCCGTGGTCAGCAAGACGCCGCGGCCGCACGCCGAGCAATGGAAGCCCTACTGGACTTGCCGGTGCCTCCGACAGCAGTCTTCAGTGCGAACAACCGCAACACGATCGGTGCGCTTCAAGCGATCGGCACCCGCCAGAACAATCCTGATGCGCCGAAACCGCCGACGCTGGTCGGGTTCGACGACGTCGAGCTGGCCGACATGATGCACGTGCCGCTCATCATGGTCTCGCACGATCCCAAGCAACTCGGTGCGGAGGCCGCCCGCATGCTCTTCGAGCGTCTCGATGGGACTGTTTCGGAGAGTTCGCCTCGTCTGGTCGAGCTGCCGGTCGAGGTCGGCGAACTTCACTCGTAGCGCGTACGTACCCGCCTAGCCTGTCGCCTTCAGGCTGGAGACGAAGAAGCGCTGACAGGTGAGGAAGAGCACGACGGTCGGCAGGGAAGCGACGATTGCCGCGGCGAGAACCACCGGCGGGCCCAGGCTCGAGAAACCTGCACTGATTTCGGCCAGTGCTGCCATGACCGGACGACGATCGGGACTCGTGGTGAGCGTGATGCCGAAGAGCAAGTCATTCCACACCCAGGTGAATTGGAAGATGAACGCGGCGAACAGCGACGACTTGATGAGCGGCAGGTGGATTCTGAAGAACAGCCTGCTCCAGCCCGCGCCATCCAGCTGTGCCGCCTCGGTGATCTCGGGAGGCAACGTTGTGAGGAAGTTGCGCACGATGAAGAACGCGAAGGGCACGCAGATCGCGGCGTAGATGAAGATCATGCCGAGGCTCGTGTCGTACAGCTTCGTCGAAACGTAGGCCTTGAACAGCGGTGTGAGGAAGACCTGCAACGGCAGCAAGGTGCCGAGATAGATCAGCCAGAACCAGAGCGTCGGCCGCCTCGTCGGCATGATCACAACGGCGAAGCCGGCGAGGGCGGCGGCGAGCACCGCTGCACCGGCAGAGACGAGTGAATAGATCAAGCTGTTCAGCATGCCGAGGCCGAGGCCCGACTCGTTCCAGGCGATCGCCAGATTGTCGAAGAATCCGAAGCCGCTCGGGAGCCACGTCGGTTCACCGGTGTAATCGCTCGCCGGCACGAACGCATTGACGATCATGAGGTAGACGGGAATCAACCAGAGCACCGCCATGACGGTGATGAAGACGTTTCGACTGATGCGTCCGATCACGGTCAGCTCCTCTTCAATTGGCGGCGCAGGTATACCCACGACGTGGCGACGACGATGACGGCGAGAACGACGGCGACGGCAGCGCCGTAACCGTAGTCGCTGACGATGAACGTTTGGCGATACATCGTGACGGCGAGGGTCTCCGAGACTCCGCCGGGCCCGCCTTTCGTGAGCAGCCAAATCAGGTCGAAAACGCGCAGGCTGTTTGCAATCGAAATGCCGATCACCACGATGGTGACGGGTCGAAGCTGCGGCAGGACAACATGCCAGAACAGGCGCATACCCCTGGCGCCGTCGAGTTGACCGGCTTCAACGGTTTCCGGCGGAATCGCTTGGAGGCCGACGAGAAAGAGAATGACGGTGACCCCGGTGGCCTGCCACGTGTTGGCGATGATCATCACGATCGTGTTCGATGGCCACTCGAGCAACCAGCCCGAAGCCGATGGGGCGAACCCGAAGAACGAGATCGCTTGATTGAGCGCGCCGTCGGATCGAAGGATGAAGCCCCAGATGACGGCGGTCGCCGCGCCCGAGAGCGCGTAGGGGAGCACGAAGGCGAGTCGAATCCATCGACCGCCACGCATCGAATTGGTGAAAGCGGCGATCAGAAGACCGAGCCCGACGGGGAGGATGAGCGTACCCACGGTCCACATCACCGTGTTGAGAAGCGACTGGAAGAACGTTGGATCTTGGAACAGGCGTACGTAGTTGTCGAGTCCGATGAAGGACGAGGTGAAACCGTTGTCCGCTGTCAGGCTCTGGTACAGGGTCGCGATGAATGGGATGAGCAGCAGGATGCCCACGAGTGCGAGGGCGGGAAGGAGGAACGGCACCGACCGAATGTGACCGAAAGGGTTCAGGCGGTGGCGCTTCGGCCCGCGCCCGACGGGGCGGGAAGCTTGAATGCTCCCCGCCCCGGTCGTGGTTCGCTCAGCGGTGGAAGTGCTCACTACTCAGCGGCCTTCCATTTCGCCCACTCGGAATCGGCGAGTGTCTGCAGCTTCTCGAGCGTGGGCATGATGTTCTCGTCTGTCGGATTCACCATGAAGCTCGCGAGGTATTGCACGCCGCCTTCGATCAGGGGCGGCGGGCTGGCCTCCCAGAATCGCACCAGTTCGGTGGGCTTCTGCGCGGTGACCTGCTCGCTCACGGATGCCAGCACCGGATCGTCGGTCACCACCTCGGGGTTCGCCGAGGTGTCCTTGATCGCGTTCGCCCAGACCGACTGCACATCCGGGCTCAGCCAATCGCCCATCGCTTCGACGGCGGCTTCCTTGTTCGCCGACTTCTCGGCCACGGAGATGACGCCGGATTCGGTGATGACAGACGGCTTCACGCCGTCTTTCACGACGGGGAGGAGATAGGCCCCGTAGTCGGCCTCGTTCATGCCGTTCGTCACGAAGATGCCGTTGCGCCAGGTGCCCATGGGCACTTGCGCGACCTTGCCCTCCTGGAAGAGGGCCGGCTCGTTGTCCCAGGCGATGTCGGGCGCCGTGAAGTAGCCCTTCGCGTAGAGATCGCCCCACGTGCGGAGTGCCTCTTGTGCCGGCTCGTCGGTGTACTTCGCTTCGCCGTTCATCAACTTCGCGTAGAACTCGGGGTCGGACTTCGACAGGATCTCCTCGAACCAGATGAACGATGTCCAGCCGGCCTCCTGCGTGGCGAACAACGGGGTCGCACCGGCGGCCTTGATCTTGTCGTTGTTCGACAAGAATTCATCCCACGTCGTGGGCGGCTGGATTCCGACGTCTGCGAAGACGTGCTTGTTGTAGAAGATCACCCAGAAGCTCTTGTACATGGGCATGCCGTAGACCTTGCCGTCGTACGAGAAGTCGGCTTCGGAGTCGGGGTTCACCCACCCCTCGTCGACGGCCTTGTCCCACTCGGCAGAGAGATCGGCGAGTCCGCCCGAGCGAGCGAGGTCTTGCAGGCGGTAGCCGTTCCACCACTTGACAAGATCGGTCGTGCTGTCGGTACGGAGTGACGACCGGATGACCTGTTGGTAGTTTTCCGTCGACGGAACGTTGCGCGGGTCGATGCCGAGATCGCCAAGCGACTCGAGCGCATCGCCCGCGGCCGTGTATGCATCGACGAAGTCGGCCCGGTCACCGTTCAGCGTCAGTGCCGAACCACCGGATGCACCCTGTGGAGTGCTGGCCGAACCCTGCGAGCAGGCTCCCAATCCGGCGACGAGTGCGGCGGCTATTGCAAGCGCGCCGAGACGCTTGAGACGTATCTGATTGCGTGTCATGGATGCTGCATCCTCCTTGATGGCCTACGTAACTACCGCTGTGGTGTGTGCCTCGAATCCGCCCGCATCTTTCGAAGCGGGCGAAGTTTGGTAACGATATCACATCCGAGTACCCTGGGATGTTTGCGGTGAGCGAGCCAGCGAGGCAGCGCCAGACGGCATCGTGGGGAACAGCGTTGCCGGCGATCTCTCGCAGTCGGTCTCGCAGGCCGCGGTCGTGTGACCATCGACGCTGCGCCACCCGCCAGACCCGCCAGACCCGCCAGACCCGCCAGACCGGCCGGACCGGCCGGACCGGCCGACGCCGTGTCGGAGCCTCTCGCTAGACTCTCCGGGTACCTAGATCAGGGGGAATTGCAACCATGCAACGAATCATGACATCCACAGCGCCGTCGTCCAGACTGCTGAAAACCGCGGCGCTCGTCTTCGCCGGCGCGCTCTTGCTCTCGGGCTGTGCCTCAGGTGGCAATGGCGAAGCCGAGGCGTCGGCAGACCCGTGCGAGGTGGTGCGCGTCGAGGTGCGCGACATCTCCAACGGTGCGCAGAACGCGATCCTCACGGCCACCGACCCGGTCGAGCTGCAGGAGTACCTCGACGGGCTCTCCGAGCGCGTCGATGCACTCGACGAAGAGGCCGCCGACGATTCGGCGCTCGCCGAGTCTCTCGATGCGCTTCAAGAGAAGCTCGACGACGCGAGCGACTGGGCAGCGACGCTGCCGACCGAGGCCGACGTCGAGGCCGGGGCAGAAGTCGACGCCGATGCTCAGGCTGCGCAGACCGAGGGCATCCAGACCGCTGCAGCCGAGGTCACCGAGGTGTGCGCCGCCGAGTGACCCTCGTCGGCTGAATTGTGCCGGCCGAGTCACGCCGCTCACGCGTGCGCGGCTCGCCGGCGCACAACTCGGTCAACCCACGCACGTGATGAGCGCGCGGCATCCGTTCACTCGGAGGCCGCGCGCTTTCGCGTGCCCGATGCCTTCGTGTCGGCCTTCTCCTTCGCGGACTTCGAACCCTTGCTCGAACCCTTGCTCGAACTCGTGCCCGAGCCCTTGCTCGACCCCTTGCTCGACCCCTTGCTCGACCCGCCGCCGTCGCGCTTCGCCGCGATCGATTGGCGCAGCGCCTCCATGAGGTCGATGACCTCGCCGCCCGTATCCTCTTCGGGCTCTTCGCCGAACGTCGCGGCGGTGTCGACGCCCTCGCCCTGCTCGAGCTTCGCCTCGATGAGCGTGCGCAGCTCCTGCTGGTACTCGTCGACGTACTGCTCGGGGGCGAAGTCGGAGACGAGGCTCTCGACGAGCTGCTTCGAGAGGTCGAGCTCCTTCGCCGAGATCTTCACCGGCTCGTCGAGCGACGCGAATTCGGCCGCGCGCACCTCGTCGCTCCAGAGCAGCGTCTGCACCATGAGCACGTCGCCGTGCACGCGCAGCGCCGCGAGGCGGGTCTTCTGGCGCAGCGCCATCTGCACGATCGCCGTGCGATCGGTCGATTCGAGCGTCTCGCGCAACAGCACGTACGCCTTCGACGAGACCGAGTCGGGTTCGAGGTAGTAGCTGCGGTCGAACATGATCGGGTCGATCTGATCGCTCGGCACGAACTCGACGACCTCGATCTCGCGGCTGCGTTCGGCCGGCAGCGACTTCAGGTCTTCGTCGGTGATCACCACCGTCTGCTCACCATCGTCGTAGGCCTTGTCGATGTTCTTGTAATCGACGACCTTGCCGCAGACCTCGCACTTGCGCTGGTAGCGGATGCGCCCACCGTCTTCGTCGTGCACCTGGTGCAGTGACACGTCGTGGTCTTCGGTGGCGCTGTACAACTTGACGGGCACATTGACGAGGCCGAATGTGACCGCCCCCTTCCAGACGGCTCGCATGCCTCCAGTACACACCAGCCGCACGTCCTCGCGATAGCCCCGCATCACCCTCTCGTCAGCGCCGACCGGCATCGAGAGTGCGGAATCTGCTGGAATTCCCGGCTGAGAGCGACATTTCCTGCACTCTCGATGGCGGCTGCGACAGGATGGGGGAATGGCCGATGGCGCGCGGCAGCTCGTCGAGGTCGATGGCCGCCGCCTGCGGCTGACGAACCTCGACAAGGTCATGTATCCCGAGACGGGCATGACGAAGGGCGAGGTGATCTCCTATTACGCGGAGATCGCCGCCGTCATGGTGCCCCTCGTCGCCGGGCGGCCGGTGACGCGCAAGCGGTGGGTCCACGGCGTCGGCACCGCGGATGCCCCTGAGCAGCCGTTCTTCGAGAAGAACCTCGCCGAGCACGCCCCCGATTGGGTGCGCCGCGGTGTGCAGCACCATTCCGACGGTGACAAGTCGTACCCGATCGCCGGCGATCGCGCGACGCTCGTGTGGCTCGCGCAGCAGGCGGCACTCGAGCTGCACGTGCCCCAATGGCGCTTCGACGCCGACGGTGAGCCGGCGAATCCCGATCGCATGGTGTTCGACCTCGATCCGGGTGAAGGCATGGGGCTCGCCGAGTGCGCAGAGGTCGCCCGCCTCGTGCGCGACCTCATCTCGGGCATGGGCCTCGAGGCGATGCCGGTGACGAGCGGGAGCAAGGGCATCCACCTGTATGCGGCGCTCGACGGCTCGCAGAGCTCCGACCAGGTCTCGGCGGTGGCGCACGAACTCGCGAGAGCGCTCGAGGCCGACCACCCCGAACTCGTCGTCTCGAGCATGCGCAAGACTCTCCGCACCGGGCGTGTGCTCATCGACTGGAGCCAGAACAACGGCAAGAAGACCACGATCGCGCCGTACTCGCTTCGCGGACGACCGCGGCCGACGGTCGCGGCGCCGCGCAGCTGGGAAGAGCTCGACGACTCCGAGCTTCGTCAGCTCGAGGCATCCGAAGTGCTCGCAAGGGTCGCCGAGTCGGGCGACCCGATGCGGGTCGTCGTCGAGCGCTCCCACGACGGCCCGCTTTCGGACTACCTCTCCATGCGCAAGACGGGCGTCACACCCGAGCCCATGCCCGCGTCGGCCTGGGGGAAGCCGCCCGGGGGAGCGCCGCGGTTCGTGATCCAGGGGCACCACGCGAGGCGCCTGCACTTCGACCTGAGGCTCGAGCGCGACGGCGTGCTGAAGAGCTGGGCGGTGCCGAAAGGCGTGCCCGAAGGTTCGGGCACCAACCATCTCGCGGTGCAGACCGAAGACCACCCCATGGAGTACGCGACGTTCGAGGGCACCATCCCCAAGGGCGAGTACGGCGCGGGGTCGATGACGATCTGGGACGCAGGCACCTACGCCACCGAGAAGTGGCGCGACGACGAGATCATCATCGATGTCGACGGGCAACCCGGCGGGCCGCTCGGCGGCGTGGTGCGCCTGGCCCTCATTCGCACCGATGGTCAGGGCGAGAAGAGTTCGTGGCTGCTGCATCGGATGAAGGACCAGACGGCCGCGCGACCGGCCCGGGAGGGCGGTTCGGGGGGTCTCGATGCGCGTCCATCGGTTCCTGAGGCTGTCGAAGGGTCGTCGGGCGCTCCGTCCGCGCCCGCGCCCGGGCCCGCGGTCACCGAAGCTGCCGCGACCGACGCGCCTCGATCGACGGGCAGGGTCGGCCCGATCACCCAAGGCCCGATGCTCGCGACCGCTGCCACCCTCGGCATGCTGGCAGGCGAGGAGTGGGCGCTGGAGTGGAAGTGGGACGGCATCCGCGTGCTCGCGCGCACCGAGGCGGGAGGCGTGCGACTGCTCAGCCGCAATGGGGTCGACATCACCGCCCGTTACCCCGAACTCGCGTCGCTGCCCGACGTCGTCCGAGGCGACGCGCTCGTCGACGGCGAGATCGTCGCGCTCGACGCGGAAGGCCGCCCCGACTTCGGTCGGTTGCAGCATCGGATGAACCTCACGAAGCCTCGCGAGATCGAACGGGTCGCGGCATCCGTGCCGGTTCGTCTGCTGCTGTTCGACGTGCTCGAGGTCGGCGGCCGACCGGTCATCGACGAGCCGTACCGCGAGCGCCGCGCGCGACTCGCGGGCCTTGTGCGCATGAAACGCGGCGTGCCGGTCGAAGTGCCGGCTCCCGCGACCGGCGCACCGGCGGATGCCCTCGAAGAGAGCCGCCGACTCGGTCTCGAGGGGCTCGTCGCGAAACGGCCGGACTCCCGGTATCGCCCGGGAGCCCGCAGCGCCGACTGGCTGAAACTCAAGCTCACCCTCACTCAGGAGGTCGTGATCGGCGGCTACCGTCGCGGGGTCGGCACGCGCACCGGCCGCATCCGCTCGCTGCTCATCGGCATCCCCGGCGACGACGGGCTCGAGTACGCGGGGCGCGTGGGTTCAGGACTCGGCGAGCTCGCCCTCGACCGCCTGCTCGCGGCGCTGCAGCCGCTCGAGCAGGCGGAGTCGCCGTTCGTACAGGTGCCCGCGACAGACACGCGCGACGCGGTCTGGGTGCGCCCGGCCCTCGTCGGTGAGATCGAACTCGGCGACTGGACGAGCACCGGGGTTGCGCGGCATCCGCGCTGGCGGGGCCTGCGGCCCGACAAGTCGCCGGCCGACGTCGTGCGCGAAGCGTGAGCCGCGGCGGGTCGGCTGGTCACCGACGGCCGCCGTCGTGCATCCGTCAGGCGTCGTCGCCGCCCGCCGGCCCGAGCAGCTCGAGCAGTCGGCGTTCGCGATTCGCCCCGGATGCCACGACAGCCCCCTGCTCATAGGCGACGAGCACCCGCGGGTCGACGTAGCTGCCCCGAGCGATCGCGGGCGTGTTGCCGAGCACGCGTGATGCCTCTTCGATCGCCTCGCGGATCGCGGCGGTGCGAGCCCGGGCGGTCGCCGCCGGCCCGAGCTCGGCGAGGCGGTCCGCCGCCGCGGCGGTGCCCCGCAGGGTGCGGAAGTCCTTGGCGGTGAAGTCGCCGCCCGTTCGATCACGGATGTCGTCGTTCACGTCGACCGGTACTGCGGCGCGCATCGCCCGCCCGGCGGACCAGGCATAGAGACGGGCGGCGGCCGAGCGTTCGCCCGCTCGCTCGACGAACGCGGCGAGCGAGGCATCCGTCACCCGCAGGTCTTGTGCGAGGCCGCCTTTCGCGCGGAAACGGAACCGCACGGTCTCGCGGTCGTCGAGCACGGCGTTGCGCACGAGCAGGGTCGTGAGGCCGCGGTTGCGGAAGCCGGCGAGCGACTCCTCCGAGCCGATGCGGATGGCGCCGAGGTCGAGGGTGCGGAAGGCAGCGGCGAGCACCCGCTCGCGAGGCAGTCCGTCGAGCGCGAGGTCACGAGCGACTGTTCGCCGGGCCCTGGGCAGCACCTCGGCGAGGGCGGTCATCCGCAGGAACTTCTCGGCGTCCTGACGCTCGCGCCACGCGGGGTGGTAGAGGTACTGCCGCCGGCTCGCCGCATCGACACCGACCGCGAGGATGTGCGCGTTCGGAGCGTCGGAGATCCAGACCTCCTGCCAGGCGGGTGGGATCGCGAGATCGGCGATTCGTGCGCGTTCGGCCCGGCCGGCGGCGCCGCCGTCGCGGTGAACGTAGGCGAAGCCGTGCCCCCGCCTGACCCGAGTGAATCCGGGTGAGACGTAGGGCTCGACCCGCTTGAGGCGCGGCATCGGCGTCGGGCGGTCAGTGGTTGCGCAGCGCCGAGATGAGTTCGGCCTTGCGCTTGCCGCTGTAACCCGTGAGGCCGAGTTCCTTCGCGCGCTTCTTCAGCGCGTCGACGGTCCAGTCCTCGTAGTCGCCGCTTTGGCCGCCCTTGCGGCCGACCGCGCTGCGGCCCTGCGCCGCCGCGGCGTTCGAGATGCGAGCGGCCTTCTCCTTCGAGGCGCCGTCGTCGCGAAGCTCCTCGTAGAGCTCGGGATCCTTCAGCGATGCGTTCCTTCGTCCTGGCATGGTGCGTCTCCTCTCACAGCCCACGACCGCCGGTGACGGGCAGTATCGCCCCCGAGACGTACGACGCTTCGTCCGAGGCGAGGTACACGTAGGCGCCGGCGAGTTCCGCAGGCTGCCCTGCCCGACCGAGCGGTGTGTTGTGCCCGAACTCCGGCAGCGCGTCGGGCCAGCCCGTCGCGGGGATGAGCGGCGTCCAGATCGGTCCGGGGGCGACGGCATTGACTCGGATGCCGCGTGGTCCGAGTTCCTCGGCGAGGGCCTTCGTGAACGCCACCAATGCCGCCTTGGTCATCGCGTAGTCTACGAGCGCCGACGACGGATCGAAGCCCTGGATGGACGTCGTCGTGATGATGCTCGACCCGGCGTCCATGAGCGGCACCGCGGCACGTGCGAGGAAGACCGGTGCGAAGAGGTTCACGCGCATCACGGTCTCGAAGTCGTCGGTCGGAATCGTGTCGATGCCGCTGCGTTCGCGCTGGTGGGCGGCATTCAGCACGAGCAGGTCGATGCCATCGAAGGCCTGATGGGTCTGAGCGACGAGCTCTTTGCTGTGGTCCTCGTTCCGGAGGTCGCCCGCCAGCAGCAGCGGGTCGGATCCGGCATCCGAGATCCATTTCGCGGTCTCGTCCGCGTCCTCCTGTTCACTGGGCAGATAGGCGATGGCGACCCTCGCACCCTCTCGAGCGAAGGCGATCGCGACGGCCCGCCCGATGCCGGAGTCACCACCGGTGATGAGCGCCCGCCGCCCCTCGAGCCGTCGATTGCCGCGATAACTCTGCTCACCGTGATCGGGCAGGGGAATCATCCGTTCGGTGAGGCCGGGTGGTTCCTGCTCCTGCTTCGGGAACCGGTCAGTCGTGTGCTTCGTCGTCGGATCGATGAGCAGATCGTTGCTCAGGTGATCGGTCGGGCGATCGTTGGTCATGGGACCTCCTCAGATCACAGCCACCGTACGCGCGCTCCACTGTTTGCGTCAGGGGATTGACAGGCGTGCAGCCGCGGCCAGCACCGACGGGGCCGGCTGCCGCTGGCGGCCTTCAGGTATCACGCGGCGCGAAGGGGGGTCAACCCCTAGCCCCGCCACGTGACACTCCCTTAGCGTCGAGAGCACGAGGCGTACCCCCGTCTCGAGGTTCTGCCTGTCGGGCACCGAACCACTCGCCGCGCTCGTCGATCACGAGCGCGGAACATATGAAGGAGAGATCATGAACATCCTCGTCGCCATCATCGCCATCGCCGCAGTCGTGCTGCTCATCACGGGCGGCGTCGTCCCCGCGCTGAACTTCCTCATCTGGGTCGGCATCGCACTGGCGGTCATCGCGGTCATCGTGTTCCTCGTTCGTTACATCAGCGGGAACCGTACGGCCTGACCCGCGACGCACTTCATCAGTACGGGCGGCCTTCGGGTCGCCCGTTCTGCGTGCCGACGTCGTATGCTGGTGGCGTGGGAACCTTGTATTACGGCGACTCCGGTACCCCGATCGGCATCGAGGACCGTGCCCTCGCGCACCTGAAAGTCGCCATCACGACCAAGCTCCGCCGAGGAGAGTCGTTCACGCTTTCGTGGCAGCACAACGATGATCAGCCTCGCGGGCGGAGTACGCTCTGGCTGCACGCCTCGATCCCGCTGCGCTTCGTGTTCGACGAACCCGTGGCGCCCGAGCTCAGCCGCCAGTGGATCGAAGCCCTGATGCGCTCGGCGAACAGCACCGGTGGTGTCCGGCTCGTGCCCGAGAATCTCGACACCGACCCGATCCCGATGAACCCCGACCAGCCGGTGCAGGTCGGCGTCGACGTTCAAGAAGTCGACGTTCAAGAAGTCGACGTTCAAGAAGTCGACGTGCAAGAGGTCGACGTGCAAGAAGTCGAGTCCGGCAACGAGGAGTCGCAGCCGACCTGAGCGCGCACAGCCGTCCGCTTCACGGAGGCGGAGAACGGGAGGCAACGATGGCCGAGAACACACAGCAGCCGGTCGAAGTGCGGCCGCTCGCACTGATCGAACGATGGTGGCCGCAACTCTCGATCGTGGCGAAGCACCGAGTGCTCGCCGAACTCGACGGCGTGCTCGACGTGCAGACGGCACGCGAGATCGAGGAGCTCACGGAGGCGCCGGCACCGGTTCGGCTGTCACCGGCCGAGCAGGACTACGTGCGCACGCAGATCGAACCGGTCGACTGACGCCGGGTCGTTCGCCCGAACGATCGCACGCTCGGCGAATCGGCTACTCGCCCTCGACCTGCTCGCTCTCATCGGGTTCGGGCACGAAGTGCAGGCCGGCAGTGCTGTTGGCCGAGAGCAGCAGCTGCTCGATCCACAGCCGGTTCAGCACGGGCGGCCGGTTGCCACTGAAGACGAACTGCAGCGGGATGGACTCGTGCAACCAAATGGTCGTGCGCCCACTGCCGTTCTCGACCCCGTGCTCCCAGGTCATGGCGAAGCTCTCGGAGCGACGGAGCTTGTTGAGGATCGCCACGCGCAAGTGGGCGAGGGTGCGATCGTCGATCTCGATCTCACGTGACGAAGAGTTGTAGATGAGCTTGCCCATGTTCGCACTCTAGCCGCCGTGCGCTCCGCGGCACAGAAAAGGCGCGGGCGTCAGGTGCCAGATCGCGAGCGAGTTCTCGTAGACACGGTGCGCCGCGGCATCCGATCGCTTGTCGAGTTCTTGCGCGGCCTCCCGTAGCATGGCGGGCATGTCGAGGAGACTCGCGGATGTCGCGCGCAAGGTCGGAGTCAGCGAAGCCACCGTCAGCCGGGTGCTGAACGGCAAGCCGGGCGTCTCGGCGTCGACACGCGACGCCGTGCTCACCGCGCTGGACGTGCTCGGGTACGAGCGTCCGACGAAGCTCCGCGGCGAGCGGGCGCGGCTGGTGGGACTCGTCATGCCCGAGCTGCAGAACCCGATCTTCCCCGCGCTCGCCGAGGCGATCGGGGGCGGGCTCGCCCAGAACGGCTACACGCCGGTGCTCTGCATCCAGACCGCCGGTGGCATCTCCGAGTCCGACTACGTCGAGCTCCTGCTGCACCAGCAGGTGTCGGGGGTGATCTTCGCGGGCGGGGCATACACCCAGGCCGACGCGAACCACGACCACTACGAGCGCCTGCGCGAGCTGAAGCTGCCGACCGTGCTCGTGAGTGCGCCGGTCGACGGGATCGGCTTCGCGACGGTCTCGTGCGACGACGCGACCTCGATGGAGCAGGCCTTCGGGCACCTCGTGCAGCTCGGGCACGAGCGCATCGGCATCCTGCTCGGGCCGAGCGACCACATTCCCTCGCGCCGCAAGCACGAGGCCGCCCTCCGCATGGCCGAGCGGCACGGCATCGAGCTCGGCGACGACCGTGTCGTGCATTCGCTGTACTCACTGGAGTCGGGGCAGACGGCGGCGACGAAACTGCTCGCGGCCGGGGTCACCGGCATCGTCTGTGCGAGCGACCCGATGGCGCTCGGTGCGATCCGGGCGGTGCGGCGGGCCGGGCTGCGAGTGCCCGACGACGTCTCGGTGATCGGCTACGACGACTCGGCGCTCATGGCGTGCACCGAGCCGCCGCTCACCACGGTCAGGCAGCCGATCGAGGCGATGGGCAAGACGATCATCGATCTGCTGATGCGGCAGATGTCGAGCGAACGGGCGATCGGCGACGAGGTCTTCTTCGCCCCCGAGCTCGTGGTGCGCGGCTCGACGGCGCCCGTGCGACGCTGAGCCCGCTTCACCCCGCTTGCGTGAATTCGGCAAGCAGGTGCCGCAATTCAGCGCAAGGCATCGCAAACTTTTGCTGAATTGTCGAATAGTTGCATCATTCTGTTGCTCTCACTACGTTGACGTGCAAGACGCCGTCGTCTCCCTGACGTCGCGCGCCACCCCGTCGACACGAGGAGACCCGCAGCGTGACCATGCACCTCACGGACGCCACGACGGTTCCGGCAACCGTCGCGCCCGACCCCCTCTGGTGGCGCAGCGCCGTGATCTACCAGGTCTACGTGCGCAGCTTCGCCGACTCCGACGGCGACGGCACGGGTGACCTTCGCGGCGTGCGCAGCCGACTCGGTTACCTGAAGGAACTCGGCGTCGACGCCCTCTGGTTCAACCCCTGGTACCCCTCGCCCTTCGCCGACGGCGGCTACGACGTCTCCGACTACCGCGACATCCACCCGACCTTCGGCAGCCTCGAAGACGCCGAGCTCCTCATCTCGGAGGCACTCGAACTCGGCATTCGCACGATCGTCGACGTCGTGCCCAACCACATCTCGAGCGAGCACCCGTGGTTCCAGGCCGCCCTCGATGCCGGCCCGGGCTCGCCCGAGCGCGAGCGCTTCTGGTTCCACCCGGGCAAGGGCCCGAACGGCGACGAGATGCCCACGAACTGGGTCTCGAACTTCCAGGGCGACACGTGGACCCGCACGACGAACCCCGACGGCACGCCGGGGGAGTGGTACCTGCACCTCTTCACCCCCGAGCAGCCCGACCTGAACTGGAACCACCCCGACGTACGCCGCGAGCACGAGGACATCCTGCGCTTCTGGTTCGACCGCGGCGTCGCCGGTGTGCGCATCGACTCGGCCGGCCTCCTCATCAAGGACCCGTCACTGCCCGAGGTTCCCGAACAGCCCGCACCGGGGCAGCACCCCACCGAAGACCGCGACGAGGTGCACGAGGTGTACCGCTCATGGCGGCGCATCGCCGATTCCTACGAGGGCACTCGAGTGCTCGTCGGCGAGGTCTGGGTTCCGGATGCCGCCCGCTTCGCGGCCTACCTCCGCCCCGACGAGATGCACACGGCCTTCAACTTCGACTTCATGTCGCGCCCGTGGAATGCCGGCGAGCTGCGCGGCTCGATCGACCTCATGCTCGCCGCGCACGCGCCGGTCGGCGCCCCGAGCACGTGGGTGCTCTCGAACCACGACGTCACCCGCCCGGTCACGCGGTACGGCCGTGAGGACTCGAGCTTCGCGTTCGCGAAGAAGCGCTTCGACACCCCCACCGACCTCGAGCTCGGCACTCGCCGCGCCCGTGCCGCCGCGCTGCTCACCGCAGCTCTGCCCGGCTCGCTCTACCTCTATCAGGGCGACGAGCTCGGCCTTCCCGAGGCCGAGCTGCCCCGCGAGGTGCTCGAGGACCCGATGCACTTCCGCTCAGGCGGTGTCGACCCCGGCCGCGACGGATGCCGCGTGCCCCTGCCCTGGCGCGGCAGAGAGGCCCCCTTCGGGTTCAGCCCCGCCGGTGCATCCGCTCGCCCATGGCTGCCGCAGCCCGCTGACTGGGCCGCGCTGACCGTGCAAGCGCAGGAGGCCGATCCGGGCTCGATGCTCTGGCTCTACCGCCAAGCGCTGCGCATCCGTGGTCGTGAGCGCGCGCTCGGCGACGGTTCGCTCACCTGGCTCGAGAGCGAACCCGACGTGATCGCCTTCCAGCGTGGCGACGACTTCGTGAGCGTCACCAACCTCGGCGGCGATGCGATCGCCCTGCCCGAACACGAGAGCATCCTGCTCTCGAGCACCCCGCTCGTCGGCGGGCTGCTCCCTCCCGACTCCACGGTCTGGCTCCACCGATCCGCCTGACCGTCGAGGCCGCAGCGCTCACCACGTCGCGGCACTGCACCTCACCACACCTGAACACAGCACCGAAAGGACTGGACAATGAAGTCACCAAGAAAGGTCGTGATCGCCGGCATCGCCGCGTTCGCGATGGTGGGCGCACTCGCCGCCTGCAGCTCCGGAGGCACCGACGGCGACAAGACCGAGCTCCGCGTGGCCACGTTCCCGCCCGGCGCCGACGCCGCAGCGTACGAAGCGTTCGAAGCGCAGGAGAAGCAATTCGAGAAGCTCAACCCCGACATCGACATCATCGGCGTCGAGTACGAGTGGGAGGGGCCGACGTTCGCCGTGCAGCTCGCCGGCGGCAGCCTCCCCGACGTGTTCACCGTGCCGTTCACCGACTCGAAGACGCTGCTCGAGAACGGCCAGCTCACCGATGTGACCGACGAGATCGAGGAGCTCGGCTACACCGACAGCTTCAACCCCGTCATCCTCGACGGCGTCACCGACTCCGAGGGGCGCATCTTCGGATTCCCGCGTCAGGCCTACGCCATGGGCCTGCACTACAACCGCACGCTCTTCGAGGAGGCCGGACTCGACCCCGACAGCCCGCCCACCACATGGGACGAGGTCCGTGCGGCCGCGAAGACCATCGCCGAGAAGACCGGCAAGGCCGGGTACATGCAGATGACGCAGAACAACACGGGCGGCTGGCAGCTCACGGCCGCCACCGTCGCACGTGGCGGCTCGACGCAGGAGGACAACGGCGACGGCACCTACACGTCGACGATCGCGAACGACGGCACGAAGGCTGCGCTGGAGTTCCTGCAGACGCTGCGCTGGGAGGACAACTCGCTCGGGTCGAACTTCCTGCTCGACTGGGGCTCGATCAACCAGGAGTTCGCGGCCGGCAACATCGGCATGTACACCACGGGTTCCGACATCTACACGGCCCTCGTGCGTGACTTCTCGCTGAACCCCGACGACTACGGCCTCACGGTCATTCCCGTCGAAGACGGCGGCGGCACGCTCGGCGGCGGTGACATCGCGGTCGTGAGCCCCACGGTCGATGACGAGACGAAGGCCGCGGCGGTGACCTGGATCGACTGGTACTACATGCAGAAGCTCCTGACCGAGGATGCAGCGGTGCTCGACGCCGAGACACTCGCCGCGAGCGACCAGGCCGTCGGTACCCCGCTCCTGCCGGTGCTGAACCGCGAGGCCTACGAGCAGTCGCTCGTCTGGATCGAGCCGTTCATCAACGTGCCGCGCGACCAGATGACCCCGTTCATCGAGGGCATCTGGGAGCAGACGCCCGTCGGTGAGCCGAAGGGCAAGACGCAGGAGATCTACGCACTACTCGACCCCGTGGTGCAGGCGGTGCTCACCGACCAGAACGCCGACATCGACGCGCTGCTCGAGACCGCGAACACCGAGGCGCAGGCCCTGCTCGACGAGTGACCCCGACCGCTGGTCGAGGAGCGCCCGACGAAGTCGGACGCGTATCGAGACCCCCGAGTCTCGATACGCGCTTCGCGCTCCTCGACCAGCGACCCTCATGAAGGAATCCACATGACCCTCACCGCGAAATCGCCCACCGCGGCACCGGCTGCCGACAAGGACGCGCCGGCTGCGGCATCCACTCACCGAAAGCGCCCGAGGAACCTACGCACCTGGGTGCGCGGCGGCGGTCTCTCGACCCTCGTCTTCCTCGCGCCGATGCTGTTCGTGTTCGGGATCTTCAGCTGGTCGCCCATCGCGGCGTCGGTCATCATGAGCCTGCAGAAGACGAACCTGCTCGACCCGCCCGTCTGGGTCGGCCTCGACAACTTCGTCAACGTGCTGAGCGACCCACTGCTCGGCACCGCCGTGGCGAACACTCTCTACTTCGCGGGGCTCGCGCTCGTCTTCGGCTTCCCGTTGCCCATCTTCGTCGCCGTGCTGATGAGCGAGGTGCGCCGGGCCAAGGGATTCTACAGTGCGCTCGCCTACCTGCCGGTGGTCGTACCGCCGGTCGTCGCAGTGCTGCTCTGGAAGGTCTTCTACGACGCGAGCCCGACCGGGCTCTTCAACACCGTGCTCGGCTGGGTCGGCATCCCGCCGCAGCCGTGGCTGCAGTCCTCGGCGACCGCGATGCCCTCGCTCGTGCTCGAAGCGACGTGGGCGGCGGCCGGTGGATCGATCATCATCTACCTGGCCGCGCTGCTCGCGGTGCCGCCCGAGCTCTACGATGCCGCAGAGGTCGACGGGGCGTCGATCTGGAAGAAGATCTGGCACGTGACCCTGCCGCAACTGCGCGGCATCCTCTTCATCATGCTGATCCTGCAGATCATCGGCACAGCGCAGGTGTTCCTCGAGCCGTACCTCTTCACCGGCGGCGGGCCGAACAACGCGACCGTGACGGTCCTGCTCCTCATCTACCGGTACGCGTTCCAGAACAGTCTCGGCGGTGACTACGGCGAGGCGACGGCGCTCAGCGTGATGCTCGCGATCGTGCTCGCCCTCCTCAGCTGGCTCTACTTCAAGCTCACGAACCGCTGGAGCGCCTCATGACGACGACCGCACGGGACATCCGTCTGCCCCGTCTCTCCCTGAAGCCCCGCAGGCCCAAGCGAACCGACGACGACCAAGGCGACCGCGGAATCGTCTCGGAGTACGAGCGCAAGAAGCGCAGCGTGAAGTTCGGCATGAGCGGCGTGCACCTCGTGCTCTTCGCCGGCCTCGTCGTCGTCGGCCTCGGCCCGCTCCTCTGGCTCGCCAAGTCGGCGGTGACACCGACACAGGACACGCTGCGCCAACCCCTCGCGCTCTGGCCGAACGGCATCGACTGGGCGAACCTGCAGGCCGCCTGGGTCGAGGTGCACATCGACCAGTTCTTCTGGAACACGATCGTGATCGCGGCGGGTTCGTGGTTCTTCCAGTTGCTCGTCGCGACGACGGCCGGGTACGCGCTGTCGGTGTTGCGGCCGAAGTACGGGCCGATCCTGAACGGGGCGATCCTCGCGACGATGTTCATCCCGGCCGTCGTGCTTCTCGTGCCGCTGTACCTCACGATCGTGAACCCGCCGCTGCCCGGCGACGTGTCACTGCTCAACAACTACCTCGCGGTCTGGTTGCCGGCCGCGGCCAACGCGTTCAACATCCTGCTCGTCAAGCGCTTCTTCGACGCCCTCCCGCGAGAGGTGTTCGAGGCGGCGCGCACCGATGGCGCAGGCCCGTTCCGGTTGTTCTGGTCGATCGTGCTGCCGATGTCGAAGCCGATCCTCGGCGTCGTCTCGGTCTTCGCGATCATCGCGGCGTGGAAGGACTTCCTCTGGCCGATGCTCGTGCTGCCCGACCCCGCGGTGCAGCCGCTCTCGGTGCGGCTGCCGGCCGTGCAGGGCTCGATCGAGCTCGACGTCTTCCTCGCCGCGCTCGCGATCTCGACGCTCATCCCGGTCGCGCTGTTCCTCGTCTTCCAGGGGGTGTTCCTCCGTTCGGCCGGCCTCGGCGGCGCCGTCAAGGGGTAGTAGGTGCGATGAACGGATGCCGCGGCTCGCGCGCTGTCGGCGGTGCGGCGTAGCGTGGGCGAGGTGGAGCATCCCCGAGTCGTCGACCCGCGGCATCCGCTCGTCGAACGCGTGCGCGCCGTCTGCCTCGAGTTGCCCGAAGCGGTCGAGGTCGAGGCATGGGGCCGGCCGACCTTCAGGGCCGCGAAACCGATCTTCGTGCACGTGAGCGCCTCGATGGAGCGACCCTTCTCGATCGTGCTGAAGACCGACCCCGACGAGCACCTCGCGCTCGTGCAAGACGAGCGGTTCTTCGGGCCGCCCTACTACGACCGCAACCGCTGGGTCGCGGTCGACCTCGACCCGCCGGGCACCGACTGGGGTCTCATCGTCGAGCTCATCGAGACTTCGTATCGGCAGGTCGCGAACCGCCGGCAGGTGAGCGCGCTCGATGTGTTGCGGCCCGAGCACTCGGGCGGCTGAGACGCCCGACGACGGACCTGTTCTTCGTCTGACGGTGTCGTCGTGCAAGCCCGCAGCCGGAGCTTCCGGCATGCGCCGGTCGATTGGCGCGATCCGAACCCGTGCGTTAGAGTTACGTGGTTGCCTGATCGCGAACGAAGCGCAGGCGACATCCCATGCGCCCGTAGCTCAACGGATAGAGCATCTGACTACGGATCAGAAGGTTGGGGGTTCGAATCCCTCCGGGCGCACACTGGTTGAGACAGTATCTCTGTTCGCAGAGGCGTGGCGGCTCGCGAAAGCGGGCCGTTTTCGTTTCCCATCGTGCATCTCCCGAGCGTTTCCCCTCGTGCATCTTGCGAGCTATGGATGTGCTCAGCGCAACCCTGCCATTTGCTGGGACTTCGCTGAGTATCGGTGTGTGCGGCATGTCGATCGGGTGACGGCGGCGCGGCGCGGCGCGTAGGCTCATTGCACATCTGAGTCCCGTGATCGAGAGTTCGGATATGAGGGGTGTGCGCGTCGGGTCCGACCCGGCTTCGTTGTACCGGATGATGCTGATGCGCCAGCGTACGAAGAGTTCCGGCAATGCCGAGCGTGGGGGGCACGTTCGGCCCAGAGGCGTGCGTTCGCGCCGTGTCGCGTCGCTCACGCGTCGTGTCTACGCCCTGCTCATCGCGATGGCCGTGTCGATCGTGCTCTACCGTGCGCTCGACCCGCAATTCTCGCCGACGAGCAGCGAGCACGCGGTCGACATGATCTGGATGATGCCGGCGCTCGCCGGGGGTGCCGCCGTCGGTGCGGCACTGGTCATCGCATCGGCGTCGCGCGCGGGGCTCGCGGGCGTCGCTCACCTGGGCGTGCCGGTATTGACGCCGCAGGGCCGTTCGCTCTCCAACGGGCTCACCTGGGCGGCGATCGCCATGCTCGCCGTGCACTTCACCGCCGCGGCGTTCGACGGGCTTCCCGGTGGCCACCGGCTCGCCGGAGTGGTACTCGGCGTCGTGTTCGGTGTCGGAACGTTCCATCTGCACCGCCATGCCATCGAGCACGAGGCCTACCGTACGTTCAACCTCGTCGCCATGCTGCTCGCCGCCGGAAGCCTCGCGAGCATGAGCATCACGCCGACGGGCGAATGGTGGACGCGCAACTTCAGCACCCTCGGTACATCGAACGACCTCGCCGCCGCCTGCTTCAACGTGGCCATCGTCGTGTCGGGACTCGGCATGGCGGGGTTGTCGGCTTCGCTCACCCGTGCACTCGCGCACGGGCCGTTCGGTCTGCGGGCGGGGGCTCGCGCCGCGATGCAGACGCTCATCGCACTCGTCGGCGTGGGGCTCATGGGTGTCGGCCTGGTGCCGATCAACGGTGCCACCGACCTGCACAACGCCTTCGCGCTCGGGGCCGCCGCCTCATTCGCGCTGCTGTGCGTCGGGGTGCAGATCTTCGCGTCGCGCATGCCACGGGTGTTCGTGTGCTTCTCCTACGTCTCGCTCGCGATCGAGGCCGCCGCGATGGTGTCCTACGACCAGCTCGGCATCTTCAACCTCACCGTCTTCGAACTCGTCGCCTTCACCCTGGTGTTCGCGTGGCTCATCGCCCTCGTCGTGGCGACCGCGACCGTGCACGAGCGAGGTCAACGATCAGCGGATGTCGCGGCTCCCGCCCGAGGCATCCGTCGCCGTCACCCGCGACCTGGGCGCCCGGCCGTGCGCACTCGACCGGGCTCCGTTCCTCGCGTCGGACGCCAGTCGACGCTCCAGGTCTCGAGCGCGTCACGAGGAGTCTCCGCGCCGTTGCGGATCAGGTGGAGTGAGAGTCATCGCCCTCGCCCTCGGCGCGCGTCACGATCTCCTCGACTGTCGTCCGCTCGACCCCTTCGGCCGCCGCCGGGCCCTGCGCGTCGGCGTCGCGGGTTCCGGCGAAGCAGGCGCAACCGTCGGACCGGTCGGACCGGTCGGACCGGTCGGACCGGTCGAGTAGAGTCGCGCCATGGGTAACGACATCGTCGAAATCGTCCGCAACGACGACCGCCACCGCTACGAACTCACGTTCGGTGGGGAACGCGCCGGGTTCGCACAGTACCGGCGCAGAGACGGCGTGATCGTCTTCACTCACACCGTGGTGCTGCCCGAGTTCGAGGGTCGCGGCCTCGGCGGCAGGCTTGCGAAGTTCGCGCTCGACGACGCCGTCGAGCGGGGTGAGCGCATCGTGCCGGAGTGTCCGTTCATCGCCGCGTACCTTCGGCGACACGACGAGTACGAGGCATCCGTCGACTGGCCATGACTCGTCGGTTCGCCGTCAAGACGCGGCATCGACTCGGCGTTGACCCCCCAATCGGGGCAGTATCCGTGCTCCCTTCTGGCAGCTACGATTCGAGCAGACCCGAGTCGGACCCGACCGACCTTCTCGCACTGCAACGGCGAGTCGCGTGATCGAGCGACCGCCCGATCGCCCGGGGAGAATCTCGCCGGGCTCGGTTCGGGTCGCTCGGCGGGAGGGTCTCCCTAGGAGACCGCGGTGGGGCGGGAGGTAGGGTTCCCGCCCCACCGTCATCCTGTCACTCAGCCGCCGAGCTGCGACGCCGGCCGACTCGGCTGCCCGCCGTATCGTCATCCCGCGGCTTCGGCGGGCTGCTTCTGGTCGATGTCGAGGCGGAGTCGGTTGCAGAGTTCGGCGAGCGCGTGCAATTCGGTTTCGGTGAGGGTGTCGCCGAACACCCGATTGATCGAGTTCATGTGCGTGATCGCGACCCGGCGGAAGAGCGCGAATCCCTCTTCGGTGATGGTGACGATCGTGCCACGGCCGTCGCTCGGGTCGTGGAGTTTCGCCACGAGTCCGCGTGACGCGAGCCGGTCGACGAGCCGGCTCACGCTCGGCTGGGTGATGAGCACGTTGCTGTTCAGGTTCTTCAGGCGCAGCCGACGGCCGGGTGCGCGCGTGATGTTGAACAGCACGTCGTATTCGTTGAGCGAGATGATCGCGCTCGGGAAGTCGGCCGCGAGTGCACGCATGATCGTGACTTGCGCACGGAACAGCGACTCCCATGCGGCGACGGTGATCGCGCGATCTGCCATGCCCGTTCCCTTCATTGTGGTTCATTCCACAATAGGGAACCGCAGGAGGAAACGGTTGAGGGCCGGTCGTAGAGGCTGACGGTGCTGGGTGCCGCCCCTCGACCGTTTTGGCACCTGGCGCGGTTGAGGGCCGGTCGTAGAGGTTGACGGTGCTGGGTGCCGCCCCTCGACCGTTTTGGCACCTGGCGCGGTTGAGGGCCGGTCGTAGAGGCTGACGACCGGCCCTCTCCCTTGCACCAAGAGTGTCCTGCAATCACATTCCACGCCGCCTGCCACAGCAAACAGTCGGCGCACTTCCGAATATATAACGGATCGGTAACAGGCGCTAGTTATCGTTCTGTTATTTTTCGAATTCGTCGGGTTCGGCCGCCGAGAGCTGCCAAGACCCCTCCGAGCATCCGCGTACGATGCAAGGATGCGGGTCGTTCGCTTTCTCCTGACTCATGTCAAGTGGGACGTACTGTCCGCCGTCGTTCTCGTCGGCTTGTCGTTCGTGCCGGGTGTGGCGCAGCAGGGGCTTGAGCTGGCCGGGTCGCCCGATCGACCGCTCGATCTGCTCGGTGCATCGCTCATCGTGATCCAGGGAGGCGCAGTCGCGCTTCTGCGCCGATGGCCGCACTGGTCCTTGGCTCTGACCTTCTCGGCGTTCTCGGCGTACCAATTGCTTGGATTCCCCACGACGTTCGCTGCCCTCGGTCTGCTCGTTGCCCTGGTGGGCGCAGGGGCGTTGGTCGAGCGGCACCGGATGCTGACTCCGATGCTCGCCCTGGGCGGTTACGTCGCTCTCGTCGCGGCGCTGATCACGCTCGACGCCGCACTCACCGTGCTCGACGCGCTGGTCTTCGGAGCGCTTCTGGCGGCCCTGTGGGTCTTCGGCTCGTGGCTCCGATCGCAGGCCGCTTTGCGTCGCAGCCGCACCGAGAGAGCTGAACGGGAGACGATCACAGCCGAACGGGCGCGCATCGCACACGAGCTGCACGACGTGGTCACTCATCATGTGACGGCGATGGTCGTGCAGGCCGAGGCCGGACAGTTTCGTCAGAAGCTCGATCAGGGGACGCTGGACCTCCTTGCATCCATCGCTGACGGGGGCAGAACGACGCTCGTCGACCTCCGTAGTCTGCTCGGGGCTCTCGAGGGGGATGCTGAGATCACGCGTGCGCCAGCCGAGCAGCAGGTCGGCGACATCGTCGCCCGGACCCGCTCGGCCGGGCAGCTGGTCGAGCTCGTGGAGCGTGGCGAGCCTCGACCATTGGCAGGGGCCACAGGACTCGTGGTCGTTCGGGTCGTGCAGGAGAGCCTCACGAATGCGATGAAGCACGCGCGTGACGGTGCGGCAACGGTGGCGATCGAATACGGCGAACGTGAGATCCTGATTGAAGTGGTCAGTTCCGGCCGCAGCCGCAAGAGTGCGGCTTCGATATCGGGGGGTCGGGGGATCATCGGGATGCGTGAGCGCGTGGAACTCGTGGGCGGCGATCTGCAGGCCGAACCGGTCGGCGATCGGTTCGTGGTGCGCGTGCGGCTTCCCATATGAGCGCGGACTCGACGAGGATGCCCATCCGTGTCGTCGTCTGCGACGACCAAGAGCTCGTGCGCACCGGATTCGTCACCATCATCGATGCTCAGCCCGATCTCGTAGTCGTCGGCGAGGCGGCAGACGGAGAAGATGCCGTACGGCTCACCCGTCGCGAGCACCCGGATGTCGTTGTGATGGACATCCGTATGCCGCTTCTCGACGGGATCGAAGCGACGAGAAGAATAGCAGGACCGCAGGTCCCGGTCCCGGACGCAGCACGCGTGCTCGTGGTCACGACGTTCTCGCTGGACTCGCTCGTCTACGACGCCCTGCGCGCAGGAGCGAGCGGCTTCCTGCTGAAAGACGCCAGGCCCGCCGAGCTGACGGCGGGCATTCGGACTGTTGCCGCAGGCAACTCCCTGATCGCGCCGGCAGTGACGCGATCGTTGATCGGACGCTACGGTGACCGGCTGCGGCCCTCGGCGCAGGACCGTTCGACCTTTGAAGCACTCACCGTACGCGAACGCGAAGTGCTGACTCTCATCGCCGATGGACAGTCGAACGCAGAGATCGCTGCACAGCTCGTCATCAGCCACGAGACGGTGAAGACCTACGTGTCGCGCATCCTGACGAAGCTCGACGTGCGCGATCGGGTGCAGGCTGTCGTACTCGCGCACAGAACGGGCCTCGCTACCTGGTCCTGATTCTCCGCGCGGATCGCTGATCTCCATGACACTTGGGTCCCCCGAGCGAGGGATCCCAAGTGTCCACCCTCGTGGGATTCGCCGTTTTCGCGAGCGCCGTAACGTCATGCTCACACCCCGAAATCGAGTAGGGGATAAGGAGCAGGAATGACGAAGTCCACGCAGGATCTCAAGCCATCAGCCAAGCGCAGGAGCGAGGGACCTCGAACTCGATCCTGGATCAGAACGACCATTGTCGTCGTCGGCTTCGCCGTGGCGATGCTCGTCACGAACTCCATCGCCACCGAGCTCCACAACCCTGTGGCGGCGCTCATCATCGGTCCAGCCCTGGCGATTGCGATGGCATCCCTGTACATCTGGACAGGCCGGCGCGTCGAACGTCGCCAGGTGACAGATCTCGCGCCGAAAGGCGCTACCCGTCATCTGCTGATCGGGACGGGGGTCGGGTTGGCCCTGTCAGCGGTGACCGTCGGCATCCTCGCCCTTTTCGGTGCGTACACGATCACCGGCTGGGGGTCGATCGCCGGTGCGCTGGCCGTCGCCGGAACGATGTGCGCGGTCGCCGTTTCGGAAGAAGTGTTCTTCCGGGGAGTCGTGTTCCGCCTCATCCAAGGTCGATGGGGCGCAGTCGTGGCGCTCAGCGCCTCGGCGATCATCTTCGGACTCGTTCATCTGCTCAATCCGGGCGCCTCGCTTTGGGGTGCGGTTGTGATTGCGATCGAAGCCGGACTCATGTTGGGTGCTGCCTACCTCGCCACCGGGTCGCTGTGGTTGGCGATCGGCCTGCACTTCGGCTGGAACTTTGCGACGGTGGGCATCTTCGGCACAGTGACGTCCGGCTCCGAGGCGCGCGACTCCCTTGTCACCGCCGTGACAAGCGGGCCGGCATGGCTCTCAGGGGGAAGTTTCGGACCGGAAGCCAGCATCATCGCCGTCTTGGTGTGCTCGGTGGCGACAGTGCTGCTTCTGATTGTGGCGCGCCGTCGGGGTCGACTTTCGCTTCGTCGCCGCTGATCGCCAGGGCCGGATCATCGAGCCGGGTCACGGTTCCGTACTCGCGGGCTCCCGCGCTACCGGATCGCGAAGGAAACGAGCGGTGATCCGAGCTGACAGCGTGACTCCTACTCTGAGGCGACCGACCGGGTGCTGAGAGGGAAGCGTGCTCCAGTGAGCTGTTCGGAGACTTCCCAAAGCCGTCTGGCCGTGTCTGGATCCTGTGCGGCGGCGGATGGCGCACCCACCGCGGCCGGTCCGCGGACTCCGCCGAAGCGGCTCGGCCCCGAGAAGCTGCCGCCGCCCACGTCTCCGACCGCCGCCAACAGAGTGGGAAGCGCGCCGCCCTCGGGGCCGTGGGCGAGCAGAGGCGTGCTGATCGCGGACAGGACATCGAACGCCCGGTTGCCGCTCGTGATCCGGAATCCGGTAGACGCCCAGCCGGGATGGGCGGCGGTGGCGATCACCGGTGAGTCGACAGCGGTCAGGCGGCGCTGCAGCTCAACGGTGAACAGCAGGTTCGCCAACTTGGACTGTCCATAGGCGCCGAACGGCTTGAACGCTCGCCGCTCCCACTGCAGATCATCGAAGTCGATCCGCGCGGTGCGGTAAGCGGACGACGAGATGGTCACGACTCGGTCCGTGACGCGGTCCAGCAAGAGATTCGTCAGCGCGAAATGCCCGAGGTGATTGACCCCGAACTGGATCTCGAAGCCATCCTTGGTGAGTTGTAGCGAGTCGGTCATCGTGCCGGCGTTGTTGATGAGCACGTCCACACTGCCGTCCACGCCGGCGGCGAAGTCCCGAACCGACGCAAGTGACGCGAGGTCTAGGGGGCGGACTTCGACTTCGCCATCGATCGTGGCGGCTGCCGCTCGGCCCTTGTCCTGGTCCCTGACCGCGAGGACGATCCGTGCTCCTCTGTCTGCCAGCGCGGCAGCCGCAGCGCGGCCGATCCCGCTGTTGGCGCCCGTGATGATGAAGGTGCGGCCGGTCTGATCCGGTATCTGAGAAGGAGAGGTCAATTGAGGCATGACGTTAATGTAACCACCGGATACAATCTTGTCAACGGATACATAGTCGGTAGACTGCACATGTGACTTCTTCTCGTCCGTACCACCACGGCAACCTTCGTCGGGCCGTGTTGGATCAAGCGGCGAAGGTGGTGCGCGAGCGGGGAGTCTCTGAACTGTCGTTACGCGAACTGGCCGCGACGATCGGCGTTACCCACGCTGCCCCGCGCCGGTACTTCACCGGCAGGCAAGAACTTCTCGATGCCCTGGCTGTCGAGGGTTTCGTTCGGCTCGGCTCCCGGCTGAATGAAGCGGTCGAGGCATCGTCCGACTTTCACGAACAGATTCGTTCAATCGCCCGCGTCTACCTCGACTTCGCGACCTCCGAGGCGAACCTCGTCGAGCTGATGTTCGCTCACAAACACGGAGCAGACAGTGAAGCTGTGGGCCAGAATGCCGAGGCCGCATTTGCGCCGATTCTGCAAGTGTTCCAACGCAACGAGACCCAAGAACTGCTGCGGGGCCGGAAACCGGAACGAGTCTCATTGGTATTCCTCGCCACCCTCCAAGGCCTCGCCGGTCTCGTCAACTGCGGCGTCATCCCCGTCGGTCAGCTTGGCGAATTGATCGATGAGGCAGTCGCGCTTTTTCCACCGAATCTCACGTAGCCGACTGACCGTCTCCTGAAGGATCCGTCTCGCGAGTACGAAAGCGACCCGTCGGCCAGCCGCGATATCGCTCTGCCCAGGTACTTGGGTGCGCGTCGGCTGACCCGCTCAGTACAGGTCGGGGGAGGGGGTCGACGCCTGGCGGATCGAGACGTCGGCGTGACGGTCGAAGCGGTACCCGACGCCGCGCACGGTGCGCACGATGTCTTGATAGTGCGCGAGCTTCGAGCGCAGACGCCGCACGTGCACGTCGATCGTGCGCTCGCTCGGCGCTTCGTCGTCGGCGTCCCACAGGTTGTCGATGAGCTCGTGGCGGTCGATCGTGCGACCTTCGCGCAGCACGAGGTACTGCAGCAGCTCGAACTCCTTGTACGTGAGACCGGCAGCCTCGCCGTCGAGCAGCACGCGCTTGCGCGAGATGTCGATGATGACGCCGTTGGGGTGGCGGTCGACGTCGTCGCGGGTGTCCTGACCCTCGCGCTGCTTGGCGAGCGCGGCGGGGTCTTGCAGGGCGAGCCGCACGACGTCGACGTCGCGGCCACCCGCGGCTTCGGGAGCGAGTGCGACCGCGGCGTAGGTCTCGGCCGAGGGTGCGACCTCGGCGGTCAGCGTGCGCAGCGCCTCGACGATGCGGTGCAGGGTCGTGCCGTCGGCGAGTGCCTTGGCCTCATCGATGCCGACGTAGAGCACGAAGCCGCGGGCCTCGGTGCCCTCGGGCACGGCCCGAACCCGCGGTGCGCGGGCGGCGTCGGCCGAGGCATCCGCCGCCGGGGCGGCGGCTCGGGGAGCCGCGGCGACTGAGCGGAGCGGAGCGGAGGGGGTGTGCGACGGAATCGTCGGGGCGGCCGGCAGCGACGGTGCCGTGCGGGCCTGGACGGTGCGGACGGGAGCGGTTGCGAGTGCGAGAGACATGACGAGAATCCTTGTGTGAAGGGTGCAGCGACCGGCCCCGAAAGCGGGGTCGGAGCGAATGGCCGTTCGGCCGGGCGAACCTCGAGAGACGGAAGGTTCAGAGGAGTCGGCGTCGATCTGGATGCGGATCGGCTGCGGGACTCGGCGGTCGGGTCGCGGTCAGCGGCACATTCGACAACACATGGGTGCACGTGCCGGCATCATCGTGCCGGTCGTCCTGAGAGCGCCGAGGGCGGTCAGGTTGCGTGCAGTGTCAGTCATGAGCAAAGTCAAACGGATGGCCGGGCGTGTGTCAATTCATGACGGCCAGGTGACGGGGAGTTTCGTCGCACGCGGTGCGCGTTGCGATGCGACATCCGGCAGGATCAGTGACGCCGATGCGTCGCCTGAAAGATTCTGCGATGGATGACGAGTTTCGGAAATCTTCCGCGCGCGATTTCCGCTGCGGCGTGTCGAGGCTCGAAGATCCTTCGGGTAACGGATGCCGCCGGCTGCGCTTATACCGTGCCGTAGAGGCGATCGCCGGCATCGCCGAGACCCGGCACGATGTACCCCAGCTCGTTGAGGCGCTCGTCGACGGCGCCGAGCACGATCGTGACCTCACGGCCGTGCAGGGCCTGCTCGACCGCCGCGAGCCCCTCGGGTGCGGCGAGGATGCAGATCGCCGTGACATCCGTCGCCCCGCGCTTCAGCAGGAACTCGATGGCCGCCGTGAGCGAGCCGCCCGTGGCGAGCATCGGGTCGAGCACGAAGCACTGGCGGTCGCTGAGGTCGTCGGGCAGTCGCTCGGCGTACGTCGTCGGCTCGAGGGTCTCTTCATTGCGCGCCATGCCGAGGAAGCCGACCTCAGCCGTCGGCAGCAGCTTCGTCATGCCCTCGAGCATGCCGAGACCCGCGCGCAGGATCGGCACGATGAGCGGCTTCGGGTCGGCGATGCGCACGCCCGTCGCGGGTGCCACCGGGGTCACGATGTCGACCGGCTCGACGCGCACCCCGCGGGTGCCCTCGTAGGCGAGCAGCGTCATGAGCTCGTCGACGAGTGAACGGAAGACGGGCGACGGGGTCTTCACGTCGCGGAGCACCGTCAGCTTGTGGGTGATGAGCGGGTGATCGGCAACGTGGACTCGCATGGGCTCGAGTCTACTGAGCGCGGGCCTCGTCGTCAGTGCCAGAACACCGCCACGGCGACGTTGGCGATGGCGGCGATGCCGGCGCTCCAGAGCAACGGGCGCAGCGAGGCATCCGTCTGCTCCGCCCGCTTCAGCGCGCGGCCGCGGACCACGCCGACGATGGCCAGAACCAGCACGAGGAGCGCGATACCGAGCTTCACGAACGCCTTCGCGCGATCTATCTCTGTGCCGCCGATCTCGTTGACGGCGATCAGCGCGATGCCCGAGGCGAGCTGCACGATCGAGCCGACCAGCACCGGCGAGAAGTCGAAGCCCGATCGCCTGGGCATCTGCAGGATGTATGCGCCGATGATCGCGGCGAGACCGACGAAGTGCACGACGAGCAAGAGCAGGCGGGTGAGTTCGAGGGGTTCCAAGGTTGCCTCCGATGGCGGGATCGAGTGGTGAGTAAGTGTTTACTAACCCCGATGGTACGATACCGGAAGTCAGGTGTACAGGAGGCCCATGTCGACGCGAGATCGCATCCTCGATGCAGCGATCGAGGTCATGACCCGGCGCGATCATGATTGAGTCCGGCCGCCATCACGAGTGGATGCGACTCGCGCTCGCCGAAGCCGAGCAGGCTCCGGCCACGCGCGACGTGCCCGTCGGCGCCGTGGTCGTGAACGCCGCCGGCGAGGTCGTCGCCGCGCGCCGCAACGAGCGCGAGCTGCTCGGCGACCCGACCGCGCACGCCGAGCTGCTGGCCCTCCGTTCAGCCGCCGAGGTCACCGGCGACTGGCGCCTGACCGACTGCACGCTCGTGGTCACACTCGAGCCGTGCGTCATGTGCGCGGGGGCGATCCTCGCAGCGCGTATCCCGACCGTCGTGTTCGGCGCATGGGACGAGAAGGCCGGCGCGGCGGGCTCCCTCTACGACGTGCTCCGCGATCGGCGGCTCAATCACCGCGTCGAGGTGTTCGCGGGCGTCGAAGCGGATGCCGCGGCGCAGCTGCTGCTCGACTTCTTCGACGACCCTCTGCGCCGGCCCTAGCCCGCCTCACGCTGGTCGAGTAGGCCGCCAGCGGGGCGGCCCTCACGCTGGTCGAGTAGGCCGCCAGCGGGGCGGCCCTCACGCTGGTCGAGTAGGCCGCCAGCGGGGCGGCCCTCACGCTGGTCGAGTAGGCGCGCCAGCGCCGTATCGAGACCCCGGCCGGGGAGGTCTCGATACGCTCCTGCGTCGCTACTCGACCGGCGGCTGCCTCGTCGTTACTCGAGGCCCTTGATGACGATCGCGTCGGTGGGCGGTGCAGCGAGGTTCGGCTCGACGTAGACGTCGGGCTCGACATAGATGACTCGTGCGGACGGCACGGCATCGCGGATGCGCAGCTCGATCGCGTTCGTCGCCGCCGCGACCTCGAGCAGGCGCTGGTCGGCAGTGAAGCCGACCTTCGCGGCGACGAGCAACTCGTCGGGGCCGAGATAGAGGGTCTTCATGTGGATGATTCGCTCCACCTCGGGGCCGGCGAGGATCGCCTGCTCGATGCGCACGACATCGTCGTCATTGGCGCCCTCGCCTACGAGGAGCGACTTCGTCTCCATGCCGAGCACGACGGCGACGACGATCAGCAGCGTGCCGATGAAGAGGGTGCCGATGGCGTCGAAGAGCGGGTTGTCGGTGATGATCGTGAGCCCGACGCCGATGAACGCGAAGACGAGGCCGAGGAGCGCTGCGACGTCTTCGAGCAGCACGACGGGCAGTTCGGGAGCCTTGGCGCGTCGAACGAACTGCACCCAGCTCAGTTTGCCGCGCACGTGGTTCGACTCCTTCACGGCGGTGCGCAGCGAGAACGACTCCAGCACGATCGCGATCGAGAGCACGAGGATCGGCAGCCACGGCACGTCGAGCGCATGCGGGTGCTGCAGCTTGTCGATGCCCTCGTAGATCGAGAAGAGCCCACCGACCGAGAACAGGATGATCGAGACGACGAACGCGTAGACGTACCGCTCGCGGCCGTAGCCGAACGGATGCTCCTTGTCGGCCGCCCGCTTCGCCTGGCGGCCGCCGAAGATGAGGAGCAGCTGGTTGCCGGCATCGGCCACCGAGTGCACGGCCTCGGCGAGCATCGAGGACGAGCCCGAGAAGAACCAGGCGATGAACTTCGTGATCGCGATTCCCGTGTTGGCGAGGAATGCCGCGATGATGGCTCTGTTGCCGCCCGATGCGCTCATGGAGCAATCCTAAAGGGGGTAGCGGAGCGAAGATGTGCGTTCCAGCCACAGCGTTCGACCCCGAACCTAGGATGGTCGCATGAGTGTCGAGGCCCCTGTCAGACTGCCCGCGATCGCATTCCTCGGGGCGGGGTCGATGGCTCGCGCCGTGCTGACCGGCCTCCTCCAGCCGGGCATCGAGGTCGACGGCGGCATCCGTGCGACGAACCGCAGTGCCGAGAAGGCGGCCGAGCTCGCGGGCCTCGCGGGCGTCACCGCGTACGCGACCGAGACGGATGCCGCAGCGAACCGCACCGCCGTCGCCGGCGCGAAGCTCGTGGTCGTCGCCGTCAAGCCCGCCATGGTGCCGGCGCTGCTCGAGGAGATCGCGGACGCACTCGAGCCCGGCGCAGTCGTCGTGAGCGTCGCCGCCGGGGTCACCGTGGCGACGTTCGAGTCCCTGCTGCCCGCGTCGGTCACGGTGATCCGCTCGATGCCGAACACGCCGGCGGTCGTCGGCCGCGCGGTCACCGGTGTCTCGGCCGGCGCGCGCTCGAGCGACGCCGACCTCGCGCTCGCCGTGTCGCTCTTCGAGACCGTCGGCGAAGTGCTCGTCGTGCCCGAGGAGCAGATCGACGCGCTCTCGACGATCTCGGGGTCCGGGCCGGCCTATGTCTTCTACCTGATCGAGCAGCTCACGGCGACGGCGATCGAGAAGGGCTTCACGCCAGAGCAGGCGGCCGTCATGGTCGAGGGCACGTTCCGCGGCGCGAGCGAGTTGCTCGCCGCATCCGATGCCGGCCCCGCCGAACTGCGCCGCCGGGTGACGAGCCCGAAGGGCACGACCGAGCGCGCAGTCGCGGTGCTCGAAGAGGCCTCGCTCAAGCAGACCTTCGACCGGGCGACCGATGCCGCGCTCGCCCGCGCCCGCGAGCTGGCGGCCGGGGCGTGAGGGGCCTGATTCCGAAGCCCTTCTCGTTCGAGGCACGCGACGGCGAGTTCGTGCTCGACGCAGGCACGGCCATCACGGCAACGGATGCCGCGGCATCCGTCGCCCGCCGCCTGCAGGCCGACCTCAGTGCGGCGACGGGCTCCGCGCTGCCCGTGACCCCGCGGCTCCTCGACCAGCGGGGCGCGGCGGGCACGATCGCGCTCGACATCGACCCCGAGTTGCCGCGCGAGGGGTTCCGGCTCGAGGTCGCGCCGGGCGGCGTGCGCATCACGGGCGGGGCGCAGGCGGGCCTCTTCTACGGCGGGCTCGCGTTCCGGCAGCTGCTCGGGCCCGACGCGTTCCGGCGGGCAGCGCTGCCGGGGCGGGAGTGGCGCGCCGCGGCATCCGTCACGCTCGACGCACCGCGCTTCGCGTGGCGGGGCTTCATGCTCGACGTCGCACGCAGCTTCCGGCCGAAGCACGAAGTGCTGCGGCTCATCGACCTGCTCGCCCTCCACCGGGTCAACGTGCTGCAGCTGCACCTCACCGACGACCAGGGCTGGCGCATGGAGATCCGCCGATATCCGCGGCTCACCGAGGTCGGCGCGTGGCGGCCCGAGTCGCAGCTCGGCCACGGGCCGTCATCGACCGTCGACGGTCGCCCGGTCGGCGGCTACTACACGCAGGACGACCTGCGCGAGATCGTCGCGTACGCTGCCGAACGGCACATCGAGGTCGTGCCCGAGATCGAGACGCCCGGCCACGTGCGGGCAGCGCTCGCCGCGTATCCCGAGCTCGGCGTCACCGGCGGGCCGTACGAGGTGTGGACGCGCTACGGCATCAACGACGACGTGCTGAACACCGAGGAATCGACGGTCGCCTTCTTCCGCAACGTGCTCGACGAGGTCATGGAGGTCTTCCCGTCGCGGTACATCGCGGTCGGCGGTGACGAGGCTCGCAAGACGCAGTGGGCGGTCGACGCGCGCACGCGGCAGCTCATGGCCGAACGCGGTCTCGCGACGCCGAACGAGTTGCAGGCGTGGTTCATCCGCCGGCTCGACGAGCACCTCACCGCGGCCGGCCGACGTCTCTACGGCTGGGACGAAGTGCTCGAGGGCCCGCTCGACCCGGGCGCGACGATCGCGTCGTGGCGAGGCCTCCGCGGTGCCCAGGTCGCCGTGGCCCGAGGTCACGACGTCGTGCTCTGCCCCGACGACTTCGCCTACCTCGACTACCGGCAGTCGGATGCCGCGGACGAGCCGATTCCCGTCGGCACGGTGCAGACGCTGCGTGACGTCTACGACTTCGAGCCGCTGCCGGCGGATGCCTCGGAGGCGATGCGGCGCCATGTGCTCGGCGTGCAGGCCAACGCCTGGAGCGAGCACATGGACACCGTCTCACGGCTCGACTACATGGTGTTCCCGCGGCTCGCGGCGTTCGCCGAGGTCGCGTGGAGTGCACCCGGCAAGGACTGGGCGGGCTTCGAGGCGCGCCTCGGCGACCAGCTCGCGATCTACGACGCGATGGGGGTCGCGCACCGGCCGCTCGACGGGCCGCACCCGTGGCAGAGGCGGCCCGGTGTCCCCGGCGTGCCTCGCGACAAGGCTGACCGGCGGGCTGAACTCGCCGCGCTCACGGCCGACCTGCTCGAATAGCACTGCGCCTGCCCCGTCCGCAGGATGAGCGCTCGAAGGCAGCCGTTATCGACGGTCGCAGGTGCGCTCATCCTGCATTCAATGGCCCGGCTCTCGCGCCGGTGTTCAGTCGCTCGGTCGCTACGCCGCGGTGCGCGCCGCGCGCGAGCGATGCGCACCGAGCACGGCCCTCGTCAGCAGCACGCACGCCCCCACCAGGAGCACGATGCCGACGGTCGTGGCTCCTCCGACGAGCCCCGCGAGTGCCGCGTCTGGGTGCTCACGGGTGAGCGTCGGGTCGGATGCGATTTCGCCCTCGAAACCGGCGGCGAAGCCGATCATGAACAGCCAGAACGCGACGACGACGGCCGCGGCGATGGGGTTGACCCTCCGCATGTCACTCTCCTTCAGGTGACCTGCCAGCTTAGCCCATGCTGCGGAAAAATACCTGGACATGGCCGAATTCCGAGCGGCAGCGCGGTTCGCTCCGAGCGGACATGACTTCCGTCGCGGAGTGGGCTATGGTCATCGGAAGCCCGCCAGCTGACGAAGGGAAGCGAGCTCGAATGTCTGGAAAGAACACACGTGGCAACGCCACGAAGAAGCAGGCCCAACTCTCGTTGAAAGAGAAGCGAGCGCAGAAGCGCGAGAAGACCGACGAGGGATTCATCAAGACGCGCAAGCGCTGACATCCAGCCGCCGCGCCGTCACCCGTAGCGCTCGAAGTAGCGCCGCTCGGCCGCCGGGTGCAGCGGCATCGACCCGGTGTCGATGAGGCTCGACGGCGTCAGGTACTGCAGCCCGGCCGAGCGTTCCGGAACGAGTCGCACCGCATCGTCGATGAGGATATCGACGAGGGCGGTGGCGATAGGGTCCGGAAGATCCGCCCGCGCCAGGAGGAAGTTCGAGACGCCGATCGTCGGCATCGGCTCGCGGAGCGCGTACACACCCGCGGGCACGACGGTCTGCTGGTACGCGTCGGCATGCACCTCGCCGAGCAGCGGTATCGCGGCGCTCAGATCGACGAGCGTCACCTGGATGAGGCCGTGCAGGCGATCGAGTTCCGGAACCGGGATGCCGCCCGACCACATCAGGGCGTCGATGCCGCCGGTCTCGAGTGCGGTGACGGCATCGGCCAGGTTGAGCTCGACGAGCGACGCTGCACGCGCGCCCGACGTCAGGCCGAGTGCGTCGAACACCCTGCGCGACGTCTCGGCCGTGCCGGATGCCGGTGCGCCGATCGAGACGACGCGGCCGGCGAGATCGTCCGCGTCGGCGATCGGACCGCCGACCGGCACGATGCACTGCAGGTAGTTCTGGTAGACGCGACCGATCGAGACGAGCCCGTGCGGATCGATCGCGGCCGAGTCGGCGAGCGCGATCGCGAGGTCGGCGTCGCCCGAGCGGAGCATCCCGATGTTCTCGATGCTGCCGTCGGTCGGAAGCGCCTTCATCGCGGTCACGACACCCGCGGCGACGGCAGCGTCGCTCAACAGTTGGCCGAAGCGGATGTAGGTGCCCCCGGGCTCCCCGCACGCCATCCGGAGCGTTCCACCGGTGCCGGGTCGCGCACAGCCGCCGAGCGAGAGGGCCGAGAGCCCGGCGAACCCGAGGAGCAGCGCGCGGCGCGAGATCGAGCCGCCCGTCATGAGATCGCTCCGAATCGCACGGCGACGCGGAGGCCCCCCTCGTCGGCACGGTCGATACGCAACGCGCCGCCGTTCGCGCGCACGAGTTGCCCGACGATGGCCAGTCCGAGCCCCGTACCCGTGAGCCCGCGATGCTGCGCCGAGCGCCAGAATCGGGTGCCGGCCTGTGCGAGTTCGTCGTCGTCGAGCCCGGGCCCGTCGTCGCTGATGACGATGCGCACCGCATCGCCCTCGCGTTCGTGCTCGCCCTCGCCCTCGTGGGCGAGGGCGAGCCGCACCGTTGCGCCCTCACCGGCGTACTTCCTGGCATTCTCGAGCAGCGTCGCGACGATCTCCTCGAGATCCGATCGGCGGCAGGCGATCTGCACCTCGGTCGTGCCTTCGGCGACCAGGCTCTGGCCCGCCTCGCGCATGAGGGGCTGGAACGGTTCGGCGAGCGCGGCGGCGGTCGGCACGGTGTGCTCGCGACGAGACGCCTCGGCGAAGCCGTTTCCGCTGCTCACCTCGGCCGTCGCACGATGCTCGGCATCGGCGAGCACGAGCATCCGTCCGACGGTCGATTCGAGGCGGTCGAGGTCGGCGTCGACGATCTCGAGGGAGTCGTCGCTGGAGCCGTCGCGGTTCAGCGCATCGATGCGCAGTCGGATGGCCGCGAGCGGATTGCGCAGTTGATGCGATGCGTCCGCCACGAAGTCGCGCTGCTGCACGAGGGTGTCCTCGATGCCCTCGGCCATGCGCGAGAACGATGCGGCGAGCCGGCGCAACTCGGGCGGGCCGGTGGCGTCGACGAGCCGCACGTCGCGGTGCTCACCGAACGCGTTCGTCGCGTCGTCGAGCGCGCGCACGGGTCGCAGCACCCAGTTCGTCCACCAGAGCGAGGCCGCGGCGAGGCCCCCGAGTACCAGCAGCCCGACGAACGCGACGAGCAGCCACGACAGCGTGATGTCGCGCCTGGCCGCCGCCGCGTCGATCTGCAGGACGACGACGCCCATACTGAGTTCTCCGGTGCCGAGCACCGGCTCGGAGACGAGTGCCGTGCCGGTGCTCCACGGCCTGATCACGGGCAGCTGCCACTGCGGCAGGTTGCGCGACGAGGCGAGCGCGTGCGCCCGCACCTCCTCGTCGGCCGGGGTGAGGGCGCCGACCTGCGCGATGTCGGTGCCTTCGCCGTCGAGCACGACCACGGACTCGCCGTAGACCTCGCCGAAGCGGTCGAGGTATCGCTCGAGCGCGGCGGTGTCCGACGAGGTGATGGCGTTCTCGGCAAGGCGCACGATGTGGTCCATCGACGATGCGCGGGCCAGCGCGAGTTGCTGCGTTCGCGAGACTGCGATGGACTCGCCCACGGGAATGACGATCGCGAGCACGGCCAGGAGACCGAAGAGCATGAGCGGCAGCAGTACCTGGGCACGCATGCCTACGACGCTTCCAGTCGGTACCCGTAGCCGCGGATCGTGGTGATCGCGTCGCTCGAGGGCAGCTTCTGGCGCAGCTGTGCGAGGTGCACATCGAAGGCTCGCGAATTCGCGGCGTAGGCGTCGCGCCACACCTCGTCGAGGATCTGCTCTCGGCTCACGGCTGCGCCCACCCTGCGGGCCAGCACCGCGAGGAGCGAGAACTCGGTCGGCGTCAGTGCGAGCTCTTCCCCGTCGCCGCGCACCCGGCGCGCTCCGAGATCGATCTCGAGGCTTCCGGTGCGCACGAGGTCGAGGGAGGGGGCGCTGAGACGGCGGCGGGCGACGACCTCGAGTCGGGCGAGCAGTTCACGCATGCGCACGGGCTTCACGAGATAGTCGTCGGCGCCGAGGCGCAGAGCGAGTACCGTCGACCGCTCGTCGCCGCGTGCTGTGACGACGAGCACCGGCAGGTCGGTCACGAGGCGGAGCCGTCTGATGACGTCGAAGCCGTCGGTGTCTTCGAGGCCGAGATCGAGCATGAGCACGTCGAAGTCATGGTGCCGGAGGAGCACGTCGCCGCCCCGGGCCACCTGCTCGGTCTGGTGTCCGCTTTGCGTGAGCACCGATGCGAGGGCAGCAGCGACGGAGGTGTCGTCCTCGGCGATGAGCACACGCATCCTCGCAGTTTAGACATCACGTTCGACATCGCGGTCTCGGTGGATGTAAAGGGGATGTAAGGATTCCGGACGGCTCGGGCGAAGGATGCGGCGGCCGCCCTACGGTTGCGCCATGTCCTACACCGAAGTAGAACCGACGGGTCGCGCCGCCTCCACGACGGAGGCCGGCCAGGCCGGCTCGGGCCCGTTGCCACCCGACGACATCATCGCCGAGTTCGACGAAGAGCGCCCGTCGCGCACGCTGCCGATTCGGCTCGAGCGCGTGATCACGGCGTACTGCTTCGTCGTGTCGCTGTTCGTGCTCTACCAGGTGTTCTTCCCGCTGCCCCAGGGCACGCAGTTCTCACTCATCGCCTTCCTGTCGGTCACGCTGCCGCTCACCTTCCTGCTGTACCGCGGCCGGAAGCGCAGGAGAGACCCGCTCCGCTCCGACGCGCCGACGGTGTGGGACTGGACCCTCACGGCCGCCACCGCGTTCGTCTGCACCTATCCGATCCTGCCGATCGTGATCGGCGATGGCGGAGGCGGTTTCGACGCGTTCCTGAACCGACAGGGCACGCTCGGCACGGTCGACGTGATCGCGGGCACCGCGCTCACACTGCTGATTCTCGAGGCGACCCGTCGCACCACGGGCCTCGTGCTTCCGATCTTCTGCGTCGTGTTCTTCCTCTACGCCTACTACGGCGGCTTCCTGCCGATGGACTGGGCGATCAGCCACGCGGGCGTGAACTTCGACCAGATCATCAACGGCTTCTACAACGACCAGTCGGGCTTCTTCGGCACACCACTGGGCGTTGCGGCGACGTACATCGTGCTGTTCATCATCTACGGAGCCGTGTTGTCGGCGACGGGGGCGGGCCGCTTCTTCATCGACTTCTCCTTCTCGCTCTTTCCCGCGTCGAGGTCGGCCTCGGGTCGCACCGTCGTGACGAGCGGGTTCCTGCTCGGCACGGTGTCGGGTTCGGGCACGGCGACGGCGGTGACGCTCGGCTCCCTTGCCTGGCCGATCCTGCAGCGCGCGGGGTATCCGCGGAACAACGCCGGCGGGATGCTCGCCGCAGCCGGCATCGGCGCGATCCTCTCACCGCCGACGCTCGGTGCGGCCGCCTTCATCATCGCGGAGTACCTGCAGGTGTCGTATCTCGAAGTGATGATCTGGGCGATCATCCCCACGATCCTCTACTACGTCGGCATCTTCCTCGCGGTGGAGATCGACGCCCGCCGCTTCGCGACTCGGGCGGTGGATGTACCGAGGAAGCACCTCGGCAAGCTGGTCGCGCGCTTCGGCTACCACTTCCTCTCGCTCGCCGTCATCATCTTCTTCCTCGCGCTCGGGCTGCCCGCGTTCCGTTCGATCGTCTACGCGACACTCGTCGCCGCAGTGTTCGGGCTCGTCGAGCGGATGGTGTCGCGGCGCGACCCGCTCGACGACGCCTCGGTGGCGACGACCCTCCCGAAGGCGGTCGCCGAGTACCTCGGCGAGCTGTACCACGCACTCGCGAGCGGCATCCGAAGCGCGATTCCAGTCGTCGCCGTGTGCGCGGCCGCGGGCATCATCACGAGCGTCATCGTCAAGACCGGCATCGGCCTCACCTTCGCCCGCATGCTCGTCTCGCTCGCCGAAACCGCCAGCGACAACCCCGAAGTCACCCTCACGATCACGTGCCTGCTCGCCGCGGTCGCGATCATCCTGCTCGGCCTGGCGGTGCCGGTGACCGCATCGTTCATCATCTCCTGGGTGATCATCGGCCCCGCGCTCATCGCCCTCGGGGTCGAGCGGCCCGAGGCGGCGATGTTCATCTTCTACTTCGCGGTGCTCTCCGAGGTCTCCCCGCCCACGGCGCTCGCGGCCGTCGCATCCGCGGCGATCACCGGCGGCGACACGATCAAGACGATGTGGCAGGCGACGAAGTACACGCTGCCCGCGTTCCTCGTGCCGCTTGCGTTCGTGCTCACCCCTGCGGGCGGCTCACTGCTGCTGCAGGGCGGACTTCTCACCTCGCTCTGGGCGACCGTCGTGTCGCTCATCGCCGTCGCGGCCCTAGCCGGCGCCACGGGCGGATGGGTGCTCGGCCCGGCGAACTGGCCCGAGCGCATCCTGCTGCTCCTCGGCGCGCTGTGCTGCCTCTACCTCGTGCCGGTCTCGATCGCCATCGGCCTCGTCTGCATCGCTGCTGCGATCGCCGTCAACTGGCTTCGCAGGCGCCGCGCTCGGGGCCCGGCCGACGCGTCAGCGCAGCGCCCCCTCGTCTCAACCCTGACCGTGACCAAGAACTCCTGACCGCCACCAAGAGAGGAACACGCACATGACACTCCCCACTTCGAACAGAGGCAAGGTCGGCGCAGCGTTCGCGGTCATAGCCGCATCGGCGCTGCTGCTGACCGGGTGCGGCGGCCAGCAGCCGCAACAACCGGCCGCCGAGGGAAGCGGTGAGGCCTGCGTCGCCTCCCCCCAGCAACTGACCATCGCCACCGGCAACTCGACGGGCGTCTACTACGTGCTCGGCGGAGCAATCTCGGATGTGCTGAGCAGTGAAACCGAGCTGCGCGTCACCGCCGCCGAGACCGGGGCATCCGTGCAGAACATCGAGCAACTCGTGAGCGGCGACTACGACATCGCGTTCTCGCTGGCCGACACCGCTTCCGACGCGGTCAACGGCACCGGCTCGTTCAGCGAGCCGCAGCCCGTCGAAGCACTCGGCATGATCCACTCGAATTACACCCAGGTCATCGTGAGGCAGGACAGCGGCATCACGACCATCGCCGACATGGCCGGCAAGACGGTGTCGACCGGGTCGCCGAAGTCGGGCACCGAGGTGATCGCGCTCCGGCTGCTCGAGGCGGCCGGTCTCACGCCCGACACCGACGTCACCACGCAGCGACTCGACCTCGCGACGAGCGTCGACGGTCTGCGCAACGGCACGGTCGATGCGATCTTCTGGTCTGGCGGATTGCCGACTCCCAACATCACCGAGCTGTTCACTTCGGATGCCGGTGCGGTCGAGTTCATCGACATCACTCCCGAACTCACGGGACTGCAGGAGATCAGCCCCGTCTACCAGGAGGGCGCGATTCCCGCCGATACGTACGGCCTCGATGCGGATGTGCCGACGATCGTGGTGCCGAACGTGCTGCTCGTGCGCGACGACATGGACGACGCGACGGCGTGCAACATCACCGAGACGATCTGGAGCAACGTCGACAAGCTGGAACAGGTGCACGCGGCCGCGGCCGCGTTCGACCCCGAGGATGCGAAGCAGACCGACCCGATCTCGCTGCACCCGGGCGCAGCGCAGGCGCTGGAGGCCCTCACCGGCAAGTGACCCGCATGGGAGGGGCCCGGCCCGCATGGGTGGAGCCCGGCCCCTCCCATGCGCATCGGTTCAAGCGCGCTCGAGCAGCACCATCACCTCGAAGTGCGTCGTCTGCGGGAACATGTCGAACACCCGGCCGCGCACTGGGCGCAGCGACGGCATCGCCTCGAGGTCGCGCGCGAGCGAGGCGGCGTTGCAGCTCGAATACAGCACATGACGAACAGCGGATGCCTCGAGCCATCCGCTCAGCTCACGGCCGATGCCGCGCCGGGGCGGGTTCACGATCACGAGATCGGGTGGCGTCTCGGCGTCGAGCGCGAAGGCGGTGGCGTCGCCGGCTTCGAACCGCACACGTGAGAGCGCGGCATCCGTTCGGCTGAGCTCTGCGCTCGCGACGGCCTCGACGCTCGTCTCGATGCCGGTGACGGATGCCGCGGCATCCGCGATGTGCAGGGCGAAGCCGCCGACGCCGGAGTAGAGGTCCCAGGCCGAGTCGGGGGCGAGCCCGCGCACCCAGTCGCGTGCTTCGACGTAGAGCGCGGAGGCGATCTCGGTGTTCGTCTGGAAGAAGCTCTGCGGGCGCAGGTGCATCGTCACATCGTTCAGGCGCATGGGCAGGGTGCTTGCCTCGGTGAAGACGATCTCGTGCTCGCCCTCGAGCACCGCCTTGTGCTCGGGCAGTACGTTCGCGGTGACCACGCGGGCGTTCGGCAGCTCGGCGAGGAGCCACGGCAAATGCTTGCGGATGCGGCCGACCGGTTCCGTCGAGCGCACCACGAAGCGGATCATGAGCTCGCCGTCGGGCGACTCGGTGAGGATCAGATGCTTCAGCTCGCCCGTGCGCGTCGGCACGTCGTACGGTCTGAGGCCCGCGCGCGTGATGAACGCGGAGATCACGGGAAACGCGGCGCGATGACCGGGGGAGCAGATGCCGCACGCCTCGAGGTCGATGCCGTGGCCGTCGGCATCGAGGATGCCGATCGTCGGAGCCGCCGTCGTGCCGGCGATCACCATCTTCGCCTTGTTGCGGTAGCCCGCCTCGGTGCTTGCGACGGGCGGCAGCCAGTCGAGGCCGTCGTGCGCGGCGAGCAGGTCTTCGGCGTGACGCTGCTTGCCCGCGAGCTGCGCCGAATAGGGCTGCCCCATGAGCGAGCACGAGGTGCAGCGCCCGGCGTCGAAGTAGGTGCAGTCCACGGGGTCCAGCGTAGGCGGGACTCGAGACGCGGAATCGCTGTGGTTCGCCGGCGGGGTCTCGATACGCTCCTTCGTCGCTACTCGACCAACGGAACAGGCTCGGCCGGGGCCGCCCCAGGCTCGAAGCGATAGCCCATGCCGGGCTCTGTGAGGAAGAAGCGCGGCTCCGACGGTGTCGGCTCGAGCTTGCGACGCAGCTGAGCGACATAGAGGCGCAAGTAGCCGGCGTCGTTCGCGTGGAACGGTCCCCATACCTCGCTCAGCAGCATCTGCCTGGTGAGCAGCTTGCCCGGGTTCTTGAGGAACAGCTCGAGCAGGCGCCACTCAGTCGGTGTGAGGCGCACGGATGTCGCGTGCCCCGAGGCATCCGTCGCCCTGATGGTCTTCGCGGCGAGGTCGACGGTGAGTGCCCCGATGGTGAACGCCGCGGCATCCGCTTCGCCGGTGGTCGACCGGGCTCGAGCACGGATGCGGGCGAGGAGCTCGTCCATGGCGAACGGCTTCGTCACGTAGTCGTCGGCGCCGGCATCGAGCGCGTCGACCTTCTCGGCCGAATCGGTGCGGCCCGAGAGCACGAGGATCGGTACCTTCGACCACGCGCGCACGGCGCGGATCACGTCGATGCCATCGACTTTCGGCATGCCGAGATCGAGGAGGATGAGGTCGGGGTGGGCGTTCGCGGCGAGATCGATCGCCTCTGCGCCGTCGCGCGCGGCGATCACGTCGTAGCCGCGGGCGGCGAGTGTGATGCGCAGCGCCCGTTGCAACTGATCGTCGTCGTCGGCGAGGAGGATCCTCATCGCGCCTCCTCGGTGGTCGGGGCCGACGGCAGGGTGACGACCATGGTGAGGCCGCCGCCGGGGGTGTCGTCGACTTCCAGTGTGCCGTCCATTCCCTCGACGAATCCCTTCGACAGGGCGAGTCCGAGCCCGAGGCCCGTGTCGTTGTCGGTGTCGCCGAGTCGTTGGAAGGGCGTGAAGACCTCGTCGCGGCGTTCGGCCGGGATGCCCGGTCCGCGGTCGACGACCCGCAGTTCGGTGCGGCCCTGGAAGGAGCTCGCGGCGAGGCGCACCCGTTCGCCGGCCGGACTGTGCCGTACGGCGTTCGCGAGCAGGTTCACGACGACCCGTTGCAGCAGCACCCCATCGGCGAGCACCGGTTCGAGCCCGTCGGCGAGGTCGAGTTCGACCTCGCCGGGGCCGAGTGCGAGCTCATCGAGCGCCGGGAAGACGACGTCGGCGACCTCGGTCGGGGCGAGGGTCACCGCGAGCGCGCCGGCCTGCACCCGGCTCACGTCGAGCAGGTTCGTGACGAGCTCGGCGAGGGCCTCGAGGCTTTCGCCCGCGGTCGCGAGCAGCTCGTCGCGCTCGGCAGCCGGCAACTCGACCTCCCTCGACCGCAGCGCGCTCACCGCGGCCGACGCCGACGTAAGCGGGCGCCGCAGGTCGTGGCCGACCGCGGCGAGGAGCGCCGAGCGCACCTTGTCGGTCTCGGCGAGCGCCGTTGCCGCCGACGCCGCAGAAGACAGTGCGCCGTGCTCGATCGCGGCGTCGATCTGCGAGGCGATGACCTGCAGCAGGCGGCGTTCGGATGCCTCGAGGTCCTGGCCGTGCAGTTCGAGCACGCCGCGCGTGCCGACCGGCACGTTCGTGACCCGGTCGTCGCGGGCCGGCTCGCCATCGGCGACGCGGCTCTCGCCGTCGATGAGCAGGCGCACCCCGGTGAGGCCGAACGCCTCGCGGGTGCGCGTGACCATGGCCTGCAGCGCATCCTCACCGCGCAGCACGCTGCCGGCGATGGACGCGAGGAGCTGCGATTCGGCTGCGGCGCGCCGAGCGATGCGCGTGCGTCTCGCCGCCTGATCGACGACGTAGCTCACCAGCAGCGCGTTCGCGACGTAGAAGAGCAGGGCGAGCAGTTGGCGAGGGTCGGCGATCGTGAGGGTGAAGCGGGGCTCGACGAACAGCACGTTCAGGGTGATTCCCGACAGCACCGCGGCGAAGAGGCCCGGCCAGATGCCGCCGATGAGTGCGACGACGATGACGAGCAGCTGATAGGCGAGCACATCGCTCGTGATCGACGTCTCGGTGTGGAATGTCGCGAGCAGCCAGCTGAGCAGCGGGCCGGCGACGAGGGCGACGGCGAAGCCGACGAGCAGGCGCGTGCGGCTGAGGGCGCCGCCGAGCTTCGGCAGCGAGATGCCCGAGCCGGCCGCTGCGTGGGTGACGATGTGCACGTCGATGTCGCCCGACTCGCGGATGACGGTCGCACCGATGCCGGGACTCGAGAATGCGGCGGCGAGCCGGGAACGACGGCTGACGCCGATCACCAGCTGCGTGGCATCCGCTGCTCTCGCGAACTCGACGAGCGCCCGTGGCACGTCTTCGCCGACGACCTGGTGGAAGGTGCCGCCGAGCTGTTCCACGAGCGAGCGCTGGGCATCGAGGGTGCCAGGATGCCGCGCCCGCATGCCGTCGGGATTCGTGACGTGCACGGCGATGAGCTCGCCACCGGAGGAACGCGAAGCGATGCGCGCGCCGCGCCGCAGGAGCGTCTCGCCCTCGGGACCGCCGGTGAGGGCGACGACGACGCGCTCACGCGCCTCCCACTTGCGGTCGATGCCGTGCTCGGCTCGGTAGGCCTTGAGCGCCGAGTCGACCTCGTCGGCGAGCCACAGCAGGGCGAGCTCCCGTAGCGCCGTGAGGTTGCCGAGCCGGAAGTAGTTCGAAAGTGCGGCGTCGATGCGCTCGGCGGGGTAGACGAGCCCGCCCGAGAGACGGTCGCGGAGTGCCTGCGGCGCGAGGTCGACGACCTCGATCTGGTCGGCGCTGCGCAGCACCCGGTCGGGGATCGTCTCGCGCTGCGGCACGCCGGTGATCTGCAGCACGACGTCGCCGAGCGATTCGATGTGCTGCGTGTTCACCGTCGAGATGACGTCGATGCCGGCGTCGAGCAGCTCATCGACGTCTTGCCAGCGTTTCGCGTGGCGCGAGCCGGGGGCGTTGGTGTGTGCGAGCTCATCGACGAGGGCGATCTGGGGCTTCCTCGCGAGCACGGCGTCGAGGTCCATCTCGGTGAGGGCCATGCCGCGGTGCGTCACGGTGTGGCGGGGGACGACCTCGAGCCCCTCGACCATCGAGGCCGTCGCGCGGCGCCCGTGGGTCTCCACGAACGCCACGACGACGTCGTTGCCCTCGGCGGCGAGACGCTTGCCCTCTTCGAGCATCGTGTAGGTCTTGCCGACGCCGGGAGCGGCGCCGAGGAGCACTCGCAACCGCCCCCGTCTCATGCGTTCAGCCCTCCTCAGCCGAGCTCGGCGAGCGCGAGGTTCAGCTGCAGCACGTTCACGGTCGGCTCGCCCAGATAACCGAGGTCCCGTGCCTGAATCCTAGACTCCACGAGCGCCTCGACGTCGGCTTCGGCGAGGTCGCGCTCCGCGGCCACGCGCGCCACCTGGAGGCGGGCGTACTCCGGGCTGATGTGCGGGTCGAGACCCGAGGCCGAGGCGGTCACCGCGTCGGCAGGGACATCCGCTTCGGAGACTCCGTTGAACGCGGCGATCTGGGCTTTTCGGTCGCCGATCGCGGCGATCAGGTCGGCGTTCTCGGGTCCCCAGTTGCTGCCGCTCGAGGCGCCGCCGTCGTAGCCGTCGCCTGCGGCCGACGGACGCGACTGGAACCATTCGGGCAGCGGCTCGCCGTCGGCATCCGTGAACGACTGGCCGATCAGGCTCGAGCCGACGACTTCGCCGTCGGTCGTGACCTGCGAGCCGTTCGCCTGTGCCGGCAGTACGAGCTGGCCGATGCCGGTGACGACGAGCGTGTACGCGACGCCGAGCACGGCGGTGAAGATGAGCATCGCGCGAACCGCCACCCAGTGGGTGCGGACCGTGGTGCGAGTGGAGCTCATGGTGTTGGTTTCCTTTCGAAGTTCTCGCTGGTCGAGTAGGCCCGCCAGAGCCGTATCGAGACCGAGTGCCAGGCCTCGATACGCTCGCTACTCGACCAGCGGGTGGGTTCAGAACCCGGGGATGAGGCTGACGACGAGGTCGATCAGCTTGATGCCGATGAAGGGGGCGATGATGCCGCCGAGGCCGTAGATCAGGAGGTTGCGGCTCAGGATCGCGGAGGCTCCGCCCGGCTTGTACTTCACGCCGCGCAGCGCGAGTGGGATGAGCACCACGATCACGAGCGCATTGAAGATGATCGCCGACAGGATCGCCGAGGCGGGGGAGTGCAGCTGCATGATGTTCAGCACCGCGAGCCCCGGGAAGATCCCGGCGAACATCGCCGGGATGATCGCGAAGTACTTCGCGATGTCGTTGGCGATCGAGAACGTCGTGAGTGCGCCGCGGGTGATGAGCAATTGCTTGCCGATGCGCACGATCTCGATGAGCTTCGTCGGATCGGAGTCGAGATCGACCATGTTGCCGGCCTCTTTCGCGGCCGACGTGCCCGTGTTCATCGCCACGCCGACGTCGGCCTGCGCGAGCGCCGGGGCGTCGTTCGTGCCGTCACCGGTCATCGCGACGAGGTTGCCGCCCGCCTGCTCGCGCTTGATGAGCGCCATCTTGTCTTCGGGCGTGGCCTCGGCGAGGTAGTCGTCGACGCCGGCCTCGGCAGCGATGGCCTTCGCAGTGAGCGGGTTGTCGCCCGTGATCATCACGGTGCGGATGCCCATCGCACGGAGCTCGGCGAACCGTTCGGTGAGCCCGTCTTTCACGATGTCCTTGAGGTGCACGACGCCGAGCAGGCGCGCCTCGCCCGAGCTGTCCTTCGCGGCGACGACGAGCGGGGTGCCGCCGCCGTTCGAGATCACCTCGACGCGCTGCTCCAGTTCATCGAGCGTCGACGACTCGATGCGACCGGATGCCTCGACCCACGCGATGACCGCGGAACCGGCGCCCTTGCGAATGCTCGATCCGTCGGGAAGATCCAGCCCGGACATGCGGGTCTGCGCGGTGAACGGCACGACCTCGCCTTCAGGGGCGGTAGTGAAGCGGATGCCCCGTTCCGCCGCGAGCTCGACGATCGAGGCGCCCTCGGGCGTCGGGTCGGCGAGGGACGACAGTGCTGCTGACTGCTCCAGCTCGGTGATGTCGACGCCCGGCATCGGCACGAACTCGCTCGCACGACGGTTGCCGTACGTGATGGTGCCGGTCTTGTCCAGCAGGAGCGTCGTCACGTCGCCGGCCGCTTCGACGGCACGGCCCGACATCGCGAGCACGTTGCGTTGCACGAGCCGGTCCATGCCGGCGATGCCGATCGCCGAGAGCAATGCGCCGATCGTCGTCGGAATCAGGCACACGAGGAGGGCGACGAGCACCGGGATCGAGGCCGTGGTCGCCGCGTACGAGGCGATCGGGTTGAGCGTGAGCGTGACGATCACGAAGATGATCGACAGGCTCGCGAGCAAGATATTCAACGCGATCTCGTTCGGCGTCTTCTGGCGTGATGCGCCCTCGACGAGCGCGATCATTCGGTCGACGAACGTCTCACCCGGCTTCGAGGTGATGCGCACGACGATGCGGTCCGAGAGCACTCGCGTGCCGCCCGTGACGGCCGAGCGGTCGCCGCCCGATTCGCGAACGACCGGCGCCGACTCGCCCGTGATGGCGGACTCGTCGACGGAAGCGATGCCCCAGACGATGTCGCCGTCGCCCGGCACGAGCTGCCCGGCGGTCACGACGACAACGTCGCCGAGCTTCAGGTCGGCCGAGGAGACCTCGGTGACCGGGGTGCGTTCGGCTGCGGCCGCCGGATCGAGTAGGCGCGCCAGCGCCGTTTCGAGATCATCCGTCGCCTCGTCGTAGTTCGTGATGAGGTGGGCGGTCGTCGACGTGCGGGTCTGCCGCAGGGTGTCGGCCTGCGCCTTGCCGCGGCCCTCGGCCACCGACTCCGCGAGGTTCGCGAAGAGCACGGTGAGCCAGAGCCACACGGCGATGCCCCAGGTGAAGGTGAGCGGTACGGCGGTGCCGCCCGAGGATCCCGGCCCGCCGAGCAGCGGCTCGGCGATCGCGAGCACCGTGGTGAGCACGGCGCCGATCTCGACGATGAACATGACGGGGTTGCGCCACATGAGCCGAGGGTCGAGCTTCTTGAACGCTCCGGGCAGGGCCTGCGCGATCTGGGCGGGGCCGAAGGCGCCGGTTGCGCGTTTCGAGGGTGAACCCATCGGACGCGGGGTGTGCCCGGTCTCGGGTTGTTCGGTGATGGTGGACATTTCAGTTCAGCCCTTCGGCCAGGGGACCCAGCGTGAGAACGGGGAAGAAGGTGAGGGCGGTCACGATGACCGTCACACCGACCAGGAGGCCGACGAACTGCGGCCGGTGGGTGGGGAGGGTGCCGGCGGTCGCGGGTACTTTGTCCTGCGCCGCGAGGGATCCGGCGAGGGCGAGCACGAACACGATCGGGATGAACCGGCCGAGCAGCATCGCGACACCGAGCGCCGTGTTGAACCAGGGCGTGTTCGCCGTGAGTCCGGCGAAGGCCGAGCCGTTGTTGTTCGACGCGCTCGTGAAGGCGTAGAGCACTTCGCTCATGCCGTGGATGCCCGGGTTCCAGATCGACGTCGCTTCGACGTCGGCCCGGATCGCGGGGATCGCGAACGAGAGCGCGGTACCCACGAGCACGAGCGTCGGCGTGACGAGGATGTAGAGGCTCGCGAGCTTGATCTCGCGCGGCCCGATCTTCTTGCCGAGGTACTCGGGCGTGCGACCCACCAACAGGCCCGCGACGAACACCGTGATGACCGCGAGCACGAGCATGCCGTAGAGACCCGAACCGACGCCGCCGGGAGCGACCTCGCCGAGCATCATGTTGAGCATCGGCATCATGCCGCCGATCGCGGTGAACGAGTCGTGCATCGAGTTGACGGCGCCCGTCGAGGTGAGCGTCGAGGTCGAGCCGAACAGGGTCGAGCCGAAGATGCCGAAACGCGCTTCCTTGCCCTCGAGCGCACCGCCGGCGAGCTCGGGGGCGGTGCCGTTGCCGCCCGCCTCGAGCGCGCTGAGCGCCACGAGCGAGACGACGAAGAGCGTCGCCATGACGGCGAGGATCGCGTAACCCTGCTTGTTCGAGCCGACCATCCTGCCGAAGGTGCGCGGCAGGGCGAAGGGGATCGCGAGCATGAGCACGTTCTGGAAGAGGCTCGTCCACGCGGTGGGGTTCTCGAACGGGTGCGCGGAGTTCACGTTGAAGAAGCCGCCGCCGTTCGTGCCGAGCAGCTTGATGACCTCTTGCGAGGCGACGGGGCCGCCCGGGATCTTCTGCGAGTTGCCGGCGAGCGTCGTGATCTCGGTGAAGCCGTTGAAGTTCGCCGCGACGCCGCCGATGAGGAGCACGATCGCGCCGATCACCGAGAGCGGGAGCAGCAGTCGGAACGAACCGCGGAACAGGTCGACCCAGAAGTTGCCGATCGTGCCCGAGCCGCGGCGGGCGAAGCCGCGCACGAGGGCGATGGCGACGGCGATGCCGACGGCGGCCGACACGAAGTTCTGCACCGCGAGGCCAGCGAGCTGCACGGTGTAGCCCATCGTGAGTTCGGGGGAGTACGACTGCCAGTTCGTGTTCGCCACGAACGACGCCGCGGTGTTGAACGACAGGCCCTCGGGAACGGCCGGCAGGCCGAGCGAGTACGGCAGCACGGTCTGGGCGCGCTGCAGCACGTAGACGAACAACAGGCCGATGACCGAGAACGCGAGCACGGCGCGCAGGTAGGCGGGCCACGACTGCTCGGCGCGAGGGTCCACGCCGATGAGGCGGTAGAGGCCGCGTTCGATCTTCCAATCGCGGTCGCTCGAGTAGAGGCGAGCCATGTAGTCGCCGAGGGGGCGATAGATGAGCGCGAGGATCAGGGCGAGGGTGGCCGCCTGCAGCACGGCGAACAGCACGCCCATCAGAACCGCTCAGGTTTCACGAGGGCGTACACGAGGTACACCACAGCGGCGACACCCAACGCGGCAGCGAGGAGTTCGAAGAAGATCACAGCTTCTCGACCCCTCTGGCGATGAGGCCGACGAGTACGAACACGGCGATGATGCCGAGAATGTAGACGACGTCGAGCACGAAGACTCCAGTTTCGGGAGGCCGCGGGCCACAAGCGCGGCGAGCGGGCAGCATTTTCGCTGCACTTGCGATGCAACACCCGGGCGGATGCCCCGGCGCTGATCCTCACGAGTCCCTAACGGGTCGTCCGTCGATCCGAATGCGGCGCTCACGGCCCCGGCCGGTAGCGCACGTTCACGGCGGCGGTCGGGTCACTCGTCACCACCGAAGGACTGAGCGAAGGCCCTCGGCGCGGCGCGAGCCCGCACGCGCTCGTCGGCGCCCGGCGGGCGCTACGTTTGCCTCATGGATGCGGCGGACACCATCTCGGTCATCAGCGAGGTGATCGGATGGTTCGCGCTCGCCGCAGGGCTCGTGTGCCTGCTGCTGGCGCTGCTCATCCGACTGGCCGACGGTCGTTGGATTCGCACCGAGGCCGTCGTCATCGACAGTGACGGCGACGACAGGAACGGCGGCGAGGTCGGCAGTGTCGTGCGGTGGTTCACCGACGACGGCTTCCAGTCGCGGATGCTCAGCGCAGAGGAGCGGGCGCACGTGACCCGCCCAGAGGAGGAGCCGGCCTACTACAAGGAGCGGGAGCCGTATCGGCTGCGACTCCACGAGCCGCCGACGGGTCGCCGGGTGCTCCGCATCGTCGGCATCGTGCTCATCGGCATCGCCGTGCTCGCGGCGGTCATCGGCCTCGTGCTGATGTTCGTCGGCTGACGAGCGGCCGCCGCAGGCGGCATCCGCTCGACTCGACGCTGACGAGGCCCGCGGGTCACTCGAGCGCGGCGAACCGCTCGATGTCGCCCTCGGTACCCGACACGATGATGAGGTCGTGGTTGGAGACCACGGTGTTCTCGGTCGCGTAGGTGAAGGGCTTGCCGGGGCTCTTCACACCCACGACGGTCACGCGGTATTTCGACCGCACTCCCGACTCGGTGAGGTTCTTGCCGCGGATCGGTTTCGGCGGGTACATCTTCACGAGGGCGAAGTCGTCGTCGAACTCGATGAAGTCGAGCATGCGCCCGCTCACGAGGTGCGCTGTGCGCTCGCCGGCCTCGCGCTCGGGGTAGATCACGTGGTTCGCGCCGATGCGCTGCAGGATCTTTCCGTGCGAGGCCGAGATCGCCTTCGCCCAGATCTGCGGGATCTTCAGGTCGACCAGGTTGGCGGTGATGAGCACGGATGCCTCGATCGACGAGCCGACCGCGCAGACCGCGATCGAGAAGTCCTGCGCGCCGATCTGCTTCAGTGCATCGATCGACCTCGCATCGGCGACGACGGCGTGCGTGACCCGCTCCGACCACTTCTGCACGAGCGCTTCGCTCTCGTCGACGGCGAGCACCTCGCGGCCGAGCCGGTCGAGCTGGCCGGCGGTGGCTGCGCCGAAACGGCCGAGGCCGATCACGAGCACCGGGGCGTCGTGCCTGATTCGATCAACCAACGATGGGCCTCTCTTCCGGACGCTTGAACAATTGCCGGCGCTGGCTCGCCGCCAGGGCCGCGGCGAGTGTCACTGTACCAACCCGCCCCATGAACATCGTGGCCGCCATGACGTAAACGCCCTCTGGCGGCAGTTCGGCCGTGAGGCCGGTCGACAGGCCGCACGTGGCGAACGCCGAGATGACGTCGAAGAGCACATAGTCGAACGGCTGCTTCGTGATCTGCAGGATCGCGATCGAGGAGACGGCCACGATCGTCGCACCCCAGAGCACGACACTGACCGACAGCCGCAGCATGTCGCGTGGGATGCGCCGGCCGAACGCCTCCATCGAGGGCGCGCCTCTCGCTTCGGCGAATGCGGCGAGGAAGAGCACGGCGAGCGTCGTGACCTTGATGCCGCCGGCGGTCGACGCCGATCCGCCACCGATGAACATGAGCATGTCGGAGACGAGCAGGCTCGACCCGTTGAGGTCGTGCATGTTGATCGTCGAGAAGCCGCCCGATCTCGTCATCATCGACATGAAGAACGATTGGAAGACCGTCGGTCCGGCGTCGAGCTGCCCGTAGGTCTTGGGATTGCCGTACTCGAGCAGCAGGAACATCGCTGCGCCCAGCACGAAGAGGATCGTGGTCGTCGTGAGGGTGAGCTTGACGTGCACGCTCCAGCGATGCGGATGCCGCCAGGCCCGGGCCAGCGCGAAGATCACGGGGAAGCCGAGGCTGCCGAGGAAGACGCCCAGCATCAGAAGCGATTGGAACCAGTAGTCGCCGATGAGCGGCTCGAGACCGCCGGGGTTCGGGTTGAAGCCCGTGTTCGTGAACGCCATGGCCGAGTAGTAGAAGCTGTACCAGAACGAGTGCCAGGCGTCGTAGCCCGCAGCGAGCATGCTCGGGATCATGCCGATCGCGATCGTCACCTCGATGACGAGGGCGCTGATGGCGACCGTCGCGAGCAGCCCGCCGACCTCGCCGAGGCGTACGGCCTGCCGTTCGGAGACCGGGCCGACGTGGATGCGCGAGGGGTTCGAGTCGCTCGCGGCGATGAGCTTGGCCCGGAGGCCCAGCCGCCGGGAGATGACGAGGCCGAGGATCGACGCGAGGGTCAGTACGCCGACGCCGCCGATGTTGACGCCGATGAACACGAGTGCGTTGCCGAACGGCGACCAGTGGGTGGCCATGTCGACGGTCGCGAGGCCCGTGACGCAGATGACCGACACCGCGGTGAACACGGCATCGTGCAACGGCGTGATCTGGCGGTCGGCGCTCGCGATCGGGAGCGAGAACAACACGGTGAACACGACGATGAGTGCGGCGAAGATGAGAATCGCGAATCGCGACGGGGAGTGCTTCATGAGCCCGTCGACCGCGTCGCGTACTTTGCCGAGCGAGGACCGGCGGTCGACACGACCAAGACGACTCATCGGCTGTGCGCGCATCGAGCCCCCTCTGTGCCGTCACCGAACGCGTGAGTCATGGTACTCCCCGCCGTGAGTGACTAGCCTTGGGGCATGGCGGACATCTTCGACGTGGTGGCGGACTCGACGCGGCGCGACATCCTCGCCGTTCTCCTCGAGCGTGAAGGCGCGGTGCCATCTTCGGGCGGCGAGATCAGTGTGTCCGAGATCGTGACCGCGCTCGGCGCGAGTCAGCCGACGGTCTCCAAGCACCTGAAGGTGCTGCGCGAGTCGGGTCTCGTGGCGGTGCGCGAAGAGGGTCAGCACCGGTACTACAAGCTCGACCGCACGCCGCTCGAGGCACTCGAAGACTGGCTGATTCCATTCGTGTCGACGGATGCCGCGGCTGACGCTGCCACGCTCGCGGGCGTTGGGGCGCACGATGATGTTCCGCTGAACACCGAGCAGTTCGCGTTCGCGGCCGCCATCGGCAAGGCGTTCGCCGAGACCGCTCACCAGGTCACCGCGGTCGTCGGACCGAAGAAACGCCGGTAGCGAGCCCGAGGGGCTCGATACTCTCGCTGCGCTCGCTGCTCGACCAGCGTGGCCGCTCATCCGGCGAGGGTGAGGGCCAGCACGAACGCGAGGCTTGCGGCCGTCGAGGTGAGCGTGCGCACGTGATTCCACGCGAGCCACCCCGGGCGAAAGGCCTGCCATGCCGCCGCGAGCGCCGCGGCATCCGCGTCGGATGGCGCAGCAAGCCGATTGTTGCGCGGCACGTTCGCGCCGCCAGTGACGCCCACGACGCCGACGAGGTAGAGCGCAGCGCCCGCGACCGACCACCACGTGGCGCCCTCGGGCTCGCCGAGGAAGGCGAGCACGGCGAGCACCGCGACGACGAGGGCGGTGCCGAAGATCGCGAGCATGAGCGGGGCCCGCACCGCGGTCACGTTGATCTCCCGCATGGCCCGTGCGGCATCCGCAGCGGGCAGGCGGCCGATGCCTCGCGTGACGAACCCTGAGAACGCGAAGAAGACGCCGGCGACGAGCCCGGTGCCGACGATCGCGACGATGAGCAAGATGTCGACGAAGTCCATGCCGTCAGTCTGCCGTAATGGGCTTCGGCAGGCTGAACCTGCAGGTCGGCATCATCGCAGCGGCTTGATCATCTCGAGCTCGAGACCGCCGGGGTCCAGATCGTATTCGCGGCTGCGGCCTGTGTGAGTGAACCCGAGCTTCTCGTAGAACCGGATCGCCCGGGGGTTGTCTTCGTGCACCTCGAGCCGAAGGGTGTCGCCGAAGCCGCGCGCCCAGTCCTCGACGGCGTCGAGCAGCCGGCGTGAGACGCCCGCGGCGTCGCCCCGGTAGTCGGCAGCGACGTACACACCGACGAGCAACGGACCCGACGTGGCATCCGGAATATAACCGCCCATGTGCCCGATCCAGCGCTCGCCGTCGATCGCGACGATCGAGGTCTGGCCCGCCGTCGTGCCGCGCGCGCCGCGAAGCCGCCAGAGCGATTCCTCGACGTCGAGGGCGGCCGCGAGGGTCTCGCCGTAGGCCAACGGGTAGTCCCGCAGCATCTCGAGACGCAGCGCCCGCACGGCCTGCCAGTCGGATTCCCGGGTGGTGCGAATGACGATGTCGTGGTGCGGCATCCCTCGACGGTAACTCATCGGGCGAGGGCGACCGCGCGAATCCGGTAGACTACCCCGAGGCTTTCTGGCCACCGGCCGCGGCACGCGCGACCGACTTGATCTTTTCTGTGAGGTTCTGATGGGTTCCGTCATCAAGAAGCGCCGCAAGCGCATGGCGAAGAAGAAGCACCGCAAACTGCTTCGCAAGACGCGTCACCAGCGTCGCAACAAGAAGTAGTCCTTCGCACTACAGGCTGAGCGTCAGGCCCTAGGCCTGGCGCTTTTCGCTGTACCCGGGCGGCGCCACGACCTTTCGGCGGGTCACGGCCGATACAGAAGGTCGTGCGAGCGCAAAAGGTCGTGGTGATCGTGCAGATCACGGCGGCACGGCGACGACGTCTCGAGACCCGCATACGATCGAAGCATGGCTCGCGACATCCGACTCACCCTCATCGGCAAGCCCGGCTGCCACCTCTGCGACGACGCACGAGGAGTCGTGCAGGGCGTGATGGCCGAGATCGAGACAGTGGATGCCGCGCCGCGGATCGACCTCGATGAGCTCTCGATCCTCGACGACGAGGGCCTGCGGGCTCAGTACGCCGAGGACATCCCCGTGCTGCTCATCGACGGCGTCGTGCACAACTACTGGCGCATCGACCCGGTGCAATTGAAGACGGCGCTGCTCGCCGACTGAATCGCCCTACCGTCATTCGGGGATCAGTCAAGCCCGTTGCGGGGCCACCCCACCCGGACTTGACTGGCGGCATGACCTCCTCTTACTGGAAGGCCGCGGCATACGCAGGCGCAGACGCAGAGCCGACGGCGCTCACCGCCGGTCGGTCGATCCCGGCCGGGACCGTCGACGTGGCGGTCGTCGGCGCCGGCATCACGGGCCTCTCGACCGCGCTCATGCTCCAGCGCGCGGGCCGAACCGTGGTGGTCGTCGAGGCGACGGAGGTCGCGGCGCTCGCATCGGGTGCCAACACGGGCAAGGCCAGCGTGCTGCAGGGCGCGAGGCTGCAGCGCATCCGCCGTTCGCACTCGGCGAAGGTCACGCGGGCGTACGTCGAGGCGAACCTCGACGGGCAGGCTTGGATCGCCGAATTCGTCGGAGAACGTGACCTGCCGTTCGCCACCGAACCGGCGTACAGCTATGCGCAGTCGGAGCGTGGTCTGAAGACGGTGCTCGCCGAGTTCGATGCGGCGCGCGAAGCCGGGCTGCCGGTCGAGATGATCGAACGGATGCCGGTGCAGTTCCCGTTCGCCGGGGCGGTCGCCCTCGAGGGGCAGCTCGCCTTGGACCCGTACCAGCTCGTGCTCGAGCTGGCTCGCGCGTTCGTCGAGGCCGGAGGCGTGCTCATGACCGGTGTGCGGGTGCGTGACGTGCACGCGTCGGATCCCGTCGTGCTCGAGACCGACGACGGCGCGCTGCGGGCACGCGACGTCGTCGTCGCCACCGCGACGCCCATCCTCGACCGAGGACTCTACTTCGCCAAGACGCGGCACTCGCGCTCGTACATCGCCTCGTTCCGCGTCGGGGATCCGCCGCCGCCCGGGCTCTTCCTCTCCGTCGATGCGCCGACACGCTCGGTGCGAACAGCGCCGACGCATCCGGAGTCCGGCGCCGCGGGGCTGCAGCTCATCGTCAGCGGCAACGAGCACCCGGTCGGGCGCGTCGAGTCGGCGGCCGCACGTGTCGACGATCTGGTGCAGTGGACGCAGCGCCACTTCCCCGGTGCCGAGCTCACCCACCGCTGGTCGGCGCAGGACTACGAATCGCTGAATCTCATTCCCTTCGCCGGGTGGATGCCTCGCGGTCGCGGTCGCGTCTGGCTCGCGACGGGGTACGCGAAGTGGGGCCTGACGAACGGCGTGGCTGCTGCGCTGCGCATCTCCGCCGAGATCCTCGGCGAGCCGTGGCGCGAGCAGCGGCCGTGGATTCGCACGCTCGGCACCCGGCCGACCATGCCCGCTGATCTCGGGCGGGGGATCTTGGAGAACGCGAAGGTCGCGCGCGAACTCGCCGCCGGATGGGTGCATGCGGAGGCGCATGCGACACCGGTGCGGCGGCCGCCCGAAGGCGCGGGGGTCGTGGCCTCGCGCGGCGGGGTGCCCGTCGGGGTGTCGACGGTCGATGGGCAGACGTGCGCGGTACGGGCCATCTGCACGCACCTCGGCGGCGTCGTGCAGTGGAACGACGCCGAGCACACGTGGGACTGCCCCTTGCACGGCTCGCGCTTCGAGGCATCCGGCGGGCTCATCGAGGGACCGGCCACTCGGGACCTGCGTTCGACCGTGCGGCCCGGCGGCCAGCTCTGACCGTCGGGAATCCGCATGGCGCCGACGGTTCGCCGTCTCGCCATTGTCTTGTCGCGCCCGCTGTGACACGGTGGAGGCGAAGCAGTCGGGGGAGGACGGCTTCTGAGCGGGAAGGGTGATCGAGGGGGCATTCGCTGCTCGCCGTCGCCCGGCCAAACGGAGGGGCTGTCTGTGAGCAAGAAGTCCGATGTGCAGCGTTCGTCACTGCCGACTCCCGACCTGGCCTGCACGGGCGGAGGCGCGGGCACGTACGACGCGACCGACCCCGACCCCCACTACCCGCCGATCGAACGCCTGCTCCCGCCCGAGGGCGGCCGCAACCATCAGACGGTCGGCATGGGCGGCATCACCGAGATCGCCACGAGTGCGCGCGGCTGCAGTTCACTGCTCGCCGCGGCATCCGATCATGACTTCACGGTCGTGAGCGTGAAGCGCGACTGGTCGACGGTCTTCGCCGAGCCGGCCGGCGGATGACCCGAGCGACCGCGACCGCGACCGCGGCCCGTCGGCGATGGTGGTTCCCCACGCTGCAGGGTTATCAGCGAGGATGGCTCGGGGCCGACGTTCTCGCGGGGCTCTCCGCCGGAGCCGTCGTCATCCCGCAGGCGATGGCGTACGCGACGATCGCGAACCTGCCCGTGCAGGTCGGGCTCTACTCATGCATGGTGCCGCTGTTCGTCTACGCGATGCTCGGCGGTTCACGGGCGATGAGCGTGTCGACGACGTCGACGATTGCGACGCTGTCTGCCACGACGCTCGTCTCGGCCGGCGTGGCCGCGGGCTCCAACGACCCCGTGCCCGATCTCATGGCGCTGACGCTGCTCGTCGGCGTCATCCTCCTGATCGCCCGGCTCTTCAAGCTCGGCTCCCTCGTCGAGAACATCTCGAAGGCGACGATCGTCGGCATCCAGATCGGCGTCGGGGCGACCGTCGCCGCCGGGCAATTGCCGAAACTGCTCGGTGAGACGACGGATGTCTCGGCGCACGGGTTCATCAGTTCGCTCATCGCCGTCGGCGAATCGGTCGGCGCGGCGAACGGGCCGACGATCGCATTGTCGCTCGGGTCGATCGCGACCCTGCTGCTGTTGAAGCGGTTCGCACCGCGGGTGCCGGGGCCGCTCATCGTGGTTGCAGCGGGCATCCTCCTCATGGCGTTCACCGGTCTTCACGACGCCGGGGTCGAACGCATCGCGACGGTCCCGCAGGGGTTTCCGGCACCAGAGTTGCCATCGTTCGCGAACCTCGGTGCGCTGCTGCCGGGTGCATTGGGCATCGCCGTCATGGCGTTCCTCGAGTCCGCGGCGGTCGCCCGAACCATCCGCAAGCCCGGCGAAGCGCAGGTCGACAGCAACCAGGAGCTCTTCGCAACCGGCGCGGCCAACACCATCGGCTCCTTCTTCCAGGTGCTGCCCGCCGCCGGCGGCTTCTCGCAGAGCGCGGTCAACCAAGGCGCGGGGGCGAAGAGCCAGCTCTCCTCGATCGTGACGGTGCTGCTCGCGCTGCTCGTCGCCCTGTTCCTCGCACCCGTGTTGAGCCTCTTACCGCAGGCGACGCTCGCGGCGATCGTGTTCGTCGCCGTGGCCGGGCTCATCGACATCCGATCGCTCGTGCGCTTCTGGCGCATCAGTCGAGCCGACTTCTGGATCGCGGTGTCGACCGCCGTCGTCGGGCTCACCGCGGGGCTGCTCATCGCGGTCGCGGTCGGCGTCGTCGCGACCCTCACGGTGGTGCTGCGCGAACTCAACAAGCTGCGCGTCGACGTCGAGGATCCGGTCGATGGGGTGCTGCCCGTGCGACTCATGGGCCCTCTGTACACGGCGAACGTGCTCGCGAACGAGAACGCGGTGCTCGCCGCGGTGGCTGATCGCGAAGGGATCCGCGTCGTCGCCCTCGAACTCGCACGACTCGTGATCGTCTCGATCACGGTGCTCGACACCCTCGCCGACCTCGAGCGTGAGCTCGCCGACCAAGGGGTGGAGCTCAGGGTCGCGGCCGTGCCTGAGGCCGCGGCCGACCTCGCGCGGCGCGGGGATTGGTTCGCGAACCTCGAGCGCGAGGGCCGCGCCTATCCGACGCTCGACGACGCGGTCGCCGGAAGGCACCAGATCGGCTGAGCGCAGCGCTCGCGCGCGCGTGTTCGCCCATTCCCGTGCCCGCCCGCATGCCGGTCCGCCCGGATGACCGCCCGCATGCCCCTGCCCGCATGCCGGTCCGCCCGGATGACCGCCCGCATGCCCCTGCCCGCCGGCCCGCCTGCAAGTGTTGTCGCTGATTCGGTATGACAGTTCCCGGGCGTCTCAAGGGGTCAGCGCAACTCTGCTTTGCGGCGGGTTCGAGAGTGGCCGTTCGAGGGCTTCTCGCGGGGGCAAGCCCGCTCAGTTCGAAGGCGCAGCGGGTCCCCGTCATGGCTGGCTCAGCAGTGTCGCGGGCGCGCGGAACCCGCGCAGGTCAGCTCAGCCTGCGCCGCGCGCGCAGCGGGTCCCCGGTGATGGCTGGCTCAGCCTGCGTCGCGGGCGCAGCACGTCCCGGTGATGGCTGGCTCAGCCTGCGTCGCGGGCGCAGCGGAACCCGATGTGGGTCGTCGCCGTGTCGTCGGCCTGGGGCGAGCGGGCCGACGGGCGGTAGCGCAGGCAGTAGTCGGGCGAGCACAGGTGCGAGCCGCCCTTGAGCACCCGGCGCGGGATGCGGGAGCCCGGTTCGGCTGATGCCGCGGCGAGCAGGTTGGGGCGCCGTTCGGCGTCGACCGCCTCGACGCCGGGCCGGTTGTGGCGGGCGGTGTAGAAGTCGGTGGTCCATTCCCACACGTTGCCGGTCACGTCGAAGAGGCCGTACCCGTTCGCCGGGAACGTCATCACGGGAGAGGTGCCCGCCCAGCCCTCGGCGCCGGTGTTGCGGTACGGGAACGAGCCCTGCCAGCGGTTGACCATGAGCTTGCCGTCGGGGAACTCCTCGTCGCCCCACGCGAACCGCGAACCCTCGAGTCCGCCGCGGGCGGCGAACTCGAACTCGGCCTCGGACGGCAGGCGCTTGCCGGCCCATTCCGCGTACGCCGAGGCATCCGCGAAGCTCACCTGCACGACCGGGTGGGCGGGCCGGTCGTCGACGGATGACTCGGAGCCGAACGGATGACGCCAGCTCGCGCCCTCACCCCACCGCCACCACTGCCGCCAGTCGCGCAGGTCGACCGGCCCATCGGTCGGCGTGAAGACGAGCCCCCCGGGCACGAGGTCGGCCGCGTCGACACCCGGGAAGTCGGCCGGGTCGAGCGGGCGCTCGGCGACCGTGATGTAGCCAGTGGCCTCGACGAACTCGGCGAACTGCCCGTTCGTGACGGGGTGCAGCTCGATCTCGAACGGGCCGACCGTGCGGTCGTGCACGGGACCCTCGTCGGCGTAGAACTCCGCGGAACCCATGCGGAACGTGCCGCCGTCGATGCGGACCATGGCTGTCGTCTCGACCATGCCCCGAGCCTACGACTCGCGTCGGCCCGGCGCCGAGCTGACTGCCTGGCATACGTCATGTCGCGTGAACTGTCCGCATCTCGCGGGCGTGGGCGCAGTTCGTGCGACATCACTCGCGCGGGCGGTGGGCGGCGGCGCGCCGACGGGCGGGGCGGGCGGGTGCGCCTCCACAGGCTGGGGGTGGGATGGGGTCCGCTCAGATTGGCGTGCACGCCGGGCCTGATGCGCGCACTCGGTCAGGCTGAGCGGATGCGAGCGTACACGCCACTGCCCGATGAGTTCACGTCTCGGGCGTTCACGATCTCCGAGGCGGTCGCCGCAGGCGTCGGCGCGGGCCGGCTCCGCGGCAGCGATCTCGCACGGCCATTCCACGGCGTTCGGGTGCAAGCCGACGCGATCAGCTTCGAAGCGCGATGCCGGGCGAAGCAGCTCATCATGCGGCCGGGGCAAGTGTTCAGCCACGCCACCGCATGTCGGCTCTTCGGCATCGTCGTGCCGGCGAGTCACGAGATCGATGCGGTGGATGTCGCCGACTTCGCGCCGAACCCGATTCCCCGGGCGCGCGGTGTGCGCGGTCATCGACTGCGTACCGGTGGTACGAGGACCGGCACGTGGCACGGATGGCGGATCGTCTCACCAGAAGACGCTTGGTGCCAGCTCGCTTCGACGGCGACCCCCCGTGATCTCGTCGTCGCCGGGGATTCCATGCTCCGTCGGCAACGCCCGATCTCGACACTCGAGCGGATGCGGGCTGCGGTCATACGTCACGCAGGTCGCCGTGGTCACCGCGCACTGGCCGTGGCGATGCTGCGCGTACGCGCCGGAACGGATTCACCGGAAGAGACGAAGTTGCGACTCGACCTCATCGAGTACGGCCTGCCGGAACCGGTCGTCAACCTGCCGATCTTCGACGAGTCCGGTCGATTGTGTGCGATCGGTGACCTCGCCTACCCGGAGTACCGGGTGCTCGCCGAGTACGACGGGGAACAACACCGCACCGAAGACCGCCAATATTCGCGCGACGTCGATCGGCTCGACGACCTCGCTCGAATCGGTTGGCGCAACGTGCGCTTCACCAAACGCCATCGTGGTCGAGCCCGAAAACTGCGACTCGAGCGAGTACGCCAAGCCCTGATCGCGCGCGGTTGGACGCCCCCATCGCTGACCCTGCCACTGCCCCCATCCCGCCCGGCACCAAGCCCGTGAAGTCGCACGAAACGTCGTCGATGCGGTCACTTGCGAGCAGTTCGTGCGACATCAGCGGCTAGTTCGGGGGGGGTGAGGGGGCAGGGGGGCTAGGGGAGGAGGCGCGTGGGGCCGCGGAAGAGGTAGGTCGTCTCGCGGATCGACTGCTCGCCGAGCATGAGCATCAGCACGCGCGCGAGGCCCATGCCGAAGCCGCCGTGCGGGGGCACGCCGTAGCGGAAGAAGTCGAGGTAGAACTCGAGCTCTTCAGGGTCCATGCCCTTGTCGAGGGCTTGGACGGTGAGCACGTCGATGCGGTGTTCGCGCTGGGCGCCCGTCGAGATCTCGACGCCGTTGTAGATGAGGTCGTACGAGTTCGTGAGGCTCGGGTCGCCCTCGTGGCGCATGTGATAGAACGGCCGGATGCTCGAGGCGTAGTCGGTGAGGAACACGAAGTCGTGCCCGAACGCCTCTTTGACGTAGGCCGAGATCTGGCGCTCGCCCTCGGGGTCCATGTCGTCGTCGGCGCGGGGGATCACGTAGCCGCGGTCGGCCACGATCTGCTTCGCCTCGGCGAGCGGGATGCGCGGGAACGGCCGCGACGGCACCTGCAGCTCGATGCCGAAGAGCTCGGCGATCTCGGCGCCGTGCTTGGCGACGACGGCCTCGAAGCCCGCGACCATGAGCTCCTCATGCAACGCCATGACGTCTTCGTGCGAGTCGATCCAGCTGATCTCGGTGTCGATCGAGGTGAACTCGGTCGCGTGCCGCGAGGTGAACGACGGGTCGGCGCGGAACGCGGGCCCGACCTCGAAGACGCCGCCGAAGCCGGCCGCCTGCGCCATCTGCTTGAAGAACTGGGGGCTCTGCGCGAGGTACGCCTTGGTCTCGAAGTACTCGACCTCGAAGAGCTCTGCACGTGACTCCGACGCCGAGGCCATGAGCTTCGGCGTGTGGATCTCGATGAGCCCCTTCTCGACCCACACGCCGCGCAACGCGTGCAGGAACGTCGTCTGGATGCGGAAGATGAGGGCCTGCTTGGGGTTGCGCAGGTCGAGGAAGCGCCAATCCATGCGCTTGTCGAGGCTCGAATCGGGCGCGATCGGCGTCTCGGGGTTGGCTTCGGTGACGACCTCGAGCGAGGCGATCTTCACCTCGAGGCCGCCGAGCTTGACGCGCTCGTCGTGCTTCAGCTCGCCCGTCACGGTGATGAACGAGCCGTGCGAGAGCGCCGAGATGGCCTCGGTCGTCGCGAGGCGAGCGGATGCCGCGGACACTTCGGCAGGCTCGGTGAGCGAGGGGTCGACTTCCCGCGTCGCGGGGTTCACGAGCTGCACCGCACCCGACTCGTCGCGAAGGATGACGAACTGCACCTTCTTCTGATCTCGCACGGTCTCGACCCATCCGGACACGGTGACGGGGCCGTCGGGGAGGGCGGCGAGATTCTTGACGAGGGTGCGGGTGCTCACGATCGACCATCCTACCTGTGGGGGTTTCAGGCGCCCGGCCGGGCAGCGTTTGGTGGATTCACTCGGCGGATTCAAAGGGAACGGCTCTCTAGACTGGAAGCCGTGCCGGCCGAGCAGATCCACCTCGTGCGCCATGGCGAGGTGTTCAACCCCCAGGGCGTGCTCTACGGTCGACTTCCCGGCTACGGCCTCTCCGATCTCGGTCGTCGCATGGCGCAGGCCGCCGCCGACGATCTCGTCGCACGCGATCGCCCGGTGCACGCCCTCGTCTCGTCACCGCTGCAACGCACACAGCAGTCGGCCGAGCCCGTCGCCGCGGCGTTCGGCCTCGAGCCGACGCTCGACGAGCGGGTGATCGAACCCGAGAACCGCTTCGAGGGCAAGCGCATGCGCGGCCCAGACGGCGCGCTCCGCGACATCCGCAATTGGCCGCTGCTCGTGAACCCGTGGGAGCCCAGCTGGGGCGAGCCGTTCCGTTCGATCGCCGACCGCATGCTTGTCGCGATCGGCGACGCCTGGCAGACGGCCGACGGCGGAGACGTCGTGATCGTCAGTCACCAGCTGCCGATCTGGATGGTGCACCGCCGGCTCGCGGGGCTCTCGCTCGCGCACGACCCGCGTCGGCGGCGCTGCGCACTCTCGAGCATCACGTCGTTCGAGCGCCGCGGCGACCGGTTCGTCGAGGTCGGATACGCAAACCCCGCGGCGGGGCTCTCCGCCGAGGCCACGGATGTAGGAGCAGTGTGATGCGCAGGCGTTGGTCGATGACGGCGGTGGTCGTGGCATCCGCCCTGCTGCTGACCGGGTGCACGAGCGACCCGCTCGCCGACCAGTTCCGCGAGGGCAGCGGCAAGAACTACATCGCGGGCGACGGCACGATCACGGTGTACGACGTCGACGGTCGGGGTGAGCCCATCGAGTTCAGCGGCGAGACCGTCGAGGGCGAGAGCTTCGACTCGGCGGATGCCGCGGGCAAGGTGCAGGTCGTCAACTTCTGGTACGCGGGCTGTGCGCCGTGCCGCGTCGAGGCGCCGATCCTGCAGGAGGTCTACGAAGGCGCCGACGCCGACGCGGTGAGCTTCGTCGGCGTGAACGTGCGCGATCAGGCCGCGAACGCGACATCCTTCGAGCAGGACTACGGCATCACCTACCCGTCGATCCTCGATGTCGGGAGCGGCACGGCGCAGCTCGCATTCGCCGGCCCGGTGCCGCCGGCCGCCGTGCCCACCACGATCGTGCTCGACCAAGACGGCAAGGTCGCCGCACGCGTGCTCGGCCAGCTGAAGGACGCCTCGATCCTCGAGACGATCATCGCCGACCTCCTCGCCGAGCAGGCCTAGCGCATGGGCGTGGGCGAGATCGTGCTCGACGGGCAGTTGCTCGCAGCAATGCCGATCGCACTCGCCGCGGGACTCGTCTCGTTCCTCTCGCCGTGCGTGCTGCCGCTCGTTCCGGGCTACCTCGGCTACTTGGGCGGGTTCACGGACGCCTCGGCCGACGCCGCGACCGAGCGCAAGAACCGTCGCCGTCTCCTGCTCGGCGTGCTGCTCTTCGTCGCCGGGTTCACGGTGGTGTTCGTCAGCTTCAACCTCGTCGCGGGCGTCGCCGGCGCGTGGCTGCTGCAGTACTCCGACCTGATCGTGCGCGTCGCCGGGGTGCTGCTCATCGTCATGGGGCTCGTCTTCATCGGGCAGTTCACCTTCATGCAGCGCACGATCAAGCCCTCGTGGCGGCCCGCGACCGGGCTCGCCGGCGCCCCCTTGCTCGGCATCGTCTTCGGCCTCGGCTGGACCCCGTGCATCGGCCCGACGCTCGCCGTCGTGCTCGCGCTCAGCGCCGACTCGGCGTCGGCGGGCCGTGGCGTGCTGCTCGGTCTCGCGTACTGCATCGGTCTCGGCATCCCGTTCCTCCTCGTCGCAGCGGGCTTCGGCTGGGTCACGGGTTCGCTCTCCTTCCTCCGCCGCCACATCCGTGCGATCAACATCGCGGGCGGTGCGCTGCTGATCCTCATCGGCGTGCTCATGCTGTCGGGAATCTGGTCCATCTGGATGTACGAACTGCAGGCGGTGATCACGGGTTTTGTCCCCGCAATCTGACCCGGGTGCGCCCTCGCGGCCCGCCGACCACATCGACTCGGTCGAGCAGGATGCCGGCGAGGCATCCGTCGCCCAACCGAAGCTCGGCTTCGTGGGCTGGGTGCGCTTCGCCTGGCGGCAGCTCACGAGCATGCGCACCGCGCTGCTGCTCCTGCTGCTGCTCGCGATCGCCGCGGTGCCCGGCTCGCTCGTGCCGCAGCGCTCGAGCGATCCGAACGGCGTCACCCAGTACTTCAACGACAACCCGAGGCTCGCGCCGATCCTCGACGGCGTGCAGATGTTCGACGTGTACACCTCGGCATGGTTCTCGGCGATCTACCTGCTGCTCTTCGTCTCCCTCATCGGGTGCGTCATCCCGCGCACGAAGCACCACCTCGAGGCGCTGCGGGCACGACCGCCGCGCACGCCCGTGCGGTTGTCGCGGCTTGCGGGGTATACCGAGCGCGAGCTGTTGCCGGCCGGTCCGGATTCGGACGGGGCCACGAGCAGCGAGGCGGCGGATGCCGCGATCGACACCGCCGCGAAGCAGCTGCGCCAAGCCGGGTACCGCGTCGAGCGCTACGAGCTGCGCGGCGAGCCCTCGGTGTCGGCCGAGCGCGGGTACCTGCGCGAGACCGGCAACCTCATCTTCCACACGGCCCTGCTCGGCGTGCTCGTCGCCGTCGGCTTCGGCGGCGGATTCGGCTTCTCGGGCCAGCGCGTGATCGTCGAAGGGCAGACCTTCGTCAACACCCTCGCGGCGTTCGACTCGTTCAACCCCGGTCGCTTCTTCAATGACAACAGGCTGACGCCCTATCGGCTCTCGCTCGACAACCTCGATGCCGTGTACGAGACGCAGAACCAGAACGCGATCGGCCAGCCCATCGACTTCACCGCGCACGTCACCGTGCAGGGCCAGGGCGGCGAGGCCGAAGAGCGCACGGTGAAGGTCAACGAGCCGCTCTACACGCACGGCACCGACGTGTACCTGCTCGGCAACGGCTACGCCCCGACGATCACGGTGAAGAACGCCGACGGCGAGGTCGTCTTCACCGACTCCGTGCCGTTCCTGCCGCAAGATGCGAACCTCACCTCGATCGGCGTCGTCAAGGTGCCCGACGGCATGCCCGAGCAGCTCGGCATGGTCGGCTTCTTCTACCCGACCCAGAGCGAGCTCACCTCGGGTGCGTACACGTCGAGCTACCCCGACCTGATCCTGCCGGTGCTGACGCTCAACGTCTACGAGGGCGACCTCGGCATCGACGGTGGCACGCCGACCTCGGTGTACACACTCGACCCGTCGACCATGGACCAGCTGACCGGCGGCAAGACCGGCGTCGACTCCATCGAACTGAAGCCGGGCGAGACCGCTGAGCTGCCGAACGGCCTCGGTACGGTCACCTTCGAGGACTCGTCGCCCGATGCCGAGACTGCCGATGGCGCGGAAGCCGACTACTCGCAGAGCGTGCCGCGCTTCGCGAGCTTCGACATCCACCACGACCCGACGCAGATCTGGGTGCTCGTCTTCGCGTCGCTCATTCTCGGCGGCCTGCTCGTCTCCCTCTTCGTGCCCAGGCGGCGCATGTGGGTCAAGGCCGTGTCGAAGCCCGACGGACGGGTCGTGCTCGAGTACGCCGCGCTCGCCCGCGGCGAGGACCCGGGTCTCGAAGAGGCCGTCACGGCCTTCGCCGACAAGCACGCCGGGCACGCCGGCCCGGCCGAGGTCGAAGAATCGACCGATGCCCCCGAGAAGTCTTCGACGTAAGGTAGAACAGTGCAGCTGACGTTCGACGAGATCTCCATCCTCTGCGTGTACTCGGCCATGGTCGTGTACGCGATCGCGTTCATCGCGTTCTCGATCGACCTCGCGAAGCGCTCGGCAGCAGCCACGGCGGCAACGGATGCCGCAGCTCGCGTCGACGTGCACGAGACCGTCGCGGTCGGCGCCTCGGGCAACTCGCGCACCCCGGTCGCAGGCAAGCCCGCGGCATCCGCTCGACCGGCTCAAGACGGTGCGGTCGCCTACGGCCGCTCACCTGCGCTTCGCGTCGGCGTGGCGATGACGGTGCTCGCCTGGCTGCTGCACCTCACGGCCGATGTGCTGCGCGGCCTCGCCGCGGGCCGCGTGCCGTGGGCCAACATGTACGAGTTCGCGCTCACCGGCACACTCATCATCACCACCGTCTTCCTCGTCGTGCTCGTGATCTCCAAGCACGACCTGCGCTTCCTCGGCACGTTCATCACCGGGCTGGTGCTCGTGCTGCTCGGCGTCGCGGCGCTGAACTTCTACGTGAGCCCGATTCCGCTGCCGCCGCCGCTGCAGTCGGTGTGGCTCGTCATCCACGTGTTCGTGGCGAGTGCGTCGGTCGGCCTCTTCGCGCTCGGCTTCGCACTCTCGGTCGTGCAGCTCATGCAGTCGCGTCGCGAGTCGCTCACCGCAACCGCGAAGGCCGCGAAGCTCACGTTCCTCGCGACGCTGCCCGATTCGGTCACCCTCGAGAATCTCGCGTACCGCATCAACATCATCGGCTTCATCCTCTGGACGTTCACCCTCATGGCCGGTTCCATCTGGGCCGAGAAGGCCTGGGGCCGGTATTGGGGCTGGGACACCAAAGAGGTGTGGACCTTCATCATCTGGGTGGTCTACGCCGGCTACATCCACGCGCGCGCGACCCGCGGATGGCGCGGCTCCCGCTCGGCGTGGCTCGCGATCATCGGCTTCTCGACGGTGTTGTTCAACTTCACCATCGTGAACCTCTTCTTCAAGGGACTGCACTCGTACTCGGGCCTCTGAGCGGCGTCTCGCGCTCTGCGCGGCTCGCCGTGACGACGTTTTGGCGGGCAACGGCCTCTGCATACGGCCGTGACGCGGCAAAAGGTCGTGGCGCGGAGGGGGTCCGCGGCGGGTTCTGGCAACGCTTGCACGACGCATGACGCGGGCCTCGCTCGGGCGGCGTCGGTTCGCGGCATCCACGTTGTAAGCGCTTGCATTAACGCCCCGGCCGCTGCTACCGTCACCTGCAGGTCGGTGGCACGGAGTCGTGCCGGAAATCGGGAGTCAAGGATGACGCAACGCGCTCGCGCTCGCAGCTGGTTCGCCCTCGTGGTTGCGGGGGGCCTCGCGGCATCCGCTCTCTCGGTGATTCCGGGCCTCGCCGCCGCGGCCGCAGACGAGCCACGCACCTTCGCGCTCGTCGGCTCTCTGCAAGACGAGCTCGGATGCCCCGCCGACTGGGCCCCCGAGTGCGCCGAGACCGAGCTCACCGCGACCGGCACGCCCGGCGTCTTCGCGGCAGAGTTCACGATCCCCGCCGGCACGTGGGAGTACAAGGTCGCGGTCAACGACACGTGGGACGAGGCGTATGGCCTCAACGGCGGCGGCGACAACATCCCGCTCACGGTCGCGGGCGACACCCCGGTGCGAGTCGTGTTCGACGACACCCTGAAGCGCGTCGGCCTCGAGGCGACGGATGCCACGCTGCGCGGCGCCTACGACGAGGCGGCCGACGCCGACCTCGTCGCCGACCCTGTGCGCCAGCCCGGCAGCGACGAGACCTTCTACTTCGTCATGACCGACCGCTTCGAGAACGGCGACACCTCGAACGACGAGGGCGGGCTCACGGGCGACGCGCTCACGACCGGCTACGACCCGACCCACAAGGGCTTCTACAACGGCGGCGACCTCGCGGGCCTGCGCGACCAGCTCGACTACATCGACGGTCTCGGTACGACGGCGATCTGGCTCACTCCGAGCTTCAAGAACCGCGCAGTGCAGGGCGAGGGCGCTGATGCGAGCGCCGGCTACCACGGCTACTGGATCACCGACTTCACCCAGATCGACCCCCACCTCGGCACGAACGCCGAGCTCGAGGCGCTCATCGGCGAGGCGCACGCCAAGGGCATCAAGGTCTACTTCGACATCATCACGAACCACACGGCCGACGTCATCGACTACGCCGAGGGCGAGCACGCCTACATCGACCAGGCGACGAGCCCCTACCTCGACGCCGGCGGCACCGCTTTCGACCCGGCCGACTTCGCCGATGCCGACACGGGCGCCGACTTCCCAGCCCTCGATGCGGCGACGAGCTTCCCGTACACACCGACCCTCACGCCCGAAGACGCAGAGCTCAAGGTGCCGGCCTGGCTCAACGACCCGACGCTGTACCACAACCGCGGCGACTCGACGTGGGAGGGCGAGTCGGTCACCTTCGGCGACTTCGTCGGCCTCGACGACCTCATGACCGAGCACCCCACCGTCGTGAACGGCTTCGTCGACGTCTACGAGCAGTGGATCGACCTCGGCATCGACGGCTTCCGCATCGACACCGCCAAGCACGTGAACTTCGAGTTCTGGGAGCAGTGGTCGACGCAGGTGCTCGACTACGCGCACACCGCCGGTAAGCCCGACTTCTTCATGTTCGGCGAGGTCTACGACGCCGACCCCGTGAAGCTCTCGCCCTACGTGCGCAATACCGACATGAACTCGGTGCTCGACTTCACGTTCCAGTCGCAGGCCGTGGCATTCTCGGCCGGCAACTCGGCGAAGAACCTGCAGGCCCTCTTCGCGGGCGACGACTACTACACGACGCCCGACTCGTCGGCGACTGCGTTGCCGACCTTCCTCGGCAATCACGACATGGGGCGCATCGGCTACTTCCTGCAGTCGACGGATGCCCCGCTCGAGCGTGACGAGCTCGCCCACGAGCTGCTCTTCCTCACGCGCGGCCAGCCGGTCGTCTACTACGGCGACGAGCAGGGCTTCGCGGGCATCGGCGGCGACCAGAGCGCGCGGCAGACGCTGTTCCCGAGCCAGGTGGCCGAGTTCCAGAACCAGCCGCTCGTCACCGGTGAGACGTTCGGCACCGGTGAGCACTTCGGCACGGATGCCCCGCTCTACGAGCACATCGCCGCCCTCTCGGCGCTGCGCGCTGCGCACCCCGCCCTTTCGACCGGCGCCCAGATCGAGCGCTACGTCGACAACGGCGCCGGCGTCTACGCGTTCTCACGCGTCGACCGGGCGGAGAAGACCGAGTACCTCGTGGCCGCGAACAACTCGAACGCGCCGAAGACCGTCGAAGTGCCCACGCTCACGAAGGACGGCGTGTTCTCGCCGCTCTACGGCACCGACGGCGCGCCGATCGTGGCGAACGCCGAAGGCGTGGCATCCGTCACCGTGCCGGCGCTCGGCACCGTCGTGCTGCGGGCCGGCCGTGCGGTGAGCGCGCCCGACGCGGCATCCGCCATCACTGTCTCGACGCCCGCTGCGGGCGCCGGCGTCACCGGCATCACCCCGGTTGCCGCCGACGTCGATGACGCCACCTGGCAGGAGACGAGCTTCGCCTGGCGGGTTGCCGGCGCGACGGGCGACGATGCCTGGCACGAGCTCGGCACTGCCGAAGACACGAGCCCCCGGGTCTTCCACGACACGGCCGGCCTCGCCGGTGGCACCCTCCTCGAGTACCGCGCGGTGTCGACGGATGCCGCAGGCAACCGCTCGGCGGCGAGCACCTACGCGAGCGTCGGCAACGCCGTGAACCTCGCCTCCGAGGAGGAGCCCGAGCAGCCGATCGATCTCGTCACGGTGCCGGGTTCGCACAACTCCGAGATGGGCTGCGCCGGTGACTGGACGCCCGGCTGCGAGGTCGCGAAGCTCACGCTGCGCGCCGACGGCATCTACGCCGGCACCTTCGATGTCGCCGCCGGCGACTACGAGTACAAGGTCGCGATCAACGGCAGCTGGGACGTCAACTACGGTGCGAACGGCGAGCTGAACGGCGGCAACGTCAGCTACTCGCACCCGGGCGGCCCGATCACGTTCTTCTGGAACCCGAACACGAAGGTCGTCTCCTCGACCGCCGAGGGCCCCATCGTGACGCTGCCCGGCAGCTTCCAATCGGAGGTCGGATGCCCCGGCGACTGGCAGCCCGAGTGCCTCGCCTCACTCATGCAAGACGGCGATAAGGACGGCGTCTACACGTGGTCGACCTCGTCGATCCCCGACGGCGCGTACGAGACGAAGGTCGCGCACGGGCAGGGCTGGGACGAGAACTACGGCGTCGGCGGCGTGCCCGGGGGCCCGAACTACACGTTCACCGCGACCACGGGCAATCTCGTCGAGTTCCGCTACACGCTCGCAACGCACGTGCTCGAGATCGTCGTGACCGACCCGCCGCTCGCCGGCACGGGGGAGTCGCGCGCCCACTGGGTGAGCGAAGACACGCTCGCCTGGCCGGCCGAACTGCTCGGCGGAGCAGAGGCGACGGATGCCGCGTGGACGCTCGAGCACTCGCCCGACGCGTTGCTTGCAGTCGGCGACGGCGCCGTGACGGGCGGCGGCGAGCCGGTCGTACTCGAGCTCGACCCGAATGGGCTCGACGACGACCAGCTCGCCGCGTTTCCGGCGCTCGAGGGCTTCCTCGCGCTGCGTCCGGTCGGGCTCGACCGCGGCGAGGTGCAGGGGCTCGTCACCGAACAGCTCGCGGTCGCGCAATCAACGGATGGCGAGCTGAGCGCCTTCACCGGCGTGCAGCTGCCGGGCGTGCTCGATGATCTCTACGGCGACGCCGTGGCATCCGTGCCCCTCGGTGCCAGCTGGGAGGCAGGCCAGGCGACGCTCGCGCTGTGGGCGCCGACCGCGCGATCGGTCTCGGTCGAGCGGTGGGATGCCGGGGCATCCGGTGACGCCGAGGTGATCGCCGCTGAATTCAACGACGCCGACGGCACGTGGTCGGTGTCGGGTGAGGTCGCCTCGGGCGACGAGTACCGCTGGTCGGTCGAGGTGTACGCGCCGACGACGGGCGCGATCGAGACGAACTCGGTCACAGATCCGTACTCCGTGGCTCTCACGACGAACTCGGTGCGTTCGGTCGTCGTCGACCTCGACGACGAGTCGCTCCGGCCAGAGCAGTGGGAGGAGACGCCCGCTCCGGTCGTCGAACGCCCGGTCGACCGTGCGATCTACGAACTGCACGTGCGCGACTTCTCGATCGGCGACGAGTCGGTGCCCGCCGAGGAGCGCGGCACGTACCGCGCCTTCACGCGGGACTCGGCCGGCACTCAGCAGCTCGCGCAGCTCGCCGAAGCAGGCATCAACACCGTGCACCTGCTGCCGACGTTCGACATCGCGACGATAGAGGAGAACCGCGCCGCACAGGCGACTCCCGCATGCGACCTGGCGAGTTTCGGCCCCGCGTCGGCCGAACAGCAGGCGTGTCTCGAATCGATCCGCGACCTCGACGGCTTCAACTGGGGCTACGACCCGTTCCACTTCCAGGCGCCCGAGGGCTCCTACGCGGTGGACCCCGACGGCGGCGCGCGCGTGAGCGAGTTCCGCGAGATGGTCGGCGCGCTCCACGCGACGGGCCTGCAGGTCGTGCTCGACGAGGTGTACAACCACACCGCGGCATCCGGGCAGGGCGAGAAGTCGGTGCTCGACCAGATCGTGCCCGGCTACTACCAGCGCCTGAACGCCGTCGGCAACGTCGAGACCTCGACGTGCTGCCAGAACATCGCCACCGAGCACGACGTCGCCCAGAAGCTCATGGTCGACTCCGTGGTGCTGTGGGCCGAGGAGTACAAGGTCGACGGGTTCCGCTTCGACCTCATGGGTCACCACTCGAAGGCGAATCTGCTCGCCGTGCGGGCCGCGCTCGATGAGCTCACCCTCGAGGAGGACGGCGTCGACGGCTCGGCGGTGTACCTCTACGGCGAGGGCTGGAATTTCGGCGAGGTCGCGAACAACGCGCTCTTCGAGCAGGCCACGCAGGGCCAGCTCGGCGGCACGGGCATCGGCACGTTCAACGACCGGCTGCGCGACGGCGTGCACGGCGGCAGCCCGGTCGACGGTGCATCGACGTTCGAGCAGGGCTTCGGCACCGGGCTCGGCACCGATCCGAACGGGTCGCCGATCGACCCCGCCGATCGCACGCTCGGGCAGCAGACCGACCTCGTCAAGCTCGGACTCGCGGGCAACCTGCGCGGATTCGAGTTCACCGGGTCCGACGGCGTCGTGAAGCGCGGCGAGCAGTTCGACTACAACGGGTCGCCGGCCGGCTACGCCGACCAGCCCGACGAGGTCATCAACTACGTCGACGCCCACGACAACGAGACGCTCTACGACCTCTCGGTGTTCAAGCTGCCGGCCGACACCGCGATGGCCGATCGCGTGCGCATGAACACGCTGTCGCTCGCGACCGTGACGCTCTCGCAGTCACCCTCGTTCTGGCACGCCGGCACCGAGCTGCTGCGCTCGAAGTCACTCGACCGCAACAGCTACAACTCGGGCGACTGGTTCAACCGCATCGACTGGACCGGCCAGGAGTCGACGTTCGGCTCCGGACTGCCGCCTGCGGCCGACAACGAGGACAAGTGGCCCATCATGGCGCCGCTGCTCGCGAACCCGGCGCTCAAGCCGGGTGCTGCGGACATCGCGGCGGCCGAGGCATCCGCCCTCGACCTGTTGCGGGTGCGTGGCGAGGTCGACCTGCTGCAGCTCGGCTCGGCTGAGCTCATCGATGAGAAGGTGACCTTCCCGAACAGCGGGGCGGATGCCACGCCCGGCGTCATCGCGATGCAGATCGACGACCTCGTGGGCGACGACGCCGACCCAGAGCTCGACGGTGCGCTGGTCGTGTTCAATGCGTCGTCCGAGCCGGTCACCGAGACCATCGCCGGACTCGCCGGGCGCGACTTCGCGCTCGCCGAGGCGCAGGCGAACGGCGCCGACGCCGTCGTGAAGACGACGAGCTGGAACGCCGCGACCGGCGCGGTCACCGTGCCCGCTCGCAGCGTCGCCGTGCTCGTCGACGAGCAGGCGCCGCCGGCCGTCGCGACGTTCACCCTCGCGGCGCCGAACAAGCTGTTCGCGAAGGCCGGCTCGGCCGTGAAGCTGCAGGGCAAGGTGTTCGCCCTCGATGGCAGTCCTGCGGTCGGCACCGTGCGGGTGCTCGACGGTGGCAAGGTCATCGCCGAGGTCGAGCTCACGGCCGCCGATCGCGGCCGCATCGACGTCAAGCTGCCGAAGCTGCCGCGCGGCTTGCACCTGGTGCGGGCCGAGTTCGACGGCGGCGAGGGGTTCGCCGACTCGCGCTCGTTCTCGGTGCCGCTGATCCTCTGGTGACCCGAGCCTCGTTGATCGAGTAGCCGACGAAAGGGGCGTATCGAGATCCGGTGCGGGGTCTCGACACGCGTCCTCCTTTGTCGGGCGCTACTCGACCGGCGGGTTGTCGTTGATCGAGTCGCCGACGAAGGGGGCGTATCGAGATCCGGTGCGGGGGTTAGCCCGATAGCGGCGACGCGAACCGGTTGGCAGGGTGAACGCGTGACCACCACAACGACGCCGCACACCCGGGTTCGCACCGACCTGCTCCTGTTCGCCCTCATCACCGTGCTCATCAGCGGGTCGCTGTGGCTTCTCCTGGCCTGGCAGGGCGGGAATGTGCGCGAAGGCGGTGCGCTCTGGATCTTCGGCATCGCGACGTCGGGTCCGTCGCTCGCGGCGCTGATCCTCTACCTGACCCGCACCCGCCGCGCGCCGGATCGCGGCGGCAGCTCTCGGGTCGCGCCCCCGTGGCTGTGGCTGCCTGCCGCGCTGGTACTCGGCGCCGCCCCGACCGTGATCGCGAACCTGTTGCTCGCACCGCAGGAGTTCAGTGCGCGCCTCGCGGAAGCACCGGCCGTCGTTGCCGACTTCGGAGGCCCGCTGCTCTTCATCCTGCTGTTCATGATCACGGGCCCCATCGCTGAGGAGTTCGGATGGCGCGGCTACGCCCAGCCGCGCCTGCGCCGGTCACTCGGCATCTTCACCACTTCCGTCGTGCTCGGACTCGCGTGGGGGATCTGGCACATCCCCCTGTTCTTCCTGCCGGGAACCGGGCAGGCCGCCATGGGCCTCTTCACCGTCGACGGGCTGCTCTTCGGCCTCTCCTTCATCCCGCTTTCGCTGATCTACCTGTTCGTCAGCGAACGTCTCGGCGGCCGGGTGTGGGCGGCGATCCTGATCCATTTCTCGGGCAATGCGATCGGCACCTTCTTCCCCGATGCGCCCGTGCCGGTCGCCGTGGTGCAGCTGCTGATCACGTGCCTGTTGGCTGCGGGTCTCTACTTCGCTTGGCAGCCTGACGCGCGACGTTCGCTCGGCGTGACGGTTCGCGAACCCGTGCGGTCGGTCGGCGGCTGAACCCGCCGGCTCAGGCGGTGGACGGTGTGCCGGCCCCGGCCCCGGCCCCGGCGTCGGCGAGCACCGCGTGACATCGCACGATGCGCTCGAGCCACCACTCCGTGCGCTCGGGCGACGCGGAGTATCGCTCGAGCAACGCCGGGTCGGGCAGCACACGGCCCACCGGGATCGACCCGTTCTCGGGAATCAACGGCGCCCGCGTGACATCCGCTGCCAGCAATGAGGCGGTGCCGAGCCCGCAGTCGAAATCGAGCACGGGCACGGATGCCGCGAGCTGCGCGCCCATCGCAAGGCCGACGCTCGTGTCGAGGGCGCTCGAGACGACGACGGGCAGGCCCGTGCGCCCGATGATCTCGAGGGCGCGGCGGATGCCACCGAGCGGTTGCGCCTTGATGACGAGCAGATCGGCGGCGCCGGCCTCGGCGACGGCGAGCGGGTCGTCGGCGCGGCGCACGCTCTCGTCGGCCGCGATCGGCAGCCCCATGTACTTCGTGCGACGGCGGATCTCGGCGAGCTCCTCGACGCTCGCACACGGCTGCTCGACGTACTCCAGGTCGAACGGTGCGAGTGCGTGGATCGCATGCTCGGCCTCATCGACGTTCCAGCCGCCGTTGGCGTCGACCCGGATGCGGCCTTCGGGGCCGAGGGCCTCGCGCACGGCGCGAACCCGTGCGACATCCTGTGCGAGTGTCTGGTCGGTGCCGGCGACCTTGACCTTCGCCGTACGACATCCGGGGAATCGTGCGAGCACCGCGGCGACGCTGTCGGGATCGACGGCCGGCACCGTCGCATTGACGGCGATGCGGTCGCGCAGGGCAGGTGGCGGCGCGTTCCAGCCGTAGTCGACGGCAGCGGCCAGCCAGGCGGATGCCTCGGAGTCGTCGTACTCGATGAACGGGGAGAACTCGGTCCACCCCTCGGGGCCCTCGAAGAGCACGGCCTCGCGCACGTCGATGCCGCGGAACCGCGTCACGAGGGGGAGGGCCACGACTCTTGCGGTGGCGAGCAGTTCATTCGGCTCGGGCAGCATGTGCCCAGTCTCGCACCCGCTCCCGTCGAGCGGGTGCATGGTCGTGGCCGAATAGGCTGGGGGCATGAGCGCTGCGGTCTCCGAACTGTTCGATGCGAGCGAGTGGGTCGACGCGGCATCCGCGGTCAGTGGGCCATCGGGCCTCACCGACATCACCTATCACCACTCGCTCGACGGCCGCATCGCGCGTGTCGCGTTCGACCGGCCCGAGGTGCGCAACGCCTTCCGCCCGCACACCGTCGACGAGCTGTACCGGGCGCTCGAAGATGCACGCACGAACCCGCGCATCGGTGTGGTGCTCCTCACCGGCAACGGGCCGAGTGCGAAAGACGGCGGCTGGGCGTTCTGCTCTGGCGGCGACCAGCGCATCCGCGGCCGTGACGGCTACAAGTACTCGGATGCCGAGACGGCGATCGTCGACGGGGCCGGCGGCGATGCCGACGCACCGGGAAGTCACGCCGCCGTCGGGCGCCTGCACATCCTCGAGGTGCAGCGGCTCATCCGCTTCATGCCGAAGGTCGTCATCGCCGTCGTGCCCGGTTGGGCGGCCGGCGGCGGGCACTCGCTGCACGTCGTCTGCGACCTCACGATCGCGAGCCGCGAGCACGGTCGCTTCAAGCAGACCGACGCCGATGTGGGCAGCTTCGACGCCGGCTACGGCAGCGCGTACTTCGCCCGTCAGATCGGGCAGAAGTTCGCCCGCGAGGTGTTCTTCCTCGCCGAGGAATACTCGGCCGATCGCGCTTACGAGATGGGCGCCGTGAACCGCGTCGTGCCGCACGCCGAACTCGAGCGCGAAGCCATCGCGATGGCCCGCACCATCCTCACGAAGTCGCCCACGGCGATCCGCATGCTGAAGTTCGCGTTCAACGCCGTCGACGACGGCATGGTCGGCCAGCAGGTCTTCGCGGGCGAGGCGACGCGTCTCGCCTACGGCACCGACGAAGCCGTCGAGGGTCGCGACGCCTTCCTCGAGAAGCGCGACCCCGATTGGGGCCCATACCCGTGGCACTACTGACGCGGCGGCCTTCGCGGGACGGAGTGCCAGCCGCCTTCGTCGGACGATCGCCGGTGCGGAGGACACCGCCGGCCCAGTTCGTCCTGCCGAGAGCCGAACATCCTTCGAAGCGAACGGTGCGATGCGGATGAAACCACTCGTGCAGGTTTCAGCGATGGATGTCCCGGCGCTCACCGAAGCTCTGCGGTCGGCACTCGACGGCGGCCCCGCCGTCTGGCCCGTGCCCGTCGGAACGCGTTACTCCGCCCCTTTCTCCGCCCCCGCCCCCAGATCTCATTCCGGGGGTGCATTTGCGCCGGAAAGCGTGCTGATCGGTGTGGATTCTGGCGCGAACGCACCCCCGGAACGCTCAGACGGGGTGGAACGCGGGGAGGGCGAGGTGGATGACGACGTCGCACTTGTGGTTGAGACGAGCGGGTCGACGGATGCCCCGAAGCGCGTGATGCTCTCGGCAGACGCCCTCATCGCGAGTGCCGACGCCACCGCCGACCGGCTCGGCGGCCCCGGCCGCTGGCTACTCGCGCTGCCGGGACATTACATCGCGGGCGTGCAGGTGCTCGTGCGCTCGATCGTGGCGGGCACGACCCCGGTGGTGCTGGACGACGGGCCGTTCACGGCCGAGGCGTTCGCCGCGGCATCCGCTCGCCTCACCACTGATGCGCCGCGTTACACCTCGCTCGTGCCGGTGCAGCTCGCCCGCATCGTCGAGCGGGCGCAGCGCGACGCGTTCGTGGCGGCGGCGCTCACCGGATACGACGCCGTGCTCGTCGGCGGGCAGGCGCTCGCGCCGGCGGTGGCCGAGCGGGCGGCGGAGCTCGGCGCCAACATCGTGCGCACCTATGGCTCGAGCGAGACCGCGGGCGGATGCGTCTACGACGGCATGCCGCTCGAGGGCGTCGGCGTGCGGGTCGTCGACCCTTCGACAGGCTCGAGGCAGCGCCCTTCGACAGGCTCGGGGCAGCGCCCATCGGCAGGCTCAGGGCAGCGCCTATCGGCCGGTTCAGGGCAGCACGGCCTGGTCGAGCTCAGCGGCCCCGTGCTCGCGAACGGATATCTCGACGACCCGGCCCGCACCGACGCCGCGTTCACGGTCGATGCCCACGGCACCCGCTGGTACCGCACGGGCGACGTCGGCGAGCTCGACCGCGAGGGCCGGCTCCGCATCCGCGGCCGCGCCGACGACGTCATCATCTCGGGCGGCGTGAAGGTCGCCCTCGGAGAGATCGAGCGGGCCGTGCGCGGCGTCCCCGGTTTCGGTGAGGCCGTGGTGCTCGCCGTCGCCGACGCGGAGTGGGGCCAGCGGGCAGTCGTGGTCGCACCCCAGACGGATGCCGCGGCATCCGCTGCCCTCTCGACCCTCGCCGCGGCGACCGACGAAGCCGGGCTCGCACCCGCGGCCCGGCCCGTGCGCCTCGTGGTCGTCGAACACCTGCCGATGCTCGCGTCGGGCAAGCCCGATCGACGAGCGGTCGCTGCGCTGCTCGCCTGACGGCCGGCTCGGCCGGCTCGCACGGTTGACTAGGCGCCCGGCTCTCCCGTGCCGCTCCCGACGAGCTCGGCCTGCTCCGCCTGACGCTGCGGCGGCGACTCCCGTTCAGGCGGCACGATGCGGTCTTCGAGGAACCAACGAGCGATTGCAGCACGGGTCCGACGTCGGAGGGTCGGTCGCCCTCCCGCGAAAGGTGAGGGGATGGCCTGCGCGGCCCCGTGGTGGGCGACCAATCGCCACCGGTCGTAGACATCCACTCGCTCGTGCACTTCGAGGTATTCGCCCGACGGCAATCGAACGATGCGGCCCGTCTCGTACCCGTGGAGTGCGATCTCCAAGTCCTTCCTCTGGAGGGCGATGCAGACGCGTCGGGTGATGGAGAAGGCGACGGCCGGTGCGGCGAGCAGGGCGATCTGCAGGGTCAGGATGATGCCTTCGATGCTGAGTGCGAAGTGGGTGGCGACCAGGTCCGCGCTCGCCGCAGCCCAGAGGACACCGTAGAACGTGACCCCGGCAACGCCGATCGCGGTGCGGGTCGCGGCATTTCGCGGCCGGTCGAGGATGTGGTGCTCGCGCCGATCCCCGGTGATCCACGACTCGAGGAACGGAAAGAGCATCGCCGTGCCGAGGAACACGCCGATGACGGCGAGCGGAACCAGGACGGCGAGGGTCCAGGTGCGGTCGAGCCAGACGAACTCCCAGCCCGGCGGGACGAGGCGGAGTGCGCCATCGAGGAAGCCCGTGTACCAGTCGGGCTGGCTGCCTGCCGACGCATCGCCGGGCGATGCCGGACCGAACAGCCAGATGGGATTGATCGTGACCGTGGCGGCGATGAGCACGAGGATTCCGGTGACGATGGCGAACAGCCCGGCCGCGCGGGCGGCCGCGTTCGGCAGCATCGGCACTCCCACCACATTGCCTTGGGTTCGTCCGGGGCCGGCGAATTGCGGCGGTCTGTGCACGTACGACGAGCGGACGCGGGCGGCGATGAGCACGACCATGAGCACGGGCACCAGCGCAACGTGCACCGGGTAGAGGTTCTCGATGATCCGGCCGGGAAACTCCCCGCCGAAGATCAGCATGGCCAGCTGGCTTCCAACGAAGGGGATGCCCAAGACGATGCCCTCGACGATGCGAAGGCCCGTGCCGGAGAGCATGTCGTCTGGGAGGGCGTAGCCGCTCCAGCCGCCGAGCAGCGCCACGATGAACAGCAGGAACAGCATCACCCAGCTGGCCTGCCGCGGCCTCCGGAACGCGCCCGTGAAGAACATCACCAGGAGCTGCACCGTCAGGGAGACCGGCAACAGGAGGGCGGCCCAATGGTGGGCCTGCCGCAGCAGCAGTCCGCCGCGCACCTCGAGTGAGACGTGCATCGTCGACGCGAACGCCTTCGACACTTCCGCACCGTGCAGCGGGACGAACGGGCCGTCGTACCGCACCAGCTCACTCGACGGCGTGTAGAAGAACATCAGCACGAGTCCGGTCAGGAAGAGCACGGCTGTGCTCGCGAGCGACACCACCCCGAACAGGTTCGTCCAGTGGAGCGGAACCGCTCGACCGCGCAATTCGCCGGACATCGCCGAGAGTCGGCGGCCGAGCGCGGTCCGCGTCCGGAGGTGGTGCGAGAGGCGGTCGGTGATCGGCGTCCCACGCCGCCGGTCGGCGATCGGGAGTTGGTGCATGCGAGCCTCCAAATGGGTCTTCACTCACAAGACCCCGCCGGGGCCCTGTTTGTGACATTCCATGCCCGTGAATCGGATGTGCTCCCGCGAATCGAACCAGCGGGCGCGGCGAACTAGCATTGACTCCGTGGCGCGCCCGAAACCCCAGAGGATGAACCCCGGCGACGAGATCGCGAAGCGGGAGGCCGCGCGCGATCGACGTGGGAGCAACGCCAAGTCGAACGGCAACGCCAAGTCGAACGGCAACGCCAAGTCGAAGGGTGCGGCGAAGTCGAACCGCGCTCCTGAGCGCGTGTCGGCCGCCGACTGGGTGTCGGGTGCACGGCTCCGCACCCTGCCACTCGCCGTCGCGCCAGTCGCCCTCGGCACCGGTGCGGGCATCGTCGCGATCCCCGATGGGCCGTGGCACGTCGCCAGGGCGCTGCTCGCCCTCGTCGTCGCCCTCGCCCTGCAGATCGGCGTGAACTACGCCAACGACTACTCCGACGGGGTGCGCGGCACCGACGAGCACCGGGTGGGCCCGGCGCGGCTCACGGGCTCGGGGGTCGCGAAGCCCAGGCAGGTGCTCGCCGTCGCCGTGAGCTTCTTCGCACTCGCCGCGATTGCCGGGCTCGCCCTCACGGTCGTGACCGGGCAGTGGTGGATGCTCGCCGTCGGCGCGGTCGCGATCGTCGCCGCCTGGTTCTACACCGGCGGCAAGCACCCATACGGCTACTACGGGCTCGGTGAGCTCTTCGTGTTCGTCTTCTTCGGCATCGTCGCCACAGCAGGGTCCGCGTACGTGCAGGCGCTCATGGTGAACTTCGAGGCGTGGCTCGGCGGCGTCGGCGTCGGGCTCCTCGCCTGCGCCGTGCTCATGGCCAACAACCTGCGCGACGTCACGCAAGACAAGATCGCCGGAAAGCGCACCCTTGCGGTGCTTGTGGGGCCGCTCGTCGGGCGCATCCTGTTCGTGGTCTTCATGATCGTGCCGTTCGCCATCGTCGCGTTCTTCGCGCTGCTCTACCCCACTGCGTGGCTCGTGATGTTCGCCCTGCTCGCGGCGCTGCCAGCATGCGCGATCGTACTCACGGCGAAGACACCGCGGGAACTCATCATCGCGCTGCAACTCACGAGCCTCACAGCCCTCGTCTACGGAGTCGGGCTCGGACTGGCGTTCGCGCTCTGAAGCTTCCGTTGGTCGAGCGCCGGATCGAGGAGGCGCGCCAGCGCCGTATCGAGATCTAGCGAGCGTATCGAGACCTGGTGCCCGGTCTCGATACGGCCCTGGCGGGCCCACTCCACCAGCGGATGGCGGGGCTATTCGGCGGGCGGGCGCCGCTCGACGACTGCGTCTTCGGCTTCGTCGTCTTCGTTCACGAGGGGTGTTTCGCGATGGCGGGCGGCGTAGAGATCGCTCGACATCGACTCACGCGGCCGGCGCAGGAAGAGCAGCGACGCGCTGAGACCGAAGACCGCGGCGATCGCGGCGGAGACCCACGGGTCGACCTTGGCGATGAGCAGCACCGCGAGCGGAACGGCGAACAGCAGCACCCGCAACACGGTGTACCAGATCCATACGGGCACGGACTTCACCCTGACAGTGTAGGTCGCCGCGGCTGGGCGCACTCACAGCCGCGGCACGCGCTGGCGCGCCTAGACTGAGGTCATGGCCCGGCTGCTCTTCGGACTCGGCGTCGCCGCCGTGATCTTCACGATCTACGCCGTCGCCGATTGCGCGTTCTTCGACCGAACGCGTATTCGTGGTCTCCGGCGCGGCTGGTGGATCGTCATCATCCTCTTCGTGCCGATCATCGGTGCCCTGCTCTGGTTCATCATCGGACGTGGTCGCGCCGAGCGGCTGCCCGGCGGGCGGGCGCGCACCGTCGCCCCCGACGACGACGCCGACTTCCTTCGTCAGCTGGGCAGCGATGCCGCGCAAGACGAGCGGATCCGGCGGCTCGAGCAGGAGCTCGCCGACTTCGACTCCGGCGCCGAGAGTGGCGCGAACGACGGCGAGACCGGCGGCTCGCGCGGCACCGACCGCAAACGACCCGACTCCCCTGAGACGCCGGGCGAGGCCGGTCCGTCCGGCCGTCCGAATGGCTGAGCCGACGCCCCACCGAGCGCCCGGCAGCAGTCCAGCGAGCGACGCTTCGCTGGCATTGCTCACGGCGTTCGTGCGCGATGGTGTCGTCGATCTCGTCGTCGCTCCGGGGTCTCGTTCCCAGGCGCTCGCTCTCGCTGCCGCTGAACTCGAACGCGTCGGAGCCGCGCGTCTGCACGTGCGCATCGACGAGCGCGGTGCAGCGTTTCTCGCACTCGGCCTCGCCGTCGAGTCGGGGCGACCGGTCGCGGTCATCACGACGTCGGGCACGGCAGTCGCGAACCTGCACCCGGCCGTGCTCGAGGCGCACCATTCGGGGGTGCCCCTGATCGTCTTGTCCGCCGATCGGCCGGCAGAGCTCCGCGGCATCCGTTCGAACCAGACCACGATGCAGGCCGGCATCTTCGCCGGCGCGGTGCGTCTCGAGCGCGACGTCGCGCCGCCAGAGGGGGCGGTGGGCGAAGCGGATGCCGCGGCACACCTCGCGCGCGAGGCCGTCGTCGCCGCGCTCGGCCTCGATGCCGACGGCACGCCGGTGCCCCATCCCGGCCCCGGACCGGTGCACCTGAACCTGCAGTTGCGGGAGCCGTTGTCGGCCGCCGTCGAGCTCGACGTCGCTCCCGCTCCCACGTCCGCCGACGTTGCGCCGGATCTTCCCACTCGATCGAGAGGTGAGGGGGCGGCAGGGGCAGCGCCTGTCGCGCTCATCGCGCCTGGGCCGCGCACGGTCGTCGTCGCCGGGGCGGGTGCCGGGCCGGCTGCCGAGCGTTTCGCCCGCGATGGCGGTTGGCCGCTGCTCGCCGAGGTGACGAGTGGCGCGCATTTCGGGCCGAACCTCGTCGTCGCCTACCGCGAGCTGCTGCGCGAGCCGGGATTCGGCGACGAGATCGAGCGGGTCGTCGTCTTCGGGCATCCGACGCTCGCGCGTGAGCTGCCGGCGCTCGTGCAGCGAGAGGGCGTCGAGACGATCGACGTCGCGCCGTGGGGCATCGAGTGGTTCAACCCCGGGCGCCGGGTCGCACGGTTCGAGCGGGCCGTTCGCGCGGAGCCGCACCCGCCGACGCAGGAGGAACGCGCCTGGGTCGGTCGCTGGGTGCACGCGAGCCGCATCCTCGTCGAGTCGGGCCTGCCCGCTGCGTCGGCGCAGCGCAGCGGCATCGACGAGACCGGGCATGTCTCGAACTTCGAAGCGCAGCGGGAGTACATGAAGGCGCAGCTCGCCGCCGTGCGTGCGCCCATCACTCGGCGCATGCTCGTCGACGCCGTCTGGTCGGCGACCTGGCCGCACGATCGACTGGTGTTCGGAGCATCCCGCCTGATCCGCGACGCCGATCGAGTGGTGCCCGGGCGACGCATCCGGGTACATGCCAACCGGGGGCTCGCCGGTATCGACGGCACCGTCGCAACCGCGGTGGGCATCGCGATCGCGAGTCAGTCAGCGTTCCCAGGTGCGGCCGGCAGGGCGGCGAACGCCTCGGGCGACGAGCTCGACGAGCTCGGCGGGCTCGATGGGCTCGCCGGGCCGGGCGGGGCGGCGGATGTCGCTGCGCCCGCGTCGGCGGTCGCCCATGCTGCCCGGTCGGGCGTCACCCGCGCGGTCATCGGTGATCTGACGCTGCTGCACGACGTCGGCTCGATGCTCATCGGCGAAGGCGAGTCGCGGCCCCGAGTGCAGCTGATCGTCGGCAACGACGGCGGCGGTTCGATCTTCGACTCACTCGAGGTCGCAGCATCCGCCCCCGCCGATGCGTTCGACCGGGTGCAATTCACGCCGCAGCATGTCGATCTGGCAGCGCTCGCCGTGGCCTACGGCTGGGCCTACGTTCGGGCGACCACACGCGGCGAGCTCGACGAAGCGCTCGGCACCCGCATCGAGGGGCCGTCGATCCTCGAGGTGCCGCTGCCGCGCTGAGTCGCTTTCGTCAGGGTGGCGAGGCGCGGGCGATGTACGGGCGGGCGGTTGCCGCGCGCGACCCGAACCGGCGTCGAGGCGGCTGCAGGCACTTGCCGTGGCATCCGCTCGCTCGGCAGGATGGGACCTGTGCGACGCCGCGTCGCGTGAGGGAGCGTGACATGAGCCGCGAGTCGTATTGGACCGCAGACCCCGCCGAGTTGCTGCGGGTGGGTGCCGGGTTCGAGCTGTCGAAGACCGATTCCCACGCGCACCCGGGCTTCGACGGCGACAAGGAGGCCGGGCAGGCGGCGCTCGCCGAGGGCGCCGAGATCCTCGCCGAGCTGCAGGAGCAGCTCTTCGCGATGAGCCGCCTGGGCGACGAGCGACGCATCCTGCTGGTGCTGCAGGCGATGGACACGGCAGGCAAGGGCGGCATCGTGAAGCACGTCATGGGTGCGGTCGACCCGCAAGGCGTGCAGCTCGCCGCATTCAAGAAGCCGACCGCTGAAGAGCTCGAGCACGACTTTCTGTGGCGCATCCACAAGCGGGTGCCGGGAGCCGGCATGGTCGGCGTGTTCGACCGCTCGCACTACGAAGACGTGCTCATCGGCCGGGTGCGCGAGCTCGCACCGCCCGCCGAGATCGAGCGGCGGTACGGGGCGATCAACGACTTCGAGGCCGAGCTCGCAGCGACGGGCACGACGATCATCAAGGTCATGCTGCACATCTCGCGAGACGAGCAGAAGGCGCGCCTGACCGAGCGACTCGTCCGCCCCGAGAAGCACTGGAAGTTCAACCCGGGCGACGTCGACGAACGACTCCTCTGGGAGAAGTACGCCGAGGCGTACCAGCTCGTCTTCGAGCGTACGGCGGCAGCGGATGCCCCGTGGTTCGTCATTCCCGCCGACCGCAAGTGGTACGCGCGGCTGGCCGTGCAGCACGTGTTGATCGATGCGCTCGAGGCGATGCAGCTCGAGTGGCCGAAGGCCGACTACGACGTCGCAGAGCAGCAGGCGCGGCTCGCCGCGAGTTGAGCGAGGAGCCCTCGCCCCGCCGAGCGGCCCGCCCGGCGAGCTCAGCCGCCGAAGGCCTCGACGATCGGACGGAACTTCATCACCGTCTCGGCGAGTTCGTCGGTCGGCACCGAGTCGTGCACTATGCCGCAACCTGCATATGCGGTGACCGTGCCGTCGGGGTCGACCTGCGCGCAACGCAGCGCGATCGCCCATTCGCCGTCGCCGTCGCCGTCGATCCATCCCACAGGGCCGGCGTAACGGCCTCGGTCGAAGCCCTCGAGCTCGGCGATCACGCGCAGGGCGACGCGTCGGGGCGTCCCGGCCACGGCGGCGGTCGGATGCACCGCCTGCACGAGGTCGAGCGAGCTCGAGCCGTCGCCGAGCGTGCCCTTGAGGTCGGTCGCGAGGTGCCAGAGGTTCGGTAGCTGCAGGGTGAAGGGCTCGGGGCTCGTGTCGAGTCGGGCGGTGTGCGGCGCGAGCCGTGTCACGGCGCTCTGCACGGCGAGCGCATGCTCGGCGCGGTCCTTCTCCGAGGCGGCGAGAGCGATGGCGCGCTCCCGATCCGACGCCTCGCCGGCGCCGCGTGATGCGGTGCCGGCGAGTACCCGCGCCGACACGGTGCCATGATCGACGCGCACGAGCGTCTCGGGGCTCGCCCCGATGAGCCCGTCGACGGCGAAGACCCAGGTGTCGGGGTAGTCCTCGGCGAGACGGTTGATCGTGGCGCGGAGCCCGGCGTCTTCGTGGAGTTCGCCGACGAGTTGCCGGGCGAGCACGACCTTCTCGAACTCGCCCGCGTCGATGCGCCGCACGGCCTCGGCGACGGCTGCCTCATATGCCTCGGGCGGCACCGATCCAGGTGCGAAGGCGACGCGCGGCACCTGACGTTTCGGCGCGGGTTCGGGCAGTGCGTCTTCCGCGTCGGCGATGGAGTCGACGCCGGAGGCGGAGCCGGTGGCATCCCTCGCCTCGTCGTCGCCGGTGTCGAGCGCGATGCGCGTGACCCAGGCGCGGCCGTCACGCCGGCCCATCACGAGCTCGGGCACGATCAGCACGCTCGTCGACTCGGACTCGTCGGCGAACGCGAAGGTACCGAAGGCGACGAGCCCGGTGCCCGGCAGCCCGACGCGGTCGTCGATCTCGGCGATCTCGACGAGAGAAGTCCACGCGGCGGCGGCGTCGGCGACGCGGTGCGGCCCGGTCGTCTCGATGCGCATCGTCTCGCCGAGGCCCACGATGCCCTCGCCGCGGCGCATCCAGACGAGCGGATGCCGCGGATCGGCGCGGGGGATCAGCGGCTCCGTCTCATCGACGGCGACGGTGCGAACGCGGAGGCGTGCACTCGCCGCCTGCGCCGCGCCATCCTTCTGACTCACCGCCTCAGCCTACGCCGCGTTCTCGGACCGCTCGCCGTCGCGTGATCCCATCGATGCGCGGGATGGCGGACCGATCGCCACGCGGCCAGTGAGCTCGCGAGGTCGAACGGCGCGGGCGGCTCCGCCGTAGAATCGGGGGATGACCCGCGCAGACCTCGGCAAGCAGCCCGAACAGGTGTCGGCGATGTTCGATCGCGTCGCCGCGAACTACGACCGCACGAACAACGTGCTCTCGGTGGGCAACGCGCCGCTGTGGCGGGTCGCCACCACGCGCGCGGTCGATCCGAAGCCCGGGCAGCGCATCCTCGACGTCGCGGCGGGCACCGGCACGTCGAGTGCGAGCCTCGCGAAGTCAGGGGCATCCGTCGTCGCCGCCGACTTCTCGCCGGGCATGATCGAGGTCGGCCGTCGTCGCCAGGCCGGCGTGCAGAACCTCGTGTTCGTCGAGGCCGACGCCACGAAGCTGCCCTTCGGCGACGACGAGTTCGATGCCGTGACGATCTCGTTCGGCCTGCGCAACGTCAACGAGCCGAAACAGGCCATCGCCGAGTTCTTCCGCGTGACGAAGCCCGGTGGTCGCCTCGTGATTTGCGAGTTCTCGACCCCGCCCGCCGGCCTCGTGCGCACCGGTTACGGCATCTACCAGCGCTACGTCATGCCGCCGCTCGTGAAGCTCTCGAGCTCGAACGACACGGCATACGACTACCTCAACGAGTCCATCGGCGCGTGGCCCGACCAGCCGACGCTCGCCGGCTGGATCCGCGAGGCCGGGTACACGGATGTCGCGTGGCGCAACCTCACCCTCGGCGTCGTCGCCCTGCACCGTGCCGTGAAGCCACGCACGTCGTCGGTCGAGCGCAGGATCGAGTAGGCGCGCCAGCACCGTATCGAGATCCAGCGAACGACAGCGAGCGTATCGAGACCCATTGGCCGGTCTCGATACGCACCCCTCCTTCGTCGGGCGCTACTCGACCACCGGACCCCCGGTAGGCTAGGCAACGTGAAACCGAGTCACCCGGTCGCCCGTCGAGGCTCATCGCTCGCCGCGAATCTCGGCCTCAGCGAACGCGTCTTCGCCTCCTCCGCCGACAAGGCCATGGCCAAGGCGATCGACGACGGACTCGATCGCGTCGAGGCCGGCCTCCTCGACGAGGTGCGATTCGCCGACACGATCGCGGATGTCTCGACGCGCTACCTGCTCGAAGCGGGCGGCAAGCGTGTGCGACCCATGCTCACCCTGTTGACCGCGCAGCTCGGCGCGGGCGCCACCGACGACGTGGTCACCGCGGCGCAGGCGATCGAGATCACGCATCTCGCGAGCCTGTACCACGACGACGTCATGGACGACGCCGACCGACGCCGCGGGGTGCCCAGCGCGCAAGCGGTGTGGGGCAACTCCGTCGCGATCCTCACCGGCGACCTGCTCTTCGCTCGTGCGAGCCAGCTCATGGCCGGCCTCGGCGAGGGGGCCATCCGCATGCAGGCCACCACGTTCGAGCGACTCGTGCTCGGCCAGCTGCACGAGACGGTCGGCCCGCAGCCGGGCGACGACCCCATCGAGCATTACATCCAGGTGCTCGCCGACAAGACCGGGTCGCTCATCGCAAGCGCGGCCCAGTCGGGCATCATCTTCTCGGGCGCCGACCCCGGCTACGAGGCGCCGATCATCGAGTTCGGCGAGAAGATCGGGGTGGCCTTCCAGCTCGTCGACGACGTCATCGATCTCTCGCCGCAACCGGCCGAGACCGGCAAGGTGCCCGGCACCGACCTGCGTGCCGGCGTCGTGACGCTGCCGATGCTGTGGCTCGCCGAACAGGCGAAGACCGATGCGGCATCCGCTGCCCTGCTCGAACGCATCGAGCGCGACGTGGTCACGATCACCGACCCCGATGCCCTCGGCGACCCGCTCGACACGAACACGCTCGCGTCTCGCATCGTGCCGTCGCGGGCGACCGTCGATGCGATCGTCGCTGAACTGCGGCAGCACGAAGCGACGCGCGCTACGCTCGCTGAGGCCCACCGTTGGGCTCGCGAGGCCGTCACGGCCCTGGCGCCGCTGCCCGGGGGCAGCGTGAAGAAGGCGCTCACACGATTCGCCGAGACGGTCGTGGAGCGCGAGAGCTGATGAAGAGCCCGAAACTGATGGAGAGACCGCGCACGTGACGAAGAACAAGCTGAGACTGGCGATCGTCGGGGCCGGCCCGGCGGGCATCTACGCCGCGGACATCCTGCTGAAGGCCGAACGCAACTTCGACGTCTCGATCGACCTGTTCGATCATCTGCCCGCGCCCTACGGGCTCGTGCGCTACGGCGTCGCACCCGACCACCCGCGTATCAAGGGAATCGTCACCGCGCTTCGCGAGGTGCTCGACCGCGGCGACATCCGCATCTTCGGCAATGTGCGCTTCGGTGAAGACGTCACGCTCGACGACCTGAAGAAGCACTACAACGCCGTCATCTTCTCGACCGGCGCGGTGAAAGATGCCTCCCTGAACGTGCCCGGGTCCGAGCTCGACGGTTCGTACGGGGCCGCCGAGTTCGTGAGCTGGTTCGACGGGCACCCCGATTTTCCGCGCACGTGGCCGCTCGAGGCCCGCGAGGTCGCCGTCATCGGCAACGGCAACGTCGCACTCGACGTCTCGCGCATCCTCGCGAAGCACGTCGAAGACCTGATGCCCACCGAGATCCCCGCGAACGTGGCCGCCGGTCTCGCCGCGTCGCCGGTGACGGATCTGCACGTGTTCGGCCGCCGCGGCCCGACCTCGGTGAAGTTCACCCCGCTCGAGCTGCGCGAGCTCGGCGAGTTGCGCGACGTCGACATGATCCTGTACGACGAGGACTTCGACTACGACGACGCGGCCCGTGCAGCGGTGTCGGGCAACAAACAGGTCTTCGTCATCGACAAGGTGCTGAACCAGTGGCGCCAGCGCGAGGTCGGCCAGGCCTCTCGCCGCCTGCACCTGCACTTCTTCGCGAAGCCGCTCGAGATCGTCGACGACGGCACCGGCCGGGTCGGCGCGATCCGCTGGGAGCGCACCGCACCCGACGGCGAGGGCGGCGTCGTCGGCACGGGCGAGATCCGCGAGCTGCCCGTGCAGGCCGTGTACCGCGCCGTCGGCTACTTCGGCTCACCGCTGCCCGGCATCCCCTTCGACGAGACGTTCGGCGTCATCCCGAACCACGAGGGCCAGGTGCTGATCCGCGACAAGGAGTCGGGCGAGGCCCGCCAGATGTACGGCGTCTACGCGACCGGCTGGATCAAGCGCGGCCCGGTCGGGCTCATCGGGCACACGAAGTCCGACGCGATGGAGACGATCAAGCACGTCATCAACGACCTCGGCAACTGGTGGACCCCCGAGTCGCCGTCAGAGGAGTCCGTCGTCGAGTTGCTCGAGTCCCGCGGCATCCGCTACACCGACCTCGACGGGTGGCACCGCCTCGACGAGCGCGAGCAGGAACTCGGTTCGGCCGAGGGCCGCGTGCGCATCAAAGTCGTGCCCCGCGACGAGATGATCGACATCTCGCGCGACGAAGTGTAGGCACCGGCTCGTCGAGCAGGCCCGCCAAGCCGAGTCGAGACCCGACGCGCGCAACGGTCGCCTCGACCCTGTTGACAACCGCGAGCCCACGCCGCCGCCGGCCGCTACGCTGCTCACCATGCCTCTCGACTGGTCGACCGTGTTGACGGCGGCCGGTTCGGCCCTCGTCGGCTTCGCTCTCGGCTGGTGGCCGCTGGCGCACTGGGCGAGACGGTCGATGCAGAGCGAGCGGATGTCGCAGCAGACGGTGCGCCTGAGTGCCGCAGTCGTGACCGCCACCGTGTTCGGCACGCTCGCCCTGAGGTTCGGGTCGTCGTGGGTGCTGCCGGCGCTGCTCGCCTTCGCGGCGTGCGCCACCGTGCTGTCGATCGTCGATCTCGCCGAGAAGCGCCTGCCGAATGCCGTCGTCTTTCCGGCCTTCGCCACCGTGGCGGTGCTGCTCGTACCGGCGACGTGGGCGGCCGGCACGTGGATGCCGCTCGTGTGGGCGGTGACCGGGGCCGCGGCGATGTTCGCCCTCTACCTCGTGCTGGCGCTGATCTCGCCCTCCTCGATGGGCATGGGAGACGTCAAGCTCGCGCTCGTCATCGGCGTGCTGCTCGGCTGGTTCGGACTCTCGGCGTGGCTCCTCGGGCTGCTCGCTGCTTTCCTGGTCGGGGGAGTGGTTGCGATCATCGCGCTCGCGCTTCGCCGCGTCACGTTGCGCGGTTCGATCCCGTTCGGGCCGTCGATGCTCGCCGGCACGCTGCTCGCGGTGCTCGTCGTCGGCCCCTGATCGCGCGTCGTCGGGCTGTGCGCTCAAGCGCCTCGCGGGGTCGGCACGAATCGGGGTCGGCCTGAGCCGGGGTCGGCCTGAGTCGGGGGCAGCCTGAGCCGGGGTCGGCCTGAGCCGGGGTCAGCCTGAGTCGGGGTCGGCCTGAGCCGGGGGCAGCCTGAGTCGGGGTCAGTATGCTGAGCACAAGCGAGGGGAGGCGCTGTGGCGAACGTCGAGACGAGCACTGAAGGCTGGCGCCCGGACGTACTCGGTGAGCGCTTCCAACAACTCACCCTGCCGCTCGGGCGCGACAATGAGGGAGAGGTGGTGGCCACCCTCGTGCGGTACCGGCCACCGCGGCGCCTGCGGCTGACGCGAGGCGCGGCATCCGGAATCGATGTGCTCTACGTGCACGGCTGGAGCGACTACTTCTTCAATCCCGAGCTGGCCGAGTACTGGGCGAACGCCGGCGCACGCTTCTTCGCGCTCGACCTGCGCAAGTACGGCCGCAGCCTGCGCCGCGGCCAGACTCCTGGTTTCATCACCGATCTCGCCACCTACGACGCCGATATCGGCGCCGCGCTCAGTGCCATGGGGCATGGGGCGACGGATGCCGCGGAGTCGGCCACGCCCGGCACGGCGAGCGATGCCGAGGCATCCGCTCGGCCGCTGATCCTGCTCGGCCATTCGACCGGTGGACTCACCCTCAGCCTCTGGGCCGCCCGCAACCGCGGACGGGCGGCGGCTCTGGTGCTGAACAGCCCGTGGCTCGAGTTCCAGGCGAGTCGTGTCGGGCGCGAGGCGCTCGCACCGGTGATCGGCTGGGGTGCGAAGGTCAACCCGCTCGCGGCGCTGCCGAACGTCGACCTGGGCTTCTACACCCGCACGGTCGCGAAGGAGCAGGATGGCGAGTGGGAGTACAACCATGAGTGGCGGCCCGATCGCGGGTTCACGACGCATCCGGCGTGGCTGACGACCGTGCTCGCCGGGCACGCCACCGTTGCAGCACGCATCGACGTGGGCGTGCCGGTGCTCACGTTGCTGTCGAAGCGGTCGATGCTCCAGGCGCGCTGGGATCCGGGGATGCGCTCGAGCGACGTCGTGCTCGTCGTCGACGAGATCGCCGAGCGCACCCTGCGGCTCGGCCAGTCCGGCACCGTCCTCCGCATCGACGGTGCGCTGCACGACGTGTTCCTCTCCCGCGGGCCCGTGCGGAAGGCCGCGTATGCCGCGATCACGCGCTGGCTGCGCGGCTACGCTCCGCGCGCCCGCTGACGCGCTGCCGGCGCCGCGCCCTGCCGCGCCCGGGCCCGCCGGCGCTCGCTCCCACTCCCGGCCTGCTCACACGGGCGAACGTGACGGTCTTTCGCCAGCTGACGGTCTGCGGGAACCGCCGTTGCCGCGCAAGAGGTCGTGGCGACTGGTCCTCCACACTCGTGCGCTCGTGCGATGGTGCGCCGGAACAGCGTACGAGGCGGTTTCGTGAGTGCGACGATGCGAGGTTGGCGTCATGCATATGCTTCCAGTCACAGGCCAGGGCTTCGTGCTTGCCAGAGATGCCCGCGCCCTCGGCCGCAGCGCAGAGTTGGCCTCCGCAGCGAAGGCGGGCGAGCTCGAGGTCGTCAGGCGGGGCGTCTATCGTGCTGTGCCTGCTGGTGAAGATCGGCGTACCCCCGCTCGACGTCGGGCGGATCGGTACCTCCTCCAAGTGAAAGCCGCTGCGGAGACCCTTCACGCGCCGATCTTCACCTCGTTTGCGGCAATCGCGCTTCAGGGGCTGCCGATCATCGGAGCCTGGCCTGAAGAGGTGTTCGTGCTCGCGCCGGGGTCGCATGGTCACAAGAGTCGAACGACCATCGCCGTTGCGCGTCTCGACGAGGTGCTGACGGGTCGGGTTGCGGGGCTCGCCGTCACAGCTCTCGAGCATTCGCTGATCCAACTCTGCCGACACGCGACGTTGGGCGCTGCGCTGGTCGCGGTCGACGCGGCGCTTGCGGCGATGCCATGGGAGAACAGGCCACCACCCACCACACTCGAGGCATTGTGGGCTGAGCATGCCCGGCTGCTGCCCTACCCGGGCAGCCGGAGAGTCGAGGCAGTACTCCGGCGCGCAACGTCACTGTCGGGGACGCCGTTCGAGACCTGCAGCCTTCTGGTGATGGAGGAGTTCGGAATCCCTCGTCCAGTGCAGCAGCATCCGTTCTGGCTCGCCGAACTGGGCCGTTGGGCATTCGTCGACTTCTTCTGGCCGGACTCCGATGCGGTCGGCGAGGCCGACGGGCGCGTGAAGTACCTCCTGACCGAGGGAGCCGAACGTGCGGCCGAACGCGTCATCGACGAGAAGGAGCGCGAAGAAGCCGTACGGCGACAGGTCCGCGCGTTCGATCGCTGGAACTGGCACGAGATGTGGACTCGCGAGCCGATGGTGCAGCGCTTGCGCCGGCTCGGTGTTCAGGGAGAGTCCCGCCGCTTGCGCCTGTTCTGACGCGCATCCGACGCTCGAACGCAGCGCGCGATCGCCCCGCCTCGCCGAGCCACGACCTTTTGACAGGTGGCGCCTGCTTGCACCGACCGTGTCGCGTCATACCACCGTCACGGTGAGTGCGCGAAGTGCGCGAAGTGCAGGGGTGCGCGAGGTGGGTGCCGTGAGTGCGTGAAGTGCGAGGTGCGTGAGGTGCGTGAGGTGCGTGAGTGCGTGAGGTGCGTGAGTGCGTAAGTGGGTGAAGTGCGAGGTGCGTGAGGTGCGTGAGGTGCGCGAGGTGGGTGCGTGTGCGGGGGGTGCGTGGGCGCGCGAGGTGCGTGGTGGATGTGGCGAGGCGCCAGCGCTCAGCGGAAGTTCACGAACTGCAGCGCGACCTCGAGGTCTTTGCCCTTGAGCAGCGCCATCGTGGCCTGCAGGTCGTCGCGGCTCTTCGACGTGACGCGGATCTCGTCGCCCTGGATCTGGCTCTTCACGCTCTTCGGCGCCTCGTCGCGGATGATCTTCGACACCTTCTTCGCGTTCTCGGAGTCGATGCCCGCCTTCATGGTCGTCTCGATGCGGAACTCCTTGCCCGACGCGAACGGCTCGCCCGCATCGAGCGCCCGCAGCGAGATGCCGCGCTTGATGAGCTTCGCCTCATACACCTCGAGGATCGCCTTCGCGCGCTCTTCACTGTTGGCCTTGATCAGCACCTTCTCGCCGGACTGCTCGATCGATGCGCCCACGTTCTTGAAGTCGTAGCGCTGAGCGACCTCCTTCTGCGCCTGGTGGAGAGCATTGTCGGCCTCCATCTGGTCGACCTTGGAAACGATGTCGAACGTTGCATCTGCCATGCGCGCCAGTTTAGCGATGAGCGGATGCCGCGAGCAGGGGTTTGCGGGTTCGACCCCGAGCAGGCGCGGCGAATCAGGCCGGCGGGCGGGCCGTCGAGGAGCGCACCCGCAACTCGTACGGCAACGGGGTCGCGGCGGGCGTCGCGGCATCCGTCGTGCTGGGTTCGAGCTCGTCCATCAGGATCTCGACCGCCATCTCGCCCTGCACGCGGGGGAACTGCGCGACCGTCGTGAGGCCGAAGAAATCGGAGAGGTCGTGGTCGTCGATGCCGGCGATGGAGACGTCACGCGGCACGACGAGCCCGAGGTCGCGTGCGGCGAGCAGGGATCCCATGGCCATCTCGTCGGAGGCGGCGAAGATCGCCGTCGGCCGGCTGTGAGGGGCGCCGAGGAGCTGCTTGGCGGCGTGATAGCCGCCGCGGATGGTGAAGTCGGCGGGGGCGAAGAGGCGCGGGTCGACGTCGATGCCCGCGTCGCGGAGCGCCGCCTCGTAGCCGATGCGGCGATTGGTGGGCAGGTGGAAGTCCATGTCGAACTCGAGGTCGCCGCCGATGTGCGCAATGCGAGTGTGTCCGAGCCCGATGAGGTGCTCGGTCGCGAGGCGGGCGACGGCGACGTCGTCGATCGTGAGGGTGCGTACACCGGGGATGGGGCCGCCGACACCGACGAGCGGCTTACCGAGGTCGTGCAGTCGCGTGACCTCGCGCTCGGTGAGTTCGAGGGAGACGGCGATCACTGCGTCGACGCGCTGCCGCAGGAGGAAGTGCTCGAAGACGCTCGAACGTTCCTGCCCGTCGCCGGAGAGGTTGTAGAGGGTGAGGTCGTACCCGCTGCGGAGGAGTGACTGCTGCGCGCCCTCGAGCACCGAGGAGAAGAACCACCGGTTCAGGAACGGGATGACGACGCCGATGTTGCGTGTGCGCCCTGATGCGAGGCTCGACGCGTTCGACGAGACGACGTAGCCGAGTCGCGCGGCGGCCTCTTCGACCTTCGCCTTCGACGTAGGGGAGACGTGACCGCGGCCGCTGAGCGCGCGCGACACGGTCGCGGTCGATACGCCCGCGAGTCTCGCGACCTCTTCGATGCCGGCCATGGCTCCTCATTCCCGGCATCGCCGAGTCAGGAGGAATCCTATCGTTCGGCACCGTCCCGGCCATCGAACACGGGTGCGGGAACGGCCGCCGCGCCGCGTGGCGCGTTGTCTCTGCTCACCGGGTGCGGTAGAAATGCCTGTCGGGGCCGGCTCACGGGGGTAGCGGCTTGCCCGCACTCGCCGTCTCGAAGGGAATACGCCCGTGAAGTGGCTCAAAGGCATCGCAGTTGCGTTGGTCGTGATCTTCGCCCTCTTCTACATGATCAGCCGGCCCGAAGACGCCGCGAACGTCGTACAGGGCGCGTTCGGCGCGGTCGTCTCGGCCTCCGAAGCAGTGGGCAGGTTCTTCACCTCGCTCGCCGCGTGACGTCATGAGCGTGTTCGGCTTCGATCCTCGCGTCGAACGGCACCTCATCGCCGACGAGGGAGAGGTGGTCGTCGACGAGGTGCGCAAGCACTGGGCCGCGATCGCCGGCGCGATCCTCGAGGTGCTCGCCGCGGTGCCGGCGCTGATTCTCTTGGCCTGGGTGCCGCAGCAGCTCTACTGGTTCCCGCTCTTCCTCGCACTCTTCCTCGTGCTGCACGGGCTGTGGCGCATTCTGCAGGCCCGAATGGACCGCTTCGTGATCACCAACATGCGGGTGTTCCGCGTGCACGGCATCCTGTCGCAGCGCATCGCGACCATGCCGATCTCCCGAATCCTCGACATTTCGGTGCACACTCCGCTGATCGGTCGCGTGTTCGGCTACGGGCACTTCGTTTTCGAGTCGGCGGCACAAGACCAGGGTCTTCGGGAGATCCGGTACGTCGGTTCCCCCGACCAGCGCGGGGCGACGATTCAGCGGGTCATCCAGCGCTCCGGCCTGCGGGGCCCCGCTCGCCCCATGGACCGCGACGAGCAGCATGAGCATGCTCCGCGAGAGCGCCGCTACGACCCTGCGCCGCAGCCAGATCTTTACGACACCACCCCGCCGAGCGACCAGAACGACACCGCCGAGATGCCCTGGTGGCGCGCGTCGAGCTGAGGTGCATCACGTCGAGCTGAGGCGCTGCGGCATCCGCTTCGTGAATTTCAGGCCGTCGGATGCCTCGCGGAGGGCGGTCCGTCTCCGGGCCGAGCGCCGATTTCTCGCACCGGCCCCCTCCGGGTATCCTTGACAGGCTCCCGGTTGTGTGCAGAACGTGGTCGGGCGCGATGGCGAGTTACCCAAGCGGCCAAAGGGATCTGACTGTAAATCAGACTGCTCAGCATTCGGGGGTTCGAATCCCTCACTCGCCACCAGAGAAGCCCCGGTTCGCCGGGGCTTTCATGGTTCCAGCCGCCGCGAGTAGCGTGAAGGCATGAGCGAATTCGAGTCGGCGACCGGTGACGATGCAACGACGAGCCTCGACCGGGCACCGGATGTCGAGGCATCCGCTGGGCTGCTCGCCCTCGCCCGACGCATCGCCGTACAGGCGGCGGATTTCGCGCTCGAAGAGCGTCGCGGGGGCGTGAGCGTCGCCGCCACGAAATCCTCGCCCGTCGACGTCGTCACCGCGGTCGATCGTGACACCGAAGCACTCATCCGCCGACTCATCCTCGAGGCTCGGCCCGACGATGGCATCCTCGGCGAAGAAGACGCCGGCCACATCGGCACGAGTGGCATCAACTGGGTCGTCGACCCGATCGACGGAACCGTGAACTTCCTCTACGGCATCCCGGCATGGTCGATCAGCATCGCCGTCGTCGACGGACCGCCCGAGCCCCGCACGTGGACCGCGCTCGCCGCCGTCGTCGTCAACCCCGTCACGGGCGAGGTCTTCGAGGCGAGCACCGGGGGCGGGGCACGACTCGGCACGCGCGAGCTCCAGGTGAACGCGGATGTCCCGCTGGGCCTCGCCCTCGTCGGCACCGGCCTCTCGTACTCGGCCGAGAATCGGCGTGCACAGGCCGCGGTGCTGTCGACCGTGCTGCCGGAAGTACGGGACATCCGTCGTGCCGGCTCCGCCGCCCTCGACCTCTGCGCTGTCGCCGCCGGCCGCCTCGACGCGTACTACGAACGCGGCCTGAATCCGTGGGATCACGCGGCCGGCGCGCTGATCGCCCGAGAGGCCGGCGCCCGCGTCGGCGGATCCGACGGCGGGCCCGCGACGGTCGAACTCGTGCTCGCGGCGGCCCCCGGCCTGTACGGCGAAGTCGCGGCGGTGCTGCGTGAGGCGGGCCTGCAGGCGTGATGCGCCGGATGCGACGCGAGCGGTGGGTAGGCGGCGGCGCCACCCTGCGGCGCACGGGCGATCGTCGTTCCCGGGTTCACGCGGATGTCGCGGCTCTCGAGTGCCGAGGCATCCGACGATCTCCATTCCACGTGGCGCGCAGTGCCGTGAGAGGCTAGTCTTTACCAATCCGTTATCTCGGCGTGATGCCGAGATGAGCACCTCCCCAACACACTGTTCGCCCTACGACGCCGAGAGTCCCCCCTTACGTGCTCGAGTCCCCCCTCGTGCCCGACGGTTCATCGCCAGGCACCCAAGTCCCGTCGCTGCCCGAGCGACCCCTGACTCGACGTGAACTGCGTGAACGCGAAGCGGCTGCGGCGAATCGTGCCGGCGCTGCGCAGGAGTTCCTGGCACCGGTGAGCCAGCCGAGCTTCGACGAGCTGTTCGGCCTCGCGGGTGGCGGTGCGCCGTCGCCGTCGGTCACGGGTTCGACCCCTTCCGCTGCGAGCTCGGTGTCGCCCTCGGTTTCGACAGCTGCCCAGTGGCAGGCCGCGCCGGCTGTGGCGCCGGAGGTCTCTTGGCTGCAGGGTCCGGGAGTTCCGCCGGCTGCGGCGCCGGAGGTCTCTTGGCTGCAGGGTCCGGGAGTTCCGCCGGCTGCGGCGCCGGAGGTCTCTTGGCAGCAGGGTCCGGGAGTTCCGCCGGCTGCGGCGCCGGAGGTCTCCTGGCAGCAGGGTCCGGGAGTTCCGCCGGCTGCGGCGCCGGAGGTCTCTTGGCTGCAGGGTCCGGGAGTTCCGCCGGTTGCGGCGGCGGAGGTCTCTTGGCTGCAGGGTCCGGGAGTTCCGCCGGCTGCGGCGCCGCCGACATGGCCGGTGAATCCAGCCCTGGTCGTACCGGCCCCCGCGTCGGAACCCGCGTCGCCGCAGCCTCGCCCCTCGACGGATCCCGTCCCTTCCTCTCGTTCCGCTATCGCAGCACCCTCCACTTCCGCTCCGAGACCTCAGGCCGAACCGGTCGACCATCCCGTCGACAGGAACTCGGCCTTCGATGTTTCCGGGCGCGACGCGGCCGCCCGGGGCGGATTCGACGCGTTGTTCGCCGGACTCGGCGACGACGAGCCCGATGCGCCGCACGGCGGCACCCGCCGCGACGACCGTGGTCACGACACGGGCTCTCGTGCGCCGAAGCCGTCGCGAGCCGAGCGCAAGGCTGCCAAGTCCGTGGCGCCCGGCCCTCGCCGGGGTGCTCCCGTCGCCGCTCCCGAGCGTGTTGGTGCGTCAGCGGCCGATGACTTCGCCGCCGTGATCTCGGCGTCCGCGGGTGCGCGGGCCCCGCTCGGTGAGGCCGCAGGCGCCGCCCTGGCAGCGCCCGCCGCTGTGCGCTTCGACGGGCCGCCCGTGCCGGCGCCCGCCACGCCCGCCGTGCGGTTCGATGAACCGACGTTCCCATCCGGGCGCGACGAATCCCCGATGACCGCGGACGATCCGCGCGAACACGGCATCCCGTGGCAGCCGACGACCACCGTGCCGGCATCCGCCGACCATCGCCCACGCCGCACGACCGGCGCGGCAGCGACACCCGCAGATGCACGCACTCACGGCTCGGCGCGACGGGCTCCTGCGCCGAGCGCGCCGTCGCATCCTGCTCCCCGGAACCGCGTGAAGCGTGGCAGCCGCGCGGGCCGCATGGCCAGCGCATTCGCGGCGATGGGATTCGTTGCGCTGCTGGCCGTCGCGACATCCGTACCAGCGCTCTCGTTGCTGTCGCCGGCCGAGGTGCAGGCCATGGCGCTCGAACGGGCGACCATCGGCACCGAGCCCGGCCAACAGGTCGAGATCACGGGCGGCACGCTTGCACAGACGATCGATCGCGAAGGCTACGAGACGCAGACGATCGACGAGTATGCGCGTGCAGCCGGCATCCGGGCCGAGGCGACCTTCACGAACAACCCGGCCGGCACCATCCAGTGGCCATTCGCGGTCGGCGTGCACATCGGCGACCGATTCGGCTACCGCGACTGCGCCGGCTGTTCGAGTGACCATGGCGGCCAGGACTTCAACCCGGGGCTCGGAGCCGAGATTCAGGCCATCGCCGACGGCACGGTCTCGAACTCGACCGACGCAGGCGGATCCCTCGGCGTGGTCATGATGATCGATCACGTGATCGACGGAGACATCGTCACGAGCGTCTACGCGCACATGCAGTACGACTCGCGCCGGTTCGAGACCGGCGACACCGTCAAGGTCGGCGACGTGATCGGCTCGACCGGTGACACGGGCATGTCGACCGGGCCGCACCTGCACTTCGAGATCCGCCTCGGCGGCATCGACGGTGTCAAGGTCGACTCGCTCGAATGGCTCTACGCGAACACCAACTGACGATCGGCGCGGTCGCACGCATTCGGTGCCGCCGGTCGCTCGTTCGGCGGTGCGCGGCGCGGGCCACGTCGCCGCGCGGCGCGAGCTACGCCGTGAGCCAGACCGTGGTGTCGGAGGGCAGTGTGCGCCCGTCGAGCGGCTCGCTCGCGAGCAATACATCGCCCTCGGGCAGCTCGACCGGCGCATCACCCGTGTTCGCAACCACGACGACATCACCGTTGCGGAAGGCCACGACCGGGTCGGCGTATCCGTTCAGCCACTCGAGGGTGCCGGCACCGAGGTCGTGCGCGCGCCGCAGCGCGAGCGCATCACGGTAGAGCGACAGTGTCGAGGATGCGTCGTCGCGCTGGCGATCGCGCGCCAGCTCCGCCCACTGCGCGGGCTGCGGCAGCCACGAGGCATCCGTCGGCCCGAAGCCGTACGAGGGCGCTGCGGATTCCCAGGGCAGCGGCACGCGGCATCCGTCACGGCCGTAGCGCTCGCCGCTCGTGCGGAACCAGGTCGGGTCTTGACGGGCGTCGTCGGGCAGGTCGATGACCTCGGGCAGGCCGAGTTCTTCGCCCTGGTAGAGGTAGACCGAGCCGGGCAGTGCGAGCATGAGGGCGGTCGCGGCGCGGGCGCGGCGCAGGCCCGGCGCATACTCGGGCAGCCCCTTCGAACGCGCGCCGAGGCCGTGACCCTGCGGGTTCGCCTCGGTGACCGAGAGCCGGGTCGCGTGGCGCACGACGTCGTGGTTGGAGAGCACCCAGGTCGAGGGTGCGCCGACGGCGGAGAACGCGTCGAGCGAGGCATCGATGACGTTTCGCAACGCGTCGGCGTTCCACGGTGTCTCGAGGTAGGCGAAGTTGAAGGCCTGGTGCATCTCGTCTGGGCGCACCCACTTCGCGACGCGGGGCAGCGGGTCGACCCATGCCTCGGCCGCGAGGACGCGGTCGCCGGGGTATTCGTCGAGCAGCGCCCGCCAGTCGCGGTAGACCTCGTGCACGCCGTCTTGAGCCCAGTAGGGCGCGCTGTCGCCGGGCTCGACGGAGATCTCGGGTTCGAGGGGCACTCCGGATGCCGCGGCCGCGCCGCCGCCCATGCTGCCGCCCTCGACCGGGGGAGTGTAGTCGGGCAGCCCCTCGGCCTTGATCAGGCCGTGGGCCACGTCGACGCGGAAGCCGTCGACACCGCGATCGAGCCAGAACCGCAGGATGCGGCGGAACTCCTCGCGCACCTCTTCGCTGGTCCAGTCGAAGTCGGGCTGCGAGCTGTCGAAGAGGTGCAGATACCACTGGCCGGGGGTGCCGTCGGCTTCGAGCACGCGCGTCCACGCGGGCCCGCCGAAGACCGACTCCCAGTTGTTCGGCGGCAGCTCGCCGGCGGGGCCGCGGCCGTCGCGGAAGAGGTAGCGAGCGCGCTCGGCGCTGCCGGGCGCCGCGGCGAGCGCCGCCTGGAACCACACATGCCGATCTGACGAGTGGTTGGGCACGAGATCGACGATGACGCGGATGTCGCGGCCGTGCGCCTCGGCGACCATCAGGTCGAAGTCGGCGAGTGTGCCGAAGCGCGGGTCGACGTCGCAGTAGTCGGCGACGTCGTATCCGCCGTCGCGCTGGGGCGAGGTGTAGAACGGCGAGAGCCAGATGGCGTCGATGCCGAGCTCTTGCAGCGCGCCGAGGCGCGACGTGATGCCGGCGAGGTCGCCCATGCCGTCGCCGTTCGCATCGGCGAACGACCGGGGGTAGATCTGGTAGATCGCGGCGGTGCGCCACCATTCGGAAGTCATTGTGAAACTGTACGACATCTCATCAGGTGATGGAAACGCTTGCAGCGTCGGCGCTTCACTTGATGGTTACAAACCGGTATCAATGCGGGTCGGGCGGTTTGGTAATGAGCCTCACGCAAGGTATACCTGTAATCGCTTGCACTATGCGGGCATTTCAACGGAAGAACGGCCTTTCGGGCACGGTGCCCGTTCCACATGCGGAACGGGGGTGGATCCACCGGGCGAAGGCGCCGATCTCACGCACACTGAGAAGGGCACACCAATGAGGGTGAACAAGAAGAGCCTCCTCGCTGCCGGGGCCGTCGCAGTCATCGCGACGCTCGGTCTCGCGAGCTGCTCCGCCGGCGACAGCGGCTCCGAAGGCGAGGCCTCGTCGAGCGGCACGCTGACGGTCTGGGTCGACGCCGAGCGCGTCGATGCACTGCAGGCCGCGGCCGACGCCTACTCCGAGGAGAAGGGCGTCGAGGTCGAACTCGTCGGCAAGGACAACGCCGACATCAAGGACGACTTCATCCAGCAGGTGCCGACCGGCAAGGGCCCCGACATCACGATGGGTGCACACGACTGGCTGGGCGAGCTCTCGACCAACGGCGTGGTCGCGCCCATCGAGCTCGGCGACTCGGCCGCCGACTACCTCCCGGTCGCGATCGACGCGTCGACCTACGAGGGCACCGTCTACATGCTCCCCTACGCGGTCGAGAACATCGCGGTGCTCCGCAATGCCGACCTCATCCCCGACGCCGCGACGAGCTTCGACGACATGATCGCCAAGGGCCAGGCCGCAGGCCTCGCGCAGCCGTTCGTCGTCGAGCAGGGCGCCGAGGGCAACCCGTACCACCTCTACCCCTTCCAGACCGCGTTCGGCGCTCCCGTCTTCGGCAGCAACGACGAGGGCTACGACCCGAGCGACCTGCAGATCGGCAACGCGGGCGGCGAGCAGTTCGCCACGTGGCTCGGCAGCCAGGGCAAGAACGGCACGGGCGTCTTCAACACCGACATCGACGGTGACATCGCCAAGCAGGCCTTCATCGACGGCACCGCGGCCTTCTGGCTGACCGGTCCGTGGAACGTCGGCGCTGCGACCGACGCGGGCATCAACGTCGCGATCGACTCCGTGCCGAGCCCGACCGCTGAGGTCGCGTCGCCGTTCGCCGGTGTCAAGGGCTTCTTCGTCTCGTCCGAGTCGAAGAACAAGGTCGCCGCGAACGACTTCCTCGTCAACTACATCGGCACCGAAGACGTGCAGCTCGAGCTCTTCAAGGCCGGCAACGTGCTCCCCGCCCTCTCGGCTGCCGCTGAGACCGCGTCGAAGGACCCGATCGTCGCCGGCTTCGCGGCCGTCGGCGCCGAGGCCGTGCCGATGCCCGCCATCCCGGCCATGGGAGCCGTCTGGCAGTACTGGGGCATCGCCGAGGCCGACATCATCAACGGTGCCGACCCGGTCGCCACGTGGCAGAAGCTTGCCGCCGACGTGCAGGCTGCGATCGGCGAGTAACGACTGATCGGATGCCGGTGGTCGCGTAGCGACGCAGGAGCGTATCGAGACCCGCGGGTCTCGATACGCTCGCTTCTCGGCCACCGGCCGGTCTCGATACGCGCTTCGCGCTACTCGACCAACGAACAGGGCTCCGCGCCACTCGAGCGACGAACAGGATGAGCGAAGGCATGACGACGGGAATCGACGACGAGGTCTCGGCGGCGACGCCGCAGAAGCCGACGAAGAAGCAGCGGCGGGCGGCGAACATCGCCGACGCGGCATCCGGTGGGCTGAAGATGCTGCTGCTGAAGCTGTTGATGCTCGGCATCGTCGACGCGATCGCGATCTACGCCGTCATCATCCTCGCGACCGCCGAACAGTGGCTCGTCGCGGCGATCGTCGCCGTCGTGGCCGCGATCGTCAACTGGATCTACTTCTCACGGCGCAAGCTCCCCGCGAAGTACCTCGCACCCGGCGTCATCTTCCTCGTCGTGTTCCAGGTCTTCGTGCTCGTCTACACGGGCTACATCGCCTTCACGAACTACGGCACCGGCCACAACGGCTCGAAAGAACAGGCCGTCTCGTCGCTCATGGCCTCGTCGCTGCTGCGCGTCGAGGACTCGCCGACCTACCCCGTCACCGTCGTCGATCAGGGCGGAACGCTCGGCCTGCTCGTGACGGATCCCGACGGCGAAGCGCTCGTCGGCACGAACGACCAGCCCCTCGCCCCGGTCGACGCCGACGTCGAGGGCGGCAAGGCCGTCGCAGTCGACGGATGGACGACCCTGCAGTTCGCCGACGTGATCGCCCGCACCGACGAGATCACCGCCCTCGCCGTGCCGTTCTCCGACGACCCGAACGACGGAGCGCTGCGCACGCCCGACGGCTCGAGCGCCTACCTCTACCTCTCGAACCTCGAGTACGACGAGGCCGCCGGCACGATGACGAACCTCGAGACCGGCACCGTGTACTCCGACGTCGGTACGGGCGCGTTCACCTCCGACGACGGCGAGCAGTTGCTGCCCGGCTGGCAGATCGTCGTCGGCTTCGACAACTTCGTGCGCGCCGTGACCGACGAGCGCCTTGCGGGTCCGCTCGTCTACGTGACGCTCTGGACCTTCGCGTTCGCGCTCATCTCCGTCGCGTCGACGTTCTTCCTGGGCCTCTTCCTCGCGATCGTGTTCAACGACATGCGGATGAAGGGGCGCAAGTACTACCGAGTGCTCATGATCCTTCCGTACGCGATCCCGTCGTTCCTGTCGGCGCTGATCTGGGCCGGCATGATGAACGAGAGCTTCGGCTTCATCAACCAGGTGCTGTTCGGCGGGGCATCCATACCGTGGTTGACCGACCCGGTGCTCGCCAAGTTCTCGGTGCTCCTCGTGAATCTCTGGCTCGGCTTCCCGTACATGTTCCTCGTGTGCACCGGTGCGCTGCAGTCGATCCCCGAGGAGCTGCAGGAGGCCGCGACCGTCGACGGCGCGAAACCGTGGGCGGTGTTCCGCCTCATCAAGCTGCCGTTGCTGCTCGTCTCGGTCGCTCCGCTCCTGATCGCGTCGTTCGCGTTCAACTTCAACAACTTCAACGTGATCTACATGCTCACCGACGGCGGGCCGCGCGACTCGAATGCGCCGATACCCGTCGGCTTCACCGACATCCTCATCTCGATGGTCTACAAGGTGGCGTTCACCGGGCAGACTCGCGACTACGGTCTGGCGAGCGCCTACTCGATCATCATCTTCATCATCGTGGCCCTGATCGCGGTCATCGCGTTCCGTCGCACCAAGTCGCTCGAGGAGCTGAACTGATGGCCGCCCAGCAGCCCGTTCCCGGAACCCAGACCGGTCTCATCGCCGGCGAGATCGACGAGTTCGCGGATGCCTCGACGCGCGCGAGCGTCGTCGTGCCACGCGGCGGCGGTGGCCGCCCGAGCCTGCCTCGCAAGCCGTTCAACTTCCGTCGCTGGTTCGGCGCGACGGGCTGGCGCCACATCGTCGGCGTCGTGATGGTGATCTTCTCGCTGTTCCCGATCGTGTTCGTGATCTCATCGTCGCTGAACCCGCAGGGCACGCTCACGGGGTCGAACGCGCTCTTCTCGAAGATCGGCCTCGACAGCTACGTTCGCATCCTCACCAACCCGCAGGTGCCGTTCCTGACCTGGTTCGGCAACACGCTCATGATCGCGGGCATCACGGCGGTGCTGACGGTGTTCCTCGGGGCGCTCGCCGCGTATTCCTTCTCGCGCATGCGCTTCAAGGGTCGCCGTTTCGGCCTCATCTCGATCGTCGTCGTGCAGATGTTCCCGCAGTTGCTCGCCGTCGTCGCGATCTTCCTGCTGATGAGTGCGATCGGCGACTGGTTCCCGGCGATCGGCCTGAACACGCACGTCGGCCTCATCATGGTGTACCTCGGCGGCGCGCTCGGCGTGAACACGTACCTCATGTACGGCTTCTTCAACACGGTGCCGGCGTCGATCGACGAGGCCGCGAAGATCGACGGCGCGAGCCACGCGCGCATCTTCTTCACGATCATCCTGCGGCTCGTCGCCCCGATCCTCTCGGTCGTGGCGCTGCTCTCGTTCATCGCTTCGGTGAACGAGTTCGTCGTGGCATCCGTACTGCTCATCGACACCGACAAGCAGACGCTCGCCGTCGGCCTCACGAAGCTCGTCTCCAACCCGCGCTATGCGGACTGGAGCGCGTTCTCGGCCGGCGCGGTGATCGCGGCACTGCCGGTCGTGGCGCTGTTCCTGTTCCTGCAGAAGTACATCGTCGGCGGCCTCACCGCCGGCGCCGTCAAATAGGCGAGCGGATGCCGCGTGGCGCGGCCTGCTCGTTGCGTGCGGCGCGTCCCCCTCTCCCCCCTCCCCCCCCCCGCAGCAATTCAGGTGCGGAGGCGTGTCGCGCCACTGTATCGACCACGCTGCTCGCGACACGCCGCTCCCGTCCTGAATTGCTGCATGGGTGGTGGGTGCCTGCAGGGGCGGTGGGTGGGTGATGGGGTTGTGGGTGGGTGATGGGGCTGTGGGTGGGCCATGGAAGGGTGAAGGAATGCTGAAGCCGCACCACGACGGATCCCCGCTGCACGTGTCGAATGCGAGTCCCGCGCTCGGCGAGACGGTGCTCGTGCGCCTGCGGGTGCCCGAGTCGTTCGGGCCGCTCTCGTGGGCGGGCACGAGGTCGAACCCGAACCACGAGCCGCGGTTCGACGAGGCATCCGTGGTCGCGACGATCGACGGCTGGCAGTGGTGGGAGGCCGCCGTCGAGGTCGAGAACCCCGTGCACGGCTACCGGTGGCTGCTGGTCGGTGAAGACGGCCGCCAGCACTGGCTGAACCAGCTCGGCCTGTCGTCGATCGAGACGCGCGATGACGACGACTTCAAGCTCGTCTCGCACGAGCCGGCGCCAGAGTGGGCGGCGTCGAGCGTCATGTACCAGGTGTTCCCCGATCGGTTCGCGAAATCCGGCGCGGCGCCCTTCGACGAGCTCAGAGAGCAGGGTGCGCTGCCCGAGTGGGCGATCCCCGCGGCGTGGAACGAGCCCCTCGACCCGGTGTATCCGGGGCGCTCGAAGCAGCTCTTCGGGGGCGACCTCGACGGAGTGCGCGAGAAGCTCGACCACCTCGCGTCGCTCGGCGTCGACCTGCTGTACCTGACGCCGGTGTTCCCGGCGCGATCGAATCACCGTTACGACGCGACGACGTTCGACCTCGTCGACCCGCTGCTCGGCGGCGACGAGGCACTCGTGCGGCTCGTCGAGGCGGCGCACGCCCGTGGCATCCGAGTCATCGGCGACCTCACGTCGAATCACTCGGGTGACGCGCACGAGTGGTTCCGTGCGGCGCAGGCCGATCCGGCCTCGCCCGAGCGCGGCTTCTATTTCTTCCACCCCTCGACCGGCTCCGGGCACGAATCGAGCTACGAGTCGTGGCTCGGCGTGCCGAGCCTGCCGAAGTTCGACTGGAGCTCGACCGAGCTGCGTCGCCGTTTCATCGAGGGCCGCGACTCGGTCGTCGCGCGCTTCCTCGCGCCACCGTTCAACCTCGACGGCTGGCGCATCGACGTCGCCAACATGACCGGGCGTCTCGGGGCCGCCGACCTGAACGCCGAGGTGCGGCAGACGATCCACCGCACCATGCTCGACGTGAACCCCGACACCATCCTGTTGGGCGAGTCGACGAACGACGCCGCAAGCGACTTCCAGGGCGACGCGTGGCATGGCGCGATGACCTACACGCCGTTCACCCGCCCGCTCTGGAGCTGGCTGCTCGAGCCGGGCAGCCACGGCGCCGGCGGCATCGGGTTCGCCCTCGACCGGGTGCCGACGTTCACCGGCGGCGACTTCCACGCTGCGCACACGCGCTTCGCAGCCGGGTTTCCCTGGCGCACCCGGCTCGCGACGATGAACGCGCTCGACACCCACGACACCCCGCGCTTCGCGACGAGCGCGCGGCCCGGCACGGCGCCTGCCGCCTTCGGGCTCGCCGTCACATTGCCCGGCATCCCGGTCGTCTGGGCCGGCGACGAGTTCGGCCTCACGGGTGAAGACGGCGAGGCCTCGCGCACGCCGATGCCGTGGGGGAGCGAAGCCTCGCCCGAGGTCGCTCCCGTGCTCGAGACGTATCGCACGCTGCTGCGCCTTCGGCGTGAGCATCCGGTGCTCGCGAGCGGCGGCATTCGGTGGCTCGCCGTCGGCGATGACGCGGTCGCGTTCGTGCGCGAGTCGGCCGAGGAGTGCGTGCTCGTGTTCGCGGCGCGCGCGGCGGCGACACTCGAGTTCGATGCGGCGGCGCTCGGCGGAGCGGATGCCGCGGCGCGCCGGTACGGCGACGTGCTGCTCGAGGCATCCGACCGTCGGGTCGGTCTCTCGACCGACGGCCCGGCCTTCGCGGTCTGGTCGCTCGCGGGAGTCGAACGTCCGGCGTGGGCGCCCCGGCCGCACACCACCGGTGCCGCCCGGTAGCTCGCGCTCGCCGCTGACCGCTCACTGCTCACAGTGGGAACGTCTCGGCGTCGCTGCCGATCCAGTGCGGCGGGACGCTGATCGCCGGTTGTTCACGGCCATCGCTGCGGTCGGCGCTGGTCGTCGGATCGTAGGTGAGGGTGGCGCCCTTCGCCCCGATCTCCCCGCCGTCGAAGGGGTCGTCGACGGTGAACGACAGCGTGACCGTCGCCTTCTCGCCCGGGTCGGGGCCGGGCAGGGTGCAGAGGCGACCCACGAACGTGGTGCACCCGGCCGGCTGCCCGTCGAGCACGAGCCCCGAGGGCCACGTGAGTTCCAGTCCGAGCGTCCAGGAGCCGCCGTGATAGGACTCGACGTCCGCCGGAAGGTCCGAGGCGCTGACGTCGATCGTCGCGGTGACGCGCTCGCCCTGTGCTGCGTCGTCATCCGAATCCAACCTGACGTCTACCCCGAAGAGGCTCTCGCTGACGAGCAGGCCATCGGCGTCGCGGATCCACTGGTCGATCTCGGTCGGCGGTACGTCTCGGTCCCCGATCGTGAGCGCGACGCCGTGCACGTTCACCGCTCCGACGCCGCGGGCGTCGTTCGGTTCGAACCACACATCGATCGGCCGGGTGACGTTCTCGGGGTCGTTGGAACCGTCGATCAAGACGGTACAGGTCGATGCTTCGCGGTCGAGCTGGATGTTGCATCCCTGAGTGTCGTCGATGCCCTCGACGAAGGCCGGTGCGACCACCTGGAACGTGATCGTGGCCGGCTCGTCGGTTCCGTCGCCGAGCAGGGTCCGGTGGATGACGACCGCGGCATCCGGCCCCCCTTCGGTGAACTCGGCGTCGACGACTTCCAACCAGAACGGGTAGGGCTCGAGCGCGATGGGAATCGCGACCGCCTCGCCGAAGTCCGATCCGGCGCCGGTTTCGAGGGTCGTCGCCTCGCCGTCCTCGATCGCGACGATGCGCGTCGCTTCGGCGCTCACCTCCCCGGTGACTCCCGACGGCTGGGTCGCGAAGGTCAGCTCCGCGTCGCCGCCCCTGCTCGCGGGATCGATCAGGCACTCGTCGCCCGACTGCGGCCGGCCTTGCAGCGCAGGGTCGGCCTCGCGGCCGTCGGGTGCGACCCATCCCGTGCAGTCGTCATCACTGACGGTGAGGCCTTCCGGCCACTCGACTTCCACGGCGAGCCGGGCGCCATCGGGTGCGCCTTCGACCTCCGGGGCCAGTACGGCGATCACCGGGTCACCGGATTTCACGGTCTCGTTCTCGAATGCGACGTCCATGGCGACGACATTCACGGGCTCGGGTGTCGGCGTCTCCGTGGCGGACTGAGACGCAGCCTCGGTGGGATTGCCGGTCAAGCCATTCCACGTGATCGCGCCGAGCCACACGACCAGCACGAGCGCCGCAGCCGCGGCGAGGCCGATCGCGGCCGTGAACGTCCATCCCTGAAGGAGGGGAAGCTGCGTGAAGGTCGCGTTCAGCGAGATCGACTGTTCGCCTTGCGGGGTGACCGTCACGACGAACGGATGCTGCGCGGCCTCACCTCGCCACAGCAGGCCCTTGGCGCGAACATCGAGGTCCACGCTCTCCGTGCTGTTGGCAGGCAGAGCCACCCGCGCGTGATCGATCGACACGACGAGTTCACCAGCGGAGACGGCGACGTCTGCATCGGTGTGCGAGTTGCCGGCGTTGGCGATCGCGATCTCCGCGTCGGCGCTTCGCCGGCCCTGGAGCACTGGCGGCGAGAGCACGGCGGCCACGTCGGTGAACGACTGGATCGTGGCGAGGGCCTCGACGACCACGAACTCGTCGGGCCGCACCGCGGGAACGATGTGGAGCCGCACGACCAGATCCCCGACCGACCACCGGCCGGAGTACGGGAGGGTGATCGTCGCCGTGGCGGTACCGGTCTCACCGGGGTGCACGAGCAGGGTGTCGGGTTCGATCTCGACGAAGTCGGCTGCGTCGTCGACCACCGACAGATGGTAGGCCTCGACCTCATCGCCGTCGTTCCGAACGGTCAGCGTGAAGGCCCCCGCCTGTCCGGGGGTGACGGCGAGCGACGCGGGCTCGATGTCGGCGACCGTGGCCATTCTCCGACGCTACGGCGAGGCACCGGAGCTCGCGTCGGCCCTCCGACCCGCCATCGGGGCAGATCTGCTGCCCTTTGGGCCACGTCACCCCCCGATGATGACGTTCACGGCGCCGGGTCCCGGCGCGATCGGGATCCCGTGCATCGTGAGGTCGCCGACGCGAGCGGCGGGAAAGGCGCCGATCAGCACGGTCAGGCTGCCCTGGGCGATGCCGTTCGGTGCGGGCGACGCGCAGGCGATGCCACCGGGTACGAGGTTCGCGACGGCGGCCGGCATCCCGCCGATCATGACATTGAGTGCGCCCGCTGCCGGCGTGATCGGCCCGCCCACATGCGGGGTGACCCCATCGACGAGCGCGCACAGGGCGACGTCGCCGACGCGGAGGGCAGGACCAGTGGGCATGACTTCACGGTAGCTCCGCTCGATGCGGCGACTCGAGCCCGGACGAGCGTGCGCGCGCGCAGCGATGTTGCCCGTTGAGAGTGCGTTGAGTGCGCGAAGAGCGTGCCCAGACAGACTCGCTTCGTTCCCCTTCGGCGGAGCCGATCACTCCGCCTCGAATCTGGAGGATCTCATGACTCGAACGACCGTGCGCGTGTACGCGCGCGACCCCATCTCCGAAGCCGGTGTCTCGAGCGCCCTGCGACCGCGCCCCGAAGTGCGCGTCGTCGGCCCGGCCGAAGACGAGCCGCCCGACGTCGTGCTCGTCGTCGTCGACACGGTCGACGACGAGGCGCTGAACACCCTTCGCTTCGTGCGCCGCAACGGCGAGGCCCGCGTCATCCTGATCGCCTCGCACCTCGACGATCAGGATCTCGTTCGTGCCGTCGAGAGCGGCGTGGTCGGCCTCGTCAGGCGATCGGATGCCACGACGGAGCGACTGATCTCGGTCATCTCCTCGGCCGCGGCCGGCGAGGGCACCGTTCCGCCCGACCTGCTCGGACGCCTGCTCGACCAGGTCGGCCGTCTGCAGCGCACCGTGCTCGATCCGCGGGGGATCACCTTCACCGGGCTCGCCTCGCGTGAGATCGAGGTGCTGAAGCTCGTCGCCGAGGGCTGGGATACCGCGCAGATCGCGACCAGGCTCTCGTACTCCGAGCGCACCGTGAAGAACGTGCTCCACGACGTGACCACGCGCCTGCAACTTCGGAACCGCTCGCACGCCGTGGCGTACGCGATGCGCGAAGGCCTCATCTGACGCGAAGGGCTCCTCCGGCCGGAAGGGCTCCTCCGGCCGGATGCCGTCGCCGGCATGCCCGAGGAGGAACCCACGGCTGCCCCCACGGGTGCCCGGAGCACGGGGTGCGGCGCCCCCGCGGCATCCCACACTGAACGCATGATCGGTGAGATCGACGACGCCATCCGCGCCCTCGTCAAGGCGTCCGACGGCATCGCCGCCGACATCGACATCGCGCTCGATGCTCCGACGAAGGACTGGGCGGCCAGACGCAATGCGCCGACCGTCGACCTCTTCCTCTACGACATCAGGGAGGACACGAAGCGACGCGAATACGGCTTCACGGAGCAGCGCGACGAACGCGGTCTCGTCACGCATCGCACGCCGGCACCGCGCTACTTCAAACTCTCCTATCTCGTGACCGCGTGGACGCAACGACCCGACGACGAGCATCGATTGCTCGATGCCTTGCTGCGGTGCTTCCTGCGGTTCGACGCGATACCCGACACCTACGTGCTGACGACGCTCGCCGAGACCGGGCTGCCCTGTTCGCTGAGCGTCGCGCAGCCGCCGCCGGAGGACCGGGCGTTCGCCGATGTCTGGTCGTCGCTCGGCGGCGAGTTGAAACCGTCGCTCGATCTGGTGATCACCGCTCCGGTCGCGAGGGGCCTGCAATACCCCGCCGGGCCGCCCGTCACTGCGGGTGTGGAGGCGCAGTTCAGCGCGCCGGGCTTCGGCATCGACGAGAGCGCCGCGCACCGGGCATCCGATCTGCCGCCGATGCCCGGCGGTGAATCGTCGGAGGGCTGAGATGATCGGCGACCCCAGCATCGCCCACCTGCTGGGGCGGATCGGAGCGATCGAGGATCGCATCCGCCGGCTCGTGGCGGCTCGGCGTGCGGTCGATCCGCAACCCGACGACCCGTTCAGGGGGCTCTACCTCAGCGACGAGATGATCGACCGGTTGCTGGCCGGTGTTCCCGGCATTCCGGCGTGGTCGGATGCCTCGGCTCGCCTTGCTGCGACGGAACAGAACGCCGACATGGCCGAGGCGGCGGGGCATCCGCTTCGCCTGCGCCGCCTGGCGCAGGCCTTCGGACTCAGCCAGATCGACGTGGACCTGCTCGTGATCGCCCTCGCGGCCGACCTCGACCAACGGTTCGAGCGGTTCTTCGGATACCTCAACGACGATGTGGGCCGACGCCGCCCATCGGTCGGCGTGGCCCTCGAGCTCTGCGGGGTGCCGTTGACGTCGGCGGAGGACCGGGCACGGCTCATCTCGGGGCCGCTCGTGTCGGGCGGGCTCGTCATCGTCGAGGACGAGGACCGCCCGCTGCCCGGGCGTGCCGTACGCGTGCCCGACCGCATCGTCGGGCACCTGTTGGGTGACGACACCGCCGATCGCTCGCTGGAGGGGGTGCTGCGCGAGCCGTCGTCCGTCGACTGGGGCGACTCGAGTCGTGTGACGCAGGCGCTCGCCGCCGGCATCCGGCTCGTCTACCTGCGAGAGTCGGCGACCGGCTCGGGTGAGGCGGTAGCGGTTCGCGGCATCCGTTCGCGGGGGCTCGGCGTCGTGCAACTCGACCTCGCGCGACTGGGCGGCGACCGCGACGCGCTCGCGCTCGCCCGACTCGCGACCCGGGAGGCCCGCCTGCGCGACGTCGGCCTGATCGCGGCGCCGGTGACCGCTGACATCTCGGCGGCCCTCGTCGAAGCCCTCGCCGACTCGCCGCAGCCGACCGTCTTCATCGGCGACTCGACCTGGGACCCGGCTTGGTGTCGCGAACTGCCGGCGATGGCCGACGTCGAACCGACCACGACCGAGGAGCGTTCGCAGCTGTGGCGCACGTCGCTCGGGCCCGCAGCCGACGGGCTCGACGTCGCCGAGGCGACCGGCCCGTTCAGGTTGGGGCCGGAGCAGGTGCAGCGCGCGGCCGTCACCGCGCGCACGCAGGCGACGCTCACGCCGAGCGGCGTGATCACCGCCGAGCACCTGGCGGCGGGCGCGCGTGCCGAGAATGCTTCGGCACTCGACCGGCTCGCCCGCCGGGTGGCGCCGTGCGTGGGGTGGGATGACCTCGTGCTGCCCAACGGGCCGTTGAACGCGCTGCAGGAGATCGAGCTCCGGGCGCGGCACCGCGAGCAGGTGCTCGGCGACTGGGGCATGCGACCAGGCGGCGGCCGCGGGCACGGCGTCGTCGCCCTGTTCGCGGGCGACTCGGGCACCGGCAAGACGATGTCGGCCGAGGTCGTGGCGGGGGGCCTGGGGCTGGACCTGTACGTCGTCGACCTTTCGACCGTCGTCGACAAGTACATCGGTGAGACGGAGAAGAACCTCGAGCGCATCTTCCGGGCGGCCGCCGGCACGAACGCGGTGCTGCTCTTCGACGAGGCCGACGCCGTATTCGGCAAGCGCAGCGACGTGAAGGACTCGCACGACCGCTACGCGAACGTCGAGAGCGCCTACCTGTTGCAGCGCATGGAGACCTTCGACGGCCTCGCAGTGCTCGCCACGAACCTGCGCGCCAACATCGACGAGGCGTTCACCCGCCGACTCGACGTGATCGTCGATTTTCCGATGCCGGATGCCTCGCAGCGCACGCGCCTCTGGGATCGCAGCCTCGGCCACCACCTGCGGCGGGCCGACGACATCGACCTGGTGTTCCTCGGGCGGTCGTTCGAGCTCGCGGGCGGCGGCATCCGCTCTGCTGCCGTGACCGCCGCGTATCTGGCCGCCGCCGACCGCGGCACCGTGCTCATGAAGCATTGCGTGATCGCGGTGCACCGCGAGTACCGCAAGCTCGGCCGGCTCGTGGTCGAGAGCGAGTTCGGCGCGTATTGGCCGGAGGTCGTGGGGCGATGACTCCGATTACCCGCATGTGCAGGAGTGGCTGCCCGAACGGGCAGATCCCCCACGACCGTGCCGCGGGCGCGGTGGAATGGAAGCGGTCGATCATGGAGGTGCACCATGCACGCACATGAGATGGACGGCATCGATGTCGAGGCCGGACGGCGTACGCCGGAGGCCGCGCGAGAGCCGGGCGCGGCGATGCCCGGGCTCGCCGAGCGACGGCCCGAGGTGCTGAGCAGCGCAGCCATGCTTCGATTGCAGCGCGAGGCCGGGAACGGCGCCGTCAGCGAACTCGTCGAGGAGCAGCATTCGCCCGTGCACGACGTGATCACCTCGGGTGGGTCGTCGCTCGCACCGGGGGTGCGCACGGACATGGAGTCCCGACTCGGCCATGATTTCGGCGACGTTCGCGTGCACACGGATGCACCGGCCCACGCCTCGGCGCAGTCGGTCGGTGCGCACGCCTACACCACGGGCAACCACGTCGTCTTCCAGCGGGATGCGTATGATCCCTCGTCGCAGGCCGGGCGCACGACGCTCGCGCACGAGCTGACCCATGTCGTGCAGCAGCGCTCCGGTCCGGTCGCGGGAACACCGACCGGCGGCGGGGTGAGCGTCAGCGACCCCGATGACCGCTTCGAGCGCGCTGCCGCCGACAACGCGGCCCGTGCCATGAGCGCGCCCGCGCCGGTGCAGCGGCAGGAGGCGCCCGACGAGGAGGAAGAGGCGGTGCCGGGCACGTTCGTGCAGGGCACGTTCGTGCAGCGCGAAGAGGACTCCGACGAGGAGGAAGCGGCCGGCTGAGCAGGGGGCGTGCACTCGCTCGCCTGGGCAGTGCCCGATCGCGCAGCCACCGCTACCCACGCGCACGCACCGAAAGACTGCGCCGCGGGCCATCGGCTCGCCGACGCTGGAGAGACGCAATCCAGCGAAGGAGTTCGGGATGCCCACCTACCTTTCACCCGGTGTGTACGTGCAGGAGATCGACGCGGGGACGCGGCCGATCGAGGGCGTCGGCACCGCGGTCGCCGCATTCATCGGCATCGCGCCGAAGGGGCCTGAGAACTCGCCGACCCTCGTGTCGAACTGGACTCAGTTCGTCGACACGTTCGGTGGCCTGTACGAGGGCGCCTACCTGGCCTACGCGGTCTACGGCTATTTCCTGAACGGCGGCGGCAACTGCTATGTCGTGCGCATCGGCACGGCACCGGTCAGCGGGAAGAGCAGCGGCAAGCGCGAGCCCAAGCAGCTCGCTGCCGGTCCGCAGACCGCCCAGATCGGCAACTACGCGTTCACGGCGAAGAACGCCTCGCCGAATGCGAAGCCGGTCAAGGTCGAGATCGCCGACCCCGAGGGGGAGGCGCCCGAGGAAGGATCGTTCAGAGTCACCGTGACCGCCGAGGGTCGCTCACCGGAGGTCTACGAGAATGTCTCGGCCAAGCCCAGCAGCCCCGAATACGTCGTGACGAAACTCGCCGAATCGAAGCTCGTCACGGTCGAAGAGGTCGACCCGGCATCCGCTGGTCTGAAGCCTCGGACCGGCACGTTCGACCTCGTCGTGCCCGAACCCGAAGAGCAGCCCATCGTGCTCGACGACATCGGCGCGGCGAACTACATCGGCGACTCCGCCGACCGCACGGGCTTCAGCGGCCTCGAAGCGGTCGAGGAGGTCACGATGGTCGCGGTGCCCGACCTCATGGCCGCATACGAGCAGGGCGCTGTCGATATCGAGACGGTGAAGGCCGTGCAGCTGGCCGTCATCGCGCATTGCGAGCTCATGGGCGACCGCATGGCGGTGCTCGACCCGCCGCCGCAGCTGTCCGCGCAGGACGCGGCGAAGTGGCGGCGCCTGGACGCGGGTTACGATTCGAAGTTCGCGGCGCTCTACTACCCGTGGATCAAGGTGCTCGACCCGGTGTCGGGAACCAACCGGTTCATCCCGCCGTCGGGACACATCGCCGGCGTGTGGGCGCGCAACGACAACGAGCGCGGGGTGCACAAGGCGCCGGCCAACGAGGTGATCCGCGGCGCCGTCGAACTGCAGACGCAGCTGACCCGCGCCGAGCAGGAGACCCTCAACCCGATCGGCGTGAACGCCATCCGCAGCTTCCCGGGGCGCGGCGTGCGCGTCTGGGGTGCACGCACCCTCTCGAGCGATCCGGCGTGGCGGTACATCAACATCCGCCGGCTCTTCAACTACCTCGAGAAGTCGATCCTGAACGCGACCCAGTTCGCGGTCTTCGAGCCGAACGACCCGGCCCTGTGGGGCAAGCTCAGCCGTTCGATCTCGAGCTTCCTCATCGGCGAATGGCGCAAGGGCGCGCTCTTCGGGCGCAGCGCAGACGAGGCCTTCTACGTGAAGTGCGACGACGAGACCAATCCGGCCGACGTCATCGACGCGGGCCAGGTCATCTGCCAGATCGGCGTTGCACCCGTGAAGCCCGCCGAGTTCGTGGTGTTCCAGCTCTCGCAGTTCTCGGGCGGCACGAGCCTCGTCACCGAATGACCGACCACGACCGACCACCGACTACCGACCACGACCGACCACCAACCACTAGGAGCATGACATGGCACTCGCAGATGCCTTCGATTCCTCACCTGCCTACGCCTTCAAGGTCACGATCGACGGAATCGAGATTCCGAAGGTGACCGAGGTCTCGGGCCTGAAGAACGAGGTCGACAAGATCGAACTGAAACAGCAGCTCGCCGACGGAAAATACGTCGCGCGGCAGCTCATCGGCCGGGCGAAGACGGGTGAGTTCACCGTGACGCGGGGCCTCACCGAATCCAAGACGATCTCCGACTGGCTCAAGGTCGTCATGAAGGGCGACGTGGCCGGGGCGCGCAAGAATGCGTCGGTCGAGTTGCTCGACTACGAGGGCAGCTCGCTCAAGAAGTACGAGTTCCGCAACTGCTGGGTGCGCGTCGTCGAGGTCAACTCGCTGAAGGCGGGCGCGACCGAGCAGGCGACCGAGAAGTTCACGGTCTGCTTCGACGAGTCCGAGGTGACCTGATGCAGCGCGTGCTCTCCACGAGAGCGAGCGCGTCGGCCGCGTCGGCCGCACCCGGTGCGGATGCGGCATCCGATGGGGCCGGTGCGGGCTCGGGGCCGACCGCCTTCGACGAGGGGGCCATGCGCACCGAGTTCGCGTTCGAGCTTCCGCGCGGCTACGTCACCGCCGACGGCACCGTGCATCGTCGAGGTGTCATGCGGCTGGCGACGGCCCGTGACGAGCTGCTGCCGCTCTACGACGCACGCGTGCAGGAGAACCCCGCCTTCACGACGGTCGTGCTGCTCGGCCGGGTGATCACATCGCTCGGAACGCTCGGCACGGTCGACGGCTCGATCATCGAGAACATGTTCGCGTCCGACGTCGCGTTTCTGCAGGACTTCTACCGTCGCATCAACGCCGAGGGTCACACCCGAATCGCGGTGACGTGCCCGGAGTGCTCGCACCGGTTCACCGCCGATCTCGCAGGCGGACGCCTGGGGGAATCATGACGTACTCGTCCGACCGCATTCATGAGGAGGTCGCGTACGTCGCCTATCACTTCCACTGGTCGCTCGACGACATCCTCGACATGGAGCACGCGGCGCGTCTGCGTTACGTGCACGAGATCGCGGCGATCAACACGCGGCTCCGCGAAGGCGGTTGAGGCGTGCGATGGCCGTGGCAGCGATCCGAGGAGCGGACGACGGATGCCGCGCCTCGCGTCGTCGCGCCGTCGATCGCTGATCGCTCCGTGCCGCCAGCGGGCTGGGCGTTCCTGCCGCCGCTGCAACGTCAGGTCTCGGATGCCGCTCCGGCCATCTTGCGGCCGGCGTTCGTCGCGTCGCTGCCGACGCGGGTCGTGCCGGCGTCGCTCGGCACGATGGGCCACCTCGTCGACGACCGGGCTCCGGCGGGCATGTTCGGCCTCGACGGCGGGGCGCTCGGAGCGCCCGTGCAGCGCGCGGCCGCGTCGGAGCTGAGTCTCCGGCAGCGGCCGCAGCAGCCGCCTGGTCGAGCGTCGGCGCCATCCGCGCGTCAGGTGCATGCGGTGACGGATGCCGCGGGGCCCGAGCTGCCCGTTCAACGCCTGGATGCCGACGAGGGGCTGCCGCTCGTGCAACCGGCGGAGGCGGACGACGTCGTTGCCGGGGGCCCGGGCGCCGCGGCGCTGCAAGCATCGAGCGCAGCGGAAACACCGGAGCAGGACTCGTCCGAGGTACCGGCGCAGGTGCAGCCACAGACGCAGGTGCAGCCACAGACGCCGACGCAGGCGCAGGCGGAACCATTCGCGCCCGAGACCCTCGTCGGCTCACCCGACTATCGCCGAAGTCGGGCAACTCGAGGGATCGAGCCGCCTTCTGTGGAGTCCGCGCCTGGGAGTCCCATCGAGTTTCCCGACTTCGGCGATAGTCGGGCAACTCGGGGGGCGGAGCCGCTTCCGAGCTCTGCTCCTGGACCCGCACCGCGAACGACGGCCGCTGAGGCGGCCTCCTCGGCGCCGCCGCGTGTCCAACCGACGTTGCAGCGCACAGCCCTGAACGCTGGGCTCGCGCGGAGCCCCGCCACGACCTTCGATGCATCGCCCCCGCCCGCCTCGACCCGGCGACCGGTCGGCTTGGGCGCGCCGCTCACGTCCGCACCGGTGCAGCGCGAGTCGGATCGTGGCGCGCAGTCCTCGACTGAACCGCCCGACCGATCTCACGCACGGTCCGAGACGTCTCAACCGGCTGCCACGGATGCTCCGGTTGCGCAGCGCTCCTCCGCTGAGGATGCAGCGAGCATCGCCCGAAGGCATCCTCCGGGTCGCGTATCGGTGCACTCGGAGGACACTCGCGGGGCGGCGTTTCCCGCCATCCAACGCGATGTGTCCGGGATCCCTTCGTCATCCGTCGACATGACCCTGCCTGAAGCCGTCCCCGCCGACGACGCATCGGTGCCCGTGGCCCAAGCCGGTTCCGACACGGTTGCCGCTCCCAGCGCGGATGACGCTCCCGGCGTGACGGCGCCCGCGTTCCCGCTGCGCTCAGTTCCCCTGTTCGCCGCACGGACGATCGTGCCGGCGATCACGACTCCCGGCCTCGGACCCGCGGCCGTGCCGCGCCAGAACAGCCGGGTCGTCGCCGCACGGGTGATCGCTCCGGATGCGCCCTTCGTCGCCCACGGCACTGCCTCCAACTCCGGCCCTGCCCCCACCCCCGGACTTGCCTCCAACCCCGGCCGTGCCTCCAACTCCGGCCCTGCCCCCACCCCCTCCACCCCCGCCTCCAACCGCGCCGCGGCGTCTGCCCCCGCATCCTCGACCCTGCGCGGCTCGATCCCCGTGCAGCGCTCCGCCGCTCCCGCGCGACCGACGAGCACACCAGCGACCACCGACGGTTCGTTCCACGTCGACGGACCGGCGCGGACGTGGAACGACTCGAACGAGGCATGGCCGAGCGACGATTCCCGGGCGGCCGCGGCCGTAACCGCGGCCGCGGCATCCGTCTCACGGGTCTCAACGCCGAGGTCCGCCGCGATGCACGGCACGACGACGCCCCGCCCTGCCGCGCAGCCGGTCGTCGCGCCCGTGCAGCGCGCCTTCGGCCTCCCGACGTCGGTGCCGCGGGCGCCGGATCTCTCGTCCCTGGCGCCGTCGGTGCCATCGGCGCCTGGCCTCTCGTCGCTGGCGGACCGCGCGCCCGGTCTCCCGTCGGTGCCCGACCTCCCTTCGGCAGACGAGCTCCGTTCGCGCGCCGCCGATGCGGTGCCGGAGGCGGCCGACGCGCTTCGTTCCACCTCCGACACCCTGACGCAGGCCGGCCAGGCGCTGTCGTCCGCGGCACCCGCGACGGCAGCGGCGGCGGCGGCCGCCGCGTCCGGTCCCGAGAACGTGGAGCAACTCGTGCGCAAGTTGTACGGCCCGCTCGTGCGCCGGATCAAGGCCGAACTGCTGCTCGACCGCGAGCGCCGCGGCATCCGCATCGACGGAATCTGAACGAGACGGAATCTGAACGAAGGGGATGACGATGCTGACCGACACCGAGATCGCCGTCGGCGTGCACTACCTCGTGCATCTCGACGAGGAGGACCTCGGCGACTTCGCGAGCTGCGAGGGGCTCGGTGTCGAGGTCGTGCTCGAGTCGCGTGAAGAGGGCGGCAACAACGGGTTCATCTGGCAGTTCCCGACTCGGCTCAAGTATCCGAACATCAAGCTCACCCGGCCGGTGAGCAAGCAATCCGCCGACAAGATCGTGAACTGGGTCGTCGCCGCCGTCTCCGGCTTCTCGCGCGGCACCGGCCACATCGAAGCGAAGACCGCCGATGGCCAGACCGTCGCGACCTACGACCTCCACGACGTCATCCCCGTTCGCTGGACGGGGCCGTCGCTGAACGCCGACCAGCCGAAGGTGCTCATGGAGACCCTCGAGATCGCCCACAACGGCTTCGTGAACACCGGCTCGAAATACTGAGGACCCGCGATGCCCGTCACCTCCACCGCCTCCGACACGAAGAGTCTCGTGCACGCCGCCATCGACGTGCACGAGCCCGGCCAGACGCCGGGCAAGGTCGGCGCCCTCCTCGCCACGATCGACTTCCAGCTGAATCCGAAAGAGGTGACCATCGCGAAGTCGGCGAAGTGGGAGAGCAAGAACCAGAAGAAGGCGGCGTCGGCGCCACCCGCGACCTACCAGGGTCCGGAGCCCCAGAAGATGAGCGTCGAGATGTACTTCGACGAGACGCGCTCGCGCGACGGAAGCGTCGTGAAGAACGTCGAGGCGCTCTTCCAGGCGTGCACCCCGACGAGCGCCTCGAAGGACGGGGACACGCCGTCGGCGCCGTGGGTGAAGTTCAAGTGGGGGGTGCTCACCGGATTCGTCGGCTACATCAAGAGCGTCTCGGCGAAGTACACGCTCTTCTCACCCGACGGCAAGCCGCTCCGGGCGGTCTGCACCGTGGCCCTCGAGGAGCTCGCGAACGAACCGAAGAAGCAGAACCCCACGTCGGGGGGCCTGCAGCCACGTCACGCGCACACGCTCCGCGAAGGCGATTCGCTCGCGGGCATCGCCTACCGCGAGTACGGCAACCCGGCGCACTGGCGCTCTCTCGCCGAGGTCAACGGCATCGACGATCCGTTGCGACTGCGGCCGGGGCACATCGTGCTGATCCCCACCCTCGAGGAACTCTCCCGCGCCGACGGCCGCGAGATCGCCCGGAAGGAGGTCGCCCGTGCCCGCCTCCACTGAGACCTACACGAGCCTGCTCCTCGTCTCCGTCGGGGGCACGGCGCTGCCGCCCGCCGTCACAGGCCTGCTCGAGCGCAGCAGGGTCACGGATGCCGCGAACCTCCCCGATTCGTTCGAACTCGAGTTCGTCGACTCCGCCGGGATCGTGCTCGAGCAGGGCGGGTTCGCCATCGGGGCATCCGTCACCCTCGCCGTCTCGCAGAACGGCGGCGATGGACCGCAGAAGCTGCTCGACGCGGAGGTCACCGCTCTCGACCGCGAAGACGTCGGCGGGGAGCTGCGCACCCGGGTGCGCGGCCTCGATACCTCGCATCGCCTCTTCCGCGGCCGTCGGGTCGCCGCCTACGTCGACATGTCGACCGCCGACATCGTGGCGAAGGTCGCGCAGCGGGCCGGCGTCAAGGTCGGCACCGTCACCGGTCCGGCCACGATCATGGCCCACACGACGCAGGACAACGTCAGCGACTGGGTGTTCCTCAAGCGACTGGCGGATGCCGCGGGGTGCGTGTTCTCCGTCGTCGACCGACAACTGCAGTTCGGCCCGCCGACGAACGCGTCGACGGCGGAATCGGGCTCGGCATCGGCGAACGACGACCCGATCGTGGTCGAGCACGGCCGCAACACGACGTACCTGCACGCCACGATCACGAGCGCCGAGCAGGTCTCCGAGGTCGAGGTGCGAGGGTGGGATGTCGCCGCGAAGGAGAAGGTGGTGTCCACCGCGCCAGCGAAGACGCTGACGACGGAGTTGCCGACGCTCGATCCTGCGAAGGTCGCGAAGGTGTTCTCGAGCCCCCGCTACGTCAGCGGCGCCGGCGCGGGCGCGCAGCAGCCGCAGGACAAGCTCGCCGAGGCGATCGCCTCGCGCATCGCCGGCGGGTTCGCCGAGGTCGAGGCGCAGATCCTCGGCAATCCGCGCATCCGCTCGGGGATCGCCGTGCGGCTGCGGGGATTCGGTGCGCCGTTCGACGGCCGCTACACGGTCACCGAGTCGAGGCACGAGTTCAGCTCCGAGCAGGGGTACACGACGACGCTCACCGTCTGCGACGCCTCGGATCGGTCGCTGCTCGGGGTCGGATCCCGGCCGGAGCGCGCCGTGACCGGCTTCGGGATGACCGGGGTCGTCAGTGCACTCGTGAGCGAGATCTCCGGGGCCGGCGCAGCCGGGGAGGACGGCCGCGTCCGGCTGACGTTCCCGTCCCTCTCCGACGACTACGTGAGCGGCTGGGCCCGCCTCGCACAGCCGGGTGCCGGCGCCGACCGAGGTGCCGTCGTGCTGCCCGAGGTCGGCGACGAGGTGCTCGTCGCGTTCGAGTCGGCACGATTCGATCGCCCGGTCGTGCTCGGAGGGCTCTACAACGGCAAGGACCTGCCCCAGGGGGGCTGGGGGTCGTTCGTCGAGTCGGGCAGCGTCGTGCGTCGCAGTTTCACCTCGCGCGCGGGGATGGTCGTCGAGTTCGTCGAACGCCAGGGGGAGGAGCTGCTGCGCATCTCCACGAACGAAGGTGCGCAGCACGTCACCCTCATGCAGACCTCCGAGAAGGGCATCCAGATCGTGTCCGAGGGGTCCGTCTCGGTCGTCGCCAAGCGCGACGCGACGGTCACCGTCGAGGGCGATGCAACGGTGACCGCGAGCCAGGGCGCCATCTCCCTCGCGGCCAGGAAGATCGCACTCGACGCGTCATCGGAGCTCGCGATCTCGGCTCCGAAGGTGAAGGTCGACGGCGCAGCATCGCTCGACCTCTCTGGCGCGGCGGTCGCGGTGAAGGCGTCGGGCACGGCCGAGCTCTCGGCGTCGGGCGTGACCGTCGTCAAGGGCAGCGTCGTCAAGATCAACTGACCGGAGGTCACAGGATGTCGCAGGAATTCGTCGGGCGAGGGTGGTCGTTCCCCGTGCACGCCGACGCGAGCGGGCGCATCGCGCTCTCGTCCGACGCGCACGAGATCGAGGAGAGCATCCGGCTGATCCTCGCCACGGCACCCGGCGAGCGGCCGATGCGGCCGGAGTTCGGATGCGCCGTGCACGACTACGTCTTCGCGCCGGCGGACGCCGCGACGGCCGGCGCCATCGGTGACGCCGTGCGCACCGCCCTCATCTTCTGGGAACCCCGCATCGACGTGACCGGCGTCACGGTGACGTTCGACCACGCCGACGAGGGAGTGCTGCTCATCGACGTCGGCTACGCGATCCGCGGCTCGAACGATCCCCGGAACCTCGTGTTCCCGTTCTATGTCATCCCCGATCGAAGCACTGTCATTCCCGATCGAACCTCTGTCATCCCCGATCGAACTTCGGAGCGACTGCCATGACCCTGCCCACGCCGCACCTCGACGACCGCCGATTCCAGGACCTCGTCGACGACGCCAAGCGACTCGTCGCCGCACGCTGCCCCGAGTGGTCGGATCACAACGTCTCCGACCCGGGTGTGACGCTCATCGAGACGTTCGCGTTCATGACCGACGAGCTGTTCTACCGGCTGAACCGCGTGCCCGACAAGCTGTACATCGCCTTCCTGGAGCTCATCGGCACGACCCTCTTCCCGCCGACGGCGGCGCGTTCCGACCTCGTCTTCTGGCTTGCCGCCCCGAGGGAAGACGTCGTGATCGTGCCCGAGCACACCGAGGTCGGCACGCCGCGCACCGAGCAGACCGAGTCGACCGTGTTCCAGACCACCTCCGAGCTCCCGATTCCGCCCAGAAAGCTCGCCCATATCGGGAACCGGTCGGGCAAGGCCGTCACGGTGCGCGGCGCACGGCTGGGCTCCGAGACGCTCGACGCCTTCGCGAACCCGCCGAAGGTCGGCGACGAGTTCCTCATCGGCCTCGACGAGCCGGCACCCGGGCTGGCGATCGGCATCCACCTTGACTGCGCGGTGCGCGGCGTCGGCGTCGATCCCCTCGATCCGCCGACCGTCTGGGAGTCGTGGAACGGCACCGGCTGGTCGCGCTGCGACGTGGTCTCCGACCGAACCGGCGGGCTCAACCAGCCGGGCGACGTCATCGTCATCGTGACCCGCGACCACGTGGCATCCGTCATTGGAGACGAACGCGCCGGTTGGCTCCGGTGCCGCATCGTCGAGCGCGAGCAGACCGTTCCGAGGTACAAGTCGCCGCCGCTCGTGCGCGAGGCGTCGGCGGCAACCGTGGGCGGGGTGGTGCAGGCCATGCATGCGCACACGATCGACGACGAGATCCTGGGGCTCTCGGAGGGCGTGCCCGGCCAGGCGTTCGTGCTCCAGGAGCGGCCCGTGGTCGACGACGGCGAACCGTTCGTGGTCGAGGTCGGTACCGGCAAAGGGTGGGACGAGTGGACGGAGGTCGACTCCTTCGCCGGCTCCGGCGATGACGGCCGCAGCATCATGGTCGATCGAGCCCGGGCCACCGTGATGTTCCCACCGGCGGTGCGAGAGCCCGACGGTTCGTTCCGCGTCTACGGGTCCACGCCGCCCAAGGGCGTGCCGCTGCGCGTGCCCCGGTATCGCGTCGGCGGCGGCCGCGGCGGCAATGTCGCGGCCGGCACGCTCTCGGTGCTGCGGTCGACCGTGCCGTTCGTGCGCGGCGCGGAGAACCGCTCGGCCGCGCACGACGGCACCGACGGCGAGACCGTCGACGAGGCGAAGGTGCGGGGACCGCTCGCGTTGCGCACTCGCGATCGGGCCGTGACGCTCGAGGACTACGAGCAGCTCGCCAAGCGCGCCGCGCCGGGGGTCGCCCGCACCCACGCCGTCGCGGCGCCGGACACGCTCGGCGTGCGCCTGCTCCTGGTGCCGACCGCGGCGGTCGGGGCCGACGGCCGGATCGAGTTCGACGACCTGATTCCCGGCGATGAGCTCCTCGGCACCATCGCCGCGGATCTCGAACCGCGGCGGATGGCGGGCACCCGGCTCGTGATCGAACGGCCCGAGTACCAAGGCGTCACGGTCGTCGCGAAGCTCGTCGCACATCCGAGGGTGGCCGTCGATCGGCTCCGCGCCGATGCTCTCGCGACGCTCTACCGGTATTTCGATCCGATCAGGGGCGGTTCGTCGGGCGGGGGATGGCCGTTCGGCCGCCCAGTGCTCGCGGGCGAGGTCTACTCGGTGCTGCAGTCGCTGCCCGGCACCGAACTCGTCGACGAGGTGCTGCTCTTCACCGCCGATCCGGCGACGGGCAAACGCGGTGAGCCCGCGCAACGCATCGAGATCGGCGGCAACGCCCTGGTGTTCAGTTTCGAGCACCGTGTGCGCGTGGCGGCGGGAGTCTGACATGCGCGGCCTGGTTCCCGAGCTGCCCAGCCCCGTGCCGCTGATCACCCGTCTGCCCGCGGTGCTGCAGGAGGACGACTTCCTGAATCAGGCGCTGCCCGCCTTCGACGACCTGATCGCCCCGGTCTACTCCACGCTCGACAACCTCGAGGCGTACGTGCGGCCCGAGTACGCCCCCGCCGATTTCCTCGAATGGCTCGCCGGATGGGTCGACGTCGCCGTCGACGAGGAGTGGACCGAGGAGCAGCGCCGCCGCATCGTTGCGGATGCCGCGCGGCTGCATCGTCGCGTCGGCACGGCGGGAGGCATTCGCGATGCCCTGCAATTGGCGGCAGGTCCCGCCGCCACCGTTGAGGTCGAGGAGTCCGGCGGCACCTCGTGGTCGACGGACCCGGGCGGGCCGCTTCCCGGCTCGAGCGATGCCGTGGTCGCCATCACCATCACCGTGCCGGGCGGCGACCCGGAGTCACTCGCCCGCCGCTTCGAACGTGTGGCCGCCGGCGTCGTACCGGCGTACCTGCCGACTCGCCTGTCGGTCTCGGTGGTGGAAGCCGGATCGTGACGACACGGCAGGGGTGGCGCTGGTCGGCTACTCGACGCCGAGGGCGACGCGCATGTGGCGGTAGCCGTCTTCCGCTCGCCGTGCCGCGACGACGTCGCCGGAGCTCCGGTGCACCATGACGAGTGTGCGCCACGACTCGTCGAGCCACGGGTCGATCTCGACCGCGCGACTCGCGGCGGCGACCGCGGCGTGCGCGTCGCCGATGCGGAGCTCGAGGTGCGCCAGCGACGCGGCGGCCTCTGCTGCCCGCACCCGGTATCGTTCACGAGCCCCGGCCACCCATTCGGCCGGGCCGTCCTCGGGGAGCACATCGCCGACGTAGAGGGCCAGGGCGCCGCGCAGGCCGTTCGCGGTGGTGACGGCATCCCGCCCGAGCTTGGAAGCGGCCGCCTGAGCGAGCTGATCGTCGAAGTCGGCCAGGTCGCAGTCGTGCCGCTCGGTGATGCCGAGACGGTAGGCCTCCCCGACGCGTTCGACGATGGATGCTCCGGGGCCGATCAACTCCGCGGGGAGCGCTCGGCGCAAGCTGGACACGCTCACGTGCAGTGCGTGCACGGCGGAGTCGATGCCGAGATCGCCCCAGAGGATGTCGGCGATGAGCTCTCGGTGCAGCGGCGAACCCGCGTTGAGGGCGAGCATTCGCAGCAGTGCTCTCGCCTGGGGTCGCACGGCCCTGAGCTCGATCTCGGAGCCGTCGGCGCACAGGTGGAAGCCACCGAAGCACCTGACCGTCACGTGCGGATGCCTCGGCTCGGCATACGCGGCGATTCCGGGCGCCCCGGCTCGCATGACCGCGACGTCCCCGCTGGAGAGAGAAGGGGACAGTCGCGGCAGCCCGGTCTGCAGGGCGCACCGCCGAGCCGAGGCGATGAGGGCGGGCGCACGCGCGCCGGGCCCGACGAGTGCGCGTGCGGCGTCGATGAACGCGCGGGCGCCCTCGACGCCGGTGGCGATCGAGGCGGTCTGAGCTTGGACGATCTGGTCGCGCGCGTCGGCCGCACCGGATGCCGCGGCGAGCAGAGCCCCGGACGCACGCGCCCACGCCGCGACATCCGTGAAGCCCAATCGTTCGAGTCGATCGGCGAGCGAGTTCGCTTGCACGTACGTCGCGCGCCCCCGCCGTAGGCGCATCACGAATTCGATTCCCGCGACGAGAGCAGCGGCCACGTCGTCGCCACGGGTCTCGCACTCCTCGACGACTCCTTCCACGGCCAGAGAGGGAAGGGCGGATGTCGCGGCCACAGCACCGCGAACGACACGCGCTTGCGCATCCAATCGTCGCGCGACGCACTCGCGTTCGAGGGCCGCAAGCGCGTCGAGCGTCGTCTCGCGCGGCGTGACCGGCTCACGGATCATGAGGAGGGCGAGGAGCGCTGCGGGGCGCTCGGGAGCGTCGCCCGGCGTTCGGAGCACGCGCTGCAGCAGGGGCACGGCACCGACCACGTCGCCGCGGCGGAGCCTCGTCATCGCGGCGTCGAACGGCGCGGATCGGGAGACGGCGGGGACTCGGAGGCGCGCGGCGACCGGTGCCGTGTTCGTGCCGTTGATCGTCGCCACGCTGCTCGGACTCGGTGCCGCGGGAAGTCGGACGTCCGCAGGAAGTCCCGCGCGCGCACGGAGATGCCGGCGGAGGATGGGCGGCAACACGCGCGACCCGAACTCGGTGACGTGCATGATCGCACCGCTGTCGACGGCGTCGAGCAGTCTCGTCGCGGCATCCGCCCCCAGCAGTCGGGCGCAATCTGCGAAGCCGAGCGCGGAGAGGCCGCTCGTGAGCTCGAGCGAGCGCACGACGTCGACCGGAAGCGCATGCAGGGCCACCTCGAGGCCGGTCGCCGCGAAGTCGCTCTGCAACAACTCCTCGACCGCCGCGCTGAGCGACTCGCGGCCGACCGATCGCGACGCCAACGCGAGCTGGTGCACGAGGCCCGCCCACCCGCAGGTCTCGGATGCCACATGGGAAGCGCATTCGAAAGGGAGTATCTGCCCGCCGACGACCCGGAATGACTCGGACACCTCATCGATGCGGAGAACGAGCTCCGGTGCGGTCACGATGTCGGGTTCGATCTCCGTGGCGTGCGCGAGGTTCGCGCCCAGGGCGTGCCGCGAGGCGAGGATGACGTGACGTCCGCTGCCGCAGTGCGCGATCATCCGCTCGAGAGCGGTCTCGCCTCGCGTGCCGGCCACGAGCTGCACGTCATCGATCGCGACCGTCGTCGGGTCGCCCGACGTGGCGCCCATGATCAACGCGTCGAGCGCCGCAGGATCCCGGCATTCCCGGCCGAGGGTGACGACGACGACCTGGTCGACGGAGTTGCTCAGCCGACGAAGGAGGGTCGACTTCCCCGATCCGCTCGGGGCCACGATGAACACGCAGGGGGACTGCAGGCGGCGCGCCAACCGCGCCGGGACGAAGTCCCGGCGTGCAGCCTGATCGTTTCCCGCAACCCCCATGCGACGCACCGCCAAACCTCACGTCGGCAGATGTCGCCGCTCGGGTCTGACGGAACTCAATCTATGCCCTCTCGCCCCTCTGCGGGTCCGGGTGAGCACTGGTTCTCGGGCGTGAACGCATCGGTCGCAGGAGGGCAGCGATGGGTGCCTGTTGAGGCATTGGGCTGGTTGCCCGCCCGGCGCTCCGCAATGATCAGCGGTATCGGTCGTTGCTTGTCCGTGTCGCGGCCGGAGGGACAGAGATGGCCGAACGCATCTGTGAGACGTGCGGCGCCAAGAACGACGTCGGCGCGCGGTTCTGCGCGACGTGCGACTCGTACCTCGGCTGGGATATCGGAGGCTCGACGCTCGACGGAGAGGCGCTCACCGGCACGATACCCCGCGTCGTGGGCGCGGTTCCGGCCGAGCCCGCCGGTGCGGCGGAACCCCACGTGACCACGCCGGGCGAGGGGGAGCCGCAGCCCGACGCGACCGCGCCCGCGCCCGCGCCCGACACCGCACCTGTGACGGCACTCGACGCCGACGCCGCGGCAGGCCCCGCCCAATCGTCGCCCGGCCCCGAGGCGTCGTCGCAGCACGATGCTCCCACCGTGACCGTCGCGACCCCGGAAGTGGTCGTGACCCAGGATGCTCCCGGCGAGGTCGACTTCGCGATCGAGAACACGACGAGCATCGTCGACGGATACGTCATCGAGGCCGTCGATCCTCCGTCGTGGCTCGAGCTCACGCATCCCGACGTTCACCTCATGCCCGGTGAGACGCGCAGCGTCGCGTTGGCCCTCGGGCTGCGAGACGGGGTCATGGTGGTCGCGCAACGCCTCGCGATCACGGTCGTCGTCCGTTCCATGGAAGACGAGGATCGGAGCGCGACCGTACGCCTCGTCGCGACCGTGCCGCCCTACGGGCCGCGTCCCACACTCGAGGCGCGGCCGACCCTCATCCGGCTCGAGGACGCGGCCTCGGGCTCGTTCTACCTTCGACTCGACAACCGGGCCGCGAACTACCCGCAGACCGTCGGGATGTCGGCCAGCGATCCCGAGGGCGTCGTGCTGTTCGCCTTCGCGCCCGAGGTCGTCGAGGTTCCGGCCGGGTCGATGGTCGAGGTCGCCGCGTCGTTCACCGCTCCGCAGCCGGCGCCCGGCCAGCAGCTGAACCGGCAGCTCTCCGTCGCGGCGACGAACGACGAGGGGCCGATCAGCACGATCGTGACCCTCGTGCAATCGACCGCGGCGGCCCCGGTGAACGCGCCGATCCGGGTACAACTGCAACCCAGCAGCATCCGTCTCGTCGATGCTCACGACGCCGAGTTCGAGGTGCACATCGACAACCGAGGCGGCCACTCCGGTGTCACCGTGGAGCTCTCGGGAAGCGACCCCGAACAGCGGATCGCATTCGCGTTCGTGCCGGCCCGGTTCATCGCCGTGCCGGGCCACGTCACGCTCGCCCACGGGCGCCTCCGCGCGAACCCCCCGCCGCGCGGCACGAGTGCGAAGCATCCGTTCACGGTCATCGCCTCGGACGGGACGAGGGATGTCGAGGCCTCGGCCGTGCTCGAGATGAGCACCTCCGCCGCCGCGATCGCGACCGCCGAGTTGCGGGTCAGTCCCGAGAAGCTGAACATCGGCACGCATCGCGGCGGCGACTACACGATCGAGCTCGACAACCGCCATGGCGCCGAGCCCCTGAATGTGGTGTTCTCGGGGCGATCCGACGACGGGCTCGTTCGCGCAAGCTTCGCGCCGCCCCAGGTCGCGGTCGCCCCGGGCGCCGTCGGCCATGCCCGGATGTCGGTGTCGAGCCCGCACCCGCCGGCGAATCAGGTGAGTGCGCGCCGGCTCGAGATCGTGGCATCCGATGGAGTGCAGAATCTCACGGCGAGCGCGGAGCTCAGCCAGACCGGCCCGAATCGTCGGCGCCCGGCGAGCAGGTGGCTGGTCGTCATCGGTGCGTTCCTCGTCATGATCGGTGCGTTGTTCATCCCGTGGTTCATCGGCACCGACGTCGATCTCGCGCTCGACGAGTGGGTCGGGAGCCTTTCCAACGTGCAGTTCTTCCGAGGCATGTCGCCCGACACGGCAGTCGCCACCTTCGAGGCCCCGTTGCGGATCCTCCTCGTCGTCTTGGCCGTGGCGATGCTGTTCGGGATGGCAGGCAAGGCCGGTGGGCTGACCCGCAAGTCCGCCCTGCTCGTCGTGCTGCTCACCGTCGGCTTCCTCGTGGCCATCGCATTCGCCGCCGTTTCGATACCGGTGCCCTTCCTCGGCCTCCCCGTCATCTGGCTCGGCGCGGTGCTCGGCTACATCGGTGGAGTCCTCGCCAGACCTCCCTCATGACGACGCCACACGGGCGTTTCGCAGGGGGAAGCGGAGGGGATGCGGACCGGCATTTCGCGGGGTCGTACTGGTTCGAAGCACGCTCCGCGAGGTGATATCCTCGTACGGTTGCCGATTGCGGCAGCGCGCCCCGATAGCTCAGTGGTAGAGCACTTCCATGGTAAGGAAGGGGTCGTCAGTTCAATCCTGACTCGGGGCTCTGGTTCTCTTCGGTTCGGCCATTCGGCAGGGCCGGGAAGACCTACCCGGCGGGGTAGCTCAGGTGGTTAGAGCACACGGCTCATAATCGTGGTGTCGCGGGTTCGAGTCCCGCCCTCGCTACATATAAATGCCCTCTGAACAGGAATTTCGTTCAGGCATGGGCTCGCGCTGGCGCCGCAGTCGTCGTACACCCAGGTCCCGCAGGCGGGGCAGCCGCTCATCGCTCAAGCCGGCGGAGGTGCTCGCGCAGGCCGGGTATCGCGAAGTCGAGGCGGCCTCGTCCAGCCGGCTGGATCAGGCCCGCGTCGATGAGTCGGGCGCGGTAGTTGCCGATGGTGTTCTTCTGGTCTCCGAGCCGCCGACCGATGTCCGCGCTAGTCGCGGGCCCGTCGTCTTCTGCCATGGCCCGCAGGAAGTCGAGGTCTTTGGGTGACACGGTCGACAGTGCCGCGTCGATGACGACGCGGGTGTTGCGCCTGTGAGCTGCAGCCAGGGCAAGATCGACAGCCTCTACCGTCAGCGGTGTGTTCGTGGATTCTGCCAGCTGCCAGAGGTGGTAGCCGACCAGTTGGATCAGGAACGGGTAGCCGCCGGTCGACACTGCGGCGGTCCGGAGCAGGGCGGGCTCCAATGGGTGCAGTAGGCCGGCGAACGTCTCCCGGTAGGACGCCTCGACCTCGTCGATGGCCGCGGTGTGCAGGTCAATACGATCAGCGCGGCGCAGGAACGTGGCGACGCCTTCGTTGAGCAGATCAGACACGGCCGCGGGAAGGCCAGCAAAGACGAGGGCGATCGGTAGACCGTCGCGGATGAAGTGCTGCACGGAGGCCGCCAGCTGGGCGAGTTCGTCCCGGTTGGCACCGTGGATCTCATCCAGGGTGATGGCCAGCCCAGTGCTCTGTGTATCCAGCAGCTGCAGCAGTCGTTCGCCTACCTGGCGCCATCCGGCCTGCTGCTCCGGGGGCAGTTCAGTGGTGATGGAGAACCCGGCTGCGCTGATGCCGGTGACTCGTCGAGTGGGCGGCCCGTCACTGAGCTCCTGGGCAGCAGTGCGCATAGCCTCGCCGATCCGCCCCAAGAACCCTCGTGTTGCGGTCTCCGACACCACGACCCAGCCCCGCTCGCGCGCGGCGTCCTCGGCCTCGCCCAGCATGACGGTCTTTCCGATGCCTCGAGCGCCGGTGAAGATGGTCAGCAGGCCCGGTGCTCCGGAGCGGATGTGGAGTCCGTAGACGAACTCGTCCAGCAGGCCGGCGCGGCCGATCAATTGCGGTGGCTCGGCACCGGCCGTGGGGCGGAAGGGGTTCCGCGCCTGTTCGATCGCCATCCGGGCCTCCTGTGAAGTCATGTGTACTCAGTGTACCTCGGTGTACTCGGTGTACCTCGGTGTACCTCGGTGTATTCGGTGTACGTGGGTGTATCCGTGTATTTGGAGCCTCGATGCCCGGACGGCACTCACACCCGTCGCTCTCGCTCTCGCTCTCGAGTCCCGCCCTCGCTACAACACGACGTTCGCGAACGCAGCCGGCTCACAGACGGCCGAGGCCGGTTCCGATGATGACCACGCCGACCATCAGCGGGATGAGTGACGTCACCTCACGGTTGTTTCGGATCATCCACTCCTTCGCCTTCACCAGCCTCGGTTGCATGCCGTTCGCGTCGACGAGCGTGACGATGATCGGCACGGCCACGGTCGACGCCCCCACGACCGTGTAGACCAGTATCGCGAGCGCCGCATCGGCAGCGGCGAGCCCGGCACCGCGCACGGCCAGGCCGGCCGCGATGGCGAGGAGCAGCGCCTTGGGGCGTACGTTCAGGGCGGCCGCAATGCCGAGTGCGCTCCACGGCCCGATCGATTCCACCCTGTCGAGCCAGGCGGGCATGGCCTCCACAGGGTTGTGTCGGGCGCGCCGCCAGACGACGATCGCGATGATGACGAGGGCGACGCCCACGACGATCTCGGCGGCCGCGACCGCCACGTCGGGCTGCCGCGAGGATCGCGGCGTCGGGATGGCCTGGGCCGAGATCGTGCAGATCGAGACCACGAGGGCCATGCCGATGACCCACCCGATGAGGAAGGGTGGGGCGGATGCCCGGCGCTTCGGCGAGAGCAGGATCACGATCGTCGCCATGATCGGAACGGAACTGATCGCGACCGCCAGCGCGATCGGAAGTATGTGACCTATCGCCTGCAGCATTCCGCCGCGCCCCCTGCCCTGACCGGCGCCGGCACTGCAGAGCAGTACACGCAGCGGCGTTGCTGAGCAACGATATCCGAGGCCGTCCTGCGCGACAACGCCTGCCGCGACGCACGATTTGGCATGTTCTCGACGATTCTTGGCAACACGGTTGCGCCGGCCTCGCCAGAACCCACTCAGCCGGCTGGGAGGTATACGTTCGCGACCGAATGAGACCGCGCCGCACTCATCGCCGACGACCGGCGAACTCGACTTCGACGAGTCCTGAGCAGCCCTGAAACGCTGCCGTTCAGACCAGGTCGCGCTTGCGGAACGAAACGAAGGCGAACGACGCGAGCACACCCGCCCAGACGACGAGCACGGCGATCGCGACGCCGGGACCGGTGGACGCGACGACGGCGGGAACGACATCGCGCCCGTCAGGCACGAGCGCTGCGGCAAGCGAGTTGCTGGCGCCGATCGGGAGGAACCCGCGGATCGCGTCGAAGAAGGCGATGGAAGGAGCGAGCATTCCCACGAACAGGGTCTCGATGCCGAGCACCCAGCCCACCCCGATGGCGATCGCGGCGATGACACTTCGCGTCAGCACCCCGAGGGCGAGGCCGAACAGGAGGAAGACCGTCACGATCAGCCAGATGGCGACGGTGGCGACGACCAGATCGTACAGCTCGGGGAAGACGATCTCCCGGCCGGCCACGATGGCGACGACGATGCTCGCGAGCATGCTCGTCACGAGGGTTGCGAGTGCCGTGATCGCTGCGATCACCACGACGCCGGTGAGGCGAGCGAGGATGAGCGGGCCGCGGCGAATGAAACGTGCGGTGATCGCGCGGAGGGTTCCTCTGCCGTAGTCGGATGCTCCGATGATTGCGCCGAGGATCACCATCATCGGCGCGCAGTACAGCGGCAGGGACGCCACGATGTAGTACGCGGTGCCCTCTGGGAGCATGTTCAGGAGTTGGAGTTCCTGCTGCTCGGGCGTGTACCAGTCGGCGCCCATCGTCGAGATGTAGCTCACGAGGTACGCGAAGGCGGCGATGCAGGCCGCCCACACACCGATCACCGTCCAGACCGCGACGCGTCTCGTGCCGAGGCGGAGTTCCCCGCGGAGGGCGCTCGCATAGTTCGGCGCGTTCCCGCTGCTCGTGGCGGCCAATGTGCTCATGCTGCGCTCACCCCTGTCGTCTCGGGTTCAGCGGTCAACTCGAAGAAGGCATTCTCCAGCGACTCCGACACCACCGCCAGCGACGAGACCGCGATGCCCGCACCAACGAGCGCGGCATTCACTTCGTGCGGTGCAGTCTCGCCCAGCTGCACCTCCATTCCCGGTCCGACCTCGTGGATGTCGGACGGAGAGATTCCGAGCGCGCCGATGATCGAGCGTGCGCGCTCCGCGTCGTCGACCTGTACGGCGAGCCGTCTCCGGTGCACGGCGCGATCGCGCAGTTCCCGAAGCGATCCTTCGGCGATCAACCGTCCCTTGGCGAGCACGCCCACCCGGTCGGCGACCAGCTCGACTTCGCTGAGGAGGTGGCTGGACAACAGCACGGTGCGCCCGTCGTCCCGAACGCTTCGAACCAGCTCTCGAATGCTCACGATGGATTCCGGATCGAGCCCGTTCGTCGGTTCGTCGAGCACGAGCACCTCGGGTTCGCCCAAGAGGGCGGCGGCGACGCCCAGCCGCTGTTTCATGCCGAGCGAGTAGCTCCGGTAGGGCCGCTTCTGATCCTTCGGCAGCAAGCCGACACGAGCAAGCTCTCGACTCGCCGACGCGCGAGGAAGGTTCCAGTACGTCGCCAGGAGTCGAAGGTTCTCGGAGCCCGACAGGTTCGGGTAGAACGCGGGGGATTCGATCAGGGAGCCGACGTCGCCGGAGTTGCGCGCGTGCTCCATGCGGATGACACCGCTGCTCGGCGCGACGAGTCCTGTGAGTACGCGCATGAAGGTGGTCTTGCCCGCGCCGTTGGCGCCGACCAGGCCGTAGACCTCGCCTGGGCGGATGTGCAGGCTCACCGTGTCCAGCGCGCGCACGCCACCGCGGTAGACCTTGGTGACCTCGAACGCCTCGATCACCGCCCCAGGGGCGATCTCGTGTTCGGCCGTCATGTGATGCTCCCGCCGATGTCTGAGCTCGCGGCATGCAAGCGAGAACTTTCTACCACAAAGTAGCGTCTGTTGGAAAGTACTATGTGGTACAAATGTCGACGGAGGGTGCTGCTGTGAGTGATGACAAGGAATCGGACGCGGTCGACGCTGCGGAGATCCTCCGGTCGATCGAGAGAGACCGCGAGCGCATGGTGAATGCGCTCAGCCCGAACGCCCGGCTCCTCTACGGCACTTGGGGCGTGGCGTGGATCATCGGGTTCGGGGCGTTGTTCCTCGCCCTGTTCCCTGTGGAGGGGCCGGCGCTGCCCTTCCTGCTCAGCGCGATCATCGGTGGCGCGGCACTCGTGGGGGCGATCGTCTTCTCCGCGGTGCATTCGACCCGGAAGAATCTCGGATCGCGGGGCCCGTCGAAGGTTCAGGGCGCCATCTACGGCAACACCTTTGCGATCGCGTTCACGCTCATGGGCGTGCTCGGCGGGCGCATGATGGGCCTCGGCGTCCCCTTCGAGGTGATGCTGGTCTTCTGGGTCGCCGTGCCGTGTCTGATCGTCGGAATCCAGTCCATGGCGGGCGCCGCCATGTGGAACGACAGGTCCCAGCTCGTCTTCGGCCTGTGGACCCTCGTCATCGGATTCGGCTCGGTTCTCGTCCCGGTGCCGTTCAACCTTCTCGTCGGCGTCGTCGGCGGGCTCGGGTTCCTCGCCCTCGCGCTCATCGAGACCATCAAGCCGACCCTCACTTCAGGCCCGATCACGCGGCAGAACCATGGATGAACTCGACCCGGTCATCCACGTCCAGGCTCGGCTTCGAATCGTGACCGTGCTCGATGCTCTCGGCGCCGGGGATGCCCTGTCCTTCCCACGGCTTCAGTCGGTGCTCGGCGTGACGTCCGGAAATCTGGCGACGCACCTGAGAAAGCTCGAAGAGACCGGTTACGCCGAGGTCTCGAAGGTCATCGAGGGGCGATCGCCCGTCACGTACGTGAGCTTGACCGACGATGGCCGGCACGCGTTCCGGCTGTATAAGAAGGCACTTCGGGCCCTCCTGGAGTAGAACGCGCGTCAGAGTCGTCGAGAATCGGCGCCGCGGTGCATCCGGCCGCTTCTCAGCCCGACGGACTACCCTGAAGGGTGACTTCAGGTGATACTCCCGTCGAGACCGAGGCTTCCGCCGAGCCCGCAGCGACGACTTTTTCCGATCTCGGGCTCGATGGCGCGGTGCTGAAGGCACTCGCTGACGTCGGCTACGAGACCCCCTCCGCCATTCAGGCGGCGACGATCCCCACCCTGCTCGCGGGCCGCGATGTCGTGGGCCTCGCGCAGACCGGCACCGGAAAGACGGCCGCCTTCGCGCTGCCGATTCTCGCGCGCCTCGACCTCTCGCAGAAGACCCCGCAGGCGCTCGTGCTGGCACCGACGCGCGAGCTCGCGCTGCAGGTCTGCGAGGCGTTCGAGCGCTACGCCGCACACCTCAAGGGCGTGCACATCCTCCCGGTCTACGGCGGTCAGGGCTACGGCGTGCAGCTCTCTGCGCTGCGCCGCGGCGTGCACATCGTCGTCGGCACCCCCGGGCGCATCATGGACCACCTCGACAAGGGCACGCTCGACCTGTCGGAGCTCAAGTACCTCGTGCTCGACGAAGCCGACGAGATGCTCAAGATGGGCTTCGCCGAAGACGTCGAGACGATCCTCGCCGACACCCCCGACGACAAGCAGGTCGCGCTGTTCTCGGCGACGATGCCCGCCACCATTCGGCGCATGTCGAAGCAGTACCTGCACGACCCCGAAGAGATCACGGTCAAGAACAAGACCACGACGTCGGTCAACACCACGCAGCGCTACCTCGTGGTGTCGTACCAGCAGAAGATGGACGCCCTCACGCGCATCCTCGAGGTCGAGAACTTCGAGGGCATGATCATCTTCGTGCGCACGAAGAGCGTCACCGAAGAGATCGCCGAGAAGCTCCGCGCACGCGGATACTCCGCCGCCGCGATCAACGGCGACGTCCCGCAGGTGCAACGCGAACGCACCGTCAACCAGTTGAAGTCGGGCAAGCTCGACATCCTGGTCGCAACGGATGTCGCTGCGCGCGGCCTCGACGTCGAGCGCATCAGTCACGTGGTGAACTTCGACATCCCGACCGACACCGAGTCGTACGTGCACCGCATCGGTCGCACGGGCCGGGCGGGGCGCAGCGGCGACGCCATCAGCTTCGTGACGCCGCGCGAGCGCAACCTCGTCTCATCGATCGAGCGGGCCACCCGCCAGCCGCTCACGCAGATGCAGCTGCCGAGCGTCGACGACGTCAACGTCACGCGGCTCGCACGGTTCGACGACCGCATCACCGCGGCGCTCGACCAGGCTCCGCGCATCGAGACGTTCCGCGACATCATCGCGCACTACGTGCGCAACCACGACGTGCCCGAGGTCGACGTCGCGGCCGCGCTCGCGGTCGTCGCGCAAGGCGAATCGCCCCTGCTGCTGGAGCCCGAACCCGAGCGCCCTCGCCGCGCCGACCGTGAGCGCGCCGATCGGCCCGAGCGTGGCGACCGTCCCGAGCGCGGCGATCGTCGTGACCGAGACGGCGACCGCTTCGACCGCGGCGACCGCGGCGACCGTCCCGAGCGCCGCCAGCGGCCGAGCAGCGGCCCCATGGCGACCTACCGCATCGCCGTCGGCAAGCGCCACAAGGTCGAGCCGCGTCAGATCGTCGGCGCGCTCGCGAACGAGGGCGGCCTCAGCCGCGGCGACTTCGGCGCCATCCAGATCCGTCCCGAGTTCTCACTCGTCGAACTGCCGGCCGACCTCTCGCAAGAGACGCTCGAGCGACTCGACGGCACCCGCATCTCGGGCCGGCTGATCGAGCTGCGGCCCGATGCAGGCGGGCCCGCGCGCCGCAGCGACGGCGACGGCGGCAAGCCGTTCCGGAAGCCGCGACACAAGGGCTGAGCGGCGAGCGGATGCCGGTGCGGTCGACGAGCTCGAGCAGCATCCGTGTGCGAAGCGGCCTGGCCGCGGCCGGCTGTCTCGTGCTCGGCATCAGCTTGCAACTGATCGAGCGCACGATGATCGTCGACCTGCTCGGCAGCATGCTCTACGTGGGAGTGATCGCGTTCCTCCTCCGTGCGGCTTCGCCGCAGCTGGGCGCGGTGTGGACTTCGGCGACGGCGTTCGCCTTTGCGGCGGCCGTTGAGCTGCTGCAGCTCACCGGCCTGCCGCAGCGCGTGGTCGACGTCTTTCCGCCGGCGCGACTCCTGCTCGGCAGCTCCTTCGATGCGATCGACCTGCTCGCGTACGCCGGTGGTGCGGTGCTGGCGTTCGCCGTGCAGCTCGCGTTGACAGCCGGGCAGCCCGTCAGCGCGCGCTCCCGCCCGTGACGAGAGCATTCTCGATCTGTTCGTGCTGATGCTGTCCCGACGGCCGAGGTCTACTCGGCGACGCCGGAGGCTCGGCGAACCCGGTCGACGCCCACGATGGCGCGCCGGCCGATCGAGCGCACCGCTCGTGGCAGCGGCAGCTTCGCCGCCGCTGCCCGGGTGCGCCGGAACCGAGCGGAGCCGCGTACCTCGCGCCGGAGTGCTGCCCGTCGAAGTTCGCGCGCCCAACTGCGGGTGACGCGTTCGTCGTCGAAGCGTCGTGCCGTGCGCACCGCACGGGCCCGCATCCGCACGACGCGCCGCGGAGACATCCCCTGCAGGCGGCGGATCGCGCGCGCGAGTCCGTCGATGTCGCCGGCCGGCACGAGGAAGCCGTTGCGACCGTCGCGGATGAGATCGGCCGGTCCGTAGGGGATGTCGTAGGCGATCGGCAGGCAGCCGGCGGCCATCGCCTCGACGAGCACGAGCGGGAATCCCTCGGAGTGCGAAGTCAGCAGCAGGAACGACGCACTGGCGAGGTGCCGCCGCGCATCGGGATCGAATCCGTGGAGCTGCACCGCGGAGGCATCCGTGATGCGCCGTTCGAGTGCGCGGCGACTCTCGCCATCGCCGTAGACGTCGAGGTGCACCGACTCGGCGGATGCACCCGCCGTCGCGTTCACCTTCTGTACCGCATCGATCGCGTGCGACACGCGCTTGCGCCGGGTCAAGGCGGCGAGCACGATGCCGCGCGCGGGGTCGCGAGGCCCCAGCACCACTCGAGCCGGCATCGGCCGGGCGTTCGGAATCACCGCCAAGTACTCGCTCGGGCCGACGATCCGCTCGACGTCGTGGCGCTGACGCTCGGAGAGGAGCACCACGAGGTCGAAGTCGCCGATGCGCTCGAAGACCTCGCGCCGCGAGCGACGAATCGGATGCTCCGCACCGGCCGCGGCCCGGTGCGATGCGTGCACCACATGGGCGGTGGTGACGTGCGGGCGATGGTAGTCGAGCATGAATGGCGCGATCGTCTTGCTGTCGACGATCATGAAGCTCGCGTGATGGTCGGTCAGGGCGTCGAGCCACGCCCGGTACAGGGGCCAGATGTGCCGCCACGACCGCACGGGTCGACCATCAGGGTCGCACAGCACGACCGATCGCCCGCCGAGCACCCCGCGAACCCGCGTGTCGCGCCGGTCGATCAGCAGCAGGGTGCCGTCTTCGCGGTAGTGATCCACCTGGAGTGCGTACCCGTCGGCGTCGAGTCGCTCACGACTCATGACGGCGTCCCCGTGTCGCCGCGTCTCCGACGCCTCGCTCGCCTCGAGCGGAGTGAACAGGTCGCGGTCCAGCTGCAGCGAACCGCCCGGCAGTGGATGCCCCCGCAGCCAGTCGTACAGGTTCGAGATGCGCACCCCGTCGTCAAGTGCACCGCGAGTGCGCAGCTCGCGCTCGAGGTTCGCCGTATCGGGCCGTGCGTCGAAGGTCAGTACGTCGACGGGCACGCCGCCGATGCGGTGGAATGCGGCCGATCGGCGCAGCATCGCGTCGGTCATGCCCCCGAAGGTGTCGGGGATCGACCAGGTGACGGCGAAGTGCCGGCCTTCCGGCATGTGGAGCCGAGCCGCCCGGGGCTCAGGTGAAGTGCGCCCGACAGACATCCGTCGAGCCTAGTCCGCTCGGTTCGCGGGCTCCTGAACGCTCAGCCGGTCACGCCGGCGAGAAACTCGAGCGTCTCGACGAGCGCCGCCTGTGCGTCCTCGGAGTCCAGGTGGAACTGGTACTCGTGCGGGAGTGCGGGTTCGTGGTCGGCCGGCCAGAACAGCGAGGTGACGTCGACACCCAGCTCATCGAGACGGGCGTCCATCGGCAGGGACTGGATCCAGGTGAGCGCGTCGCCGTTGCCTCCCGAGATGTAGGTGGTCGGGAAGTCGGCCGTGACGAAATCGATCGTCGACATCGTCGTGCCCGACGAACGCTGCGACCAGTCTTTGGCTCCCGTGTAGCCCCAGAGGGCGACCTTGAGGCCCCATGCCCCGATGCCGGTGAGCTCCGACATCGCGTCGAGATCGTAGACGCCGCAATTGAGCACGACGCCCACGATCTGGTCGGCGTCGAGCGCTGGGTCGACGCTCATCAGCTGCGCGTAGTCGGGGTTGGTCGACAGTGTGGCAAGCTGGCTCGCCAGCTGCGCACCGGCCGAATCGCCCGCGAGCACGATTCGGTCGGGGTCGATGCGGAACTCGTCGGCGCGAGCGTCGAGGGTCGCCAGTGCGTCATTCAGCTGGTACACGGCGGTGGGATAGGTCCCTTCGGGCCCCAGCGTGTAGTTCAGTCCCACCGTCGTGTACCCCTCGGCGGCGAGGATGCGCAGGTAGGGGTCGACGTTCGTCGAGCTGCCGGCGATCCACGCGCCCCCGTGCACCCAGACGATCGTGGGCAGCGGCTCGTCGCCATCGTCGGGTGAGAAGACGTCGAACGTCATGCCGGCGTCGCCCGCATCGCCGTCGACCGGCACCTCGAGCTGCTCGGTGAGCTTCGTGTCGGGAACGTATTTGTCCATCTCCGCCGCGGTGTCGGTGCCACCCTTCTCGAACACGGCCCGGATCACCATCGCCGACGGCCACGGCGTGAGGGTCAGCACGAAGGTGATCAGGAAGCCGATCACGGCGATGCTCGCGACGATGGCGATGATGCGCCGTTGCCGATCGGTCAGCCAGATCTCGTTGCCCCACGACGGCAGTGTGTTGCGTGTGTTCTTCGACGACACTCGTTCCCCCTCGACATCGGTCTTCGCCATCCTGTCGGCAAATCCGCCGCCCACATGCGTGGCGCACCGGCGCTCAGCCCGTTCGCTTCGTCGAATGCGCAGCGTTCGGCTTCGTCACATGCCGCGTTCGTTCGTGAACGCTGCCCGTTCGGCTTCGTCACATGCCGCGTTCATGAGCCGTTCAGGCGAGCGTGTTCGGCTAGCGTTCAAGCCTGACGCCCGGTGCTGCGCGTCCACCACCGATCGATGGGACGAATCGTGAACACCCGTACGGCCGAGTATCCTCGACCGCACCACTTCCTCCTCCACATCAGCGACACGCACGTGCTCGCTGGGGGCGGCATGCTCTACGACCGGGTCGCGAGCGAGCAGCACCTGCGTTCGCTCTTCGACGAGTTCGAGGCATCCGGCGCCCGGCCCGAGGCGATCGTCTTCACCGGTGACCTCGCAGACAAGGGCGAGCCCGACGCGTACGACCGCATCCGCCGCATCGTCGACCCCGTCACCGAACGGCTCGGCGCCCAGGTGATCTGGGTCATGGGCAATCACGACGAGCGGGGCGCGTTCCGGCGTGGGTTGCTCGGCGAGTCGGGCTCGGGCAGCGCGAGTGGGGTGCGACCCGTCGACCGGGTCGACGACGTGAACGGGCTCCGCGTCATCACCCTCGACTCCACGGTTCCGGGCCACCACCACGGCGAGATCGCACCGGCGCAACTCGACTGGCTCGCCGAAGAGCTCTCGATCCCCGCACCGCACGGCACGATCCTCGCGATGCACCACCCGCCCGTGCCGAGCGTGCTCGACCTCGCCGTCGCGGTCGAGTTGCGCGACCAGGCCGGCCTCGCCGAGGTCGTCGAGGGCAGCGACATCCGCTCGATCATCGCCGGTCATCTGCACTACTCGTCGACCGCGACGTTCGCGGGCGTGCCGGTGTCGGTCGCTTCGGCCAGTTGCTACACGCAAGACCTCAACGTGCCGGTCGGCGGCACCCGCGGCCGCGATGGCGCGAGGGCGTTCAACCTCGTGCATGTGTACCCGGACACGGTGCTGCACTCGGTCGTGCCGCTCGGCTCGTTCCCCGCACTCGACTGGATCGACGCCGGCGAGAGTGCGAGGCGCCTCGACGCGTCGGGCATCGGCATTGCGGATGCCGCGGCCGCGCCGGTGCCGAAGGAGCCGCCATTCACCATGCCGATCCCGGTGCTCGCCGGCTGAGTCGCACCCGCCGGAATCCCGCGCGACCTTCCGCGCGATCGTGCCGGAGTGTCATACTCGGACCACTTCTCCCGACCGCAGCGGCCCTTCACGTCGCGTGAGGCGAGCCGACCACGGGAGGTGGCGTATGAGCACCGAACTCGCCGCGATCATCGGGGTGGTGCTGATCCTCGCGGATCTCGCCATCCGCATCGCCGCACTGATCATCGTGCCTCGGGGACGCAAGCCCACCGCGGCGATGGCCTGGCTGCTGGCGATCTTCCTGATCCCCTTCGTCGGCATCCTCTTCTTCCTACTCATCGGCAGCTCGAAACTCCCGAAGAAGCGACAGGAGAAGCAGCGCGAGATCAACGCGATGATCGCCGCGAAGGCCGAGGGTCTCGACCTCGCACCCGACCGGGCGACGTGGCCCGACTGGTTCGCCTCGATCACGGAGCAGAACCGGGTGCTCGGCGCCCTGCCGGCGCTCGGCGGCAATACCGCCCAGCTCATCGGCGACTATCGCGGATCGATCGACGCGATGGCTGCCGACATCGACACCGCCACCCGGTTCGTGCACGTCGAGTTCTTCATCGTCTCGTTCGATGAGACGACCAAGGGGTTCTTCGCGGCGATGGAGCGGGCGGTGCAGCGCGGAGTGACGGTTCGCGTGCTGCTCGACTACATCGCCTCGAACAAGGCCGCGGGCCACGATGAGACCTACGCCGAACTCGACCGCATCGGTGCGAAGTGGAGCTTCATGCTGCCCGTTCGCCCGCTGAAGGGCGAGTACCAGCGGCCCGACCTGCGCAACCACCGCAAGCTCGTCGTCGTCGACGGGCTCGTCGGCTTCATGGGTTCGCAGAACCTCATCGACCGCAGCTACAACTCCAAGAAGAACCTGAAGCGCGGCCTGCAGTGGCAGGAACTCGTGGCCCGCGTGACCGGGCCGGTCGTGACGGGAATCAACGTCGTCTTCCTCTCCGACTGGTACCTCGAGACCGACGAGCTGCTCGGCGACGAGGAGAACGTGCCGGCTGCCGCGGTGCCGTCCGACCCCTCGACCGATGCCCTCGTCTGCCAGGTGGTGCCGAGCGGACCCGGCTACGACGCGGAGAACAACCTCCGACTGTTCCTCGCGCTCATCAATTCGGCGCAGCAACGAGCCATCATCACGAGTCCGTACTTCGTGCCCGACGAGGCGATGCTGTACGCGATCACCTCGGCGTGCTACCGCGGGCTCGATGTGCAGCTCTTCGTCTCGGAGGTCGGCGACCAAGGTTCCGTCTGGCACGCGCAGCGCTCGTACTACCGAGCGCTGCTGCGGGCGGGCGTGAAGATCTGGCTGTATCCCGGCCCGTACATCCTGCATTCGAAGCACCTGTCGATCGACGACGACATCGCCGTCATCGGGTCGAGCAACATGGACATCCGATCCTTCAGCCTGAACTCCGAGATGATGCTGCTCGTGCGCGGCGCCTCGTTCGTCGACCAGATGCGCGACGTCGAACAGGGCTATCGCGACGCCGGCCGGCAGCTCACCCTCGAGGAATGGGATCGCGAGCCGGCGTCGGCGACGTTCCTCGACGGGGTCGCACGCCTCACCTCGGCCCTGCAGTAGCCGGGATCGTCGGTCGAGTAGCGACGAAGGAGCGTATCGAGACCCGGTGCGGGATCTCGATACGCTCGCTGGCGCTCGCTACTCGATCAACGGGGGTGGTGCGGGATCTCGATACGCTCGCTGGCGCTCGCTACTCGATCAACGGGGTGGTGCGGGATCTCGATACGTCGCTGGCGCTCGCTACTCGATCAACGGGGGCCGTCAGGCGGTGAGGTCGGGGGCGATGGATGTCGCGGCATCGACCTGCCCCGAGGCATCCGCCGCCGCCTTCTCCCACGGCGCCGGGAACGGGAAGTAGCGATCGAGGAACTCGATCACGGCGCCCGTGCGCTCCTCGACGGAGATCTCGGGGAAGCTGCCGTCGTTCAGGCAGAACATGTCGTGGTCGCGGCGCTTCAGGAGCTGCTTCATCGCGGGCAGCGCCTGGCGCAGCGTCGTCTCGACGTACTTCACCCGGGCATCGGTCTGCACGACGGCATGCCCGGTGACGAGCGAGTAGTAGTGGTACAGCGAGTTCGTCACCGAGATGTCGGTCGCCGAGCGGAAGCGACTCGCGGCCGTGCGCCGGAACTCCTCGGGGAATGCGGCCTCGAGCTCGGCCATGACGCTCTTGCGGAGCGGCGCGGCACTGTGTTCGAGGTGCCGGGTGGTGACCTTGCCGAAGCGGTCGCGCAGGAGCGCCCGATTCACGCGTGCCGCGTTCTCGAACCCGCTGCGGCCGGGGTGGGTCGAGCCCAGCCCGATGCGGGTGGCCGCTTCGACGAACTTGGTGATGCCGCCGGGCGAGAAGAACAGCGACGGGCTGATGGGCCGGCCGAAGAACATGTCGTCGTTCGAGTAGAGGAAGTGCTCGGCGAGTCCGTCGATGTGGTGCAGCTGGCTCTCGACGGCGTGCGAGTTGTGCGTCGGCAGCACGGAGGTGTCGGCGAACATCTCTTCGCTGCGCACGATCGTGACCTTCGGGTGCTTCGCGAGCCAGGCGGGGGCGGGGGAGTCGGTCGCGATGAAGATGCGCCGTACCCACGGGGCGAAGAGGTGCACCGATCGCAGCGCGTACTTCAGCTCGTCGATCTGCCGGTAGCGCGCCTCGGAATCATCGCCCTCGCCGACGACGTAACTCTGCATGCGCTTCGCACGCTCGCGGATGAACTCGTCGCTCGACCCGTCGACCCACGAGAAGACCATGTCGATCTCGAAGTCGATGTCACTCGCGAGCGACTCGAACATGTGCTCGAGCGTCGGCCAGTCGCGGCCGTGCAGGTGCACGACGTCGTCGGTCGTCTCGGAGCGCTGCAGGGTGCGGCGCATCAGGGCGTTCTCGACGGGCGCCTCGATGGTGTCGTCGCCGAATCGCCAGAACTCGATCTGCACCGCCGTCTCGCTGCCGTAGCGGAGCCGCCCGATCGGCTCGATGCGCGGGCGGTACACCCGCAGCACGGTGGGCTTGCGCCCGGCCGAGAGGCGTCCGTCGGCGAGCAGCACGGGGTGAGTGTCGGCGGCGCGCGCCGGCGCGAGGGTCGCCGCGTAGAACGGCTCGTCGGCGAACGACTCGGCGAAGGCCCGGGCGACCGCCTTGCGCTCGCCGCGGTCGACGGCGATGACAGGCCGGTCGTCGTTGCCGCGCACGAGCAGGAACGGGATCTTCGCGGCATCCAGCGCATCGCCGACCGCGAGCAGATCTTCGACCATCGACTCCTGAGGGGTCATGTGGCCGTTGCGCAACGCGTACTGTCCCTTGCGCATGACGAGGTCGTCGCGATCGAACCGGGCGACACGATTCGCGGATGCCACGAGCACGAGTTCGGACGCGTCGGAGAGCCGCATCGGCGGGGCGGGCGTCGCTTCCCTCCTCGCGAACGCGTGTCCGTCGTGCAGCTGCCGGTCAGGGGTTCGATCGCGGTCGGGTCTCGTCACGGAGCAGTGGCCTCCAGGGGTCGTGGGGAGTGCGCGATTGCGCGGTGCTCTGATTGTACGCAGCGCGGCGGTGTGCGCCACTCTTCCTGTTCCCGCCCTCATCCCCGCCCTTGACAGCACTCTGTCAACTGGAGGAAAATGACAGCATGCTGACAAACATTGACGCGAACGAACGGCTCGTGGTGCTCTACGCCACCGACACCATGGCCGACTGGGAGTACGGCTACCTCACCGCCGGTCTGGGCATGACCGGAGGCGCGATCCGGCTCGTCACTGCGGGTGAGACGGGCGACGAAGTCGACACCATGGGCGGGCTCCATGTGAGACCGGATGTCGCGCTCGCCGAACTCGATCCCGACCGCATCGCGATGCTCGTCATCCCCGGCGCCGACACCTGGGCCGAGGGGCACGAGCAGGTGCTCGAGCTCGCCGTGCGCCTTGTCGAGTCGGGCACGCCGGTCGCCGCGATCTGCGGTGGCACGCTCGGTCTCGCCCGCGCGGGGCTGTTGAACGAGCGGCGGCACACGAGCAACGCTCCCGACTTCCTCGGTCTGGCCGGCGGGTACACCGGGGCCGCGCACTACGCCGATGCCCGTGCCGTCGTCGCCGGCGGCGTGATCACCGCGGGTGCAACCGCGCCGATCGAATTCGCCAAGGCGATCTTCGAAGCACTCGACGCCATGCCGCAGTCGGTGATCGACGCTTGGTACGGCCTCTACACGACCGGCGAGCGCCGGTACTACGACGCGCTCGTCGGTGCCGAATGATGGCAGGCCGCAGCCCCGCGGGTGACGCGCTCACTGAGCTCGTGCTGCCGGTGTTCGAACTGAACGGCGAGTTCCTCGACGCCGCCCGCGACATCGCCGGCCCGGCCGGCCTCACCCCCGCGCAATGGCAGGTGCTCGGTGCGACGCTCGACGAGGGGATCCCGGTGGCCGAGATCGCCCGCAGGGTCGGTCTCGGCCTCGCCAGGCAGAGCGTGCAGCGCACCGCCGACCTCCTCGTCGAACGCGGCTGGGCCGAGTACACAGAGAATCCGCGGCACCGCCGGGCCAAGCTGCTGCAGCCCACCGCCGATGGGCGCGCGGCCGTCGCGCGCCTCGGCGCAGCTCAGCACACGTGGGCCGACGCGGTCGGGGCGGTCGTCGGGGTCGAGGAGTTGAGGGCAGCCCTCGCGACACTGCTTCGCGTCATCGCCGCGTCGCGGCAGGTGCGTGGCGCTGTCAGGACTGACGATGCCGATGACGCCGTGTGACCCCCGATTGACGCGTGTGACGGCCGGTTCCCTCGTGTGACAGCGGCCCTCGCGGCATCCGCTCGGCCTCTCTAGCGTCGAGCCCAGGAGGTCGAAACATGACACGACTCATCATCGGCGCAATGGTCAGGGCCATCGGCGCGTACCCCTCGGGCTGGCGGTACCCCGGCGCCCATCGGGATCCCCGCACCGACGCCGCCGTGCTGCGGCGCGCGGCCGAGGTCGCCGAGGCCGCCCGACTCGACTACCTCTTCTTCGGCGATTGGCTCGCCACCGGCCACGACCTCGAGTTCCGCGACCCGTACCTCGTGGCCCGCATCGACCCGATCTCGGCGATCACCTACCTCTCGGGCATCACCTCCCGCATCGGGCTCATCGCCACGGCGAACACGAGCTACTCCGACCCGTACACGCTCGCGCGGGCGACGGCCTCGGTCGACCTGCTCTCGGGCGGGCGCGTCGGCCTCAACCTCGTGACCGGGGCCGAGCCGCGCGCCGCCGGCAATCACGGTCTCGACTTCCACGCGGCGAACGAGTCACGCTACGACCGGGCCGTCGAGTTCGAGATCGTGCTGCGCCGGCTCTGGGATTCCTTCGAAGACGATGCGATCGTCGCGGATGCCGCGCGCGGCGTGTACCTCGACCCGCAGAAGCTGCACGCCACCGACTTCCACGGCGAACACCTCAGCGTGACGGGTCCGCTGAACGTCGCGCGGCCCGTGCAGGGGCACCTGCCGATCGTGCACGCCGGCACCTCGCCGCGGTCACGGCTGTTCGCCGCGCAGAGCGCCGACCTCGCGCTCGTCGCGGTCAGCGGGCTCGAGCACGCGGTCACGATCCGCGAGGAGTTGCGTTCGCTCGCCTTCGAATCAGGTCGTGACGACCGCACGCTGAAGGTCATCGCGCCGGTGCTGCCGATCGTGGGGGAGACCCGCGAACACGCCCAGTCGATCGCCGATGAGCTCAGCGAGCTCGTGCAGATCGCCGAGGACTGGCCGAGCGGTCCGCCGGCGGCGTTCCCCGCGAACCGATCGCTCGCGCAGCTCTCGACGCTCGTCGGGGTCGACCTCGCCGGTCTCTCACCCGATCGGGCGGTCACGCCCGCGCTCGTCGCCGAGTTCAGCGCCCCCGGGCAGGAGCTCGTCGAGATCGTCGCTGAACGCACCGGGCGCAGCCCCAGCGGAGAGCGCCCGCCGACGCTGCGCCACCTCGTGGTCGCGGCGTCCGTGAACGCATCGATGATCGTCGGCACCGCTGAAGACATCGCCGCCGAGTTCGAGGCGTGGGGCGACGCCGGAGCCGTCGACGGCTTCAACGTGCTCTCCGCGGTGCAGCCGCAGCAGTTCGAGGCCTTCGCGCTCCAAGTGGTGCCCGAACTGCAGCGACGTGGCGTGTTCCCCACCGAGTACGAGGGCGAGACGCTGCGCGATCACCTCGGACTCGGCCGCCCGGGCAACGTGCACGTGTCGCCCGGTGACGCGGCGTTTCACCTCGTTTCACCCCGTGACCGCGCGGGTCGTGGCCCGGTTGAGACCGCCCCGCGGCATCCGTAGTTTCGAGCGCACGCCCTCACCAACGGAGCACACGATCCGTACCGACCGAAGGAAGACCACCAGATGTCCACCCCACGCACCCGTCGCCTCGCCGTCGCCGGCACCGCCGCGCTCGCCGCAGTGACCCTGCTCGCCTCATGCGCCGCCCAATCCGGCGCGACGGATACCGCCGCGGGCGGTGACCCCGTCGAGGGCGGCACGCTCACCTACCTCGAGCACCAGGCGCACACGACGCTCTACCCGCCGCAGGCCGGGTTCTACCCGAACGGCGGCATCGTGAACAATCTCACGGCCCGCCTCACCTGGCAGGACCCGGAGTCGCTCGAGATCGAGCCGTGGGTCGCGACCGAGTGGACGGTGAATGCGGATGCCACGGAGTACACCTTCGATCTGCGCGATGACGTGACCTTCTCCGACGGCACCGTGCTCGATGCCGCAGCCGTCGCGAAGAACTTCGACACCTACGGCCTCGGCAACACCGAGCTCGGCCTGACCATCTCGGAGGCGATCAACAACTACGCCTCGAGCGAGGTCGTCGACGACGACACCGTGACGTTCCACTTCTCAGCGCCGGCGCCCGGGTTCCTGCAGGCGACCTCGACGATCAACTCGGGGCTGCTCTCGACCGAGACGCTCGACCGCGAACTCGAAGACTTCGGCGCGGGTTCGTCGACCGAGATCATCGGCTCGGGCCCGTTCGTCATCACCGAGGAGGAGATCGGCACCTCGCTGCACCTCGAGGCGCGTGAGGATTACGGCTGGGCCCCGCCCTCGTTCGAACACCAGGGTCGCGCCCACCTCGACGCGATCGACCTCGTCGTGACGCCCGAAGACAGCGTGCGCATCGGCTCGCTGCTCGCCGGACAGGCCGACGTGATCCGCTACGTGCAGGCCTTCGACGAGGCGCAGGTCTCGGGCGCGGGCTTCGAGATCATCGCCGCGCCCACCCGGGGTGTCAACAACTCGATCGGCCTGCGGTTCACGAACCCGCTGCTCAGCGACCTGCGGGTGCGACAGGCACTCGTGCACGGCGTCGACGCGCAAGAGGTCGTGGACACGATCTTCACCGAGAACTACCCGGTCGCGACCTCGCAGCTCGCTTCGACCGCCGCGGGGTACACGGACGAATCGAAGGCACTCGCGTTCGACCCCGACCTCTCAGAGGAACTGCTCGACGAGGCCGGTTGGAAGGTCGGCGCCGACGGCGTCCGTGCGAAAGACGGCGAGCGGCTCTCGCTCACCGTCTACGAGGCGGCCCCGCAGCCCCTCTCGAAGCAGACCCTCGAACTCGTCAGCCAGCAGCTCGCGAAGATCGGCGTCGAACTGAACGTCAAGGCAGCGGATGCCGGCAGCTACGCAGCCGACATCCCCGACCCGCTGAAGACCCCGCTCTACCACTCGATGGTCGGACGCGCCGATCACGACGTGATCAAGAGCCAGTACTTCACGAAGAACCGCAACACCCTGCTCTCGAACGACGCGAAGCTCGACGAATTGCTTTCGGCCGTGGCATCCGAGCCCGACGTGACGGCACGTGATGCAGCGTCGGCCGCCGTGCAGGACTACCTCACCGAGCAGGCGTACGTCATCCCGCTCTTCGAGGAGCCGCAGGTCTATGGCGCCGCGCCGTACGTGCACGGGTTCACGACCGAAGCCGTCGCCCGCCCGCAGTTCTACGACACCTGGGTCGAGAAGCAGTAGCGCACCCGCTGCTCGAGTCGGCCTTCCAGGGCCGTATCGAGACCCGCTCGCCGTCTCGATACGCGCTTCGCGCTACTCGACCAGCGAAACCTCGGAAGGAGCACCCATGCCGTACCTCGCACGTCGCGTCGGGCAGGCGCTCGTGGTGCTCGCACTCGCCTTCACGGTGACGTTCGTGCTGCTGCAGGCGCTGCCCGGCGATGCGATCCTGATCAAGTTCGAGAGCCCCGAACTCGGGTTATCGCCCGCGCAGATCGCCGACATCCGGTCGAGCTACGGCGCCGACGTGCCGGCGTGGCAGCAGTACCTGCACACGGTGTCTGGGTTCGTCGCGGGCGACTTCGGGTACTCGGTGCAGTACGGCACTCCCGTGCACGAGCTGCTCGCAGCCGCGGTGCCCGAGACGTTCGCGCTCGCGGGCCTCGGCTTCCTCGTCGCGGTGCTCATCGCGGTCGCGGTCGCGTTCCTCTCGACGCTTGCGCCGTTCGCGTGGCTGCGGCAGGCACTGCGTTCGCTACCCGGATTGTTCGTGTCGGTGCCGGTGTTCTGGCTCGGCATCGTGCTGATCCAGGTGTTCTCGTTCCAGTTGAAGCTCGTGCCGGTGATCGGGGCCGATCCGGCGCAGGCGCTCATCCTGCCGGTACTCACGCTCGCGATCCCGATCTCGGCGCCGCTCGCCCAAGTGCTCGCCCGCTCGATCGACGAGGTGCAACTGTCGCCGTTCGTCGCGGTCGTGCGGGCGAAGGGAGCCGGCCCGGCGCGCGTGCTGTGGCGGGATGTCGCGCGCAACGCCCTGCTGCCGGCGATCACGATCGCGGGCGTGCTGATCGGCGAGCTCATCGGCGGCGCCGTCGTCACCGAGACGGTCTTCGGCCGGGCGGGCGTCGGCCGATTGACCGAGCAGGCGGTCGCGAATCAGGACGTCGCGGTGCTGCAGGCCATCGTGATCCTCGCCGCCGTCGTGTTCGTCGTCGTGAACCTCGCCGTCGACCTCGTGTACCCCGTGCTCGACCCGAGACTGAAGCGGAAGGCGGTGGCGGCATGAGCACCGATCACGACCTCGCCGGTCGAGTAGGCGCGCCAGCGCCGTATCCCGTGACGGGTCTCGATACGCGTCCTCCTTCGTCGGGCGCTACTCGACCAGCGGATGGGGCGGGCGCGCCAGCGCCGCAGGATCCCGTTGGTCGAGTAGGCGCGCCAGCGCCGTATCGAGACCCCGCGAGCGGTCTCGATACGCGTCCTCCTTCGTCGGGCGCTACTCGACCGGCGGAGGGGACGGTCGAGACTCGACGTTCGGTGCTGCACCGGCTCCGCGGCATCCGACCCGGGCTCGTGCTCGCCTGGCTGGTGATCGCCGTCGTGATCGCGTGGGCGATCGTGCCGTGGCTCTTCACCGGGCAGGATCCGATCAGTGGCGTGCCGGCCGAGAAGCTGCAGGGGCCGAGCGCGGCGCATCTCTTCGGCACCGACGCGATCGGGCGCGACCTCTTCACCCGGGTCGTCTACGGGGCGGTGCACTCGTTGTCGGGCGCCTTCGTCGCGGTGACGGTCGGTCTCGTCGTCGGCACCCTGCTGGGCGTGCTCGCGGGTTCGCTCGGCGGCGCGGTCGATGCGGTCGTCATGCGCATCGTCGACGTGCTGCTCTCGATCCCGGGCTTGCTGCTCGCGCTCTCGATCATCATCCTGCTCGGCTTCGGTACCGTGAATGCGGCGATCGCCGTCGGCGTCGGCTCGATCGCGGCATTCGCGCGCCTCTCGAGGTCAGAAGTGGTGCGGGTGCGGCAGAGCGACTTCGTCGAGGCGGCGTTCGGCTCGGGGGCGCGGTTGCACACAGTGCTGTTCCGGCACGTGCTGCCCAACTCGCTGACGGCCGTCATCGGGCTCGCCGCGCTGCAGTTCGGCACGGCGATCCTCGCGATCTCCACGCTCGGCTTCCTCGGCTACGGCGCTCCGCCGCCGACGCCCGAGTGGGGTCTCGCCATCGCCGAGGGCCGCAATTACGTCGCGACCTCGTGGTGGCTCACGGTGCTGCCGGGGCTCGTGGTCGTCGCCGTCGTGCTCTCGGCCAATCGCATCAGCCATTCCCTCGGGAGGAACCGATGACCGAACCGCTGCTCGTGATCGAGCACCTCGACGTCGCGTACCGCACCTCCGGCGGGCCGCGCCGCGTCGTGCACGACGTCTCGTTCGACGTGCGGCCCGGCGAAGTCGTCGCGCTCGTCGGCGAATCGGGTTCGGGCAAGACGACGACCTCGAGCGCGGTGCTCGGGCTGCTGCCCGGCGGCGGACGCATCGAATCGGGTGCGGTCCGCCTCTCGGGCACCGACATCTCGGGCTGGAGCGACCGACGCCTGCAGAGCGTGCGCGGCTCCCGCATCGGCTACATCCCGCAGGACCCGGTGTCGTCGCTGAATCCCGTGCGACCCATCGGCGTGCAACTGGCCGACACCTTCCGCATCCACGGTCGCGGCGACCGGCGCGACGTACGGGGGCGGGTGCTCGAGCTGCTCGAGCGCGTCGGCCTCGACGACCCGGCACTTCGGGCGAAGCAGTATCCGCACGAACTCTCGGGCGGCATGCGGCAGCGCGTGCTCATCGCCAATGCGGTCGCCCTCGAGCCCGAACTCGTGATCGCCGACGAGCCCACGAGCGCGCTCGACGTGACCGTGCAGCGGCGCATCCTCGACCTCATCGACGAACTGCGCCGTGAACACGGCACCGCGGTGCTGCTCGTCACGCACGACCTGGGCGTCGCGGCCGAACGTGCCGAGCGGGTCGTCGTCATGCAGCACGGGCGCATCGTCGAGCAGGGCGAGACCGAGTCGGTGCTCGACGCGCCCGCCGAGACGTACACGAGGCAATTGCTGGCGGATGCCCCGGGGCTCGCCGAGCACGCGTTCCGCCACCCCCGCCCGCCGCTGTACCTGCGCGACGCGGGCGTCGCCGCCGCTGAGAATCCGTTCGTGCTCGAGGCGTCCGGGCTCGTGAAGGAGTTCTCGCTCGGCCGGGGCCGGGGCCGTGAGCCGTTCCGCGCCGTCGACGACGTTTCGTTCAGCGTGCTGCGCGGCACCACCCACGCGATCGTGGGGGAGTCGGGCTCGGGCAAGACGACGACGGCGCGCATCATCGCCCGGTTCGTGACGCCCGAAGCCGGCGAGGTGTCGCTCGGCGGCGAACCGGTCACGGCGCTCGCCGGGGGCGCCAAGCGCGCATTCCGTCGGCGAGTGCAGCTCGTCTATCAGAACCCCTTCGCTTCGCTCGACCCGCGTCAGTCGGTCGAGGAGATCATCGCCGAGCCGTTGCGCAACTTCGGCGTCGGCGATCGACGGTCGCGCGCGGCATCCGCTCGGCAACTCATCGATCGCGTGTCGTTGCCGGCGCAGCTCGCCTCGCACCGGCCGGGCGAACTCTCGGGCGGGCAGCGCCAGCGGGTGGCGATCGCACGGGCGCTCGCGCTCGAACCCGAACTCGTCATCCTCGACGAGGCCGTGTCGGCGCTCGACGTCACCGTGCAGGCGCGCATTCTCGAACTGCTCGAGCAGCTCCAGGGCGAACTCGGGCTCAGCTACCTGTTCATCTCGCACGACCTCTCGGTCGTCGCCCGGCTCAGCCACTCGGTCTCGGTCATGCGCCGCGGCCGGATCGTCGAGAACGGGCCGACCGAGCAGGTCTTCCGTGCCCCGCAGCACGAGTACACGCGGGAGTTGCTCGACGCGGTTCCCCGGCGAGCAACAGCAGCTGTACCGCCTCCAGCAGTATCGGCGCCTCCAGCACCAGCAACGTCAGCAGTCCCCATCGGAAAGGCCCTCGCATGACCCGCATCGGATTCTTCACCAGGTTGCTCGACGACGCCGGGCCCGCCGAGCGCTACCGCATCGCGACCGAGCAGATCGTCGCTGCGGAGCGCCACGGGTTCGACTCGGCGTGGGTCGCGCAGCACCACTTCCACGCCGCCGAGGGCGGGCTGCCGTCGCCGTTCGTGTTCCTCGCGAACGTGGCCGCGTCGACCTCGCGCATCCGGCTCGGCACGGCCGTCGTGACGCTGCCGCTCGAGGACCCAGTGCGGGTCGCCGAAGACGCGGTCGTGCTCGACCTGCTCTCGAGCGGTCGCGCCGAGCTCGGCCTCGGCTCGGGCGCGAACCCGGCATCGTTCCTCGCGTTCGGAGCGCGCTCGGAGGATCGCGCACGGGTCTTCTCGGAGAAGGTCGACACGCTCGTCGCCGCGCTCGCCGGCGGCGCACTCGGCGACGAACGCAACCGCCTGCAGCCGCTGGGCCGGGACCTGCTCGGCCACGTCTGGCAGGCGACGTTCTCGGCCTCGGGCGGCACTCGCGCCGGCCGCGCCGGCCACGGGCTCATGCTCTCGCGTACGCAACCCAGGCAAGCGGATGCTTCGCGGGCCTCGATCTCGGAACTGCAGCAGCCGATCGTCGACGCGTACCTCGAGTCGCTCCCGCACGGCGTGCCCCCGCGGATCCTCGCGTCGCGCACGCTCTTCGTCGCAGACTCGCGCGAGGAGGCGCGTCGCCACGCCGAGGTCGGGCTGCGCCGGGCGGCCGCCGGCTTCACGCGCACCGGGCAGCCACCGTTCGGCGACACGCTCGACGAGCTCATCGCCTCGTACGACACGCACGTGGGCACCGTCGACGAGGTCGTCGAGTCGCTCGCCGCCGACACCGTGGCCGCGCAGGCGAGCGAGGTGGCATTTCAGGTGCACTCCGTCGATCCGCCGCACGAGCTCGTGCTGCGGTCGATCGAACTCATCGCCCGCGAGGTCGCCCCCGCGCTCGGGTGGGGGAGCGCCCGGGAGGCACGTACACCCCAACTCGTCGAGTAGGGCCCGCCCGCCGGTCGAGTAGCGCCCGACGGAGGAGGAAGCGTATCGAGACCTCGCGAGGGATCTCGATACGGCCCTGGCGGGCCTACTCGATCAGCGAAGAACGGACCAGCGGCGAGGGATCTCGATACGGCCCTGGCGGGCCTACTCGATCAGCGAAGAACGAACCATCGAAGGGAAGACCACATGACCGACATCATCGACCGGCTCGCGGGGGTGGCACCCGGAGGCGCCGTCGACGCGCTCCGCCGGCACCGGCCCGCCACCCGCGACAATGCGCAGGCGAGCTACGACGCACTGTTCTCGACGATCGACGAGACGCACGCGAGCCTCGCCGAACGCGCGGCCGTCGCGCAGTTCGTCGCGATCCTGCACGACGACGAGGTGGCGACCGGCCACTACGACGCGCTCACGCGACAGGCCGGCGGCCAAGTGCTCGCCGCCGCGATCACCGACCTCGCCGAGGCGGCCCGCACGACAGGTCCGTACGGCGACTATCCAGCCGAGGGCCCGCTCGCGGGCGAGAGCGTGGCCGGGCGCCGCTTCGCCGTCGACGACCACGCGCGAGCAGCACTTGGCGAGCGGCTCGCCGGCGCTCTCGAGCACACGCACCTCCTCATCTTCCGGCCGCGTGAGTCGTCGGTCGCCGCCCTCGCCGCACTCGGCGACGCGGGCTGGTCGACCGATGGCATCGTCACCCTCTCCCAGCTCGTCTCGTTCCTCGCGTTCCAACTGCGCGTCGCGGCCGGGCTCCGCCTGCTCACCACGGAGGACGCAGCATGACCGAACAGACGATCGACCGCACCGAGGGTGCACCGGCAGGTTCGACGGATGCCGCGACCGGCGAGCCCGTGCGCATCATCACCCACCCCGAGGCATCCGTGCCCCTGGCCTTCACGCAGGCCGAGCTCGGCTGGCTGCCGTGGCTCGAGCCTGCTGACGAGGAGACGCTCACCGAGCGCCAGTACGACGGACTCGTCGACCGTTCGCGCGCGAAGAGCGATTACTTCCGGCTGCTCGCGCGCGACCCCGACATTCTGAAAGCGCGCACGCTCACCGACAAGGACATCTTCTACAACGCGAAAGACGGTTTGCCTCGTGCCGAGCGCGAACTCGCCGCCGCCGCGACGAGCCGGTTCAACGGATGCATCTTCTGCGCCTCGGTGCACGCGCGGTTCGCGACGCACCACTCCAAGCGTCACGACGACGTGCAGCGCCTGCTCGACGAGGGCATCGCGGGCGAGCAGGATGCCGCGTGGCGCGCGGTCATCGATGCGGCCGTCGCCCTCGCCGCCACACCCTCGCGGCTCGAGCGCCGTCACCTCGACGCGCTGCGCGCTGCCGGGTTCGACGAGCAGGCGGTCTCCGACGTCATCCACTCCGCGGCGTTCTTCAACTGGGCGAATCGGCTCATGCTCTCGCTCGGCGAGCCCGAGAACCCGCCCGGCGAGTAGCCGTCTCGCACGCCCGCTTGTTCGGACTCGTCGCTCCCCGACTCGCGAGGTGCGGCATGTTTCCGAATGTGTCGCGCCGTGACGGTTCGCGTCGGCGAGGGTTGAGGCACGGCGCGGGGCGTCCGTAGCCTCGACGAAACCACGCCTTGAGGAGCCCCGTGATCGCCAACGTGACCGCCGCCGCCCGCGTTTCGCGCGCCCAGGCGACGGCGGCGACGGAGGTCCCTCCGCCCGCGCCACTCGGCCCGCTCGCGGTGCTCGCCGACGCCGGACTCGAGGTTCCCGTGCTCGGCGGCGGGCGGGTGCGTCACGTGAACCTCGATGTCGCGGCATCCGCCCCCGCGTTCGAGGTCGTGGCGAAGCACGTGACGCGGGTGCTGCCGTACTACGCGAGCGTGCACCGCGGTTCGGGCTACCCGTCGCAGTTGTCGACCTCGCTCGTCGATGACGCCCGCGTCACGGTCGCCCGGCACGTCGGTGCCCGCGACGACGACCTCGTCGTCTTCACCCGCAACACGACCGATGCACTCAACCTGCTCGCCTCGGCGGTGCCGGGCGACACCGTGGTGCTCGACCTCGAGCACCACGCGAACCTCCTGCCGTGGCGATCGCGCCGGGTCGTCGTCGGGCAGTCGACGATCGACGCGACGGTCGACAGGCTCGAGGCCGAACTCGCACGATGTCCGGCGGCACTGCTCTCGGTGACGGGCGCGTCGAACGTGACGGGCGAAGTGCTGCCCATCGCGCGGCTCGCCGAGATCGCCCACGCCCACGGCGCCCGCCTCGCCGTCGACGCCGCGCAACTGCTGCCGCACCGCAGGGTCGACCTCGCGGCATCCGGCATCGACTATCTCGCCTTCTCAGGGCACAAGGCCTACGCACCGTTCGGTGCGGGTGCCCTCATCGGCCGCGGCGACTGGCTCGACGAAGCCGCCCCTCATCTCGCCGGCGGGGGAGCGGTCGAGGCCGTGCGACTCGACGGGGTCGAGTGGAAGCGCGGCGCCGAACGCCACGAAGCCGGCACCCCGAACGTCGTCGGCGTCGCGGCACTGGCCCGCGCGCTCACCGAGTTCGAGCGAATCGGCGAGCCGGCCCGCCACGAGCACGAGGCCGCGCTCACTGCTCGCCTGCACGACGGGCTCGCCGCGCAGCGCGGCATCCGAGTCATCCGCGGTTTCGATGACTCCGCCGCCTCGCCCGTCGACCGGCTCGGCATCGCGACCCTCGAACTCGAACGCGGTTCGGTCGGCCTCCTGGCCGCTGCATTGGGCGCCGAATACGGCATCTCGGTGCGCGCCGGTCGCTTCTGCGCCCACCCCTTCTTCGAGCGCGTGGCGACGCGCACCAACGGCCTGCGCGCGAGCCTCGGCGCCGGCACCTCAGCCGACGACATCGAACGTCTTCTCGACGCGCTCGCACGGCTTATCGCCGACGGGCCCGCGCACGTCTACGACTCGTCGCCTGCAGGCTGGTGTCCTCGGGTCGACGACCGGCCGCGGCCGAACTTCGCCGACTGACTCTTCGGGCGGGGCGTGCCCTGCGACCATGCGCCGCAGGCGTTCGGCATCGCCGCGTGCGGCTCTCGGTTCGGCGGCGTACGGTTGAAGCGGGAGCTGTCGATGGACCGCGATCGTGCACGCCTTTCCGCCCGCCGCGACGAGTTGCGGCGAGTCGTCTACGGCGCGCCCGGTGGGCACGAGTCGGACGCCGTGACCGAGCTGGTCGCCGTCGAAGAGACGCTCGCGCAGCTTCGAGCGATGCAGGCGCAAGAGGAGGCCGCGACCGAGGCCGCGACCGAGGCCGCGACCGAGGCCGCGACCGAGGCCGCGACCGAGGCAGCGGCGGGCACCCGAGCGGTGACGGCGACGCCGCCGGTTGCGACCGCGGTCGCGATCGACTCGAAGGCGTCGCAGCGGCTCCACGGTTGGCGGCGGCCTGCGCTCGCCGTCGCGGCCGCCGTCGGTGTCGCCGTGGCTCTCGTCATCGCGTTCCGCCCGGCGATGGACCCCATCTCCCCGCCGCGGGGGCTCGAGGTGTTCGACCAGGCCCGCGACGAGGTCGATGCGGGCCCGCGGGCCTTCGTGGCGGTGCTCGGAGCGGACGCCGTGTCGAGCTTCCGCAGCATCGGACGTGCCGTCGACCACGACGTGTGGGTCTTCCGCGACGGCAACGAGGTCTGCATGATCGCGCAGACGCAGCACCGGAGCAGTTGGGGCGCGAACTGCGTGAGCGAGACGGAGTTCGCGCGCTCGGGGATCCGTCAGTTGATCAGCTACGACGAGCTCGGCGCTGAGGCGCGGCCCGCAGGGCTCGATCCGGCGAGCGCCGTCGCACTGATCTGGACCGACCGATCCGCAACCGTCGAGTGGTCGATCGTGCCGCGCTCGACGGCGTCGACCGACGACGCCTGGGTCTGGGTGCCGATCACGCGAGATGGAGGATCGGTGCCGATGACGTACGAGGAGTGGTCGTCGTCCGGCAGCGCCGCCCGGTCGGGCGATTCGTAGGGCTCGCACCGCGTTCGACGTCGACCTCGTTTTGCGACCCGAGCGGGGGCTTCCGCGCGTCGCCGAGCCTTCGGTAGCGTCGGACCGGAGGGCGCCGATGACCGACCACGAGCAGGAACTCGAGGCTCGCGCGGTCGCATTGCGTCGGGTCGTCTACGGCACGCCCGATGGGTACCGAACGGATGCCGCGGCAGAGCTGGCCTCGGTGGAACGCGAGTTGGCGGCGCGACGTGCCACGCGCGGCGACGCGGAGTCGATCACCGGTGCGTTGTCTGAATCCGGAGTCTCGAATGCGGGAGTCTCGGGCGCCGGGGTCTCGGGCGCCGGAGTCTCGGACACCGGGGCGGGGCCGGTGCATGAGCCGGTGGCCCCTGCGCGCCCGGCCGGTCGCCTCGCGACCGTCGCCGCGTTCGCCGCTGTGCTCGCCGTGGCCGCTGGACTCGGCGCGAGTGCCGCGATCGGCGTTTCGCAGGCGCCGCACGGGCTCGCCGTGTTCGACCGGCCGCAACGTTCGAGCGATGAGAGCCTCACCGTCGTGCTCGGCAGCCAGGCCGACACGGTGCGCAACCTCGGCGTGCTCTTCGGCCGCGGATTCTGGGCGTACCGAAACGGCGAGGACCGCGTGTGCCTCTCGGTGGTGCCGATCGGCACCGGCACGGTCGAGCGCGGCGAGTGCGCCTCGACGAGCCGGTTCGAGGAGCACGGCATCGCCGTGCAGTACTCGGTCGCCGAGCTCGGCCCGCACCGGCCCGACGGTTCCGACGAGTCCGACGTGGTGCAGGTGACGTGGAGCCCGGATGCCGCCGAACTCGAATGGGTGCTGCTGACCATCGCTCGGTGACGGTGACGGTGACGGTGACGGTGACAGTGACAGTGACGGTGCACTCAATCGCGGAACAATGCCCCTGAGACGAGCGCGATTCGGTGTTCCGCCCGAGCCCGCTTTGCGGCACACTGAGCGCATGGGATCAGCGTTGACCACCATCGGATTACCCGTCGCCCTCGGCATCATCATGTTCGGGCTCGGCCTCTCACTCACGCCGGGCGACTTCGCGCGTGTCGCGAAGCATCCGAAGGCGGTGATCGTCGCGCTGCTCTGCCAGCTGTTGCTGCTGCCGGGCATCTGCCTCGCACTCGTGCTGGCGTTCCGCCTGCCGCCGGTGCTCGCGGTCGGCATGATGCTGCTCGCCGCCTCCCCCGGAGGGACGACCGCGAACCTCTACAGCCATCTGTTCCGTGGCGACGTCGCCCTGAACATCTCGCTCACCGCGATCAACTCGGTGCTCGCCGTCTTCACGCTGCCGCTCATCACGAATCTCGCGATCGCATACTTCCTGCCGGGCGACGACACCCTCGGCCTGCAACTGGCCAAGACCGTGGAGGTGTTCGCGATCGTGCTGCTGCCGGTGGTGCTCGGCATGCTCGTGCGCTGGTGGCGCCCGACTTTCGCCGACCGCATGGACAAGCCGGTGCGCATCGCCTCGGTCGTGATCCTCGTGATCGTCATCGCGGGCGCGATCGTCTCGAACCTCGAGCTGTTGCTCGAGAACTTCGGCAGTCTCGCGGCCATCACCGTGCTCTTCTGCCTGGTCAGCCTGACGGTCGGCTTCCTGGTGCCGCGGATGCTGCGGGTCGACCGAGCCCAATCGATCGCGAGTTCGTTCGAGATCGGCATTCACAACGCCACCCTCGCGATCGTGATCGCGCAGACGGTCATCGGCAGCGTCGAGATGAGCCTGCCCGCCGCGGTGTACGGCGTACTGATGTTCTTCGTGGCGCTCGCGTTCGGCTTCCTGATCCGAGGGCGGGCCGCGGCGCCCGATCGAGCGGATGCCGCGGCCGAAGCGGCGCCCGCGACACGGGTGGGCGGGCAGCCACCGGTGAACTGATCGCGACGGCGGAAGTGCGCTCCGCCGCCGCACCGCGAGGCGGGAGATGGCGGGCGAGGACGAGCTGGAACGTCGCCGGGACGAACTGCAGCGGATCGTCTACGGCACCTCGGCTGAGCCGCCCGCCGACCTCGTGAACGAACTCGCCGAGGTGGAGCGCGAGCTGGCGAGTCGTGGGCACCACGGCTCCTCCGTTGCGTCGGGGTCGCCCGTTGCGTCGGGTCCACCCGGTGCCCCGGGTTCGCAGGGCGTACCGGATGACGCCGAGACGCCGGGCGTCACCGTCATCCCGACGCCGACTCGGCCCGACGGTCGTGCGGCGACGCGGGTGCGGCTCCGGGTGCTCGCGGTCGCGGCCGCAGTGCTCCTGGTCGTCGCCGGCGGCTGGGCACTGCTCGCTCCCGTTCGGGAGTCGCTCTCACCCGCCGGGGGGCTCGGAGTGTTCGACCGGCCGCAGACGGTCGATGAGCAGGGACTCGCCGGCGAGGTCGTCGCGGGTACGGAGCTCAACGAGCGCGATCGCGGCGGGCTCCGCACCGTCGGCGTCGCCGTCGGACACGAGTTCTGGGTCGCGCGTCGCGACGACCGGGTCTGTCTGCTCTCGCGCCGCGAGTTCTTCTTCGACTGGGTCACGACGTGCACGTCGCTCGAGAGCTTTGCGGAACACGGCCTCGAACGGCGCATCTCGGGCGATGACATCCGCGACGGGGCCAGGCCTCGCGAGGTGCGACGAGACGACGTCGTCGTCGTGACCTGGGGGCCGCGATCCGTCGAGATCGCCTGGCACGTCGCCCCCGATTCGTAGCCACGTCGCCCCCGATTCGTAGACTGGGACGCACGCACTGAAGGGGATGCATGCAACCGCTGATCGAGAACGAAGTCCGCTCGTCGCTCGGGAACGCGAATGCCGCCGAGCTCGAACAGCTCTCGCTCCCCGTGCGGTTCTTCGTCACCGAGTGGGCGCCGCTCGATGCGTTCGCCTGGCGCGACCCGCGCATCTCGTCGCGCGGCTACCTCGTCACGGAGCTCGGCGGCGAAGCGGCGGGCGTCGTGCTCCGGGCGGCGGAACGCACGGGTTCGCACCACCGTGCAGCGATCTGCAATCTCTGCCACACGCAGCAGCCCGGCGACCAGGTCGAGTTGTTCTCGGCTCGGCGAGCAGGCTCGGCCGGGGAGCGCGGCGACAGCGTCGCCACCTACATCTGCGCCGACCTCGGCTGTCAAGAGACGGTTCGCCTGGGCCGGCCTCCGGCGCCGTCCGAGGTGCAGCCGAGTGCGCATGAGCTCGAGCGCATCGAGGGGCTGGCCCGACGCACGAGGGCGTTCGTCGCAGACGTGCTCGGGGCGGTTCGCTGAGCTCGACGAGGTTCACTGAGCTCGACGAGGTTCGCTCGGCTCGACGGGCTCAGAGAGCGAAGGGGCAGGCGTCAGCGCGCGGCATCCGGAGTCACCGGCTCGAGCGTCGGCCGCTTGGCGGTGCGCCCATCGCCCGATGAGCGGCCGGTGAGGCGGCGGCCGATCCAGGGCAGCACGAACTCGCGGTAGTAGGCCGCGGTGTTGCGACTCTTCGGGCCGGCTGGGGCGGCCGCGACCTCGTCGACACCCCACTCGGCAGGCACCGCCACGCCGAGGCCGGTCAGCACATTGCTGGCCACGCGTGCGTGGCCCAGTGGATTGAGGTGCAGCTTGTCGGGCGACCAGTAACGGATGTCGCGGAGCCCGCGATCGTTGAAATTGTCGACGAACGTGACGCCGGGCTCGTCGGCGAGGTCGACGAGGGCCGCGGTGAGCCGGGCACCGCGGGCATCGAACACGCGGCCCATCGGGAGGTGCTCGGTGGGGTTCGCGCCGCTCAACATGAGCACGTGGATGCCCGCCGCGCGGATGCGCTGGATCGCATCGCGGAACCTCGACGCGGTGACTTGCTCGTCCATGCGAGGGCGCAGCATGTCGTTGCCGCCGCCGTTGAAGCTCAGCAGTTCGGGGCGGAGTGCGATGGCGCGGTCGAGCTGTTCGTCGATGATCGGGCCGAGCTTGCGCCCGCGGATCGCGAGGTTCGCGTAGCCGATCGGTTCGCGGGCCGCGGCCGCCAGGCCGAGCGCGACGAAGTCGGCCCAGCCGCGAGTGGAGCCGTCGGGCAGTTCGTCGCCGACGCCCTCGGTGAAGCTGTCACCGATCGCCGCATAGGAGTGGAACATGGGTCAACGCTAGCGTGCGTGCCTGCCCGCGGAGCTGGTCGAAGCGGGCGAGTGGAGCTGGTCGAAGCGGGCGAGTGGGCCCCGCCCGTCGACGAGTTCAGGGAGCGCCGCCTTCAGTGCGCCTCGTGCTCGCGCTCGAGTTCGCAGTCGGCGCCGGGGTAGAGCAGTGTCTCGTGTCCGTCGTCGAAGCGCACGAGGTAGGGCGGCCCGCCGTCTTCGCCGCGGACCTCGAGGATCTCGCCGTGGCGGTCGGCCTGGCCGACCTGCTTGCCGTGAATGATGAGGTGTGCTCCGACCGCTGCCTGCATCGTGTCCCCTCCCGCTCGCTCCAGAGTACGCCGGGCGCGCGCGGGGCGGAAGTGGCGCGAGGCGATGGCCGCTCTGTGCGCGCGTCGCCGCGATCGCGCTGAAGTGGCCCGACCTCGCTGAAATGCCGCCGCCACCCGGTTGATGGGTCGATGACGACTCTTCCCTGATCGGGCTCGCGGGCCTAACGTTGCCAGAGTGGGTCGAGCGTCCCACTTCGGGCGAACGGATGCCGCGGCATCCGCTGACCGTGAACTGCCGACGAACAGCGAGGTTCCCATGGGCATTGCCGCCTCCTCCCATCTCACGGCCGAGCTGCCGCCGTTCCCCCAGGGATTCCGGTGGGGCGCCGCCACGGCCGCGTTCCAGATCGAGGGCTCGACGAGTGCCGACGCACGCGGCGAGTCGATCTGGGATGTGTTCACGCGCACCCCGGGCCGCGTGCTCGAGGGGGCGAACGCCGAGGTCGCCGCCGACAGCTACCGGCGTTTCCGTGACGACGTCGCGCTGCTCGCAGGGCTCGGCGTCGACGACTACCGCTTCTCGATCGCGTGGCCGCGCGTGCAACCCGGCGGCACCGGCCCGGCCAACGAGGCAGGGCTCGACTACTACGAACGACTGGTCGACGCGCTGCTGGCCGCCGGCATCGCACCCGTGCCGACCCTCTACCACTGGGACCTGCCGCAGCCCCTCGAAGACGCCGGCGGCTGGCTCGACCGCGACACCGCTCGACACTTCGCCGACTACACCGAGCTCGTCGTCGACCGGCTCGGCGATCGCGTCGGCCGTTGGATCACCCTCAACGAGCCCGCGATGACGACCCTGCAGGGGTACGCCCTCGGCACTCAAGCGCCGGGGCATGCGCTCATGATGGGCGCGCTGCCGACCGCGCACCACCAGTTGCTCGCGCACGGGCTCGCCGTCGCCGTGATTCGCGCGCGCGGCGACGCCGAGGTCGGCATCACGAACAATCACACCCTCGTGGTGCCGGCGACGGATGCCCCGGGCGACCGTCTCGCCGCAGGTGGGTTCGACCTCGTGTACAACCGGGTCTTCGCCGACCCCGTGCTCACCGGCACCTACCCCGACCTCTCGGGACTCGGACTGGAATCCATGCCGGGCCTCGAAGACGGCGACCTCGAGGTGATCGGCGCACCGCTCGACTTCTACGGGGTCAACTTCTACAACCCGACGCGTGTCGCCGCGGCATCCGAGGGCTCGGAGTTCGCCGCCGCCGGACTGCCGTTCGAACCCGTCGACTTCGATGACGTGCCGGTCACCGGGTTCGACTGGCCGATCGTGCCGGCCGCCTTCACCGACCTGCTGGTCTCATTGCAAGACGACTACGGCGACCGGCTGCCGCCGATCGTGATCACCGAGAACGGTGCCTCTTTCCCCGACGAGCTCGTCGACGGCGCCGTGCACGACGAACGGCGAATCGCGTATCTCGACGAGCACATCGCCGCGGTGCGCCGCGCGATCGAGTTCGGCGTCGACGTGCGCGGCTACTACCTCTGGTCGCTCGTCGACAACTTCGAGTGGGCCGAGGGCTACACGCAGCGGTTCGGGCTCGTGCACGTCGACTTCGCGACAGGCGTGCGCACGCCGAAGGACTCCTACGCCTGGTACCGCGAGCTGATCGCGCGCGAGCGCGGGCATCACCTGCCCTGACGCGCTGACGCGCTGACGCCCTGACGCGCTCGCGCGAGGCGACGTCAGTCGACGGCGAGGAGCGCCGCCCAGAGGTCGGCGCGCGCATGGAAGCCCGAGAGGTCACGGCCGAGCAGCCGCTCGGCGTGCGCGATGCGGCTGCGCACCGTGTGCCGGTGCACCCCCAGCGCCTGCGCTGTGGCGTCGTACTGGCCGCCGTGCTCGAGCCATGCCCGCGCCGTGGCGAGCAGGGCGGTGCCGTTCGCGGCGTCGTGCTCGGCGAGTGGGGCGAGCGTCGCGAGGGCGACGGCTCGGGCATCGGTGCGCGCGAGGAACGCGAGCACGCCCTGACGACTGATCTCGTCGAACAGCACGACGCCCGAGACCGACTCGCGCGCACGCTCGAGCGCCCGCATCGCCTGCTCGTGGGCGAGTGCGATGCCGCCCGTGCCGACAGGATCGGAGAGCCCGACCGGCAGTTCGAACTCTGCCGCGAGCTCCTCGGCCAGGCCGGTGTCGGACTCCTCGAGCACGAGCACGAACTGCTCGTCGGCCCGGCCGAAGAAGAGTCGGCCGCCCCGCTCGTCGACACGCAGCTCGAGCAGCTCGGTCAGGCGGTCGGCGCCCGCGAGCGGGGCATCCGTCACTGCGATGCGCACCGGCGCCGCCGGAAGCGGACCCCACATCTCGGTCGCGACGCGCTCGGCGAGCGCGGTGTCGCCAGCGAGGATGCCGCGGAGCAGGCCTGAGCGCAAGTGGCCGCGCGCCCGGTCGAGGTCTCGGTTCTGCTCGAGCGCGAGCCCGGCGAGCGCGATCACCGAGGTGACGACCTCACGGCCGGCCTGGTCGAGCTCGGCCGAGTCGCCGATCGCGAGCACCCCGCGGAGCGCTCCGCCGCTGCCGAGCGTCTGCAGCGTCATCCGCTGGGGTGAATCCGTGGACCCGCCCGCCTGCAGGGTGCGGCTGGCGCGTTGCCCGCGCCGCAGCATCGAACGGGCCTCGCCGATGACCTCGCCGAGCAGCGGCTGGTCGAGCCCGCCCGACGGCGCCTCGCGGTCGAGCGACCCGGTCGCGTCGATGAGTCCGACCCAGGCGCCGATGCGGTGCGACAACTCGGCGAGCGTCGCGGAGAGTCCGTCGGGTCGCAGGGCCGCGAGCGAGATGGCGCGCTGCGCGGCGAATGCCCAGGTGCGGCGCGCGTAGGCGTCCTCCGCGATCAGGTCGGCGACCGTGCGGACGATCGCGATGAACGGCACCCGGTAGGGCACCTCGAAGAGCGGCAGGCCTTGTCGCGTGCAGGCGTCGATGAGCGATTCCGGCGTGCCGGCGCGAATCACCTCGGTGCCGAAGCCGAGGGCCGCGACGCCCACCTCACGCAGGCGCCGCACGTAGGCTGCGGCGAAGTCGTCGTCGGATGACCCGCCAGGGGGGCCCGCGCCGTCGGGAGTCGCATCGCCGAACTGCGTGCCGGTCGTGAGCAGCAGGTGGCCTGCGTCGAGGAATGGCGTCGGGTCGGGCAGGTCGGAGCTGTGCGCCCACACGACCGGGGCCTGGAGTGCGCCCGGTGCGATCGCGTCGGCAGGGGTGAGCAGCCCGAGCCCGAGCTCGCTTCGGTCGAGCAGGGTCTGCACGGTGGGCTTCATTGCGCTTTTACCCTCTCTTCCTCGATGCTCACTCCGTTCCCGGGGTTGTTCTGCGACAGATACTGCGCCCCGAAGGCCCATTCGTGGCGGGAAATCACCCCCGGAATGGAGCGGACGTCGGGAGAGGTGCGCGCGGTGAATGGATGCCTCGAGCGCGGTGTACCTCGTGTCGACGAACCAGTGCACGAGTGTACACAGTGGCGCTGGGGCATCCGCGGGCCGCGACCTAGCATGGCCGCAAAGCCACCGTCGTCACCTCGAATCGGAGCATCCATGACTCTCGTCGACACCCCGGCCACCCCGGCCACCCCGGCCCACCCGGTCACCATCGCCGGAGGACCCGCGCTCCCACAAGAGCGCCGTCTCGTCACCGCCATCCCCGGCCCGCGCTCGCAGGAGCTCATGGCACGCAAGGCCGAGGCCGTCGCCGCGGGCGTCGGCACGACCATCCCCGTCTCCGTGGTCGCCGCGGGCGGCGGCGTCATCATCGACGCCGACGGCAACTCGCTCATCGACCTCGGCTCGGGTATCGCCGTCACCGGCGTGGGAAACGCGAACCCCCGCGTCGTCGAGGCGGTCACCGCCCAGCTGAACGCCTTCACCCACACGTGCTTCACGGTCGCGCCGTATGAGGGCTACGTCGCCGTCGCCGAGAAGCTCAACGCGCTCACCCCGGGCGACCACGTCAAGCGCTCGGCGCTCTTCAACTCGGGCGCCGAGGCCGTCGAGAACGCGGTGAAGATCGCCCGCCACTTCACGAAGAAGCAGGCCGTCGTCGCGTTCGACCACGCCTACCACGGCCGCACGAACCTCACGATGGGCCTCACCGCGAAGAACATCCCGTACAAGAGCGGCTTCGGACCGTTCGCCTCCGAGGTGTACCGCGCCCCGCTCAGCTACCCGTTCCGCGACGGCGGGCTGAGCGGTGCGGATGCCGCGGCCCGCGCCATCTCGGTCATCGAGAAGCAGGTCGGCGCCGAGAACCTCGCCGCGATCATCATCGAGCCGATCCAGGGCGAGGGTGGCTTCATCGTGCCCGCCGCGGGCTTCCTCCCGGCCCTCGTCGAGTGGGCCGCGACCAACGACGTGGTCTTCATCGCCGACGAGGTGCAGACCGGGTTCGCCCGCACCGGGGCCTGGTTCGCGAGCCAGCACGAGGGCATCGTGCCCGACCTCGTCGTCACGGCGAAGGGCATCGCCGGCGGCCTGCCGCTCTCGGCGGTCACGGGCCGCGCCGAGATCATGGACTCCGCGGCGGCCGGCGGCCTCGGCGGCACCTACGGCGGCAACCCGCTCGCCTGCGCCGCGGCGCTCGCGACGATCGAGTCCTACGAAGAAGACGGCCTCATCGTGCGTGCCCGCGAGATCGGCGCCGTGCTCATCGGCCGGCTCAACGCACTGCGCACCGCCGACGCCCGTATCGGCGACGTTCGCGGTCGCGGCGCGATGGTCGCGATCGAACTCGTCGACCCAGAGACCGGCGCGCCCGATGCCGCGCTCACGAATGCGGTTGCCACGTACGCCCACGCGAACGGCGTCGTCGTGCTCACGTGCGGCACGTACGGCAACGTCATCCGATTCCTGCCGCCGCTCACCATCTCCGACGAACTGCTCGTCGACGGCCTCGGCGTCGTCGCGGAAGGACTGAAGACCGCATGACCGACCTCCTCGCGGCGACGACGATGTCGACCGCATCGGATGCCGCGCCAGATCCGGCGAGCACCGGCGCTCGCTCGGATGCTGCGGCCCCGCACATCGCCACCCCGCTGGCCGACGCGCGCTCGCAGCTCGCCGAGGCGATCGGGCTGCTCGGCTACACCGACGGACTGCACCAGATGCTCGCGACTCCGCGCCGCGAGCTGAGCGTCGCCGTGCCGCTGCGCATGGACTCGGGCGAGAGCCGCCTCTACCTCGGCTACCGCGTGCAGCACAACTTCTCGCGCGGCCCCGCCAAGGGTGGCCTGCGCTACGCGCCGAGCGTGAACCTCGACGAGGTGCGGGCGCTCGCGATGTGGATGACGTGGAAGTGCGCCCTGCTCGACGTGCCGTACGGCGGCGCGAAGGGCGGCGTCGCGATCGACCCCCGCGAGCACTCCATGGCCGAGCTCGAGCGCGTGACCCGCCGCTACACGAGCGAGATCCTGCCGATCATCGGCCCGGAGCGCGACATCCCCGCGCCCGACATCGGCACCGACGAGCAGACCATGGCCTGGATCATGGACACGTACTCGGTGAACATGGGCTACACGGTGCCCGGCATCGTGACCGGCAAGCCCATCTCGCTCGGCGGATCGCAGGGGCGGGCTTCGGCGACGAGCCGAGGGGTGACCCACATCGCGCTCGCGGCGCTGCGGCATACCGGCATCGAGCCGTCGCGGGCGACCGCCGCGGTGCAGGGCTTCGGCAAGGTCGGTGCGGATGCCGCGCGATTCCTCTCCGAGGCCGGCGTCTCCATCACCGGGGTGAGCGACCAGTACGGCGCCGTGTTCAATGCGAGCGGCCTCGACATCGAGGCGCTGACCGACCACGTGCGGACGACCGGATCGGTCGTGGGCTTCCCGGGCGCCGAGGCGCTCGACGGCGCAGGGCTGCTCACCCTCGAGGTCGACCTGCTCGTGCCGGCCGCCGTGGAGGGCGTGCTGCACGAGGGCAACGCCGGGGGAGTGCGTGCGAAGGTCGTCGTCGAGGGCGCGAACGGCCCGACGACCCCGGCCGCCGACCGCATCCTGCGCGAGGCCGGCGTGCTCGTCGTGCCCGACATCCTCGCGAACGCGGGCGGCGTCATCGTCTCGTACTTCGAATGGGTGCAGGCGAACCAGGCCTACTGGTGGCGCGCCGACGAGGTCGAGTCCAGACTGGAGGAGCGGATGCTCAGCGCATGGCAGCATGTGCTGGGCTACGCCGAGGCGCGCGGGCTCTCGCTTCGCACCGCAGCAACGGCGCTCGCCGTCGAACGCGTCGCCGAGGCGCACAAGCTGCGCGGGCTCTACCCCTGACCGACCGACCGACAGACCGACCGGATCCCGCACCGCCACTCACGGAACATCGAACGGAAAGCACACGAATGACGAACGCCACACTGGAAGCCACCGTGCTCGACAAGGTCAAGGGCGGGCTCTTCATCGGCGGCGAGTGGGTCGACGCCGAGGGCGGCAAGACCCTCGCCGTCGCCGACCCGTCGACCGGCGAGACCATCAAGGAAATCGCGGATGCCTCCGTCGCCGACGGCATCCGTGCCCTTGACGCCGCGGTGGCCGCACAAGACGCGTGGGCTGCGACCGCTCCGCGTGAGCGTGGCGAGCTGCTGCGCCGCGCCTTCGACCTGATTCAGGAGCGCAAGGAGGAGTTCGCACTCCTCATGACGCTCGAGATGGGCAAGCCACTCGCCGAGGCGCGCGGCGAGGTCGCCTACGGCGGCGAGTTCCTGCGCTGGTTCAGCGAAGAGGCCGTGCGCATCTCGGGCCGCTACGGCCTGAACCCCGAGGGCACCGGCCGCATGATCGTCTCGCAGCGGCCCGTCGGCCCGTCGTTCTTCATCACGCCGTGGAACTTCCCGCTCGCGATGGCCACGCGCAAGATCGCCCCGGCATTGGCGGCCGGATGCACCGTGGTGATCAAGCCCCCGGCCCTCACGCCGCTCACGACCCTCACATTCGTGCAACTGCTCGAAGAAGCGGGCCTACCGGCCGGAGTCGTCAACGTCATCGCGACGTCGACGTCGTCCAAGGTCTCGGGCCCGATCCTCGCCGACCCGCGCCTGCGCAAGCTGAGCTTCACGGGCTCGACCGAGGTCGGCCGCAGCCTGATGGCGCAGGCGGCGCAGGGAATCCTCCGCACCTCGATGGAACTCGGCGGCAACGCCCCGTTCGTCATCTTCGACGACGCCGACCTCGACAAGGCCGTCGACGGCGCGATGCTCGCGAAGTTCCGCAACATCGGGCAGGCGTGCACCGCGGCGAACCGCTTCATCGTGCACGAGTCGATCGCCGAGGAGTTCGGCAGCCGGGTCGCCGAGCGGGTGCGGGCGATGCGCGTCGGCCGCGGCACGGAAGACGGCGTTGCGATCGGCCCGCTCATCGACGCGAAGGCGGTCGCCTCGACCGACGAGCTCGTCACGGACGCGGTCGGCAAGGGCGCCACGGTGCTCGTCGGCGGCAGCCCGATCGAAGGCGAGGGCACGTTCTACGCCCCGACCGTGCTCGGCTCGGTGCCGGCCGACGCTCGCCTGCTGCGTGAAGAGATCTTCGGCCCGGTGCTCGGCATCACGACCTTCTCGACCGAAGACGAGGCCGTGCGCCTCGCGAACGACACCGAGTTCGGTCTCGTCTCCTACGTGTTCACGCAAGACCTCGCGCGCGGTCACCGCATGATCGACCGTCTCGCCACGGGCATGATGGGCCTGAACACGGGCCTCGTCTCCAACGCCGCAGCGCCGTTCGGCGGCATCAAGCAGTCGGGCATCGGCCGTGAGGGCGGGCTCGAGGGCATCCACGAGTACCTCGACACGAAGTACACGCTCATCCCGGTGAGCTGAGCCAGGCACCATCCGTTGATCGAGTAGTGAGCGAAGCGAGCGTATCGAGATCCGTGACGGGGTCTCGATACGGCCCTGGCGGGCCTACTCGACCAGCGGGTGGGCGGCCCTGGCGGACCTACTCGAACGACGAACGCAGTTCGCGCAGAGACAGGAGCAGGAACCATGGAACGCATCGATTGCGACGTCGTCATCGTCGGCGCCGGGGCATCCGGACTCACCGCCGCCAACCGGCTGAAGGACGCCGGCAAGTCCGTCGTCGTGCTCGAGGCCCGTGACCGCATCGGCGGCCGCCTCTGGACCGACGACATCGACGGCGCGATGCTCGAGATCGGCGGCCAGTGGGTCTCGCCCGACCAGGACGCGCTCATCGAGACGCTGGGCGAACTCGGGCTCGAGATGTACTCGCGCTACCGCGAGGGCGAGAACGTCTACATCGGGCCCGACGGTGTGCTGAAGAGGTTCGAGGGCGACATCTTCCCGGTGCCGGCGAAGACCGAGAACGAGATCGTCGGCCTCATCGAGAAGCTCGACGCCCTCGTCGCCGAGATCGACCCCGACCGGCCGTGGGCGCACCCGCGCGCGAAAGAGCTCGACGAGATCTCGTTCGCGCACTGGCTCGAGACCCAGACCGATGACCTCGAGGCGCGCCTGAACGTCGCCATGTTCATCGCCGGTGCCATGCTCACGAAGCCCGCGCACGCCTTCTCGGCGCTGCAGGCGCTGCTGATGGCGGCATCCGCGGGCTCGTTCTCGAACCTCGTCGACGCCGACTTCATCCTCGACAAGCGGGTCGTCGGCGGCCTCCAGCAGGTGCCGCTGCGTCTCGCCGAGCGACTCGGCAACGCGGTGCGCCTCGGCCAACCCGTGCGCACCGTTCGCTGGAGCCCGGGTGCGCCGGCTTCGGGCGTCGTCGCGGTGACGGACTCGCTCGAGGTGCACGCGAAGCACCTCGTGCTCGCGCTGCCGCCGATTCTGATCAGCCGCATCTCATATGAGCCGCCGCTGCCGCGTCGCCAGCAACAGCTGCACCAGCACCTCTCGATGGGCTTCGTCATCAAGGTGCACGCCGTCTACGAGACGCCGTTCTGGCGAGATGCGGGACTCAGCGGCACGGCGTTCAGCCCGTACGAGCTGTGCCACGAGGCCTACGACAACACGAACCACGGCGACCCGCGCGGCACCCTCGTGGGCTTCGTCTCCGACGAGGAGGCCGACGGCGTCTTCTCGCTCACGGCAGCGGAGCGAAAGACCAAGATCCTCGAGTCGATGTCGCACTACTACGGGCCCGAGACGCTGGACCCGGTCGTCTACTACGAGAGCGACTGGGGTTCCGAGGAATGGACCCGCGGCGCCTACGCCGCGAGCTTCGACATGGGCGGGCTCGCGCGCTACGGCGCCGACCTCCGCATGCCGGTCGGGCCCATCCACTTCTCGTGCTCCGACATGGCAGGCAAGGGCTACCAGCACGTCGACGGTGCCATTCGCGTCGGCCGCGAGGTCGCCGCCGAGATCCTCGGGGGGCAGTGATGCCCACCCGCATCGTCGTCGGCTACATCGCCAACGACAGCGGCGCCGACGCGCTCGCGCTCGCGACGCGCATCGCGCGAGCGAGCGAGGCCGTGCTCGAAGTCGTCATCGTGCTGCCGAGCGAGGCCCGAAACAGCGTCGTGCCGACGGATGCCGGATACGAACGATTCCTCAGGGAACGCTCGCGCACGTGGTTGGCCGAAGCCTCCGCCGCGCTCGGGGACGATGTCGCCCAGTCGCTGCACATCCGCTACGCGGAGTCGTTCGCCGAAGGGCTGATCGCGGCCGCGCACGAGTTCGAGGCGATGCTCGTCGTCGTCGGCGCGGCGCGCGGCGGCATCCTCGGGCGTTCGCGCATCGGCTCGGTCGCGAACGAACTGCTGCACTCCTCCGACGTGCCGGTGGCGCTCGCGCCCGCGGGTTCGCGCGAGGTGTCGCCCGGGCAGGGCGTCACCCGCATCACCGCCGCGGTCGGCACGCGTCCCGGCGCCGAGGGGCTGCTCGAGGCATCCGTTCGCCTTGCACGCCTGACCCATGCGCCGCTGCGACTGCTCTCGCTCGTCTCCATCGACCTGCCCGCAGGCCTGGACGAGGAACTCGCCGACCTCACGAGCACCGTGCACGCCGACGAGGTGCTGCTCGCCGCCCGGCGCGCGCTGCCCTCCAGCGTGGAGGCCACCGCCGTCACGGCGAAAGGCGCCACCATCGAGGCCGCCGTGCAATCACTCGACTGGCATGCCGGCGAGCTCGTGCTCGTCGGCTCCAACCGGCTCGCGACACCGAGCCGCCTGTTCCTCGGCTCGACGGCGGCGAAGATGCTGCGCGAGCTGCCGGTGCCGATGATCGTGGTGCCGCGCACCGCGAACGCCAGCGCACACTGACCCACTGAAAGAGACCGCAATGACGCATCCCTCAGAATCGACAGCCCCGCTCACGGAGGCATCCCGCGCCATCGACGGCTCCGAGCACGGCATCTCGAAGAAGGGGCTCTCAGCGGGATCGGTCGGCCTCATCGGCGCGATCGTCATCGGCATCTCGTGCATTGCGCCCGCGTACACGCTGACGGCTGCGCTCGGCCCGACGGTGTCGGAGGTCGGCGTGCAGGTGCCGGCGATCATCCTCGTCGGGTTCATCCCGATGCTGCTCGTCGCCTTCGGCTACCGCGAGCTGAACCGCCGCATGCCCGACTCGGGCACCTCGTTCACGTGGGCGAGCCGTGCGTTCGGGCCATGGGTCGGCTGGCTCGCCGGGTGGGGCCTCGTCGCCGCGACGATCCTCGTGCTGTCGAACCTCGCGGGCATCGCCGTCGACTTCCTCTTCCTGTTGATCTCGCAGATCGCGGGCAATCCCGAGATCGCCGGCATCGCCGCGAACCCGCTCGTCAACGTCGTGACGTGCCTGCTGTTCATGCTCGGTGCGACCTGGATCTCGTACCGCGACATGCAGACGACGCAGAAGCTGCAGTACTGGCTCGTCGGCTTCCAGGTGCTCGTGCTCGTGATCTTCTCCGTCGCGGCGCTCGTCGAGGTCGCGAACGGCGATGCGTTCGATGCGACTGCGATCGACTGGGCGTGGTTCAACCCGTTCGCCATCGACTCGTTCTCGGCGTTCGCGGCAGGCCTCTCGCTCTCGATCTTCATCTTCTGGGGCTGGGACGTCACACTCACGATGAACGAGGAGACCCGCGGGTCGGAGAAGACGCCCGGCCGCGCGGCGACCATCACGGTCGTCACGATCGTGGTGCTCTACCTGCTCATCGCGGTCTCGCTCATCGCCTTCGCGGGCGTCGGCACCGGCGAGTTCGGTCTCGGCAACCCCGACATCCAGGACAACGTGTTCTTCCATCTCGCCGGCCCCATTCTCGGACCGCTCGCGGTGCTCGTCTCGCTCGCGGTGCTCACGAGCTCGGCGTCTTCACTCCAGTCGACCTTCGTCTCACCGGCGCGCACCCTGCTCGCGATGGGGCACTACGGCGCCCTGCCCGAGAAGTTCGCGAAGGTCAGCCCGCGCTTCTTCACGCCCGGGTACGCGACGATCGTCTCGGCGATCGTGGCATCGGCCTTCTACGCGGTCATGCGCTTCGTGAGCGAGAACGTGTTGTGGGACACGATCACCGCCCTCGGCATGATGATCTGCTTCTACTACGGCATCACGGCGTTCGCGTGCGTGTGGTTCTTCCGCTCGGTGTGGTTCCGCTCCGTGCGGAACTTCTTCTTCACGCTCCTGTTCCCGCTCGTCGGTGGCGTGATCCTCGGAGTGCTGTTCTTCACGACCCTGATTGACAGCATGGACCCCGACTACGGATCGGGTTCGTCGGTCTTCGGCCTCGGGCTCGTCTTCGTGCTCGGGATGGTGGTGCTGCTCTCGGGCGTCGTCATCATGCTCTGGCAGTGGCGCAAGCGCCCGGCGTTCTTCCGTGGCGAGACGCTCTCGCGGGCGGTCGCAGAGGACTGAGCGGTCGCGCTGGTGGCTCGGCGTCGGCAAGCGCTGACTCACCCGTTGGTCGTGTAGCGAGCGAAGCGAGACCTCGCGAGGGGTCTCGATACGCGTCCTCCTTCGTCGGGCGCTACTCGACCGGCGGCTACTCGACCGGCGCTACTCGACCGGCGCTACTCGACCGGCGATTTCTGGCCCACTGCATAGACTGGCGGGGTGCCAGTGAACCCCGAGCTGCAGGGGCGGGTCCTCCCGCCGACCGAGCCCTACCTCGTCGGTCGTGAGAAGGTGCGCGAGTTCGCCCGTGCCGTCTTCGCGACGAACCCGATCAACCTCGACCCCGAAGCGGCGCGTGCTGCCGGGTACGACGATGTCGTCGCGCCGCCGACGTTCCCGATCGTCGTGCAGGAGCGCACGCTCGCCCAGCTGCTGGCCGAGCCCGACGCCGGCATCGACTTCTCCCGCGTCGTGCACGGCGACCAGCGCTTCACCTACACCCGCCCGGTGGTCGCGGGCGACCTGCTCACCGCGACCCTCACCGTCTCGAGCGTGAAGTCGCTCGGCGCCCATTCGATCGTCGTGGCCGAATCGGTCATCGTCGACGCCGACGGCGCCCACGTGGTCACCGCGCTGTCGCAGCTCGTCGTGCGAGGAGAAGACTGATGCCCGCCCCCGACTTCGCGTCCCTCACCGTCGGTGACATCGTCGCCGAGGAGTCGTTCCCGCTCACTCGCGACTCGCTCGTGCGCTACGCCGGTGCCTCTGGCGACTTCAACCCGATCCACTACCGTGACGACGTCGCAGCCGAGGTGGGCCTGCCCGGCGTGCTCGCCCACGGCATGCTCACTATGGGCTTCGCCGTGCAGCCCGTCGTCGACTGGGCCGGCGACCCCGGCCGCATCGCCGACTACCAGGTGCGGTTCACTCGCCCCGTCGTGGTCGACCCCGAGACCGGTGCGACTGTCACGGTCACCGCGAAGGTCGGCCAGCTCGACGAGTCCGCGAACGTCGCCCGCATCGACCTCACCGTCAAGCTCGGCGACGACACCGTGCTCGGCAAGGCGCAAGTGCGCGTCGATCTCGACACGCGCTCCGCGCTACTCGATCCCAGCGCCTGACATGAGCGGCGACATCCGCTTCTCGGAGCTCACGACCCTGCGGGTCGGCGGGCCGATCGACCGACTCGTCACGGCGACGACGCAGCGCGACCTCGTCGACGTCGCGAACGAGGCATGGGCGACGGATGCCCCGTGGCTCGCGCTCGGCGGCGGCTCGAATCTGCTCGTCGGCGACGAGGGCTTCGATGGCACGGTGATCCGCGTCGCGACGCGCGGCATCGAGGTGCTGCCTCCGCATGAGTCGAGCCTGGGGTCGAGCCTCGGGTCGAGTAGCGACGAAGGAGCGTATCGAGACCAAGACGACGCAGCGTCTCGAGACCGTGAGCACTCAGCTCGACTGCGCGTGCAGGCGGGCGAGTCGTGGGACGACCTCGTGGCGTGGACCGTCGAGCACGGCTACTCGGGCATCGAGGCGCTTTCGGGCATTCCCGGCTCGGTCGGTGCGGCGCCCGTGCAGAACATCGGCGCCTACGGGCAGGAGCTCGAGTCGACGCTCGTCGCGATCGAGTTCCTCGACGAGGGGGCCGACGCCCCGCGTCGCATGACCGCCGCCGAGCTCGAGCTCGGGTATCGCACCTCGGTGCTGAAGCAGGGCCTCCGCGGCATCGTCGTCACAGTCGAGCTCGAACTGCACGACACCGCCGCCGAGCGGGCGGTGCTCGGAGAGGCCCTCGGTCGGCCGATCGCCTACGGGCATCTCGCCGACGCGCTGCACGTGCAGCAGGGCGACCGGGTGCCCATCGCCAAGGTTCGCGAGAGCGTGCTCGCGCTGCGTGCTTCGAAGGGCATGGTGCTCGACCCCGCCGACCCCGACTCGGTGAGCGCCGGCTCGTTCTTCACGAACCCGATCGTCTCCGAGCACGTCGCCCGGTCGTTGCCCGCCGGCGCTCCGCGGTGGTACGTCGAACCCGAGGCGGCCGACGAGGTGACCCCGCTCGGCTCGCTCGCGTCGGAGTCGCCGCTCGACGCGTTCCTCGCGCACCAGGCCGAGCTCGAGACATCCGTGACCGTCACGGATGCCCCGGCCGACGAACCGCTCGTGAAGCTCTCGGCCGCATGGTTGATCGAGCAGTCCGGCGTGCGCCGCGGGTTCGCCCTGCCCGGCTCGCGGGCGGCGATCTCGTCGAAGCACACGCTCGCGCTCACGAACCGCGGCGACGCGACCGCCGATGAGATCGCGGCACTCGCACGGTTCGTGCAGAGCCGAGTGCAGGCCGAGTTCGGCATCCTGCTGCGGCCAGAGCCGGTGCTCGTCGGCGTCGAGCTGTAGCGCCCTCCGACGGTTCCGACGGTTCCGCCGGCGAAGCGACGCGGATCGACCCGCACCGGGCAGGCAGAGGTCGATTCGCGTCACTTCAGCGTGCGGATGTCGCGGGGCGACGGGTCAGCTGCGGCGCTGGCGCTCGCCGCGGCGGATGAGGCCGACGATGCCGAACAACGCCACGATGACACCCACCGCGGCGACCGCGTAGAGGGCGGCGGCGAGCGGGCTCAGTGTCGTGAGCCACTCGCCGACCGCATCGCGGCGCGCGGGATCGACGATGACCCAGAGTGTCGTCGCGGCCATCGCGCCGAAGAGCAACGCCCAGACGAGGGCCCCCCAATCGCACCGTCGGGCGGGTCGCGGCAGCGCTCGCGTGGGAGTCGCCGCTCGCGGGCGGCGTGGCCGCCGGCGGGGAAAGTGCAGGGTCGCCCCAGTCGGCGAGGATCGCGGTGACGGCGGCATCCGCGTCACTCGGAGCGGTTGGCGCCTGCTCGCCGGAATTCGGGGTGCTCGTGGTCATGGTCATGCTCCTTCGCGGATCTCGATGTACACCATGCCGGATCCCTGTTCGAGCACGATCTTCGCGTCGGCGGGGGTATCGCCCGGGCGGTACTCGCTGACCCCCGTCTCGCCGCCGAGCATCAGGGCACCGCGGTCGAGCCCTTCGAGTTGCGGGGTCGTGCTCACCGAGCCATCGGCAGGGTAGACGAAGAGCTGAATCGGGCCGGCCTCGCTCGCGTCGAGCAGGATCTGCGAGTCCGCCTCGATCGTGATCCACGAGTTGCCGGTGCCTTGTCGGAGCTCGATGACGGGTGCATAGGCGCCGAAGAGGGAGGGTGTCGCATAGAAGGACGCGTCGCCGAACGGCTGCACGAGTTGCTGCGAGTGGCCGAGCGAGATGCCGTACCCGGGCGGCACGAGTGATCCCTGCGGAATGATCGAGGCGACGAGCACGGCGATGGACATCGAGACCGTGGCGATGGTCGTCGTGAAGGCGAGAGCTCCGCTGCGTCGTCTCCGGAGCGCCGCCACGACCATTCCGACCGCGAGGAGGAGCGTCGCGACCGCGAAGGCGATCGGGATCGCGTACCCGGCCACATTCGGTGTGCCGAGCGACCAGATCGCCGTGATCGACCCGGCGACGACGGCGAGACCGAGGAACGCGAAGACGAACGCGGCACTCGCGCGAGGCCGGCAGGCGCGTCGCGCCGCTCGCGCCTCATCGGCCTGCGCCGTGAGCAGGCGGGCCTTCTCCTTGTTCTCCGCGGCAGCGAGGGCTCGTGCGGCGCGTTCGGCGTCGTCGTGGCCCGCCTTCCACTCGGCGTGCGAGACGCGCCACGCCTCGTGCTGCGCGCGCCACTCGGCGATCGCGGCGGCATCGGCGCCCTCGGCGGGAACGGCGGGTTCGACGTTCGGCACGGTTGCGGCGGTACCGAGTGCGGCGGCGGCAGGCGGTGGGGTCAGCCCGTCGATCGGGTCGGTGCCGATGTCAGGGTAGGCGGTGCTGGTCGGTGACGCGGAGGAACCGGCGGTTCCCGGCCCGGTCGTCGCCGAGGCATCCGTCGCGAACGCTGTCGTCGAGTGGTACCCCGGAGCGGCGGCGGTCGCCGCGGAAGCCATTCGCGGCCCACCGCCGTCCGGGGAGTTCTGGGAGGCTCGCCGTGCGAGCCAGATGACGAACGTGACGATCGCGCCGACGACGATGAGCACCCACAGCACGCGCAGCGGCCAGGCGATGTCGATGCCGGCGACCGAGCCCCACGAGTACGGCGTCCAGTCGGGCCACCAGCGCCAGCCGAGCCATCCGCCCTGAACGAGCGGGATGAGCCCGATGACGCCCATGACGGCGATGCCGACGATCGCCGGGTCGACGACGCCCCGGGTCAGTCGCTCGAAGTGGATCTCGCCGTCGGTGTCGGGCAGCAGCAGCCAGGCGATCGCGTACAGCAGCACGAACGGCGCACCGAGCACCGCGATGACCACGACGATGCCGCGCACGATGATCGGGTCGATGCCGAGGCGAGCGGCGACGCCCGCGCAGACCCCGCCGAGCCACCCCGCACGCCGCGGCACGCCGAGTCGGCGCAGCCACGGGTAGAAGCCGGTGCCGGTGCCCGGCGCGGGTGTCCCCGGCGCGGGTGTCGCCGCGCCGGGTGCACCGGAGGATGGAGCCGACCCGGCCGCCCCATCGGCAGACGTGCCGGGCGCCGCGGAGTCCCCATTCGCGTCGTCCGGCATTGGGTCCGCCTCTGGGGCAGTCGGGTTCGTCTCCATGCTTCGATGCTGGCAGCGATGACGGATGCTCCGCCATGGGGTGAATCCCTGATTCGACCCTGACCGTGGGGCCGGGGCCGGGGGCGAAGCGGCTCAGTCTGATTGGATGGCACTCATGCAGTCGAGCGCGGAATCGGTGACGCATACCGCTGCGACCCACGAGTCGGCGCCCCGCATGACGCGCCCGCGCTCGTGCGTCGCGACCGGCGTCGCGGCGGGGCTCGCGACCCACCTCGGCTGGCCGGTCTGGGTCGTGCGCGCCGCGTTCGTGGTGACGAGCCTCGCCGGCGGTGCCGGACTCCTGCTCTACGTGTGGCTCTGGGTGTTCACGCCATGGGCGCCGGGCGATGAGCGTCCGACCCGGCGCGCGCCCGTCGCCTGGCTGCTCGTCGTCGCCTCGACCGTGTCGCTCCTCACCGCTTGGGTCATGAGCTGGCGCGTCGCCCAAGCGGGCGGCAACGGGCTCGAGTGGTGGATCGGCGCGGTGCTCGCCGGGGTTGGCTTCGCCGCGGCATCCGGGGCATGGGCGACCTTCATCGACCGGCCCGACCCCGAACGCGGCCCTCGCAACGAACTCGCCATCCGGATCGTCGCGACGGCGCTGCTCGCGATCACCGCGCTCGCACTCGTCTTCGGCCCGAATGCAGCCTGGTATCCCGTGCCGACCTTCGCGGCAGCGCTCGCCGCGGTGCTCGGTATCGGGCTCGTCTATGCGCCGACGCTCGTGACCGCGTGGCGAGACCTCACCGCCGAGCGCACGAAGCGCATCCGCGAGGAGCAGCGCAGCGAGATCGCCGCGCACCTGCACGACTCGGTGCTGCAGACGCTCGCCCTCATCCAGAACCGCGCCGGCGCGACGAGCGAGGTCGCCCGCATTGCGCGAGCGCAGGAGCGGGAACTGCGCGACTGGCTCTTCGCCGGCGACACCCCGGCCGACAGCGACCTCGGCACCGACCTGCGCGACTTCGCGGCCGCGCTCGAGATCGACTACGCGGTGACGGTCGATGTCGTCGTGGTGGGGGAGTCGCGTGAGAGCGCGAGCGGCGAGGTAGCGGCAGCAGCGCGAGAGGCGATGCTGAACGCCGCACGGCATGCGGGCGGGGAGGTGTCGGTGTACGTCGAGTCGACGCCCGACACGGTGGAGGTGTTCGTGCGCGATCGCGGGCCCGGGTTCGCGATCGCCGAGGTGCCGGGCGACCGACTCGGGGTGCGGGAGTCGATCATCGGCCGCATGCGCCGTTCGGGTGGCTCCGGCGAAGTGCGCACGGGCGTCGGTGGTGTCGGCACCGAGGTGCGCCTGCGGTTCCCGGCCGAATGGACGGAGACGGTTCGTGGCTGAGCGCGTGCGGGTCGTCATCGTCGACGACCATTCGATCTTCCGGTCGGGTCTGAAGGCCGACCTCGACGATTCCATCGAGGTCGTCGGCGAGGCGCACGATGTCGAGTCCGCCGTCGCGGCCGTGACGGATGCCGCGCCCGACGTCGTGCTCCTCGACGTGCACTTGCCCGGGGTGGCCGTGCCGGCGGGCACGAGCGGCGGTGCCGAAGTGATCCGGCGCGCCGCGGCATCCGTGCCCTCGACTCGATTTCTCGCGCTCTCGGTCTCGGACAAGGCCGAAGACGTCGTCGGCGTCATCCGTGCAGGCGCAAGGGGCTACATCACGAAGGGCTCGTCGGGGGCAGACGTCAGTCGCGCCGTGCACGCCGTCGCGGGAGGTGACGCCGTGTTCTCACCGAAGCTCGCGGGTTTCGTGCTCGATGCCTTCGGCGCCGCGGTCGGCGAGACGGCCTCGGCGAGCGATGAGCTCGACCGGCTCTCGGCTCGCGAGCAGGAGGTCATGCGGCTGATCGCCCGCGGCTACGCCTACAAAGAGGTCGCGGCCGAGCTCTTCATCTCGACGAAGACGGTCGAGACGCACGTTTCCGCGGTGCTGCGCAAGCTCCAGCTCTCGAGCCGCCACGAGCTCACGGCATGGGCGAATGCGCGGCGGTTGCTGTAGTCGCGCTCGCCGGGAACGTCGGTTCGCAGACCGAATGACACCACGATCAGGAAACCGCCGGCCGGTCGACCTACCAGATAGTGCCGCCGCCGACCGAGATGCCGCCCCACGTGAGCGCGATGAAGATCGCGGCGAACACGACGGGCGCGATGCCCGTGCCGCTGCGCGCGAGTCCCTTGAGGAGGGCGATCACGGCGAGGATCGCGGCGACGATCGAGAGGCCGCCGCCGAGGATCAGCCCGATGAACAGCGGGATGGGCATGAGCACGAGGCCGGCCAGCGCGAACCAGAACGCGGCCCAGGCAGCCGGATTGGAACGGCGTTCGACGGAAGAGGACATGCTTCATTATCTCGTGTCCGCAGCCCGCAGCCCGCAGCCCGCAGCTCGTGAGACCCGCGCTGTCTCCCGTCCGCATCGGTACCCTCACGGGCAGACGCGAACCGTGCGTCCATCGAAGCTGACGATGTCTCCGAGCTGCAGCTGTCGTCCGCGTCGGCGATCAACGTCGCCGTTCACGGCCACAGCCCGCGGCGAGACTACCGAGCCGTGTCGCGCGCGAGCAGCACGTCGCGCACTTCGCGGCGCAGCACCTTGCCGATGAGCGAGCGGGGCAACTCGTCGAACTCCTCGATGCGGCGCGGCACCTTGTACGGTGTCAGACTCGTGCGGCAGAAGTCGCGGAGCGCGGCCTCGTCGAACACCGCTCCCTCGCGAAGTTCCACGCCCGCGGCGACGGCTTCGCCGCCCGAGGCGCGGGGCAGGCCGACGACCGCGGCGCCGCGCACGTCGGGGTGCGCGAGCAGTGCCGCCTCGACCTCCGACGGCGAGACGTTGAACCCGCCCGTGATGATGAGCTCCTTCAACCGGTCGACGATCGTGACGAATCCGTCGTCGGAGACGTGCACGATGTCGCCGGTGCGGAGCCACTCGCCCGGTAGCAAGGTCTCGGCCGTCTCCGACGGTCGCCGCCAATACCCCTGGAAGACCTGCGGGCCGCGCACGAGCAGTTCACCGGACTCGCCGGCCGGCCGGTCGACATCTGGGTCGTCGGGGTCGACCACTCGGATCTCGGTGCTCGGGAACGGCACTCCGACGGTGCCGGGGCGACGGGTCGGCCCCATCGGGTTGCCGAGCGAGATCGGCGACGACTCGGTCATGCCGTAGCCCTCGACGAGCAGCCCGCCGGTGGCGCTCTCCCAGCGATCGACGGTCGCGATCGGCAGGCTCATCGCGCCCGAGATGGCGTAGCGGATGCTCCGGAGCGCACGCGGGCGGTGCTGGGTGGCATGCACGAGCTGGTCGTAGATCGGCGGCACCGCGGGCAGGAACGTCGGCGGCGAGTGCCGTGCTGCGTCGAGCACGAGACCCGAGTCGAATTTCGGGAACAGCACGAGTCTGGCGCCGATGCTCATCGCGACCGTCAGGCAGAGAGTCATGCCGTACGCGTGGAAGAGCGGCAGCACTCCGTAGAAGACCTCCTCGCCCTCGAGGAGGCCCGGCACCCATGCGCGACCCTGCATCGCGTTGGCGCGCAGGTTGCGGTGGCTGAGCACGGCGCCCTTCGGGCTTCCCGTGGTGCCGCTCGTGTACTGCAGCACCGCCGTGTCGTCGAGCGAGGGCCGCGGATGCCGCGTGGCCAGTGCCCGCCGGGAGGTGAGACGCTCCCACGGCACGAGCCCCCGCGCGCGCGGCTTCGAGGTGAGCGCGGCACGGGAGCGCCGCGCCTTCGGGATCGGCAGGCGCAGCGCCATCCGCTTGCCCAGCGGGAGCGCCCGCGTGAGGTCGACGGCCACCGTGTGCTCCGGCCGGATGTCGCTGGGGAACTCCGCGACCGTGTCGGCGATGCTGTCCCAGACGATCGCGACGCGGGCGCCGTGGTCTTCGAACTGGTGCCGCAGCTCGGGGGGCGTATAGAGCGGGTTGTGCTCGACGACGATGGCGCCGAGCCGCAGCACCGCGTAGAACGCCACGACGTGCTGCGGGCAGTTCGGCAGGACGAGTGCGACCCGGTCGCCCGGACCGACGCCGAGCCGGCGCAGCCCCTCGGCGGCCGAAGCGATCTGCGCCCCGAGCTCGCGGTAGCTGGTCTCGGCCCCGAAGAACTCGAGCGCCGTGCGGCGACGGAATCGGCCGACGGCATCGTCGATCATGTCGACGAGGGTCTGCGTCGGCTCTTCGATCGTCGGCGGCACGCCCTCGGCGTAGTGGTCGAGCCATGGCCGGTGTTCATACGGGTTCATGCGTGCCTCCGCTTCAAGCGTAGGCGGCATCCGCTGTGCCCGATCCGATCCGGCCGCGGCTCAGATGAGCCCGAGCTCCATCGCGCGCGTCACAGCGCGAGTGCGGTCGCTCACCTCGAGCTTCTCGAACACGTGCAGGAGGTGCGTCTTCACGGTCGCCTCCCCGATGAAGAGCGCACGGGCGATCTCGGGATTCGAGCGGCCGTCGGCCACGAGTCGCAATACGTCGAGCTCGCGCGGCGAGAGCGAGGGCGGGGTGACGGATGCCGCATCCGCACGCACTCGCGAGACGAGCTTCGCCGCGATCGACGGGGCGAGCACCGTCTCCCCGGCGGCGACCGCGCGGATGCCCGCGACTATCTCCGCCTGAGGCGCCGCCTTCAGCAGGTACCCGCTCGCGCCCGCCTCGATCGCGGCGAGGATGTGGTCGTCGGTCTCGTAGGTCGTGAGCACGAGCACGCGGGTGCCCGGCACCTCCGCGACGATGCGCGCAGTGGCGGCGGCGCCGTCGAGCTGCGGCATCCGCAGGTCCATCAGCACGAGATCGGGGCGCGCGGATGCCGCGACCGCAACCGCGTCGGCGCCGTCGGCGGCCTCCCCGACGACCTCGAGGCCGGGCTCGGATTCGAGCAGGCCCACGATGCCCGCGCGCACGATCGGGTGGTCGTCGGCGACGACGATGCGGATCGCGGCGGTCATGGGGTCTCCTCGGTGGTGGGTCTCGATACGCGTCCTCCTACGTCGGGCGCTACTCGACCAGCGGGAGTGTTCGTTGGTCGAGTAGCGAGCGAAGCGAGAGTATCGAGACCGGGCGCGGAGGCGGGCGCGCGGGGAATGCCGACGCGCAGCACGGTGCCGCCGGCCTCACCGGGTTCGATCGAGAACGACCCGCCGACGAGGGCGGCCCGGTCGCGGATGCCGGCCAGCCCGAAGCCCGACTCGCCGGGCACCGCGGCCCCCGGCCCGACACCGTCGTCGGCGACGGTGAGCACGACCTCGCCGTCGCCGGCCTCGACGGTCACGGTCGCGTGCCGGGCCCGGGCGTGCTTGCGCACGTTCCCGAGCCCCTCTTGAGCCGACCGCAGCAGCACGACTTCGGTGTCGCGACTGAGCTCGGAGTCATCCGTCGTCACGGTGACCCGAACTCCCGTCTCGCGCTCGAAGCCCGCGGCGAGCCGCCGAAGTGCATCGGGGAGCCCTGCGGACGAGTCCACCGGTGCCAGTGAGGCGACGAGCCCACGTGCCTCGGTGAGGGTGTCGCGCGCCATCTGCTCGATGAGTTCGACGTCGGCGCGAGCGGATGCCGCGGCGACGCCTTCGACCGGAGCGAGTCGGTTGCCCGTGCGCTGGGCCACCATCACGAGTCCGGTCAGGCTCTGCGCGATCGTGTCGTGGATCTCGCGCGCGAGCCGCCCGCGCTCCTCGACGACTCCGGCGTCGCGGTGCATCGCGGCGAGCTGACCCTGCGCCGCCTGCAGTTCGTCGAGCAGTGCAGCGCGTTCGACACCGTAGGCGGCGATGCGCGTGATCCACAAGCCGAGCGCGATGCTGAAGCCGACCGAGATCGCCGCACTGACGACCCCCGTGACGATGCCCTCCGGGCCGAGCTGCACGGAGTACCCGATCATGAGGGCGACACCGATGAGCAGGTTCGCTGCGATCGCGGCACGAGTCGATGGCGCCGTCGTCCAGATGAACGGGTAGACGAACACCTGGATGATCGCGAACGACGGTTCGAACGAGCTGCCGATGCCGACGAGCACAGCGAACCCGATCGAGACCGCGAGGTGCGGCCCGAGGCGATCAACCCCGAGATGGCGGCGAGCGTAGGCGAAGTAGAAGGCGAGGAATGCGGCGCTGGTCGCCCAGACTCCCCAGTCGTTCGGGCCGTACGGCGGCGGGTCCATCAGGCTGAACAGCACGATGACGGATGCCACGGCGATCGCCGCGACATCCCACCATCGTCTGTTCAGCACAGAGCTACCTTCGCACGCCCACTACGAATCACGTCGGATCCACCGGAAGGTGACTCGCGTCAGCACGAACCCGACCACGAGCCAGACGCCGAGTGCGATCGCGATGCCGCCGAGATTCCACTCGCCGCCCTGCTCCAGGGCCTCCCACCCTTCGGGCAGGAACACCGAGCGCATGCCCTGGGCGATCCACTTGAGCGGGAACAGGCTCGCGATGTTCTGCAGCCACTCTGGCAGCATGTTCCATTGCAGGTAGACGCCCGAGATGAACTGCAGCAGCAGCACGATCGGCACGACGACGGCACTCGCGCTCTTGCCCGAGCGCGGCAGCGCCGACAGGGCGATGCCGATGAGCGAGCACGTCGTGAGACCGAGCAGGAACACCCACGCGAACGTGAGCCACTTCGCCGGGTCCGTCGGCAGATCGACGCCGAGCACGAGCCACCCGGCGAGGATCAGCAGCGCCGCTTGCAGCACTCCGGTCACGAACACCTGGCCGATTTTGCCGAGGAAGTAGGCGACCGGTGAGAGCGGGGTGCCGCCGAGGCGTTTCAGCGTGCCGTTCGACTTCTCACCGGCGATGTCGACCGCGAGGTTCTGCACCCCCGAGAGGAGGATGCCGGCGGCGAGCATGCCGGGCAGGTACAGGGCGCCGATCGAGATCTCCGCGCCGGGAGGGCCGACCTCGCCCGAGGCGCTGAAGGCCGCGCTGAAGATCGCGAGCATCACGAACGGGAAGAAGAAGGTGAAGAACAGCGAGTCGGGTGCGCGGAAGTACGCCTTCGTCTCGACGCCGAGGCGCGAGGCGCCCTGGGCCAGCAGGTTGGTGGTCATGCGAATGCCTCCTCGGCGATGGTGTCGGGAATCGCGCTCTTCACGAGCCCCAGGTAGATGTCTTCGAGAGTGGGGCGGATCACCTCGAGGCCGGCCGGCTCACGGCCGAGTTCACCGACGACGGATGCCACGAGCAGGCCGGGCTCGTCGGTGCGCATCTCGCGCGTGGCGCCTGCGGCATCCCGCCACCGCACGATGGGCACACGGGCCTCGACGCCGCCGATCTCGTCGATGCCGCCGACGTCGACGAGTCGCCCGCCGGCGATGACGCCGGCGCGGTCGGCGAGCTGTGCGGCCTCGTCGAGGTAGTGGGTGGTGAGCACGATGGTCGTGCCGTCGGATTTCAGTGAACGGATGAGGTCCCAGAACTGTCGGCGTGCCTCGGGGTCGAACCCGGTGGTGGGTTCGTCGAGGAAGAGCAATTCGGGTCGACCGACGATGCCGAGTGCGACATCGACGCGTCGCTGCTGGCCGCCCGAGAGCTTGGCGATGCGCGTGTTCGCCTTCGCCTCGAGTCCGACGGCGGCGATCACCTCGGTAACGTCACGCGGGTTCGGGTAGAGCGAGGCGATGTGACGCAGCATCTCGGTCACGGTGAGAACTCCGGTCTCACCGCTCGACTGCAGCACGATACCGAGCCTCGCCTTCCAGTCGAGGCCGCCGCGAGCCGGGTCGACGCCGAGCACGCTCACCTCGCCCGAGGTGCGCAGCCGATACCCCTCGAGGATCTCGACGGTCGTCGACTTGCCCGCCCCGTTCGGGCCGAGCAGGGCGAAGGTCTCGCCGTGCGCGATGTCGAGATCGAGGCCGTCGACGGCGGCGAACCCGCCGTAGTTCTTTCGGAGCCCGCGGATCCGCACTGCGGCTTCCGTGCGCTGTGCCGTGGTGCCCGTTGCGGGAGCTGTTGTTTCCATGCTCCGAGACTGCCCGCTCGGCGATCTCCGCGATAGCGTCCGGCCGGTCGATTCGCGCATCCACCGGTCGGTGGATGCCTCAGTCGCGGCGGGGTTCTGGCAGCTCCGCGAGTCTCCGTTCGAGGAAGCGTCGTTCAGGCCCGGTGGGCGCGAGCCGGATCGCATCGCGGTAGCGCATCGTCGCCTCGTCGGTTCGGCCGCTCCGACGGAGGAAATCAGCCTGGGTGGCGGCGAAGAGGTGGTAGTCGGCGAGGCGGCCGGATGCCTCGAGCTCGCCGAGCGCGTCGAGTGCGCCGGCGAGGTCGCCGGCAAGGCCGAGCGCGACCGCGTGATTGAGGTCGACGATCGGCGATGGCGAGACCGCACGGAGTCGGTCGTAACATCCGACGATCGCCGTCCAGTCGGTCTCGTCGGCGGTGCGCGCTCGGCTGTGCATCGCTTGGATCTCGGCCTGCAACCGGTAGGCGCCCGATGCCGCGTGGGGCGGCTCGCCTGCCGGTGCGTCGATCAGTGCGAGTCCCTCGTCGATCTCGGCGGCGTTCCACACTGAGCGGTCCTGCTCGTGCAGCGGCACGAGCTCGCCGCCGGCATCGACGCGGGCGGCCGAACGCGCGTGCTGCAGGAGGAGCAGGGCGAGCAGGCCGCGCGCCTCGCTCGAGTCGGGCAGCAGGCCGGCGACGAGCCGGGCGAGTCGGATCGCCTCCTCCTGCAGATCGAGGCGCAGCAGCCGATCACCCGAGGAGGCGAGATAGCCCTCGTTGTGCACGAGCATGAGCACGGCGAGCACCCCGCCGAGCCGCTCGGGGAGGTCTTCGGGCCCAGGGACCCGATAGGGGATGCCGGCGTTCTTGATCTTGCGCTTGGCGCGCACGAGCCGCTGCGCCATCGTCGCCTCGGGCACGAAGAACGCCCGGGCGATCTCGCCGGTTTCGAGGCCGCCGACGGTGCGGAGCGTGAGCGCCACACGGGCCTCGAGTGGCAGGGCAGGGTGCGCGCACGTGAAGACGAGCCGCAACCGGTCGTCCCACTCGGGCGAGGCGGCCGCGATCTCGGCCGGATCGGTCGGCGCCTTGCCCCCTCTCATGTCGTCCATCGCGATCCACTCCCTGACCTTGCCCGACTCGACTCCGCGCCGGCGCAGCACGTCGAGCGCCCGATTGCGCGCCACCGTCGTGAGCCAGGCACCGGGGTTGCGCGGGATGCCCTCGACCGGCCACCGCCGTGCCGCTCGCTCGAACGCGTCGGCGGCCGCCTCCTCCGCCACATCCCAGTCGCCGGTCGCCCTGATGAGCGTCGCGACGATGCGCGTCCACTCCTCGCGGTACACGAGGGCGACCGCGTCGGTGACCTCGGCGGCGCTGCTCATCCGGCTCCGGACGCCGTATTGCGGCCCACGTCAGTCCTGGTCGTCCGGGTGGAACGGCCGCAGCTCGATGCGGCCACCGCGGGCCATCGGATGCCTCGACGCGACCTCGATGGCCTGATCGAGGTCGTCGCACTCGAGGATGTCGAATCCGGCGATCCACTCCTTGGATTCGGTGAAGGGGCCGTCGGTGATGAGCACATCGCCGTTCCGCACCCGCACGAGCGTGGCATCAGCCGGCGGGCGCAGACGCTCGCCGAGAACCCGCACTCCGCTCCCGTCGTTCTCGGCGACCCAGTCCTCTATGTCGATGCCTTCGTCGCCTGAACGGTCGGGGTCGAGGTCGGTGGCGACGAACATCATGTAGCGCATGAGTACTCCTTCGGTTCGGTATCACGGTATGCCCATGCGACGAACGGGAGGTCCTGGAATCGACACGTTGACGGATGCCTCGCCGAATCGGTTCGGCGGAGAGTCTCCGACAGGTGTCGATCGCAGCCGCCGCCGTTCGTCGCATGGGCATACCGTGAACGCAGAAGGAGCGTGCGATGGAAATCATGATGTTCGTGGTCGCCGACCCAGAGGTCGACGCCGGCGAGGTCGACCAGGTGGCATCCGCCGAATGGGATCGCGTGATGGCCGCGCGCGGGGTGTTCAAGCGCGCGATGCGCCTGCGTCCCGTCGACGAGGCGGTGACCGTTCGGGTGCGCGGCGGCGAGGTGCTCGTCACCGACGGCCCCTTCACCGAGTCGAAGGAGTGGATCGCGGGCTACGACCTGCTCGAGGTCGCCGACCTCGATGAGGCGATCGAGATCGCGAAGGGCGACGAGCTGGCCCGCCATGGCGCCCTCGAGCTGCGGCCGGTCTGGCCGATCGGGTCGGGGGAGTGACGCGATGGAGTTCATGATGTTCGTCGCGACCGACCCCGACGCCGAACCGTACCGGCCCGAGGAGGACAACATCGGCGATTGGGTCGAGGAGATGACGCAGCGAGGCGTCGCGGTCGCGGGCGATCGGCTGCGGCCGCCCGAGTTCGCGAAGACCGTGAGGGTTCGCGGCGAGGACGCCATCGTCACCGACGGCCCGTTCACCGAGTCGAAGGAGTGGATCGCCGGGTTCGACGTCATCGAGGTGCGCGACCTCGACGAGGCCATCGAGGTCGCGTCGAAGCATCCGATGGCCCGATTCGGGCGGATCGAGCTGCGTCGTGCCTGGCCGCTCGGCTCAGCGGAGCCCGAGGCCGCACCCGAGGCCGGATAGCGCGGTGCTCGCCCGATCGCTCAGTGCGGCAGCACGAGAAGCACGCCGAGCACGACCATGACGACCGCGATGACCGCGTCGAGCACGCGCCAGGCGCGGGGGCTGCCGAGCACGCCGCCGAGCAGTCGCGCGCCGTAGGCGAGGCCGAAGAACCAGAGGATGCTCGCGACACCAGCACCCGCGGCGAAGGCCCACCGGCCGTCGCCGTGGGTGTTCGCGACCGAGCCGAGCAGGAACACCGTGTCGAGGTAGACGTGCGGATTCAGCCAGGTCAGGGCGAGGCAGGTGAGCACCGCGGCCGCGAGTCCGGTGTTGCGCCGCGCGAGCGTCGCGACGGGCGAACCGGATGCCGCGGGGCCGGCGGTTGCCGAAGGCGCCCCGCCCTCGGCATCCGTCGGCCCCCCGGCATCCGTCGCCCTCGTGCCGGTGCCGGCGCGACTCGTGCTCGCTTCCATCTCGCTCGGGTTCGCGTCGAGTGCCGCTCCGCTCGGGCGCAGCGCCCGACGGGCGGCGAGCAGGCCGTAGCCGACGAGGAACGCGGCACCCGCCCACCGGATCACGTCGACGAGCCACGGCACCGCCGTCAGCACGGCGCCGATGCCCGAGACACCCACGACGATCAGCACGAAGTCGCTCAGCGCGCAGATCGCCGCGACCACGAAGACGTGCTCGCGCCGGATGCCTTGTCGCAGCACGAAGACGTTCTGCGCGCCGATGGCGACGATGAGCGAGAGGCCGAGGCCGAGGCCGGCGAGCGCGGGGGACAGGAGCACGAGATCGAACGTACGGCTTCGCGGTGCATCATTCCAGCTCAAGATTCTTCAGTCGCATTAGCATGGCTACAGATGGAGATTCCACTCGACCTCGCCCGCACACTCGCCGTCGTCATCGACGAGGGCACGTTCGATGCGGCCGCGCGCCGGCTCCGCATCACGCCGTCGGCGGTCTCGCAGCGGGTGAAGGCACTCGAGCAGCAACTCGGCCGGGTGCTCATCGTGCGCTCGAAGCCCGCGCGCGCCACCGCCGCAGGTGCGCCGATCGTGCGCCTCGCCCGCCAGATCGCTCTGCTCGAGCACGACGCGCTCGCCGAGTTCGGCCTCGACGAGGCGTCCGCTCGCCCGATCTCGGTGCCGCTCGCCGTCAACGCGGATTCGCTCGCCACCTGGTTCCTGCCCGCCCTTGCGCGCGTCGCCGAGCGGTTTCCCGTCGTCTTCGACCTGCACCGCGACGACCAGGACTTCACGGCGGGCCTGCTCGAATCGGGGGCGGTCATGGGTGCGGTCACCTCGCAGGCGACGCCGGTGGCCGGATGCCTCGTGCGACCACTCGGGGTCATGCGCTACGAGGCCGTGGCGACGCCGGGCTTCGTCGCACGCTGGTCGGGTGCGTCGGGTGCGTCGGGTGCGTCGCTCACGTCGGGTGCGTTGGCAGCGGTGCTCGCGTCGGCGCCGCTCGTCGACTTCGACCGGCGCGACGACCTGCAGCGTGGGTTCCTCTCGGCGGCCGGCATCGACCCCGACACCCCGCCGCGACACTACGTGCCGGCATCGAACGACTTCGCAACGGCGGTCAAGCTGGGCCTCGGCTGGGGCATGCTGCCGGCATTCCAGTCAACCGAGGAGCTCGACCGCGGCGAGCTCATGCGACTCGGCGGCGCTCCGATCGACGTGCCCCTCTACTGGCAGCAGTGGAACCTGCGCTCGCCCCTCCTCGACGCGATCGCCGACGAGCTCGCAGCAGAGGCGCAGCGGGCCCTGCGCTGACGCGCGTCAGCCGAAGAGGCGCTGCAACCGCTGCACGCCCTCGAGCAGGGGTGCGTCGCCGAGCGCGTAGCTGAAGCGCAGGTAGCCGCTCGGGCCGAAGGCCTCGCCCGGCACCGCCGCGACGTCGGCCTGCTCGAGCATGAGGTCGGCGAGCTCGAGCGACGTGGTCGGCGTGACCCCGCCCCACTCGCGGCCGAGCAGCCCCGAGACATCGGGGTAAACGTAGAAGGCCCCCTGGGGCACGGGAACCGTGACGCCCCCGATCTTCGAGAGCTCGGCGACGATCGTGCGGCGGCGACGGTCGAACGCCTGCCGCATCTCTTCGACCGCGTCCTGCGGGCCGTTGAGCGCGGCGATCGCGGCGCGCTGCGAGATGTTCGACACGTTCGACGAGAGGTGCGACTGCAGGTTCGCGGCGCCCTTGATGATGTCGGCGGGGCCGACCATCCAACCGAGGCGCCACCCCGTCATCGCGTAGGTCTTCGCGACGCCGTTGACGAGGATCGTCTGGTTCGCGAGCTCGGGCACGGCCTCGACGATCGACACCGCGCGGGGCGGCACCCCGTCGGTCTCGTCGGCGTAGGTGAGGTTCTGGTAGATCTCGTCGGAGACGACCCAGATGCCGTGCTCGAGCGCCCACTCGCCGATCTCGCGAACCTGCTCGGGCGGGTAGACCGCGCCGGTCGGGTTCGACGGCGAGACGAAGAGCAGCACCTTCGTGCGGTTGGTTCGGGCGGCTTCGAGCTGGTCGACCGTGACGAGGTAGCCCTGGTCGGCGCCCGCGAAGACGTCGACCTGCACGCCGCCGGCGAGCTTGATCGCCTCGGGGTAGGTGGTCCAATACGGCGTCGGCACGAGCACTTCGTCGCCCGGGTCGAGCAGCGCCTGGAACGACTGGTAGACCGCTTGCTTGCCGCCATTCGTGACGACGACCTGCCCAGGTGAAACGTCGAGGCCCGAGTCGCGCAGCGTCTTCGCGGCGATCGCCTCTCGCAGGTCGGGCAGGCCGGCCGCGGGCGTGTAGCGGTAGTTCTTCGGGTCGTGCGTGGCCGCGAGTGCCGCCTCGACGATGTACTCGGGCGTCGCGAAGTCGGGCTCGCCCGCCGCGTACGAGATGACCGGGCGCCCCCCGGCCTGCAGGGCCTTCGCCTTCGCATCGACCTTGAGGGTCGCGGACTCGGCGATGGCGGCGATGCGGGCGGAAAGACGGGGCTTCTCGGTCACCGTTCCAGCCTACGGGTTGCGCGTCGCGTGCGCCTGGTTGTGAATCGCATCGAGAAGTGGCGGCACTTTCGCGGCGCTATCTGTCACCCCCGCCGCCCGTAGGAGGATCCTCCTGCGGGCACATTATTCTGACCACGAGGCACTGCCCGTACGACCTCCGCCGTTTGAGAGCCATGCACCGATCTCAACGACCCCTGCAGCTTCAGGAGTCCGACGTCAGGCCGACAGGTGCCCTCGTGCCGCGAAGTGGCGGATCTCCAGCGGTCCCGCCTCCGGGCGGAGGATGACCTTGGACAGGTAGAGCGGTCGAGGGCCCAGGTGAACGGTCTGGGTCACGATCAGAACAGGCGAGGTGGGCCGGATCTCCAGCAGCTTCGCGCGGACCGCCCCCGGCGTGCCGGCGGTCAGTTCCGAACGGCCTGTGCCGAAGGCCGGTCCGAGCTCGGCCGTCAGAGAGCCGAGGCAGGTGCGCTCTCGATCGATGTTCTCGACGAGCTGCTGCACCTGCGTGCCGAACGTGTGGAGATTTTCTCCCGCTGGGAGGTGTTCCTGGACCAGCGCGACGGCGTCGCCATTGCTGGACAGCACGGACTCGATGAACAGACTCGGTGACGTCGACGCGATGCCCAGACCCTCGGCGATGAACGACGCCGACTCCCGCTGCAACGTCACCTCAGTCCGGCTGACCGAGAGATCATGGAACCGGTCCGAGAGAATCTGTTCCATCGGGCGCAGGCGCTCGAAGCCGGCAGCCGGCTGAGCTGCGGAGACGATCCGGCCGATTCCTCGGCGTGATCGGAGGAGACCGTCCTCCTCCAGCAACAGCAGCGCTTCTCGCACGACTGTGCGGCTGACCTCCATCGCCTCGCCCAGCTCGCTCTCGCTGGGGAGCAACGAGTCAGGTGGCAGGGCACCTGCGCGGATGGCGCTCGCGATCCGGTCGTAGACCTCGACCCGAAGCGGAACTCCCGGCCGTGGAGTGATGGGGCCCTGCAGAACTGTCACGGAGCAATCAAATCATATGCATATGTCAGACTTGCCTGTATGACAGGCTCGTCCTACCCGGTAGTCTCCGTGCTCCGAACCCGGCACACCGGGTATCTGCTGTTCACTTCCCTGCTCGGACGGCTGCCCGGCGCGATGGCGACTCTCGCGATCGTGCAGCTCGTCCGATCGACGAGCGGGGATTTCGCTTTCGCCGGGCTGATCACGGCCGTCTACGTCGTAGCCGGCGCCGCGGGACAACCACTTCTCAGCAGGGTCATCGACCGGATCGGGCAGGTCGCTGTTCTCGCCGTCAGCGGCATCCTGAGTTTTCTGGCGTTCACCGGTATGGCGTTGACGCTCGACCCGGCGCCGGGTGCGGCGCTTGCATTTGCAGCAGCCGCAGGAATCTTCACGCCGCCGCTCGAGCCGGCGCTTCGTGTACTTTGGCCGCGCCTGGTGAGCCCCGGCCTCCAATTGAAGGCTGCCTTCAGTCTGGACGCCGGCGCCCAGGAGATCATCTTCATCATCGGCCCCCTGCTAACCGTCGCCGGTATCACCGCCTTCGGCCCGATCGGCAACCTGTTGTTCGCCGGCGGGCTCGGCCTGATCGGTGCGCTCGCGTTCATCATCAACCCCGCCCCACGAGCTGCCTCGATGAAGCGGCGCAGCGACGTCGCCGAGCAACCCGTCGCGCGATCTCCCATTCTCATGCCCGCCGTTTCGCGGGTGGCCGCATTCACGTTCGGAATCGGCGTTCCCGTCGGAGCGCTCACAATCGTTGCGACCGCCTCTGAGGCTGCTCGAGCCGACGCTGGACTGGCCGGGTGGATCCTGGCCGTGAACGCCCTCGGCGCTCTGACGGGCGCAACTGTCGTCGGCCTGCGGCCACTGGGCTCCACTCCAGAGCGTCTGCTCACCCTGTGCGGCATCCTTCTCGCTGCCGGGTATCTCCCGCTCGCCGTCACAGCTCTTCCGACCTGGGCCTACGTCGTCGCCGCAGGAATCTCAGGGCTGATGCTCCCACCGACGCTCGGTCAGGTCTTCGAACGCATCTCTCAGCTCAGTCCGCCCGATGCTCTCACTGAGGCGAATGGCTGGGTCGTCAGCGCCATGACGCTCGGAGTGGGCGCCGGCACGCTCGTGGCAGGTGTGATCGTCGGCGTGTCCGGCACATCGGCGGTGATGTGGATCGTTCTCGGCGCATCCGCACTCACGACGCTGCTGGCGCTGATCGCTCTGCCAACCAGCTCGCCCCCTCTCGGTGAGCCCCGGACGGCATGAGTCTCAGCGACTTCGTACTGGATTGTCTGGAGGACGTGACCTAGCTGTTCGTAAGGTGGTCCTTCAACGAACGTCCGCAAGCGGGAACGTCCGCAAGCGGATCCATTTGCGTTGTGGAGTTGATCGCTTGTTGGCGGTGTTCTGTGATCGCTAAGTGGCGGTGTCCGCGCGCACGGTAACATCCCTAACGGGACCGCGGGCGCATCGACCAAGGCCAGCACCTGCCCCCTCGACGGAAGCTCCCCTTCCTCACCGGAATGCTGTGTCGCACGGCGCCAGCTCGACTGGCGGCCGAGGCTGCTGACGAGCCTGGCGAGTTCTAGCGGTGCTTCCAGGTGGCCAAGTGCTCCTGGCCTGCCAGCACGTGCACGGCGGCGTCCGGGATGAGCAGGGCGACGTCTTCGAACGTCGTCCCGTACGGCGCATGCCCGCGGTTCCGCTCCCCGACGATCAGATCCACGCGCTCGGCTCGGCTGGCTAGTTCGTCAGGGCAATCCCACCGGTAAGGGGGAGCATCGGCCGCGTCGTGGATCTTGCGCACGAGATTCTCACCTGCCTCGATCTCCGGGACCCAGTCATTGGCCAGACCTGCAGCGTCCTGGGAACCGGGCCAGTCGTTGGCCGGGAGACGCTGACGGGCGGAACGAGGGGCCGGGGTGCGGGTCCAGGTCCGGGGAAGCGGGACCTTGTGGCGTGATGTCCTCTCGGATGGGAACGGTCTCCGGCCGGGCATCCAAGCCGGAGACCGTCGAGGCGCTTACGAGCGACTAGCGGCGGCTCGTTCGGTGTGCTGGCGCGCGGCGAGGGTGCGGCCGTGCCTTCGGGCATGGTGTTCAGCATTCGTCTTGATATCTTCGGCCATGTCCGTGAACTCGTCCAGTGCGGGGTTCATGCCGACGAGGGTGAACTCTCGGGTCACGATGTTCACGTCGATCTGCCAGACGTCCTCGAGGATGCGTCGCGTCCATGCGGTGGCGTGGTCCCATCCTTCTTTCGGTGTGCCGGCGGAGTAGTTCCCGCCTTGCACGGTGACGAGGAGGCCGGGCTTTCGCGCGGTCACGGGGGTTTGCCCGGGGCCCATCCGGGGGTCGGCGATGACGAGGTCGGCGTACGTCTTGAAATGCTGCGAGGGGCCGAAGTTGTATAGCGGCACCGCGAACAGGTAGGCGTCCGCGGCGGCGAGTTCGTCGACGAGGGTACCGGCGAGGCTCAGTGCGTTGGCCTGTGCGGGGGTGCGTTCGTTCGCGGGCAGCGCAGATGCGGTAACCGCGTTGCCCCATGCGGTGCTCGGCAGCGGGGTCGTGCCGATCTCACGATGGATGATGGTCTTTTCGGTCGCGGTCTCCAACCACTGCGATTCGGAGATGTCGGCGAGAGCCCGACTGGCCGAGCCGTTGTGGCGAATGGATGCGTCGATACGAAGCAATGACAAGAGAGAACTCCTTGTGGATCGTGATATGGGTGTTTCTGGTGTTTCTGGTGTTTCTGGATGAGAGCGAGAGGTTCGGCGCGGCGGCCGCACCCCGCGCTCACGAGTCGATGTCTGCGCCTTCCGGTGCGATGTAGAAGTTGTCTCGGAAGAGGCCGGTGGGGTCCCATGTCGCTTTTAACTGGCGCAGACGGTTCAGGTGGTCGGGCGGGAACGCGCGGGCGAGGACGTCGGGGCCTGTGTCGGTCTCGAAGCTGAGATACATGCCTTCCAGGTGAGGGACGAGGTCGGCCCAGCGCTTCTCGACCTCGTCCATGCCGTCGGCGAGCATCGCGATGAGGAAGTTCGCGTCCCGCCAGGCATATGCGGCGAAGTCGGAGGGCTGGTTCGCAACTGCGCCGCCCGCGGAGCGGATGCTGAGGATGAACGACGACCGGGATGCGAGCAGTTCCGCCAACCCCTGCGACACGTCGCCGTTCAGGTGGCGGGCCAGGCCCGCGTGACCGTGCGGTTCGCTGTGACCATGCTGGTGTTCCCCGCCCGGAGGCACTTCGAGCAAGGCCGCGTAGGGAACCATCTGCACCGACTGATTCGCCATCGGCGCCAGCGCCGCAAATGGCTGCAACCGTTCCGCGACAGTGTCCGGGTCATGATCGTCGACCACGATGAGCGCCTGCACGGCGGTGGGTGAGCCGGGACTGGTCGGGCTGATCATCAGCGTGCCCGTCACTGTCATGTCTGAGTTCTCGATCGTCGTACCCCAGGCGTTGAGGAAGGAGGCGACGTCGTCGGGGACGAACACGAGCATCGCGAATCCGACCTGTTCGGCGACCGGGTGCGCGTCGAACTCGAACGAGACCGCGACACCGAAGTTAGCTCCGGCTCCGCGCATGGCCCAGAACAGGTCGCTGTTCTCATAGGCGCTGGCGTGGACCAGTTCACCGTCGGCGGTGACCACGTCCACCGAGCGGAGGTGGTCGATGGTCAGACCGTGCTCGCGGGCGAACCAGCCGATCCCGGCCGTCGTCGCAAGCCCGCCGACCCCGACGCCGCCGGAGTCGCCGGCGGTGATCGCCAGCCCGTGCGGCGCCAGAGCCTGCGCGACTTCACCCCACCTGGCGCCCGGGCCTACCCGTACTCGATTGCCTGCGCTGACGGTGATCTCGTTGAGCGCGTCTAGGCCGATCACGATGCCGTCGTTGTTCAACGAACGACCGGACAATCCATGTCCTCCGCTGAACAGTCCCAGCGGAACATCCCGGTGTCGGCCCGCGAACCGCACCGCTTCCTGTACCTCTTCCGTGGATTCCGGACGGATCACCAGACCCGGCCGAGCACCCCGGAAGTAACTGGATGTGTACCGGGCGTATCCGCGATCTTTCGGGAACAGGCTCCGCCCCGCGATCCGTCCCGGGAGCGGGTCATCTCGGAACTCCCGGGCCTCAGAAAGCGCAGGAGCAGAAAGCCCCCCGCGGCGGGCCTTCTCAACGCGCTCCCGGATACGCGGCGCGGTGACCTGCGCGAACTTCCGGATCTCCTGCGGGTCATCGGAACCCATAATGAACACGCTGATCCCGTGCTCGATCGCGAGCTCCGCCATGTCTTCCGCGTCATACTGCGGAGTCACGTTCATCAGGCGGGTAACATCCCGCGGGTCACGTCCGGCCTTCCGAGCAGACTCGTCGATGACTCCATTGCCACGCTCGATATCACCCGGCTTCAGCCAGGGTAGGCTCGGCAGCCACCCGTCTCCCTTCCGGCCGATGATGCGCTGCATGCGGGGCTTGTACGCACCGACCCAGATCGGTATGTCATGCGCCGGCGCCGGACCCCGCGCCGCCCCGGAAACACGGTGATACTGTCCTTCCACATGCAGGGGCGCTTGCGTGCTCGTATCCCAGAGGCCTCGGATGATGTCTAGCGCCTCGTCCAGACCGCTTACCGCCTCCGCCGGAGTCAGCAACGGTGCGCCCATCGTTGCCATCGCATCGAAATACCCTCCCGTACCGATCCCCAGCTCGACCCGGCCATCACTGAGTCGATCCAAGCTCGCTAGCGCACGGGCGAGCACCGCCGGCTGCCGCAGCGGCAGATTCAGCACATTCCCCGACACATGGATCTTCGACGTTCGGGCAGCGACCCACGCAATCAGTGTCCATGTGTCCTGAAAGACCGCCTGGTACGGGTGGTCCTGGAACGTCACCAGGTCCAGGCCCAGCTCTTCGCTGAGCCTGGCCATGTCGACGGGATGCTGCGGTGACGCAGCAATCGGAGTTACGAAGCTGCCAAAGCGCAGCGGGTGGAGGTAATCAGCCATACGTACAGCCTCCGCGCATGCAACGTGCTTGACAAACCCCTGGTAACCGACTTACTTTTGGTACGTGACAGGCAACGAAAAGACAAGGCAACGCCCGCCGTTGCGCATCGACGACGAGGAATGCCAGCGCCTCGCGGCTGTAATGGAGATAGTTGGCAAACGCTGGTCAAGCGGCATCCTTCTCGCTCTCGGAATGGGCGCAGAGCGCTACACCGAGATCAAGCGCCGCGTCCAAGGGCTCTCCGGGAGGATGCTCACCGTCCGGCTCCGCGAACTCGAAGACGCCGGACTCGTTGAACGCACCGTCGAACCAACCACCCCCGTCAGCGTTCGATACCACCCATCGGAGAGAGCAATGGAACTCCTGCGATCGCTCCAACCAATGGCACATTACGTTCGCCGCTGGGAACCACCGGCAGACAAGACATCGCCACGTTGAATCGGTGTCATTTCGTGAGCACTCGACAGCGACCGCCTCGGACTATCCCTTATCGATGTCCTCAGCACCGTGAAGCTCCTTCGGGAGCGAGACGTCCAGGTGCAGAGCATCTCGGACGGCATCGACCCGTCCACGACCTCGGGTCGGTTGATGCTGAACATGCTCGCCACCTTGGCTGAGTACGAGCGCGAGCTGATTACCGAGCGGGTGAACGCCGGGATCACGGCCGCCCGGGAGGGTGGCACCAAGTTCGGCCGGCCTCTGTCGGATCCCGTCGTCGTTGCCGACAAGCTCAAGCTCGTCACGGAAGCGAGGGCGAAGGGCCGCACCGCCGAGGACGCCGCGAAACTCGTTGGCTGGAGCCGCGCCACTCTTTACCGGCATCAGCAGGCCCTCGCGGCGCGCGAGAGCACCACCGTGTAGGTGACTCGTGGACGCGGCGGGGCGGTGGCGTGTTCTTCGGCTGCATGTCGAAGACCAGATCCCGCTCGCCGTCCTCGCCCGCGAGACCGGAGCCCTGGCTCTCCGGCAGGCGATCTGGCGGAAGACGGACCCGGCGTGGGCGATGTGCGGCATCCCCGACGTCCTGCACGTGGACCACGGCTCCGACTTCATTAGCCACCACCTCGAGCGAACCGCGATCGCCTTGCACGTCAGGATCATCCACTCAACCGTCGGCAGGCCACAGGGGCGCGGCAAGATCGAGCGGTTCTTCGGCACGATCAACACGGAACTGCTGAGCGCGCTACCTGGCCACCTTGGACCCGGCAGTCGGGCACCTACACCTGTCCTTGACCTTGCCGGTCTCGATCGTGCGATCGTCAAATTTATCGGCACCTACAACGACCGGTCCCATAGCGAGCTGGGGATCTCGCCGCGAGACGCCTGGGTCGCGGACGGATGGCTGCCACGGATGCCCAACAGCCTTCAAGAACTCGACGGACTACTCCTCACTGTTCCGAAGAACCGGGTCGTGCAACGCGACGACGATGTCATCGAGGCCGCGGCCAGCATCCTCGTCATCGGCAACTAGCGACACGCATCGATCACAGAACGCCGCCACTGACCGCCAAACTCCACACATTTGCGTGAAACGTGAGCCGTCGCGCACGAGGGGCACTTTGAGACGCTGACTGTCGAGCTGCGCTGGTGGCGTGTCGCGAGCGGCGCCCGAAAGGTCACTGGCGGCCAACCGAGGTTTGCGCGATCTCCCACCCCATCGTCGCCCCGGTCACTCCCAGCGCGTGGTTGATCCCCACACGAGAGATCATTTCCCAAAGGCGTTCCACGCTATCAGCGGCGTGCCCCTGGACCCCGGCATAGAACGCATCCCGAGCTTCGTTGTCGGACAGCAGCTCAGTGGCGATGCGCTGTAACTCGACAATCCGCGGTTCAGCCAAAGTCGCCTGCTCCGCCTCGTCCCACATCATCGCGGGGCTTGCTTCGGGCTGCGGGCTGTCCGCGAGCATGTCGAGGTTGTACAACCGGCCGGCCCTGCCATATCGATCCAGCGCGGCGAGAAGCGGCCGCAACACTGGATCGGCGTCTACTCCGGCGACGAGGCCGCGGACGTAGTCCGAGCTGTTCAGGGTGCGCGCTCGCTCCACCCCAATAGAGAGCATCGTCATAATCGGGTCGCGCGTCGTCTCGATGAACCTCGCTCCGCGGAGGACTTTGACTCCGTAGCCGAGAAGGTTCCGGGTCGACGTCATCTCGCCGATGAGCGCAAATGCCTTTTGGTTGTCAAGATGCTCGATCGGCATTGGTACTCGATTCCGGGGTTGTGTGTGACTGAACTATTGCGACGGCGGGCAAAATTGTTCTCTATCTGTATTGCAATGTTGGACGTCTGCATCGTTTGGAGGCGCCCCGTGCCGGCGTCCAGACGCCTGGTCTGGCATGGTTAGGCTCGGGACAAAGCGCTTGGTCTTCTGCGACTTCGATGGCACCTCGGCGTATCGAGGGGCTCTGGTCCTCGACCTGAGAAACAGCTTTGCAGCCGATCGCTCCGGCGGCTCAGAGAGAACGGTGCACACACATGCGGATAGGCATCATCGGGGGTGGCGCGGCCGGCCTGGCGACGGCCTGGCTGTTGGAGCAGCATCACGACGTCACCCTGTTCGAGAAGGACGACCGCCTCGGCGGTCACGCCCACACCGTCGACATCGAGATCGATGGGCAGACTCTCGCCGTGGACGCGGGATTCCAGTTCTTCGGGCGGAGCGCCGCGTATTCGACGTTCAACCGACTGCTCGACGCGCTCGACGTGCCGCGCACCACGTATCCGGCGACGCTCACCGTCACTCGCGGCAACGGCAGCCGACCGGTCGTGATGCCGCCGCTGAACAGCGGCCGCACGGTGTGGGCGTCGCTGACACCGCGCGCTATCATGCATCTGCTGCGCTTCCGGGCGTTCCTGTCGGGCATCCCCGCGTTCCTCGCCGAGCATGACACGACGATCACGATCGCCGATTATGTCGAGCGCTGCCGGCTACCGAAGACGTTCGTCGATGACTTCCTGTTCCCGCTGCTGCTCGCATTCTGGTGCGTCGACCTCGCCGATTTCCGCCGGTTCGCTGCATACAACGCGCTGTACTACCTGGGCGCGAATCTACCGAAAGGTTTCGCGCCGCCGGAACAGAGCGAGGTTCCCGGCGGCCTCCGGGTCTACGTCGACGCCCTCGTCTCCTCGCTCGAGCGCGCGCAGCTGTGCCCCGGTGCGCCGGTCGATTCCCTCACTCGGGATGCCGACGGCTCATTACTCGTCGAGGCGGCAGGCGTGCGGCATCCCTTCGATCATGTCGTGCTGGCCTGCGATGCCCGCACCGCGCTTGACCTGCTCTCGCCGCTGCCGGAGCTGTCCGAAACCCGCGAGCAACTGGCGCGCTTCGGATACTTCGACACGACCATCGCGATCCACGGTGACCGGCGGCTCATGCCCCGCGACGAGACTACGTGGTCGGTCGTGAACGTGCGCACAGACGGGGCGCACAGCTCGCTATCGGTGTGGAGCCCTGCGCGCGGAATACCCATCTTCAAGAGCTGGGTGACGTTCGACGACGAACTGCCGCAGCCGCTGTACGCGACCGCGACCTATCGGCACGGGCTCATCGACACCGCGTACTTCGACGCGCAGCGGCGGCTGCGCCCGCTGCAGGGCGCGCACGGCGTGTCGCTGGCAGGGCTGTACACCGCCGACGCCGATTCGCACGAGAGCGCGATCCTGTCGGCGGTCGCCGTCGCCGCGCGCCTCGCGCCCGACGCGCCGCGCCTCGCGCGCCTGCGCGCTTGACCCGTCGCGGTCGCCGGTCAGCCCGGCTGCCTGGTCGTCCCCGGTCGCTGAGCTTGTCGAAGCGCCCCGATCCAGGAGTTGAACCGTACCGAGCAACGATGCCGCCCGGTGAAGAACATGCACCCCCTGTTCTAGAACATGCCTCGGCAGCGCCGGAAGCCGGTCGGTCAACGGCCTGCGGGTATCCCCGACCAGGCGGTGCACAGCCTGGGTCATCCCGGTGCCCGGATGACTCGCCCGGTGATCCTGCCCGCGCGGGCGCCGTATCTGCGACACCGTAGGTGCCTTGCAACCCTTGGGATACGAGACGTCTCATGCGTCGCTCCCCGCGCTTGACTGTTGGCGAGGTGGTGGTTCGTCGCCGTCCGCGACCCGCGAACGGGGGGGTATCCATACAGGAATGGGACAGCGTAGCTTCGAACTCAACCGTATTCACACGCATTGAGCCACGCCGTAACAGTGTGGCTCGATGCGTGCTGCGCGCGCGACTGCATCACATCCTCCCCACAGAACAGGAACCCACAGTGGCACTTGAACGACGCCCGATCCGCCTCGCGGCGCTCGGCACGGCCCTCACCCTCGGCGGCGGGCTCGTACTCGCCGGCGCCGCACCGGCACAGGCTGAGGAGCTCCCACCGACCCCTGTTGCATATGTCGGCGCGGCCGACATCCGCCCCGACGAATCGAGCTATGTCGGCTGGCACAACGGTGGTGCCGGCGCCTTCGTCGACGGTGACGATGGTCTCGACCTGACGGGAAAGGTGCAGATCCTCAACGGATTCGACGAGCGCGTCGACAACGGCGACCTCCGCGACCTGATCGACGGCGGCATCGCGTGGAGCAGCGACAACGCCTACTTCCAGATTCCGCTCTTCTTCGACAACGCCGCCGGCGATCCCCAGTTCACGACGCTGCGCCCGGCAGACGCCGCCAAGGAGTCCGCCGAGCTCGGTGACCAGTGGACGACGAGCCAGGCCATCTCCGACAGCTTCGGGGCGAACAGCACCGACACCCTCGAGAATCTCCTCGCGGCGATCGAGGGCTCCGCACCGGACGATGCGGACGACATCGTGCTCCTGGGATACGGCCTGCTCGTCGACGCCGGCGCAACCGGAACCGCCTCGGGTATCAAGTGGGGCAGCCAGATCACCCTCCTTCGGCCGGCACCCGTGGCGCTGCCGATCGGTGAAGCTCCAGTCGCGGACTCAGCCGAACTCGCGGCCTTCCTCGAGGATTGGGGCGTTGTGGTCGCCGACGGCGGCTCCGCTACCCAGGGCGACAGCCTCGAGCTCGTCGTCGACACGTCGATCGACTACGGCCTCACGCACTTCGACGCGTTCGCCTACTCGGTTCCTGTCGGAGTCGGCGTGTTCCAGGCCGATGCGAACGGTCAGCTCACGGTGACGCTCTCGCCCGAAACGCTCGCCGGGCTCGCACCCGGTCAGCACACGCTGGTGCTCCTGTCCCAGGAGAGCGGTGAGCCGTTCGCGGTGACGTTCACCGTGGTCGCCGCTGCTGCGGGAGGTAACGCGACGACCACGGGCGCTACCCTCGCTGCGACCGGCACCGACGCGACGCTGCCGATCGTCGGCGGCATGCTGCTGCTGCTCGCGGGCGCGATGCTCATGTTCCGGCGGCGCGCCGGCGCTTCGGCGTAGTCAGCGCTGACGGCCGACGGGGCCGTGCGAATGCCTCCAGGCACTCGCACGGCCCCGTTCTGCGCGAGCCGAAATCTCGTGGTGGGGATCTCGGCGTTTCGGGTGGTCAGGCGCGGGTCTTGAGCTCCCTGCCGTGCACCGTGAGTGCATAGATCACGAGGAAGTCGAGCGTGAGAACGATGAGCGACCACCAGGGCTGCACGGGCAGCAGGAACAGTTGCCCGATGGCGTTGATGATCACGAGGATCACAGCCACCACACGTGCCCACGTCGCGCCCGAGAAGAGGGCGGCGCCGACCAGCACGAGCAGAGCGCCGCTGATCACGTGCCACCAGCCCCAGCCCTGCACGTCGAAGAGGAAGAGCGCGCCGCCGCCGGTGGTGAGGTACGCGCTGTCGGGCATGGCGAGGGCGATGAATCCGTAGAGGATGTCGAAGCCGCCCGCGATGATGAGCATGATCGCCGCGAACACTCCCCAGCCGACCCAGCCGGTTACCTGCGTATTTCCTTGCGTACTACTCATAGTGCTACTCCCTTTCGCATCGAAGCAGCGTCGGCGCGAATCTGCGACGGCGCAGATGGTGCTGGCGTCACGTTAGCGCGCGGCGGCGGAGCAGGAATGAATGGCGCCCGGCGCGCCGTCGGGGCGAGGGCCGCCGCTCACCCGGTGCCTCGCCCCGCACTTGCCTCGGCGGTTCAGCCGATCGTGACGGCGACGTCGGGCTGGTCGCTGAAGGCTCCGTCCATGCCGGCGTCCACGAACACCCGGAGCTCGCCGAGCAGGTCGCCGGGCGCGTTCGGGTCGACGCTCGAGCGGAACTCGAGGGGGAGGAACTGGTTCTCGAGCCGGAACGTCCAGCCGTGGACCGTGAGGCCGACCGCATGCGCGTGGGCGATGGCCGCGGTCGGCGTGCCGAGCGTGCCGGCGGCGGTGCGCGGGATCATCACCGACTTCTCGAGGCCGACGCCGTCGGCATAGCCCGCGATCTCGGCGAGACCGGCGGGCGTGACCAGGTCGGCGTACGTGCGGGGGTCGCCCGCGGCCGTGAAGTCGTAGGGGCGGCCCGACGGGCTGATGAGCTGCGCGAGGTGCACGTCGGTCATCCCGTCGAGCTCTCTGAGGTTGCCGACCTCGAAGCTCTGCACGATGACGGGGGCATCGGCGCGGTCCACGTCGGCGGCCTGCAGCGCTGCGACGAGCGGCTCCTCGAGCGAGAGGCCGATCGAGTCGAAGTACGTGGGGTGCTTGGTCTCGGGGTAGACGCCGACCTGGCGGCCGTCGCAGCTCACCGAGTGGCGGGCGAGGTCGATGACCTCGTCGAGCGTCGGCACCTGGTAGAGCCCGTCGAACGCGGTGTTCGCGGGGCGCGTGAGCGGCAGGCGCTCCTTGGCGCGCAGCGTGCGGAGCTCGGTGAGCGTGAAGTCTTCCGTGAACCAGCCCGTGACATTCACTCCGTCGATGACCTTCGTCGCGCGCCGGTCGGCGAACTCGGGCCTCGCCGCGACATCCGTGGTGCCGCTGATCTCGTTCTCGTGGCGGGCGACGAGCACGCCGTCCTTCGTGGCGACCACGTCGGGTTCGATGTAGTCGGCGCACTGCACGATGGCGGTCTCGTACGCGGCCAGCGTGTGCTCGGGGCGGTGCCCGCTCGCGCCGCGGTGACCGATGATGGTCACGTCCGACGGCTCGATCTTGACCTTGTCGAGGTCGATCACGTCGAACTCGGTGTCGTCGGGCGTGCCGGGGATGCGTGCGTCGTTGCCGGGGTAGTTGTTGTCGTTGCCGATGAGCAGGCGACCGCCCTTCAGCTGCACCACTGTCTCGAACGACTGCACCGGAAGCGAGAAGACCTCGCCGGTGCCGTAGCCGTCGCCCGCACCGATGCCGTCGGGGTTGGCGATGCGGAGCGCGTCGAGCACGAGCGTCTTCTCGAGGTGGCCCTGCGCATCGGTGCGACGGAGGTTCACCTCGTAGATGCGCTTGGTCACCGATTGGTCACCCTCGAAGTCGTCGCGCTCGACCAGCAGCAGCACGTCGTTCTTCACCGTGAAGGCATCGCCGATGACGTTCGCCTCCTGATCGGTCTGGTAGCTCCACGTGCGGCCGGTGTACTCGCCGCGCCGCGTGTCGAACTCGTGGATCTCACGGCGACGCAGATCGGTCTCGTCGGCGTAGGAGCCCTCGATCACCGGGTAGAGGTAGCGGCCGTTCTTCGAGGCCGCGAGTGCCTCGAACCCTCGGCTGGCACGCACGCGCGGCGTCTCGCCGGGCTGGAGGTACGGGTTCTGCGGCGACTTCGCGCCGGTGATCGAGTACGGCTTCTCGAGCAGCGTGCCGGCGGCGTCGAAGTGCAGCAGGAACGGCCCGAACTCCTCGCCCACCCAGAACGTGCCGTCCTTCGCGAGCACGACGGATTCGATGTCGAAGTCGGCGCCCGTGAGCAGGCGGTCGGCGGAGTCGCCATTCACGATGGGGAAGTCGAGCACCCGGTTGCGGTCGTTGTAGCTGATGAAGCGCTCGACGGCGATCGAACCGTCGCCGCCGTCGGCGGTCTGCCAGTTCGGGCGCACGAGGTAGTTGCGCAGGAGGAAGTCCGCCGAGTTCGCCTTGGTGCCGAATCCGTTGTCGGGCTGGGCCCAGAACGTTCCGTCGCCGTTGTCGATCGCCGCGGAGAAGCCCGGGATGACCTGCCCGGCCCACGGGCCGACGCGCCCGTTGCCCGGGGACGCGAGCGCACCCGACGCAGGGCCCGACTCGAGATGATCGGCGGAGAGGGTCGCGCGGGCGACGAGCGTGGGCTCGAGCGCGTGGACGAACGGCGCCCGAGGGGTGCCCGGGCCATTGCCGCCTGGGGCGGCGATGGCGGATGCAGGGACGAGAACGGCCGCAGTGGCGGCCACTGCGGCGGTCAGGGCGATGAGGCGCGGTAGCGCGCGTCGCGTGAGGATTCGGCTCATGCCGCGAGCCAATCGTCACTGGCCTGCCCTGCGCGTGGCCGGATGAGGAAGCTTGGAAGAACGGCATGGAACGGCTCGGTGGACCGTGGCCGCTGCTCAGAGGTTCTGGCCGATGCCCCACAGTCGATCGGGTCGCCCGTCGATCGCCTCCGACACCGCGAGCGCCTGGTCGTCGGAGAGGGAGGCGACGTAGTCGATCACGCCGCGGCCGACCCCGAACCGCCGCACATCGCCGGCCGCGGGGATCGGGTGCCCGTCGGGACGCGAGTAGCGAACCCGCGCATAGCCGTCGGTCGCGATCTCGATGAGCTCCTTCAGGCGTTGCGGCAGACGGTCGCGGTCGTGCTGGTCGGTCGCCCAGGCGGTGAGGCCCTTGACGGCCCGGGTGAGCGCCCGGCTGAGCCCGCGCTGGTACATCACGATGTCGGCCCGGTCGAGGATGAAGTGCCGGTGCACGAACTTCAGGACCTCCACCTCGTGCCAGGCGCGCCGATCGAGGGTGACGAGACCGGCACGCACCACGTCGGTCGGTGCCGGCACGACGGAGGACTGCAGGTGACTGATCCAGCGGTTCGTGAACGACGACAATGCCCGCTCCGAGGCGATCGAGCCGTCGAACGGGATGGCGAGCAGTCCATCGACGAGGTCGTCGGCCACGACGTCGACGGCGGCGGCGAACGCGTCGTCGTCGGCGACCCACGCATCGCTGCGCCGGATCTTGCGGCGCAGGCGCTCGAGGGAGCCTCCCGGCGGAGCGGTGCGCTCGACGAGCGCGTCGTCGTCGAGCCCGCGAAGCTCCACGCTGTTCTCCATCCAGCCGCGGAACTCGCGTGCGACGGCGCCCTGGCTGAGCACGCCCGCACGGTAGAAGTCGTCGACGTCGTGAATCGAGTAGGCGATGTCGTCGGCGATGTCCATGATCGAGCACTCGAGTGATTGCTGCATCGGCGGTTGCCCGGCGCGAGCCTGGTCGAGATCGACGGCGTCGATGCCGTACGCGGAGAACTTCAGCACCTCGACGCCGTCCTCCGAGCGGCGGAGCCCGCGCGGCAGCGGGCCGTCGCCGAGCGCGGCGGCGTCGACGAAGCGTGTCCACGGGTACTTCGCGACGGCGGTTCGCACCGCCGCCGTGAGATTGAGCCCGCGCGGGGCCGCCTCGCTGACGTCGAGCGCCGTCAGGATTCGGTAGCTCTGCGCGTTGCCCTCGAAGCCGTCGACGAGCCCGAGCGTGTCGCGCGCGAGGCGGTCGAGCACGCGCTCGCCGAGGTGGCCGAACGGCGGATGCCCGAGATCGTGCGCGCTCGCCGCGGCCTGCACGACGACGGCGTCGCAGCCGTGCTCGAGTGCGAATGCACGGGCCGGCGACCCGGTAGTCGTCAGCTTCACGGCGATCGCGCGCGCCACCGCCGTCACCTTGATCGAGTGGGTGAGGCGATTGTGGATGAGCGGGCCGGCGCCGGGCTGCGCGATCACCTGGGTGACGGCCGAGAGGCGTGAGAAGTACGGGGAGAACCGGATGCGCTCGAGGTCGAGCCGGAACTGCGAGTGCTCGCCGGTGACCTCGGCGCTGCTGCGCGGCTCTGGGACGAGGCGCGACGCGCGATCGATGGGCATGCGCCCAATCTATGCCGATCGACTCGCGGACGCCCGCTTCACGGACGCTGCGGGCACGGGTGCGCCGGCGGCATCCGCTCGGCTTTACTCTCCCTCCGGCGTCGCATACACTTGGTGAGGTTGTTGAAGTCAGCCAAGATTTTCTGCGCCTATTTTCGGGCTTTCACCTGGTGAGAAACGTAGTGAATCGTGGTGCCTCGACAGTCGAGTGGAACAGCCCCGGTCACCCGGTCGTTCCATAGGGCGGTGGCTCAATTGGTAGAGCAGCGGTCTCCAAAACCGCAGGTTGCAGGTTCGAGTCCTGTCCGCCCTGCGAGCCGGCAGTGATTGCCGGCCCACGAAAGGTGTACGAGGTGGCACGGAAGATCATCGAAGAGCCCAGCGAAGACGTTGTTGCCAACGCGAAGCGCGATCGCGCAGCGCGTCGGAATCCGTTCTCGCGCTTGGCCCTGTTCGTTCGCCAGGTCATCTCCGAGCTGAAGAAGGTCGTCACCCCGACCCGTAAAGAGCTCGTCAGTTTCACGTCTGTCGTGCTCGTGTTCGTCATCATCATGATGGCGATCGTGTGGGCGTTCGACCAGGTGTTCGGCTGGCTTGTGCTGTACGTCTTCGGAACACCGGGGGGCTGATCGAGCCTTCGGGGTTCGACTGATCCGGTTCGCCGCTGGCGCACAGGAGAAAAGGATTTGAGAGAAGTGTCAAGGACTGAGCGCGACGACGTCGACTGGGCCACGGCTGCAGAGCAGTCGGCCGAAGACGATGAGGCGCAGACGGGCAGCATGCTCGAGCGCGAAGAGGAATCGGTCGAGCCGGCCGAGCACCGTGCCGTGCACGTCGTCGACGACGAGGGCAACGACGTCGACCTCGACGCCGTGCTCGACGCGATGGCCGAGTCGATCGACCCCGAGGCCGACGCCGTGATCGACGACGCCCTCGACATCGACTCCGCCGACGAGGCCGAGGCCGCCGTCGAAGCCGTCATCGAAGAAGAAGCCGTCACCGAAGAAGAGGAAGAGGAAGAGGAGGCCGACCCGTACGCGGAGTTCCGCGCCGAGCTGCGCTTCCTTCCCGGCAAGTGGTACGTCATCCACTCCTACGCGGGCTTCGAGCGTCGCGTGAAGGCGAACATCGAGCAGCGCCGTGAGTCGATGGCGATGGCCGACTACATCTACCAGGTCGAAGTGCCGATGGAAGACGTGGTCGAGATCAAGAACGGCCAGCGCAAGATGGTCACGCGCGTCCGCATCCCCGGCTACGTGCTCGTGCGCATGGACCTCAACGAAGAGAGCTGGTCGGTCATCCGCCACACTCCCGGGGTCACCGGCTTCGTCGGCAACGCGCACAACCCCACCCCGCTTCGCTTCGAAGAGGCCTTCGGCATGCTGAAGAGCCTCGTCGAGATCAAGGATGTCGCTCCCGTCAAGGGTGCGAAGGCCGGCGGCGCAACCGGTGCCGCACGTGCGATTCCCGCCGAGGTCGACTTCGAGGTCGGCGAGACGATCACCATCAAAGACGGCTCGTTCGCGGGCCTGCCCGGCACGATCAACGAGATCAAGCCCGAGAGCGGCAAGCTCACCGTGCTCGTCTCGCTCTTCGAGCGCGAGACCCCGGTCGAGCTCAGCTTCGACCAGGTCACCAAGCTTTGACGCGAGCCGGATCAATGTCGCGAAGCGGCGTTGATCCGGCTCGGGGCAAGGTCGAGCGCCGGATCGAGACCCGCTCACGAGGTCTCGATACGCTTCGCTACTCGACCAGCGACTTTCCGTTACAATTGACAGGTTGTGCGCTCGCGCGCAGCCGCACAGATCACCGCATCCCGGAACGGCCGGGTGTGCGGGAGAGTGCCCCGGCATCCGGGGCGTTCGAACAGAAAGAGAGAAATCATGGCACCGAAGAAGAAGGTCACCGGTCTGATCAAGCTTCAGATCAAGGCCGGCGCTGCGAACCCGGCCCCGCCCATCGGCCCGGCCCTGGGTCAGCACGGCGTGAACATCATGGAGTTCTGCAAGGCCTACAACGCGGCGACCGAAGCCCAGCGCGGCAACGTCATCCCCGTTGAGATCACGGTTTACGAAGATCGTTCGTTCACCTTCGTCCTGAAGACCCCGCCCGCCGCCGAGCTCATCAAGAAGGCTGCCGGCGTCGCAAAGGGGTCTGGCGTTCCGCACACCACCAAGGTCGGCAAGCTGACCCAGGCGCAGGTGCGCGAGATCGCCGAGTCGAAGATGGTCGACCTCAATGCCAACGACCTCGACGCCGCGTCGAAGATCATCGCGGGCACCGCTCGCTCGATGGGCATCACGGTCGAATAGGCCTCAGTTCCCTGAGCTCGTCGAAGGGAACGCACGCTCGCCCGCTTCGACAAGCTCGGCGAGCTCACCAGAACTCAGCATCCGTGGCAGCGCCCGCCAGGCGCAGATGACCACACTCTCTCAAGGAGAAACAACATGGCACAGAAGTCCAAGGCCTACCGCGCCGCGGCCGAGAAGATCGAAGACGGCAAGTTCTACACCCCGAGCGAGGCAGTCGCCATCGCGAAGGAGACCGGTTCGGCGAAGTTCGACTCGACCGTCGAGGTCGCGCTGAAGCTCGGCGTCGACCCTCGCAAGGCAGACCAGATGGTGCGCGGCACCGTCATCCTTCCGCACGGCACCGGCAAGACCGCTCGCGTCATCGTGTTCGCAACCGGCCCCGCGGCCGAGGCTGCGATCGCGGCAGGCGCCGATGAGGTCGGCGGCGCCGAGCTCATCGAGAAGGTCGCCGGCGGTTACACCGCGTTCGACTCGGCGGTCTCGACCCCCGAGCTCATGGGCCAGGTCGGCCGTCTCGGCAAGGTGCTCGGCCCCCGTGGTCTCATGCCGAACCCGAAGACCGGCACCGTGACCCCTGACGTCGCCAAGGCCGTCTCCGACATCAAGGGCGGCAAGATCGAGTTCCGCGTCGACAAGCACTCCAACGTGCACTTCGTCGTGGGCAAGGCCTCCTTCACCAAGGAGCAGCTCGAAGAGAACGCCAACGCCGCTCTCGAAGAGATCGTGCGTCTGAAGCCGTCGAGCTCCAAGGGCCGCTACATCCAGAAGGGCGCCGTGTCGACCACGTTCGGCCCCGGTATCCCCCTCGACGTCAACGCCATCTAGGGTCGCCCACGCTCGAAGGGCTCGCCGGTTCGCCGGCGGGCCCTTCGTCGTACGCGGCCCGACGCCGCCCCTTGCGGCGTCGGTGGTGAGGCGTACGCTGGCGGCATGAGCGAACGAACCACTGCAGTGCTCGCGTCGGTGGCCACGATCGTGGTCGCCGCAGCCGCCGCATATTGGATGACTCTCATCGGTGCTTTCGGCCCGGCCGTCTACACTGTCGTGCTGGCGCTCATCATCGTCTGGCTGCTCATTGCGGCCGAACGCCACCGCACCCTCGACCGCGTCGACGACGAGTCGTTGCGTCGCGGCGAAGTGGTGCACTGGCTCTGACCGACGACGGCGCTGAGGTGTCGTCACCCCGCGATGACGAACGCCCGCTCGCCGAGCGGCACGCGCTCCGAGACATCCGTGCGCTCGACGACCGCCCCGGGCGGACCGTTCGCAAACCATTCGAGCACGGCATCGACGGATGCCGCTTCCCCCTCGATCTCGGCTTCCACCGTGTTGTCGGCCGTGTTGCGCACCCAACCGGTCACGCGCAGCCGTCGGGCCTCGAGCTGTGCGGAGTAGCGGAAGCCGACGCCCTGCACGATTCCGTGCACGACGATGTGTCTGCGGATCATGCGATTCAGCGTAGGCCGTGGGGCGGGCAGCAGGCGCGCTGGGGCATGCCGCCGATCGTCTCGCAGCCGTGGCCCAGGCGACACACGAACCGAATCCGGGCGACTCGAGCGTGTGAGTCTGAAATGATCGAGACATGACCTGCACCACCCCGCTCCAGCACGATGTCCTGCGGGGCGCCGCGTTTTCCCGCAGCGACAGGACCCCGCGTGGCTGAGGGCACACTCGCGCGGATCCTCGAAGCGCTCGAGGGACCCGGATTCCAGCACGGCGTCATCGGGTCAGCGGCGCATCGCCGGCTCGCCCCGGTGTGCGCCGAGATCGACGAAGAGCTCGCCGAAGGCAGGGCCGAGCGCGTCGACCGCTCGCCGATCACCGCGCGTCTCATCGGGTCGGCCCGGGACTGGGCCGACCGGGTCGGGGCCGGTGACGTGCCAGAAGGGGCGGACGCTCGCGCGCTGGTGGCCCTGCTTCGAGAACTCGCCGACTCGCTCGACCCGATCGACACACGACCGCGCTGAGTCGCCGATCGACTGAGCTCGTCGGTCAGGCGACCGGCTCTTCGGTGCGTTCGCTCGGCTCGGCGCGGTGCGATCGAAGCCGCTCCGCCACCGCGATCGCGTCGCCCGAAGGTGCGTCGGATTTGCGATCGGGGCGGGCGATGAAGAGGTACGCCAGCCCGGTGATCGCGACGACGCCGAGGCCGATCAGCACGACGAAATCGGTGAAGAAGTCGCCCGACGTGCCTGGCAGTGAGAGCAGCACGATCGCGAAGATCCCGTAGGCGAGCGCAACGATGTTGATGACGAAGCCCCACGAGCCGAGCGAGAAGGGTCCGGCCGGCCGCCATCCCTTGAACCGCTGCCGGAGCGAGGCGAGCACGACCATCTGGAAGGCGACGTAGATGCCGAGCACCGCGAACGCCGTGACCGGAACCAGCAGGTCGTTGTTCGCCCAGATGAGCACGGCGATGAGGGCGGGCGCGGTGCACGCCACGATGAGTGCGTTCGTCGGCACTTTGGTGTTCGGCGAGACCCTCGAGAGCCAGCGGTGCCCAGGGATCATGCCGTCGCGGGCAAAGGAGAACAGCAGGCGGCTTGCCGCGGCCTGCAGGCTCAACACGCACGAGAGGAACGCCGTGATCGCGACGACGAGGAAGAGCTTCGCGCCAACCGATCCGAGGGTCGCCTCGAGGATGCCGGGGATGGGATCGGCATCCGCTCCGTCGACGATCGATGCGAGATCGGGCGCTGCGAGCACGTACCCGCCGAACGAGAACAGGGCGGAGACTCCGCCGACGAGGATCGTCAGCATCATCGCCTTGGGAATGCGCCGGGCCGGGTTCTCGACCTCCTCGGCGACGTCGCCGCACGCCTCGAAGCCGTAGAACAGGAAGAGTCCAGCGAGAGCGGCGCCCATGAAGGCCGCCGCGTAGCTGCCATCGCCCTCGACGCCCATCGTGTCGAAGAACACGCTGAACTCCTGCTTGCGCTGGAAGATCAGCAGGTAGAGGCCGAGGCCGATGACGCCGATGAGCTCGGCGGCGAGGCCGATGCGCGCGACGCGGGCGAGCCATTTGGTGCCCGTGAAGTTGATGGCGAGGGCGACGAGGAGGAACGCGAGCGTGATCAACAGCGTCGACTCGTTCGTGTGGTCGATGCCGAAGAGGCTCGCGGCGAAGCCGGATCCGAACTCCGCGACCGCGGTGATCGTGACGATCATCGCCCAGATGTAGACCCATGCCGCCATCCAGGCGTAGCGACGGCCCCACAGGCGCCGGGCCCACGGGTAGATGCCGCCGTGGATCGGGTACTGCGAGACGACCTCGCCGAACACGAGCGAGACGAGCAGCTGGCCGGCGCCGACGATGACGATCCACCAGATCGACGGCGGCCCGCCGATGGCGAGGGCGACCGCGAACAGCGAGTACACGCCGACGAGGGGGGAGAGGTAGGTGAAGCCGAGGGCGAAGTTGGCCCAGAGGCTCATCGAGCGGTTGAACGAATCCTCGTAGCCGAGCACGCTCAGGTGCTCGCCGTCGGAGAGGCTCGCTGCGGGTTGGCGGTCTTCGGACATCGCTGCCTTCCAGGGTGATCAGGCGTCGGCCGCCCCCGCCGACGACACCACGCCGTCGTGGTGTCGCGCCAGCTTAGCCAGACATCCGGTCATAAAGCTATAGTTCCGGATGATTAGATTCCAGGGCGACTCGCGGGTGAGCGGATGCCGCGGCATCCGCTCGGCGTAGCATGGCCGCCATGGGGGAGATGAGCGACTACATCGCCGGGCTCGAGGAGCCCGATCGTGACGTCATCGAGCGCATCAGGGCCCGTGCGGTCGCGCTCGTGCCCGATGCCGAAGAGGGGGTGAGCTACGGCATGCCCGCGCTGCGCTACCGGGATTCACCGCTCCTGAGCATCATGAAGGCGAAGGAGCACATCGGCCTCTACCCGTACAGCCCGCCGGTGATCGAGGCGATCTCGTCGGACCTCGACGGGTATTCGTGGGCCAAGGGCACGATCCGGTTCACGCCGGAGCATCCGCTGCCCGACTCGCTCGTCGACCGCATCATCCTGCTGCGCCGTGACGAGATCGACGAGAGGAAGAAGCGCTAGCGGTCGCATCGTGCGCCGGTGCGACAGCTGAGCCGAGGAAGGACGCATCATCCGCGGAGCGCATGCAACTCCCGGCTGATCGCCCGCAGGCCTGTTTCGAGCGCCCTGAGCTCTTCGACGGTCAGGCCCCGCAGCACGTCGTTGCCGAGCTCCGGGCGGGCGCCCAGGATCTCGGCGACGACGGTGCGTCCGAGTTTCGTGGGGCGCAGTCGGCGCACGCGATGATCAGCCGGAGTGGTGACGCGTTCGACCAGGCCTTGGCCGACGAGCCGGTCGACGAGCTTCGACACCGTCGCCATCGACACCGAGAAACGTTGTGCGACCTCGGTCGTCGTCATCCCGTCTGCCACGACGAGAGAGGTCAGCGTCTTGAGCTGTTGGATGGTCAGATCGGTCTGCAGCAGCGACCCCAGGATCCGCGGAATGGAGCGCACGGTGATCGCGATCGTCAGCGACTCGATGCGTCGCTGGACCTCGTCTCTCTCGTCCCCACCCACGTCTTCACGGTAGTGGCTTGCCAGTCGATACCCAGTTACATTTCCTTAGCTTGCGACTAACCTTTATCCAGGAGAAGTTCCGATCCGGAGTCGTGTCGGGCCCGGATCGGAGCGCGCCCACCCTTGGTGGGCGCCCGCGCGTGCGCCCTCGATTCCGCTCTCGACTCGACGACGGGCGAAAGGAGAAACAGTATGAACCGATTCGCAGCAGAGGCAACCGCCTCGATCGACATCGACGCGATCCGCGAGAAGTACGCCGCGGAGCGCGACCGCCGCATCCGCCCCGACGGGGCCCGCCAGTACCGCCGCGCCGCGGGCGAGTTCGGCTACTACGCGGTCGACCCGTATACCCCGCGCGTCGACCGCGAACCCGCCACCGACCGCGTCGAGGTGCTCGTCATCGGCGCCGGCTTCGGCGGTTTGCTCACCGCCGCGTTCCTGCGGGATGCGGGAGCCGACTCAGTCCGCGTCATGGACGAGGGGGGCGACGTTGGCGGCACCTGGTATTGGAACCGCTACCCCGGCGTGCGCTGCGACATCGAGTCGTACGTCTACATGCCGCTCCTCGAGGAGACGGGGTATCTGCCGAAGGAGCGCTACGCGCCAGGCGAAGAGATCCGGCAACACGCCGTGCGCATCGCCGAGCACTACGACCTGTACCGCGACTTCGTGCCGCACACTCGTGCGACCGCACTCACCTGGCATGACGACTCGTCGGAGTGGCTCATCGAGACCGACAGGGGCGATCGCTTCCGCGCCCGGTACGTCATCACTTCGTCGGGCACGCTGACGCAGCCGAAGCTGCCGGGCATCCCGGGCATCGAGTCGTTCCGCGGCCACACCTTCCACACCAGCCGATGGGACTACGCGTATACGGGTGGCAGCGCTGACGGCGACCTCACAGGCCTCACAGGCAGGCGCGTCGCCGTCGTCGGAACCGGCGCGACGGGTCTGCAGGTCATCCCCCATCTCGCCGAGAGCGCGAAAGAGCTCATCGTCTTCCAGCGCACACCTTCCACGGTCGACGTGCGAGACAACCGACCGACCGATCCTGCGTGGGCGGCCTCGCTGCAGCCGGGCTGGCAGCGCGAGCGGATGGAGAACTTCCTCTCCGTTCTGGCCGGAGAGCCGGTGCCGGAGTCCCTCGTGACCGACGGGTGGACGGCCACGACGAGCCTGCAGCGACACATCCTCTCGGGCTCCCTCGATGAGACCCTCGACCCAGCTGAACGCGAGCGCCAGGACGAGCTCGACGACGCCGCGACCATGGACCGTATCCGCGCCCGCGTCGACGAGGTCGTCGACGACCCTGCGACCGCCGAGGCACTCAAGCCCTGGTACCGCTACATGTGCAAGCGCCCGGGATTCAGCGATCTCTATCTGCAGTCGTTCAACCGCCCGAACGTCACCCTGGTCGACACTGCCAGCTTCCACGGCATCACGGCGATGACCGAGAACGCGGTGGTGGTCGGCGATACCGCATACGAGGTCGACTGCGTCGTGTTCGCGACCGGATTCGAGACCGGTGTCTCCGGCGTCATGTCGGGGACGCTGCCCGTCGTCGGTCGGAATGGGCGTGCGCTGCTGGAGGCGTGGGCGCGTGGCCCCCGCACGCTCCACGGCTACTCCACACACGGGTTCCCGAACCTGTTCCAGCTCGGCGCGCTCCAGAACGCCAACTCGGTGAACTTCACGCACATCCTCCAGGAGCAGGCCGAACATATCGCCGCCGTCATCTCGCGCGCCGACCTCGAGGGCGCCATACGCATCGAACCCACGGCAGAGGCGGAAGCCGACTGGCTGCGCACCGTTCACGACACCGCACGTGACGTGTCGGCATTCCAGGCCGCGTGCACTCCCGGCTACTACAACGCCGAGGGCACGCAGGCCATCACGGGATTCACCTACTCACCCGGCCCCGTGGCATTCCATCGGCTGCTGCGCGCCCAACGCGACGGCGACCTGAGCGAGCTCCTCGTCCGCGACGAAGACGAGCTGCGTGCGCGCGACAGCAGCCTCGCGGAGGCCGCCTCGTGAGCTGATCAGCTCGCGGGCATCTTGCATGCTGCGGGGGCGGATGTCGCCAGACACCGCCCCCGCACCGGCCCGGTCGGCTCGCTAGCCTTGCAGGAACATCCGATCCCGACGCAAGGACGACAGTTGCCCTCGACGCTCTTCCGGCATGCCCGCATCCACACGCTCCACGGGAGCGCCGCGCCCGCCGAGGCGTTGCTCGCCGTCGACGGGGTGATCGCCGCGATCGGCGACGACGCCGAGCTTCGGCGGCTCGCGGGTCCGGGCACGGTCGAGGTCGACCTCGACGGTCTCGCGGTCGTGCCGGGATTCATCGACGCGCACATCCACACGGAGTTGCTCGCGAGCGAGCGTGGCGAGCTCGACCTGCGTGGGGTGCACAGCCTCGATGAGGCGCTCTCCGCCGTTCGTGCCCGCGCGGCAGGACTTCCGGTGGGCCAGGGCATCTTCTGGGGCAGCTGGGACTCGAACACCTGGGATGTGCCGGTGCAACCCGACCGCTACAGCCTCGACCGGGTCTGCCCCGATCGCCCGGTCGTGCTGCCGAGCGTCGACGGGCACACCGTCTGGGCCAACAGTTTCGCCCTCGCGGCGGCCGGGATCACCGCGGCCACCTCCGACCCCATCGGCGGCGAGATCGTGCGCGATGCGCATGGCGAGCCCACCGGCATCCTTCGGGAGGAGGCGCAGCGTCCGTTCGACGCGCTCATCGGCGGGCCCTCCGTCGTCGATCTCGTCGAACTGCTGGCGGCCGAGCAAGAGCACCTGCTCGCCGTCGGGCTCACCGGGCTGCACGACATCGACGGCGAAGACGCCCGTGCGGCGTACCTCGAGCTGCAGCGAAACGGGCGACTGAAGCTCCGCGTCCACAAGGCCATCCCCGCCGACCATCTCGATGCGGCGATCGCCGAGGGCCGGTACACGGGCCAGGGCGACGACTGGTTCCAGACCGGGCCCGTCAAGCTCTTCTCCGACGGCGCGCTCGGCTCGCACACCTCGCACATGGGCGAGGCGTTCATCGGCGAGGCGGGCAATCGCGGCATCGAGGTGATTCCCTACCCTCGGTTGCGCGAACTCGTGCGGAAGGCCGCTGCGGCGGGCATCGCCGTGGCAACGCACGCGATCGGCGACGAGGCGAACCACCTCGTGCTGAACGCCTACGAGGAGGTCACCGAGCTCAGCCGAGCCGCGGGCCTACGGCATCGCATCGAACACGCCCAGCACATCCGCTGGGACGATGTACCGCGCTTCGCGGAGCTCGGCGTGATCCCCTCACTGCAGCCGACCCACTGCACCTCGGACATCGCACTCGCGTCGACCCTCCTCGCCGGCCGCAGCCTCGCGAACTACGCGTGGCGCGCGCTCGCCGACTCCGGCGCGCACCTGGCCTTCGGCTCCGATGCGCCGGTCGAGAGCCCCAACCCGATGTACGCCGTGCACGCGGCGGTCACCCGCCAGAACGCCGAGGGGCGACCGATCGGCGGCTGGGAGCCCGAGCAGCGGATCACCGTCGCCGAGGCCCTCGCCGCCCACTCGGCGGGCAGCGCCTACGCCGCGCACCGCGAGGGGCGCCAGGGAAGCCTCGAAGTCGGCAAGCTCGCGGACTTCGTCGCCCTCGAACGCGACCCCTTCGAGGTGGAGCCGGCCGAGCTCCGCGAGCTGCGCGTCGCGACGACGGTGGTCGGCGGCGAGGTGCGGTTCAGGCGGGAGCAGTAGGCGCGCGGCCGACGGGCGGGCGGGGCCGCGGTCCGGGTGTGGTTACGGCACCACTGCTTGTGTTCGCGAGCGCCCTGAGACGACGGATGCCCCGGGGCGCCGGCCCCGGGGCATCCGCTCATGTTCCGGTGATCAGCCGATGCGGATCATCTTCTTGTTGACGAACTCGTCGGCGCCGAAGCGGCCGAGCTCGCGGCCGGAGCCCGAGCGCTTGATGCCGCCGAAGGGCAGTTCGGCGCCGTCGGCGCCCACGACGTTCACGAAGACCATGCCGGCCTCGATCGAATCGGCAACGCGCAGGGCCTGCTCGGCGTCGGTCGTGAACACGTAGGAGCCGAGCCCGAACGGGGTGTCGTTCGCGAGCTGCACGGCCTCGGCTTCGCCCGCGACCTTGAAGATCTGCGCCACGGGGCCGAAGAACTCCTCGTGGAACGCGTCGGAGCCGGGCTTCACATCGGTGAGCACGGTGCCGGCGAAGAAGTTGCCGTCAGCGGTGCCGCCCGCGACGAGCGTGGCGCCCTGCGCGACGGCGCGCTCGACCTGCTCGGCGAGGGTCTCGGTCGCCTTCGCCGAAGAGAGCGGGCCGAGGCCGGTGCCCTCCTTCGCCGGGTCGCCCGGTTCGACCGAGGTGATCGCAGCGGTGAACTTGTCGAGGAAGGGCTCGTACAGCTCATCGACGACGATGAAGCGCTTCGCGGCGTTGCAGGATTGACCGTTGTTGTCGAGGCGTGCCGCGACGGCCGCTTCGACGGTCGCATCGAGGTCGTCGGTCGACAGCAAGATGAAGGGGTCGCTGCCGCCGAGCTCGAGCACGACCTTCTTCAGATGACGGCCGGCGATCTCGGCGATCGCGGCGCCCGCACGCTCGGACCCGGTGAGCGAGACGCCCTGTACACGCTTGTCGGCGATGACCGTGGCGATCTGGTCGTGCGACGCGTAGATGTTGACGTAGGCGCCCTCGGGGAAGCCCGCGTCGCGGATGATCTGCTCGATCGCGGCGGCCGACTCGGGGCACTGCTCGGCGTGCTTCAACAGGATCGTGTTGCCGATCACGAGGTTCGGGCCGGCGAAGCGGGCGACCTGGTAATACGGGAAGTTCCACGGCATGATGCCGAGCAGCACACCGAGCGAGTCGCGGCGAATGAGCGCCGAGCCTTCGCCCGCGAGCAGCTCGATCGGTTCGTCTTTCAGCAGCGACTCGGCGTTGTCGGCGTAGTACGCGTAGATGTCGGCGCTGTAATCGACCTCGGCGTAGGCCTGCTCGATGGGCTTGCCCATCTCGCGCACGATGATCGCGGCGAGTTCGTCGCGGCGCTCGAGGTGCAGCTCGCCGACGCGGCGGACGAGTGCGGCGCGCTCGGAGACGGTGGTCGAGCGCGACCAGGTGCGGTGCGTCTCGTCGGCCGAGGCGATGGCGGCCTCGAGCTCGGCGTCGGTGATCGTCGGGTAGGTCTTGACGGTCTCACCGGTTGCAGGATTGGTCACGGCATAGCTCATGGGGTTCTCCTTCTCGGGTGCACCCGCGCCAGCCAGTCCTCGACCTGATGAAGGGGGTCGTCTGCCGCGATGCATACGCTCCCGTCAAAGATATAACAGCGGATGATTCATTTCGACCCGGATGCCGCGGCTCTCGGTTAGGCGCCGAGGAGGGCTGCGGGTACCACGGCGATGCCGTCTCGGCGCCGATACGCATGGGGGCCGGTGGTGACGACCACGGCATCGACGAGTGCGTCGCCCAACTTTTCACGTAACCAATGCAAGTGGCGCACGTCGGCGTCTTCGATCGTCGGCGAGAGTTTCACCTCGACCGCCACGACGGTGTGATCTCCGCGGTGCACGATGAAGTCGACTTCGCGGTCGCCGTTTCTTGCTGCGGAAGTGGCTGAGTCGAGCCTCGTTCGATTGGGCATAGGTCTGGAGGCTGAGAGCGACAAGCGACTCGAACAAGCGGCCGAGCAGCGACCCGTGCTGTGGGCCGAGTGGGGCCGGGGCCGTCGCCCCGAGCAGATCGCTGCGCTCGAGCTCGAGAAGGCGGGCTGCGAGTGCCGGATCTACAACCAACCGGACTTTTACGCTACATCTAGCACGAGTTCTACGCTGCAACTAGCCAGGTTTCTACGCTACAACTGGCCGAGAATGGACGTGACGAGCACCCGGAACGGCGTGCCGGGGCACGGCTCGGTGTGCGCCGCACGGCCGGCGAGCTGCCCGACCTGCAGCGCCGGATCGGTCGAGAGCACGACGCGCCCGGCCTCGTTCACGAGCGCGAGCGGCTCTGGCACGTCGAGGAACGCCGCGAGCAGTTCGTGTTCGAGGCGGCGCACCGTGATGTCGGCGCCGACGACTCCGACCATGCGCGCGACCTCGTCGCCGGGCGCTGCGTCGACCGCCGCGGCGTGCACGGGCATCGTCAGCGTGAGGATGTAATCGCACGTGCACAGGTGGTCGACGTACGGGCCGGTGACGTGCGCGTGCCGTGTCGTCGCCGGGATCGAGTACCACTCGAGCGCGCGGAAGTCCCGCAAGTACTCGGTGTACCCGCGCGTCGACAGGTCGAGCCGCGTCGGCTCGGTCGTCGAGCCGAGCACGGGGTTCGCGTCGAGCGGTCCGAGCCACCACGCGAAGTGCACGTCGCGGCCCCGCACGATCTCGCCGTCGGCGATGAAGCCGGCGCCGACGAGCAGCGGGTCGGGCTCGGTGAGGCGGGGCAGCACGAGTTCGGAGACCACGGTGTCGAGCTCGGCGGGCCGCACCTCGGGCGAGGCGTCGATGAGGGCTTCGATGGGTCGTCGCCATTCGGCGAGCTGCTCGAACACGCCCGCGAAGACCTCGCCGACGCCGGCGGCCACGTCATGCGCTGATCGGCTCATCGAGACCACCTCCCCGTTCGATGCGGGCCTTCGCCGCGAGCAGGTGCTCCGAAAGGCCTCGCACGAGGTCGCCGGCCGCTTCGCGTGCAGGTGCCGGGCGGTGCGACGCGACGGCGTGCATGATGGCAGCGTCGTGCGCCGCGACATCCGCGCGGGCCTGTTCGCCGTCGAGGCCGAGCAGCAGCAACGGGCCGAACTCGGCCTGCAGGCGGATCTGCTCGCGAACGAGCCGGGCCGACTGGCTGAGTACCGCGAGTTCGAGGAAGAAGCCGCCCTGATTGGTGCGAGCGGATGCCGCTGCGCCGAAGTCGGCCGCGGTGAGCCAGGCGGTGAGGCGCTCGGCATCGGCGGCTGTGGCCCGCTCGGCGGCGCGTTCGGCGACCGCCGCGAGAATGGCGCCGAAGTACACGGCCATGTCGCTGAGTTCGACCTGGGCGAGGCCTCGGAGACGTGTCGTGATGAGGGAACGGTGGTCGGCGTCGTCGGCGACGACGAAGCTGCCGCCGTCGCGACCGCGGCGGGTCTCGACGAGACCGGCCTCGCGGAGGATGCCGAGTCCCTCGCGCACGGTGATGAGCGCGACGCCGAAGCGGCGGGCGAGGTCGGGTTCGCTCGGCAGCCGTTCGCCGGCACCGAGGACTCCGAGCACGATGCCGTCGGTGAGCCGCTGCGCGACCTGCTCGGCGCGGCCCGTGTCGGCGAGCTGGGCGAAGACGGCTTCGCGTGCGCCCGGTCCCACCCTCGACTCCATGCGTTCAGGCTAGCCGAGCAGACCTCGCCCGGATGCCCGCGCGCACAGAAATCATTCAAGATAGGATGAATTAGGGTGGCCGGGCAGCCACTGACATGCGAAGGCGGATGGGATGCACGAGCGACGCACCGACGACGAGACCCGTGTGCCGCCGGGCGATGCGCCGATGGATGTGCCGATCGAACCTGCGGGCGTGCTCGCGGGCGTTCGCGTCGCCGACTTCTCCCGCGTGCTGGCCGGGCCGTACGCCACGATGATGCTCGCCGACTTCGGCGCCGACGTCGTGAAGATCGAGTCCCCGGCCGGTGACGACACCCGGCACTGGCGCCCGCCCGTGGACGCCGACGGACAAGCCACCTACTTCGGCAGCGTCAACCGCAACAAGCGCTCGGTCGCCCTCGACCTGACGGATGCCGCGGGGCTCGCCGAGGCCCGGCGGCTCGCGGCATCCGCCGATGTCGTCATCGAGAACTTCCGGCCCGGCGTCATGGATCGCTTCGGGCTGTCGTACGACGAGGTACGAGCGTCGAACCCCGGTGTCGTCTACTGCTCGATCACGGGCTTCGGCACAGGGGAGGGCGCCGAGCTCGCCGGGTACGACCTGCTCGTGCAGGCCGTCGGCGGGCTCATGTCGATCACCGGTGCACCCGACGGCGAGCCCGCGAAGGCCGGTGTCGCCCTCGTCGATGTGCTCACCGGGCAGAACGCGGTGGCCGGCATCCTGCTCGCGCTGCGCGAGCGGAACCGCACGGGCGTTGGTCAGCTCGTCGAGGTGAACCTCATGCAGGGCCTGCTCTCGGCGCTCACGAACCAGGCCGCATCGACCCTCGCGACGGGTGCTCCGCCGCGACGCCTTGGCAACGCGCACCCGAGCATCGCGCCCTACGCGGTGTTCCACGCGGCCGATCGCGAGCTCGTCATCGCCGTCGGCAACGACAAGCAGTTCCGCGCGCTCGCCGCCGTGCTCGAGTCGTCGTCGGGGGATCTCGATACGCGTCCTCCTTCGTCGGGCGCTACTCGATCAGCGGATTCCGTTGGTCGAGGAGTGAGCGCCAGCGAGCGTATCGGGACCCGCGGCGCTACTCGAGCAGCGTTGACCGACGACCCGCGATTCGCGAGCAACAGCGATCGCGTCGCCCATCGCGCCGAGCTCACGGCGCTCATCGAGGCGCGGCTCGCCGCGGCATCCGCTGCGCAGTGGGTCGAAGTGCTGAACGGAGCCGGCGTGCCCGTGGGCCTCGTGAACGACGTCGCCGAGGCGATCGCGTTCGGCGAATCGCTCGGCCTCGATCCCGTGGCCGAAATCGCCGATGGCGCGTTCGCGAGCCGCACCATCGCGAACCCGATCGGACTCTCGGCGAGCCCCGCCGCCTACCGAACCCCGCCGCCCGTGCTCGACGAGCACGCGGGCGCCGACTGGCATCCGACCCCTTCGAAAGGACCGCACCTGTGACCTCCGCCCCCTCGATCGACGCCGTGTTCGACCTCGACGCGCTGCTCAGCGCGGAGGAGCGCGAGTGGCAGCTGAAGGCCCGCGCGTTCGCGCAGGAGCGCATCCTGCCGGTCATCGAGGAGGACTTCGAGGCCAAGCACTTCCGCCGCGAGTTGGTGAAGGAGCTCGGCGACGCCGGCTTCCTCGGCATGCACCTGCAGGGCTACGGATGCGCCGGCGCGGGCGCGGTCTCGTACGGGCTCGTGTGCCTCGAGCTCGAGGCCGCCGACTCGGGCTGGCGCACCTTCGTGTCGGTGCAGGGCTCGCTCGCGATGAGCGCCATTCACAAGTACGGCTCGGAGGAGCAGAAACAGCGGTGGCTGCCGGGCATGGCTGCCGGCGACCTGGTCGGATGCTTCGCACTCACGGAGCCCCAGGGCGGCTCCGACCCTGCAAGCATGACGACGACCGCCCGTCGTGACGGCGACGACTGGGTGATCGACGGCTCGAAGCGGTGGATCGGGCTCGCCTCCGTCGCCGACGTCGCCGTCGTCTGGGCGAAGGTCGAGGACCCGCCGGCTCCTGGAAGCGGGAGCGCAGCTGCGGGCGGCGACGGCGGTCGCGCGGTGCGCGGGTTCGTCGTGCCGACCTCGACCCCGGGCTTCACGGCGACGCCCATCGACGGCAAGCTCTCGATGCGCGCCTCGGTGCAGTGCGATATCGAACTCGACGGCGTGCGGGTCGGCGACGATGCGATCCTGCCGGGTGCGAAGGGGCTCTCCGGCCCGTTCGGCTGCCTGAACGAAGCGCGCTACGGCATCGTGTGGGGCGCGATGGGGGCGGCCCGTTCGTGCCTCGAGGCGGCGATCGAACGCTCGACCTCCCGCGAGGTGTTCGGCAAGCCGATCGGCGCGAACCAGCTCATCCAGGCGAAACTCGCCGACATGTTCCTCGAAGTCGAGAAGGGCATCCTGCTCGCGCTGCACCTCGGCCGGCTGAAAGAGCGCGGCGCGCTCACGCCCGCACAGATCTCGGTCGGCAAGCTCAACAGCGTGCGCGAGGCGCTGCACATCGCGCACGAGGCTCGCGCGATCCTCGCGGGCGACGGCATCACGAATGCGTGGCCCGTCATGCGGCACGCGGCCAACCTCGAATCGGTGCGCACGTACGAGGGCACCGACGAGATCCACCAGCTGATCCTCGGGCGCGAGCTCACGGGGTTGAGCGCGTTCTGACGTGTGTGCAAGCTCGACGGGTCAGAGCCACCCGTTGTCGCGGGCGACGCTGAGCGCCTCCGAACGGTTGCGGGCCGCCGTCTTGCCGATCGCCGACGACAGGTAGTTGCGCACCGTACTCGGCGAGAGATTGACCTCGCTCGCGATGTCGGCGATGGTGGCGCCGTCGACGGATGCCCCGAGCACCTCGCGTTCGCGATCACTCAGCGGATTCGGGCTGATGCTGAGGGCCTGGGTCGCCAGCTTCGGGTCGACCACGACCTCACCGGCCCTGACACGCCGGATGGCGGTGGCGAGTTGTTCGACGGGATCGTCCTTCATGAGGAATGCGCGCGCGCCTGCCTGCATCGCCCGCTGCAGATACCCCGGCCGGCCGAACGTCGTCACGATCACGATGACGCACTCGGGCAGCGCGGCCCGCAGCTCGGCGATGACGTCGAGACCGCTGCGACCGGGCAGTTCGATGTCGAGGAGTGCGACATCGGGCATCGTGCGACGCGCCGCGGCCATGATCTCATCGCCGCGGGCGACCTCCGCGACGACCGTCATGTCCGGCTCGAGTTCGAGGAGGCCGGCCAAGGCCGAGCGCATCATGCCCTGGTCCTCGGCGATCAGGATGGTCGTGAGCTCACTCATCGTCGTCGCCCCGCCATCGCCGCGTCGGTGATCATCGCGGTCAGGCGGAAGCCGTCGGAGGTCGTGCCCGCCGAGAGCTCGCCGTCGAACGCCTGAAGCCGTTCCCGCAGGCCGGTGAGTCCGCCGCCTTCCGGTGCGCCGCCCCCGCCGCGCCCGTCGTCGGTGATCTCGATGCGTGCGACGCCGCGCTCCGCGGTGACCACGATCCGGCATCGCCGTGCCCCTGAGTGGCGCAGCACATTCGTTGCACCCTCCCGCACCACCCAGCCGAGGACGGCGTCGGCCTGCGCAGCGAGCCCATCGGGCAGAACCGCGACCTCCAACTCGATGTCGGCCGCCGCGAGCGCCGTGCGCGCTGCGTCGAGTTCGTCGCCGAGCCGGACCGAGCGATAGCCCGTGACGGCATCTCGCACGTCGGCAAGGGCGCGGCGGCCGATCGTCTCGACGTCTGCCGCGTGGGCCCGGGCGGCGTCGGGTTGCGTGTCGATGACGCGCCGGATCGCCTCGGCCTTCACGACGATGACCGAGAGCGTGTGACCGAGCAGGTCGTGAAGGTCACGCGAGAAGCGCAGGCGCTCCTCGGTGACCGCGGTGTTCGCGAGTCGCTCCTGGGTGCGCCGAAGTTCGGCGACGACCTCCACGAGGTATTGCACGATGAAGGTCGCTGCTCCCGCGATGTATGTGGAGAAGCTGAGCAAGAGCGCCGCGTCAAGGGATTCACGCTCGATGCCCGTTGCGATGGCCCCACTGATCGCAGCGGCGCCCACGACGCTGAGCGCCCAACGGCGGCGCACGGCGACGGCCGCTGCAATCGCGATGAGTGGGAAGAGGAACTCCTGATCGGTGTGCCAGATGTAGATGTATGCCGTCACCAGCGCCATGAAGAGCACGAACACGGCTTCGGATCGCCACCGGGGCCGGCCGAGGCTCTGGAACGGCAGGCACGCGGTGATCGCGAATACCGCCGCCAGGACGGCGAGGGCGGCGACGCGCGCGGGGTCGGCCGTGGCGATGGCGTCGACCACAGGCCCGAGGAGGAGCAACGGCGCCCAGACGAGCGCGAACAAGGGCCCCGGGCGGCGGGCGATTCGGGAGAGCAGAGGATCGAACTCGTTGCAGAGCTCGGTTCGTTCGTCGATCTGCATGGAAACCACCCGATCAGTTCGTGACACGACGATCACTCCACGTGGTGAGCCCGAGAATCAGCGTCACCCCGACCGCGAGGTGCATCGCGACCAGACTCACCAGGGTTGCACCCGCCGCCCCCATCGAGAACGGCCCGGTCAGCGACAGGAGCAGCACGACCCAGCCTACGACTCGCCACGCGAGTCGCCCACGGCGGAAGAGCCGCTCGAAGAGCGCGAGGAGCCCCCACGCGATGGCGCCCGCGAACATCGAAGCGAGCACGATCGGGATCGGAGCGATCGTCTGCGCGGCAGGCCCGTCTCCGACGGAGAGGTCGATGCCGAGGAGCGGCGCACTCACCACCCAGACGGCCAGTCCCGCCAGGGCCGCGGCCACGAGCATCAGCGCCCGGATGCCCCTGCGGTGCGGTGTCGGACGATGCGGCGCCGCGGCATCCGGAGTCGTCGTGTTCATCGTGCCTGCAACTGTCTTGTTCATGCCTTCGACGCTACGGACGCGCCCGGCGCCTCCGGCAGGTGCCGTCGTCCCGAGATCGGGAGGACGAATGTCACATCCGCCGTCATGGACGCAAAGGGACGGCGCCGCGGGGCCGCCCCTTCGCGCCGGGCATTCAGTTGATGCCGGGGATGACGAGCCAGCGGTTCACGAGGATGAGCCAGACCGCGACGAGCACGATCGCGGCGACCGTGAGCGTCAGGCCCGTTCGGCCGCGGGCGATGAGCGCGATCACGAGCACCACGAGCGTCGCGATCCCGAGCACGAGAGACCCGAACGGGATTCCGGGGAGGAACAGCGACAGCAGGAACAGGGCGGAGACGATGGTCTCGATGATTCCGACGACCGAGCCGCCGCGCCCGCGGAGACGTCTGATGCCGTCGATGAGGGCGAGCACGCCGCCGACGAGAGCGATGAGGAGGAGCCATGACAGGGTGATCACGGGTGAAGGGTCCTTCCGGTTGGTGTGGGTATGCACCGCGACGACGGAGAGGACTCCATCGCCGCGGCCAGCCTATCGACGGCGTCGCGGCGACCGGGAGGGCTTGCGCGAGTCGTCCCCGGCACGGTATTCCGCGAGCGGAATGCGACCTGATGCTGCCAATCGACCGGTTTCGGAAATGAAACCGGAGGTAACGCCGTTTCGTTCACGGGCGAAGCCGTGATGGACTCGACCCGAACTCAACCCCCGCGTACGGCACCATGTCGCGGGCACAGCACTCCCCACGAACGGAGCTCCACATGTCTCGCGCACCCCGCGGTCGCACCCTGCTCGGCCTCGCCGCGGCATCCGTCGCCGTCGTCGCCCTCGCCGCCTGCTCGAGCGGCACGCCGGCATCGAGCGATGCGGCGACCGACAACGAGTTCGGACTCGTGAAGGCCGGAACGCTCACCGTCGCGACCGAGGGCACCTACCGTCCGTTCAGCTTCCACGAAGACGGCTCCGGCGACCTCGTGGGCTACGACGTCGAGCTCGCCGAGGCGGTCGCAGACAAGCTCGGCCTCGAGGTCGAGTTCCAGGAGACCCAGTGGGACGCGATCTTCGCGGGCCTCGATGCGGGCCGCTTCGACGTCATCGCGAACCAGGTGTCGATCAACCCCGAGCGCGAGGAGCAGTACCTCTTCAGCGAGCCGTACACGGTCTCGCCGGGCGTCATCGTCGTCAAGGAGGGCGACACCTCGATCTCGAGCTTCGCCGACCTCGCCGGCAAGACCACCGCCCAATCGCTCACGAGCAACTGGTACGAGCTCGCCCAGGAGTCGGGCGCGAACGTCGAGGCCGTCGAGGGCTGGGCGCAGGCCGTGGCGCTCCTCAAGCAGGGCCGGGTCGACGCGACGATCAACGACAAGCTCACCTACCTCGACGACGTGAACACCAACGGCGCCTCGGGCATCGAGATCGCCGCCGAGACCGACGACCCGTCGCTCAGCGCACTCGCGTTCACGAAGGAGAAGAAAGACCTCGTCGCCGCGGTCGACGAGGCGCTCGCCGAGCTTCGCGCCGAGGGTGTGCTCGCCGAACTCGGTGAGAAGTACTTCGGCGCCGACGTCTCGGAGTAGCCTCGTAGCCTCTCGACCAGACCGAAGGCGGTGAGGCGATGAGCGGCTGGCAGCTGTTCCTCGATTCCTTCTGGCCCCTCGTGTGGGGCGCCGTGAGCGGCACGATCCCGCTCGCACTCGCCTCGTTCGCGATCGGTCTCGTGCTCGCACTCGGGGTGGCGCTCATGCGGCTCTCGAAGAGCCGGGTGGTTTCGGGCATCGCCCGGTTCTACATCTCGGTGATCCGGGGCACGCCACTGCTCGTGCAGCTCTTCGTGATCTTCTACGGGCTGCCGTCGCTCGGGCTCGTCATCGACCCGTGGCCGAGTGCGATCATCGCCTTCTCGCTCAACGTCGGCGGGTACGGTGCCGAGGTGATCCGCGCCGCGATCCTCTCGGTGCCGAAGGGGCAATGGGAGGCCGGTTACACGATCGGGATGTCGAACGGCATGACACTTCGCCGGCTCATCCTGCCGCAGGCGGCCAGGGTGTCGGTGCCGCCGCTCTCGAACACCTTCATCTCGCTCGTGAAAGACACGTCGCTCGCCTCGCTCATCCTCGTGACCGAGCTGTTCCGGGTGTCGCAGGAGATCGCGGCCTTCAGCCAGGAGTTCATGCTGCTCTACCTCGAGGCGGCGCTCATCTACTGGCTCATCTGCATCGTGCTCGCCGGCGGGCAGGGAATGCTCGAGAAGAGGTTGGACCGCTATGTCGCGACGTGATGTGTCGAACAGCGACCCCGGCGATGGGCCGGATGCCTCGGGCGGCGACCCGCTCGCCCCGCTCGAGACCCCCGACGACTCGGTGCTGCTCTCGGCACGGGGCATCCGCAAGTCGTTCGGTGACAACGAGGTGCTGCGCTCGATCGACCTCGAGGTGCGGCGCGGCGAGGTCGTCGTGCTCATCGGTCCGAGCGGTTCGGGCAAGACCACCGTGCTCCGCGCGTTGAACGGGTTGGAGACGCCCGACGCCGGCACGATCGACTTCGCCGACGGCCCGGTGCTCGATTTCGCGAAGCCGATCTCGAAGGCCCAGCGCTTCGCGCTGCGCGATCGCTCGGCGATGGTCTTCCAGCATCACAACCTCTTCCCGCACATGACCGTCATCGAGAACGTCATCGAGGGACCGGTGCGCGTGCAACGAGTGCCGAAGGCGAAGGCGATCGCCGCGGCATCCGCTCTGCTCGACCGCGTGGGGCTCGGCGAGAAGCGCGACGCCTACCCGTTCGAGCTCTCGGGCGGGCAGCAGCAGCGGGTCGGCATCGTGCGCGCCCTCGCGCTCAAGCCGCAGTTGCTGCTCTTCGACGAGCCGACGAGCGCCCTCGACCCCGAACTCGTCGGCGAGGTGCTGCAGGTCATCAAGGAACTCGCCGATGAGGGCTGGACGATGGTCGTCGTCACCCACGAGCTGAGTTTCGCCCGGCAGGCCGCCGACGAAGTGCTGTTCATGGACGGCGGGGTCGTGGTCGAGCGCGGCGCGCCCGAGCGGATCTTCACCGACCCGACGCAAGAGCGCACACGTAGGTTCCTCGACCGGATCCTGCGGCCGCTCGACTGACGGGGGCGGCAGGCCGGGGGCGGCTAGCGTTGGAGCATGCCCCGCTCGCCCCGTATCAGCGCCGACAACGGGGCACGGGCACGGGCACGGCGGGCACGGCGGGCGCTCGGCGTCTTCCGACTGGCGATCGCCGCGCTCGAGATCACGGCGCTCGTCGGCAACTTCCAGTACGTCCTCGGCTTCCGTTTCTTCGCGACGGCGAACTTCTTCAGCTACTTCACGGTGCAATCGGCCTTCGCTGCGGTCGTGACCCTCGGCGTCGCCGGCGTGTTCGCCCTATCGGCCCCGCGCGACCCGGCGTGGCTCGGCGTGCTCCGCACCATGGTGACCGTGTACGTGCTCGTCTCGGGCATCGTCTTCGCGATCATCGTCGCGCAGGCGTCGACGCGCGACTACCGCATGGAGGTGCCGTGGTCCGACACGGTGCTGCACTTCGTCGTACCCGCGCTCGCCGTCATCGCGTGGACGACCGACAGCGTGCTCGCGGTGAACCCGCGGGTGCCGTGGGCGACGGCGGGCTGGGTGCTCATCTTTCCGACGATCTGGCTCGTGTACACGCTGTTCCGCGGAGCCGACATCGGCTGGTATCCGTACTTCTTCCTCGACGAAGCTCAGGTCGACGGGCCTGTGGGAGTCGCGCTCTACTGCGTGCTCATCGTCGTGATCTTCGTCGCCCTGACGGCCGCGCTCGTGGCCGTCAACCGGTGGCTGTGGCGTAGGGCACGAGGTCGTCGAGCACCTCGGTCTGGAACGCCGAATCGTCGAGTGCCTCGAGCCGAGTCGCCTGCTCTGCGGCGATGACACCGAGGAGCACGGGTTCGCCGGAGTCGAGTCCGACGTCGATCCATGCGGCCACCCCGGGCGACTCGCCGACGATCGTGAGCACATCGGCGGCGGGCTCCGCTTCGGCATCGTCAGGCTGGTCCGCGGCATCCGCTCGCCAGAATGCCTGCTCGAAGCGCAACCAGACCGTGTCGACGACGCCCATGCCGAGCAGGGAGATCGCGCGCTGATGCATGAGCGGCAGCGCCGGGCTGAACCGCACGGTGTCGGTCTTCAGCACGCCCAGCGGCACCGTGACGATCGCCCGATCGACGTTGAGCGACTCTCCGGAGTCGAGGCGCAGGCTCACCCGCCGGTCGTTGTACGCGATGCGGGTGACCACGCTCGAGACGGCGATGTCGAGCGGTGCCGCGAGCTCGTCGACGTAGTCGGAGAGACGCCCGGTGATGAGATTGCCGAGTTGCTCGAGGCGCCGCGGGTCGTACTGGCCGGCCGAGACGACTGCGGCGGCAGCGCCCGTCGACGGCTTGACACCGCTGTTGATCGAATGCGCGAGCCAGTCGGCCGGGCTCACGCCGTCGGCGCCCGGTTCCGCCGACAGCGGCGCTGCGCCCGAACCCGCGAGAGCGGTCGCGAGGGAGACATCGTGCAGCTGGCTGCTCGCCCACTGCTGCGCAGTGGCGATCGCGTCGGCTCCGGTCGCGGGGATCGGCACGCGAACGCCCGCGGGAGTGGCGGCCGCCACGGTCGGCACGAACGGTCGGGTGTCGACGGATGCCTCGTGCAGTGCGTCGAGCAGGCCGTCGTCGTCGCCCGCGAACACGCTGCCGAGTTCGACCGGTGCGTCGAACCCCGCGGCGTCCACGGAGTGGGCGCGTCCGCCCAGCCGGTCGCGCGCCTCGATGACGACGACCTCGAACCCGGCGTCGACGAGTTCACGGGCCGCAGTGAGCCCCGCGATGCCGGCGCCGATCACGGCGACGCGCTCGCCGGCTTCGCCGAGTCGTGCGACGTCGGCAGCGGCTCGGTTGCCCGACGCCCGCGCGCCCGCGAGGGTGCCCGGCGCGTCGGGGTCGGTCGCCTCGCCGGCGATGACGAGTCGATCGGCGACCGGCTCGCCGAGCGCTCGCCGCAATTCGGGCGTGCTCCCGACAGCATCGAAACTGAACGCGCCACGGGCGAACGGATCGGCTCCCCAACGGGAGCGCAGCATCGCCGTGGGCAGCGGAACGCCGTTCGTCGGTGGTGGCGGAGGAGTCGGTGGCGTCGTCGTGGGCATCGGGCTCGGGTCGGGCTCGGGCCAGGTGCAGCTCGCGAGCGCGAGTGTCGCAAGTCCCGAAAGCGAGGCGGCGAGGAAGGTTCGCCGGGCCATGCCGCCCGGCGCTCCCCGTGATTCCATGGAATCAGGCTAGCCGACCGACCGGCGGGCCCACCCGGTGCGGCCGGTTACTCGGAATCGGGCATCCCGCTCACTGCGCGGCCGACGAGCCGCTCGCATGGAACGCGGCCGCGAAACGTGGCAGGCTCACTTCGATCGTCTCCATCGTGGCGGTCAGGCAGATGCGGAAGAACCCGGGTGTCTCGAACATCCGCCCCGGCAGCACGAGCACGTCTTCTCGGTCGAGCGAGGCGGTGAATGCGGCATCGTCGGCGATCGGGGACTTCGGGAACAGGTAGAAGGTGCCCTCCGGGACGGTGACGTCGTATCCGATGTCCCGCAGCGCCGCCACCATGACGTCGCGCTTGCGCTGGAAGCCCGGGATGTCGAACTCCAGCGTCTCGAGGCGGGGGAGCGCGTACTGCATCGAGGCGTTGGGGAAGAGCCATCCGCCGGTGATCTGGATCGCCTCGATCGCGTCGCGGAGTGGCTCGCGGCCCGGCATCGTGGGCGATACGGCGAGGTAGCCGATGCGCTCGCCCGGCGAGAGCAGCGTCTTGCCGTAGCTGTAGGCGAGGAAGCTCCATGGGTAGAACTCGACCGGGCTGCGGAAGCGTGCGCCGTCGTACACGATGCGGTTGTACGCCTCATCGGAGATGAGGAAGATGCGCCGGCCGTTGCGCTCCGAGGCCTCGTCGAGCAGAGCGGCGAGACGTTCGAGCGTCTCGACCGGATAGATGCGGCCGGTCGGGTTGTTGGGGCTGTTGACGATCACGATGCGCGTACGCGGGGTGATGGCGGCCGCGATCGCGTCGAGATCGAGGTCGAAGGTCTCGCGGTCGATCGACACCTTCACGGGTGCGAGGCCGGCCTCGCGGATGAGCCCCTCGTAGAGGAACCACGGCGGCAGGCTGTAGACGACCTCGTCGCCCGCATCGCCGACGAGCTTCAGCGCTGTCGAGATCGCCGCGAACCCGCCCGTCGTGAGGTGCACGTCGTCGGTCTCGAACGGGATGCCGACGTGACGTCGCAGGGATTCGGTCGCGGCCGCGATCGCCGTCGCATCGCCGAAGTTGTAGGCGAACCACAATTCGTGCTGCGGGATCAGCGCGTCGCGCAGGATCTCGACGTAGGTCGTCGACGCCGGTTCGTGCGGGTCGCCGAACGTGAAGTCGAGCACGCCGGGTTCGTGTCGTCGTCGCTCGTAGCCCGAGAGCCGGTAGAACTCGTAGAGCAACTGGAACGGCGTTGCGGCCTGCACGTTCGCGACGCGATCGGAAGTGAGTCGGTCATCCATGAGCGCTTCCCTCGGGATCTGGGAGGCTCCGCCGACACGGAGTTCCCGTGAATGCCGCCATGGTACTCCGCAGCGAGGCGTGCGCCCTCAGGGATGTCCCGTATCGCTGGTCGAGTAGCGAGCGCCAGCGAGCGTATCGAGACCGTCCGCGGGCGGCCTACACGACGAGCGTTGCCGGGTCAGTGGTTCGAGGGGAAGCCGAGGTTGATCTGCGACTCGCTCGGCTCGGGCCAGCGGCTCGTCACGACCTTCGTGCGGGTGTAGAAGTGCACCGACTCGGGGCCGTAGATGTGCGAGTCGCCGAAGAGCGAGTCCTTCCACCCGCCGAACGAGTAGGCGCCGATCGGCACCGGGATCGGCACGTTCACGCCGACCATGCCGACCTCGATGTCGATCTCGAACCGTCGCGCGGTGCCGCCGTCGCGGGTGTAGACGGCGACGCCGTTCGCATAGCGATTGGCGTTGATCAGCGCGACGGCCTCGTCGTAGTTCTCGACACGCACGACCGAGAGCACGGGGCCGAAGATCTCGTCTTCGTAGACCTTCATACCGGGTTCGACGTGGTCGAGGAGCGAAGTGCCGACGAAGAATCCGTCGCCCTCGAACTCGGCGGCGGTGCCGTCGACGACGACGGTCGCGCCTTCGGCGGCGGCGCCGGTCACGTAGGAGGCGACCTTGTCGCGGTGCTCGCGGGTGATCAGCGGACCCATCTCGCTCGCGGAGTCGGTGCCGTCGCCGATCGTGAGCTTCGACAGCCGCTCGGAGATCTTCGCGACGAGCTGGTCGGCGACCTCGTCACCGACGGCGACGAGCACCGAGACGGCCATGCAACGCTCGCCGGCGGAGCCGTAGGCGGCCGACACCGCGGCATCCGCTGCGCCCTCGAGGTCGGCATCCGGCATGACGACCATGTGGTTTTTTGCGCCGCCGAGCGCCTGCACCCGCTTGCCGTTCGCCGAGGCGCGCTCGTAGATCGACTTCGCGATCGGCGTCGAGCCGACGAACGAGATCGCGCGCACGACGGGGGAGTCGAGGATCGCGTCGACCGTGACCTTGTCGCCGTGCACGACGTTCAGGACACCGTCGGGCAGCCCGGCCTCTTGGAAGAGCTTCGCGAGGAACACCGAGGCGGTCGGATCCTTCTCCGACGGCTTCAAAACGACGGTGTTGCCGCACGCGATCGCCGAGGCGATCATCCAGAGCGGCACCATGACGGGGAAGTTGAACGGCGTGATCGCGCCGACGACCCCGACGGGCTGCTTCGTCGAGTGCACGTCGACGCCGCGCGCAACCTGCTCGGAGTGCTCGCCCTTCAGCAGGTGCACGAGGCCCGCGGCGAACTCGACATTCTCGATGCCGCGCGAGATCTCGCCGGCGGCGTCGGAGAGCACCTTGCCGTGCTCGCTCGTGACGATGGCCGCGAGCTCGGGCGTGCGCTCGACGAGCAGCTGGCGAAGGCGGAAGAAGACGTCGGCACGCTTGATCAGGCCGGTCGCGCGCCATCCGGGCAGCGCGGCCTCGGCTGCGGCGATGGCCTGCTCGACCTCGGCGACGGAGGCGAAGGCGACGTCGTGCTGCTGCGCACCGGTCGCCGGGTTGAAGACCGGGCCTGTGCGCCCGGCGAGCGCGGTGTCGCGGCCGGCGATGAAGTGCTGAACTCGGGCCATGCTGGTACTCCTCTGGAAGCGTGCCGGACAGATTGACCGAGTTGGTGCCCTGAGCTTGTCGAAGGGAGCTGGACCTGTGGTCCCTTCGGCAAGCTCAGGAAACAGATGGGCGGTCTAGGCTGGTGCTTCCCAGCATGTCAGAGCAGGAGAGGTCATTCCGGTGGCAGACCGTCGCGAAGATGAGGCGATTCAGACGAATCGTCCGATGTTCGAGATGGCGGATGACGGCCTCCCGACGGTGCGCGAGATCCTGACGATCCCCGCGGTCGCCGACGGCCTGCCCGAAGTGCGCTCCGGCGGTGATGCGCTCGACGCGCACGTGCGCTGGGCGCACGTCTCGGACAGCGCCGGCGTCGCCAGGCTGCTCGACGGCGGTGAGTTGCTGCTGTCGACCGGCTCTGGATGGCCGACCGAGCCCGACGAGCTCGCCGCGTTCATCGGCGGTCTCGTCGAGGCGGGGCTCGCGGGCCTCGTGCTCGAGCTAGGCGTGCACCACCGCTCCGTGCCGACCGCCGTCGAAACGGTGGCGCGCGAGCGCGGGCTCGCCCTCGTGGCGCTCCACAGCGAGGTGAAGTTCGTCGCCCTCACCGAGGCGGTGCACGGCCGCATCATCTCGGCGCAGACGGCGGCGCTGCGAGCCCGCGACGAGGTGCGCGAGCGGTTCACCGCACTCGCCCTGCGCGGCTCGCCGGCCGACTTCATCGTGCAGCAGCTCGCCCAGACGCTCGGCGCCGCCGTCGTGCTCGAGAATCTCGCCCACGAGGTCGTGGCCGCCGACGTGCCCCTCGCGGCGGAGGAGGAGCTCTTCTCTCGGTGGGAGGCGCGCTCGAGGCAGGCGCATCGGGATTCCGAGCAGCAGCGCGCGCACGGCGTCCCCGCGGCCGGCGAGTGGCTCATCGTGCCGGTCGAGGCGCGCGGCATCCGCTGGGGTCATCTCATCGCGCTCCCCGGCCCGGCGCATCCGGCAGGGCGCACGAGCGTGCTCGAGCAAGGCGCGATCGCGCTCGCGCTCGGCCGACTCGCAGACGGTGCCACCGACGCGTGGGTGCGCATCGGACACCGTCGTCTCGTCGACGGACTTCTCGACGGCAGGTTCGCGGGGCTTGCCGCCGCGACGACCCGCATCGAAGCGGCCGGCCTCCAGCTCGAGGGTGCGCGGCTCTTCGGCGTCGTGGTGACGGGCGCGGTGGTCACTGCGGTGGTGGCGGATGCCGCGGCTCGCGAACTCGGCGGGCGGGCGCTGGTCGGGGGCGCTCGCGACGGATTCTTCGCCGCCCCCTCGGCGATCGTGCTGCTCTCGCTGCCGGCCTCCCGACTGCTCGACGATGCCGCGGCGCGGGCATTCGCCACGGCACTGGTGCCCGGCGCCCCGGCGGACCTCGAGCGGCTGGTGGTGTCGATCGGCTCCGAGGCGAACGGACTCGACGCGCTGCTGGGCTCGGTGCAGGAGGCGATCGACTTGGCCCGCAGCCCGGCACCACGCTCGGTGCGCGGCCCGGTGCTGCGCCGCTCTGACGATCGTCCGCTCATGCGGCTCGTGACGGGGCTTCGCGACGACCGCCGGCTACTCGAACACGGGGAGCGCATGCTCGAGCCGCTCATCGACTACGACCTCGCCCGCAACGGCGACCTGCTCGACGTGCTCGGCGCGTTGCTCGCGAATCCGGGCAACCGTACGGCCGCGGCATCCGCTTCGCACCTGTCGCGTTCGGTCTTCTATCAGCGGCTCGCGCTCATCGGCGATCTGCTCGGGGTCGACCTCGACGACGGCGAGACCCTGACGGCGCTGCATCTCGCGCTGCTCGTGCGGCGGAGCGTCGTGCCCTGAATCGTTCGTCGAGTCGCGACGGAGGAGAGTATCGAGACCTCGCTCCCTGAGCCTGTCGAAGGGGCGGGGGGCTCGATCTGGCCGTGCCACGCCCGCTCGACCAACAGACATTTACTTGCTATTGACAAGTTCACTTGCAAAGAGCAAGCTGAGTTTGCAACATCCCGCAGACCAATGACGATCCCCCGGAGGAGATCATGACCGCAACGAACATCTTCGTGAACCTGCCCACCACCGACCTCGAGCGCTCGAAGGCGTTCTACGAGGCGCTCGGGTTCAGCATCAACCCCATGTTCACCGACGAGAACGCGGCGTGCGTCGTGCTCGGCGAGAACATCTACTTCATGGTGCTCACCCGTGAGTACCTCGGCACCTTCACCGACAAGCAGATCATCGACCCGAAGACGCATGCCCAGGCGCTCATCGCGCTCGGTCGCGAGTCGCGCGATGACGTCGACGCAGTGCTCGGCAAGGGTCTCGCCGCCGGCGGCAACGAGCCGCGTGAGGCGCAGGACTACGGCTTCATGTACTCGCGCGACCTCGAAGACCCCGACGGAAACATCCTCGAGTTCCTCTACATGGACCCTGCGGCTGCAGACAAGGGCCCCGAGGCGTACTTGGCCGAGCAGGGAGCTTCGGCGCCTTCGGCGTCGGCCTGACCGGGCGAGTTCCATGGCGACACGCGCCGCACGCGGCTTCGGCCAGTACAGCGGCGCAGCACGGGCGCTCGAGCGGGTCGGGGATCGGTGGGCACTGCTCATCGTCCGCGACCTGCTCGTCGGCCCACGCCGTTACGGCGACCTGAAGGCCGGGCTGCCCCGCATCCCGACCAACATCCTGAGCGATCGGCTCAAAGAGCTGCAGGAGTCGGGCGTCGTGCGGCGGGTGCCGACAGTGCGCGGTGGGTACGAGCTCACCGCTCACGGGCGCGCGCTCGAGCCCGTCGTCATCGCCCTCGAACGCTGGGGCTGGTCGGCGCTCGGCGACCCCGCCGAGGGCGAGATCGTCAGCGCTGATGCACTCGCGGTCTTGCTGCGTGCGGCATTCCGGCCGGATGCCGCGGCGACGCTGCCGCCAACCGAGTACGTGCTGCACGTCGGCGACGTCTCGCTCTCGGCGGTCGTCGCGGGCGGCACGTTCGACACCGCGCCGGTCGGAGCCGGCGCTCTTCCGCAACCGCGACGCTCAGCGCTCGAGCCGGTGCCGTCTGCCATGCTCGAACTGGAGCTCGAACCGGGGCGACTGCGCACGCTGCTCGCCGGTGGGTCTGCCGCACTCAGCGGGTTCGCGGGCGACACCGAGCTCCTCGATCGGTTCACCGCGACGTTCCGCATCGATCCCGCTGGGCCGACTCCCTCCTCGATCGACGCGGCGGTGGCCTGAAGCCGGATGCCACGGGAGTTATGGAAGTGATATCCGGACTCCTGTCGAAGCGGTGAACCGGCCAATACGCTGAGACCAGGCGGTTCCCCCGCAAGAGCTCGACTGAAGGAGAACCCATGTCACGGACCCGTCCACTCGCCTCGATGGCCGTGGTCTTCGGCGCGGCAGCTCTCGCCGTGCTCGGTCTCGCGGGGTGCGCGTCGCCCGGCGAGGCGGTCGCGAGCGAGCCAACGACGGCCGCGTCCTCGGTGTCACCCACACCCACGCCGTCCGAGACCACGCCGGCCGCGGTCGATCCCGCCGACGTGACCACGTGGGTCATCACCACGACGGGCATCGGTCCGATCGAACGTGGCGCCCCGTACAAAGAGGTCATCGCCGGCTTGCCGTCGTTCGAGGTGTCGGAGTGGTGTGCATGGGTGGCGGGGCTCACCACCGAGGGTGCGGCCTCCATGCTCCTGACCCACCCGGAGGGCGGCGAGGAGATCACATCGGTGTGGGTCAACGGACGGGCTGATGAAGCGGGCGTCATCCCGGCGTCTCCGTCGACGGAGGCCGGCATCGTGCTCGGGTCGACTATGGACGAGCTCACCACCGCCTACCCCGATCTCGAGCCGGTGAACCAGACAGGCGCGGACTCGTTCGGCTACGCGGTGGGCGATGATGCGAACGGGTACCTCGACTTCGTCGTCGAAGACGGCGTCGTCGTTCTCATCGGCGTGCGAGATGTCGCAGGAGTGCCCAAGGAGTTCTGCGGCTGACCCGCTTCCCAGACGCCGATCTCGCCCGCAGCCGACTCGTCGAGCGCCAGGTATCAGGTTGCGGGGTCGCCGTCGACGACCTGCTCGGTCGGCGCGGGTTCGTGCTGCTCGACTACGAGCGTCGCGGCATCCGTCAGTGCGCCGACGATGTGACGCAGGGTGTCGCCTCGCCTTGCCGTGCTTACGAGTCGAACCCGAGTCCGAGCGCGTCGAGGGTCTTCAGCAGCAGGTTGCGCTTGCCTCCGTTGTGGTCGGCGCGATCGAGCGACCATCGGGTCGCGTTGATGCCGATCGACGCGGCAGGCTCGGGCGGGAAGGGCAGCGGGCGCTTGCGCACCATCTCGAGCGAGGTGCGCTCGTTCTCGCGCCCCTCGAGCAGGTCGAGCATGACCTCGGCCGCGAACCGGGTCGACCCGACGCCGAGCCCCGTGAAGCCCGCCGCGTAGGCGACGCGGTCGTCGCGCGCGGTGCCGAAGAATGCCGTGAACTGCGTGCTCGTGTCGATCGCGCCGGCCCACTGGTGGCTGAACCGCAGACCATCGAGCTGCGGGAAGGTCGTGAAGAAGTGGCTTGCGAGCTTCCGCCAGGTCTCGGGCCGGTTCTCGTACTCCGCGCGCACCTTGCGGCCGTAGTGGTAGATCGCGTCGTAGCCGCCGAACAGGATGCGATTGTCTTTCGTGAGCCGGGAGTAGTGGAACTGATTGGCGAGATCGCCGATGCCCTGGCGGTCCTTCCAGCCGATTTCGGCGAGCTGCTGCGTCGAGAGCGGCTCGGTCATGAGCACGAAGTCGTAGACCGGCACGGTCATCAGGCGATTGCGCTTCAGGAGCGACGGGAACACGTTCGTCGCGAGCACCGCCTTCCTCGCGTCGACCCGCCCGGCTTCGGTGATCACGGAGACGGCCCCCGTCGAACCCGGCGTGTCGATGCGTTTCACCGGGGAGTGCTCGAAGATCTCGACGCCGAGGTCCTCAGCGACCCGAGCGAGTTCGGCGGCGAGACGTGCCGGGTGCAGCATGCCGCTCGTGCGCTGCTCCCAGACTCCGGCGAGGAAGATCGGCGAAGCGACGGATGCCTGCACCTCGCGTTGATCGAGGAAGACGACCCCCTCCTCGCCGCGCTCGACGGCCTCGGTGTGCCAGTCGCGCAGCCACTGCACCTGATACTCCTCGATCGCCGGCGCGAGCTCGCCGGTGCGTTCGAAGTGGAAGTCCATGCCGTACTCCGCCTCGGCGGCCTCGATCGCGTCGAGGTTCGCCAGGCCGAGCCGGTCGAGCGTCGCCATCTCTTTCGGCCATCGCGCCATGCCGTTCTCGCGCCCGTGGGTGAGGCTCGCCTCGCAGAAGCCGCCGTTGCGGCCGGAGGCCGCCCAGCCGATCGTCTTCGCCTCGACGAGCACGATGTGCGCGCTCGGGTTGCGGCGCTTGGCGAGCAGCGCACTCCAGAGACCGGTGTAGCCGCCGCCGACGACGACGAGGTCGGCGACATGGTTGCCCGCGAGCTTCGGGCGCCCACCCACTGCGCCGGTAGGCAGGTCGTCGAGCCAGAACACCGACCGCGCGGTGTGCTCGAGCGAATGAGTGACGACGGATGCCGGTGGCCGGCGTCGTTCGAAGACGGTCGTTCCCACGCGAATCACTCCGATGCGATTGTGGTGTCTCCATCCTCCCGCGCGGCGCCTGCCGCACGCCAGAGCGCGGCGTCCCGACATCCGCTCGTCGCCGGACACGATGGCCGTATCCTTTGGGCGAGAAACGTACGCACCGACCAACTTGATCGCATATGATTTCGCGCAATGCATATGCCTTCATGATGCAGTGTGTCTGACTTCCTGAATGAGGACCCGAATGAAGCGCTCCATCGCCGTGGCGACAATTCTGGCGATCTTTCTCGCCGTCGTGCAGAATCCCATGGTCGCGACCGCCGTCGACGGTGGGGCGATCGCCGGGACGGTCGCGCTCGACGGGGTAGGCGCAGCTGCAGCCCATGAGGTGCAGGTCGAGGCATACTATGTGCGAACAGACCTCCCGACCCCCCGAGAGTACTTGATTGCGAGCGCGCGCACCGATGAGAGCGGCGGCTTCGTGCTCAACGGACTGCAAAGCGGCTTGGCGTACCGATTGAAGTTCGTCGCCGCTCTCGACAGCGACTTCGCGGATGTGTGGTGGACGCCCGTTCAGGACGGCACGCACCCGTATGCAGGGCACTACATGTCGGCTGCGCCAGTAACTGCTGAACAGTTCGAAGCGCACGTTTCGATCACGCTTCCGAGAGCAGCACGCATCTCGGGCACGATCACAGTCGGCGAAGGCGGCGGCCGGGCGCGGGCCTCAGCGGTCCGTACCGGATTGCCGCTCGACGAACCCGCGGTCATCGTCGAACCGGGTACAGGTGGCCTGTACGACCTCGGCAGGCTCATCCCCGGCGACTACCAGGTCAGATTGTCCGCGGACTTCCACCTGGATCGTGCGTACGGTGCATCGCCGATCGACCCGAGTGTGCCGGGAACCATTCATGCCGAAGGCGGCGGAGCTTACGCGTTCAGCGGTGAGCCGTACAGGCCGGCAGGGGTCTTCGGCAGCGTAACGTGCCCAACATGCGTGTCTGGCATCGGTGGCTCCGATTCGAACTCCTTCCAGCTCGAGCGCTGGGACTCTGCGCGTGGTGCGTGGGCGCCGAATGACGGAGCCACCTGGTCGAGTGACGGCTCGTACAGCGAAGGCTCTCTCTACCCCGGAACGTACCGAACGACGATCATCCACGAGAGTCGCACCGAGGAGTACACCGACGTCAGCTCGTCGTTCGAGCTCGATGAGGGCGAGAAGCTGGTACGAGCCGTCGTCCTGGGAGGGCCGCGCGTGAATCGAATCAGCGGTGCGGATCGCTTCGAGACTGCCGCCAGGATCTCAAATCAACTCGTCAACTTCTACGAGGTCCCCGTCGTGTTCATCGCGAATGGACTGAACTTCCCGGACGCCGTCTCGGCTGGGCCTGCCGCTGAGCAACTCGGTGGAATGCTCTTGCTCGTGACGCCGTCGACGGTTCCTACCGCGACAGCTGCCGCTCTTCAACAGCTTTCACCTGAGCACATCATTGTTGTGGGCAGCGAGGCCTCGGTGTCGAGTTCCGTATTCGAACAACTTGCAGAGTTCGCGCCCGGGATCGAGCGCCTGAGCGGAATTGACCGATACGAGACATCGAGATTGATCGCGGCACGCGCGTTCGCACCGGGTTCGGCACAGACTGTGTACGTGGCCACTGGGCAGAAATTCCCGGACGCGGTTTCGGCCGGTGCCGCTGCAGCTCACCGAGGTGCGCCAGTACTGCTCGTCGATGGTCTGGCGGCGCGTATCGATGATCCGACGCGCGAGGTGATCACGGAGCTCGACGCGACCTCGGTTCACGTCGTCGGCTCTGCGAGCTCGGTCAGCGTAGGTGTGGAGCAGTCCATCGAAGTTATGCCAGGTGTCGAAACTGTTCGGCACGGCGGAAGCGATCGCTATGAAACGTCGTACTTGGTCAATAGTGACGCTTTTCGGATCGAACGCGACGAGTTTCCGAAGAGCCAGACGGCCTTCATCGCTGCCGGTGCGACATTTCCTGATGCGTTGAGCGGCGCGCCGCTCGCCGGCTACTACAACGCTCCGCTCTTCGTGTCTCCGACTGGTTGCTTGCCGAATACGGTCGCGGAGTGGTTGCGCACGCACGGTGTCGAGTATGTGACGATTCTCGGCGGGACCCCGTCGTTGTCCAAGAACGTGGAATCACTCGAGCCCTGTCGGACGTAGACCCAGGTCGGGCCGTGGAGTTCACTGCCCAACCGGAATTCTCATAGGCGGTAGTGGGGCGGCTCAGTGCGGGGCGTGCGCCTCGAGGAACTGGTACACCTCGGTCTGGTCGACGCCCGGGAACGTGCCCGTGGGCAGCGCCGCGAGCAGCGAGGTCGGTGTGCGGGCGGCCGGCCACGAGGCATCCGCCCATCGATCGGCGAGCCCGCCGGGTGCCTGGCAGCACGCAGGATCGGGGCACCGAGATACCGCACGATGCGGTGTCTCGCGGCCGCGGAACCACTTCACGTGCTCGAACGGCACGCCGACCGAGACCGAGTACTCGCCTTCTTTCGCCTTCTCGATGCGGGAGGTGCACCAGAACGTGCCCGACGGGGTGTCGGTGTACTGGTACCAGGGGCTGAACCGGTCTTCGACGTCGAAGACCGTGCGGGCCGTCCAGTTGCGGCACATCGTCGTGCCCTCGATCGCGCCCAGCGCATCGCTCGGGAAGCGCACCCGGTCGTTCTCGTAGGCCTTGATGATCGTGCCCGACTCGTGCACCTTCGTGAAGTGCACCGGGATGCCGAGCCGCGCTGTCGCGAGGTTCGTGAACCGGTGCGCCGCCGTCTCGTACGAGACTGCGAAGGCGTCGCGCAACTCCTCCATCGAGATTCGGCGCAGGTTCTTCGCTTCGGTGAGGAAGCGCACCGCGGCCTGTTCGGGCAACAGGATCGCGGCCGTCAGGTAGTTCGTCTCGATGCGTTGGCGCAGGAAGTCGGCGTAGCCGCTCGGCTCCTCGTGGGCGAGCAGGTGACTCGCAAGCGCCTGCAGGATCGGCGAGCGGGAGTCGCGCGACGGCGACTGCTGCGTCGGCAGGTAGACGCGCCCGTTGCGCTTGTCGGTGACCGAGCGGGTCGAGTGCGGCAGGTCGCCCACGTAGTGCAGTGAGTACCCCAGATGCGAAGCCATGTCGGCGACGAGCTGGTGGGAGACCGGGCCGCCGGTGTGGCCGACGGCCTCGAGCAGCTCGGCGGCCTTCGCCTCGAGCTCGGGGTAGAAGTTGTCGCGGGCGCGCATCTCGGCGCGCAGCTGCGCGTTGGCCCGGCGCGCTTCCTCGGGTGTCGCCGCACGCTCACGGTGCAGCCGGTCGATTTCGTTGTGCAGACTCAGGATGGTCTGCAGCGTCTGATCGTTCATGCCCTTCGCGACTCGGAAGGCGGGCAGCCCGAGTGCGGCGAACACCGGGCCGCGCTGGGCGCGTTCGACGGCGATCTCGAGGGCGGCGCGGGCCGAGGGGGCATCCGTTCGGAGCAGTTCGTCGACGGATGTCCCGAGCGCGAGTGCGATCGTACGCAGCATCGAGAGCCGGGGTTCGCGCTTGCCGTTCTCGATCGCCGAGACCTGCGAGGGCGCCCGGTCGATCGCGGCGGCGAGCTCGCCGAGGGTCAGGCCGCGGGCCGTGCGGCGGTCGCGGATGCGGCGGCCGAGTGTGAGCGCGTCGGGCGCTGCCGAGTCGGCGGCGAGTGCCGCCGAGCCCGTGCGATCCGCGATGACCATGCTTCGATGGTCACACGGGCGAACGGATGCCGCAAACAGAAGAATCGCGATTCATCTCCGATTCGCAAGCACCTGCCGCGCAAAACGGTCGATTGCTCCTGCTTCTCTACGGAAAGAACGCACTTCTGGGAGATTCGCTCGGCCGACGGTTGCGCGGCGCGCTTGTTCCGCGGTGCAGAAAGAGTGGGAAAGTTCACCCCCGAGATCGTGGGTGAGCGGGTACCCGGCGGGCGCAGAGTGGATGCCACAGACCCCGAACGACGTCGAGGCAGACGTCGAACGGAGACACCGAAGCATCCGCTCAGCACCACTCGGAGGACACCATGAGCACGACAAACCGCCCCGGCGACCAGACCCAGTCCGCTGCCGAACTGCAGCTCGAGTGGGATGCCGACCCGCGTTGGGAGGGCGTCAGCCGCGACTACACGGCCGCCGACGTCGTCGCCTTGCGCGGCCCGGTTCGCGAGGAGCGCACGCTCGCCAAGCGGGGCGCCGCGCGGTTGTGGGACGACATTCAGCGCAACACCGGCACAGCGTTCGCGCCGCAGGAGGACCCGAGGTGGTCGGCTGCGCTCGGTGCCCTCACGGGCAATCAGGCCGTGCAGCAGGTGCGCGCGGGCCTCAAGGCGATCTACCTGAGCGGCTGGCAGGTCGCGGCCGATGCGAACCTCTCCGGCCAGACCTATCCCGACCAGTCGCTCTACCCCGCGAACTCGGTGCCGGCGGTCGTGCGCCGTATCAACAACGCGCTGCTGCGCGCCGGGCAGATCGAGCAGGGCGCCGAGGCGCAGACCGGCATCACCGACTGGATGGCCCCCATCGTCGCCGACGCCGAGGCGGGCTTCGGCGGCCCGCTCAACGCCTACGAGCTCATGCATCAGATGATCGAGGCCGGCGCCGCGGGCGTGCACTGGGAGGATCAGCTCGCGAGCGAGAAGAAGTGCGGCCACATGGGCGGCAAGGTGCTGGTTCCGACCAGCCAGCACATCCGCACCATCAATGCGGCACGACTCGCAGCGGATGTCGCCGGCGTGCCGTCGATCATCATCGCGCGCACCGACGCGCTCGCGGCGACGCTCATCACGAGCGACCACGACGAGCGCGACCGTCCGTTCGTCACGGGGCAGCGCACCGCCGAGGGGTTCTACGAGGTGCAGAACGGCATCGAACCGGTCATCGCCCGCGGCCTCGCCTACGCCGAGTACGCCGACCTGCTCTGGGTCGAGTCGGCCGAGCCCGACCTCGATCTCGCGCGCCGCTTCGCCGAGGCCGTGCACGCCAGGTTCCCGGGCAAGCGACTGAGCTACAACTGCTCGCCGTCGTTCAACTGGAAGCGCCACCTCGACGACGACCAGATCGCGAAGTTCCAGCGCGAGCTCGCCTCGATGGGCTACGCGTTCCAGTTCATCACCCTCGCGGGCTTCCACGCCCTCAATCACTCCATGTTCACGCTCGCGAAGGACTACAGCGAGCGGCACATGAGCGCCTACGTCGAACTCCAGGAGGCGGAATTCGCCTCGGAGGCATCCGGATACACCGCCACGCGCCACCAGCGCGAGGTCGGCACCGGCTATTTCGATCGGATTTCCACCGCGCTGAACCCCACCAGCGCAACGCTCGCCCTCGTCGGATCGACCGAGGAAGACCAGTTCTGATCCCGCCGGTCGAGTAGGCGTGCCAGCGCCGTATCGAGACCACGCAACGGGTCTCGATATGCGCTTCGCGCGACTCGCCAGCGATACCGAAGGAGACACGATCATGAACACGACACCCAGCATGACCATCGAGCGAACGGATGCCGCGGCATCCGAAACCCGCTTCGAATCGAGGCCCGTCACCGGCAGCTTCCAGACCGTCGAACCGCGTATCGAGATCACCGCGCCGCTCGGCGAACGGACTGAACTCGCCGAACGGTATGGCGAGATCCTGACGCCCGACGCGCTCGCCTTTCTCGCCGAGCTGCACGACCGCTTCGCCGGCACCCGGCACGAGCTGCTCGCCGCCCGCTTGCAGACGCGGGTCGATGCCGCGAACGGCCGCGACCCGAAGTTCCTGCCCGAGACCGCCCGCATTCGCAACGATCCGTCGTGGCGGGTCGCCGGTGCAGGGCCGGGCCTCGAGGACCGCCGGGTCGAGATCACGGGACCGACCGACCGGAAGATGGCCATCAACGCGCTGAACTCGGGCGCGAAGGTTTGGCTCGCCGACCAAGAGGATGCCACGAGCCCGACCTGGGGCAACGTCATCGAGGGCCAGCTGAGCCTCTTCGACGTGCTGCGCGGCCGGCTCGAGTACAACAGTCCCGAGGGCAAGCAGTACCGCGTCGAGCGCCCGCTCGCCGAGACGCCGACGATCGTGATGCGCCCGCGCGGCTGGCACCTCGTCGAGAAGCACCTGAAGTTCCACGACCGGGCCGGGCGGGCCATGCACGCCTCGGGTTCGCTCGTCGACTTCGGGCTGTACTTCTTCCACAACGCGCACGCGCTCATCGCCGCGGGCCGCGGGCCGTACTTCTATCTGCCGAAGCTCGAGTCGCACCGCGAGGCGAAGCTCTGGAACGACATCTTCGTCTTCGCGCAGACCCGGCTCGGCATCCCGCAGGGCACGGTGCGCGCCACCGTGCTGATCGAGACGATCCAGGCCGCATTCGAGATGGACGAGATCCTCTATGAGCTGCGCGACCACTGCGCCGGGCTGAACGCCGGCCGATGGGACTACATCTTCTCGATCGTGAAGACATTCCGGTCGCGCGGTCGTCGCTGGGTCATGCCCGACCGCAAGGCGATCACGATGACGGTGCCGTTCATGCGGGCGTACACCGAGCTGCTGGTCGCGACGTGCCACAAACGCGGAGCGTATGCCATCGGCGGCATGAGCGCGTTCATCCCGAACCGCCGAGACCCCGAGGTCACCGAGCGCGCGCTCGCCGCCGTCGCGGCCGACAAGAGCCGGGAGGCGGGCGACGGCTTCGACGGCACGTGGGTCGCGCACCCCGACCTGATTCCGACCGCTCGGGCGGAGTTCGACGCCGTGCTCGGCGACCGGCCGAACCAGCTCGGCCGGCTGCGAGACGATGTGCACGTGACCGCGGCGCAGCTGCTCGACATCCCGTCGATCGGCGGCGAGGTCACCGAGAGCGGGGTGCGCGACAACATCTCGATCGGCATCCGCTACATCGAGTCGTGGCTGCGCGGCACGGGCGCTGCGGCGATCGACAACCTCATGGAGGATGCCGCGACGGCCGAGATCTCGCGCTCGCAGGTCTGGCAGTGGCTGAACGAGAACACGGTCACCGCCGAGGGCACGCGCGTCGACCAGACCTCGATCGTGCGGCTCATGGCGGCTGCCGTCGCCGAGCTGCCGCGCTTCGAGGGCGACCGGTTCGACGACGCGATCTCGGTGTTCCGCAGCGTCGCGCTCGAGCCCGAGTTCCCGACGTTCCTCACGGTGGGGGCCTACGCGCGCTTCCTCTGAGACGGAATGCGGGTTGAGCCTGTCGAAACCGTCCCTCCCGGGCAGGCTTCGACAGGCTCAGCCCGCACTGGTCTGGCAGAATCGATGCTCGTGACCCAGTCGACTGACACCGCCGTGCGCATCCGGCCGGCTGCGATGAAGGATGCCGCTGCGCTCTCGTCGCTCGCCGCCGAGACGTTCCCCCTCGCGTGCCCGCCCCACACCACCGCCGAGGCGATCGCCGACTTCATCGCCGAGAACTTCGGCGTGGATCGCGTCGAGCGCTACCTGGCTGACCCCGAGCGCATTCTGCTGGTCGCCGAGACCCTCGACGCAGGCCGTCTCCTCGGTTACACGATGCTCGTCGGCGGCGAGCCGGGCGACGCCGACGCCGCTCGCGCGGTGACGGCGAGGCCCGCGATCGAGGTGAGCAAGGTCTACGTGCTGTCGGAGTCGCACGGCACGGGCACTGGCGCCGCACTCATGCGCGCGTCGCTCGATGCGGCGAAGGCGACCGGAGCCGTGACGGCCTGGCTCGGGGTCAACGAGGAGAACGCGCGGGCGATCGCGTTCTACGAGCGCCACGGCTTCTCGAAGGTCGGCCGCAAGCACTTCGTCGTCGGCGGTCGCGTTGAAGACGACTGGGTGCTGGAGCGCTCGCTCATTCTCTCGTCGGTCGAGTAGGCGCGCCAGCGCCGACCTCTTCGTCGGTCGAGTAAGCGCGCCAGCGCCGTATCGAGACCTCGTGACGGGTCTCGATACGCTCCTCGTCGCGACTCGACCGGCGGGTGGCGCCTCCTTTCGTCGGTCGAGTAGGCGCGCGGGTGGCGTGCCCTTTCGTCGGTCGAGTAGGCGCGCCAGCGCCGTATCGAGACCTCGTGACGGGTCTCGATACGCTCCTGCGTCGCTACTCGACCAGCGGGGGGCGGGGTCAGCGCAGCGGCACGCCCACGTCGCTGCCACCCTCGGGCGTGAGCCTCGCGTTCATCGCGAGCAACGTCGGCGCGGGCACGAAGCCGCCCGCGAAGAGCGCCTCGCCCTGCCGGAACCACGGCGACCGCGCGATCAATGCCGCCGGTGCATACCCGAAGTACGTCGCGAGACCGTCGAGATCGATGGGGGAGCTCATCTTCATGAGGGCGAGGTTGTCGCACTGGGAGATGATGCCGGGGTGCACCTTCGACGGACGCTGCGTCGAGAGCAGGAGCCAAAGCCCGAACTTCCGGCCCTCGGCGGCGATCTGGATGATGCGCTCCCGCACGGCGACCGCGAGCGGTGAGCTCAGCTCGGGTGAGCAGAGATTGTGGGCTTCGTCGATCACGAGCAGCACCGGTCGCCGCTCCTCTCGACGGGCCCACAGCTCGTCGAGCACCGAGAGTGCGATGACGAGGTGCTGGTCGGGCGTCGAGAAGCCGCCGAGGTCGAGCACCGTGGCATCCGCCCGCTCATCGATGACGAGTGTCGCCTCGCGGTCGCGACCGGCCCAGACCTCCCAGGTCAGGATGCCCATGTTCTCGATGCGGAGACCGAGCGCGCGGCGCGCGGGGTCGTCGGATTCGAGCAACTCGGGCAACAACTCGCCCGGTTCGACCACGCTCAGCGTGTCGCGCAGGTGCACGGCCGCGTTGAACTCCTCGCGGTCGACCACGGGGTCGAGGCGGAGCACCGCCGCCTTCGCCTCAGTCGTCATCGCGGTGAACCGTGCGCGCAGCAGATCGGCACCTGCGGTGTTCGGGCGGAGCACCCGGATGTCGCGTTGCGCCAGCAGCTCGGCGGTGGGCCCGCTCGCATCGGGGTTCAGTTCGCCGAGCCGAACGAAGTCGGAGTTCGGGTCGAACACGACGACGGGTAGCGCCGTGTGCGCGATGAGCTGCTCGAGCACCACGCCGAGCGCGTAGGTCTTGCCCGAGCCGCTCTGACCGCACCAGAAGGTGTGCCGGTTGAAGCGATGCGACAACAGTCGTGCCGGCCGGCTCGGCGGGCTGAGGTTCACCCCGATCTCGAGGGTCGCGCCGAGCGCCGCGTGCACGAGGTCGATCGTGGCCGCGTCGGCCGCTGCCACGGCGCCGGCTACGAACCCGTGGCTGCCGCGTGCGTCGAAACGTGCGCCGTCGATCACGCCGAGGAGGCGTCCGCGCAGGGCCTCGCGCCCGCCCGCTGCGCCCGTCTCGCGCTCCTCGACGAGGGCGAGCTGCCGGCCTCGTCGGGTCGTGATGACGAGCAGGGTGCCGGCGATGAACGGGGTGCCCGAGGCATCCGGAATCGCGAACGATCGTCCGTCGTCGGAGTGCGCCTGAAGCTGCGTGCTGGGCTCGGCCATGCGCCGATCATGCCACGCGCTCGAGGCCGGGCGCAGTGCGACCGGCCGACGCGCCCTTCGTCGTTATGCCGCCGACGAGGCCGTTCGTGCCGCGCGACGCGCGAGCCACCAGATGCCGAGGCCCGACACGAGGAAGATCGCGGCGAGCACGACCCAACCCGAGAAGCCGTTCGAGATCGCCGTCGCGTTGACGACGAGCGGGGCGGCGAGCGCGCCGACCGAGAAGCCCATGCCGAAGACGCCCTGGTAGCTGCCCGCCTGCACGGGGTCGGCGAGTTCGAAACTGAGCCCCCAGCCGCCGGCCTGCGAGAACACCTCGGCGAAGGCGTGCGTGATCGCGGCGATCACGAGCACGGTGATCGCGAAGCCGATGGGGAGCCCTGCGGCCGAGGCGTACACGAGGCAGGCGGCGGCCATCAGCCACGCCGCGATGCCAGACACTCGGGCCGCGACCCGCAGGTCGTGCGTGCCCCTCGAGAGCGGCACCTGGAAGATCACGACGATGACGGTGTTGAGGATGAGCAGTGCGGCGATGAGGGCCTCGGGCGCCGTGGTCTCGTTCGCGATCCAGAGCGGCACCCCCAACTCGGCGACGCCGAACTGCATGCCGAACACCGCGGTGAGCGCGGTGAGCAGCAGATACCTCGGGTCGCGCCACGGGGAGTGCCGGCGCCAGCTGCGACGCTCAGCCGCGGCTGCCTCGGCGCTGGCGGCGGCATCGAACGACCCGGTCGCGGTGGTCACCGGCGGCGTCGCGACCCTCGCGGGCGCATCGACGCTCGAGGGGAGCTTGACGAGTTGGATCAAGCCGAGCAGGTAGAGCGCGCCTGCGCCGAGGATGAGCGCGCGGTACGCCTCGGCTGTGCCGATGGCGAGCGCGAGCGCGCCGAGTCCTGAGCCGACGGCGATGGAGATGTTGGTGATCGCGCGCAGCACCGCCCGCGCGTTCACGCGGCCCTGACCTTCGAACGCCCGGGCGATGATCGCCGCCCGCGTCGAGTTCGCGGCCTGTCCGAAGCCGCCGCAGACGACGGCGATCGTGAGTGCGCTGATGAAATCGCCGGCGAAGACGTACGCGATCAGCGCGAGGCCCTCGATCGTGGTGAAGACGATGACGAGGCGCTTGGCACTGAAGCGGTCGGCGAGCCATCCGCCGGCGAGGGTCGCGCCGACCCCCGCGGCGCTCGACGCGGCGAGCACGATCGCGACCTCGTGCGGCGCGAGGCCGACGATGAAGGTGAAGTAGAGCACCGTGACAGTGAGGAAGATGCCGCGGCCGACGCGCGAGATGAGGGTCGCGCCGACGAGGATGCGCAGCACCGGGTCGGCCACGGATGCCGCGACGCGGGCGACGAGCGAGGGCTTCGGCGGTGATTCGGGGTCGACGGTCGGCACGGTTCCCGTGTCGGGGGGCGATGCGGGGGTAGGGCTCACTCGTTCAGTTCTTCCAGAATCGCCGCCGTGTCGAAATTGATGTAGCGTTCTGCTTCATGTTGCGATACGTGCTCAACGAGGGCGACGTCGCGGCCGTGCGCTTCGGCATCTCGCCGCTCTGCGAACTCGGACTGTCGCTGCGCGCGATCGACGACCCCGCCCGATTCCCCCTGCAACTGCCGTGGCTGCGCCGCACCGAGGCGGCGCGTGCCGACCTCGACGTCGAGGCCCTGCACGGCCTCATCGACGAGCGACTGTGGACGCCCGACTTCATGAACCCGCGCCCCGAATCGCCGCTGACGCGCCTCGACGACGAGTTCGAGCAACTGCTCGCCACGCCCCCGCAGACCTTCATCGGCGACCTCGTCGCGGTGCACGGGCACGTGCCGGCCGTGTTCGCCGGCTCGCCGAAGACCGCCATTCGGCGCATCGTGCGTGCGCTGCACGAGCTCTGGGACGCCTCGTTCGCGCCGTACTGGCCGCGCATGCGTGCGGTGCTCGAGGCCGACGTCGTCTACCGGGGCCGCCAGATCGCGCAGAGTGGGCTGTCGACCATGCTGAACGGCATCTCGTCGACGGTCGACTACGAGGGCGGTGTCGTCTCGGTGCGACTGAGAGACCCGAACGACCGCCTGCAGCGCATCGACGGCCTCGGCCTCACGCTCGTGCCGACGATGTTCACGCGCCGGGGCTCTGCGCCGGTCGGCGACGGCCCGCCGATGATCATGTACCCGGCACGCGGGCAAGGCGCGCTCTGGGAGACCGAGCAGGTGGCCAACCCGGCCGCGGTCGCCGCGATCATCGGCGAGGCGCGGGCGAGCCTGCTCTCCGCGCTCGGCGACCCGGCGTCGTCGACCGAGCTGGGGGTGCGCTTCGGCGTCACCCCATCGGCCGTGAACCAGCACCTCCGCGCCCTGCGCGATGCCGGCCTCCTCGTCTCGACGAGGTACGGGCACAGCGTGCTCTACCTCCGCAGCGAGCTCGGCAGCGCACTGCTCGACGCCCGCACCGGCTGAGGAACCCGCGGGCGTGCTCGCTGAGCTCGTCGAAGCGGGCTTCTGTCGATGAGCGCAGGGTGAGCGCGCGACGAGCTCAGGCCGGGTCGGGCGAGACCCGCAGCACGAGCTTGCCGCGCACGTGCCCCGCTTCGAGCAGGCGGTGCGCCTCGGCACCCTCCTCGAGCGGCAACTCCCGCTCCACGTGCACACGCACGGCACCGTCGTCGATCAGCCGCGTGATCACCGAGAGCGTGCGGGCATCGGGCGAGACGGTGTAGCCGCTCGAACGGATGCCCCGGGCCGCCGCCTCCTCGGCCATGGTCGGCCACGAGCCGGTGGGCACCGTCACGATCAGCCCGGCCGGACGCAGCACGTCGAGGGAACGGGTGCCCGTGGCATCCGTCGCATTGCCGATCAGGTCGATGACCACATCTTGGTCGGTGACGACCTCTTCGAATCGTTCGGAGTTGTAGTCGATGACGCGGCGTGCACCGAGGCCGCGCACGAAGTCTGCGTTGCGGGCGGAGGCGGTGGCGGTGACGACGGCGCCGAAGTAGGCGGCGAACTGCACGGCGAAGTGGCCGACACCGCCGGCGCCGGCGTGGACGAGCACCCGCTGGCCGTCGTGCACGCGCGCCGTATCGACGACCGCGCCCCACGCGGTGAGCGCCGCGAGCGGCACCGCCGCCGCTTCGGCGAACGAGAGGGATGCCGGCATGCGGGTGATGCCCATCGAACTCACCGAGATCAGTTCGGCGTAGCTGCCGCCGGTGCGGGGCACCCGGCCCATGCCGTAGACGCGGTCACCCGGCTGCAGCGGATGGGCCGTGTAGGGCACGGCCTCGACCACGCCGGCGAAATCGCCGCCGAGCACTGCCGGGTAGGCGGGGATCGCCCTGGCGACGCCGCGCCCGGCTCGGGTTTTCGCGTCGATCGGGTTCACGCCCGCTGCAACGACCCGCACGAGTACCTCGTCGCTGATACGAATCGGGTCGGGCACTTCGGCCATGTGCAGCTCGTCGGCTCCGCCGGTCTGATCGATCACCAATGCCCGCATCGACACATCCTCCTGAGATTGCCCTTTGCACAGTATCCGTCATCGCTATGATCGCACCGACCCCCGGGTGGCCGTGGCTTCGCCGAATCTGGGGAGTGCGAATGCGTGCGGTACGGGGCGCCCCCTCGTCGGCCGAGTAGGCCGCTTGCGGCCGTATCGAGACCTCGTGACGGGTCTCGATGCGCTTCTTCGTCGCTACTCGACCAGCGGGGAGGCGACACCGCTGTATCGAGGGCGTCGCTCCTCGACGAGCGTTGCGGTCGTCAGGCGCGCGTGTGCTGCAGCCAGCGGGCGATGCCCTCGCGCAGCAGCGCCGTCTGCACGGGCAGCCCGTCGTCGCGAGCCGGCAGTTCGACGAGTGGCGCGTCGAGCGCGGTAGCCCATCGCTCGGCGAGGGTGTACGGATGCACCGGGTCGCGGGGTGCACCGACGACGAGTGACTGGATGCCGCGGGCCCCGAGCCCGGCGAGCTCGGAGTCAGCCGTGAACGCGCGGTTGCGCGGCATCTCGACGAGCCGCATCGCCCGCCGCGCGGCATCCGGAGCCGTGAACTGCGTCAGCAGCCCTCGTCCACCCGCGGGCGAGACCGACGCGATGTACTGGAAGATCGAGCGCTCGCGGAACTCCTGCATGCCGGCCGGCCCCGCATCGGCGAGGATCTGGCCGATCACCGGGAACGCCCGCAGATTCTCTGGCAGCGACTCGTCGCTGAACGACGGCCGAACGAACACGGCACGTTCGATCGGCAGCAGTTCGTCGAGCGCGAGCCGCAGCGCGAGAGCGGCACCGAGGGAGACGCCGATGACGGTCAGCGGTGCGGATGCCTCGGGCGCCGGGCCGCCGGCATCGGAGATCGTCTCCCGTACGCTCGCGGCGACTTCGGCGGCGAGCTGGTCGATGCGGAAATCCTCGGGCTCGCCGACCGTGAGGAACCCGCCGTGCGCACGGATATCCGGTGCGATGATGAGCTCGTCGGGCCCGCTCGCGGCGCGCACCGCTGGCGTGAACAGGTCGAGGGGTTGTCGACGGTCGGCACCGAGGCCGTGCAGGAGGATGGTCGTCACGCGAGAGCACCCGGCCGGTAGATCGCGCGCGGGTCGTGGTCGGCGCCGGCGGGCCGGATCGCAGTGAGCAGCTCGTTCGCGAACCCCACGAGGATCGCGATCTGGTCGTCGTCGCGGTCGACCCAACGGCACTGCGGCTCGGTGGCGACCGGAACGAAGTCGTCGTGCTGCTCCCACACGACGAGCGTGCGCTCGGCGCCGAGCACGTACTGCTGCCACCAGACCTGGCGCAGGTACCCGCGTGGGATGCCGCGCCACGGCTTGGAGGTCGTCTTGATCTCGCAGAGTTCGAGGGTGCCGTTCGACGTGATCCTGAGGCCGTCGGGCGTCGCGAGGTGACGGCGTTCGAACTCCGAGTGGAAGAGCAGCGTCGACGGCTCGATGCCGTGACTGTTGCGTGCCCATTCGGCGATGACGGGTTCGCGCTCCCGGCCGTGGTCGGTGTACCGGCTCCCGCCGAAGCTGTACCGGCTGCCGTGCAGCTTCTCGTGCGCCGCGGTGCGCACCGATTCGCGGGTCGCGAGCTTCGCGGCATCCGTCGCAGTGATGCCCTGCGAGCGCGCCCGCAACCAGCCGACCCGATCACTCGAGTCGGCCACGACGCGCGACTGGCACGCATGCCGCGGGCGTTCGTCGACCGCGACCGCCGTCGTCACGCTCTCGAGATCGAAGAGGGCGAAGGGGGTATCCGGCACCTTCCGAGCGTACCGCTGCGCGCGGTCATCGGGGCGCCGCACGCGCGGTCTCCTGCAGCAATTCAGGACGGGAGGAGCGTGTCGCGGCGTGTCGCGGGGTATTCGCGGCGGATCGTGGGCGCGACACACCTCCCTTCCTGAATTGCTGCAGTGGTCGCGTGGCGAGGTGGGCGCGTGGCGAGGTGGGCGCGTGACGGGGTGGGCGCGTGGCGAGGTGGGTGGGCGGGCGCCGCGAACAGGGGCAGCGGATGCCGGGTCAGCGCGCTGCGAGAGCGTCGATGCCCTCGGGGGAGAGCGCGTGGTGGATCGCGAGCATGCTCGCGCCGAGCACAGCAGCATTCTCGGCCGCGGCGGACTGCACGATCGCGAGGTGCTCGGTCGCGAGCGGCATCGAGCGGGTGTAGACGACCTCTCGCACGCCGGCGATGAGGTGCTCACCGGCTCTCGCCATCGAACCGCCGATCGCGACGACCGAGGGGTTCACGAGGCTGACGCACGCGGTGAGCACTTCGCCGATGTCGCGGCCTGCCTGGCGCACCGCCTGGATCGCGTCGATGTCGCCGCGCTTGACGAGCTCGACGACGTCGTTGCCGGATGTCGCGTCGACACCCTGTTCGCGAAGCGCCCGGGCGATGGCGGGGCCCGAGGCGAGGGCTTCGAGGCATCCGCGGTTGCCGCAGTGGCAGGGCACCTCGCTGCCGCGCGCGACGCGCACATGGCCGATGTCGCCCGCGATGCCCTGCGCACCGCGCTGCAGCAGGCCGCCCGAGATGATGCCGGAGCCGATGCCCGTGGCGACCTTCACGAACATGAGGTGTTCGATCTGCGGCCAGGCGAGGGCGCGTTCGCCGAGCGCCATGATGTTCACGTCGTTGTCGACGAGCACGGGCACCTCGAGGTGCTGCTGCACCCAGCCGGGCACGTCGAAGCGATCCCAGCCGGGCATGATCGGGGGGTTCACCGGGCGGCCGGTGGAGTGTTCGACCGGTCCGGGCACGCCGATGCCGATGGCCGCGAGCTCGTGCCGGTCGCGGCCGAGTCCTTCGATGAGTGCTCGGCCGGCGTCGACCATCCAGCCGAGCACGGCATCGGGGCCCTCGGCGATGTCCATGCGCTCGCCGTGTGAAGCGAGCACCGTGCCGGTGAGATCGGTGACGGCGAGCGTGGCGTGCGAGGCGCCGAGGTCGGCGGCGAGCACGATGCGCGCCGCCGGGTTGAGCGCGAACTGCGAGGGCGGCCGGCCGCCGGTCGAAGCGGCATCGGCCACGGGGGAGACGAGCCCGAGCTGCATGAGTTCGTCGACGCGTGTCGCGATCGTCGATCGTGCGAGACCGGTGGTGGCGGCGAGGGACGCCCGGGTGCGGGGTGCGCCGTCACGGAGGAGCTGGAAGAGCTCGCTCGCCCCCGAGGCGCCGAGTGCTGATCCCCGGCTGATGTCAACCATGCACTGAGTAAAGCACACGGTCTTCGCTCGCACGCAAATCTCGAAGGTGTAACGACTTCGGCAACTTTTGACGAATGACTAGCAGAAGTCTCGATCCTTGTGTCACCATGTCGACCATGACAACGGACGTCATCGCCCCGACCCGCACTCTTCGTGCCGGCTTCGTCGGCGGCGGCTTCATGGCCGCCGTGCACTCCCGGGCCGCTCGCGCCGCACGGGCCGAGCTCACGGGCGGTGCATCCTCATCGGCTGATCGAGCTCGCGATGCAGCGCAACGGCTGGGGCTGACCACGGCGTTCGACTCGGTCGACGCACTGCTCGACGACCCCGACATCGACGTCGTGCACGTGTGCACGCCGAACGCGACGCACGCGGCGATCGCCCGGGCCGCCCTCGAGGCCGGCAAGCACGTCATCTGCGAAAAGCCGCTCGCGACGTCGGTGAGGGATGCCGCGGCGCTGACCGCGCTCGCCGACGAGCGCGGCCTCGTGGCCGCCGTGCCCTTCGTCTATCGATTCCACCCGATGGCTCGCGAGGCACGAGCCCGCGTCGCCCGCGGCGAGACCGGGCGCCTGCTCAGCGTGCAGGGTGCATATCTGCAGGACTGGCTCGCTGCACCCCATGACGACGACTGGCGGGTCGACGCCGCGCTCGGCGGGCCGTCGCGCGCCTTCGCCGACATCGGCTCGCACCTCGTCGATCTGCTCGAGTTCGTCTCGGGGGAGCGCATCGAACGGCTCAGCGCCTCGACCCGCACCGTCTACGAGGCCCGCGCCACGCACGACGCCATCGCCACCGAAGACCTCGTCGCCGTCGTCGTCGAGCTCTCTTCGGGCGCTGTCGGCACACTGCTCGTCTCGCAAGTGGCGCCGGGCCGCAAGAACGCCCTCTCGATCGAACTCGCCGGCACCGAGGCGAGCGTGCGGTTCGAGCAGGAGCGCCCCGACACCCTCTGGCTCGGGCGCACCGACGCGTCGAGGGTCATCGAGCGCGACCCGGCACGGCTCGCCGAAGACGCGGCCCGGCTGGCGATCGTGCCGGCGGGGCACCCGATGGGCTATCAAGACGCGTTCAACGCCTTCATCGCCGACGCCTACGCGGCGATCGGCGGCGCATCGCCAGAGGGGCTGCCGCGCTTCGACGACGGCCTGCGCGCAGTGCGCGTCACTGAGGCGGTACTGGAGTCCGCGGCATCCGGCAATTGGGTGGAGGTGGCCGCATGAACGCCCAGCAGCAGCCGACGGGCGAAGACCGGCGCGGCGCTGTGCTCGCCGCCGAGCCGGTGCTCGTGGCCATGGGGCTCGAGAAGTCGTTCTTCGGCGTCACGGTGCTGCACGGCGTCGGCCTCACGCTCCGGCCGGGCGAGGTGCACGGCCTCGTCGGCGAGAACGGCGCGGGCAAGTCGACGTTCATGAAGATCCTCGCGGGCGTCTACGAACGAGACGCGGGCACCATCACGCTCGGCGGCACCGAGGTGGCGTTCAGCCACCCCGTCGAAGCGGCACGCGCGGGGCTCGCCACCGTCTTCCAGGAGTTCAACCTGCTGCCAGAACGCACGGTCGCGCAGAACGTGTTCCTCGGCCGCGAGCCGCGGCGCGGCGGCTTCGTCGACAAGAAGGCGATGCTCGCCGAGACGCGGTCGCTGCTCGCCGACCTCGGCATCGACACGATCGACGCGGATGCCCCGGTGCGCACGCTCACCGTCGCCGAACAGCAGATCGTCGAGATCGTGAAGGCGCTCTCGGTCGACGCCAGGGTCATCCAGATGGATGAGCCGACGGCCGCGCTCGCCGACCACGAGGTGGAACTGCTCTATACGATCGTGCGGCGGCTCGCCGAGCGCGGCGTCGCGATTCTCTACGTCTCGCACCGGCTGAAGGAGATCTTCGACCTCTGCGACACGATCACCGTGCTGAAAGACGGCGCGCTCATCTCGAGCGGCCCGGTCGCCGAGCTCGACACCGACGAGCTCGTGCGCCGCATGGTCGGACGCCCGATCTCCGCGTACTTCCCGGGGGCGGAGGAGGGCACGGTCGTCGGCGATCCGCGGCTCGAATTGCGCGGCGCGGGCAACGCCTACGTCGACGGCATCGACCTCGAGCTGCGCGCCGGCGAGATCGTCGGCGTCGCCGGACTGCAGGGCTCGGGTCGCACCGAGCTCGTCGAAGCGCTCTTCGGCATCGCGCCGTTCACCCGCGGCGAGCTGCTCCTCGACGGACGGCCCGTTCGCATGACCTCGGCCCGGCAGGCCGTGAAGGCGGGCATCGCGCTCATCACCGAAGACCGCAAGGCCCAGGGGCTCGCCCTGAATCAGTCGGTCGGCGACAACGCACTGCTCGTGATCCGCTCGGTCTTCGCTCGTCGCACGAGCGAGGCGCGCCGCGAACTACCGGGGGTGCTCTCCTCGCTCGAGGTCGCCTCGCGCGGCGTCGACCAAGAGGTGCAGTACCTCTCGGGCGGCAACCAGCAGAAGGTCGTGCTCGCGAAGTGGCTCGCGACGAAACCGCGCGTCGTGCTGCTCGACGAGCCGACCCGCGGCATCGACGTCGGCGCGAAGGTCGCCGTGTACACGCTCATGCGACGGCTCGCGAAAGAAGGAGTCGCCATCCTCATGATCTCCTCCGAACTGCCCGAGGTCATCGGCATGTCCGACCGCATCATCGTCATGCACGACGGCCGTGCCTCGGCAGAGCTGCCGGCGCGCAGCGATGAGGCGACGATCCTCTCGGCGGCCACCGGCACGCTGAGGGTCGGCGGCGCGAAGGTCGTCGGTACAGCGGATGCTTCGGAGGGCGATTCGACGGGCTCAGTGAGCGACACGGATGCCACGGACGAGGAGGCCGGCCGATGAGCACCGTTACCGCGACATCCGCTCGCCGAGGCCGTCGTCGTCGCCTCGACGCGAGCCTCATCGTGGGCATCGCGCTCGTGGGCGTCATCATCATCGGTGCCATCCTCGTCGCGAGCGTCGGCCGCAACTTCTTCAGTGCCGGCAACATCCGCGACATCCTCACGGGCATGAGCGTGCTCGGCTTCGTCGCGATCGGCCAGACCCTCGTGATCCTGTGCGCCTCGCTCGACCTGTCGGTGCCCTACGTCGTCAGCCTCTCGAGCCTCATCGCGGCCGACACGATGCGGGGCAACCCGGCGAACATCCCGATCGCGGTGCTCGCGGTGCTCGTCGTCGCCGCACTCATCGGCCTCGCCAACGGGCTCATCGTCACGAAGCTCAAGGTCAACGGGTTCATCGCGACCCTCGGCACGGGCCTCATCATCAAGGGCTACCTCGACACGAACTACAAGGGCACGAGCGGCGAGGTGCCGTGGGAGTTCCAGCTGATCGGCGCGACCGGCGTCGGCCCGGTGCCCGTGTCGACCCTCATCATGCTCGTCGTCGCGCTCGCCGGGGCCTTCTTCCTCGCCCGCACGCGGGTCGGCAACCACATGTTCGCGGTCGGCGGCAACGAACAGGTCGCGCGCCTCTCGGGCATCCGCACGGCACGGCCGGTCATCGTCGCGCACATGCTGTGCTCGATCACCGCCGCGCTCGCCGGGCTTCTGCTCGCGAGTCGGCTCGGCGTCGGCAGCCCCACCGTCGGCACTCAGGGCGGTTACGACCTGCTCTCGATCGCCGCCGTCGTGCTCGGCGGCACCCTGCTCATGGGCGGTCGCGGCTCGATCTGGGGCACGATCGGCGGGGTCGCGATCTTCGCCGTCGTCGACAACGTCATGAGCGTCATGCAGGTCAACCCCTTCCTGAAAGACGTCGTGCGCGGGGTCGTCATCGTCGCCGCGGTCGCCGTCTACACGAGTCGATCGCTCGACCGGCGACGGCCGCGATTCGGCGCAGGGTCGCCGACGCCCGGCGCGGATGCGGCCGGCTCCGCCGCTGCACGCACCGGGCCCGACCGGCCCGACTCCGGAGGCGGACCCGCCGGACCGCCGGTCGCCGTGCATGAGAAGGAGGGATCGGCATGAGCGCCGCGACATCCGATCAGCCCACCGCCGGCCAACGCCTCGCCGGTCTCGGCCGCACGCTCGTGAGCCCGCGCGGCGCCGTCTTCCTGCTGCTCGTCGTGCTGCTCGTGGCGATCACGGTGCTGAACCCGTCGTTCGCCGAGCCCTCGCAGTTCATCCGCTTCGTGCAGCGGGTCGCGCCCGTCGCCATCGTCGCGATCGGACAGTACTTCGTGATCGTCGGGGGCGAATTCGACCTCTCGATGGGCTCGGTCGTCACCGCCCAGGTCGTCATCGCCGGCAACCTCATCGGCCAAGACGAGGCGAAGTCGCTGCCGGTGCTCGTGTTCATGCTCGCCTTCGGCGCCGTCATCGGCCTCGTGAACGGCCTCATCGTCACCCTGCTCAAGGTGCCGAGCTTCATCGCCACGCTCGGCATGATGCTCGCCCTGCTCGGCGCCACCCTCTACTGGACCGGCGGCGCCGCGACCGGCAACCCCGCAGACGGGTTCCGCGAGATCGGCCGCGGCGGCATCCGGAACCTGCCCGTGATCGAGATCCTGCCCTGGTCGGTCGTCGTGCTCGTCGTGGTGCTCGTCATCGCGATCTGGTTCGCACGTCGCCCGTTCGGCCGCACGATCATCGCCCTCGGCGACAACCCGACGACCGCCCGCTACTCAGGCGCCCGCAACTGGTGGGTCAAGACCTCGACCTTCGTGATCTCCTCGCTGTCGGCGACGATTGCGGGCGTGCTACTCGTCGGCTACGCCGGCGTGCACCCGAGCGTCGGACGCGGCTACGAGTTCACCGCGATCACCGCGGTCGTGCTCGGCGGCGTGGTGCTCGGCGGCGGTCGCGGCTGGGTCGTGGCCGCCGCGGCCGGTGCGTTCGCGCTCGAAGCACTCTTCACCCTGCTGAACTTCGCCGGGGTGCCCTCGACCTACCGCGACGCAGTGCAGGGCGCGATCATCATCCTCGCCGTCGCCTACGCGGCCACCACCATTCGCGCGCGCCGCAAAGGCCGCGCCCTCGAAGCGCCCACGATCTCGCCGACTCCGCCATCGGAGCCGCCGACCCAGACTTCGCCGGCACCGGCGGAGGAGCAGGATGCCGCGGCATCCGCTCGCCCTGCACCCATTCCCTCGACGCTGAGGGCTGACAACGAAACCAAGGGAGGTTCGTGATGCGACGCAGGTATGCAGTGGCATCCGCCATGGTCGCCGCTCTCGCGATGATCGCACTGGCCGGATGTACCACCGACCCGAATGTGGCCGCGCCGTCGGATGACGCCGGAGCCACGGAGGAAGCGGTCGAGTGGTTCGACCAGGAGCTCTACGACAAGCAGTACGCCGAACGATCCGTCGTGCCCGAAGGGCCCGAGGGCCAGCCGTGGCTGCAGTACATCAACGCCGAGATGATCGACACGGCCGAATACGCGGGAACGGGCGCGAAGAAGGCATGCTTCGCGAACGCCTCGATCTCGAACCCGTGGCGCCAGACCGGCTGGATCACCATGAATCAGCAGCTGAAGGTGCTGCAGGACGCAGGGGTCATCTCCGAGATGGAGACCCGCGACGCGCAGGACTCCGACGACACGCAGATCGCCGACATCGACTACTTCATCAACGAGGGCAACTGCGACGTCTTCATCATCGCGCCGAACTCCACGGCGGCCATGACCCCGGCCGTCGAGCGGGCGTGCGACACCGGCAAGCCCGTCGTGGTCTTCGACCGCGGTGTGCAGACCGATTGCCCCGTCACGTTCATCCACCCCATCGGTGGTTTCGCGTGGGGCATCGACACGGCGGAGTTCCTGATCGAGGAGCTCGAGCCGGGATCGAAGGTCGTCGGGCTCCGGATCCTGCCGGGCGTCGACGTGCTCGAGCAGCGCTGGGCCGCGGCTGAGAAGCTCTTCGCGGAGAACGACATCGAGGCGGTCGACTACTTCACCGGAGCCGACCCCGCCGAGATCAAGAAGATCATCTCCGACGAACTCGCCAAGGGTGACGTCGACGGCGTGTGGATGGATGCCGGTGACGGCGCCGTCGCGGCCATCGAGGCGTTCGAAGACGCCGGCGTCGACTACCCCGTCATGACGGGCGAAGACGAGATGAGCTTCCTGCGCAAGTGGAAGGAGACGGGACTCACCGGTCTCGCACCCGTGTACTCCAACTTCCAGTGGCGCACGCCGCTCCTCGCCGTGCAGAAGATCTTCGCGGGCGAGCAGGTCCCGAAGGAGTGGGTGCTGCCGCAGTCGCCGATCACCGCTGAAGAGGTCGACCAGTACCTCGAGGCGAACGACGGAATGCCCGACGGTCACTACGCCAAGTTCGGCGGAGAAGACCTGCCCGGCTACCCGCAGGTGTGGCAGGAGCGCATCATCCCGTAACCGGCGACGCCGGTCACGCAGAACCAGCACCACCGCACCACCGCGCCACCGCGCCACCGCACCACCAGTACCACCGCACGACCGCACCACCAGTACCCCGCAGCAATTCAGGAGCGGAGACGTGTCGCGGGCCCGATCAACCGATTGCGGCCCGCGACACGCCCGTGCCAACCTGAATTGCTGCGGGTTCAACGAACGTCGGTAGCCCGGCATCCGCCGCAAGGAGGCAGCATGCGCCGCATCATCGGCGTCAACACCTGGGTCTGGACATCGCCGCTCGACGATGCCGCGCTCGCCGAGATCGCCGCGAAGGCTGCGGGCATGGGATTCGGCGCCATCGAGCTGCCGGTCGAGAACCCCGGCGATTGGTCACCGGATGCCGCGGCCGAGGTGCTGCACGAGCACCGGCTCGCTCCCGTGGTGGTCGGTGCCATGGGCCCGGGCCGCAACCTGATCGCGGCGCCCGGCTCCGAAGTCGTCGCCACGCAGAACTACCTCGTGCACTGCGTCGGCGTGGCCGAGCGCCTCGGCGCCCGCATCGTCGCCGGCCCATTCACCGCGGCCACCGGGCGAACCTGGCGCATGGACGCCGAGGAGCGTGCGGAGCGCTATCACGAACTCAGAGGCAGCCTCGGGCCGGTCGTGCGGGCGGCGGAGCGCAGCGGCATCCGGCTCGCCATCGAACCGCTCAATCGCTACGAGACGAGCCTCATCAACACCGTCGAGCAGGCGCTCGAGGCGCTCGGCCCGTTGCTCGGCCCCGGGCTCGGCCTCGCGCTCGACAGCTACCACCTGAACATCGAAGAGCAGCGCATCGGCGACGCCATCCGCCTGGCGGGCGAGCATCTCGCCTACGTTCAGGTCTGCGGCAACGACCGCGGCGCGGTCGGCGACGACCACATCGACTGGCCGGACTTCCTCGACGCGCTCGACGACGTCGGCTACAGCGGCCCGCTCGGCCTCGAGAGCTTCACCGGCGACAACGACACGATCGCGGTCGCCGCCTCGGTGTGGCGCCCGCTCGCCGCGTCGCAAGACGAACTTGCGGAACGAAGCATCCGCTATCTCACCGCGCTGCAAGACGAAAGGGAACGACGATGACCCTTCAAGAGCCGCGGGCCGGCGCCGACGCGACGGCACAGGGCGAGATGGCACCGGGCGAGACGGATGCCGCGGCATCCGCAACCCACCCGGTCACCCTCTTCACGGGCCAATGGGCCGACCTGCCGTTCGAGGAGGTCGCCCGCCGCGCCGCGGAGTGGGGATACGACGGCCTCGAGATCGCCTGCTCCGGCGACCACCTCGACCTGAAGCTCGCTGAAGAGGAGCCCGGCTATCTCGACGAGCGGCGCGAGATCCTGCAGCGCCACGGGCTCGAGGTGTTCGCGATCTCGAATCACCTGACCGGGCAGGCCGTCTGCGACGACCCCATCGACTTCCGCCACCAGGCGATCGTGCGGCCCTACACGTGGGGCGACGGAGACGCCGAGGGCGTCAGGCAACGCGCTGCCGACGACATGAAGCGTGCGGCACGCGTTGCGCGGGCACTCGGCGTCGACACCGTCGTCGGGTTCACGGGCTCGAAGATCTGGCCGTACGTGGCGATGTTCCCGCCCGTGCCCGAATCGGTCATCGACGCGGGTTTCGATGACTTCGCGAACCGGTGGAATCCGATCCTCGACGTGTTCGATGCCGAGGGCGTGCGGTTCGCCCACGAGGTGCATCCGTCGGAGATCGCGTACGACTACTGGAGCTCGGTGCGCACCCTCGAGGCGATCGGGCACCGCAAGGCGTTCGGCTTCAACTGGGACCCGTCCCACATGATGTGGCAGCACATCGACCCGGTCGGCTTCATCTGGGACTTCAAGGACCGCATCTACCACGTCGACTGCAAGGACACGCGCATGCGCCCGGCCAACGGCCGCGCCGGGGTGCTCGGATCGCACCTGCCTTGGGGCGACCCGCGTCGCGGCTGGGACTTCGTGTCGACGGGTCACGGCGACGTACCCTGGGAGGATGCATTCCGCGCGCTCGACGCGATCGGCTACGACGGGCCGATCTCGGTCGAGTGGGAGGACGCGGGCATGGACCGGCTGCACGGCGCAGCTGAGGCCGTCGGATACATCCGCTCGCTGCTCTGGCCGAAGCCCGCGACCTCGTTCGACGCGGCTTTCTCGAACCAGTAGCGCTCGAACCGGTAGCGCCGAGCGCCGACTACTCGGCGATGCTCCAGTAGTAGGCGATGCCGCCTGGGTGCAGCTCGGTGATCGCCATGTCGACCGAGCGGTCCCATGTCGCATCGGTATGGCCGGCGTAGAGGATCGTGACCGAGCCGTCGGCGGCGGTCTCGACCGAGGTCACGATGCCCGTGTGGTCGCGGTCGCCCGAGTCGTCCCAGTCGAACTGCACGACGTCGCCGACCTTCACCGAGGCGCGCTCGTCATCAGTGAGCGCGGTCGCGCGCTCGGGGTGCTCCTCGAGGTAGTACATGAGCGAGGTCGAGCTGATCCACGCGTCGGCGCTGCCGTAGGCGTTGCCCGACTCGTCGTACCACCACTCCTCGTCTTCGATCCAGCCGCGGGCGAGCAGTGACTGGCTCGTGAAGTTCACGCAGTCGTTCTCGTCGACGTACCCGAACTGTTCGCTCTCGGTGTCGTTCCAGTGTTCGTGGACGTACGACAGTTGGGCTGCGACGGCAGTTGAATACATCGAGAAGTCGACGACCTCGGCTTCCGATTCGGATGCCTCGCGGCCGGCTTGCTCGACTCCATCGGTCGTCTCGGCGGCACCGTTCGCCTCGACTTCGACGGCGCCCTGCTGACCGAGCGACCAGGCGATGGTCGCCCCGCCGATCACGAGCGCGACGACGGCGATCGCGGCGAGGACCAGCGCACGGCGGCGCCGGAATGGACGGGGTCGAGCGGAGTGGGACATCTATTCCAGCGTATGAACGCTGCCTGTGTATCACCCGGACGGGGTGGCCATGAAGGTGGCGGACGACTCAGTCCACGACGCTCCAGTAGTACACCTTCGTCTCGGGATGCTGCGGATGCTCGTCCACGGAGCGGTCCCACGTGGCATCCGTGTGCCCTGCGTAGTACACGTCGATCCGCCCGTCGTCGCCGTCGCGCACGGCGGTGACGATGGCGGTGTGGTCACGATCGCCCGAGTCGTCCCAGTCGAATTGCACGATGTCGCCGGGCTTCACCTTCGCGCGCTGACGGTCGGAGAGCGACGTTGCCCGTTCGGGGTGCGCGGCGAGGTAGTCGTGGAACATCGTCGACGAGCGCCACGCAGGGGAGTGGGCGTACGCGTCCCCGTTCTCCGAGTACCACCATTCCTCGTCGGTCTCCCAGCCGCGCTCGATGAGCGATTGGGAGGTGAAGTTCACGCAGTCGTCGTCGCCGAGCACCCCGTAGCGCTCGCTCGAGTCGGCGTTCCATCGATCGCGCACGTACTCGAGCTGACGCAGCACGGGCGCCGGCAGCTCGGAATCGAGTTCGAGCGCAGCCTGGTTCGGATGGCTGCCGTCGCCGCCCTGCGTTCCCGGCCCGGTGGGGGCGCCGGCGGCGACGACCGCCGTGACGATCGCGATGATGAGCCAGACGACGAGCGCGACGGCGATGAGCGCTGCGCCGCCCACGAAGACACGACGCCGCAGGTAGATCTCACGGGCGGGGCGTTCGGGCGGCGGGCTCACTCCATCCACGGTAGGCGCCGATCGTCGTGCGCGATGTCGGGGTGACGGGTGTCGCGCGAATGGGCCCGAATCGGCCAGTCGCGCCTGGCCCGAACGCGCGATGCTCGGCGGTTACCCGTGGCGGTGGAATCGGTGATATCCGATCGCCCTGCCCGAGACCCGCGCGATTCGGCCGAGAGGTGCGCGAACAGCCCGAAGACGGGTGCGCAATCAGCGCCAAGACGGTGCAGCAATTCAGGTGCGGAGTCGGCGTGTCGCAGCATGGACGGCGGGTCGCGGGTAGCGACACACCTCCGAACCTGAATTGCTGCACACCTCGGATGCCGCGGCGAGCATCACACGCACCGTCGGCGGATGCCGCGGCGAGCGAGCTGCGCCGGGGCATCCGCTGCCCGTCGTCGCCGTCAGCGCTCGGTGACCGTGCCGTTCTTGATGTGCAGCCGTCGTTCGGCGCGCTTGGCGACGGCCGAGTCGTGCGTGACGACGATGAGGGTGAGGCCGCGGTCGCGCCAGAGCCCCTCGAGAAGGCTCATGATCTCGTCACGGGTCTCCTCGTCGAGGTTGCCGGTGGGTTCGTCGGCGAGCAGTACGTCGGGTTCCTTCACGAGCGCCCGGGCGATCGCCACCCGCTGCTGCTGCCCGCCCGAGAGCTCGCCCGGCACGTGCCCGGCGCGGTCGGCGAGACCGACCGAGTCGAGCGCGGCGAGGGCACGGCGGCGTCGCTCGTCACCCGAGATGCCGAGCGGCTCGAGGGCCGTCTCGACGTTCTCCTGCGCGGTCAGCGTCGGGATGAGGTTGAACCCCTGGAAGACGAAGCCGACCTCCTTCGCGCGGATGCCGGCGAGCTTGCGGTCGGGCAGGTGCGAGAGCTCCGACTCACCGAGCGCGACGCGGCCCGTGCTCGGCCGATCGAGCGCCCCGAGCATCTGCAGGAGCGTCGACTTGCCACCGCCGGTCGGCCCCTGAATCGCGACGAGCTGTCCCTTCGGAATGGTCAGTGTCACATCGTTCAGCGCAGTGACCTTCCGCTTGGACTGGGCGTAGGTCTTCGACACGTGTTCGAGCGTGTACATGCTGTTCCTTTCGTTCGGAGGTCGGCGTCAGGCGACGCTGCGGAGGGCTTCGGCCGGGCGGAGCTTCGAGGCGCGCCAGCCGCCGAATGCGCCGGCGAGGAGGCCTCCGGCGATCGCGAGTCCGATGGCGATCACGATGACGCTGATGGTCACGGGTGCGTTCAGCACGACTTCGGCCGATGACACGGCCGACTGCACGGGGCCGCCGAAGGCCCCGCCGCCGCCGCCCGGACCGCCCTGCATGACCATCTCGCGGCCGCTTCCGGGGCCGCCCGCGACCACTTCGGAGCCGGAGCTGCCGCCGATCGTCGGCGCGATCAGGTTGATCACCCAGATGCCCGCGAGTCCGAGTACGAGCCCGACGCCACCGCCGATGAGTCCCTGCACGAGCGACTCGCCGGCGACCTGGCCGACGATGCGCCCGTTCGACCAGCCGATCGCCTTCAGCGTGCCGAACTCACGGGTGCGGCGCGTCACACCCTGGATGGTGAAGAGGATGGCGATGAGGAACGCGGCGACGAGCACCGCGAGTGAGATCCACAGTCCGAGGTTCGAGATGAGGCTCGACGCACTCGCGAGCGAGCCCGAGACGGATGCGGCGAGATCGGACTGCGTCGAGACCGTGGCATCCGGCAGCGTCTCTTCGATCTCGGCCTGCAGCGCGTCGATGCGATCAGCGGAGGTCGCCTGCACCGAGATGCTCGAGATCATGCCGTCTTCGCCCGAGATCGACTGGGCGAGGTCGAGTGGAATGTACACGTTCGACGCGGTTTCGACGTCGGCAGAGGTCGAGGTGACGGTGCCGACGATCTCGAACCCCGTACCCCCGACGTCGATGACGTCGCCGACGGCGAGCTCGGCACTCGTGGCGTAGCTCGCGTCGAGCACCGCGACTGCCTGGCCGGCATCGGATGCCTCGAGCCCACGCCCATCGCCGAGCTCGACCGCGGAGAGGGGGCCGACGGCGGCGCCGGCGGGGTCGAGGCCGAGGACGGTGAAACTGTCGACATCGAACGCGCTGCCGCCTGCGCCGTCGAATCCGCCCTCGGGCGGGGCGGCCGGCTGCTCGCCCTCGGCCGGCGCACCCTCGATGTCGTCGCTCTGCCGGGTCTGCGCGAAGTCGGGCATCTCGCCGTTGAAGGTCGTGTTCGTCAGCGAGAGGGTCGCCGCCGCTGCAGCGACGTCGTCGAGTCCTTCGATGGATGCCAGGGCCTCCGCGTCGAAGGTGCTCGAGCCGAAGCCCGCGGAGAGGCGTGACTGGCTGATCTCGGTGGAGCCGTCGGTCGTGGTTCCGGATTCGGCGCCGAACTCGAACCGCGGGCCGCCGCCCTCGCCCTCGGCCGGCGGGGTCGGCGTCTGCGCGACCGTGAGATCGGTGCCGACGCCGTAGACGGACTCGAGCACTGAAGCTTGCGCGTCGCGAACGCCGGTGGAGACCGAATTCACGATCATGACGAGCGCGATCGCGAGCGCCATGCCGATGGCGACGATCGCGGTCTGTCTGCGTCGCCCGGCGAGTTCGCGCCGGAGGTAGGTGAAGAACATGTGCGTCCTCGGGGTCGGGGGAGGCGCACCGACCGGAGCGCTGTACGGGACGCTAGGGACGGCACCTGTGGGCGCACATTGGCTCAGCCATGTGCCGGCTATGAAATGTGCCGGCTCTGGTGCGCGCGGGCGTCGAGCTCGGGACGCGCGAGTAGTCTTGACCGACGGACCGCGCCACACTCCGCGCTGCGCGCCGAATCCCGTGGAGAACGAGTGCCTGCGATCCGGATCACCTCACGCAACGCCCGCTTCCAGTTGCTCCAGACGTTGCTGACGAACCGTACGAAGCGCCACCGCGCCGGTGAGTTCATCGTGCAGGGTGTGCGCCCGATCAACCTGGCAGTCGAGCACGGCTGGGAGATCCGTAGCCTCATCCACGACATCGACCGGAAGCTCTCCACCTGGGCGCGCGACATCCTGAACCGCAATCGGGACGCCGAGGAGATCGCGATGGCTCCGGATCTCTTCATGGAGCTGAGCGAGAAGTCCGACGGTGCCGCCGAGCTGCTCGCCGTCGTTGCGATGCGCCCCGACGAGCTGGACAGGATTCCGGTCGCCCCCGATTTCCTCGGCGTGGTCTTCGACCGGCCCACCCAGCCGGGGAACATCGGCTCGATCATCCGCTCCGCCGACGCGTTCGGCGCGCACGGGGTCGTCACCACCGGTCATGCCGCGGACGCGTACGACCCGAAGTCCGTGCGCGCGTCGACGGGATCCTTCTTCGCGGTGCCCACCGTGCGTGCGGCCTCGCCGCGCGAAGTCGTGCAGTGGGTGGAGGCGCAGCGGGCGGCGGGCACGCCGATCGTCGTCGTCGCCACCGATGAGGTCGGCGACGCCGACGTGTCCGCGTTCGACCTGACGCAGCCGACGCTGCTGCTCATCGGCAACGAGACGTCGGGGTTGTCCCAGGGTTGGCGTGAGGCTGCCGATGTGACGCTCTCGATTCCCATGGCGGGAGCCGCGAGCTCGCTCAATGCGGCGAACGCGGCGTCGATCGTGCTCTACGAAGCGAGGCGCCAGCGGCTCGCGTGACGCTGTGCGCCATGCCGCGCATGCTCTGCGGGCACCGCTGGACCGTAGCCAGCGGCATCCGGCGTCACAGAATTGACCCTGCTTCACCCCCCGAATAGGGTAGGAATCAGCGGTCCATCTGAATCGATTCACTACTCCGCACGGCGCTGTGCATCGATGCCCGCCGTGCTCGAAAGGGCAGGCATGGCGACCTTCAACGATCTCGCGCTCTCGAGGCGGCAGCTCCTCGGCTACTCGGCGGCGGCGGCCGCGGCAGGGGTGCTCGTCGCGAACGCCGCGCCGCAGTCGGCCGGTGCGGCGGCCGGCTCGGTGCTTCCCGCTGGCAAGGGCAACGCCTTCGGCATCGCCGAGTTCGCCGACCCCGGCTCCGGGCTCGCGCCGAAGTTCCGCTGGTGGTGGCCGAACGGCCAGGTCGAGGTCGACGAGATCGTGCGCGAGGTGAACCAGGTCGCCGACGCCGGATTCGGCGGACTCGAGATCGCCGATGTGCACCACAGCGTGGCATCCGGTGACCTCGACATCGACGGGTTCCCGTGGGGCGGCGACCGTTGGTGCGAGGCGGTCGAGGCCGCCCTCGCGCAGGCGAAGCGCCGCGACATCCGTCTCGACATCACGCTCGGTCCGTCGTGGCCGACCGCCGTGCCGACCATCACCCCGCAGCACGAGGCGGCCCTCACCGAACTCGTGCACGGCGTCGTCGAACTCGCACCCGGCCAGGCCCACAGCGGCGCCGTGCCCGTGCCGGCGATCGGCCCGGAGCACGGGGTCGACGAAGAGGTGCTGCTCTCGGTGCAGGCCTTCGAGATCGTCACGAAGCCCGTCAAGGGAAACATCGTGCTGAAGCGCTCGACCGGAGTCGACCTCACCGACACCGTCGTCGACGGAGCGGTCGAGTGGACCGCCCCGGCCGGCACCGCGAGCTGGGTGCTCTTCGCCTTCTGGCGCCGCGGCTCGGGCCAACTCGCCGAGGGCGGTGCGCACACGAACCCGACGTCGTACGTCGTCGACCACTTCAGCGCGGCGGGCGCACAGGCCGTGATCGACTTCTGGGAGTCGGAGATCATCTCCAAGCGCATGTCGAAGCTGCTCACCCAGGCCGGGGGCGCCTTCTTCGAGGACTCGCTCGAGATCGAGACGGGGGCCACGATCTGGACCCGGAACCTGCCCGAGGAGTTCAGCGCGCGCCACGGTTACGAGCTCATGCCGTTCCTGCCCGTCGTCATCGAGCTGAAGGAGAAGTACCTCTACGACTTCGACGACATCGTGACGACGCGTGTGCGCGACGATTTCAACCAGGTGCTGAGCGACCTCTACTCGGAGTACCACCTCTTGCCGTTCCGCGACTGGGCGCACTCCCACGGGCTCGAGTACCGGGTGCAGGCCTACGGCCTCGAGCAGGATTCGATCGACCAGGCCGGCATCGTCGACATCCCCGAGACGGAGTCGCTCGGCGCGAAGAACGTCGACGACTACCGGGTGCTCGCGAGCGGCCGCGACATCGCGGGCAACACGATCCTCTCGTGCGAGTCGGCTGCCTACTTCGGCAAGGCGTACTCCGCGACGATCGCCGAGGTGCTGTCGACGCACGGTGAGATGTACGCCGGCGGCGTCAACCAGTCGGTGCTGCACGGGTTCCCGTACGCGAGTGCGCCGGGGGCCGGCTGGCCGGGCTTCGCGGCCTTCAGTCCGTATTACGACGACGCGGTCGGCTACTCAGAGGCATGGGGCCCGCGGATGCCGGTCTGGGCGCACATGCCCGACGTCGCCGCGTACCTCGCCCGCACGCAGTGGGTGCTCCGCGCCGGACGCCCGCGCTACGACATCGTGTTCCTGCGGCAGAAGGGCTGGGCGCAGACGGGCATCGGCGCTCCGTGGGCGACCGCATCGGGCATCCCCGTCGGCTGGACGCACGGGTTCCTCACCGGGTCGAGCCTCGACCGCGCGGGCGCGGTGCTCGCCGGCGGGCGGCTTGCTCCCGAGGGCGGCGCGTACAAGGCCGTGATCGTCGACATCGACCGGTTCCGCGGCAACGAGGCGACGCTCACCGTCGCGACCGCCGAGCGCCTGCTCGGCTTCGCCGACGCCGGGCTGCCCATCGTGCTCTTCGGCGACTGGTCGAAGCCCGGTGCCGTGGGCTTCCGCTCCGATGAGGAGAACGCCCGCGTCGCCGAGCTGGTCACGGCACTGCGCGACTCGCCCTCGGTCGCACTCGCCGCGGCGAACGCCGACATCCCGATCGCGCTCGCGAGTCTCGGGGTGGCGCCCGACGTCGACCACGAGACGTCGAACCTCAAGCACATCCGGCGCGTCGACGGCGGTGTCGACTACTACTACCTCGTGAATGCGAAGCACAATCCCGGCAAGGACAAGCTCGTGCCCATCGACCACGACATCGTGCTCACTGCGGAGCACGCAGACAGCGTGCCCTACGAACTCGACGCATGGTCGGGTGAGGTGCGGCCGCTCGTCGCGTATCGTCGCGACGGCGCGCGCGTCACGGTTCGGGTGCGCCTGCAGCCCGCGCAGTCGACGGTCATCGTGCTGGCACCGCGCGACTGGGCCGGTAAGAAGGCCCCGAAGGAGCAGGTCATCGAGACCGACGCCGTCTCGGTGCGCGCGGCCAAGAAGGGCGTCGAGCTCGTGACGGATGCCGCGGGGCGCTTCTCGGTGCGCTTCGCCGACGGTCGCACGGCGAGTGCGACGGTGAAGGAGCTGCCCGCGCCGATCGAACTCACGTCGTGGACGCTCCGTGTCGAGGACTGGCAGCCCGGGGCTTCGGCGACCGAGACGGCGAAACCGGTCGTGGAGGTTCCGCTCTCGGGCCTGGTGCCGTGGAACGCGATCCCGGGGCTCGCCGACAGCTCGGGCATCGGGCGCTACACGACGCGTATCAAGCTCGGCAGCGAGTGGAAGAAGTCCGGCGCCGGTATCCGCCTCGAGCTCGGCCGCGTCGTCGACACCTTCCGGGTTCGCGTCAACGGCAAGCTCGTCGAAGACCGCGACCTCACGAGCCCGACCGTCGACATCAGCGAGTTCGCGCACCCGGGCAACAACACGGTCGAGGTCGAGGTCGCCTCGACGCTCATCAACCGCCTGCGGGTCGTGAACCCCACGGTGTACGGCGGCGTGAAGCGCGCCGACTACGGCATGCTCGGCCCGGTCGTGATCCGCGCCTACGGCGTGGCCGAGGTGCGCTGACCCGGTACCGGCAGCGCCACGTCGGGCGAGCGGATGCCACGAGCGGAGGGTCGCGGCATCCGCTCGCTTCGCTGCGTCTCATGGCCACGCGGCATCCGCTCATGGAAGTCATAGGGAACGCATAGCCGCGCGCGGATACTGGAAGCATGAGCACTGCACCGACTTCGGCCCCGCATCGCGCCCCCGCCATCGCGAAGGGCGACGGGTCGATGGTGCGCGTGCTCGTGGTCGATGACGAGCACTCGCTCACCGAACTGCTCAAGATGGCGCTGCGCTACGAGGGGTGGGACGTGCGTACCGCGAGCGACGGTTACTCCGCAGTCAAGATCGCGCGCGAGTTCCGCCCCGACGCGATCGTGCTCGACATCATGCTGCCCGACATCGACGGACTCGAGGTGCTGCAGCGGGTGCGGGCAGACGGTTCGGAGACGCCCGTGCTCTTCCTCACCGCGAAGGACTCGCTCGACGATCGCATCGCCGGTCTCACCGCGGGCGGAGACGACTATGTCACCAAGCCGTTCAGCCTCGAAGAGGTCGTGGCGCGCCTGCGCGGGCTCATCCGCCGGTCGACGCTCACGCTCGCCCAGGCCAAAGATCCGGTACTCGTCGTCGGCGACCTGACGCTCGACGAGGACTCCTACGAGGTCGCCCGCGCCGGCGTGCCGATCGAGCTCACCGCGACCGAGTTCGAGCTGCTTCGCTTCCTCATGCGCAACCCCCGTCGGGTGCTCTCGAAGGCGCAGATCCTCGACCGGGTCTGGTCGTACGACTTCGGCGGCAAGGAATCCGTCGTCGAGCTCTACATCTCGTACCTGCGCAAGAAGATCGACGCCGGCCGCGAGCCGATGATCCACACCGTGCGCGGCGCGGGCTACATGCTGAAGGCCGTCGGATGACCCGGCCGGGCGATCCCGGCCATGCGACGTCTGCGCGGGCGAACGTGACCGCGCAGGCCGCCCCGACACGCGATTCAGGCGGCGGCGACGCCGGCAGCGGCCGGGACAGGGGCGGCGGGGACAGGGGCGGCGGGGACAGGGGCGGCAGCGGTGCGACGGCGGATGTTCGGTCGGGCCGTCGTTCGTGGACCTTGCGCTCCAGACTCCTCGTCGTCGTGGCTGCACTTCTCGTGGCCGTGAGCGCCGTCGTCGGCCTCGTCAGCGTCGCGGTCTTCCACAGCTCCTCCGTCGCCCGGCTCGACGCGAACCTCGATTCCACGATCTCCCGTGCGAATCTCGCGATCTCCGGGCAGCCGCCGGGATTCCCCGGGGACCCGTCGGCCGCGCCGTCGCTCATCCTCAACATTCCGGGTCAGCAGGCGGGCACCCTCGCAGCACTGACGCAGGCCGACGGCTCCAACCGAGCCGGTTACATCACCGAGCACGGTCGGGTGCTCGACCTCCCCACCGAGCTCGCCGACGTGCTCGCCTCAGTTCCGACCGACGGCGATCCGCACTCGGTCGACGTCGGACAGCTCGGCGAGTACCGCGCCCTGGCGATCGCGCAGGAGGAGTGGGAGGGGGTCACGATCGTGCTCGCGCTGCCGCTCGCGCAGGTGAACGCCGACACGACGCAGCTCGCCGTGACGATCGCGGTCGTCGCGCTCGCCGGCCTCGTGCTCGCCCTCGGCTTCGGCTCGCTCATCGTGCGGCGCGCGCTCAGCCCGCTCGCGCGCGTCACCGCGACGGCGCAACGCGTCTCGGAGCTTCCGCTCGATCACGGCGACGTCGCACTCGCCGAACGGGTCGACGTCGACGACGAGCGCACCGAGGTGGGGCAGCTCGGTGGTGCGTTCAACCGCATGCTCGGCCACGTGGCATCCGCTCTCTCGGCGCGTGAGCAGAGCGAGCAGAAGGTGCGCCGTTTCGTCGCCGACGCGAGCCATGAGTTGCGCACGCCGCTCGCCTCGATCCGCGGCTACGCCGAGCTCACTCGCCTGCACGGCGGTGAACTGCCGCCCGACGTCATGCACGCGATCGGCCGCATCGAGTCGGAGTCGGTGCGCATGACCGAGCTCGTGGAAGACCTGCTGCTGCTCGCTCGCCTCGACGAGGGGCGCGAGCTCTCGGCGCTGCCGGTCGACCTCGGCCGGGTCGTCGTCGAGGCGGTCGGCGATGCGCAGGCAGCCGGCCCCGGCCACGAGTGGGAGGTGCGGCTTCCGGATGCTCCGTTGACCGTGATCGGCGATGAGCCGCGTCTGCGCCAGGTCGTGACGAACCTGCTCGCGAATGCCCGCGTGCACACGCCAGAGGGCACCTCGGTCGTCGCGTCGCTCGTGCGAGACGGCGACGATGTCGTGCTCTCCGTCGAGGACGACGGGCCCGGCATCCCACCCGAACTGGTGGACTCGCTCTTCGAACGCTTCGCTCGCGGCGACTCGTCACGATCGCGTCTTGCCGGCAGCACCGGTCTCGGGCTTGCGATCGTGCGTGCGGTGGTCGAGGCGCACGGCGGCGACGTGTCGGTGTCCACCGAGCCCGGGCGCACCGAGTTCGTCGTCGAGCTGCCGCTCGCCCCGGAGGTCGCGCCTGCAGCACGAGCGGGGTAGCGCTGCACCGGGGGTAGGCCGGGCTGGCCGGGCTGGCCGGGCGGCCGGGCGCGCTGACCGCGGCGCTGGCAGGCACCGAACCACGCTGCTGCGGTGCTCGCGCTTAGGCTGGTGTCGTCCGCCATCGCAGCGACCCGAGACTTCACATGAGCCTGCAGCAGTTGATCACCCGTATCGCCGTCGAACTCGGGTGCCCGGCCCTCGTCGAGGACCATCGTCGGCGCGTCGTCGCGTACAGTCCGCATCCCGACGAGATCGACGATGTGCGCCGGCGCTCCATCCTCGAGCATCGGGCAGATCCAGCGGTTCACGCCTGGCTGAGCCGGCTCGGCGTCTACTCGGCGGTCTCCGCCGTCCGTGTTCCGGCCAGTTCCGAGCTCGGCATGCTCCCGCGCGTGTGCGTGCCGATCAGTCGATCCGGTGTCGTGTTCGGTCACCTCTGGTTCATCGAGCCGGCGGGGTTCGCGAAACGGCTGGACCTCGCGCGAGTCGGTGACTGCGCCGAGCAGGTCGCCGACGAGTGGGCGCGCGTGCGGATGTCAGAGAACCTCGAGTCCGCACACGAGCATGGGCTGGCCCGCGAGCTGGTCCTCGGCCGCGCCGAGGTGCGGCGCAGGGCCGCCGACGAACTCGTCGAGTCGGGCCGGTTCGAGAGCGGATCGCTCCGCGTCTACGTGCTGGATGCCGGGTCGCCGTCGATCGCGCACGACGAATCGGTCCGTGAGGCGCTCGAGCGTGCCGCGCGCCGCGCGCGTCAAACGCTCGGCGGTCGCGGCGTCGTAGCGCTGGTCAGGCGGGACCACGCGGCGGTCGTCGTTCCATCCTCGCCGGGGCGCTTCGCCGACTGCGACCGCATAGCGGAGGTCATCGCGGAGTCGGCGGTCGACGCGGCCGCCGCCGGCCTCGGCGCGCTGCGGGTCGCGGTCGGCGGTGAGGCGTCGGTCGTCGCCGCTCGCGCGAGTTACCGGCAGGCTCGCCGGACGCTCGGCATCGCTGCGTCATTCGGCCTCGACGGGACCGTCTGGCATTGGGATCGCCTGGGTGTCTATCGCGGATTGGATGCAGCATCCGCCTTGGGGCTCCGGTCGAGCGACTTCCAGCCCGGGCTCGAGCGCGTGTCGGCCGAGCGGGACGGCCACGCTCTGATCGAGACGCTCGAGTGCTACCTCGCGGCGGCCGGGCACGTGCAGGAGGCTGCAGCGCACTTGGGCGTGCATAGAACCTCCCTCTACAACCGACTGGCCCGTGTCGAGCGGATCCTCGACATCGACCTCGGCAACGGTCTCGACCGATTGGGCCTGCACGTCGCGCTCCTGCTGCGGGCCGGCGCAGCGGGGGATCGCGGGAGCCGCGGCCACGGAACCTCCGCGGTCGCGTGAGCGTTCCGGTTCCGGTTCCGGTTCCGGTTCCGTCGCCGCGTCGACATCTGTCGATCGAGGCCCGAGCCCGCCGCAACATCTGACGCGTGCCCCGGGATGCCCCTGTGCTTAGCCTGTGGATGCCACCGGGTGGCCGCCCTCGCCTGCATCTGCAGACGGCGGATGCCCCCGACCACGTTCGAAGGAGCACCCCATGACACCAGCGGTCCCATACGCCGGCGGCCGACGGCACGGTCGCACCGTCGCCATCGCCCTGACGTCGGCACTCGCGCTCGGCCTCGTCGCGGCGGCTCCCGCGCATGCGGCGCCGGAGCCGGCACCGGCCGAGCCGACCTTCCAAGACGGCCTTTCGCAGTCGGTCTTCACGAAGGTGTCGACCGAGTGGATCAACGAGGAGGCGTGGGTCGAGAGCGAAGTCGACTCGGATCGCGACGGCAGGCCGGACCTCGTGCACATCGATGTGAGCCGCGTGCCGGAGACCGCTGACGGCCTCAAGGTGCCGGTGCTCATGGAGATGAGTCCCTACTACGCCGGCGGCACGGATGTCTCGAACTGGCCGGTCGACCACGAGATCGGTTCCCCGCCGACGGAGAAGCCCGCATGGCCGACCTTCACGCCCACGAATCGCACGAGCCCGCGCATCTCGGGCTCGCTCGAAAGCACGTGGGTACCTCGCGGATTCGCTGTCGTGCACGCCGAGGGGCTCGGCAGCGGCTGGTCCGAGGGATGCCCGACCTCGGGCGGCGAGAACGAGTCGCTTGCAGGCAAGGCGGTCGTCGACTGGCTGAACGGCCGAGCGACTGCGTACACCGCCCCCGATCGAGCGTCGACGGTCTCTGCAGACTGGACGACCGGAAACGTCGGCATGATCGGCACCTCGTACAACGGAACGTTGCCGATCGGCGTTGCGAGCACGGGCGTCGAGGGCCTCGAGGCGATCGTCCCGGTGTCAGCGATCTCGAACTGGTACAACTACTACCGCTCGAATGGCGCGGTGCGTGCACCGGGCGGCTACCAGGGCGAGGATCTCGACGTGCTCGCCGACTACGTGTACACCCGGTTCGACCAGGAGATCTGCAAGCCGGTCATCGACGAGCTCCGTGCGAACCAGGATCGCGCCACCGGTGACTCGAGCGCGTTCTGGGAAGAGCGCGACTATCTCGCTGACGCCGACCAGATCACGGCCGCCACACTCGTCGCACACGGTCTGAACGACTGGAACGTCATGACGAAGAACGCCTCCGACCTCTACGAGGCCCTGAAGGCGCGCGGAGTGCCGCACCAGATCTACCTGCACCAGGGCGGCCATGGAGGCAACCCGAACGACACGTTGCTCAACCGCTGGTTCACGCGGTATCTCTACGACGTCGAGAACGGGGTCGAGCAGTTGCCGAAGGCGTACGTCGTCCGCGAGGACAGGGCGCTCACCGAGTACCCGGAGTGGCCGGACCCGGCTGCGGATTCGGTCAAGCTGAAGTTCGCACCGGCAACTGTGGCCGACGGGGTCGGCGGGCTCGCCGTCTCCCGAAACGGTTCGCGTGCGACCGAGAACCTCATCGACGACGCGGGCATCCGGGCATCGGCGCTCGCTGCGGCGGAGTCCTCGCCGAACCGACTCGCCTACCGAACCGCCGTTCTCGGTGAGCCCATGCGCCTCTCCGGCACGCCGTCGGTCTCGCTCGAAGTCGCGGTGGGCCGTTCGAAGGCGAATCTCTCGGCACTGCTCGTGGAGTACCCGGCATCGGGATCGCCGAAGATCATCACGCGCGGCTGGATGGATGTCGAGAACCGCGGTTCTTCGGCCGTGACCGAGCCGATCGCGCCGGGGGAGTCGTACACCTTCGACTTCGACTTCGAGCCGAAGGACTACGTGTTCTCCGCCGGCTCGCGGATCGGCGTGGTGATCATGTCGTCCGACAACGAGTACACGGTGCGCCCGGCGCCCGGCACCGAGTTGACGCTCAAGCCGTCGGCATCGACGGTGCACCTGCCGCTCGTCGGCGGCATGGGCGCACTGCAGAAGTCGCTGCACTCGGCGAAGTGATGCGGGCGGGCGCCGGCTGCCTCCAGTGAGGCGACCGGCGCTCGCGGTCAGTCGCCGAGGCGACCGAGCAGCTCGGCGAACATCTCGATCTCGTGCGGCTGCCAGGTGCTGAGCCGTTCGCGCAGTTCGGCCTGGTTGTCGCGTCGGATGGTGCTGATGCGCTCGGCCGCAGCGGGCGTCGCGGCGAGCAGTCGTGCACGGGCGTCGTGCTCGTCGACGCGTGACTCGATGAGCCCGAGTTCTTCGAGCATGCGCACCTGCCGACTGAGCACGCTCTTGTCGGTGTGCAGTTCCTCGGCGAGGGAGCCCGCGTGTGAGGGCCCCCTCGCGACGAGGGACGACACGACCTTGTAGCCCAGGGGCTGCAGGTCGGGGTGCAGCTGCGTGGCGTAACGCTTCCAGTTGGCACGCACACGGTGGAACAGCCGGCCGAACTGCAGCTCGACGGCCGCGATGGCCTGCTCGGTGTCGAGGGTGGGTTCGGCGGTCATGCTGCCCATTTTAGGCTCGGCCGCCCCTCGCGCCTGCATCGGCGTCGACGGCCGGGATGGCGCCGGTCACGGGAACCGCGACCGAGCCTTCCGACACCTCGAACAGCTCTTCACCGGCCTGCTCGAGCTCACGCTCGAGCGGGGACCCCGAACGCTGCTCGGCCTTCGCGCGCTGGATGGCGCTCTGGGTGCCGAGATCGGCGTTGGGCAGGAAGATCACGGCGATGAGGGTGACGATCGCGAGCGGCACCGCGGCGAGGAAGACGTTGCCGACTCCCGTGCCGTAGGCCGACTCGACCACGACGCGGAGGAAGTCGGGCAGCGCGCTGATCTGGGGGATCGTGCCGCCGGTGCCGAGCGCCTCTGCCGCCTGCGCCTGCTGCTCGGGCGGAAGCCCGCCGATGCCGGTCTTGATGTTCTCGGCCACGACCGTGCCGAGGATCGAGCCCATGACCGAGACGCCGATCGTGCCGCCAAGGCTGCGGAAGAACGTGACGGCGCTCGTGGCGACGCCCATGTTCTTCACGGCCGTGGTGTTCTGCACGACGAGCACGAGGTTCTGCATGACCATGCCGACGCCGGCGCCCAGCACGAACATCGAGACGCCCACGTACCAGAAGTTCGTGTCGTAGTGCAGCTGGGCGAGCAGCAGGGTGCCGACGGTCAAGAGCGCGCTGCCCAGGATCATGTAGGACTTCCACTTGCCGCGCCGGCTCACGAGTGCGCCGATGACGGTCGAGGAGATGAGCACGCCCGCCATCATCGGGATCGTGAGGAGACCCGACTCGGTGGGGGTCGCGCCGCGCGCGAGCTGCATGTACTGGCTGAGGAACACCGAGGTGCCGAACATCGCGACACCGACCGAGATCGACGCGACGACGGAGAGCGTGAAGGTGCGGCTCTTGAAGAGGCCGAGCGGGATCACCGGCTCCTTCACTTTCAGCTCGACGACGACCGCGATGATCAGGAGGAGCACAGCGCTGCCGGCCATGAGGAGGCTCGGCGCGGAGATCCAGTCGAAGTCGTTGCCGGCGAAGGTGACCCAGAGCAGCAGCAGCGAGACGCCCGCCGAGATGAGCACGATGCCGAAGTAGTCGATCGTGACTTTGGTCTTCGGTCGCTTCGGAAGGTGGAGGGTGCGCTGCAGCAGGATGAGCGCGGCGACCGCGATGGGCAGGCCGACGAAGAAGTTCCACCGCCAGCCGGCAGCGTCGGTGATGACGCCGCCGAGCAGCGGACCGCCGACGGTCGCGACGGCCATGACCGCACCGAACAGACCGGCGTACTTGCCGCGCTCACGCGGGCTGATGATGTCGGCCATGACGATCTGGCTGAGGGCGGCAAGGCCACCGGCGCCGAGACCCTGGAAGACGCGCATCGTGATGAGGGTGGCCGCGTCTTGCGAGAAACCGGCGAGTGCCGAGGCGACCACGAAGATCACGAGGGCGAGCTGCAGGAGCAGCTTGCGGTTGAAGAGGTCGGCGAGCTTGCCCCAGATGGGCGTCGAGACGGTGGTGGCGAGCAGTGTCGCCGTGACGACCCAGGTGAACGCCGACTGGTCGCCCCCGAGGTCGGAGATGATAACCGGCAGCGAGCTGCCGACCACCGTCGAGGCGATCATCGACACGAACATGCCGAGCAACAGGCCCGAGAGCGCGGTGAGCACCTGACGATGCGTCATACCGCTTTCAGTGAGTTCGGCGCGTGCTGCAGGGTTCTGTTCCTGCTGTGATGCGCGGGTGTTCTTGGGTGCGCGATTGCGCGAGGCGAGTGCCATTTGACTCCTGCAGATTGATTGACGAGGATCAACTATAAATGAATAGTAGACCTATGTCAACTAACGGAGGAGCCATCGGAACTCACTCGATGACCGCGGTCGCCTCCAGCTCGACGAGCGCATCGGTGCGACCCAATTCGGCCACGATCAGCACGGTCAGCGCCGTCGGTTGCGTGCCCCACACTCGCGCCGACGCCGCGTAGCCCTCATCGACGGATTGCCCTGCGGCGAGGTAGACCGCGAGCCGCACGACGTTCGACTGGTCGGCGCCCACCTCGGCGAGCACGGCGAGCACGTTCCTGATGGCCTGCTCGGTCTGCGGGCCGAGGCCGCCGGGAACGATCGCGCCGGAAGGATCCGTGCCGTTCTGGCCGCCGACATGCAGGGTGCGGTGTGCTCCACTCACGAGCACACCCTGACTGAAGGCCGGATTTGTGTGCAGCGTCGGGGGGTTCAGATGTGTGATCTCCATGTCGCGAGTCTGCTCTCGTCCACCGACATCGGCCAGCCCCTTGCAGACCTCGTGATTGCCGACATCGTCTCCGGGATCGCGGCGCGGCGGTCGCCGATTTGGCGGATGCCGGGGCATCCGCTAGCCTGTTCGGAGCCGAAGACCGCTGGTTGTCGTGCGCCTTTCTGTGTTCATCACCGAGAGGTTGCGACCGAAGTCTTGCGAAAGCAAGGGCCCGCGCAGGTGTGACGAAGACTTCCGGGCGACCGACCAAGCTCCGCGCAACTGCGCCGGAGCTTTTTTCTTTCCCACGACCAGTTCATCGAGAACAGCCCAGCGCTCCAGGCCGTGCACCGCTTCCGCGATGCACGTTGAAGACACAAGGAGTGGCCATGGCGAACAAGGAAGCCTCGGTTGCCGAACTCACGAACCTGTTCGAGAGCTCGACCGCCGTTCTGCTGACCGAATACCGCGGCCTCACTGTTGCTCAGCTCAAGACGCTGCGCAAGTCCATCAGTGAGGACGCGAGCTACGCCGTGGTGAAGAACACGCTGACCAAGATCGCAGCGAACAAGGCCGGAATCTCGTCGTTCGACGACGAGCTCGCCGGTCCGTCCGCGATCGCATTCGTGCACGGTGACCCGGTCGCCGTCGCGAAGGCCCTGCGTGCCTTTGCCAAGGCGAACCCTCTCCTCGTGGTCAAGGGCGGCTATTTCGATGGCAAGCCCCTGACCGCCGAAGAGGTAGGCAAGCTCGCCGACCTCGAGTCCCGCGAAGTGCTGCTGGCGAAGCTCGCCGGCGCATTCAAGGCCTCGCTGTTCGGAGCCGCATATCTGTTCAACGCACCGCTGTCGAAGGCCGTTCGCACGGTCGACGCGCTGCGTGAGAAGCAGGAGTCCGCTGCGTAGGCGAGAGCCTCTCAAGCGGTGAGTAACCACAGAATCTAAGGAGAATAATCATGGCGAAGCTGTCCACTGAAGAACTGCTCGAGCAGTTCAAGGGCCTGACCCTCATCGAGCTCTCTGAGTTCGTCAAGGCATTCGAGGAGACCTTCGAGGTCACCGCGGCCGCCCCCGTCGCCGTTGCCGGCGTTGCGGGCCCCGCTGCCGCTGTTGAAGAGGTCGAAGAGAAGACGGCGTTCGACGTCGTCCTCGAGACGGTCGGCGACAAGAAGATCCAGGTCATCAAGGTCGTCCGCGAGCTCACCTCGCTCGGCCTCGGCGAGGCCAAGGCCGTCGTCGATGGTGCACCCAAGGCCGTGCTCGAGGGCGCGACCAAGGACGCCGCTGACAAGGCGAAGGCTGCTCTCGAAGAAGCCGGCGCAACCGTCACCATCAAGTAGTCGCCGCCTTCGAAGAAGGCAGCACTCAGACGGCAACCGTCACCGTCAAGTAGTCGCCGCCTTCGAAGAAGGCAGCACTCAGACGGCAACCGTCACCGTCAAGTAGTCGCCGCCCTCGCGAGAGGAACGCAGCTTGACGTGACGAGCGTCACCTGAATACACGGATGCCCCGTGGCTCACGAGCCACGGGGCATCCGTCGTCTCGGAGAGGCGTCAGGAGCAGTGCCCGTTCGCGACCTTCGCGTCGACGTCGACGTACCGCGGCCGGTAGTTGTCGACCTCCTCGTAGAGGTCGTTCGTGTCGAAGCTGTTGACGTTGTAGGTGACCATGAGGGTGTGCCCGTTGCCGAGCTCGGGGTGGGCCTTCGCGTTGTAGGTGAAGACGTTTCCCGAGGTCTCAGGGGTGTGGTAGATCTCGGTCTTGCCGGTGAACGGTCCCTCGAGGCTCGTGCTGCGGTACATCACGATGCTGGCGCTCAGCGCCTCGGTCGCGTCGCCGGTGACGAGGGTGAACCGCCCTTGAAAGCGGCTCACGCTGAACTCGTTCGACACGCCCTCGAGGATGCGTTTGGATGCGGCGGGGTCGTTCGTCCAGCCGGCGTCGCCGAGGTACTCCCAGGTCTGGGTCGTCAGGCCGCCGGCTGGCACCCGCGCGAGGTGAGCGAACTTCTGCGCCTGGAGGTCTTCGACACCGTAGACGTAGGTGTAGCCGTCGTCGGGGTTCTCGTAGATCGCCGAACCCCACTGCACGCCGGCCGATGGCACGTCGTCGACCGCGACGAGCTGCATGCCGTCGAGGTCGAAGCTCGCGACGGCGCTGTTCGCGAACCGGAAGTCCCAGATGCCGTCGCCAGTGCGCTCGAACTCGAGCAGCATGACCTCCAGCTGATCGCCCGCGACGGTTGCGTCGCCGAACCAGTACCAGTTCTGCGTCTCCTCGCCGCCCTCGACGTGCACGAGGGAGGTGGGTGCCGCCTCGGTGCCGCCCGTGTACGTCGTCAGCTCGCCATCGTCGTCGACGATGATCGAGTTGTGCACGAACGTGGAGTCGAGCGGACGCCCGTGATCGTTGTCGACCTCGCCGAGGAAGGTGTCGGAGTAGATCCACGCGATGCTGCCATCGGGCAGCGGCACGCTGTACGCCGAGTCGGCGCCGGTCCAGCGCCCGGCGGTGTCACCGTAGTCGCCGAAGCGGTCGCGCAGTTCCTCGTTCACGGAGGCTGAAATGCGGGCGCACCCGTTGGCGGCGGTCGCGGTGAGCGGCGCCGCGGTGGCGGCGAGCACGATGGCTCCCGCCGCGGCGATCAGCCCGAGCCGACCCTCGCGCGGGGTGGTTCGTCGAAGCATGGTGGGGCTCCCTCCCGGCGTCGTCGCCGGATCTGGGGATCGGGTGCAGAACAACCGAATCCGTGTTAACGTTACCAATAGCGGAGCGTAGCAGCTCTGGTCCGCTTCCTTCCGGCCGAGATTCGTGACCCCGATGAGCGTGCGCTCTCGGTGCCGCGCGGGCTTGCACTTTCGATTCGCACAGCACCACACCACGAACCGTTGTCTTGCGGCGACTGGGCCAAAGTTGATACTTTGGCGAAGCGGTTGGTAACGATACCGAACAAGGGAGTTCCAGTGAATTCACGACGAATGAAAATCGCGGTCGGAGCGGCCGCACTGGCCGCATCCGCGATGCTGCTCACCGCATGCTCGGGCGGCGCGGCCGATACCGGCGAGACGACCGGCACGCTCGACTTCTACACCAACAAGGCTGCGTGGGAGCCCGACTTCGACGAGCTCAACGGGGCCAGCGAGGCATCCGTCGACATCTCGCTCAACACGACCGGCTACTCGGATGCCGATCAGTACGACGCCTTCATCAAGCAGTCGTTTCGCACCTCGAAGAGCCCCGGGCTCTTCACCTGGCAGACCGGCAGCTCGCTCACCGAGCTCGTCGACGAAGGCCTCATCGCCGAGACGACCGACATCTGGTCGAACGCGGTCGACGAGGGCTGGGTCACCGAAGACCTGCGCGAGACGTACACGGTCGACGGCAAGCAGTACTGCGTGCCGATGAATATCGCCTACTGGGTCATGTACTACAACACGAAGATCTTCGAGGAGCAAGGCATCGAGGTGCCGGCGACCTGGGAGGAACTCGACGCCGCGGCCGAGAAGCTGACCTCGGCCGGCATCACGCCGTACTACCAGACGTCGACGCTCTTCACCTTCCAGTGGTTCCAGCAGATGGTCGCGGGCACCGATCCCGAACTCTACGAGGGTCTCTCCACGGGCGAGGTCAAGTACACCGACCCCGAGATCGTCGACATCATGAACCTCTGGCTCGAGCAGCAGGAGGCCGGCTGGTTCAGCGATGCGGGCAGTACGGTCGACCCCGCCGTCGGGCTCAAGCAGGGCGACTACGCCATGATCAACTTCGGCTCGTTCTTCAACGGATCCCTCGACGGGGCCGGCATGGTCTCGGGCGAGGACTACGACATGTTCGTGATCCCGAAGACGAACCCCGACCTCGAGCGCACCCCGGTCGCGGTCGAATCCGGACCGCTCTGCGTGGCCGAGAACTCCTCGCAGAAGGCGCTCGGCCTCGCATACTCCGAATGGTGGATGTCGGATGAGGCGCAGACCGCATGGAGCGAGGCACGCGGTGATGTGGCCTTCAATCCGAAGGCGACGGTCGCCGACCCGATGCTCGATGAGCTCGGCACCACGGTCGCCAGCGACGACTACCTCGTCTACGACCGCTACTTCGAGGCAACGCCCACGCCGATCCTCACGGTCGCACTCGAGCAATTCGGCGCCTTCATCGCCAACCCCGGCGACCCGCTGCCGTTCCTCGCGATCATCCAGGCCGAGGCCGACACGTACTGGGCCGACCAGGAGTAACGGCGTATGGCGTCTCGCGGTTCGCAGTACCAGTGGTCCGCCCGGGGCTTCATCGCCCCGGGCGTGATCCTGGTCGCCGTCCTCCTCTACCTGCCCCTGCTCTGGACGACGTTCCTCAGCTTCACCGAGTACAACGGCCTCGGCGATCCCGACTGGATCGGCTTCGGCAACTTCGCCGAGATGTTCGAGGACCCGGGCTTCATCGGTTCGCTGCTGAACACCCTGCTCTGGGTCGTCGGCACGCTGCTCATCCCGGTCGGCATCGGCCTCGCGCTCGCGCTCCTCACCTGGAACCTGCCGGGCGGCGTTTGGCTGCGGGTGCCGTTCCTCATTCCGTACGCGCTCTCGGGCATCGGCGTCGGCCTCATCTGGTCGTTCATCCTCTCGAGCAACGGCGCGCTCGATCAGGCACTCGGCGCGTTCGGCATCACCGACACCCCGCGGTGGCTCGTCGACGCGCCACTCAACACCGTGGTCATGATCATCGCTGCGTCGTGGCAAGGCGTGGGTGTGAACGCGCTGCTCTTCACGATCGGCCTCAACTCGATTCCGAAGGAGCCGCTCGAGGCCGCCCGCGTCGACGGTGCGACCGGCGTGCGCCTGTTCGGCAGCATCCTCTGGCCGATGCTGCGCCCGCTCACCGCGGTCGTGGTGGGACTCTCGATCGTTGCGAGCCTGAAGACCTTCGACCTCGTGCTGGGCATGACGAAGGGCGGTCCAGGCCGTGCATCGGAGACCCTCGCGCTCACGATGTACAAGGAGACCTTCGTGAACAGCGACTACGGTCTCGGTTCGGCGATCGCCGTGTTTCTGACGATCGTCACGATGATCGCCGCCATCCTGTACCTGCGCGAGCAGCTCTCGAAGAAACACGAGTTCTAGCCATGTCGAGAATCCTCCGCACCACCGTGCTTATCGTCTTCGGCGTGATCTGGCTGCTGCCGGTCTACCTGCTGCTCGTCAACGCGGCGAAGTCGCCCCTCACGTTCACCACGACCGAGTCGTGGATTCCGACCGATTTCTCGCTCTTCGGCAACATCGCCGAGGCGCTGCAGCTCTCGGGCCTCGGCGATAGCGTGCTGAGCACCCTGCTCTACGCGCTCGTGTCGCCGGCGATCGCCGTGCTCGTGGGCGCCGCCGCAGGGTTCGCGATCGTCGCGCTGCGCCTGAAGCACGGGTTCGCCTGGTTCGTCGTGATCTTCGGCGGCACGGTGTTCCCGCTGCAGATGGTGCTGCTGCCGCTCTTCGACGGCTACTCGCGGGTCGGTCTATTCGACACGCAGTTCGGCATGATCCTCGTCTACACCGCGATCTCGATTCCGTTCTCGGCGTTCGTGATGCGCAACTTCTTCACAGGCGTCGCGCACAACGTATTCGAGGCGGCCGTGCTCGACGGTGCGACGACGTGGCGGATCTTCACTCGCCTCTACCTGCCGATGGCCTCGAGCGCGCTCGTCGCGATCTTCATCCTGCAGGCCACCTTCGTCTGGAACGACCTGCTGCTCGGCTTGACGCTCAGCCAGTCCGACAACGTGCGGCCGATCGTCACGACTCTCGCGGGCATGCAGAGCACCTACGGCGGCGCCCAGTTGTCGACGGTGCTCGCGGCGGGCGTCCTCGTCTCGCTGCCGACGGTCGTGCTGTTCCTCTTGACCCAGAAGTTCTTCGCCCGCGGCCTCGCGCTCGGGCAGTACTAGGAGACCGGATGTCCCTCATTCCCACGGTTGTCGACCTCGCGGCCGACCCCGTCACGCACCATTACGACGACATGATCGCGCCGTCGGGCTTGACGAACTTCCTCGGCACGGTGCGCGTCGATCACGATCTCACCGCGGTGAGCGCGACGACGTACCCGCCGGTGTCGCAGGGCCTCGCGAAGACGGCGGTGCTCTTCGTCGACGGGCGCATCTTCGAGTCGTACGGCGCCCCGGTCACGCACGAATGGCGCGCAGATCGGGTCGTGCGGCGGGCGAGCCTGCCGGGGCTCGAACTCGAGACCGTCACGGTGTGCGCGCCCGAGCAGACCGCGCTGGCGATCGACGTGCGCATCACGAACACGGGTACGGCGCACCGCTCGCTGCAGGTGATGCTCACGCTCGCCGCGCGGGTCACTCGCGCGGCCGACGCCTGGCTCGACGCCGAGACGCCGAGCGAGCGCAATGCGGTCGAGACGGATGTCTCGCGCCTCGTGTTCTCGAACGATGCGGGCGATGCGTGGAGCGTGCAGGGCGTCGACGCCGAGGCATCCGTGCGACGGAGCGGGGTCGCTGAGACGCTCGACGAGTACGAGGTCGGAATCGGCGGCACCGGGCGGGGCGGCGACGTGACGGTCGTGCTCGAACTCGCCCCAGGGGAGACTGGCCGGTTCGGGTACGTGCACGCGATCGCGACGACTCGGGAGGCCGCGCTCGCCGCGTTCGACGCGACGGCGGCCGACGTGCCGGGCGTCGTGGCGGCATCCGAGCAATTCTGGAACACGCAGCTCGAGGCGGCCTTCACGCCTGGCAACGTCGAATTCTCGGGCCACCTGCCAGTGCTCGAGACCTCGTCTGAGCCGCTGCGCAAGCTCTATTGGTGGGGTGTACTCGGGGTCATCTGGTTCCGTCGCGACTTCGCCGGCAACGTGCTCGGCCGCAGCTACGACACGCTCATGCCGAACTACTGGGCGACGACGACGTTCATCTGGGACTACAGCTTGAGCTCGATCACGCACGCGCTGCTCGACCCCGAGTCGATGAAGCGGCAGCTCAGCCATTGGATCACGAGCGACACGCACTCGCACTTCGGCACCTCATCGCTGACCGGCGGGCCCGTCGGGCGCTGGTACTCGGTGAACGACTACGCGATGACCCGGCTCGTCAACGACTACGTGCGCTACACCGGCGATGCCGGTTACCTCGACGAGACGCCGGGGGAGGGGCAGCCGGTCGTCGACCACTTGCGGTACTGGTCGCTCGCGTGGCAGCAACTCCGCGGCGACTCGCCCCTCGCCGACTACGGCGAAATCGACAACCTGCTCGAGTGCGTCAGCTCGTACACGCACGAGGTCGCGAGCTTCAACGCGGCCAACGTGTGGAACCTGCGCACGACGGCGGTGATCCTCGAGGCGCGCGGCGACGCGACGGGCGCCGCCGAGCTGCTCGCCGAGGCGGATGCGCTCGTGGCGTCCGTCGTCGACCTGTACTTGCCGGGGCAGGGCTTCTTCGCGGCGCAGCAGCCCGACGGCTCGAGGCTGCCGGTGCGCCACTGCTACGACTTCAACATCGTCGGTACGACGATCGCGGGCGACCTCGACGAGACCACCCGGCGCGAGATGGTCTCGTTCTTCGAACGCGAGTTGCAGACTCCGTCGTGGCTGCGGTCGCTCTCCCCGTGGGATGCCGATGCGAGCTACAGCGTGCGGCCCGACCACCAGTGGAACGGTGCCTACCCGGCCTGGCCCGCGGATGCCGCGCGGTCGCTCGTCGCCCTCGGCGAACCGCAGCGCGCCCTCGACTGGCTGCCGGGCCTCGCCCGCTCGACGAACCAGGGGCCGCCCGCGCAGGCGCACTTCCAAGAGGAGGCGCAGCCGACGATCAACGGCGGTGCACGCAAGGCACCGCCGCAGCTGCCGTACATCATCGACTGGGCCTGCTCGTCGGCCGGCGCGTACGTCGCGCTCGTGATCGAGTCCCTTTTCGGCGTCGACCCGTCGGTCAACGGCCTGGGCACGGTGAGCGGATGCGTCGGGGCACTCGACCCCAAGGCGGTGCTGCGCGGTCTCAGGGTCGGCGACCGGCTCATCGACGTGCACGCGAGCGGTGAAGTGGTCGAGGTTGTCGGGGTCGCCGGCGCGACTCGTCCGCGATGAGCACGCGATGAACGAGATGAACGAGGGTCGCCTGCACGACGTCTCACTCGACCAAGTCGAGATCCGCGGCGCCATCACGGTCGAGCGAACCGACGGCGGGCTGTTGCCCAGGCGGCTTCCGGCGTGGGCGCGGGAGCAGATTCCCGACCCATTCATGGTGCAGACCACGGCGGAGAGTGCGGGCATCCGCCTCGCGATCCGCACCGCGGCATCCGTGCTCGAACTCGATGTGCGCGCGACCCGCATGGCTGCCGACGAGACGGTCGCTCTGCCGCCGAGCCACTACGACGTGACTTCGGACGGCATGCTGGTGGCGCGGGCTTCGGCCGTGGCCGGTTCACGGTACGTGTTCTCGTTCGAGCGGCCGCTCGGATACGTCGTCGGCGGGCCGGCGGCGACGGTGCGCATCGAGCTCGCAGGCGCAGCCGCCGGCGGCGCGGCCGAGCGCGAACTCGAACTCTGGCTGCCGTTCACCGACGAGGTGGAGGTGCTTGCGTTGCGAGCGGATGCCCAGGTCTCGCGACCCGTGCCCACTCGTCGGCTGCGCTGGCTGCACCACGGCAGCTCGATCAGCCATGGCTACCGCGCCGACACCACGACCGGTACGTGGCCGGTGGTCGCGGCATTGCGCACCGGGGTCGACCTCACGAGCGTGGCCTTCTCGGGCAACGCGATGCTCGACCCCTTCACGGCGCGCACCATGCGCGACGCTTCGGCCGACCTCATCAGCCTGAAGATCGGCATCAACCTCGTGAACGGCGACGTCATGCGCATGCGGGCGTTCCGCCCCGCGGTGCACGGCTTCCTCGACACGATCCGCGACGGGCATCTTGAGACCCCGATCGTGGTCATCTCGCCGATCTGGTGCGCACCGGTCGAGCACGCAGCCGGGCCGACCATGCAGGATCCGACGAAGGCGTACGAATGGTCGATCGCGGGCGGCACCCTCGAGGAGGTCGCGCAAGGCAAGCTCTCGCTCGCCGCGATCCGCGCCGAGCTTCAGGACATCGTCACGCGACGTGCTGGGACCGACCCGAACCTGCACTACTTCGACGGGCTCGAACTCTATGGCGAGGCGGATGCCGCCGAGATGCCGCTGCCCGACAACCTGCACCCTGGGGCCGACTCCCAGCGCCACATCGGCGAGCGGTTCGCCGCACTCGTACTCGAGCCGTTCGCCGTTCGCGCGACGACAGGCTGATCCGGCGTCAGGTGGCGGCGCCGTCTCAGGAGCCGCCGTTCGCCCAAGGCGCCCCGACTTCGGCGAACGTCCGGCCTTCGGTCACGACGCGTTCGCTCAACTGCTCGAGGTCGTGCACGACGAGGTGCTCGCCGTCATCATCGACGCGGCGATCGAAGTGGCGGGCATCGATCGGCGTCGCCGGCGGCCCCGTGCGCACCGCCTCCAACACCCGCATGAATGCGCCCGTCGACACCGCAGGCACGAGCAGTGGTGTGCCGTCGACGACGTGGTCGAGGAGGTTCGCCAGCAGCCCGCGCCGCGCATACGCGGTCGTTGTCGGAATGGCGGCGCCCGGTCGCATGAGCTGCACGATGTCGAGGGTGTACCAGAGCACGAGCCGGCCACGGGTGCCCTCGACGATGATGCTCGGCTCACTTCGCCGGGACGCGGTGAGGCTGAGCGCACTCGCCAGCCGGCGGCCGCCGATGAGATCGACAACGAGCGACGAGGTGTCGTCGGCTTCGATGTCGTTGGCCCGGTACAGGTCGAGCTCGACGTTCGCGACGTCGGCCTCGAAAAGAGCCCCGGCGACAGCGAGCCCCGTCGCGACGGCATGGGCGAGCGGGTTCGTCACGACACCGTCGACCACGGGAACACCGTCGAGCGTGCGCCGACCCGCCCACGGCGCCCGACGCCAGTAGTCGACGGACCGCACCCACGTGCCGAGCGCACCGAACCGCAACGGCTCGCCGATCGCCCCGCCCTCGACGAGCTCGCGCATCGCCGGCACCGCTTCGGAGGCGAGACTCTGGAAACCGAGCTGCACGGCCCGCCCGGAGGCATCCGCTGCCTCGAGAAGTCGGTGGAAGTCGTCGAGGGTCGGAGTGGGCGGCTTCTCGAGCAGCACGTGCGCACCGGAGCCGAGCGCCTCGAGCGCGAGCGGCAGGTGGGTGTGCATCGGGGTGGAGAGCACGACGATGTCGAGGTCGGCGTTCGCGATCATCTCGCTCGCGTCGGCGAAGACCGCGACGTCGGCGGCGCCTGAGGGGCCCGCGTGCTCGAGCGTCGGCGGCCGGTGATCGGCGAGCGCCACGAGCCGGGCTCTACCGTCGATTTCGAGGGCTCGCGCCGCCGCCACATGGCTCGCTCCGTGCCCGTGCACCCCCGCGATGCCGATGCGCGGCACGGTCACGCTCATGCGCGTGGCTCGGGGTTCGCGAGCGCCGGGCGCACGTCGATGCCTTCGACGACGGCATTGGCGTTCGCGCCGAGCACGGCGGCGAGCCGCTCGAGTTCGTCGGGGTCGGTGACGGCTCGGTCGATCAGCAGCGCGTCGAGCCCGAGTTCGAGCGTGCCGCCCTCGGGCACCTCGACGAGTGCGTCCCAGGCGACGGCCGGGCCGATGCCGAGGTACTCGCCCACCCTGGCGAACCACGGCAACGGAGCGCGTTCACCGGGCTGGGCGAGCAGCACGGTCACGCGCCGTTCGGCGTCGGCGACCGCGAGCCACGGCGAGGTCGAACCGTGGGCGACCGCTTCGCCGACGCCGTCGCGGGTGATGACCGTGGCATCCCACTTGGGGAAACGCCAGAACACGCCGCCGTACCCGGCGCCCTCGCGGCCGTTCGTCGCGGGCGAGCCGAAGGTGAGCGCGCCGAAGTTCGCGGCGAGCGTGGTGCGCCAGCCGAGCGTCCAGGCCTCGCGCTCGCCGATGCGGAGGGCGCGACCCGTGAGGACGCGCACCTCGCTGAGCTGGGCGACGTCTCGTTCGTCGATCCACGTGAGGCGCTCGACGAGCGCGTCGCCGTCGACGGAGAGCTCGTCGCGCCGCTGCCTGCCCTGGTTCTCGAGCATGATCGACCCGACGTCCTGCACGTAGGTGCGCCCGCCCCAGTACGAGGTGCCGTTCACGTCGGGCAGGGCCACGCCGATGCCGAAGTGGTGCAGATGGTCGGTCGGATGGCTGTCGGTGACCCGCACCCCGGCGAGCGTCTCGACCGGGTGCAGGAACGGCCGCGGCGAGAGCACCGAGTCGATGCTCGTGCCCTCTTCGTAGCGTGCGACGACCCGGTCGCCGACGCGCAGCACGGGGCGGCCCGGGGAGAGCCAGCCTGCAGCTTCGGGGGCGGGGCCGGTACTGCCACGTGCTTCGAGGATGGCGCGATAGGAGAGTGGATGCGTCGCCGGCGTGCCGGCCATGGCATCACGGAGTCGGCGCCACGACTGCGCACCGAGCTCGACTCGCGGCACCGACATGGTCGTGAGCGCCGGAGCCGCGAAGCGGGCGAGCGGGATGTCGTCGATGCCGGTGACCGAGATCTCGCCGGGTACGTCGACGCCGAGTTCGCGCAGCCGGGCGAGGAGCCCGAGGGCGACGAGGTCGTTGAACGCGATGACCGCGGTCGACCCCGAGGAGAGAACATGCTCGGCCGCGCGATAGCCGTCTTCGACCTGCGAGCCGCCGGCGACGTCGTGCACGTCGAGGCCGTCGTGCCGAGCGACGAGCTCGGCGAGACCTCGACGGCGCAGCCCGTCGGAGTATGCCTGGGGCGGTCCTGAAAGGTAGGCGATGCGCGAATGGCCGAGCGCGACGAGATGCTCGCCGAGCGTGCGCACCGCGTGCTCGTAGTCGACCGAGAGCTCGGCGGCGGGATCGCTCGCCACCGGGCGGTTCACGACGACGATCGGCCCCGAACGGGCGAGGAGCGCTTCGAGCCGTTCGGCGGGCATGCGGGGCGAGACCAGCACGAGCGCGTCGCACCGCGATCGGGCCTCGATCGCGATCTCCTCCTCGTCGGCGACGCGCTCGGCGGTGTCGGCCACGAGCACCCGGTACCCATCGCGAGCGGCCTCGCGGCTGAGTCCCTTCAGCACACCCTGGAACATCGGGTTCTCGAGATCGGGCACGACGAGCGCCACCGTGTTGCTGCGGCCCCGCACGAGATTCCGCGCCATCTGACTCGGCGAGTAGTTGAGTTTCTCGACGGCGTCGCGCACCTTCGCAGAGATGGCCGGGTCGACCGTCTGGATCCGGTTCAGCACCCGTGAGACCGACGCCTGCGAGACGCCGGCGTACTCGGCGACCTGGGCGATCGTGACCTGCCGGGGCGGGTTCTGCACGTGGACCTCCATCGAGAATGAATGCTGATTCCGACGCTACGCCGGGGCGGGCGGAACGTCGCGCCGACTCGGCGTCGGCGGAAGTTGAGCGGCTGCCACGCAGGCAATCGTGGCAGCCGCTCGGAGACGGGCCGGGAGGACCGTCGTTCGGGGTGGATCAGATGGCGGCGTCGTCGAGGGCCTGCTGCAGCTCCTCGATGAAGCTCGCAGCGGCCTCTTCGGGAGTCAGCTCGCCGAAGAGCACCAACTGGGTGTGCTGATCGATGATCGTCTCGATCATGCCGCCGCCCGGCGGGGTTGCCGGAGGTGCGTCGCCGACCTCGGGAGCGAGGTCGTCGAGGAATCCGACGACCGTCTGGTTGACCTCGTCGAGCTTCGGGGTGATGTACTCGCGGATCGCCTCGTTCGCCGGCACTCCGCGCTCGGCGAGCAGCAGATCGGCCGCATCCTCGCTGTTGGCGAGGTAGTCGAGGAAGAGTGCGACCTCTGCGGGGTGCTCGGTCTTCGCCGACGCCGACCAGAACATGGAGGGCTTGTAGTACGGCCAGCCCTCAGGGGCATCCGACGTCGACGGCACGCGAAGTGCGACGAGGTCTTGGCCGCTCGCGTCTCGCAGCGCCTGCACCTGGTTCGACCACCACGGGCCGAACGCCGACTGGTTCGTCGCGGTGAACGACTCGGCGAGTCCGCCCGATTCGCGCTCGATCGTGGCTGCCGGGTCGGGGGTCGCGCCGGCCTCGGTGGCGTCGAGCAGAAGCTGCCACCACGAAGCGAGGTCTTCCTCGGTCGCGGCGACTTCACCGTCGGTCGAGTAGAGCGAGCCGCCTTGTTGACGCAGCCAGTTGTTCAGGCCACCGTCTTCGAAGCCCCACGACTGCGAGCCGACGACGGTGCCGCCGCTCGCGGTCGAGACTTCTTCCGCTATCTCGAGGAAGTCGTCCCACGTCCACGTCTTGTCGTCGGGCAGGTCGATGCCGTACTGGTCGAGCAGATCGGCGTTGGCCATGATCGTGTACGAGTTGATGCCGACGGGAATGCCGTACTGAGTGCCGTCGAGCGCGCCGGTGCCGAGCACCGCTTCGGGGAACTCGCCGGTGTCGAGGTTCGTCGCGAGCGTGCCGAGGTCGAGCAGCACACCGTTCGCGGCGTAGGTCGAGAGCTGCTTCTCGTCCATCTGGATCAGGTCGGGGGTGTCTCCCGCCGCAACCGTGGTCGAGAGCTTGTCCCAGTACCCCGCCCAGTCGGTGTACTGGGGCTCGATGGTGATGTTCGGGTTCTCCTCCTCGAAGGCCGCGATGAGCTCCTCCGTGATGGCGTGGCGGGTGTCGTTGCCCCACCAGGTGAACGAGAGCGTGACGGGCTCGTCGGAGAGCTCGAGCGTCTCAGGGGCCGCGGCCTCGCCGCCGCTTGCGCAGGCCGTGAGCGCGAGCATCGTCGCTGCGCCCAGGGCCGAGGCGACGCCGAGACGGCGTCGGAGTGTGCCTCGCATGGTGTTTCCTTCCTGCTGATGAAGTGGTGCTCGGGGTGGAACGGGTCGGGGACCGCAAGGTGCGCTCCCGGGACCGGCGGGGGCCGGTCACTTTCCTCCGGTGGTCGCGATGCCCTTGAGCAGGAATCGCTGGCCGAAGAGGAAGATGAGGAAGATGGGGATGAGCGAGACGACGCTCATTGCGAACATCTCTCCGTAGTCGGTGGCGCTCTGCGCGTCTTGGAACGCGTTCAGCGCCAGCGGCACCGTGTAGAGGTCGGGCTTCGTGAGGTAGATCAGCTGGCTGAAGAAGTCGTTCCACGTCCAGATGAAGGTGAAGATCGCCGTGGTCGCGAGCGCGGGCACCATGAGCGGCAGGATCACCTGCAGGAAGATGCGCGGATGCCCCGCACCGTCGATGCGGGCCGCCTCGTCGAGTTCGCGCGGGATGCCACGGATGAACTGCACCATCAGGAAGATGAAGAACGCGTCGGTCGCGAGCAGCTTCGGCACGATCAGCGGCAGGAAGGTGTTCACCCAGCCGAGTGAGGAGAACATGACGTACTGCGGCACGATGATGACGTGGATCGGCAGCATGATGCTGAGCAGCATGATCGCGAACCAGAAGCGCTTGCCCGTGAACTCGAGCCTGGCGAACGCGTAGGCGGCGAGCGAGCACGACACGAGGTTGCCGACGATGCAGCCGAGCACGACGAGGCCCGAGTTCAGCAGGTAGACGTTGAACGGGTACGAGAGGGCGTTCCAGCCGTCGACGTAGTTCGCGACTTCGAAGCTGTCGAGCACGATGCCGGGTTCGCGGAAGATGAGCTCGTTCGGGCGCAACGAGCTGACGACCATCCAGATCACCGGGTACAGCATCAGCGCTGCGCTCACGACGAGGATGGCGTGCCGAATCAGGCTCGAGACGGGCTTTCGAAGCGGATGCCGCGTGCGGCGTGCGTTGCGGACCTGATCGTCGCCTGCTCCGGTCACGACCGACTCGGTGAGGGGCTCGCGGGTCACGGGGTCGTCAATCCTGGTCATCGTAGAACACCCAATACTTGGAGGCCCAGAAGTTCAGGGCGGTGAATGCGGCGATGATCACGAGCAGGAGCCAGGCCATCGCCGAGGCGTAGCCCATGTCGAGGTTCGCGAAGCCGCGTTGATACAGGTAGAGCGTGTAGAAGAGCGTCGAGTCGACCGGGCCGCCGGTGCCGCCCGAGACGATGAACGCCTGGGTGAACGACTGGAATGCGCCGATGATCTGCAGGATGAGGTTGAAGAAGATGATCGGCGTGAGCATCGGCAACGTGATGCGCCAGAACTGCTGCCACTTCGTGGCCCCGTCGACGGAGGCCGCCTCGTAGTACATCGCCGGGATCTGACGGAGCCCCGCGAGGAAGATCACCATGGGCGAACCGAAGGTCCAGACGTTCAAAATCATGAGGGTGCCGAGCGCCGTATCGGGGTTGGAGATCCAGCCCTGCCCCTCGATGCCGAAGAAGCCGAGCACCTGGTTGATGAGCCCGTCGACGCCGAACAGCTGGCGCCACAGCATCGCGATCGCCACGCTCGCGCCGAGCAGCGACGGTAGGTAGAACGCGGAGCGGTAGAACGCGAGACCGCGCAGGCCACGGTCGAGGGCGATGGCGAGCACGAGCGCGAGGCCGAGCTGCAGGGGCACCGAGATGAAGACGTACTGGAAGGTGACCCAGAGCGAGGTGTGGAGTCGCTCGTCTTCGAGCATGCGGGCGAAGTTGTCGAGACCGTTGAACTTCGGCGGGCTCAACAGGTTGTAGCGGGTGAACGAGAGCACGAGCGAGGCGACCATCGGCCCGACCGTGACGAGGGCGAGCCCGAGGAACCAGGGTGCGAGGAACAGGTACGCGGCGCGATTCTGCTTGCGTTGGGGTGCTGCGGCGCCCCCTTTGATGCGGCGCAGCTCGCCGAGGGCGCTCATCGCGGGCCTCGCCGGCGCCGCTGCGAGCGGGCCGCTCTTGCGGTGGGTGGTGCCACGTCGGTCTCCAGTCATCGTCGTTGATCACCGTCTGAGAAAGCGCTATCTCAGGTGCTGGAGACGTTTCTACCCCATGAGTTCGGCACCCCGCAAGCGTTTTCCGAGAATCTGTGCCGAAATCACCTAATTGTTGAGAAAGGGCTTTCTCACCAATTTATATAGACCGGCTATGTATACTTGAGCTATGACGCAGCCCGACCTCCCTACGGTCATCGGAGATCTCGTCTCCGTGAACCACCGGCTCACCCGCCTCGCCGCGACCGTCACCGGCAGCACCGAATCACCCGCCGTCTGGCGCACCCTCAGCGTGCTCCGCGATCTCGGTCCGATGCGGCTGGGCGAACTCGCCCGAGTCAGCCGGGTCAGCCAGCCCACCATGACGAAACTCGTGCACACCCTCGACGAGCGCGGCTGGATCCGCCGCATCGCCGACACGAGCGACGCCCGCGCCTGGCTCATCTCGGCCGATCCGCACGGCCTCGCTGCCCTCGACGCGTGGCGCGGTGCATTGGTCGACGCGCTCGCACCCACCTTCGCCGACCTCGACCCGGGCGAAGTCGACACGCTCGCCGCCGCCGTCGAGATCGTGCGCACGCGACTCGAGCGCGCGCGCGATGCCGCGAGCACCGGGGTCGTCGCGTGAGCGTCGACACCAGCGCCGTGCCCGTTCAGGCAGGCCACGAGGCATCCGCACCGTCGATGGCCACCGGGTACGGGGCATCCGGAGCCTCGATTCTGAAGCAGCCCAGGGCAGTCTGGGCCGTCGCGTTCGCCTGCGTCGTCGCGTTCATGGGCATCGGCCTCGTCGATCCGATCCTTCCCGCGATCGCCGCCGACCTGCAGGCGACGCCCACCGAGACCGAGCTGCTCTTCACGAGCTACCTCGTGATCACGGGCATCGCGATGTTCTTCACGAGCTGGCTCTCGAGTCGCATCGGTGCCAAGCGCACCCTGCTCATCGGGCTCGGCGTGATCGTCGTGTTCGCCACGCTCGCCGGCCTCTCGGGCGATGTCGAGTCGATCATCGGCTTCCGCGCCGGTTGGGGGCTCGGCAATGCGCTCTTCATCTCGACCGCGCTCGCGACGATCGTCGGTGCAGCTGCAGGCGGCAGCAGCTCGGCGATCATCCTCTACGAGGCGGCCCTCGGCCTCGGCCTCGCGATCGGGCCGCTCGTCGGCGGAGTTCTCGGCTCGTGGAGCTGGCGCGGCCCGTTCTTCGGCACCGCGGCGCTCATGGCGGTCGGGTTCGTCGCGATCATCACGCTGCTGCGCACGAACGGGGTCGACAAGCCCGCCCCGACGAAGCTCTCGGCACCGTTCCGCGCGCTCGCCCGTCCCGCGCTCGGAATCCTCGCGGCGGCGGCCCTGTTCTATAACATCGGCTTCTTCGTGCTGCTCGCCTACACGCCGTTCGCACTCGTGCCGCTCGGCATCGACAGCGCCATCGCCCTCGGTTTCGTGTTCTTCGGATGGGGGCTCGCGGTCGCCGTGACCTCGGTCTGGGTCGCGCCGCTGCTCACTGCGCGCATGCGCCGCACCCGGGTGCTCTGGCTCGTGCTGCCGCTGCTCGCGCTCGATCTCGTCGCCCTCGCGATCTTCATCGACTCCGTCGTCGGGGTCGTGGTGTGCGTCGTGATCGGCGGACTCCTGCTCGGCGTGCTGAACACCGTGCTCACCGAATGCGTGATGGATGCGACCGACTTGCCCCGCTCGGTCGCGTCGAGCGCCTACTCGGGCGTGCGCTTCCTCGGCGGCGCGGTCGCCCCGCCCGCCGCAACCCTGCTCGCCGACACGGTGTCGCCGTCGAGCCCGTTCATCGCGGGCGCGATCGCGGTGCTCATCGCCGCGGCGATCGTCGTGATCGGCCGCTCGAAGCTCGCGGCCGCGGACGGTGTCGCCGAGACTCCGACGGGCGAGGCGGAGGCGATCGGCCTCGGCGACGCCGCCTGAGCTGCGCGGCTGCGCGGCCGCCTGAGCTGCGCGGCTGCGCGGCTGCGTCGGCTCAGCGCGGGGCCGCTGTCGAGCTCGCCCGCACGACGAGTCGGGTCGGCATCGGAGCACCGGAATCGGGTAGCGGGTCGGCCACGGTGCTGTCGCCGAGCAGCCGGAGCACGACGTCGACGACCGATCGGCCCTGCTCGCCGGGGTGCTGCTCGATGGTCGTCAGGTCGAACATCTCGGCGTACTCGTGTCCGTCGACGCCGACGATCGAGAGATCTCGAGGCACATCGATGCCGAGTCGTTCGGCGGCGCGCATGGCACCGAAGGCCACCTCGTCGGATGCCGCGAAGAGCGCTGTCGGGCGACGCCCGGGATGTCCGAGCAACTGCAGGGCGGCGCGGTAGCCGCCCGGCATGCTCATCTCGGTCTCGACGACATCGCCCGCCGACGGCGTCAGGCCCGCAGCGGTCATCGCCTCGAGGTATCCGTGCCGCCGAAGGCCCTGCACGCTCGAAGGGCGATCGATGGAGCCGCTACCGGCCAGGTGTGCGATGCGGGTGTGTCCCAGGTGCAGCAGGTGCTCGGTGGCGAGCATGCCGACTGCGCGGTCGTCGACCGAGAGTCGCGCTGCCGCTCCGCCACTGCCGCCGAGGCAGGCCAGGGGCTTCTCGCGCCGGTCGAGCGACGACGCCTCGCGCTCGTCGAGGTCGACCCCCACGGCGATCACGGCATCGACCCGTTTGCGGGCGAGGAAGAAGTCGAAGACGCGATCGCGCTCGGGACCGGTGGCGGCGACGTTGTAGAGGGTGAGGTCATAGCCGGCGGCGAGCAGCGCGCGCTCGATGCCCTCGAGCACCTCGCCGAAGAACCACCGGTTGACGAACGGGATGACGACGCCGACGTTCTTCGTGCGCCCGGTGACGAGGCTGGCCGCGTCGGGAGAGACGATGTATCCGATCTTGCCCGCGGCCGCCTCGACGCGACGACGAGTGTCGTCGGCCACGTAGCCGCGGCCGCTGAGGGCCCGTGACGCCGTCGCCTTGGAGACGCCGGCGAGGCGCGCCACGTCGCCGATCACTGGCATCCGTGCCTCCCCTCCTCGGGCTGCTCCGCTGCAGAGTGTACTGCTCGAAGGAGCGAATGTGGAACCGTTTCCCGATAGCGCCGACACCGGTGAACGAACGTCGCGGGGCGCGTTGGGAGCGCTCTCTTCCAGTTTCGACGGCGTTCGGTCGTCAGTAGCCGAACCGTGACCTTCGATGACTTGTGAGGAGGGCGGCGGGTGACCTAGCGTGGAGGCTGGAACCGGTTCCCGGCTTCCCCTGCACCACACTCACTCAACGAGGAGATGACATGAGAATCAGACGGCATCGCCGTTGGATGGCCCCCGTGGTGGCGGCCGCAGCGGTCGGCCTCGCCCTGACGGGCTGTACGGGTGACATCGCGGACGAGGGTTCCGCCGACGTCGATTGCGGCCCTTACGAGGCGTACGGCACGTTCGAAGATGCCACGGTCACGGTCGCCGGTACGATCCTCGACCTCGAGGCGGATCGCCTCAATGAGTCGTGGGCCGACTTCGAGTCCTGCACGGGTATCGAGGTCGATTACCAGGGCTCCAGCGAGTTCGAGGCGCAGATCGCCGTGCTCGCCGAGGGCGGCAACGCCCCCGACGTGGGCATCGTTCCCCAGCCGGGCCTGCTCGCGCGTCTCGCTGCCGGTGGTTGGCTGATCCCGGCATCCCAGACCGTCGAAGACAACGTCGACGAATGGTGGTCCGAAGACTGGAAGCAGTACGGCAGCTTTGAAGACACCTTCTACGCCGCACCGCTCATGGCCAGCATCAAGGGCTACGTGTGGTACTCGCCGGCCGAGTTCGAGGAGAAGGGGTACGAGATCCCCAAGACCCTCGACGAGCTGACCGATCTCTCCGAGACGATCGCGGCTGAGGGCGACCACAAGCCGTGGTGCGTCGGCCTCGAGTCGGGCGACGCCACCGGCTGGCCGGGCACCGACTGGATCGAGGACTACATGCTGCGCCTGCACGGCGCCGACGTGTACGACCAGTGGGTCACGCACGGCATCCCGTTCAACGACCCGCAGGTCGCTGAGGCGTTCGACGCGGTCGGAGCGTACCTGAAGAACGAAGACATGGTCAACGGCGGCATCGGCAACGTGTCGACACAGGTCAGCGAAGCGTTCCAGACCGCCGGACTGCCGATCCTCGACGGGGAGTGCTCGCTGCACCACCAGGCGTCGTTCTACGAGACCTTCTGGAACCCCGAGGGAGGCGACGACGTGACGGTCGCGTCCGACGGCGACGTGTTCGCGTTCCTGCTTCCCCCGGTCAACGCCGACGACCCGCAAGCGGTCACCGGCGGCGGCGAGTTCCCGGTGGCGTTCCGCGACGCCGAAGAGGTCGAGGCGTTCCGCACGTACCTCTCGAGCGACACTTGGGCCAACAACCGGGTGAGTCTCGGCGGCGTGATCAGCGCGAACAAGGGGCTCGACCCCCAGGTCGCGTCGAGCGAGCTGCTGACGCAGTCGATCGAGATCCTCCAAGATCCCGAGACGACGTTCCGATTCGACGGTTCCGACCTGATGCCCGGCGCCGTGGGTGCCGACTCCTTCTGGAAGGGCATCGTCGCATGGGTCACGGGTGAAGACACCGCACAGGTGCTCGACACCATCGAGTCGAGCTGGCCCGCGAGCTAGCTGGCGCAACTCACGCCGATACCGGCATGATCGAGGGGCGGGGCTTTCAACCCCGCCCCTCGTTACCCGACTTCACGATCGACTCCGATTTCAACGAAGAACATGGGAGGCACCATGACCACGGCCGATCTGCTCGGCAAGCTCCTCCAGGTGGTGATGGGTCTCGCAATATTCGCCGCGGTGGTCGGTCTCCTCATCTTCTTCATCGACAAGGCCCCGAAGAAGGGCCGCGACTACTGGCAGCTCGTGTTGTTCCTGCTGCCGGCGATGCTCTTCATCGTGGTCGGGCTGGTGTATCCGGCGATCCGCACGAGCCTCTTGGCGTTCCAGGATTCGAGCGGCGACTGGACCTTCGACAACTTCGTCTGGACCTTCACGCAGCCCGCGGCCATCCGCACGCTGATCAATACGATCATCTGGGTGGCGCTCGTGCCGACGATCTCGACGGCCGTCGGCCTCGCGTACGCCGTATTCATCGACAAATCGCGGGGTGAGCGCTATTACAAGGTCATCCTGTTCATGCCGATCGCGATCTCCTTCGTCGGCGCGGGGGTCATCTGGCGCTTCGTCTACGAATACCGCGGGGGCGATCGTGAGCAGATCGGCCTGCTGAATGCGATCGTGACCGCCTTCGGTGGCGAACCGGTGCAGTGGTTGCAGTCCGACCCGATCAACACGATCCTGCTGATCGTCGTCATGATCTGGATCCAGACCGGGTTCGCCATGGTGCTCCTCAGCGCGGCTATCAAGGGCGTTCCGACCGAGCAGATCGAGGCGGCACAACTCGACGGCACGAACGGCTGGCAGCGTTTCTTGAACGTGACGGTGCCGGGCATCCGGGGCGCGCTCGTCGTGGTGCTCACGACGATCTCGATCGCCACGCTGAAGGTCTTCGACATCGTCCGCACGATGACCGCCGGAAACTTCAACACGAGCGTCATCGCGAACGAGATGTACACCCAGGCGTTCCGCGCGAGTGAAGTGGGTCGAGGTTCGGCGCTCGCGCTGATCCTGTTCGTGCTGGTGCTCCCGATCGTCATCTACAACGTCAATGTGCTTCGCAAGCAGAGGGAGATCCGATGAGCAGCGTCGCCCCCGCCGACCTCCCGACCGGCCAGAGGCTCGGCTCGATCGAGTCCGCGGAGGTGGCGGAGTACGGCACCAAGACCGCACGGGTCAAGAAGCGGTTGACCTCCCGTACGGCGACGATCATCGCGCTCATCATCGCGGTGGTCTGGACGATCCCGACCTTCGGGCTGCTCGTCTCGTCGTTCCGGCCGGCTGAACTCATTCGCACCACCGGCTGGTGGACGATCTTCCAGAACCCGGGCTTCACGCTCGACAACTACGCCGACGTGCTCCTCTCGACGTCATCGTCGTCTCCGCAGCTCGGCGCGTACATCGTCAACTCGGTCGCGATCGCGCTGCTCGCCACGTTGATTCCGCTCGTGTTCGCATCGATGGCGGCGTATGCCTTCGCCTGGATCAGGTTCAAGTGGGTGAACTGGCTCTTCATCTTCGTGTTCGCGCTGCAGATCATCCCGCTGCAGATGGCGCTCGTGCCGCTGCTGCAGATCTTCTCGACCTGGCTTCGTCCGATGCAGGCGTGGCTGCACGACGTCGTGCCGATCATCCCCGAGCAGAACTACCTGCCGTTGTGGCTGGCGCACTCGATGTTCGCCCTGCCGCTCGCGATCTTCCTGCTGCACAACTTCATCTCCGAGATCCCGTCCGACGTCATCGAGGCGGCGCGGGTCGACGGCGCGACCCACGGGCAGATCTTCTTCCGCATCGTGCTGCCGCTCGCGACCCCGGCGCTCGCATCGTTCGCGATCTTCCAGTTCATCTGGGTGTGGAACGACCTGCTTGTCGCCCTGATCTTCTCGGGCGGCACGCAAGACGTCGCACCACTCACCCAGCGATTGGCGGAGATGGTCGGCACGAGAGGTCAAGACTGGCAGCGGCTGACGGCCGCCGCGTTCATCTCGATCATCATCCCGCTTGGTGTGTTCTTCGGCCTACAGCGTTACTTCGTGCGCGGCCTCCTGGCCGGCTCCACGAAGGGGTAGGCCCAGCGACGTCGCAGACGGGCAGGGGGCGACGGATGCCGCGGGCGGAGGCTCGCGGCATCCGTCGTGCCGACCGGCCTTCGCATCGCTCATGCTCCTCCTCCGCTGCTCCGCTGCTCCTCCTCTGCTCCTCTGCTCTGCTGCTCCTCTGCTGCTCCTCTCCTCCTCCTCACCTGCAGCAATTCAGGACGGGAGGTGTGTCGCGCTGTCCTGAGGCGTCCGCTGACGGGCGACACGCGCTCCCGGCCTGAATTGCTGCACGGCCCACGAGCAAGCAGGAGCGCTGCGAGGGCAGGGGTGGTGTTCGACTGCAGCTGGTGCGTGCGGCCGCAGGGCCCGCCTGCGGGCGAATCCCGGCTCAGAGCGCCGGGGCGGCGAGCGCGGCCCGCACGGCCGCGAGCACCACGTGCCATTCGTCCATGACAAGGCGATAGGAGAAACGCGTCCGATACCCCATGGTCGCGAGTAGGGCGTCTCTGCGGCAGTCCTCGTCTTGCTGCGCGGCAGTTCGGTGCGTACCGCCGTCCCATTCGATGACGAGCCGATCGCCGATGACGAGGTCGACCCGTCCGATGCCGGGGAAGTCGACCTGATGCTGGCCGGTGATACCGGCCTGTTCGAGCCTGATGCGCCCGATCGTCTCGAGAAAGCTGTGACAGAGCGCGTTTCTGGCGGGAAGCTCGCGAACCAGCCAGGCCGGCAAGGTGCTCAACCAGCTCTCGAGATCGCGGCTGCCGACGGGGTCGTCGTGCAGGAATGAGTCCAACGCGGCGATGGCGAACTCGGGCGGCAGACAACTCACGATCTGGGTCACGGTCTCGAAGCGATCCGTCACGAGGCGCGGACGGGCGACAGCCGCCAGTGGAGACGTCCAATGCACCACGAGCGCGGGCGCGGCACTCGCGCCGATGCTCGCTGGCGATCTGAGCCTCGAACTGTTCTCGGGGACGCAGACGTGCAGCCCGTGGTGCTCCGGTGTCGCCCAGCCGTAGTGGGCCGCTGCCGAGACGCAGGCGAGCCTGCCACCGACCCGAATCGCCTGCCGGAGCTGGGTGTTCGTCTCGGGGAGCGCGTACCACCCACGACGCACACGCAGGAGACCGCCGCGGCGCACCGCCGCAGTCAGTGCGTGCGGCTCGATTCCGAGCGCGATGAGCTCGCGGGTTTCCGCGACACCGCCGAGCCGACGCACGAGTGGAATGGGATTCATCACTCTTGAGTAGCGCGGCGCCGAGGCATCCATGGTTCGAAGACGGCGACCTGTGGATGTCTCGCCGCACGGCATCGCTGTGGAGGGCGGGTTGGTCGTCCTCCCCGCGCAGCAATCCCTCACTCCCACGCAGCAGTCCCTCGCTCCCGCGCAGCAGTCCCTCACTCCCGCGCAGCAATTCAGGACGGGAGGGCGTGTCGCTCGCCGAATCGGCGGTGGATGGCGCGCGACACCCCTCCCCTCCTGAATTGCTGAAGGGCGAGGGGGGAGGGAGGGCGAGGGGGAGAGGGCTCGAGTGCGAGGGGGAGGGGAGAGGGCTCGAGGGGGAGGGAGCGGAATAGGGTGAACAAATGAGTATGCACGGGGGAGCGCCTCGCGGCGGCGGCGGAGGTCGCGGCGGCGGAGGTGGAGGCGGCGGCTCGCGCCGCGTGTTCTCTGGCGATGAACAGGCCCAGCGCGTCGCGAATGCCGAGGCCCCGCGGGTGCCGCACCTGCTGCGCCGGATCTCCGAATTGTTCGCCCCGCACAAACCCGCACTCATCACGACGGTCGTGCTCGTGCTCATCGGAGCGGGGCTCGCCATCATCCCGCCGCTGCTGACCCAGCGAGCGTTCGACGATGGACTGTTCCCGGTCGACGCGAGCGGCGAGGTATCCGGACCGAACCTGCCGGTGCTCATGTGGCTCGTCGTCGCGATGATCGCGGTGTACATCGTCTCGGCCCTGCTCGGGGTCTGGCAGACGTGGCTGACCGCGACGATCGGCAACAAGGTCATGGGTGCGCTGCGCGTGCGGCTCTTCACGCATCTGCAGGCGATGGAGCTCAGCTTCTTCACCCGCACGAAGACGGGCGTCATCCAGTCGCGGCTGCAGAACGATGTCGGCGGCGTCGCCGGCGTGCTGACGAACACCGTCTCGAGCGTGCTCGGCAACACGGTCACGGTGATCTCGGCGTTCATCGCGATGCTGATCCTCAACTGGCAGCTCACGATCATCGCGCTCGTGCTGATGCCGTTCATGGTCATCGCCCAGCGCCGAGTCGGCCAGGTGCGGGCGCGCATCGCGGGCAAGACGCAGGAGTCGCTGTCGGAGATGACGGCGATCACGCAAGAGACGCTATCGGTATCCGGCATCCTGCTGTCGAAGAGCTTCACTCGGCAGAAGAGCGAGATCGAGCGTTACGCCGACGAGAACCAGAACCAGATCCAGTTGCAGGTCAGGCAGCAGATGACGGGCCAGTGGTTCTTCGCGATGGTCAACATCTTCATGTCGTCGATTCCCGCGATCGTCTACCTGGTCGCGGGCTGGCTCGTCACCGGCGGCGTCGCGGATGTCACGGCGGGCACGATCGTCGCATTCACGACCGTGCAGGCGCGCCTGCTGTTCCCGCTCATGGGGCTCATGAGGGTCGCGCTCGACCTGCAGACCTCGAGTGCGCTGTTCGCCCGAATCTTCGAGTACCTCGACCTGAAGCCGGCGATCACCGACAAGCCCGATGCGATCGTGCTCTCGGCGGGGGGTCTCGATACGCGTCCTCCTTCGTCGGGCGCTACTCGACCGACGGATGCGGGCGCGTCGGGCGCTACTCGACCGACGGATGCGGGCGCGTCGGGCGCTACTCGACCGACGGATGCGGGTGCGTCGGGCGCTACTCGACCGACGGATGCGGGTGCGTCGGGCGCTACTCGACCGACGGATGCGGGCGGGATGCTCGGACGCGTGGAGTTCGACGAGGTCTCGTTCCGCTACCCCGACGCCGACGACGACTCCCGCCCCACGCTCGATCGGGTGAGCTTCACGATCGAGCCAGGCCAGTTCGCAGCATTCGTGGGTCCCTCGGGCGCGGGCAAGACGACGGTGTCGTATCTCGTGCCACGGCTGTACGAGGCATCCGCCGGTGCCGTGCGCTTCGCCGGTGTCGACGTGCGCGATCTCGTGCAGGAATCGCTCATCTCGCACATCGGCATCGTCAGTCAGGAGACCTACCTCTTCCACGCGACGATCGGCGAGAACCTGAGGTATGCGAAACCGGATGCTTCTGATGCCGAACTCGAGGCCGCGGCGCGCGCCGCGAACATCCACGAGACGATCGCCTCGTTCCCCGACGGCTATGACACCGTGGTGGGCGAACGCGGTTACCGCCTCTCCGGCGGCGAGAAGCAGCGCATCGCGATCGCGCGGGTGCTGCTGAAAGATCCGGCGGTGCTCGTGCTCGACGAGGCGACGAGCGCGCTCGACACGATCTCGGAGCGGGTCGTGCAGCAGGCGCTCGACGACGCCGCTCGCGGTCGAACGACCATCGCGATCGCCCACCGCCTCTCGACGGTGGTGGGCGCCGACGTGATCTTCGTGGTCGTCGCCGGCCGCATCGTCGAGCAGGGCACGCACGCCGAACTCGTCGGCGTCGAAGGCGTCTACGCCTCGCTGTACCGCCAGCAGGAGGAACGGCCGGTGCTGGAGAACTGAGTCGATCCGGCCGGCCGAAGCGAGCCGGCCGACCCGGCCGGGTCAGGCCTGTGCTCGCTCGGGTACTTCTCGCGCCAGGAGAACTGCCACTGCTCCGAGCATCGAGCCGGTGACGCGCCGCTGCCATTTCGTCCAGCTCGGCCGCTGGGAGAGGAAGCCCGAGATGGAGCCTGCGCCGAAGATGATCACTGCGTTCACCGCCATGCTCACGACGATCTGGATCGCACCGAGGATGAAGCCCTGCGCGGTCGTTCCGTCGCGGCTCGGGTCGATGAACTGGGGGATGAGCGCGAGATACATGACGGCGGTCTTCGGGTTCAAGAGGTTGGTGAGCAGGCCGACCCGGAACAACGTCGCGGGAGAATCCCGATGCAGGGGGCGCACCTCGAACGGGCCGTGTCCGCCTGGTTTGAGCGCTTGCCACGCGAGGTGGATCAGATAGAGGACTCCGGCGATCTTCAGGCCGGTGTACAGCCATGGCACGGCGACGAACACGATCGCGAGCCCGAGGTTCGCCATCGTCAGGTAGATCAGAAAGCCGGCTGCGGTGCCTCCGAGTGAGACCATTCCCGCCCGCCTCCCTTGGCTCACGCTTCGCGAGACGAGGTACACCATGTTCGGGCCGGGTGTGAGGACCATTCCGAGGGCGGTCAGTGCCATGCCGCCCGCCGCCACCAGGGAGACGGCACTTCCGAAGAGCATCATGGCGTCAACGATGATGTAATGGCGTTATGCATCTCAACCCTTACGGCGAGTACGCCGTACTGCTCGCTGCATCCCTGGCCAATGACTGGCCGGAAGATCGCGATGGCATCGTCGACCGCACGCGCGAGTTCGGCATGACCATGGACTTCCCCGTCGCCGATGACGACCATTCGCTGACCCGGCGTGTCGTCGACGAATGGCTCTCGGTCGTCGATGAACCTGATTCCCAGAATCGCTCACGACTCCTGAATGCCCAGATGGCCGTTGCCGCCGCATACCCGCGCCTGACCGACCACGACGGCGAAGGCTGGCACCTGCACTATCGCGATCTCGATCAGCCGCTTCCGGAGGTCATGGTTGCCGTGATCAGCGTCGGAACCGCGCTACACCTCAGTACCCGCGGCATGCAGCGGTTGAGCAGATGCGCAGCGGGACGCACTGCGGGCGACCCGTGCAGCAACGTCGTGGTCGACGTGACCCGCAACGGCCGCCAACGCTACTGCTCGGTGCGCTGCGCGAATCGAGATGCCGTCCGCAGGCATCGTGCGCGTTCGGCGAAGCCCGCTGCCCGCGCCCACTGAGCGCTGAGTTCTCGACGGTGACGTCGAACGACGCCCGCTACCCGGCCGGCGATCGATCCGCGAGCATCCCGGTCATGAGCTCGATCTCCGCGGTCTGGCTGTCGACGATCGAGCGTGCGAGCGCGACGACGACGTCGTTCGAGGAGCGCGCGAGCGCGGCATCCGCCATCTCGACCGCGCCCTGGTGGTGGGCGATCATGAGCTCGAGGAAGCGTCGTTCGGCTTCGACCCCGGTGAGTCCGCGCAGTTCCTCGACCTGGGCGGGCGTCGCGAGGCCGGGCATCGGCGCGCCCGGTGCGTGGGCGGCCGAGTCGCCGGCATCGGCGGTGTGCTCGCCATGCCCGGTCGCGCCGTCGGCGGCGGGCCGGGTCATCCACGTCATCGACGGTTCGCTGCCGGCTTGCGAGAGGCCCCATGCGGCGAGCCAGCCGTACATCTGCCCGGCCTGCTGGGCCTGCGTCGTCGCGATGTCGTAGCCGAGCAGGCGCACTTCGGCGTCGTCGGTCCCGTCGCGCACGATCATCGCGAGCTCGACGCCCTGCAGGTGGTGCACCTGCATGTCGCGGGCGAACCCCGCTTCGGCGCTCCTGTCGGTCGGCGTCGGCTCGGCGAGCGTCGAGAGCCGGCCGATCGAGAATGCCGCGATCGCGACGACGACGACGGCGATGGATGCCACGACGATGACCGCGACCCGTCCGCCGCGACGCGGCTCGGGGCCGGCGGACCCACCAGCAGTCTCGCCGGCGGTCACGACACCCTGCCGGGCGCGTCGTATGCGCCCGTGCAGGCCGCACCGGGCTCGGGCACGTTCTGGCTCTTCCAGAACTCCTCGAAGAAGGCGGGGATGCGCGCATCGTCGGCGCTGTCGAGTGCGAGCTGCGTGTTCCAGCCGCTCAACACGATCGGGGAGGGCAGGCCTTCGAAGGGTGAAAGCACGACGTAGGTCGAGGGGAGGAGCTTCTTCAGCGCGTCGAGCTCGCCGGCGGGCAGCTCGGAGTCGTAGGTCACCCAGATCGCGCCGTGCTCGAGCGAGTGCACGGCATTCTCGTTCGGCACCGGCTGCTCGTAGACGCCGCAGTTCAGCCACATCTGGTTGTGCTCGCCGCCCGCGGGCGGGGTCTGCGCGTAGTCGACGACGCCCTCGACGTGGCCGGCGGGGTTGTCGAACGTCTCGACACCCTCGATCTCGGTGCCATCGCCGCCAGCGCTGTACGAGACCGGCTGCGGGGTCAGCACGATCGCCGCGACGAGCAGCCCGACGACGGCGACGCCGCCGACGACGGCCGACCAGATGCCGATGCGGCGGTTGCGCTTGGTGCGCGCCTCACGCTTCCGGAACTCCTCGAGCTTGCGCGCGCGCTCCTCGGCGCGCTGCTGCTTGATCGACAGCTGCTTCTTGACTGCGGGGGGAACGGGCGGGGTCGCGCTCACGCGTTGGCCTCTCTCGAAAGGTTGTCGGTTCAATCATACGAACGCATACGCTGGGAGAACACCCTGATTGCGGCATCGACTCGTCTCTTCGACTCGATCGTACGAGCCGATAGAGTGGCTTCGTGATCCTCGCGCTGTGTTGTCGCTGACGCCGACAAGACCGACCCCGCACGCCCGATCGTTCGCCGCTCTCGTCCGCCCACGACGCGGATCGAGCCGACCAGCTAGGACACCAGCATGAAGTACGCAGAATCCATCGTCGATCTCGTCGGTGACACTCCTCTCGTGAAGTTGCAGCACGTCACGAAGGGAGTGACGGATGCCACGGTGCTGGTCAAGCTCGAATACCTGAACCCCGGCGGCTCATCGAAAGACCGCATCGCGGCCCGCATCATCGACGCGGCCGAACGCGAGGGCAAGCTGAAGCCCGGCGGCACGATCGTCGAACCGACCTCTGGCAACACCGGGGTGGGGCTCGCGCTCATCGCGCAGCAGCGCGGCTACCGCTGCGTGTTCGTGTGCCCCGACAAGGTCGGCGAAGACAAGCGCAACGTGCTCACCGCGTACGGCGCAGAGGTCGTCGTGACGCCGACCGCGGTCGCGCCCGACAGCCCCGAGTCGTACTACGGCGTCTCCGACCGGCTCGCCCGTGAGATCCCGGGGGCGTTCAAGCCCGACCAGTACTCCAACCCCAACGGGCCGCGTTCGCACTACGAGACGACCGGCCCCGAGATCTGGCGCGACACCGAGGGCAAGGTGACCCATTTCGTCGCCGGCGTCGGCACGGGCGGCACGATCACCGGCACCGGGCGATATCTGCGTGAGGTTTCCGAAGATCGGGTGCGCATCATCGGCGCCGACCCTGAAGGCTCGGTGTACTCGGGCGGCACCGGCCGTCCGTACCTCGTCGAGGGTGTCGGCGAGGATTTCTGGCCGTCGGCGTACGACCCCGCGGTGCCGCACGAGATCATCGCCGTCTCCGACGCGGAGTCGTTCGACATGACCCGCCGGCTCGCTCGTGAAGAGGGCGTGCTCGTCGGCGGCTCGAGCGGCATGGCCGTCGTCGCGGCGCTCAAGGCCGCGGCATCCGCCGGCCCCGACGATGTGTTCGTGGTGCTGCTGCCCGACGGGGGTCGCGGCTACCTCGGCAAGATCTTCAACGACAAGTGGATGCGCGCCTACGGCTTCTCGAACGCCCCCGCCGGCCACACGATCGCCGAACTGCTCGCGGCGAAGGCCGACCGCACGGCACCCCTCGTCTACGTGCACCCGAACGACACCGTGCGTGAGGCGATCGACCGCATGACCGAGACCGGGGTCTCGCAGCTGCTCGTGCTGACCGCCGAGCCGCCCGTCGTGCTCGGCGAGGTGCTCGGTGCGCTGAACGAAGAGACGCTGCTCGACCTCGTGTTCTCGGGCCAGGCGAAGCTCACCGACAAGGTCTCGAGCGTGGTGGGCGAATCACTGCCGCTCATCGGGGTCAATGAGCCCGTGGCATCCGCTCGCTCTGCGTTCGGGGCGGCGCCCGCGATGCTCGTGACCGATGGCGGCAAGGCCCTCGGCGTCGTCACCCGTACCGACCTGCTCAGCTACCTCTCGGCCTGACGGCCGCACGCTCGGTCTGACCGCCGTAACCGACGCAAGGAACCAACCGCACATGCTCCACGACGACGCCCGCTTCGACACCCGCGCGATTCACGCCGGGCAGGAGTTCGACCCGACGACCGGCGCGGTCATTCCTCCCATCTATGCGACGTCGACGTATGTGCAAGACGGCATAGGCGGCCTGCGCGGCGGTTACGAGTATTCGCGCGGCGGCAATCCGACCCGCACGGCGCTCGAGACCCAGCTCGCGGCACTCGAGGGCGGCGCACGCGGCCTGTCGTTCGCGTCGGGCCTCGCGGCAGAAGACGCCCTGCTGCGCACCGTGCTCGTGCCCGGCGATCACGTCGTCATCGGCAACGATGTGTACGGCGGCACGCACCGGCTGATCCGCCAGATCCACGGCGCATGGGGCGTGCGGCACACGACCGTCGACACGAGCGACCTCGATGCGGTGCGCGGGGCGATCGAGCCCGGCACGAAGGTGCTGTGGGTCGAAACGCCGTCGAACCCCCTCATGAAGATCTCGGATGTCGCGGCGCTCGCCGAGCTCGGTCGTGAGGCCGGTGTGCTCGTGGTCGTCGACAACACGTTCGCGTCACCCGCGCTGCAGCAGCCGCTCGCACTCGGCGCCGACGTCGTCGTGCACTCGACGACGAAGTACCTCGGCGGCCACTCCGATGTCGTCGGCGGCGCGCTCGTGTTCGGCTCGGAGACGGGCGCCGGTCGAGCCGAGTTCGCCGACCTGCCCGAGCGGGTGACGTTCACCCAGTTCGCGGCGGGGGCGGTCTCGGGGCCGTTCGATGCGTTCCTCACCTCGCGGGGCATCAAGACACTGGGCGTGCGCATGGAGCGGCACAGCCGGAACGCCCTCGCGATCGCGGAGCGTCTCGAGGGTCACGCGGGTGTCGAGCGTGTGTACTACCCGGGGCTCGAGTCGCATCCCGGACACGAGCTCGCCGCCCGGCAGATGTCTGGCTTCGGCGGCATGCTGTCGATCGCGCTCACCGGGGGTGCCGTGGCGGCACGACGATTCGCGGAGTCGACCGAGCTGTTCCAGCTCGCCGAGTCGCTCGGCGGCGTCGAGTCGCTCGTCAACTACCCCTCGGCGATGACGCACGCCTCGGTGAAGGGCACCGAGGCGGAGGTGCCCGAGTCGATCGTGCGTCTCTCGGTCGGCATCGAAGACGTCGCCGATCTGCTCGCCGACATCGACGGGGCGCTCGCGCGCCTGTAGCGGCATCCGCTCTCGCACGCGTCGCCCACGACCTTTTGCGGCATCCGCTCTCGCACGCGACTCTCACGACCTTTGCGGCATCCGCTCTCGCACGCGACTCTCACGACCTTTTGCGGCATCCGCTCTCGCACGCGACTCTCACGACCTTTTGCGGCATCCGCTCTCGCACGCGACTCTCACGACCTTTTGCGGCATCCGCTCTCGCACGCGACTCTCACGACCTTTTGCGGCGTGACGGGCGTTGCACAGCGCCGTCACGCGGCAAAGGGTCGTGGAACAGTGGGAGAATAGAGGTAGGCGCGCGGCACGTCACCGGCGCCGCAGGAGATGAGCCCTCATGGTTGCTCTCACCGTCACCCTGATCGTCGTCGGCATCGCCGCGATCATCCTCTTCTTCATGTCGGTGCGCATCGTGAAGCAGTACGAGCGCGGCGTGGTGCTGCGATTCGGCCGGCTGCACAACGTGCGCGATCCCGGCATCCGCTTCATCATTCCGATCGTCGACGTGATGACCAAGGTGTCACTGCGCATCGTGACCCTGCCCATCCAGTCGCAGGGCATCATCACGAGGGACAACGTGACGGTGGGGGTCTCGGCCGTCGCCTACTATCGCGTCGTCGACCCCGTGAAGTCGGTGATCGCGATCGAGAACGTCACGTCGGCCATCGACCAGATCGCCCAGACGACGCTCCGCAAGGTCGTCGGCCAGCACCATCTCGACGAGACGCTTGCCGAGACGGCGACGTTGAACGCCAACATCCGGGTGATCTTGGATGTCACGACGGTCGAGTGGGGCGTCGAGGTCACGCTCGTCGAGCTGAAGGACATCCTGCTGCCCGACTCGATGAAGCGGGCGATGGCCAAGCAGGCCGAGGCCGAGCGCGAGAAGCGGGCGAAGATCATCGCGGCCGAGGGGGAGTCGCTTGCCGCCGCGCAGCTCGGGGTCGCGTCGGACACGATGATGGCGCATCCGCTCGCCCTGCAACTGCGCACCCTGCAGACGCTCGTCGAAGTCGGCGTCGACAAGAACACGCTCGTGCTCTTCCCGGCACCGCTCATGACCTCGATCGGCGAGCTGACGAACTTCATCGATCGCGAGGCGGCCGTCGCTCAGGTGCGCGGGCACTGACACGGTGCGCGCGGCGCGCGACGCCTCGCCCGCAGTTCTCGTGTGCGAGTGGCGGGCGGGCTCGTTGGGGCGCGCGGACGACGATCCCGCGAGTACTTCCCCGCGTTGGCAGTTTATCGACGGAGCATGTCAGGGCTGCCAGCGATGGCGGTCGGTGGGATGCTCCAGAATGAGCTGGTGACTTCGAACGATACCTCCGTGGCGGCCGGCACCGCAGCCCCCGTCGCAGCTGCCGTCGGTACGTCGGCCGGCGAGCCGGCCGGCGCCGCTTCCGCCCCGCAGGCGCACCGCGGCACCCTCGGGCTCGTGCAGGGCACCGCGCTGTACATCGCGAGCGTGCTGGGCACGGGCATTCTCGTGCTCCCAGGGCTCGCAGCCGCGGCCGCCGGCCCCGCGTCGATCGTCGCTGTGGCTGCGGTGCTCGTGCTCTCCATCCCGCTCGCCGGCACCTTCGCGGCGCTCGCCTCGCGCTACCCCGACGCGGGCGGGGTCGCCAGTTACGTGCGACGTGCGCTCGGCGGCACCGCAGCACGCATGGCGGGCTACTGGTTCTTCTTCGGCGTGTGCGTGGGTGCGCCGGTGCTTGCGATCCTCGGCGGCGAGTACGTCGTCGCCGTGCTCGGCGTCGATCGTGCGGCAGTGCCGATCATCGGCTTCGCGGTCTTCGTGCCGCCGTTCATCGCCAACTGGTTCGGCATCCGCGTCGCCGGCTGGGTGCAGTTCGTGCTCACCGGGCTCTTGATCACCGTCGTGGTCGGTGTGGTCGCGGTCACGTTCCCGGCGGTCGACGCCGCCAACTTCGAGCCGTTCCTGCCCAACGGCTGGGGAGGGGTCGGCATCGCGATCAGCCTCTTCGTCTGGGCGTTCGCCGGCTGGGAGGTCGGCACCCACCTCGCCGGCGAGTTCAAGAACCCACGGCGCACGATCCCGCTCGCGACGGCGATCGCCGTCGTCGTGGTGGGCGCGGGCTACCTCGCGCTGCAATTCGTCACCGTCGCAGTGCTCGGCGATCGTGCCGGCAACGGGCAGGTGCCCCTGCTCGACCTCGTCGAGACGACCGCGCCCGGCATCGGGCCGGTGCTCGTCGCGATCATCGCCGCGATCGTCACGGTCGGCGTGATGAACGCGTACCTCCCCGCTTTCGGCAAGCTCGGTGCCGCGCTCGGGCGCGACGGCGACCTGCCACGGTTCTTCGCGAAAGGGGCGGCCGACGGCGAGGTGCCGCGCCGTGCCCTCGCGCTCACGGGTGTGCTCATCGTCGTCTACTTCGGGCTCATGCTGCTCAACGACCTCGACCTCACCGGCTTCATCCTCATCCACACGAGCAACATGGTCGCGATCTACGCCGTGGGCATGCTCGCCGCGACCCTGCTGCTGCGCCGCTGGTCGTTCGGCTGGTGGCTCGCGGTCGTCGCGACCGTCATGACCGCCGGGCTCCTCGTGCTCGCCTGGGCGAACCTCGTCGTGCCGCTCGTGCTCGCGCTCGCCGCCGTCATCGTGACGATCGTTCGCCGAGTGCGCACGCCGACGCGGCGCGCGCTCACGCCGACCACGACCACGACCACGACCGCAACCGCGACTGCAACCGCGACTGCGACCCCGACCGCAGAGGAACCCTGGTGACCGACTACAGAGCCCGCTTCGACGCCCAGATCGACTTCGTCAACGGGGGAGGCCTTCGCGCCGAGGCATTCCGACTCGACGTGCCGTCGGCCGAGCTCACCGAGGGAGAGATCGCCGAGCTCCTCGTGCGTCACCTCGGCCTCGCGCTCGTCGGAAGCATCGAACTCTCCAACCTCGAGATCGTCGAAGAAGCGCACCGCGGGTCTCGTGGCGTGGCCGATGCAGGTGGGCCTGCGAGTAAGACGGGCGCAGCGGCATCCGATCGGCTCGATGTCACGCGGCGCGGCCGGCTCGTCGACCTCAGCCACACGATCAGCGCGGGCCTCGTGACCTATCCCGGCCTTCCCGCGCCGACGATCACGCCGCATCTCACGCGCGAGGAGTCGCGCGAACGCTACGCACAGGGCACGGAGTTCGCGATGGACGTCATCACGATGATCGGCAACACGGGCACCTACCTCGACAGCCCCTTCCACCGCTACGCCGAGGGCGGTGACCTCGCGAGCCTGTCGCTCGAGACGCTCGTCGGCATCCCGGCCGAGGTGTTCAGGTTGACGGATGCCGCCGAGCGCGGCATCCCCGCCGAGGTCTTCTTCGACCGTGACCTCGCCGGCACGGCCGTGCTGCTGCACACCGGCTGGAGCCGTCACTTCGGCCGACCCGAGTACGCCGAAGGGTCGCCGTTCCTCACCGAGGCCGGCGCGCAGCACCTCGCCGACGCCCGAGTCGCGATCGTCGGCATCGACTCGCTCAACATCGACGACACCGAGTCGGGCGGCGAGCGGCCGGCGCACTCGATCCTGCTCGCGGCGGGCATCCACGTGGTGGAGCACCTCACAGGGCTGGCCGACGTGCCGCCCCGCGGGGCACGGTTCACAGCGGTGCCACCTCGGGTCGCAGGCTTCGGCACCTTCCCGGTGCGCGCCTTCGCGGAGCTTCCGGTCTCGTCGTAGCGGCGCCGGCGCGCCTTCCCACCCCTCAGAAGCCGCGAATCGGCCGAATCGACCGAATCCACCGGGTCGGAGTGTTGGCACCATCCCGCGAGTGCGTGAGGATGGACAGATGATCGCACCCGAGTACTCCCTCCGCGACGGCAACACCATCCCGGCACTCGGGCTCGGCACCTACGGTCTCAACGATCAAACAGGCATCGACGCCATCACCGGTGCCATCGCCGATGGCTATCGCCTCATCGACACGGCGTACAACTACGGCAATGAAGAGGTCGTGGGCGAGGCGATCCGCCGCACCGACGTCGATCGCAGCGACCTCGTGATCACGACGAAGCTTCCGGGCCGTCATCACGGTTTCGACGAGACCATCGCGAGCTTCGAGGAGTCGCGCTCCCGCCTCGACCTCGACTGGGTCGACCTGTACCTCATCCACTGGCCGCTGCCGCGCATCGACAAGTTCGTCGACAGCTGGCGGGCGATGGTCTCGCTCCGCGAGAAGGGACTCGTGCGCGCGATCGGCGTCTCGAACTTCACCCCGGCGCAGCTCAGCCGCCTCATCAACGAGACCGGCGTCGTGCCCGTCGTCAACCAGGTCGAGCTGCACCCGTACTTCCCGCAGCAGGAGTTGCGCGCCTTCCACGACGAGCACGAGATCCGCACCGAGAGCTGGAGCCCGCTCGCCCGCCGCACCGAACTCCTCGAAGAGCCGGTCATCGCCGAGATCGCCGCCGCCCACGGCGTCTCGCCGGCGCAGGCGGTGCTGCGCTGGCACGTCGAACTCGAGTCGGTGCCGATTCCGAAGTCGTCGGATGCCGCGCGCCGACGTGAGAACCTCGACGTCTTCGGGTTCACGCTCACGACCGAAGAGGTCGACGCCATCTCGTCGCTCTCCCGCGGGCGCATCTGGGGCGCAGACCCCGACACGCACGAAGAGTTCTAAGGCGCAGCCTCACGCTCGTTCCGCCGGCGTTCATCGTGCGGTCATGCGCCGTTCCGCTGCATCCGTGAGCCTCTGACGCATGACCTCACTGCTGAGGGGTGCCGTCGCGGCATCCGTTGCCACCGTGCTTCTGCTCGCCGCCCCGACGGTCGCCTCGGCGGCCCCGGGCACCTCGACCGCGGCTCGTGGCGGCCACGGCGCCGCCCCGGAGCCGGCCGTCGTCACGACCGACAACGAGACGCCGGTGCTCTACGACGATGAGCTCGGCGGCAACGCGGTCGGCGACGATCCGGCGATCTGGGTGCACCCGGGCGACCCCGACGCGTCGATCGTGATCGTCACCGCCAAAGAGGGTGGTCTGCGCGTCTACGACCTCGACTCGAGCGAACTGCAGTCGCTGCCCGCGAGCGTCGCGCCCCGCGCCGACGGCGCGGCGGGCCGCTACAACAACGTCGACATCGCGTACGGCATCGAGTTGGGCGGTGACACCGTCGACGTCGCCGTCGTGTCGGACCGGTACAACGACCAGCTGCGCTTCTTCGCGATCGACCCCGCGGGCGACGCCGCGGCCACGCCGCTCGTCGAGGTGACCGCGGCCGAGCAGCCGTTCCTCTTCAGCGTCGACCGTGCGACGGTCGACGAGGAGCACACGGCCTACGGCCTCGCGATCTGGCAGCCGGAAGCCGGGGGCGAGGCTCACGCCGTCGTCACGCAGGAGGGCGCGACGACCCTCGCGACGGCTCGTCTCGTCGACCTCGACGGCCAGCTCGGGTACACGGATGTCACGACGACCGTGATGCCCGCGTCGTTCCCCCTGCCCGACGGCACGACGTGGACGCCGTGCGACGAACCCGGCATCGAACCGCACCTCGAGGGACTCACCGTCGACCAGCGCACCGGCGTGCTCTACGCCGGACAGGAGGACGTCGGTCTCTGGCGCCTGCAGCTGCCGTTCGGCTCGGGGGAGCCGACCCTCATCGACCGGGTGAAGGACTTCGGCATCCACGACGTCTACGACCCCGAGACCGAGGAGTGCGCGCCGGTCGACCCAGAAGATGAGGGCTTCGGCGGTTCGGCACTCGAAGCCGATGCCGAGGGGCTCGACCTCTACTACGGCCCGGGCGCGACCGGCTACCTCATCGTCTCGAGCCAGGGCGACGACACCTTCTCGGTCTACGAGCGGCAGGGGCGCAACCGGTTCGTCGGCACATTCAGGATCGATGGGGTCGATGGAGCCGACGAGATCAACGGGTCCGACGGGCTCGCCGTCACGAACCGTCCCGTCGGCGGCTTCACCCGCGGCCTGCTCGTCACGCACGACGAACCCGAGACGGGTGCCGGCGTCGACCGCGAACGCGACGCCACGAACTTCTCGTATGTCGCATGGGAGGACATCGCGGCGGCGCTGCACCTGAAGGTGAGCACGGCCGAGCGCAACGACCCGCGATTCCGGTAGCGGACACGGTGGCGCGACTTGAGTTCAAGTCCGCTTGAAGTCGTAGGCTCGACAGAGTGACCGAACCGACCGCCGAGACACCGACACCGACCGCCGAGACACCGACACCGACTTCGACCGCAGATGATTCCGATGCTTCGCGAGGGGCGTCGGCCGAGGCATCCACCGCTGCCAAATCGCCGGTGCCGGCCAGTGGGCCGCTGGCGCTGCCCTACCGCTGGCTCTCGATCGGCATGTTCTCGCTGATCTTCCTCGCGGCGTTCGAGGCGATGGCGGTCACGACGATCATGCCGCTCGTGGCGGAACAGCTCGACGGCGAGTCGCTCTTCGCGCTCGCGTTCGCGGTGCCGCTCGCCGCGGGCATCATCGGCATGGTGCTCGCGGGCAACTGGACCGACCGGTCGGGGCCGATCCCGTCGCTCGTCACGGCGGCGGTGCTGTTCGTGATCGGCCTCGTGATCGCGGGCACCGCCGTGAACATGGAGGTGTTCATCGTCGGGCGCTTCGTGCACGGGCTCGCGGGTGCCGCGGTCATCGTGCCCCTCTACGTCATCGTCGGTCGGGTCTACCCCGAGGTGTTGCGGGCGCGGGTCTTCGCGGGCTTCGCTGCGGCGTGGGTCATTCCCTCGATCGTCGGGCCGGCGCTCGCGGGCGTCGTCGCCGAGGCGATCAGCTGGCACTGGGTGTTCCTCGGCGTGATCGTGCTGATGGTGCCGGCGGCCGCGATGATGCTGCGGCCGATGCTCCGGGTTCGCGACCAGGTGCAGGGCGACGCCTCGGTGCGCTGGAGCCTCGCGCGCGTCGGCTGGTCGGTGCTCACCGCCGCGGCCGCGCTCGCACTCTCGCTCTCGAAGGAGGTCGGGGAGCCGTGGCGCTGGGTCATCGCCGTCGTCGCCATCGTGCTCGTCGCCGTGGCCGTGCGACCGCTGCTGCCCGCCGGCACATTGCGTGCCGCGCGCGGCATGCCGGCCACCGTGCTGCTCCGGCTCATCGTCGCCGGTGCATTCTTCGGCTCCGAGATCTACCTGCCGTACCTCTTCATCGAGCGATACGACTTCTCACCCAGCCTCGCCGGGGCGGTGCTCACCGGCGCGGGCGTCAGCTGGGCTGCCGCGTCGTGGCTGCAGGGCCGACTCGGCGACCGTGTGTCGAACACGCAGGCGGTACAGATCGGTGCCGCGCTGCTCACGGTGTCGCTGGCGATCGTGCTGCTCGTCGCGGCATTCACCCTGACGCCCGCGATCGCATTCGTCGCGTGGACCTTCGCGGGCGGCGCCATGGGCTTCATGTATCCGCGATTCTCGGTGGCGGTGTTGAAGCTCTCGCCGGTCTCGGCGCAGGGATTCAACAGTGCTGCGCTGTCGATCGGCGAGTCGCTCGGGGCATCCGTCGCGCTCGCCGTCACGGCCCTCGTGACGAGCGCGATCGTGGGCGGCGCGTTCACCGCCGACTTCGCCGTGACCGTCGTGATCGCACTCGTGGCGGTGGTGCTCGCGTCGCGCGTGCGGCCGAGCGCCGAGGCATCCGTCGTGTCATGAGTGCCGTGCCGGGCGACGACGTGCACGCTCCGGGATGAGTTCCGCGCGGGCGACGCCACCATGTGACTGTCACACGATCCGAATGCGCGGGAAGCGGTGCGCGCGTGCATAATGGAACCGCCGCCGATGTGAACGTGCACATCGGGGTGAACGGTCTGACATTGATACCTGAGACTCCCAAAGGGCGGGCGCCCAGCATCCGTGATGTGGCGCGCCTCGCCGAGGTGTCGCACCAGACGGTGTCGCGGGTGCTGAACGACCATCCGAGCATCCGCCCCGAGACCAAAGAGCGCGTGGTGCACGCGATGGAGACGCTCCAGTACCGCCCGAACCGCGCTGCGCGGGCGCTCGTCACGAGTCGTTCGCACACGATCGGGGTGCTGGCGGCGCGGAGCAGCGAGTACGGTCCGGCGACGAGCATCGCCTCGATCGAAGACGCGGCGCGCGAGCACGGGTACTACGTCAACACCGCGAACCTCACCGATGCCACCCCCGAGGGCATCGCCGGCGCGCTCGAGCACCTCATGCTGCAGGCGATCGAGGGGCTCGTCGTCATCGCCCCGCAGGTGCGCGTCTTCGACGTGCTCGCCGCGTCGCCCATCGGCGTGCCGTTCGTGAGCCTCCAGTCCACTGGGCGCAGCGATCACCTGGCGCTCTCCGTCGATCAGGTCACGGGTGCGCGCCGTGCCACGCAGCACCTCGTGAGCCTCGGGCACCGCGAGATCGTGCACCTGGCCGGCCCGCAGGACTGGATCGAGGCCGAGGCCCGCATGCGCGGTTTCCTCGACGCGATCGACGACGCCGACCTCACGCTGCACCCACCGATCCTCGGCGATTGGAGCGCCGACTTCGGGTATTTCGCGGGCCGAGAACTCAGCCGCCACCTCGACTTCACCGCGGTGTTCGCGGCGAACGACGTGATGGCGATCGGCCTCATGCACGCGTTCCGCGATGCCGGCCTCGACGTGCCGGGCGAGGTCAGCGTGGTCGGCTTCGACGACATTCCAGTGGCCCAGCACGTGTGGCCGCCGCTCACGACGGTGCACCAGGACTTCCACGAAGTCGGGCGCCGCGCGGTGGCGCTGCTTCTGAACCAGGTGCACGGGCGCGAGATGCTCGAGGTCGAGGAGATCGTGCCGCGGCTCGTCACGCGAGGCTCGTCGGCAGCGGCATCCGGTCGGCGCCCCCGTTATGCAAGCGTGACTGACTCGGCTTGACAGAGAGGAAACTCAGATGCAGCATTGGTGTCGATGTGAACGGTCACACGTGGCCGAGCGCAGGTACCGCCCCGAACGATTGACATCGAGGTCGCACGTGAACCAGTCGCCGACGACACCCCTCGCGGAACCCCGCGAGACGGGATCGGTGCTCGCCATGCCCCTGGCCGCCCAGCGCGGCGCCGCCAGAGGAGGTCTCCGATGAGCCCGCAGCCCATTCTCGAGATGCGCTCCATCACCAAGGAGTTCCCCGGCGTCAAGGCGCTCGCGGATGTCTCGCTGACGGTCATGCCCGCCGAGATCCACGCGATCTGCGGTGAGAACGGCGCCGGCAAGTCCACCCTCATGAAGGTGCTCTCCGGGGTCTACCCCCACGGCACCTACACCGGGCAGATCATCTTCCGCGGCGAGGAGGTGGCGTTCAAGGACATCCGCCAGAGCGAACAGGCCGGCATCGCGATCATCCACCAGGAGCTCGCGCTCATTCCCGAGCTCTCGATCACCGAGAACATCTTCCTCGGCAACGAGATCAACCACGGCGGTCGCATCGATTGGCGCGCAGCGAAGGTGCGAGCCATCGACCTGCTCGCGCGCGTCGGCCTCTCCGAAGACCCCGACACGCAGATCAAGCACCTCGGCGTCGGCAAGCAGCAACTCGTCGAGATCGCCAAGGCGCTCGCGAAAGACGTGAAGCTCCTGATCCTCGACGAGCCCACCGCCGCCCTCAACGAAGACGACTCGCAGCACCTGCTCGACCTGATCCGCGGCCTCAAGGGCCGGGGCATCACCTCGATCATGATCTCGCACAAGCTCAACGAGATCGAAGAGGTCGCCGACGAGATCACGATCATTCGCGATGGCCACGCGATCGAGACGCTCGACGTCAGTTCCGGCGGGGTCGACGAAGACCGCATCATCCGCGGCATGGTCGGCCGCTCGCTCGAGAGCCGCTTCCCCGACCGCACGCCGCACATCGGCGAGGTGTTCTTCGAGGTCAGGGACTGGACGATCCAGCACCCGCAGGTGCCCGAACGGCTCGTCGCCAAGGGATCGAACCTGAACGTACGCCGCGGCGAGATCGTCGGGCTCGCCGGGCTCATGGGCGCCGGTCGCACCGAACTCGCGATGAGCATCTTCGGCCGTTCCTACGGCAACTACCTCGCTGGCACGATCGTGAAAGACGGCAAGGAGATCGTGCTGAAAGACGTCGAGTCGGCGATCAACCACGGCCTCGCGTACGTCAGCGAAGACCGCAAGCAACTCGGCCTGAACCTGCTCGACACGGTCAAGCGCTCGATCGTCGCCGCGAAGCTCTCGAAGATCGCCAAGCGAGGCGTGATCGATGATTCGCAGGAGTTCGGCATCGCCGAGGACTACCGCAAGCAGTTGCGCATCAAGACGCCGAGCGTCGACGCCGGCGTGTCGAAGCTCTCGGGCGGCAACCAGCAGAAGGTCGTGCTCGCGAAGTGGATGTTCACCGACCCCGACCTGCTGATCCTCGATGAACCGACGCGCGGCATCGACGTCGGCGCCAAGTACGAGATCTACACGATCATCCAGGCGCTCGCCGCGCAAGGCAAGGGCGTGATCCTCATCTCGAGCGAGCTGCCCGAACTGCTCGGCATCGCCGACCGCATCTACACGGTGTTCGAAGGTCAGATCACCGACAACATCCCCGCATCCGAAGCAAACCCCGAGGCGCTCATGCGCAGCATGACCTCCACGAAGAAGAAGGCGAACGCATGAGCACGACGGCGAACGACCCGGCCGCCCAGAAGAAGGGCGGGCTCTCCGACATCCGCAAGATCTTCGGAGGCGGCCAGTCGAGCCTCCGCCAGTTCGGCATCCTCGGCAGCCTCATCCTCATCATCGTGATCTTCCAGATCTGGACGGGCGGGCTGACGCTCTCGCCGACGAACCTCATCAACGTCGTCAACCAGTACTCCTACATCCTGATCCTCGCGATCGGCATGGTGATGGTCATCATCATGGGCCACATCGACCTCTCGGTCGGGTCGGTCGCCGCCTTCACGGGCATCATCGTGGCGAAGTCGATGGCGGAGTGGAACTTCCCGTGGCCGCTCGCGATTCTGCTCGGCATCGCCGTCGGCGCGGCGATCGGCGCCTGGCAGGGCTTCTGGGTCGCGTTCGTCGGTGTGCCGGCGTTCATCGTGACCCTGGCCGGCATGCTCATCTTCCGTGGCGGCAACCAGTTCATCGGGCAGTCGACGACGACGCCCGTGCCGCCGGAGTTCGGCCAGATCGGTGCCGGTTACCTGCCCGAGCTCGCGTTGCCCCTGAACTTCAACGTGCTGACGATGCTGCTCGGCGTCATCGGTGCCGGCTGGATCGTCTGGAACGAGATCCACATGCGCCGTGTGCAGAAGAAGCTGGGCTCCGACTCGGCGCCCGTCTGGGTGAGCGTCGTGAAGGTCATCGTGCTCGCAGGCATCTTGCTTTGGGCGGCCTGGCTGTTCGCCACCGGGCGCCCCGGTACGAGCTTCCCGATCTCGGGCATCATCCTCGTGGTGCTCGTCATCCTGTACTCCTTCATCACGCGCAACACGATCTTCGGCCGTCACATCTACGCGGTCGGTGGCAACCGCCTCGCCGCGACGCTCTCGGGCGTCAAGGACCGACGCGTCGACTTCTTCGTCATGATGAACATGTCGGTGCTCGCTGCACTCGCGGGCATGATCTTCGTCGCCCGTTCGACGGCCTCGGGCCCGCAAGACGGCAACGGCTGGGAGCTCGACGCGATCGCCGCGGTCTTCATCGGCGGCGCGGCCGTCTCGGGCGGCATCGGCACCGTGATCGGCTCGATCGTCGGTGGTCTCGTGATGGCGTTCCTCAACAACGGCCTGCAACTCATCGGTGCCGGCGCCGACGTCGTGCAGATCATCAAGGGGCTCGTACTCCTCCTCGCCGTCGCGGTCGACGTCTGGAGCAAGCGCCAGGGCCGCCCGTCGATCCTCGGCATCTGGTCGACGCGGCGCAAGGCGCGGCTCGAGACGCAGGCGCCGGACGAGGCGCCGACGGTCGCTCCGACCGGGCCGTCCAACGTGTCGTCGCGGCCCGAGGACCTTTCACGGCGCTGAGGCCGCCGCCGCGGCATCCGCTCATTCGTCACCATCCAAGAGAAGTCCGACAATCCCAATCAGAAAGTGAATGATCAATGAAGAAAATCACTCTTGCGGCTACCGCCCTCGCTGCGGTCGCTGCACTCGCCCTCGCGGGTTGCGCGAGTGGCGACCGTGGCGGCGACACGGGCGAAGCATCCGACGCTGCCGGTTTCGCAGCCGATTCGACGATCGGTGTGGCACTGCCCGACAAGACGTCGGAGAACTGGGTACTGGCCGGCGGTCTGTTCGAAGACGGCCTGAAAGAGGCCGGCTTCAAGGGCGACGTGCAGTACGCGCCCGCCTCGAACACCGTCGCCGAGCAGCAGAACCAGATCTCGGCCATGGTCACCAACGGTGCGAAGGTCATCGTCATCGGTGCGAAGGACGGCAAGCAGCTCGGAACGCAGCTGCAGCAGGCTGCCGACGCCGGCGTCACGATCATCGCCTACGACCGTCTGATCGAGAACACGCCGAACGTCGACTACTACGTCGCGTTCGACAACTTCAAGGTCGGCCAGCTGCAGGGCGAGGCGCTCCTCGACGGTCTCGAGCAGCGCTCGGGCCACGGGGCTCCGTGGAACATCGAACTGTTCTCGGGCTCGCCCGATGACGCCAACGCCGCCGTGTTCTTCAACGGCGCCATGGAGGTTCTCCAGCCGAAGATCGACGACGGCACCCTCGTCGTCGCCTCGGGCCAGACCGACATCGCTCAGACGGCGACGCAGGGCTGGGAAGCCGAGAACGCTCAGAGCCGCATGGACTCGATCCTGACCTCGACGTACGGGACCGCCGCCATCGACGGTGTGCTCTCGCCGAACGACACGCTCGCTCGCGCGATCATCACGTCGGTGAATCAGGCCGGCAAGGACATCGCGACCATCACGGTCACCGGTCAGGACTCCGAGGTCGAGTCGGTCAAGTCGATCATGGCCGGGGAGCAGTTCTCGACCATCAACAAGGACACGACCCTCCTCGTGGAGCAGACGATCAAGATGATCCAGCAGCTCCAGAAGGGCGAAGAGGTCGAGGTCAACGACACCGAGCAGTACGACAACGGCGTGAAGATCGTTCCCGCCTACCTGCTCGCGCCGGTCATCGTGACGAAGGAGAACGCGGCTGAGGCATACGCCAACAACCCGAACCTCCTCGAGATCGTGAACGCGGCGGGCTAGTCACCCCACGCACGTCGGCCCTCGGTTCCTCGGGACCGGGGGCCTTCGTGCGGGTCACGGATGTTGCGTGGTGGCGGTTGCTGCGGCGGGTCACGGATGTTGCGTGGTGGCGGTTGCTGCGGCGGGTCACGGATGTTGCGGCGGGTGCGGGTGCTGCGGCGGGTCACGGATGTTGCGGCGGGTGCGGGTGCTGCGTGGTGGCGGTTCGCCTGGACGCGGGCCCGGAGCGACCGTGCACAACTCCGGAGCAGGCGTGCCGACACGCCGTCAACGGCTCACGACCCGCCGGGCGAGGCATCCGTGGTCCGGAGTTGTGCACGGCGGCAGGGCGAGCGGATGCCGCGACATCCGCTCGCCTGAGTCGGACCCCGGCATCGTGAGCCGAGGTTTTGCAGCGGTCGTCGTGAGCGCTAACATAGGGCTTCGTTAGCGCTAACGTAATCGACGAAGGAGTCTCTATGAGCGGCACGGCGCCCGAGTTCGCGCCCGAGGTCCAGGCCTCGATTGCGCGGATTCGCGACGACGTCTCCGGGCTGCACGGCGAATTGACCCGCTACGGACTCGTCGTCTGGACGGGCGGCAACGTCTCTGGCCGGGTGCCGGGCGCCGACCTCTTCGTGATCAAGCCCTCAGGCGTTTCGTACGACGAGCTCGCACCCGAGAACATGATCCTGTGCGACCTCGACGGCAACGTGATTCCGGGCACGCCCGGCTCCGACCGCAGCCCCTCGAGCGATACTGCGGCGCACGCCTACGTGTACCGACACATGCCGGAGGTCGGCGGCGTCGTGCACACCCACTCGACCTTCGCCGTCGCGTGGGCTGCGCGAGGTGAAGAGATCCCGTGCGTCATCACGGCGATGGCCGACGAGTTCGGCGGGCCGGTGCCGGTCGGCCCGTTCGCGATCATCGGCGACGACTCGATCGGCCGCGGCATCGTCGAGACCCTGACGGGGCACCGTTCACCCGCGGTGCTCATGGCGAACCACGGGCCGTTCACGATCGGCGCCGATGCCAAGAGTGCAGTCAAGGCCGCCGTCATGGTCGAGGATGTCGCGCGCAGCGTGCACTTCGCCCGCGAGGCGGGGCCGCTCATCCCGATTCCGCAGGACGCGATCGACCGCCTCTACGACCGCTACCAGAACGTGTACGGGCAGACCGGGGATGCCCGTCCAGAAGGCGCAGCCGGGCAGACCGGGGATGCCCGTCCAGAAGGCGGAGCCGGGCAGACCGGGGATGCCCGTCCAGAAGGCGGAGCCGGGCAGATCGGCACAGCCGCGCAGGCGGGGGATGCGCGCTGATGGCCGAGCCGACGAACCAGCGGGCCCGTGCCGATGCAGCCGCGGCGATCCTCGAGGGACGCACCTCGCTCGGCATCGAGCTCGGTTCGACCCGCATCAAGGCGTGCCTGGTCGGCGAGGATCCGGCCGTCGTGCTCGCCACCGGGAGCCACGAGTGGGAGAACCGCTTCGTCGACCGCGTCTGGACCTATTCGCTCGAAGACGTCTGGTCGGGCTTGCAGGCGGCGTACGCAGACCTCGTCGCCGACGCGCGAGCCCGTTACGACGTGGTGCCGCAGACCTTCGGCGCCATCGGCATCTCGGCGATGATGCACGGCTACCTCGCGTTCGATTCGAACGACGATCTGCTCGTGCCGTTCCGTACGTGGCGCAACACGTCGACCGGGCCGGCGGCCGCCGAGCTGAGCGAGCGGTTCGGCGTCAACGTTCCGCTGCGGTGGTCGATCGCCCACCTGCACCAGGCGATCCTCGACGAGGAGCCGCACGTTCCCGCGATCAGCTTCCTCACCACTCTCGCCGGATACGTGCACTGGCGGCTCACTGGCCGGAAGGCGATCGGCGTCGGCGATGCATCCGGGATGTTCCCGATCGATTCCGGGGCGCTCGACTACGACGGGCGGCTCCTCGCGAACTTCGACGAACTCGTCGCCGAGCGGGCGCCCGGCATGCGCGTCGCCGAACTGCTGCCGGAGGTACTCGTCGCCGGACGTGAGGCCGGACGGCTCACCGCCGAGGGCGCGGCACTCCTCGACTCCTCGGGAAGCCTGCAGCCGGGTGCGCCGCTGTGCCCTCCTGAGGGCGATGCCGGCACTGGCATGGTCGCGACGTGTTCGGTTGCGCCGCGGACGGGCAATGTCAGCGCAGGCACGAGCATCTTCGCAATGGTCGTGCTGGAGCGACCACTCCAGCACGCGCACCACGAACTCGACGTGGTCACGACCCCGGCGGGCGATCCCGTCGCCATGGTGCACTGCAACAACGGCGCGAGCGAGTTGGCGGCCTGGGTCGGCCTGTTCACCCGGTTCGCCGCGGCATCCGGGGCTGAAGCCGACACCGACGCCGTCTTCGAGGTGCTCTTCCGGGAGGCGCTCGATGGCGAGGCCGACGCAGGTGGGGTGCTCGCCTACAACCACCTGGCCGGGGAGCCGATCGCCGGGCTCACGGAGGGCCGACCCCTCGTCGTCCGCACTCCCGACAGTCGGCTCACGCTCGCCAACTTCATGCGCGCGCAGCTGTACGGCGTCTTCGGAACTCTCAGCCTCGGCATGCGCGTGCTCGCCGGTGAAGACGTCGCCATCGAGCGGATGTTCGCTCACGGTGGCATCTTCCGTACCGCCGGTGTCGCTCAGCGGTTGCTCGCCGGCGCACTCGACGCCCCGGTCGCCGTCGGCGAGACCGCCTCGGAAGGCGGTGCATGGGGCATCGCCGTGCTCGCTTCCTATCTCTCGGCTGCGCCCGACGCCGACCTCGGCGCCTACCTCGCCGAGAGCGTCTTCGCCCGGGCCGAGTTCGACACCGTGACGCCCGTCGAAGAGGACGTGGCCGGCTTCGCGGTGTTCCTCGACCGTTACCGGGCTGGCCTCTCGGCCGAGGCCGCCGCCGTCGAAGCACTCTGACCCGGCGCATCCGAATCCAACGAACCGACACAGGAAGACGACACATGACCCGCTCGCCCCTCACCACCTCCCTCGACGAGTACGAGGTCTGGTTCCTCACCGGGAGCCAGGGCCTCTACGGCGAGGAGACGCTCGCCCAGGTGGCCGAGCAGTCGCGCGCGATCGCCGACGAACTCGGCACGGGCGTTCCGGTGAAGGTCGTCTGGAAGCCGGTACTCACCGACTCGGATGCGATCCGCCGCCTCGCGCTCGAGGTCAATGCAGTCGACAAGGTCATCGGCGTCATCGCCTGGATGCACACCTTCAGCCCGGCCAAGATGTGGATCGCCGGCCTCGACGCACTGGCGAAGCCGCTGCTGCACCTGCACACCCAGGCCAACGTCGAGCTGCCGTGGGGCGAGATCGACTTCGACTTCATGAACCTCAACCAGGCGGCCCACGGCGACCGCGAGTTCGGCTACATCCAGACCCGCCTCGGCATCGCCCGCAAGACGGTCGTCGGCCACGTGTCGAACCCGACCGTGCAGCAGCAGGTGGAGACCTGGCAGCGCGCGGCGGCCGGTTGGGCCGCATCGCGCAGCCTCAAGCTCGCTCGCTTCGGCGACAACATGCGTTACGTCGCGGTGACCGAGGGCGACAAGACCGAGGCCGAGCTGCGCTTCGGCGTTCAGGTGAACACCTGGGGAGTCAACGAGCTGGCGGATGCGGTGGCGGCGGCATCCGAGACGGCCGTCGACGCGCTCGTGGCCGAGTACGAGGAGCTCTACGACGTCGTCCCCGAGCTGCGGAAGGGCGCCGAGCGCCACCAGAGCCTCCGCGACGGTGCGGCGATCGAGATCGGGCTGCGCTCCTTCCTCGAGGAGGGCGGCTTCGGTGCCTTCACCACGAGCTTCGAAGACCTGGGCGCCCTCAAGCAGCTGCCCGGCCTCGCCGTGCAGCGACTCATGGCCGAGGGCTACGGCTTCGGCGCCGAGGGCGACTGGAAGACCGCCATCCTGGTGCGCGTCGCAAACGTGATGGGCGCAGGCCTCCCCGGTGGCGCGAGCCTCATGGAGGACTACACCTACGACCTCGTGCCCGGGCAGGAGCGAATCCTCGGGGCGCACATGCTCGAGGTGAGCCCGTCGCTGACGACGTCGAAGCCGACGCTCGAGATCCACGAGCTCGGCATCGGCGGCAAGGACGACCCCGTGCGTCTCGTCTTCACTGCCGACCCCGGCCCGGCCGTCGTCGTGGCGCTCTCCGACATGCGCGACCGCTTCCGCCTCACGGCGAACGTGGTCGAGAACGTGTCGGCGCCCGATCTGCCGAAACTGCCCGTCGGGCGCGCCGTCTGGAAGCCGGCGCCCGACTTCGCCACGAGTGCCGCATGCTGGCTGACCGCCGGTGCCGCGCACCACACCGTCATGTCGACCGCCGTGGGCGTCGACGTGTTCCGTGACTTCGCCGAGATTGCTCGCACCGAGCTGCTCGTGATCGATGAGACCACCACCCAGCGCGATTTCGCGCGCGAGGTGCGTTGGAACCAGGCGTACTACCGCCTGGCGCAAGGACTGTGACCAAGCACAGCCGAATCACACAACTGAACACCCGCCGTACGGCCGCTTCGGCCGTCGGCAGCGGATTCGATGCTTCATGGACGACATCGAAGCCGCACACCGCCCAGGTGAACAACGACGTCCATCAGTGAAAGGAAACACAGTGAAGACCACCAAGAAGGTTCTTCTCGCAACGCTGGCAGCGGGCTCGATGCTCGCGCTCGCGGCCTGCTCCGGCGGATCCGGTGACAACGCGGGCGACGGGGGCGGCGACGGCGGCCTCATCGGCGTCGCGATGCCCACCAAGAGTTCCGAACGCTGGATCCAGGACGGCAACGCCGTCAAGGAGCAGCTCGAGGAGCAGGGCTTCAAGGTCGACCTCCAGTACGCGGAGGACGACATCCCCACGCAGGTCTCGCAGATCGAGAACATGATCACCAAGGGCGCGGAGGCCCTGATCATCGCCTCGATCGACGGCACGACCCTCACGCAGGTGCTGCAGGATGCGGCTGACGCCGACATCCCGATCATCGCCTACGACCGTCTCATCCGCGACAGCGAGAACGTCGACTACTACGCCTCGTTCGACAACTACAAGGTCGGTGTGCAGCAGGCCACCTCGCTGCTCAGCGGCCTCGGCCTGACGGACCTCGAGGGCGAGCCGGTCGACGGTGCTCCCGCCGGCCCGTTCAACATCGAGCTGTTCGCCGGTTCGCCGGATGACAACAACGCCACCTTCTTCTGGGACGGCGCGATCGACACCCTCCAGCCCCTCATCGACGACGGAACGCTCGTCGTCAAGAGCGGCCAGACCGGCTTCGAGCAGGCGGCGACGCTGCGCTGGGACGGCGAGGTCGCTCAGAGCCGCATGGAGGACATCCTCACGAAGAGCTACTCCGACGGCTCCAAGGTGAACGCGGTGCTCTCGCCCTACGACGGCCTGTCGCGCGGCATCATCTCGGCTCTGACGGACGCGGGTTACACCGTGGGCGCCGAGTGGCCGATCATCTCCGGCCAGGACGCCGAGCTCGACTCGGTCAAGGCCATCAACTCCGGCGAGCAGTACGCCACCATCTTCAAGGACACCCGCCAGCTCGCGGTCGTGGCCGTGGACATGGCGACCGCCTTGCTCAATGGCGAAGAGCCCGAGGTGAACAACACCGAGGACTACGACAACGGCAAGAAGGTCGTTCCGTCGTACCTGCTCGAGTCGCAGATCGTCGTCAAGGACAACATCAACGAGATCCTCGTCGACAGCGGCTACTGGACCGAAGAAGAGATCACGGGCTGATCGCTCGGTCTTCCCGATCAGGCGCTGATCGACGGTCGCGTGCCGGGGCCCGGTGGCGAGTACTCTCGCACCAAGCCCCGGCACGCGGACGCCGCTGAGCAGTCCAGGCATCCGTCAAGGAAGCAGGAGAATCAATGACGAACATTCTCGAGATGCGCAGCATCACGAAGACTTTCCCCGGCGTGAAGGCACTCTCGGACGTGACACTCGAGGTCGCGCGCGGCGAGGTGCACGCCATCTGCGGCGAGAACGGCGCCGGCAAGTCCACCCTCATGAAGGTGCTCTCGGGCGTGTACGGCCACGGTACCTATGAAGGCGACATCGTCTTCGAAGACGAGGTGGTCGAGTTCAAGGAGATCACCGATAGCGAAGCCAAGGGCATCGTCATCATTCACCAGGAGCTCGCCCTCAGCCCCTTCCTGTCGATCGCCGAGAACATCTTCCTCAACAACGAGGTCAAGGGTCGCGGCGGGCTCATCGACTGGAACAAGACGAACCACGAAGCTCAGACGCTGCTGCACCGCGTCGGCCTCCGCGATAACCCGACGACGAAGATCATGAACATCGGGGTCGGCAAGCAGCAGCTGGTGGAGATCGCCAAGGCGCTCTCGAAGCGCGTGAAGCTGCTCATCCTCGACGAGCCGACCGCGGCGCTGAACGACGAGGACTCCGATCACCTGCTCGACCTGATCCTGCACCTCAAAGAGCAGGGCATCACGTCGATCATCATCAGCCACAAGCTCAACGAGATCAAGAAGATCGCCGACACGGTCACGGTCATCCGCGACGGCAAGACGATCGAGACCATCTCCAAGGCGGATGTCTCGGAAGAGCGCATCATCAAGGACATGGTGGGCCGCGACCTCGAGCACCGCTACCCTGAGCACACGCCGAACATCGGCGAAGAGCTGCTGCGGGTCGAGGACTGGACGGCGCACCACCCCCAGGACACCTCGCGCGTGATGGTCGACAACGTGAGCATCAATGTGCGTGCGGGCGAGATCGTCGGCATCGCCGGCCTCATGGGCGCTGGTCGCACCGAGTTCGCGATGAGCTTGTTCGGCCAGAGCTACGGATCGCGCATCTCGGGCAAGGTCTTCAAGCGCGGCCAGGAGATCAAGACGCGCACCGTGTCGGAGGCGATCGGCAACGGCATCGCCTACGCCACTGAAGACCGCAAGACCTTCGGTCTCAACCTCATCGACGACATCAAGCGCAACATCTCGATGGCGTCGCTCGGCAAACTCGAGAAGTTCGGCCTCGTGCACGACAACGAGGAGTTCAAGGTCGCCAACGAGTACCGCACCTCGATGAACATCAAGGCGCCGAGCGTGCTCGTGAAGACCGGCAAGCTCTCGGGCGGCAACCAGCAGAAGGTCGTGCTGTCGAAGTGGATCTACTCCGACCCCGATGTGCTCATCCTCGATGAGCCGACTCGCGGCATCGACGTCGGCGCGAAGTACGAGATCTACACGATCATCAACCGGCTCGCGGCAGCGGGCAAGGGCGTCATCGTGATCTCCTCCGAGCTGCCCGAGCTGCTCGGCATCTGCGACCGCATCTACGCCCTCTCCGAAGGACGCATCACGGGCGAGCTTCCCATCGAGGAAGCGAGCCCCGAATCGGTTCTCAAGCTCATGACCATGGAGAAGCCCCGCTAGCGCCGACGCTCGCGGCCCTTCCTTCCAGCCCCTCAGAGGAGACAAAATGTCAGACCCAACCACGCCGACCCAGACGGAGTCCGAGGCCGTCGGCGGCAACATCAACCCGGTCGAGAACAAATTCACCGACCGCCTGAGTCACATCCTGTCGGACCTCGGCAAGAACGGCATCTTCATCGCCCTCATCATCGTGGTGGTGCTGTTCTCCTTCCTGACCGACGGCATCCTGCTGCGACCGCAGAACATCTCGAACCTGATCGTGCAGAACGGCTACATCCTGGTTCTTGCGATCGGCATGGTGATGGTCATCATCGCCGGTCACATCGACCTGTCGGTGGGATCGGTCGCCGCCTTCGTGGGCGCCTGCTCCGGTCTCTTCGCCGTGACGTGGGGCCTCCCGTGGTGGCTCGCCGTCATCCTCTCGCTCGCGATCGGCGCCCTCGTCGGCGTCTGGCAGGGATTCTGGATCGCCTACGTCGGCATACCCGCGTTCATCGTGACGCTGGCCGGCATGCTCATCTTCCGTGGTCTCGCGCTCGTGGTGCTCGGCAACGCCAACATCGGCTCCTTCCCGACGGAGTACCGCGCCCTCGGCAACGGCTTCGTCAACGGCATCTTCGGCGAATCCGATCCCGACATCTTCACCCTCGGCATCGGCGTCATCGCCATCCTCGCGCTCATCGTGCAGCAGGCGCGAACTCGCCGCGGACGCCAGAAGTACGGCCAGGATGTCGAGCCCATCGTGTGGTTCGTCACGAAGCTCGTGCTCGTCTCGCTGGCCATCGGCTTCTTCGTCTACGCCCTCGCCTCGTACAAGGGCATCCCGGTGACGCTCATCATCCTGGCGGTGCTCGTGATGGTCTACGGCGTCGTGATGAACCGCTCGGTCTTCGGCCGCCACATCTACGCCATCGGCGGTAACCGTCACGCGGCCGAACTCTCGGGCATCAAGACCCGCCGCGTGGACTTCTGGCTGTTCGTCAACATGGGCTTCCTCGCCGCACTCGCCGGTCTCATCTTCACCGCCCGCCTCAACCTCGCCGGCCCGAAGGCCGGTGACGGCTTCGAACTCGAGGCCATCTCCGCCGCCTTCATCGGCGGAGCAGCGGTGCAGGGCGGCGTCGGCACGATCGGCGGCGCAATCATCGGTGGTCTCATCATCGGCGTGCTGAACAACGGCATGTCGATCATGGGCATCGGCATCGAGTGGCAGCAGGCGGTCAAGGGTCTCGTGCTGCTGCTCGCCGTCGCGTTCGACGTGTACAATAAGCGCCGCTCCGGCGGCGCGTAGATCCCGCGTGGTGGGGAGAGGGATGCCATGACGGATGCACCTGCACCTGCACCTGCGCCTGCGCCTCCCGCCGCGGCATCCGCGCGCCGTGATCAGCCGGCCACGATGTTCGACGTCGCCAAGCTCGCGGGCGTCTCGCACCAGACCGTCTCGCGGGTGCTCAACGACCTGCCCGGCGTGAGGGCGTCGACCCGCACGCGAGTGCAGCAGGCGATGGGCGAGCTGTCGTACACACCATCGCCGGCCGCACGCACGCTGGCATCCCGCCGATCCCAGACGATCGGCCTCATCACAGCCGGCCGGCCGGACTACGGGCCGTCGAACGCAGCGCTCGGCTTCAACGAGGCCGCCCGCGAGGCGGAGTTCACGGTCACCCAGGTGGCGATGCGCGAAGTGGATGCGACCTCGTTGCGCGCCGCTGTCTCGATGATGGTGCGCCACAACGTCTCGGCGATCGTGCTGATCTCGGGCGAGCGGGCGGCGATCACCGCCACCCGCAGCATCGAGATCGAGGTGCCGCTCGTCGGGTTGGCTTCGGAGCCGGTCGACGGTATGCACCAGGTGGCCATGGACCAGTACGACGGCGCCCGCGTCGCCGTGGAGCATCTCATCGCCTTCGGGCATCGGCGCATCCGCCACATCGCCGGGCTTCCCGATTCGATGGACGCAGGCGAGCGCGTGCGCGGCTGGGCCGCGGCCCTGCACGACCACGACCTCCCGGCGTCGGAGCCGGTGATGGGGGACTGGACGTCGGAGTCCGGCTATCGTGCCGGGCAGGCGCTCGCCGCGAACCGCGAGCTCGACGGCGGCGAATTCACGGCCGTGTTCGTCGCGAACGACCAGATGGCGCTCGGCGTGCTGCACGCGTTCGGTGACGCGGGCATCCGCGTGCCCGAAGACGTGAGCGTGATCGGCTTCGACGACATTCCGGAAGCCGCGCACTTCGCCCCACCGCTGACCACCATGCGGCAGGACTTCGAGGGGCTCGGGCGCGACATCATGGCGAACGTGCTCGACGTGCTCGGAGATGAGGAGCATGCTCCCGACCGCATCGCTCGACTTCCCGAGCTCGTGGTGCGCAGCAGTACGGCGCGAGTCTGAGTCGACGGTCAGCGCGGTGCGCTGCTGTTCCCGTCTGTCGCCCCGTCGCCGTCGGTGCTCGCTTTGCCGTTGTCGGTGCTCAGGTCGCCGGGCGGATGCGGCGGCACGTCGCTGCGGTCGAAGAGGAACAGGAGCAGGCCGGCAGCCGTGTCGACGAGTTCGGGACCGCGGCCGAAGCTCCAGCCGGCATCCGTGGCGCGCAGCGAGTGGCCGCGGATGACGGCCTTGATCTCCACCGGCGCAGCCAGGGCGCGTCGCAGGGCGACGGCGCCGGTCGCCGCTGGAGGGAGGGCGAGTTCGATGCCGAGTGGCAGTGCGATGTCGAGGCCGCCGACGACGGTCGTCTCGAGTTGGCGGATGCCCATGCGGCCGGCGCCGGGCGCAGTGGCTGCCGTGGCGGAGGCGACGACGGCGGCGAGGGCGTCGAGCGTCTCCTCGGGGTTCGTCGCATCGGCTGCCTTCAGGGCGGAGGCCGCTTCGGCGGCGTTCCGGCTGAAGACGTGCTCGGCGAGGCCGAGGGCGGCGGCAGTGACGCGGCGCGTGACGGGAGTGGTGAGCTGTTGCACGATGAACGCGGCCGACATCCGTACCGTCCAGCCGCGGCGGAGCGTCGGGACGTGCCACGCTTCAGGCGGCTGCGTGCGGAGACCGTCGACCAGGGAACCGAGCACGGCGGCGAGTTCGGCATCCCAGTGCGAGGACACACCCGACTCGTCTTGCTGCACGCGCTGGCTGAGCGGCAGGTGGCGCGAGAGGTCGGACATGCCGCCAGCCTACGCGCCGACCATCCGGTGGGAGGGGGTCGGCTCCGCAGGGGCCGCGAATATGCGCGCTCAGAACGCGACACCATCGGCCGCGCTGCGCTGCGCTGCGCCGGAGCGGGGCCGGCTCGGTGCGCGATGCATCCCGTAACCGATCTGGTATGAATCCGCACGTGGCCGCGACATCCGCCGCTTGCCGTGCACAACTCCGGAGTTCGCCGCTGACACGCCGCTCACCTGACGCGGCGCGCCGTGGTTGCGTCCGTATCTCCGGAGTTGTGCGCGGTCGCGACCGCCGCGACCGCGGTCTTACCCCTGCTGGCTCCAGTCCGGCAGCTGCTGCAGGGTCCAGGTGTTGCCGTCGGGGTCCTTCACCGTGACGAAACGACCCCACGCCTGCTCGTCGACGCCCTCGGCCTCGACGCCCTTCGCGCGGAGGTCGGCGAGCACGGCGTCGGCGTCGGCGATCACGACCTGGATCACGTCGAGCGTGCCGGGCTCGAGTGTGCCGCCGAGGCCTTCGCCGATGGCGATCGAGCAGGCCGATCCGGGCGGGGTCAGTTGCACGAAGCGCAAGCCCTCGCTGACCACCTGGTCGTGGTCGGCGTTGAAGCCGAGTTTGTTCACGTAGAAGTCCTTCGCGCGGTCGATGTCGGTGACGGGCACGTGGATGAGTTCGATCTTCCAGTCCATGGTGACTCCTCGGGGATTCGATGCGATCCGTTCCATCGAATCGCTTGCCTTCACGGTAGACAACGTTGCGGCCAATTTCCGTCCGCATTCGAACGCTGCGGATGCCGCGGCTCACGCCGCGCCACGAGGAGCAAGAGGAGGAAGGAGAGCAAGAAGAAGAGAAAGAGGAGGAAGAGGAGGCGGTGGCGCGGAGGCATCCGTCTGGGCGACCCGTGCGGCATGCGCGCCCGGGTGGAAGGATGGGCGCATGGCATTGCACATCACTGGGGAGCAGGCCGCCGACGAGCTGCTCAGCGCCGACGCGTTCGCACTGCTCACGGGAATGCTCCTCGATCAGCAGGTATCCATGGAGTCCGCATTCGCCGGGCCTGAGAAGATCCGTTCGCGAATCGGCTCGATCGACCCGGCGACGATCGCGGGCTACGACCCCGAAGCCTTCGTCGAGGTGTTCAAGCAGACGCCGGCCGTGCACCGTTTTCCGGGTTCGATGGCCGGTCGCGTGCAAGGGCTCGCCGAGGCCGTCGTCGCCGACTGGGGCGGCGAGGCATCCGCGATCTGGACGCAAGGCGAACCCGACGGGCCCGAGGTGCTCGCGCGACTGAAGAAGCTGCCCGGCTTCGGTGACCAGAAGGCGCGCATCTTCCTCGCGCTGCTCGGCAAGCAATGCGGGCTCACCGCACCGGGCTGGCGTGAGGCCGCGGGCGCGTACGGCGACGAGGGTGCGTTCCGCTCGGTCGCCGACATCGTCGACCCCGAGTCGCTCGCCAAGGTGCGCGCGACGAAGCAGGCGGCGAAGGTGGCGGCGAAGGCCGCGAAGGGCTGAGTCTCGGGGCGCGGGCGCCCTGAGTCTCGCGGGCGCGGGCGCCTGCGGGATCGGCCGACGAGGACCCGCGACAGGCTGAGGCGCGCAGCACCCGCGCACGCGCCACATCTCAGCCGACGAGGAACTCCGCGATCGTCAGTGCCATCGACTTCGGCTCCCAGGCGTGTTCGGCGGCGGGCACCGTGCCGGCCACCGCGTTCGGCAGGTTCGCGATGAGCGAGTCGGCTGCGGTGCGCATGGTTTCGAGGGTCTGCTCGCCGATGAGCACGAGCGTCGGTTGCGTGACGGCGGCCCAGAGCGACGCCCGAGGTGCACTCTGGGTCCAGGCGAGCGCCTCGGAGTCGGGCTCGAGGCTCGGCCCCATCGCGGTCATGATCGGCCAGCCGGGGCTCGCCTTCGACCCCGCGAGCCACTCGGGCGGCATGTCCTTCATGAAGTACTCGATGGTCGCGTCGCCGTCGCCGGCCGCGATGCGTTCGCGAAGACCGGCAAGAAACTGCTCGCCTTCGGTACCGAGTTCGGCGTTGAGCGGCACCTCCCACAGCACGAGCTTCGAGATCGACAGGCCGGCGGATGCCGCGGCGAGGGCGATCGCCCCACCTGACGAGCTGCCGAACAACGCGACGGCGTCGTCGGCGCCCTCGGTCGCCTCGTCGATGAGCGCGCGGAGGTCGTCGAGGGTCTGCTCGAGGGTGATCGGCGCCTCGGCGGGGCTCTCGCCGCGGCCGCGCCGGTCGTAGTGCACGACGGAGAAGCCGTGACCGGCGAGTTCCTTCGCCATCTCGGTCGTGGCCGGATCGAAGGCGCGGAACTGCATCGCCCCGTCGACGAGGATCACGGGCGGCCCCGAACCCTGCTGGTCGTAGGCGATGCGCGTGCCGTCGGCGGATGTCACGTACTCGGTCATCAGGCGGGCTCCTTCGCTCGGGGTCAGGTTACGCCGCGGGCCGAGGCGCGACAACGAGAGGGGGCCGGGCGCGGGTGGGTCTCGATACGCTCCTTCGTCGCTACTCGACCGACGGGTGCGAGCTCCTTCGTCGCTACTCGACCGACGGGTGCGAGCTCCTTCGTCGCTACTCGACCGACGGGCCGCGCGGGAGTGTCGGTGGGTGGTGGCATCGTGGGGGTTACAACACCATATGTAGGGGTCGGCGGGGCGCATCGCCCCCAAGGGTTCCGATTCGCGACACGCCCGACATCCGTCCACAGGCCAAGAGATTTCGAACTCGGCGGGTGTGGATAACCCGGGTCGGAGCCCCGAGAATCCGCCGGTCGCAGTGGCATCCATTGTTCACAACCGGTGGATAACCCAGTGGATAACTACACGAATGTAACTACTGCATGTTGTGGCAGTCGAGTTCCGCGAACACTAGATGTAGTATTGAAGAACGAAAGAAACACCGGGGGACGGGCTCCTCCAGAGCCTGAGAACGAGGGGAAAACAATGACGGTCACGGTCTACACCAAGCCTTCTTGCGTGCAGTGCAATGCGACGTATCGCGCCCTCGACAGCAAAGGCATCGAGTACGAAGTGCTCGACCTCTCTGTCGACGAGAGCGCGCTTGCGCAGGTCAAGGAACTGGGGTACCTGCAAGCTCCGGTCGTCATCACCGATGAAGGCCACTGGTCGGGTTTCCGCCCCGACAAGATCGACGAACTCGCCTCGCGCCTCGCCTGAGCGCTCCCTGAACCTGTCGAAGGAGCGGGGGTTCGCTTCGACAGACTCAGCGAACGAGGGAGGGTAACCATGACGAATTTGGTCTACTTCTCGAGCGTTTCGGGCAACACGAAGCGTTTCATCGAAAAGCTCGGTCGCACCGCGGCCCGCATCCCGTTGCATGCTCGTGAAGAAGCACTGCACGTCGACGAGCCGTACGTGCTCGTCGTGCCGACCTATGGCGGCGGCGACGGCAATGGCGCCGTTCCGAAGCAGGTCATCCGCTTTCTCAACGATCCCGACAACCGCTCGAACATCCGCGGCGTGATCAGCGCCGGCAACACCAACTTCGGGTCGGCCTTCGGTCTTGCCGGCGACATCATCGCCACCAAGACCGGGGTGCCGCACCTCTACCGCTTCGAAGTATTCGGAACACCTGACGACGTTCGCGCCGTCGACGATGGATTGGACGCATTTTGGCGAACTCAGCAGTTACAGACGGTGTCGCAGTGATCGACGCACCTCGCACGGCGATGGATTACCACTCGCTCAACGCGATGCTCAACCTCTACGGCGAAGACGGCCAGATCCAGTTCGAGAAGGATCGCGAAGCCGCGCGGGAGTACTTCCTGCAGCACGTCAACCAGAACACCGTCTTCTTCCACTCGCTGAAAGAGCGGCTCGACTACCTCGTCGAGAAGGAGTACTACGAGCAGGCCGTGCTCGACCAGTACTCGTTCGAGTTCATCACGAAGCTCAACGACCTCGCGTACTCGAAGAAGTTCCGCTTCGAGACGTTCCTCGGTGCGTTCAAGTACTACACGAGCTACACGCTCAAGACCTTCGATGGCAAGCGCTACCTCGAGCGCTTCGAAGACCGCGTCGTGATGACGGCGCTCGGCCTCGCTCAGGGCGACGAGAAGCTCGCCGTGAACCTCGTCGAAGAGATCATCGGCGGCCGTTTCCAGCCCGCCACCCCCACCTTCCTCAACACGGGCAAGGCGCAGCGCGGCGAGCTCGTCTCCTGCTTCCTGCTGCGCATCGAAGACAACATGGAGTCGATCTCGCGCGGCATCAACTCCGCCCTGCAGCTCTCGAAGCGCGGCGGCGGTGTCGCTCTCTCGCTGAGCAACATCCGTGAGGCCGGCGCCCCGATCAAGCAGATCGAGAACCAGTCGAGCGGCATCATCCCCGTGATGAAGCTCCTCGAAGACAGCTTCAGCTACGCCAACCAGCTCGGTGCCCGCCAGGGTGCCGGTGCGGTGTACCTCAGCGCCCACCACCCCGACATCATGCGGTTCCTCGACACGAAGCGTGAGAACGCCGACGAGAAGATCCGCATCAAGACGCTCTCGCTCGGCGTCGTCGTGCCCGACATCACGTTCGAGCTCGCCAAGAACGGCGAAGACATGTACCTCTTCTCGCCGTACGACGTCGAGCGCGTCTACGGCAAGCCGTTCGGCGACATCTCGGTCACCGAGAAGTACCGCGAGATGGTCGACGACCCCCGCATCAAGAAGACGAAGATCAACGCGCGCGAGTTCTTCCAGACCCTCGCCGAGATCCAGTTCGAGAGCGGCTACCCCTACATCGTGTTCGAAGACACGGTGAACAAGGCGAACCCCATCAAGGGCCGCATCAACATGTCGAACCTGTGCAGCGAGATTCTGCAGGTGAACACGCCGACGACGTACAACGAAGACCTGAGCTACAACGAGATCGGCAAAGACATCTCGTGCAACCTCGGTTCGCTCAACATCGCGCTCACGATGGACTCGCCCGACTTCGGCAAGACCGTCGACACCGCCATCCGCGGCCTCACCGCCGTGTCGAACATGAGCCACATCACCTCGGTGCGTTCGATCGAAGACGGCAACGACAAGTCGCACGCCATCGGCCTCGGCCAGATGAACCTGCACGGCTACCTCGCCCGCGAGCGCATCTTCTACGGCAGCGAAGAGGGCATCGACTTCACGAACATCTACTTCTACACGGTGCTGTTCCACGCGCTGCAGGCGTCGAACAACATCGCGAAGGAGCGCGGCGTGACCTTCGACGGCTTCGCAGACTCCAAGTACGCGTCGGGTGAGTTCTTCGACAAGTACACGGATGCCGCGTGGGTGCCCGAGACCGCGAAGGTCACGCAGCTCTTCGCGGACTCGAACGTGCACATTCCGACGCAGGAGGACTGGAAGGCGCTGAAGGCGTCTGTCGCCGAGTTCGGCATCTACAACCAGAACCTGCAGGCCGTGCCGCCGACCGGTTCGATCTCGTACATCAACAACTCGACGGCGTCGATCCACCCGATCGCGTCGAAGATCGAGATCCGCAAAGAGGGCAAGCTCGGTCGTGTCTACTACCCGGCGGCGTTCATGACGAACGACAACCTCGAGTACTACCAGGACGCGTACGAGATCGGCTACGAGAAGGTCATCGACACCTACGCCGCGGCGACGCAGCACGTCGACCAGGGCCTCTCGCTCACGCTCTTCTTCAAGGACACCGCGACGACCCGCGACATCAACAAGGCGCAGATCTACGCATGGAAGAAGGGGATCAAGACGATCTACTACATCCGCCTGCGTCAGATGGCCCTCGAGGGCACGGAGCTGGATATGTGCGTCAGCTGCGCGCTCTAATCTCATGATCGAAACAGTCGAGTGGTCGCCCGAGTTGGGGCTGGGTGCTCCAATTGTGGGCATCGTCTATGGGTTCCGCGTGCGGGCCACTGGCGAGTACCGCTACATCGGGCAGACCACGAAGACGCTGCCTCGGCGACTGTCGGAGCATCGCGGTGAGGCTCGCAGAGGGCGCAAGACTCCGTTCTATGACTGGCTGCGAAAGACGCCGGATGCCGCGTATGAAGTCGTTCCGCTCGAGCGTGTCACTACGACTCGTGAAGATCTCGGTCTCGCCGAGATCAGTTGGATCTCTCTCTATCGTGAGACGGGGGACCGACTGATGAACCTCTCGGACGGGGGACTGGGCCCGACCGGTGTCGTCTGGACGGATGAGCAGCGAAAGGCGGCCGGCGACAGAGCTCGAGGTCGCCCGACCGGCGTGCACCGCTTCGGTGCCGACTCACCGGTGTGGGGGCGCAGCCATTCTGACGAGCAGAAAGCCAGATGGTCCGAGGAACGGAAAGGGACGAACGAAGGCGCGGACAATCCGAATTTCGGAAAGTTCGGGCCAGACCACCCGAGCTACGGCCACACCATGTCAGCAGAGTCGCGTGAACGACTCTCCCAAATGCGGCGTGGCGAGCTCAATCCGAACTTTGGCAAGACGGCGAGCGAGGAGACTCGTGCGAAGATGTCCGCCGTAAGGAAGGGACGCCCCCTGCCATTGAGGGGCCAAAATGCGCACACCCGCTTCCACACGAACGAGGGCGTCATCAGCCCAAAATGCAAGTACTGCGCCGCACCGCCGGCGACTGAAGCCAACTGAGGGGCGAACGAAATGACTCTGACTGATCCAGTCAACTCGGCGAAGAACGACCCAGCTCACGTCGGCGGCAAGCTGAAGCTCGTCAGCCACGTCAACGCGATCAACTGGAACAAGATCCAGGACGAGAAGGACCTCGAGGTCTGGAACCGCCTGGTCAACAACTTCTGGCTGCCCGAGAAGGTGCCGCTGTCGAACGACATCCAGTCGTGGAACACGCTGACGCCCGAAGAGCAGACGCTGACCATGCGTGTGTTCACCGGGCTGACCCTGCTCGACACGATTCAGGGCACCGTCGGCGCGGTCTCGCTCATCCCCGATGCGATCACCCCGCACGAAGAAGCTGTCTACACGAACATCGCGTTCATGGAGTCGGTGCATGCGAAGAGCTACTCGTCGATCTTCTCGACGCTGTGCTCGACGAAAGACATCGACGACGCGTTCCGCTGGTCGGTCGAGAACGAGAACCTTCAGAAGAAGGCCGCGATCGTCATGGAGTACTACCAGGGCGACTCGCCGCTGAAGCGCAAGGTCGCCTCGACGCTGCTCGAGTCGTTCCTCTTCTACTCGGGCTTCTACCTGCCGATGTACTGGTCGTCGCGGGCGAAGCTCACCAACACGGCCGACATGATCCGCCTCATCATTCGCGACGAGGCCGTGCACGGTTACTACATCGGCTACAAGTTCCAGAAGGGGCTCGAGCAGCTCTCGCAGGCTGAGCGCGATGACCTGAAGGACTACACGTTCTCGCTGCTCTACGAGCTCTACGACAACGAGGTGCAGTACACGCAAGACCTCTACGACGGTGTCGGCCTGACCGAAGACGTCAAGAAGTTCCTGCACTACAACGCCAACAAGGCCCTCATGAACCTCGGCTACGAGCCGATGTTCCCGAAGACCGTCACTGATGTGAACCCGGCGATCCTCTCGGCGCTCTCACCGAACGCTGACGAGAACCACGACTTCTTCTCGGGGTCGGGCTCTTCGTATGTGATCGGCAAGGCCGTGGTTACCGAGGATGAGGACTGGGACTTCTGACAGACAGCAAGCAATTGACCAGCCAATCTGGCGCGAAGGAAGGGACAACAGTTGGACATAGCGCACGCGATCAAGTCGAAGCTCTTGGTTGAATTCCACTACGACGGTCATCACAGAATCGTTGTTCCAGCGGCGTACGGACGCCACGCAACGACGGGTAACGAGATGATGCGCGGTTTCCAAGTACGAGGCACGGGAAGGACGAGACCTGTTCCGTTTTGGGATCTGTTTCGGATCCCAAAGATGGTCAATTTTCGCGTGCTCGACGAATCATTTGTCGATCTACCGCCGGGGTACGCCCGGGATGACAAGCACCTTTCGCCGATATTCGTGCAGCTCTAGTGGGCGAGCTCCGCGCTAGCTTCGTGGGGCTGAATTGCAATGTGTGCTCAGCCCTGGATGGGCTGGTCCTACTAAATCTGAAGATTGGGACCTGGAGGGTCTCTTCAAGGCCTCTCGCAGGCTGAGCGCGACGACCTGAAGGACTACACGTTCTCGCTGCTCTTCGAGCTCTACGACAACGAGGTGCAGTACACGCAAGACCTCTACGACGGCGTCGGACTGGCCGAAGACGTCAATAAGTTCCTGCTCTTTCGCATGGCGTCCGGTTCATGCGGAAATTCAGAAAGCTCGAGGACACGGGTACCTTGAGTTAGCGATCCAGTTCTCAGTCGACTGGGTCGGCGGTCCGTCCACGGCGCAAATGTCCTCGGGCCTCGAGTAACTGTCAAGGGTACGAACTGAGGCGCAATGAAGAAACTGAAGATCGATCTCACCAACTGCCATGGAATACACCGACTGGATTCCGAGATCAGCTTTAAGGACGCCAGAGCAGCTGCGATCTACGCGCCGAACGGGCTCATGAAGACCTCTTTCGCCCGCACGTTCGGCGACCTTTCGCGCGGCGTGGAGTCTTCCGATCATCTCTTTCCGGATCGCACCAGCTCACGGACAATCACTGATCAAGACGGTGTCGCAATCGACGCTAGTCAAGTTGTGGTCATTGTGTCCTACGACGAGGAGATTGGCCCGACCGAAGAAACTTCAACACTCTTGGTTGACAAGATTCTTCGCGACGAGTATGAGCAACTGCAGCGGGGTATCAACGAAGCGCGAGCGGAGCTAATCGCTGCTCTGAAGGTTCAGTCATCAACCAAGAAGGACATCGCGAGAGAGGTGTCGCTCGCGTTTACCCGTGATGATCAGAGCTTCTTCCGCTCACTGGTTCGTGTGGAGGAGGAGCTGCAGGGCGAAGAGGCGCCATACGCGGACCTGCCGTACGACACGCTTTTTGACGACAAGGTGCTCGCGTTGCTGGCGACCAGAGGCTTCGCTGAGTCACTGGCGGAGTATGTGCTGCGGTTCAACGAGCTCCTTGACGCATCGACCTATTTTAGCCGTGACACCTTCAGCTACTACAACGCCGAGACCATCGCGCGGAGTCTAGGCGCGAATGGCTTCTTCGATGCCAACCACACCGTCGTGCTCAATGACGGCTCTGGCGGATCGACTGTTAGCAGCCAGAAGGAGTTGGCCGATCTAATCAACTCGGAGAAGGAGCGGATCAGTGAGGACCCCGCACTTCGCAAAACGTTCGCTGCTATCGAAGCCAAGCTCACGAAGAACTTGGAGGTCCGCCGCTTCTGGGACTACGTCTCCGACAACCAAGAAATCCTGCCCGAGTTGGTCAACGTTGATCGATTTAAGGAGGGGGTTTGGAAGTCATACCTCAAGGCGAATGAGGGACTCTATGCCGAAGCTGTCTCGCGTTTCCGAGCGGCTGAGGCTCGAAAGAAGGCGATTCAGGCTGCGGCGGCTGAGCAGCGTGGCCAGTGGGAAGAAGTCATCGAGATCTTCAACCAGCGCTTCTTCGTCCCGTTTAAGCTGACCGCGAAGAACCGTACCAACGTCGTGCTCGGCTTAGAGTCGGTGGCGAAGCTCGGGTTCGAGTTCGAAGACGGCGACGACACCGTCGAGGTGGAGCGGGACGACCTACTTGAGGTGCTCAGCACCGGAGAGAAGAAGGCGCTCTACATTCTTAATGTGTTGTTTGAGGTGGAGCGGCGCAAGGGACAGCCCGGCGAGACCATCTTCATCGTGGACGACATCGCCGACTCGTTCGACTACAAGAACAAGTATGCGATCATCCAGTACCTCAAGGACATCGCCGACGTCGACAACTTCCGTCTAGTGGTGCTGACGCACAACTTCGACTTCTACCGAACGCTTGAGAGCCGGTTTATTCCTTACCACCAGTGCCTGATGGCTCAGAAGACCGAAGTCGGCGTGGCGCTTGTGAAAGCCGCCGGCATCAAGAACCCCTTCATCAAGGATTTCAAGCCAAACTTCTTTACAGATCCGGGCAAGCGAGTGGCTGCGATTCCCTTCATCCGCAACCTCCTTGAGTACACACGTGGCGAGGACGACCCCGACTACATCAAGCTCACATCGCTCTTGCATTGGAAGGCTGACACAGCGTCAATCACGCAGGCGGATCTAGACGCGGTTTTCAACACGCTGTTCGGAACCAGTGAGCAATGGGGCGACCCGACCGGAGCGGTTATCGAAATGATCATGGACCAGGCGGACGCGTGCGTGGGCGACAGCTCCAGCTTGAACCTGTCAAACAAGATCACCCTCTCGATCGCGATACGTATCGCGGCTGAGAGGCATATGGTTGAGCAGATTGACGACCCTGAGTTTCTCGAAGCGGTGCGCGCGAACCAGACCCCGCAGCTGCTGGCTCGTTATAAGAGGGACTTCCCATCGGACACAGATGCCATCAGAACGATCGACGGCGTTGTGCTGATGACTCCGGAGCACATCCATGTGAACTCGTTCATGTATGAACCGATTCTCGATATGTCGGATGAGCATCTTTCTCGGCTCCTCGCCGAGGTGACGGCACTCGGCTCGTAGGTCGAGCCCTCTCGGCTTCTCGGCACGTATTGACAGGGAGATCCACGCCTACGCGATGATTGCCCTGACCCAGCTCCTGTCCACCTACAAGTTCCGGCGCATAGTCTCGGCAAGTACGACTCCGGCCTACCCGGCGTCGAAGTCCTCGGTGCCATTATTCGAATCCGGTGACCTCCGCGGGCGAGTCGACAGCGTGATGTCAGACCGGCGACATCGGGGTGACTCGTACGGAGAGGTCGTGGTTTGAAGCGCCCGTAGAGAGGATCAGACCCGATTCGTGAGGTCGCGGGTTCAAGCCCCGCTCCCGTTACATCAGTAGATCGGTGCCTTTCGCGCTTCTGCAGCGATCGACCCCATCTTTACCTCACCTCAGCTCGGCGCGCTGCGAACCCTGCCGCGATGGCACGGCATTCGGCACGGAGCGCCGAGAGCTTGGGTAGCGCTCGCGGATTGTCTTGAATGTTCAGCAACGGCTTGTGTTCGCGGATCAGGGCGACTTCGATGTCGTGCACCGCGGGCTGAGGGAGCACTGCCCAACTGACTTCGAGGTGCTTGTTGATCCACTCCACGATCGCGATCCGGTCGGCCGGCGCGAAGCGATAGTTCTGAACGCGCGCGCGACCGGCGAGCGACCCGAACGGTGGGCGATAGCCCAGTACCGCGCCGATGCTGCGGATGAAGGTGCCATTACCTCGGGCTCGCAGTTCGTTGCCGAGTAGCCGTTTCAGCAGTGTCTGTCTCTCGGCCTGCTCGATGTACATCAGGCGGGTCTCCCGCTGTTCGAGGGTTGCCCCAAACCGTCCTGGCAACGTCGACCCCGGGCGTAGACGAATCGCGTAGACCCCGAACTCCTTTGGCACGACAGCGTCGATTTCTGACGCCGGTCGGAACAACTCATCCTCGAGCAGATCCATGTCTCTGATCTTCTGCTCAGCCGCGCCCGCGAGACAGCATGATCCGCACGCCGGCCATGATCGCCATTTCGAGTACCGGGAGCGAGGCCTGCATCATCTTGGCGCGGCGAGCGGCGGCCGCCTCGTTCGCGATGAAGTTCTTGTTCTCCCGGCTACTATCGACGCGCTTGTCCTGGAGCCTCATCAGGTAGTCGAACAGGAAGCGCTCGTGTTCCTCGCTCAGCTCACCACGCTGAATGCGCCCGTCAGCTTTGGCCTGCAACTTGTTGAACGACGCGCTTAGCTCCGCCTGATCTTGTGCGTTCGCGGCCAGGGTCGTCTTGAGTGTCTCTTCCGTCGCGTTCATCGCGTCGAGCGAGTACTGCAGGAGTCCCGGAACGAGCTCGAAAAGCCTGGCTCGCAGCTCGTCCGACATTTCCGGGATCATCGCCACGACGTCCGGGTACTTGGATGCCGGAATGTTCTCCACGCTGGACTCACCAACCGCCTTGGCCAGCTCATCACCGCTATTAAGTGCCACGCAGTTCCCCTTCCTCTGGACGTCTGAATTCGTAGCCCAACGGTATCGGTCGACCCGCAGCTCGTTGAGCTTCTCTCTCGCCTCAGCGGCAGCCGTCTCCGCCTTCCTCAGTTCACGCTCCGCAAGGGAGACTCAGTCATCGCGTTTCCGCTTGGCGTCCGCATGCGCGCGGCCGCCTCGATCGTCTTCGTTGAGGTCACGACGCCGCGAGTCATCTCGCACTTTGTACACCACGCAGTCGAAAGGCTCGGGGTGTTGATTCTTGTGGTGCACGCTCTGCTTGACGATGTAGCCGCAGGTCAGGGTGCGCTCCCAAACGTCAAGCTCCTCTTCGCGGCGCGTCCGTCTGGTCAGGATTCGCTGGATATTCTCGATCTGAGATGGCGCCAGGGGGAGTGGCGGGCAGCAGTCGTCACAGTGAGTAGCTCGGGATCCAGACATGCTCCACCGATGCGCGTCGCAGTCCAGATGCATCTTCTCCTAGCGCGCCTGATCGGCGTCATTACCGGCCTTCTGCTCCGGCGTGAGGTACATCGTGCCGGGCCAGTTGCCGAGGTTGTCTATGACCGGGAGCCCGCAGCCGAGACACAGCTCACCGACTGCCGGCTGCTCACGCGCGAGTTACATCCCTTCTCGCGCCACTCGCGTCGCTTCGCCTCGTCGCGATGCGCTCGCACTTCTTCCTTCAGCGCTACCGTCATCCGGCGCCTTATGGCTCGGGCTTCCTTGCTCCTTGGCCAGCCGCATCGAGACTCCTCAGGTTCGGCAGGCGATGTCGGAGGCCCAGGGCATGGTGAACTCGTGGCAGACCTATATACAAAGAATGGCCGCCCGCTTCGGCGTAGCGGTGACAAGCTGTTCGCGCGCTCGGGAACATATCTCGGTCGAGTCAAGGGCGACTACGTGTTCGACCCGTCGGGATGCTACGCAGGCACTATCGTCGGAGACCGCGTTGTGTATCGCTCGACGCACTCCGCGCGGATCGCGAGTCCGTCGGTATCGGCGAACCGTGCGGGTAGTGCAAGCGCCAATCGTGCGGGGTCCGCGATGTGGGGAGACGAGCCGCCGTTCCCTGACTAACGGGCGACACGCCGCGCCTAACTTGAAGTGGCGTTTCATTCACTAGGTGCACTACCCTTGAATTACTACCGGCTGCGAGAGAGGAACCGCACATGGCGATCCACACCCCGATGACTCGCGAGGATCTCGCTCGCCTCCTGTCCCCGATGCGTCTCACCGCCGAGGTGTTCGAGCGGGCGGTGGCCGTCGGCGCAGCCGAGAGCCGTACCTTCTCGCAGGGTGCGCCGAAGTCCGCGCCGAACATGACCCGGTGGTTCCGCACCGTCGAGTACATGCACGAGCAGCTGATGTTGCTGCAGCTCGACTGGAAGCGTTCCGACCCGCAGAACCTGCCGTACTTCTCGCAGCCCAGACTCAACCTCGGGCTTATCACCAGCAGCGGCGACGAGTTCACCGGTATTCCGTGGGGTACCTCGCCGAGCACCAAGAACCCGAAGGGCTCCGCGTTCGCGAAGCGCGTGGACGAGAACGGCCAGGCTACGCTGTTTGGTCAGCCGACCCCGGACGGCGGCGAGATCGACGTCAAGTACCTCTGGATCCTGCTCTACAACGAGCGCGACGGCATGGTGTACCTCGAGATGTCCCGCCCGAAGTCGATGGCCGGCAAGCAAATCGACAGCTGGCTCGACCGGATCATCTTCCCGCCGTTCGACCTCGCGCTTGGCGCCTTCTCCTTCGAGGAGGACGAGGGCGACGACGAGGGCTTCGGCTTCACTGTCGAGCGTCGCTGACGGGACGCTTGGTCCCCACGATGAGCACCACCTTCGTACCAGCGCGCCTCGAGATGGCGCGCGCCATCCGTCAGATGACGGCTACCGATCTGGCCGCGGCTGCAAGTATCAGCGCGCCGTGGATCTCGCAGATCGAGAACGTGAAGAAGACGCCTGGGCCCGACCTAGTGCGCGAGTTCGCGCGCGTCCTGAACTTTCCGGTCGAGTTCTTCTATCGATCGGTGAAGAGCCAGCCGCCGTCCGACGCCTTCCATTTCCGCGCGACCTCGAAGCTCGCGAAGAAGGACGAAGCGACAGCCCGCAGCTTGTCGACACTCGCCATCGAGCTGTCGGACTGGATCCAGGTGACCTATCGCTCGCCAGCGCCGGACGTTCCGGAACTGCAAGATCTGATTGACTCCGATGATGAGCTCGCGCCTGATCAGGCAGCCGAGGCGCTGCGCGGCGCTTGGGGACTCGGTGTCGCCCCGATCAAAAACCTGCTGCACCTCCTCGAGTCAAGGGGCGCCAAGGTCTACTCCGCAGGCGGACCGCTTCAGGCCATCGACGCCTTCTCATTCCGACACGGTCCGACGCCGGTGATTTTCCTGAACGTCCACAAGTCCGCTGAGCGGCTGCGGTTCGACCTCGCTCACGAGCTCGGGCACCTCGTCATGCACGGCGGCTCCTTGCACGTCGAGTCGGGCAAGGAGAAGGAGCAGGCAGCCAACGACTTCGCTAGCTCGTTCCTAATGCCCCGCTCCGATGTGATCGGCGCGATTCGTGGCAACAACCTCATGCTCGAGGACGTCCTCATGCTGAAGCGCCGCTGGCGCGTCAGTGCGATGGCGCTCAACTTGCGCGCGCACCGGCTCGGGGTCATCTCGGACTGGACCTATGCCACACTCGCCAAGCAGCTCTCGATGGCCGGTTTCCGGCGCGGAGAGCCAGGGTCCGATCTGCGAGCCGAGAGCTCAAGTTTGCTCACCCAGGTGATGAGCGACATGCGGAGCCGCGGGCACGGTTTCGCCGAGATTGCTCGCATTCTGGACGTTCGGGCTCAGGATGTTCAAGACCTGATGCTGGGAATCGTTACGTTTGCCATCCAGGGGGATGGTGTGGGCCGGTCGCGGAGCACAGCTGAACTCCGCGACGTCTCGTTTGCGCCGGTCGCAGACCTCAACGCGCGACGCGGGAGCCGTTGAGCAACACGCAAACTAATCGCTCTACTTAGTTTCGGTTCAGGTCGTGTCGACGTGTATCGAGCGCGTCTTTGAAGTGGCTCCCGGGTTGAACACACGCAGAAGCGAAATCGGAGGGCACGAGTGAAGAGCCGTGCCGGAGAATTTGCGGGACTCCGGGCTATGCAGCGGAGCGGGCAAGGACTAGGACTTCTAGGGCGTGTCTCCCTTTGTGCGTAGCCAGCTGAGGATCGCGCAGATGGTGACGCGCGGCGCGATAGGTGACGGCGAGCTTGTCGTACCTGGTGGCAAGACCACGCCACTGCTTGGCCAGCGCGAAGGACCGCTCGACCACATTCCTCCCTCGGTGGGCGTCCGCGTCGAACCCTGGCGGACGGCCGCGTCGCTTGCGGGCAGCGATCTGGTCGCGCTTGTCTGGGATCACGGTCTTGATCCCGCGGCGGCGCAGTTCGGCGCGGATCACGCCGGTCGCGTACGCACGGTCGGTGATCACCGCGTCCGGTCGGGTATGCGCCCGCCCCGGGCCCAGTCGTGGGACATGGATCTCGGCGAGGACCTGCGCAAGCATCGCACCGTCGTTGCGTTGCCCGCCGGTGACGACCACCGCCAGCGGCCGACCCCGCCCATCGACAGCCCTGATGGATCTTCGTCGTCAGCCCGCCCCGAGAACGACCGATGCCGTGACCGGCCGGCTCAACCAGTCCGAGCGGCAGATTCTTGTGATTCGATCCCGCCTCCTGTGTCCTGCTCCGGGCGGGTCATGTTCGTGGCGTGCTGGTGCGCACGCGCGATCGTGGCATCCACCGACACTGACCAGTCGATCCTGCCCGCCGCGTCAGCCTCGGCGAGCACCAGCGCAAGCACCCGTTCCCAGGTTCCATCGCCGGCATAGCGGCGATGCCGCTTCCACACCGTCTGCCACGGACCGAACTCATCTCTGGGCAGATCACGCCACGCAGTCCCGGTCCGATACCGGTACGCGATGCCCTCGACCACACAGCGGCTATCACCGAACGGGTGACCCCGGCGGCCCTGATTCGACGGCAGCAACGACTCGATCCGCTCCCACTGCTCATCCGTGAACACCCGATACCGCGAACCCGTCGACCTCACCCAACCAGCATGCCCCGAACCTCACCACCAATATGGGAGACACGCCCTAGCACCCAGCTCCACTTGAACCTGAGAACGGCAAGGACGGCGAGCCCATCCAGCGATGCGTCGGGCTGGTCGAGGAGGGAGTCGAGATCACGGCTTCGCGGGGCGATCTTGTGGTTAAGCCGCGGGGACGATGGCATACGTTCTGGAACGCGGGCGACGACGAGCTTCGAGTGCTCGAATGATCGTGCCAGGCGGTATTGAGGCAATGTTTCGCCGACTCGCGGAACCTGGTGGGGAGTACTCGCCCGACACTCTACCGGTCCTCGCAACGGAGTACGGCGCTGAGGTGGACTTCGAAGCGACGATGCCGCTGGTCGAGCGTCACGGCCTGAAGTTCTAGCGGGACACCGCGGCGAGATTGTGGGCCGCGATCAACCTCGGGCCGCACTCGTCATCGCCTGGCGCTTTCTCTTCAGGGGTGGCGCCGACACAACGCCGGGCTCCCCGGCCGGTGATGGATCCCTCAGCGGGCGTTTCGTTCGCCGAGGCTTGTGACGTTGGTCAGAGCGGTGGCCGCTGTGACGAGAGCGAGTCGGTGGTCTCGAGTGCGGGTGTGGCTGAGCGGATCGCTGCCATCCGCTGCCCGCAGCCCGACCGGGGTGAAGAACCAGGCTTGCGCCATGCCGTAAAGAAGTACGAGCAGGTCTATCGCGGATCCTCGGTCGCCCATCGTCGTCGCCATGGTTTCGACCTTCTCTGCGTAGATGAGCGCATCGTCCGGCCCGAGATCGGGCCGCTCGAGCTCCCGCCACAGGCTGATCCGCACACCGAACGGATGCTCGTGGTGATAGTCGAACAACCTGCCAACCCATCCAGGAAGGTCATCTACATCGACGGGGACCGCCTCTGCCATCGCCGTCAACTCGCGGTCGAGAGTCAGTGCGAACAGGTTCTCCTTGCTGCCGAAATGCGCGTAGATGAGACGGACGTTGGATGTCGCGCCTGCAGCGATTCGGTCGATCCGAGCGCCCGCCAGCCCGCGATCGGCGAACTCGACAGACGCGGCGGCCAGGATGCGCTCCTTGGTTGCCTCGGCGTCTCGCTTCATCTCCCCATCGTAGCGAAACGTCTACTTACTTACGTTAGTCTCAAAGTAAGAGAACACTTACTTAGGAGTATCGATGGACGAACGAACCAAGCACGCTCTCGCTATCACCCCGAGATCCTCGTCCATTAGCCGGACTATCGATATTTCAACCAAGGGTGCTCGCACGGGCCGCGTCAGGCGTATCGAGATCTGGTTCTACCGCGTGGATGGCGAGATCTACCTCACGACGCAGCCGGCGAAACGGAGCTGGTACGCCAATCTCTTGGCCAACCCCGAGTTCACCTTCCACCTCAAGCACGGCATCCGTGCCGACCTGGCAGCGACGGCGGAGCCAATGCTGGACCCCGACGAACGTCGTCACATCTTCAGTGCCATCGTCGACGATCTCAATCAACCGCTCCATCGCGGATACCTGGCCCAGCCCGTTGAACCAGTCCCGAGCTGGCTTGCCGGCAGCCCACTCATACACGTCCTCTTCCATTAACCAAAGGATCACAGTTATGCAAAGACGAACTCTCGGCACCCAAGGCCTGACGACCTCCGCTCTCGGCTACGGCTCCATGGGCATCTCCATGGCTTACGGGACTAGCGACGGGCTCGGCACCGCAGCTATCGCAGCCGCCTTCGACGCCGGAATCACCTTCTTCGATACGGCTGAACTCTATGGCTGGGGGGAGAACGAGCAAATCCTCGGCAAGGCGGTCGCGCCATTCCGCGACGAAGTGATGATCGCGACGAAGTTCGGGTTCACTCGCGACTACGGCTTCGACAGCCGACCCGACCACATCCGGCAGGTCGTACAAAACAGTCTCAGGTTTCTCGGCACTGATCACATCGACGTGCTGTACCAGCACCGATTCGACCCCACCGTGCCCATCGAGGATGTAGCCGGCACCGTGAAGGAACTCATCGATGCCGGCGATGTCACCTATTTCGGCCTCAGCGAAGTCGGCGAGGACACCATCCGACGCGCGCACGCCGTCCACCCCGTCTCCGTATTGCAGACCGAGTACTCCCTCTTCGAGCGAGATATCGAAGAGCTGCTCCCTCTTCTCACCGAATTGGGAATCGGCGTGGTTCCGTACTCTCCCCTTGGCCGGGGCTTCCTCACGGGAACAGCGAAGCCCGCCGGGCAGTACGACGAGAACGACATGCGCAACACAGACCCCCGCTGGCAGCCCGGCAACTTCGAAAAGAACCTCGCCGCAACCGAGCAACTCCAGCACCTGGCCGCTTCCATGAATGCCACAGTTGGGCAACTCGCCCTCGCCTGGCTACTGACGCGAGGAGAACATGTCGTCCCGATCCCGGGAAGCCGGAATCCTCAACGCGTGGCGGAGAACGCAGCCGCCGCCGAACTCCACCTGACACCGGCACATCTTGACCGAATCGCCGAGATTCTCCCGTCTGGGGGTTTCGGAGCCCGCTACACACCGGAGAACATGCCCAGCTGGCAGTAACACCCGCATGCGCCACGGGACAAATCTGGCTCGCGCAACGCCATGCTGACGGGGGATCTAGGCCCGGGCAGCGATCACCTCGCTGATCTCGTCCGCCAGCTCACGGGATGCTGCCACCACGCCGGAGTAGCGCAGCGTCAGATCGGTCGAAATCTCCAGCTCACGGCCGAACGCATCCTGCACCCATCCGCCGGCGGCGGGGACGAGCACCATCGCCGCGACCAGGTCGACGATGCGATGCGTGTCCGAACCGGGATCCGCGAAGGCATCGATCGACCCGTCGGCGACAAGCATCGCCTCCAGGCAGCTCGTCGACAGCACACGGATGCGACCGGCACCCCGGCACAGGTCGAGCCAGGCAGACGTGCTGTCACCGAGCGGCCCGAGCTTCGGGCGCAGCATCGACAGCGCAGACCCGTTCAGGCTCGTGCGGCGTGAGGTGCGGAAGTCCGGCTCCTCTCCCTGTCGGGCCCAGGTCACCGCGCCACCCTCCAACCAGAAGCTCAGCGCCTCGACCGGGACGCCGTCTTCGACGATGGCCGCCGAGAAACACGACAGCGGAACACCGGCGGCGGCGTTCGCTGAGCCGTCAAGGGGATCGACCACGAGCGTGCGCGCGCTGCCGTGGTCGATGAACCCGACTTCTTCACTGAGCAGATTCACGCGGTGCCGACCGGTCTCCGCGCGGATGGCATCCTCGACGAGCTGATCGATCATCATCGTCGGGGTGCCGTCGGCGCCCATCCGCACCTCGCGCGCCCGCTCCTCGCGACTCATGCCCGTCCATGCGCTGGCGGCGGCGCGCGCCGCCGCCCGACAGGTGTCGACGAGGATCTGATCCACGCCATTCGGCAGGCGCACCTCGGCGCCCATCACCGGGGTCAGCATTCGATACCCCTGGGTGCGGTGAGTGTCGTCACGACGGTCGGCCAGGGCCCACGGTCATCGACCAGCACGAAGTCCGCCCTCGCACCCATCGTGATCGCGCCTCGGTCGGAGAGCCCAGCCGCTCTGGCAGCCCCCGAGGTGACCAGTGCAACAGCCGCAGGAAGGTCGAGCAGACCGTCTCGGGCGATCAGCACCGCGCTGGTGAGCAGGCTGCTCGGCAGATAGTCGGATGCCAAGGCGTCGACGAGTCCCTCGGCGATGAGTTCGGTCGCCGAGACGTTGCCTGAGTGCGAGCCGCCTCTCAGCACGTTGGGGGCGCCGGCGACCGTGATCAGTCCCTGATCGCGTGCGCGCCGCGCAGCATCCATCGTCGTGGGGAACTCGGCGACCGAGCCCCCGCGCGCGACGAGCGCATCGATCTCCGCGGCCGAGTCGGAATCATGCCCGACGAGCCGGACGCGCCCAAGGCGCGCCTGCTCGCCCGCCCATGCCAGGTTCTCGTCGCGGACCAAATCGGTGAGCTCGGCGTCAGCGATGCGCTGGGCCACGTTCTCCCTCACGACGTCGCGGTCTTCTCCGCCGGCGACGAGCATCTCGATGAAGTGCTCGACATCGGCGTACTGCCCCTGGCCGGGTGTGTGATCCTCGTGCGAGAGAAGGATCGGTTTGGCATCCGCCGGCAGTGCGTTCAGGCGAGCGCGCAGCAGCTCCGCTCCCTCGGCCGCGCGCACGTCGAAGCGGTGCAGCACGCGGTGGTCGACGCGGTCGCTGACGTAGGCGTCGATCGTCACGCACACCTCGAGCGCCGTGACCGGGGTGCGCGTCACGCCGTCGGCGACCTTGCGGTGGAATCCCGCACCGTGGAACACCGTGGTGATGCCCGCCGCCGCCACCTTCGCGTCGAACGAGCGCATCGCGAAGTCCAGGGGCAGCGGCGCAGCCGGGCGCGGCACCCGCTCCTTCTCGAGGGCGTCGCTGTGCACGTCGATGAGCCCGGGCATCAGCAGCAGCCCGGAGCCCGCGACATCCGCCCGCAGCGCGCCGCCCGCGCCGACCTCGACGACCTCGACGATGCGACCGCCCTCGACCACGACGCTCGCCGGAGCGGTGACCCTGTTCGGCAGCACGACGCGGACATCGCCGAGGATGTAGCTCGCCGGGTTCGCGCCCAGCGTCCAGCGCGGATTTCCGGTTGCGCGCTCCGTCGGCTCGGGCCGCGCTTCGGCGAGGACGCCGCTCATGCGTAGACCTCTTCGAGTACGCGGTGTCCGGCGTCCAAGACCTCGTCGACCCCGCCATCCGCGGTGATCGCGCCGTCCTCCATGTAGAGCACTCTGTTGGCCACCCGGCGGATGATGTTCATGTCGTGGTACACCGCCAGCACGCTGACGTCACGGTGCCGGAGTTCTTCGATCACTTCGAGAGCGAGCACGCGGTTGGCCGGGTCGAGTGCCGACACCGGCTCGTCGAGCAGCAGTAGGCGCGGCGGGCTGACGGTGCCCGCTGCCAGGTTCACGCGTTGACGTTCTCCACCGGAGAGCACGCTGCAGTCGACATCCCACAGGCGCTCCTCGATCCCGAGCTTGCGCAACGAGTCGACCGCGGCATCCCTGGCATCCGCATCATCCAGACCGCGCCGACGGGCGGCCGCCGCGACGAGCTTGAGCGGCCCTTGCCGTGGCGGGGCATTCAGGAACTGCGACACGTAACCGAAGTCACGTCCGCGGATCCGCGCCATTGCACGGTCATCGAGCGAGGTGAGCTCGATGTCTCGCTCACCGTCGTGCAGCACGACGGTGCCAGAGTCGGGAAGGTAGTTGCGGTAGATGCAGCGCAGCAGGCTGGACTTGCCCGCGCCACTGGCACCGGCGAGCGCGAGGTGCTCGCCGGGCATGAGGTCGAACGACACCGATCGCAGCGAAGCGACCGTGCGGTCGATCGCGTGCAGGGTGAATGACTTGGTCAGCTCTCGAACCGAAAGGATCGGCCTCTGGATGCTCGTGTTCATGATTCCTCTCAGCTCTGCGCGGCAGCGACGAGCTGCTGGGTGTAGGGGTGGTGCGGGTCGGCGAGGAGCTGGTCGGTGAGACCCTGCTCGATCACGTGCCCCTGACGCATCACGACGGCACGGTCGGTGAGCGCTTTGATCACCGAGAAGTCGTGGCTGACGACGACGACGGCGAGCTCGCGCTCGTTCAGCAGTTCGCGCAGCAGATCGAGGACTCCGGCGGCGACCGAGGCGTCCAGTCCTGTGGTCGGCTCGTCGAGCAGCAGCACCTGCGGATCGGTGGCCAGCGCCTTGGCGATCTGAACGCGCTGGCGCATGCCGCCGGAGAACTGGCCGACCACGTCATCCATGCGCTTCAGCGGAACGTCGACACGGGTCAGCAGCTCGGCGGCCCTGGCACGGATCGCGTGGTACGAGCGCCATCCGGCCGCGATCAGGGCGTCGGCGATGTTGCCGCCCGCCGAGATGTTCAGGTCGAGCCCCATGGCGGGGTCCTGGTAGACGACGCTGAGCGTGTTGGTGCGAAGACGGCGGCGCGCAGAGCTGTCGAGGTCGAGCAGGTTGATCTTTCCCTCGCCCACCGCTCCGATACGCACCGACCCGGTGGCATCCGCTTCGTCGCCGATGATGCACTTCATCACCGTCGACTTGCCTGAACCGGATTCGCCGATCACGCCGAGCGCCTCGCCGGGGGCGACGTCGAAGGAGACGTCAGCCGCAGCGATGACCTCGCTGGACGCGCGGCTGCCGACGAAGACCTTCCCGAGCCGCTCCACCTTCAGCGACCAATCCTCTCCCGGGGCAGTCTGACCCTTCGCGGGCGCGATCGGCATGCCGACCTCGACGCTCGCCCTGGCACGCACGCGCAGCGCGGGATCGGGGTAGTACTGACGGGGGATGATCCGCTCGTGGGCGTCGAGATCGGCGACCCCTGCACGCACCTTGAGGCAGAACTGCACGTCGGAGCAGATGAACTCGTTGGTCTTCGTCTCGACCATGAACGATTCCGCCGTGCCGCATTTCGCGCAACGCACTCCTTCGGTGTGCTCCACTTCGAAGGGGACGTCGTCGAAGCTCAGCGGCTCGACGTCGGTGTACGGCGGCACAGCGTAGATCTTCTTGTCACGGCCGTGACTGAGGAGCGTCAGATGATCGCTCTGGTGCAGACGCGGAATATCCCAGCGCGGGATCGGGCTCGGCGACATCAGGTGCCGGTGATGCACGAGCACCGGGTGACCCGCCCCTGCGCCCATGACACCGGTCAGCGCGAGCCGCTCGTAGAGCGCGACCCACATCTTGGCGTAGTCCGCTTCCGCGTGGCGACGCTTGCATTCGAAGACGGACTTCTCAACGGCGCGCAGCGGCTCTGACTGGGGCACCTGCAGCACCAGCGTCTGGTGCGCGTCCATGTGTTCCTCTGGGATGCGGTGCCTGGACTGCACGATGGTGGATTCGTCGGTGTCCGCGGTCGACCCGCTGCCGAGCGTGCCGACGATCAGGCGGCGCAGGTTCACCGCGTTGACGCCTTCCTCATCGCCCTGGTCGATGACCTTGACGTTGTCGTCACTGCCGCCGATGGCGAGCGTGACCTGCAGCCCACCAGAGCCCCAGCCGCGGGCGACGGGCATCTCGCGTGAGCCGAACGGAACGATGTACCCGGGTACACAGATGCCAGCGATGACAGCGCGGCGCGATTCGCGCTTGGCCTGCTCGTCCATCACGATGGGGCGTCCGACATGCGGGTCAGGTGGCAGCAGCGCGGTCAGCATGGCAGCGGATGCCTCGGCCTCGGACTCCACGTCGCCTGCCGGTGATTCGATCAGCATGGTCATCAGCTGTTTCCTTCCTGGTGGTTCTCGCAGTCGCAATCGGATGCGTGGTCGTCGCCGTTCGCGGCGAAGAGTCGTTCGAGGGCAGCTCCCTGTTCGTCGCGAGCAGCGATCGAGGCATCCAGCATCGACTGGAAGGTGACGTAGTGCGGCAGCTTCAGGTGTTCGAGGAATCCGCTGGCGGCAAGGCCGTCGGTGGTGAAGAGCATGATCTGTTCGAGGCGCCGGCCGGCCTCCATTCCCGAGTAGCGCACGATGGAGACGTCGAGGCTCGCGGCGGCAATGACCTTGCGCTCGTTGTGCCCGAACGCCATCGCGTAACCGATGTCGTAGGTGGTCGGGTCCTCACCGCGAATCGAACCGAGATGCGAGACCGCCTCGCACTCGGAGACCCGCACCTCGCCGATCTGCACCAGTTCGCCGGTGTGCGGATCGGCGACCCGCAGCGGCAGCCGGCCGTGGCGCACCTCGCCGAGTGTCACGTGCTCGGCGGCGTAGTCATCGGGGCCGAGCACCGACTGGTACCAGATGTTGATCAGCGCACCGCTGTCGGCTTGGGCGGAGGCCGACAGTACGGCCGACCGCTTCGCGGGCAGTCGCGCGGCGACCATCTGGATGTCGAACGGCTCTTCGTCGGATTCGAGTGTGCGATCCACCAGCACGCCCATGTCGAAGAGGTAGTCGCGGAAGCGCCGGAACGGCTCATCGGCCGGGTACTCCAGCGGCGTATCGCCCGGGGGCTCGATGATCGGCAGCGGGAGGTCGGGGCCGTCGTGCAGGATGCGGGCGGTGTAGTCGACTGTCTCACCGAGCAGGATCGGGCCGTCGGGCTGACGCTGCGTCGAGACGACGCGGCGGAGCAGCTTCATCTCGCGCGGCCGTAGCGGATCGCTGTGCGCGAGGCGGGGGAGCGTCGAGCGGTGTGCGCGGATCAGATGGACGGCCTCGGAAATGTCGCCACTGGCCTGCAGGAAGGCTGCGGCCGCGGTGGAAGGGTCCCAGAGCCCGCCCTCGCCCATGATGCGGTCGATCGCCATCGGGAAACTCGCGATGACGGACTCTGCGGTCAGCCCGGAGTCGAGCTGCGCGCGGCGCTCGAGCACGAGACGCTCGGCGGCGATGATCGCCTCTGTGCCACCCTTGTTCGTTCCTGCATACATCAGATCTCCTCGATTCGAGTGGTGCGCGAGAGGGCGATGAGCGTTCCGTCGTCGGTGACGAGGATGCTGTCGATACCAGCCGGGTAGTCGGAGACGAGCTCGGCGCGGGCGGCGACGAACTGTGCGCTGAGCCCGGCGACGGCGATCTCGACGGGGGCGTGCGGTGGGATGCCGGGGCCGGTGAGGCGCCAGCCGGAGGTGACACCTTCGGTGCGGATCGCGTCGGTGCGGATCGCGTCTACGCGCTGCACGAGCGTCGCCGCCGTCTCCGGCGACCAGTGCGTGCCGGGGGACAGCACGCTCATCTCGGTTGATTCGGTGAGTGCAAGCGCATAACGTGCGGTGGATGCCGCGGTCAGCGGGGCACCGACGATGCGAGCGATCGCGGCCACAGCATCCGTTGCTGCGTCGGACGCGGAGCCGCGTTCGGACCGTGTGCCAGAGCCGGTCTCGGTCGCGCGCAGCGCGCTCACCGGGGTCATGATGTCGGCGAGGGCGAGCATCGGCAGGATCGCGGCCGAGACGCCGGCCGGCAGCTCACCAGCCGGAAGGCGGTGCACCGTCCCTGGACGAGCGAAGGCGTTCATGAGGCCGCGGAACACCTGCTGCGAAGAAGTGGGGGTGAGCTCTCGCAGCTGCTGCCATTCGTCTGCAGCAACCGGGGCGAGAGAGGTGTCGATCTTGGTCACGGGATCTCCTCGAACTCGACGATGGATGGGGAAAGCCGCTCCCACTCGGCGGCACGGGCGGCGATGCGGCGAGCCCTGGTGTTCTCGCACAGCGCGACGACGTCCTCCCGGCGCGGGCCGTCGGCGTGGAACTCGGTCGCGCAGATGGCGGCGGCGAGCGCGGCGAGCCGGTCAGAGCCCATCCGCATCGTCCAGCCATCGACGCCGCGACGGCGCACCTCGGACTGGGTGACCATCACATCACCGAGAATGAAGCGCTCCTCGGCGATCGGCTCACGCACCTGCGTGACGACAGTGCCGACGATCGGCGGTCGGGTGACCACGACGTCGGAATCGTCTTCGAGACAGAGGTGCGAGAGCGAGATCACCTCGGCGGCATCCGCCATGTTGAGCTCGGAGACGATCTCCGACCTCGTGAGTGTGTCTGTCATTGTTGGCCTTTCTTCTCCGTGAGGAGTGTTGAGCAGGGGGTTAGTGGATTTCGCGCCGCGCCCACACCGCGAGCGCTTCGGAGAGCAGCACCGCGATCACGACAAGAAGGAGGCACGTGGTGACGACGCCGTAGTCGAGTACGCGGGAGGCGTTCATCATGTAGAAGCCGATGCCGCCGGCGCCGATCACACCGAGGGTGGTTGCGGCTCGCAGGTTGGAGTCCAGCTGGTGCAGCGTGTGGGCCGACAACGCCGGTGCGACCTGGCGCAGCGTGGCGGCGAAGAAGGTCTGAGAGCTGCTGGCACCAGAAGAGCGGATGGCGTGCGCCACACGTACGTCGACCTCCTCGAGCGAGTCGGCGATCACCTTGCTGAAGAATCCGATGGCTCCCACCGCGAGCGCGAGCGCGCCGGCGGTGGCACCGAGGCCGGTGATCACCACGAAGAAGATGCCGACGATGATGCCGGGAATGGCGCGGATCGTGACGACGATGCCGCGGAATATCGCTGCCACCGTGTCATTCGGCGCGATCGTGCGTGCGGAGAGCAGGCCGAATGGGATCGCGATGACGAGGCCGATGACGGTGCCGGCCAGCCCCATCTGCACGGTTTCGACCATGGCGTTCAGGAGCTTGAGGGGAATGCCACCGTCGGACGGCGGGAAGTACAGCCCGATGGTCTCGAGCGCCTTGGCGAAGCCGCCGGTGAGCTGATCGACGGTGATGCCGGATGCCATCGCCGAGCCGAGGACGAGCAGCACGGTGAGGACCGCCCACAGGGTGCGATTGATGCGCTGGCGATTCCATGGCGGCGAGACGCGCCCCGCCGTCGCCGCGCGGCGCTCGGCAGGCGTTGACCTGCCTTTCGCCCAGCCCTTCTCCGGCAGATGCGGCAGGAAGACGGCGAGCCAGCGCCGCGACTTCGGCGACGACGATGACTCGTGTCCGAGTTGGGCCTTGCGCACGAGACCGGAGACGAGTTCGGCGAGCAGACACAGGATCAGCAGGATCAGGGTCAGCCCGAGGCCGAGCTGATAGTTCATCGTGTCGAGGGCCGCCGAGATGTACATTCCGATGCCGGCGACACCGACGAAGCCGAGAATCACCGAGCCGCGCAGATTGATGTCGAAGGCGTGCAGCGTCGTGGCGACGAGCGTGGGGCGAAGCCCCGGCAGGACCCCGCCGACGATCTGCTGGAAGGTACCGGCGCCGGCGGCGCGCAGCGCCTCGCGAGGGCCGGGGTCGACCTCTTCGATGGCATCCGCGAAGAGCTTCGCCATGAAGCCGATCGACCCGATGCCGAGGGCGAGGACGCCGGGGAGAGCTCCGAGGCCGAACACTCGCACGAAGAAGATGGCGATGATGAAGTCGGGCACGGCGCGCTCGAGCACGATCAGCGACCGGGCGATGGCGCGCACCGTCGGGTTGACGGTGGTGTTCTTCGCCGCGAGGAAGGCCATTGGCAGGCTGAGCACGAGCCCGAGAACGGTGGCGAGCACGACGATCGCAATCGTCTGGCCGATCATCTCGACGATCCGCATCGGCTCGGGGAACGTCAGCGGCACTGTGCGGCTGAGGAAGTCGACGGCGTTGTCCCAACCATCGATGAAGGTGGCGATGTTGATGCGCAGCTCGACGGTCGACCAGATTCCCAGGCCGAGCACGCCGAGCATCACGACGATGAGGCCGCGCTTGCTCCACGACATCGGCGCCTTCGTGGGCATCGGAGGCTGTGCACCGGTCGAACCGACCGGGGTGCGCTCAAGGAGTGAGCTCATGGTCAGATCGCTGCTGCCGCACTGGGCTGTGCCACCTGCGTGATCTGCGCCGTGGTGGGAAGACCTTCGGCGCTCATCGGCTCGCGATAGATCGTCATCGCCTCTTCGCGGCTCAACCCCGCAGTGTTCTTGTCGAACACGACCCGACCGTCTTTGAGGCCGATGATCCGCTCGCCGAATGCGAGCGCGTATTCGACCTGGTGCAGGCTGCAGACCACCGTCAGCTGATCCTCGTCGCTGATGCGGGTGAGCAGGTCGAGAACAGCCGCACTCGAATCGGGGTCCAAAGATGCCACGGGTTCGTCAGCAAGGAGGATCACGGGGCTCTGCGCCAGCGCGCGGGCGATCGCGACGCGTTGCTGCTGCCCGCCAGAGAGAGTGTCGGTGCGCTGGAATGCGCGGTCGGCGAGGCCCACGCGATCCAGGAGTTCGAGGGCCGTGCGCCGATCCGACTTCGGGTACATCCAGAGTCCGGAACGGGGCCCGGTGAGCCCACCGAGGAACCCGGTGCAGACGTTCTCGAGTGCGGAGATGCTGCCAACGAGATGGAAGTTCTGAAAGATGAAGCCAATCTCCCTGCGGGTGCGACGCAGGTCGCGCCGACTGGCGGCGTTGATGTCGCGCCCATTGATCTCGACGACTCCGGTAGTCGGCTGCTGCAGCCGGTTCATGGTGCGCAGCATCGTCGACTTGCCAGAACCGGATTTGCCGAGCAGCACCAGTCGCTGCCCCTTTGGCACTTCGAAGGAGACATCATCGAGGCCGCGGACGTCCTCGTTGAACTGCTTCGTCACGTTGCGGAGCCGAACGGCGGTCTTGCCAGGCGTATGCGTCATGTCTGTTCTCCTCTGGTGTTGCTCGGCCGGGTGATCGTTCGTGCTTACTGGTTGGCAATCTCGCAAGCGTCGGACTTCGTGACCTCGCACACCGTGCGCACGCCGTCGTACGCCGCATCGTCGATGGCGACATAGCCCCAGCCCCCGATGCCGCAGAAGCCGTCCTCCGCGGTCTCGTCGCAGTCGCCGCTGGCCTTCAGTGCGTCGACGTTGAGTTGCTCGAGGTAGACCGTCTTGATCTGCTCGCGCAGGGCGGCGGGCAGACTCTTGCTGACCGTGACAGGCGAGGGGGTGATCAGCTCTGACTCCCAGATCTGAGTGAGCTGCCCCTCTGCGATCTGCCCGGATTCGATGAGTTGCTTGGTGGCCATTCCCTCCGTGCTGAACGCCACGTCGCACTGCCCATCGGCCAAAGCAAGCACCGAAGCGTCGTGGCCGCCGGCGAACACCGGGGTGATGTCGGTCTCGGGGTCGATGCCGACGTCGAGCAGGCCGGCGGAGGGGAACAGATAGCCGGAGGTGGATGCAGGATCGACGAAGCAGACGGTCTTGCCGGCAACATCCTCGAGCGATGTGATGTCGGAGCCGGCGACCACGCTGGCGACCGAGTAGTAGCCGAGTTCAGCTTCGGGGTCAGAGATCAGCGCTCCGATGATGTCTACATCCACTCCGCTGTCCGCGGCGAGGATGTACGAGAAGGGACCGTACGACGCGATCTGGACCTTGTCGGCACGCTGCGCCTCGATGGTCGCGGCATAGCTGGTGGCCTCGTGGAACTCGACCGGGATTCCCAACTCGCGCGCAAGCACCTCGAACGTCACCGAGCTCGAAATGTCGAGGGCCGTCTGATCCTCGGTCGGGATCGTGGAGATGACGATCTTGTCGGGCATCGCGCCCGCGGCGGTAGCCGTGTCGTTTGCTGCAGCGCTTGCGCCGCAGCCGGTGAGCGCCGCCGTGGCGAGCAGGAGGGCGGCAGCGGTTGGCAGAATTCGCTTGAACATCAGTTGCTCCTTGGTGGAAGTGGAACGTGGTGGATGGTGGAGGAAGGGGAGACAAGAGATCGGATGACCTGCAGCACTGCGTGGTGAACCATGCGGCTGGTCATGTCCTCGCCACGGATGCCGTCACCCGCGGCGCCGGCGACGACGGCCGTGTCCACGAGGCGCGCGAGTGGCGCACCGGAGTAGCTCGTCAGGGCGGCGGTCGACGCGCCCCGATCTGCGGCGATCCGCACCGGACGCATCGTGGCGGCAGTGGTCCCGGAATGGCTGATCGCGAAGCAGAAGTCGCCCGCACCGAGCTGCTGAGCGACGGCCTCCTGCGTCCCACCGTCGGTCGGGTAGGAGACGGCGCGGCCTGCCGAACTCAGCCAGTTGCCGAACTCGATTGCCAGCGGCTGCGAGGTTCCGCTGGAGACGATCAATACGCGATCTGCGTCGCGCAACGAAGCGGCGACGCGTTCGATCGCAGCATGGTCGACGGCGAGAGCGGTGCGACGGATGTCCTCGAGGATGTGCGCGAGGATCGCCGTTCCCACACGGTCGTCGGTCAATGCGTCGGCAACGCGGCCGTGACCGAGTTGGGCGGCGAGGCGCAGCTTGAGCGCCTGGATACCTGGCAGCCCGATCTGGTGGCAAAGACGCACCACAGTGCCGACCGAAGTGCCGGTCTCGGCGGCCAGGCGGGCGGCGGACATCTCGACGACGCGATCGGGGTACTCGAGGACGAACTGCGCACTCTGGCGGCTACGGGTCGAGAGGTTCGGCAGTGCCGCCCGAAGTACCTCGAGAACGTCGATGGAGATGGCGGCACGGCCGACGGCCCCGGTGGTCGCGGCCTGCTTGATCGTGCTCTGCATGGTTGCCAAGCTACGAATCGATGGTTACCACGGGGGGCCCTGCTGGCGAAATGGAACAGACGTTCCGCTGGCCATTGAGAACTGGAAGATTATTCCGCTGGTGCGCATGTTCGTCGAGGTCTGCCAGCCGACCACGCGCCGCGAGTACACGTCGATGATGAACGCTGCGTACACCCAGCCGGAGTGCGTGCGGATGTAGGTGAAGTCCGCCACCCACAACTGGTTGGGCGCGGACGTTCGACCGTGCACCGGGCCACGCTCACGCCTTCACGGTTCAGCCCGGCGTGGATCTTCCTCGCGCCGTACACGCCGAGGTTCGCTTTGTGCGCGGTGGTGATGTCCACGATCAGTGCCGCATGGCGCACTGCCCGCGCGGACGGCGGACGAGCTTTCGCCGCGTAGTAGTTGCTCGGGCGATCTGCATGCCGGCGTCCTTCAAGACGCTGCAGATCGGCTCGACCCCGAAGCGGTCGCGGTGCCTGTCGATGTACTCGACGAGCACCGCAGCTCGACCGCAAACTCAAGTAGCACGCGAGGTGCCGACTGCTGGGATCAGAGCCTCCACCGAACCCGGGGCAATACATGGATCAGGAACCGTGGCGGCTCACACTTGTGAGAGCTTTTGACCGCCAAGCCAAGGAGACGGCGGAGAGCGCGTCGAGGCTGTAGCGATTGAGGTAGCTTCACCGGGCCGTTTCGCGGGCGGGTGCTACGAGAATGGGCAACCAGCGGATCATCGGCGGTGACCCATTCCGCGGGGCACTCGCTAAGCCGTGCGCTGACGGACCGGCTATCGGCACAGCGCCCACTCGACCACGGCGCTGCCCATGTGCAATGAGTTGCGGACTTGGGCGACGATCACGCTCTGCTTCGCTGCTCCGTCAGGGCGTCCCGTAAGGCTTCTTTTGCTCGCTGATAGCGGCCTCGTGCGGTCGAAGCCGGGACGCCCTGGAGTTGGCCGGCTTCTGCGATAGTGAGTCCCTCCCAGTGAACGAGAGTGACGATTTCAGCAAGGTCTGGGTCGAGACGTTGCACCGCGTCTCGGATCGCGAGTTGCTCGGCTGGGTCCGGGCCGTTGCTGGGGATGGAGTCTCGGAGAGCATTTGTGAGGCGCGCTTGGCGGACGTTCGATCGAGTGTTGTTGCGGAGTAGGTTCCGAGCGATTCCGAACAGCCACATTCGGGCTTGCTCGTGATCGGTGGGGAGGTCTGAGTTGCGCCGCCAAGCGGTGGTCATGAGCTCCGAGAGGAGATCGGCGCCGCCGTCTCCGACGCGGCGTTCGAAGTAGTTCAGCAATTCCGGGCCGACTTCGATCATTAGGTCGGTGAAGCGGGCTTCCGCGCGGCCGCGCCGGCTCACTGCGTCATTCCGGTGCACTGCTCCTGGCTCTGATAGCCGAGCCCCGTCGATGGGATGCCGAGCGTGTCGAGGTGGGCGGTGATGGCCTCTTGCACGGCTTCACTCACCGCCAGGTTGTACTCGACGTCGGCGTTGTAGTTATCGGTGCCGTAGCCGAACGGCACGGGGTTGCCGGTGCCGTCGTCGGCCCAGTTTTCATCGGAGCGGTTTTCCTGGATCACTCCATCGACGTCAGAGTCGGCGAGCACGTCGGCGCTGTGGAGATAGTTGAGGGCGGCGTCGATCGACCGCGGGTCTGCCGCGACGTCGGCGGGCCGGTTCGGGTCAGGGCTGTACTGGAACTCCCCCAGCCGCAGTTCGCAGGAGCCACCGCCGGGAGGGTGTAGCTGATTGTCGCGTCAGGATGCTGCGCCCAGTCCGCCCACTCCGTCGTCGTGCTGATTCCCCAGAATGACGACCAGTCGATCGTGGTTGCAGCGAATGCTGCCCCTGCGCCGCCCAGGAGCAGGACGGGAGCGAGGATCGCGGCCGCGATTCCTTGTTTGCGCCGTGAGGTGGTTCGTTGCTTGTGTGTCGTGGCGGCGGCCATCGCGGCCAGGCGTGCGGCCAGCGCGTCGTCATCCGGAGTGACCCGCGGGGCTGTCTGGTGCAGCCACCTCGCGACCTGTGGGTCGGGCTCAATGGTGTGCTCTTCGACGTCGGTGCTCATGCGTTCCTTCTCGGTTCGAACGATCCTTCACCAATGTCATGTCCGCTCGGGCAGGCATCGTCCACGAAGAACGAACAATCGTCCTGAACGAGCCGATTGACTCACGAGGCGCCGACCTCTCGATGCCTGAGCCCGCTGGCGGATCCGTTTGAGGTCGCTGTCCCGGTGAACGTTCCGATTCGGACACGTCCGCGGCCGTGTCTCGCGTGCACTCGGTTGGCGGCGAAGACAACGACGCCGAACACCATCCTGGCGAGTGCCCGACTGAGGCTCCCGTCCATCGGGCCACGTTACCGAGATCAGTCACACGCTTGGTTCGGCGAGCATCTCTCCGCTACTTCATGCTGGAACGACCAGACGCTGTCCTGGTTTGATCACTGTGACGGGAACGTCTGGGGCGAGACGGCGGGCGGCATCGACGTAGAGCGTCGGGTCTTTGTCGCTTTTGAGGATGAGGCGGTCGCCGATGGGGCCGGCCGTGAAAGCGTAGTGCTGCGGGATTGCCAGCTTCGGTTTCAGGACGGAAGTGAGTTCGGCGGCTTCCTCGGCGTTCATGACGACCTGTTTGTTGTGGTCCATGCGGATGTGCAGGCCGTTGACGGGGAGCAGGGTCACGTCGAGTGGGCCGAAACGGTCTGTCAAGGTGCGCAGTTCTGGGATGAGGAGGGTGTCGCCGGCGAAGTAGACGCTACGGCCGCCGCCGCTGATCACATAGGTGACTTCGTAGACGCCGTGCTTGCCCGGCGCCGCATTGAAGGTTAGGTCACCAACCTTCGTCGTCTCCCACGCCTCAAGCGGGGTGACGTTGGTGAATCCGACCTTCTTCGCCATCTGGACAACGGGACCGGCGACGATCATCGGCACATCCTTGTCCGGGTAACGCTTGAACGCCTCGAGGTCAGCGTGATCGTAGTGCTCGTGGCTGATCACGACCGCATCGAGGTGCGGCAGTTCTTCCGGCTGGAACGCGATGGGTTCGCCGGGGTGATAGAAGGTCTTGTGTGAGAACCACGGGTCCGTGAGTACGGTCAGTCCTCCGATCTCGATCAGGTGGGAGCTGTGGGTGACGCGGGTGATGGCGAGCGACTCAGTCATGATTGTTCCTTTGCGTAGCAGTTAGCGGATGTTGGCGGCGACCACGTCACGGGGGCCCGCGGCGACGGGAGCACCGAGAGGGGTGATGACCCGGCGACTGATGCGCCACACTCCGTGACGTCGTTGCAAACGTCGGCGTGGGACACGGCGCGGAGCGAGCCATCCGCCATGATCATCAGCCCTCTGGACTGGACCGTCGCCGCGTCGTTCCCAGTGCTCGTCGCGAAGATATTCGTCACGAAGTGCGCGAGCGGAGCGTGACCGCTTGCGGCCAGGCGTCTCGCCGCGACGCGGACCGCGTCGATTCCCTGAAATGCTCCCAAGACCGCTCGCTGTGGCTGACATGTCGTAAACCGCATCCGGTGCGAACAGATCATCCAACCGGTCCAACTGGTTCGTGTCCACGATGTAGGCGTGGAGCGCCAGAGTCTCGTTGATATCGAGGCGGTCCTGGACGGTGAGCAGGAGTAGTCCTTCGTTCGTGAATTGTTTATGGCCCTCAGTACCATAACAGACTGAGTCTCACATGGTACTAAATACCCCTGCGTGTAGGCTCGAGCCATGTCGCAAACCATCCCCGCTGTTGAGTCCCTCAGGGAGCGCAAACGTCGTGTCGTCCGGCAGCGCATCATCGAAGCCGCGGACGAGCTCTTCGCCGCGAAAGGCTTCGACAATGTCTCCGTGACGGACATCGCTGCCCGAGCAGATGTCGGACGCACCACGTTCTTTCGATATTTCGGCGACAAGGCCGAGGTTGTGTTCGCCCACGAGGAGGAGATGCTTGAACAGATCACCCAATCCGCGGCGAGCGAGTCTATGGGGCTCGCCCGCACCGCTGCGGAGGCCGTCGAGCAGCTGCGAACTGTCGTCGTCGCCCTTTGTGATTACGCAAGCGACAACATCGACGGGTATGCACTCCACTACGAGCTGGTTGAGAAGCACCTTGAATTACGCGCACACGATGCCCTAAAGACGCAGCTGATCGCCGATCGATTTACTCAACTGCTCGTAGGGCGCGGCACGAGTGAGCCCACGGCGGTGTTCGCCAGCCAGGTCGCGCTGGCCTGCTATCAGATAGCCCGACGTCGGGCAACGAGTCCCACCCAGCTTGGCGCCGAAACACAAACCGCGTTCGACCAGCTAGCAGCGCTCTGAACGATCGTCGGGAATTGCGTCGACGAGCCACAGCCGCTGCCCACGTAGATTCCTGCGACGCAGATACGTATGCGACGCCAGATCAGATGTCACCTATCCGTGCGACGCCCTCAGCTCTGTCTCATAGCCCTAGGGCGGTTTCAAACGGTGGAAGCAACAGGGGCTATTTCCTTCTTCGAGGTTAGCTCGCTGAGCAGGTCGGCTGGGGTGCTCCGCTTGAGGGTTTTGCGGGGCCGCTCGTTGAGTTCAGGGCGACTTCGAGGAGGCGTAGAGCACTGTGGGCGTTCAGGTCGGTGCCTTTCGGGAAGTACTGGCGCAGCAGGCCGTTGGTGTTCTCGTTCGAGCCGCGCTGCCAGGGCGAGGCTGCGTCACAGAAGAAGATCGGAACCCCGGTTGCTTTGCTGATGTCCACGTGCCGGGCCAGCTCAGTTCCCTGATCCCAGGTCAGCGACCGCCGCAGCAGCACGGGCAGAGCGTCCAGGGTGGCGATGAGTCCATCGTGGAGTTCAGCGGAGCTGTGGCCGTTGGGCAGGTGCACCAAGACGACGAACCGGGTCGTGCGTTCCACGAGAGTCGCGATCGCTGAGCCTGACGCGGATCCGACGATCAAATCGCCCTCCCAATGGCCGGCGACCAGCCGGTCGTTGGCCTCCTCGGGCCGTTCGCTCAGCATCACCTTGTCGCGGATCTTGCCTGCCACTTTCAGCTGCGTTCCCCGTGGTTTCCGGGCGGAACGGCCCCGTCGCAGGTGCCGGTGCAGGTGAACGCCGACGTAACCACGGCCCTGAACGTAGAGGCTTTGATAGATCGACTCGTGCGAGACCTGCAGCTCAGCCTGGCCGGCGAACACGACCGCGAGGTCGTCACTGATCTGCTGCGGGCTCCAGTTCTTCCGCAACCGCTCCTCGACGACAGCGGCAAGCAGCCGGTCGTCGAGCTTGCTCGGCTTGGGCCGGCCCGCTCTGATCACGCATCGTTTCGTTTCTGCGCGGCGTAGGGCCGGTAGCTGCGCGTGATCGGGTGAGAGTTGCGGCGCAGCTCACGGCTGATCGTCGACGCGGAGCGCCCCAGATCCCGTGCGATCGCGCGCACGCCGGCACCTCCCAACCGCAGATCCGCGATGCGCAGACGTTCCTCTTGGCCCAAGTAGCGCCCCGAAGCCGCCACGTCCGGGACGGGTATTCGTCCGCCGGCGGCTTTGATCCACCGATATCCCTGTCTGCGATTCACTCCCACAGACTCACACGCGGCCGCCGCCGACATTCCCTCGCGGACTCGATCCCAGAACAAGTTCTCGCGATCCTTCAACACCACTCTCGACGCCATAAACAACACCTCACTCGTACGGTGTTGCTACGACCCCTTGAAACCGCACTAGAGATTCGAGGCGTCTCGATGATCAGTCGGGGCTCGAGCCTGACAGCGCTGGAATTCGGCGGATCGGCGATTCTCATAACTATGTGTCATAACGGTGTGATTGGATCTGAGTACTCACCGTTAGTTATGAGACACCTGGAGCCCCGTGACGAAATTGATCGGCTACGCGCGTGTATCGACCCGACCGCAGTCAACTGAACGGCAAGAAGCAAACCTTCTGGCCGCCGGCGTTCGGCGCGATGATCTCTACGTCGATCAAGGCGTCTCGGGTGCTCGCGCATCACGGCCGCAGTTCAATCGTGCGCTCGACGCCCTCGAGGCGGGCGACACGCTCGTCATCGCGACCTTGGACCGACTCGGAAGGTCGACGCAGAACTTGCTCGACTTCGCGCAGGAGCTGCGTGACCGCGGTGCGGGCCTTCGCGTGTTGAACCTCGGCGGCGGCGACGTCGACACATCGACTCCCATGGGATCGATGCTGTTCACGATCATGGCCGCGCTCGCGCAGATGGAAAACGACCTCAAACGCGAGCGGATCGTTGACTCGATCAGCAAGCGTCGCGAGGCCGGGAAGGATCTTGGCGGGCGCCCCCGCCGTGTATCCGACAGCCAGATTCGGAGCGCTGTGCGCCTGGTTGAAGGTGGTGAGCCGGCTGCCCAGGTCGCCCGCGATCTAGGAATGTCCCGCGCGACGTTCTATAGAAGATCTCACGCCCTTACTGATTAGGACTCGAGGCGCTGGCGGGCGCGGAATGCGACACGGAGCGATCACAAAACGCCGCCAGATAGCGACGAAGTCCACACGACACACCGATCCTTGCGCGGGTCTGTGAGGCGTCTCGCGAACGGTCGTTTGTGATAACGCTTCCCGCATGCACACCCCGCCCACCCGAGCTGCAGGAGAGCCGTCTGGGGTCGGACAGGCTCCCAGGTGGTATTGAATCAAGCCGTCCGCATGACCTACCCGTGGGCGCACTCTGGGTCGTTTAAAGTGGAACTAGGCCGGTTTTCCCGGTTGCACGGTTGCCGCTGGTTTACCGCGCGGTCAAGGTTGGAGTCAGGCCACAGCCCTGTTGCCGAGGAGCCCAAGGTAGTACATGACGATCAGTGCGGCAACGATGAGCACCGCCACGATCAATACGACCCATGCTCGTCTCGTCATGTTTACCTCACTCTCATCAGGGGTACAGGAACTTCATCCCGGCGAGGTCGCCGTTACCGAGCAGTCTCATACTCGTCTCGCAAACACCTGATGTCGGCTTCATGACCTGACCGGTGGTACCGGCGACGTGGGTTAGTCCGAAGAGATGGCCAGCCTCATGAGTCATAACTCCTTGCAGGTCATACACGGTCCCGCTGCAGCCAGTGACTGACGAGCCTGTGTACCAGGTGAAGGCTGTGTTGATTCGAATGTCGGAGGCAACAATGTCCGTCGCCGTCATGTACGTGCAGGTCTGAGCGAGCGTACCCGCGCTGGCGAGGGGAGTCCCGCTGTCCACGACGTTTTGGTAGTTGCCTGCCAGACATGATCCTCCGCTCATAGTCGCCGATGACGTCGTGGTTCCCATGTACGAATGCGCTGCGCTGTTGGGCAGGTTGGCTCCGCAGGCGCCATATCCGCTCGCCATTGCATGCATGGCGTTGAACACGGCCGCGGTCCCCCCGAAAGCGGGTGCCTTGTAGTACCAGGCCACAGTGGCGAGCCATTTCGGCCCGTACGTCGCGTATGCATAGCTGTCGCACTTCGGGACGGTGGCAAGCGCTCCGGCCCCGTTCGCCGAAGGCGCCTGGAATTCTGCGATGACGGCCGGCCGGCCGTGCACGACCTCTGATCGAGAAGACTCAGACCGTGTCGCCACTTCCCCTGAGGCTGACCGGTAGACGGTGAAGTCGGGCACCTCCGCGGACCCTTCCGCCGTGATCGCTGAGAACTCCACGGCGAAGCCTGGCCCGGGGAGCACTACACTCCCCGGGCCTTCCGTGTCGCTGATGACCACCGATCCTTCCCGACAGGCGGTCAGCTTTGACGCGTCCGCCGCCTTGACCTGTGCGACGCCGGTTGGAGCACACTGTGGTGATGAAGCCATCGCAACCCCGGCAGGAGTCGTTGTGACCAGAAGCAGCGCCACTACGGCACCGAGCATAAACTTTCGCATTTGTTCCCCCCAGAATTGTGCGGCGCTCCAAACTAGGGTGGCGCGCGGCCCACGGTCAAGGAACCGGATGAAATCCTCACTCCAGCCGCAGGAGCGACACCTAGCACTGTAGAAATGCCGCTACTTTGAGTTGCGTTTCACAGATTGGTCGCGTTCGTTAGGCGATCGTCAAACGGACACCGGCAGCGGGCTGCTGTCAGACCCCGAGACCCGTGAGCGTGCTTTCCACGAGGTTGATCGCCTCAGTGCTCTTCTTCGCAGACGCGGACAGGTCGTCCCACGCCTTCTGGGCAGCACCGGCGTCGGCGTCGACAGCAGAAAGCGGCGGGATGATGACCCCCTCGAGGTCGGACTCGTAGAGGGCATCGACAACGGAGCCGCAGGCAAGCGAAGCGATCTGCTGCTGGACGATGTCTGACGCCATCGACGCCCAGATCCAGCCGGTGTGACCTTCGTCCTTGGGGATCGCACGACCCACGTGACCGGATGCGAACCACTCGGCGCGCTCCTCAAGAACAACTGCCGGGTAACCCAGGGACTCCTCAGCTCGGCCGTCAGCCGGGAACACGATCCAGCCCTTCCCGAGGCCGTAGCCGGAGTCCTTGTCCATCGAGCGTGCGGCGATCTCCTTGGCGCCGACGACGTCGAGCTGCAGGATCTGCCGGCCCGAGAGGAGGGGCGTTCCCTCGCCAGGGTCGACGTAGTAGAGCTTGGGTCGTCCGCCCGGCTTGTCGATGTCGGCCACCCCGCCGAGTTCGACGCCGCCCTCCGACCTGAGGAGCTGGCGGATGCCGGCGACGTGCTGCGAGTGGAACGCAGCATCCAGACGGGTTCCGAGCTTGCCGGCCTTCACTGTCCACCCGTCTCGGAACCGCTTGCTCGGCTCGACCGGGTACTTCTCGTTGATGCGCTCGACGACCTTGCGCAGCGTGGTCCGGGCGGCTTGGCGGGTCTCGACCGCCTCGCGCATCAGGCGGGCGACCTCATCCCGGATCGAGTCGTTGAACGGAAGATCCGTTTGCGGGCGCCCGGCGAGCGACCGGCCAACGGATTGAAGGACCGCATGGAGAACGCGCAGTCCGTCGCCTACGGCTGCATCGTCGTATTGAGTTCCACAGGAGCCACTGGCCCCATACGATGGCGGGCATGCGAAATGGTGGGCGATGGATCGCCACGGTCGGAGCAGTCGGCCTTCTCACGTTGGTCTTGACCAGTTGCTCGGCCGCGACGCCTTTGCCCCTACTTGTAGCCACTCCACCGGTCTCTGCAACGCCGGCGCCGATCGTTGCCCAGCCGCTCTCGTGTGACGACCTGCTCAGCATCGACGATGTCGCTCGAACGCTGACCGCTGCAGACGGCACTGTCTCCGCACCGGTGCCAGCAGTGCAGCCGTCCACGGATCTCGCAGATCTCGTCACCTCGGCGGCAGGTGGACTGGCGTGCTCATGGCGCATCGGAGAACCTCAGAGCGGCCCGATGACCGCGACCGAGGGTGAAGACTGGGTTTACCTGGCCGTCAAGGTGTTCCCCAGTTCGGGGGACGCATGGAAGGCTTGGGCGCTTGCCGATGGTGGTCACGAAGACCTGACCACGATAGACGGTGTCGATGCGATATCTCAGTGTTCCGACCCGGGATGCAATATCGAAGCCACGGGCGACGCATCGATCAGCGTCACGATGCGGGCTGCGGGGTGGGGCACTGGCCAATCGCGATTCGAAGGTTTCTATGACACCGTCGCCGGGCAGCTTGAGGCCGCCGCGGGAGCAGTGATCAGCACGGTCCAGAATGCCGGCGGGGAGCAACTTGTCTGGCCTCGCCTGGACACCAGTGCGGGAAGCCACGAATGCGACGGCGCGCTCAATCCAGTCGGCATCGCTGCAGCCATGGGCGTGGATACCATCAGCTACGAACGGCAAGCATCCAATCGTGCGGGTACCCCGGCTGACTTGGTCGGCCTGTACTCCTGCCGCGTGATCACGGCTGGGGAAGACCCCGCCCTATTCACCCTGATCAAGGTCGGACGCGGACTGGCCCCAATGCTCGCGGACCTTGAAGCGGAGCCCGACACTTCGACTGCGCTTGAATCGGTCGCGCTCGAGGGCGCGGTCGATGGCGAACGCGCGCTCATCGCATGTGCCGGCACAAGTGACTACTGCTCGCTTCTGTTCTCGATCGGAGACACCGCATACCAAGTACAGAGCCGCGGTAATGCGAGCGCCGTCGCGGAGGCAATGATCGCCCAAGCTCGATGAGCGCAAACGACCCGCTGCGGACGGCAGGTGACCGATCCGCTTGCGGGACTCACACTGGCTCAACGGCAGACGGTAGTCGTCGGTATTCGGCTGCGACCAAGATCAGCGTTCGGAAGAAGGACGTTCGTGTCGCGTCCACCGGTGTCGTCGAAGAGGAGAATCGAACCATGACGACGCCGGCCGAGTTCATCGACCGCACGCTCCAAGCCGAGGGGTCCGCAATGCGAGCGCAGGCGGAAGCTGACCGCATCGGTGAAGGCCTCAGGTTCTACGGCGCATCGGTCGGCGCGGTGCGCGGCACGGTGAGGGACGCCGATCGGCGATATCCCGGGATGTCGCACGATGAGGTCACCGCGCTCGCCGCAGAACTTTGGGCGGAGCCGGTGTTCGAGCGCCGGCTCGCGGCGATCGTCCTGCTGCAGCGCTCACTGCCGATGCTGCGGGGGACCGATCTCACCCGCATTGAGCAGTTCGTCCGTGAGGCGCGCGTCCCCGAGCTCGTCGACCCTCTGGCCAACGACGTGGTTCGTCCGTTGCTCGAACGTTTGCAGGATCCGGATGCCACGCGCGCACGTCGCATCATTGATCGCTGGTCGGGGTCGCGCGAGCCGAGCCTGCGCCGCGCCGCCGGCTTGCTCTGAGTCTGCATGAAGGCGAGACTGCACCGGTGACGGATATCGAGCTCGCGCGCATCGGGGCCGGCACGGTCACCCTCCACGACGCCCGCCGCAAGGTGCGGTGGAGCGTCGAGCTCGAGCCGTTCGAGATCGGGGTGTACCCGGTGACGCAGGAGCAGCTCGCCGAGGTGATCGGTGAGACCGCGACGCATTCCCGGCGGCCTGCCACGGATGTGAGTTGGCTGCGTGCGATCCGGTTCTGCAATGCGGCATCCGAGTGGGAGGGGCTCGACCCCGTCTACACCTTCGGGACCTGCTCGACCCTGCCCGCTACGACGCCTACCGGGTGTTCCGCGGCGGCGGGTTCGCCGATGACGCCTGGAGCGTCAGGGCGTCGACCGTACGAGTACAGCGCAGAGAACTACTGAGCATCGCTTCAGCGAGAGTCGAGCCGTAGTCAAGTATAGTTATTCCTATACAGGAGGGGCGGATGTCAACACTGATCAGAGACACGCGGAAAAAGCGGGGGCTCACGATATACGAGCTCGCGCGGCTTCTCGGCGTCACCCCTGGCGCAGTGTCGCAGATGGAGAAGTCCGAGCGAGACGATTCAATTCGGGTCACGACTCTGAAGCGAGCACTTCAGGCCATGGGGGCCGATATGGCTTCAGAAGCGTACGACGCTCCGATGGCAGCCAAGCGAATGCTCACTTCCAGGTCTGCAGCAGAGGCGATCGCTCGAAAGCTCAAGGAGCGTGACGAGGATACCGCGCTTCGTATTGCGATTCAGTCACTCGAACACTTCGACTCGGCCGAGACTCCTGCGGAGCGAGCAGATTTCCTTCGCAGGCCGAACTCGACTGGCGATCTGAAGTGGGACACGTTGCTCGCTACTGCTGTTGGCTGGAAGGCTCAGCGGCTTGGCAGACCCAGACCGGCCTGGACGCGCATGCCGGCGCTCCGAACGGAGTGGCTCCCGGGGACTCCGGATCGACCGACAGACGAATTTCTAGAAATGATCCGGCGGCAGGCCGACCCAGAGTTCCTCACGAAGGGAATCCTGCTGAGAGAACGTGACCTTGCGACGGCCTGAGAACGAGGACGGGCTCTTCGCCGCTGACGAGATCCGCGAGATTCTTGAAGATCTCGGAAACCGCATCGCTGATCGACACGAGCATGTCGATGCGTACATCGTCGGAGGCGTGGCGATAGCGCTCAACCTCGGCTTCCGAACGAGTACCGACGATGTCGATGGGCTGTTCTCGAACCACGATCTGGTACTCGAACTGGCAGAAGAGATCGCTGGTGAACGGAGCATCCCCACTTCGTGGCTCAGCACTCGAGTTCGTTCGTACATCCCCACTTGGGCGACGACAGATGACAAAGAAGCGCGCGTCATCGAGTTGCGCGGAATCACCATCCGACTGGCTTCTCCGAAATGGTTGCTTGCAATGAAAATGGCCGCCGGAAGGATGAAAGACCGACAGGACGTCATCGAGTTGATTCGCTTTCTCGACATCCGTGAAGCCGATGCGATCGTGGATTGGACGATCGAGGTTCACGGCAACGAGTCGATGATCCTCACTGACACCCCCGAAGATCTCACCCTCTTCGCTGAAGAGATGCTGCGGCTGGCTTGGCCCGAGGGGAGACCGCCCCGGTGACGGATATCGAGCTGGCGCGCATCGGGGCCGGCACGGTCACCCTCCACGACGCCCGCCGCAAGGTGCGGTGGAGCGTCGAGCTCGAGCCGTTCGAGATCGGGGTGTACCCGGTGACGCAGGAGCAGCTCGCCGAGGTGATCGGTGAGACCGCGACGCATTCCCGGCGGCCTGCCACGGATGTGAGTTGGCTGCGTGCGATCCGGTTCTGCAATGCGGCATCCGAGCGGGAGGGGCTCGACCCCGTCTACACCTTCGATGGCGAGGATGTCTCGTGGCACGTCGACGCCGACGGGTACCGTCTGCCGACCGAGGCGGAGTGGGAGTTCGCGTGCCGGGCGGGGTCGACGCGCCCGCAGTACGGCCCGCTCGATGAGGTCGCCTGGACGAGCGCCGACGGCGTGACCGCGCCGCAAGACGTCGGCGGGAAGCATCCGAATCTCAACGGGCTCTTCGACACCCTCGGCAACGTGTGGGAGTGGTGCTGGGACCTGCTCGACCCTGCCCGCTACGACACCTACCGCGTGTTCCGCGGCGGGGGGTTCGCCGACGACGAATGGAGCGTGAGAGCGTCGGTGCGCCGGGGCGGCGCACCGCGCATGCACCACGAAGACGTCGGGTTCCGTGTCGCGCGCGGCGGGTTCGATGCGACGGATGCCGCGCAGGGATGGTCCGCGGAGGCGGACGAGGAGCGCGCAGCGATCGACGGGCCGCTGCCGTCGGGGTGGACGCCTCGAAGCTGAAGGCCCGGGTGGAGTTGGCTCAGAGTCCCCAGTAGTAGGCGGGGGCCGCCGACCCGTTCGGGTTGCTCGCGACGGCTTTGATGGTGACGAAGGACGTCGGCCCGAGCCCGACAGGGCACGTCACCGGGATGCTGACCGCGCCCGATGATCCGCCGCCCGACACGAGCAGTGTGAAGCCGCCGGTCGCCTGGTAATCGCCCTCGGTGAGGGCGTAGGAGATGTCGACGGTGTCGCCCTCGCGGGCTTTCCAGCCGAAGTCGAGCGTGACGACCTGGCCCGTTGGGTTCTCGCCGCAGCTCGCGCGCTCGCCTGGCGACATCCCAATGATCGCGGGGTCGTTGTAGGGATGCCCTGCCGTCGGGCCAAGGTTCGAATCATCTTCGCCAGACCAATCGCCCCCGCTCGAGGCATCCGCTTCCGCCTCTGCGGCCTGCTTCGCCGTGGCGTCGGCGGCCGCCTCGCCGGCCTTCTGAGCTGCAGCGACGGCGTCCGAGGCCGTCTTCACTCGGGCGAGTGCTGCCGTGGCGTCGTCGGCGGTTGCGAGGTCGGCGACGGCCTGGGCGAGCGAATCTCTGGATGCGCCGGCGAGCGGACTCGCGATGATGAGCGCTTCAGCTTGCGCTTCGGCGCTTGCGACGAGGCCCTCCAAGGCTTCAGTGACGGCAGCGGCGGCCGCCGACACCTCTTCGAGTTCGCCGTTCGCGATGGTGAAGGCGAGCTTCACGCGCGCGGCTTCGAACGCAGTCGCGGCGTCGGGACGCACCGCTGCAGCGAGTGAGATGGTGAGTCCGTCGAATCCTGCGTTGAATCGCGCCGCGGTGTTCTTCGCCTCGGTGAGCGCTTCCGCAGCCTCCGCCACGGTCTTCTGCGCGGCGGCCGCCTCCTTCGCCGCGATCTCGAGGGACAGTTGCCGGTTGCGCTCGTCAGCGGCGAGCGCGGCCACCGGGATCGAGACGGCGCCGACGGCGATGGCCGCCCCGGCGGCGATGGCCGCGACCCGCGCCCACGTCGGAAACGCCATGAACTGTCTGACGATCTTCACAGCGGGCGTCCTCCTCGACGAACTCTGAACTGGCGTCAAGCATGCCACTCGCTCGACGCATCGATTCCCGGTTGACACGGAAAGATCAATGGGAGAGTATGGAACTAACTAGTTCCCGAACTGAATGGTACCTTACGATGGAGACTGATCAGCTGACTCGCACCTTCGCGGCGCTCGCGGACCCGACCCGGCGTGCAATCCTGCTGAGCCTGCGCGAACGTGGCGGGGCTTCGGTGTCGGATTTGGCGGCACCGTTCGACCTGACGCCACGAGCGATCTCCAAACACATTGGCGTGCTCGAATCCGCCGGCTTGATCTCGCGTAGCCGCGACGCGCAACGGCGTCCGAGTCAATTGCGCGTGGAGCCCTTGATCGAGCTCGACGCGTGGTTGGAGGACTACCGCGCGGTGTGGGAGCACCGCTTCGCCGCGCTCGATGCCGATCTGCAGGTCGATGATCCAGAGGAGACGAGATGACCCCCACCAACACACGCCGAGACGCCGATCGCGGGCTCGTCATCGAGATCGAGCTGGAGTTCGCCGCGACGCGGGAGCGGGTGTTCCACCGGTGGACGAGCGCCGACGCGCTCGCGCGCTGGTTCGCCCCACCCGGGTACGCACCCTCCACTCCGAGTCCGACCCTCGCCCCGGCGGGACATGGCGCTTGGAGTTCCGCTCCACCAGCGGCCAGCATCAGTACAGTGAACAGGGGGCCTTTCGAGAGGTCCAGCCCTACGAGCATCTCGCGCTCACCCTTACCCAAGTCGACGGCGAGCACACGAATCCCGAGACGCTGGTCGTGGTCGCTCTGGACGACATCGGCACACCCGACGCCCCGCGCACGCGGATGCGGTTCACCCAGAGCGGCTACCGGACACACACTTTGCGAAACGACAACGAGGAGGGATGGCGCGGCTGCTTCGCTGCCCTCGCCGAAGACCTCCACACAGCGACGGAGGCCGGCAATGAGTTCTGAGCAGAACGTGGAGCAGTCGCGTGCGCTGCGCGAGATGCAAGAGCTGTTCGAGGCGTGGTTCGACGCGTCCGCAAGCAAGGATCTCGACGCGCAGATGGCACCGATCGGCGACGACGTCGTCTCCTACGAGCACGACGCACCCCAGGAGTACCGCGGCATCGCCGCCGTCCGACAGGTTTGCGCCGATGGACTGGAATACCAGACCGGTGAATTCCAATGGGACATCCCCGACCTGCAGATCCGCATCGTCGGAGACGTCGCCATCACCTGGGGGCTGAACCGGATGCACAACACTGCACCAGACGGCACCGTCCGCGAGGACTGGTCCCGCGGCACCCGAATCTTCGAACGGCGCCACGGCCGCTGGCAAATGATCCACCAGCACGTCTCCTTCCCCATCGGCGCCGACGGTCGCGCCTTCACCGCAAGAGACTGACCCCACGCGACGGCCGGCCCTCGCCCATCCTCGGCGCTGTGGCCGGCGGCGACCTGACCAGCGACGGCCTCACCGACGGATCCGCTGCGAGCGGCCGGCATTCTCCGACTCGGATGAGGAGGGATCAGCCGCCCGCTATCGGATCGTCTACTGCGCGGCGATCAATGTGCCCCATTTCAGCTCTACGATGCACCCGTCTCGTGCAACTTCCGGCCGACCGATCTGGGCGCGGGGCGTGGAGTTAGGCCCGGTCGTTCTGGAGAAAGGTCAGGACCGCCCTGACCCGGCGGTTTTCATCGACTGGGTTGAGTCCGAGCCGTGTCGCTGACGTGGCGCAGGCCTGCGAGCACGTGGGCGATGCGGTTGCGGAGTTCGTCGGCGTCGGGCATGCCGAGGTGGAAGGCCAGGCGGTGGTAGATGGGGCCGTAGAGCAGGTCGAGGGCGACGCCGAGGTCGGCATCCTCAGGAATCTCGCCTGCGCGCTGCGCCGACCGCAAGCGTTCTTCGAAGAGCACGATGTTCGGCCGGATGATCTGCTCGCGGAGCTGAATCGCGAGCGCCGGATCGCGCTGCGCCGCGGCGATGATCGCGGCGACCGGCGACGTGTCCTGCGGCATGTAGAGCGCCACGACCGCGGTCAACTGCGTGTGCAGGTCGCGCGCGAGGTCACCGGTGTCGGCGTGGCTCGCCGTGCTCGCGGTCAGGTCGGAGACTGCCTCGAGCAGGACCGCGCCCTTCGAGGGCCACCATCGGTAGATCGTCTTCTTGCTGACCTCGGCACGCTTCGCGATCGCCTCGATCGTCAACTGGGCGAATCCGGTCTCGCGGCAGAGTGCCATCGCGGCTTCGAGGACCGCGACGCGAGCACGCTCGCTGCGTCTGCTGGGATCGGGCGGCGTGGTCACCGAATTCTGCGGCGTGGTCACTCGACCCAGAGTACACGCTACGTGTCGTGTTGTCTTCGCGCCCGGCCATCTGCTACCTTCTGAGCAACACGACACGTAGCGTGTCGTTACGGAAGCAGCGGTGGCGCCGGGCGGCGTCGCGCCGGAGCAGAGGAGCATCATGAGCGTGGCAACTGGATGGCCCGGCGTGAGGGCCGACGCATCCGCCGACGTGGCGAACACCGAACAGCCCGAGGCCCGCAGGCGTCAGCTGCCGGCCCAGTACCGCGCAGCCTTCGATGCGGTCGAGCGGTACCTGGTGCGCCGGGGCGACTTTGCCAACGGCGACATCCTCGAGCGCCTGCTCGACGACCTGGCCGACCTGTTCGAGCAGAGCGCGGCCGACGGCGTCGCGGTGCGCTCGATCGTGGGGGAGGACCCGGTGGAGTTCGCCGACCTGTTCCTCGGCAACTACGCCGAGGGTGAGGCGATCGACGCCGAGCGGAGCCGACTCCGCGAGACGATCGATGCGATCGTCAGCGGGCGGTCGGCCTCACGGTCGACAACCGCTCCGCCAGGCGGAGCGACTCCGCCCGCTGCTGAGAGTCAGCCCACGAGCCCGTAGGCGCCGGCGGTCGCGAAGAGGTTCATCGCTGCGTGCACGACGATCGACGGCGCCGTGCGGCGCGTCGCCATCGCCAGGGCGCCGAAGACGATGCCGGAGAACAGGGTGGCCGCGGCCAGGCTGACGCCGTTGACGCCGCCGAGCACCTGCGGGAGGTGGAGTGAGGCGAAGATCACCGCGGTGATGAGCACGGCGGCGTTCGTCGCCCGGAAGCTGCGGTCTTGGTCTGGCGCGTATCCGTCGAACCAGCGCTTCAGCGAGGGCTGCAGCATCCCGCGAAAGACGATCTCTTCGATGAACGGCGCACTGACGACGGAGAGGACGAGCATCGGCACCCAGATCGTCGGGTCTGGGGTGACGATCACGTTCGTGTCGAGGCCGCCAGGGTCGCCGAAGATCAGTAAGGCGAGGTAGACGAAGAACGGTTCCACGAACCAGATCACCGCGAATGCCACGGGGATCGCGAGAAGGTCGATCCACCGGAACGACAGACCGTAGTCGCGGATGAGGCTGCCGGTGCCCCACCTTCGCGAGTCGATCGGGTTACGGGATCGGTCTCACCGAGCGATCGCGCAGCTGGATGTCGCCCTGGGCGCCGAGACGTGCCGCCCAGACTACTCGAAGCCAACCGTGCCCACGGGTTCGCCCTGAGGGTCGGTCAGATAGACGGCGTGTGACGGCTCGCGAAGACGTCCGTCGTGGTCGATGATCCGGTCGGCGTAATCCCGAAGTTCCGCGAGTTGGGCAGCGCTTGGTCTGCCCTGGAATGTGCGCTCGAGCTTTGCGCCGTAGTCGGTGTGGTCGTGACCGGGCGCGACGATGAGCCCAGGCATCGCCGCGCGCAGCGCGCGGATCCGGTCAATTGAGTCGAGCTGATTCGACTGCGCCTTCTTGCCCAGCATGATCGGTCGCAACTGGCCGCTCGCGAGGTGCCGCAGCGTGTACAAGGTGTCGCCCGCACAGAGCAGCTGCCAGTCGCCCCCGTCGATGAACACCGCCAGGTGGCCCGCCGAGTGACCCGGGGTCGGAAGCAGCACCACGCTGCCGTCACCGAACACGTCTTGGCTCGACTCGAATGAGTGGAATGGGCCGTCTGTGAATCGCACACGCTCTGGGTCGGTCAGCACGCCCTTGAGAGACGGGGTACGGCGGAACAAGAAGATGCCGAGGTTGCGTGAGGTCCAGTCCGCATCGGATACGAGAAATCGCGCGCCGAGTACGTCGCGCACTCCGCCGAGGTGGTCTTCATGCAAGTGCGTGAGCGCGACCGTCTTGATGTCGTGCGCGTCAAGGCCGCGCTCGCGCAGTTGCACGAGCAACTGCTGGCTCTCGTCGAGGGAGTACTCGTCTTCGTCGAAGGCGGCGCGAAGCAGCGGCCCGTTGTAATAGTCGTGGTGATCGTGCGCCTGACGCCAGTTGATACCGGTATCGACCAGCATCGCCCCGTGTTGTGGGTGCTCGACCAGAAACGCGTACAAGGGCACCATGATGTAGTGGCTCTTGTCGGTCAAGAACTTCGAGATCGCCCGCAGCCCGAGCCACTCGCCGTTGGAACCGCCGTAGAACTGACCGAACGGCACCTTGGTGTCGCCGACGTGCAGCACGCTCACTTTCATGTAGTGCTCTCCTTTGACGGTGATGTGCGGACCGCGTTGGTCCAGCTCGCGAGGTCCTGGTCGTCGATGAAGTCGATGGCGCCTGGTGCGGCGCCGAGCGCAGCGTGGATCGCGTCGACGTACGCGCGAGTGATCGAGGTGAGGATGTCGCGGCTCGCTCGCCCCTCGCTCATGTCGAGCAGTGTCATCCCGATGCTGTCTGCGCATTCTTGGAGCAGAGAGACGACGACGCGCGCGGTGCTTGGCGGGTCATCCACCCGGAATTCGCCGGACTCGACGCCGGCTTCGATCACCTTTGCGATGAGGGGCGTGAAACGGGTGGCGGCGCCCACACAGGTTCGGCGCTGGACGAGGACGTTTTCGTCGGAGTAGAGGGCGCGCAGCGAGTCGACCAGGAACTCTCGGTCTCGCAGCTTGGCGACGCCGATCGCCTGCAGCATGCCGCGCATCCGATCCGTTGCCGGTGCGTCGGACTCCGCGATCGGCCCGATGAGCCCCTGCCATTGGTCGAGCCGTCGCTCGAGGAGTGCTTCGAGCACGTCGGCTTTCGACGGGTAGTAGTGATAGAAGGCGCCCTTTGACATCCCGGCGGCAGTGACCAGGTCGAGGATCGTGAGATTCTCATATCCGCTCGATGCGATCAAGCGGTCGACTGCGTCGAGGATCGAGTCCTGCTTCGCCGCGTGCGCCTCGGCGTTGAGAGTTCGCGCCATACGTGCCTCCAAATAATAAACCGACCGACGGTCTATTAATGCACGTTCGGTCTGCTCCCGCAACCGATCGAACGGCTTTTCGGAGGAGCCGAGGGGGTGGAGGGCGCCGATGCGGCGCGGGCTCGACGGATCGTCGGTCGGTGGGCGCGCGAGGCCGTGGTAGATGGACGTCGGCATCGCTGACGACGCGTCCGCACAGCTCTCCAGCCCCGACGAAGTTCGGCGCGTGCTCGCCAGAAGGCGCCGCGGCGTGGGAATCTGTGTGCATGGGCGAAGAGGCTGCGCGTTCTCGTGACACCGGTGCGGAGACGGCAGCACGCCCCGTGAGGTTCGTGCTCGACGCCTACACCACCGAGCATGCCGTGTACGGGTTCGTGGTCGTCACGGCCCTCGTCGCCGTGGGGTGGAAGTTCGACACCGATCTCGAAGTGCTGCTCTTCATCGTTGGTGCGGTCGTGGTGTTCTGGCTGACGCATGTCTACGCCGTCGTCGTCGCGAGCCGGCGCACGGCGCAGGGGCGTGCGGTTCCGATCGGCCGGGCCGTCGCCGGCTCCGCCTCGCAATCCGTTGGGATGCTGCTGGCGATGCTCTTGCCCGCCTTGGCACTTGCGCTCGCAACGCTGGGTTGGGTCGACGAGTACGTCGCGTATTACCTCGCGCTGTGGATCGGGATCGTCAGTCTCGCCGTCATCGGCTGGGTCAATTCGGAGCGCAACCGCAGCCCCTGGTATGTGCGGCTGCTGAGCTCGGTGACCACGATGGTGCTGGGACTCGCGGTCATCTGGTTGAGCTCGCTGGTGCACTGAGCTCGGGCTTCGGGAATTCAGACCACGACGGCCTCTCGCGGTGGGTTGTACATGAACTCGATGCGGATGCCGTTGTCGTCTTCGACGAAGGACGCGTAATAGCGGTCGCTGAACCTCGTGAACACCTTCGGATCTCGCACGGCCGTCCAGCCGGCGGCGACCGCGATCTCGTGCAGACGGTCGACCTCCGCGCGTGAATCGACGGGGAAGGCGAGGTGCTGCCATCCGACCCGGCCGTGCTGGTGCGGTCCACTGCCCGCATCGCGGGCGGGGAAGAGGATCAGCTCCTCTTCGCCCTTGTTCCAGGACACGCTGTCGTCAGCATCGCGCCGAGTGCAGCCGAGCGCCACCATCACCGGATCGAACTGCGCGATCGAGCGGGGCAGGTCGTCGACGGTGATGCCGAGATGGTCGAAGAGAGGCATCCGGTCATCTTATAGGGGAGCATTTCAGGGTGACCGCGGCCGCGCGTGAAGCGGGATGTCGATGATCAGCGAGCCGCGCCTCGCGGTGTCGCCGATGACGGGTTCAGCTCTGTGCCTCGCCGGTGTACATGCCGTAGGTGCGGTCGGCGGCGGCCTTCGCGACATCCGGTGCGGTGCCGTCGTGCTGCTGCGCCGCCGCCCAGGAGTCAGCCGAGCGTCGCATGAACGACTTGCCCTCGTCGGTCACCACCCACGCCGCCGCCTCCTCAGGGGCGATGCCCCCTGCGCCTCCGGCGAAGTGCAGTGCGAGGCCGAGCAGGCCCTGGTCCCAGCCGATGCCGGTCGCCGACGGGCCGAACTGCTCCCACATACCTTCGGGCAGGCTCGCCGCGGAGGCGATGTTCTCGAGCTCCAGACGAGTGGACGAGGCATCCACCTCGACGAGTCGGACGTTCACGATCGCGGGCTCGCCGGCGCCCATGCCCCAGGTGACGGTGTAGCCGGCCACGCCGCCGTTCGGCGGGTCGCAGCGCCGGATCTCGCCCCCCGCGTTGCCCTCGAACTGGTAGCTGCCGCCGAGCCGAAGGTCGCCGTTGATCGGCAGGAACCAGCGCGGAATTCGCTCGGGGGAGGTCACGGCGTCCCACACGTCGTCGATGGGGGAGGGGTAGGCCTGGGCGAGCGTCTGCACGTAGGAGAGCGCATTGTCGATCTCTTTCGTCTCGATGCCGCGTGCGACGGCGTCGATCTGTGCGTTCACGTCAACCATTTCGGTGCTCCTTCGCTTCACGGTCGCGGCGGGTCGACGGGTGTCGTCGGGCCGCCGTTCGGGGGTGGGTCGTTGTGCTCGTGCTTGTGCTCGGTCTCGGCCGCCTTCCGTTGCGCAAGCCGGCCCCGAGCGAGCTCGGTGCCGAGGGCGTCGAGCTTCGGCTGCCAGAACCTTCGGAAGGTGTCGAACCAAGCGTCGGCTTCGGCCAGCGGCTCGGGGTCGACGGCGTACAGCCTTCTCGCCCCATCGGGCCGCACAGTGACGAAGCCCGACTCGCGCAGCACACGGAGGTGCTGCGAGACCGCGGGCTGCGAGATGCCGAACTCGGCCTGGATGACGCGGCCGACGTCGCCGGCGGGCGCCTCTCCATCGGCGATCAGCTCGAGGATGCGACGCCGTACCGGATCTCCGAGAACATCGAGCGCGTGCAAACGAGCATAGTTGCACGATGTCTTATATAAGTCAAGACTTATTGAAGCACAGGAGTGGCGCGGCGTTCGGGGCGACATCCTGAGCTGGGTCATCACCACGGGCCAGGTTCCCGTACCGTTGTGCGAGTGAATTCGCCAGTCAGCGCCGTCGCGGTCGGCACCCTCGGCCACCTCAGTCTCAACCGTCCGGAGTCGATCAACGCGATCGACCTCGAGATGATGCATGCCTTGACCGAAGCCCTCGACAGGTGGGCGGTCGATCCCGCCATCTCGGCGATCTTGCTGGACGGCGTCGGCGACTACGGGTTCTGCGCGGGCGGAGACCTCCGTGAGGTCTTGGCAGGTGCAGCCGCGGGTATGACGATCGGCGCGGTCTTCTTCCGCGACGAGTACCGCTTGATCGCGAAGCTCGCCGAATACCCGAAGCCGGTCGTGTCGATCATGCACGGGATGACGATGGGTGGCGGCATCTCGCTTGGCGGTCACGTCTCAACACGGGTCGTGACCGATCAGGTGAAACTGGGGCAAGCGGAAACCGGCTACGGCTTCGCTCCCGACGGCGGAGCGACCTGGCGGCTCGCGCGTGTTCCCGGCGAGATCGGCACGTATCTGGCCATGAACTCGGTCGACATGACCGCCGCGGACGCGATCGCCTTCGGCTTCGCCGACGTGATGGTGCCGATCGGGCGGATCGCGGAGCTGACCGCGGCGCTCAAGGACGGCGACGATACGACTGCACCTGACGAAAAGGTTCGGCGGTTCGCGGCCGACCCTGGTCGTTCGACGTTGCTCGATCGGCGTGACTGGATCGACGCGTGCTATTCGGCTGACACCGTCGAGGCGATCCTCACGCGGCTCTGGGCATTCTCGAACGGTGAGGCGGTCGCGGGTCTCCGCGCCGCCGATTCGAGTGACTCCGGGGCTGCAGCGAACGCGGCCGATGCCGCCGATACGCTGCTCCGATTGTCACCGACAGCTCTCGTCGCGACCCTGCGGTCGGTGCGCGCCGCGCGCAACGGCGAGACGCTGCGCGACGCGCTGGAGCGTGAACTCCGCCTCGCCCGCTGGTTCACGATGCAGCCCGACCTGTTCACCGGAGTGCAGGCGCTGGTAGCGCAGAAGACCGACACGCTCCACCAGGGGTCCGTGCTTGAATGGCGACCCGCAGATCTCGCGGCCGTCAAGAGCTCCGAAATCACCGCGGCCATGGAGACCCCACTCCGCCACAGCGTGTTCCGCCGCGACCTCGCCATCCCCGAGGAGGCACCAGAGTCCTGATGTAGTGCGTCGTGACCTTGCACCTTGGTTCAGACACCGTCGACGCCTCCGAGGATCTGCTGGAGATGGAGTGAGCTGTCGTCGAACTCCCGCCGCAGATACCTCGGAGCCTGTACGCGCCACGCTTCAGTCACGAGCTCGGCGAGATGGTCGTCAGCGATGTCAGCCATGCGGAATGCGACCTTCGGCTCGCCCCAACGGGTCGTGGTGGGCAAGAACACCTTGGGCGCCATCTCGCGAAGGGCGAGCGCGTCGACAGGGTCGGCGACCTTCACCCCGACGACGAGCTCGGCCGCGATGATCTCGCGCATGTCTTCGGGGATGCTCGGCCACGGATGGCACTCCCACGCGTACAACTTGCCGCGAACGAACCACGCGGCCCCGCCAGTGGTCGCGCGTTCGTCGCTACCGGGTAGCCCGACGGCGGTACGGCGCAGGTCATCGAGGGTGGCCACGGTGCGAGCCTATGCCGCGCTACCGACGGGGAGTTTCCACAAGGGCGTCGCCGGCAGAAGGAGGCCGAGGGCATGCGAGGCACGGTCGTGTTGAGCGCGATCGGATCGACACGTGTTCGGAGGCCCTGAACGAATAGGCTGTTCCCCGTCGGGCGGTCCTCGGGCGAGGTCGCCGGTTCGGCATCCGGGCACCTGAGCGGCGACGACTCTGCGAGACAGGAGACCGGTGGTGAGTGAGGTCGAGAGCGGGGACCGCCCCGAGAAGCTCGGCATCCGCGAGGTCGCCGTGCTCGCCGGCGTCTCGCACATGACCGTCTCCCGCGTGCTCAACGGGCACCCGAACATCCGCCCGGCCACGCGCCAACGGGTGATGGACGTCATCGAGCAGCTCGACTTCAAGCCGAACAACGCGGCGCGCGCGCTCGCGACCCAGCGCACCCAGCGCATCGGCGTCATCGTCGACAGCTCGGTCGAGTTCGGTCCGACGAGTACGCTGCGCGGGTTCGAACTCGCGGCGCGCTCGAGCGGGTACTCGGTGGCGTCGGTGGCGATGCAGGATGACGCGAGCCTCACGCCAGAGGGTGCCGTGAGCCACCTCATCGCCGAGGGCGTCGACGCACTGTGCATCGTCGCACCGCGCTCGTCGTCGGTGTCGGCGCTGCGACGGATCTCGATCGACGTGCCGGTCCTCGTGGTGAAGGCCGCGAAGGATCCGAACTTCCTGACCGTCAGCGTCGACCAGCAGCTCGGGACCACCGTCGCCGTCGATCATCTGGTGTCCCTGGGGCACCGCGACATCTTGCACTTGGCTGGTCCGCTCGACTGGCTCGACGCTCGCGGTCGCGAGCGCGCCTTCCACGCGCGCATCGAGCAGTGGGGGCTGAAGGTCCGGCCGATCGTGGTCGGCGACTGGACCGCGGACTTCGGCTACGACTATGCGGTGAACCTTGCGGGGGTGCCCGAGTACACGGCCATATTCGTCGCGAACGACGAGATGGCATTCGGGGTCCTGCACGGGTTCCACGATCGGGGCATCCGAGTGCCCGAAGACGTGAGCGTCGTCGGGTTCGACGACCTGCCGCTCTCACGGCACTTCATCCCGCCCCTCACCACGGTCAGGCAGGACTTCCATGCACTCGGGGTCAAGGCCATGGAAGTGTTGCGCGCCGCGCTCGAAGGGCGTGAGATCCCGCAGCGCTCGAAGATCCCGAGCGAGTTGGTGGTCCGCTCGTCGACCGCGCCGCCGAGGGCATCATGAGCGCGGATGCCTCGAAGCAACCGGTGGTGGACATGACGGGCATCACCGTGGTGATCGACGGCACGACGGTGCTGCACGACGTGGATCTCCGGTTGTTCCCCGGTGAGGTCCACGCGCTCATGGGTGGCAACGGCGCGGGCAAGTCGTCGCTCGTCAAGGCGCTCACCGGCGCGTACCGCATCGATGCCGGTGAGGTGCGGATCTCCGGAGAGCAGGTCGTGCTGTCGGGCCCGGCCGCTGCCGAGGCGGCGGGAGTCGCGGCCGCGTTCCAGGACGTCGACCTGTGCGGCAATCTCTCGATCGCCGAGAACGTGATGATCGGCCACGAGGAGCGCCGTTGGTACGGCATCTCGTGGGGTTCGACCCGGCGCATGGCCGTCGCCGTGCTCGACGAGCTCGGCCTGGGCGATCTCGATCCCCGGCGTGCCGTGTCGACACTGGCGCCCCCGGTCCAGCAGCTCGTCGCCGTCGCACGCGCGATGGTCACCCACCCGAAGGTGCTCGTCCTCGACGAACCGACGTCGAGCCTCGACGCCGACGAGGTGGCGACCCTCTTCCGGGCGCTGCGGAGGCTTCGCGACCACGGCGTGGCGATCCTCTTCGTCTCGCACTTCCTCGAACAGGTCTACGCGATCAGCGATCGAATCACCGTGCTGCGCGACGGGGTCTGCCAGGGCGAGTACCCGACGCGGGAACTCGATCGCGCCGTGCTCATCTCGAAGATGATCGGCAAGGACCTCATCGAGCTGCGCCGCATCGGCTCCGACCGTCGCGCGCACCGGGCCGATCCGACCGGCACACCGGTCTTCCGGGCGGTCGGCGTCGGCAAGCGCGGCGAGTTCGACTCCACCGACTTCGAGGTGCACCGAGGCGAGGTGGTCGGCCTGGGCGGCCTGCGTGGTTCGGGCCGGACTGAGCTCGGCCAACTGCTCGCCGGCGTCGTGCGCAGCGACTCCGGCACGTTTCAGATCGACGGCCGCACCGTCGGGCTGCCGAATCCGGCGACGGCGCTGCGACGGCGCGTCGCGTACGCGAGCGAGGATCGGCGTGACGGCGGCATCATCGAGCAACTGAGCGTGCGCGAGAACATCGTGCTCGCGCTTCAGGCGATCCGTGGCTGGTCGAGGCCGATCTCGCACGCCGAGCGCGACGCGCTCGTCGAGCGGTTCGTGGAGGAGTTCGGCATCGTCGCGCCGGGGCTGGATGCACCGGCGGGCCTGCTCTCGGGCGGCAACCAGCAGAAGGTGCTGCTCGCGCGGTGGCTCGCGACCCGCCCGCACGTGCTCGTGCTCGATGAGCCCACCCGAGGCATCGACATCGCGGCGAAGGTCGAGATCCAGGCGCGCGTAGCTGAGATGGCCAGGGACGGCATGGCGGTGGTCTTCATCTCCTCCGAGCTCGACGAGGTCGTTCGACTGAGCGACCGCATCGCGATCCTCAAGGACCGTCGCAAGATCGGCGAGGTGAGCAACGGCCCGGGGCTCAGCGTCGACACGATCATCGAGATGATCGCGGCAGACGACGAAGACGACGCCTAGCCTCCAGCGGGGGTCGCGCCCGCTGTTCCCAGAATGTTATGTTTCCGGGAACATAGCGCTTGTGACGGCCCCTTGTTCCCGGTAACATCCGGTGTGGGACGCGCCAAGCGCCGCCGCAATCACTCGGAATCCGCACAGCGGAAACACCGGCGCAATGCGCCGGGTCTCAAGGAGGAGATCACATGTCAGTTCAGAGGCGATTCACGAAGATCCTGGGCCTGGCGGCCGTCGGTGCGCTCAGCATCGGCCTCGCCGCGTGCTCGAGCGGTGGCGACAGCGGCTCGGACGCCGATGCCGGCGACCTCACCACGGTCGGTTTCGTGGCAGTCGGCCCCGAGGGGGCCTGGCGCGAGGCCAACGAGACGAACATCCAGGACACCTTCACGAAGGAAGCCGGGTTCGACCTCAAGTACGCGCCCGCGACCAACCTCGACCAGAAGTCGCAGATCGACGCGTTCACGTCGTTCGTCGACGAGGGCGTCGACGTGATCCTGCTGTCGGCGACCGAAGCATCCGGTTGGGAGGACTCGCTCGAGCGCGCACAGGAGGCGGAGATCCCCGTGATCCTCCTCGACCGCGGCATCGAGCCTGACGACACGAGCCTCTACGTCACCCGAATCGCCCCCGACAACGTCGAGGTCGCGAAGGAGGTCGGCGCCTGGGCCGTCGAGCAGTTCCCCGACGGCGGCAACTACATCACGCTCGAGGGCCCCGCCGGCGTCGGCGTGGTGAACGAGCGCAATGAGGGCTGGAACGAGGCGGTCGACGGCTCGAAGCTCGTCCAGGTCGCCGCGCAGACCGCGAACTGGTCGGCAGAAGAGGGCAAGAGCGTCACCGAGACGCTCCTCAAGGCGAACGGCAACGACGTCCAGCTGATCTTCGCCCAGAACGACGAGATGGGCCTCGGCGCAGCGCAGGCGGTCGAAGAGGCCGGCCTCACGCCGGGTGTCGACGTCAAGATCACGACGATCGACGGCACGAAGGCCGCCATCCAGGCGCTCGCCGACGGACAGCTCAGCTTCGTGCACGAGTACAACCCGCTCTTCGGGGAGACCGCGATGGACGTCGTCAACAAGACCCTCGACGGAGAGTCGGTCGAGTCGTACATCATCGTTCCGAGCGAGGCGTTCGACTCGGCCGAGGCCGCTCAGGCCGTGCTCGCCGACCGCAAGTACTGATCGGTTGACCCCGCCGCGGTTCGCGGCGTGGCGCGTACGCGGTGCGGGGACTGCTGCTTCAAGCGGCCCCGCACCGCTCCATTTGAAAGGCCGGCCGCGTGCACGCGGCCGAAGCACAGGATGCGAATGCCATGAGTGAAGCACTGCCCATCGTGGAGATGCGCGACATCTCCATCGAGTTCCCAGGCGTCAAAGCGCTGGACGGCGTGGATTTCCGCCTCCTCCAGGGCGAGGTCCACGCGCTGATGGGCGAGAACGGCGCCGGGAAGTCGACGCTGATCAAGGCCCTCACCGGGGTCTACAAGATCGATGGCGGGTCGATCATCGTCGCGGGCCAGGAACGGCAGTTCCACGGGACCCGCGATGCGCAGAGCGCCGGCATCTCGACCGTGTACCAGGAGGTCAACCTGGTGACAAACCTCTCGATCGGTGAGAACGTCATGCTCGGCCACGAGATCCGGGGGGCGCTCGGCGTCAACTGGCGTGCAACGCACGCCGCCGCGACGGAAGCGCTCGCCAAGCTCGGGCTGGAGTATCTCGACACCCACAAGCCGCTGTCGGCGCTGTCGATCGCGATGCAGCAGCTCGTCGCGATCAGCCGTGCGATGGCCATCAAGGCGAAGGTGCTCATCCTCGACGAACCGACGTCGAGCCTCGACGCGGCCGAGGTCGAGGGGCTCTTCGGAGTGATGCGGACGCTCCGCGACCAGGGCGTCGCGATCCTGTTCGTCTCGCACTTCCTCGACCAGATCTACGCCATCAGCGACCGGGTGACGATCCTGCGGAACGGTCGCTACGAAGGCGAGTACCTCACCCGCGACCTCGACCGTCACGCCCTGATCTCGAAGATGATCGGCAAGGACCTCCGCGCGCTCTCGTCGCTCGGTGGCAATCGCCGCGTCGAGGAGCGCGACTACGCCGCCGAGGCGCCGCTGCTTTCGGCGAAGGGACTGGGGCGTCCCGGCTCGATCGAGCCCACCGACCTCGACATCCACCCCGGTGAGGTCGTCGGCTTCGCCGGTCTCCTCGGCTCAGGTCGAACCGAACTCGCTCGCCTCCTCTACGGCGCGGATCGCGCAGGCGAGGGCGAGGTGACGCTGCACGGCGAGCGGGTCGACCTCAAGAGCCCCGCCGACGGGCTCGGCAAGCGCATCGCCTTCTCGACCGAGAACCGTCGCGACGAGGGCATCGTCGCCGATCTCACCGTTCGCGAGAACATGATCCTCGCGATCCAGGCAGAGCGGGGCTGGGCACGGCCGATCCCGCGCAAGGAGCAGGACGAGCTCGTCGAGAAGTACATCACCGCGCTGAACGTGCGGCCGGCCGACCCCAATCGGCTGATCAAGAACCTCTCCGGCGGCAACCAGCAGAAGGTGCTGCTCGGCCGCTGGCTCGCGACGAAGCCCGAACTTCTGATCCTCGACGAGCCGACGCGTGGCATCGACGTCGGGGCGAAGGCCGAGATCCAGGAGGCCGTCGTGCAACTCGCGGAAGACGGTGTGTCCGTCGTGTTCATCTCCTCCGAGCTGGAGGAGGTCGTGCGTCTCAGCGAGCGCATCATCGTCCTGAAGGACCACCAGAAGATCGGCGAGATCGTCAATGGCCCAGGCGTCACGGCGCAACAGATCGTCGACGTGATCGCGGCGCATGGTGTCGCGGCGGCGGCGGGGAGTGACATCATCGATGCCGAGGCCGATGTAGAGCCGCTCGACGCCCTGTACGTGACCGCGCATACACCCGCTCCGGCGGAGGAGGAATCATGAGCACCGCTGCTCGGACGACTTGGCTACGCGAGCTCATCCGCAAGCCGTTCTTCTGGGGAGTGATCGCGATCTTCGCGCTCCTCGCCCTGAACTTCATCAAAGACCCGAACTACCTCGCGTTGTCGGTCAACCCGGTCAACGGCAACCTCGTCGGCAACCTCGTCGACATCCTGAGAGCTTCGGCTCCGATCCTGATGATCGCCGTCGGCATGTCGCTCGTCATCGCCACCGGTGGAATCGACCTCTCGGTCGGCTCGGTGATGGCGGTGTCGGGCGCCGTCGCGATGGTGTTCATGAAAGACGCCGGAGCGTCGGGCTCCCTCGGCGTCGCACTCGGCGCCATCGGACTCGCGCTCCTGGTGAGCGCGATCCTCGGCGCGATCAATGGCGTACTGGTCGCCTACATCGGCCTGCAACCATTCATCAGCACCCTGATCATGATGCTCGCAGGGCGCGGCATCGCGAAGGTGATCACCGAGGGGCAGAACACCTCCGCTACGAACGATCCGTTCCGGTGGATCGCGAACGGCTTCGTCATCGGCCTCCCCGTGGTGTTCCTCTTCGCGATCGTGATCGTGATCATCGTCGGCCTCGTCGTGCGCCGCAGCGCCCTCGGCCTCATGATCGAGGCGATCGGCATCAACCCGAAGGCGAGCCGCATGGCGGGCATCAAGCCGAGCGGCCTGCTGCTGACCGTCTACATCCTGAGCGCCGTGCTCGCCGGCATCGCCGGCATCATGTCGGTCGGCACCGTGATGACGGTCGATGTCTCGCGCACGGGCTATCAGATGGAGCTCGACGCGATCCTCGCGGTCGTCATCGGCGGCACCTCGCTTTCGGGCGGCAAATTCTCGATCGGCGGTGCGGTCGTCGGAGGCCTGCTCATCGCGACCCTCGACAAGACCATCGTGTTCCTCGGCATCTCGTCTTCGGCCACCCCGGCCTTCAAGGCGATCGTGATCGTCGTGCTCTGCCTGCTGCAGTCCGATCGGGTGCGCAGTTGGTTCGTCCAACGGCGCAAGCCCCCGCAGCCGCGCGCCGAGTCGCTCCCCGCCCAGCCGAAGCAGGAGGTTTCAGCATGACCATCGTGCAGGCCCCCCAGGTCGACGCTCCCGCCCAGGAGTCCGGAGTCGCGAAGCTCGTGGCCCGGGTGAAGCGGGTCGTCGCATCCAACCCGTCGGTGCTGCCGACCGTCGCCGCCATCGTCATCTTCATCGGCATGGTGATCTACGGCGAGGTGGCCTACGGCCGCATCGTGCAGTACAACACGCTGTCGAACCTGTTCATCAACAACGCGCACCTGATCATCCTCGCGGTGGCGATGACGTTCGTCATCCTCACCGGTGGCATCGACCTGTCGGTCGGCTCGGTCATCGCGCTCTCGAGCGTGGCCGGCGTGATGCTCGCGAACGCCGGATGGAACCCGTGGCTCGTGATCGTCCTGATGATCCTCATCGGCACGTTGATCGGCCTCGCCAGCGGCATCCTGATCCAGTACTTCAACGTGCAGCCGTTCATCGCGACACTGGCCATGATGTTCCTCGGGCGGGGTCTCGCCTCGCTGCTCAGCACGCAGCCCGAACGCCTCACCGATGACTCGCCGATTCTCTGGCTCGGTGAGCAGTTCAAGGTGATCGATGGCGAGAAGGTCAACGACGTCGTCATCACGCCCGGCGTGATCATCGCGCTGCTGGTCGTGCTCATCGCGTTCTTCGTGCTGCACCGCACCCGCACGGGCCGCACGGTGTACGCCATCGGCGGTTCCGAGAGCTCGTCGGCACTCATGGGTCTCGCGGTGCCGCGCACCAAAGTGCTCGTGTACGTCATCAGCGGCACGCTCTCGGGCATCGCGGCCGTGGTCTACACCTCGCGCCTCGGCATCGCGCAGAACATCACGGGCATCGGCTGGGAGCTCGACGCCATCGCGGCGACCGTCATCGGCGGCACGCTGCTCACGGGCGGGTACGGCTACGTGCTCGGGTCGGTGGTCGGCGCTCTGGTGCTCGGACTGATGAACGTGCTGATCACGCGTGACGGCGGCATCCCGCCCGAGATGACGACGATCATCACCGGCGGCATCCTGCTGGTCTTCGTCCTGCTGCAGCGCGCGGTGACGTCGAAGCGCCATACCTAGCGGTCTCGCTCCGGCGCTGTCCCGTGCCGGGAGGCGAAGGGCGAAGGGCGAAGGGCCGGATGCCGCGAGGCATCCGGCCCTTCGTCGTCGCGGTCGTTCGGCCGCGGCTACTCAGCGAGCTTGCCCGCCACCGAGACCTCCTCGCGCATGAGGGCTGCGATCTCCTCTGAGATGGGCGGGATCTCCTCACGTGTCACCCCGGTCGAAGGCGACCACACGAGGTTCACCTGCAGCGAGGCATCCGTCGCGGGGTAGTCGCTGCGGTTGTGGCATCCGCGGGTCTCGCGTCGCTCGAGCGCTGCCGCCAGCGTCGCACGGGCGGCGAGGGCCGCCGACTTGAGGTCGAACGCGTGCGCCAGATCCTGGTAGCCGGCGATGTCGGGGTGCACGCCGACATCGCCCATGCGGGCCTCGATCGCGTCGAGCTCTGCGAGCCCGGCGCGCAGGCCTCCCTCGTCGCGCACGACTCCGGCGTGCTCGGTCATGGTGTCGCGGATGGCGCGCTGCAGGGCGCGCACGTTCTCCGAGCCGTCCGATGCGAGCAGCCCTGCGATCTCGTCGCGCGCGGTCTGCACCGCGGCCGCCGAGCGCTGCTGCGCCGCGAGCGAGGCCGAGTACGCGGCTGCGGCCTGCCCGACGATGCGTCCGAAGACGAGCAGCTCGATGAGCGAGTTGCCGCCCAGCCGGTTGGCTCCATGAAGACCACTGGATGCCTCGCCGATGGCGTAGAGGCCCGGGACATCCGTGCCGTGGTCGTCAGGTCGCACCCAGACGCCGCCCATCGAGTAGTGCGCGGTGGGCGCGATCTCGATCGGCTCCTTCGTGATGTCGAGCATCTGCAGCTCGAGCATGGTCTGGTAGACGCGGGGCAGGCGAGTCATGATCGTCTCGCGGGGCAAGTGCGAGACATCCAGCCAGACACCGCCGTTCGGAGTGCCGCGCCCCTCTTTGATCTCGGTGTAGCAGGCGAGGGCGACGCGGTCGCGCGTGGAGAGCTCGAGACGCTCGGGGTCGTACTTGTGCATGAAGCGCTCGCCGAGGCCGTTGGTGAGGATGCCGCCTTCGCCGCGCGCCGCTTCGCTGATGAGGGTGCCGGCCGCGTTCTCGGGCTCGATGATGCCCGAGGGGTGGAACTGCACGAGCTCGGGGTCGCGGAGCCGCCCGCCCGCTTCGACGGCGAGCCGCCACGAGTCGCCCGTGTTCTCGTCGCGCCGCGACGAGGTGCGCCGCCAGATGCGGTTGTGACCGCCGGCGGCGAGGATGACCGCGTCGGCGTGGATGAGGTAGCGCGTGCCGTCCTCGAGGTCGAAGCCGTACGCGCCGAAGACCGCGCCGTCGTCGCCCACGAGGATGCGCGTGATGTAGACCGTGTCGAGGATCGGCACGTTCAGCTGCGCGGCCCGGTTGATCAGCGTGCGCTGGATCTCGAGCCCCGTGTAGTCCCCCGCGAACGCCGTGCGGCGGTAGGTGTGAGCGCCGAAGAAGCGCTGCGAGATGCGGCCGTCGTCTTCGCGGGCGAAGGGCATGCCGTAGCGCTCGAGGTCTTCGATGCCGCGGGCCGCGCCCGAGGTGACGATCTCGACCGTGTGCGGGTTGGCGAGCAGGTAGCTCTCCTTCAGCGTGTCGGCAGCGTGCTGCTGCCAGCTGTCGTCGGGGTCCATGGTCGAGAGGGCGGCGTTGATGCCGCCGGCCGCGAGCGAGGTGTGGGCGTCGGACTTCGGGCGCTTTCCGAGAGCCAGCACGTCGACGCCGGCCTCGGCGAGCTCGATGGCGGCGCGCAGGCCCGATCCGCCGGTGCCGATCACGAGCACGGTCGTGGAGATCTGACGTTCTGAAGCGGTCATGCGTTCAACGCTAGGTTCGGCCGCTCGATTACTCCAATGCATATATAACGTGGCAACGATGCGCGTACGCTATCGACATGAACCTCGAGCAATTGCGCAGCTTCGTCGAGGTGGCCCGGTTCGGCAACTTCACTCGCGCCGCTGAAGAGCTCTACCTCGCCCAGCCCTCACTGAGCCGGCAGATCGCCGCGCTCGAGCACGATCTCGGCGTCGAGCTGTTCCATCGCGCCCGCGGGGGCAGCACGCTGACGGTCGCGGGGGAGTCGCTGCTGCCGCTCGCACGCCGCATGCTCGCCGACGCCGAATCGGTCAGGCGCGAACTCGCCGAACTCGCCGGGCTCGAGCGCGGCCGGGTGCGCCTCGGAGCAACGCCGACCCTGTGCATCAGCCTCGTCGCCGAGGTGCTCAGCGCGTTCCACGCGGAGCATCCGGCCATCGAACTGCACCTCTCGGAACAGGGGTCGCGTCGCCTCCTCGACGAACTCGCCGGCGGCGAGCTCGACCTGGCATTGATCACGACGACGGATGCCTCGTCGGCCGAGCGGTTCACGGTGTCGCCTCTGCTCGTGGAAGAACTCGTGCTCGTCTCGTCGGCCGGCGCACCGCCCGTCACGTCCCGCGACATCATCGAACTTGCGGATGTCGCGGCGCTGCCGCAGATCGTCTTCAGCTCGAGCTACGACCTGCGCAGCGCGACGGATGCCGCCTTCGCCGCCGCTGATCTGACACCCGACGTGGTGCTCGAGGGAGCCGAGATGGATGCCGTACTGCGGTTCGTCGAGCGCGGGCTCGGGGTCGCGATCGTGCCGGCGATGGTGCTCATCGATCGCCCCGGACTGCGCTCGGTGCGGCTCGGCGGGCCGCCGCTCGAGCGCACGATCAGCGTCGCCCGCCCCGGCGACGTAGCGCCGACCACGGCGGTCGAGGTCATGCGGCGCACGATCACCGCGAGTGCCACGGCGTTCGCGGCTCGCGCGGGGGCGACCATGCGACTCGCGAACCCGAGCTCGTGAAGCCAGACTTGAGGAATGTCGATCTCGGAAGCTGACCTCATCCACTTGCGCCGCGCGGTCGAGCTCGCGCGTGAAGCAGTCGACTCGGGCGACGGCCCGTTCGGATCGGTGCTCGTCGATTCCGCCGGCGTCGAACGGTTCGCGGATCGCAACCGTGAAGACAGCACCGGCGACCCGACGCGGCATCCGGAGTTCGAGATCGTGCGCTGGGCCGTTGCGAACCTGACCCCCGAAGAGCGAGCGGCGGCGACCGTCTACACCTCGGGGGAGCATTGCGCGATGTGCTCGGCGGCGCATGCGTGGGCGGGCCTCGGCCGTATCGCCTACGTCGCGTCGGCGGAGCAGATCGCCGGGTGGCGCCGGGCCGCAGGCAGAGGGCCGTCGGCGGTCGCAGTGCTGCCGATCACGACGGTCGCCCCGGCCTTGGTGGTGGACGGACCCGTCGATGAGCTCGTGCCCGAGGTGCACGCGCTCATCGTGCGTGCTGCTCAGCCGCACTGAACGAGGCGCAAGCGACGGCCTCGCCGTCGGAGGACGGCGCTCTTTCGTCCGGTCTTCACCCTGCAGCGCTCAGTCATGCGGTCATCGGGCGTACGACGAGAACCTCTCGATCGCCGCGGCGTTGACCGGAGTGAAGAGGTTGACGAGATTGCCATCGGGGTCGCGGAGAAGCAGCGACCGGTTGCCCCACGGCATCGTCGTCGGTTCGTTCACGAACGTGGTGATCCAGCCTTGCAGCTTCTCGTATTCCAGGTCGACATCGGCCACGAGGAACTCGATGATCGCGGTGTGGTTGTCTGCCGGCCGCGCTGAACCGGGCCCGAAGAGATCGACGGTGGCGGTACTCCCGATCGCGAGCGTTGCGCATGGAGTGCGCACCTCGGCGAAGTGTTCGTTCAGGTGCACGGCCGCGCCGCCCGTGACGTGCTCGTAGAAGCCGGCGAGTGCGGCGACGTTGTCGGTGATGATGCGGGTCGAGACGAGGTTCATTGGTGTTCCGTTCATTGCCGAGGCGATCCCGGCCATCTCCAATGCTGGAGGACGGCGGCGACAACCCCCTGTCGGTGTTTCGACCGCGGAGCCGGGAGGCTCACATCGTCGTCAATTGCCGGGCATCGCCGTACGGGGTATTGAGATCCTCCGGCCGAAGCGCCCTGGGCGCTGGAGTTTCCGCCGTCACGACGCTCGACACGATTCGGTCGGTCCGAAAGGCGCGGACTGCGCCGCGAAGGCGGCACCACCCGACGAGATACCAGTTCGTCGGCGTTCCGATGTAGCCGAGGGGCTCGAGCTCGCGCGACGTCATCCCTCCGTCCCGGTCTTCGTAGGTGATGCGGAGTACGCGCCCTGAGGTCAGCGCATCCGCGATCACGGAGGGCACCGGCGGAAGCGCCGCTGGTGGTCCGAGTAAACGCACGCGTGCTGCCAGGTCTCTCGCGGCATCCGCGTCGCTGCCGCGCATTGCAGCGACCAACTTCCGCACCGCCGTCTGCGCGGCCTGCTGGAACGGGCTGCCTGCCATGCCTTCCAGCGCGACCGCCATCGCGACGGCTTCCGGCGGGGTGAAGTTGACCGGTGGGAGCGTTCTCAGTGGGTCGAGGCAATATCCCCCGGTTCGGCCGGGCTCCGCCCAGATCGGTGTGCCCGCCTGTTGCAGTGCGCTGATGTCCCGCTCGACGGTCCGCACACTCACCTCGAACCGGTCCGCCAGCCACCGACCGCTGCGCGGGCGAGGGGCGACGACACGCAACTCCTCCACGAGGGCGTACAAGCGGTCCGTTCGGTTCATGGAACGACTCTAGGTCGCACCCGCTGAGCATTCGATCGTTGCGAGATGGGGCCCACGGCCTGTGGGGAGGCGGGCGCGAGCCGAGCGGGGCCGGCGGACGCCCGTGAAGATCTTGTTACGTTCTTGCAGCGCGGAGCCGTTCGCTCATGGGTCGTAAGCCGGAGAATCCCTGATCAGCCCAGCGGACTTCATGAATTCGGCGCCAGGGAGCGCTCCCACGCAAGTTTCGATACTCGGAAACCCCTTGCCGAGACGATTGTGTACGTGGTTGCATCGTTCCAATCGAGTTGGCAGGGATGCCGACGTTGTTGCGCGGCGTTCCCCGATCCTCTGCTTCTCCTCCTGGAGCACCGGGACTCCGCCCCACGTCGTGCGTCGTGGAACGAAGGTGGGAACCGGCGTGAAGATAGGCAGAGTACTGGGCAGTGCGTTTGTCGGCGGAGTGTGCGTGGCGGTTCTCGCCGGCGGCCTCCCTGCGCTCGCCGCAGCGGCCGAGCCCGATGTGGCGCCAGCGACCACGGAGGAGCCGGGAGAATCGGTCACCCTGATCACGGGTGACCGTGTGCAGCTGCTCGAGGGCGCGGACGGCGAACTCACCGTGGCATTCGAGGCGGCCCCGCGCGACGATGGCCGGCCGATCGGCTACTCGAGCTTCGGCGCCGACGGGCACTTCTACGTGATCCCGACGGATGTGGCGGCGCTCGTGCCCGATCAGCTGGACCTGGGCCTGTTCGACGTACTCGCGCTGCAAGACCTGGCTGACGACGAGACCGGCGGCGGCGTACCGGTCATCGTGCAGACCGAGGGCGCGCCGGATGCCCCGGCCAGGAACGACCTGAGCGCGCTCGGCGTCGAACCCGAGCAGACCCTCGAGTCGATCTCCTCCATTGCGGGCGAGGTGGCGCCTGAGGGGGCTCCAGAGCTCGTCGAGGCCGTCGAGTCGGCCGACACCACCGTCAGCAAGGTCTGGCTCGACGCGCCCGTGCGGGTTCTCGACGCGGACTCGAACCCCCAGATCGGTGCGCCCGCGGCTTGGGAGAGTGGGTACGACGGCACTGGCGCGACCGTCGCGGTGCTGGACTCGGGTATCGACACGACCCACCCCGACCTCGATGAGGGTGTCGTCACGCTCGAGCAGGACTTCACCGGCAGCGGCAGCGCGGTCGACGTACTGGGGCACGGCACCCACGTGTCCTCGATCATCGCGGGCACCGGCGAGGCATCCGACGGCGAGAACCGGGGCATCGCGCCCGGAGCCCACATTCTCAACGGACGCGTGCTCAACGACGAGGGCATGGGCGAAACGTCGTGGGTCATCGACGCGATGGAATGGGCGGCCGTGAACGGTGCCGACGTCATCAACCTGAGCCTCGGCGAGCGGGGGCAGTACACCGACGGAACCGATCCGGGTGCAATGGCCGTGAACTCGATCTCCGAGCGCTACGACACGCTCGTCGTGGTCGCGGCCGGCAACGACGGGAACTACGGCACAGCCACCACGGTGACCACGCCTGGCACGGCAGATCTGGCGCTGACCGTCGGCGCGGTCGACGACTCGGACGGACTCGCGTGGTTCTCGTCGATGGGACCCCGGTTCGGCGACTGGGCAATCAAGCCCGATATCGTCGCGCCCGGTGACGGGATCGTGGCGGCGCGGGCTGCCGGCGCGGTGATCGGGTCGCCGGTCGACGAGTACTACATGTCGGAATCCGGCACCTCGATGGCGGCTCCGGCAGTCGCGGGTGCCGCGGCGATCCTCGCGGCCGCGCGGCCCGACCTCGACGCGCAATCGCTCAAGGCGGTACTGATGGGCTCGGCCGAGCAGACCGGGAATCACGTGTTCGCGCAGGGGGCGGGGCGCGTCTGGATCCCGGGGGCGCTCGGGCAGACCGTGTACGCCACGCCAGCTTCGCTGTCGTTCGGCCAGTTCGTCTCCCCCAGGGCAGACCAGACGCCTCGCACGAAGACCGTCACCTACACCAACACGTCCGATGCGGACGTCGAGTTCCAGTTCCAGACGACGGTCGTGCCGTCCGACCGCAGTGACGTGCCTGAGGATCTGCTCACGCTCTCGGCGGACTCGGTGACGGTCCCCGCGCACGGCGCCGCGTCGGTCGATGTGACCGTCGATCCCAAAGCGGACGACCCCGATGTCTACCAAGGCGAGCTACTGGCTACCGGCGTAGGGTCCCCGCCGGTGCGTTCGGTACTGGCGTTCGGGTCCGAGCCCGACATGCACACGCTCCGGCTCGAGGGGATCCAGCGAAGCGGAGCCCCGGCTGCCAACCCGAGCGCGGCGACGATCTACGGCATCGACGACGCCAGGTTCTACCGTTGGTTCGACTTCAAGGACGGTTCTGCGGAAGTACGCCTGCCCGCAGGACGGTACGCGCTGCTCGGGCAGCTCTTCAATGCCGACTCGCCCGAGGCTCAGTTCTTCGACGGCATCACGAACTTCACTCGCGACGTCGACCTCCAGGAGGACATGACCCTCGTGCTCGACGCCGGCACAGCGACGCCGGTCGAAGTCGAGACCGAGAAGAAGTCGAAGCAGTACGCGCTGGACGGTTCGATCTCCCGCATGCTGCCGGATCGTGAATACCCGGCCTCGATCTCGGCGACCACCGCGATCGGCGGGCCGGTCGGCGGCTTGGACCTCGACCTCTCGGTGCTGCCCACGACGGAACCCCTGGTCGGCGAAGTGAGCGTGAACAGCCGGTTCATGCAGCACCAGCCGTTGCTCGACGTCGTGGCCATTGCCGGGCGATCGAAGCTGGACGTGTCGAGAGAGCTGAGCTACGGCGTGCGCTCGCCGAAGTACGTGGGTGCACTCTCGGCACCGCTCGTCGATGGCGGGAGCGGTACGCCCGAAGAACTGGCGGCCGCAGGCGCCGCGGGCGCCGTGGTGCTGATCGAGGATCGCCGCGATCCCACGCTCAACGATCAGGCCCAGGCAGCATTCGACGCGGGTGCAGTGGCCGCCGTCGTCTACGGCGACGGGCCGGGCCCGTTCTTCGAGAACGTCGACAGCCGTGTGGTCATGTTCATGGAGGAGAAGGCGTTGCCGACGCTTACCCTCGCGCGCGACATCGGGCTGCAGCTCGTCGAGCTCGCGCGGGCCGGCGGGGCCCGCCTCAAGGGCACCGGCATCGAAACCCCCTCCTATCAATACGCCCTCGCGTACCTCGAGGAAGGCGGTATCCCGTCTGACCTGTCGTACGTCGCCGACGACCGCAACACGGCCGAAGTCGACGTCGACGTGAAGGCGTTCACGCCGGGCATGCCGATGGTCGAGTACGTCGTGTCACAGGGCGGCGGCAGCTTCACCGGATTCGGCTTCCTCTTCACGGGTCCGCTGACCGGCCGCACCGTGTACTACTCCACCGACGACGGCATCACCTTCTCGCGCACGGTCAAGCCCGCACAACTCGCCAACGCGTACCCGTCCGACTTCGTGAGCGCGGAGGCCACCTATCGACCGGGTCAGCGCGCGAGCGAGACCTTCGTCGAGCAGGTGCACCACGGCGGATTCTGGCCGGCGCCGTTGTCGCCGCAGGCCGCCTCGGTCTCGCGCGACGGGGACTCCCTCGCCGTCGACCTGCCGTACCGCGTGGACGGTGATGGGCACGGCCAGCAGTACGGGCCCGACCAGGAGTCGACGGGGAGATTCCAGCTGTGGATGGAGGACCAGCAGCTTGTCGACAGCGAATACAGCGACGCCGCCCCGACCGTTCCCGCCGAGGATCACGACTACCGCATCCGGCTCGACACCCATCGAGACGTCGACTGGTGGCCGATGTCCACCGACGTATCCACGGAGTGGAGCTTCCGGTCCTCCACGACGGATGAGGCGAGCATCCTGCCGCTCCTGCAGCTGGACTACGGCGTGACCGGGCTGAACGACCTCAATACCGCGGGCGGCAAGACCAAGCTGAAGCTCGAAGTCTCGCATCAGGACGGCTCTGAGGGCGGCGGTAAGGTCGCAGGCCTGAAACTGTGGTCGTCAGCCGATGGCGGAGTCGCTTGGACTCCAGTGCGCGTCACCAAGGGCTCGCATGCCGGGGAGTACTCGGCGACGATCACGGCGCCGAAGGGTGCGACGTCGATCTCGTTGCGCTCCGAGGCGTGGGACGCTGCCGGCGCGAAGTTCTCGGAGACCGTGATCGATGCCTACGCGGTCGACACCGTCGCGCCGGCGGTCACGGTCACGACGCCCGGCACGGGGCACCCGGTGCCGACGAGGTCGACCACCGTTGCAGGCACCGGCGAGCCGGGCGCGATCGTGACGGCGAAGGCCGGGCGCGAGACGTGCGAGGCCACGGTCGGGGCGGATGGCGCGTGGGCGTGCGAGCTGCCCGTTCGCAACGGCCTGCACCTCGTCGCGGTGAGTGCCGTCGACGCGGTCGGGAACACCTCGGACGTGGTGCGCCGCGCGCTCCTGCTCGATACGAAGGCCCCGGCGTCGCCGCGGATCGCGTCGCCGACGGGCACGGTGCGCACCGACCTTCCGGTGATCAAGGGCTCGGCGGAGTCGCGTGCGACGATCTCGGTGACCGAGGGCGATGAGGCGGTGTGCACCGCGACCGCAGGTCTCGCCGGCTCCTGGTCGTGCACCCCGGGTGTGGCGTTCGCTGTGGGCAAGCACACCATCGCGGTGACGGCGACGGACCGGGCGGGCAACACCTCCGAGACCCGAACGCAGAAGTTCACGGTCTCGGGTCGGTGATCGGTTCGAACGTTCGGGCCCGGAGCGCCACGTCACCGCGAGACGTATCCAGTCAACCTATTTCGGCGACGGGGTGCTCTCGCTACGCTGAGCGAGCACGCAACGAGAGGACATCTCATGACGATCAACGATGACGACATCACCCTCGAGCCGGGCGCTGAGGGCGAGGGCACTGCCGACGGGGGTGCCAACCCCAAGGGCCACGATGGTGGCGCCGACGGATCCGCCGCCGAGGGCGAGGGCACTGCCGATGGCGGCGCGAACCCAGGTGGCCACGATGGTGGCGCTGACGGATCCGCGGCTGCGGGGGAGGGCACAGCCGATGGCGGCGCCAATCCCGGTGGCCACGATGGCGGCGCCGACGGTTCGGCGTAGTGACGCGCCCCGAGCGCGGGTCGAGCAGTCGGCCCGCGCTTTCGCGCTGCATCCGAGTCTCGGCTGACGAGTTCGCAGGCCGCTATTGGGGCCGCGAACCGCTGCTCTCCACGGCCGACGACCTCGACGGCGGCTTCGACGAGCTGTTCTCGGCGGCAGCCGTCGACGAGCTCGTCACCCGGCGCGGGGTGCGCACCCCGTTCATCCGCATGGCGAACGAAGGCTCGGTGCTCGCGGCATCCGACTACACCGCCTCAGGTGGTTTCGGCGCTGAGATCGCCGACCAGGTCTCGAGCGACAAAGTGCTCGCCGAGTTCGCGGGCGGCGCGACGATCGTGCTGCAGGGGCTGCACCGGCTCTGGCCGCCGATCATCGACTTCACGCGCGCGCTCATCGACGACATCGGCCACCCGGTGCAAGTGAACGCCTACGTCACCCCGCCGTCGTCGCAGGGCTTCGACCCGCACTACGACACCCATGATGTCTTCGTGCTGCAGATCTCGGGCGAGAAGCACTGGCGCATCCATGCGCCCGTGCTCGTCGATCCGTTGCGCACCCAGCCGTGGCAGCAGCACCAGGCAGCCGTCGCCCGGGAGGCCACGCACGAACCCGTGATCGACGCGGTACTGCGACCGGGCGAAGCGCTCTACCTCCCGCGCGGGTGGATCCATTCGGCGACCGCGCTCGGCGCGACATCCGTGCACCTGACCATCGGCATGGCGGCCTACACGCGAGCCGATCTCGTCGACGCGCTGCTGCGTCAGGTCGGCGACAACGCCGAGTTGCGCGCGTCGCTGCCGCTCGGCGTCGACGTGCGCGACGCCGCGGCACTCGCGCCGATCGTCGAGCAGACGGTGCAGGCACTCGTCGAGACACTGCAGCAGACGGATGCCTCGCGGCCGGCCGTCATCCTCAGTGCGCGCTTCGACGCCGAGACCCGTGCGGAGCCGGTCTCACCGCTCGCGACACTCGAAGCACTCGCGGTGCTCGACGCGTCGACCCCGGTGCGGTGGCGCGGCTCGCTTCCCGTGCGCATCACGACGGTCGACGACCGGGTGCGCATCGTGGCGCGCACGAAGACGGTGTCGCTCCCGGCCGAAGCCGAGCAGGCCGTGCGCCGGCTCGCCACAGGCGACGCCGTCACGGCGGCTCAGTTGCCGGGCCTCGACACCGACAGTGCGGTCGTCGTCGTGCGCAGGCTCGTGCGCGAGGGATTCGTGGTGGCGCCAGCGTGACCCTGGCCGCCGAGCACTGGGCGCCGTGCAGCGATCGCGCTCGAGAGCGGAGCGATCCGCTCGTCGGCACCGGGCCGCGCGGGCTGCGCTGGTTCCTCGTCGAGGTCGCGGCGAGCTGGGGGCAGAACGCCCTGCTCGACGAACCGTTCGATCGCGCGCTCGGCCGTGCGCTCGTGAAACGCATCGAGGGTGACGGCATGCGACCGCTCGCGATTCGTCGCACCGGCCGGCGGGCTGCCCCGACGGCGCAGCGCTGGGCGATCGTCGACTCGCGGCCGGGTCACGAGAGTGTCGTGTGGGGTGAGGTGGCGGATGCCGCGGCCCTGCTCGAGGTGCCGCTCGACGGGTCCACCGGCATCCCCTCATCGCAGCCTGTCTACTGCGTCTGCACGCACGCCCGGCACGACCAGTGCTGTGCGGTGCGCGGCCGCCGGGTGGTCACCGCGCTCGCCGAAGCGCGCCCCGAAGAGACGTGGGAGTGCTCGCATCTCGGGGGAGACCGGTTCGCAGGAACCATGGTGGTCTTTCCGCACGGGCTCTACTACGGTTACGCCGACGACGGTGACCCGGTGCGCATCGCCGAGGCATTCGACGAAGGCAACATCGTGCCCGAGCGGTATCGGGGGCGCAGCTCGCTGACGCATCCGGTGCAGGCCGCTCAGCACTTCGCGCGCGAGACGTTCGGCGACGAGCGCATCGGGTCGTATGCGCCGATCGCCGAGGAGGCCGCCGACACCGGCTGGCGCGTGCGGCTCGAAGGCGCTGAAGGCCCTGAAGGCCCGAACGGTGCTGTCGTCGTGGAGCTGGAGGAGACTCGTTCCGAACCCCTGCTGTCGACGTGTGCAGCCACCCGGTTCGTGCGCGTGCGGCAATACGAGCTTCGTTCGATCACGACCTGCAGCTGAGCAACTGAACGATCTCGAGCACATGATCCTCCACGCGCTCATTCCGATCGGCGTGATCTTCTCGTTCATCTCCGCAGGGACGTTGTGACCGCGGCTCGCCGCGGCATCCGCTCACGTGTCGCGGGTCAGGCGCCGCCGGCCTTCGTGAGCAGACGCATGAGCTCGGTGCGCTCCGAGGCGGTGAGCGCGCCGACCGTCTCGTCCAGCACGTCGTCGAGCACGCCGGCCCCCGCGGTTCGCGCCTGCTCGCCGTTGTCGGTGAGCCGGTGCCGCACGATCCGCCCTGGGCCGGCCTCCCGCCGGAGCAGTCCGCGGTCGACCATGCGCTTCGCGAGCTCGCCCATCGCCTGGTCGGTCTGGAACGTCAGCTCTGCGAGCCGGTGCAGCGATGCGTCGGGCTCGAACGAGAGATGGCGCAGCACGTCCCACTGCACGAGAGAGAGACCGACCGGCGCCAGTCGTCGATTGCCCTCCCGGTGATGCCGCCACTGCAGCCGCTTCACCGCGAGACCGATGTCCTTGAGTGAAGCCGTCATGTATCGAACATATCAGGAACCTTGCATTTCTACGCGCCCTTGTATAAGGTTCCTGATATGACGAGTGTCAACAGTCCTTCACCCTCCGAACAGCGCATCACCACCGTCGACGTCGGCGGCGTCCCCATCACAGTGAGCCGAGTCGGCGCTGGGCGTCCCCTCCTTCTCCTGCACGGCGGAGGGGGGCCCGCGACTGTGCTGCCGTGGGGAGCTGGATTCGCCGCAACGCGGAACGCCGAGGTGATCGTGCCCGTGCATCCGGGATTCAACGGCACACGCCGGCCCGAGTCGCTCCGCACGCCCCGTGGCCTGGCCGAGCTCTACGTTCGGATGTTCGACGCGCTCGATCTCGAGGCAGTCACCGTGGTCGGCAATTCGATCGGAGGGTGGATCGCGGCGGAGATCGCCGCGCTCGGGTCACCCCGGGTGTCGGCAGTGGTGCTCGTCGACGCCGTCGGTCTCTTGGTTCCCGGCCACCCCTACGTCGATTTCTTCTCGTTGACGCCCGCCGAGGTGGCCGCGCGGAGTTACCACGACCCGGAGCGGTTCGGCGTGGACCCGTCGAAGCTCCCGCCCGAGGTCCGGGCCGCGATGGCGGGCAATCGGGCGACCCTCGCGGTATACGGCGGTGACATGACCGACCCGACGCTTGCGAGCCGGCTGCCGCGCATCGACGTCCCCGTGCTCGTCGTGTGGGGTGCCGCCGACCGCATCGGCGACCCCGGGGTCGGCGAGGCGTACGCAGAGCTGGTCCCGGGCGCGCGTCTCGAGATCATCTCCGACGCCGGCCACCTCCCGCAGATCGAGACCCCGTCTCGCCTCAGCGAGCTCGTCGGTTCCTTCGCCGACCTCGGTGGCCGCCTCGAGGACGCGCTGTAGTGCCACCACCATGCTCGACGAACGGCCCCGCCGACGCCCTCGCGCACGCCCTGCTCGCCGTTCGATGGGGCCAATCGGCTCTACGGTGTAGATCCGGCCTCGACCTCGAGCAGGTCACCGACCCTCAGCCGTTCGCCGTGGCCGCCGCCGCGCGTGCCGCCTCAGCGGCACGCTCCACCCACTTCGGCGTCTCGCCATAACGCTGGAAGGACACCAGCCGGCCTGCCGCGCTGTCTTCGATGACCTGCCCGAGCCTCCGCTCGCGCGTGGCCTCCTGCTTCGCGGTCAGCACCCAGTGCGTGACCTGGCGCCGGTAGGTCGGAGTGGCCGCCTGCCAGAATGCGGATGCCGCGGCATCCGCCGCCAGTCGCGCCGCGGCCTCGGGCGGCAACTCGGTGTCGGGGTTCTCGTGGGAGTACACGCCCGAGCGGTCTTCGCGTCGCCGCTCGAATGCCGCGACGCCGGTGGGATGCATGCGCCCCTCGGCGCTGAGCTTCTCGACGAGGGCGATGTTCACGCTCGACCAGATGCTCGCCGGCTTGCGCGGTGTCCAGCGCTGGCGACGCGCGTCTTCGTCGATGCGCTGTGACACCGAGTCGATCCACCCGAAGCACAACGCTTCGGGCACCGCCTGTTCCCACGTGAGTCCGCGAACGGGCACGTGCATCTTGGAGAGGCCCATCCAGAGTTCGGTCTCGGTGGCGTGGTTCGCCTCGAGCCACGCGCGGAACTCCTCGGGCCCGGAGAAGAAGAGTGCCGGCCGCTCGGGGGTGCCGCCCGGAGTGCCGATGCCGATGGTCATGACCCGAGTCTGGCAGCAGCCACCGTCGGAGCGCCGTCGGAGGGAATCTCCCCGTGCGGTGTTGCCGATGCGTGAGTATTCTGAAGGGACCGGTCGACGGCGCGGATCTCGGATGGGACGGCGGCGATCGACCCGGTGGGCGGCTTGAGAACCAACGCCCGAACGGAGCGGCGCACCATGTCCTGGGATGACGATACCGACGTCGACGAATACGGCGAGCGTCGACCGGCACGGGCGTCGGCCTCGAAACGGCAGCTCGTCGCACGGGCGTCGGGATATGCGGGCCTCGTGGCCGCGGCCCTCGCATTGACCGTCGGTGCGGTCTTCGCGGTGAACGCCATCGGGCTGGCGGCCAAGCCCGGCGGATTCGCGGCACCCGCGGCGAGCGGCGGGCGCGTGGCCCTGCCTCCCGTGATCGCGAGCGAGCAGGAAGACCGCCCGCTCGAAACGACCGAAGAACCCGCGGCAGTCACTGGCTCGGAGGTCGCGCCGATCTCCCAGGTCGACCCCGAATGGATGTCGCAGATCAGCGCTGCCACGGGGATTCCCGAGCGAGCCCTCGAGGCATATGCACTCGCGCACGTCTCGATCGCCGAGGAGGAGCCGGAGTGCGGCCTCGACTGGACCACGATCGCCGCCATCGGTGCGATCGAGTCTGGTCATGGGAGCCACGGAGGGGCGCAACTCGACGAGAACGGCTCCGCCCGGCCTGCGATCATCGGTCCGGCACTCGACGGCAACGGCGTTGCCAAGATCGCCGACACCGACGGCGGGGAGTTCGACGGTGATGCCACATGGGACCGCGCGGTCGGACCCATGCAGTTCATTCCGTCGACCTGGGCGAAGTGGGGGAGCGACGCGAACGACGACGGCGTCGCGGACCCGAACCAGATCGACGACGCCGCTCAGGCTGCCGCACGGTACCTGTGCGCTTCGGAGCCGATGACCAACGCCGTAGGCTGGCGCGCCGCGGTGTTCTCGTACAACCACGACAACGACTACGTCGACAACGTCGCAACGGTTGCGAACGAGTACGCCGCTGCGGTCGAATAGAGCGCCGACCGCCGAAACGGCGGCCGTGTCACGCCCGATCGACTGACGGGAGGCGCCATGATCCAGGTTCGCGTGCTCGGGATCGCTCTCGACGGCAGCCGGCAGCACCTCGTGCTCCTGAAACCGCAGTTCGAGGAGCCGGGGGCCGGCTTGGTGCTGCCCATCTGGATCGGCGTGCAGGAGGCGACATCCATTCTCATCGCCATCTCGGGCGAGCAGGCGCCGCGTCCGCTGTCGCACGACCTCATGAAGCTGCTGCTCGACACCTTGGGTGCCACGGTCGAGCGCATCGACGTGACCCGCATCGAGGACGGCACCTTCTACGCCGAGATCACCCTCGACTCGATGACGGGACCATACGTCGTCGACGCGCGGCCATCGGACGCGATCGCGCTCGCCGTGCGCGCTGATGCGCCGATCTTCGTCGCTGAGGCGGTGCTGGATGATGCGGGAATCCCCGCCGAGATGGCCGAGACGGCTGAGACGGCCGAAATGGCCGAGACGGCCGAGCGACTCGATGACGAGGCGGATGCGAAACTCGACGAGTTCAAGCGGTTCCTCGACGAGGTGGACCCGGAGGATTTCCAGGGCTGAGTTCCCGGCACGAGCAGCGCGAGGAGCGCGAGGAGCGCGAGCAGGTGGCATCCGGGTGCCGAGCCCTCGGTCAGAATGGACTGATGACACACGACGAATCAGCTCGGGTCGCGCGGCTCCTCGAGGCCTACGACGAGCAATTGCGTACCGACGCCGAAACGCCGAGCGCGATCTCCGTGACCCGCCTCGGCCCGTTGCGCCTGGTCACCTTTGCGGGCGGGCGCGGATTCGTCACCTACCAGAACCTCGATGGTGCAGATGCGGGCGCGATCCGCGGCCTCGTGACCGAGGCGCTGAGCCACTACGAGCCCGACCCCGAGATCAGCCGGGTCGAGTGGAAGACCCGTGGGCACGACCACGCCCCAGGGCTGCACGACGCACTGCTCGAGCATGGTTTCGTCCCCGATGAAACCGAGTCGATCATGATCGGGGAGGCGATCGGGCTGGCCGTCGACGTTCAACTGCCCGAGGGCGTGACGGTGCGCCGAGTCACCGAGGAGTCCGACGTGCGCGCGATGAGCGCGGCGGCCGACGAGGCCTTCGGCGAGCCCGTCTCGGACGAGATGGCGAATGCCCTGCTGCGCCGGCTCGCGCTCGATGACGGCATGGAACTGTGGGTCGGCGAATTCGAAGGCCAGATCGTGACGACCGGGCGTCTGGAGCCGGTGCCGGGCACGAGCTTCGCCGGTATCTGGGGCGGAACAACCCGTGAGGAGTGGCGCGGGCGCGGCATCTACCGTGCGGTGACGGCAGCCCGGGCCCGCTCGGCGCTCGCCATGGGAAAGACGCTCATCAACAGCGACTCCACCGAGTTCTCACGTCCGATCCTCGAGCGCTCCGGATTCATGAAGGTGTCGACGACGACGCCGTACCTGTGGAGGCGTTGAGCGCCTCCAACCGGTCGGCTTCGGTTGCTACTGCGGTCGGACGTTGTAGTTCAAGGCGAAGAGATTGCCGGGGTCGTACCGGCGCTTGATGGCCGCGAGTCGCTGATACGTCTCGGGCGGGTAGATCGCCGCGACATCCGCCTCGGTTGCTGAAGCAAGGAAGTTCGCGTACGCGCCGCTGGCGTGAGATTCGAGCCGTTCCCAGATCGCTTCCAGAGCGGGCCGAACGGCCTCGACGACCGGCTCCGGACCGGCAACGGCCGTCACGAACATCAACTCCGCCTGGCGATGCGCATACGCCGTGGCGTCGTCGGGAACTCGGGAGACCGCGCCTCCGACGCTTCGAATGGAGATGGACGGCGACCACTCCGCCGCCGCGATCTCTGCAAGCAAGTGCAGCACCTCCTGCACGGAATCCCCGTCGACGAATGCGCTTCGAGTGACGAATCGGATGCCGGGCGGTGGCACCGCGCCGTCGACGAGCGTGTCCGAGTACGGCGTCAATGCGACCGTGTCGTCGATCACCGTGCCGAGCTTGCGGATCGGTTCGATCGCTCGAGCGGCGCGCTCGGGGTCGTCGCTGTCGAACGCGACCTGTATCTCGACGGGTGCTACGGGTCCGCCGGCGAATGGATTGGCAAGACTCGCATGGGAGGTGAGCTCTTCGGGAGCGGAGCGCAAGTAGTCCGCCCAGCCCTGCAGCACGCCAGCAGCCTCCGATGCCGGAAAGCTGATCTTGCCGTAGAACAGGTCGGTCGTCGGATGCGCCTCGAACTCGAAGGCGGTCACGATGCCGAAGTTGCCGCCGCCACCACGAATCGCCCAGAACAGCTCGGGGTTCTCCGTCGCGCTCGCATGCACGAGCTCGCCGTCGGCGGTGGCGACATCGACGGCGACCAGGTTGTCCAATGCCAGGCCGTACTTCCTGACCTTCCAGCCGATGCCGCCGGTCAAGGTCAATCCGCCGACTCCGACGCTCTTGGTGTCGCCCGAGGAGATCGCCAGACCGTGCGGCGCCAGGGACTTCGCAACGTGACCCCAGGTGGCACCGCCGCCGATCCGAACGAGGTGGCGAACCTCGTCGATGACCTCCACGTTCGCAAGTCGCCCGAGGTCGATCACGATGCCGTCGTCGTTCGTGCTGAAGCCCGGGAATCCGTGGCCGCCTCCGCGCACGGACAACGGGAGGCCTGCACTGGCGGCGAATCTGACGCCCGCTTGCACGTCGCCGACGCCATCGGGCCGCAGTACAACGGCCGGGCTCCCGGGTGCGAACATCGAATGACGCAACGATTCGTATTCCGCTTCGCCTGGTTGAATGAGGTCGCCGACGGCCTCACGGCGAAGAGTTTCAAGTGCTGAGCTCAATGGAGCTTCCTTTCGTGTCGAGAATGTTCTCCTCGCGTTCCGTGATGATCAGGCCGTTGCGAGGTGCGTACGTCGCGCTGATGAACATGAGACGCCGCCGACCCGATCCTTGTGACACACTTCGGCTTCATGACCTCCGATGTCACAGAACGGCGTGGCCCGGCGTCTGATGAATGACACGTGAAAGCGAAGAGGAGCATCATGGGCGAGGCATCCGAGACGGCTGACGAAGACTTCCCGCGGGAGATGAGCATTCACCGGCGTTCAGATGCCGCCACCGAGGTGTTTCTCGCCCACCGCAATCTGCTGTTCACCGTCGCCTACGAGATGCTCGGGTCGGCCGACGACGCTGAAGACGTCGTGCAGGAGACGTGGCTGCGTTGGGCCCGCGTCGACCACGACAGCGTGCAGAATCAGCGTGCCTACCTCGTGCGGATCGCCACGCGCCAAGCGCTCAGCAGACTGCGATCACTCGGTCGCCGCAGGGAGACATACATCGGTCAGTGGTTGCCGGAGCCCCTGCTGACCGCGCCTGACGTGGCCGACGACGTCGAGCTGGCCGACAGCGTCTCGACGGCGATGATGCTCGTGCTGGAGACGCTCACCCCGACCGAGCGGGCGGTGTTCGTGCTGCGAGAGGTGTTCGACGTCGAGTACGACGAGATCGCCGGCACCGTCGACAAGAGCCCCGCCGCTGTCCGTCAGATCGCGCACCGGGCGCGGGCGCACGTCGCAGCGCGTCGACCCCGTGTCGTCGTCTCCGCTGCTGAGACTCGAGACGTACTCGATGCGTTCCAACAGGCGATCGAAACCGGCGAGTTGCGGCGTCTCCTCGACATCCTCGCCCCGGATGTCGTGCTCGTGGGCGACGGCGGGGGAGTCGTGCAGGCTTCCCTCTCGCCCATCGTCGGCGTCGACGGAGTCCTGTCCGTGATGGGGAGGATTTCGGCTGCAGCGTCGCTGCAACAGGCGCAGGTCAACGGCCGACCGGCGCTGATCATCCGGCTCGACGGCGAGATCGACACCGTGATCACGCTCCACATCGAAGACGCCCGCGTCGTCGGGCTCTACGCGGTGCGCAATCCCGAGAAGCTGTCCCGTCTCGACGAGGAGACCACCCTGCGCCGCTGAGTGCACGCCGATGGTGCGGGCGGGCTCACCACCGGTTCCTGACGTCTTCGGCCCACCCGAGCAGCCCGCTCACCTCGAGCGGCCCGGCAACCGTGGGCACCGTGCCGCTGTAGTGCCCGAAGCACTGGTGGCCGGCGGTGGAGAGGATGCCGAGCTTCGTCGAGCTGATGTGATCCCAGAACGGCGTGAAGGTCAGGTCGAGGTTCGTGCCGCGGATGCGCCACGGGCGCAGCCAGTGCTGTTCGTCGTAGTCCCAGTCGAGTTCTTCGCTGATCTTGTGGAGGCGCCCGTCGAGCACCGTGGCGTTCTCGGTGATGCCGGTGCCGTCGGTCCAGCGGCCGCCGAGCTGAAGCCCGACGGTGCGGCCGTCGACGGTGCCCGATGCAGCGCCCCAGTTCCAATGGACGCGATACGGCCAGCGGCCCCGACCGTGGTCGACGACGGCCCAGCTCTCACCGGCGGGCAGCGCGATGGTCTCGCCCTTCACTGTGAGCGTGCCGCTCGCGGGGCGGGCGACGTCTTTCACCGTGTACTGGAAGCGGCGCCGTGACCACGGCACGACGAGCGCGAGTCGCTCGTGACCCGCCGGCAGGGCGGCGAGGATCTCGAACGAGACATCCGCGGTCTCGCCGCTGAGCAGCGTGCCTTCGGCGGTCTCTTCGATGTCGATGCGCAGGCCGCGAGCGACGGCATGCGCTGGGCCGGAGGCGAACGACGCAGGAAGCGTGACGCCCCGACCGAACGGAACCACGGCGCCGTGTTCGATCGTCTCGCCGCTCCGCCGGTCGTGCACCATGATCGAGTGCACGGCCGCGTAGTCGAGAGACGACACGGTTGCGGCGATCAGGTGAGTGGGCGAGGTCGCCGCCCAGTACTCCCAGCGCTTGTTCCGACCCCACCCCGACCGGCCACCGATGCCGGCGGTGTCGTGCAGCGGAGTACGTGTCCAGCCGACGGCGCGTGGGTTGAGGTCGCCGTTCGGCAGGCAGAGGGTGACGGGATCGGTCAGCTCGGTTTCATCGATCGGCTTGCTCATAGCCGCCCCGCGGGTTGGGGGCGATACCCGAGCTCTCGGATCGCTGCCTCCAATATCGTTCGCGTGGTGTCGCTGAGGTATTTGTGCCCGTTGACGACGTTCGAGACCGTGCGATACGAGACGCCGGCGACCGCCGCGACGTCTTTGAGTGTCGGCAAGCCGGCCCTCTTCGGCGAGGGGGTATCAGGACTCCGTTCCACGATCACATCGTAGTGAACGGTGTTGCAACGTTGACAGAGATCGGTATCGCCACGATGCAACATGCCTTTTCTTCTGCTTGCGTGTCCCTTCGGCGCACTGACCACGAGACGTACGTGGCAGGCAATTCCTCGACGAGGTGGAGCCCGAAGATCGCCAGGGCTGACCCGCTCACGACCTGACGGTCCGGACCTCGAGTTCCGTCAGGAAGCTCTGCCAGGTCCGCGTGCCGCGGTGCGCTTCCTCGCCCGCGAGGTTCTCACCCGCGCGGTAGGCGCGTCCGACGGCGCCGGGAAGGCGGATCGGGAGGCGGCCGCGCCGTTGCCGAGCACCCGTCACCTCGGTGAACGTCGCCACGAGCTGCGCCACATCGAGCACCTCCGGCCCGGCCAGGTCGGCGACCCGGCCGGCCGGCGCGCCGAGTGCGAGTTCCGCGAGCCGCGCCGCGACCTCGTCGCCGTCGACCGGCTCGAAGCGCAGGCCGCCGGGTACCGGCAGCAGCGGCATCCGCGCCATGCCTCGTGCGACCGGGAGCACGAAGTCATGCAATTGCGCGGCACGCAGTACGGTCCACGGCACACCCGATTCGGCGATCACCCGCTCGGCTTCCGCCTTGGCCCGGAAGTAGCCGATCGGCATGCGATCGGCGCCGATGACCGAGATGAGCACGAGGTGACGCACCCCGGCCTCGCGCGCCGCGACAGCGAGGTTTCGCGCGGCGACCTCGTCGCCCTTCGCCCCGCCCGCGAGGTGCAGCACGACGTCGACGCCGTCGAGCGCGGCGGCGAGTCCATGCCCGGCGACGGTGTCGCCTGCGACATGCTGGATGCCGGGCTCGGCACCACGCGGATGCCGCGACAGAATTCGGATGTCGCGGCCGGCCTCGCGCAGCAGCGGCACCACGCGGCTGCCGATGTTGCCGGTACCGCCGGTCACGAGCAGAGGTGCGTTCATTGGTCGAGTTCCTCTCATGTCACATTCGAGGGCGTTCCCTCGTCGATATCCCGACGATCGAACTCGAGGAGATGTGACATGACCGATCGAAGAATCCTGGCGCGACGGTTCGAGACCGAGCGACCGCGGCTGCGGGCGATCGCCACGCAACTGCTCGGCTCGGCCGCCGATGCCGATGACGCCGTGCAGGAGACCTGGCTTCGCCTCGAACGAGTGGATGCCGCGGGCATCGACAATCTCGAGGCGTGGCTGACGACGGTGGTCTCGCGGGTCAGCCTCGACCTGTTGCGCGCGCCGCGCCGCAAGCGGGAGCATTCGTGGCAGGTCGAGCCCTGGCGGGACGAACCCGTCGCGACGGAGGCCGACCCCGCCGAGCTGGCCGCCCAGAGCGATCGCGTGAGCGTCGCGCTGCTCGTGCTGCTCGAGATGCTGAGCCCCGCGGAGCGCATCGCACTCGTGCTGCACGACGTCTTCGGCCAGTCGTTCGACGAGGTCGCGGTCGTGCTCGATCGTTCGCCCGAGGCGGCGCGGCAGCTCGCCTCTCGGGCGCGCCGGCGTGTGCGCGGCGCCGAAGAGCCGGCGCGGCCGGATCGGGAACGTGGCCGGCGCATCGTGAATGCGTGGCTCGCCGCCGCTCAGCACGGAGACATCGGCGCGCTGCTGGAGCTGCTCGACGACGGCGCGGTGCTGCGCGCTGACTACGGCACGTCGATGCAGCTCGTCGAGGGTTCGCGGGCGATCGCCGAGCAGGCGGTGCTCTCGGGCCGTCTCGCCGCGCACTCGACGCCGATCCTGATCGACGGTCGACCGGGTGTCGCCGCCGTGATGAACGGACGCGTCGTGTCGATCATGGCGTTCGACCTCGACGGCGACCGGATCGTCGCCCTGGAGGTGCTCGCAGATCCGAGACGGCTCGAGGCGCTCGGCGTCGACCGGATCGTGGGCGGCGGCGCAAGCTGATCACGGCTGCGCTTGCGTCTGCGTCTGCGTCTGCGTCTGCGTCTGCGTCTTCGCCTGCGCCTGCGCCTGCGCCTGCGCTTGCGAATGGTTGCGAACGCCGGTGAGCATCACTTGCGGACGATGTTGTTCACGAAATTGCTTGCCATAATGTCAACAATCTGAGTATGGTGCGTGCAAGCGCGGCGTTTCCCGCCGGGCATTTTCCCCAATGGAGAGGAAGATCGTGGCAGGCAACCAACCCCGAAGAGATTCGGCGATACCGAGTCCTCAATCCGCTCGTCGAGCGGCACGCGCATTCGGCCGGGCGGCGACCGCCCTCGGCACGGCTGCGCTCATGGTCATGCTCGGTGCGGCGCCGATGGCGACCGCCGCGGCATCCGCACATCGCTCTGCACCCGACGCGGAAGACGCGAAGCTCGCCTTCGACGACTCCGCCTACACGACCCTGACGGTCGACATCGACGGCACCCCAACGCAGGTGCGCTGGTACCAGGAGGTCTGCTACGTCGCGGACCCGATCCTGATGTCGAGCACGCAGGGTCAGAACACGATCGCCAACCCCGCCTGCGGCTATCAGAGCATGAACGTCTTCGTGCCCGAGAGCGCCGCCGCCGACCAGGACGCGGCGATCTACTTCGCCGTCAACAACAGCGGATGGTTCGCGAGCTACATCCGGGCGTCGGTGACCGACGGTGCCCAGTTCGACAGCACCAAGAGCAATGTCGGTGCTGCGCTCAAGGCCGGATTCGTGTTCGTCGACGTCGCTTCGCGTTCGCGCGGCGTCGTAGCCGCCGATGCGAGTTACGCCGGGAAGGCCCCGGCGCCCGTCGTCGACGCGAAGGCCGCCGTTCGGTATCTGCGCCTCAACGACGGCGCCATGCCCGGCAGCGCCGAGCGCATCGTCATCAACGGAACGAGCGGGGGCGGGGCGCTCGTCTCGATCCTCGGCGCCTCCGGCAACAGCCCGGACTACGAGCCCTACCTCGCCGAGATCGGCGCAGCGGGAATCTCGTCGAGAGGCAAGAGCACGATCGACGACGACGTATTCGCCGTGGCCGCGTACTGCCCGATCACCGACCTCGGCCACGCCGACATCTCGTACGAATGGCTGTTCTCGACGCTCGGCACACGGGCAACCGTCGGATCCACCGCCGACCCGGCGACGAGTGCCGCGCTCGCCGCTGACTTCCCGGACTACGAGAAGTCCCTTCGCCTGACGGCAGCCGACGGCACCCGGCTCACCGCCGACAACATGCTCGACGAGATCGAGGGTGAGGTCATCGACGCGGCAGTCACCTACATGCAGGCCGATCCCGCCAATGTCGTCCCCGACCTCGGCGAGGACATCGTCTACACGAGCCCGGGGTCGCCGGGGTCGCCGCCGAAGTCGGGCACCTACACGAACGACTGGATCGACGTCGACAACGACGCGAACACCGTGCTCTCGATGGATATGGAGCGCTATCTCGCGTTCCTCGGGACGCAGGCGACGCTCAAGCCGGCACCCTCGTTCGACCAGACCGGGGTGAACAACCTCACGGCGGGGGAGTCGAGCTTGTTCGGCACCTCGGCGCAGATCTACTCGAACTTCACCGAGTACAGCTGGGAGCACAACGCCATCGCGGGCGATGGGGTCGGCCTCGACGACACCGGGCTCACATGGGCGCGGTTCATCCGTCAGCGCAGCACCGTCGTCGATGAGCAGGTCGACCTCGTCGATCCCATGCGCTTCATCGGCACGAGCGCCGACACGGCGCCGTACTGGTACGTGCGCCACGGCACGCGCGACCGCGATACTGCGCTCACGATCTCGCTCAACCTCGACCGGGCGCTCGAGTCCGATCGCGACGTGCGCGACGTGAACTACCGTCTCGCCTGGGATCGCCCGCACTCCGGCAACTACGACGTGCCCGAGGCCATGCAGTGGATCGAGAATGCGCTTGCCGCGGCCGATGCGCGACTCGCGACCGTGACGGTGTCGAGCGGTTCGTGGTCGCAGACGGTCGTGGTGACCGGCAACGAAGTGGAGGTGACGGTGCCGAAGGGAGTCAGCCGGGTCTCCGTCGCCGCGACCGCGAGATCAGCGGATGCCTCGGTGAAGGCGCCGAAGTCGGTGCAGGTGTCATCGCACCACCGGAAGGCGAACGCGGAGATCGTCGTCACCGCTGCCGATGGAAGTGATCGACGCAGCTACACCCTCAGTGTGAAGCCCGGTCGCTGACATGACTCGAAGCCCCCTTCGCCGCGCGGCGGAGGGGGCTTCGTGCGGTCTCAGCGGTCGGATGCGATGCCGGTCATCGCCCCCGTCATGGTCTTCGCGCGCTGGATCTCCTCCCAGATGCGCGTGCGCAGCACACCGAAGCGCTCCGCCGACCGCGTGGTGATCTGATCGCGATCGGCGGGAAGGTCGATCGTCACGTCGTCGAGCACGACGGTCGGTGAACTGGTGAGCACGATGACCCGCTCGGCGAGATAGACCGACTCGTCGATGTCATGGGTGACGAAGAGGATCGTGACGCCGAGCGTCTTCCAGATGCGCCGGATGAGGTCTTCGAGGTCGGCGCGCGTCTGCGCGTCGACCGCCGCGAACGGTTCGTCCATGAGGAGCACCTGTGGCCGATACGCCACTGCGCGCGCGATCGCCACGCGCTGCTGCATGCCACCCGACAGCTGCCAGGGGTATTTGGTCGCCGCATCTGAGAGCCCGACCGCCTCGAGTGCCTCGGCGACGCGTTGGCGGCGCTCGGCCTTCGGCATCCGAGCGGACTTCAACGGCAGCTCGACGTTCGCCTCGACGCTCATCCACGGGAAGAGGCTTCGCCCGTACTCCTGGAAGACGACCGCCATCGTCTTGGGCGGGCCGACGATGGGCGAGCCCTCGAGCTCCAGCCGGCCGCTGGTCGCCGGGAGCAACCCCGCGATGCACTTCAGCAGCGTCGTCTTGCCGGCGCCCGATGGCCCGACGATGCAGACGAGCTGACCGGCAGGCACGGTGAAGGTCAGGTTGCGCACCGCCTCCACGTCGTCGCCGGTCGGCGAGGAGTACACCTTCCGCAGCCCGTCGACGACGAGCATCGGCGCCGCGTCGGCGCGCGAGGGTTCAGGATTCACGCTGGACCTCCCTGAGTCCGTGGTACCAGCGGAGGATCCGCCGTTCGATGAGTCGGAACACGGCGCTCAACCCCAGGCCGATGAGGCCGAGCAGCAGGATGCCGCTCCACATCTCGGGCACGGCGAAATTGCGCTGGAATTGCACGATGGTGAACCCCAGCCCCGACGATGAGGCGAACATCTCGGAGATGACCATGAGGATCAGGCCGATCGACAGCGACTGCCGTACGCCCGTGAGAATCTGCGGGGCCGCTGCCGGCAGCACGAGATGGCTCAGCCGGAAGCGTCCTTCGATGTGGTAACTGCGGCTGGTCTCGCGCATGACCTCGTCGGTCGCGCGAACGCCCTCGACGGTGTTGAGGAGGACCGGCCAGATCGCCCCCGAGATGATCACCGCGACCTTCATCTGATCGTTCACCCCGATGATGAGCATGAGGAGCGGCACGAGCACCGGCGGTGGGATCGCCCGGAAGAACTCGAGCAGCGGCTCGAGCAGCTGGCGGATCGTGCGGACGGATCCGATGACGACGCCGATCACGATGCCGAGCACGATCGCACCTGCGAGGCCGGTGAACAGGCGGCCGAGACTCGGCAGCACGTCCTCCCAGAAGCGCGGTCCGAACCAGGTCGTGACGAAGGTCTCGAGCAACTGACCGGGCGTCGGTACGAAGAACGAAGCGCCACCCACGGTCGCCGCCCACCAGGCAGCGATGAGGACCAGCGGAAGGCCGATGACGTACGCGAACGACTTCAGAGCGCTCATGCCTCGAGCTCCGATCGCACCGAGGTGTGCCAGGCGAGGGCCCGCCGCTCGACCAGGCGTGCGAGAAGGTTGATGGCGACGCCGATGAGGCCCGTCGCGAGCACGAGCGCGTACATCTCCACGACGGCGCCGCCGGACTGGGCGAGGGCGATCTGCTTGCCGAGGCCGTCGGTGCCGATGATGAGCTCCGACGTGATGGCGAGGATGAGCGCGATGGTCGCGGCGAGTCGCACCCCGGTCATGAGATACGGCAGTGTGGTGGGCCAGACGACGTGACGGATGCGGCTGAGTCGTCGCAGTCCATAGCTTCGCGCGGTGGCGTCGGCCACCGGGTCGACATCCTGGGTGCCGTAGATCACTTGGAGCAGCACCTGCCAGAACGCGGCGTACACGATGAGGAGCAGGCTCGACTGGATCTTCGTTCCAAAGAGGAGGACGGCGAGGGGGATGAGGGCGACGGAGGGGATCGGCCGCAGGAACTCGATCGTCGACCGCGTGGCCCGCTCGAGGAAGCGGCTCGACCCGATGAGGAACCCGAGGAGCGTTCCGGCGACGACGGCGATCGCGAGGCCGATGGCCCAGCTCGTCATCGTGGCGCCGACACTGCGCCAGAATGCCCGGTCGGCGAGGTCGCCGGCGAGCTGGAGGAGCACTTCTCCGGCGGGAGGGAGGAACCGGGGGTCGACGAGGCCGAGACGGGACACCGCCTCCCAGAGGAGGAGGAACCCGATGATGCCGGCCGAACCGAGCAGCGCGGTGCGGCCCCGCCCGGGACGGCGGGCGCGCCGCCGTCCTGGGGAGGCCGCCGTTGTGGTGGTTGGCTCCGAACTCGTCAGGGTCACGGAAGCAGTGCGTCGAGATCGGGCGCCTGGGTCAGCACCCCGTAGGACTGCGCCGCCTCGGCGAGCTTCTCCATGGCGCCGCGATCGATCTCGAGAGGCCAGGTCGGCAGCACGATCTTTTCGAGCGTCTCGGGCGGCGTCTTGGTGTACGTCGCGATGATCTCGCGCACGGCGTCGGGGTTCTCCTGCGCGTACTCGAGCGACTTCTGCATCGCCGACTGGAACTTCTCGACGACCTCGGGGTCGCTCTCGATGAAATCGGTCGTCGTGAAGTACGACGCGATGTCGAGCTTCGGGTCGAACTCGGCGTAGGCGTAGGAGACGACCCGGTCGCCGGCCTCGATCGCCGAGGTGACGAACGGCTCGACGACGAACGCCGCGTCGACCTGGCTGTTCTCGACCGCCGCGATGGCGTCGGGGAAGGGCACCTCGACGAAGGAGATCGTCGAAGAATCCGCTCCGGCATCGTCGACGAGGGTGCGCACGATCGTGTCATTGATGTTGCCGAGGCTGTTGCTCGAGACGGTCTTGCCGGCGAGGTCGGTCACGGACTGGATCGGCGAGTCGCCCTTGACGATGATCGCGCCGAAGTCGGACTCGGTGTCGCCCGTCGTCGCCACCGCAGAGCTCACCGCCTTGAGGGGCAGCCCCTTCTCGGCCGCCACCATGAGCGAGAGCATGTTGCTGAAGCCGAATTGGTAGTCGCCGGCGACGACGGCCGGCACGATGGCGGCACCGCCGGTGGCGGTCTCGATGGTGAGATCGAGTCCGGCCTCCTCGAAGAAGCCCTGCGCGTCGCCGAGATAGAGCGGCGCCGTGTCGGCGATCGGAATCACGCCGACGGTGACGGGGGTGAGCTCGGCCGCACTGGCGCTCGCGGCGGGGGTCTCGTTACCGGCTTCGGAGTCGGTGCATCCGGAAAGGGCCAACAGGGCCACCGCGGCGACCCCGATCATGCTGATGCGATTCATGTCACTCCGTTGTGAGGGAAGGCGGCCCCGCCAGGACACTTCGTCCGGCCGGGCTGGTTGCCGTGTCTGCCGCGACCCTACGGCTGTTCAAGAATCGGTGTCAATAACGCAACCAAAATTGTTAGCAATCGGATGCACGACCCATCGCTGTTCACCTGAGCTGCGGTATCGACTGTCCGTGGTCGTCGAGCGTGCGCAGGGTGGTGATGACGCTGCCGATGTGGTCGGCCATGAGTCGACCGGCCCGCTCTGCGTCGTGATCGCAGACGGCGTCGATGATCGCCAGGTGTTCGGGCAGCGAGACACTCGGGCGGCCGGGCACGAGGGAGAGCCGGAACTGATGTCGCACCATCTGGCCGTTCAGCTGCTCGATGATGCGGGCCGCGGTGGCGTGGTGCGCGATCTCTCGCAGACGGGAGTGGAGCGTGGCGTTCAGGTCGGAGTAGCGCATGAGCTCGCCCTGCTCGACGGCGACGCGCATGCTCTCGCCGAGAGCGCGGAGCTCGTCGATCTCGGCATCGCCGACCTGCTCGGCGGCCCGCGCCGCGACCAGCGCTTCGACGGCTTGCCGGATCTCGGTGATCTCGACCGCTTCGTCGACCGAGATCTCGCGCACGCGAGCGCCCCGATTCGGCTGGAGCTCGACGAGGCCGTCGGCGGCGAGCTGCAGCAGCGCGTTGCGGATGACGAATCTGCCGGCGCCGTAGCGCTCGGCGAGTTCGGCCTCGATGAGCCGCTGGCGCGGTGCGAAGTCCCCGCGGAGGATCGCACTCCGCAACTGGGCATGGACATCTTGGAGGTCGCTCACCGACCGCCCCCTTCTCTGCATCGACATCGATGATCTGCGATTCTCGGTCACTCCGAGACATCCGCCACGCAGCTCGCTCGACTCATTCTGTCGCCCGACGGGTCGTCAGCAAAATTGTTGACAATAGTTGCGACACTCGGCAGAGTGGTGTCGCACATCGATCTGGAGGTTCAATGTCGAATCAGTCCCCGCTTCTCGTGGTCACCGCACACCCCGGCGACTTCGTCTGGCGAGCCGGCGGTGCGATCGCACTCGCGGCCTCGCGCGGGCAGCGCGCGGTCATCGCCTGCCTGTCTTTCGGCGAACGGGGTGAATCGGCGAGTGCCTGGCGCGCGGGGAAGAGCCTCGACGAGATCAAGGCGCTCCGCCGCGAAGAGGGTCAGACCGCAGCCGATGCGCTCGGTGCCGAGGTGCGGTTCTTCGACGCCGGCGACTATCCGCTCCGCGAGAGCGACGAACTCATGACGAGCCTCATCGACCTCTGTCGCGAGGTGCAGCCGGCGGTCGTGCTCACGCACGCGGCGGCCGACCCCTACAACATGGACCACCCGAAGGCCGCCGAGATCGCGCTCCACGCTCGCGTGCTCGCGCAGGCTCCCGGCGTCTCCGGCCCCGGAGAGGTGATCGGCGCGCCGCCCGTGTTCGCGTTCGAGCCCCACCAGAGCGAGGTGTGCGGCTTCGTTCCGAACGTGCTGCTCGACATCAGCGAAGTCTGGGAGAAGAAGGTCGCCGCCATGAATGCGCTCGGCGCGCAGGGGCACCTCGTCGAGTACTACACCGACCTCGGCAAGCGCCGTGGCGTGCAGGCCAAGCGCAACAGTGGGCCGAATCTCGGCTTGCCGGTGCACGCCTACGCCGAGGCGTTCCAGCGGTACTACCCGCAGGTCGCATCGGAGCTGGCCTGACCATGAGCCGACACTACGTCGTCCGCGACATCGACCGTGCACCAGCAGAAGTGATCGAACGCCTCGCCCGCGCTGGAGTCGCGAGCGTCCACGAGGCGGCGGGCCGCGTCGGCCTCGTCGGGCCGCGGATCACGGCGCGGCTTCCGGGCGCGTCGGTCGGCGGCTCGGCCGTCACCGTGCTCAGTCACCCCGGCGACAACCTCATGATCCACGCCGCCGTCGAGGTGTGCCGGCGCGGTGACGTGCTGGTCGTCGCGACGACGAGCGGGTCGACCGACGGCATGTTCGGCGATCTGCTCGCCACCTCGCTGCGTTCCCGCGGCGTGGTCGGCCTCGTGATCGACGCCGGCGTGCGCGACATCGCGACCCTGCGCGAGATGGGCTTCCCGGTGTGGTCGCGCGCGGTGCACGCCCAGGGCACGGTCAAGGCGAGCCCGGGATCGGTCAACGTGCCCGTCGTGATCGCGGGCCAGGCCGTGCACCCCGGCGACATCATCGTGGCTGACGACGACGGCGTGGTCGCGTTGCCGATCCGACGTGGCGTCGAGGTGGCGGATGCCGCGGACCGCCGCCGAGCGAACGAGGAGGCCAAGCGAGCCACGCTCGCTTCGGGAACCCTCGGGGTCGACCTGTACGAGCTGCGACCCCTCTTGGCCGAACTCGGCGTCGCCTACGTGGACCGTCTTCCGGAAGGCACCGATCGATGAGCAGCCGAATCACGGTGCTCGGCCTCGGCGAGGCGGGTCGTGCGTTCGCGAACTCGCTCTCGGCCCAGGCCGTGGTGACCGGGTGGGACCCGTTCGCGGCGGACGCGGTCGACGGTGTGCGAATCGCGGCGTCCGGCGAGGAGGCCGTCGCAGACGCAGACGCCGTGCTCGCCTTCACGACCGCCGCGCACAGCGCGGACGCACTCGCGACCACCATCGCCGCAGCGCCGCGATCCGCCGTGCACGCCGACTTCGCCACCGCCGGGCCGCGCGCGAAGGCGGAGCTCGCGGCACGTGCGGCGGCCGCCTGCATCCGGTTCGCCGACGCGGCGATCATGGCGCCGGTCCGTCGCGGTGCCGACCGCACGCCGGTGCTCGTCTCCGGCGAACCGGTCGCGACCGAGGCGCTGCGTGCCATCCTCGGCGAAGCGGGCTACCCGGTCGAGGTGCTCGACGGTCCCGCCGGGACATCCGCTGCTCGAAAGCTGCTGCGCAGCCTCCTCGTCAAGGGACTCACGGGTGTGATGATCGAATCGCTCCGCGCGGCCGAGGCCCAGGGGCTCTCCGACTGGTTCGGCGAGCATCTCGTCGAGACCCTCGAGCGGCTGGATCGGCCGACGCTCGCGGGCCTGCTCGACGGCACCCGGCAGCACAGCGCGCGTCGGGTCGAGGAGATGGCGGCGGCGGCCGAGATGGTCGAGGCGGAGGGCGGCCGTGCCGACATCGCGCGCGCCGTGGCCGAGGTGCTCCGCTCCGTCGCGAGCGACGGGGTTCCGAACGGAGGGCACCTGTGACCGACGGCATCCGGTGCATGCTGATGCGCGGCGGCACCTCGAAAGGCGCCTACTTTCTCGCCTCGGACCTTCCCGAAGACGCAGCCGAGCGCGACGAGCTGCTGCTCCGGGTGATGGGTTCGCCCGACCCGCGCCAGATCGACGGGCTCGGCGGGGCGCACCCGCTGACGAGCAAGGTCGCCGTGGTCGGCCCGTCGACGCATCCTGACGCGGATGTCGACTACCTCTTCTTGCAGGTGGTGCCCGACCGGCCGATCGTCAGCGATCGTCAGACCTGCGGCAACCTCCTCGCGGGCGTGGGGCCGTTCGCGATCGAGCGCGGGCTCGTGGCGGCGGCCGCGGAGCAGACCGAGGTGCGCATCCGCATCGTGAACCCGACTGCGAGCATCGTCGTGGCCCGCATCGCGACCCCGGGTGGCGTGGTGCGCTACGACGGCGACACCGAGATGGCGGGCGCGCCGTTCCCCGCGGCCGCGATTCCGCTCGACTTCCCGGGCGACGGCCGGCCCGCGTTCCCGACGGGGCGGCTCGTCGATCACTTCGACGGCATCGACGTGACGTGCGTCGATGCCGGCATGCCGGTCGTGCTCCTCCGCGCATCCGACCTGGGCCTCGTCGGCGACGAGTCGCCCGCCGAACTCGAAGCGAACGACGAGCTTCGCCGCCGCCTCGAGCGGATCCGCCTCGCCGCCGGCCCGGCCATGGGACTCGGTGAGGTGCGTGACTCGACGGTGCCGAAGCTCACGATCGTCTCGCCCGCACGCCACGGCGGCCTCGTGACCACGCGCACCTTCATTCCGCATCGCGTGCACGAGGCGATCGGCGTTCTCGGCGCCGTCTCGGTCGCCGTCGGATGCCTCGCCGAAGGCACGATCGCGACCGTCGATGCGCCGGGCTCGGGCCCACGCCGGGTGGAGCATCCGACCGGCGCACTCGAGGTCGACGTCGAACTGGCGGGCGCAGGAGCGGCGACGTCCGTCGCCCGCAGTACGCTCGTGCGCACCGCCCGCAAGATCATGGACGGGCAGGTTTGGCCTCGCCCACAGCAAACGACAGCCGTCGCCCCGCGCGCCGACGCCGACGCGCCCGACGAAGGAGCCACGTGAACGAGCATGCAACCCCGCGCCTGACGCACGATCCCGAAATGCGTCGCGACATCGCCCACATCGGCCCCATCGAGCTCTACACGCCCGTGCTCGAAGCGAGCCGCGACTTCTTCGTCGATCTCATGGCGATGCGCGAGGTGGCCCGCGACGAGACATCCGTGTACCTGCATGCGTGGGACGACTACCAGTCGTACACCGTGCGGCTCATCGAGCGGGAGCAGCCGGGCATCGGGCGCACCTACCTCCGTGGCGCGAGCCCGCAGGCGGTCGAGCGTGTGTGGGAACGCATCGCGTCCGCCGGGCTCGCGCGCGGCACCGACGACTCCGCGCGTGGTCTCGGCGAGGTGGCGCTGTTCGACGACCCCGACGGGCACCCGATGGGCCTGTACTGGGATGTCGACTGGTACGAGGCCGACGAGACCGACACGCCTGCGCTGAAGAACCAGGCGGCCGCCTTCCCCGGCCGGGGCGCGAACGTGCGCCGCATCGACCACGTGAACTACCTGACCGGGAACGTGCCCGAGACGGCCGAGTTCCTCGGCGGCGTGCTCGGCGCCCGCTGTACCGAGCGCATCGTGACCGACGACGGCGAACCCAGCGCCGTCTGGTTCAATCTCGGCAACAAGACCTACGACCTCGTGTACACCGACGACTGGACCGGGTCTCATGGACGGCTCCACCACGTGGCCTTCGCGACCGACACCCGCGAAGACATCCTCCGCGCCGCCGACGTGTTCCTCGAGGCGGGCATCCACATCGAGACCGGGCCGCACAAGCACGCCATCCAGCAGACCTTCTTCCTCTACGTCTGGGAGCCCGGCGGCAACCGGATCGAGTTGTGCAACGCCGGCGCCCGCGTCATCCTCGCCCCCGACTGGAAGACCATCAGCTGGACCGCCGCCGAACGCGCCAAGGGCCAGGCCTGGGGTCTGCAGACGATCGAGACGTTCCACACGCACGGCACGCCCATCGTGTGACGCCTCGAAGACGGCGAGAATGGCTGACATGGATGCAGCGATACCGCCCCTGACCGAGATGCCGTCGCCGAAGTACGTCTTGTCGGCCGACGGCATCCGCATCGCCACCTACCTCTGGGGTGACGACGATGCGCCGACGGTGCTGTGCGTGCACGGGTTCGCCTCGAGCTGCCGCGACAACTGGGTGAACACGGGGTGGGTGCGCGATCTCACGCGTGCCGGGTTCCGCGTGCTCGGCATCGACCAGCGCGGCCACGGGGCGAGCGCCAAGCCGCAGCAGGCATCCGCCTACGGCATGGACGCGTTCGTGAACGACATCGCGGTCGTGCTCGACACCTACCTGCTCGACACGGTGCTCTTCGCCGGCTATTCGCTCGGGGCGCGGGTCGGTTGGCAGGTTGCGGTGCAGCTGCCCCAACATGTCGAGCGTGCGGTGCTCGGCGGCATTCCCGACGGGCGCCCGCTCGCTCGGTTGCAGATTGAGCAGGCGCGCGCGTACGCCGAGCACGGCACGCCGGTCGAAGACCCGGTCACCCGCAACTACATCACGCTCGCCGAACGGGTCGCGGGCAACGACCTCGGGGCGCTCATCGCGCTCGCCGAGGGCATGCGCTTCGGCGACGCCGACCCCGACGTGGCGCATCCGCCGATGCAGCCGATCCTGTTCGCGACCGGCAGCGACGACGCGATCTTCGAGCAGTCGAAGCAACTGGCGGCGTCCACACCCGACGGCACCTTCGTCGAACTGCCCCGGCGTCACCACTTCAATGCACCGGGGTCACGCGTGTTCAAAAAGGCCGCGCTCGAATTCTTCACGCGTGCGGCGGCCGGTGCCTGAGCAGCGTGCCGATGCCGATGGAGCACACCCGATGCACGATGCGGCGAATCCGCGCGCGGACTAACGTGGAAACGTGTCCGCTCCTGCGACCGATGCACGCGCCACTCACGCCGACGGCGTCGAGCGCCTGCTCGAGAGCTACCAGGCGGTGCCGCCGGGGGCACCGGTACGACTCGCGAAGCGCACGTCGAATCTCTTCCGGTCGAGGGCGGCGACGGATGCCCCGGGCCTCGACACCTCGGGACTGACGCACGTCATCGCGGTCGACCCCGAAACGCGTACGGCCGACGTGGCGGGCATGTGCACCTACGAAGACCTCGTGGCCGCGACGCTGCCGCACGGACTGGCACCACTCGTCGTGCCGCAGCTGAAGACGATCACCCTCGGCGGAGCGGTGACGGGTCTCGGCATCGAGTCGACGTCGTTCCGCAACGGCCTGCCGCACGAGTCGGTGCTCGAAATGGACATCCTCACGGGCGGCGGAGAGGTGCTGACGGCGTCACCGCTCGAGCACGCCGAGCTGTTCCGCGCCTTCCCGAACTCATACGGCACGCTCGGCTACGCGGTGCGCCTGCGCATCGAACTCGAGCCGATCGAACCGTTCGTCGCGCTCACGCACCTGCGATTCCACGCCCTCGCCGAGCTCGTCGCGGCGATGGACCGCATCATCGAAACCGGTCGCCTCGACGGGGTTCCCGTCGACTACCTCGACGGCGTCGTGTTCAGCGCCGAGGAGAGCTACCTGTGCGTCGGCACGCAGACCGCGACATCCGGCCCCGTCAGCGACTACACCCGCCAGCAGATCTACTATCGCTCCATCCAGCACGACGACGGAGCGAAGCACGATCGCCTCACCGTTCACGACTACCTGTGGCGATGGGACGCCGACTGGTTCTGGTGCTCGCAGGCGTTCGGCGCGCAGCATCCGCTGATTCGCCCATTCTGGCCTCGGCGGTACCGGCGCAGCAGGTCGTACGCGAAGCTCATGCGCCTCGAACGACGATTCGACCTCGGCGATCGCCTCGAGAAACTCAAGGGGCGCCCAGCGCGCGAACGCGTGATCCAAGACGTCGAGGTACCGATCGGGCGCACCGTCGAGTTCTTGGAGTGGTTCCTCGCGAAGGTGCCGATCGAGCCGATCTGGCTGTGCCCGCTGCGGCTGCGGGGCGACCGCGACTGGCCGCTCTACCCGCTTCGACCGCAGCAGAGCTACGTCAACGTCGGCTTCTGGTCTACGGTGCCCGTCGGCTCCGTCGACGGGGAGACGAATCGCCTGATCGAGCGTGAGGTGAGCGCGCTCGACGGACACAAGTCGTTGTACTCCGACTCGTACTATTCGCCGGAAGAGTTCGACGAGCTCTACGGCGGCGATGACTATTCGGCCGTGAAGCGGCGGTACGACCCCGACTCACGTCTCCTCGATCTCTATGCGAAGGCGGTGCAACGACGATGACCACGACCAAAGGACAGGCGCCGGTGAAGCAGGCTGAAACGCCAGCGATATCGGATGCCGCGAACGCGCCGGACCCGTCGGCGAAGCTCACCCTCGCCGAGATCCTCGAGATCGTCGTCGCAGGTCGGCTCCCGCTGAGGTTCACCGCCTACGACGGGAGTTCGGCAGGGCCGCCCGACGCCGAACTCGGGCTCGAGCTGAAGACGCCGCGGGGCACGACGTATCTCGCGACCGGGCGCGGCGACCTCGGCCTCGCCCGCGCCTACATCGCGGGCGATCTCGAAGTGCACGGCGTGCACCCCGGCGACCCGTATGTGCTGCTCAAGGCGCTGGCCGACGAGCTGGTCTTCAAGCTTCCGCCACCGCGGATGATGGCCCGCATCGTCCGCTCCATCGGCGTCGAACACTTGCGGCCGATCGCGCCGCCGCCGCAAGAGGTGCCGCCCCGATGGCGACGTGTCGCCGAGGGGCTTCGGCACAGCAAGAGCCGCGATGCCGAGGCGATCCACCACCACTACGACGTGTCGAACACCTTCTACGAGTGGGTGCTCGGCCCCTCGATGACGTACACGTGCGCGTGCTATCCGCAGCCCGACGCATCGCTCGACGAGGCGCAAGAGAACAAGTACCGACTCGTGTTCGAGAAGCTGCGGCTGAAGCCGGGCGACCGGCTGCTCGACGTCGGCTGCGGGTGGGGCGGCATGGTGCGCTACGCCGCGCGGCGCGGAGTGCGGGCCACCGGAGTGACCCTGTCGCGAGAGCAGACGGCATGGGCGCAGCAGGCCATCGCCGCGGAGGGGCTCTCCGAGCTCGCCGAGGTTCGCTACGGCGACTACCGTGACATCGCCGAGACCGGCTTCGACGCGGTGTCGTCGATCGGGCTGCTCGAGCACATCGGCGTGCGCAACTACGCCTCGTACTTCGGCTTTCTGCAGTCGAGGCTGCGTGCCGGCGGGCTGCTGCTCAACCACTGCATCACTCGTCCTGACAACCAGTCCGAACCGTCGACCCGCGGCTTCATCGACAGGTACGTCTTCCCCGACGGCGAACTCACCGGCTCGGGCCGCATCATCACCGAGGCTCAGGATGTCGGCTTCGAGGTGTTGCACGAGGAGAACCTGCGCCCCCACTACGCGCTGACGCTGCGCGACTGGTGCGCCAACCTCGTCGCCCACTGGGACGAAGCTGTGGCCGAGGTCGGGCTGCCGACAGCGAAGGTGTGGGGCCTGTACATGGCCGGTTCCCGACTCGCCTTCGAGAGCGGCGGCATCCAGCTGCACCAGGTGCTCGCGGTCAACCCCGACGAGCGCGGCGGCAACGGCGATCTGCCGCTGCGACCGTGGTGGACTCCGTAGGGCTTCCGGACTGGCAGAGGAGCACAGTGTCGCTTCAACCCTGGAGCATCGAACGTTCGAGTCGGGTCGTCGACGACCGATGGATGAAGGTTCGGGCGGATTACTGTCGGAGGTCTACGGCGTTGCACCTCAGGCCTTGGACGAGAACGAAGAGATCGAGATCTCTCTCGTACCCCTGGATGATTTCTCGCCGACGCTGCTGCAGCAGTCGTTCCACCTGTCGAACGCGTTGCTCGCCGTCGAGCAGCTCAGACGTGACCTCGTGAGGGCGCGAGCGCCGGTCGTCGGCACTGAACAAGCGAAAGAGTTGGCGTGAAAAACGAGACCGGGACTCGAAGGTCGGGATGGGCTCAGCTCGGCTCAGCTCAGGGCCTCGTTCAGTTGATTCAGGATCCGCAGTGCGGCCCGCAGGTCGGACGGGTCGGGAGCGGGCAGGTTGTCGCGACGCGTCTGCTCGAAGAGCGCATCGCCGCGACGCACCAGCGCGGTGCCTTCAGCGGTGAGGCTCAGGATGTTCTCCCGCCGATTGTGCGCGCTGGTCTCCACGTTCATGAGCCCTGCCGCAACGGCTTGCTCGATCTGACGGCTGACCGTGCCCTTCGTGAGGCCGAGTCGATCGGCGATGGCCTGCTGGTTGAGCGGACCTGGATGCGCATCCACGACGCTCAGAACGAGGAACTGCGCCATCGTCACGTCGAGTTCCCGACGGAACAGCGCGTCGCCGCTTCGATCGAGTAGCCCCGCAACTCGACGGATGAGGTACGCGAGCTGCGCCTGCTCGTCGGGCAGATCCACCTTGTCCATGGCATGCATCCTATCGAATCGTTTGACAAGCGACCGTTGCCTGTGCAACGGTTGAGTGAGAAACCAACGATGTGGAAGAAGGCGCTCCCCATGCGGATCATGTTCGTTCTGGACCACCCGTACACGATCGAGTCCGCCGAAAACGTGCCGCATCGGCGCAGCTTCACGGCGGCCGTGGCGGAGGCAGCGATGCGCGGCGCACGCAGGGCCGGGCACGAGGTCGACCTCGTCGACCTGGCAGCCGACGGATTCGACCCCGTCATGAGCCGCGACGATCTCGTTGCCTGGCGCCTGAAGCAGGTCGTCGACCCAGTCGTCGCCGACTACCAGGAGCGGCTGATGTTGGCCGACCACCTGGTCTTCGCCTTCCCCGTGTGGTGGGAGGCGATGCCGGCGTCGACCAAAGGCTTTCTCGACCGAGTGCTGACCAAGGGGATCGTCTTCGAGGAACTCCCCGATGCGAAGGGGAATCCGTTCCGCAACCTGATGACCAGGCTGGGCGGCGTGACGGTGCTCTCGATCATGACCACTCCCGACAAGGCCTATCGCTGGTGGTACCGTGACCCCCTCACGAAGATCCTGTTCAAAGGGACCTTCGGAAAGATCGGCGTCAAGAACCTGCGCTGGGTCAACTACGCCTCGGTCACCGAGAATACCGCCGAGGAGCGTGAGCGCCTGCTGCAGCAGACAGAGGAACGGTTCGCGGCCCTGAGTCCCGTCGCCGATGCCGTTGGCGCGCTGTCACGCTGAGTCGCCGAGTCATCAGCGCCATCGCATCCGCTCGCTGATCGCTGAGTTCGCCCCTCGCTACGCCCGGTGCTCAGTCGGTGCTGCGGCCGTCGCGCTCGAGGCCGCCGCCGCGACGGCGGCCTCGAGGGCCACCCACGCGAGCATCGCGCACTTCACGCGCATGACGTACTTCGAGACGCCGTGGAAGGCGATCGCGTCGCCGAGCAGCTCTTCGTCGGGCTCGCCGGCGCCCTGCGAGCGCATCATCGAGCGGAACCCGTCGATGAGCTGCCGCACCCGGTCGAGGTCGGCGCCTGCCGCGAGCTCGGTCATGGCCGACGCCGAGGCCATCGAGATGCTGCATCCGTCGCCGGTCCAGCCGATCTCTTCGAGCACGGTACCGGATGCATCGAGGCGGATGCCGACGGTGATCTCATCGCCGCACGTGGGGTTGAGCTCGTGGTGGGTGGCGTTCGGCTCGGCCAGCTCGCCGTCGCCCAGCCGGCGCCGCGAGTGGTCGAGGATGAGCTCCTGATAGAGCCCCGACAGGTCGCTCATGCGCCCACCCCGAAGAATCCGGGCACCTCACCGAGCGCCGCGGCGAAGCGGTGGATCTCGTCGGTCGTCGTGTAGACGTAGGTGCTCGCACGAGTCGTCGCGCGCAGGCCGAGACGCCGATGCAGCGGCTGGGCGCAGTGGTGGCCGACACGCACGGCGATGCCCTGCGAATCGAGGAATTGGCCGACGTCGTGCGCGTGCACGCCTGGCACGTCGACGCTCGCCAAGGCCGCGCGCTCGATGCCGGGCGCCGGCCCGACGAGCCGCACGCCGGCGATCCGCGCCGTCTCCTCGACGAGAAGCTCGGCGAGCGACGTCTCGTGTGCGTGCACCCGCTGCATGCCGAGCGCGTCGAGGTAGCGCACCGCCTCGGCCAGCGCGACCGCCTGCGACACCGGCTGCGTGCCGGCCTCGAAGCGCTGCGGCGAGGGCAGGAAGGATGCCGACTCCATCGTCACGGTCGTGATCGTCGACCCGCCGGTGCGCGCCGGCGGCAGGGCGTCGAGCAGGTGCTCCCGGCCGTAGAGCACACCGATGCCGGTCGGGCCGAGCATCTTGTGACCCGAGAACGCAGCGAAGTCGACCCCGAGTTCGGCGAAGTCGGTCGGCCGGTGAGGCACCGACTGGCAGGCGTCGAGCAGCACGAGCGCACCGTGACGGTGGGCCAGCTCGACGACCTCGGCGACGGGGGCGACGAAGCCGGTCACGTTCGAGACATGCGCGAACGCGACGAGACGCGTGCGCGCACCGATGACGGATGCCGCATCGTCGATCGACCACGTGCCGTCGTCCGCGACCGGAATCCAGCGCAGTTTCGCCCCGGTCTTCGCAGCGAGTCGCTGCCACGGGATGAGGTCGGCGTGGTGCTCCGCCTCGGTGACCACGATCTCGTCGTCGACGCCGAGCGTGAAGATGTCGGCTTCGGGCCCGCCGAGGCCGGCCGCGGCATCCGCTATGCCGAGCGCGACCATATTGATCGCATCGGTCGCGTTCAGGGCCCACACGATCTCGCGCGGGCCTGCCCCAACGAACCGGGCGACCGTCTCGCGAGCCTCTTCGAACGCGGTCGTCGAGGTGCCGACGAGTGTGCTGGCGCCGCGGTGCACCGCGGCGTTGGAGTGCTCGAGGTAGCGGCGTTCGGCATCGAGCACCGCGAGCGGTCGCTGCGCGGTCGCGCCGGAGTCGAGATAGGCGAGCGGATGCCCGTTGAGCTCCTGCGCGAGGTAGGGGAAGTCCTGCCGGAGCTCCGTCGGCAGCAGACCGTCGATGGTCGTCGTTCGATCGAGGGTCATTGTTCCTCCCAGCATGCCGATGCGGGCGATCCACGCGGCGGCTACCTTCCAGTCTGACGCAGTTTCACTCGGTCATCGCCGCGCGGCGGTCGAACGGTCGATGCGGGGTGGGCTCGCACCGTCTCATCGGGATACCGTGGCCGTATGCCCCGGATCACGAATGAGCGCGGCGACGACGAGGTCGATCTGCTCATCGACGCGTGGTCGCGCCGATTGCCCGGCGTCGACCTGACTCCGCTCGATGTGATGTCGCGCCTGCGTCGCGTGGCGAACCGCCTCGGCCGACTGCGAGCCAGTGCCTTCAGCGGTGCGGGGCTCGCGGCGTGGGAGTTCGACGTCCTCGCCGCGCTTCGCCGCACCGAGCCCCCGCACGAGTTCAGCCCGGCGCAGCTGATCGAGGCGACCATGATCGGCAGCGCGGCGATGACGAACCGACTCGACAACCTCTCCCGGCGCGGTCTCGTCGAGCGACGGCCCAACCCGCGCGACGGGCGCAGCGTGCTCGTTCGCCTCACGCCCGACGGGGCGACGCGCGTGGATGATGCCATGCGGCTGCTCGCCGAGCGGGAGGCCGAGGAATTGCGCGGGCTCAGTCGTGAAGAGCAGGCGACCCTGGCCGCGCTGCTGCGACGCCTCGGGCACGAACGCGACTGAGGCGGGACCGCCGCGCTGCTCGTGACTGCCGGGCGGTTTCGTCGAGGCCGCGTCGATGCCCGCCTCGGCTGAGCCCCCGCCGGCCCGTCGTTCAGTACCGGTTCGACGAAGTCGGTGTACTCACCACCTCAGTTCGCCCGCTTCGTCCTGGAAGGTTCCGGTCGGGCCGTCCACGCGCAGGGTCGCCCACCGCGCGACGACCCGCGCGGTCTCCTCGACCGATCGACCGATGCCGAACGCAGCGGTCATGTCGGTGGCGGTGGTGCCGGGCTCGATGGCGTTGAACTTGATGCCTGGCTGCGCCTTCGCGTAGTGGACGGTGAGCATGGTCGCTGCGGTCTTGGACGCTGAGTACAGCGCGAGCGGCAGCTGGAATTCGGGCCGTTCTGGGTTGGTGACCGCCCAGAACGATCCAGCACTGCTCGAGATGGTGACGACGTTCGGGTTCGACGAGCGGCGGAGCAGGGGCAGGGCGGCCTCCGTGACACGCACGATGCCCACTGCGTTCGTGTCGAACGAGCGCAGGGCAGACGGGCCGTCGAGTGCGGTGTCCAGCACACCGGCGTTGTGCACGAGGACGTCGAGGTGCCCCTCCGCCGCGTCGATCACCGCCAGCGCACTCGACACGGATGCATCGTCGGTGACGTCGAGTTGTACGAAACGTGCTCCGAGCGTTGCCGCGGCGCGCTCGCCTCGTTCGGCATCACGAGCGCCGAGGTAAACGGTGTGACCCATCTCCAGCAGCTGCTTCGCGGTCTCGAAGCCGATGCCTCTGTTGGCCCCTGTGATCAATGCGACGGTCATGTCTGTCCTCTCGAATGGTGCGGGCCCGAAGAGCCCCTTCCGGCAGCGTAGAAGCGGCCGTGGCGCTCACCCAGAGCCCCCTCGAGACCGGGGCCTGGCAGGGCCCTCCCTCCGGCCACCAGGCCGACCTAGAGTTGTCGCATGGACAAGTCGGTGAACGCTCTCGGGGTATTCCTTCGAGCACGACGCGAGCTGGTGACACCGCAGCTGGTCGGTATCCCCGACGGTGGTGCACGGCGGGTGCCGGGGCTGCGGCGGGAGGAAGTCGCCATGCTCGCGGGCATCAGCGCGGACTACTATCTGCGGTTGGAACGCGGCCGCGACCGCAACCCATCCCCGCAAGTGCTCGAATCGATCGCCCGCGTTCTCCACCTCGACGACGACCACTTCGCTCACCTCCTCACCCTCGTCGCAGAGATTCCTCGGCAGCGCAGACGCCGACCCCGCAAGCAGACTGCGCCACCGGGCGCCCTGAAGCTGCTGGCGGCTCTCGCCCAACCCGCGTTCATCGAGGACCGCTACTTCGACGTCCTGGCTTCCAACCCGCTGGCCCGCGCAGTCGACCCCCGCCTGGCCGTCGGCGGCAACCAGCTGCGGGACATGTTCCTCGACCCAGCAGGCCAAGCGCTGTACCCGGAGTGGGCGAACGTCACGGAATGCCTCATCGCCAACCTCCGGCAGGCCGTCGGGAACGACGTCGACGACCCCCGCTTCATCGAACTCACCGGCGAGCTCACGCTGGCAAGCCCTCGGTTCCGCCAGCTTTGGGCACGACACGAAGTGCGGGGACAGACCGGAGGCATCATGCAGTTCGACCACCCGCAGGTCGGCGAACTGACCCTCAACCGAGAGCGAATGAGCATCGCCGGTGCCGACGGGCTGATGCTCGTCGTATTCCACCCGGATCTCGGATCCAGCGATGCGGACAAGCTGGCTCTCCTCGCTTCTGCAGCTCTGCCCACCCCAGTGATCCCGCACGAGATCAGGAAGAGCGTGGGCGGTCAGTACCGTTGAGCAATGACGATCGATTTCGCCGTGCGTCGCGCCGAACCGGCCGACGCACCGAGCATGGCGAAAGTTCATGTGGAGACCTGGCGCGAAACGTACCGGGGCGTGATGAGCGACGCCGTGCTCGACGACCCCGGCCTCTTGAGCTGGCGCGAGAGATTCTGGGCTGCGGCCCTGACCGATCCGCGGTACGGCCAGAACACGACAGCCGTTGCTTCGCATGAAGGCGAGCTGATCGGCATTGCGATGTCGGGCCCCTCGCTCGACGGCGCCGACGGGCCGCAGCAGTTGTACGTCCTCTACGTTTATGCCGCGTTCCACGGGTCTGGGGTGGGCTCGGCGCTCCTCGACGAAGTCATCGATCGCACCGCGCCAGCCTCCCTCTGGGTCGCCGACCCCAACCCGCGCGCGCAAACCTTCTACCGAAAGCACGGCTTCGTCGCCGACGGGGCGGTCAAGGCCGAAGACGACGTGCAGGCGATTCGGATGGTGCGAGCGAACGGCGCGACCGACGCCCGTTGAGGTGCCGGCTTGCGGGCACTCCGGGGCACAACCCGGATCGAGCCCGCTCATTCGGGTCGACGGCAGCCGTCGTACACTGGGCGAGTGCGCGACGTGGCAGCTCAGACGGGTTCTGGCGCCGTGAATCGATCGCGCGAGGTTCTCCGTCTCCCAGCCTTCGCTCTCTTCTGGAGCGCCACGACGATCCGTGCTTTCGGCGGCACGATCGCCGCGGTCGCCTTCCAGGTTCTGATCGTCACGGTTCTGAACGCCACGCCGGTCGAGATCAGCATCCTGAGTGCGCTCGGCGTCGTCCCGTATCTCTTCTTCGGCTTGATCGTCGGCGCGCTCATGGACCGATGGCGACGCCAACGGGCTCTCGTCGTCACGAGCGTCGGACGCGCGATCGTTCTCGGGTCGATCCCCGTGCTCCTCCTCACCGACGCACTCACCTTCTGGTCGCTCGCAACCGTCATCCTGATGCTCGGCACCCTGACGCTCTTCGCGGACTCCGCCGCCCAACCGTTCCTTCCCCACATCGTTCCGCGAAGCTCACTCGTGATGGCCAACGCGAGGCTCGGACAGAGCGAGACCGTCGCCGGCACGGCCGGCCCTGCGCTCGGGGGAGCTCTGCTCAACCTGCTCGGTGCGCCGATCCTCTTCGCCTTCGACGCGGTGCTCAACGCAGTGTCGGCGGTGCTCCAGTCCCGCATCAACGTCGAGGAGACTGCACCACCCCGCCGCACTCGAGGACACCACATCGGGCACGACATCGTCGAAGGAATGCGCTACACCTATCGGCACCGGACCCTCCGTCCGCTCGCGCTCTCCATCCACGTCTGGTTCCTCGCGAACAGCATCGTGTCGACCGTGTTCGCAGTGTTCGTCTTGCGGGAGCTGGAACTTTCACCCTGGGCATTCGGCGTCGCACTCGCATTCGGGGGAGTCGGCGGCTTTCTCGGTGCCCTCTTCGCGCCTCGTATCGGCGTGAGACTCGGCGCGGGGCGAGCGATCCTCCTGGGTCGCGCGCTCGTCATCGTGCCCTGGCTCGTGCTCGCCGTCATGCCGATCGATGCCTCGAGCGACCTCGGCGTGCTCTTGCCCGTCATCTCAGCTGCGCAATTCGTCTACGGCCTTTCGATGGGCATCGAGGATGCGAATGACACCGGCTACCGGCAGGCCGTTGCACCCGACGCGATACAGGGCCGAATGAACTCGACCATTCGAACAGTGAACCGAGTCGTCTTCTTCTTCGGCGCATTGCTGACGGGACTTCTCGCCACCTTCCTGGGCTACCAACTGACGATCGGAGTCGCGGCGATCATCTTCGCAGTCGCGGCCCTGGTCGTCGCCTTCTCGCCGCTGCGCAGTGCTCGTCATGAGGATGCCGCGGATATGCGTTCCTGAGGCTGGAGCGTCTGACGGCCTCAGATTTTGGTGAGTCGGCGCAGCGCCCGGATATGGGACGCGTATGCCGCGCGGCCTTCTTTCGTGAGGGCGAGCCAGGTTCGGAGGCGGCCGTCTTCGGCGAGCCTGTAGACGTCCACGTACCCGGCCTCCCGCAAGGTCGACACATGTTTGCTCAGCGAGGAGTCGCTGATGTGGAGCGAGTCGCGGACAGCGGCGAATTCGGCTTCCGCCACCTCGGACAAGAACGCACAGATCGCGAGACGCCAAGTGGGATGGATGATCTCGTTCAGTTCGAACGGTAGCGCGCGAGCTGCCATTTCGCAGGTCTATCGGCGCGTACGTGTTGGGCGTTCGGAGAGCCACCCGGCGATGACGATCATGCAGAAGATCAGGGCACCCACCGGCCAGGCCACCCACGTCAGGTGGTGGGCGTGGACAAGGTACAGCCCGGTGAACAGGGCGGCGGCGGCGAGGATCCCCGACGCGATCTCAGAGCTGATCGCACGCCAACGCCGGAACTCTGCCTGACGCGGACCCAGCACGCGGCGGCGCACCACCTCGAGAAGTCGCATCAGCACGACCATGACGAGCATTGCGAGGCCGGGCCATATCTCGCGCGTGAGCAGCAGTGTGACACATGTCAGCCCCAGCACGACACCTTGGGCCGGGTAGAACCACCAGGGCGACCGCAAGCGTTCGACCGCTGCACGCCGTGCTCCGCCGGCGATCGCCAGCGACTCCGCGGCCGTCGGTGCGTTTTCCATGTTGGAAAGTCAACCCTCCGATTGCTCGAAAGTCAACGTCTCAGCGCAGGACTGAGGGCGAGTCTTCGTAGCGGGTGGCGATCGCGGCGGCGCGGTCGTGCAGGGCGGTGCGCAACGACTGCGGGGCGAGGGCTTCCGCGTCCGTGCTGAGCTGCCACAGTGCCCATTCGGCGTGTCTCAAGTCTTGGAAGGTCACCTCCAGCCGTAGGCGGCCATCTGCGTCGGATGCCTCGGTGAAGACGGTCAGGGCGGTGCCCACCAGTTCCTCTCGACGCGCGGGGTCTACGCTGACCAGCGCTGTGACGTGGTCGCCACCCGTGCGGAACCGTGTGCTGCGCTCCTGCCAGACCTGGTGCAGATCGACCTTGTCCGGCCGCTGTGCGGGTTCGGCGAGTTCCTCGGCGGCCAAGATGCGGGACAGCCGGTATGTGCGATCCGCGCCCGAGGTCGTGGCGAGCAGGTATCCCTTCTCGCGCACGGTGACGAGGCCGATCGGGTCAACCGTGCGCCACTTCGGAGTGCGGTCCGCCGCCGCGTAGTGGATGCGCAGCCGGTGCCCGGCGAGCACTGCCCGTCGGACCTCGCTCATAATCGTGTCGGGGATCTGGTCGGCGTCGAGCCGGCGTGAGAGCAGATCGGCCTCGGGGTCGACGAGCAACCGCTGGGCAGCGTCGCTCGCGGTGGCCAGGTGGCCGTCGGGCATGGCGTCGACCACCTTGCGCACAGCCGAAGCCAGCGCCGAGCCGAGGCCGAAGACCTGCTCGCCGCGCCGCGATGCGGCGGTCAGCACGGCGAGTGCCTCGTCGTGGTTCAGCCCGGTGAGCTCGGTACGGAACCCGGGCAGCAGGGTGAACCCGCCGTGCCGGCCACGGTCGGCGTAGACCGGCACGCCGGCTGCCGACAGCGCCTCGATGTCGCGCAGCACGGTGCGGGTGGAGATCTCGAGCTCGCGGGCCAGCGTGGTCGCAGACAACCGACCACGCTGTCGCAGCAGGAGCACGAGCGAGACCAGGCGATCGGCGCGCATGCGGAAAGACTATCGAATACATGACACAAGGTGTCGTGATTTGTTGGAAGGCTCGTGAGTACGGCGTCGAAGATGGCGGCTGCAGAGCCGGCGGGCGGGCGTATCCGATGAATCGAATGGAGCTGATGTGGCAATGGAACGAACGGCAGTGAACCCGGTGACGTGGTCGGTGGAGATGGGATTCAACCAGGGGGAGATCGTCTCCGGGCACACCCGAACCCTGTACATCTCGGGGCAGACCGCGATGAGCGGTGACGGCGCGCCTCAGCATGACGGCGACATGGCGGCACAGCTCGCCCTGAGCCTCGACAACCTGGAGGCCGTGCTCGGCGCGGCCGGCATGTCCCTCGCGAACCTCGTGCGGCTCAACGTCTACACGACCGACGTCGATCTGCTCTTCCAGCACTACGGGGCACTGGCGTCGCGATTGGGTGCCGCGCGGGTGGCGCCGACCACCACGATGCTCGGGGTGACACGGCTGGCGGTGCCCGGCCAGATGGTCGAACTCGAGGGCACCGCCGTGGCGTGATGCCTACGCGCTCCTGATGCTTCTCGTGCCGGCCCAACCGGCACGAGGAGCGGGGCGGATGGTGATGCACGTCTTCTCTCTGGCAGATCCACGCCGCGTCGGGACCGGCTGGGTGCAGCTCGACCTCGCCGAACCCGCCGCGATTTCGACCGTGGTCCTCGAATGGCCTAACGCCGTGCTACGCGGCGGTGGTGGGCAGCGGCTCGATGCTGACGACGGGTTGGGCGCGCATGCCCTGCAGCAGCAGAGCGGCGAGTCGACGGGCCTCGACTCGCGCCCGCTCGGGATCGAGTGCGGAGAGGTGAGGTGTTGCCGTCGCGGCCAAGACGAGTCGGAGATCGCCGACGGTCAGGTCTGGACGCACCGCACCGTCACGGTGCGCTCGCTCCATCAGTCGAGCCAGGGCGCGCACGCTCTGGGCGCGTTCCACGGCGAAGACTCTCCCGGTCGTTGCCGATCCCAGCAATGCGGCAATGAAGCCCCGGTCCTGTACCTGTCGGGTGCAGACCTCGTGGACGACCGTGGTGATTCCTCGCCATGCGTCTGAATCCCTCGCGGCATCCGCGACCGCTTCCGTACACTCGCGGACCTGATCGGCAAGGGCCGCGACGATGAGGTCTTCCCGGGTCGGAAAGTGGCGGTAGAGCGTAGCGGCTCCGAGCGCAGAACGCCGGGCCAGTTCGCGCATCGTCACGTCGAGCCCCTCGGCAGCGAACGTCTCGCGCGCCACCGTCAGGATGTGAGAACGATTGTGCCGGGCGTCGGAACGAGGCTTCCGAGTCAAAGTGCTGTCCACCCGTCTCAGTACAGCACGAAAACGAACGCCGTGTTCCACATCAGCGTTAGGTTCCAGGTGCGGTGCAGTCGCGCCCGATCCAATATCTGAGAGGACGACCCCATGTTCGCTGTGCAGTACTCCACCTTCGGTTCGCCGGACGTCTTGACCATCGGGACTGCCGCGGAGCCGCACGCGGGCCCGGGTCAGGTGCGTATCGCCGTCCGGACGGCGGGGGTGGCTCCGACAGACACGCTGCTGCGCGCCGGCCAGCTGCGGCCACCGTTGACGTGGCCGCACATCCCCGGAGTCGACGCAGCAGGAGTCGTGGACGAGGTCGGCGAGGGGGTCACTGTTGTCGAATCCGGAGACGAGGTCTTCGGAACCGTGGACCTGACGTTGCTGGGCGGCGCCTCCGCGGAGTACGCGGTGCTCCAGTTCTGGGCGCGCAGACCCGCAGCGCTCACGTGGGAACAGGCTGCCGTACTCGGTACGAGTGCAGAGACGGCGACCCGGGCGCTCGACCTGCTCGATGTCCACGACGGAACGACCTTGCTCGTCGACGGTGCCGCCGGCGGTGTGGGCAGCATCGTCGTTCAGCTCGCGATCGCCCGAGGCGCCCAAGTGATCGGAACCGGATCGGCTCACAATCACGACTTCCTCCGTGGGATCGGAGCACTTCCCACCACCTACGGCCCCGGCTTGCGCGACCGGGTGGCGAAGCTCGCTCCGAACGGCGTCGATGCGGCCTTGGATGTCGCGGGGCGAGGATCGCTTTCGGATCTGGTGGCCATCACCGACGATCCGGACCGTGTCGTGACCATCGCCGACTTCTCGGCGAAAGAGCACGGCGTCCACTTGTCGTACACCGGCTCGGGTGACCCCGACGGACGCCGCGGACTCGCCGTCGCGGCCGACCTCGCCGACACCGGCCGGCTGCACGTTCCCGTTCGCGCCGCGTTCGCCCTCGATGATGCTGCCCGAGCCCACGAACTCGCCGCATCGGGCCATGGCCGCGGCAAGGTCGTACTTCAGATCAGCGGGCAGCCATGACCGATCCTCATGGGCTGCGCCCTCGTCGCCCCCGGCGTCGACGGCGTCGATCGCGTCCAGGATGTCGGAGGTGAGTGCGGTGTCGTCCGCGGCGAGTTGGCTGTGCAAGTGGTCCATGGTGCGGGGGCCGATGATCGCGCTCGTCACGGCCGGGTGCAACCTCTGCATCGGCGCGGGTTCGCATTCCCGCTGCAATGCACGGCGGATGGTCGAACTCCTCATCGCGGGGCTGCGCCCCGAATCGAGCTGATCGGCGGTCAGCTCTTCTTCAGTTCCTCGGCGAGCATCACGAGGATGCCGCTGGGACCGTGGAGGTACGTGAGCTTGTAGATGTCTTGATACGTCGCCACGCCGCGAAGCGGATGGCAGCCGTGCCTCGCGGCTATCTCGAGGGCTTCGTCGATGTCGTCGACTGAGAAGGCGACGCGGTGCATGCCGATCTCGTTGGGACGAGTGGGCTCCGTCTCGATCGCTTCGGGGTGGATGTACTCGAAGAGCTCGATGCGACCATGACCGTCTGGCGTCTGGAGCATCGCGATGTTGGCGTGGTTGCCATCGAGACCGACGGCAGTGTCGGTCCACTCGCCACTGACCGTGTCACGGCCGACGACCGTGAGACCGAGATCGGTGAAGAAGGAGATCGTCGCTTCGAGGTCGCGAACAGCGATGCCGACGTTCTCAAGTCTGATGGCCATGCATTGCATGCTACCGAGCCGGCCCGGAATCTTGGGTGCTCAAGTCAAGCCGGCCCGGCGGGTGAACCAACGGGAATACGGTCAGTCTGCTGGCGGCCCAGACGAGGGCGCCGGCTGCGAGCACGGCGCCGAGGAGCCCGACGACGTGTGCGGTGAGCGAGGGGAGTCCTCGTTCAGGAAGGAGGAACCCGTACGGGACCCATCCGTCGGTTGCGCCGCGAACGAGGACGACTCCCACCCAGAGCAACGGGTATGGGAGGACGAGCCAGAGTTGCCGCCAGGGAAGACGCGGGCGGTCTCCGACGAGCATCCAGTCGAGGGCGACTGCGGCGGGGAACACCATGTGCAGGATGACGCTCACCCAGAGTGGTGCGGACCCGGTGCCGGGAACGAGGACGTTGTAGACGACCGCGACGATGAGCAGGCACGCGGTGGCGATTCCTCGCAGGGTGGACAGCCATCTCGGAACGTGTCGTCCGAGCAGGGAGACCGCGCCCGTGATGATCAGCACGACGCTCGTGAGCACGGTGGTCAGGTTGGTGAAGTATCCGAAGTAGTCGAAGGGGTTGTTGTCACCGATTGAAATCCGCAGACCGTAGGCATAACTGAGAACCGCAATGCACAGCACACCTTCGACAACCCGGACCACTGCGACCGCGGTGGCGGGGGCCGGGCGGCGCTGGGTCATGCCGGTCAGCCTAGTCAGCCCCGATATGGGCACGACCGTCTGGGGCAGGGGAACCCGCGAACTCGGCCCGGCTCTGCCGGATCGGCTCGCTGTGCTCGTCCATCCACTCGGCGAAGTCCTTCACGGAGTCGACGAAGCCCAGGCCGAGTAGGGTCAGCGCGTACTCGACCCTCGGCGGCGACTCCGCATACGCGGTTCGGGAGACGAAGCCCTCGCGTTCGAGGCCGCGAAGGGTTCGCGTGAGCATTCGATGCGATACACCGGGCATGGCGGCGAGCAATTGCGTGAACCGGTGAGCGCCCGTGGTCAATCGCGCGACCGTGAGCAGCGACCACTTGTCGCCGACGAGGGTCAGCAGTTCCCGGGTCTGCCGCGCGTTCTGCTCATTGGCGCAGACGCCGAGCGAGTGTTCCGCATTCATGTGCGTTTGTTCCCTTCATGTTCCCGAGGCACTTCGAAGTGCGTATGCGATCAACGGCATATACCGCATCGACCAGATGTTGGCGGAAGAGACAACACGTGACGGCTGCGGGCTGTTCCCGTTGCCGGCACACCACGAAACGGAGAGAACATGACCATACGTATCGCAATCATCGTCGGCTCGACCAGGCCGGGCCGCCAGGGGGAGCAGGTCGGCCGTTGGGTGCTCGAGCGCGCTCGAGCGCGAACGGACGCCGAATACGAACTCGTCGACCTGATCGATCACGAGCTGCCGCACCTCGATGAGGCAATTCCCGCGTCCGCGGGGCAATACGGGCAGGAGCACACCCGCCGGTGGTCGGCCCTCATCGACGGGTTCGACGGCTTCGTCTTCGTCACCCCCGAGTACAACCACTCGACGAGCGGTGTGCTGAAGAACGCGATCGACTACCTCTACCAGGAGTGGAACAACAAAGCGGCCGGTTTCGTCGGCTACGGCGTCGTCGGAGCCGCCCGCGCAGTCGAGCACCTCCGGCTCATCGCCGCCGAACTGCAGCTGGCGACGGTGCGCTCGCAGGTCGCGCTGGGCTTCTATACCGATTTCAAGGACTTCACCGTGCTCGAGCCCGAGCAGCGGCAGGCCGACGCGCTCGACACTCTGTTCGATCAGTTGGTCGACTGGTCGGGTGCGCTCGCAGAACTTCGTGCTCGCCAGGCGGTCGACGCGACGGCAGCCGTCGACGCGGCTGACGCGGCTGAAGCGACTGAATCGGCGGCATGAGTTGTGCGGGCCGCAACGGGTGAACCGGCGTGGCCCGCACCTCGAAGTCGCGCCTCGGGCTCCGGCCGCGATCGGTTCGCGCCCCCCGAGCCCGTGCTCGTCACCAGGTGGAGACGTACTCCGAGACGGCGTCGGGCAGCCGGCCGCGCACGACGGGCACGCCTCGCTGCACTGCCTGGCCGATGCGGTCCCGCAGAGCGTCGGACTCGACCCGGTAGTCGACGAAGTCGGCATCGATCGCGTAGACGCCGATCGGCAGGGTGAGCGCCTGGAAAAAGGAGAACAGCGGACGGAACTGGTGCTCGATGATGAGGGCGTGCCGGTCGCTGCCCCCGGTCGCGGCGAGTTGCACCGGCTTGTCGATGAGCGAATACTGCCCCGCGAAGTCGAACACGTGCTTGAAGAGCCCGGTGAAGCTCGCACGGTAGACCGGGCTCGCGACGATGAGAAGCGTCGCCGACTCGATGCGCCGAATCGCCTCTTCGGCGATGGGGCTCAGCTCGGCGCGGGTGAGCGCGCCCGAGAACTCGCGCCCGATCTCGCTGAGTTCGATCAGGTGAGTCTCGACCTCGACGTGGCCGGCGAGCGCGGTCGTGAATGCGTCGAGGATCTCTTGTGTCAGCGCGGTGGTCTTCGACGGCGAATGCAGGCTGCCGGAGACGGCGACGATCGAAACTGAAGCGGTCATGTCACGACGGTAGGTTCCCCGGCCGCCGCGCACGACCTCGCGCGACGCGTGGGGTAAGACGGCGCAACACGACGCCATGCGACCTCGAAGGCGACCGTGTGAAACGGTCATCGAGCGTCGTACCAGCGCAGCACTCGCAAGGCGCGGAGGGTGTTCCACCGACTGGGCTCGCCCTGCGGTGCGTCGACGGCGAAGTGCACCTCACCGTGCCAGGGCGCGCCGGCCGGCCAGCGTCCGTCGTCGCCGCGCCCGGCGAGGAGCAACTCGATCGCGTCGGCGATGCGGGGGTCGGGCGGGTCGTCCGTGATGCGGAAGTAGTCGAGCGAGCGCAGCACGTCGTAGAGCCAGTAGGGCGGGAACATGAAGTTCGCATACCGGGGGCGCACGATCTCGCCCGTCGAGCGGCGACGGAAGAGGTTTCGCTCGAGCAGGTATTCCTCACCACGGCGACGGGCGTTCGCGACGTCGGCCGGGGCATCCGGCACCGCCTGTTCGTAGGCGAGCAGTCCCTCGAGCACGCAGAGTGTCGAGTCGAACGACGACCGGTCCGACTCTTCGCGCGGTTCGCAGTTCCACCCGCCGTCTGCGAGCTGCTCGCTCAGCAGCAGCGCGAGTATGCGGTCGCTCCCCACGCCGAGCTCGCCGAAGTATGTGCCCAGGGCGAGCACACCGCCGTTGATGCACTCCTCGACTTCGCCGTGGAAGTACGGCAGCTCGTCCCAGTTTCTCCAGACCACCCCGTCGCGCACGCGCGCCACGGCCGAGCGAGTCTGCGGGGCATCCGGATCGATGCCGAATCGGCGCAGCAGGTGCAGGGTCCAGGTGACGCTCGTGCGCTCACCGTTCGGGCCGTATTCGTCGCCGCCCCAGTAGCCGTCGTCGGGCTGCAGAGCGAGGAGCCTCGCGCCCCAGCCTTCGGTCGTGATGCGCGAGCGCTCCTCGGCCGTCGCACCCGGCGGTGCGTCGAGCAGGTCTCGCATGACCTGCCAGCGGATCGCTGGATCGGAGTCGAGCAGCCACTGTGTGACATCCATGCGCCCATGCTGTCGAACTTCGCGCGGCGCGGCCAGCGACGGAAACTCAGCCCTGCTCAGCCCTGCTTTGCGCGGGCGTAGTGCCGGCGAGCCTTCTCGCGATTGCCGCAGATCTCCATCGAGTGCCACCTGCGGGCGTTCGACCGGCTCTGGTCGATGAGGAAGTGCTGGCAGTCGGATGCCGCGCACGGGCGGATGCGCGACCCGGTCGGCCCCTGAAGTGCCGCCCACTCCTCGATCGCGCGGGCGCCGATCGCACGATCGGCGGGCACGTCATCGCACCAGTGCACACCGTGGTCGGTGAGCTCGGCGCGGCGACGCATGGCTTCGACCCACGGTGAGAGCACGGCGACGGATGCCTCGTCGCGAAGCAGCCCGACGAGAGCCGTGCGCACGGCGCGGGCGTCGGCGATCTCGCTGGGGCTGCCGGTGGCTCCGCGCTCACGCAGCCAGGCCGCTGCGGCCCGATCGTCGCCGATCTCGTCGGCGACGTGGTCGTCGTAGACGAGCCTCGAGTTCACGAGGTCGAGCAGCAACGGTTGCTGGCGGGTGGGCATGGCGGCGTCCTTCATCTTTCGTCCGATTCTAACCCCACAAGTTCACTTGACAGGTTGGAACAACGGTGGTTCCATGTGGTTGTAACCAGTACAACAACCAAGGCCGGTTAGATACTCCGGTCAGATCGAAGGGGAACCATGTCGTACATCACCGTCGGAACCGAGAACTCCACGAACATCGACCTCTACTACGAAGACCACGGCACCGGTCAGCCGGTCGTGCTCATCCACGGCTACCCGCTCGACGGTCACTCGTGGGAGCTGCAGTCGGCCGCATTGCTCGAGGCCGGCTACCGCGTCATCACCTACGACCGCCGCGGGTTCGGGCAGTCGAGCCAGCCGACCGTCGGCTACGACTACGACACCTTCGCCGCCGACCTCAACACCGTGCTCGAGACCCTCGACCTGCGCGACGTCGTGCTCGTGGGCTTCTCGATGGGCACCGGTGAGGTCGGTCGCTACCTCGGCACCTACGGCAGCGAGCGCATCGCCAAGGCCGCGTTCCTCGCCTCGCTCGAGCCCTACCTGGTGCAGGCCGACGGCAACCCCACCGGCGTGCCGGCCGAGGTGTTCACCGGCATCGAGCAGGCCGCCGCGGCCGACCGCTACGCCTGGTTCGACGACTTCTTCCAGAACTTCTACAACCTCGACGAGAACCTCGGCAGCCGCATCAGTGAAGCCGCCGTACGCGGCAGCTGGGCGATCGCGGCCGCGTCGTCATGGTTCAGCGCAGCGGGTGTCGTGCAGAGCTGGCTCACCGACTTCCGCGCCGACATCGAGAAGATCGACGTGCCCGCACTCATCCTGCACGGCACCGCCGACCGCATCCTTCCGATCGACGCCACCGCGCGCGAGTTCGCGAAGCGACTGCCGAGCGCCGACTACGTCGAGATCGAGGGCGCGCCGCACGGCCTGCTCTGGACCCACTCCGCAGAGGTCAACGAAGCGCTGCTCACCTTCCTGCGCAAGTAGAGCCCTGCGCAAGTAGAGCACGCAGAGGTCGGTCTGCACCCCTTGCAGACGGCGATGCCCCGGAGCCCCGGCTTCGGGGCATCGCTGCGCCGCGATGCTCACTGCGCAGTTCGACCCCGAGCCATTCGGCGAGGTCGCGCACCTCGTCATCGACGGCGCGGCGGATGTCGCGGGTGAACGGCACATCCTCGTGAATCGCGTTCACGGTGAGCATGCCGGCCTTGCGGTCGACCTTGGCGTCGAGCTTGCCGACGAGTCGGTCGTCGTGCAGGATCGGCAGCGCGAAGTAGCCCCAGCGACGCTTCGCGGCCGGCTTGTACATCTCGAGCACGTACTCGAAGTCGAACAGTTGCTGCGCTCGCACGCGGTCGTAGGTCAGACGGTCGAACGGGGAGAGCAGCGCGGTGCGGCCCGTGAACGGCCGGCCGAGCGCGGTGGGGTCGACGCGCCAGATTCCGGGCACACCGTCGACGACGGCGGGTTCACCCGCCTGTCCGACGTCGACGGGTTCGAGTGGCATGGTCGTGCTCTTCTCGCGCGCGATGCCGAGCGCGGCGAGGCGACGTTCGTTGCGCACCCGGAGCGCCTCCTCGGCCGGGAGCGCGGGCGGGTGCAGCGGGTAGACGCGTTCGGCGAGGTCCCACAGCCGCTCGCGTCCGCGCCGTGCGGCGATCGCGATCTCGCCGCGCATCATGAGGAGCTCGAGCATCTGCCCGACATTGCGGTTGTGCGTCCAGCCGGTGGACTTCCACGGCACGACGCTCGTATCGGGGATGTCGCGGGAGAGCAGCGGCGCAGGCGAATCGCCGAGCCTCGCCAGGATGTCGCGGCGGAAGGTCGCGTTCTGTTCGAGCCATTCGCGAGAGCGCGGCCAGGTCGGCCACGTCGCCATGTCAGCCCGATAGAACGCGAGATCCTCGATCGGGCGGATGAGCGCGTCGACCTCGAACAGACTGCGCTCGACTTCGAGCGCGTGCACGAGATCGGCCGGCCGGTACGCCGAGCCGAGGCGGCTCCAGGCCACCAGATCGGCGTTCGGGGCGATCGCGGCGGTCGGATCGATCTGCAGCAGCGTGAGTCGCCGCACGACGTCGATCAGCTCCGTCGGGCGCGAGGCGTCGAGCAGCTGCGCGCGGATGGCGATGCGCCGCGCCTGGGTGCGGTCGAGGCGGTGAGGCTCCATACGGTCACGGTACTCGTCGGGCATCTGCGGGTCGCGTCACCCGGGCGGTGGCAGCGGATGTCTCAACGGGGGGTTGTCGTGAACGAGCGTTCACAGTAACATCGTGAACATGAGTTCACAGAAACCAGCCACAGAAGTCCCACTCGCCTTCTCAGCCGTCTACCGGGTCAATCCCGGAGCGCACGACGAGCTGGCCGACCTCGTCACCGAGTTCGTGGAATCCGTTCGCGCTGAAGGGCCAGGCACCCTCGCGCTGTCGGTCGGCCTGAGCGACGCGAGCTTCGCCGTCTCCGCGCTGCACGCAGACACGAATGCGATGGAGGAGCATCTCGCCACTATCGCTCCGTTCATCGAACGAACCTTCCAGCTCGCAGCCGTCGAGACGATCACCGTGGTCGGTGCTCCTGGCCCTCGACTCACCGCTGCCCTCGACGCGAACCGCTCAGCGGGCGCGAGCGTGACGGTCGTCGAATGTCGAGAGGGCTTCGCCAGCCTCGGCGCCTCCGCCCGCTGATACCCTGAACACGCCATGAATCCGCCCGTGACGATCGTCGATTCACTCTGTGCCCCGCCGCACGCCTGAGGCGACCGAACGTCTCCGGGCGGACCTCATCGATCAAGCGCGTGCCCTCGTGCGACGCGAAGGTGCATCGGCATTGACGATGCGCGGGCTCGCAAGCGAGGCGGGCTGCGCCGTCGGCCTGCCCTACAAAGTCTTCGCCGATCGCGAGGAGCTCGTGATCGAAGTCGCCGTGTCGGAGCTCGGCGACCTGGGCCGCCGTATGGCCGCTTGGGTCTCCGAGGCCGGCGCTTGCTCCCTGAGCGAGAACCTCGACCACTACGCGAGCATCCTGCTCGACGCCGAAACCCCGGCTCTCGTCCACGCGGAGTCACTCGACGGAGCGCGGCTGACGGCTCGGCTTTCCGAATCTGCCGAGGCTTCGATGTTCTTCGACTCGCTGGGTGTCGCCGTCGCCGACTACCTCATCGGTGAGCAGCGAGTCGGGCGCGTGCGCGATGATGTCGACACCGCGGCGTTCGGGTTCGCGATCACCGGGGCAGTCCACAACCTCGCGGCATCAGGTCCGGGTTTTCCTCGACCCTCCCGAGCTGAGCTCACGGGATACCTGCGCTCGATTGCGACGACGATCGCGACGGAGCCGCACCACGCGTGAGCAGCGCTCGCGCGGCACGCGCGGTACTGTTCGAACGTCGAATCAGAAAAGGGCCATTATGACGGAGCAGCAACTGCCGGCGGCGATCCAGGCGTTCGTCGACACGACGAACCGCGGCGATTCGGCGGGCTTCGTGGCCGCCTTCGCGGCCGATGCCTATCTGAAGGACATGTCGCGGGAGTTCCACGGCCACGACGGCGTCGCGAGCTGGAACGAGACCGACAACATCGGCCGACAGGAGCGTTTCGAGGTCGACGGCGTGCTGCCGGGAGACGCTCCCGATGAGTACGTGTTGACAGTGACCGTCTCGGGCAACGGATACAACGGGCCCGCCGAGTTCACCTTCCAGCTCGCCGGCGGGCTGATCTCGCGATTCGTCATCGCCTGAACCGGCGCGTTCACGCATCACACCGGGGTACCACATGAACAAGCAGCACTGGATTACGTCGAACCCCGGCGTGGACCTGCAAAAACCTCTCGTCGATGACCTCGTCACCGAGTCCTACCTGGTCGTGGTCGAGAAGCTGCCCCGCGCGAAACGCCCAGTCGATCCCGATTTCTTCGGCAAGAGGAGGGGTCTATGACACTGTCGGGCAAGCAGCTGCAGCAGCACGCCCGTGAGGTCGCGCGATCGCTCGATGACGTCACCCGTGGGCGGCCGTTCACCCCGCACCTTGACGTGTGGAAGGTGCATGACAAGGTTTTCCTCATCGTCACCGACGATGATCCCGACCTGCAGATCATCACTGTGAAGGTTGATCCTCACCAGGGAGACGCGCTCCGCCGTGATATCGAATCCATCACGAGCGGCCGCTATTTCGACAAGAGGCACTGGATCTCCATCGGGCCCGGTACCGGCATCACGAAACAGCTCATCGAGCACCTGGTGCACGCGTCCTACGACCTCGCAGACGGCCGCGGGCCGAGGGGGCAATCATGAGCGAGACGCCGTCGCTGTTCGACGTCGACGATGCCTCCCGGCCGCTGGCCGATCGGCTCCGGCCCCGCACCCTCCAGGATGTCGTCGGGCAGGGCCATGTTCTCGGGGCAGACGCGCCGATCGGGCGCATGGTCGACGCCCAGAGGCTCGTATCGATGGTGCTGTGGGGGCCGCCCGGGTGCGGGAAGACCACGATCGCGCGGCTCCTCGCCGAGCAGACCGACCTGGCGTTCGAACCGCTTTCCGCCACGTTCTCCGGCGTCGCCGACCTTCGTAAGGTGTTCCAGGTCGCGCAGCGTCGGCGCGAAGTCGGTCAAGGCACGCTGCTCTTCGTCGACGAGATCCACCGATTCAACCGCGCCCAGCAGGACTCGTTCCTGCCCTACGTCGAAGACGGCACCGTCATCCTCGTCGGCGCGACAACAGAGAACCCCAGCTTCGAACTCAACGGCGCGCTGTTATCCCGTACACAGGTCTTCGTTCTGAAGCGCCTCGACGACGTCGCGCTCAGCACCCTCATCACCCGGGCCGAAGCGCTCATCGGTCACCCGCTACCGCTGACCGATGATGCTCGCCAGGCGCTGATTGCGATGGCGGACGGTGACGGCCGTTACCTGCTGAACATGATTGAACAGGTCCACACCCTGCCCGGACCCGTCGACCCGGCCGCCCTCGCCGCCGCCGTGCAGAAACGGGCACCGCTCTACGACAAAGCGCAGGAAGGCCACTACAACCTCATCTCCGCCCTCCACAAGTCGATGCGTGGCTCCGACCCTGACGCAGCCCTGTACTGGTTGGCCCGGATGCTCGAGGGTGGTGAAGACCCCCTGTTCATCGCCCGCCGCATCACCCGGTTCGCGACCGAAGACATCGGCATGGCCGATCCGAACGCCGTCCAACAGGCACTCGCCGCGTGGGACGTCTACGAGCGCCTCGGCTCCCCTGAGGGAGAACTCGCGATCGCGCAGGCGGTTCTCTACCTGGCGACTGCGCCGAAGTCCATCGGCGTCTACCGCGGGTTCAACAAGGCGCGCGCCGCTGCGAAACGCACCGGATCGCTGATGCCGCCTGCGCACATCCTCAACGCTCCGACACGGCTCATGAAAGACCTGGGCTACGGCGATGGGTACCAGTACGACCCCGACACCGAGACCGGGTTCTCCGGCGCGAACTACTTCCCCGACGGCATGCCCCGGCAGACCTTCTACGAACCCACCACCGGTGGATACGAGCGGGCTATCACCGAACGGTTGCGCCACTGGGCGCAGCTCCGGGACGGCGAAACCCGCAACGACACTCCCGAATCCGACGTGGACTAACCCGCCGGCATCGAAGACGACCCCGAGCAGCTTCTGAACCTTGACGCAACGTCAGGCGGTCGTTCGAATCAGTCGAGCGTTCGGTTGCTGCGGATGACGCCTTCGGGATCGACGCGTTGCTTCACCGCGGCGAGCCGGTCGAGCACCTCGCGGTCGTAGGCATCGGCGAGCGGCGCGCCTGCCCCGAGGAAGGTCGGCACGGTGCCGCCGCCCGGGTACTTCGCCACGAGATCGCGAAGCGGCGCGAACGCTGCCGCGACATCGGTCGACGGGTCGAACAGGAGTACTCCGGAGCTGAGCAGGCCCTCGGCGTGGATCGCGCCGACCGCAGAGAACTCCGCGCCGAGCTCGTCGGCGATCGCCCCGCCCATTGCACGGATGCTGCAGCGCATGAGTCCGTGGTCTGCGCCACGAAGGAACGCCTCGACGAACTCATGGGCGAACGCATCGTCGAGCTCGCCGAGCGCGCCCCCGAAATCGGCCGAGGGCATCGGGTCGACGGGCTCGGCGGCCACGGCGGCGAGCGAGCCGATCGTGAACGGCACGAGCGTGTTCGCGATCGGCTCGGCGACGGCGAGGAGCCGGTCGGCGTACGCGCGCCCCGTCTGCTCGTCGCCGACGTGCACGAGACCGACTGTGGCGACCGTGCGGCCGCGCAGGTGCGGAGGGAGCATCGGCGCATCGGGAAAGCGCATCATGCCGATGTCGAGCCCGAGTTCGGGCTCGTCGCCTGCGAGTGCGAAGGCTGCGGCGACGACCGCTTCGGCGGACTCGGCCGGGAAGGTGAGGCCGCCCCCGAAGATGGCGTCGCCGGGATAGAGGGCGAGCTCGATCGCGGTGATGACGCCGAACAGCCCGCCGCCGCCGCGCAGCGCCCAGATGAGCTCGGCATCGTCGACATCGCTCACCCGGCGAACCTCGCCGGCGGCGTCGACGAGCTCGACCGCGATGATCGAGCGCGCCGTGATGCCGTAACGGCGGCTGAACATCGAGTGCCCGCCCCCGATCGCGAGCGCGACGACGTTGACCTCGGGGTTCGACCCCGCGAGTGCGATGAGCCCGGTGCCGTCGAGCCGCTCGAGCGCGCGGCCCCAATTGACGCCGGCGCCCACCCGCAGCACACGTGCCTGCTCGTCGACCACGATCTCGTCGAACCGTGAGGGACGGATCACGATGACTCCGGCCAGGTCGTCGTAGGCTCCGTGGCCGTTGGGCTGGGTCGTGACGCCGAGCCCCACCGCCGACGCTGTGCGGACGATCGCGCTGATGTCAGCGACATCCGCCGGCTCGACGATCGCCGCCGGACGCTGGTCGACACTGAGGTTCCACGCCATGCGTGCCGTCTCGTAGGCGGTGTCGCCGGGGAGGATGAGCGACCCGCTGAGCGCTGAGCGAAGGTCGAGCAGGTCTGAGCCGGATGAGGAGGTCATCGAGGTCCTTTCGTCGTGTGCCACGGTAGCGATGGCCTCCGACATCCGCAGCCCGAACTGGACCGATTTCTGCGGCCCCGATCGGACCAGGCATGCGTCCGGCACCGTCCGTAGCGTTGAACCACGTTCGGGCGAGCGACCGTGGCGGACGCGGTCAGGGCAGCTCGAGGCGCATGAGCACCCGCGGAAACCCGCTCAGCACCGAGCCGGTGTCGGCCGCCTTCGTGAACCCCGCCTGCTCGAAGAGCGCGCGGGTGCCGACGTAGGCCATGGTCAAGTCGACCTTCTCGCCCCGGTTGTCGACCGGATAGCCCTCGATCGCCGGCGCGCCGTGCTCGCGGGCGAAGTCGACCGCACCGGCGAGCAGATGGTGCGAGATGCCGCTCTTCCGGTGCCCGGGTCGCACCCGGAAGCACCACACCGACCACGCATCGAGGTCGTCGACATGCGGGATCAGCCGGTTCTTCGCGAAGCTCGTGTCGGCGCGCGGATGCACCGCAGCCCAGCCCACCACCTCGTCGCCGTCGTAGGCGAGCACACCGGGCGGCGGGTCGAGCTTGCACAGCCCTCGCACGCGCTCGGCCCGCTCGGGCCCGCGCAACGCCTGGTTCTCTTTCGACGAGAGCAATCGATAGCTCAGGCAGAAGCACACGTTCGACGTGGGATTCTTCGGCCCGACCATCGTCTGCACATCGTCGAACTCCGTGGCCGCGCGCACCTCGATCGTCATGTCGTCAGCCTCCCATCGCCCGCCGACAGCAGGCAGCCGGCAACAGCCGCGGCGACCCGCGGGCGCCCATATCGGTAACGGCGAAATCATGCCACCCTGATCCCACCTGATCAGCCGACCATGGAGGTGCCGTGTCTCGAATCGACCGCGCAACGAACCGAATCGCGGCATCCATCGTCGTGGCCGCGCTGGTGCTCTCCGCACTCGGTGCGTGCTCGTTGCCGCGCCGGCTCGTGGAGGGTGCAGAGGAGGCGCTGACCGAGGGGCCGTTCTACGCGCTTCCGACGCCGATGCCCGAGGGCGAGCCGGGCGAGCTCGTGCGAAGCGAGCCGCTCGCAAGCGCCGCCGACGGCGTCGAAGCGTGGCGGGTGCTGTACCACTCGACCGATCTCGAGGGCGAGGACATCCTCGTCTCGGGCATCGTCGCGGCGCCCGAAGGTGCCGCTCCCGACGGGGGTCGAACCGTCGTGTCGTGGGCGCATCCGACGACCGGCACGACGACGCGGTGCGGGCCATCGGTCGGCATCGACCCGTTCGACCTCATCGAAGGGCTGGGTGAGCTGATCGAACGCGGCTACATCGTGGTCGCCACCGACTATTCGGGCATGGGTGCGGCCGGCCCCGACTCGTTCCTCGTCGGCCTGACCGAGGGGCGCAATGTGCTCGACGCGGTGCGGGCGGCCGCGCAACTCGATGTCGGCGCGAGCGATCGCGTCGCGCTCTGGGGGCACTCGCAGGGCGGCCACGCCGCGTTGTTCGCCGCCGAGCAGGCGGGCTCCTATGCTCCCGACCTCGACGTGCAGGCGGTCGCCGTCGCCGCGCCGGCGGTGGACCTCGTCAAGTTGCTCGACGCCGATATCGGCGACATCTCGGGCGTCACGATCGCCTCGTACGCGTTCGACGCGTACGCCTCGGTGTACGCGTCGACTCCGGGCATCGACCTCGATGGCATCCTGACGCCGGCGGCCGTTGCCGCGGTGCCGCACATGGCCGACCTCTGCCTGCTCGGGCAGAACGACGAGCTGCACGACATCGGTCGCCCGTTGATCGGCGGCTTCCTCGCCGCCGATCCGGCGTCGACAGAACCCTGGGCGACGTTGCTCGAGGACAACACGCCGGGCGCAACCCGGCTCGACGTGCCGCTGTACGTCGCTCAGGGTGCGACCGACACGCTCGTGCGGCCCGAGGTCACTGCGGCGTTCGTGCAGCAGCAGCGCGACCTCGGCACGGAGGTCACGAGCGAGGTCATCGCCGACACCGGCCACGCGCTCGTCGCATTGCGGGCGCTGCACACCATGCTGCCGTGGCTGGAGAAAGCTGCACCGTCGGCAGTGGGGTGATGGCCGCCGGGCCGGCCGGGACGCCCGACCGCAGCGCCGGCTCCTACTAGAGGGCGAGCACGTTCCAGCGATATCGCCTCGCTCGTCGGTCGTCGTGTGATCGCGCCGGAATCCGAGCTTCTCGAGCGCGCGCGCTCGGCCACCACCTGCCGCGAGGTCGCGCTGGGCTGAACGCCGGCGACATCCGCTTCGCCCGTCGTTCATGAATGCGTTACCTCCCCGTCGCCGACGGGCCGTGTCGGAGACCGGTGCCGGACGTACCGTGCCCAAGGCCGCGCTCGCGGAGTCTCGCCACTACTCGCAAGAAGGTATGCGCCCATGCCCCCGCTCAGCACCAGCACCAAGCAGACCCGGTCGCGCGCCGAACGGTATGTCGCGCTGATCCTTGCCACAGCACTCGCCGCCGCCGGCCTGACCATCGCGGGTATCGCAGCCCCCTCGCCCGCCGAGGCCGCGCCCGACACCGGTGGTCTCGACCTGTCGGGCGGCGGCTCCAGCCTGCTCACCGCCGAGACGGAAGCACTCGCCCCCGGGCTCGAGCTGACGGACTTCCGCCGGCTGCAGCCCGCCGGATGGGTGACCGGCCACGTCATGCGCGCCGACCTCACGACGCCCACGCTGTCGCTCGACGTGCTCGACGTCGGCGCAGTCACCGGTGGCGGCACGGTGTCGCAGCAGCTCGACGGCACCGACGCCATCGCCGCCGTCAACGGCGACTACTTCGACATGAACGCCTCGGTCGCGCCCGTCGGCGTGAACGTCTCGCCGAACACCGGCCTGCGCACCGCGAGCGGCGGTGCCCGCCAGGCATTCACGATCACCGACGGCATCGCCGCGGTGCAGCAGCTCATGGTGCAGGGCACTCTCGAGGTCGGCGGCGTCGAGACGCCGCTCGGCGGCGTGAACACCCCGGGCCTCGGCACCGGCGCCATCGGCTGGTACACCGCCGCTTGGGGCGCGCACCCGCTCAGTCGCCCGCTCGGCGGACCGGGTGAGCTCGCGGCATCCGTCGCCATGGTCGTCGTCACCGACGGCGTCGTGCAATCGGTGACCACCGACCCCACAGTGCTCAGCGCGCCTGCGAACATCGCCGACGGCTCTGGCGTGCTCATCGGCCGCGAGGCCGGCGCCGCGACGCTCGCCGCGCTCGTGGTCGGTCAGCAGGTCGACGTCACCGTCGGCACCGACCACGACGTCGATCTCGCGGTGAGCGGCTCGCAGCGCATGATCGTCGACGGCGTGCAGACCGCCGCCGACCAGGTCGAGGCCGCGCGCACCGCCGTGGGTGTGAATCCCGACGGCACCGAGATCACCGTCGTCTCCATCGACGGTCGCGCCGGCGACGGCCGTGGCATGACGATCCAGGAACTCGGCGACCTCATGCTCGACCTCGGCGTGCACAACGCCGTGAACCTCGACGGCGGCGGATCCACCACGATGCTCGCCCGTCGCGCCGGCACGACCGAGACGCAGGTGATCAACCGTCCGTCAGACGGCAGCGAGCGCGTCGTCGCCAACAGCCTCGCGTTCTTCTCGAGCGCACCGGCAGGCACGCTGACGGATGTCGCGGTGGCGCCCGCCGCCCAACTGGCCGATGCCGATGCGGTGTTCCCCCGGCTCGGTCGCACGATCGCCGCGACGGGACTCGACGAGAACCTCGGGGGCGTGCCCGTCAGCGGCGAGTTCAGTGCCGAAGCCGGAGTGGCGGTCGAACCGGTCGACGGCGCCACCGCCCGAGTCATCGGGGTGTCGAGCGGTCGCAGCAACGTGGCCTTCACGGCCGATGGCAAAACCGCGACGACGGAACTTCGAGTGCTCGGCGAGCTGCAGCGCATCCGCCCGAGCAGCACGGTCGTGGCGCTGCCCGACCCCGGCCAGACGGCCAGCGTGAGCCTGACCGGGTTGGACGCCGACGGCTTCACCGCCCCGCTCGAGACGGCGGATGTCGCGGTGGAGAGCGGCGCCGACGTCACCGTGACCGCCGACGGTCGCGACACGTTCCTCATCACTCCGAACACCGAGAGCGGCTCGGCGACGGTGACGTTCACCGCCGACGGTCGCAGCGTCGACGTCGCTGTGACGATCGGATACCGCAGCGAGTCGATCGCCGACTTCGCCGACGGGGCGACCTGGGGCAAGGCCTCCGACCGGGCGAGCGGCACGACCACGCTCAGTGTGGGACCCGCGGGCGAGCCGGCGCTCGCGCTCGACTACGACTTCACGCAGAGCACCGGCACCCGCGGGTACTACGCCATCGCGCCCGAGATGTCGACGCCGGGCAGCCTCGGCCGTGAGGTCGCCGGGCAGCCGCAGGCCCTCACCCTCTGGATCAACGGCGACGGCAGCGGGATCTGGCCGCGAATCCAGATGAAGAACGGCGCCGGCACCACGATCAACCTCGATGGGCCCGTGGTCGACTGGACCGGCTGGCGGCAGGTGCGGTTCAACGTGCCCGCTGGCACGCCCTACCCGCTGCACCTGCAGCGCATCCGAATGCTCGAGACCCGCTCGGCAGTGCAGTACCGAGGTCATGTCGAGATCGCCGGCCTCGAGGCGATCGTCGCCCCCGACGTCGACCAGCCCGTCGCGCCGGTGGTGCACGACCCGGTGATCGTCACGAACGGCACCGTCGACGAGCGGCCGCAGCGCATCGCGGTCATGAGCGACGCGCAGTTCGTGGCCCGCAGCCCCGAGAGCGGTGCCGTCGAGGGCGCGCGCCGCACGCTGCGCGAGATCCTCGCCGCCGAACCCGACTACCTCGTCATCAACGGCGACTTCGTCGACGAGGCGAGCGTGGCCGACATCGCCTTCGCAGAGCAGATCCTCGAAGAGGAGGTGGGCGACCGGTTGCCGTACGTGTACGTGCCCGGCAACCACGAGGTCATGGGCGGCCCGATCTCGAACTTCGAGGCCGTCTTCGGTGAGACCAGCACTGCGATCACGCTCGGAAAGACGAGGCTCGTGACGCTCAACACGTCGGCCGGCTCGTTCCGTGCGTCGGATCGCGAGCAGCTCGGCCTCCTCGATCGCGAACTGGCGGATGCCTCGGAGGATTCGTCGATCACGGGCGTGCTCGTCTTCGCGCACCACCCCGCCGACGACCCGCAACCCGCGAAGGCGAGCCAGCTCGGCGACCGGTACGAGGCGTCGGCGTTCACCGCCGCGCTCGGCGAGTTCCGTGCGGATTCGGGCAAGTCGATCGCCGTGGTCAACGCGCATGTCGGGGCGTTCCACGCGACCTCGGCGGACGGCGTCTCGCAGCTCATCAACGGCAACTCGGGCAAGGGCCCGTCGGGCACCCCCGAGACGGGCGGATTCACCGGCTGGACGATGCTCGGCGTCAACCCGTCGGCGGGCGTCGTGGGGCACGACCCCGAGACCGTCGTCGATCGCACGCGATGGATGCGTGCGGAGGTGAAGGCCCGTGTCGACGCCCTCGCTCTCGACGCGCCGACCGTGCTCACCGAGGGTGAGACGGTGACGGTGTCCGCCACGATCGAGCAGGACGGTGGGCGCACCGTGCCGGTCGCATGGCCGATGAGCGCTCGGTGGGGCGGCGACGGGGTCACGGTCGACGGCGGCCAGGGCGCCGGTCTCGAGCGGGCGGTCGCGGCCACGGGGGTGTTGCGACTCAACCCGGCGACCGGTGAGCTCACGGCGCTCGCCGCGGGCGACGGCGCCGTCGAGGTCAGCGTCAACGGCGTCACCTCGCGCGTCGAGGTGCACGTCGCAGTGGTCGACCCGGGGACTGATCCCGGCCCGGGAACGGACCCGGGAACCGACCCCGGAACCGGCTCCGGCGCAGGGTCGGGCAGCGACTCGGGTGCCCAGCCCGGTGGGGCCGACGGTGCTCCCGACGGCCTCGCCTCGACGGGCTTCACGGGCGCATGGCTCGGCGGACTCGCTCTCGCGCTGCTCGCAGCGGGCGGAGTTGCGATGGTGGTGCGGCTCCGACTCAAGCGCAAGCGTGCGCTCGCCGCTCCGACCCCGGTGGAGGCATTCCCGCGAGACGGCAGCATGCCTCCGATGTAACGATTGACCCTCGTTCGGGGGATACCCTGAGGCCGACGCCCCGAGCGGGCAATAGCATGGCGCACGAATCGGCGTCGCGCGTGCGCTTCCCACGCTTTCGGTGTGCACTGTTCGCGCGCGACGCAACGTACGTCACGTTTTCGAATCAGGCCAGGGAGGCCCTCAACGATGAGAACGAAACTACTGTCCGCCGCCGCAGGCGGCTCTCTCCTGCTGCTCGCGCTCGCGGCATGTTCGTCTGCGCCCGAGAGCGGATCGGATGCCGGCGGCCTCGTCGGCACCGGAACCGGCGCCGAGTGCACGATCGACGCCGAGATCCCCGTCGCCGCCGCGTTCAGTCTGACGGGTGCCGCCGCGCAATACGGCGCGGGCCAGAAGAACGCCCTCGAGATGGCCGTCGACGACCTCAACGAAGTCGGCGGGGTCACCTACGCGCTCACGGTCGAAGACGACGAGACCGACCCCAAGCAGGCGATCCAGGTGTTCGACGGTTTCATCGCCGACGGCGCGAGCGTCATCATCGGCCCGACGCTCTCGAACACGGCGATGCAGACGGATCCGGTCGCGCAGGACGCGGGTGTGCCCGTGCTCGGCGTTTCGAACACCGCCGCCGGCATCACCGAGATCGGCGACCACATCTTCCGCGACTCGCTCACGGAGGATGCCGTGATCCCGCAGACCGTGCAGGCCGCGGTCGAGAAGTTCGGACTCGAGAAGGTCGTCGTGATGTACAGCAACGACGACGCCTTCACCGAGTCGGGCTACCAGGCGTTCGCCGCAGCTCTCGAGGAGGAGGGGGTCGAGATCGCCGAGACCCTGACGTTCCTCAAGGCCGACACCGACTTCCGTGCACTGCTCGACAAGGCGAAGCAATCCGATCCGGATGCGATCGTGGTGTCGGCGCTCATCGATGCGGCGGTGCCTCTCGTGACCCAGGCTCGCGAGATCGGACTCGACGTGCCGATCATCGGCGGCAACGGGTTCAACTCGCCCGCGCTCATCTCGGGCGCCGGCGAAGCCGCTGAGGGCGTCGTGGTCGGTGCTGCGTGGAACTCGGCCTCCGACAACGAGCAGAACGTCGCGTTCATCGACGCGTACACCGAGCGATTCGACGCTGCGCCCGACCAGTTCTCGGCACAGGCGTATGCGGGCATGCAGATCATCGACGAGGCGGTTCGTGCGAACTGCTCCGGCGAGCGCGAAGACATCACGGCGGGGCTCGCCGAGATCACCGACGTTCCCACGGTGCTCGGCAACGTGTCGATCGACGAGAACCGGGATGCCGTGCACGAGGCACTCGTGCAGATCGTCGAGGGCGGCGAGTTCGTCATCCTCGAGTAATGCTCGTCACTGCGGCACGCAACCGTTAGCGTGAGCCGTGCGTCGTCCGGATGCCTCGGATGACGCACGGCTCGGATGACGCACGGCTCGATCTGACGCACGGCTCGATCTAGGGACACAAATGCAGCTCTTCGTCGATGGGATCTTCCTCGGCTCGATCTATGCCTTGTTCGCCATCGGGTTCACGCTCGTCTTCGGCATTCTGGACCGGTTGAACCTCGCGCATGCCGCGGTGTTCTCTGCCGGCGCCCTCGTGGGCATCGAGGTCGTCACCCGCTTCGGTGTCTCGATCTGGGTCGCGATCCCGATCGTCTTCGTGCTCGGAGCCGTACTCGGGGTGCTCATCGAGCGCATCGCGTTCCGACCGCTCGCGGGTCGGCACGACGCGCATTTCGCCGGTCTGATCTCCTCGATCGCGTTCGGTGCGATCATCCTCTCCGTGCTGCTGGCGCTCTACGGGGCCGACACGGTGCGGTTCCCGGCGGATGCCTTCCCCACGACCAGGCTCGACTTCCTGGGCGCATCGTTCTCACTCCTGCAACTCGTGATTCTCGTCGTCAGCGTGTCGCTCATGGTCGTGCTGACGTGGGTCGTCGCGAAGTCCAAACTCGGAAGGGGCATGCGCACGATCGCCGAGAACCCCCATGCGGCCGCCGTCCTGGGGCTGAACGTGGGCCGGATCAGCAGCATCACCTTCGCCATCTCCTCAGCCCTCGGCGCCGTCGCGGGCGTGCTCTTCGCCCTCAACGTGAATGCCGCCAACCTCGGCATCGGGCATGCGGTCGAACTCAAAGCCCTCGCCGTGATCATCGTGGGCGGGCTGGGATCACTGCCCGGCGCCCTCGTCGGCGGCCTCGTCCTCGGACTCGCTGAGGTGTACGCGGTCAACACCGTCGGCAGCTCGTGGCGCGACATGGTCGCATTCGGGTTGCTCTTCCTGATCCTCATCATCAGGCCGCAAGGCATCTTCGGAGCGCGCAAGGTGCGTGAGGTCTAGACATGTTCGAGTACTCGTCGCTGCTCACCTTCATCGCTTTGACGGCGATCCTCGCCTTCAGCTTCTACGCGGTGCTCATCGCCGGCCAGTTGAGCCTCGCGCAACTCGGCCTCGCATCACTCGCGGCGTTCACTTCGAGCCTCGTCGTGCCGACCGAACCGTTGTTCGGTGTCATCCCGCCGCTGGCCGTCGGGGTCGTGTTCGGAATGGCGGTCGGCGTCATCGCAGCGTTCATCATCGGGTTGCCCGTCATGCGACTGCGCGGAGTGTTCCTGGCCATCGCGACGCTCGCCTTCGGCGAGATGGTGCGGATCTTCCTGATCAACCAGTCGTGGACGAACGGCGCACAGGGCATGAGCTTCCCGAAGCTCGTCGGCCCCGAGACGGCGTGGATCGCACTCGCGCTCGTCGGCTTCTGGTTCTGGCGTCTGTCGGGCTCGCGCATGGGGCGCGCGTTCGCGGCGATCCGTGAAGACGAGCTCGCTGCGGCCACCATGGGCATCAATGTGACCCGATATCGAATGGCCTCGTTCGTCATCGCGGGCGCGGTCGCGGGCCTGTACGGGGTGCTCTTCACGCATTTCACAAGGTTCGCCGACCCGAACGAGTTCTCGTTCCCCGCCGCGGTCGACGGCCTGGTCACGGCCGTGGTCGGCGGAACGACGCTCTTCATCGGGCCGCTCCTCGGCTCGATCTTCCTCTCCGCACTCCCCGAACTCCAGCGCAGTCTCGGCATCGACGCGGGATGGATACGACCGGTCATGTCGGGAGTACTGCTCCTCGTCGTCATCCTGTTCCTGCCCGGCGGACTCTCGGGGCTGATCCCGCGAAGGTGGAGGTCGTCGAGCCGGCTCGTCAGCGACCCTGCGTCGATGCCGCAACTCGCCCCGCTTCCGCCGGCAGGCACGGAGATCATGCGCCTGCACGGTCTCGGCAAATCGTACGGCGGGGTGAGAGCCGTCCACGACGTCGACCTCACCCTCACCGGCGCAGAAGTGCTCGGCCTGATCGGGCCCAACGGAGCCGGCAAGACGACGCTCGTGAACATGGTCACCGGTGTGACCGTTCCGTCGACGGGGTCGGGCAATGTGCTGGGCATCGAGCTCACCGCCAAGACGCGGGCGCACCGAATCGCGCGAGCGGGCGTGGCACGCACGTTCCAGCAGGTCAAGCTCTTCGACCGGCTCTCGGCACTCGACAATGTGCTCGTCGGCGGTTACCGCATCAGTCGTGACACGCTGCTCAGGAGGCTGATCTTCCTCCCGTCGGCCCGCAGGTTCGAACGGCAGGCGGCGGCCGTGGCATCCGCTCAGTTGATCCGTGTCGGCCTCGGCGACAAGGCGGCGACGGCCGCCGGTGACCTGTCGTACGGCGACCAGCGTCGGCTGGAGATCGCCCGTGCCCTCGCCTCGCATCCCACGATGCTCGTGCTCGACGAGCCGGCCGCGGGCATGAACCAGGTGGAGGCGGAGCGCCTCTCCGAGCTGATCCGTTCGCTGGCAGCCGACGGCGTTGCGGTGCTCATCATCGAGCACAACGTGCGGATGATGCTCGCTACGTGCGATCGAATCATGGTGCTCGACTTCGGCGAGGTCATCGCGCAGGGGACCCCGGCCGAGGTCGCGCGCGACCCGCGTGTGCTGGAGGCCTATCTCGGAGCCGACGGCGACGCGACAGCCGAATTCGCCGCAGAGGAGCTCGCCGAGGTGGTCGCGGAGGTGGCCGTCGACCCGACGACCCATGACGACGAAGGCGGAACGGGGGAGACACGATGAGCGCTCCGATCCTCAGCATCGAAGGCCTGCATGTGAGCTACGGACGCGTGGACGCGGTGCGCGACGTCTCGTTCGACGTCGAGCGCGGCGCCCTTGTCACGCTCGTCGGTGCGAACGGCGCCGGCAAGACATCGATCCTGGGCGCGATCTCCGGTCTCGTGCGCCCGCGAAGCGGCGTGGTTCGCTTCAACGGTGCGGATGTCACGCGGTGGCCCGCCCACCGTCTCGTCAAGGCTGGGCTCGTGCAGGTGCCCGAGGGCCGCGAGATTCTCGGCACGCTGACGGTGGACGAGAATCTCAGCCTCGGCGGCTGGCACCGCGGTCGAACGATGCACGACAGCATTGCTCGGGTGTATGAACGCTTTCCGATCCTCCGGGAGCGTCGCAGGCTGCATGCCGGCGCGCTCTCGGGCGGCGAACAGCAGATGCTCGCGATTGCACGGGCGCTCATCGCCGAGCCCGAGGTGCTGCTGCTCGACGAACCGTCGATGGGGCTTGCCCCGAAGATCGTCGATCAGGTCTTCACCGTGATCGCCGAGATTCGCGACGCCGGCACGACCGTCGTTCTCGTGGAGCAGAACGCGCGACGCGCGCTCGCCGCGGCCGATGTCGGCTACGTGCTCGAAACGGGTGAGGTCACGCATTCCGGTCCGGCGCGCGACCTGCTCTCAGACGAACGGGTGATCGAGGCATACCTGGGATTGAGTTAGTCCTCAGTTCGATCGGTCGGCGATGCCACGTCGATGAGCACCTTGCCCACGGTGCCCGCCTCCACCGCATCGTGCGCCTCGGCGGTACGCTCCAGCGGGAAGCGCGTGACGGGGAGTCCGGATGCCTCGCCGACGTCGAGCGCGCCGTCGGCGAGCGCTCGCCCGATGTCCTCGGCGGCGGCCGCGAGGGGCTCGGCGCCGACGGTGTAGAGCAGCAGGAACTGGTACCGCACGTTCAGCGAGAAGTGGAAACGCACGTCGAGCACCATCTCGCTGCCGCCGTCAGTGGCGTACACGGCGATCGTGCCGTGGTTGGCGATGACGCTCGAGTTGAGCTGGGCGTTGCGGGCCGGCGAGACCTCGACGACGATGTCGACGCCGTCGGGAGCGATCGCGCGAATGGCACGGGTCGTGTCGCCCGCCCGGTAGTTCACCACGTGGTGCGCGCCCGCTGCCGTCGCGAGTGCTGCCTTCTCGGGCGAGCTCACGGTCGTGATGACTCGCGCACCCGACCAGCGGGCGAGCTGGATCGCCGCATGGCCGACGGCACCGGCCCCACCGGCGACGAGCACGGTGCGACCGTCGAGGGCTCCGGGGCCGAGTCGCGACGGGCCGCCCTCGGCGACCGTGAGGGCACGGTGCGCGGTCATCGCGGGAATGCCGAGGCTCGCGCCGATGTCGAAGCTCGCGGCATCCGGAAGGGGCACGACCCGCTCTGCCGGCACTACCGTGACCTCCTGGGCTGTGCCGGTCGGCCGCTCGTGGGCGGCGAGGAACAGCCACACCCGATCGCCGACCTCGAGGCCACTCACGCCGGGGCCGACCGCATCGACGACGCCCGCGCCATCCTGATCGGGGACGACCTCGGGGAACGGGGTGGGCCTGCCCGGCCGCCCGCCGGCACGCGCCTTCCAATCGGTGGGGTTCACGCCCGACACCACGATCCGCACTCGCACCTCACCCGCGCCGGGCTCGAGGAGTTCGCGCTCCACCAGGTTCAATACGGATGAATCACCGGACTGCGAATACACGATCGCTCTCATGCTCAAAGACAACACAGCGGGCGCGGTGGTTCTTCCGGACGCGTCGAAATACCGGGCGGTGTCGGCCGCTGACTCGCCACTGCTGGCGCGGCACGCGCCACCGCCACTACGGTGAATCCATCGACGCCCCAACGCCCGCTCTCCTCGGCCGCGCCAGCGAACTCGATCGCCTGAGCGCGGTGGTGGGTGGTGCCCGCAACGGGCGTGGCGGCGCCCTGCTGTTCCGGGGCGATCCGGGCATCGGTAAGTCGGCGCTCCTCGACGAGGGAACTCGAGGGCTGCGGGGTGTTCGAGTCGTGCGCTCCGATGGATACGAAGCCGAGTCTGCCCTGCCGTATGCGACCCTGCAGCGCATCGGCTCGCCGTTCGCCGAGCACCTGCCAGTGCTGCCGCGGCGGCAGGCCGCAGCGCTCCGAATCGCGGCAGGGCTCGACGACGGGCCGCCGCCCGACCGATACCTCGTCGGTCTCGGAATGTTGTCGCTTCTCGCGGTGGCAGGTGAGACCGAGCCGCTCGTGTGCGTCGTCGACGACGCGCACCTCGTCGATGCCGAGTCGCTCGAGGTGCTCGCCTTCGTCGGCCGCCGACTGAAGGCCGAGTCGGTTGCGCTGCTGCTCGGTGCGCGCCCCGAGTCGCGGGTCGACATCGCGGCGGCGGGCGTGGCCACCGTCGCTCTCGACGGCCTCGATCGCGCATCGGCGGTGCAACTGCTGAATCGTTCGGCGCGTACGCCGGTCGACCCATTCCTCGCGACGCAGATCGCCGAAGAGACGGGCGGCAATCCGCTCGCCCTCATCGACCTCGCTCGTGAGTTCACGTCGCGCCAGCTCACCGACTCGTCGCTCGCTCTCGAGCCGGTACCGATCGGCCTCCGGCTCGAGACGCACTACCTCAGAGAGATCGAGGAGATCGCTCCAGGCGCGCAGTTGTGGCTGCGGGTCGCCGCGGCCGAGTCCACCGGCGACGGCGGGCTGATCGCCGAGGCCGCGGCACGACTCGGACTTCCCGACGGTGCCGCAACCGAGGCGGAGCACACGCGCCTCGTCGCAGTGCGCGACACCGTGAGCTTCCGGCATCCGCTTGTTCGAGCGGCGGTGTACAACGGAATGCCGGCGGCCGTGCGTCGGCGAGTGCACGAGGTTCTCCGCGATGCCGCCGATGAACTCCAGCGCGCCGATATCGCCGTGTGGCACGCCGCCGCCGCGACCATCGGCACCGATGCGGCGGTTGCCGATCGCATGGAGCGGGTGGCGGATGCCGCAGGCGGCCGCGGCGGCACCGCGTCGCGGGCGCGACTGCTCGCCCGTTCCGCGGAACTTACGCCGGCAGGATCGGTGCGCGCCGGCAGGCTCGTAGCGGCGGCTGAAGCGGCAGCCGACGCGGGCGCGGCACAGCTCGCGCTCGAACTGCTGGACCGAATCGACCCCGCGACGCTCGACCCGGTCGACCGCGGCAGAACACTCGTACTTCGTGCGCTGCTCGCGCGGTTCCTCGCCGACCCGCCCGGCATCATCGCGGGCACGGCGACGATGTTGCGCGCGGCCGATCTGTTCCATGGTGCCGCACCGGAACTGGAGCAGCGCAGCCTGCTGCGCGCGTTCGAGTCGGTGCTCAATTCGGAGTGGGCGACCGAGGGCGCCACCCTGCAGGAGCTCGGGCACCGCCTCGCTCGCGGTGCCGCAGTCGCAACCGGACCCAGATCGATCGCACTGCGGGCGCTCGGCGCACACATCCAGCTTCCGTACGACGAGGCCGTGCCCGAGATGCGCTCGGCCATCGAGATGCTGCTGGGCGCGGATGACGCGACGCTCCTCGATCTCGGGCACTTCAGTATCGCCCTCACGATGGCGTTATGGGATGAACGCAGCTCCATCGAGATCCTCGAACGCACGGCCGGTGCAGCGCGGGACGCGGGCGCACTTCGAGTGCTCGACACGACACTGTGGCTGCTGAGCCTCGTCGAACTCGTGCGCGGTGACCCCGGGGCATCCGGTCGGTACGTCGAGCAGATCCGCGAGCTGCGCCGCGCCATCGGCTACGACGCGGAGCAGGTCGTGAACGCGTCGTATCTCGCGTGGGCGGGGGCCCCGACCACGCAAGTGGAGTTGATCGCAGAGGCAACGCTCGCCATCGGGTTCGCCGGCGCGTGGACGATCGCGATGACGGGCCTGAGCATCAGGGCGCTCGCCGAGGGCCACGCCCGCGACGCATTCGAACGGCTGCGGCCGATGGTCGAGCGCCCGTTCCTGCAGGTGACGTACCAGCAGTTGCCCGAGTACGTCGAGGCGGGCGTGCGCAGCGGTCATCCCGACGAGGTGCGTGCGGCGGCCGATCGGCTCGCCGAGTTCGCCGCAGTCAGCGGTACGCCGTGGATCCGAGGCGTCTCGGCGCGGAGCTCCGCATTACTCGCGCCTGACGACGTCGCTGAGGAGCTGTACCGTCAGGCGATCGAGCACCTCGGGCAGTCGACCGTGCTCGGCGACCTCGGCCGAGCACATCTCGTTTACGGCGAATGGCTGCGCCGCGCGAAGCGCAGGCGAGAGGCGCGTGAGCAACTGCGCCTCGCTCTCGCGATCTTCGAGCGTGTCGGTGCCCCGGTGTTCGCCGGTCGCGCGCGACGCGAACTCGAGGCGACGGGCGAGCACGTGGCGCGCCATGTGCCGGGCGAGGCCGAGGAACTCACCGCGCAGGAGGCCACGATCGCCCGCTTGGCGGCGGTCGGCCAGACGAACGCCGAGATCGGGGCGGCACTCTTCATCAGCGTGAACACGGTCGACTACCACCTGCGCAAGGTGTTCCGGAAACTCGGCGTCACCTCCCGGCGTCAGCTGTCGGAGCAGTACCACACGGACTGAACCGCACGGCCGGTGAGGTGACGACTACGAGTCTCACGTGGTTCGAGCTGGGTGCAGACGGGCCAGCATCGAAGCATCCGCGAACCCAGACGCACTCGGGAGGCGCCATGCCCTACATCACGACCGACGACGGTACACAGATCTTCTACAAGGACTGGGGCGGCGATGGTACGCCCGTGATTCTCAGCCACGGCTGGCCGCTGAATGCGGATGCCTGGGATGCCGCCGCTCGCTTCCTGGCCGAGCACGGCCACCGGGCGATCGCCCACGACCGGCGCGGCCACGGTCGGTCGAGCCAGACGTGGAACGGCAACGAGATGGACACGTATGCCGACGACCTCGCAGGCCTCATCGAACACCTCGACCTCACCGACCTCACCCTCGTGGGGCACTCGACCGGCGGCGGCGAGATCGTGCGCTACCTCGGCCGGCACGGCAGCGGCCGCGTCGCGAAGCTCGTGCTCATCTCGGCGGTGCCGCCGCTCATGCTGGCCACCGCCGACAACCCCGCTGGGTTGCCGATCGAGGTGTTCGACGGGATTCGCGCTGGAGAGGCATCCGATCGCTCACAGCTGTACCGAGACCTCGCCGACGGGCCCTTCTTCGGGAACAACCGCAACAACGACATCTCGCAGGGCGTGCGCGACGCGTTCTGGCTGCAGAGCATGGCATCGGGCCACCGTGGTGCGTACGAGTGCATCGCGGCGTTCTCGGCCACCGACTTCCGTCCCGATCTCGCCAAGGTCGACGTGCCGACGCTCGTGATCCACGGCTCCGACGACCAGATCGTGCCGTTCGAGGTCGGCGGCAAGCGCTCGGCGGCGGCGATCGCCGGTGCGACCCTCACCGTGTACGAGAACGGTGCGCATGGACTGCCCGACACGGAACGCGATCGGTTGCACGCCGACCTGCTCGCGTTCATCGAATCCTGAGTTCCAGGTTTCAGATTCCATTCCAGATGCCGGATGACTCATTCCGGATCCCCTTGAAAGGACGCATCATGACCGACCAGGCCGCCCCCGCCGACCCCGCCGCCCCCGATACCGTCGTGCTCGTGCACGGCCTGTGGATGACACCGCGCAGCTGGCGGGGATGGAAGGAGCACTTCGAGGCGAGGGGCTTCACCGTGCTCACGCCCGGCTACCCGGGCTTCGAGATCGAGGTCGAGGGGCTTCGCGAGAATCCCGACCTCATCGCGAAGCTCACCGTGCCCGAGACCGTCGACCACATCGCCGCGCAGATCGAAGCCCTGCCCAAGCCGCCCATCATCATGGGCCACTCGTTCGGCGGCACGCTCACGCAGCTGCTGCTCGCGCGCGGGCTCGGGGCCTCCGCCGTCGTGGTCGACGCGGCGCCGACCGAGGGTGTGCGGGTGAACCCGCTGTCGCAGGTGAAGTCGCTCTTCCCGGCACTCAAGAACCCGGCGAACATCCACAAAGCGGTCGCATTCACGCCCGAGGAGTTCCACTACGCGTTCGCGAACACGCTCTCGCGTGAGGACTCCGACGCTGTGTGGCAGGAATTCGCCATTGCGGCTCCGGGTAACTGGGTGTGGGCGTACGGGCTCATCGCGAACTTCAAGCCCGGCAAGCAGGAGACCTGGGTCGACTACTCGGCCGACCGGGCGCCGCTGCTCTTCATCGGCGGGGAGAAGGATCACATCATGCCACCGTCGGTGAACAAGTCGAACGCGAAGCACTACGACAAGTCGCCGGCCCTCACCGAGTACCACGAATTCCCGGGCCGATCGCACTGGATCTGCGCCGAGCCGGGCTGGGAAGAGGTCGCCGACTACGCCCTCGACTGGGCGCTCGCGCACGCGAAGCCGGCCACGTTGCCGACGGCAACGGTGCCGACGGCAACGGCATAGTCTCGCCTGAAGCCGACGAGGGTCGGCTACTCCCGGACCACCGATTCACGCCGACCCGTCACGTGGCCGTGCGCGATCGATGAGCAGGCGCACCCGAAACGCGCGAGCATGAGCGGACGCGCCGCCCCAGCCGCAGCGGCGCGTCCGCAGACTCTCCCCGCGGCCGGATCTACCCGTGGTCGTTCACCGGGCGTCGTCGCATCAGCACCCAGACGCAGGCGGCGCCGAGCACGAGTTCCACGGCACCCGCGAGGGCCAGTGCCGCCGACGGAGTGCCGTCGATCGCCCAAGAGAGGAGCCGGCCGCCGGCATACGCGAGCAGTACGATCGCACCGATGAGCGCGGCGGCCGTCGTCAGCCGCGTCACGAACGCCCCCGCGATCACGGTCGCACCGAGCAGGAACAGCGCCAGTCCGGCGGAGCGCAGCTCGCTCTTCAGGTCGGCGTCGCCGTCGAGCCCGATGCCGTAGCCGCTGTAGAACGCGTCGGGCGCGAACGCCGCACCGGCTCCGATGGCGACCAGCGTGAGACCTGCGAGGAGCAGTACGATTCGGTGAATCATGCGGGGCCTCATGCCCAGGCTCCCGCCGAGGCCGCCTCGGTGAGCACTGCGCGCACGTCGCGGGGGCTGCGGCCGAGCGCTTCGGCGACACCTTCGGTGGTGCTCTCGTTGCGACCGTCGAACACCTCACGGCACAGCTCGGTGAGCAGCGTCGCGACCTCCGGCCCCTGCTCGGAGGCGACGGCGGCATGGAAGTCGTCGAATCCCATGGGAATGTAGCCGACCTCGCGTCCGCTGATCTCGGACAACAGTGCCGCCACCTCCGTGAGCGTGAGCGACTGCGGACCCGTCACCTCGTAGACGCGGCCTTCGTGGCCCTCGCCGGTGAGCGCTTCCACGGCCACCTCGGCGATGTCGTCGACGTCGATGAACGGCTCGCGCACACCCCCTGCCGCAAGCGCGAGCACTCCGGTTCCCACCGCGTCGCTCAGTGCGCCTTCGGTGAAGTTCTGGATGAACCAGCTCGCACGCACGACCGTCGCCGGAATGCCCGAGGCGAACAGGATGTCTTCGCACCGGCGTGCGCCGTCTTCGCCGCGGCCCGAGAGCAGCACGATGCGTCGTACGCCGGCGTCGCGTGCGACCTCGATGAGGCGGGTGATGGCGAGTTCCGATCCGGGCGCCGCGAGATCGGGCACGTAGGCGACGTACAGCCGATCGACGTCGCGGAGTGCCGCCGCCCATCCCTCCGGGCGCTCCCAGTCGAAGGCCGGGCTGGTGTTGCGGGCGAGGCGGCGCACTGCGTGTCCTTGTGCGTCGAGCAGGGGTGCGATGCGGCGACCGGTCTTTCCGGTGGCGCCGATCACGGCGATGGTCGGGGTCATGGTGGAACTCCTCTTCGTTGTCTTGTCGTCCACTCTCGCCCCAGCGACGCGGACGTACAATCGCCGGAAGTTCGTACTTCTATGCTGATCGTCCATGAACTGGGATTTCTGGCTGTTCGGCATGCCAGTGTGGACGCATGGTCAATCCCCGTAATCCCGGCGCAGGCGATCAGCTCGGCGACGGACTGCATCTCCTTCGGTTCACCGGCGCGCTCTACTGCCGCGCCGAACTCTCCGCACCATGGGGTGTGGAGTTTCCTGCACTCGATGGGCACATGATGCTTCCGGTCGTGCTCGCCGGGCGATGCATCCTTGAGATCGGGGGTGAGCGGCACGCGCTCGAGGCCGGAAGTGCGGCGCTCATCACCAGGGCAGTGCCTCACCGAATCCTGAGCGCAGCGGATGCCTCGAGCACGCCGCTGTTCGATATCCCGGTGGAGCAGGTCAGCGAGACGTACGAGCACATGCGGTTCGGTGGTGGCGGGGATCGCACTCAGATCGCCTACGCCGCGATGCAGGTCGACGCCCCGCTCACCGCCCGCCTGATCGAGGAGCTGCCGGGTCTCATTCGCGTCGACTCCTGGGACGACACCGAGTCGGGCTCGTTCCAGGCCGTCCTGCGAATGCTCGCGCGAGAGGCGGAGGACATCCAGCCCGGCGGGGAGGCAGTGATGACGAGGCTGGCAGACGTGCTCGTCATCCAGGTGCTGCGCTGGTGGTTGCGCAACACCGAGACGACGGCGAGCGGCTGGCTCGCAGCCCTTCGCGATCCGCAGGTCGGGCGTGCCCTCGGTCGCATGCACGCCCGACCGGATCACGACTGGACCCTCGTGGAACTCGCGCGGCAGGCCAACATGTCGCGCTCGGCCTTCGCCGAGCGGTTCACGACCCTCGTCGGAGAACCACCGATGCGCTATCTCGCCGATTGGCGACTGCAGCAGGCGCATTCGGAACTCACCCGCACGACCGATCCGATCGCATCGATCTCGAGTCGGGTCGGCTACTCCTCGGAGGCCGCATTCAGTCGAGCGTTCAAGCGTCGCCACGGTGCGACACCCGGTGCTGTTCGGCGGATGAATTCGACGGTCGGTCTGCAGCTGGTTCCGGCGCGGCCCACGTCTCGGGGGGCGTCCACCTGACGCATCGAGGTTCGCGGCGGGAGCTCAGGCCGAGCCACTCCAGGGGGCGGGTGCGAGAATCCAGCAGACCTCGGCCGACGCGGCATCCTCCGCGTGCCAGGTGTGCGGCTCCCTGCCCGGGAACGTCAGCGCGTCACCGGTCTCGAGTCGCACGGAGCGGTCGGCGAATCGCACGGTGACCGCTCCGGCAATGACGTGGAGCACCTCGACGTCGCAGTTCACGGTGTAGAGCTCGTGCCCTCCGTGTGCGCCGGGTTCGAGGGCGGAGCGGATGAGCTGCACTCGCGATTCGCCGCGCGGCGACATGAGGCGTTCGCTGACGTCGACGCCGCCGAGGTTGATGTGCGGCGCGTCGGCGTGCGTAATGCGCTGGATCTCGGGCTCGGCGAAGAGCGCGCCGACAGGCAGCGAGAGCACTTGGCAGAGCTGCACGAGGGTGGCGACGCTCGGCGAGGTCTCGTCGCGTTCGACGCGGCTGAGGAATCCCTTGCTGAGTCCGCTCGATTCGGCGATCTGGGCGAGCGTGAGCCCCTGTGCGATGCGAGTGCTGCGCAGCTTCGCGCCGATCGGCGTGCCGATCGCGTCGGCACTGGGGTGGATGGGACGCATCGTGGATCTTCCCTTGACGGCGACGGCGAATGCGGCATACAGTGGCCGCAAGTTTCCTCAAGAGTACTGGAAGTTTCGTAATATGCAACTCTCTCCCGAAGAACCGCACGACGGCGGTATCCGCGGCCCGGTCGACGCGAGCGTCGTGCCGCGCTTCGCCGGCATCGCGACCTTCGCACGCCTCCCGCGCCTCGACGAGGTCGATCGAGCCCACGTCGCGATCGCGGGCGTACCCTTCGACAGCGGCGTGAGCTACCGCCCAGGGGCCCGGTTCGGCCCGGCCCACGTGCGCGAGGCCTCGCGCCTTCTTCGCCCCTACAACCCCGCGCAAGACGTCTTCCCGTTCGGCGCGCAGCAAGTGGCCGACGCCGGCGACATCGTCGCCAATCCCTTCGATATCGCCGAGGCCGTGAGCCAGATCGAGGCGGGCGCGAGGGAGCTCGCCGAGCACACCGACAAGCTCGTGGCGATCGGCGGCGACCACACCATCGCGCTGCCGCTGCTGCGCGCAGTGCACGCGAAGCACGGCCCCGTCGCAGTGCTGCACTTCGACGCGCACCTTGACACCTGGGACACCTACTTCGGTGCCCCGACCACGCACGGCACGCCATTCCGCCGCGCGTCGGAGGAGGGCCTCATCGATCTCACTGCGAGCATGCACGTCGGCATCCGCGGCCCGCTCTACGCGAAGAGCGACCTCGAAGACGACGAGCGCCTGGGCTTCTCGATCATCACGAGCGAGTACCTCGAAGAGCACGGACTCGCCGCGGCGATCGACCGCATGCGCGCCCGCATCGGCGAGGCGCCGCTCTACATCTCGATCGACATCGATGTGCTCGACCCCGCGCACGCCCCGGGCACCGGCACTCCCGAGGCCGGCGGGCTGACGAGCCGCGAACTGCTGCGCATGATCCGCTCACTCGCCGACCGCAACATCGTCGGCGCCGACGTCGTCGAGGTCGCGCCCGCCTACGACCACGCCCAGCTCACCGCCGTCGCGGCGAGCCACGTCGCCTACGAGCTCATCAGCGCCATGGCGCCACGCGCATAGCCTCCGCGGCCCCAACGAACCCGCCATCACACCCGACACGACCGAAGAACCCGAGGCGAAGGAGCCCCACCGATGACCGAGCAGTCCGAACCGAGTCGCGAGGAGGTGCTGGCGGCGGCATCCGAGATCGTCGACGCCTTCGCCGCGACCGACGGCGAGCGCTACTTCGCAGCCTTCGCCCCCGACGCGAGCTTCCTCTTCCACACGGAGCCTGAGCGGCTCGCCGACCGGGCCGCCTACGAGCGGCTCTGGGCGGGCTGGGTCGACGGTGGCTGGCGCGTCGTCTCGTGCGCGTCGAGCGACCCGCTCGTGCAGACGTTCCCCGGCGGCGCGGTGTTCACGCACTCGGTCGCGACGACCGTCGACACCGGCGAGGGCACCGAGTCCTACCGCGAGCGCGAAACCATCGTCTTCCGCGCCGAGGGGGCGACGGATGCCGCATCGCCGCGCCTCGTCGCCGTGCACGAGCACCTCTCGCCGATGCCCGACACGGCCGACGCGTCCTGACCACCACCCGAACCCGACCCACCACTCACCGAGGAGACCTGGCAATGTCGCTCTACTCCCGACTCGAGCACTACCTCGAGGAACACTCCGATGATGCCGGCCCCGTGCGCGGCACCCTGTCGCTGCCTCGCATCGGCATGATCTGGCTCGCCGCGAACCTCGTGGTGACGACCCTGCTCACCGGCACGCTGTTCGTGCCCGGCGTCGACTACGGCCTCGTCATCATGCTGATCATCGTCGGCACGATTCTCGGCGCCGCGGTGCTCGTGACCGTCGGCAACATCGGCACGCGCACCGGCATGCCGACGATGGCGCTCACCCGCGGGCCGTTCGGCACGCGCGGCAGCCTCCTGCCGGTGGCCGCGAACGTCATCATCCTCATGGGCTGGAGCTGGGTGCAGGCGATGCTCGCCGGCATCGCGCTCGACTTCCTCGTGGCATCCGTCACCGGCTTCTCGAGCCCGATCATGTTCGCGGTGCTCTGCCAGACCCTCGTCGTGATCCTCGCGATCTTCGGCCACACGGGCATCGCCCGCGTCGAACCGTGGCTCGCCGTGCTCATCCTCGGCATCATCGCCTACATCTTCGTGGTCGCGTTCACAACCTACGCGCCGGCGGAGTTCCTCGCGATTCCGGCCGACCAGTCGATCGGCTACACCCCGATCCTCGTGCTCGACGTCGTCATCGCCACGGCGATCTCGTGGACGGTGCTCTCGGCCGACTTCAACCGCTTCGCGAAATCGAGCAGGGCCGGCATCGTCGGCTCGGGGGTCGGCTACACGCTCTCGACGGTCATCTCGATGACCGTCGGTGCCACCGCGATCGGCTACGTCGTGCTCTCGGGCGGCGAGGCCATCCCGTTCGACCCGGTGACGATCGTCGAACCGTTCGGCGCTCCGCTGGCGGTCGTGATCTTCCTGTCGGTCATGGCCACGAACACGATGGTCGTCTACGGCATGGTCACGACGATCGTGAACGCCGTGCCGGGCGGCAAGAAGCTGAAGTTCCTGCCGACCGCGCTCATCGTGGGCGTCATCTCGATCGTCGGGTCGACCTGGTTCGGCCTGCTGGGCCAGTTCACGACCTTCCTCGTCACGATCGGCGCGCTCTTCGCACCAGTGTTCGCGATCATGATCGCCGACTACTACATCGTGAAACGCGGCGCCTACACCCCCGACATCCTGCGCGCCCGCGACGGCCGGTACTGGTACCTCGCGGGTGTGAACTGGGCCGCGGTGGTCGTGTGGCTCATCGGCGCGGTCGCGGCGTACGTCTTCACGTACGTGTGGCCGACGCCGGTCGGTGCGACGATCCCGGCATTCGTGATCACGTTCGTGCTCTACCTGCTGGTGTCGCTGCGCGAGCGTTCGTCGACGCAGCCGGCGAGGAGCGAGCACTTGGCGGATGCCACGACGGAGCCCGCACCGCATGCGTGACCTGAGCCATCGGCTGCGCACCGGCATGCAGGTGTATCCGGGCGACCCTTCGGTCGAGCTCTCGCCTGCGCTGAAGCTGGAGCGCGACGGCGCCGCCGTCATGTCGCTCCACCTCGGGTCGCACACCGGAACGCACGTCGACGCGCCCGCCCACACCGTGGCTGGTGGGCGGACGATGGACCTGGTCGCGCTCGAGGAGCTCGTCGGCGACGCGCTCGTGATCCACGTGCCGGGGCTCGCCGACCGGGCGACGATCGGCGTCGACGAGCTCGGCGAACTGCCTGAACGGGTGCCGTCGATCGTCGTCGTCGACACCGGGTGGGCGCGGCACTTCGGCACGGCCCGCGCGCTGCGACATCCGGCGCTCGGCGTCGACGCGGCGCGCCTGCTCGTCGAACGGGGCATGCACGTGCTCGGCGTCGACACCCTGAGCCCCGATCCCACCGATGCCGCCGGCACGACCGAGTTCCCGGTGCACGAGGTCGTGCTCGGCGGCGACGGGCTCATCGTCGAGAACCTCACCGGCCTCGACGGGCTTCCGTCGCGCGTGCGCATCGGAGTGTTCCCGTTGCGGCTCGCGGGCGACGGCGCGCCGGCCCGAGCGGTCGCCTTCGTCGACTGACTGCAGCGGCGAGCAACGCCGTCGTGCTGCTCCCCGGCGGCGATCGCCGCATCACCCCACGCCGTCGCGGAGGCGCGGATGAAGGCGCGCCCGTCGGCGGACGTCGCCCATTCGGTGGTCTCGAGGGGCGCGTCGGTGTCGAACGCGAGGTGCCTTCGGGCGCGAGTGCGACGCTCAGCTCGCTCGTTCCGCCGCCGAATTCCCACGTGGCGGTGAAGCCGGTCGGCCTCGGTCGTGTAGTCGCTCATTGCAGTTCCTCCTCGTTCTCTTTCTGCCGCTGACGTCGGTTGCGTTTGCCGCGGGCGATCTCAGTGTCGAGCGCCGAGAGGCGCGGGCTCCAGAATCGGCGAATTCGTTGAGTAACTAGTATGTGCATATACTGTTTACGACAGTACGAGAAACAGCCACCGACCCTGAGGACACCATGACCGACCGCAGCACTGCCCGCTTCACCGACCGAACCGCCATCGTGACCGGAGCCGGCTCCGGCATCGGCTGGGCCACAGCGCAGATCCTCGCGCGTGAAGGCGCGACGGTCGTCGCGACCGATGTCGCCGCCGACCCCCTGCGCGACCTCGCCGCCGACCTGAGCGAGTACGACGTGCGCATCGTCACCGGCGATATCACGCAGGAGGCGACCGTGCGAGAGCTCGTCGAAGCCGCAGCGGGCAGGATCGACGTGCTCGCCAACATCGCCGGCGTCATGGACGGCGTCGTGCCGGCCGACGAGGTCGACGACGCCACCTGGCAACGCATCTTCGACATCAATGTCACCGCGGTGATGCGCACGACCCGCGCTGCCATCCCTCTGATGCGCCAGCGCGGGTCGGGCGTGATCGTGAACATCGCCTCGGAGGCCGCGTTCCGCGGCTCGGTCGGCGGCGCCGCGTACACGGCCTCGAAGCATGCAGTCGCCGGACTCACCAAGAGCTGCGCCGTCATGTACGGGCCGCAGGGAATCCGCACCAACGCCGTGGCGCCGGGCGCCGTCGTGACGGGTCTCGACATGTCGCTGAAGTCCGAGTACGGCCCCGGTCGGGTCGGCCCGATCATGCAGGCGACGATGTCGCCGCCGGCCACCGCCGAGCAGATCGCCGGCACGGTCGCGTGGCTCGCCAGCGACGCCGCTGCGAACATCAACGGCGTCATCCTCGCCTCCGACGGTGGCTGGTCTGCGGCCTGAGTGAGGCCGGGGCCGGGGCGATACCGATACCGGCCCCGACGCCGCGCCTAAGCTGGAGCGGGCCGAATCGAGGAGGGTGCCGTGGCTGACGACTCGGAGGTCCCCGACCTTCCGGCGGAACTCGCCCTCGCCTGGGGCAGGGTGCCGGCGTCCCAGCGCGGTCCGAAGCGCGAGTTCACCCTCGACCAAGTGCTCGGCACTGCACTCGCCATCGCCGACGCCGATGGCATCGATGCGGTGACCATGCCCTCGGTCGCCTCGGAGCTCGGCCTGACCGCGATGTCGCTCTACCGCTACGTCGGTTCGAAAGACACGCTCGTGGTGCTCCTGCAGGAGCGGGCCATGGATTCGCCGCCCGACTCCGTGGCTCGCGCGACGGGGTGGCGGGCGGGGCTCGAGGCCCACGCCGCGGCATCCATCGCGGTCTATCGGAGCCACCCGTGGATGCTCGACATCGCGATCCAGGGCATCACGAGCACTCCGAACAACCTCGCCTGGTTCGACGCCGGGCTCGCCGCGCTCGACGGCACGGGGTTGACCGGGCAGGAGCGCATCGCCGTCGTGCTCGAGGTCACGGGGCATGCACGATTCCGCGCCGCGGTGGAGCGGGGGTACGAGGAGCGCTCGGGGGAGACCGGCGAGCCGCCCGTGCAGGTCGTGCGTGCCGAGGCGCGGCTGTTGGGCGAACTCGTCACGGCAGAGCGTTTCCCCGCGTTGCACGCGACACTCGTGAGCGGCGCGCTCGTCGACCGCAGCTTCGACGGCGCCGACTTCGGTCTCGCGCGCATCCTCGATGGCGTGGAGCGTTACCTCGACCGAGCAGTGGATCCCTCGGGCTCGCCCCCCATCGACGGCAGGTAGACTCGCCCGGCGCGGCAGTGCCATCTCGAACGCGCCGGCTCGAGGCATCCACCTCGCCCTCATCGCCCCGCCCCGACGCAAGGACCCCAGTGAGCCTGATCCGCCTGAACGACGTGAGCATGGAATTCGACGGGCGACCCGTCTTGCGGGAGGCGTTCCTCAAGTTGCGGAAGGGCGATCGCGTCGGGCTCATCGGCAAGAACGGCACAGGCAAGACGACGTTCCTCGAGCTCGTGCTCGGGCGGCAGCAGCCGTCGGGCGGCACCGTCGACGCCACCCTCGGCACCACGATCGGGTACTTCTCGCAGTTCTCCGAACTCGACGGCGAACTGAGCGTGCAGCAGACGTTGAGCGGCCACTTCGCCGCCGTGCACGAGACGCAGGCCCGGCTCGACGCGATCGGCATGCAGCTCGCCGAGCCCATGGATGACACGGCGATGACGCGCCTGCTCTCCGAGCAGGGCGAGCTGTTCGAGCGCATGGACGCGATCGGCGGCTGGACCTACGAGAACACGATCGACACCGTGCTCACGAGCCTCGGTTTCGACGAGGAGCGGCGGCACCTTCCCGTCGACCGGTTGTCGGGCGGATGGCGCAACCGCGCCGCGCTCGCGCAGATTCTCGTGCAGGCGCCCGACGTGCTGCTGCTCGACGAGCCGACGAACTTCCTCGACCTCGACGGGGTGCGCTGGATCGAGGGGTGGCTCGGCGGCTTCGCCGGCGCAGTGCTCGTGGTCTCGCACGACCGTCAGTTCCTCGACGGGGTCGTCACCCGAATCGTCGAGATCGAGAACTATCGCCTGCAGGAGTACGAGGGCAACTACTCCGCCTACGTGCACGCGAAGCAGTCGAGGTTGAAGATGCTCGAGCGCCAGTTCGCGCACGAAGAGGAGCTGCTGGCCTACGAGCAGGCAGCATCCGCTGCACGCCGCGAAGCTGCTCGCAATCCGTCGAACGCAGTCGCCCGCCGGCTCGCAGACATCAAGAAGCGGCAGGCGCCGCGCCCGATCGACCAGATCATCACGGGCATCTACGACGGGCTGCGGGTCAGCAACGACCTGCTGACCGTGACCGGGCTCTCGAAGGGCTTCAACGGCACGCCGCTCTTCGAGGGACTCTCATTCGACCTGCAGCGCGGCGACCGGGTCGCGGTGCTCGGCTCCAACGGTTCGGGCAAGTCGACGCTGCTCGACGTGCTCACCGGTGAGACCGAAGCGGATGCCGGGACGGTGCGTTGGGCGAAGGGCGCGAGGTTCGTCTCGTACAACCGGGTCTACGCGTCGCTCGATCTCGAGGACACGGTCGGGCACGCAGTGAACGCCTACCCCGACTCGCTCGCGTTCACCGCGACGAAGAAGAGCGTGAACCGGTTCCTCGCGATGCTGCAGTTCTCCGATGCCGACCTGCAGCAGAAGATCGGCACACTCTCGGGCGGTCAGCGCGCCCGGGTCGCGATCGCGCAGTGCCTGCTCTCGGGGGCCGCGGTGATCGTGCTCGATGAGCCGACGAACCACCTCGACATCACGAGCACGCAGGTGATGGAGCGCGCGCTCACGCACTTCCCGGGCGCGGTGGTCGTGGTGAGCCACGACCGGTTCTTCGTCGACAAGCTCGCCGACCGGCTGCTCGTCTTCGATGGCACGCCCCGAGTCATCGAGACGGCGGCAACCGGGGCGCTCTGAGCCGCCGGCTCCCGCCGGCTTCACATCGTGCCAGTTTCACCGTGCGAACCCGCACTCTCGGTGGCGACAACGAGACGAACCTGATCAGCTGCGCCTCGAACTGGCCCGCACGATGAGCTCCGGCTGGATCACGATGCTGCGCACGGGTAGCGCTTCCGTGGAATCCGCCTGGTCCCTCACGAGGTCGACGGCGCTCCGACCGAACACCTCCCTCGGTCTCCGAACCGTCGAGAGCGGTACGGCCGCCGAGGAGGCGAAGTCGATGTCGTCGTAACCGACGACGGCGATATCCCCCGGAATGCGAAGGTCGGAACCTGCCGAGATCGCCTGCATGATTCCCATCGCAAGCGAGTCGTTTGCGGCGAAGATGCCGTCTGGGCGGTTCCTACTCGCCCTGCCGAGCAGCTGTTCGCCCGCGGCAAGTCCGGCGTGAACAGAACGCTCAACCGTCGGAATGACCTCGAGGTCGACTCCCGGATGCGCCGCGACGGCGGCGCGAGCTCCACGCAACCGCTCGTTGATCTGGTGAATCTGAATCTCACCGCCGACGAAGGCGATCGAGCGACAGCCCTGTTCGATCAGGTGCGTCACAGCCCGTTCTGCGCCGAGAAAGTCATCGACCGATGTCGATGAGAAGCGATCCGAGCTGCCGTACGCATCGACCAGCACCGTCGGTATTCGGCGCGTGAACAGCAGCTCGAGCTCTCGCTCCCTGGTCATGCCGGAAGCCAGGATCACGCCGTAGACGCGTTGCTGCACGAACATCTCGATGTACTGACCCTCGCGTTCAGGGTCACCGTTGCTGCTCACGATGAACAGGAAGAGCCCGTTCTGAGCTGCCCGCCGCTCCATCGCGTCGGCGACATCGCCGAAGAACGGGTTGTTCAATTCCAGAGCCACGAACGCCAGGGTTCTGCTCGCACCGGCGCGGAGTTGCCTGGCCGCCTCGTTTCGCACGAAGCCGAGGTCGCGGATCGCCTTGCCGATGCGCTTCTTCGTGTCTGGCGCCACTCGATGCGGAGTGTTCAGATACTTGGAGACCGTGCCGATGGACACGTCTGCGCGCTGCGCCACATCTCGAATACTGACCAAATGCATCGCTCCCGCGGTTCGCGCAACGCCATCGATCGAGTGGACGTCGCTGTCGACCAATCATATCGATTAATGACCCGTTGGCACTGCTATTGCGGGAATTTGGTCGCTCGTGATTCGCTCGCGCCTGTGATACGTTTCACCGCGTGCCGCACCTGCGAGGAGACACCAGACGATGATTCGACCGAGCAGCACGGTTGCAGCGGAGCGCAAGGCAGCCCTCGGCGCTCCTCTTTCGCTGCGGGCCGATGGCCGCTCCGGAGAGCGGGGTCACGACGACAGTCTGGTGCCGACGGTGTCGTCGATGAGGCCCCGGCTGACCTGGAAGCTCGACGCCGAATTCGGTCCTCAGGGCACAGTGGGGTTCGAAGTCGAAGTACATGACACCTCGAACCGATCGATGTGGAGCTCGGGAACGATCAGATCGGACGCCACTGAAGTCGTCGTCAGTCGCGACCTCGAGCCGCATTCCGCCTACGACTGGCGCGTGCGGGTGCAGGCGCAGGACGGTCGGTGGTCGCCATGGGCGGACTCGAGCCTCGAGACCGGCCCGTTCGACCTCTCCGACTGGCAGGCGCAGTGGTTGTCGGTTCCCCACCGTTCGCGCATCGTTACCCGCTTCCGCCTCGAAGCGCCGGTGGCGCGGGCACGACTGTATCTCACCGGCCAGGGGGTCATGCGCGCCTGGGTGAATGGAACCGTCGTCAACCCCGACCGGATGGACCCGACGAGAACGGACTTCGTGCGGGCTCTCTTCAGAAGCTACGACGTCACCGAATCGCTCACGGTGGCCAGCGACATCGAGGTGGCCGACGAGACCGGGGGTGCGAACACGCTCGCGTTCGTCGCCGGACTCGGGGAATGGGCTCGCACCGGCGAGCAGCCCCGGCTGCTCGCCGAACTGCTGATCTGGCACGAGGACGGCCGGGTCACTCGGGTCGCCCCGGGTGCGGACTCCGAGGTCACCGCGTCGGAGCTCGACGTCGACGAGCCCTTCTACCTCGAGCGGCACGATGCGAGCGCAACGGCGACCGGATTGCCGCGGCTGGCGCCCCCGATCATCCTCGAACCGAAGGCGCTGCCGGCGTCACCGGCGACGCCGCCACTCGAGGTCACCTCGGACCCGACCCCGCCCCTGCGCACGGTTGACACCTTCGCGCCCGTCGAGACAGCCCGCTCCACCGGTTCCCGATTGTTCGACGTCGGCGCCAACATCGCGGGCAGATCGAAGCTGGTCGTGCACCAGAACGTGCCGGAAGGCACGGTCATCCAGGTGCTGCACGGCGAGCACATCGACGGTCAGGGTCATATCGACACGACGAATCTCACGATGCCATATGACGACGGCCGCGAGCGGCAGCTGGTCGAATACGTCGCGAGTGGTGCGACGGACGAGACGCACGAGCCGTGGTTCGTGTACCACGGCTTCCGCTACCTGGAGGTTCGGGGACTGCCCGACGACGCGATCATCACCGTCACCGCCTCATCGATGCACACCGACCTTGCACCGGCCGGATTCATCTCGACCGACAGCCCCACAATCGATCGCCTGCTCACGATGGCCACCCGAACACTCCTGAACAACGTGCACGGGGTCCCGGAGGACTGCCCCACCCGTGAGCAGGCCGCCTGGACGGGGGACACGGCATCCGTTGCCGAGTATGAGCTTGCCGCCTTCGATAGCGCCACCTTCCTCGACAAGTGGATCGCCGATCTCGAGACGAGCCAGCAACCCGACGGGCAACTCCCGGCGGTTTCCCCAGACCTGCACGCGAGCCGCATGCCTTCAGACCCGGTTTGGGGGTCGGCGCTGCATCGCCTGCTGCGGGGCCACCTGTTGCATTACGGCGACCTCCGGCTCATCCGACGGGCGCTTCCGACGTTGCGCAGATGGGCGGATTTTCAGCTCAGCTGCACCGACGCCGACGGCGTCGTCTCCCGTTCCCCCATCAGTTACGGTCATGACTGGCTGGCGCTCGAGCAGACGCCACCGCCCATTCACCACACCGGAGCGGTGATCGACTGCCTCCTGGCGCTCGCCGATCTCGAGGAGGCGACCGGTGAGACGGATGCCGCCTCTCAGCGTCGCGCCGCCGCCGAAGCGCTCCGCGCATCCGCCCGCCGTATGTTCTTCGACCCCGCGTCGGGAACATTCGGGAACGGCTCGCAGGGGTCGTACGCCGTCGCCATCGAGGCAGGCATCCTGACGGGTCCGGAAGCGCAGCGAGCCGGCGACCGGCTTGTCGAGCTCGTCCGGGAACGGGGCAACCGCGTGTCGAGCGGCTTCGCCACAACCCGCACCGTGGTGCGGGCGCTCACCATGTCTCGGAGATCACAGGTGATCTCCGACATCCTCGTCCAGCCAGAGGCGCCGGGAATCGGCGCGATGCTGACCTCCGGTCCCGGCACGTTCTGGGAATGCTGGTGGATCGATCCGACCAACACCGGCACGGGTTCCCTCAACCACGTCGGGCTGGGCGGCCCGTTCGCCGCCTGGGCCTGGAATGGCCTGGCCGGGCTGCAGCCGACGGCGCCCGGGTACACCAGGTTTCGAATCGAACCGCAATTCGTCGCCGAAGTGACCAGACTCGAGCTGCGCACCGAGACCGTGCGCGGCGACGTGGCGATCGGCTACGCCCGCACCGGTTCGGCCACGCACTTCGAGATCACCGTGCCGCCCGGCAGCGAGGGCACCCTCGTGCTCGCAGGGCGAGCGGATGCCGTCTTGCCACCCGGGAGACATCGCTTCACCGTCGAGACGCTCGCCGAGGCGACCGAGTCCGGCGCTCCGCTTCCCTCACTCGGGGAACAGACGCGGGCGACGCCTCCTCATGCTCCCACTGGAGCGGATGTGATCGGCTCTCGCACCCTGCTCGCAGAGTCGCAGGTCTCTCCGGGCCGGGCCGCCCCCACGATCGAGACGCTCCCGCGGCTCAGATGCATGCCCGTGCCGCACGAGCAGCCCGACCATGCCGTACTCAAGGTCGTAGCCACAGCGGTCGGCGGCGAAGACCTCGCTCCGACTGTGGTTCTCACGCCTCCCGCTGGGATTCCAGTCGCCGGCACCACATTCTTCTACGCGCTGGTCGACCAGTGCCTTGCCGGGCCGGATCGGGTCGCCGCCCCATACCTCCTTCTGCACCTGAGCAATGGCGAGACCAGATCGAGCTCCGGCGCCCTCTGGCCGGCGGGATGGAACCGCGTCGCGGTCGACACCGCCGATCTCGACGGAACGGGGCTCGAAGGCACGGTCGAGGTCGTCGCGATCGAAGTCGGCCTGGAATATCGCAATGATGCTGCAGACAACGCCCTGGCCGTCTACCCGGCCGAGAACGGCATCCGTTCTGGATTTCATCTCAGCGACGTCGGTTTCAGCACCACGGCCCGCACGTGGTGAGCGTGAGGCCAAATGAATCGATTTCTTCCGGAGACACTTGACACACTCGAGACATCCGCTAGATTGTGGTGAAACGTTATATTCCTTTGAACACGTCTGATTCAAACTCGATGGTGAGGTGCTGATCATGGTGGTGACACTCGATGCCCCATCGCTCATCCCCTCGCCACCGTCGGAATCGCGAAACGCGGCGCGAACGCCGCGCAAGCGACCCGTTCGCTGGTGGGCCTACCTCGCGCTCCTCCCGCTCGCGGTCATCATCGGGTACTTCGCCTACTATCCGGCCGTCTCCGCGATCTTCTGGTCGTTCTTCCATTGGCAGCCGGCCGCGGAATCGACCTTTCTCGGATTCGACAACTACATCGCCATGTTCAGCGACCAGATCTGGTGGGCGTCGTTCCGAAACCTCGGCTACATCTTCCTGTTCGCCGTGGCGTCGTGGGTGTTTCCGCTGTTCGCCGCCGAGCTGCTGATCTCGCTCAGGAGCGCGCGCTGGCAATTCACGATGCGCACGCTCCTCATCGTTCCCATGGCCTTCCCGGGCGTGGTCACCGCACTGGTCTGGGGATTCTTCTACAGCCCGAACGACGGTGTGATCAACCAGACGCTCAAGGCACTCGGACTCGGGGCGCTGGCGCAGAACTGGACCGGGCAGGAAAGCACCGCGCTTCTCTCCCTGCTCTTCGTCGGCTTCCCGTTCATCGCGGGCCTGCCGTTCCTGATCTTCTACTCCAGTCTGCAGAACATTCCGGTCGAGGTGCTGGAGGCGGCCCAGCTCGACGGAGTGGGACGATTCGCGCGGTTCTGGCAGATCGACCTTCCGCTCATGGCCAGCCAGATTCGCATCCTGCTGTTCCTCGCGGTCGTCGGAACTCTGCAATATGGATTCGTCGCCTACGTGCTCACAGCCGGGGGCCCGGACAACGCGACGATGGTGCCCATCCTGCGGATGATCAACGTGGCCTTCCAGGGCGGCGACTGGGGCTACTCCGCCGCCTTGTCCACCACCCTCTTCCTCATCACCATCACCATCAGCGCCGTGGTCGTACTGGCGCGCAAACGCGGTTCCTCGACGGCCGACGGCGGTGAAATGTGACCACGATCCGTGACCGCACTGTGCGAACAAGCGGCATCACCACAGGCAGCGCGACCACGCGCCGGCCACGGAAGTCGCGGCAGTTCGGCCTGAAGTCGGTGCTGATCATTCTCGCGACCGTCGCCCTCGCGCCGTACCTGTTCATGGTCGTCACCTCGCTGAAGACGAACCAGCAGTTCGCCGACAGCTTCTGGCAGATCTCGTTCCCGCTGCACTTCGAGAACTATTCGGTGGCCTGGAACCAGATCCAGCCGTACCTGTTCAATACGGCCGTCGTCGCGGTGATCTCCATCGTGCTCATCCTGTTGATCGCATCGATCTCGGGCTTCGTCCTCGCGCGCTACCGCTTCGCCGGCAGGGGCCTCGTCTACGGCGCCGTGCTGGTGCTCATGATGGTGCCCGGCCTGGCCAACCTGATCCCGCTCTTCATCATCATGAAAGATCTGGGCCTGCTCAACACCTACATCGTTCTGGTGGTGCCGTACACGGTAGGCGGCAGCGTTCTCGGCACGATCCTGATTCGCAACTTCGTCGAGGGAATCCCGCAGACCCTGTTCGACGCGGCCCGTCTCGACGGTGCCAACGGAGCGCGAATGTACCGTTCGGTGATGCTTCCGCTCTCGCTGCCCGTGCTCGGAACGATCTCGCTGATCACCGTCAGCGAGGTCTGGAATGACTTCTTCTGGCCGTTGCTCGTGATCTCCGACAACAACCTGCGCACGGTCTCGGTCGGACTCCAGTTCTTCCAGGGCCAGAACGCCACGGACTACGGTCCGCTCATGGCGGGATACCTGATCGCCAGCTTCCCCCTGGTTCTGCTCTTCGTCTTTCTGTCGAAGTACTTCCTCGCCGGAGTCCAGGGAGGCGTGCCCGGCGCCCACTGAGCCGCGTTCGCCCCCTGAGCCCCAGGGCGGCGGTCGACGATTCCTTCGGATTTTGAATGAAACGATTTACCACCAATGAACACCCAAGAGAACATTCCTGGAACACCCGAGAAATGGGGAAGCATGCTACAGACAACGAAGAAGTTGCGGCGGGCTGGCCTGACTGCGGTCGCGTCCGCGGCCGCGCTGGGCACGATGCTCGCGCTGGCCGGATGCTCGCCGGCAGCGAGCGACTCGGACAAGGTGACCATCACCCTCTCCGGCCCCAACCAGTTCACGAGCGACACGAACACGTTCGGGCCGGCCTGGGACGACTTGATCGCCGACTTCGAGAAGGACAACCCCGACATCACGGTGAAGACCAATGTTCTGCCGCTCAGTTCCTGGTCGCAGACATCCGCTGCCCAGCTGACGGCCGGCACCGCGCCCGAGCTGATCTTCAACCAGACGACCCACGCGCCAGACCAGGTCGTCTCTCTCGATGACGCTCTGGCGAAGCCGAACGAGTTCGCAGACACCGGCAAGCCGTGGATCGAGGACTTCAACTCGCAGTACTTCGGCGGTGAGGATCGTCTCGGCCAGAACACGGCGGGCCATTACGAGTCCATTCCGTTCAACCTGGTCTCGGTGGGCATCTACTTCAACAAGGACATCCTCGAGGAGGCGGGGGTCGACGTCGAGGACCTGGCGACCTTCGACGGATTCACCCAGGCGTGCAGCGACATCAGGGACGCCGGCTACACCCCGCTCGCCACAGACAGCGGAAACCTGCCCGTGGGCTGGGCGTCGACGGCACTGTCATCCATGCTGCTCGTGAATGAGACGGAGGCGGTGAACACGTTCGGCGCAGACGGCGAACCGGGCACCAGCACACCGGTGACCGTGAAGAGCGTCGCACATGGCTACCTCTCCGACGAGATCAACATGACGAGGGATCCCGGGTTCGCCGCGGTTCTCGAGGTGCTCAAGAAGCTCTACGACGAGTGCGCGACGCCGAACTGGTCCGGCATCAAGTCCGAGGGTGCCTTCACCGGCGGAACGGACTTTCCCGGAGGCAAAGCGGCCATGGCCTGGGGAACGAACTTCGCCTCCACGCAGCTCGCGACGGTGGATTTCGACTACGGCACGCTGCCGTTCCCGTCGGTCTCCAAGAGTGACTCGGATCAGGCTACGGGCGAGCCGGCGCAGTTCGGTGTCAACAACGGTGGAACCGCCTACATGATCCCCGCGTATATCGAGGGCAAGCAGCTGGACGCGGCCATCACCTTCCTCCAGTATGTTTCAAGCCCGAAGGTTCAGACCTGGCTCGACGAGACCGGCGGCATTCCGGCGGTGACTGCGCTGACCGCCCCGCCCGGACTCGAGGCCATGAACGACGGCGCCTGGGCAACTCTGTCACTCGGTGGCCAGAACGGTGGCCTGTGGCGCGGACCCAAGGCCGTCTCGGCCGAGAACACCCGTGCCGGGTATCTCCTCGGCACGACCTCCCTGGAGGACGAGCTGGTCAAGCTCAATGACAACGCCGTTGCCTGGGCCAAGGAGCAGGCCGCCGAGGCCAAGTGGACGGAGCCGTGGGCGCAGCAGTAGCCAGCACATCGCGCGACCTGCACCTGGGGGCGGGCCCCGTCGGTCCCGCCCCTTCCGCAACTCTGTACGCAATTTGCAATACCGACTTCAACGAGGAAGAGGATTTGCCATGAAGCGAAGAATGATCGCGGCGATGACTGCGACGGCACTTGCCACGCTGGCGCTGAGCGGGATCAGCCAGCCGGCATGGGCCGTCGGTACGACCTATTACGTCGACAACCAGGCCGGTTCGAACTGCAGCGACTCGGGTGCTGCGACCCAGGCGCAGCCCTGGTGCACGTTCACTCCGATCAACTCGCATGGTGCGTTCGGACCGGGCGACGCGATCCTCCTCGCCAAGGGGGCGACGTGGAACCAGCAGATGAATCTCAGGGGTTCCGGAACCGCGTCGAACGGGATCTCCGTCGGCGCCTACGGAAGCGGGGCGAATCCGAAGCTGATCCGCAACGGGTCGGTGGATGACCGCGTCATCAAGCTCGTCAACGGGGACTACTGGAGCTTCAGTCACCTCGAGGTCGCGTCCGCTGCATCGGGCATCCTCGCGTATTACGACACTCTCGGACACAAGGGCCTGAGCTTCACGGATATCTTCGCGCACGACATCAAAGGCCTCATCTTCTTCACCGATGGCGTCGTCGACACGCCGGTGCCCAGCGCCCTGGCCGACAACGTGCGCAACTCGTCCGGCATCCAGATCACCGGAAAGTACACCACGTTCTCGTCGACGGACTATTTCCTCAAAGGCGTGCGTATCGATGACATCACGGGCGAACACAACCTCAACACCGTCGGTATCGACATGCTCGGGCAAATGCAGCAGCTGGAGTCCAACGTCGGTGGCAGTGGCGGAGCGGGCGCCAACATGGTGCAGGATGTCGTCATCAATCATCTGGCCAGTCACGACAACGACTGGGGATGCGACGAAGCGCTCCGACTCTTCACCGTCAAGCATGCGGTGGTCATGAACTCGTCCTTGAACAACGAGGCGCCGTGCCACCACGTCGGTGGCACGACGGCCGTGATCCTCGGCCACCTCGAAGACGTCACGTTCGTCAATTCCATGGTCACAAATGTCACGAGCACCGGTTCGAACGACGAAAATGCGCTCGACTTCGAGATTCTCAACAACAACGTGCGGGCTCGGAACTCCTTGTTCGCGAACACGCCTGGGTCTGCGATGTCGTTCCTGAAGCTCGGGAACCGCCCCGGCGATTACTCGACGAACAACGAGTCATCGTCCAACGTGATGATCAACAACGGGGTCGCGAAGGGGTACGGCCCGATTCTGGTTCTCAACCAGGCAGGCGTCGCGTCACCGATTACGGGCACGATCAAAGACAACATCAACGTCAACTCGAACTTCCTGTACGACCAGGGCAACGGTTTCGCGGGCTTCACGACGACGAACAACCAGACGCTCTCCAACGGCTCGGGCAACGTGTATTTCTCCGCGGCCGACTTCAGCGGTACCCAGGGTCTGAACGGCTGGTCCTACCAGGCTTTCAACGGCGCAGCCTATTCCGACCTGGTCTACAACGCGGGGGCCGAGAAGTGGACGCCGGTGGGGCAGAACGTGCCGGAGATCACGCGGTTCGACCAGCATCCAGGGACCACGACGAACGGCTGGGTTGCCAGGGCATGGACGGCTCCGGTCACCGGCACCGTGAGCCTTCGCGGGCGCATCCTCAAATCCGACAACACCGGGCAGGGCAACGGGATCCTGGCCAGGGTCACGATGAACGGAACGCCGATCTGGCCGGCCAGCGGCGCGCAGACCGTCGCTGCCGGGGACGAGTACACCGGAGTCGGGTACGTGCTCGACGACGTGGAGGTGAATGCCGGCGACACGCTCCGCTTTGAAACGAACGAGAATGGGGCCTCGGCGAACGACAAGGCGAGCTGGACTCCGAGCGTCGTGTACACATCACATCCGGACGAGGCATACAACTGGGGTTTCAACAGCGGCCAGGAAAGCCGGTGGAAGGTCTGGGGCGCAACGTCGACGACCGCGGAGGGTGCGGATCTGAGTGCGCTGAACCTCACCTCGACCGGAACCGATCCCCGAATCGAGTCGCCTGACCAACTGCATCTTGATGCTGCGTCCGCACCGACGGTGACCGTCAGAATGAGCAACGCGACCGCCAGTACGACGGGGAGGATCTACTTCACGACTCGGTCGTCGCCAGGTGCGAGTGAATCGAAGTCGGTGGCTTTCGCGGTGGAGCCGAACAGCGGCTATGCGACCTACACCGTCGATATGGCGTCCAACCCGCTGTGGACCGATGAGATCAGGCTCTTGCGGATCGACCCGATCGACACGGTCGGGCGCGTTAACATCGACAGCGTCGTGGTTTCCGGAAGTGGCGCACTGTATGTGAATCGGCTGCTGAATGGGAGCTTCGAAGACCCGTCGACGACCTTCTACACGTACGAGCCCGCGGGGGTGTGGCAGTTCGCCGGGTCAGCAGGGGTTCAACGCAACACGAGTCCGTTCAGCGGTGCGCAGCGCGCGCCAGATGGCCAACAGACGGCGTTCATCCAGGGAACGAACTCGGCATCGCAGGAGCTGAATCTCTCGGCCGCCTCCCACACGGTGACGTTCTCGCTCGCCCAGCGCACCAACAACGGCGGTGCGCAGGCGCTCGACCTCTATGTCGACGGCGTCAAAGTGAACGGTTCGGCATTCGTGCCGCCATCGAGCGGGGCGTTCCAGACGTTCACATCACCCGCGTTCACGACAACGCCGGGCACCCATACGATCCAGTTCAAGGGAGCGAACGCGGGAGACAACACGGTATTCGTCGATCGGGTCACTATTCAGTGAGCCGACGTGACCGCCCAGAAGCAGGGTGCGGCGATCTCGCCGCACCCTGCGGGTGGTCGGGGAGGTTCAGGAGTGTCACGCCGACTTGCTTTCGTCGAACAGGATTCTCACGCGGAGGTCGTCGATCCGCGCGCTGCTCAGTCGGCCGCGCGTCGCCGGAAGCGCACGATGACACCGCCGACGAGCAGCGCGAGTGCACTCGCCCCGACGAAGACCATCGACAGGCCATCGGTACCGGTTGCGGCCAGCCCTGGATCCGGCCCAGGGATGGGCGTGCTGCCGGCACCGGTCGGTGCCGCGATCACGGTCGGTGTCGCAAGCCCGAGGAACGCGACGATCTGGTGACCGCCCGGGTTGGACTGCACCGGCACCTCGAGCCAGTTGTTGGTGACCCAGACGTTGCCCGATTGGTCGACGGCGGTCGCCGTGTTGCGGGTCAGGCCGTCGAAGAAGAACCCCGTGACCTCCGGAGAGATGGGGTCACCGGTGGTGAGCCCAGCCGGACACGTCGACGGGTCGGCACCGCAGAACGCCGAGAGGCGCTTGCCCGCGAAGTTCGCGACCCAGACGTTGCCGTCGCCATCGGTCGAGATGCCCCAGGCGACCGTCGTGCCGCCGCCTTCGAACTCCGTCGCCGTGCCGTCGGGGGTGACGAAGGCGACCGAGCCGATCACCTCGTCGAGGCCGCTCACGTCACCGTCGGCGAACGGCCCGGTGCCGCCGGGGGCCGTCGGGCACGGGAGCGTGATGAGGCTCGAGTTCGACACCCAGACGTTGCCCGCGGCATCCCGAGCGAGTCCCATCGGGTTGTCGAAAGCCGCATTCGCGCCGGGTGATTCGGGCAGCACGTTGCCGTCATAGTCGACCATCGCGACCGAGCTGTTCACGATGCCCGAGATGACGAGTCCGCGCCCGTTGTCGACGATGTCGAACGGCTGCTCGAGCCCGAGACGGTCGTAGGGAAGGTTCACCGCCTGGGTCGGGTCCGCGTCGGGGTAGACGGTCACGGAGTCGTTGCCGCAATTGGCGGTCCAGATGGAGCCGTCGCCGGCGAACGTCATGCCTTGCGGCCAGAAGATGTCGCCCTGGGTGAAGCCCGTGTCGGGCGAGAGCGGCACTCCCTCCGAAGTGAAAGCCGAGTTGCTGTTGTGCGGCGGCTGGTCTGCCTCGGGGCAGAGGGGTGCTGGGGCGGCGAACCCGAAGTTGCTCACCCACACGTTGCCGCTCGCTGGGTCGAGCGCGATGCCGTAGCCGACACCGCTGAGGCCGCCGCCCGTGAAGGTCGTGAACTCGCCGGTCGGCGAGACCCGGAACAGCTTGTCGGAGCCGCACACCGGCGTGTTCGGGTCGGCGGCGTACTGGTAGTTGTTGTTGACCCAGATGTTGCCCTCGTGATCGATGGCGAAGTTGCCGGGGCCGCCGAGCGATTGACCGTCGCCGTCGAACCGCACCGCAAGGGTCCACGCTGCGGGCGGCGAGGCGAGCACCGGCAGGTCTGACGGCAGTCCAACGACCCCGGTGAGGCTGAAGACTCGGGCCGGGTCGGTGCCGGGGGCGCGTGCGATCGACGAGAATGCCCGGAAGCTATCGGTCGGGGCCGGCTCGCCGGGCACTGCGGCTGCGTCGAGCAGGGACGCGCAGACCCCGGTCGGGTGCGCGACCGGGTCGGCGAACGGCACATTCACGCACGCCGCGAGTGCGGCGGTCAGCGAGTCGAAGGCTGCCCACGTCGAGGTCTCCGTGCCGTTCGGTGAGGTCGTCAGTACTTCGCTGAGTGCGCCCGTCGCAGGGTCGGCGAGGTTCGCAGCCATTGCCGCGGAGTTGCGCACGCCCGGTGCGAGCCCCGCGACACCGTCGGGGATGACGAACTGGGCCATCGCGTACGCCATCGCTACGGTCGTGCGCTCGTTGAGGGTGACCGCGCTCGTGGAGGTCCCGGCCGGAAGAGCGACCGCCAGAGTCGCCGAAGGGCCGGCAGCGTCAACCGGGGCCGTCGCGGTCAGGTACGCGATGCCGTCTGAGGGAACACCTTCTGCGAAGGCGACCGAGAAGGCACCGGATGCCGCGGCCGTCGTCGTCGCCACCGGCGCGGTGCCGCCCGTCAGCCAGGCCTCGACGCGCCAGCCTGTCCAATCCGTGAGTGCGTCAGGCCCCTCGTAGACGGTCTCGATCACCCCCGACACGGTCGTGGGTGCCGTGGCGGCGGAGGCAACGGAGCCGGATCCGGCTCCGGCTCCGACCGAGGCGCTCGCGGCCGTGCCACCCCCGAGCGCCGCCGCGATACTCATGCCGACTATTGCAGTCCACCCCAGTGCTCGACGCATCCCCACCCCATCGTTGACGACCCCGTGCTCGTATGCGGGGTCAGCCTAGCGAACGTTTCAATTTCAGAACACGGCGCCCGGGACAACCACGCGTGGTGACGAGCCGTTCGTCGTCGACGCCTCGGATCCGTCAGTGCTCAGCGTGCGGTGGCGCCGGTCAGTGCCTTGAGTTCGGCCAGGGCCTCGCGGATCTGCTGGGCGAGCGTGCCGCGCGAGTCATCCGCGACCCATCGTTCGAAGCCGACGCGGAAGATCGTGACGCCGGACTCCGCTGCCAAGCTGGCGCTCAGCTCGGCAACGCCGGTGGAGCGCAGGGCCTCGGCCGCGGCCGATGCGAGAGCGGAGAGCTTCAAGAGTTCGCGCTCCATGAGGCTCGGGTTGGCGGCAATCGCCGCGGCACGAAGTCGCGCGTAGTCGCGCCGTTCCTCGAGGAGTGAGCCTGCGCTCATCATGGCTGCGCCGACAGTGTCGAGGGGCGACGCGGAAGCCCCGGAGGCGCCGGAAGCCTCGGCAGCTGCGATCGCGTGCACGACCGCGTCTTGCAGCTCGTTCGATGCGTCGAAGAGCACTTCGCGCTTGTCGCTGAAATGGCGGAAGTAGGTGCGCTCGGTCACGCCCGCACGCTCGGCGATGTCGGCCACCGTCGTCTGCTCGAAGCCGCGCGCGGTGAACAGTTCGAGTGCGGCCTGCCGCAGGCGCCCCTGAGCGTCTGCCTCCCAACGTCCCATGGCGACCAGTCTAGTGATGACAGAGTCTGACATCAGGTGTATCGTGAGTGATGACAGAGACTGACATCAATTGAAGGAGTCACGCCATGCGCGTTTTCGTCACAGGAGCATCCGGATGGATCGGTTCCGCCGTCGTTCCCGAGCTGATCGCCGCCGGCCACCACGTGGTGGGCCTCGCCCGCTCGGACGAGTCGTCTGCCGCCATCACTGCTGCGGGCGCCGAGGTGCTGCGCGGCAGCATCGACGACCTCGAGAATCTGCGTGCCGGTGCCGAGGCATCCGATGCCGTCATCCATCTCGCCTACAATCACGACTTCTCGAGCTCCGCCGCCGCGGGCCGCACTGAGCGGGCAGTGGTCGAGGCGATCGGCGACACCCTCATCGGCTCCGATCGTCCGTTCCTCTTCGCTTCAGGGGTCTTCGGGCTCGCACAGGGGCGGGCAGGAACCGAGCGCGACCGCTCGGCGGCGGTCGGCCCCGACTCGCCGCGAGGGGGGAGTGAGCAGTTCGCGTTCGAGTACGTCGACCGTGGGGTGCACGCCGTGGCGCTCCGGTTCGCACCGACCGTGCACGGTGAGGGAGACTACGGTTTCGCGTCGGTGCTCGTGAGCATTGCGCAGGCGAAGGGTGTCGCCGGGTACGTCGGCGACGGCACCAACCACTGGCCCGCGGTGCACCGGCTGGATGTCGCGACCATGGTGGCCTCGGCGCTCGAGAAGGCGCCGGCTGGCGCTGTGGTGCACGGCGTCGCCGAACCCGGCATCCCGACCCGAGAGATCGCCGGCGCCATCGGCCGACAGCTGGGGATTCCGACCGCGTCGATCGAGCCCGCCAACATCGATGAGCACTTCGGCTGGATCGGACGCATCTTCGCCGCCGACGTTCAGTCGTCGAGCGCGATCACCCGGCAGTTGCTCGGGTGGACGCCGACGCATCCGACACTCCTCGAGGATCTGGCCGCCGGGTACTACACGCGCGGCTGAGAAGGCGACGGGCCGGGTGGCGCTTCAGCGACTGAGCGATCGATGCTGACGGATGTCGCGGCCGCACGCCTGCGGCGTCGAGCGCCCACCCGACCCCACGGCTTGAACACCGAGAGGGTCATCGCTGCGATCACGGCCGTCGACGAGACGATCGGCGGGAACACCATGGTCGACGTCACCTCGAGCGAGGCGCCGGTCGCGAGGTCGTCGAGCGCCGTGCCGGAGAGCTCCTCGGTGCCGGGCGCGAGCACCAGCACCACGAGGGTGACGAGCACGAGGTTCAGGGCGAGCTTTGCGAGCACCCACCAGTAGCGCACGAGTCCGTACTTGGAGCCGAGGCCGAGCACAGTGCCGCTCGCGAGGGTGAGCAACCCGATCGTGATGAGCGGCCACGTCGCGAAGGTGGCGATGCTCGCGGCTGCGGCGGCGGCTGGCTGCGCCTGCGCAGTGAACGCGGTCAAGACCAGGATGCCGAGCACGAGGTCGAGCCCGAGCCACGACCCTGCAGCGGCGATGTGGGTGACGAGCACGAGCTTCCTCGTGCGCGGCGACAGGCGGAAGCGGCCCGGGGTCGGCGGCGCGCCTGGACGGCCGGTGAGCGTCGACATGGTCGTTCCTCTCGTTCTCTCGTTCTCTCGCGGGTCTCGGGGTCTCGGGGTCTCGGGGTGTCGGGGGTGTCGTCGGTACTCGCACCAGCATCGCGGCGGCGCGCTCGATCGGCATCCGCCCGGGGGAGGCATCCGCGGTACGCCCCCCGGCGTACGCGTGCTGTGACGCGGGCGCGCGCGTGCTCACCGGTTCGGCAACGCGCGTCGCAACGCACGCGCGACCGGTTCGACAACGCGCGCCGCAACGCACGCGCGACCCGTTCGGCAACGCGCGCCGCACCCCTCATGCAACCCGTGCGGTGACGCGCGCCGGAACCGTCATGCGACTTCGGGGGGTCTTCGTTCGAGTTGGTCGGCGAGTCTGGTCGGGGATTTCGTGGTGTTGCGCCATCGGCCGCCGGGGTCGAGCCATGCGGGCGGGCGGATCTGCGGTGCACCGGCGATCATGCGGATGCCCCACCCTGAGGTCTCGATCGTGCGGTGGTGGAACCAGCAGAGGAGGACGCCGTTGTCGGGATGGGTCGGGCCGCCGTCGACGTCTGGGATGACATGGTGGATCTCGCACCAGGATGCCGGCACGCTGCACCCGGGAATGAGGCAGCCGCCGTCGCGGAGCGTGATCGCACGGCGTTGGTGCGGGGTGAAGCAGCGCTCTGGTGAGCCGAGCCGGATGATGCGGCCGTGGTCGTCGAACGTGACCTGCTGGGTTCCGCCGGTGCACATCAGTTGCCGGGCCGCCCGGAGGGAGACGGGGATCTCGATGCCGTCGGCGTGCGCGACGCCGCGGCCGGTCTGCAGATCGGCGGCGCGGACGCTGACGAGCACGGTGGGTGCCGCCCCGCCGATGGAGGGGTGTTCACCGGAGCGGGCGGCGGTCGCGATGATCGCGGCCATCACGTCGTGGCGCTGCTGATCGGCGGTTCGGGTTTCGCCGTTGCGGGCGATGTCGGCACGTTCTTCAGCGGTCATGAACCCGCCGCCCGACCTCGGTGCGAGGTGCGCATCGAACAATCGACGCAGCCCCGCCGCGACTTCGGGGAGGAGTTCGCCGCTGACGGGAATGAGGCCGTCGCGGGCACGCCCGAGGCGGAAGCCTCGCCGCCTCATCGCCCGCTCGTCGTCGGGTTCGGGGCCGTCTTGATCGAGGAACGCAGCCCACGCCTGCGCCTGCACCCGCAGCTCATCGGCCGTGCAGCGCACCGGGTGGGCCTCACCCGATGCGAGGGCGGCGGCGACGAGTTCGCGCTCGGCCGTGCGGAGGGCGACGGGGTCGGCGACTCGCCGGGTGCCGCCCAGCTCGCGGACGATCGTGCCCGCGGCATCCGCCCCCAACTCGCCATCGGCCAGCGCCGCCGCGACTTCGGGAAATTGCGCCTCCATCAGGTCACCGGTCAGACCCGTGCGGGCCCGGGTGGCCGTGCCGAGCGCGATACGCCGCCGCGCTTCTCCGCCCGAGACCTGCGTCACCCGCTCGAGCAGCTCGCCGGCGGAGCGGCACCCACGGCGGGTCGACAACCGCTCACCGCCGAGCTCGAGCCGGGAGCGTTCACCGATCTCACCGGCGCAGACCACCCGGTGCGCATCGAGCACCCGCCCGACCGCCTCGATCACCGCCGTCACAGCGAGCAGCTCGTCATCGGACCACCGCGCAGCATCATCGAACCCTGCGACGTCGAGCAGCGAGGATCGCAACTGCTCGAACGCTTGGGCGGTGGTGGTCATGGTTCCATCCTGCCGCCACCCACCGACATCCGAACCGGCCCGAAACCATCGCAAAACCGCTGGTCAGACTGTGGATAACCTCACCCGCCACCACCCTGTGGAGGACGAGTCGCCGCGCCGTGGGTGCTCCAGCATCGCCGCGGCCACGGCCAGTGGTGATGGAGCACTACGTCGCCGGCCGCGAGACGGCCGACTCGGCGGCACGCTTGCGTTCTCGGTGCGCTTGGACGTTCACCCGGTTGCCACAGATCGCCCCGTCATGCCAGACCCTGGACGAGTTCTTCGACCGGTCGAAGAACGCCACCCGGCAGAGCGGGTTCGCACAGAGCTTGAGGCGTCGGAAGCGATCGTCGATGGATGCGATGGCGAGTTGAACGAGCACGTAGGAGCGCAGGAAGCCGACACCTTGACCGGTCGGGCGGAGACGTGCGGCCCCGGCGCTGAGCGTGATCGACGCCGGCTCTTCGGCGAACCGCCGCCCGTCGATGTACAGACCTGGGGGGCGTCTGATCGCCTCACGCAGCTCATCCCGGAACGACACCAGTTGCCGCAGACCGAGTCCATCCAACTCGAACCGGTCGACCGGAGTGTAGGGGTCGGCGTCGCGAAGCAGATCCAACGCCGCGTTCATCCAGGCCTGGCCGCTCTCGATCGAACCCAAGAGATCAGGCCTGGGAGGATTGCCGAAACTCGCGGTGTTCATGAGGTCTTGCACGAAGCCCAGTCCACCGGGAGCGCTCTCGTCTTCTCCAGAACGTCTGGTCGCCGGCCATCGCAGAGAAATGACACCCATACTGTCTCCCCCTTCGTCGATGAGAGACCGGATCTTGGGCGCCAGTCTAGAGGTTATCGACGGGATCGGTCGCGGGAGACCGGCGACCGATTCTCCACGCCTGGCCCTTCGGCTCCTTCCTCCGGGGTCAACGGACACGCCACCGCAGCGTCGTCAACTGGGCGTCGAACAATTCCACGAGCAGGTCGGCCAGCGCGCCGACGGGATCTCCGTCGCCGATGGTGATGAAGCTGAATACGACCCACGCCCGCGGATCATCCGGAGAAGAGATCGTATAGGTGATGCGGCGCCCCGCATACCGCGTGAGCGCATCGGCCTCCGGCGTGGCCGCCTCCACGGACTCCTCTCGCAGAGCCGGCTGGCCGTCGACGTCGACGATCTGCACCTCGGCGGTGCTGTTGCCCGCCAACACCTGCAGCAGCGACAGTGGGGGAACCTCGTCGCGATCGGCATCCCGCCATTCCGATACGGTGTACGACGCCGGAACCGCGATCTCGCCCATGCGCTCCACCGGCAGGCAGATCAGTCCCGCTCCGGCAGACCTCGCCTGGCCGACGACGTGCAGGAGGCGCTTGCGCACCTCTTGCCGAAACGGGGTCGCACTGTCCCGAGGCACGTCGTCGGGCACGGTGCCGTGAGCCAGCTCGTCGAGACGACGATCGAGATCCACCCGGTCTGCCGCGTTGAGGGACAGGTTCTCCCATCCCGGGATATCCACGATCGTATAGGCGGTCATCGGTCGCTCCCTTCCGGACGGATCGTCCTCAGCAGGTTGATCATCGCGTTGTACAGCTCGTCGACGGCCTCCACCGGCACCGAATGCGCAGAGACGACGATGTCACGGCCCCAGCGGCGACGGACGAGGTCGATGCGCGACGTCAGGGAGCCATCTGGCGACTCCTCGAACGCCAGCACGGCCACTCCATCAGGGAGTTCATCGGGCAGGCTGCTCACCTGCGGGCGACCGAGCGGTCCGATCTTCCCCGTGCCGAGCCGATCGAGCAGATACTGGGTGTTCTCCTCGAGCGGCTCGAACACGCGCACGATTGCGGTGAGTGCGTGTTCGGCCAGAATGCCCGAGGCCTGGAAGAGTCCGGTCTCCACGCCGGGGCTCCACTCCGCGGGCAGCGGACCGATCAGCATCCGATCGACTGTCTCGGTCTGCGCGGTCACGGTCGCTCCTCTTTCGGATCGGCGTCTGCAGTGGTCAGCACGACATGCGAGAGATGCCAGCGGTTGCCACCCGGCGGCTCCTCGCCCTCGGTCGCACGTCTCGTGCCTGGAAGGTCGACACTGTCCCAGTGCTCGACGGGCACGGCATACACCGGTCGGGTCGAGCCGGAGTCGCCAACTGCGGTGTTCGAATCGTTCATGGCTGCCGCACTCCTGATGCGGACGCTGCCGCGTTCTGACGCGCCGGAATGAGTTGCACGTCCCAGATGTCCACGGTGTTCGACGTGCCGGGAACCTGCAAGGCGTTCGGGACTCTCGTGTTGCTCACCACCTCGAACTTCTCACCGCGTTGGAAGAGCACCTCGAGCTCACGCTGCGCGCTGTGCTCGGAGATGTCACGCCCGAGACCGTCGGTCTTCAGCGTGAACCGGGTGCCCTCCCCGCCCTGCTTGGCGATGAAGCCGTCCGCCACCTTCAGGTCCGTCGAAGTGGAGAGATAGGCGGGATCCGAGTAGATGTCCCCCTTCTTCAAACCTGCCCCATAGTTCCCCTCCACGCCGCGATAGGTGGTGATGGGGTCTTTCATCACAGGTGCCTCTTGTATCCGCTTGTCGAGATCGGCGATCTTCTTGTCGATCTCGGGGTTCGCGGGGACTTTGCCGTCCGCACGATCTCGCAGATAGGAATTGAGCTCCTTGTAGCCCCCGCCGGTGTACTGATCGATGCGATAGCCCTCCTTGGCTGCGGCGGCGGCCTCGAGAGCGTCCAGGCGCTTGATCTCGGCAAGCTTGGCCGCTTCGGCGGGGGACAGGCCGTTCAACCGCCTCGGCCGCCACGGCTGTGCCGGGCGAACGGGCGCCGGGGGCTCCGGCGTGGACGCGACCGGTGTCTCCGGGCGAACGGGCACCGGCGTCTCCGGGCGAACGGGAGGCGGCGTCTCCGGGCGAACGGGCACCGGGGGCTCCGGCGTGGACGCGACCGGCGTCACCGGGCGGGAGGATGCCGGCGATACCGGGAGAGAAGCCGGCGGGGTCGCCGACCCGGAGGGCGCCGCCCTCACGGCGCGCTTCGCCGCCACCCCGATCGCCTTGGCACCGCCGAATGTCAGGAAGCTGGCGATCGACAGGCCGATGTCGAGCCACGATCCCTCTCCCATGGCGACCAAAGTGACCTCGGCGACGAAGACGATCGCCTCGAGTACTGAGGCGATCGTCATCAGTGCCGCGGCGATCGCCGGCCCGATCCCCGGGATCAGCAGCGCGATCGCAGCCAGCACCATCCCGATGATCGCGAGGACCTCCACGAGGATCTTCAGGAACTTGGCGAACGCGTACTTGAAGCGGTCCCAGCCGGAGTCCTTCAGTCCGTCGTTGAATCCGTCGCGCACCGTCGCGGCTGCCTGCTGACCGGCGCGGTCGAACTCGTTCAAGACGGCGGACAGCCTGTCCTTCGCGGCCTGCAGGCGTGCGGCCGAGGCATCCGTCGCCGACAGCTTCTCGTCGTTCAGGTGCTGCTGTTCCGAGGTGAGCTCGATGCCCGGCTCGGCCACCACGAGAACCATCGCATCGGCATTGGCCCGCGCACCGCTCGCATCGATCGCGTCATCGAGGGCGGCTGCTGACCCGGTGAGTGCCACGTCGACCGCCGGCTGGAACTCGACGAGCGCCCTCACGACCGCGTCGTAGCGCCCGACGGCCTGATTCAGATCCTTCGCCACATCACCCGCGGCCGATCGCAACTCATCCGCGTACTCGCCGCGCAAAGCCTCGCCCGAGCCGATGCGCGACAATCGCCGGCCCTCGACGCGCAGCATCTCAGCCAGCGACCGGAAATGCCCCAGCTGCTCATCGATCGCGGACGTGTCGGCATTCACCGGATCCGAACGGCGATCGAGCAGGTCCCATCGACCCGGCCGCTCAGCCATTCTGCGTCTCCTTGACCTGCAGGCTGTCGGCGAGCTGCTTCTCTGCATCCGTCCAGGTCGCGCAAGCCGTATCGACGCGGTCGCTCAGCTTGCCGAGCCGGTCGAGGATCTTGTCGCGGTGAACGTACCAGTTGTCGACGAACTCCTTCATGGCCCGCGAGAGATCGTCCTGGCCCCAGATGCTGTGATTCTGCTCGGCATTGTCCTTCGCATCCGTGAACGCCTCGCGGATCGCCTTGAGATCGCGGTTCGTGTCGTCGAGTGTCGCGTCGACGATCAGGTCGGGGGCCATGGACTCTTCTTCCTCTGTTCTGCGGGCGGGGTCATTCGACGAGCGTCGGCACTTGGAGCGTCTGCAGCGCGCCGTCGCCGAGGTGCACGATCGCGCGACCGGGAGCGACGGGCGCCGTCGTGACCGACCGCGGGATACGCACGCCCAGGAGGTCGCCATCGAATTGGTTGCGCGGACTCAGCAGTGCGCCGCGCTGATTGTTGCGGATATCCGTCTGCCAGCCCATGAAGCCGCCGCCGACCTCCGCCGCGTTCCCGCCGAGCACGACACCACGACCATTGCCTGCCGCGCCGCGGATCCAGTCGCGCAGGAAATCCTTGGCCGGCATGTCGCGAACGAGCTCTCCGTCGTCAACCACCAGAACGACGGGACCATCGACGTCGAGGGCGTCCTGCAGCTCGTCTGCGTCGATGTCGGTGCGCTCGAACACGGTGCGCATGCCGGGGTGACCGGCGAAGAGCCCGGGCAGCGGCGAGCGGCGCGGCGCGATGAGCACCACCGACGTGCCGGCGTCGAGCAGCGATCGGGTCATGGTTGCGAGCAGGTTGCTGCGCCCGGAACGCGGCGGACCGGCGACGAGGAACGTCGGCGAGCCCTCCGCGAGGTCGACGCCGATCGAGGTCAGTTCGTCGCCGCCGACTCCGAGCATCGCCCAGAGCGCCGGAGCGCTGGCGTTCGTGGGGTAGAGCGACGCGTCGTCCCAAGAGAGCAGCGCCGGCAGCAGGTCGATGCGCATCGGGCGCAGGCGGGCCGGTACGTCCCGATCGCGCTCGCGCGCGCGCATCGCGATCTCGGTGAGCGCTCCCGCCTGAGCCGCCGCGGTCGGGTCGGCGGTGAGGAGGGCGACCTGAGCCTCCTGACCCGTCGATGCACGCACCATGCGCCCGTCGGGGATGCTCTGGGCGACCTTGCGCGGGTTCAGGCCACCCAGGCCGTAGTCGCTGCGATCGGCGAGGCGCAGCATCCATTTCTCCTCCGTCAGCACGCTGATGCGCCCGGACAGCAGCGATCGGTCGCCGGCGAGGATCAGATGGATGCCCGCGCTCGCCCCCTCTCGGAGGAAGCCCAGCACCTGCTCGACCAACGCACCGCCGTCGAGGTCGCCGAACGTACTGGTGAAGCTCTCCCAGCGATCGAGCAGCACGACCATGTGCGCAAGGCGTTGGTCGGCATCGGCTTGAGCCCGCTGCTCGGTGATGTCGGCGACGCCGAGTCTGCCCAGCAACTCCTGGCGGCGGGTCAGCTCGGCCTGCAGCCGGTCGAACAGCCGTACGACTCGTTCGCGCTCGCTGCGCTGGACGATGGCTCCGGTGTGCGGCAGTCGGGAGAGCGGAAGCAATGCCCCGTTGCCCATGTCGATGCCGAAGAGGTGCAGATCAGCACTCGAGACGGTGTCGGCCAGCGCGCCGGCGATCGTGCGCAAGGCCTGGGATCGCCCGCTCCGGGCGGATCCGGCGATGAAGAGATGGCTGAGTTCGGCCAGATCGATGGCCACCGGGTGCTGCGATTGCTCGCTGGGCAGGTCGCCGAGCGCCCACGACACGGGTGGCAGCCGCGCGCTGTCGACGTGCTGGGGAACGCCGACGCTCGGGAGATCTTCGCGCAGGACGACCTCGGCCAGGGCGGCCAGCCACGGGGAGCGGTTCGGCGGCAGATCGAGGTCGAGCGCGGCCTCTCGAGCGGCCTCCACGACGCGGGACAGATCAGTGTTCTCCCCTTGCGCCGTGTCAGATCGCGGGGAGGCGGGGAGCGGATAGCCGGCGGATGCCCAGCCGAGCTCAGTGATCACGGGCGTGGCCAGGGGCTCTGGGCCGCCGACCGACAGGCTACGGCCCCCGACCCGCGCTGTCTGGAAGGGAATGAGCGACGAGTGCCCGAGTCGCACATAGGCGCGACCGGGTACCGATGCGGAGATGCGCGCGGCGTCCGGGGCATCGATGACGTCGCTGCTGTCTGCGACGTCGGTCACGCGCAGCGAGATGCGCAGGTTGGTGTTCGCGCGGATCTCCGACGAGACGACGCCCGATGGTCGCTGCGTCGCGAGGATGAGATGGATGCCGAGCGAGCGTCCACGCTGGGCGACATTGACGAGCCCGGTCACGAAGTCGGGCAGCTCCCGTGCCATCGAGGCGAATTCGTCGATGACGATGAGCAGCCGCGGCATCGGCGCGGTGGCACCGGCCTTGCTCTGATCGCGCGCGACGATGTAGTCCTCGATGTCCTTCGCGCCGGCGCCGGCGAGCTGGTGTTCGCGCCGCGTGAGCTCCGCCCCGAGGGACGTCAGCGCGCGCTCGACGAGGTGGGCATCGAGATCGGTGACCATCCCGACGGTGTGCGGCAGTCGCACGGCGTCCTTGAATGCCGCACCGCCTTTGTAGTCGACGAGCACGAAGTTCATCTCGTCCGGACGGTTGGCGACCGCGAGGCTCGCGACGAGAGTCTGCAGAAGTTCCGATTTGCCGGCTCCGGTGGTTCCGGCGACGAGCCCATGAGGGCCGTCTGCGACGAGGTCGATCGAGAACGGACCATCGAGCGATACCCCGATCGTCGCGCGGGTGCTGCGCGCTGCCCCGGCCCAGCCTGCCGCCAGCCCGCGGGCGCTCACCGGCTCGAGTTGCATGACCTCGGTCAGTCGTGCGGCGCTCGGGATGGCGTCGCCCTCGTCGTCACCCGTGTCACGGATCGGCGCGATGGAGCGTGCGACGTCCTCGAACCAGTCGTGATCGACCTCGTCGAGCCGGAGGTTCTGAACGGCTTCGTGCGAGGACCGGCGCACCACGGCGCGCCCGCCCGGGCGGAGGGCGACGACGGAGTCGCACTCCTCGGGTAGCGAGCGTTCGCTGTCGTCGATGCAGATGGCGTAGACACCGACCGCCGGACCATCGCGCAGGACGCCTGCGACGCCCGGATAGCTGCGAAGCCGCCTGGCCCCGTCCCAGACGACGACGACGTCCGGCGGGAAGCGCACGTTCCGGGCGCTCCCGGAGGAGGACCGCTGCTGGCGGTCGGCGACGAGTTGTACGAGCTCCGCCACGCGCCGGCCGACCGTGTCGGCGTCGTTGCCGACAAGAGCCCGCGCATCCTGCCCGAGGGCCGGTACCACCTGCGGCAGCCAGGACGCCCAGCCCCAGTCGTGGTCGTTCTCACCGGAAGTGAGCACCACCAGCTGCACGTCACGCGGGCTCTGCAGCACCGCGAGTTGGGCGACGAGCCATTTGGCGAGCCCGCGCGCCGGCCCCGGGAGACCGGCGATGCCGAGTACTCCGGAGTCGGCGAGCGGGATCGTCGTCGGAACATCCTTCAATACGCCCGGCATCCTTCGGCGATACTCCAGCGGCTCGCGCATGTCTTCGACGACGACGGCGCTGGGCAGGTTCGCGGTGCCGACGCGCACGAGCAGGTGGTCGTCATCGGTGGGCCGACGCTCCCAGAGTCTCACCCCGGGCGCAGCCGCGATCGTCCAGAGATCTGCGGCGCTGGGAGCGGCGATGAGCATCGCAGCGCGTTCACGGTCGTGCTGTTCGGCGATGTCGGCTTCGATGTGCGCGACCGTCTCGCGGTGCTCTTTCACCTTGGCGCCGTGGCTGCGTCGGCCCTGCCGCCGGGCTGTCAGCGAGTTCGCGATCGCCATGACCGGCGACAGCAACGCGAGCGCAAGGAATCCGAATGACTGAAAGATGATGGCCGAGACGACTCCGGCGACCAGGGGAAGGAGCACCGCCAGCCACGGAAGCGAGCTCTTGGCCTGGAACGCGGGTGCTGCCGGGATGCGGAACACCTGGTCGGCCCGGGCGGAACCGAGTCGAGGTGGCCGGTTGAAATCGAGCGCACTGCCGTCATCCGAGGGTTCGAGTACTGCCACGGTCTCGGTGACGCTGCGCTGCTGCATCAGCGAATCACCGAAGCTCAGGTTCGCCCCGTCGGGCCACGACGCGAACTCCTCGGTGAGCGTCTCGCCGCCGAGCTCTGCCCGCACATGGGCGGAGGCCGTGCGCACCTGCACCCGCATCTGCATGTCGACCGCCACGACGAATCCTTGAGCCGGCAGTGCGCGCAGTACAGCGTCGTTCGTGGGCGCGCTGCCCAGTGAGTGCTGACCGGGGCCGAGGCGCACCACTTCGCCGGATCCAGGACCGCTCGCGATGCCCACATCGACGAGACCGTTCGCTGCCCGGTGGCCGGCAGACGAATCGCCGCCGATCGCGATCACCGAGCCTTGGCGAACACCCGCTGCACGGAGCGATACGGCGGGATCGATGCCCACGCCGGAGACCGTGACATTCTCGTCGCCCGTCGCCGCTGCCACGCGGTCGGCTCCCATCCGCCGCAGTACTTCGGCGACCGGAGCCTCGGCCTCAGCATCGATGAAGAAGTCGCGGAGGGCGTCCGTGTTGTCGCGCAGTGTCACTGCAATTCGCATGATCCGGTTTCTCCGGGTTGGGATGGGATGGGATGGGAAGACAAGGATTCCGCCCGAATATCGGGCGGAATCCCTGTGCTGTACTCCTCGGCTACTTGCGGAGTGCGCTGGCCAGGTCGGAGTCCGTCTGCTGCAGCGCCTCAGCGGCCTTCTTGAGGTAACTGCTCATGCCTTCGAGTCCCGCGATGGTCTTCGTCGCGCCGTCGTTGAACTCCTGGTAGGAGCTCGCGAACGCAACTGACGACTGGTCGGTCACGTATCCGCCCGACACGAGGCTGTCGACGAGCGACTTCAGCCGGCCCAGCTGAGCGTTGATCTCTTGCTGACCATTGGCGAGGCGGCTCCCCGCATCCTGCATGTCGCCATAGGTGACGTTCAAGTTGGCCATATTTCCCTCTTTTCTTCTCGGTCGTACTGGATTGCACCGAGCGGATGCTCGGACATCTCGGAATCTGCGTCAAACGGAGCTGGGGTCGCGGACGACCGAGGAAACGCTGTAGCGAATGGGAGGCAGGAAATTGCTCGATAGCTGCCCGTCACGTACGGTGAACGTCCACGACGCGCCAGGGAAGGCTCCTTCTGCGATGACGATCCAGCCGGAGCCCGGTGACGATGCCAGGGCCCGTAGCGCCTCGCTTTGCGCACGGTTCGGCGAATCTTCCAGGATGACGATCCCGGTCTCGACTCGACCGGCCGTGGCGAGGAACTCGTCGAGCGAAAGCTGCTGCGCGCTACCGCGGGTGCTCAGGCGCACGACCTCCGGTGTGCCCGACCACGGACTGTTGGTGAGTTCGGTGAGCCAGCCGTCGACGACATCGGTCACGGCGGAGGCCGCGCCCTCGACGCTCACCACGCCCTTCGCCTGGTGGAAATCAAGCAAGAGGCGACCTTGATCCGTCGTCCCGAGAGTCGCGATCGCGGAGAACTGCTCGTTCGTCGCGACAGGCACCTGCTGCGTCTGCAGGTACGCGAGCGACGCGGTCCAGCTGCGGCCGTCCGGTGAGGCCGTCCAGCCGGTGGGCACCTTCGTCGACGGGCTCGAGAGTTGGAGATGGATCGAAGTGGCATCCACGGTGATCAGGTAAAGACCGGGGAAGGCGATCTGCTCGTCCGCGCAGGTCGATACGACGATCTTGAGTGCGCTGTCGATGGTCCAGGAAGCCGAGCGGTCAGCAGTTCCGAGGAGCCGCTCGCCACTCGGGGCTGTACGTCGACCGCGACGACGGAGCCAGAGGAACACCCCCGCGGCTGCCAGCAGGGCGATGATGACCAGCGCGACGATGAGGAGCGGGGCGGGTGCGCCATCTGCGGACGCTTCGTCTGCGTGCTCCTCGGAGCGAGGGTCCGTGGCAGTGGCCGGAGGCTCGGCAGTCGCCGTCGTGACCGGCGAATCGGCGCCCGGGAGCGGGCCGAACTGCACACCTTCGCCCTGCGCGTCTGCGGGCAGCTGGAGAACCCAGCCCGGACTCACGCTCGTCGGCACCGTCAAGGCGCCTCCGTCCGGCTGCGTCCGGCCTTCGTTCAGTTCGAAGATCTCGTCGAAGCGATTGCCGTCGCCGAGAAAACGCTGTGCGATCGCGAACAGGAACTCCGGCTCCCCGCCGACGCTCTGCTGAACGATGTAGAACGGCACGTCCTCTTCCGACGCCGACGCCGCCGCCGACGCCGATGACCCTCCGAGGATCCCCACGGCGGCGACGACGACGCCGACCATCATCATCATGGCGCGAGCTCTCACAGTGTCGATGATCCAAGAAGCTCGCAGAATGCTCATACGAAAACAGTAACGTGCATTCGGCGATGAGTTCTTACCTGTTGACTTTCTCAGCTGGCAGCAATGCGTTGATCTCGAACTCGTTCAGCGCAGCCCGTGCCGGTCTGCCCAGCGGCCGATCGCGGCGGCGATCGCATCCGGGCGGTCCTCTTGTGCGCGGTGGCCGGCGAGCCCGAGAAGGTCAGCAGCAGCGGCTTCGAACGGAGGTGCTTGTTGCGAGCCATCGATCGTAGGCCTCGAGATCAGAGCCGTCGACCGGGGTCAGCACGCCGCCGGTGAACGCTTGGCGGATGAACGCGTCGGTGGTGAGCACACGTTCCTCGCCGACGCCTGGCGTGCGCACCGACGCGGAGCGAGCTTGCGCCTGCGCTGAGAGATCGCTCCACTCCATGGGTTTCACGATGCTTTCGAAGAAGGCGACGCCGAGTACCCGCTCCGGATGCCGCGTGGCCCAGTCGAACCCGAGTGCACCGCCCCAGTCGTGGCCGACGAGCACGGCTCGTTCGACGCCGCATGGTGATCGCCATCACGCGCGCCGGCAGGCGCACCCTCGATCAGCTCGATGCGGCAATCGACGAGGCCCAGGCGGAATTGCATTCACCACTGAACGAAGCGCAACGCGAGCGACTCTTCGAGAGCCTCGAGGTGTTGGCCACGGCTCCCGAGCCGCACTGACGGCGCTCGACCGGCCCCGGCCCCGGTCCGGGCCCCGGCCTCAGCGGGTCGAGCGCTCGAGCAGCTCCAGGATGTGCACGTACGGCTCGCCCGTCGCGCGCGTCATGCCGATCTCGCACGTGCGGTTGCACGAGGCGTGCGCATCGAAGTCTCGCTCGGCGAGCTCCGCCGCCTCCGCCGCAGTGGCCGATGCCGTGAGCTCGGGGTGGAGCATGCCTCGGTCGCCGGCGAATGCGCAGCAGCCCCAGGCATCCGGTACCACCGCGTCGACGGCCACGGCGTTCGCGAGCTCGCGGAGGTGGTCGTTCGAGCCGAGCCGGGTGCTCGAGCACGTCGGATGCAGCGCGAGCGAGTCGAGCTGCGTGCTGACGTCGAGCGCCGGGAGGAGGCGCTCGGCGGCGAAGTCGACCGCGTCGACGATGCGCAGCGACACCGCTGCGCCATCCAGCTCGCCGACGTTCTCGAGGGCGAGCACGAGCCCCTCGGTGCATGAGGAGTTGTCGCAGACGATCGGCAGGAGGCCGCCGTCGGAGGCGGCGAGCAGCGCACGCACGGTCTTCTCGATGGCCGTGCGGTAGCCGGCGGCGAGGCCCTTCGACTTCCAGGGCGTGCCGCAGCAGAGGCCGTCGATGCCGGCGGGTGTGATGAGCTCGACGCCGGCCCGCTCGCAGAGCGCTCGGAACGCGGATGCCGCGCCGATGCCGCCCTCGGCGGGGCCGAACATCGAACCGACGCACGCGGAGAAGAAGACGACCTCGCCGGTGGGGGAGGAGGCATGCGCCCGCTTCGCTCCGCCGCGCGGCAGATCGGGGCTCCACTGGGGCACAAGGTCGGTGCCGAGCACCTTTCGCCCTGCGGCGCTCGCCGCGGTCGCGACGGACGGAACCGCCTTCGCTGCGGTGAGGGCGAGCGACGCGCCCCGACTCAGGACGCCCCAGCCGTCGGCGAGCCCGGCGGCGATCGTGCGGGTCGGCGCGTTCGCATCCTGCTCGCGCAGGCGCCGCACGAGATCGCCCGTGTTGATGAGCACCGGGCACGCCGTCTGGCACATGCCGTCGGCGGCGCACGTCTCGACCGAGGAGTACTCCTCCGCCGCCGCGAGGCGTGCGTCGAGCGCGGTGTCGCCCGCCTCCCTCGCCGCAGCCCGCGCCCGGCGCACCGCGATGCGCTGGCGCGGCGTGATCGTGACGTCTTTGCTCGGGCAGACCGGCTCGCAGTAGCCGCATTCGACGCAGCGGTCGACCTCGGCCTCGACCTCGGGTGTGAGCTTCAGGTGCTCGAGGTGCGCGGTCGGCGAGTCGGTGAGCAGCACGCCGGGGTTCAAGATGCCGTCGGGGTCGCAGAGCGCCTTGATCTCGCGCATGACAGCGTAGAGCTCGGCGCCGAACTGCCGCTCGACGAAGGGCGCCATGATGCGACCCGTGCCGTGCTCGGCCTTCAGTGTTCCGCCCGCGCCGAGCACGAGGTCGACGAGCTCTTCGGTGAAGCGCTCCTGTCGCTCGACCGCGCCCGCTTCGGTGAAGTCCTCGGTGAGGAGGAAGTGGATGTTGCCGTCTTTCGCGTGCCCGAAGATCACGGCGTCGGCGTACCCGTGCTGCTCGAACAGCTCTTGCAGCGAGGCGCAGGTCGCCGCCAGCTGTTCGACCGGCACCGCGATGTCTTCGAGCAGTGCAGTCGTGCCGGGACGCCTCGCCCCCGCGATCGCGGCGTAGAGACCCTTTCGGAAGTGCCAGAGCCGGGCGCGTTCCTTCGGGTCCCGGGTCACGTCGAGGCTGGGCCCGCCCGCGGCGGTGAGCGCCGCGCCTGCACGATCGAGCTGTTCTGCGAGCTCGGCGTCATCGCTGCCGTGGTACTCGACGAGGAGGGCGGCATGGCCGTCGATCGCGAGATCGTCGATGATGCCGGATGCCGCGGGGTCGGCCTGGATGACTCGGAGCGACGCCGCATCCATGAGCTCGAGGGTCGCCGCGCCGCTCTCGACGAGCACGGGCAGGATGCCGGTGGCGGCCTCGAGGGTCGGGAAGACGAGGAGGGCCGTGGCGACACTCGAGGCGATCGGCACAGTGTCGAACACGGCCTCGGCGACGAAGCCGAGGGTGCCCTCGCTGCCGACCATGAGGTGGGCGAGGATCTCGACCGGTTCGGTGAAGTCGAGGAAGGAGTTGAGCCCGTAGCCCATCGTGTTCTTGCCGCGGTACTGCCGCTCGATCTCGGCGCGCAGCTCGGCTCGGCCGCGCACCAGATCGCGGAGCCGGGCGAGGCCGGCGTGCAGCTCGGGCTCGGCTTCGGCGAGTCGTCGATCGGCATCGGGCCCGGAGGTGTCGACGACGGTGCCGCTCGGGAGCACGAACGTCAGCGACGCGAGCGTGCGGTAACTGTTGTGGTGCGTGCCGCACGCCATGCCGCTCGAGTTGTTGGCGATCACGCCGCCGATGGTCGCGGCGATCTCGCTGGCCGGGTCGGGGCCGAGCTTGCGCCCGTGCCGGAGGAGCCGGGCGTTCACCTGGCGCACGGTCGCGCCCGGTTGCACGCGCACCCGCTCGCCGCCGGCTTCGGGCTGGATGCGTCGGAAGGCGGTGCGGGTGTCGAGCAGGATTCCCTCGCTCGCCGCCTGCCCCGACAGGCTCGTGCCGCCCGATCGCACGGTGACGCCGAGGCCCGCGTCGGCCGCGAACCCGAACACGGCGGCGACCTGGTCGACGCTTCGAGCCGTGACCACTGCGGCGGGGGTCAGCAGCACGTGGGATGCGTCGACGCCCGCGACGATGCGGTCGAACTCGGCGACCGAGACATCCGGCCCGGTCGTGCCGAGGAGTCGGCCGAGATCGGCGGCGAGTCGTTCGTCGCCTGGGCCGACGGCGGAGCGCTGGGCGGTGGCGTGCGGGGTCATGCAGTGGAGCTTCCTGTGGTGGCTGGTCGGGTGGTCAGGCGCGCGCGGAGATGTCAGGCGCGCGCGCGGAGATGGTGGACGGCGGCATAGGTGTTGCGGATCGCATCCATCGACTCGTCGTAGCTGGCCTGCGCAACGCCGATGAAGACGCAGTCGACGACCATGAGCTGCGCGATGCGGCTGCCGAGTGCGCCTGAGCGGAAGCCGGTCTCACGCGCGGCCGTGGTCAACACGATGTCGGCGTGCTCGGCGAGGGGGGAACTGCCGTGATTGGTGAGCGCGATCGTCGTCGCCCCCGCTGCTCGCGCGATCGCGAGGAACTCGATGGTGTCCACGGTACTCCCGCGGTGCGAGACGGCGATGGCGACGGCCCCGGCGCGCAGCGTCGCCGCCGAAGTCCACGCGGCGTGCGGGTCGGACCAGTTGAGGGCGGTTCGACCGATGCGGGTGAGCTTCTGCTGCAGGTCGAGCCCGACGAAGGAACTCGCTCCGACGCCGAAGATGTCGACGCGGTGCGCGGCGCCGACCGTGTCGACGGCCGACTGGAGGGCGGCGATGTCGAGCACTTTCGCCGTGTCGGCGATCGAGAGCGTCTCGGCCATCGACACCTTCGCCACGATGTCGTCGAGGCTGTCGTCGCGGTCGATGTCGCCGGAGACCTCGGGCAGGGCGGCCGTCTCGAACGTCTCGCGGGCGATGTCGCGCAGCACGTCCATGCGCAGGTCTTTGAGGTGTTCATAGCCCATGCGCTTGCTGAAGCGCACGACCGACGTGGTCGAGGTGTCGCAGCGCGCGGCGAGTTCGGCGATCGAAAGCGCGGCGATCACGCTCGGTTCGGTGACGAACAGCGACGCGATGCGCTGTTCGCTCGGGCGCAGCTCGGGGAGGATCGCCCGGATGCGCACGAGCACAGCGCGTTGACCGGGCTCCGCGGTGCGGGCCTCCTGTGCAGGCATGGGTTCTCCTCGTCGACAACGCTCTGCCCGTCACGGGCCCGTGCAGACCACACTAGGAGAAAGTTTGTTACACGGGTAGTCGATGTGATGTACTTTCGTGACCTACTGAGATCATCGATGCTCTTCGAGCCGGCGCACCACAGCGATGTACGCCCGGACGAGGCAGCACTAGCCCTGAGGAGTTCCCCCATGAACGAAGGCAACCGCGCCACGCTCGGCGCCCTCGCGGCGGTCGGCCTGGCCGCAGCCGTCGCCTTGACGATCACCGGCTGCTCGTCGTCCGAGCCCGCCCCGTCCGACGCAGGGGCCGCAGGCGGCTCGCTCGTCATCGGCGTCACGAGCGACCCCGACACGCTCTTCCCCTGGAAGGCCACCCAGTTCCAGGCCGTCAACGTGCTGCAGAACCTCTACGGCACGCTCACCGAGTTCGACGCCGACCTCGAGGTCGTGCCAGGTCTCGCCGAGTCGTGGGAGGTCTCGGAAGACGGCCTGACCGTGACCTTCCACTTGCGTGAGGGTGTCACGTTCGCCGACGGTTCGACCTTCGGCTCCGAAGACGTGAAGTCCTCGCTCGAAGCCATCCAAGACGAGGCAACGGCTGCCGTCTCGCGCAGCTCGCTCGCGTCGGTCGCCGCCGTCGAGGCACCCGACGAGAACACCGTCGTGCTCAGCCTGACCGCGCCCGACTCCGGCCTGCCGGCGAACCTCGCCGTCGTCAACATGGCGATGCTCTCCTCCGACGACACCGAGGCCGACCTCAACACCACACCGAACGGCACCGGGCCGTTCGTGCTCGACGACCGCAAGCCCAGCCAGTCGCTGACCCTCGCCAAGAACGACGCGTACTGGGGCGATGCCGTCAAGCTCGACACCGTCGAGTTCCGAGTCATCCCCGACGAGTCCTCGATCGTCTCGGCCATGCAGTCCGGCAACGTGCAGCTCGCGATCTTCGACGACCCGCTCGTCGCCCAGACCGCTGAAAGCGGCACCGTCACCGTCGAGAAGACGCCGCAGCTGAGCTACCACGCGCTGCAGCTGAACACCCGTCGCGGTGACCTCGCCGAAGTGAACGTGCGTCTGGCCATCCAGTGCGCCGTCGACCGCCAAGAGGTGCTCGACACCGCCGCACTCGGCGAGGGCGAGGTGACCGGTCCGATCACCTCACCGGCGTATCGCTCCGACGCATCCGCTCGCCCCTGCCCTGAGCGCGACCTCGACAAGGCCGCCGACTACCTCGACAAGGCCGGCAAGTCCGACGGCGTGACGATCAAGACGATCGTCTCGCAGGGCGAGTACGCGACGAGCGTCAACGAGGCGCAGAACCTCAAGTCCCAGCTCGCAGAGGCGAACATCACACTCGACCTCGAAGTACTCGAGTCGGGCGCCTTCGTCGACCGCTGGGTCGCCGCCGACTTCGACGCAGCCGTCGCCCTCAACGGCGGACGCCCCGACCCCGACGGCATGTACGGCCGGTACTTCACCAGCACGGGCAACCTGAACCAGGTCGCCGGCTACAGCTCGCCCGAACTCGACGCACTCTTCGCCGAGGGCAAGCAGAGCTCCGACGCCGGTGAGCGCAAGGACATCTACGCGCAGGTCTCGGAGAACCTCGAAGACAACGCGGCGTGGATCTGGCTCTTCACGAGCTACACCTACACCGCCGCGGCATCCGAGGTGGCGGGCTTCACACCCATGGCCAACGGTTCGCTGCAGTACCTCCGAACCACGACGGTCGACTAAGCCCCGAACGGCGCGGCAACCACACATGCGCCGCGCCGTTCGGTTCAACTCGGCTCACCCTCGCTCAACCCCGGAAGACCATGCTTCGACGACTCATCAGGAACCCGGTGCTCCGGCGCATCCTCGCCGCACTGGCGACGCTGCTCGGTGTCGCCGTGTTCGTCTTCATCATGTTGCGGGCGATCCCCGGCAACCAGATCACGGCCGGCCTCGGCACCGAGGCCGCAGCCCTCACCCCGGCCCAGCAGCAGGCGCTCGAGGCGTACTACGGGCTCGACCAGCCGCTCTTCGTGCAGTTCTTCAGCTGGCTCGGCAACATCTTCACCGGCAACCTCGGCTTCTCGGCCCGCGCGCAGCAGAGCGTGCTCGAGCTGACGGCCCAGTCGCTGCCCGTCACCATCGAGCTCGCGATCTTCTCGATCGTGCTCGCACTCGTGCTCGGCATCCCGCTCGGCATGCTCTCGGCATCGAAGCCCGACTCGCCGCGTGACGCGTTCGGGCAGGTCGTGGGTCTCGCAGGTCTGTCGATCCCCGCGTTCCTGCTCGCGACGACCCTGCTCGCGTGGCTCGCCTCGACGTTCGGGTTCAATCCGAACGGCCAGGGCTACGCGTACTTCTTCGACAATCCGTGGCTGAACCTGCAGCAGATGCTGCTGCCCTCGATCGTGCTCGGCTTCGGCATCGCAGCGCCGATCATGCGCACGACGCGTACCGCGGTGCTCGAGATCCGCTCGAACGACTTCATCCGCACCGCGAAGGCGAAGGGCGTTCCGCTGCGCCGGCTGCAGGTCAAGCACGTGCTCGGCAACGCGCTCGTGCCGATCGTCACGATGACGGGCCTGCAGTTCGGCTACCTGCTCGGCGGCGCGGTCGTCGTCGAGCAGATCTTCTCGCTGCCGGGAATCGGCCGGCAGGTGCTGCTCGGCATTCAGCAGAAGGAGTATGCGCTCGTGCAGAGCACGGTGCTCGTCATCGCACTCGCCTTCGTGCTCGTGAATCTCGCGACCGACCTGCTCTACCGCATGATCGACCCCAGGGTGCGTGCAGCATGACCGACATCACGCAGACCGCGACCCTCGCCCCAGGCGGTGGGCGCACCATGGAACGGGTTCGGCTCCTGCTCCGCAGCAGGAGCGGCCTCATCGGCCTCATCCTCGTCATCATTCTCGGCGTGCTCAGCCTGCTCTCCGCATTCGGGCTGCTGCCGTACGACCCGATCGCGCAGGATCCGCCGTCTCGCCTGCAGCCGCCGTCATCCGCGCACTGGTTCGGCACCGACCAGTTCGGCCGCGACGTCTTCTCCCGGGTCGCAGCGGGCGTCGCGAACTCGGCGCTCATCTCGCTCGTCGCCGTGGCCTTCGCGACCATCGTCGGAACCCTCTGCGGCGTCGTCGCCGGGTTCTACCGCGGCGTCTCCGACGGCGTCATCTCGGGGTTCACGAACGTGCTGTTCGCCTTCCCGCCGCTGCTGCTCGCGCTCTCGCTCGCCTCGGTCTTCGACCGCAACTGGTTCACGATCGCCGTGGCCATCGCGATCGTGTACGTGCCGATCTTCATCCGCGTGACGCGCGGCCCCGTGCTGTCGCTCCGCGAGATCGAGTACGTCAAGGCGGCCACGAGCACCGGCCAGAGCCGCGCGATGGTGATGTTGCGCCACGTGCTGCCGAACATCACCTCGATCATCATCGTGCAGGTCACGCTCTCGCTCTCATGGGCGGTGCTGACCGAGGCGTCGCTCAGCTTCCTCGGCCTCGGCACGCCGCCGCCGGCCCCGTCGCTCGGCTCGATGATCTTCGAGGCGCGAACCCTCATCGGCATCGCGCCGTGGACGATGTTCGCCCCCGGTGTCGTCGTCGTTCTTCTCGTCGTCGGCCTGAACCTGCTCGGTGACGGACTGCGCGACGCTCTCGACCCCAGAAACAGAGGAAAGAAATGAGTATGCAGGGCGATGACCTGGCGACCCTCGCCACCGAGGCGAGCAACCCGCGCTACGCGGAGCTCGACCGCATGACCGTCGCGGAGATCGCGGCCGCCATGAACGAGGCCGACGCGACGGTTCCGGGCGCGGTGGGCCGTGCGCTGCCGCAGATCGTTCCGGCGATCGAGGCCGCGAGCGAGCGGATGTCGCGTGGCGGGCGTCTCGTCTACGTCGGCGCCGGCACTCCGGGCCGCATCGCCGTGGTCGACGCCTCGGAATGCCCGCCCACGTTCAGCACGCCGCCCGAGCTCGTCTTCGCGATCATGGCAGGCGGGGCGTCGGCGATCGTCACGCCGACCGAGGGCGCCGAAGACGATGCGGCGGCAGGAGCCGCGGCGATCGACGAGGCGCGCATCGGGCCGCTCGACACGGTCGTCGGCATCGCGTCGAGCGGTCGCACCCCGTACGTCATCGCGGCCATCGAGCGAGCGCGTGCGCTCGGCGCCCTCACCGTCGGGCTGTCGTGCAACGTCGACACGGCCCTGAGTGCGGCCGCCGAGTTCCCGATCGAGGTGGCCGTCGGCCCCGAGGTGTTGACCGGTTCGACGCGGCTGAAGGCGGGCACGGCGCAGAAGCTCGTGCTCAACATGTTCTCGACGATCGTGATGGTGCGGCAGGGCAAGACCTACGGCAGCCTCATGGTCGACCTGAAGCCCACGAACCACAAACTCCGCGACCGTGCGGTGCGCATGGTGGCCGAGATCGCCGAGGTGCCGCGCGAGCGCGCGGAGGCGACCCTGGTCGAGACCGGCTACGACGTGAAGACCTCGGTGCTCATCCTCGCCCGCGGGTTGTCGCAGAACGATGCGGTGGCGCGCCTGGCTGCGGCCGGCGGCAGGCTCCGACCAGCTCTGGAAGGAGCATGATGCGTGTTCTCGGCATGATCTCGGGCACTTCGCACGACGGCATCGACGTCGCCGTCGTCGAGTTCACCGAACTCGACGGGGCCCTCTCAGGGCGAGTGCTGCACGAGGCGAGCACCCCGTATGCGCCCGAACTGCGCGCGCGGCTCATCGCGGCATTGCCGCCGGCGCCGACGACGCTCGCCGAGATCTGCGAGCTCGACACCCTCATCGGTCAGGCGTTCGCCGACGCCGCACTCGTCGCTCGCGACGCGGTGGGCGGCGTCGACGCCGTCACCTCGCACGGCCAGACCGTGTACCACTGGGTCGACGGCGCCCACGCACTCGGCACCCTGCAGATCGGTCAGCCCGCATGGATCGCCGAGCTCCTCGGCGTGCCGGTCGTCTCCGACGTGCGCATCAGGGACATCGTCGCCGGCGGTCACGGCGCACCGCTCGTGTCATTCCTCGACGAGCTGCTGCTGCGCGATCGCGCGGGCGTCTCGGCCGCGCTCAACCTCGGCGGCATCTCCAACATGACCGTCATCGGCGGCGATTCCCTCGTCGCCTACGACATCGGCCCCGCGAACGCGCTCGTCGATGCGGTCGTCGTCGACGGTGCGCTCAACACGCTCGGCTACGACGAAGACGGGCGCATCGCGGCGAGCGGCTCCGTCGACGAGGAGCTGCTCGCGCTGCTCCTCGACGACCCGTACTACGCGCTCGCCGCGCCGAAGAGCACGGGCAAGGAGCACTTCCACCTCGCCTACGTGCGCGCCGCGGAGGCACGCCTCGGCCGCTCGCTCGAGGTCGCCGACCTCATCCGCACCCTCACCGAGCTGACCGTGCGCACGGTCGCCCGCGACGTGCAGTCGGCCGGCATCGGCTTCCTCGCCGTCTCGGGCGGCGGATGTCGCAATCCCCTGATTCTCGGCGGGCTCCGCGATGCGCTTCCCGAGGTCGAGGTCGTGCTCGCCGATGAACTCGGCGCCCCGGCCGACAGCAAAGAGGCGATCGCCTTCGCGCTCATCGGCTGGTGCACGCTGCACGGCGTCGCGGCGACCGTGCCGGGCGGCACCGGTGCGCGCGCACCGCGCATTCTCGGCACGATCACGCCGGGCGATGGACCGCTCGTGCTGCCGCAGCCGCTCGCCGGCGGTCTGCGCTCGCTCGTGCTCGAGGCAGGGGCCTGAGCCATGCCGGTGACGCTCCGCCCAGCGACGAGTGACGACCGCGACGGCATCGTCGCAGTCTTCCTCGCCTGCTGGCGCGCGAGCTACGTCGGCGTGCTGCCGGCCGCTGCGATCGAGGCGATGACGGATGCCCGTGCGCAGGCACTGTGGCGTCGAGTGCTCGCGTCGCCCGACGGCATCGTGCTCGTCGCCGAGCACGACGGCGTCGTGCAGGGCGTCACGCGGTTCGCGGTCGAGCCTCGGGGCGACCGCGACGGCGCCGGCGGTGCCGTTCACTCGCTCTACGTCTCGCCCGACGCCCAAGGCCTCGGCCTCGGCACGCGGCTGCTCGACACCGCGTACGAGATGCTGCGTGCCGACGGTGCGAGTTCGGTCGCGCTCTGGGTCTTCGCGGCGAACGCGCCCTCGATCGCGTTCTACCGCGGTCGCGGCTGGCTGCCCGACGGGGGAGCCCGCACGCAAGACGAGTTCGGCGCGCCCGAGCTGCGGCTGCGTCGCGGCGGCGGGGAGTCGGCCTCGTGAACACCAGCCCCGTGAGCACCGACCCGATGAGCACCGACCCGATGAGCACCGACCCGATGAGCACCGCCGAGATCCTCCGAGGTGCCGCCGAGGGCGTCGTTGCGTCAGGCGCCGCCGCTCCCGCCGGCTGCGTGATCGGCGTCGAGATCGACGGCGAACGCACCGTCGCCGCGACCGGCCTCGCCGCTCCCGAGCGGCCGGATGGCGCTCCAATGCGCCGGAGCACGCTGCACGACCTCGCCTCCGTGAGCAAGGCGGTCGGTACAACGACCGCGCTGCACCGCCTCGCCTCGGCGGGAGAGCTCTCGTTCGACGACCCGGTGGTCGGCTTCGTTCCGAGCTTCGGCGGTGCCGCCGGCGCGACCATCCGCGATCTGCTGCAGCATCGCGCGGGCCTCTGGGAGTGGCAGCCGCTCTATCTCGCTCCCGACTCCGACCCCTTCGATGCGCTCGACGCTCTCCCGCTCCGGTACGCGCCCCGCACCGAGCGGCACTACTCCGACCTCGGCTTCATGACCCTCGGCCGGGTCGTCGAGGCGGCCTCCGGTCTGCCGCTCGCCGCCGCCGTCGACGAGCTCGTCGCGCGACCGCTCGCGCTCAGCACGCTCGGCTACGGCCCCGTCACGGGCGAGGTTGCGACGAGCGCCCGGGGCGACGAGGTCGAACGTCGCATGGTCGCCACGGGGCATCCGTACCCCGTCTCATGGAGCGACGCCGACTTCGTATGGCGCACCGAGCCCGTGAACGGTACCGCGAACGACGGCAACTGCTTCCACGCCTTCGCCGGGGTCGCCGGGCACGCCGGGCTCTTCGGCTCGATCGACGACCTGCTGGACGTCGCGGCCGCCCTGAGCGGAGCCGACGACGAGCCCGGACTCTGGAACCCCGCCATCACCGCCGACCTCATCGCGGCAGGTCCCGACCCAGAGCAGGCGCTCGGCTGGCGGCGCCGCGAACTCGACGTGCAGGGCGAGCGGATGCCACTGCTCTGGCACCCCGGATTCACCGGCTGCGCCGTCGGCTTCGTGCCCGGCCGGCGCATCGCCGTGGCCTTCGCGAGCAACCGCCTGCTCGCGAGCCAACCGCAGCCGACCGACTTCCACTGGCGACGCGCGCTCGATGCGCTCGCCTCGATCCTCAGCACACAGGAGTGAACACCGTATGACCTCGAACGAACCGGTTCTCCGCATCAGCGGGCTTTCGGTCGCCTTCCGCATGGGCGGCGAACTCGTCACCGCCGTGAATGATGTCTCCATCGACGTCGCAGCGGGCGAGACCGTCGCGGTCGTCGGCGAGTCGGGCTCGGGCAAGTCGACGACGGCCGCGGCGATCAACCGCCTGCTTCCCGACAACGGCGTCATCACCACGGGCAGCATCCGCTTCGAGGGCCGCGAGATCACCGAACTGGGCGAGAACGAGCTCGTGCAGCTGCGCGGTGCCGGCATCGGCCTCGTGCCGCAGGACCCGATGTCGAACCTCAACCCCCTCATGCGCGTCGGCGAGCAGATCGGCGAAGCGCTCGAGGTGCACGGCTACGGCAATGCCGACGCCGTGCAGGCCCGGGTGCTCGAACTGCTCGAGCTCGTCGGCATCCCCGACCCGGCCCAGCGCGCACGGCAGTACCCGCACGAGTTCTCTGGCGGCATGCGGCAGCGTGTGCTCATCGCCATGGGTCTCGCGTGCCGGCCGCGCCTGCTCATCGCCGACGAGCCGACCTCGGCATTGGATGTCACGGTGCAGCGCCGAATTCTCGACCAACTCGACCAGCTCACGGGCGAGATGGGCACCGCGGTGTTCCTCATCACGCACGACCTCGCCCTCGCCGCCGAGCGCGCCGACCGCATCGTCGTGATGTTCCGCGGCAACATCGTCGAGACGGGCACCTCGGCCGAGGTGCTGGCGAACCCGCAGCACGAGTACACGAAGCTGCTGCTGGCCGCGGCACCGAGCCTCGCCTCGCGGCGCGAGCCGCTGCCGATCCGCGGCGGCGAGGTCGACGCCCGCCCGCTCGTCGAGGTCGTCGATCTGCGCAAGGAGTTCGCGTTGCGATCGCCGAAGGCCGGCGAACCGACGAAGTTCACGGCCGTCGACGGCGTCAGCTTCACGATTCCGCGCGGCAAGACGGTCTCGATCGTCGGCGAGTCGGGTTCGGGCAAGTCGACGACGGCCAACCTCGTGCTGGGGCTCGAGCAGATCACGGCCGGCCGCGTCCAATTCGATGGAACCGACCTGACCGCCTTGAAGCGCCGCGAGCTCTTCGCATTCCGCCGGCGGGTGCAGCCCGTCTTCCAGAACCCGTACGCCTCCCTCGACCCGCGCTACACGGTCGAGGAGTCGATCGCCGAGCCGCTCAAGGTGCACCGCGTCGGCAACGCGGCCGCTCGCCGCACGCGCGTCGCCGAGCTGCTCGAACAGGTCGCGTTGCCCGTCGCGATGTCGTCTCGACTGCCGCACGAACTCTCGGGCGGGCAGCGACAGCGCGTCGCGATCGCCCGCGCCCTCGCACTCGAACCCGAGCTCGTCGTGCTCGACGAGGCGGTGTCGGCGCTCGACGTGCTCGTGCAGGCGCAGATCCTCGAACTGCTGGCCGGCCTGCAGGCCCGCCTCGGCCTCAGCTACCTCTTCATCAGCCACGACCTCGCGGTCGTGCGCATGATCTCCGACGAGGTGCACGTCATGCAGCGCGGCCGCATCGTCGAGAGCGGCACGCCCGAGCAGATCTTCGACCACCCCCGAGACCCGTACACGCAGGAGCTCCTCGCCGCGATCCCTGGAGCCGCGCTGGCGTCCTGAGCCCCGCTCTCGCGGCGACGAGCCGCTCGCCCTTGCGGCGACGAGCCGGTCGCCCTTGCGGGCGATGCCGGATTCCGTCAGGGTGACCGCATGCACTTCGGCGGCCAACTCACCCCCGACGAATTCTGGGCGCTCATCGACGACGGCGACGAGCAGATCCGCCGCGGCTTCGCGGAGCGTCCGGCCTATGCGGTTCGCGGATGGCCCGGTCGGGCGATCCTCTCGGAATGGGCGTTCGGCAGCGGCATCCGCTCGATCACGTTCCTCCCCGCCGAGTGGGACGGTGCGAACTTCGATGATGCCGACATCCGGCCGCGCGTCGGTGTGCTCGTCGACGCCGCCGAGCCGAGGCGCATGATCGCCGAGCGCATCGCGCATGAGGCCTTCGCCCGCACGCTCGAACCGCAGTGGCCGGTCGAGGAGGCGCCGACTCCCGACGAGGTGATTGCAGTGGCGGTCGACGGCGTCGCCGAGCCCTTCGAACTCTGGTCGAGCGGTGACACGGCGCGCGCGGCCGGCCGCATCGGCGGCGTGACCGTCGTGATCGAGACGACGGGGCATCCCATCGACGAGGTCGAACTCGAGCGCGTGCGCGACATCGAGGTCATGCTCGCCGATCGGCGTCGCTGGATCCGCGAGCAGCGCGGCGGTCAGTGAGCAGAGGCCTGTTCAGCGGCCCTGGATGCCTCGTCGTCGTCGCCTGCGCCTGCGCCTGCGATCGGCGTGAGCACGACCTTGCCGCGATGGGCGCCCGCCTCGTCGAGCGTATGCACCCGGGCGAGCTCCTCCAGCGGGTAGCGGGCGCTCACATCGAGTTCGAGCTCGCCGGCGTCGACCAGCTGTGCCAAGCGCTCGAGCTGGGCGGCATCGCTACGAGCGAAGACGCTCATGGTGCGCACCTCGGTGCCGGGCGCGGCCACGCCGGGCGTCGTCGTGGAGACGAAGGAGCCGCCCGGCCTGACGAGCGCGACGAGGGCTTCGGTCTCTTCGGGGCTCGTGCGCACGAGGTTCACGACCACGTCGACCGGCTCCGTCACGGCCTCCGTCACGGAGACCGCGGTGTAGTCGATCAGCTGGCTCGCACCGTGCGCCGCGACGGCGTCGCGGCTTCGGGGGCTCGCCGTCGCGATGACGGTCGCGCCGGCGCGGGCCGCGAGCTGCACGACGAACGCGCCGACGCCCCCGCCCGCTCCGTTCACGAGCACCCGCTGCCCGGCATGCACTTCGGCGTACTCGACGAGCGCCTGCCACGCGGTGAGTCCGCTCGACGGGAGCGCTGCGGCATCCGCCAAGGGAACGGAACGCGGAGCGGCCGCGAGCAGCTCAGCGGGCACGGTGACGTACTCGGCGGCGGAGCCCGCCGCGGTCATGGACAGGAAGGCGATGACCTCGCGACCGACGAGATCGGCGGATACGCCGGGGCCGACCGCGACGACCGTTCCGCTGAGGTCGATGCCCGGAGTGTGCGGCAGCTCGATCGGGAATGCCTCCGCCATGTATCCGGCTCGAATGGCGGAATCGATCTGGTTGAAGGTCGTGCCGGCGACCCGCACGAGGGCCTCGCCGGGGCCGGCGACGGGTCGCGGTACGTCGGCGGCTTCGAGCACACTCGGGTCACCGTAGGTGGAGTAGCGGATGGCGCGCATGGTGTGTTCCAGATCGGTGCCGGTGCCGGTGGCGGTACTTGTGTCGGTCATGGGTGTCTCCTTCGAATTCGAACTATGTGTTACGAATTCGAAACGTACCTCACCGCGGGGTTATTCCAATTCGAATCAGATTCTTTTCGTAAAATGTCGCCATGTCCGATTCTGGAGTACCACCGACGCTGCCCGAGGAATTCGGCGTGTACTTCGCGCTGCTCGACGCGAGCGCACTCGTGCAGCACGGCGTGGAGTTGCAGTTGCGCACTGCCGGGGGCCTGAGCTTCACGCAGTTTCAGATTCTCGCGATGCTCGGCCAAGACCCGTCGGCGCCGAGCAGCATGACCGAGCTCGCCGACCGGCTCGTGCACAGCCGCAGCGGACTCACGTATCAGGTCGACCGACTCGAGAAGGCCGGGCTCGTCGCCCGCGTGCCGTCGGCCGACGACGAACGCGCGGTCAACGTGTTGCTCACCGACGCCGGCACCGCCCTGCTCGCCCGAGTGCTGCCGGGCCACGTCGAAATCGTTCGTGATGTGATCGTCGATGCCCTCGAGCCGCACGATCGTGACGAGCTCACACGCCTGCTCAGGCTGGTGAGTCGTCGCATGCGCTCGCGCCCGCCGCGTTCCGCGCGCCGGCGAGCCGGCGGCGACGCGACCGCGTGAGGTCGAACGACGTCAGGGCTCGAGCGAGCACCCCGATTCAGCCCGCCCGCTCAGCGCGAGAGCACCGCGTCGAGGCTCTCGCGCACGATGGCGAGGCCGCGGCCGAGCTCATCCTCTGAGATCGTCAGCGCAGGCAGGAACTTCAGCACCTCGTCGTGGGCGCCCGAAGTCTCGATCACGAGGCCGTGAAGGAAGGCTTCGGCCGAGATGCGGCTTGCGAGCGCGCGGTCGGCGTCGCAGGCGAGGCCGAACATCAGGCCGCGGCCGCGCACGACGAAGCCCTGGTCGGGGTGGTCGGCGGCGATGCGCTCGAGCTCGGCGCGCAGCAGCTGCGACTTCACCGCGATCGCGTCGGTGAACGCCGAGTCGGCCCAGTAGGTTTCGAGCGCGGCTCGCGCAGAGACGAAGGCGAGGTTGTTGCCGCGGAACGTGCCGGTGTGCTGTCCGGGCTTCCACACGTCGACCTCGGGGCGAAGCAGCACGAGCGACATCGGCAGGCCCGAGCCCGAGATCGACTTCGAGACGGCGACGAGGTCGGGCACGATTCCGGCCTCTTCGAACGCGAAGAACGCGCCGGTGCGGCCGACACCGGCCTGGATGTCGTCGAGGATGAGCAGGATGCCGCGTGCGGTCGTGATCTCGCGGAGCCGCCGCAGCCACGCCGTGCTCGCGACGTTGATGCCGCCCTCGCCTTGCACCGCTTCGACGATGACCGCTGCCGGCAGGTCGAGGCCCGAGCCCGGGTCGTCGAGCATCTTCTCGAGCAGGTCGAGCGTGTCGACATCCGCTCCGAGGTAGCCGTCGTAGGGCAGGCGCGTGACGTCGTCGAGACCGACGCCCGCTGCACCGCGGTAGTGGCTGTTGCCGGTCGCAGCGAGTGCGCCGAGGCTCAGGCCGTGGAACGCGTTCGTGAACGCCACGACCGTGGAGCGGCCGGTCGCCTGGCGGGCGACCTTGAGCGCCGCCTCGACCGCGTTCGCGCCCGTCGGCCCCGTGAACTGGATCTTGTAGTCGAGGCCCCGCGGTTCGAGCACGTACTGCTCGAAGGCCTCGATGAATGCCTTCTTCGCGGAGGTCGCCATGTCGAGCCCGTGAATGATGCCGTCGCGCTCGAGGTACTCGACGAGCGCGCGCGTGAACGCAGGGTTGTTGTGCCCGTAGTTGAGCACGCCTGCGCCGGCGAAGAAGTCGAGGTACTCGCGCCCGTCGGCGTCGATGAGAGTCGAACCGGTTGCGCGGTCGAACACCGTCGGGAATGAGCGGATGTACCCGCGCACCTCCGACTCACGACGTTCGAAGACTTCCAGGGCTGCGTCGCTGCTCATGGCAGGCGATCTCCTCTCGAGACACGGTGGGCGGTGACTCGACTTTACGGCTTCCGGCCGACCGTTCCCTGCACGCGGTCCGCCGTCAGGAGCTCTGGGGTTCGGTCGAGCGATCGTCAGGCCAGTCGCGCCACCTCGACGATCGCTGCCGCGAATGCGGCGGGAGCCTCCTGTGGGAGGTTGTGCCCGGCGCGTGGCACGTGGTGATGCGCGCGTGGTCCGGTGAAGTGTGCGGCGCTCGCCGAGGCATCCGTCGCGGGGAAGTTGCCGTCGGCGAGCCCGTCGAGTGTGACGGCCGGCACCGTGATGGGCGGCAGGGCGGCGAGCGCTCCCTCGAGGCGCCGGTATTCGGGGGCGCCATCGACGTGGTTCAGCCGGTGTCGATACGAGTGGATGACGATGTCGACGTAGTCGGGGTTCTCGAAGGCTTCGCTCGTCCGGTCGAGCATGGCGTCGTCGAACGCCCACTCGGGGGAGTTGCGGCGCCAGATGACCTCCGCGATTCCGCGCCGATTCGCCTCGAGCCCTGCTCGGCCACGTTCGGTGAGGAAGTAGAAGAAGTACCAGAGGCCGGCTTCCAGGTCGGGGCGCAGCGGATGCATCGACGACCGGATGTCGTGAATGAGGTAGTTGTTCACCGAGACGATGCCGGACACCCGCTCGGGCCAGAGCGCGGCGGCAACGCATGCGGCGCGCCCGCCCCAGTCGAACCCCGCGAGGATCGCGCGGTCGATGCCGAGCGCATCCATGAGGTCGATGACGTCGCGACCGAGCGCGGCCTGCTGGCCCGAGCGGGGCGTCGCGTCGTCGAGGAAGCGGGTGGCTCCGTGCCCGCGGAGGGAGGGCACGATCACGCGGAACCCGGCCTCCGCCAGCAGAGGAGCGACGTCGACGTAGCTGTGGATGTCGTACGGGAACCCGTGCAGGAGGAACACGGGCTGCCCGTCGGCTGGGCCCGTTTCGAAGTACGAGACGTCGAGGACGCCTGCCGTGATCTGTTGCAGCGGTGCGAGCCGCTGGAGCGTGTCATTCATGTCGGTGTCCAGCTTCTTGATCGAGATGAGCCTGATCGTTTGCGAAGGCCACGAGGGCGGCGGCCCCGACCGAGGCCGCCGCCACTCGTCACTGCTACGCCGCAGCCGCCGAGACGCCGGCGACCGCGTCGAGCACGGATGCTGCGACTTCGCCCGGCTGAGACACGCTCAGCGCGTGCGAGGTGCCGGCCAGCGCGCGGGTGCCGCGGGCCTTCGTCAGCTCGACCTGGAACCGCTGCAGCTCGGCGGGGATGTTGAGGTCGTCTTCGCCGTACACGAACCACGACGGGTGCTGCGTCCAGGCCGGGGCATCCGTCGGCAGGGGCTCGGAGAGTGCAGCCTCGGTGACCGGTCGCTGGGTCGCGGCCATGAGTGCCGCCGTCTCGGCGGGCACGTCGGCGGCGAACTGGTGGTGGAACACCTCGGTGCGGATGCCGAGTTCGTTGCCACCGGTCGAGACCGGGTAGCCGGTGAGGGCTTCGCCCAGCGTGCTGCCCGGGAACTTGCCCGAGAGAGACAGGGCACTGTCGCCGGTGCCGGGCGCGAACGCGCCGACGTAGACGAGCGCGAGCACTGCGTCGTTGTTCGACGCGGCCTCGGTGATCACCATGCCGCCGTAGGAGTGCCCGACGAGCACGACGGGCCGGGCGAGGCCCGCGATGACGTCGCGCACGTAGGCGGCGTCGATCGTGAGGCTGCGCAGCGGGTTGGCGACCGCGACGGTGTCGTATCCCTCGGCCTGGAGGCGCTCGATGACGCCGTTCCAGCTCGCCGACTCGGCGAAGGCGCCGTGCACGAGCACGATGGTGGGCTTCTGATCAGTCATTTTTCTACTTCTTTCCGTTGGATGAATCGCTGTCGGATGGTTCGATCAGGTGGTTCAGCTCGCGAGCGCGGGAACGCGCGCGAATGCCGTGCGCAGCACGTGGATCGCCTGCTCGATCGCCGCGGTCGCCGCGGCGCTCTCGCGCACCGGGTTCAGCATCATGAAGTCGTGGATGATGCCGTTGTAGCGCACGCTCGTGGTTCGCACACCCGCCGCCGTGAGCTTTCGGGCGTAGGCCTCGCCCTCGTCGCGGAGCACGTCGTTCTCGTCGACGATCACGAAGGCCTCGGGAAGGCCGGCGAGGTCGTCGAGGGTCGCGCGGAGCGGTGACGCGGTGATCTCGGCGCGCCCCGCCGCATCGGGCAGGTAGGCGTCCCAGAACCAGGCCATGCCCTTCGCCGTCAGGTACGGGCCATCGGCGAACTCCCGGTAGCTGTCGGTGTCCTGCGCGGCATCCGTCACCGGGTAGTACAGCGACTGGTGCACGAACGTGACGTCGCCGCGCTGCTTCGCGAGGATCGTCAGCGCGGCGGTCATGTTTCCGCCGACGGAGTCGCCGGCAATCGCCAGGCGTGCAGCGTCGAGTCCTTCGTCGGCGCCGTGCTGCGTGATCCACTGCGCGGTCGCATAGGCCTGTTCGATCGCCACGGGGTAGCGCGCCTCGGGGGAGCGGTCGTACTCGACGAACACGACGGCCGCCTCGACGCCCGTGGCGAGTTCGCGCACGAGTCGGTCGTGCGTGCGGGCGTTGCCGAGGATCCAGCCGCCGCCGTGCACGTACAGAATCGTGGGCAGGGGGCCGGATGCCCCGAGCGGCTTCACGATGCGCACCCGCACGTCGCCCACCTCTGCGGCGACGGTGAGCCACTGCTCATCCACTTCGGGCTTGTCGATCGGTGCGGCCTGGATGTCGTCGAGCACCTTTCGGGCGCCGTCTGGGCCGAGCTGATACAGGAACGGCGGCTTCGACGTGGCATCCGCGATGCCCTGTGCCGACGTCTCGAGAACGTGCTGAGTCATGGTGCTTCCCTTCGGTAATGGTTCGTTCGTCACCGGTGAGTCGGAGACGACGGTGCGTTCGGGCTTGCAAGCGAAGACAAGACAAGGGCCGGCGTTGTGACATCGGCCGAGCGGATGTCTCGGCGCCGCCGTGCACGGAAGAGGCCCTCGAGCGTGGCGACGTCGCCGGACATCGAGGCTGCGCGGAACGCGGCCACGAGCCGGTGGCGCTCGGCGTCGTCCGCAATGGCGCGATCGGGACCGGCGAGGCGGTGGCGGGCACGGCTCACGAGTTGGCGCGCGGTGGGCTCGGTGGCGCGCACGAAATCGGCGATGCGCCCGTATGGGTAGCCGAACGCCTCTCGCAGCACGTATGCCGCGCGCTCTCTCGGCGTGAGTCGCTGCACCAGGATCGTCATCGCCACTGCGAGCGCCTCGGAGCGCTCCGCGCCGAGTTCAGGATCGGTGGCTTCGTCGACGGGAGCCGGCAGCATCGGGTCGAGCGCGGTATCACGTCGCGCGTGCGCCGAGCGGATCTCGTTGATGGCGAGGTGCTCGGTCGTCGCGGCGAGGTAGGCGGCCGGACGTCGTACGCTCGCGCGATCGGAGTTCTGCCAGCGGATCCACACCTCTTGCACGACGTCTTCGGCGCCCGAGGCGTTGCGCATGGAGGCGCGCGGATTCGTGAGTCGCACGCGCAGCGCGCGTGACGAGCGCACGGTGATCGTGGCACTCGCGCCCGACGGTGAGGCGCTGCGTGTGCACGCGCCGGGCATCTACGCGGCGATCTGCGAGATCTTCGGGTTCACGCCCGAGCGGGCGACCGACGCGCTCGCCGTGCTGCGGTCGGTCACCGACCACGCCAACCGTGCAGCCGAGGCGGGCAAGGGGTCGGAGTCGAGCTCAGCGTCGGCGTAGACCCCGCTCAGCAGTGACCTCCGCCCACAGACGAAGGCCCAGACCGGGGCATACACGGTCTGGGCCTTCGGCGTGTCAACGCACCTGATCGGTCGGCCGTATCAGGATCTCGTTGACCGAGACATGCTCGGGCTGGCTGAGCGCGTACACGATCGCCTCGGCGATGTCGGATCGGAGCGTGCGCATCGATGAAGCGATGTCGGCCGCTGCGGCCCCCGTGACGAGGACGACCTTTCCCTCGAGCCGGGGCATCACGACACTCCTTCGAGGTCGACGTTCGGCCGGCCGCCGGCCGCGAGCCACTCCTCGTACCGGGTCGGCGCGATCGTCGCGTCGGCGCCGGGAAGCAGCTCGCGTTCGTCGAGGTCGGTGCCGAAGTACCTGGCGAGCGGGTCGACCTTCACGTCGCGCAAGTCATTGCGGGCGCGTAGCTGGCGGCGCACGAGCTCTTCGAGCCGGAACTGTTCGGGCCCACCGAACTCGACCATCCGGTTCAGGGGCGCGCCGACGGCGGTCGTGGCCACCGCGGCGGCGACGTCGTCGGCCGCCATCGGCTGGAACAGTGCCTGCGAGAGCCGCACGACGTTCCGGCTCGTGCCGGCGTCGGCGATGTTCGCGATGAACTCGAAGAACTGAGTGGCGTGCACGATCGAGTACGGTCGACCCGACTGCACGATGAGACGCTCCTGCGCCGCTTTCGCGGCGAAGTACCCGCCCTCGGTGCGAGCGAGTCGATCGGTGCCGACGACCGAGAGCGCCACGTGGTGCGCCACCCCCGCCGCGGCGCCGTACGTCAACAGGTTGAGCGTCGAGCCGTAGAAGAACTCGTTCGCGGCCGCCTCGTCGAGGTAGTCCGAGTTGGAGACGTCGATGAGCGCCTCCGCCCCGGCGAGAGCCTCCGCGAGACCCTCGCCGGTGTAGGAGTTGACGCCCGTGGCGCGTGACGCGACGACGACGTCGTGGCCGTCGGCGGTGAGCCGTGCCACGAGTCGCGTGCCGATGAGGCCGGTACCGCCGATGACCGAGATGCGCATGGCGGTCTACTTCACCGAGGCCGACTGCGCTGCGAGCCAATCGGAGAACGACACGGTCGAGAGCTGCGCGTCGGCACCGGGGGTGAGTTCGCCGCCCGAGAGCTTCGTACCGAAGTAGTGCGCCTCGGGGTCGGAGATCACGGTGCGGGTGTCGCCTTTCGCCGCGAGCACGGTGCGCACGAGCTCGTCTTGGCCGACGCGCTGCGGTCCGCCGATTTCGAGCGTGCCGTTGAGGGGTGTGCCCGCGGCGACCCGTGCTACGGCGGCCGAGACATCCGCTGCCGCGATCGGCTGCATGAGCCCGGTCGACACAAGAGCGACGCCATCGACGGTCACCTCGTCGGCGATGCGACCCATGAACTCGTAGAACTGGGTCGCGCGAACGATCGAGTACGGCAGACCCGACTCCTCGATGAGCTTCTCTTGGGCGACCTTCGCGCGCAGGTACCCGCTGTCGGGCAGGAATTCCGCGCCGACGATGGAGAGCGCGACGTGGTGGGTGACCCCGGCTTTGCGCTCGCCGGCGAGCAGGTTCGTGGTCGAGGTCGTGAAGAACGCGAGCACGTCGTCGTCGGCGAACGACGGCGAGTTCGAGACATCCACGACGACGTTCGCGCCGACGAGCACCTCCGCGAGCCCTTCACCGGTGATGGTGTTCACGCCCGAGTTCGGCGAGGCGGCGACGGCCTCGTGGCCGTGCTCGGTGAGGTGTTCGACGACCTTGGAGCCGATGAGGCCGGTGCCTCCGATGACGACGATCTTCATGACTGGTGCCTTCCGTCCGGGCCGCGGTGGTTCCGCTGCCGTCACTCAGCTCTGACCGGGTCGCGGCCCGATCTGTGACGAAGCGGCGAAACTCATTCAGTCGATGTCGGGGCGGCGGCGATTCCAGCGGGCGAGTTTCAGGGGCGCCGTCGAGAGCCACAGCGTCTCGATCGTCGCCGCGCCGTCGATGCTGAGCACGCCGACGACCTCGCCGTTCAGGCGGCGGAGTGCGAGCCCCGGCCGCCCGTTGACGTGCACGGCCTGCATCGAGGCATCCGGATGCTTCGCCACCTGCTCATGAAGTGCGCTGATGACGCGTGCGCGCCCGAGCAGTTCGCCGCCGGTCTCGTCGCCGGAGTCGATGATCAGGCACACGTCGCGGTTCAGTGCGCCCGCCAGCGCGAGCTCATCACCGTGTTCGAGCGCGGCGAGCAGGCGAGCGGCGAGGTCATGCTGCGACACGAGAGGTCACGGCACCGAGCTTGTCGGGGTTCATCATCCAGAGCACCTGGTCGATGCCCTGCGCGCCGGTGATCACGGTGATCACCGCGAACGTCGTGCCGTCCTTCGAGAGCAGCACCGAGGGTTGACCGTTCGTATCGGCCTCAGTGATCTCCACCCCATCCCAGAAGTGGGTGTGGAAGGCGCGCACGAACTTCGCCACCCGCATGCGGCCGACCACCGGGAACTTCGATGCGCGTACGCGGCCGCCGCCGTCGGTGTACGACACGACGTCTTCGGTGAACAGTTGCTCGAGTTCGACGAGGTCGCCGGTCTTCGCGGCGGTCAGGAATGCGGTGAGCAGTCGCCGCTGCTCCGATTGCGGCACGTCGCGCTTGCGCTCGCCGGTGAGGTGCTTGCGTGCACGGCTGACGAGCTGTCGAGCGGCGGTCTCGGAGACCTGCACGATCTCGCAGATCTGGTCGTACGGGTAGGCGAAGGCCTCGCGCAGCACGTAGGCGGCCCGCTCGGTCGGGGTGAGCCGCTCGAGCATGACGAGCACGGCGAAGCCGAGGGCCTCCGCGCGCTCGGCGCCGAGCGTCGGGTCGGCGCTCGTGTCGACCGGTTCGGGAAGCCAAGGGCCGATGTAGGTCTCGCGACGAGCGCGGGCCGACTGCAGCGCGTTGATCGCGAGTCGGGTCGTGGCTGTGGCGAGGAAGGCCGGCGGATCCTGCACGACCGAGCGGTCGGTGCCCTGCCAGCGCAACCATATGTCTTGCACGATGTCTTCAGCCTCGCTGGCGCTGCCGAGCATTCGGTAGGCGATGCCGAAGAGGCGCCCGCGCACGCCTTGGAAGACGGCGAGGGCGTCGTCGAGATTCGCATCCATGTCTGATCCCGTCAGTCGGCAGATGGGAGCGCAGTCGTCCCGTTCAACTGAGACCGGACGCACCGCGCGGATGTGACAGCATCCGTGGAATTCGTTCGGATCTTCGGATGATATTCCGGATGCCGCGGGCGTGCGAGATCCTGAATTTCGGATCATGCATGCTCGCGCCATCCGTTCGGCCCTGGATGTCACAACTTCGGCACGTGCCCGGTCTTCGCTCATGACAGGTTCGGTCGAGTCGTGAGGCAAGAGCGGGAGCACTGGGTTTCAGGCGGCCTTCCCGGAGGTTGCGCCAAGCAGACCACGGCTGGTCCCACCCGCCGCCGAGCCTTCTGTCACGATCAGAAGGAGGGGTGCGATGAGCACAGGAGATGGGTTCACGCCGGTCAAGCCGGTCGAGTATCTCGATTCGGCCGGATATCCCGACGGTGCGGGTTTTCTCGACGAGGGCACCGTGGCGCTCGTCGACGAGGTGACGGCCGCCGCCGTTCGCGAAGTCGACCGACCATCGGCCGACGCCGAACTCGACATCGAGGTGCACCGCATCGACGACGAGCACGTCTACTCGGCCACGATCGGCGGCCGCGAGTTGGCGAGCCTCCGCTACGACGAGGTGGACGGCCGCGTCGTCGTGCTCACGACGACGGTCGTTCCCGAGTTCCGCGGCCGCGGCATCGCCGCAGATCTCATCGCCGACGCGCTCGACGACATCCGCGAGCGAGGCCGGCGTCTCACCGTGCGCTGCCCGGTCGTCGCCGCGTTCATGGCCGGAAACCTGCAGTACGCGGATCTGATCGATCCGGAGCAACCGGGCCGCTGAGCGCGTTCACCCCGGTGGCCTCTCGAGGCGGTGCCAGTCGGTGCCGGGCTCACCGTCGCGCCCCGATCGTTGTGGTCGTCGACCGTCGTTGGTATTCTCCAGACTTCGGACACCATCCTCAGCCGGCTCCCGCAACGTTCGGCGATTCGACTCAGGTCATGAGCTCTCCACACGGGCGCTCGCGTCTCGACACCTCCCGAGACCAGCCCGAACTCGGCAGAGGGAGAAGATCGAACATGGCCGCTGACAACCCGCCTGCAGCCGAACCCGTCACCTTCGCCGGAGGCGTGCTCGATCGATACCGCCACGTGTGCGTCTTCGTGAATGCACCGGGCGAAGAGGATGCCGTGCTCGATCCGTTCGTCAGTCAGGGGATCGATCGGGGTGATCGCCTGCTGTACCTCGTCGACCCCGCAGCATCCGCCGCGCCTGTCAACCGGCTTCGACAGCTCGGGTACGACGCGGGAGATCTCTTGGAGCAGCATCAGTGCGAGGTGCGAACCTGGACCGACACGTACCTCCGGGGTGGCAGCTTCGACCAGACGGCGATGCTCGATCTGCTCGATCGCGTGCTGGTCGACGACCAGTCGCCTCGAATCCGCATGCTGTGTGACATGGGTTGGGCAGCCGATCTGCCTGGCGTCGCCGAGCACCTCATCGAGTTCGAAGCGCGGGCGAACTTCATCCACGCGCGCCATGAGCACGTCGTGATCTGCTCCTACGACGCCACGAAGTTCGACGGTTCCTTCATCATCGACATCCTGCGCACTCATCCAATGGTCCTGATCGGCGGGATGCTGCAGGAGAACCCGTTCTTCGTTCCTCCGTCGGAGTTCCTGGAGGAGCGGGTCTTGCGAGCGGATCGCTGAACGGGTTGAGGCCGACATGGACACTGCGTCAACCAGTGGTTCGGTGGAGCCGGAACACGGCGACGCTTCGGGGATGGATTCGCGCCGGTGGATGCGCGATCTGGGCGCGCTCCTCGCGCTGCCGTCGATGTGGGTGGACCACGAACCGGTCGAGATCGCCACGGGACTGTTGAGCGTGCTCTTCGGTATCCTCCAACTCGACGGGGCGTACGCGCGATTCGACGATACCCAGGCAGGCGGCCCTCCGCTGGAGTCGTGGCGCCCGTCCGGGCCGGGGATGCCCGCCGAGTTGCTGTTCGCGCTCGATTCGGACCAAACGAAGGCACCGGGCATCACGACGACGGAGATCGACACGCAAGAGCTCGGCAATTTCCGGATCACGAGCCTCCCGCTCGCGCTGCCGTGGGAGACCGGGCTGGTGCTCGTGTCCTCCGATCGGCGCGACTTTCCGACAGCGATGGAGACGCACCTGCTGCGCATCGCGGTCGGACAGGCGGCGATCGCGATCCACACCGCACGGCGCCTCGCGCGGGAGCACGCGGCGCGTTCCGTGGCCGAGTCGGCGCTACTCCGGCAGAACGAACTCCTCAGGTCGCTCGTCGACGACGTCGAACCGTCGCTCACCGCGATCTCCCGTCGCATCCAGGATGCTGCGCAGCTCGTCTCCGAGGTCGACTCGTTGCGAGGGGCGCGATCGGAGGCCAGTCGTCCGATCCCGCTCGCACCCGTCGACCGCGCGGAGAGCCCTCGCGCGCAATCGCCGCTGCTCCCGCTCACCCGCCGCGAGACGGAGGTTCTGGGGCTGCTCGCGCAGGGTCTGAGCAACAAGGAGATCGCCGGCCTGATGTGGCTGAGCGACCGCACGGTCGAGCGGCACATCACGACCCTGTACCGGAAGATCGGCGTGGCTCGACGCAGCGAAGCCACCGTCTTCGCCCTTCGCCACGGCGCCGGATAGCTCGAAGTCCGGTTCAACCGGTTCCGCGCGCGTTGAGGGGTTCCCCTCACCTCGCTCTGCCTCCGCTCTGGAGTTGCGGAGTCCTACGGACGCGCCCGGGCCACGTCCGCGACAGGTTGGAGATGCGGCGTCTCCGACCAACTCTGGCCACACTGCCCTCGATTCCGCCCTCTGAAAGGAAATGACCATGAACGCATCACTCACCCGGTTTCCCGTCGCTGAAGGCCCCGGCTCCGTCACCGCAGCACTCGGACTTCCTGACGGGTTCACCGACACATTCACCGGCCGGTACGTACAGGCCGGCGACGTCCGCCTGCATGCCGTGATCGGCGGCGATGGGCCGGCCCTGCTGCTCGTGCATGGCTGGCCCGAGAACTGGTACGCCTGGCGCCACCTGATGCCGGAGCTGGCGAAGCACTTCACGGTCATCGCTGTCGACCAGCGCGGCATGGGCCTGTCGGAGAAGCCGCAAGGCGGGTACGACACTCGCACGCTCGCCAACGACCTGGTGGCGCTCATGGACGCGCTCGGCCACGAGCGGTTCGCTGTCGTCGGCCATGACACCGGGCTCGCGATCAGCTACGCGCTCGTCGCCGACCACGAGCACCGGATCGACCGGGCCGTGCTCGCCGAGATCCCCGGCGCCCCCGGCACCACGCCGGCGCCGCCCTTCTTCGTTCCCGCGCCGCTCAACGACAAGCTCTGGCATCTCTCCTTCAACCGTGTCGAGAACCTCCCCGAGCAGCTGATCACCGGGCGTGAAGACGCCTTCTTCGGCTACGAGTTCGCCGTTCAAGGCGGCAACCTGCCCGCCGAGGTGATCGCCTACTACGTCGGCCTGCTCTCGAACCCCGAGTCGTTGCGCGGCAGCCTCGGGTTCTACCGGGCGTTCGACGCGACCCTCGCGCAGAACACGGAGCGTGCGACCCGCAAGCTCACCGTGCCGGTCCTGGGCATCGGCGGCGAGCGCAGTTATGGCGAACACGTCGCCGAGGCCCTTCACGCCGTCGCCGAAGATGTGCAGGGCGCCGTCATCCTCGGAGCCGGTCACTGGGCGGTCGAGGAAGCACCCGACCAGGTGCTCGCAGCGATGATCCCGTTCCTGGCCTCGTCCCGCGCCGCACAGGCGGCGGGAAGCGCCGCACCGACGGTCGTCGCGGTCTGAGAGTGGGAGCCGCTCGAAGAGTTCGAATGACAACCACTGACTCCCAAGGAGAGCAACATGACCATCACCGAACCCCGACCCACCAAACAGCCCGACGACAACACCGCGATCCGTCCGTTCACCGTCGACTTCCCCCAGTCCGACCTCGACGACCTGCATCGCCGCATCCGCGAGACCCACTGGCCCGAGCGCGAGACCGTCGGCGACGCCTCGCAAGGCGTTCAGCTCGAGGTCGTGCAGGAACTCGCGAAGCAGTGGGAGGGACACGATTGGCGGGCGGTGGAGTCGCGCCTCAACGACCTGCCCCAGTTCGTCACCGAGATCGACGGGCTCGACATCCACTTCATCCACGTGCGCTCGCCGCATGAAGACGCGTTGCCCATGATCGTCACCCATGGCTGGCCGGGGTCGGTCATCGAGCAGCTGAAGGTCGTCGATCCGCTCACGAATCCCACCGCGCACGGTGCGGATGCCGCCGACGCGTTCGACCTCGTCATCCCGTCGCTACCCGGGCACGGCTTCTCGGGCAAACCCGAGGAGACGGGCTGGGATCCGATCCGCATCGCCCGCGCGTGGATCGAGCTGATGCGCCGCCTCGGCTACGACCGTTATGTCGCCCAGGGCGGGGACTGGGGCAACGCCGTGACCGAGCAGATGGCGCTCCTGACACCTCCGGGGCTGATCGGCATCCACACCAACATGCCGGCGACCGTGCCGAACGCGATCCAGGCGGCGCTGGACAACGGCGACCCGGCACCCGCAGACCTCTCCGCCGAGGAGCGCGGGGCGTGGGATCAGCTCGCATTCTTCTACGCCCACGGGCTGGGGTATGCGCAGGAGATGGCCAACCGGCCGCAGACGCTCTATTCGCTCGCCGACTCGCCCGTCGGCCTCGCGGCGTGGATGCTCGACCACGACGCACGCAGCTACGACCTCATCGCGCTCGTGTTCGCCGGGGCATCCGAGGGCCTGACGCCCGACGACGTTCTCGACAACGTGACGCTGTACTGGCTGACGAACACGGCGGTCTCGTCGGCGCGACTGTACTGGGAGAGCAAGCTCGCCTTCTTCGCGCCGAAGGGCGTGACGCTGCCGGTCGCCGTGAGCGTCTTCCCCGAGGAGATCTACGCGGCGCCGCGCAGCTGGGCGACGCAGGCGTATCCGAACCTGATCCACTTCAACCGGCTCGATCGCGGCGGGCACTTCGCGGCCTGGGAGCAGCCCGAGCTGTTCTCGCAGGAGATGCGCGCCGCCTTCCGGTCGCTGCGGTGAGCGGCATGTTCCGATCCATCGCCCATCGTTCGGCCGGCGACCAGGAGGCGCTCCCCGACGAGGGGCGCCTGCCGTCGTTCGATCGTGCGACGAGCTGGCTCAACTCCGAACCGGTCACTCCCGAGGGGCTCCGGGGGCGCGTCGTCCTCGTCGACTTCTGGACCTACACGTGCATCAACTGGCTGCGCACGTTGCCCTACCTGAAGGCGTGGGCTGCGAAGTACGAGGATGCCGGATTGACCATCGTCGGCGTGCACACCCCCGAGTTCGGCTTCGAGCGTGACCTGCGCAACGTCATGGCGCAGTCGAGGAACCTCGGTGTCGACTACCCGATCGCCGTCGACAGCGACTACGGCGTGTGGGACGAGTTCGCGAACCACTACTGGCCCGCGGTCTACATCGCCGACGCGGAGGGACGCATCCGCTTCCATCACTTCGGCGAGGGCGAGTACGCCCGAACCGAGATGGTGATCCAGCAACTCCTCGTCGACGCGGGGGCCAGCGATCTCGACCTGGACCTGGTGATGGTCGAGCCCCGGGGTTTGGAGGTCGCCGCGGACTGGCGTTCGCTGCGGTCGCCTGAGACATACCTCGGGTACGGCCAGAGCAGTGGGTTCATCGCAGAGGATGCCGCGTATTTCGACCGCCCGCACGTCTACGAGGCATCCCGTCGGCCGCCGCTCAACTCATGGGACCTCAACGGCGACTGGACGGTCGCACAGCACGCCGCCGTGCTGAACGAGCCCGGCGGGCGCATCTCGTTCGCGTTCCAAGCACGAGACGTCAACCTCGTCATGGGGCCTGCGACCGCCGGTGCCGCCATTCCGTTCCAGGTCTCACTCGACGGTCAGCCCGTCGGCGGCGCCCACGGCAGCGATGTCGACGCTGACGGCCGAGGCGTGGTCACCGACCAGAACACACACCAGCTGATCCGCCAGTCGGAGCTGGTCACCGAACGCGTCTTCGAGATCCAGTTCCTCGAGGCCGGCGCGGAGGTGTACTGCTTCACGTTCGGATGACGGCGGGCGCCCGCCTGGAAGTGAGGCGGTTCGAGGCGTCATCGAACGAGGCAAGCCGTACACGTTCCGCCATCGCGCTGTCGAGGCCTACCTGACCAGCGACTGGCCCGACGTCGATTCAAGGTCAGCCTCCGTCGCGAGTCCGGCGAGGGCCGCTTGCACCTCGTCCGGCCCGTGGAGGCCGATCGAGGCGCTCGGAGCGGTGCCGGCCGAGATCGCGACCGCCACCTCGCCGACATCGACCGCATCCACTGCGCCTTGTGCGTGCCGGGTGGTGACCGGACCGAGGACCAGCGAGAACACTCGCCGGGACTCCCCACTCTCGGCAGCAGCGACGCGCTGCATCATCAGCAGCGCCGCCTGCTCCATGCTCACCAGACCGCTGCCCGGAACCGGCCACGTTGCAGAATCACCGACGATGATCTGGTACGCACCCCTGTCGCTCAGGTGCGGAAGCGCCGCACGCAGCACTGCCATGTGCGTGGTCGTGAGCCCGGTGAACGCAGCGTCCCAGTCGGTCTCGGTGATCTCCGCGAGGGTGCGACCTTGCCACCAGCCTCCGATCGGCGCGACGACGGAATCGAGACCGCCGCGGAAGTGCACGACCTGCCGCACGAGATCTTCGGCGCCGGCGAAGGTGCTGTAGTCGTGCACGATCAGATGCAGATGCTCATCCGCGACCGCTCCCAGCACGGCTTGGAACTCAGCCGATCGTTCTTCGGATCGGGTCGGGACGATCACTTCCGCGCCCGCCGCGAGGAACGCGCGCACAATGCCCTCCCCTACTGCGCCAGTTCCACCGGGTACCAGGACCCGGTGTCCGGTCAGATCGGACGTCGTCTTCGGGGTTGCATTCATCAGGTCTCCAGTCTCGAGCGTAATTCGTTGTGAGTACCAACGTTGGTAATTACAACAGTATCTCCAACTCGTTGGTCAATGCAACGGTTAGGATCTACGCATGACGGATGATGGCGAGACACGGCCGCCGGCCCGGCTGCGGGCGCTGGTGAGCTGGCAAGTCAATAAGGTCAACGTCGTGGGGTCGCGGCTGACCGGGTCGCGGATGCCGGCGAACGCGCGGTCCGACTTCGCGGTCCTCGCCGCCCTGGAGGAATACGGCGCCCTCAGCCAGGCCGACCTCGGCCGCCGACTCGGCCTGGATCGCAACAACATCAACGGCATCGCCACTCGACTCGATGGCAGTGGCCACATCGTCCGGGCGACGGACCCGACCGATCGTCGCCGCAACACCGTCGCGATCACCCCGGCTGGGCGGCAATATCTCGAAGAGGTGCAGGCCGCCACCGATGCCGTCCAGGCCGATCTGACCGCCAACCTGTCCGCAATGGAGAAGGAGCAGCTGAGCAGACTTCTGGCCAAGCTCCTCGAAGCGCACCCTGCACCGTCCGCCTGACGAAGCACCCCGCACCTCGCGTACCGGACTGAACGGCTGAAGTCTGGTACAGGCGGCTCCGGAACACATGCTGATTCGCCCTTACCGCCTCGTGCGACCTCCGCTACTGTGGGCGGCGCAGAGCGAGGAAGGGGATCGAGATGACGGTGGCGTTCCTGTTGACCACGCTCGTGGTCGTCGCGACTCCGGGCACGGGGGCGGTCTACACGATCGCGGCCGGCCTCGCGCGTGGATCGCGGGCCAGCCTCGTCGCCGCGTTGGGCTGCACGATCGGCGTCGTTCCGCACATGATCGCCGCGATCACCGGGCTCGCCGCGTTGCTCAACGCGAGCGCGCTCGCGTTCCAGACCATCAAATGGCTCGGCGTTGCCTACTTGCTCTTCCTCGCTTGGCAGACCATGCGCGACAAGTCCGCGATCGAGATCGACGAGCAACGCGCGCCGACCTCGTTCTGGCGCGTCATCCGCACCGCGGTGCTCATCAATCTGCTCAATCCGAAGCTCACCATCTTCTTCTTCGCGTTCTTGCCGCAGTTCGTGCCTGCGTCTGACCCGACGGGCGGGTTGACCATGATCTGGCTGAGCCTCGTATTCATGGCCGTCACGTTCCTCGTGTTCGCGGTCTACGGTCTGTTCGCCGCAACGATGCGTCGCCAGGTGATCGGCCGCCCCCGCGTCGTCACATGGATGCGGCGCACGTTCGCCGCCACATATGTACTGCTCGCCGGGCGGCTCGCTCTCGCGGAACGGTAGGCGGGGCTGTGGAACGGCACGTGGCCGGTCATGCCCATTTACGGACCGGATGCTTCATGGCGCTCGGACTCTCGGGCCTCGGGCGGCGCGATCTGCTCGAGCTCATCGATCAGCATCGTGCCTGAGGCGTCGCGCGCCACCATCTCGCCGAGCTCCTCCGCAGCACGGCGGTAGCCGGGGCCGTCGAGCACCTCGGCGATGGCCCGCGCGATCTTCTTCGCCGGGGCGCGGCGCGACACGCTGACGCCGGCTCCGCGGTTGGTGACGCGCACCGCGTTGTCGGCCTGGTCGCGGCCGTGGTGCAGGATGACGAGCGGCAGGCCCGCCGCGAGGGTCTTGATCACGGTGCCGTGGCCGCCGTGCGTGACGACGAGGTCGGCCTGCCGCATCACCGCACGGTGCGGCGCCGACTCGACCACCGTCACGTTCGCCGGGGCGCGAATCGCGTCGGCGGCGACCGCGGGCCCGGTGGTCACCAGTCCGCGCACGGGAAGCGCGCCGAGCGCGTCGGTGATGCGTTGCAGGCAGTCGACGTGGTTCTGGAACGTCGACGACATGGCCACGAGCACGAGCGGTCCGTCGCCCGCGGGCGCAGTCCAGGCCGTGTCTGCCGCCCAGGTCGGGTCGTCGAGTATCGGCCCCACATAGCGGGCGTTGCCGGGCAGGGTCGCCGGGAAGTCGAACGCCGCTGAGGAGAGCACGAGTTGACGGCGGGCGCGATTCTGCTGGTCTGATGTCGTCGTGATCGGGTCGAGGCCGTGCTCGGCGCGCACCTCGTTGACCGGTGCGAGCGAGTACCGGTCGAACAAGCGGCGGCTCGCTGTGCTCAGTACGCGATCCCGCAGTCGGCCGGTCGGCCCGCGCGCGGGCGAAAGCCCGGCGCCGAATGGCGGCATGCCCTCAGCGGGCAGCGGGTAGACGTTCGGAAGCAGAACGTCGAACGGAATCCCGCCCGCCTCGGCCGCGATCATCGCACCGACGGCGAAGGCGGAAGTCACGACGAGGTCGGGCCGCGTCGCCTCGATCGCCGCGACCGTGTCGCGCGCCTGAACTGGAGCGGGCCCGGAGATCATGTGTTCGGCCATGCCACGGGCGAGGCTCGTCGGCGACTTGAGCTCCCAGTCGCGGAACTCGCCGGCGGCATCCCCGGTTCCGGGCAGATACGACGCGCCGGTCTTGCGCACCTGGTCGGCCATCGATACTTCGGCGAGCACGCTGACGCGGTGCCCCCGATCGACGATTCGACGAACGACGCCGAGCTCAGGGGGAACGGTGCCGCCGGCATCGGTGAGCACGAAGAGATAGGTGCGACGGCCGCCAGGCGCCGCGTGCGGGCCGGTGCCGGGTGCCGACTCGTCGTCGCTCATGGCGGTCATCGTACGCATGCGGTCGCCCGCGCACCAGACACCAACTCGGGGGCGGATGCCCCGACATCACGCAGATCGCGTTACGAAGCCGAACTCGCGTTCGTGCGAATGCGACCGCGCAGGAATGGGAGCGCCGGCGCTCGGTATACGAGCGCCGGCGGATGCTTCGGGTCGAGCGCGAACTCGGCACGGCCGAACCGCCACAGCCGGTTGAACAGGAATACCCCGACGACGACCGTCTCGTCGGCCGGCACTTGCCACGTGCCGATGCCCCACTGAGCCGGCTGCCCGCGCCCGCCGATCACGAGCGTGGGCTTGATTCGGGCATAGAGCGCGAACCAGGGCTTGCGCAGGGTCAGTTCGATGCGGCGGGCCGCCGGGTCGTCAGAGTTCATCGGGAGTGAGACCGCCCGAGCGCGAACGCGCCCTGACGAGGGTGGGTTGTCCGCTCAATCCGCACTGCCTTTCGTGGTTCGCTCCGACTCAGGGTAGTCGTTGGCCGCATGCCGGGCACTGCAGGCCCTGCTGCTCCTGCACAATGGCTGAATGCCTGCATTCACGATCGCTGTGCCCGATGACGTGCTCGACGACCTGCGGTCGCGGCTCGCACGCACCCGGTTCACGCAGCCGAGCGCAGAGGGTTGGAAGGCCGGGGTCGATCCGGCGTACTTGCGCACGCTGGTCGAATATTGGGCGAATGAGTTCGACTGGCGCGGCGCCGAGGCGCGGCTCAACACGTATCCGCAGTTCATCGAACGTGGCATGCACTTCGTGCACATCCGTCGCGATTCGAGCAGACCGCCCGTGCTGCTGACCCACGGCTGGCCGAGCACCTACCTCGAACTGCTGCGCCTCGCCGACCTGCTCGACGTCGACGTCGTCGTCCCATCGCTGCCTGGGTACCTGTGGTCCGAGCTGCCCGACGGGCCGGCCACCCGTGCCGCGGTCGCTGAGACCTTCCACACGCTCATGACCGAGACGCTCGGTTATGAGCGGTATTTCGCCTTCGGCGGTGACATCGGCGGGTCGGCCTGCGGATGGCTCGCCACCATGTATCCCGATGAGGTCGCCGGGCTGCACGTCATCCACGGGCCGTTCCCGGCTGACTACGACGAGCCCATCACCCCCGCCGAGCAGGTCTGGCTCGACTCCGAAGACGAGCGCGGCGAAGAAGACAGCGGGTACGGCGCAATCATCGGCACGCGGCCCGACACGATCGCGGCTGCCCTCATCGATTCACCGGCTGGCATGGCCGCCTTCATCATCGACAAGCTCTGGGCGTGGAGCGACTGCGGCGGCGACCTCGAGTCTCGCTTCGACCGCGACAGCCTGTGCGAGATGCTCACGCTCTACTGGGTGACCGATTCGATCGGCACCTCGTTCCGGCAAGACCTCGACCGGCTGCAGAACGGCAAGCGGCCGACGATCACGGTGCCGGTCGCGGTGACGCAGAGCCACGAGTGGAACATGCCCCTCTTCCCGCGCTCGATCGCCGATCGCGCGGCCAGCGACATCCGTCGTTATTCAGCGGCCGAAAGCGGCGGGCACTTCATGGCCTTCGAAGAGCCCCAGCTCGTGGCCGACGAGCTCAGTGCGTTCATGCGCGAGGTCGGCTAGGCGGTGTTGGTAAACCCTGAATTGGGCCAGACGAGGGTCGCGGCGAGACAGGCGCCGGCGTAGTAGTTGCGGGCGAGTTTGTCGCTTCGGGTGGCGATGCCGCGCCAGTTCTTGAGTTTGTTGAAGCCAGGCCCCGAATGTTGGATCGCGTGGTTCTGGCATCTGAGGTCACGAATCCAACGCCACGTCATCAATTCAGCGTTTCGGGTTCGACGGTGAGTGGCGGATGACCGCCGCTCGCGATGGCGAAGGCCCGGCAGGGACGTGAGGCGACTCCTACCGTCCCTGCCGGGGAACACGGCTCAACCGTCGATTCGGATTCCCTCGGGTGCCGTGTCGGCGAGAGAGATCGTCAGGCGCCCGACGTTGTCGCTCATCGTCGTGGTGCCATCGCCTGTGGTCTCTTCATGTCCGAAGCCGACGATCAAGCCTCGAGCGGTGTCGACATCGATCACCGCGCGTGCGGTGTTCTCACCATGCTCGGGATAGGCGATGGATGTGATGTCGTCTTGGACCGTGAGCACGCTCGCGCCCTCTTGGAGGGCCAGAGCGCCAAAGATCGACGCGCGGAGATCCGGCGGCGCGAGGTTGAAGCCGTAGAGATCGACCAGGACCGGTGGTGCGACGCCGGGCTCCGGCTCGTAGCCTTCGATCCAGTCCAAGAGCGCAGCCGGATCCCGTGGCATCTCGTCGTAGTACCGCTCCATCGGGTTGAGTCGGAAGTCGTGCGTTTCCCATCCGTCGCCGGCCATGATTCGCCCGCCGGGATATGCCTCGATTGCCGCCACTCCTGCCGCCCCGGTTGCTGTGCCCAGCCCGAGCCACTCCGCGATGTCGTCGGCGAGTTCGGTGTCGCCTCGAGTGACGTTCACCGTCTGCGGACGCACGTCCGAGACCCAGTCCTCCGATCGGTCCGCCGGCACGTAAAGGGATCGTGAGGACGAGAGAGTGTAGTCGACGTCGTGTTCCACTCCCTCTTTGGGCGCATAACCGAGGTTGCTCTGCTCGTAGTTCTCGTCGATTCGGATGTACTGGCCAGCTGCAGGGTTCAGCACCTCGGCCGTGAGGGTCGTCGCCGCCGCTTTCTCGAAGACCGCTGCTGCGGCGGTCGGCGCCGCGAACGGGTTGGCGACGACACCAATCACCAGCGCCGCTGCTGCCACGCCGCCTGCGAGGGCTGACCCGCCGATCCAGCGCCGACGCCGGGCGACGCGTTCCGCTTCAATGCGTTCTTCGCGTGCGATCTCCCGCAACAGCGACTGCCGCGCAGCGTTCACCGCCTCCTGACGGAGGGCCGGAGTTTCCGACCCGATTTCACGCACTCGTTCCAACAGCTCCATGGCCGTCCTCCTTCGCAATCCAAGTGAGACGCACAGACGAGTGCGAGCCCGGCGGTGCGAGCTTTCGACGCACGCGATTCAATCGCGATCTGATCGTTCCGACCGGCACGCCGAGGGCGATGGCGATCTCCTCGTATGTGAGGTCGCCCCATGCGTACAGCAGCAACGTCTCGCGATCACGAGGGGCGAGACTCGCAATGCGAGGGGCCAACGCGCGGACCGTGGCCGTGGCGTCCGCGCGATCGTCTGCGGCCTCGATCGCAGCATCCGTGACATGCCCGCCACTCGCAGCGGATGCCGCGAACGATCGCCACTGCGCTGCCTCTTGCGCGCGGTGCGCCTTGATCACACGCGAGGCGATGCCGAGCAGCCATGGTCTGGCGGAGTCCCATGCCAGATCGAAGTCGCCACGACGCCTGAACGCGACGAGCATCGTTTCGCTCAGAACGTCCTCGGCGCCGTGAGAACCCACGCGTCGGGCCGCGAACGCGCCCACGACCCTCTGGTGCCGCTCGAACAGCTCGGCGAATGCCGAGGGAATATCGAGGGAACGGCGGATGATCTCGCTGTCTGTGCTCACATGGAGTATTGGGGGATCGGCCTCAATCGGTTCACGGAAACCCGACAATCGGCGCAAATGCCATTTTTGCCAATCGTCGTGGAAACGCCATCTTCACGTGGAACTTACACCGCTGCTCCGTACCCGTTTACCAACACGCCCTGGGCAATACAGCTAGGCCGTGTTGATCAATTTGCTTCGATGGGCCGGGGAGTCGGGCAGGCATCGGTGCTAGTGTGCGAACGGTGCAGGTAGACCCCTCGATCACGGGAGTGATCTCAGCGTTGTGGATGACCGTGGCGATCCTGGCGGGTGGCTATGCGCGAACGCGGAACAGGTCCGCGTGGACCTGGTTCCTGCTGACGCTCTTCCTTGGTCCGATCGCGGCGTTCTTGATGGTGACGTGGCCGGCGCGTGTTGACCCCTCCACGGTCCCGGCTCAGGCTTCCGCGGCTGATCGGGATCGTACGACGACGGGCTAACGTGCGCTGGTCAGGTCCGTTCTGATCCAGATCAGTGTGGCACCGAAGTCGATCGGTCGGCCCGGCCTCTTTCGCCGGTGCGCGATCTGGTCGTCGCGCTCGGGATCGTCGCAGCGATAATGCGCTGCCTCAGCCACGCCCTGTTCGTCTTCGACGGATAGCCCTTGTCCGCGAGTACCCGGTCGGGACGAGTCCGCGGCCTGCCGGCCGCAGATCGCGGGACGCGGATGTGATCGAGCCGGTGATCCACCCACGGACGCGAACGGCCCGTCACTGTCGGCATCAGCGGCTCCAGCACAACCCACACCCCATCAGAGACCTCGCGACGCGTCACCCATCAAGACTCACCGACCACACCCTCAAACCACTTGATCGACAAGCCCTAGGAGGCGCCTCCCGCGCGTCAGATCGGGAAGGAGCCCGTCGTCGGCGATCGTTCATCCTCGGCAGCTGTGCTCTCAGTCGGACTCGAAGAACAGTGCCCGGAGCTCGTCGGGCCAGGCGGTCGCACGCCGCGTGCGGGCGTCGACGTGCGCCACGACCATCAGGCACGTGGAGACCGTTGCGCCCGCGGCATCCGTCATCGTGCACTCGATCATCGCGTCGGGGCCGCGGAATTCGCGCACGAAGGAGGTGATCGTGATCTCGTGATCTGCGCTCACCGGTTTGATGAAGTCGATCTCCATGCGCCGCACCCAGGTCATGAACCCCAGGGTGCCGAGTGTCTGAAGATCCCAGCCGGCGTACTTCGCGAGCCCTTCCATGCGGTGGTCGGTGAAGTACCGGGCGTAGTTGCCGGTGCTCACATGCTGGAACGGGTCGAGCTCGGAGAAGGCGATGCGATGCGTGGTCTCGTAGATGATCGGCGAGCTCGTCATCGCATTTCCTCGTCTCAATGGAGCCGTCGGTGGCGACCGGCGGCTCATCGTGCTCCGCCTTCTTCGGGGTGCTTGCCATGCTGGCATCCGGCGACCGATCGTTCAAGGGCGTCATTCTGTCGTCGGCAACTGCGCGGCGACGACATGCAATCTATAGGTTGCAATTCGTCGAGCGATCTGCAACCATCAGGTTGCAAGATGCAATAGCGAACGAAACGATGACAGGAATGGAGGCGGCGTGATGCTGCTGGAGAACAAGGTGGCCGTGATCCACGGCGGTGGGGGATCGATCGGAGGCGCGGCCGCGCGAGTGTTCGCCCGCGAGGGCGCACGGCTGTTCCTCGCAGGCAAGAGCCTGCCGCGACTCGAGGCTGCGGCATCCGTCGCGAGAGCCGAGGGGGCGGATGTCTCCATCGCCGTCGTCGACGCGATGGACCAGGCCGCGGTCGACCGGCACGTCGAAGAAGCTGCGGATGCCGCCGGTCGCATCGACATCGCCCTGAACACCGTGGGATTCGACCATGTGCAGGGCCTGCCGATCGCTGAGACATCGCTCGAGGACTACCTGTACCCCGTGGTCGGGTACCTGCAGACGAACTTCGTGACCGCGAAGGCCGTATCGCGGCACATGATCGCGCGGGGCAGTGGCGTGATCCTCACGATCTCGACGCCCGGCGCGCGGCTCACCGGTCGCGGGCTCATCGGCAATGCCGCCCAGTCGGCCGCGCTCGAGGGGTTCTCGCGCGCGCTCGCCGGCGAACTCGGGCCCGACGGGGTGCGCGTGGTCTGCGTGCGTCCGCACGCCATGTCCGACGCACTCGAAACCTCGTACACGGGCGAGATGTTCGGCCGCACCGCCGACGTCGGCGGCATCCCCTTGGAGCAGTGGCTCACGGGGTTGGTCGGCTCGACGCTGCTCGGCCGGTTGCCGGTGCTCGACGAGATCGCGGAGTACCTCGCATTCGCGGCATCCGATCGTGCGCGCTCGATGACCGGGGCGATCGCAAACCTGTCGGCGGGGGCGCTCGTCGACTGAGCCGGGTGCGATCCGCCCCGGCGAACAACAACCGACAGCCTGCAACAACCGAGGAGTGAGAAATGACCGACAACCGCCACGCACCGACCCGCCCGACGCTCGTGCTCACCGTGCTCTTCGCCGGCGCGTTCGTGATGGGCTGCGCCGAGATGCTGGTCGTGGGCATGATCGACCTGATCGCCGCCGATCTGGCCGTGACCGTTCCGGCGGCGGGCGCACTCGTCACCGCCAATGCGCTGGGGCTCGCGATCGGCGGCCCCCTGCTCACCTTCCTCACGACGCGATTCGATCGACGGCGGGTGCTGCTCACCACGATGGTCGTCTTCGTGTTGGCGAACCTCCTGCCTGCGTTCGGCGCCGACTACTCGACCTTCCTCGCGGCCCGGGTCGTCATCGGCGCGGCGCAGGGCCTGTTCATCGCTGCTGCGATGGTGACGGCCACGTCGATCGCACCGCCCGAGCGTGCCGGTCGGGCGATGGCCATCGTCATCACCGGCTTCGCGTCGGCGAGTGCGCTGGGCCTGCCACTCGGTACGCTGCTGGGGCAGGCAGCGGGGTGGCGCGGATCGTTCGTGGCGGTCGTCGCGGTCGCGGTCGTCATCCTGGTCATCGCCATCCGGGTCCTCCCCTCGGTGCCGACGCCGCGTGAGAGCGGTGCCGTCGGTCAGGCCCGATTCGCGTTCGCCCCTCGCGTTCTCGCCGTGCTCGGCCTGGCGGCGTTGATCTTCGTGGCCATCCAGTCGGCGGTGACCTACCTCGTGCCGTTCCTTGCGGAGGTGACGGATGTCTCGGGGCCGGTCGTGGGCGCGTACCTGCTGGCCTACGGCGTGGCGACCACGGTCGGCTCGTTCGTCGGTGGCCGCTTCGCCGATGCGAACTCCACACGCGCGCTGATCGTCGGTGCGGCCGGTGTGACGCTCTCGCTGATCGTGCTGTTCGGTTTCGGCGGCAACCCGTTCGTCGTCGCCATCGCGGTGATCGGCATCGGGCTGTTCGGCATGGCGACGGGGCCGTCGTTGCAGCATCGGGTCGTGAGCCTCGCCGGACCGGGCGCCCCGCTCGCAGCGTCGCTTCCGGCATCCGCGGTCAATGCCGGAATCGCCGGCGGCGCCTTCGCCGGGGGAGTGGCGATCGATCTCAGCGGCATCCCGGCCGCAGTACTGACCGGTGCCGTCGTCGGGGCGATCTCGATCGTCGCCGCGTGGGCGACCGGGTTCCTGAAGCCCGCGGCCGTCGCCGCACCAGAACCTGTCGCAACCCGATAGCTGCAGGCAACCATCGAAAGGAAGATCATTATGACTATGACCGACAACCAGGCATCCGTCGTCGACGAGGGCACCTTCACGGTGCGGCGCACCATTCGCATCGCCGCCCCCATCGAGAAAGTGTGGACCACCGTCACCGAGCCCGAGCACATCTCCAAGTGGTTCGGGCTCACCGTGCTCGATGGAACGGGCGCCGGGGCATCCGGAACCATCACGTTCCCCGAATACGGCTCCGTGCCGTTGCGAGTCGAGGCGGTGGATGCCCCGCGCATGGTCTCGTACCGCTGGGGCAACGACGACGCGGCTGACCAGCTGCCCGACGCCGTCGACGACGAGCATTCGACGGTCTTCACCTTCACCCTCGAGCCGGTGCCCGACGGCACGCAGCTCACCGTCGTCGAGACCGGCTTCGACCGCACCTCCGACCCGGCCGCGAACATGGCGAGCCATGCCGAAGGCTGGGTCTCCGAACTCGACAAGCTCGTCGCCCTGCTCGAGGGCGACGCGTGACGACCGAAACGCTGGTTCCGGTGTTCGCCGCACTCGGGGACGAGACCCGGTGGAGCATCCTGGCTGCACTCGGCGAGGGCGACGCGTCGGCGTCGGCCCTCGCCGGGCGCCTGCCCGTCACCCGGCAGGCGATCGCGAAGCACCTCGCGGTGCTGCAGGAGGTCGGCCTCGTCGAACCCAGTCGCGTCGGGCGCGAGGTGCAATACCGAGTGATCGGTTCGCAGCTGAGCGACACCGCCCGCAGGCTCGAGGCCATCGGGGCGACGTGGGACCGCCGACTCGCCGCGATCAGGGAGATCGCCGAGGGGCTCTAACGTCTCACTGCCGCTGAACCGAACTGAAGAATCGCCGAGCGAGTCGCAGCCGGCCGCGATGAGGGCCAGAATGGAAGGCGACGCGAAGGGGCACGGCATGAGTGAGCGCACGACAGGCTCGGCGACGGATGCCACTGCACCGACGTCGGCACCGGATGCCTCTCGCGCGCCGCACGGCCCCGGACACCACGCCTTCGACTGCCCCGAGTGCTTCGAAGAGCTGCAGCGCAACCGCGACTGGTGGAAGGCCCGCCCCGAGGGCGCGCGCCTCGTCGGGCTCGTCGTCGCACGTGACGACATGCCGTCGGTCGTCGAGCAGCGCAACGACCTGACCGCCTTCGGTGTCGCCCTCCTCGACTTCAAGCATCCGGCTGCCGAAGCGCCCGAGACCTGGGAGCAGCGGCTCGGCCGCCTGTTCGGCACGCTGCGGGCCGGCGACGTGCTCGTGGTCGCGAACGAGCGCGCGCTCGGCCGCAATCGCGACGAGGCCGCGCGCACCATCCGAACCCTGGCTCGGCACAACCTCGTCGTGAAGGTGCTGAACCACGGCGCGCCGCACCTCGAGGATGCCCGAAGCTGATCGCGTCCGAGTAGGCGGGGCGTGGCTGCGGCACCGCCGGCCGCGCGGGTGAATGCGCGCGGACCGCTCGAGTCACCCCATACGCTGCAATGGTGATCACCGACCGAGACATCGCCCGTTGGCGGCTGCACTCGCAACTGCTCGCCGCACCGGTCGGCACCGCCGAAGACGTGGTGCGCACCCTGATGGCCGTGCAGGCCGAGAACCCGTCGCAATCGGCGTGGGCGGTCGCGACGCGTACCGCTGCGCCGCGCCAGGGCGATCTGGGCGGCGCGATCGCCGATGGTCGCGTGCTGCGCATCCACGTGCTGCGCTCGACGTGGCACTACGTGCACGCCGATGACGCGCAGTGGCTGCAAGAGCTCACCGCGCCGCGGGTGATGCCGGTCTTCGAGCAGCAGTTGCAGCCGTTGGGCGACCGGCTGGGAGTACTCGGTGACACGGTCGAGGCGATGCTCGCGGAATCGCCGGATCGCACGCGCGGCGACCTCGCCGATGCCCTGGCAGAGCGCGGCGAGCAACTCACCGGCCATCAGCTCATGATGCTGCTCGGTCGGCTCGAGGTGCTCGGCCTGGTCTGCAGCGGTGCGCCGCGCGACGGCGTGCACACCTACGCGCTCTTCGCCGATCGCGTTCCCGATCCGCGAGGGCTCGACCGCGATGAGGCGCTCGCCGAGATCACCCTGCGGTACTTCACGTCGCACGGGCCGGCCACCGAGCGCGACCTCGCGTACTGGGCCACCCTCACCGTGACCGACGTGCGGCGCGGCCTCGCCGCGGTCGGTGACCGGCTCGACTCGTTCGAGCACGACGGCCGCACGTTCTGGCACACGCCCGGCGACGTACCGGCATCCGCAGCCCCCGCCGGCCATCTGCTGCAGGTGCTCGACGAGATGTACCGCGGCTACCAGGACTCGCGCTGGGTGCTCGACGCCGACGGTGTGCTGCCGAGGGCTCGCGAGACGGCGATCGGCATGGCGCTCGTCGACGCGCAGCTCGTCGCCGGCATGAAGCGCACGGTGACGCCGAAGGCGGTCACGTTCGAGGTGCGGCCCCATCGCGCGCTGGGCAAACGCGAGGTCGGGGCCGTTCAGGATGCCGCGGCGCGGTACGGCGATTACCTCGGGCTCGAGGCGAGAGTGCAGCTCGACGGCGTCTGAGGTGTCAGCGTGCGGGCGCGCGCTCCCTGATTTCCGGGCTCGATCGGTTGTCGCACTCCCGTCGGCGGCCGCTACGCGCTCCCGTCGCGCGGCCGCGCGCGGTCGATGAGCAGGCGGATGCCGAGGCGCGAAGCCATGAGCACGATGATCAGCAGGGTGACGGAGAAGAACCCGCCGAGCTGCACCGCATCGCCGAACACGAGGTCGGTGATCCACAGGATGAGGAACTTGCTGCCGGCGCCGAGCAACAGCAGCAAGGCTGCGTTCAGCGTCTTACGCGCGGGTGATCGCGAGGCGCGCACCCGATCGAGGATGCGCGTCTTGAGCATCGCGATGACCTCGAGTGCGAGTTTGAACAGCACGGCGGTGAGCAGCGAGACGATGAACGACTCGGTGATGACGCCGGGCAGGAGCTGGGTGAAGAGCCCGAGCACGACGAGATAGACGAAGACGTCGACGACGTCGACAGCACGGAGACGCATGGGTCGCTCCTCGATCGACGGGCCCGATGCGCCGATCGGGGCATCGGTATTGGCAGGTTACACCGAGCGAATGCGCCGATTCGCCCGAACTGGGGCATGCAGTGGACCCCTTCGCGTACCCGCTCAGATCGGTCATCGGCGCACCACCCACTGCCCACCGTCGAGACGAGGCGTGCATTGGTTGCGGCCGCGACTCCTGCCCGATGCGCGTGAGCATAGAGTCGTGTCATGGCGACTCGTGTGTTTTCTGACGACCGATCTGCGGCGGGGTTGGTCTTCATTTCCGGACAGACGCCACTGCTTGAAGACGGCTCTGTGGACAGTGGCGTCGGTGACCAGGTGGATGCCGTACTGGACAAGATCGAAGCACGACTTCGGGCGCATGCTCTGGGCGTTGACGATGTCGTGAAGGTGACGTACTTCCTCACGGATATCGGTGATCTGCCCGCGGTACGTCAGGTGTTGATGAGGCGGTGGAGCGACCCGCCGCCCGCTGCATCCTTGGTCGAGGTGTCGGCGTTGATCGACCCGCGATTCAGCGTCGAGATCGAAGCGATAGCGAAGCTCGACTGAGCGCATCGCCGGCCGATGCGGTGTACCGACCGGCAATGGGCAGGCGTTGGCACGCGACATCCGCGGGTCTCGGTTCGTCGAACTCCCTGGCGGTGGGCACCGCGGATGTCACATCCTCCGGCCGGCCGGTGTCTCCATGTCGACGGGCTGAACGCAGAGTCCGTCGACGACACCACTGGAGGACACGATGACCACCGACACCCGCATCCCCCCGACCGAAGTCACCGGTCTGTACGGCGCGCTCGTGAAGTTCGGCGCCCGCAAGATGATCGGCCAGGTGCCCGACTCGCTCGGCGTGCTGTGGCACCACCCGCGCGTGATGAAAGACGCGATGGGCATCGGCCAGAAGGTCTTGCGATGGAAGGAGCTCGACCCCAGCCTCGACTCGTACGCCGTCATGGCCGCCGCAGCGTACGTGGGCTGCAGCGCCTGCCTCGACCTCAACTACTTCATGGCGCACAACGACAAGCTCGACGAGGCGAAGGTGCGCGAGGTACCGCGCTGGCGCGAGGCATCCGTCTTCTCGCCGCTCGAGCGGAGCGTGATGGGCTACGCAGAGGCGATGAGTCAGACCCCGCCGGCGGTGACCGACGAGATGTCGGCCGCGCTGCTCGACGAGCTCGGGCCGGCGGCGCTCATCGAACTCACCGCCCGGGTCGCGTTCATGAACATGAGCGCGCGCATGAACATCACGCTCGGCATCCGCTCGGAGGGGTTCTCGGACTCGTGCGGCCTGCCCCCGCTCGCGACCCGGCCGGCTGTCGTAGGCTCGCCGGCATGACCGACGATCCGTTCGTCACCCACCGCAGCCTGCTCTTCACGGTCGCGTACGAGCTGCTCGGTTCGGCGGTCGACGCCGAAGACGTGCTGCAGGAATCGTGGCTGCGATGGGCGGATGTCGCGCAGGAGCAGGTGCGCGACCCGCGCGCGTACCTCGTGCGCATCGTCACGCGGCAGGCGCTGAATCACTTGCGCACGGTGTCGCGCCGCCGCGAGTCGTACGTGGGGCAGTGGCTGCCCGAGCCGTTGCTCACGAGTCCGGATGTCGCCGACGACGTCGAGTTGGCCGAGAGCGTCTCGATCGCCATGCTCACGGTGCTCGAGACCCTCGGACCGACCGAGCGCGCGGTGTTCGTGCTGCGCGAGGTGTTCGACGTGCCGTACGACGAGATCGCGGTCGCCGTCGACAAGTCGCCGGCGGCCGTGCGGCAGATCGCGCACCGGGCGAAGGACCATGTCGCCGCCCGGCGGCCGCGCATGGACGTCGTGCGTTCGGAGCACGAGGAGGCGGTCGAGCGATTCGTCGCGGCCCTGAATACGGGCGACGTGCAGGGGCTGATGGACGTGCTCGCGCCCGACGTCGTGTCGGTCGCCGACGGGGGCGGCAAGGTGAAGGGCGCAGCACTTCGGCCGATCATCGGTGCCGATCGCATCGCGAGGTACCTGGTCGCCGGGCTCGCGAAGTACCCCGGTGTGTTCGTCGCTTCTCCGACGTGGCTGAACGGGCAGCCGGGCATCCGGGTCGACTTGGACGGACAGGTGGCGGGGGTCGTGAGCCTGACCGTCGAGGGTGGCCGGATCACGCGCATCTTCTCGATGGCGAACCCAGACAAGCTGGGGTGGCTGGGGGCGGAGTCCGAGCTGGCTCGGTGACGCGCATGCGCACCCGGGGCGGCTGCCTGATGCGGCCTCGCCGGGCATCGGCACGACCGCCCTGCTCGAGTTCGTTCGCCGGAGCATTCGGCTGGATCTCGAAGAACTTCAGCGTCAGGCCCGAGGGCGTTCCTGACTGACGCCGCTGCCCGCTTGATTGGGCAGGATCGCGCTCGATATCACCCCGAAGAGATGATCGGCGCGTAGCGCGAGTGAAGGCTGGTCATAGACCCACGCAAGCGCCGCGACCATCGCGAACAAGTCGGTGCCGTCGATGTCGGCCCGCGCTACGCCTGCGGCGTGAGCGCGGTCGAGAAGCCGAGCGCCTGTATCGTGCAGCGCAACGCAGGACGCGTGGAGTGCGGACTCCGTGTCATCGATCGCGGCCATCAGCAGGCCCGAGACACCCCGGTACTCATGTGTGATCGCGACGCAGCCGCGAAGCCACGTGAGTAGGGCATCCTCGGGTGTGCTCGACATCTCAAGGTCGGCTGCGTGAGCCGTCAGCTCGTCGACATCTGTGCGGAGCAAGGCCTCGAGCAGCGCCTCTCGCGTGGGAAAGTGACGGTAGAGGGTGCCGAGCCCGACGTCCGCTTTGCGGGCGACGTCACGCAACGATGCATCGGCACCGTGTTCGGTCACGACGTCGCGCGCGACCAAGAGCAGGCGATCGTAGTTCTTCCTGGCGTCGGCGCGCATATGCCTCCGGGATTGCTGAGTGGGGGAGTGCTCTCAATAATCGGTGCACTGATCCACTTAGGCTAGCCCGTCTACGGAACGAATGGAAGGACCGGCTTGCGGTCAACGCGTTGCGGCGGCCAGTGCTGCGCGGATGGCGTCCTCACCGGCCGGCTGGCCCAACTCGTCCGAGTACGGTCCATACGGGGTTGCCCACACCGGCGTGCCCGTCGCCTGCTGCCAGCTCTCGGCCAGCGTTCCTGCGTCCACCACGCCGTACCCGATGGAGTCGAGGAATACGGTCGCAGCCGCCTTCGCCGGCGCTGAGTCGCCGGCGATCGGCAGGTACGAACGGTCGGCCGCCCCTGACGGACGGGCGAGTGACACCAGGTGCTTGTAGAAGATGTTGTTGAACGCCTTCACGAGCATGGCGTCCGGGATGTACCGCTGCAGCAGCTCGCTCGAGGTGAGCGACGTGCCGTCGAGCTCGGGAATGTGCCCGTCACGCTCGGGGCCGTAGTTGCAGGTGTCGATGACCGTCTTCCCCGCCAGTGGCCCGGCGGGCAAGTGCGGAAAGGCGCTGATCGGCACAGTGACCACAACGATGTCGCCGGCCGCCGCGGCATCCCAGCTCGTCGCAGCGGATGCCCGCGGTCCCAGTGCCGTGACCGTGTCCGCGAGCGTTTCGGGGCCGCGCGAGTTGCTGAGCACCACCTGGTGTCCGGCCTCGATGGCGAGCCGTGCGATGGCGGTGCCGATCTGTCCGCTTCCGAGGATTCCCACAGTTGTCATATTCGTACCTTCCGTCTCGAACAGTCGTACCCTCGTCATCTGCCGGAACCGTAGCGGTCCGGCGTCCCTGCCGTCAGCTGGCGGCGAAGTAGTGGCCGTTGTCCAAATCGGCGAGCAGGCCGGGCCGCACTCCCAGCTCGGCGAGCCCGATGACGGCACTTTCCACGACGTTGCGAACCCGGAGGGTGCCCTTGTGCTCGTCGCCGACGAAAAGGGCTTCGTCCTCCTCGGTGGCCGGCCGGCCCAGCTGCCCGGGCGACCCTATGCTCCCCGCCACGACCAGCGGCTTTCCGGTTCCCGCGAGTGCCTCGCCGTACGCGAGCATGACTGGGAGCTCCGCGGCGGACACGGCGTCCATCCCGCCGGTCGGAAGCAGGTCTTGCCTGTGGGCTACGTGGATGACACCGTCGGAGTCTGCGGCTGCCTCCTTGAGCCCGTCGAGGTCCTGGAGGTCGCCGCGGCGCACCTTCGCGCCGAGCGCGGACACCGCCGCCGCGGAAGCGTCCGACCGGGCAAGACCGGTGACCTCGTGCCCGGCGGCGATGAGCTCGGGAATGATGTACGAACCGGAATGGCCGGTCCCGCCAGTGACGAAAACGCGCATGCTGCGACTCCTTGTGAATTGACGCTGCGGAAGAAATGGCGGTGCGAGTGCGCTCAGTCGGGGAGGTTGGCGCTGAGGGAGACGTCGAAGCTCCCCGCGCCGTGGCGGGCCAGGCCCATCATCAGCGGACCGACCCCTTCCAACCAGCGGGCCATCTCCAGGCCGCCGACATCGAGCGGACGCAGTCCGAGGCTCTCGATGAACGCCGACACACTCGCCTTGGACTCCGCGTCATCTCCGGCGAAGAACACGTCCAACGGACCTCCCTGGGCCAGGACGTGTCCGAAGACGGTGTTGAACGCCTTCACGACATGCGCGCTCGCCGGCACGGCTTTGGCGATCTCCTGCGCACCGGAAGTGCCGACAGGTGTAACCAGGTCGGTGGCGTCGGCGTTGAAGGTGTTGGAGATGTCGATGATGACCTTGCCGGCCAGTGCATCCCCGTACTGGGTGACGACCTGCACGGCGCTCGTGTACGGCACGGCGAGCACGACGATGTCGCCGGCAGGGACAGTGCCGACCACCCCAGCCGTGGCCCCGCCGCCGAGCTTCGCAGCCAGGCTCCGAGCCTTGGCCGCGTTGCGGCCGATGAGCTCGACCGCATTGCCACCCGCGACCGCGCGAGCGGCTATGGCGCGGGCCATGCCCCCCAGGCCGATGAAACTGATGCTGCTCATGGATGAGTACTCTCTTTCGCTCGTCGAATCGAACTCTCCGCGGTCGAGGCAGAAGGCGCCCCCACGGCCGACCACTGGGCAGGCGCCGTCGATGAACGGCACCTCGAGGTCGAACAGCTCAGCTGCTCTAATCGGAGCAGTAGTCCGATTATACGGAGCAGCGCTCCGTATAAGCAAGTTCCGACAAACTGGCGTTGCGGGGATCTACGTGGAGTCGCGCTCGATGAGGTCGATCGGGATGAGCTTGCTCGAGTCGATCGACTTTCCCTCGATCAGTTGCACGAGCGCCTCCACCATCCCCGCTCCTTTGTCGGCAGTGTGCAGGTCGACCGTGGTCAACTGCGGGCTGGTGTTCGTCGAGAAGACGTTGTTGTCGAGGGTCGCGATGGCGACGTCACCCGGCACCTGCACTCGCCTCTTGTTCAACACGAGCTGTGCCCCTGCAGCCATCTGCGCGGAGGCGACGAAGATCGCATCGAAGGGCGTCGCGCCGTCGAGAAGCCGCTCAACGGCCGCCGCTCCGCCGGCCGGGGTGTAGTCGCCTTCTTCCCACGCGCCGGGCACGAGCCCGGCGGCATCGATGGTCGCGCGCCACCCCTCCAGCCGCTCGCGTCCGGCCGACGTGCTCAGCGGGCCGGTGATCGTCGTGATGCGGGTGCGCCCGCGATCGATGAGGTGCTGCGTCGCGAGTGCAGCAGCAGCGGTGTTGTCGACGTCGACCGTGTAGATCTCTGCGTCGAGGTCGCCCGTGGGGCGCACTCCGAACACCACCGGAATGGATCGCGACAACTCGAGGTACGCCGACGAGGCGCTGAAATGCGAGAGAATCAAGGCGCCGTCGACGTTGCCTCGCCGAAGGAACTGGTGCGTCTTCTCGGGATCAGTCTCCGACTCGATCAGCAGTGTCAGCGAGTAGTCGGTCGACGACGCGTACATCGCCGCTCCTTGAATGACCTCGGCGAAGTACGGGTCTGCGAAGAACTCCGCCGTGCGTTCGGGAATCATCATCGCGATCGTCTGCGTGCGCCGACGCACGAGACTGCGGGCGGCCCGATTGGGCACGTACCCGAGCCGCGCGATCGCATCGTTGACCCGGGCCACAGCGTGCTCCGTGACCTGGGGCGAACCGTTGATGACGCGCGACACCGTCGAACTGGACACGCCGGCCAGCGCCGCGACCCCCTCGAGGGTCGGGCTCAGCATCGGCGGGTTCCGGGGTGTCTCGGTCGTCACGCCTCGTCTCCTGCTACCGGTCGGTCGCATCCGGTGGTTGCTCGTGTCGGACATTGCACGTCATCACCGTATGTCAAAACCGAGCGGCGCTTCATTCCGGGATCACGTGGCCGTCGATGAGCGAAGCCAGCCATCGCCCGCTGTCCTTGACCGTGCGCTTCTGGGTGTCGTAGTCGACGTGGACGATGCCGAATCGCTTGCTGAATCCGTACCCCCATTCGAAGTTGTCGAGGAGCGACCACACGAGGTAACCGCGGAGGTCGACGCCCTGCTGCATCGCACGATGGGCGGCGGTGAAGTGCCGCCGAAGATAGTCGGTGCGTTGATCGTCGAACACTCGATCGCCGATCGGTTCGTCGTCGAAGGCCGCCCCGTTCTCGGTGATCATGAGCGGCAGGTCGGGAAACTGGCGGCTGAGCGAGAGGAGCAGCTCCTCGAACCCGTCGGGGGCGATGTTCCAGCCCATCGCCGTGTACGGCCCGTCTTGACGCAGAAACTCGACCTGCTCGCTGCCGGGCCACGGGGATCCTCCGGCAGCCTTGTGTCCGTCGGCTCGTTCGCGCGGTGACACCCCGTCCCACGTGCGCACGCGGGTCGTGGAGTAGTAGTTGACCCCGAGGAAGTCGAGCGGTTGCCGGATGATCTCGGCGTCGCCGGGGAGCACGAACGACCAGTCCGTGATCGACGCCGTGTCTTCGATCAGGTCGGCCGGGTACCCGCCGTGCAGCATGGGCTCGGTGAAGGCGCGGTTCGCGAGCGCATCGATGCGACGGACAGCGTCGGAACTCGAGTCGCCGTCGCCGCGGACGACATGGAAGTTCAGCGTGACCGACACTTCTGCCCGGGGAACGACCTCGCGCAGAACCTGCACCGCAAGACCATGCGCGAGGTTGAGGTGGTGCATGGCGCGGAGGGCTGCCGCGCCATCCGTACGCCCTGGCGCATGTGCGCCCGAGCCGTAGCCCAGGAACGCACTGCACCACGGTTCGTTCAATGTCGTCCAGACATCGACGCGGTCTCCGAGCGCCTCCGCAACGTGGCGCGTGTACTCGGCGAATCGCTCGGCGGTCTCCCGATTGGTCCATCCGCCGGCGTCTTCGAGCGCTTGCGGCAGGTCCCAGTGATACAGCGTCGCGATGGGGCGGATGCCTCGGGCGAGGAGTCCATCGACGAGCCGACTGTAGAAGTCCAGGCCGGCCTGGTTCACCGCTCCCGCTCCGAGCGGCTGGATGCGTGGCCACGCGATGGAGAAGCGGTAGGCCTCGAGCCCGAGTTCGGCCATCAGATCGAGATCGGCGTCGAGGCGGTTGTAGTGGTCGTCGGCGACGGCGCCCGTGTCGCCGTTGACGATCTTGCCGGGCGTGGCGCTGAACGTGTCCCAGATCGACGGACCCCGCCCGTCTGTCGTCGCTGCGCCTTCGATCTGGTACGAGGCCGTGGCTGAGCCGATGAGGAACCGGGCCGGGAACTCGAGTCCAGACTCCCGATAGTCCGGGCTCTCCCTGATTCGCGGTGAACTCTCGATGGTCATGTCAGCCTTTCACTGCGCCTTGCATGATTCCGGCGACGAGCTGTTTGCCCGCGACGAAGAAGAGGATGAGCAGGGGGACGACCGACAACACGGCGCCCGCGAGGACCATCGCGTTGTCGGGGTTCTGTCCGCCGCTGGCGCTCAGCGCAGCCAGCGCCGTCTGCACGCTCGGGTTGCGAGGGCTCAGCACGAGCAGCGGCCACAGGTAGTCCGTCCACGCCGCCATGAAGGTGAAGAGGGCGAGTACCGCCATCGCCGGCCGCGCCGCGGGAAGCGCGACATGCCGGAACGTGCCCCACATGCTGGCCCCGTCCATGCGGGCGGCTTCGATGAGTTCGTCGGGAATCACGTCGACGAGGTACTGACGCATGAAGAAGACGCCGAAGGCCGTGACCATGCCGGGCACGATGACCGCCTGCAGGGTGCCGATCCACTCCCATTCCGCCATCAGCATGAACAGCGGGATGATGCCGAGCTGCGTCGGAATCGCCATGGTGGCGATCACCGCCAAGAGCATGCCGTTCCGGCCGCGGAACCGCAGTTTGGCGAACGAATACCCCGCGAGCGTGGAGAAGAACACGACGGAGACGGTGATGGCCCCCGAGATGACGATGCTGTTCAGCAGCGCTTGGAGGAACGGAACCGTGTCGAACACCTTGACGGCGTTGGCGATGAAGTTGGGCCCGGGCAGCACGGCGGGCGGCACGAGATTCGTGTCCGACGACTGGCGGCTGCCGATGACGAACGACCACCACAGGGGGAACGCCGAGCCGATGAAGAAGGCGGCGAGGAGCGCATAGGTGAGCACGCCTGGTCGTTCGTAGGCGCGCTTGCGCCGAGCGCGACGTTCTCCGTCGACGATCCGGCGGTCTTCGACCGTCGGCGGTTTGGGCGACGTGACGGTGGCGGTCATGACTCTCCCTGCTGGGCGCCGACCGAGGCGGCGCTGATCCGAGTCGGTTTCACGTCGGCGGTGCGGATGGCGCGGGTGATGGCGAAGCTGATGAGCCCGACGAGCACGATGATGAGGAACAGGATCCACGCGGTCGCCGACGCTCGGCCGAAGTCGCGCCTGGGGAATGCGAGCTCGTAGAGGTAGAGCACGATCGTCTGGAACTGGCGATCGCCGCCACCGTTCGTCCGTGTGTCGAAGAGCTTCGGCTCGGTGAAGATCTGCAGACCGCCGATGGTCGCGGTGATGACGACGAAGATGAGCGTCGGCCGGATCATCGGGATCGTGATGGACCAGAAGCGGCGGATCTTGTTCGCACCGTCGAGCGCGGCCGACTCGTACACGTCGCGGGGAACGGCCTGCATGGCGGCAAGGAGGAGGAGGGCGTTGTACCCGGTCCAGCGCCAGTTCACCATGCTCGCGATGGCGAAGTGCGACGGCAGCACGTCGAACGCCCAGCGGATCGGTTCGAGGCCGAACAGCTCGAGGAGCCCGGCGATGGGGCCGTGATACTGGTTGAAGATCTGAAGGAAGATGACGGTGACGGCGACCGGCGCCACGATGTACGGGAGCAGGATGCTCATCCGCCAGAAGGTCTTTCCGCGGATCGCCTGGTCGAGCAGCGCAGCCACGCCGGTGGCGATCACGAGCTGCGGGATCGCCGACAGCAGGAAGATGCTGACCGTGTTGCCGAAGGCGTTCCAGAAGAACGGATCGGACAGCACGGAGACGTAGTTCTGCAGCCCGACGAAATCGCCCTGCCCCTTGAGCAGGTGCCAGTCGTAGAGGGAGACGTTCAGCGTGTATGCGATCGGGAAGACGCCGATTGCGGCGAACAGCACGAAGAACGGCGCGACGTAGAGGAACGGGGAGAACTTGTAGTCGAAGCGACTGACCTTCTGCCGGAAAGTCAGGTCCGAGCGGGCCGGTCGGCCCAGTGTGGAGCTGGTCATCGTTGAGCCAATCCGCGAGACGATGCGTGGTGCGGCGATCAGGGAAAAGGGGCGGCTCGAACGGATGCGACGAGCCGCCCCGGTGGACTAGCCGACGAGCTGGTTGAGCAGCTTGATGGCTTCGTTCCATGCGGTGTCGCCATCGGTGATCTCGCCCTGGCTCACCCGGTCGAAGATCGGCCCGAACACGTTGTCTTGAATGTTGGAGTCCTCGGGGCCCTTGACCTGCGCGATCACGCCCTCCGATCGGGCCGCGAAGATGTTGCCGACAGGAGCGTCGTTGAAGAACGCACTCGTGGTGTCGGCGACAAGCTCCTGGCCGTCGGGGGTGCTGGGGAACGGACCGGCGACCTCGAACGCCGCAGCCTGCTGCTCGGGGGAGGCGAGCCAGAGCGCCAGTTTCGCGGCCTCTTCCTTGTGCTCGGATGACTCGGAGACGCCGAGGAAGGCACCGCCCCAGTTGGCCGCCCCACCGGGGAGCACGTCGGCGAAGTCCCAGCCGCTGTCGGTGGTTCCCTCGTCGTAGTAGCCCTGCACGATGCCGAGCATCCAGCTCGGGCACATGTAGACGGCGAACTGGTCTTCCTTGGCTTCGGGTCCGACGTCCCAACCGGGCAGCCCGGCACCGAGGCCGGCCTTCTCAGCCTCGACGATCTTCTCGAAGTGGGTCTTCAGAACGTCGTTGCCCTCGATGTTGAGCGTCTCGCCGTCTTTCTTGTAGTACCCCTCCTCCTGCTGGTTGACGAAGGAGTTCCAGAAGAATCGCGGGCTGTGGTAGAAGGCCTTGCCGCTCTTGTCGACGTACTCCTGGCCGACCTCGAAGAAGCGATCCCACGTAGCATCCTCTCCGCCGAAGTAGGCGGCGACCTCTGAGCGTTCGCTGGGCAGGCCCGCGGCCTCGAACAGGTCGCCGCGGTAGCAGAGACCCTGGGGCCCGATGTCGAGCCCGGCGCCGATGACCTGGCCGTCGGGGCCGGTGCCCTGCTTGTACTTCCACTCGAGCCACGAGTCCTTGACATCTTCGATGCCGTAGTCGCGCAGGTCGACGAAGGAGTCGGAGACTTCGGCGATCGTGCCGAGCCAGCCTTCTTCGATCGCGACGACGTCGCTCAGGCCTGACCCGGCGGCGATCTTCGCGTACGCGTCGTCACGTGCCGCCCCGCCGCCCTCGAGGTTCGTCGCCTCGATCGTGATGTTGGGGTTGTCCTCCATGTACTGCTCGTAGGTGGCCTCGACCCCCATCGTGCCGAACGTCGTGATGGACAGCGTGATGTTCTCATCACCGCCGCCCCCGCTCTCGCCGGATGAACAGCCCGTGGTGATGAGGGCCAATGCTGCGACGCCGGCGATGGATGCGGCGATCCTGTTTCGTGATGAGTTCACGGTCACTCCCTTGTGTGCGTGGGCAGGCCGTGGGAGCGCTCCCATCCCGACGGATGGGAGCGCTCCCACGAGGTGAGGAACACCCTACGGCCTCATCAACAGCCCCGTCAAGACAATCATGGGAGCGCGCCCATGGATCAGGCTGTCGCCCCTTCGTCGAGAAGTTCCAGCAGCCGGGTGGCGGTTCGCCAGCTTCGCATCGTCATCTGTTGGAAGACGGGCATCGCCATCAGCTTCTGGATGCGCGTCTTCGTCGCGAGCGCTTTCACTCGTGAGAAGTAGATCGCGCCGGGCCCGGGTGCGATCGAGTCGACGCCCTCGCGGAGCTCGGGCATCTGGTCGAGCACCGCCTCGACCGTGAGCGGCGCCTTGAGGAAGAGCACCTCGCTGCGCAGCTCTTCGGAATCATGGTCGTGGGGCGCCGCCGCGATCGTCTCGGCGAACTCGTCGCGGGAGCGCACCAAGGTCGGGATCGCGATGCCGAATCGCTGTTCGAGCGCGTGCTCGATCGCGGCTTCGAGCGTCGAGTCGGCCGTGCCCTTCGCCGTGAACAGCACGTTTCCGCTCTGCAGGTGGGTGCGAACGTCGCTGTAGCCGGCGTCGCGGAAGCACTCAGCGAGAGCCCCCATGTCGACCGGGTTCCTGCCGCCGACGTTGATGCCGCGCAGCAGTGCAATGTACGTCGTCGAGTCCATAGCCAGATCCTGCCACCTGCAGGTGACACTCCCACGGGCGCGCCGGCGCGGCGGGCGCGGTGGGCGCGGTGCACAGGTTGGGCGCGGTGCCGGAAGGCAGCTCGTGAGCGGGCACAATTGTCACATGGTCGAGATCTCTGAGGACGACTTCGAGCGAATGGTCGGCGAGGTGTTCGACGCGCTCCCCGACGACATGGTGCGCGGGGTCGAGAATGTCGCGATCATGATCGCGAACCAGCCGCTGGGGGAGCGACCGCGGCTGTTCGGGCTGTACAGCGGGCGTCCGCTGACGACCCGCGGGGTCTACGGTTTCGGGGAGCTTCCCGACCGCATCACGCTCTTCAAGAACAACCTGGCGGAGCACAGCGCCGACCTCGACGCACTGCGTGCGCGGGTGCGCATCACGTTGGTGCACGAGATCGGTCACTACTTCGGGCTCGACGATGCTCGGCTCCGCGAGCTCGGCTGGGCGTAGGGCGTCGCCCGACATCGTCAGATTCGCGCGAGGAGCTGATAGTCTCGATCGGGCGCCCATTGAATCGATTCATTTCTGACGATCGAGGCGACGCCGCGTTCCAGATCAATGACGATTGGACTCACCGCTATGACCGCAGACCTCCCGACGAGCGCTGCCCGGAAGGTGCGATCCGTCACTGCGATAGGGCTCGCTGCCGCCATGACCCTGTTCGTCATCGGCAGCGCGACACAGGCTGCGGCCGCGGCATCCGGCATCACTGTCGTCGACCTCCAAGTGGAGGGCGCCGTTCAACCCAGCGGTGTCGACAATCCGCAGCCGAACTTCAGCTGGCGATTCGAAGCCGAACAGCGGGCGGTCTTGCAGACCGGCTACCGGATCCAGGTCGCCTCCTCTCCCGAGCTCGTCGAGAGCGGTGAATCTGATGTCTGGGACAGCGGGCTGCAACAATCCGATGCTGTCGTCGGCCACGCGTATGGCGGGCCCGACCTCGACGCCGACACCCGCTACTCCTGGCGGGTGCTGGTCGAGACTGACACCGCGGGCGAGGTGTGGAGCGAGCCGTCGTACTTCGACACCGGGCTGCGCGGCGACCAGGACGCCGAGTGGGTGGGTCTGCCGTCGATCGGCCAGGACTGGACCGACTACACCGTCGAACTCGACTTCCAGATCGAACAGGAAGCTGCTTCAGTACTGTTCAGAACTTCTGGCGCCGGCACGAGCTACATGTGGCAGTTCAACACGCTCGGCAGTGGCGGGCAGCTGAACTTCAAGCCTCACCTCCGAATGAACGGCACGTATACGACCCTGGCGAACGTGCCCGTGAGCGAAGCGGTCGTGCCGTCGGCGAACCGGTTCGCGAAGCAGTCGCTGAAGATCACGGTCGAAGGGGCAACGATCACCACTTTCCTGAACGGGGTGCAGATCGACACGCGCGAAGACTCGACGCTCACCGGGGGCGGCATCGGGTTTCGACAGTCGAACACCGAATCCGCCGTCTTCAGCAACATCACGGTGACCGACCGCGACGGCACGGTGCTGTTCCGCAACGATGCGACCGGCAACCCGTTCAACGCGGGGTCGATCGGCGAAGACGGTCTCACCGTCGCCAACCAATCTCCGATGCTTGCGAGCGGTGAGAGCTGGACGGACTTCGAGCTCGAGACGACCCTGCAGATCAAGGCCGAAGCGGCAACGGTGTACTTCCGTTCAGACGGCGGCGGGTCGAACTCCTACATGTGGCAGCTCAACGCCGCCATCGGTGACGGCCTGCTCGTCTTCAAGCCGCACGTGAGAGTCGGCGGCGGCTACCGCACCATCGCGACGATTCCGATCGACGAGCGCGTCGTTCCGCGCACTGCGGTGTACTCGCCGCACACCTTCAAGATCACAGCTGTCGGCGACACGATTATCACCTCGATCGACGGCATCGAGATCGACCGTCGCCAGCAGACGGAACGCTCTTCCGGAACCATCGGCTTCCGTGCGTCGAACACCGAATCCGCGGTGTTCAGCGATCTCACGGTGCGTTCGCCCGATGGCGACGCGGTGTACTTCACGAGCGCGCTGCGGTCGGAGACGAACCCGTTCACGGGGGGCGCGCTCGTCGCCGGAGGTCTGCGCGTCGCGAACGCCGACATCGGCCTCGCCCAAGGCAACGTGACCCCGCAGTTGAGATCGGAGTTCACGCTCGAACAGAGTCCGGCCGCCATCGAACGCGCCACCTGGTACACGAGCGCTCAAGGAATTTACGAAGCCCGCATCAACGGCGCTCCGCTCAACGATGATCGTCTCGCACCAGGGTGGACCGACTACCGGCAGCGCACACAGTACCAATCCACCGATGTGACCGAGCTGCTCGTAAAGGGCGAGAACGCGCTGGCAGCGCAACTCGCACCCGGCTGGTTCGCCGGCCAGATCGGATGGTTCGGTGCCGGCCACTACGGCCAGGGCACCGCGTTCTGGGGCACGCTCCTGATCCACTACGCCGACGGCACCACGCAACAGGTGGGTACCGACGGCTCGTGGAAGGCGGGCGAAGGGCCGGTCGTCTCCGCAGATATCCTGCAGGGCGAACGCTACGACGAACGCAAGGCGACGCCTGGCTGGGATGCCGCCGGCTTCGACGACTCCGCGTGGGGTGACGTGCTCAGCCGTGCCGCTGATGCCGAGCTCATGATGTCTGAGGTCGGCCCGCCGGTTCGGCCCGTGCAGGAGATGGCGTTCGTCGAGCGAAAGGAGATCTCGCCCGGGGTCTACGTCTTCGACCTCGGCCAGCAGATCTCCGGAGTCGTTCGCCTTCGCGCCGACGGCCCGGCCGGCACGAAGATCTCGATCAGGCACGCCCAGCAGGTGAAAGCCGATGGCAGCCTCTACTGGGAGAACCTCACCGCCGGCGATGACGGTCTCTACGCCGCCCAGCTCGACACCGTCACCCTCGCGGGCGGCGAAACGGTGTATGAGCCGAAGTTCACGTACCACGGCTATCGTTACGTGGAGGTCAGCGGGTACCCGGGAGTGCCGGAACTTTCGGATGTCACGGCCATCGTGATCTCGAACGAGCTGAAGCAGCCCGGATCCTTCTCGACCGGCAATCCCATGCTCGACAATCTTCAGAGCAACATCGAATGGAGCCTCCGCGGCAACCTGGTCTCGGTGCCGACCGACACCAACGCGCGCGCTGAACGGCTCGGCTGGGCAGGTGACGCGACCTTCTCTGCAGATGTCGCCACCTACAACTGGGATGTCTACGAGTTCTATCGCAAGTGGATGCACGACGTCGTCGAAACCCAGACGGAGGCCGGACTCGTCAGCAACCTCGCCCCGAACTGGCGGGCCAACTACGGCGGCTACGGCGGCGGCTGGGGTGACGCAGTCGTCGCGATCCCGTACGCGGCGTGGCAGCGGTACGGCGACGCCACCATCGTCAAGGAGAACTACGAAGCCATGAAGAAGTGGGTGCTCTTCCTCGAGCAGCACTCGAACGGCACCTACCTTCTGGGCGACGACATGGGCCAAGCGGGCGACTGGATGTCGGTCAACGCCGGCACCTCCGGGAGATACACCGCCACCGCATACTTCGCGTGGGACGCACAGGTGATGGCCGACATGGCCAGGGAACTCGGGCACGAAGCCGATGCTGAACGCTTCGAGGCGATTCATGCGAGTATCCGAGCCGCGTTCGCAGCTGCGTACATTGCCGAGGATGGCACGGTGCAGCCGGGCACCCAGGCGGCGTACGTGATCGCGCTCTACGCGGAACTCGTGCCCGACACGCTCCGCGGGGCGGTGATCGAGCGCTTCATCCAATCGCTCGCCGACCGCGACAACCACCTGTCCACCGGTTTCGTGGCGACCGGATGGTTGCTTCCGGTGCTGAGCCGGATCGACCACCTCGACCTCGCGGATGAGCTGCTCTTGAACGAGGACTTCCCGTCGTGGGGATACATGGTCGACAACGGAGCCACCACGATCTGGGAGCGCTGGGACTTCATCGACCCCAACACCGGCACCTTCCACAGCAAGCTCAACGGAAGCTCCGACAACCACGCCGTGTACGGGTCCGTCGGCAACTGGATGTACAACGAGATCGGTGGTGTGCACATCGACCCGGCTCAGCCCGGGTACCGCCACTTCATCGTGCGTCCGGAGCCGCGCGGCACCTTCCAGCAGGGTGACTACTCGTTCCAGTCCCGGTTCGGCCTCGTCGCCTCGAAGTGGACCAATGATGCCGAGCGCGGCGTCTCCCTCGATGTGACCGTTCCGCCCGGAACGACGGCAACGGTGGAGCTCCCCATCGACGACGGCGAAGTCGTACTCGAAGGCGGCGTCCCGGTCGAACGGGTCGACGGTGCCGAGCACACCGGCACCGTCGACGGGCGCGCCATCATCGAGGTCGGGTCCGGCGTCTACGCGTTCTCCACGGCCGAAGCCGACGTCGAAGCTCCTACGGTGACCCTCGAGATCGCAGGAACCGAGCACGGCGGCTGGTGGGCGGGTGACAGCGTCGCGACGATGACGGCTGACCCCGACGCATCCGTTGAATCTATCGAGTACAAGATCGGCGACGTGGACTGGACCGACTACGTCGACCCGTTCGAGCTTCCCGAGGGGCACTACACACTCTCGTACCGGGCGATCGACACATCGGGCAATTCGTCGCAAACGGGCACGCGCCAGCTGAGAGTCGACGCCTCGGCGCCGCAAGCATGGGGCTGGCTCGACCCCGACGGCGTCGCCACTTCGGTTGCGAGCGATCTGTTGTCGGGGGTCGAGTCGGTGCAGTACTCCCGCGACGGGGACGTCTGGGTGGAGTCGCTGGGCGCGCTCGGTGATGTGGAAACGCTGGGCGCGCTCAGCGATGTGGAAACGCCGCGCGCACTCCGCGCTGCGGAAACCGAGTTGTGGCAGCGTGCCGGCGACATCGCCGGCAACGTGAGCGCTCCGGTGCGCTTGCAGGTCTCCGCGCAATCTCCGAGGTTGGAACTCACTCCCGGCTCCACGGTCTTCATCGAGCGGAACGGCTTCGACGAGTCGCAGCAGGTTCGGATCCAGCTGAACCCGGGTGCGACCGAGTTGGGATCCGTTGCGGGAGACGCAGACGGCGTCATCTCGCTGTCCGCCGGCATCCCGTCGTCACTGGAACCGGGCGAGTACTCGCTCGATTTCATCGCCGTCGACGATGGAGGCGAGATTCCTGGAGGCGAGATTCCTGGCGACACTGGTAGCGGCGGCATCCACGTCGAAGTTCTTGGTGAGACCGGAGTCGGCGGCTGGCTGCCCTGGGCAGTGGGTGGCGGACTTCTCGCGCTCGCCCTTGGCGCAGGTCTCCTGTTCTTGCGGCGGCGTGCCGCGTAGCGCACGAGAGTGGAGCACAGGAGGGAATCGACCTCGGCGCAGGCGACAGCACAGGTCGCTCGCGCCGAGATTCCGCCGCTAACCCGCAATTCGCGCCGCTTTCAGAGTTTGTCGCGGGTGGCGCCCCGCCAATGGATCAAGATCAACTGAGGTGGTCGATGAGCAGAGTCGGTACCCCGTTGGTCGAGTAGCGCCGCGAAGCGACGCGTATCGAGACCCGGCCGCCAACTACTCCTTCGTCGGCCGGATGACGCGGCGTGCGACGTTCTCCGTCGCGTCGGCGGGCAGCTCCTCGGTGATCCACGGACCGGTGCCCTCGCTGGGATCGATGATGCCTTCCTCGAGCCAGTCGTAGCGTCCGTCGAGCACTCGGGCGGCAAGGCGTTCGTCGGCGGAATCGGTGTTGCGCCACAGGGCATCCAGCAGTTGCTCGGTGCGATGGCGGGACTGCTCGGCGAACGTGTCGGCGAGCTGGTACGCGGCCGTGCCCCGCTCCGGCGTGTCGGCGGCGATCATCGCCGCGCGCACGCACGAAGCCGACACGGCGAACAGCTCGGCGCCGATGTCGACGACGCGGGCGAGGAAGCCTTGCTTGCGTTCCAGGGCGCCCTGCCAGCGCGCCATCCCGTAGAAGGTCGCGCGCGCCAACTTGCGACTGGTGCGCTCGACGTAGCGCAAGTGCGACGCGAGCGCGCCGAACTCGTCGTACGACGTCGGCAGGTCGCCCTTGCCTGCGACCAGTTGCGGCAGCCAGCGGGCGTAGAACCCGCTCGCGGAGGCGGCGGCCTTCAGCTTGCGGGAGATCTCCAGATGCGGATCGATCAGGTCTCCGGCGGCGGTGAGGTGCGCGTCGACGGCCTCCCGCGCGATGAGCAGGTGCATGATCTCGGTCGAGCCCTCGAAGATGCGGTTGATCCGCATGTCGCGCAGCACCTGCTCGGCGCCGACGGCGCGTTCGCCGCGGGCGGCGAGCGACGCCGCGGTCTCGAAGCCGCGGCCACCACGTATCTGTACGAGTTCGTCGGCGATGCGCCATCCCATCTCGGAAGCCCACATCTTGGCGAGCGCCGCCTCGATGCGGATGTCCTTGCGGTCTTCGTCGGCGAGCACCCCCGACAGGTCGACCACCGCTTCGAGCGCGAACGTCGTCGCGGCGATGAAGGCGATCTTGTGTGCGACCGCGGCATGCTCGCCGACCGGTCGCCCCCACTGCACCCGGGCCTGCGACCACTCGCGTGCGATCTTGAGGCTCCACTTGCCTGCGCCGGCGCAAATGGCGGGTATGGCCAAGCGGCCGGCGTTGAGCGTGGTAAGCGCGATCTTGAGGCCTTGGCCCTCGCGGCCGATCAGGTTCTCGCGCGGCACGCGCACGTCGCGCAACGAGGTCAATCCGTTCTCGATGCCGCGCAGCCCCATGAACGCGTTGCGACGGTGCACGGTGATGCCGGGGGAGTCGGCCTCGACGATGAACGCGCTGATGCCGCCGCGGTGGGCGTCGGACTCGGGCACGCGCGCCATCACGACGAGCAGCTCGGCAACGACCCCGTTGGTGGTCCACAGCTTGGTGCCGTTCAGCACGTACGCCGCGTCATCCTCGGTCGGTACTGCTGTGGCCCGCAGCCGCGCGGGGTCCGAGCCGACCTCCGGCTCCGTCAGCAGGAAGGCGCTGATCGCACCCTTCGCGCAGCGCGGTAAGTACTGCCGCTTCTGCACCTCCGTGCCCGCGAGCACGAGCGGCTCGGGCAGACCGACGGACTGGTGCGCCGACAACGCCGCGCCGAGGCTGGCGTTCACCGCCCCGATCATCACGAGCGCGCGGTTGTAGTAGAACTGCCCGAGCCCGAGGCCGCCGTACTCGACCGGGATCTTCATGCCGAACGCGCCGATGTCGGCGAGCGCCTGGAAGGTCTCGTCGGTGATGCGCGACTCCCGCTCGATGCGTGCGACATCGACCGCGCGCAGGAGCGACTCGAGTGCCGTGAGAAACTTCTCGCCGCGCTCGCGGCGGCCCGGATCAGGTCGGGGGTGCGGATGGATCAGCGACAGGTCGAACTGCCCGAGGTAGAGGCCCCGTGCGAAGCTCGGCTTGCGCCAGTCCTGCTCGCGCGCTGCCTCGGCGACAGCGCGCGACTGCTTCTCGTCGATCTCGTCGACGTGGGAGACGGTGGGCTTACCGACGATGCTCACGCGGGCCGCTACATCATCGACTGCAGCAGCTGAGTTGCCCGCTGGTTGTCGCTCGTCGCGAGCACGACGCGGTTTCTGGAGGCCACGTAGGCGAGCGTGATGTTGATGTCGGCCTCGGCGAGGGCGCGCGCCATCCCACCGAACACGCCTGGCGTGTCCAAGTCGGGGTCGTGCAGCGCCGGACTGACGATGACGTCCGTTTCGGCCTCGACCGCGATGCCAGCGCCCTCGATCGCCGCTCTGGCGCCCGCGACGTCGTCGACGAGCACGTGCACGGTGCCCGTGCGGCCGTTCATGAACGCGCAGAGGCCCTCGATGTTGACACCCGCGTTGCCGAGCGCCTCGCCGAGTCGAGCCCCCTCACCGGGCTGGTCCTCGAGGATGACCAAGAGATCTTTCGCCATCGCGGCTCCTCCTTCTCGGATACCTCAGGTTTACGCTCGTGGCCGCTGTGCGTCAACGCGTGGGCGGGTGACATCCGGCGGGGAACGGAGGACGCTGACGGCCGCGGGCTGACGTGAGCGTGCCGTTCGCGGCTCAGGGCGTGTTCGGGGCTTGGCCGATGCTCAGCCACGCGTCGGGCCCGCCGCGGCGAGCCTCGGATGCCCGGTCGTCGCTGGTGGTGCCGGCCTGCTTCATGGATTGCAGTTGACGATCGACGTCTGCCTTCGCTGAAAGCACTGCCAGTTGTCGCTCGATGTCGGCATCCGGTGCCGCGGTGAGGTCTTTGAGAGCACCGCTCGCCAGCAGCTCATCGGTGGCGGCGGCACGCGCTTGCATCTGGGCGACCCGGTCGCGCGCACGGTCGAGGCTGACGCCGATATCGTTCATGTTCGACCCGATGCCCGCCACCGCCTCGTTCGCCTTCACCTGTGCTTCCGAGGCGGTGTAAGTGGCTTTGATGGTCTCCTTCTCGATGCGGAACGCGGCGACCTGCTCGTCGAGGTGGCGTTCCCGTTCCTGCAATTGCGACGTCTGCTTCTGGAGCACGGTGTACTGCTCCTGCAGCTTGGCGACCTGACCCTCGAGCAGCGCGCGGCGCTCGAGCGCCGCGCGGGCGAGGTCTTCGCGGCCTTGCACCATCGCCTCACGGGCTTGGTCGCCCAGGCGCTGGTAGCGGGTTCCCATCTCCTGCCCCTGCAGGTCGATGCGCTTCTTCGCCGTCGCAACCTCGGCGACCGCCTTTCGCACCTCCTGCAGCAGCTTCACCTGTTGCTCGTAGCTGTCATCGAGGGTTTCGCGAGGGTCTTCGACCTTGTCGAGGGCCTTGGTGGTCTTGCTCCGGAAGATGGTCTTGATCCGCGAGGTGTTGCTCATGGTTGTGTCCCCTTTGTCTCGGACGACGGACTTATCTCGGACGACGGACGCGGTCGACCGTCGGTGGCCGAGTCGGCTCGAAGCGTTCGTCCCGTTGGTTGAGTCGGTGCAGTTCCTGCACTCCGGCATGCAGTGCGGCGACTTCCCGTTCCATGTCGGAGTGCAGTGTGGTGAGGGTGTCGTCGGTGGAGCCCGCGAGCCCCGACGCGACCGCGGAACGCAACCGCCGCACCAGTCCTGCTACCTGATCGACGCGATGGTTGGCCGCGGGAAGTTCCTCGGCCAGCACGGCGGAGTCCGTCTCGCTCTCCAGCAGCCGCAGTTGCAGGTCCAGAGCGACGCTCTCCTCCTGGATGCGGCGGAAGAGTCGCGGAAGCTCGCCCCGCGGCCCTTCGCTGCGGCCTGCGAGGTCGACCGCGGCCTGTCCGCTGTCGAGCGTTTCTGCGAGCCGCAGCCGCAGGTAGAGGATCTTTCGCTGCGGACCCCGACTGAAACCGGCGCGTGTTCGCAGCGCCGTGCCGGCCAGGGCGCGATTGCGGCGAAGCCGTCGGTACACCGCTCGCAGGATGAAGACGACTGCGGTGATCGCGACGACGACGAAGATCAGGAACGAGAGGAATATCCAGAGCAAGACATCCACGACTCCCACCTCCCGTCGGTGCGCTCGAGGTCGTTGCCCGCGGTGAGCCGTCGTTCGTGATTCGGGTTCATGTGTCCGCCTTCGTCAAGCTTCGTCGCTGCGCCATCGTCACGTCGTAAACGCGATATAACGCAATCTACGCTCGCCGCAGCCGAAGCGTTAGGGCTCTGTGCGAATTCGGAGCGTCGGGCAGCTCAGGCCATGGGTGTCGTATCGAGAAGCTGGCGGATTCGATCGCCGACGATCTTGCCGCTCTTGAGGTCGTTGACGCTGCGGAATACCTCGGCAAGCTCGCCACCCGACCCGGCGAGGAGGCCGGCGAGCGAATCTCCGAGTCCTTCGGAAAGGCCGCCCAGTGCGTCGGCGATAACGCGGTAGCGCGTCGGATCCGGACTCGGCGCGTCGGGGAAGGGGCGCCCGAACGCGATCGACTTCTTCACGCCCGAACCCTGAAGGGTCATCCCGCCGCCGACGAAGCGCCGGGGCCAGGCGATCACTGTGCCGTTTCGAGGAAGCCGAAGCAGGAGGTCGGAGTCATCGCTGAAGGTGAACTCCTCGTCGGTGATGATGAACGCACCGAACGTGTAGGCCCTGCCTCGCTCTGGAATGAACATGCCGGCGGGACCGAGCCATGCCGGCACGATGATCTGCTCGTGCTCCATGACGCACCTTCCTTCGCTGGTGACACCGATGGTTCGAGCGATGAGGCCGTGCCAGCGTATTCGAACAGCCTCCGAGGGCGCTTCAGTGGGTTCCCTGATCTCTGAAACGAAGTGCAGCGTGACCGACTCGAACAGATATGTCAGGACCCGTCATCTTGACGGGGTTCCTGCGGCTCGGGCCTGGGTCGATCAGCCGCTGACGCGCCGGTGCATACTCATGGGATGCCGGCATCCAACCGTGCTCGGAGCTCCGGCGGCAACTGCAGCGCGGCCCCCTGCAGCGCGCTGTCGAGTTGCTCCAGCTTGCTGCCGCCGAGGATCGGCGTGATCGACGGTGTGCCGCCGACCATCCAGGCAAGCACGACCTGCCCCCGCGGCACACCGAGCTCAGCCGCCACCGTGTCGAGCGCGGCGAGGCGCCGCTCGGCGCCCGGGTGCTCGTATGCGGTCGGCAGAGGTTTGGCCGCGTTGTCGTAGGCGCCGCTCAGCAGCGGCGTGTACGCCCAGAGCTCGAGGCCGTTCTCGTGTGCGAAGTCGACCTGCTCGTCGCTCATCATGCCGAAGCGGTGGTTCTGGCCCTCGGGCTGCGCGCCCGGACGGGGCGCGAGGTAGCTGCGGCTCAGTTGCATGGCGTCGACCGGGTGCCCGCCCGTGGCGATCGCCTGGGCGCGTGCCCGCTCGACCCGCCAGGCGGGATGGTTCGACATGCCGACGCGGGCGGTGCCGCCACTGCGCACGAGTTCAGAGAATGCATCCGCCGTCTCCTCGATCGGCACGCGCCGGTCTTCCATATGCGCCCAGAGCATGTCGACCCGGTCGGTACCGAGGCGCAGCAGGCTGCCTTCGAATGCGCTGCGGATGACGCGTGCTGAGAGTCCCTCGCGGGAAGCGGGCCAGTCGGAGGCATCCAATGGCTCGGCCCCGACCTTGGTCGACAGGCGCACACGGTCGCGCATTCCCGGCCGTGCTGCGAGCCAGCGGCCGAGCACGAGTTCGCTCTGCCCGCCGTAGCCTGACTCGCTCGCCCAGAAGGAGTAGCAGTTCGCGGTGTCGATCCACACGCCGCCGGCTTCTACGAAGCGGTCGAGCAGTGCGAACGAAGTGTCTTCGTCGATCTCGGTGCCGAACTTCATCGCGCCGAGAACAAGTGCTGGAATCGTCATGCCTCCACCGTGCATGCTGGAGTGCACTCCAGCTCAAGCCGAACGGGAAGATCATGAACCACTTCACACCGTCGCAGGTCGTCGAACGCACCGGCTTCAGCCTCGACACCCTGCGTTACTACGAGCGCGAAGGTCTCATCGGGCCGATCGAGCGCACCGCGGGTGGTCGCCGCACCTACCGGCAGGAGCACCTCGACTGGCTCGACCTCGTGAAATGCCTGCGCGACACGGGCATGCCGATCTCCGACCTCAAGCTCTACACCGCGCTCTCCGACGATGCGTCGACTCTCAACGAACGGCTCGAGCTGCTCGAGAGCCACGACCTCGAGGTGCAGGCGTCGATCGATCGGCTCATCGAGCAGCAGAACCACCTGCGCGAGAAGATCGCGTGGTACCGGGGGCAGGTGGGTGACGACGCTTAGGCGCGGCGCGTAGCGCGACGGAGACCGACGGTCGATTCCCGATCGAAATAGCGAAGGGCGAGAGCGGAGCCGCCGCACGCTCGACGGTGATGCTCGGCTCCGCGGGTTCGGCTGGGCGTATGGCGCCGCCCCCACACGGTCAGATGCGCGCGAGGAACTCGAGCACGCGCCGCAGGAGGAGCGTGGTCGCTCCTTCGTCGTAGCTCGGCAGGCTGGAGTCCGCGAAGTAGTGCTGGTCGCCGGGATAGAGGAAGAGTTCGGCGTCGTCGGTGGATTCGACGAGCTCACGGGCGGCGTCGACGTCGCCTTCCTCCATGAAGATCGGATCGGCGTCCATGCCGTGGATCTGCACCGGGACGCCGGCCGGCCACGCGCCGAACTCCGCGGGCGGAAGGCACGAGTAGAAGAACAGCGCGCCCTTCGCACCGGGGCGGGTCTGGGCGAGCTTCTGCGCGGGCACGACCCCGAGCGAGAATCCCGCGTAGACGAGCTCGCTCGGCAGCGCCTCCGCCGCGCGCTCGCCTCGCGCCATGATCTCGCCCCATCCGACCTCGTTGGCGTATCCGACGCCCTCTTCGATCGAGGCGAATGTGCGCCCTTCGAACAGATCGGGCGTGTGCACGGCGTGGCCCGCTTGGCGCAATTCGTTCGCGAAGGCGTACAGCCCCTCGGTGGGGCCGAGCGCGTGGTGGAAGAGTAGTACCTCTGACATCGTGATTTCCCCGTTCGCCGAGCGTTCTCCGGTTCCGATCGAGAAGCTACTCGCTCGATCAGACGATGTCGACTCAGGCGGGGTCGATGCGCAGCACCGTCGCCGATTCCCCGATGGTGAGATCGTCGATGACGCGGATGCCGCGCGCGAGCTCGTCGACGGCTCCGATGACGGTGCCGAACCGCTCGCGATAGCTGCACACGGCCGTCACGCTCACGAAGTGCGAGCCGAGGTCCCACGTGTACGTGGCGAACGGCGGGCGACCGCCCGGCGGCAGCGGCATGGCGAGCTTCTCACCGATGCCGAGGTAGCTGCCGCGGAACTCTTCGGTGTCGTCGTACTCGATCGGCATCGACGCCCGCGCCGTCCGCAGCTGCGGTGTCGCTTCCTGCACCTGCGCCATCACGACGAGCAGCTCCGGCTCCGCCTTCCAGACCCACACGAGTACCCGGCCCGCGGCCTTGCGCATCAGGAACGGAACGGCCTGACTCATCGCCCAGGCGCTGAAGCCGGTGCCCGCGCCGGGCGGTGCGGCGTCGGGTCCCTTGGCCTGCGACAGGAGCATCCCGATCGCCGCCTTGCGGTGGCGGCGGCCGCGGAATCCGAGGGAGTCCGTGATCGGCACCCACTTGGAGAGATCGGGCTCTGCGTGAAGTCGGGGCACGCATCCAGCCTACGAGTCGCCGCCGCATCGGTCAGGCCTTCGGCGAGGGCGGGTGCATTCACGCCCCGAGGGTTCGCTAAATCGGTGATAATTGCGATCACCGCATCATACAAGGCGAAGGGGGAGACGCATGGCGGAGATCTCGACGCTCGTGCGCTCCGCTCGGCGTGCTCGCAAGCTGACGCAGCGTGACCTTGCCGACCGGTCGGGGGTTTCGCAGAGTCGTGTGGCGCTCGTCGAGGGGCGCCACGAGACTCCGCGCTTCGACACGGCGAGCCGGCTGCTCGCCGCCGGCGGCCATCGGCTGTACGCGGCCGCGACGACGCGTGACGATGTCGCCACGGTCGCAGCAGCCATCCGTAACGCCGTGAAGCGTGACGATGCGCGGCTGGCGTTCCGGTACTTCATCCAGATGAATGACAATCTCGTCGCGGAACGGGGGCTGCTCCGTGGCGTGCTGGCGATCACGGAGCCCGAGACGACGGGGTCGAAGACGTGGGACTCGGCGATCGCGGCTCTCGTCGCGTACCGGTTGAATGCGCAGCGTGTCCCACTACCGAGCTGGGTGCACGCGCCCGAGCGGAGCCTCGAACGCGCCCGTGTGCTTCAGATCGACCCTGCCGATCCTGCACCGCCTCGCGGCGATGTGCCGACCGAGTTCCTCGAGCACGGCGTCTTGATCTGGCCAGACTCTTTGGAGAGCGTGTGATCCTCTTCGACCGCGACGACCTGATCGACGGCCTACGGGAGCTTGTCGAGGAGCTGCATGCAGTCGGCGACATGGTCGATGGTCGAGCGCATCCTCGTGGATGGGCTGCTGGATCCGCCGGCGCCGCAGGTCATTCCACCCGAACCCGCCGGGCTCGGGCAGGCTCGCGCGGATCTGCTCGGCCGTGAACCTGCGCCACGGGCGCAGGTCGTCGGGCACGGATGCCGCGGGCGGCGCGGCATCAGTCACGCCTTCGGCGAGCATGCGCACCTGGGCCTTCGCGACGAGCGGCACCTTCATGGTCCACTCGGTGAACCGCGCGAGCGCGTACTGCGCCCACACCGGCCACGGCACCACGACAACGCGGCGCCCCAGTGCGGACGCCACGCGCCGCACGGCCTTCGACAGTGTGAGTTGCTCGGCGCCAACGACGGCGACGGTCTCTCGCGGCATCCGCCCGTCGACGGCGGCGACGAGGATGTCGGTGAGGTCGTCGATCGGGATGGGCCGGATGGGCTTCTCGCGGAAGCCGGCGGTCGCGAAGACCGGCAGGGTCTGCACGGTGCGGCTGAGGTGGTCGATGAGGTGGTCGCCGCGGCCGTAGATCATGCCGGCCTTGAGGATCGTGTAGTCGAGTCCCGAGCCGCCTACCCCGTTGGTCGAGTAGCTCCGCGAAGCGACGCGTATCGAGACCCGGCCGCCCATTTCGACTCGTGGTACGGCGATCCGCAGTCGGGCCGGGCCCGCAGGAAGCTCAGCATGATGATCTTGCGCACCCCAGCGCGCTTGGCCGCTTCGATCACGTTCGCGGTGCCCTCGATGTGCACCCGCTCATAGGTCTGGTCGCCGATCTCGCGGTTGATGCCCGCGCAGTGCGCGACCACCTCACACCCCTCGAATGCCCGCGTCAGTGCGTCTACGACGCCGGTGCGGCGAGAGATGACGACGGATGCCTCGGGCCCGAGCCGTTCGGCCAGGTGGCGTCCGACGAATCCGGTGCCGCCGGTGATCGCGGTCGCGGTCATGCTGACTCCTTCAGAAGCGGTGGCAGGAATCCTGCCCGGTCGAGCTCGCGGATCAGGAAGGGCGTCAGCTCATTCGGGCCGAACGAAACGAAGTACGAACGACCACCGACATGCGTCGGCTTGAGCAGCCCACGATCGAGCAACGGACGCAACGCATGACTTCTGATGGACGGGCTGCCCGGGAGCAGATGCTCGAGCTGGCCCGCCTTGACCAGCTCCTGATCGAACGCGAATAGCATCACCTCGCGTTCTCGCGCGGAGATGCCTCCAGAACGTACGAATCGTTCGAGGGCCGGTGAGATGAGCTCCGCGCGCACGAACTCGATGTTCTGCAGGCGGTGAAGTCGGCGCAGGTCGGTGAGGAGTCCGCTGATGAAGAACTCGCACCATGCGATCGTGCCGGCGTCGCTGAGGTCGTCGGCCGCTGCGAGGGCGTCGTAGTACCCGGTACGCGATACCCCGAATACCGCAGTGGGGTTGACGGCGCGAAGACCGATCGGGCTGACGAATCCATGGCGGCCGAGCATGGCGTAGCTGAGAAGTCGCGATACACGCCCATTGCCATTCTGGAATGGATGGATCCAGAGGAAACGGTGGTGGGCGATGGCGACGTGCAGGAGCTGCTGGTGCGTCTGCACTGGCCGGTTCGCGAATTCGAGGAATCGGTCCATCTCACTCTGTACTGATTGCGCCAGCGGCGGTCGGTGCGTCGCGCCTTGAATTGCGACATCGCGATTGCGATAGGCGCCCGGTCTCGGGTCACCCTCGCGAATGAGCCCGTCAACCGCTCGGCGATGTAACTCACGCACAAAGGCATGTGTGATCGGTCGGTCGTGGTCGGTCTCGTCGATGAACTCCATGACGTCGTTGAGGTTCAGAATCTCGCGAACGGTCTCGTCGACCTGGTCAGGCTCAGTCTCTGCGGCTTGTGCCCCGGCGATTGCATCGAGGATCGTCGTGCGATTGCCTTCGATGCGCGCGGAGACCATGCTCGAGAGAAATTGGAAGAGCCCGTGCAGCTCACGGAAGACCTGGGCGGGGGTCGTCCCGACCTCGATCTCTCCTCGCAGTCGTTCGAGTTCGACAACAGCGGCAGCGAGTGGCGAATCGAATTCGAAGCTCGGAAACGTGAACTCATTGTTGTTCGACTCGACGCGAGTATTTGCGGTCATGATGGTCCGTATTTTACGTCAAAGTGCTGAAATCAGCTATATCCTGCGGAACTGTGTCCCGAGCTTGGAAGAAAGATTTGCGATTCGCCGATGCATGATTCCAATTCTGAGCGGCACTTTCATGGTTCGCACGCCGGTGACTTGCGCGAGCGCGTGAGGCCGTTGATCGGGATCGGCTCAGACTCTAAGTGTCATCCGTGAGAGGCGCGGCAGCCTCCACGCGGCGATGCCGCTCTTGCCAGCTCGCGCTGTCAGCGGGTGCCGTGGCGGGCAACTTCCTCGCCTACAACGTCGCCATGGCCGGCCTCGGCATCGGCAGCTCTTCTTCTGCGTCGCGCTCTTCCGGTTGCGCCTCGTGCCGCGCTTCCTCGCCGTGTGGGGCTTCGTCGGCTACGCGTCGTTCGCTCTGGGCTGCATCCTCGAACTCCTGGGGTTCGCCGGCGCCGGCCTCGTGTCAACCATCCCCGGCGGGCTCTTCGAGCTGTTCTTCGCCGTCTGGCTCATCGCGAAGGGCTTCAACCCCGCGGCGACCACCGCCCCCATCGCGCCAGTCGCCCTCCGCACGTTCGCGTCGCAATCATGACCGCCATGACGGCAGCGCGGCCGGGATGCCGCGGCGAACGTCGAGGGATCCACCGAGGTGCGCCGGCTCGACCTGGCCGACCTCGCGTCGGTGCGCCGGTTCGCCGCCGACTGGAGCGGCGACATCGACATCCTCGTCAACAATGCGGGCGTGCTGATGCCGCCGTTCGGCCTCACCAACGACGGCTTCGAGCTGCACTCCGGCACCAACCACCTCGGCCACTTCGCGCTGACCAACCTCCTGCTTCCGCACATCACGGGCCGCGTCGTGACCGTCGCCAGCGGTGAGCACCGAGCGGGCACGATCGACTTCGACGACCTCAACTGGGTGACCCGGCGCTACGGCGGGGGATCAGCGGCCTATGGCCAGTCGAAGCTCGCGAACCTGCTCTTCACGCTCGAATTGCAACGGCGACTGGATGCCTCTGGGTCGCACGTCTTGGCGACGGCCGCGCACCCGGGCATGGCCGCCACCAACCTCGGGTCGAGCATGACGAATCCCGTTCTGACCGCGGTCTCGAAGGTCGCCCTGCGCCTGTTTGCACACGACGCCACGAGAGGAGCCGCCCCCACGCTCTACGCGGCGACCGAGCCGATGCCGGGCCTCGGAAGAGCTGACCGGTGTCGGCTACCCGCTGTAGCCGCGCTGATCGTTCGCGATCGCCCGCCCTGCAGGCGGTGCTCGACGCGATCCGACACGCACTCCCATAGAGTGAGCCTCAGCCGCGCTTGATCGAATGGGGACGACATGCCGAGCAACATCCGCACAGCCTTCTTGACCCTCACCCTCGGTGCGCTCGTCGTCGGCTCCGCCGGCTGCGCGGGCGCATCGAGTGACGTGCCGCCGTCCGAGACACCCGCTGCCGAGGCATCCGATGGCCGACTCGTCGTCGTCGAAGACGAGCTCGGCGGCGAGCTCAGCGAGCAACTCGCAGCCGCCGCGACCGAGGCCTTCGCCGGCATCAGTGCGCCCGGCGCCGTGATCGGGGTGCGAACGCCCGAGGGCACGTGGGCCGCGACGATCGGCTTCGAGGACTGGGATGAGACGGTGCCGATGGCAGCCGACGTCAACCACCGCGTCGGCAGCGTCACGAAGACGTTCACCGTCACGGCGCTGATGCAACTGGCCGAGCAGGGCGACCTCTCACTCGACGACCCGATCGAGAAGTACGTGCCGGGCATGCCGAACGGCGACGCGACGCTCTACGAACTCGGTGCCATGCGAAGCGGCATCCCCTCGTACACGTTCAACGAGGCGTTCGAGCAGAAGCTGTTCGACGACCCGAACTACGTCTGGACGCCCGAGGCCCTCGTCGACATCGTGCGGGGCGAGGAGCCCATGTTCGCGCCGGGCACCAAGACCTTCTACTCGAACACCAACACCGTGCTGCTCGGCATGGTCATCGAGCAGGTCACGGGCGAGCCCATCGAAGACGTGCTGCAGGAGCAGATCATCGAGCCGCTGGGCCTCGACGGCACGATCTTCGCAACGGATGCCTCGTTCCCCGAGCCGCACGCCGACGGGTACACGCTCCAGGGCGTCGACGACGGGGTGCCCGTCGAGACGACTGACTGGAACCCGTCATGGGGTTGGACCGCGGGCTCGATCATCTCCGACCTCGACGACCTGCTTACTTGGAGTGAGGCGCTGGCCACCGGCGACGGGCTGCTCGCACCGGAGTGGCAAGAGCAGCGCATCGATTCGTTCGACTTCTCCCTGCCTGTGTACGTCGGCCCAGACACCGATGCGCCGCAGACCCCGGCTCGCGCCTACGGCCTCGGCATGGGCCTGGCGCTCGGCTGGTACGGCCACGACGGCACGATGCCCGGCTTCAACACCGTGCTGCAGCACCACCTCGAGTCGGGCACCACGCTCATCGTCATGGCCAACAGCGACATCAAGTCGGGGGAGTGCCCTGAGAGCGTGGGCACCGTTGCCGGTGGCCGCACCACCGGCACCTGCGCCGACCCGGCCGTCTTCATCGGCAACGCGCTCGCCGAAGTTGTGGGGCATCCGATCGTCGAGGGGTGACGCGCTCGCCGCGACGGTCGTCCTTGTTCTCGGCTGCGAACATCCGCCGCGGCTGCAGGTCATCGGGCACGGACCTCGCGTCATCCGACGTGTGCCGCAGCGCACGCGGGCGGGTTTCCTAGACTGGCCCCATGGTCGGGGAAGCGACAGTCGGCACGGCTGCGCGGTGGGTCGGCGCGGCCGTCGTCCTCGCGTGCGCGAGCATGATCATCGGATGCTCCGCGCCAAACCCCGCTGACGGCACCGGTTCGCCCGAGGCATCCGCTCTGGCCGCTCACGGCACCTTCGCGGCGGTCGGCGACTCGATCACCGACGCCGACAGTCCCGATTTCGCCGCGGGCGACATCGGCTACGCGTCGTGGGCGAGGTACGTCATGGACGACAGCTTCGCATTCGCCGGTGGCTGGGCGGAGTGGGGTGCGACGACGGCGATGATGGCCGACGCGGTCGGCCCGGTCGATGCGGGCGTGCTCGTGGTGCTCGCCGGCACCAATGACGTCGCGTTCGGCATCCCGTTCGAAGATTCCGCGGCGAACCTCGACCGCATCGTCGAGGTCGTCGGCATCGAAGACGTCGTCGTCGTCTCGATCCCGCCGATGCACGCGTTGCCCGCGGGAGCGGAGGCATACAACGAGCGCCTCCACGACTTGGCGACGGATCATGGTTGGCGGTTCGTCGACGCATCTGCTGGCCTGCGCACCGCCGACGGACGATTCGGCGAGGGGATGAGTTTCGACGGGCTGCACCCGTCGGCGGAGGGCGCGCGTGTGCTGGGAGAGGCGATCGCGACGGCGTTGCGCGAGGGGTGAGCGATCCCCCTGGATCAGCCCCGCCCACCGGCGCGCTGTCAACCCTCTGTCTCAGGAGCTGCTTCCGACCTAGCGTCGGGGTCGTGGAGTCGCGTTTCGGTCACATTCCGGCAACACCTGGATAACGACTTGCGGTGGGCGGTGACCGGAGCATCGGACGCTGCCAGTATCCGATCATGGGTGTTCGAGCAGCCTGCTCCCGGGCGATCATGAGCGCGACTCTCGCGGTGTGTGCTGGTCTTTCCCTGACGGGGTGCATGCCGGGGCTCGTGCTCGACGCATGCCCGGCGATCGGCTATCTGTACGACGGTCCGGCCGTGGTTCAATTCGACCCCGCACCACCGGAGTCGGCGGTGGTGACGGCATGCTTCGGTGCCGACTGCGAGCCCGCCGGAGTCGACCAGCTCCGCGGCGAGTGGACCGTGCCACAGGAGGCGCCGTACCTTGGACCGGGCGTCTTCGGTGACGGTTCCGTACAGACGTTGCGACTCGTCGTGGTCGATGGCACTGGCACCTTGGTCGACGACGAGTTCGAGATCCCCGTGGCCGTGGAACGCACCGGGATATTCGGCCAGTGCACCGGGCCCTTCCGGTTCGAACCGGTACAGGTTTCGCTCGGTCGATAACTTTGCAGACAATTACGTATGCACGGTTATACTGAGGCGATGGATGTCACGATGGATGCGGCCATCGACCTGCTGAAGCGGGCCGGCACGGCAGTGCGCATCGAGAGCGTCGGCGATCTCGTCCTCGACGGCATACCGGTCGACGTGAAAGTGCGAACACGGCCGACTCCATCCGACCTTCGGCGCGAACTCTCGCGGTCGCGCAAACGGGCTGCCGTCGGCAAGCTCGCATACGTCGTGCCGCGTGCGACGCCATCGCTGGTGTCCGTGGCAATGGAGGAGCCGACGATCATCCTGATCGGCGTCGACGACGCGACACTGGTCAACGACGGCCACTTGGTGCAATTGGGCAACTCTCTCGTCACGCAGCGCGGCGCCGCTCCGGCGCGCGTCGGCTGGGGTCGCTTTGCGCTCATCCGCTCACTCATTCGCACGCCAGAGCCGCGCACGCAACGGCAACTCGCGAGCGAGTCGGGCATCACGCAGGCGGCCGTGTCGAAAGCGCTTCGCGAGATCGGCGATGCCGCGCTCGAAGCAAGGCGTGGCTCCTTGCCCGCCGCGGAGCAACTCTGGGCGAGGTTCCTCGATGAATATCCAGGTGCGCGCGGCATCCGCTCGCACTGGTACTCGCTCGATCCGCCGGTTCGGCAGGTGGAGACCGTGCAACGGGCATACCCCGCGGTGCTCGTCTCTGGTGACACCGGCGCTGACCGCATCGCGCCGTGGCGCGTCGTGACGGGCGCGCGCGTCTACTCCCACGCAGGCATCGACCTCGCCTCGCTCGGCTTCGCCGAGGCGAGACCCGATGAGGCGACGCTCACGCTGGTCGTTCCGGCAGACCCGACCATCTGGGCGACCTCCGCCGCATGGGCCGAAGATGGAGGAGCGCCCGCCAGTACCGCGGATCCGCTGATCATCGCGCATGACGTGATGAGCGCGGGCGGTTCCGACGTCGCAGAGGCCGTCGAACAACTCCATAACCGGGTGTTCGAGGCATGGCAACGGTGATCCGGCGCGCCGTCGAGACCGTTTCGACTTCACGGGCCGACGACCTGGCATTTCACGCACTCGCGGATGTCTCCGGCGTCCTCGAGCAAGTCGAGGACGCGAGGATCGTGGGCGGCCAGATGGTCGCACTGCTGCTCGGAGCCTTCCCGTCGGAAGGTGTCGTTCCCAGACGTACCGCTGACGCGGACGCAGCGGTCTCGACGGTGGTCGCAGGCAGCGGACTCCTGCATCAGGAGCTCACGGCCGCCGGATACGAGGCGACTGCAGGCAACAACTACCGTCGCTCCGGCCGCAGCATCGATGTCTTGATCCCGGCGCCTGCGGGCCACTTCGCTCAGGAGGAGCACGGTGGCCGTGCGTTCGACGCGGCACCAGGTATTCGGCTGGCCCTGGCGGCCGCACCGATCATCGTCGACGCGAACGTGACGATGCTCGATGGAGCGCTGCTCTCGTTCACGGCCCGCGTGCCTTCGCCCGAGGTTGCCGTCATTTTGAAGGTATACGCGATACAAGGTCGATTCGCCGCGAAGGATGCCGTAGATCTGCACAACCTCCTGACGATTGTCGACTCATGGCCTGCGGCTGAGATCGGCGGATGGCGCCTCGATGACGCTTCGCTTAATGGAAGCCGTTCAGATGCCGCGCGCATCCTCCACGGGTTCGCTGACAGCGCTCAGGCTAATCCAGCCCTGCGATCTGCTGAGATCAGCGGACCGCGCCTCGTCGCGCTGATCCGAAAGCATGTCGCCCGAATCGGTTGACCACAACGGCGAGAGCGCTCAGCGACTGACCCGCAGGTCCCTCCACCCGAACCCGCCGGGATCGGGCAGGCTCTCGCGGATCTGCTCGGCCGTGAACCTGCGTCGCGGTCGGAGGTCGTCGGGTACGGATGCTGCGGGCGGCGCGGCATCCGTCACGCCCTCGGCGAGCATGCGTACCTGGGCTTTCGCGACGAGCGGCACCTTCATGGTCCACTCGGTGAGCTGCGCGAGCGCGTACTGCGCCCACACCGGCCACGGCACCACGACCACGCGGCGTCCGAGAACGGATGCCACGCGCCGCACGGCCTTCGACAGTGTGAGTTGCTCGGCGCCGACGACGGCGACGGTCTCTCGCGGCATCCGCCCGTCGACTGCGGCTTCGAGGATGTCGGTGAGGTCGTCGATCGGGATGGGCCGGATCGGCTTCTCGCGGAAGCCGACGGTCGCGAACACGGGCAGGGTCTGCACGGTGCGGCTGAGGTGGTCGATGAGGTGGTCGCCGCGGCCGTAGATCATGCCGGCCTTGAGGATCGTGTAGTCGAGGCCCGAATCGCGGATCAGCTCTTCGGCCGCCCATTTCGACTCGTGGTACGGGGATCCGCAGTCGGGCCGGGCCCGCAGGAAGCTCAGCATGATGATCTTGCGCACGCCGGCGCGCTTGGCCGCTTCGATCACGTTCGCGGTGCCGTCGATGTGCACCCGCTGGTAGGTCTGGTCGCCGATCTCGCGGTTGATGCCCGCGCAGTGCGCGACGACCTCGCATCCCTCGAACGCGCGCGTCAGCGCGTCGACGTCGCGGGTGTCGACGCCGGTGCGGCGAGAGATGACGACGGATGCCTCGGGCCCGAGCCGTTCGGCCAGGTGGCGTCCGACGAACCCGGTGCCGCCGATGATCGCGGCGCGGGGGTGGGTCATGTTGGGAGTCTAGGTGGCCTAGCAATAGACGGGTGAGGTTGCAGCACTCGCCGCCCTAGTGGTGTGTTGCTGTGACAAGGCTAGGCCGAGAACGACACAGGAGAAGCGGCGGTGCCTACCCACCAAGGGGAAACGGTCATGCTGCGCCCGGGGAAAACGCTCGACACGGTGAGGCTCCTGACCTGCGCGGGTCGGGGCCTGCGGTTCACCATCGAGCTCGGACCGGGCGATACGCCTCCAAGGCGCCACGCACACAGCGCGGAAGGAATATGGCCCTCATCAGGGGGTAGGGAGTTCATGGGCCGCTCGAGTTCCGCTCACTTCCGCCCATCCGCTGATAGAGTCCACCCCACGAGAGGGCTAATCGCGGCGACAGAAGGACAAGGTCAATGGCTGAAGAAGAAGGCGGCGCAGAAGAGACGGTGGTTCGTCCCCGATCCAAACAGGGTGTTCCTCGCGTGAGCCTCGAAGTGGCGGAAAAGCTCGCTCGTGGTGTCTGGGACGCAGCACGCTCCGGCGAGGCGCTGCCAGTAGCCGTTGCTCGTGCCATCAGTGGGAAGACCGATACGAAGCCGAGCGGCGGCGCGTGGCGAAAGAAGGTCACGGCGCTTCGGGTCTTCCACCTGATTGAGAAACTCAAGAGTGACAACTTGAAGCTCAGCTCTGCGGGTCTCGGCGTCGTGAATCAGGCAGATCTCAACAAGCAGCGGCGGGGTCGCCGCGAAGCTGTGATGAGTGTCGAGTCCTACGCTGCGATTCTGAACAACAACGATGGCCATGAGCTGCCACCTGTCAACTCACTCGCTGGCATCTTCGAGTACGACTACGCTCTGTCGGCTGCGGACGCGAGGATCGCGACGAAGGCTTTCACCGACTCTGTGGCGTTCGCTGAGCTAGTCGATGAGAGTGGAGTGATTCTTCTCGACGGCGACTATTCGCCCCCGCAAGCTTCCGACGAGGAGGACCAAGAGGACGAGGAGGACGAGGACGTCGGCACAGACACATACGATGACGAGGAGGTCGGCGTTCCTCTACATCAAGACTTGACTCCGCCTCCCACTGAGCCTCCCGTCGATTCGTCACACGTCCGGGTGAATCCTCCGGTTCCTGCAACTGGGCGAGGGGACCTCGCTGTCTCGCTCAACATGTCCAAATGGGACGTCGCCGATGTGCTCGCAGTGCTCCGGGTGCTCGGGTACGGCGACCACAGGGCATCGTGAGCCACACAGACAACCTCTTCAAGGTTGACGCGACCGAGCTTCTCGATGCCATCCGCGAACTGGGGGTAGGCGGCGGTATCGTACGTGACGAGGCCATGGAGGTGCTCTACGACGCGGAGCTTGTCGAGGATGCCAAGCTGACCGAAATTGGAGCCACCCTGTTCCGGGCGGCATGGGTTAGCAAGGATCTCACCACGGCACGCCAACTTCTGGGTCAGGCTCTGCGGTCAGTGTTGCCAGTCGAAGTAATGGCGCAGGAGCTTCGGAACTTCGGCGCTGTTCCCGAGGACGGCGTAGCGAATCTCCTCGCATTGCATGGCGTCGTGCCCCACGATCTCGCGATCGAGACCGCGCGGGCGACGTTTAGATGGCTGAACGACTTGAAGGTCATCGTCTATTCGCGAAAGGCCAAAACAGTTCGCTTCATCCCGGATGATCCGGGCGCAGCAAAGCCCGGCGAGGCCCCGGAGCTGGCGGCAATAATCTCGCCTCGCACCCCTTTCTCGAATCTTGCCCGGCTGCGGCGGGTTCTTCGCGCGACAAGCGGCATTGTGACGTGGGCTGACCCACACTTTGGCGCGCGCGCCTTCGAGGAATTGGCAGACGAGATCGACCCAGCAAGGGTTAAGGAGATCCGAATAATCTCTGGCAACCACGAAAGCGTGCTCACGCCAAAGAGCTTCAAGGACTACTCGCGATTCGCGGAGGAGATGAAGCTCAAGAGCGTGTCAGTCGAATGGCGAGTCGACCCTTCGAGAGACTGGCACGACCGATTCTTGGTTCACGCCGACGGCGCCTTCAACCTGCCGCCCGTCAACAACCTCTTTCAAGGGCAGTACTCCGAGATTCTCCCATCAAGCGACCGACCGCCCGTTGATGACTGGTGGGCGCGGAGTGACCCGCGTACGGCGTAGCTTCCAACCCGGATGTCGATGCCCCTTGCCAACTACCCCTTGAGATCCTTGCCCTTACCCGGGTTCTTCCGGATCACCTTGCCCGGCTTGGGCTCCTTGCGTACCTCGCGACCCTCGTGCAGAGGCTTGAAGAGCGGGTCGACGTTCGGCCGCTGAGGGCTCGGTTTGGGTGTGGGCTTCTTCGATCGCTTATCTGACGCCTCAGCCATCAACGCGCTTCTCGTACGGGGTGTCGTCCGAGTGCGTGAGCGTCTTCATGACCATGCTCACGTCAGGGCGCCTCGGTGGGGGTGGGGGCGGGGGTGGTATAGCTGGATCGGCCATCAGAGATTCCTCCTTTGGGAATGATTGCATTGAACGCGACAACGAGAAGGGCGGTCGTGATGCTCACGAGAAGCAGGACGAAGGCAGCCTTCGTGGCACCTGCCTTCGATTCGTTGCTCTTATCGCGAAGCTGGATTTCCTGGGCCTTGACTTCCAATAGGTGATCTTCGACCTCAATCGGGGTCAGTTCGGCGTCGACCCATGTGTTCACCATTTCGCGCGCTGACGGCGTACTAAGAGAAACGGGTCTCAGCGCGATGGTCGCGACGAAGATGGTGCCGATTGTGAGCACCAGTGGGAGCAATCCGAGATACAGGGTGCGGTCATCGACCAAACCATCGAAGGTAGCCGCCGCAATTACTCCCGCTGCGACAACAACAAACGAACTCTTGGTGTCGATAGATTTGGTCCGCTCGAGCGCATGCGCTCGCAGCGTATCGAGTTCGTCGCTTAGTAAGCGCACTCTACGAGCTCGATCGTCTACGCGCCGACTCCACATTCGATACCCTCCTTCGGTCCATCATGGCTGAGACAGCAGGCTCGGTGGCGGACCAACAACCGTGTTTGCCGGATAAGTCGACCGCGCACAGGCGAGGGGACGCTTAGGAAGGCTCTCGCCCGCTATGCGCCGCGCATGGCCAAGCCCGAACGAAAGACCTTCCGTGAGACGTACCGCGAAAACATCGCCGAACAGGAGAGGAAGCGCGTAGCCAAGCTCTTGAAGAAGACCGCACCGACCGCCGAATGGGTCATCGTCAACATCATCGGCGACAAGGAAATGAGAAAGCTCTCCGGCGAATGTTGGGAGGTCGTGAGCTACCCGGACAAGAGCGCATGGAAGGCGGGCAACCGCTACACCCTCCGAAAAGCCCGTGCCGAGGTGGAGGCAGACCTTCAACGACTGGCAGGAGAAGCGTCAGGGAGTGACCGCGCCGCGCGTGAGGACTAGATCAAACTGGTATGCCGTCGTCTTCGAAGTAGAGCCAGTGCTTGTGCGGCAGGCGAATCCCGCCCATTCCGCGCGTGAACTCAGCCTCGCCGAGGACCCAATGCTGCAGGTTGTTCAGGCTGTCTGGGTAGAGCTTTAGGCCTGTGCCCCCGATGTTGGCCCGCCAGTTCAGGTGGAACATCGGCTTCACATGGGGTATGAGTTCCATGCCGTATGTCCCACCTGCCACCGCGTTGGTGACACTGCCCGTAATGAGGTCAGCCAGCTGCAGGTGCGGATGGTGATGTGACGGTGCTGTCAAGATCGGAATGACGATCGCGCTGGACTTCACATAGTCGGTGCCAAGGTCCGTGAGATAACGCGTCCCCGCGATCCACTCGTCTTCCTGCTTGTGATCACCGCCCGGCTTGTCGAATACGAGCACCCCGAGGCTTTCGGCTTTTTCCAGCATCATTGTGACGCGCTCGAACATGAAGTCGATAACGCCTTCTTCGGGGCCTTTGCCGTTCGCAGTTGATGCACGGTTGCGGTCCCAGATCGTCACGATGACGCGCCCCCGGCAGTCGACGGCCGCGTCGATGATCGCCTTCCGAAGCGGGGTGAGCGCTTCGCGCCGATCGTTGGCCACGAACCAATTCTTCGTGCCGTTGCCGAGCGCCCATTTCATTTCGACATCGTGCGGGATGCCCGCCTTGTCGTACGCGGCGTAGAAGGCATCGGCGAATGGCTTGAGCTGGTCCTCCTTGAACGCGACGCCCCCGAGCGCGACAAGTTCGCCCATCCCTGTGCGACGTCCAGCCTGCTTCGAGTCGTCGACGAAGACAACGCGCATTATGTGCCTCCATGTTGTTGTTCTCTCAGGATACGGTCGGCGAGCGACACGGCGACGGGGGAGGAGCTTTCGCTGCGGAGTGCGTGAAGTCCTCGTTGTGGAAGCTCACCGCGCTCTTGAGGTCACGTTGGAACTTCTGGAGAACTCCGGCGTAGTTGGTGTTCGTCATTTGTATTGCCTTTCCATGGTTGCCCGTGCGGGCTGGGTGGACCTTGCCAGCGGCGCTGACAAGGGGTCTTGTCAGGCCGCGAGAGCGTAGGTCTCAAAGGCAAATGCGGGGAAACGAACCGAGTCTCGATGCTGACCCGACTCGTGTTGACGCGTGGGAATACCCACGCCCCCATCTTGTTGAACTTGAGCGTACCCAACTCAAGTTCTACTTCAGGAGGATTGGTGCCCGAAGACTTCACACCCCAGAACGGTGACGAAACCAACTCGTTCGACGAGTTTCTGAACCGCTACCTCGAGGGCGAGCGCTCGCGCCAGGCGCGTTCGATCGACCTCAGCCGTTTCTTGACCGCGCGCACGCAGGGCATCCTGCAGCGCGCCGGAAAGTTCGCGCTCGAGCGCGGCCAGACCGAGCTCGACGCGCTGCACATCCTGCGCGTGATCGTCGAAGACGAGGCCGTCAAGCAGGCGATCGCCCGCGTCGGCGTCGCCCCCGAGCGGCTCATCACTGCGACTGAGGCGCGCCTGCCCGCGGCATCCGATGTCGCTGACCTCAACTCGGCCACGATCACGCCGAGCGCGAGCCGCGCGCTGTTCCACAGCTACCAGGTCGCGCGCTCGAGCGGATCGACGTACATCGACCCCGAGCACCTCTTCTTCGCGCTCGTGCTCGGGCAAGATGCTCCGGCCGGCCAGGTGCTCGCACGCGCCGGCGTCACCGCCGAGGCGCTCACGCAGGGCATGCGTGAGACGGTCACGGCCGATGGCGACGACGTCGAGGGCATGACGGATGTCGCGGGCGGCAACGCCGAGGCATCCGAGACCCCGATGCTCGACAAGTTCGGCACCGACCTCACTGAGCTGGCCGAGAACGGCGAGCTCGACCCCGTGATCGGGCGCGCCGACGAGATCGAGCAGACCATCGAGATCCTCAGCCGCCGCACCAAGAACAACCCGGTGCTGGTCGGTGAGGCCGGCGTCGGCAAGACCGCGATCGTCGAGGGCCTCGCCCGCGCGATCGTCGAAGAGCAGGTGCCCGAGGCACTGCTCGGCAAGCGCGTCATCTCGCTCGACCTGCCCGGCATGCTCGCCGGCACCCGCTACCGCGGTGACTTCGAGGAGCGCCTCACCAAGACCGTGGACGAGATCGCCGCACACAAGGGCGAGCTCATCATCTTCATCGATGAGGTCCACACCGTGGTCGGTGCGGGCGGCTCTGGCGACGGCGGCACCGACGCGGGCAACATCTTGAAGCCGCGCCTCGCGCGTGGCGACCTGCACCTCGTGGGTGCGACGACGCTCAAGGAGTACCGCGTCGTCGAGAAGGACCCTGCTCTCGAGCGCCGGTTCCAGCCCGTGAAGGTCGGCGAGCCGAACATCGAAGACGCCGTGCTGATTCTGCACGGCCTGAAGTCGGCGTACGAAGACCACCACGGTGTCGAGTACACGGATGCCGCGTTGCGCGCCTCCGTCGAACTGAGCGCGCGCTACCTCACCGACCGGGTGCTGCCCGACAAGGCCATCGACCTCATCGACCAGGCCGGGGCGCGACTGCGCCTGCGGCTCGGCGTGAAGGTCGACGTGTCGGCGCTCATCGAGCGGCTCGCGTCGCTCGAGGCCGACAAGAACGCCGCGGTCACGGGCGAGCACTATGAAGAGGCCTCGCGCATCCGCGACGAGATCTCGAAGGTGCAGGCGAAGCTCGACGAGGCGTCGAGTCGCGGGGGTCTCGATACGCGTGCTTCGCTCGCTACTCGACCGGCGGGGGAGACCGTCATCGATGAGGCCGAGATCGCTGCCGTGATCTCGCGGGCCACCGGCATTCCGGTGAACCGCCTCACCGAGAGTGAGCGCGAGCGCCTCGGCGACCTCGAGGGCGAGCTGCACGGGCGCGTCATCGGTCAAGACGACGCGGTCACCGCGGTCGCCAAGGCCGTGCGACGCAACCGCACCGGCATGGGCGACGCGCATCGCCCGGTGGGCAGCTTCCTGTTCCTCGGGCCGACGGGTGTCGGCAAGACCGAGCTGGCGAAGTCGCTCGCGTCGTCGCTGTTCGACGACGAGACCGCCGTCATTCGCTTCGACATGAGCGAGTTCGGCGAGCGGCACACCGTGTCGCGACTCGTCGGCGCCCCTCCCGGATACGTCGGCTACGACGAGGCCGGCCAGCTCACCGAGCGTGTGCGGCGCAACCCGTACTCGATCGTGCTGTTCGACGAGATCGAGAAGGCGCACCCCGACGTGTTCAACCTGCTGCTGCAGGTGCTCGACGACGGACGCCTGACCGACGGCCAGGGTCGCACGGTCGACTTCCGCAACGCGGTGATCGTGATGACCTCGAACATCGGCTCGGAGTTCCTCGCGTCGCGGTCGGGTGCGCTCGGCTTCGTCGCCGGGGCGGATGCCTCGGGCTTCGCCTCCGAGAAGGACCTGCGCGACCGCGTCATGGGCAAGCTGCGCGAGGCCATGCGGCCCGAGTTCCTGAACCGCATCGACGAGATCGTGCTGTTCAAGAAGCTCGACCAGCCGCAGCTCGAGCAGATCGTGCGCCTCATGCTCGGTGCCACCGAGCGCCGGCTCGCATCGCGCGAGGTCGCCTTCGAGGTGACGGATGCCGCGGTGTCGCTGCTGGCCGAACGCGGCTACGAGCCCGAATACGGTGCTCGCCCGCTGCGCCGGGTCATCCAGCGCGAGATCGACGACCGCATCGCGGACTTGTTCGTGAGCGGCGGCGTCGGTGACGGCGAAGGCGTGCAGGTAGATGCGGTCGACGGCGAGTTCGTCGTCGCACCCGTGCCCCGCGCGACCGTGCAGCTCGCCGCGTAATCGTCGGTCGAGTAGGCGCGCCAGCGCCGTATCGAGACCCCGCAACCCGAAGGCCCGGCCGCTCACGAGCGGCCGGGCCTTCGTGGCGCCGGGAGGTCGTCGCCCGGCGCCATCGGGTCAGGTCGCGAACCAGCCGTAGGTCTCGGAGAACGCATTGTCGTACTTCGGCCGGCTGCCACCGTCGGGCCAAGTGCGCGCGCGGGCGAGTCGGTGCTGGTGCGCGCCGGAGGATTCGCCCCACACCCGCGCCCGGTACTTGTCGTTGAAGCCTTTGGTGCCGATATCCGTGAAGCTGCCGACGAACGCCGCCGGATCCTTTCCCAGCCCTTGATGCACTGAGAAGTACATGATGCTGTCGCAGTCGGCCTTGGCCGCATCGTTGTGCGTTCTTGCCCGGGCCACGAGCCGTTGCACTCCATTCTGATCGCCCCACTGGTCCGTGACTCTGTAGTCCGACGCGTTCACCATCACGCTGCTGCCGTCCGGTTGCTCGCTGATCGTGAGGTGCACGTTGGGGGAATTCGCGACGTACGTGCCTCCGCCCACCACGAACCACCGGTTGTACAGGTCGTTCGTGTTGCGCAGGTAGAGCATCCACTGCGCATAGCCCTGCGCGCCGCGCTCCTGGTCCCAGGCGTATGCGCGCATCAGTTCGACCGAGGAGCCCTGGCGTTCGCCCCAGCAGGCGGCGACGAGCGTGTGCGGTGACGACGAGTCCTGCTTGGCAACGCTGAACGTCGAGCCGACGATCGCGTACCCGGCGGGCGACGCGGGCGGTGGCGCCGCCACGTGCGGATCGCCGTAGAGCCGCTCCAGCGTCTCGATGTCGACCTGCCGCAGGCTCTGGTCGCTGAGGTAGTAGAAGAGCGACCCGTCGCGAACGGTGACCGAGGGCTGCATGATCGACTGCTTATCGTTCGTGTGCTCCAGCCCCAACGCATGCCCGACCTCGTGCACGGCCACCGCGACCAGGTTCTTCACGATGGGGTTGCCGACGAGGGTCGTGAGGAGCCACAGCACCGGGTTGACCGGGTTGCCCGCCAGGTCCTGCTCGGCTTTCGTCCAGTTCTCTCCGTCGTCGAAGGCGATGTTGCGATGGTCACCGCTGCCGGGCGTCATGCGCGCGATCGCGTTCGGATTGTCCTTGCGCCAGTCCGCCCAGTCCGCGCGGTCGAAGTCGGTGAACGAGAGGTCGAAGAGCGCGTCGCTCGTGTCGACCTGCTGGAAGTCGAAGTTGGACACCTCCTCCCATCGGGCGAACGCCTCGGCGAGCTGCGCGGCGACCTCGGCCGGCGTGAGCGCCGGTTGCGTCGTCGGCGCGTTCGCGATCCGATACGTGATGACGCCTCCCGAGAAGCTGAGCTTCTCGAGCGGCTGATCCTGATTCGACATGCGTGTCCCCCAAGCGTCGCGGTGCGGATGAGCCCGGTCGCCCCCTGCGGCGCTGCGCGGACACCCGCAGCATACTCACGGCGCGGCCGAGCCCGAGACCCCGAGTTCGGGGGATGCCAGACGGGCGCGAGTGACTGATCGCTGCACTGTGCACCCTGAACTGGGGTGTGATGCTCCCTTGCTGCGCTCCGCGCGGGGGAGGACGCTATCGCTCGAGGTCGTTGTTGGGAGGAGACGTGCAGCCGATCGCGGCGAGAACAAGCATCTTCGATGTATCGCCGCTCGGCGACATCCCAAAAGAGTGGAACGACTTCAATACCGAGTGGGTACAGCCTGCCACTCACCTCGTCATCGGCGGGGGACTCTGCTGGTTGGCGCTGATCGTCACGGCGCGGATCATCGTTGCGGTCGCGCCATGGGCCAAGGCCAGGATCACACGAGGTGAGAGCCGATCAGCCAAGATCTTCGGATACGTGGTCACCGGTGGCACCTCGGCGCTCTTCGCCTGGATCGTCTCACTACCCGACACGTCGACGCAGGTCCTGGCGGTGATGCTCGTGATCGCAGCCATGCTCGGAATCGGCGGCACCATCTGCCTCGCGTGGGGCATGGCGACGACTGCGCGGCTCGATGCGACGGTCGTGCAGCCGTCCGGCTCAGCGAACAGCGCATGGTCCACCGAGTTGCTCACCCAGCTGCGGTCCATGAACGCGGATGCCCCGAAAGGTCGAGTCATCGAACGGCCAAGCGCAGGAGATCTGAACGATGTCGTCGTGGTGGCATCCGGATCGAGTCATTGGTTCGTAGAACTGATCGGGAACGGGTTCAACCTGTTGCTGAACCTGACACCCTGGCGACTCGAGGTCACCGTGTTCGACGCACAAGACGGCGTGGCGACGCTTCGCCGAAACGGCCGCGTCATCGAAGAGACCCCCCTCCGGCTCCCTCTCGACCCGTCGGACGCGAGCCATCCGGCGGAGCTCCTGAAGCTCGCTGCCGGCTTCGCCGCGACCATCCTCGCGAAGCAGTACCCCGATGTCGTGGGCTTCTACCGACCCCAGTCGTGGCGCGGCATCGGTCTGCTCTCCGTTGCCCGTGCATCTGCGGGTGCGAACCGGCATGCGTACATTCGCGAGGCCATCCAGGTCGACCCTCAGAGCATCCTGATCGAGTATGAAGACGTCTTCCTGCGGTACGACGAAAACACGGACTCCGAGGGGTTGATGGACCGACTCGAGCCGATGATCAACCGTGCTGCAGTGCTGAGCGGGCGAGCTGAGATTGCTTCGGACGTGCCTGGCAAGAAGTGGCACACAGCGAAGGAGTCGGATGCGCACAAATACTCCGAACCGCGCCTTCTCCTCCTTCGTTTGATGACCCTCTACACGACCGCTGCCCGCAACTACTCGGCGCACGGCTGGCCCTCGGATGAGCGGCGCGATCGGGCGACGCGAATCGTCGGTGCCCTCCTTGATGTGCTCCAGGAGTTGACCCCGGACGAGCAGGAACCCATCAGGGAGGCTGTTGCTCGTGTACGGGAGCGAGCCGGTCTGTGTTACCTGATCCTGACCGACGGTCGAGATCGAAAGACGATCACGCTGGCACTCCGGGAGCCGCTGGCTGCCGAGAGTTACCGCGAGTTGGCGGAGAAATGGGCGGAGGAGGCGGCGAAGTCGATCGACTTCGGTACGCGGTATTCGTACGCCTGCTATCTCGCGCGGAAGGCCCTCGCGACGGCGGACGAATCGGCTCGCAGATCGACGATCGGCGAAGCGGCCGAGCATCTCAAGGGTGTGTGTTGGCTCGATGACTACCGCGCCAGCGCCCTCGAGGACCCCGAACTCGAAGGACTCGGCAACGAGCCTGCAATGAGGGACGCAGTGCTCAAGCCGTTCAAGACCGGCTGGGAGATCGGTGTCTTTGCGATCCACCGAACATCGTTGAAGGCCATCGGAGTCACGGAGCCCAGTCAGCTCGCCGACTCGGCGATGCGAACCGGACTTCTCACAAGGTTCGGACTCAGTAACGAGAAGGCGGATGAGCTCGTCGACCAAGCAACGATTCTGCTCATCGCGCTGACCGCGGGCAGTCCGAAGTTGGACCCCCTCTTCCGCCTGCGAGTGACGAGCTCGCTCCTTGATGACCAGCATCACTCGATACCGACGCTGCTGACGGCCCTCGAGCGGCATCCGGGAGACGTCGCTGCAAGTGCTGCCAAAGCCGCTCACGGTTGGCCGTCAGCCGATGAACTGGAGCATACGCACGTCTTTCTGAGGGCCTTGGGCGCTGGTCTCGACCCGGTCGTCGAGGGACGGTGAGCTCAGCTTCCCGAACGGGTAGGCCGCGGGCACGGGCCGCAGTTCCAGATCCGCGCGTCTGCGGGCTACGGGAGTTTCGACACGACCTGAGGCGTCGGGAACCCGAGCTTCGTCGACGGCGGTCGGCGCGCCCATCGCCTGCCACTCGGCGAAGCTCAGCTTGTGGACGCCGCACGGGGTGGCCGAGAACCGTGAAGGGACACAGCACCAGCGGCCAGGGTGAGGGAGAGCGAGCGGATGCGGCATCCGTACCAGGCGATCGCGAGGGTCGTGAAGGTGTAGATCACGACGGCTTGCAGCGCGTATGCGGGGTAGTCGATCAGCCACCGCGGCTCAGATGGATCGGTGCCGAACGCCGCCGGGTTGTCGCTCACCGATGGCACGAGCGCGCCGACCCAGTAGCCGACGGCCTGCCCGATCGCGTAGATGAGCACCGCAACACCGATGGCCAGCCAGGCGCGGGCGGTGTGTGAGTGCCACACCGCTCGTGTCGCCCGCAAGGCCGACCGCGGCGTCCATCCATCAGCGCTCGGCGCTGCGATCGCACTCAACACCGGCGCGAACGTGAACGCCGCGACGACGAGCACAAGCATGGCGACGATGCCGATCATGAGCAGCTGCTCGCTGCCCGCCCGACTGCGCATGAGTTCGGGAATGAGCAGCAAGGCGAAGAGCGGAAGGCAGGCGACGACGGAGGCGAGCCACGTTCGAAGGAGGGCGGCGAGAGGCATGTTTCGAACATAGAGAGCGCGTGCAACACGGGGAATCCGGAAAACCCCCGGACTCGTCCGCAACGAGCTCGAATGGCGCCGACCGCACTCGAGGTGGTCATGGCGCTCGGTCGCTGCCGCAGAGCGAGTCGCTAGGGTGGCGGGTGTGGTTTCGGATCGGAAGCGTCGGCGCGCTGCGCGCAAGGTCAAGCCTGGTGATGGGCACGCGCTCAATCGTTTTCGGTGGTGGCAGATGTTCTCTCGCGCGCTGTTCCATCTTCGCCTCATTCGTGACGACGGCCTGCGTCAGATCTGGTCCGTCGACGTGCGGCTCGCGGGCGACTCGAACGGCGAAGTCTGGGCGCAGCTCTACCGCGACGGTCTGCATCACGCCGGATCCAAGCTCCCCGCGGCGTTCCCGGTGCCCGGCGGTACCGTCGAGGTGGTCGCCAGCAGCTACGGGCTGAAGCGCTGCCACTACCTGAGCGATGCCGGGGTCGAGCAGCAGCTGGTACCCGATTCCGCCTCAGCCGAGGGCCGGCGTGCGCGCCTGGATCGCGAGCACCCGGCTATGAGCCGTGCCATCGGGCTCGCGTCCATCGCTGTGCTCATCGTCGCCCTGATCCTCGGTGTCCCGCAGATCGTGGAGCAGATCTCCCAGATCCCACCCGTCGCTGAGAATGTCGGCTCCTTCACTTCTCCGATCCAGCTCCCGGTCGCGTTCAACATCACGCTCCTGGTGGCCACCGTCCTGGCCAGCACCGAACGCGCGCTCCGCCTGCGTCACCACTGGCTGCTCGATGGCGGGCTGTTCGACGGCGACGACTAGCGCCAATCGCACTCGGTCTTCGTCGAACTACCCGGCCGTGTCCGCGTGCCGGTGCACGACGCGCCATCCGTCGGACTCGCGGCGGTACACCTGGGTGGCGCGCAGCGTGAACCTGCGGGGCTCGCCGTCGATCGACGACGAGACGCGCTCGTAGCCCACGGTGTAGGCCATCTCGCTGAGCACGTTGAAGGCGATCAGGTCGAACGCGTACTCGGTGCAGTTCGAGAAGCTCGTCGAGAGCTCTTCGAACGCCTCGATCAGCTCGGCGCGATTCGCGGCGTTGCGCCACGCGCCGAGCACGGTGACCGGGTCATCCACCGACCAGATTGCTCGGCGCGGGCCGTCGTCGCCGTCGAACATGGCGCGTTCGGCTCGAACGAACTCGCTCTGAAGCCAAACCAAGAATTCCTCACGGTCGCTCATGGTCTCAGGATGCTCCGGTCGACAGCCGTGCACAATCGCCGCGTGCTCTTCAGGGCAGGAATCGGAGCACGATGCTCTGACTCTGCTCTGCCTTGCTCAGGGCATGATGGTCGATCCGCCGTCGGTCATGAGGGTCTGGCCGGTCAGGTAGCGGGAGTCATCGCTCGCGAGGAACGCCACGACCGGGGCGATGTCGTGCTCGGGGTCGCCGAGTCGACCGAGCGGCACACCGTCGACGACCTTCTGGTACTCGGCGGGGAAGGACTCCGACCACTGGCGGATGCCCGGCGTGAGCGCCACGGGTGAGACGAGGTTCACGCGTACTCCGTCGGCTGCCCACTCGTGCGCGGCGACGCGCGAGATCGCGCGAATCGCCTCTTTCGCGGCGGCATAGGTGACCTGCGTGGGCATGCCCTTGATGCCGGCGCCCGAGGCGAAGTTCACGATCGCGCCCTTGGTCTTCACGAGTTCGGGGTGCGCGGCGCGCATGAGATGGAACGTCGCGTACATGCCGCTGCCCAGTGAGAGATCCCACATCTCCTGTGTGGTCTCCATGATGGGTGCCTGCTGCGACGCGTGGGCGTTGTTGACGAGCACATCGAGCTTGCCGAACGCCTCGACCGCGGCGGCGACGATGACGGGAGCGTTCTCGGCATTCGAGATGTCCATCTGCAGGTAGCGGGCCGGGCGGCCCTTCGCGAGGCCCGCGACGACCTCTTCACCCGCCGCCTGGTCGATCAGGTCGACGACGAGCACGGAAGCACCCTCGTCGAGGAAGTGGCGCACGATGCCCTGGCCGATGCCGCCGGCACCGCCGGTGACGATGGCGACCTTCTCAGAGAGACGCATTTTGGGGTTCCTTTCGGTCATGCCCCCGAGTCGGAGGCGGGGTGAGGCTTGCCTCGACCTCGTCGAGGAAGCGGGTCAGTGTGGTCTGCAGGATGTGCCGCCCGCGGGCCGCGTTGAGCGGACGGGCGCGGAATCGCGAGACCTGCGGGTCGGATGCAAGTGCGGCGTCGGCGTTGACGTCAGCGGCGTCGGCGTCGGCAAGAGTCGAGAGTCGATCGATGCTGTAGTCGACATCGCGCTCATGGGGGAGCGGGGTGAGCGTCAATGCGGCCGCACCCATCACGATCGCGGCGGTGCCGATGAACACGTCACCCGCGGAGTCGTCGTCGGATCCGGCCTCGCTCAGGCGGTGCAGCACCAGGCCCGTCTGCTCGACGCTCGCGAGGTCGAGCACGCGGCCGGGGGAGATCACGGCGCCGAGGAGCCACGGATGGCGTTCGAATGCATGCCACATGTGCAATGCGAGGTGCTCGAGGGAATCGCGCCAGCTCGCGTCGCCGCGCGGAACCAGCGCGCGTTCGGTCGCCACGCGTGCGGCCATGCGCACGACGAGGTCGTCGCGGTCGGCGATGTGACGGTAGAGGGCCATGCCCGAGATGCCGAGTGCGGCGCCGACGCGGCGCATCGAGACGGCGCTCAACCCGTCATGGTCGGCGATGACGATGGCCGCGTCGGCGATCGCATCGGCGTCGATGCGTGTTGCCATCGCGTGCTCCTCTCGTTGTTTACAGTGTAAAGCCGCCGTGCGAGCGGCGCAATGCGAGCCCCCGCGCCGCCCTCCGCGCCTACCGCGCGTGCACGGTGTAGGTGGGATGCGTCGTCTACAGCCCGGAGCCATCGCATTTTCCTTCGGTGCCCCGAAGGCCGATGCTCCTGTGACCTCACCGCGGTCGCGCGCATGGCGGGTCACTCTTCTTGGCCGCGAAACTCCTGGATTAGCACGGGGTAGGCCGCATTTCCATAACCGGCCGTGACAGCTCGATCGGCCATCGCCTTGATCAGTTTCGGGAGCTCGGCGTTGACACCGGCCGTCTCACTCTCCTCGACCAGATGCCCCATCGCGCGCACGTCGGTATCCAGGGTGGATACGAAGGCAGGGAATGAGCCGTCGTCGATCTGGTTGGCATAGCCCGGCAGCCAGGTCGCGACGCCGGCCGCCATTTGCTGTGCGAATGTCGCGTATGTCGCGGCGTCGACCCCAGCAGTCTCCAGGAGGGCCGTGCCTTGGAGCCATGCGTTCAGAATGCTCCACATCATCACGAGTCCGCCAGCGTCGTAGAGCGCTGCCAGCCCGGGGTCGGCGCCGACGTAGGTTGTCACGCCGAGGGCGTCAAATGTCGATCGGTGGGCATCGAAGACCGCGTTCGATCCGCTCAGCAGGATCATCGCGTCGGGTGTCCCGATGGTTGAGGGGATCGCCATGATCGCGCCGTCCAGGTATGCGACGCCATGCTGCGCACCCCACTCGCTGGCCTCTCGAGCCTGGGCGGAACTGCCGGAGGTCAGATTGACCAGCGTGGTGCCGCTCAGTGCATCCGGGGCTGTCGCCATCAGCTCGGCCACAGCGTCGTAGTCGGTGAGGCAGGTGATTGTGAGGGGGCTCGCCGTGAGCGCGTCGCCGACAGTCCGTGCCAGCTCGGCGCCCTCGGTGATCAGCTGATCCGCCTTGCCTGTCGTGCGATTCCACACGGTCGTCGGATGCCCGGCCTGCACAAAGGCGCTGGCAAGTGCGCGTCCCATCAGTCCCAGCCCGATCACGGTTACCGGTGATTTCGTATCAGTTGTGCTCATGGCACCATCGTTAACGTTGATACCCATGTGAAGGTCAAGCGAGGTCATCATGCACATTGGCGAACTGAGTCGCCGGGCAGCCGTCAATTCCCACCAGCTGCGGTACTACGAAGCCCGAGGACTGCTCGAAGCTGACCGCGGTGCGAATGGCTACCGCGAGTACGACGAGAGCGCCGTTCTGCGTGTGAAACAGATCAGGCATTTGCTTGGTGCTGGCCTGTCGTCGGACGACATCGCGTACTTGCTGCCCTGCGCAGTCGGCGAGCTTCCCGAGCTGCAGGGTTGCCCGGAATTGCTGGCCGCAATGCGCTCACGTCTGCAGCGACTCGACGATCAGATGGCCAGCATCACGAAGTCACGCGAGGCGCTCACCACATACATCGCTGCGGCCGAGCGCATGAGCAATCAAAGCTATCCCCCGTTCGACGAGGCGGTCTTGGATGGCGTATCCGGCGCTTAACGCGGATGCACGGTGTAACTGAGATGCGTCGTCTTCGGTGAAGGCTCTGCACCGACCAGGTCAATAAGGTGGTTCCGCCCTGCCGCTCCCACGGGCGATCTCTGCGACGTAGGCAGCCAAGTTGCCCAGGGTCTGCTGACCACCCTCGATCGCACCGTGCTTCTCGATCGCCTCGTCACGCAGCTCCTTGGTGGGGAACACCGTGAGCATCTCGATCCGGGTCTTCTCCCCGTCGGGCGCGAATGTGAGCACCGACTCGAACGCATTCGGGTCACCGCGGTACTCGCCGTGGAGCATCGCGATCCGCTCCGGCGGGACGATCTCGGTCCAGGTGATCCACTCTTGGTAGTCCGTTCCGTCCGGCCCGTGCATCACGAAGTCCCACTCGCTGCCGACGCGGAACTCGAAGGCCCGCGTGGTGGTGGTGAATCCTTCCGGCCCCCACCACTGCGACAAGTGCCGCACCTCGGTGAACGCCTCGAACACCAGCTCCCGCGGGGCGTCGATCACTCGGGAGATCACGGTCTCGCGGTCGGCTGTCGCGGAGTGCGCCCGCGATTCTCGTCCAGTCGTCGTCATTCAGCTACTCCTCTTGTCTTTCCTGTTTGAGGTCTTGCACGTATGCGTCCAGCCGATCGAAGCTCTCGTTCCAGAACTGCTCGAACCCGCCGGTCCACTCGTGAACCGCTTGCAGCCCACGGGCGTCCACGTCGTACAGGCGTTGCTTGCCGGCCTTGCGGTCCCGCACCAGCCCGACCTCTCGGAGCACACGCAGGTGCTTCGAGGCCCCGGGCTGGGACATCCCCAGCTCCTCGGCGACCTCCGTCACCGGTCGTTCGCCTGCCCGCAGCAGCGTCAGGATGTCCCGACGCCGGGGCTCGGCGATGGCGTTGAAGACGTCCGACGTGGTCGCTGCTCGTGCCATGACGACAAACATATACCCATATCGGCAAGTGTCACAAACCGGAGCCGCGCACAGATTCAGTCCACCGGGTGAGTTCGGCCGACAGGTGCGCGGGGGCATCGAGTTGGATCAGATGCCCGGCTCCCTCGACGAGTGCGAGCGTCGAACCCGGAATGAGCGCGTGAAGACGGTGAGCCCGGTCAACGGGAATCCAGGTGTCGTCGACACCCCAGACGATGTGCGTCGGCTCGGTCAGGGCGGTGTAGAGCCCCTCGACCTCCTCGGTGAACCGTTCGTCGGCCTGCGCGATCTGCCGGTAGAAGGCGGGTTGGCCGAGTTCCCCGGTCCACGGGGCGACGAGCATCTCGAGCTCCGCTTCACTGAGGCCCCGGTGGCTCGCGCCCCGAATGTAGGCCTCGATGGCGCCGCGGTGGATCGCCGCCGGGAGCCGGGCGAAGACGTCTGCATGCTGCTGCACGAGGGTGAAGAACGCTGAGCCCCACGGGCGCAGCGCGACGACGTCGACGAGGCAGAGCGAGGCGTACCGGGCACCATGCAGGAGCCGGGCGCGGAGCGCGACGGCGCCGCCGAAGTCGTGCGCGATCACGTGCGGGCGATCGAGCTCCCACTGCTGCAACAGATGCGCGAACAGCTCGCCTTGCAGCCCCAGGTCGACGGCATGATCCGGATGCTTCGACGATGCGCCATACCCCGGCATGTCCCACAGGTAGACGGTGAACCTCGCCGAGAGCGCTTCGGCCAGCGGCCGCCAGAGGGCCGACGACCAAGGGGTTCCGTGCAGGAACACCAGTGCAGGGCCTTCGCCGAAGCTCTGCCACGCGACGGTTCGACCGTGCCACGCGAATGTTCGGTCGAGCTGTCGATCGGTCATCCAACGATCGTTGCAGATCGGCGTGATCAACGTCGCCAGTCACATCGGATGACCGTTCGGATCAGTCGAAGAGCGAGAGGTCGACGGATGCCGCGAGGGGCCTGGTAGCCCGCATCGTTGCCGTGGATGAAGTCGCCCATGTGCAGCGGTCAGGTCGCCGTGGTGAGCTTGCGGACCTGCGGACCTGCGGGGTTCCGGCGGCCCGTTCTGCGGCGAGATCGTGCGCGACCTGCATCGCAAGCCAAGCGCGCGCGATGTCGGATCATGGCACCCCGTCTCTGTCGCTGAAGTCGATGAATCCGTCGGAACCTCGACGCAACGGATGCGAAGGCTCATGGCAACGGCATCACGCGGCCTCTCTCAGCGCCCGAACCGACGCTGACGATGATCTTGCCAGTGGGTCGTTCGGTGGAGTTGAACCCCTGGACTGCGCCATCGAGCGGGTATACGGCGCCGACGCGGGTGCGCAGGCGCCCGTCCCTGGCCCGGTTCGCGATCTGCGTGAGCTGATCTCGGTTCGCTTCGACGACGAAGAACACTGAGCGGCCGTCGACGGGCTGGAGTGCGGGCGGCCCGGCGATCGTGACGAGGGTACCGCCGGCGCGAACGAGAGCGACGGAGCGTTCGCCGATATCGCCTCCGATGACATCGAAAACCAGGTCGACCTGCCCGACCGTCTCGAGGTCGTCGCTGCCGAGGTCGACGAATTCGTTCGCGCCGAACCCGGTCGCGGCGTCTCGGTCGGCAGTGCGGCCGGTGCCGATGACGTATGCACCGGTCTCTCGGGCCAGCTGGGTGACGATGGACCCGACGCCGCCGGCGGCCCCGTGCACGAGGATGCTCTGCCCGGGTCGGATACGACCGTGTTCGAACAGTCCCTGCCAGGCGGTGAGTCCAGAGATGGGGAGGCTCGCGGCGGTCACGAAGTCGATGTCCGCGGGCAGCGGGGCGAGGTTGCGGGCCTCGACGGCGGCGAACTCTGCGAGGGTGCCGTTCCGGGTCCAGTCCGCGAGTCCGAATACGCGCTGCCCGACGGTGAGTCCGGTTGTTCCGTAACCGAGTTCGGTGACGACGCCGGAGAGTTCGTGACCGGGGATGCTCGGGGTGCGGTCCCGGCCCGCCCGGTCGGTCCAGGTGCCCGGCCAAGTCAGCTCGCCCGGGGTGAACCCGGACGCGTGGACGCGGACGACGACGTCGTTCTCCGACGCGTGCGGTTCGGGCTGCTCGGTGACCGCCATACCGGCGGTGCCGGCGTTCGGGTCGGTGACGGTGATGGCCTTCATGCCTGTCCTCCTGTTCGGGTGATCCCACCCTTATAGACGACGTGCACCCGACCCACAAGACGTTCCGGACCTGCGGGTCAGGCGGGCAGCAGCTCAGACATGCGCCATCGTGACCGTGAGTCGAGCTCAGGGCAGCAGTGCGCCGATCTCCGGGATGTTCTCGCGGTAGCGGTCGAGGAGCGAACGCGCGACACCGACCGAATCGACGAGCGGATGCGCCGCGAACGCCCGCCAGGCCTGCTCGCGCGACCGCTCGTGCACGGCGCTGATGATGAGCCGTTCAGCCGACTTCACTTGCGTCATCAGTCCGAGCATCTCTCCCGTGACGGGAGCGATCGGCCACGGGTGCACGCCGTCGCCGTCGACGACGCAGCCCACTTCGACGACCGCGTCGTCGGGCAGCTGCGGCACGAGCGAGTTGTTCCGCACGTTGAGGATCATCGTCGAGGATCGACCGGTCGCGAGGGCGGCCATGAGGTCGAGCGCGACCTCGTGGTACCCGCCGCCGTCGACGTCGGACTCGTGGCGCTCTTCGTCGGCGGCTCGGCTCTCGGCCATGTAGCTCGACTCGCGCTCGCGCCGAGCGGCCAGCCACGTCGCGAGCGGGTCTTCGCCCGGGGCGGCGTAGAACGCCGACTGCTGGCGGTCGAGGAACTCGCCCCGGGTCGAAGGGGCCGAGCGGATGCGTTCGGTCGCCTCACGCGTGAAGTAGTAGTAGTAGAGGTACTCGTTCGGCAGTGCGCCGAGCGCCCGCACCCAGTCGAAGCCCATCAGGCGGGCCTCTTCGATGCTCTCGAGCGCCTGATCGGACTCGAGCAGCCGCGGCAGCAGCTCTTCGCCGCCGGCCGTCAGCGAGCGGAGCCATCCGAGGTGGTTCAGGCCGACGTAGTCGAATCCGATGTTGTCGGGGGATCCGGCGGCGGCGGTGGCCGCGCGGCGGATCAGCCCGATCGGGGTGTCGCAGATGCCGACGACGCGGTCGCCCAGTACCCGCTGCATCGCCTCGGTGACGATGCCCGCCGGGTTCGTGAAGTTGATCACCCACGCCTCGGGGGCGACCTTGCGGATCGTCTCGGCGAGTCGGGTCATGAACGGCACGGTGCGCAGCGCGTACGCGAGCCCGCCGGGGCCGACGGTCTCTTGACCGAGCACGCCGAGGTCGAGGGCGGTGCGCTCGTCGAGGATGCGCCCCTGGGTGCCGCCGATACGCACCGCGCTGAACACGAAGTCGGTGCCGCGAAGGGCCTCTTCGAGGTCGGTCGTCAGCGTGATGGTCGGCACATGCCGACGCTGCTTCGCAAGGCTCGTGAGGATCGCGCCGATCGTCTGCAGGCGCGATTCCGAGACGTCGTAGAGGCGCAATTCATCGATGCGCACGGGAGCGTGATCTGCGGAGACGGCCTCGAAGACCTGGGGAACACGGAACCCGCCGCCCCCGATGATGGTGAGCTTCACGCGACGCTCACCTCGACGCCCGCCTCGCGCAATACTCCGAGCGTCGCGGCATCCGCATCGTCGTTGGTGACGACTGCTGAAATCTGTTCGGGGCCGCAGACGCTCAAGACCCCGACACCCGGGAACTTCGACGAGTCGGCCAGCACGACGGTGCGCTGGGATGACTCGATCATCGCTCGCTTGATCGGAACCTCCATGCCCGTGGTGTCGGAAATGGTGCCGTCTGCTCTGATGCCGCTCGTACCGAGGAAGCAGGTCGTTGCGCGAATCTGCGCGAGCGCTTGCTCGGTGAGGGTGCCGATCATCGAGTTGTAGTTCTTGCGAACCGCTCCGCCGAGCACGATGAGTTCGACCACGTCGTCGTCGCGCAGTTCATCGATGACCGCGAGGCTCGAGGTGATGACCGTGATGCGTCGGCCGCGGAGCTGCCGGGCGAGGAGCGCCGTCGTCGTGCCGATGTCGATGATGATGACGTCTCCATCGGCCACGAGTGCGGCGGCCCGCTCAGCGATGCGCGCCTTCTCGGGGTGATGCTGGCGTTCGACGTCGGTGAACGGAATCTGGTCGGGCTCGATGCTGCCCCCGCCGCGCACGCGTCGGAGCAGGCCTTCGGCGCTCAGCGCGTTGAGGTCGCGACGGATGGTGGACAGGGACACACCGAACTGTTCTGCGAGCTCTTCGACGGTGACTTCGCCGTCGCTGCGCAGGGAGTTCAGGATGTGCGCCTGTCGCGTTGCTGTGAGCATGTCGACGATCGTAGCAGTCAACTTCGAGCATGAATTGACGCAGGAGCGTTCATTCGAGAGTATGTTCAGTCAAACCCGATCGGCGATCGCGCACGTGGTCGCAGTCAAGGAGGATTCGTGGCTGAACGAGCTGCCGGCGATGCCGTCGACGTGCTCCTCACCGGGCCGGTCTTCTTCGATCTGGTCTTCACCGACGTGAACGCAACGCCTCGGCCCGGCACGGAAGTGCACGCCGACGCGCTCGACGCCAGCCCCGGCGGGGTCGCCAACCTCGCCGTCGCGACCGCCCGTCTCGGCCTGAGCACTGCGCTCGCCGCGACGCTCGGCGACGACGTCTACGGCCGCTGGTGCTGGGAGTTCCTCGCCGATCGGGAGGGCATCGACCTCAGCTCGTCGCGGCTGGTGCCGAACTGGCCCACGCCGGTCACCGTCTCGATCGCGTCGGGCAGCGATCGCAGCATGATCACGCACGAGGTCGCGGCCCCTGTCACGCCCGGCGAGCTCGTCGGCGACGGTGTCACCGCGCGTGCGACGTTCGCCGACCTGGGGGCGATGTCCCGCGGGGCTCGTGCAGGCGGCGTCTGGTGGCGGGCGGCGGCGCACGCCGGCACGAAGATCTTCGCGGACATCGGTTGGGACTCGTCGGAGCGGTGGGATGCTGCCGACCTCGAGCCCCTCGACGACTGCTTCGCGTTCACACCGAACGAGTCCGAGGCCGTGGCCTACACACGCACGGACTCCGCCGTCGCCGCGGCACGAGCCCTCGCGGGCCGTGTGCCGCTCGTCGTCGTGACACGCGGCGAAGCCGGAGCAGTCGCGATCGACTCAGCGCGCGGCGAGGAGGTGACGGTGCCCGCCGTCCCCGCGAACGGGCGCGATGCGACGGGCGCCGGCGACGTGTTCGGTGCATCACTCGTGCTCGGAACGCTGCGCGAATGGCCGCTCGAGCAGAGCCTCTCGTTCGCCGCACTGTGCGCCGCCCTCGCCGTCGAATTCCCGGGCGGAGCGCTCGCCGCGCCCGGATGGGGCGACCTCGCCGACTGGTGGGATCGGACGCGCCGAGCCGGCGATCGCGAGCTCGTCGCGCGTTTCTCGTTCCTCAACGACGTGCTGCCCGAGACATCCGGCCGCCGCAGATCGGAATTCACGTTCCCCTTCGCCGACTACCGGGCAGCAGCAGCCCGGCGATCGTTCCACGACAAGAGAGGTACATCATGAAGCGAAACATCCGACTGACCGCAGCGGCCCTGGGAGGTGCTGCGCTCATCGTCGCCCTCACGAGTTGTGCGCCCGGAAGCGGCGACAACGGCGACGCCGCAGAGACCGGCGAGATCAGCACCGACATCTCGGACGTCGGCGACGTCACCCTCACTGTGTGGGACCAGGAGGTGCGCGGCGGCCAGAACGAGCAGATGGAGCAACTCAATGCCGCCTTCATGGAGAAGTACCCGAACGTGACGATCGATCGCAACTCGCAGTCGTTCGACGACCTCGCGACGACGCTTCGGCTCGCCCTCACCGATGCCGACGCACCCGACGTGGTGCAGGCCAACAACGGCCGCAACACGATGGGGCAGTTCGTCGGGGCGAGCCAGCTGCGCCCGCTCGACGACTACGCCGAGGCCTACGGATGGTTCGACCGGTACTCGCCGTCGGTGCTGCAATACTCGACCTACAGCGAGGATGCGAAGGTCTTCGGGGACGGCAACCTGTACGGGCTGCCGCAGGTCGGCGAGGTCGTGGGCGTCTTCTATTCCAAGAGCAAGCTCGAAGGGCTCGGCCTCGAAGTGCCCGCCGACTGGAGCGAGTTCGACGCCGCACTGAAGACGGCGGCCGCAGCGGGGGAGACCCCGATGCAGCTCGGCAACATCGAGCAGTGGCCGGCGCTGCACGTCTTCGGCCCGCTGCAGGGCGACTACGTCGACGCCGAGGTGATCACCGACCTCGGACTCGGCAACGCCGGCCAGAGCTGGACGACGCCCGAGAACGTCGAGGCGGCCGCCGCGCTGCAGGGTTGGGTCGACGCGGGGTACTTCAACGACGGCGTGAACGGCACCGACTACGACGCGGCGTGGCAGGCGCTCGCCGCGGGCGACGGGGTCTTCCTCATCGGCGGCTCATGGCTGGCAGCCGACCTGGCTGATGCGATGGGCGACGACGTCGGGTTCTTCATCCCGCACACGGCCGACGGCACGCCGGCGACCACCGGCGGCACCGGGCTGCCCTTCACGATCACCTCGGCCGCCGACAACAACGATGTGGCGGCCGCGTACATCGACTTCATCACGAGCGACGACGCGATGGACGTGCTCGCGGAGACCGGCAACCTGCCGGTGAACCGCACGGCCGAGCTCGCGCCCTCCTCGGGCGTGATGGCCGACGTGTTCACCGTGTTCGGCAACGTCACGGGCGAGGGCAGTCTGCTGCCGTACCTCGACTACGCGACGCCGACCTTCGCCGACACCATGGGGCAGTCGCTGCAAGACCTGCTGGCGGGCCAGGTGACTCCCGAGCAGTTCACCGAGGCGCTCGAGGCCGACTATGCGGAGTTCGTCGCAAGCAATGAGTAACGGCAACACCACGATCGGGCGGAGCGCCACTCGGCGCCCCGCCCGATCGGGCTGGGTGGCGTGGGCGTACCTCGCCCCCGCACTGCTGATCTACGGCGGATTCCTGCTCTTTCCGCTCGGCCGCGCCGCACAGTACTCCCTCTTCGACTGGGACGGCCTCGGCGAATCGACGTTCGTCGGCCTCGACAACTACGTCGAGATCCTCTACGACGAGCGCTTGCGCGAGGCGTTCTGGCACGCCCTCGTGCTCGTCTTCTTCTACGCCGTGCTGCCCCTCGTCATCGGGCTGGTGCTCGCGGCTCTGCTGACTCGTTCGAAGGTGCGCGGGATCGGATTCTTCCGCAGCGTCATCTTCCTGCCGCAGGTCATCGCCATGGTCGTCGTCGCCGTGACCTGGCGGCAGATCTATGCGCCCGATGGCCCGCTCAACGGCTTCCTGCGTCTCATCGGGCTCGATTCGCTGACCCGACCGTGGCTCGGCGACTACACCTTCACCCTGCCAGCCGTCGGGCTCATCGGCACCTGGGTGTGCACCGGCCTCGTCACCGTGCTGCTGATGGCCGGCATGAGCCGGGTGCCGCGCGAGCTGTACGAGGCGGCACGTCTCGACGGCTCCGGCCCGGTGCGCGAGTTCTTCGCGATCACCCTGCCCACCGTGCGCGGTGAGATCACGGTGGCGCTCACCCTCACGATCGTGGCCGCGCTCAAGACCTTCGACCTCGTCTACGTCACGACGAGCGGAGGCCCTGGCACCTCGACGACCGTGCCGAGCTACGAGATCTACCGCAGAGCCTTCGAGCTCGGGGATGTCGGTGTCGCCACTGCCGTCGGCATCGTGCTGACGATCATCGTGTTCGCCATCAACGGAGTCGTCAACATGATCGGAGAGCGGAAATGAAGGTCTCGCCGATCGAACGGGGCGCGAACTACGTCGTGCTCATCGTGTTCGCTCTCGTGGTGCTCGGCCCCATCGGCGTGATCATCACGCTCGCGTTCGGACCGAAAGACGCCTCTGCTGCCAGAGACGGCGGCACCTTCCACCCTGAGAACTTCCCCGAGGCGTGGGAGGTCGGCCGATTCGGGCAGTACATGCTGACCTCCGTGGTCGTGGCCGCGATCGTCGTCGTCGTCTCGGTGCTCGCCTCGATCCTCGCCGGGTATGCGCTCGGCACGATGCGCTTTCGCGGGGCGACGCTCGTCTTCTACGTGTTCCTGCTCGGCATCATGGTGCCGACCGAGGCATTCATCGTGCCGCTCTACTTCGACTTGCGCGTCGTTGGGCTCACCAATACCGTCTGGGGCGTCGCGGCGCCGCAGATCGCGATGTCGATCGCCTTCGGCACGTATTGGATGCGAACGTACTTCCGCTCCTCGAGCCGGGCGCTCATCGAGGCGGCTCGTCTCGACGGCGCCAATTCGATGCGCATCCTCTGGCAGGTGCTGGTGCCGATCGGGCGACCCGCGATCCTCACCCTCGTGCTGCTCGTCTTCATGTGGACGTGGAACGAGTTCCTCATCCCGCTCGTGATGTCGCCGAACGGCGATGTGCGAACGGCGCCGCTCGGGCTCGCGTTCTTCCAGGGGCAGTACACGCAGGGCACGGCCCTTCTCGCCGCGGGTGCCGTGATGGTCGCGTTGCCGGTCGTCGCGCTGTACATCTTCCTGCAGCGCCACTTCATCAAGGGCATGATCGAGGGCGCAGTGCGCGAGTAAGCGAGCAGATTCGCGCAGCCAAGCTGCGCGAATCTGCACGCACATGCTTGCGTGCATGATCGAATCTGCTCTAGCGTGGGACGGAATTCGGGGTGGCAGTCCGTCGTCCCGAGCGTCCAACGGAGGACCGCATGAAACGTCACCACGCAATCCTGCTCACTTCGCTGATCACGGTCGTCGCGCTCATGGCGCCGGGCAACGCGATCGCCGCGACGATGGGCAACGGCAACTCCGGCCCACCAGACGCGGCGCTGAAGTTCGACGTCGGAGATCCCGCGATCGCCACCGAGACCGAGCGCGAGAAGATCGACATCATGGGCATCTACGCCCACCCCGACGATGACGCCGGGTTCACGACGCCGTGCGGCGTCTGGCACGACCTCTACGGCGTGCGGTGCGGCATCATCATGGCGACGCGAGGCGAGGGCGGTTCGAACTCGGTCGGCCCCGAGGCGGGCCCCGACCTCGGCGTGCGCCGCGAGAATGAAGATCGCACGTCGCACGTTCGATCCGGCACCATCGACATCTTCAACCTCGACCGCGTCGACTTCTTCTACAACACCTCGGCGCCGCTCACGGCCAAGGTGTGGAACGCCGAAGAGACGCTGAGCCGCACCGTGCGGATCATCCGTGAGACGCAGCCCGAAATCCTCGTCGGCAGCACGCCGTCGCTCGCCGTCGGGCACGGCAACCACCAGTACGCGCAGGGCCGCATGGTCTGGGAAGCCGCGGCAGCGGCCGCCGACCCGAACATGTACCCCGAGCAGCTCACCGGTGTCAGTGCGGTCGAGCCGTGGCAGGTGAAGAAGGTGCTCGCCGGCGGGCTGACGACGGGCGCCGGTGGCACCGCCGGCCCGGCCTGCAACGCGGGCTTCGTGCCCGCGGCGACGAACCCGTTCACCGTCGTCGGCACGTGGACCGGCTACAAGTCGCCCTACGTGTGGGCCGACGGCAACCTCGCCGGCCAGGCGGCCGGATCGGCCAAGACCTGGGCGCAGGTCGGCCGCGAGGGCGGCAGGGCGCACCCGACGCAGGCGCGCACGATGCAGACCGCGCTCGTCGATCCGACGTGCCAGCGCTACGGCGTCTCGCAGTCGATCGTGCCGATGCAGCCGAACACCTCGCCCGACGCGGCGAACGACGATGCCGTGCTCTACGGCGCTGTCGTCGCCGACCCGGGCGGCATGCCGCTCGGTTCGGAGTTCTCGCTCTCGGCCGAGGAGTACTTCGAGGCTGCAGGCGAGCCGTTCACCGCGACCGTCGCGTTGCGCTCGGGTGACGGCGAGCTCGGTGGCGGCGCGGTGAGTCTCGTCGTGCCCGACGGCTGGCAGGTCTCCGACCCGGTCGAGATCGACGAGATCAGCGATGAGGATGCCGCGCAGGCGACGTTCACCGTCACTCCCGCGACCGACGCGGCCCCTGCCACGTACAAGATCGCGGCGGAGTTCGCGGGCAACGGAGTGACCGCGTACAACGACACGCGAATCCAACTCGTCGCGCCCGTCGAGGGGCGTTTCGAGCGCTGGGGCACTGCGGCCGAGTACGAGCAGTGGACGCAGGATCACGACGCCTACGTCGGCGGTCGCTCAGTGGCGGTCGCCCAGGTCGGCGCCGGTGAGACGGTGACGGTGCCGGTCGAGGTGACCAACCGCAGCGCCGGCGCCGAGTCGGGCGAGATCGCCCTCACGGTGCCGGCAGGCTTCGTCGCCGATGCGGCGGTGAAGCCCTTCGCGGGTCTCGCCCCGGGCGAGGTGACGACGATCGAGTTCGTCGTCACCCACACCGATCCGACCGACCCCGGCAGCCGAACGGCGACGTTCACCGCAACGACGACGTCGGGTGCCGGCACGTCGAGCGAGAACGAGACCGTGTACGTCGTGCCCACCGTGGTCATCCCGCAGCTCGCTGCCGCGCCGACGATCGACGGCACCGCCGACGACGTCTACACCGGCACGCCGGTGAACGTCGGCACGCGCTGGGAGGGAGCGGCCTGCGCCGCCGACGGCGTGGACTGCGGTGCAGGCAGCATCGCCCGGCTCGGTTGGCATGATGATGCGCTGTACGCGCAGATCCATGTGACCGACGACGTGGCGAGCGCCGCCTCGACGCCCGACCGCTGCTTCGGCCACTGGCTGGTCGACTCGGTCGAACTGCTGCTCGACCCGCGGGGTGACTCGATCGACACCTCGTCGACCTTCAAGCTCGGCATGTTCCCCTTCACCGACGACGCCGAGGCGACGAACGGCAACGGGGCAGACGGGCCGTGCTGGTCTCGCGACGCCGACAACCACCAGGGGTTCTCGACGGGTCCGCTCGCCGAGACCGTCGAGGGCGGCCTGAACGCCGAGGGCGTCGAGGTCGCGGTCGAGGTCGCACGCGAGGCCGACGGCACGTTCGCAGGTGGCGGATACGACATCGAGGTGAAGGTGCCGCTCGCCACGCTTCCGGCAGCCGTCGGGCCGACGAGCGCGGTGCCGCAGGGCGACGCGACGGTCAATGACCTCGACCCCGAGTACCTCGGGCTGAACGTCACGCCGTACGACTCCGACACGCAGGACTTCATCGGTCAGACTCGCACTGCATGGTCTGCCTTCGGCAGCCAGCAGTCGGAGCCGTATCGATGGGGTCACGCCTACCTCGACGGGTACGCGCCGCCGGCCGACCGGTCGGTCGAATCGGCCGAGCCGATCATCCCCGACACCGCCCTGCAGGGTGTGCAGTCGCCCCAGACGATCGCGCAGTCGGCGACGCGGGGCGGCACGATCTCGGGAGTGCAGCCGAGCGATGCGATGAGCATCGGCGACGTGAAGATCCAGCAGAAGAAGGTGCAGATCTCATACCGGTCCAGCGAGGCCGGAACGGTGCGCGTCTTCCTTTGGAAGGGAGACACGTCATTCATCCCCGTCTGGACGTCGAGTTGCGCCGGCGATGTCTACGGCTTCGAAGCCTGCTCCCCGTCGGATGGTGCGGCGCCGCCGTGGGCACCCGACATGAGCGGTCGGCTGGTGACGTCGTTCGAGCAGGAGGTCGACGCCGGCAAGGGCAAGCTGACGGTGCCGATCGACGCGAGCATCCGCTCCGCGCTCGCCGATGACGCGCAGATCCTCGTCTCCTACGCCGAGGAGCCTTCGGGTGACTCGACATCGGGGGATGGCGTGAACGCGTGGAGCTTCCCGATCGAGGCGCACCGCCCCGGCAAGGGCTGAATTCGGCTCATGAACGCCCGGCTCCCATCACGGGGGCCGGGCGTTCTCAGCGCCAGCCGGTGAGCTTGTCGGGGTTGCGCATCACCCATACCGCGGTGACGGCACCATCGCCCACGCCGAGCGAGATGATGGCGAAGATCTGCCGCGAGTCGGCGAGGGCGAGGCCGGGGCCGTCGACGAGATCGAGCGGCCGCAACTCCCGGCCCGGGCTCTTCGCGAGCACGCCGACGAGGAAGCGGGCGACGTGGTCGGCCCCGCGCACCGGTTTGCGCGCGGTGTTCACGACTCCGCCGCCGTCGGAACGGAGTTCGACTCTCGGGTCGAGCATCGAGACGAGGCCCGCGAGGTCGCCGGTGTTCGCCGCAGCGGCGAACGCCCGCACGAGATCGTCACGGTGAGTCGCCGACGGCGCACGCGGTGCCGAGCGGATGCGCCGGCGACTCGTCGAGGCCAGTTGGCGCACCGCGTCGGGGGTGCGACCGACGACCTCGGCGACCTCGGCGAACGGCATGCCGAAGATGTCGTGCAGCACGAATGCCACCCGCTCCGCCGGCGACAGCGAGTCGAGCACGACCATGAGTGCTGCGCCGACCTCGTCGTCGAGGGTCACGCGATCGAGGGGATCGGTCGGCGCAGAGGCATCCGTGAGTCGCCCCGCCGGAAGCGGCTCCGGCAGCCACTCGCCGACGTACTGCTCACGCCGCGCGCGTGCCGACCCGAGCACGTCGAGGCAGACTCGACCGGCGACCCGGGTGAGCCATGCGGCCGGTGACCGCACGCCGCGCCGTTCCTGCTCCGAGAGGCGGAACCAGCGGGCGTACGTCTCTTGCACAGCGTCTTCGGCGTCGGCCACGGTGCCGAGCATGCGGTAGGCGAGGGCGACGAGCCGCCGCCGCTCGCCCAGCACTTCGTCGCTCACCAACTCAGGATGCCGCATGCGCGGCCGCCTCGGTGAGCGCCTCCCGCCAGGTCACGCGGCCGACGATGAGCGGATGCCCCGACTCGGGGTTCGGCGTGAGCACGCCCTCCGGTGCGCCCTCGGTGCCCATGATCGGCGATCTCGCGACCGTCTCGACGCCGCGGTCATCGCCGAGCATCTCGAAGGTGCCGCGCACGAGGTCGTCGAGGTGGAGTTGCTCAGGGCCGGCGATTTCGACCGTGCCGGCCGGAGCCTGGTCGACGAGGAGTCGCACGAGCTCGGCGGCGACGTCGGAGGGCGCAATCGGCTGCACGAGGTCGTGCGGCACGTGCGCCCGCCCGTCGACGGTCGTCCAATCGGCGATCTGGCGGCCGAAGGTGGCGAACTGCGTCGCCCGGAGGATGGTGACCGGCACGCCGGCCGAGCGGGCGGCCTGTTCCTGGGCGATCTTCCCGCGATAGTGCGGGTTGCCCGGCACGTGATCGATGCCGACGATCGAGAGCAGCACGTGGTGGCGCACCCCCGCCGCGGTCTCGGCGTCGGCGATGTTGCGTGCCGAGACCGAGAAGAACTCCAGCGGCCCGTCGGGATCCCTGGTGCGGGCGTTGCTGACGTCGACGACGGCATCCGCGCCGACGAGCACCTCGGCAAGCCCTTCGCCCGTGACGGTGTCGACGCCGGTCGACGGTGCAGCGACGACGGCCTCATGCCCCACCGCCCGCAACAGCTCGACGACCTGCCGTCCGATGAAGCCCGTGCCTCCGATGACGACGATCCGCATGGTGTCTCCTGTTTCTCTGCTGTACGTGCACTCGTGCACTCGCGCCGATCGGCGCCCGAAGTGTTGACGACGCAGCCCGACGAAATGTGAGATCTGGTTTCCGGCTCTCGCGACGGCCGGCTGAGCGCGACGCGCGTCAGTTCGGCCGAGCGGATGCCGCGGTCCCGCGGTCCCGTTCGTGCGCCCAGATCGCGAGCTCGACGCGATTGCGGGCACCGATCTTCGCCATGATGCTCGCGATGTGCGTCTTCACCGTGCTGAGCGAGATGTGCAGTTCGCTGCCGATCTCGGTGTTGCCGAGGCCGCGCGCCACCGCGGCGAGCACGTCGGCCTCACGATCGGTGAGGGGGGGTCGCCGGGCCCGACGGCGGCTCGGGCGTCGAGCCCGCGAATGCCTCGATCAGGCGCACCGTGACGTTCGGGTCGATGAGGGCGTCGCCGCGTGCGGCCGCGTGCACCGCCTCGCGCAGCAGGGTCGCGCCGGCGTTCTTCAACAGGAACCCGCGCGCGCCCGCGCGAAGTGCACCGTAGACGTACTCGTCGAGATCGAAGGTCGTGATCACGACCACGGGAATCGGGTCGCGAACGTCGGGGCCGGCAAGCGCTCGCGTCGCGTCGAGACCGTCCATCACCGGCATCCGGATGTCGAAGAGGCACACATCGGGCCGGATGCTCCGCGCGAGCGCCACCGCCTCGGCGCCGTCGGCGGCCTCGCCGACCACCTCGATGTCGGGTTGGGCGTCGAGGATCATCCGCAGCCCGGTGCGAACGAGCGCCTGGTCGTCGGCGATGAGCACGCGCACGCTCACGGCGCCCACCCCGCCCTCGGGAGGTCCGCGGTGACCGCCCAGCCGTGGCCGCCGGGAACGGCGCCGGCCTCGCACGTGCCGCCGAGCAGAGCGGCGCGTTCGATCATGCCCGTGATGCCATAGCCCGGCAGAGCGGATGCCGCGGGCTCGCCGTCGTCGCGAACGTCGAGCCGCACACCGGACGCGTCGACGAACACGCGCACCTCGACACGCGTCGCGCCCCGCGCGTGCCGACGCGCATTCGTCACGGCCTCCTGGGCGAGCCGGAACACCGCGGCACCGACGGGAGGTGGCAGCGCATCCAACGCGCCGTCGACGTGCACCTCGACCGCGGGGCCTCCGCCCACGGGTCGGGCGAGCAGCCCGAGCTCGGGGATGCCGGGGGTCGGCGCGAGCTCGGCGGCATCCGCTCGCCTGAGCACTCGCACCATCGAACGCATCTCCTCGAGCGTGCGTGACGCCTCGCCCTCGATGATGCGGAGCACCTCGGCCGCGGCATCCGGATCGCTCGCCGCGACCGCCGTGCCCGCCTGCGCCTGGATCGCGATCGCCGAAACATGGTGGGCGACCGTGTCGTGCAGGTCGCGCGCGAGCTGTTCTCGTTCGAGGAGCCGCATGCGATCGAGCTCACGGGCCCTCGCACCGGCGCGCCACCGGAAGGCGAGGCCGAGCGAGCCCGTCGTCACCACCACGGCGAGTCCGCCGACGACATCGCCGACCGTGGGCGGCCCGAACCGCAGCGAGAGGAGCGAGCTCGCGAGCAGTATCGCGCCACCCGCGATCATCGCCCGACCCGAACCCCAGCGCATCACCGCGTACACGAAGATCAGGAGGTACGCCGTGGTGAAGAACTGCGGGTCACCGCCGGTCGCGAAGCCGACGACCGACCCGGCCGCGAACGCGATGCCGAGCATCGTCAGCGGGCGCGTGCGGCGCCAGAGCAACGTCGGCACGAGTGCGACCAGCACGATCGCCCAGAGCCACCGCCAGGGAACCTCGGGCCGGGCGAGCGCCTCGATCAGCGCGAGCGGCGGCAGCACACCGACGAGCACCCAGTCGCGCCAGACCCGCCGCGGCGGTGGCGGGAAGGCGGCCGGCGCCTGCCACAGTGCCCGGACGGGGCTCGTCATTCCCTCATGATAGGCGGGCACTGGCCACCGCGGATCGGCCGGAAGCACGAGCTTGGCGACCGTATTGCCGCGCTCTCCGCCGGATGATGACCTCGGCCACGGCGAGGTTGATCACCCAGCCGGCGCCCATGAGCACGGCGTGCATGGTCACGTCGGGCGCGCCGAGCACGAGCGTCCACGGCAGGAACGTGAAGACCTGTGTTCCGGCACCGAGGCCGAGCGCGTAGGCACGTGTCATCCACGCGCTGTGCGTGCGCACGTCTCCCCGGCGGATCGCGAGGAACGCGATGACGATGCCGGCCGCCATGGCCGTGCCGAACACGAGGCGCATCACGAAGAGCGCCGTGCCGCTGGACGCCGGCATGTCGTAGAAGAGCGTCATCCACACTGCAGACAGGGCGGAGGCGAGGCCCGCGGGCGCCACGATTCGCCCGGCGATGCGGTGCCATCGGCGCCGGCGCAGCGACGGTACGAACTGCAGTGCGCCGAGCACGAGGAAGACGACGGACCCCACGATGTGCACGATCACCGGCACCGGCGAGTCGAAGAAGCGGGCGTTCTCGGCGGTCACGGTCGCGCCGCTCGTGAGCTCGGTGAGGCGGAACGCGCCGCCTGCGATGGGCACCAGGCTGAGCGCGATCAGGCCCGTGGGGGCGAGCCATTCGGTTCGCCGCCGCCGCTTCGCGGGCGCTGCCGGCGCAGCGGGAGTCGGGGCGGGGCCGGGTACGAGCTGGAGGTCGCGCGCAGAGTCGGTGGCGTTGCCGCGGGCGCCGGATGCATCGGTCATGCCTCGATGCTCGCGCGCGCGCCGACGCGCGGCATCGGCCGGCGGGCTCGACTTCCCTCGGCCGATCGGCCGATGCGGCGAGAGTCAGGACACGAAGCCGGCGACCCTCGTCATGACGCCCGTTGCGCGAGCAGGGTGGCGTCGTGCACGTCGATGGTCACGCCGTCGCGAACCATCGTGCGCGGGCGCTGCTCGACCACGAGCGCCTCGAAGTCGTCGGGCAGGGCGGGCAGCAGCTCTTCGGCGAGGAACATCGCCTTGCGATGACTCGTCGACAGGTGCGTGAACACCTCCGACGGCGCATGACCGACCACCAGCAGGTGCCCCCCGGGTGCGACGGCTTGCGCCAGCCGGCGGGTCACCTCGACCATCCCGCCGTCGGGTGGATGCAGGAAGTGCGTCGTGACGAGATCGTACGACCGGCTCTCGGCGGCGAACGTGCGGGCGTCGACCTGCCACCAGTCGGTGCGGTCGGCGACGCCTGCCTCGTCGGCATGCCGGGCCGCGCGGGCGAGGCCGTTGGCCGAGAAGTCGGCTCCCGTGACCTTCCACCCCTGTCGGGCGAGCCAGATCACGTCGCCGCCCTCACCGCAGCCGACGTCGAGCGCGGTGCCCGGGGTCAGCGCAGAGGTCTCGGCCAACAGTTGCGGATTGGGATTGCCGCTCCACACCGTCTGCTCGCCGGAGTAGCGCTCCTCCCAACTCGAGGGCTCGAACAGCTCTGCCGCCTCGGCCTCGGTGGGCTCGTGCTCGTGTCGACTCATCGATGTACTTCCTTCCGCTGTTGACCGAGCGTACGGACCTGACCCGCGGATGGCACACCGGTTTGCCATTTCGGCAAGGCCGCGCCGCGCCGCCGCACCGCGCCCGCGCAATCGGTCACCCGGCCAGCTCGAGCCGCTCGCCATGGAACCGCTCGCGCATCAGCCGGTCGTGGGAGACGAGCACCACCGCACCCCTGAACTCCTCGAGCGCCCGCTCGAGATCCTCGACGAGATCGGGGGAGAGGTGGTTGGTCGGCTCGTCGAGCAACAGCAGCTCGTGCGGCTCGCTCACGAGCAGCGCGAGTTCGAGCCGCCGCCGCTGACCGTACGAGAGCCCGTCGACCGGCACGAGGAGATCGCGCGGGTGGAACAGGCCGAGACGCATGAGCCGCCGTTCGGCGGTGCCTGCATCCTCGCGGATGCCCGCCGCATACGCCTCGAGCAGGGTGCGCCGACTCGGAGCGATCTCGCTGTGCTGGCGAAGATGGCCGACGCTGCGGGTCGCCGTCACCGCACCGGCATCCGCCCGCTGCTCACCTGCGATCACCCGGAGCAGGCTCGTCTTGCCGATGCCGTTCGGGCCGGTGACGAGCAGTCGGTCGCCCGCGACGAGTCGCAGTTCGTCGACGGATGCCCCGGCCACGCGCACCCCGACGAGCGCGAGCAGCGGGGCATCCGCCTCGTCAGGGGCATCCGACGCTCGTGGGTTCACGTCGACCGCCTCATTCGGCACGGCGGCTGCGAGCCGCTCGAGCGACGGGGTGAACGAGAGCGGCACCGGCGGTGACCCGACCGGCTCGTCGAGCAGGCGCGCCATCCGTTCCTTGGCATTGCGGATGCGTCCCATGGCGCCGTGATCGCGGCCACGCGCCCGGAACGCGCCCGCGCCCATGCCCGCCTTGTCGAGCTTGCGGGGGATCGCATCGAGTCGCACGGCGTTCGCGGCGGCGAGCTCGCGATTGCGCGCGAGTTCGGACTTCCACATCTCGTACGCGAGTCGATGGCGCTCGCGTTCGTTCGCCTTCGCGATCAGGTACCCCGCATAGCCGTTGCCGTAGCGCGTGACGGATGCCGCGTCGACCTCGAGGATCACCTCGGTGAACGCTTGGAGGAAGGCGCGATCATGGGTGACCGCGACGACCGTGCCGTGATGGGCGCGGAGCCGCTCGACGAGCCACTGCCATGCGGTGTCGTCGAGGTCGTTGCTCGGCTCGTCGAGCAGCAGCAACTCGGGATTCGACGCCAACGTCGCCGCGAGGGCGACGCGTGAACGCTCCCCGCCCGACAGGGTTACCCACGGACGGGAGCGGGCGATGCCGCCGACGCCGAGCACCTCGAGCGCCGCGTCGAGTCGTGCCGGTGCGCCGTAGCCGTCGCGCGCGTCGAACCGGTCGGTCAGATCGGCGTAGCCGGCGAGTGCCGCCTCGAGAGCTGCACCGTCGAGGCGGGCGAGACCGTGCTCGGCCTCGCGCATCGCGCGTTCGAGCGCGCGCAGCTCGGCCGAGCACGCATCGATCGCGTCGCCGACAGTCGCGCCGTCGGGCAGCTCGAGCAACTGGCTGAGTGCGCCGATGCCGCCCGCGACGGCGACGGTCACCTCGCCGGCATCGGGCAGCAGTTCGCCGCTCATGAGGCGCAGCACGGTGGACTTGCCCGACCCGTTGTCGCCGATGATGCCGACGCGTTCGCCGGAACGCACCGCCAGGTCGACACGGTCGAGCACGATGCGGTCGCCGAATCGCTTCGTCGCGGCGCGGAGTGAGAGTTGGCTCGGGTACATGTGGAACTCCGTTTCCCGGCCTGTTCAGTGCACGTGCGCTCGGTCGCATGCACGCGCCGCAATGCGGCGGAGGCGACGGAGCGTCGACGGCTCAGGCCGAATGATCAGTGGTCGAACGCGCGGGATTCAGCGCAATGCTGAGATCAGCGCGGTTGTGATCAACGCGGTTGTGATCACGCAGAGGCCGTGGAGCATTGCTCGACACGGCTCGCCACTAGGAGTAAATCAGAGTACCCATCGGATCGACCGTAGCAGAACTCGCCGGCGCGCGCCGACCGCGCTCGGCTCTCCCCACCCGGCGACCGTGTTCGGTTGGCTCCTCTGTGGGTGGGTTGTGCCACCGATACTGGCGTTCGTCCCGGTCGGTTTCCGTCCTCATTGAACGTGCGATCTCACATTGAACGTGAGCACACATGTGGCGACCTTGCGGGAGGCCGGATACGTGGACGTCCTCAGCGGCTCGACATCCATTGACGTTCGCAGCAAGAGCGGATTCATTGCCGCCAGTGCGGCCCATCCTCGTTCCCCACGTGCCAGTATTCGGCTATGAGATCGAACGGGAAGCTCGCATCGGCGACAGGCGTCGCACTGTTCGCCGTGCTCGCACTGGCGGGATGCATCCATTCGGGGTCCGGCTTCGCCGCCCTCGAGCGTGCCGCCGAGGAGGGTGATGTTCTCCCGACTGATCTGCCGGAGTACGCCTACGACGATCTGAACCCGGAAAGCAGCCGCCTCGTGGCCGAACACGACGGCAACACCCTCTACTTGGCGAAGGGCAAGGAAGCTGATCGTGTCTGCCTCCTCGTCTATTCGAACTCCGAGGATTGGGTGATCGGCTGTGGTGGAGGGCAGGAGTTCGGAGTCGGCGCGCAGAGCGGCAGCTACGTCGTCAGAATCGATGGGCCTGATGGAGCACCCGCGCCAGAGGGCTCGACTGAGATCGCACCGAACGTCTTCTCGAAGGAATAGCGCACAGCCGCGGCGCTGACGTCGGGGCTCCGTAGGGTGGAGCCATGCCCGCCATCACCGATGCCCGCGCCGACCTCATCGCTCTCTGCGAGCGCGGCCTCGAGTGGCATTCCGACATGCCAGAGGGGCGAGCGGATGCCGCGGCAGCGCGCCCGGCGGCGGTGCTCGTGCTGTTCGGGGTGCTCGACTCGATCCCGGCCCGCACGGCCGCGGCGGTGCCGCGAGACCTCGATGTGCTGCTGCTTCGACGTGCGGCCACCCTCAGAAGCCACGCCGGACAGATCGCCTTCCCGGGTGGCCGGCTCGACGCATCCGATGACGGACCGATCGCTGCGGCACTCCGAGAGGCCCGTGAAGAGACCGGGGTCGACCCCGACGGCATCGAGCCGCTCGGCACGCTGCCGACGATGCCGGTGCCCATCAGCAACCATCTCGTCACGCCGGTGCCGGCGTGGTGGACCCGCCCGTCCGAGGTGGCGGCAGTCGATCACGACGAGTCGGTCGACGTGTTCCGCGTGCCCGTCGGCGAGTTGCTCGACCCGGCGAATCGGGCGAACACGCAGTTCACGCTCGATTCGCGCACCTACCGCTCGCCGGCGTTCACCGTCGGAGGCCGCCTCATCTGGGGCTTCACCGCCCTGGTGCTCGCCCGCATGTTCGACGAGCTCGGCTGGTCGGAGCCGTGGGACACCGAACGCACCGTGGAGCCCGACAACCTGAGCCGGTGAGGCGCTGCGTCGCAGAGGCGCAGCAAGGCGAAGCACTACCCGTTCGGGTTCGTCGCGGCGCCGTCGAGCCAGAGGGTGTCGGTGACATCGCGGTGCACACCGTCGGTGCCGACGTGCTTCGCGGCGATCTGCGGGCCCTTCGTGATCACGTGCACGAGCGCCATCGCGTGCCCCTGCCCGAGGCTGTAGTCCGCTTTCAGCCACTCGACGATCGGCGTCGCCTTCGTGCCCGGGCCGAAGCCCCGCTCGGTTGCCAGGTCGACGAGCTGCCGGGGCGTGAGTCCGGTCTTCTTCTCGATGGTGTCGAGGTAGGCCTGGAATGACATGCGGTGCTTCCTTTCGCGGGCGGATGCCGCGTGGCATCCATTGAGTCCAGACTGCGGCTCGCGGCATCCGATCGCCATCATTTCGACGTGGATCGAAGGTCGAGTGGTCCGACGGTTTCGGGCGTTCGGCGCGAGCGCGAGCGGTGTGGCCGAGTCTCGTGTGGGCATAGGGTGAATCCGCAACATCCGGAACCGACAGCTCAGGAGCAGCCCGTGAAGACCATTCCCCTCGGTGGCGGCGACCTCACCGCACCCAACGTCGTGCTCGGACTCATGCGCATCCAGCAGAAGAGCGACGAGGCCGTGCGCGAACTCGTCAGCGCAGCCCGCGACGCCGGCATCGACTTCTTCGACCACGCCGACGTCTACGGCGATGAACTGCACGGCTGCGAGCGGCGCTTCGCCGAGGCGATGCAGCTGACTCCGACGCAGCGCGACGAGATCACCCTGCAGACCAAGGCCGGCATCGTCAAAGACGGCCCGTACTTCGACTTCTCGTACGAGCACATCATCGAGTCCGTCGACGGCTCGCTGCGCGCGCTCGACACCGACCGCATCGACGTGCTGCTGCTGCACCGCCCCGACGCGCTCGTCGAGCCCGACGAGGTCGCCCGCGCATTCGACGAGCTCGAGGCATCCGGCAAGGTGCTCGCCTTCGGCGTCTCGAACCATACCCCGCGGCAGATCGACCTGCTGAAGAAGTCGGTCGGCCAGCCGCTCGTGGCGAACCAGCTGCAGCTGTCGATCACCCACGCACCGATCATCGCCGAGGGCGTCGCCGCGAACATGCAGGGGCTCGACCAGTCGATCACCCTCGACGGCGGCGGCATCGTCGACTACTGCCGGCTCAACGACATCACCATCCAGGCGTGGTCGCCGTTCCAGGCCGGGTTCTTCACCGGCGTGTTCCTCGGCTCGTCCGAGTACCCCGAGCTGAACGCCGCGATCGACCGTCTCGCCGTGAAGTACGACGTGCCGGCGATCGCGATCGCGACCGCGTGGATCACCCGCCACCCGGCGAACATGCAGGTCGTGCTCGGCACGACGACCCCCGAGCGCGTGGCCGGCGCGGCTCAGGGGTCGGACGTGCCGCTCACGCGCGCCGAGTGGTACGAGCTGTTCCGCACCGCCGGGTACCGCGTGCCTTGACGCAGCACGTACCCGGCCGCGTCAGCCGCGGGGGTCGGTGAGCGCGCCCATCGCATCCATGAGGGTGTTGTGGATGTACTCGAGCTCAGGGCTCGTGAAGCTCGACCAGTCGTCGTCACCGCCGGACTCCGACCAGTCAGCGGCATCCGCTTCGCCCCCGCCGTTCCACGCCGGTGCCGGCACGTGCTTGTAGACCCACCAGATGTTGCCCGACGGGTCTGAGAAGCGCGACAGCGTGTCGCCGAAGAAATCGGTCGGCTTCGTGATGACGGTGCCACCGTGCTGCTCTGCGCGAGCCAGCGTCGCGTCGACGTCGTCGACGTACACGCGCGTGAACGCGGGAGTGAACGGCCAGTCGGGCTTGCGGTCGGCGACCGTCAGAGTCGAGTCGCCGAGCCGCAGCTCGGAGTGCAGAATGAGCCCGTCGGTGTCGAGAGTGCGCGCCTCGGCGACATCACTCGCGCCGAACACCTCGACGAGGAAGTCGATCAGCGCGGCCGCGCCGTCGGACATGATGAATGGGTTCACGGTGTTCGAACCCTCAGGGGCAGCTGGAATGTTGTTCACATCGGTACCTTTCGCTCACCCTCAGCATCGGCGACGTTCTCGTGCGTGCCTTGGACAATTGCGACAAGCCGCGAGCGGCGCCTGAATCGCGGCGAGCGGTCAGAGGTCAGGGCGTCTGACGGATGTCGGAGGGCCGCTCCGCCCGAAGCGCCACGAATGAGCGGGTGAGGTGCGCCTGATCGGCGAAGCCGAGCTCGGCTGCGACCTCGGTCGCCGTGTCGCCCCGGCGCAGCGCGACCTCGGCGGCCCTCGCCCGCGCGAACTGGGTGATGCGCGTCGGGCTCAACCCCGTGACCGCTTTCACCCGGCGCTGCCAGCTTCTCGTGGAGTACCCGGTGCGGTCGCCGCGCAGAGCGCGCGCCGCATGCGCATCGACCCGCACCAGACCGCGTTGCTCGAGTGTCTCGACGAAGGGTTCGAGTTCTTCGAACGCGGGAATCGGGAGCAACTCGCCCGACATCGTGAACACGCCGTCTGCACAGGGGAGTGAGACGAACCGGCCGATGAGCTGCGACTTCGGCAGCCGTGCGATGGTGACCTCGGGGTGGAGTTCGACGCCCCAATGACTCGCGCCGGCGATGCCGACGAGCATTCGGGGTTTCGGCGTCGGGCCGGCGAGTTCGGCGGTCATCGACCCGTCGGGAAGTCGCGTGAACGCGAGCCCCCAATGCTCGTTCGCCGGCTCGAGATACTCGTCGGGTTCGTCGACGTGTGCTCGCCAGATCGAGTTGATCAGTCGATGGTCGTCGCGGATGTCGAGCTCGTACATGCGGCTTCCCCCCGGAGCGTCGGCGGCGTCGGCGGCATCCGGAGTCGCACTCTGCGTTTGCTGTGGATGCTAGCGGCTCCGCAGGTCAACCGCCCGAGTAGTACGCAGCCGTCTGAGCGAGCCCGACCAGGGCGCCGAACAGCTCGGCGCCGCCGAGTGCAGCGCCGGCAGCAGCGAACCCCTTCGGTGCGGCGGCGCCGACGATGAGGTCTAGCCGGCCCGAGTGAAGACGCCGAGCCCGTTCGGCTCCTGCCCCTCCTCGGGGAACTTGTTGAAGTAGGTCAGGGTGACTCCGGTGATCTGCTCGCCCTCGCGAACGAAGACCGCCGAGGAGAGTGAACCGGGGAGCGCATTCTCACCGGTCGGCACGAAGGACAGCGTGTCGCCATCCCACGGTTCGATCTCGAACGTGTAGCCGCCCTCGGGGCCGAGCGCCCCGGTGAGAGTGCCGTTCTCCTCGGTCACGACGAAGTTGCCGAAGTAGGGGCTCGTGTACGTGCCGACGTAGTCGCCGGCCGGACCCGCTGCCGCGGCACCTGTGGGGGGCTCCTCGTCGACGAGGTCGCCCGCCGGGTCGGCGAAGCGCGCGAACCTGCCAGACCACAGGTCCAACCAGGGTCGCGTCTCCTCACCGAACTGAACGAGGTCGAGGAACTCCGAAACGATCGCTTCCGGGACTCCCGCCGGCGCTCCGTTCGTGAGCACGACGATCCCGAGGTTCAGATCGGGGATCATTGTGGCGTTGGTGGCGGCACCCCACCCGAACGCGCCGGAGTGATTGATGTTGACGCGGCCGGTCACGGTGGCACCGACGTTCGTTCCGAAGCCGTAAAGCGACGTGCGCGATACCAGGTTCTTGGCATCGCCGCCGGTGATCGAATGGGCGGAATAGGTCTTTGCGAGCACGAGCGGGTCGATGAACTCCGCGCCGTCGACCTCACCGTCAGCCAGCACCATATTCATCCACTTCGCGATGTCGCCGGCGGTGGAGGCGACACCGCCGGCAGGAGCCTCGGCATCAGCATCCCGGTCGAACAGCTGCTCATACTCACCTTCGCCGGTGCGCGCGTGCATCGCCGCGCGATCATCTGCGGCGAGGTATTCGTCGTGGAGGGTGGTCGTCGAAGTCATGCCGAGCGGCTCGAACAGCAGTTCGTGCGCGGTCTCCGGCCACGTCTGCCCGCGCGACGCCGCGACCGCCTCGGCGCCCACCGTCAGCCCGAAGTTGGAGTACTGGTACGTGTCGCGGAACGACGCCAGAGGAATCTGGTTCATGTGGGCCATGATGTAGTCGGCGTCGAAGCCGATGTCCTCGAGTTCATCGCCGCCGCCGGTCGGAAGGCCGGTGCGATGCGAGAAGAAGTCGGCGATCTTTGCATGCTCGGTCACGTACGGATCGTTCAGCGCGAAGTCGGGGAGGTATTCGACGACCGGATCCTCCCAGGACAGATCGGCGTCTTCGGTGATCGCTCTGGCCACAACGCTCGACGAGAGGGGCTTGGACAAGGACGCGATCTGAAACACGGTGTCGACGTCGACGGGCTCCTCCGTCGTCACGTCCCGCACACCGTATCCCTCTTCGAACACGACCTCACCGTTCGAGACGACCGCGGCTGCCGCGCCGGGCACTCCGGTCTGCTCGAGCGCCTTCTCGATGAACTCGGGAAGCGCATCGACGGCAGCGGCCACTGCCGTATCGCGATCCGTGTAAAGATCGACGGCGTCTTGGCTGGGGTCTTCGCCGAGTGCGACGGCGGGCCCGCTCGAGGACGCCTGTTCCGTCGTCCCCGCGGTGCACGCCGTGATTCCCAGCGTGAGTGCTGCCACCGTCGAAACGGCGATAACGCGTGCGATGCCCTTGTTCGTGCTGCTCATGCCGTTCATATCGCTGCCCCCGATGACATATCTGATAGCGGACCCATGGCTTCCTACGCGGACGCATACGAAGCCAAGGACCCCGGTCCCCCTCAAATCAGTGTGTATGGACAGAAGCGGACAAAACAACCTCCGCTTCCGGCCACAGCCTCTAGAGGGCGTCCGGAATCGGCCACATGCGTCATGATGGTGTCCACACGCGCTCCGGAGGTGGACATGGAAGACAGGGCACTGCTCGAACTGATCTACCGCAGCCGCCCCGAGACGGTGGCGGAGCTCGCCACCATCGCGCACGCGGATGGGGGCGAGGCCGCCGACGCCGTTGCGCGTCTCGCGCGGGGTGGTGCGATCTCGGTGCGCGATGGCACGATCGCGTACGCGACGCCGGCGATGTGGACGGCCGACCTCGTCGAACGCGAAGTGCGTGCGATGCGGCAGACGGCGGACGAGGCTGCCTCGCGAATCGAGGCGCTCGTTGCAGACCTACCGGGTCTGCTGCGTCACTGGGCTGTAGGCGAGGCATCCAGTGATCTCGTTCCCGTTTTCGTGCGACACGGGCCACAGGCAGCAGAAGACCTCTGGTATGACATCGCGCGGGAGCAGAGCGAGACCGCCTGGTCAGTGCTTCCCGATCTCGGACGCTACTTGCAGACCGATCCCGCGCGCGCCAGCCGTTTCGCGGAGATGTTCGCCGGCAAGCGGTCTGTGCGAGCCCTTCTCCCGCGTTCGATGGCAGAGGACGCCCGGCTCGTGGCGATCGCCGAGCGCTACGCGGCCGTCGGGGTGGAGTTCCGCCTTCTCGACGACCTTCCGAGTTGGTTCTGGATCGACGGCGATGTGCTCGCATTGCCGATCGAATGGGGCGAGGGGTGGCCGTCCAGCGTGGTCGGTGTCCGTAGCGCGTCCCTCGCCGAGCTGGGCCGAAGCCTGTTCCGCGAGCTCTGGCGTCGCGGCGAGCCGATCGGTGGTGTGGAGCAGCCGTGGGCGCCGCTTCTTGTGCTGATGAAGCAGGGCGTCACTCTCGACGCGGCATCTCGCAGGCTCGGGATCAACCCGCGAACCGGTCGGCGTCGCATTGCGGCGGCGATGGAGCAGTACGGTGTGTCGACATTGTTCGCCTTGGGTGTGGCGTGGGCCGCGGACGGGAAGCCCACCGCACGCTGAGCGGTTGTGTCTGATGGCCGACGTCTCTGGGTGTCACGGTCCGACAACATTCTGCGGACCGCGGTCGTCAGGCTCATAACCTCATTGGATGCGACTGCTGAAGGTGAGCGATCCGCAACCGGGCTGATGGCCGTCAGTCGTTGGTTTCGGTTACCCCTCCGGTCGGGACGTCCGCAAGGCCCCTTAGAGAGAAGGAGAGCGCTGAGGAGCACCAGGGCGCAGATCCGCACATTCCGCGACGAGTGACGGATTCCACTTGCATCACGAGGATGTCGTGGAATTCGCCACCTTCGCGTGCATCGAAGCATCCGCTCGGTATATGACAGTGGGCGCAAGCCGGTGGGTGCTGCCAGAGTTGCCGTATGCGTCGAATCGGAGCGATCTTCCAGCCAGCCTTCCCTCCTGAGCAGTTCCGACCCGCGGTCGAGGCGGCTGAAGCGGGGGGCGTGCCCGAACTCTGGCTCTGGGAGGACTGCTTCCAGCAGTCCTCCTTCGCCACCGCCGCCGCGGCCCTCGCGTGGACCGAGCACCTGCGGGTAGGCATCGGTGTCGCACCGATGCCCCTGCGCAACGCCGCGATCACCGCCATGGAGATCGCGACGATCGAGCGCATGTTCCCGGGCCGCCTGCTGCCGGGCGTCGGCCATGGAGTGCAGCGATGGATGGCGCAGACGGGCAGCCGTGTCGCATCGCCGCTGACGCTCATGCGCGAGTATGTTCCGGCGTTGCGGCAGCTGCTCGCCGGCGATGAGGTTACGACCGACGGGCGATACCTGAAGCTCGATCGAGTGAAGCTCGACTGGCCGCCGGCGACGGCGCCGCTCGTCTACGCGGCTGGTGAAGGCCCCAAGACGCTGCAGCTCACCGGTGAGGTGGCCGATGGCACAGTGCTCACCGGCGGCACGACGGTCGAACGCGCCGCAGAAGCCGTGGCGACGATCGCGACCGGGCGCAGCGTCGCGGGGCGCGCGGGGCGCAATGAGGTGGTCGTCTACCTGATGGCCGCGTTCGGCGGCAAGGAGGCCGACGAGCGGGTTGCACGAGAACTCACGCAGTGGAACATGCCCGACGACCAGCGCCTGGCCGCCGTCGGCGATGCGTCCGCCGTCGCCGAGGCCGCCGAGCAGTTCTTCGCGGCCGGTGTCGACTCGGTCGTGCTGCAACCCACCTCAGACGAGCCCGACCTCGGGGTGTTCATGCGACACGTCGGCGAGGTCGCCCGTCAGCTCGCGCCGTAGCGGCGCATCCGCCCGGCCCAATATGCTGACGGCCATGGCCGCCGTCTTTCCCGTCATCGTGGTCGCCGCGATGGTGTTCGCACTGATCGACATCATCATGCGCGACGAGTCCCAAGTGCGGCATCTGCCGAAGTTCGGATGGATCCTGCTCGTCGTGCTGCTGCCGCTCATCGGCACGCTGCTGTGGTTCGTGCTGGGTCGCGAATACGGCGGCTCGTCGGCCACCGACGGCATCGGCTCGCTCATGGCGCAGCGACCGCAGCAGGGCTACCGTGGCCCCGTGCCGCAGGTGGGTTCCACCGAGCAGCAGCTCGCCGACCTCGACCGCGAGATCGAGTACTACGAGCGCCGAGCCGAACTCGAACGACTGAAGCGGGAAGTCGACGGCGACCCCGCGAGCTGACGCCCGCGCGCGGCATCCGACCGCTTCGGCAGCACCTCAGCCGATGACGCTCACACGAACCTGGGTGAGGTCGCCCACTCGCTGGGATCATGCCCCGGAGACGACGCCCCGCTGATCTGCGTGGCCGGGTGGCCGATGCACTGCGCCGGCACCATCCGAGCGCCCCTACCGCGGTACGGGTCGAGATGGCTCCCCAGAGGGATGCGATGAGCGCGATGCCGTTCGTAGGGTCGCCGCATGAACACACCAACCAGCGTGAAAGTCTCATCGACAGCATGGTTCGCGGCGGTCGCCGCCGGAGTCATCGAATCCGTGCTCGCCGTCAGCGAGATCGCCGGGCAGGGAGGGCTGGACGCAGGAGCCTGGCTCAGTCTCGGCTTCCGCGTCGTCGTGTACGTAGTCGCCATCGTCATGATCACCCGTCTGCTCCGCGGAAGCCGCGCCGCCCGCATCGGGCTGACCGTGCTTCTGAGCGTCATCGGACTCGCATCTCTCGTCGTTCCCGCCGCGCTCGCGCTCGCAGACGGTCAGACCGTACTCGAGGCCTTCGGGAGCGGAGGGCCGCTCGGAGGCGTCTTCCTCGTCGTTCGGATCGCGCACATCCTGCTTGTCATCGTTGCAACTGCAGCCATGTTCAGCCCGTCGGCCAGCGCGTACCTGGCGAGCACGAATCGGGCGCGGAAGCCTCGCGAGATGAGCACCTCGACTTCGGGCTCGTGACTCGTTCGGCTGCGGGTATGTCGGTCGTCGGTGGGAGACTGCCGGTGTGCTGCTCGACGAACTCGTGCTGACTGCCGACACCGTTGCGTCCACCCGCTCGCGCCTCGCGAAGGTCGACGCACTGGCCGAACTGCTGCGCCGGCTCGAACCCGACGAGATCGCGCCCGCGGTCGGCTTTCTGGTGGGCAAGCCCAGGCAGGGGCGCGTCGGCATCGGATGGCGCGGGGTGGCCGCGGCGACCGGCGAACCCGCTGCCGAGCCGACGATCACCATCGGCGAGCTCGATGCGATGCTCGAACGCCTCGCCGCGGCATCCGGTGCCGGCTCAGCGGGTGAACGAGCGAGGCAGCTCCGAGAGCTGACCTCGCAAGCCACCGAACGCGAGCAGGCATTCATCGGCCGCGTGCTGCTCGGCGAAGTGCGCACCGGGGCCCTCGAGGGCGTGGTCACCGACGCCATCGCACGCGCCGCCGACCGGCAGGGCGAGATGGTGCGCCGCGCCGCCATGCTCTCGGGCGATCTCGGCGAGACCGCGCGGCTGGCGCTCACCGGCACCGAGGCCGAACTCGAAGCCGTCGGGCTCGTCGTCGGGCGGCCTGTGCTGCCGATGCTCGCGGCGACCGCGTCGAGTGCGGCGGCCGCCCTCGAGACCACCGGCGAGGCATCCGTCGAGTTCAAGCTCGACGGCGCACGCATCCAGGTACATCGTGCTGGTGACGACGTGCGCGTCTTCACCCGCAACCTGGCCGACGTGACGCATCGCCTGCCCGAAGTCGTCGATGTCGTGCGAAGCCTGCCGGTGCGCGACGTCATCCTCGACGGAGAAACGCTCTCACTCGACGAAGACGGCGTGCCACGGCCGTTCCAAGAGACGATGTCGCGGTTCGGTGCGGATGCCGCGCGCGACACCCTGCTGCATCCGTGGTTCTTCGATGTGTTGCATGTGGACGGGCGCGACCTGCTCGACGAACCCCTCTCGACGCGGCTCGCCGAACTCGATCGCATCGCTCCCGGGCACCGCATACAGGGCGAGGTGACCGCCGACCCCGAGGTCGCCGAGCGCGTGTCACGCGAGGCGCTCGCCGCGGGGCAAGAGGGCGTGGTCGTCAAGGCGATCGGCTCGCCGTACGCGGCGGGTCGGCGCGGGTCGAGCTGGATCAAGGTGAAGCCCGTGCACACCTACGACCTCGTGGTGCTCGCGTGCGAGTGGGGCTCGGGGCGGCGCACCGGATGGCTCTCGAACCTGCACCTCGGCGCGCTCGATGCGGTCGGCGAGTTCGGCGAGCCCGGCGGGTTCGTCATGGTCGGCAAGACGTTCAAGGGACTCACCGATGAACTGTTGCGGTGGCAGACCGAGCGGTTCCCGCAGATCGAGACCCGACGCACCGAGCACACCGTGTGGGTCGAGCCGACCATCGTCGTCGAGATCGCGATCGACGGGGTGCAGCGCTCGAGTCGCTACCCCGGCGGCATCGCCTTGCGCTTCGCGCGCGTCAAGCGGTACCGAGACGACAAGTCAGCGGCCGAGGCCGACACCATCCAGACGCTGCGGGGGCTGCTCCGCGGGTAGGAGCCGTTCGAGGCCGTCGAGAATGATGTCGAGCCCGAATTCGAACTCGAACTGATCGTCGCACCAGCCGAGGGTGGAGTCGGGATCGACGTGGCGCACGACCGCGAGCATCGCGGCGAGATGCGGTACATGTGCTGACATCTGTTCCATCGCGGTCGCATCGGCCGACTCGTCGTCGGGTTCGCCGAGCTCTTGCGAGAAGCCGAACATGCGGCTTCCGAGGGCGTGCATCGCGTGATGGATGAGGTCGTACGACAACCCGCCCGCGCGGAGCGTGCCGACGACGGAGTCGACGTAGCGCGCGGTGGTGAGGCCGAGATCGGTACGCGAGTCCAAGATCCCGGGGGCCCACGGATGCCGCAGCATCACGGTGCGCGCGGCGAGGATGCGGGCGCGCAGGCTCGACTTCCACTCGGCATCGGTCTCGGGTACCGCGAATCCGCCGGCCGCCTGCTCGACCTCGGCGAAGACGAGGTCGATGGTTCCGTCGAGGATCGCCCCTTTGTTGGGCACGTGGTAGTAGAGCGACATCGGCTCGACGCCGAGTCGCTCCGCGATGCGGCGGATCGTGAGGGCGTCGATGCCGGAGGCGTCGGCAAGGTCGACCGCCGACTGCAGTACGCGATCGCGCGTCAACGGTGGGCGACGCTCGGCGCTTCGTTCGGTCGTCGATGACATGTGCTCGCCCTCCCTTCTGACCACGGTACAAGTCTGCTGACAATTCGAGGCCGCAGCTCTCGACATTCACCCGGATCCACGCTACCTTACGTTGTAAGTCGTACAACGTAAGGTAGGAGACTGAGATGAGCAGCACAGCTGTGGTGAACGGCACCCGTATGCGGGCTGCAGTAGCCGGCCGCTTCGGCGGCCCAGAGGTCATGCGAGTGGAGATGGTTCCGAAGCCCGCACCGAGGCGCGACGAGGTGCTCATCAGGGTGCACGCCAGCACCGTGAGCATCGCCGACCATCGCACCCGCAGTCGCGACCTGCCGAAGGGCCTCGGGTTCTACGGACCCATCGCCATCGGCGTGTTCCGGCCGCGCAAGCCGGTGCTCGGCATGGATGTCGCGGGCGTCGTGGAGTCCGTCGGCGCCGAAGTCACGCGGCTCGCCACCGGCGACGAGGTCGTCGCGATGCTCGGCGGGCAGTTCGGCGGGCACGCCGAGTACGTCTGCGTCTCCGAGCGGAAGGCGGTGACGCGCAAGCCCGCGAACCTGAGTATGGAAGACGCGGTGACCCTCGTCTTCGGCGGTCACACGGCGCTCGCGTTCCTGAACCGCGCCGGAGTGGGCGAGGGCGACGAGGTGCTCGTGAACGGGGCATCCGGAGCGGTCGGCACGGCGGTCGTGCAGCTCGCGAAACTGCGTGGCGCCACGGTCACCGGCGTGTGCAGCGGTGGCAACGCCGAGCTCGTGCGATCGCTCGGGGCCGACCGTGTCATCGACTACCGCGTCGAGGACTTCGCCGACGATGGCACGGTCTATGACGCGATCGTCGACTGCGTCGGCAACGCGTCGTTCGCGCGCGTCGAACGCTCGATCAAGCCCGGCGGGGCGCTGCTCATGGTCGTCAGCGACCTCGCCGGCATGCTCGGCGCCGCGCGCAACAGCCGAAGGAGCGGAAAGACCGTGACGGCGACGGGCGCGCACGTCTCGGCCGATCACCTCGCGACCATCGTGCAGCTCGCCGATGCCGGGCGCTATCGGCCCGTCGTCGATCGCACGTACGACCTCGACGACATCGTCGAAGCGCATCGCTACGTCGACACCGGGCGCAAACGCGGCAACGTGGTGCTGCGCATCGCGTAGCCCGCGCTGCACGCTGCGACAGCGAACTCCAGGGATCGGTGCTGAGGCATCCGCTCGGGGGTCAGGCTTCTGAGCGCTCCATCGTCGCCATGTCGAAGCCGGTGACCGGTTCGCCCGCGCGCTCGTAGACGAGCGAGATCGCCCCCTTGGGGTAGGCGACCGGCGGTTGGGCGAGGGTGAACGCCGCGGGAACCGTGCCCTCGGCGAACAGCCGCTTTCCGGTGCCGAAGGTCACGGGGTAGAGCCAGAGGTTGAGTCGGTCGACGAGATTCTCCTGCAAGAGGGTGCGCGCGAGATCGCCGCTGCCGATGACGTGCGTCTCGTCGAAGCGGTCGCGGATGTCGCGTGCCTCAGTCGCGATATCGGTGAGTACCGTCGTGCCGGCCCACGACGGGTCGGTCAGCGAGTGCGACGCGACGAACTTCGGCACCTCGCTGAACGTCTTCGCGATCGGGTCGTCTGGTGATTGGAACGGCCAGTAGGCGGCCCAGATGTCGTAGGTCTTGCGGCCGAGCAGCAGGGCATCGACGCGCTCGATATCGGCGCCGATCGCCGCGCCCGACTCGTCGTCCATGTACGGACCCTGCCAACCGCCGTACGGGAACCCTCCCTCGAGGTCTTCCTCACGGCTGCCCGGCGACTGGTAGACCCCGTCGAGGGTGATGAACAGGTCGACGACGATGATTCCCATGGAGTGCTCCTTCGCATGACCGGCGACCGGATGCCGCCGCTGGAGATGTCGTTCGGGAGAGCGGCTGATGCCGCGTCCGCTCGTCCCATTCTTCGCCGCGAGCCCGGGGAGCGGAACCCCGCGAGATCAGTCGGTCGACGACGAGCCGTGCGGGCTCGCGGAACTCGCGCGCACGACGAGCTCGGTGGCGACGAGCGTGTTCTCGCGGCGATCGCCGCTCTCGACCTCGTGCAGCAGGGCCTCGACCGAGAGCCGGCCGACCTCGCCGAAGAACTGTCGCACCGTCGTGAGCGGCGGCCAGAAGCTCGCCGCCTCATCCATGTCGTCGAAGCCGACGACGCTCACCTCACCGGGCACGGCGCGGCCGGCCTCGTGCAGCGCGCGAAGCACGCCGAGCGCCATCTGGTCGTTCGCGGCGAAGATCGCCGTGACCTCGGGGTCGGCCGCGAGGGCGCGCCCGAGCTCGTGGCCGGACTCCGCCGACCAGTCGCCGACGAGGGGCGGCGGCACCTCGGCACCGTGGGCGACGAGGGTCTGCTCCCACGACTCCCTGCGACTCGTGGCCGAGTACGAGCGATCGGGCCCGGCGATGTGCCAGACGGTGCGGTGGCCGAGCTCGAGCAGGTGTTCGGTCGCGAGTCGCGCGCCGAGCGCCTGGTCGGTGTCGACGACCGGATAGGGAGTGCTGCCGATGGAGTCGACCACCACGACGGGCAGCTCGGGCGGGAGCACGACGTCGTTCTCGTCGAGGAGGTGCGCCTCGATGATGATGATCACCCCGTCGACGGCCTCTTCGCTGAGTCGATCGAACGCCCCCGAGACCTCGCCCTGGGTCGGATGCGACACGGGGATGAGCGTGATGGAGTAGCCGGCGTCGGCCGAGGCGATCGCGATGGCGTCGAGGGTGCGCATGTTGCCGAAGCTCGAGAGGGTGAACATGATCACGCCGATGCTGTGGAAACGGCCGCTGCGCAGGGCCCGGGCCGCGCTGTTCGGCCGGTACCCGAGCTTGCTCATCGCGGCGAGCACGCGCTGCCTCGTGTCGGCATCGACGTTGTGACGCCCGTTCGAGACGCGGGAGACGGTCTGGCCCGACACGTTGGCCTCGCGCGCGACATCCGCCATCGAAGGGCCGCGGCGTCGCCCCGGGGCGGCATCTGCCGTGCTGGTGACCGTCATCGCTGCTCCTTCGTCTGGACCATGCCCACGATGGCGCATGTTCACGTCAACATGCTACGGTGACGACGAGTCATGTTGACGTGAACATGCACCGATTGGAACCAGATGACAACGACGTCCCTCCCGACACCGACCCGCGAGGCCCCCGCATCTCGGCCTCGGGGCATCCGATCGCGGGGCAGAAGCGAGTGGAAGGGCCTCGCCTTCGTCGTGCCGTTCCTCGTGGTCTTCCTCCTCGTGTTCATCGCGCCCGTCGTCTACTCGATCTACCTCAGCCTCTTCCGCGAGCAGCTCATCGGCGGCAACGCGTTCGTCGGCCTCGAGAACTACGCCGAACTCTTCGTCGACCCGCAGTTCTGGGAGGGCTTCGGGCGGGTCGCGCTCTTCCTCGTGGTGCAGGTGCCGGTGATGCTCGCCCTCGCACTCATCGCCGCGCTCGCGATCGACAGCGCGCGCCTGCACGCGTCGGGCTTCTTCCGCATCGTGATCTTCCTGCCCTACGCGGTGCCCGCGGTCGTCGCCGTGCTCATGTGGGGCTTCATCTACGGCGACAACTTCGGCCTCGTCGCGAACCTCAACGACTGGCTCGGCTCCGACGTCATCGCGCCGTTCGCGCGCGACTGGATCCTCGTCTCCATCGGCAACATCGTCACCTGGGAGTTCGTCGGCTACAACATGCTCATCTTCTACTCGGCGCTGCGCACCATCCCCACCGACCTGTACGAGGCGGCCGAGCTCGACGGTGCCGGCCCGATGCGCGTCATCACGGGCATCAAGCTGCCGGCGCTCCGCGGAGCCATCGTCATCGCCACGATCTTCTCGATCATCGGCAGCTTCCAGCTGTTCAACGAGCCGAACATCCTGCGCACGCTCGCGCCGAACATCATCACCACGTACTTCACCCCGAACATGTACGCCTACAACCTCTCCTTCGCTGGGCAGCAGTACAACGCCTCGGCCACCGTTGCGATCGTCATGGGCGTCATCACCGCCGTGATCGCCTACGTCGTGCAACTTCGCGGCGCACGAAAGGAGGAGCGATGACTACTTCGGCCACGCGTGCCCTCACCGCACCGCCGGCGCGCGGCCGCGGCATCCGCTCGGATATCTCGCGCCGAAGCACCTCGCGACGACGCGGATCCTCACTGCGGCCACGCAAGTCGGTCGCCTTCACGCTGCTGATGTCGATCCTCGTGATCTACAGCCTCGTGCCCATCCTGTGGCTCGTGATCAACGCGACCAAGACCCAGAGCGGCCTCTTCTCGAGCTTCGGGCTCTGGTTCGACGACGACTTCGTGCTCTTCCAGAACATCTGGGAGACCCTCACCTACCGTGACGGCATCTTCGTGCGCTGGCTCGGCAACACGCTGCTCTACGTCGTGCTCGGCGCGGGCGGCGCGACCCTGCTCGCGACGCTGGCCGGGTACGGGCTCGCGAAGTTCCGCTTCGCCGGCCGGCGGGCGATCTTCGCCGTCGTGCTCGGCGCGATCGCGGTGCCGGGCACGGCACTCGCGGTGCCGACGTTCCTCATGTTCAGCCAGCTCGGCCTCACGAACACGCCCTGGGCGATCATCATCCCGTCGCTGATCAGCCCGTTCGGCCTCTACCTGATCTGGGTCTACGCGGTCGATTCCGTGCCGACCGAGATCCTCGAGGCTGCGCGCATGGACGGCGCTGGCGAGTTCCGCACCTTCTTCACGATCTCGATCCGGCTGCTCGCGCCGGGCATCGTCACGGTGCTGCTCTTCACGGTCGTGGCGACGTGGAACAACTACTTCCTGCCGCTCATCATGCTGAGCGACCCCACCTGGTACCCGCTGACCGTCGGGCTCAACCAGTGGAATGCGCAGGCCACGGGCGTCGCAGCACAGCCCATCTACAACCTGGTGATCACGGGGTCGCTCCTCACGATCATCCCCATCGTCGTCGCATTCCTCGGCTTGCAGCGGTTCTGGCAGTCGGGGCTCAGCGCCGGAAGCGTCAAGCAGTGACCGAGCAGCGCTGCCTGACGAACGCACCCACACGCTCACCCGGAGCGTCCTGCACCGGAACCGAAACCACAACGAAGTGAAGGGAAGCAACATGATCATCGCCCGAACCGCCCTTCGGCGGACCATGGCGGTCGCCGCGACCGCAGCGCTCGCGATCGGCGCGCTCGCCGCGTGCTCGACCGGAGGCGGCAGCGACAATACCGGCACCGGAAGCGCCGACGACCTCGACGCAGCCCTCGAGGCCGGCGGCGAGCTCACCTACTGGAGCTGGACGCCCAGCGCCGAGGCGCAGGTCGCCGCGTTCGAGGAGGCCTACCCGAACGTCGACGTCGAGCTCGTCAACGCGGGCACCAACACCGAGGAGTACACGAAGCTGCAGAACGCGATCAAGGCCGGCTCGGGTGCGCCCGACGTCGTGCAGATCGAGTACTACGCGATGCCGCAGTTCGCGCTGTCGGATGCCCTCGTCAACCTCGGCCAGTACGGGCTCGACGAACTCGAAGACGACTACGCCGCGTCCACCTGGGGCAGCGTCAACGTCGACGGCGAGCTCGTGGGCCTGCCGCAGGACTCCGGCCCCATGGCGCTCTTCTACAACAAGACCGTGTTCGACCAGTACGGCATCGCCGTGCCGACGACCTGGGACGAGTACATCGCCGCGGCGAAGCAGCTGCACACCGCCGACCCGACGAAGTACATCACCAACGACACCGGCGACGCCGGGTTCGCGACGAGCATGATCTGGCAGGCCGGCGGCCGCCCGTTCGCCATTGACGGCACCGACATCACGGTGAACCTCGCCGATGAGGGCACCCAGCAGTGGACGGGCGTCTGGAACCAGCTCGTCGAAGAGGACCTGCTCGCCGCCACCCCCGGGTGGACCGACGAATGGTTCAAGGGCCTTGCCGACGGCTCGATCGCGACGCTGCCCGTCGGCGCCTGGATGCCGGGCGTGCTCGAGTCGAGCGTCGCGGATGCCGCGGGCGACTGGCGCGTGGCGCCGTTGCCGACGTACGACGGCACCCCGGTGACCGCCGAGAACGGCGGCGGCGGCCAGTCGGTCACGAAGCAGAGCAAGAACCCGGCGCTCGCCGCGGCGTTCCTGCGCTGGCTGAACAGCGACCCGGCGTCGATCGAGGTCTTCCTCGAGTCGGGCGGCTTCCCGTCGACCACGGCCGAGCTCGAAGACCCGGCGTTCACGGGCTTCGAATCGGAGTACTTCGGCGGCCAGAAGATCAACGAGGTGCTGACGCAGGCCTCGGCCGATGTGGCATCCGGTTGGTCGTACCTGCCCTACCAGGTGTACGCGAACAGCATCTTCGGCGATACCGTCGGACAGGCGTACGCGAACAAGTCCGACCTGAACGACGGCCTCGCCGAATGGCAGGGCAAGCTCGTCGACTACGGCAACAAGCAGGGCTTCACCGTCACCGAGTAGTAGCCGCACCGCTGCGGGGCCGGCCGGGTGAGGTCGGTCGGCCCCGCTCGTCCCACTTCCAGCGCGGCCGACCCGCCCCATCACCCAGGAACGGATGCCCCGTGACCGCCCCTTCCCGCTTCGCCATCGGCGCCACCGACTTCGAACTCGACGGCCGGCCGCATCGCATCATCGCCGGTGCGCTCCACTACTTCCGTGTGCACCCCGACCTCTGGGCCGACCGCATCCGCAAGGCGCGGCTGATGGGCCTGAACACGATCGAGACGTACGTCGCGTGGAACGCGCACGAACCGCACCGCGGGCAGTGGCGAGCCGGCGAAGGGCTCGACCTCGGGCGCTTCCTCGACCTCGTCGCCGCCGAAGGCATGCACGCGATCGTGCGGCCGGGCCCGTACATCTGCGCGGAATGGGACAACGGCGGGCTGCCCGCCTGGCTGTTCCGCGACCCCGAGGTCGGCGTGCGACGCTCCGAACCGCACTTCCTGACCGCGGTGAGCGACTACCTGCGTCACGTCTACGAGATCGTCGCGCCGCGCCAGATCGACGCCGGCGGGCCTGTCATCCTCGTGCAGATCGAGAACGAGTACGGCGCCTACGGCTCCGACGAGGCGTACCTCGCCGAACTCGTGCGGGTCACTCGCGAGGCGGGCATCACCGTGCCGCTCACGACGATCGATCAGCCGACACCGCAGATGCTCACCGACGGCAGCCTGCCCGGCCTGCATCTCACCGGGTCGTTCGGCTCTCGTGTCACCGAACGTCTCGAGACGCTGCGCGAGTTCCAGCCGACCGGGCCGCTCATGTGCATGGAGTTCTGGTGCGGCTGGTTCGACGACTGGGGCTCGCACCATCACACGACGGATGCGGACGGCTCCGCTCACGAACTCGATACGCTGCTCGCGGCGGGCGGCTCCGTGAACATCTACATGTTCCACGGCGGCACGAACTTCGGCCTCACGACCGGAGCCAACGACAAGGGTCGGTACGCGCCGATCACGACGAGCTACGACTACGACGCTCCCCTCGACGAGGCCGGCAACCCGACGGCGAAGTTCTGGGCGTTCCGCGAGGTCATCGCGCGCTACGCCGACGTGCCCGACGAGACCCCCGCCGTGCGCCAACCCGCACCCGAGATCGAGGCGCCGCTGCTCGCCGGTCAGACACTGCTCGAGCTCGCACCGTCGCTCGGCGGCACCCGCGCGTTCGACACGATGCCGAGTTTCGACGAACTCGAGCACGACCGCGGAATCGTGTTGTTCTCGACGACGCTCGAGCGCGGCGGCCCCGGCACGCTCACGATCGGCGAGGAGGTGCGCGACCGCGCCTGGGTGCTCGTCGACGGCGCACCGGTCGGCGTGCTCGCCCGCGATGCGCACGAGCGGGCGATCGCGCTGCCCGACGCCCGCGGTGAGCTCGCGCTGCTCGTCGAAGACCAGGGCCGCGTCGACTACGGCCCGCGCATCGGCGAGCACAAAGGACTCATCGGCGGGGTCGCGCTCGACGGGGTCGAGCTCACCGGCTGGACGGCGCGCCCTCTCGACCTCGAGGCCGTGCCCGGGCTCGCCGCCGCGGTGCTCGGTGCGCAGACTTCGCAGGCCGACGCAGTCGCCTCTCGGTTCCCGGCCGGCCCGTTCCTCGTCGCCGGCGAGTTCACGCTCGAGGTGCCCGCCGACCTCTTCCTCGACACCTTGCACTGGGGCAAGGGCCTCGTGTGGGTCAACGGGTTCCTGCTCGGCCGGTACTGGCGCCGCGGACCGCAGCGCACCCTGTTCGTGCCGGGGCCCGTGACGCGCGCCGGTCGCAACGAGGTCGCGGTGCTCGAGTTCGAGGCGATCGCCGAGCCCGTGATCCGCACGCTCGCGGAGGCTGAACTGGGCCACACCGAGATCTGAGTTCGAGCCGAGTCCGCGACACGCAGAGCGGCACGATCACGCGGCGCGCGCGGCGCGGATCTCCTCCTCGATCAGGTCGGCGTTGATCGCCGCGCCGGCGAAGTTGCCGGCGCCTGCGGCGAGCGGCACGGAGGCCATCGGATTCACGACATTGCCCGCCGCCCAGAGCCCGGACACGCTCGTGCGCCCGGTGGGGTCGACGCTGACCCAGTCGCCCTCGCCGAAGGCGGGAGCCGAGGCGGCGCCGAGGCTCAGCAGCAACGCATCGTTCGGCACGAAACGCGGGCCGAGGAAGATCGAGTCGAGCGGCACGACGGCGCCGTCGGCGAGGCGGATGCCGCGGAGTCGCCCGTCATCGTCGGCGAGCACCTCAGCCCACGGCCGATCTTCGACGGCGATGCCCCGAGCGGTCATGCCGGCCAGGTCGTCGGCCGCGACATCCGTGCCGTTCGTGAAGAAGACGACCGACGACGACCACTGCCGCAGCAACTGCACCTGGTGCACGCTGCGCTCGCCGGTCGCGAGCACGCCGATGCGCCGGTCACGCACCTCCCAGCCGTCGCAGTAGGGGCAGACGACCGCGCCGGTGCCCCATTGCTCGGCGAGGCCGGGCAGTTCGGGCAGCTCGTCGCGAAGGCCGGTCGCCACGAGCAGGCGACGTGCGGAATGCTCCTCGCCGGAATCGAGCGTCACGGTGAAGCCGCGATCGCCGCCCGCTGCGTCGGTGACCCGGGCCGCGGCGACCTCGCCGGCGCGCACGACTCCGCCGTAGCGCGCGACCTCGTCGCGGCCCCGCGCGAGCAGTTCGAGCGGCGACCAGCCGTCACGGCCGAGCACGCCGTGCATGTGCGCGGCGAAGCGATTGCGCGGTGCACCGCCGTCGAGCACGAGCACCCGCCGCCGGGCGCGCACGAGCATGAGTGCGGCGCTGAGACCGGCGCTGCCGCCGCCGACGATGATGACATCCCACGATTCACGTTGCATGCCTCCACCCTCGCGATAGTCTGCAAGCGACGCAACGCACGTTGCCGAAGCGGCAAGAGGAGTTCACATGGCCGACGACATCGACGCCATGCTCGACTCGGTCGCCCCGCGGCTTCGCGAGCTGCGGCGTCGCCGCGGCTACACACTCGCCGAGCTCGCCGCCGAGACCGGCATCTCGACGAGCACGCTCTCGCGGCTCGAGTCGGGCCTGCGCCGGCCCACCCTCGAACTGCTCATCCGCATCGCGACCGCCTACCGAGCGAACCTCGACGACCTCGTCGGTGCTCCGCAGATCGCCGACCCGCGCATCCACCCGAAGCCCTTCTACCGCGACGGGCGGGCCATCATCCCGCTCACCCGGCAGAACCCCGAGCTGCGCGCCTTCAAGATGGTGCTCCCGGGGTATCCGAGCGATCAGCCCGTCACGCAGGGCGCCCACGAGGGTTACGACTGGATCTACGTGCTGAGCGGCCGAGTGCGTCTTGCGCTCGGCGACGAGGAGATCATCCTCGAGGCGGGCGAAGCTGCCGAATTCGACACGCGAGTTCCGCACGGCCACGTGAGCGCCTCGAGCGAGCCCGCCGAGATCCTCAACCTGCTGAGCGTGCAGGGCGAGCGCATGCACCTCCGCACCGACGCAGCGGAAGGCGGGCGCTGACGTGCCCCGATGCGACGGGTCACCTGAACACGTTCGGTCACGGCATCCTCTGACCGGTGTGAGAGCGAACCCAGAGCAGGCGGCCACACGGCGGCGCTCACGATCTGGGTGTGAGCGCCTCGACGTCGGGGCGGAGCGCGACGAGGGCCCGCTCGACGATCGCAGCGGAGTCGCCGGTGACGTCGATCGTGAAGCCTGCCTCGTCTGGCGCAAGGGGCTCGAGCGTCGCCAGTTGCGAGGCGAGCAGGCTCGGCGGCATGAAGTGACCGGTGCGGGAGGCCGCGCGCGCGGCGAGCAGTTCGGGCGAGCCGTGCAGGTGCAGAAACACGGTCGACGGCGCGGCGGCACGGATGCGGTCGCGGTAGGCGCGCTTCAGGGCGGAGCATGCCATGACGATGCCCGTGTTCACCGACCCGATCTCAGCGCCCACGAGGTCGAGCCACGGCCCGCGGTCGAGGTCGTCGAGGGCGACTCCCGACGCCATCTTCCGCCGATTCGCCTCGGGGTGCAGGTCGTCGGCGTCGCGGAAGGGCACACCCAGACGGTCGGCGAGCGCTCGGCCGACCGTGGACTTGCCGACTGCTGAGACGCCCATGACGACGACGAAGATGCCCATCGTCAGAGCCTAACCGCGTGCGCGTCCGACGCGTGCTCAGCCGGCGACTGCGAGGCGCTCGCGGATCGCGGTCTGGTTCGCCTGATCACCGGCGGAGTCGGCGAACTCGAGCGCCCGCTCGAGCAGGCGGCTCCGTTCAGCCGGCTCCGCCCGATCGGCCTGCAGGATCAGGCTGCGCGTCGTGCAGCGCACGTCGCCGAGCCGGCGGAAGACGTCGACCAGTTCGTCGAGCCCGCTCGCGACATCCGGTACCTGGAGCGTCTGCTGCACGAGCTCGGCGTGCGCGAGCTCATGCACGTTGCCGGCGGCGCGCGCATACTCGGCGCACTCGGCCGCCCAGCCGACGGCACGATCTCGATCGATCCCCGACACGGCGGCCGTGTGAGCCATCATGTATCGGGCATTGCTCACATGGGTCGCGTCGCCCGCCCGCGCGTACCCGCGCATGGCCGCGTCGAACTCGGCGATCGCACGCGATGCCTCGGCGTTCGACGGGCCGCGCAGCGCGATGCCGCGCATCTGATGCACGGCGGCGAGCTCCCACTCGTCGCCGAGGGCCTCCGCGAGCCGCTCCGCCACGGCGAGATGCACGATCGCGGCGTCGGTGCGACTGCGGTAGGCGTCGGCGATTCCGGCGAGATGATGGGCGGCGAGCTGCGACCGGTCGTCGTCGGCGATCGCGAGTGCCCGCTCGGCGAGCTCGTCGACGAGTTGCACGTCGTAGTACGAGAGCCCGTTGCCGATGACCAGCAATTGCTCGGCGGATGCCGCGGGCAGCAGTCGTTCGTCGCGTGCCGCCATCGCGAGCGTGCGCACGCTGTCGACATCCGACCCGTATTGTTCGATGCCGATCGCGAGGTCGGCGGCCAGCACCAAGGCGCACGGATGCCCCGCCGCAAGCGCCCAACGAAGTGCCGCGTTCACCTCGGGGCAGACGCGGGCCGACAGGCTCATCGCCTCGGCGCTGTCATCGATGCGTGCACGAACGATGAACTGAGATGCGAGGGCGGCGTAGTACACCGCATGGCGTTCGAGCACTTCGCGCACGGTGGCGGCATCGGTGCGTGCGAGCACGAACTCCCGCATGACCGCGAGCAGCCGGAACCGGCGTGGGTGCCCGCCGGTCGGCACGAGCATCGAGTGGTCGAGCAGACGCAGCACGACCCCCTCGGCGCCCGGGTGCGTGACGGCCGCGGCGAGATCGACGTCGAACGTTCGGGGGAGTGCGCCGAGTCGGCAGAGCACCTCTCGCTCATCGTCGGTGAGCAGGTCCCACGTCCATTCGAACGCCGTGTCGAGCGTGCGATGACGGCCCATCGGCACCGCGCGGTCGAGCGTCGCGAAGTCCCGTTCGAGGCGCGAGGCGAGTTCGGCGAGGGAGAGGTGCCGCGCGCAGGCCGCCGCGAGCTCGATCGCGAGCGGCAGCCCGTCGAGCCGTGTCGCGATCTCGCCGGCGAGGTCGCGTTCGGCGGGGGTGGTGAGCTGCCCCCGATCGCCGAGGCGGTCGAGGAGCATCTCGGTCGCCGCGGCATCCCTACCTTCGATCGCGAGCGGCGCGAGGGTGTGCACTTGCTCGGCCGTGTCGCCGATCGGGGTGCGCGAGGTGGTCAGGATTCTCAGACTCGGGGTCGTCGCCTGCATGAACGCAGCGACCTCACCGACCATCGGGCCGACCCTGTCGATGTTGTCGAGCACGAGCAGGTAGGGGCGGGCGCCGAGGGCGACGGCGATCGAAGCCGAGACGTCGGCGCCCGGCGCCGACTCGAGGTCGAGCGCCCGCGCGATGCGGGCGACGACGTCGTCGGGCTCCGCGTGCTCGAGTTCGACGATGACGGGTGCGCGCTCGCCGTGGCGCCTTCTCGCGAACTCGAGCGCGAGCCGAGTCTTGCCCACCCCGCCGGGGCCGACGATGGTCACCCACCCGTGGTGATCGACGAGATCGGCGACGGTGCCGAGATCGGCGGCGCGCCCCACGAATGCGTTGCGCGGCAACCGAACGGATGCCTCGTGCCGGTCGCCCGCCGCGGCCATGAGCGCGGCCCGGCTGTCGGCGCCGAGCTTGCGGCGAAGGCTCGCCACGTGGCTCTCGACGGTGCGCACGGAGATGAACAACTCCGCGGCGATCTCGGGGTTGCTCAGGCGCCGCTCGATGGCGGCGAGCACCGCGCTTTCACGTGGCGTGAGCGGGTGGCCGACCACGACGCCCAGTGTATGCCCGGGTGTCGCGCGCCGCATCGGTGCTTCCGCCCGGGAATCGGCATCGGCCAGTGTCACGAGGCGATCGGGGTGGGGCCGCCGCTCGGGGATGCGTGGCTCGTGGGGTGCACCGCCCAACTGAGGCGGCGCCGCCAGCGCACGAGGAACGGCGGCCGCGCGACATCCGTCACCTGCACTTCCGCCTCTTCTGCGGCGCGCTCCGCGATGACGCGGCGCTGCTCGAGCTCCCGCATCAGGCGTTCCTCGCCTCGGTGATGCAACTCGAAGACGAAGTAGTCCTCGCTCTGGTACATGACAGCTCCTTCGGGTGAGGCCCTGACCGCGTCAGGTTCGGCGAGCGGTGACGAGCAGGTATTCCCACTGCATCGCGTCGCCGGCCGAGCGGAGGCCGTGGGATCGAGCGAGTTCGACGAGAGCGTCGTCGAGGGCTCGCACTTGGTCGGGGTCGTCGGCGATGCGGCCGTACACGGCGATCGTCGGACCGTAGTTTCGCTTGAAGTAGTCGCGGAACTCCTCGGGTGAGTCGAACCGGTCGATGGTGACGCTCTCGCGTCGTGCGGCGAACTCGTCGACGTCGTCGCCGAGCAGATCGCGCACGTGGTGCTCGTCGCCCCAGAGTGGTGCAGGCTCGGCGCCCTGCGGCAGGGGGGCCGCGAACGGCTTCATGGTTCGGAACATCTGGCCGATGAAGCCGTCGGGTGTCCAGCTGAGCAGGCCGATGCGTCCGCCGGGGCGGGTGACGCGCAGCAGCTCGCCCGCGGCCTGCCGATGATGCGGTGCGAACATGACGCCCACACAGGAGACGACCGCGTCGAAGGCCGCATCGTCGAACGGCAGCGACTCGGCGTCGGCCTCACGCCACTCGAGCGCAGCGCCCGCCTCCTGTGCACGTCGTCGGCCGACGTCGAAGAGCTCGGGCGTGAGATCGCTCGCCACGACGGTGCCACCGCGTAGTGCGGCGGGGATCGCTGCGTTGCCGGAGCCGGCTGCCACGTCGAGCACGCGGTCGCCCGGGTTCACCCCGACCTCGTCGACGAGAGTGGCGCCGAGGCTCCAGATCAGGTCGGATGCCAGTGTCGGGTAGTCGCCCGACGCCCACATGTTGCGGTGCTTCGCCTTGAGGGCCTGATCCGCGGAGGCGATCGCGTCGGGCGCGGCCGGGGCGGATGCGGTCTGAACTGCGGGTGAATCGGTCATCGTCGTCTCCTTGACGCACTCGAATGGGATCGGGTGCGGCAAGCGTGCGCGCGTTCGATCGGCGCCGCATCCGTGCAGCACACTGAGATTTGTTCAGTGTCAGTGCTGACCCTCGTCACGTTCTGCGGGAGTCCCCGTGGTCACTCGGCGAACTCCTGCTCGATGACGTCCGACGCGTGGATGCACACCATGCGCAGCCGCCCGGTTCCGCCTGCGACGAAGCGGTGCCACGCTCCGGCCGGAGCGGTGGCCGTGTCGCCGGCCATGGCCACGAGTTGCTCGTCGCCGATCGTCAGGTGGGCTTCGCCCTCCAGCACGATCCACGTCTCGGGGTACGGGTGGCGGTGCAGGCCCGGCCCCTGCCCAGGCTCGTTGTCGACGAAGAAGTACGAGACCGCGGCGCCATGTTCGCGCCCCACGAAGCGCAGGGTGCGGCCGGTGCCGATCCGGATGAGCTCCGCGGGGACGACTGGCGGCGTCGGCGCGATTTCGGTGGTCGGTGCTGGGAGGTCCATCGGGGGTGTCCTTCCATCGGGGATGATCGGCAAGTCGCTGAGAACAGGCTCCGCCCGCGGCATCCGACTCGATAGCATTTCGATGTGGATCGAAAGTTCGTGGACTTCCGGCTGGCACCCGACGACATCTCGGCGATCCGTTTCGGGGTCTCGCCCGGGCACGAACTGAGTCACGCGATCCGCGTGCTGCAGCGGCCCGCCGAGCAGCCCAGGCAATGGGGCTGGCTGCGCAGCGTGCGCGAACGGGTGCCGCAGGAGCCGTTCGAGCTCATGGCAGTGATCGTCGGCGAGGCGGGGTACTTCCCCGACTTCCTCACCGCGACGCCGAGCTGGGACATGAGCCCGGCCGACGAGGCCGCGCGGCTGCGGGCCGTGCGCCCGGAACTGCTTCGCGCCGACCTCACGAAGATGCTCGCCCGTTCGAGTGGCCACCGGCACGAGGCGATCGGGCGCATGATCGAGCACCCGCTCCGCGCCCGCGGCATGATCGCCGACGCGTGGGGCGAACTCTGGGAGTCGCTGCTCGACCCCGTCTGGCCGCACCTCGAGCGACTCCTGCGCGCAGACATCGCAGTGCAGGCTCGCCGCATCACGGCCGAGGGCATCGCCGTGATGGTCGCCGGACTGCACGAATCGGTCACGTGGCACAGCGACGCCGTGCGCGTCCGCATGCGCCAGCACAGCGAACTCGTCGACTGCCGGGGAAGCGGGCTCGTGCTCGTGCCCTCCGTCATGAGCGGCCTGGGATGCGCGGTGCTCACCGAGCGGCCGGCGCAGCCGACCCTCTTCTACCCGGCGCACGGCGTGACCGAGACCTGGGCGCAGGATCCCGCCGCGGCATCCCGCTCGCTGGGCGCCCTGATCAGCCCAGCGCGCGCCGAGATCCTGCTGAGCTCGCACGACCCTCGCACGACCTCGCAAGTCGCCGCCGATCGTGGCATCGCCGTTTCGACGGCCTCGCATCACCTCTCGGTGCTGCGAGACAGCGGACTCATCGCGAGTGTGCGCGACGGTGCTCGAGTGCTGCACTCCCGCACGCCACTCGGTGAGGCGATGGTCGGCGCCGCGATTCGCTGAGCAGATGTCGCGGGCACGTGGCGACGACATCTGTTCGCTCAGGCCGGAACCATGACGACCCGGATTGCCCAACCCCGTCGTGAACAGCGATACTGCACGGGTGACCCTCGAACCCACCGCGGGCCCGGCGCCCGAAGCCGTCGTGCCCTCCTCCTCTGCCGCGCCCCACTCGCAGCGCACCATCACGTGGCTGGTGATCGGCGCGGCGTTCTTCCTCCTCGCCGCTGCAGCGATCCTCACGACCCACACGATCGCGAACCTGAGGTTCACGTCGGCGGTCGCCGCCCACCGTACAGCGGTGGCCGAGGCGAAGGTGGTCAGCGACTCGACGGGCGTCGTCGAAGCGGATGCCGCAGAGACCGCCGAGATCGCGACGTCGCTGCTCGCCGCACCCGACGGATTCGTCGACACCGTCGCCAAAGCCGATCTGTCGGCCGTGGCCGGCGAGCTCGGCGCGCTGATCGAGGGGGCCCCCGACTTCGAGGTCGAATCAGCTGAACCGACGGGGCCGTTGCCGCGCCCGGTCTGGTACGCCGATCTCGATGCCGCCTCCGAAGCGCTCACAGCCGAGACCGAGCGGTTGCACGACGGCGCCGACGAATCGGAGCGCCACGCGTCATCCGTAGCCGAGGCCGACAGTGCCACCGCCGATTCCGGACTCGTGTTCGTCGAGGCGATCGCCCCCGTCGCCGCCTCGATCGAAGCGGCGAACGGCTCGGCCCGCAATATCGAGCGCATCGACTTCCGCAACGCGGTCGAGCAGCTCGCGGGTGGAACCTGGGGCTACGACGCTCCCGCGCGGGTCGACGAATACGTGGTCGCCGCCACTGCGCTGCAGTCGACGCACGCCGCCGAAGAAGCCGAGAAGGCCGGGCCGCTGTACGGGCAGCGGGTCGCCGTCGAGGCGTACGCGCGTTCGATCGCGGGCGGTGTGCTGCTCGAGTTCGACTGGGCGCCGATCGTCATCGGCTACGGAGACAACGGCTCGGCGGGTGGAACGGCCACGTGGGACACCTGGGAGGGCGGACTCTCGACGATCACGCTCTCGAACAGCATCGCCGAGCAGTGGGGCGACCCGATCATGGTCGCGCTCGTCACTCACGAGGTGGGTCACGCGATCACCTCGAAGTGCTACGACATCGTCGGTGAGTACGCCGATGACAACGAGCTGTGGGCCGTCGCGTGGGCGATCGGCATGGGGCACACCGACCCCAACGGAAATGGTGAATGGCTCTACGGTCACCCCTCCGACGAGCTCATCCAGCGATCGATGTCGTGTCGCTGAGCTGACGGGATCAGTCGGGCGTTCGAGCCGCGCGGGCGTACCGCTCGCTGTATGCGAGCAGGAGCGGCCGCAGCTCGGCCGGCGAATCGACCGTGAAGTCCATGCCCAGCATGCCGATGTAGGCGGCGATCGTATCGAGACTGTCGGCGCCGGTGACGAGCACTGATTCGGTGTCGGAGACCGCTTCGACGACCCCCACCGTGTGGTTGATGCGCGCGAGCACGGCGTCGGCGGGTGCCGCGATGCGAAGGCGCGCATGCACCTTCCACCCGCTCGCGGCGATCGAACGCATCGCGAACGCCGTGTAGTCCCCGCCCGGCAACGACACGGCCGAGAAGCGGCGCCGGGTCGGCATGCGCGGTTCGATCCAGTCGGCCCGGAACGTGCCCCACTCGTCGGTCGAGGGATCGCGCCCCACGAGATACCAACGGCGCTGCCAGCTGAGCAGCCGATACGGCTCGATGAGGCGGGATGCGCCCTGGTAGTCGAACCGGAACCATTCGATGTCACGGACGGCGCCCGCAATCGCCGTGAGCACGGCCGCGTCGACCTCGGGATCCGGTGCGTCGGTGCCGTTGTTCTCGGGCGCGCGCTCGACGACGGTCGCGAGGGCTGCGACTGTCGGCCGCAGCCGCGACGGCAGCACCTGCTCGAGCTTGGAGAGCGCACGGGAGCTCGACTCCTCGACGCCCGAGATGCCCGTCGCGGCACGCAGGCCGACCGCCACGGCGACCGCCTCCTCGTCATCGAGCAGCAGAGGGGGCAGTTTCGCACCGGCGCCGAGCCGGTAGCCGCCGGCGGCGCCGCGCGTCGCGTCGACCGGATAGTCGAGCTCGCGCAATCGGTCGATGTCGTTGCGGATGGTGCGCGGCGTCACCCCGAGTCGTGCGCCCAGTTCGGTGCTCGTCCAGTCGGGCCGCGTCTGCAGCAGGGCGAGCAGGGCGAGCAGTCGTGTGGCGGTGTCGGCGATGACGAGAGCCTCTCGGAGGGCTCCGGGAAACAATCTCCGGGAACTGTTTTGATTAGGAACTGAACGTGCCTATATGCACCGTACCGTCGAAGACATGACGAACACCACCGCATCCGGCACCGACTTCCGCCCCTTCCAGATCGAGGTCGCCCAGGCCGAGATCGATGACCTCATGGAGCGACTCGCCCGCACCCGGCTGCCCCAGCCCGCGCCCACCGACGACTGGGATGCCGGCACGCCGAACTCCTACCTCCGCGAGGCGCTCGACGCGTGGCGCACCCTCGACTGGCGTGCTGTGGAGGCCCGCATCAACTCGTTCCCCCACTTCGTGACCGAGGTCGACGGGCAGGACATCCACTTCATCCACGTGCGTTCGCCGCACCCCGGCGCGACGCCGCTGCTGCTCGCTCACACCTACCCCGGGTCATCCGTCGACTACCTCGACCTCATCGACCTGCTCGTCGACCCGGTCGCCCACGGCGGCCGCGCCGAAGACGCATTCGACGTCGTGATTCCGGATGCGCCGGGCTACGGCTTCTCGAACCCGGTCGCCGAGGCGGGCTGGACCGTCGCCCGCGCCGCCCGCGCCTACGACGAGCTCATGCGCCGCCTCGAATATGCCGAGTACGGCATCCACGGCTCCGACAACGGCGCGCTGGTCGCCCGTGAACTCGGGCTCCTCGACCCGGAGGGCTTCCTCGGCCTGCACGTACTGCAGCTCTTCTCGTTCCCGAGCGGCGACCCCACCGAGTTCGAGCACCTCACACCGCTGGACTACGCCGGGCTCGAGCACATGCAATGGTTCCAGTCGGTCGGCGGGTACAACACGATGAACGCGAGCCGTCCGCAGACCGTCGCGGTCGGCCTGAGCGACTCGCCCATCGGACTGCTCGCCTACAGCGAGCTCTTCAACTCGTTCGGCAACGGCACCTCGCTCGTGTCGCTCGAGCAGATCCTCACCGAGGTGAGCGTCAACTGGTTTGCAAATGCCGCGGCGGGCATGAGCCGAAGCTATCTCGAGAACGCCCGCGCTGCAGCCGAGCCGCAGGTCAGCGCCGCACGCACGGGAGTCGCCGTCTTCAAGGACGACTTCCAGACGATCAAGGTCTTCGCCGAGCGCGACAACTCGAACATCGTGCACTGGAGCCGCTTCGAGCAGGGCGGCCACTTCGCGGCGCTCGAGGTGCCCGAACTCGTCGCCGACGACATCCGCGCCTTCTTCGGCGGGTCGCGCTCCGCCTGACGCGAGGCTCGAACGAGTGAGCGGATGCCTCGGAGCCGATCCGGCTCCGAGGCATCCGCTCACTGCATGCGCCGCATTGCGCCGAAGTCGGCGACCCGCGCGGGCACCCGCGCTTCGCACCGCGTTCAGCCGCGGGTCGCACGGGGTGGGGGAGCCGTTCACCCGTCGACGCCACGGTGGGGACGCCGCTGCCGATCTCCCGGCGGCGGCGTCCGTCCGCTGATTGGATCAGAGTGAGCCTCGCACCACCCGAACCGGCGTCCGCCGCGACGCACAACTGGCAACGCCCTCGTCGATTCGCCGCCGCCGTGGCCGCAGTCACCATGCTCGCCGCCCTCGTCGCCGTGCCTGCGTTCTCCGCGGCGGCGGAAGATGAGACCGACCTCGCCGCCCGTTTCACGCTCGCCGTGCTGCCCGACACCCAGTTCTACTCCCGGTACTCGGCCGACCAGTTCGTGCCGCGTTACGGCTCCGATCCGTTCGCGACGCAGACCGAATGGCTCGCGGAGCACCGCGATGAGCTCAACATCCCGTTCGTCGCCCACCTCGGGGATGTCGTGGACCGTGTCGGAACCGAAGCCGAATGGCAGGCTGCCGACCATGCGATCGCCGCGCTCGACGACGACGCACTGCCGTACTCGATCCTCGCCGGCAATCACGATGTGCTCAACTCCGCCGACGACTGGTTCGACACGGACTACGACCTCGCGAACGAGCCGTTCCTGCGATGGTTCGGCCCGACGCGAGCAGCGGATGTCGCCACCTACGGCGGCAGCGACCCGACCGGCTTCAACCAGTTCCACGTGTTCGAGGCCGCAGGGCAGCAGTTCCTGGTGCTCGCGCTGAGCTGGCGCGCGTCGGACGCGACGCTGGCCTGGGCGCAGCAGGTGCTCGACGAGCATCCGACGCTGCCGGCGATCCTCACCACTCACTCCCTGCTGAACGTCGAGCCCGACACCGTCACCCCGAAGGAGGACGCCAACGGCGCGCGCCTGTGGGAGCGACTCATCCGCGGGAACGACCAGATCTTCCTCACGTTCAACGGCCACTTCCACGGAGCCGCCCAGCTCACCCGCCTGAACGACGCCGGCCACTCCGTCACGAACGTGCTGATGGACTACCAGATGGCCTACGAGGGCGGCAACGGCTACCTCGGGTTGCTGGAGTTCGACCTCAGCAACAACCGCATTTCGGTGCAGACCGCGTCGCCGTGGGTCGTGGAGAAGCCGAACGATGAGCTCACGAGTTACGACCAGCCGTTCCTCGAGGGGCCGAACCAGCAGTTCACCCTCGACCTCGATTTCGCAGCACGCTTCGCGGGGTTCGCACCGGAGTTCGGCCCCGGCGCGGCCGACCAGCCGTCGCTCACGCAGCGGGCCCGCGACATCCTGCTCGACGGATTCGAAGGCCCGGACCCGACCGAGCTCGAGCAGCCCGGTTCACGCGACGACTTCGTGCCCGTCGACGGCACGCTCGCCCACTGGCGGTTCGGCGACACGCCCGGTGTCGTGCAGGAGGGCCAGGTCTTCGAGGACATCGCCGGTGACGCCGACCTTCACCGGGTCGCGATCGCCGAGTCCGGCTCACCGACCGCGACGGTCGAGGACGTCACGGTCTCGACCGATGCGAACCCGTTCTCGTCGGACGGCGGGGCGGTCTGCTTCGCGGACTCCGACAAGACCACTGGCCGGTTCAGTTACCTGCAGACGGCAGCGGATGCCGCGGTCAACGACGCGCACCTCGAGAACGGGTACACCGTCGAGACGTTCCTGAAGATCGATGGATCGTGGACGGCCGACCAGAACGGCTGGATGAAAGCCATCACGCGTTCCGGCAACCGGTCGACGATCCCCGGCATGCCCTGGTCGCGCTGGGACTACACGGCGTCGCCGGCCGCACTCGGACTCTCGAACCTGAAGGAGTTCCAGTGGACCGAGGTGCCTGCCGAGACGACCAAGGGCGATCGCACCTCATGGTCGGGCGAGATCATCCTCGACCGGTGGGTGCATGTCGCCCTCGTGAACGACCCCGAGACCTCGCGCACGACGATGTACGTCGACGGGGCTCCCGTGTTGCGGAACACCACCGACACGCTGGGTCAGAGCCTCAACGGCGACATGCCGTGGGTCTTCGGCGCCGACTGGGTCGACGACCACGCCCTGAACGGATGGGCGGGGTGCATCGGCGAGACCCGAGTGATCGACCACCCCACGACACCGGAGCAGTGGCTCACCGCGCGTCCCGACCTGGGGTCGTTCTCGACGACCGCACCGAGCGGCGAACTGCCCGCCGGTACCGTCGTCGACGAACTCAGCGGCACCGGAACGCCGAACGCGACCATCACGTTGACGGGCGATCTGTCCGGTGCGGCGGTCGTGGCGGCGGATGGCACGTGGTCGGTTCCGCTCGGCGAGATCGAGGTATCCGGGCGAGGGGCGTCCGGCTCGGGGCCCGCCGGCACCGCCGTCGGTCCATTCCGTGCTGCGCTCGAATCCGGAAGCTACGTGTTCGAAGTCAGGCAGGGGTTCGGCGCGAGGGTTTCCGAACCGGTGCGCGGCTCGTTCTCGATCGCGTTCGATTCAGGTGACGGGGGCAACGAGGGTGGAGGCAACGGCGGAGGCAACGGCAACGGAGGCTCGGGCAACGCCGGCGGCGAGGCCGGAAGCGACTCGGCCGACCTGGCGAGCACCGGCTTCGAGGGCACCATCCTCGGAGGCATCGCGGTGATCCTCATTGCCGCGGGAGCGGTGTTCGTGATGCTGCGCCGTCGACGCGCTCGAATCGAGAGCTGACACGAGAAGGTCGGGCGAGCAGCCTCGACCTTGAATGAATGGAGGTCCCGGAGCCGTATCGGCTCCGGGACCTCCCGTTCATGGGGTCAGCGGGGAGGCGCGACTGCATCCGGTGGCCGCGGCATGGTCGCGTCGAGCGCGGCCCGGGCGAGCATCGTCGAGCCCGCCACTGCAGCCGGCATCGTTGCCACGGCGCCGAGCGGCACCATGAAGCACAGCTGTGTGGCGACGCCGAAGCCGAGCAGTTGGGCACGGTGCTCACGCAACAGCGTCTTGCGTGCCGCCGGCGTGATGCTCCGGGCCTCGAAGGCTCGCGCGGTGAGTTCGCGGGCGAGCAGCCACCCTGACAGTCCGACGCCGAGCACCGGCGCGGCGATCGCCCCGACCAGGGGCACGAGCCCGATGAGTCCGACGACGAGTGCTGAGACGGCACCGAGGGCGATGAGCACTGCGGCATCCGCGGCTGCGCGCCAGAATCCGGCGCCGCGATCGGGCACCTCCCCGCCGAGCTCGAGTTCGACGGCTCGCCAGATGCGCTCGTAGAACGGGTCGCCGACCGCGAGTGTGATGGCCGTGAAGGTGACGGCGGCGAGCAGCACCGCGCCCGCGAACGTGACCGCGGCGATGGCGATGCGCAGCGAGGCAGCCCAGAACTCTTGCCATGCATCGGCGAACGGCGTCGCCCAGTCGACGATGGCCGGCAGCTGGATGCCGAGCGCGACGAGTGCGGCGACGACGACTGCGAAGACGATCGCCGCGGGGATCAGCCCGAGCAGCATGACGCCGGGTCGCCGCCGCCAGAATCCGAACCCGCGCATGAGCAGGCCGGCACCCGAGAGGAATCGCCTGAGCATCGGACCAGCTTACGGCGCGCATCTATCTCGGCCGATGGCGTGGGCAGCTCGTGGTCGTCACGCTCGCTCAGTCCGAGGAGCCGCCCTCCGCCGCTTGCGACGACGCCCGCACGATGAGTTCGGGCAGGGCCTGCACGCGTTGCACCGGCCGGCGCGGGCCCTCGGCGAGCCGGTTGACGAGTGTCTCGACCGCGAGCCGGCCGATGTGCGCCTTCGGCGGACGCAGCGCCGTGATCGGCGGCTCGCCGTTCTCGGCGATCTCGTCGTCGTACGCGACGATCGCCAGGTCTTCGGGGATCCGCAGCCCCCGATCGAGCACGTGATGTTCGAGGTGGATCGCCTGCGGATCGGAGTGCACGAACAGGGCGGTTGTGCCGGTGGCGATACATCGGTCGACGAGTTCGCTCAGGTTCCGGTCGCGGAGCTCGCTCTCCGGGTCCTCGAGCGGGTGTTCGAGTAACGATGAGGAGTCGAGGCCCAGTTCCGAGAGCCCTCGCGACCATCCGCGCCGCAAGTGCTCCGACGTCGGCGAGTCCTTGGCGACCGCGATGCCGATGCGGCGGTGCCCTTGTTGGTACAGGTGGTGTGCGGCGAGGATGGCGCCGAACTCGTGGTCGGTCGTCACCCACTCGAGTCGGCGCAGCGCGAGCGCCGTCGGCGCCCGGCGTTCGACGAGCACGACCGGCATGTCGAGTTCTTCGAGCCAGGTCAGAATGGCGGCGCCGTCATGCCCGGCGGTCTCGGGCGCCACGAGGAGCCCGTGCACTGAGCCCGAATCGACGAGTGCCGAGATCTGACGACGCTGGTCTGCCGGATCGTACGAGGCGCCGCGCAGCACCAGTTGCGATTGCGCGGCGGTGGCGGCGGCCCGGGCGCCCGTCACGATCTGCGGCCAGTAGTAGCCGAGCGACGGCACGACCATGCCGATGCGGTAGCGCGAGTGATTTCCGCCATTGGCCCGGGCGACCGTGCGGTCGAGCGGGCTGCGCAGCGTCGCCCCGCCGTGCACGCGAGTGACGAGCCCTCGCTCGGCGAGGGCGGTGATGTCGCGCCGGATCGTGATCTCGGTGACGGTGAGCGACTCGGCGAGATGCTTGACGGTGACCGACCCGTGCTGCCGCAACTCGTCGAGGATGTGCTCGCGTCGCTCGATCGCGAACAGCGGATGGGGATCGCTCATCGGGTCACCTCATCTGCGGCTCGGAATCGAGTGATCATCGACCGGGCGCCGCCCGCGGGAGTGAGGCGCAGTCGAGTGATGCGTTCGCCCCACGAGCGAGCGACCACGCGGTCGTCGATCTCGCGCACGTCGAGTTCGACGGCAGCGGCGTCGTGCTCGATGAGCAGGTCCCTGGTGCCCGGCTGCGGTCGGTGCACCCTGATGAGCCCGTCGGCGGTGATGGTCGTCTCGCCCCAGAGCACCAGGGTCGTGCGCGTGTCGGGGTCGTCGTCGAGGTTCCACGCGTCTCGGACTTCGGCGGTCGAAGCCTGCCGGTCGAGGTGGATGGATCGGCTCCAGGTTTCGCCGTCCGCGAGCGGCCACGCATCGTCGAGCGCGAGCGACCACTCGGCGACGGTGCCGTCGTCCCCGCCCGTGATCGGCCCGCTGCGCCAGTGCGCTCCGGCGGATTGCAATGCGCCGCGCGGCTCGGGCACCGAGTGCCAGTCGCTGCGCATCGGCCACAGCGAGTATCGCTCGGGGCCGAACGTGCGGCGGTCGTACTCGGGGCGCCCGACATCGATGACGGCCGGCACGCCGTCGAGTGACACGGTCACGCTGCCGAGGTCGTTGTGGTTGTGGCTCTCGTCGTTGTGCCCGCCTTTCAGCGAGATCGTCAGGCCAGCGCCGGCGTGTTCCCTCGCGAGCGCGAGCGAGAGCGAGTCGAGCACGACGGATGCCGGCAGCGGCGCGTTCGACGCAGGTGCCGGTGCCGTCGCCCATTCCGTGTCGGCGAGCGTCGCGAGGATCCGGCCGAGGCCGTTGTTCGGCGAGGTCGCCGGAGGGGCGCCGCGGTCGAAGCCGCTCGCATGGGCGACCACCTCGGGCAGACCGAGGCGCCGGCCCCAGGCATGGGGGATCCGCCAGGTGCTCGCCTCAGCCGGGCGGGGCGTGGCATCGGCGAAGGCGAACACCCAACCCCGACCGAGCTGCATGCGCAGCGGGAAGCGCAGGAGTTCGGGCAGCCCGGGCAGCGCGGCGGCCGAGTCGAAGGTGCCGCCCGACGCGCGCTCGAGCACCTCGAGGGCGTCGAGCACGCGTGCTGCGCCGTTCCACCAGTAGGCGACCCCTTCGTCGATGCCGCCGTCGGCAGGCAGGGCCGCGAGGTAGCGGTCGATGCCGTCGACCGCGAGGTCGACGATCTCGCGCCCACGGGCGAGATCGTCACCCGCCGCCGCCGCCGCCGCCGCCGCCGCCGCGACGATGACGTTGCCATGGATCCACGGATTCCAGTTGTCGAGGTTGCCGTCGAGTCCGAGCCACCGCCAGTCGCGACGCTCGGTGAACGGCGCGAGCACTCGGCGTTCGAGCTCGGCGCGAAGCCGAGCCAGAAGGCCGGGAGCGCGTTCCTCGAGGCGGTCTCCCAGTGCGAAACGAGTCCAGGCGAGGAGACCGGCGACCTCACCGGCGCCGAGATCGAGATACGGATGGCTCGGATCGGGCGCGACGCCGCCGGTGCGGTCGAAGACGTCGTCGTGTGCCGGCCAGCACCACGTCGACTGCTCGAAGAGCAACTGGAGTCCATCGGCCGCCTCATCGAGGTGGTGCACCGAACCGGTGGCGTGGGCGGCGACCGCGGCGGTGGCGACGCGGTCGGTGAGGGCGAACACCGTGCCTTCGTACGTCGCGCGATCGCCCTCGCGCGGGTACCTCGCGTAGTCGGAGAGCAGCGGCTGCGGCCATGGCGCACCGATCGCGGCATCCGCTCGCTCGACGAATGCGGCGACCGCTCCCGCAGCCGGGTCGATCGAGGCGACCGGTGAGAGCAGATCAGGGTGCCACTCGGCGCGTGCCCACGCGCGGTTGAGGTCGTCGCGATCGGCGAGGGTCGTTCTCTGACGCGGCACGCGACCTCCAGTAGACGTTCCGACAAGTAGACGTTCTTCGATCGAGAGTGTTCGTTTGTGTTCGAACACTTTGACTGCGATCGCAATGGAGTATTCACTATGTTTCAGCCCGGCCGCAACCACGGGCACGGAACTCACCGAGGAGACGAATGACCAGCGAGCCACGACCAGCTGCGTTGATCGCGATGTCGCCCGAGGTGTTCTTCCAGCAGTTCGACGAGACACGCATGCAGCGCATCGATGCACTCGTCGACCTCATGATTTCCGGCCCAGTGGCGGACCTCGACGATCCGGCCCTCGCCGCTCGGCTCGCGGGCGTCGAAGTGCTCATCACCTCGTGGGGCGCCCCTCAACTGACGTCGGAACGGCTCGATCGCATGCCCGCGCTTCGCGCGGTCTTCCATGCAGCAGGCACGGTGCGCAGCCTCACGACCGACGCATTCTGGCGACGCGGCATCACGGTCACGAGCGCCGCCGAAGCGAACTCGATCCCCGTCGCCGAGTTCACGTTCGCGTCGATCGTGCTCGCCGACAAGCGAGCGCAGTTCCTCTCGCGCGAGCCGCTCGCCCATCGCGAAGCCTGGAAGACGCGCTTCGTCACCGACGACTATTCGAACCTCGGCCGCACGATCGGGGTCGTCGGGTTCAGCCGCATCGGCCGCCGCGTGGTCGCCCTGCTCCACCAACTCGAAGACGTCGTGGTACTCGTCGCCGACCCGCACGCCGACGCCACGGCCGTCGCCGCAGCCGGTGCTCGCCTCGTCGACCTCGAAGAGATGCTCGGGCAGGTCGATGTGCTGAGCCTGCACGCCCCCGAGCTGCCCGAGACCCGGCACATGATCGGCGGCGCTCAGCTCGCGCTGCTCCGCGACGGGGCAACCGTCGTCAACACGGCGCGGGGGAGCCTCATCGACACCGAGGCGCTCACGGCGGAATGCGCCGCCGGCCGGCTCGACGCGGTGCTCGACGTCACCGACCCGGAGCCGCTGCCGCTCGACTCGCCGCTCTACCGCTTGCCCAACGTGTCGATCACGCCGCACATCGCCGGATCCGTCGGCACCGAGACTCGCCGCATGTCCGACTCGGCGCTCGACGAGCTCTCCCGTTGGACCAAGGGGCTCCCGCTCGAGAGCGAAGTGGTGCTCGCCGACCTCGGGGTGAGCGCATGAGCGGGCACGCAAACGCAAACGCAAACGCAACCGCAGACCCGCTGGCGCCCCTCACCGGGTGGAGCCGTCGCGACTGGCTTCAACTCGCCGACCGCATGCTCGACGCGGCGCGGCAGGTGGCCTCGCCGCGACACGCGAAGCTGTCCTTCCCGGGTACTCCGGGCGGCTACGGCACGGATGTCGACGCGCTCGAGGGGTTCACTCGCACGTTCATGCTCGCCGCCTTCCGCATCGCCGGGGCGCCTGAAGCGACCGGCGACCTCGCCGCCTGGTACGGAGAGGGACTCGACGCCGGCACCGACCCGTCGTCGCCGGAGCGGTGGCCGCGGCCCGACGAGGTCGACCAGGCCAAGGTCGAGGCGGCTGCCCTCGCGATCGGCCTGCACCTGACCCGCGAGGTGCTGTGGTCGAACCTCGCGCCTCGCGTGCAAGGACAGATCGTCGACTACCTCTCGACCTTCATCGGCGGCAGCTACCCGCCCAACAACTGGGCCTGGTTCCGCATCGTCGTCGAGCAGTTCCTCGGCAGCGTCGGTGCGCCGTACTCCCGTGCCGACATCGAGGAGGACCTCGAACTGCTCGACGGCTTCTTCCGCGAAGACGGATGGATCGCCGACGGCGCCGGTCGCTCGTTCGACCACTACACGGGGTGGGCGCTGCATCTCTATCCCGTGATCTGGGAGACGATGCTCGCCGCCGATGACCCGTTCCGCGATCGCCTGCCTCGGTACCGGGCGTCGCTCGACCGGTACCTCGTCGATGCGGTCGCGCTCGTCGGCGCCGACGGCGGCCCGCTCATCCAGGGTCGCAGCCTCACCTACCGCTTCGCCGCAGCCGCACCGTTCTGGGCCGGCGCCATGGCCGGATCCACGGCGGTCGAACCGGGTCTGCTGCGCCGTGCGGCCAGCGGCATCGTGTCGCATTTCGTCGAACGTGGTGCGCCCGACGAGCACGGGCGACTCTCGCTCGGCTGGCACGGCGCGTGGCGCCCGATCGCCCAGCACTACTCGGGCACCGGCTCGCCGTACTGGGCGTCGAAGGGCATGCTCGGCATCGCCCTGCCCGAGACGCACCCCGTCTGGACCGCCGTCGAACAGCCGTTGCCCGTCGAGCAGGGCGACTTCGTGCGCCGCCTCACCGCGCCGGGCTGGCTCGTCGCCGCCACCGGGGCCGACGGCATCATCAGGGTCACGAACCACGGCACCGACCACGGCACGGCAGGCGAGCTCGGCATCGACGCGCCGTTGTACGCGAGGTTCGGCTACTCGACCGCGACTGCGCCGCTGCTCGCCGGCGGCGCCGCCGGCGAACGTCCAGACCAATCGGTCGGCGTCCTCGTCGACGGCGTCGCGAGCGACCGGTCGGGGTTCACGACCGACGCGCTCGAGACGATCGAGTGCGATGACGGCGGGGCCGCCGGGTGGGCCGTCTCGACGGCTCGCGCCCACTGGGTGAGCGAGGCTCCCGACCGCCCGGACCACGGCACGCCCTGGCCCGGCGGAGTCGTGCGGCACGGCCCGAGCATCACGACGGCTTCGCTCGTGCGCGGCGCCTGGGAGGTGCGCTTCGTGCGCCTCCGCTTCGACGAGCACACCGCGGTGCGCGGCGACGAGCTTCGAGTGAGCGGATGGCCCGTGTCGGGCGATGAGCCGGTCGTCGACGTGTCGACGGGCAGCGCGACCGGCCGTGCGAACGATCTCGTCACCGACATCCGCTCGATCGCGGGCTTCACCGCATCGGGTGTGCAGCTCGACGGCGACGCCACCTTCCTCGGGCGACGCACTGCCACGCCCTGGCTCACCGCACCGCTCCGCGACGACGGGCGCTGGCACATCGCCGCGATCGGACTCGCGGCAGGCACGGTCGCGCCGGCGCCCGCCGTCACCGCATCGAGCGACACCGACGTGCTCGTCGTCTGGAGTGACGGCGTACGAGCTCGGGTCACCCTCCCCACCACGGGCTGACCACCTGCAAACCGACGCTTCCGGCGTCGACTACCATCGCCAAGTCAAAGGAGATCACGCAATGAAGCGCACCATCACGGCAGCGGTCGCAACAGCGGCCCTCGCGGCCCTCACCCTCGCCGGATGCTCCGGCCAGCCCTCGGCACCGGCCGAAGAAGAGGGCCCCGTGACGCTCAGCGTCGCCGTCTGGAACTACGACCAGACCCCCGAGTTCAAAGCCCTCTTCGACGCGTTCGAGGCCGAGAACCCCGACATCACGATCGAGCCCGTCGACATCCTCGCCGAGGACTACCCCGAGAAGGTCACCACCATGCTCGCCGGCGGCGACACGACCGACGTGCTCACGATGAAGACCGTCACCGACTACCTCCGCTACGCCGAGCGTGGCCAGCTGCTCGACGTCACCGACAACGTGGAGGCGATGGAGACCGACAAGATCGCCGGGCTCGACCCGTACGACGTCGACGGCGCCTACTATGCGGCGCCCTACCGGCAGGACTTCTGGCTGCTCTACTACAACAAGGGCCTCTTCGACGCGGCCGGGCTCGACTACCCCGACCACATCACGTGGGACGAGTACGCCGAGCTCTCCGAGCAGCTCACCGACGACGCGGCGAGCCCGAAGGTGTTCGGCAGCTACCAGCACATCTGGCGATCCACGGCGCAGGCCATCGCGGCGGCGCAGACCGGTGGCGACCTCGTCAGCGGCGACTACGGGTTCATGAAAGACCAGTACGAGCTCTTCCTCGATCTGCAGCAGCAGGGCTTCTCGCTCGACTACGCCACGGCGAAGTCGCAGCAGATGAGCTATCGCACCATGTTCGAGACCGGCCAGACCGCGATGATGCATATGGGCACCTGGTATATCGCCGGCATCAAGGCCGCGATCGACGCAGGCACCTCGACGATCGATTGGGGCGTCGCCCCCATGCCGCAGATCGACTCGGGCGACGAGACCGTCACGTTCGGCGCACCAACGGCGTTCGCCGTGAACGCGAAGTCGAAGCACCCCGCGGCCGCGACGAAGTTCCTCGAGTTCGCCGCCGGTGAAAAGGCTGCCATCGCGATCGCCGAGATCGGTGTGGTTCCCGCCTTCGGCTCCGACGCCGTCACCGAGGCGTTCACGGCACTGCCCACCGATGAACTCTCGGTCACGACCTTCAACGAACCGAAGGATGTCGTGCTCGAGATGCCGGTCAGCGAGTTCACCGCCGACGTCAACACGATCCTCGACGAGGAGCACGACCTCGTCATGGTCGGCGAATCGTCGGTGGATGACGGCATCACCACCATGGAGGACCGCGTGAAGAGCGAGGTCCTCGGCGAGTAACGCCGCCGGGCCCGTTCCCGCGAAGGAACGGGCCCGCCGGCCCTCGTCGTGGGCTGCAGCATCCGCCTCGTCTGGAAGGACCATCATGGCTGTCACCGCCCCCGCACCGCAGCGGTTCGCGACGCGCGAGCGAGCGAAGCGAAAGCGTCGCGACATCGCCGTCGGCTGGAGCTTCATCCTGCCGAACTTCCTCGGCTTCGCTGTGCTGACCCTCGTGCCGATGGCCGGGGCGTTCGTGCTGGCGTTCATGGAGTGGGACTCGTTCACCCCGCCCGAGTGGGTCGGCCTCGACAATTTCGAGCGAATGGTGGGTGACCAGTCGTTCTGGATCGCCCTCGGCAACACCGCGTACTACGCCCTCGGGCACATCCCGCTCACCATGGCCGCGTCACTGGGTCTCGCCCTGCTGCTGAATCGCAAACTCCGGGGGCTCGGCTTCTTCCGCACGGCCATGTTCTTCCCCTACGTCACCTCGCTCGTCGCGGTCGCCGTCGTCTGGAACATGCTCTTCAACCCGACCGCGGGCCCGATCAACCAGGTGCTCGAATTCCTCGGCGTCACCGACCCGCCCGGCTGGACGACGAGTTCGGCGTGGGCGATGCCGGCGGTCATCATCACGAGCGTCTGGCGCGACATGGGGTACTACATGGTGCTCTACCTGACCGGGCTGCAGGCGATCCCGACCGAGTACTACGAAGCCGCCGAGGTCGACGGCGCGAACGCCTGGCAGCGCTTCTGGAACGTCACGATCCCGTCGCTTCGGCCCACGACGTTCTTCGTGCTCGTGATGATCACGATCTCGAGCTTCAAGGTCTTCGACCTGATCGTCGTCATGACCGACGGCGGGCCGGGGCGGGCCACCACCGTGCTGTCGCAGCTCATCTACCGCGAGGGCATCGTGCAGAACCGGTTCGGCTACTCCTCGGCGATCGCGCTCGTGCTGTTCGTGATCGTGCTCGCCTTCACCGCCGCCCAATTCACGTTGCAGAAGCGGAAGGAGCGATGATGACCGACACCCGGATCGACGAGGAGAGCAGGCTCGGCCCCTTCGAGACCACTGCGACGGCGGCGTTCACCGCACCCCAACCGACCGTCGGCCGTCGGCGGCCGCAACGCGGCGGCGCGACACCGACCGCACGCAAGGTACTGCTCTACGTGCTGCTCGTCATCGTCGTGGGGCTCGTCTTCGTGCCCTTCTTCTGGATGATCTCCTCGTCGCTGAAGCACGACAACCAGGTGTTCCAGATTCCGACGCAGTGGATCCCGACCGAGTTCGTGTGGTCGAACTACGTCGACATCTGGAGCAGGATCCCGCTTGCGAACTACTTGAAGAACTCGTTGTTCCTCGCGATCGTGATCACGTTCCTGCAGCTCGTCACCGGCAGCTTCGCCGCGTACGGGTTCGCGAAGCTCAAGTTCCCGGGTCGCGACGTGCTCTTCGTCGCCTACATCGCCACGATCGCGGTGCCGTGGCAGGCGTACATGATTCCGCAGTACATCATGATGCAGCAGGCCGGCCTCGTGAACACCCACCTCTCGATCATCCTGCTGCAGGCATTCGGGGCGTTCGGCGTGTTCCTGATGCGGCAGTACTACCTGACCATTCCCGACGAACTATGCGAGGCGGCCCGCATCGACGGCATGAGCGAGTACGGCATCTGGGCCCGCATCATCCTGCCGCTGTCGAAGCCCGCCCTCGCGAGCCTCGGCCTGCTCACCTTCGTCGGCGTGTGGAACGACTACATGGGCCCCTTCATCTACCTCACGAGCAACGACCTCTGGACGGTGCAGCTCGGGCTCCGCTCCTTCGTCGGCCAGTTCGACGCCCAGTACGCGATGATCATGACCGGTTCGGTGATCTCGGTCGTGCCGATCGTGATCGTGTTCCTGCTCGGGCAGAAGCACTTCATCCAGGGCATCGCGACGAGCGGGCTGAAGGGATGACCGGCGGGCCGCTGCGGCGACTGTTCTCGCCGTCGGCGTCGGCGTTCGAGACGGCCTTCGAGACCGTGTACCTGGCGCTCGGCGTGGGGCTCAGCGCGGTGTCGGCGGGCTTTCTTCCCCTCGTCGCCGCGTTCGTCTCCGTGGCGCGCCCGCTCGAGGCCTGGCCGTTCCTCCTCGTGTGCGCGCTGCCGATCGGGCCTGCGTTCGCGGCGGCGTTCACGGTGTTCGGCGCCGCGAAGACGGCGAGCGATGTCGCGCCGTTCCGCGACTTCTTCCGTGCCTGGCGCGCGCTCGTGCTGCCCGCCCTCGCGGTGTGGGCGGGCTTCCTCGCCCTCGCCGGCGTGCTCGTCGTCGACATCGGCGTGATCTGGGGTTCGCCGTTCGCCGCGCTCATCGGTCCGGTGACCGTGGTGGTCGCCGCGCTCGCCGTGGTCGGCACACTGCACGCGCTCGTGCTGATCGCCGGGCCGCAACGGGTGGGCGCTCTCGCCGCCGCGAGGGCCGGACTCGTCGTGGCCGTGCGGCGGCCCGTGCTGAGCGTGCTCTCGCTCGTCGTCGTCGCGGTCTGGGCGATGGTCGTGCTCGCCCAGCCCGCCCTCGGGCTCGCGCTGAGTGGATTCGCCTTGCTCGTCGTACAGGCGAACTCGGCGGCTGCCGTCGCAGTGGTCGCGTCGACCGGCGAGTGAGACCACGCCGGCGAGTGAGACTACGCCGGCGAGTTGACGCGAGCCCGCCGACGTGCTCGCATGGCGGCATGGAACAACGACGCCCGGCCGCGGCATCCGGCCTCATCGACGACGACGAACTCGACGACCTCGAGCGCGAGTTCGTCGGTCGCGTGCGTGGCCGGGTGCTCGAGATCGGCGCAGGGGAGGGCGAGAACTTCGGTGCGATGCATCCCGACGTCGACTGGGTCGGCCTCGAACCGGATGCCGCGCGGCGGGCCGAGCTCGCCACGCGAGCCCGCGAGTGGGGTCACCACGCCGCGCCGCTCGACGCGCGGGCGGAGACCATTCCGTTGCCCGACCACTCGGTCGACGCCGTCGTCGCCACCTACGTGCTGTGCTCGGTCGACGACCCCGCGGTCGCGCTCGCCGAGGTGCGGCGCGTGCTTGCGCCCGGCGGCAGGGTGGTGTTCATCGATCACGTGGCTGCGCCTCAGCGCACCGCGAAGCGCGCCTTGCAGCGCGTCGCGACGCCGTTCACGGCGAGGTTCTGCCACGGATGCCACTGGGACCGCGACACCGGGCGGGCGCTTGCCGATGCGGGGTTCGTGGGCGACGACGTGCGCCCGCTCCGAGTGCGTTCGATGCCGTTCGGCCCCGTGCCGACGCTGCTCTTCGACGGGCATGCGCCCTGACGGCGTCGCCGTTCGAGTCGCGCCGGGTCGGGCTCGCGCCGGGTCGGGTCGCGCCCGCCGCGAGGCATCCGTCGCCCTCGACTACCCTTGAACCATGAGCCGCACCGTTTGGACCGTCATCGGCGTGATCGTCGCCGTCGTCATCGCCTGGTTCCTCGTCGACGTGCTGTTCAGCCTGCTCTGGTTCATCGGCAAGCTCGTGATCGTCGCCATTGTCGCCGTGATCGTGTACTTCGTGCTGCGAAGCGTGTTCGCGCGCCGCGGTTCCGGTGGACAGGGCTCGATCGAGCGCTGAGCGCCATTCGTCCACAACCCGGGAACCGAGGGTCGGCTGCCGGACATTCCTGAGTGCGCGCACCCGCGCACGAAGGGAATCGAATGCCTGCGAACTCCATCGACCCCGCGGCGGTTTCGCTGCCGCCCACCGAGGCCGTCGACATCACGCCGTACCTCGCCGATCTGCTCGATCAGTCCAGCGACTGACATGGCGACGGCGCGGAGCCGGAGCATCCGCGCCGTTCGCGTCGGGACCACCCGTCTCGCACCGGACCGGCGATATCCGCGGTCCTGTGCGACTCGAGTGGTCCCGTGCGGGGTCACGCCGTGCGGGGTCACGCCGTGCGCGCCACCGCCTCGGCGTGCTCAGTCGCCCACGTGAGGGCGTACTCGGCGATCTCCGGCCAACCGTCTCGGCTCACGAGGCGGTGCGTGCGGCCCGGGAACTCGCGGTCGTCGATGACGGCTCGACCCGGTGCTCGCCGTGGGGGTTCGACCTCGCCGAGGTGTCAGCGCCCGTGCTGCTCGTGCAGGGCGAGGGGGATCGACTGATCCCGCCGGCGCACGCGTCGTGGATGCACGCGCACGTCCCGAACTCCGAGTTGTGGTTGCGGCCCGTCACTCGAGCGCGGCCTGCGCCTCATCGGCTGCGGCGCGAGCCTCGCTCGCCGACCGGGCCGCGCGGTCGTGCTCCCGGCCGAGCGGGCGGAGTTCGCGCTCGGCATCGCCGAGTTCGGTCTCGACCTCGCGCAGCCGTTTCTCGAGGTCGTCGCGCTGCTCGGCGCGATCGTCGATCAGTCGGCTGAGCGTCGCGATGCGCTGCTCGAGCTCGTCGAGCGAGCGTTCGGCCTCCGCTGCTCGCGCATCGGCCTCCTCCACTGCACGTTCGGCCCGCTCGCGCGCGTCGCGCTCTCGCGCATCGCGTCGTGCCGATTCCGCGCGCTCCTGCTCTGCCGATCGGGTTCGCGTCTCCGCCCTCGAACCGGTGCCTCCGTCGGCGCGTCCACCGGCGCCTCCGCTGTCCGCTCCGCTCTCGCTGCCGCCGGGCACGCCCAACGCGGCATCCGCATCGCCGCCGGCAACCGCCCCATCGAGATCGACCTCGCGGCCGACGGCCTCGAGGCCGCGAACGAGGCGTCCGGTGCGCACGGCAGCGGCGGCAGCGGCATCCGACATCGCCGCCTGCATCGTCTGGGCGACTTCATCGAGCACCGGGCTGCGCACCGGGTTGCCGAGCGACTCGGCGAGCTCGCCGGCGTCGCGAGCGAGTGCTGAGACGAGCTGGCGCCGCTGCCGGGCGAATTGCGCGAGCGTGCCGGCGTCGAGGTCGTCGCCGGCGTCGCGGAGTTCGGCACCGAGATCGATGATCGAGTCGACCTGGTCTGCGCGCTGCCGTACGAGCTGATTCACGAGCCATGCCGCAGGCGAAGGGCGACGCAGCTCGCGAATGCCGGCCGCCAATTCGCGATCGTCGGCGGCGACCGACTTCGCCAGCTCGTTGCGCGCCGCGGTGAACGCATCGGGCAGCTGCGCGTACAGCTCCTCGGCGATGTCGGTCAGCGATTGCCCGGGCACGCCCTCATCCTCGCCGATCGCGGGTCGGGGAGGAAGAACCGGCGCGGCGCGCGCGGCGCACGCGGGTGCGATGTACTGGGTGCATGCGAATCGTGGTGCTCACCGGAGCCGGCATCTCCGCCGAGAGCGGGGTGGCGACCTTCCGCGACGCCGGCGGGCTGTGGGAGAACCATCGCGTCGAGGATGTCGCGACTCCCGAGGCGTTCGAACGTGACCCCGACACCGTGCAGCGGTTCTACGATGCGCGACGACACGCGGTCGCGACGGTCGCACCGAACCTCGCCCATGACGCGCTCGTACGGCTCGAACAGCGCCTCGACGACCGACCCGACGACGAGCTCTTGATCGTCACGCAGAACATCGACGACCTGCACGAGCGTGCCGGGTCACGCGGTGTCGTGCACATGCACGGCGAGCTCGGCTCGACGCTCTGCGCCGCTTGCGGTGGCCGGGCGCCCGTCGCGGCCGACCTCATCGAATGGCCGCAGTGCCGGGCCTGCGGCGAGCGGATGCTGCGCCCCGATGTCGTCTGGTTCGGCGAGATGCCCTACGAGCTCGACCACATCGAGCGCGCGCTCGTCACGTGCGACGTCTTCGCCGCGATCGGCACCTCGGGCGCCGTGTATCCGGCTGCCGGGTTCGTCTCGACGGCCGCCGAGTACGGCGCGCGCACCGTCGAGCTGAACCTCGCACCGAGCGAGATCACGATGCTCTTCGACGAGGTGCGGCACGGCCCCGCGAGCCACGTGGTGCCCGAGTGGGTCGACGGGATCATCGACGCGATGGCCTGAACACCGTGAGCGTGATCGCCGTGATGTCGCGCTCACTCGTGCTGCGCGTCGAGGTGCGCCCGGAGCGCGTCGAGCGCGGGGCGCTGGCCTGCGACGAGCAGTTCGCGCGCCTCGGCGACGGGCACCCATCGCGCGTCGTCGACCTCGGGGAACTCGCGCAGCCGGCCCGACCGTGGCGGCCATTCGAGCTCGAAGGTGTTCGAAGCCACCTCGGCGATCTCGAAGCCCTGCGCCCGGCCGGCGAACACGCGTACGCGCTTGCCCGATGAATACCGGAAGTCGCCGAGATCGATGACGTCGACCTCGGGCGCTCGCCTGCCGATCTCCTCGGCGAACTCGCGCTGCGCCGCCGCGAGCGGCGCTTCATCGTCGGCGTACTCGCCTTTCGGAATCGACCAGGCGCCGGCCTGCTTCCGCGCCCAGAACGGCCCTCCCATATGCGCGATGAACACCTCGAGCCCGGGTGACTCGCGGAACAGCAGCAGACCCGCGCTCGTCACCGGCATCGCTCGCCGCCCGAGTCGTCGCGTGTCGGGGGTAGCGTGGACTGCACGACGTGAAGGAGCTGCACATGGCACGCATCATCATCATCGGGGGCCACGGCAAGGTCGCCCTGAAACTCGAACGGCTGCTCGCCGATCGCGGCGACGTCGTCGACGCGATCATCCGCAACGCCGATCACGCCGCCGACGTCGAGGCGGCCGGAGCGAACCCGGTCGTCGCCGACATCGAGCAGCTCGACGTCGACACGCTCGCCGAACTGCTGCACGGACACGATGCCGTGGTCTGGTCGGCCGGTGCCGGCGGCGGCAGTCCCGAACGCACGTACGCCGTCGATCGCGACGCCGCAATCCGGTCGATGACCGCGGCCGAACGCGCGGGCGTTCGGCGTTACGTGATGGTGTCGTACTTCGAATCGCCCGACCACACGGTGCCCGAGGACAACTCGTTCCACGCCTACGCCGAGGCGAAGGCGGCGGCCGACGAACACCTCGCGACCACGACACTCGACTGGACGATTCTCGGCCCCAGCCGGTTGACCGACGGCGACGGCACGGGACGCATCGACACCGAGGCATCCGAGAGTCGTACCGTCGACCGAGCGGATGTCGCCGCGGTCGCAGCCGAAGTGCTGCACCGCGCGCAGACGGCGCGCCGCACGATCCGGTTCAACGGCGGCGGCACGCCGATCGCCGACGCCCTCGGCTGAGCGAGCGCTGCCGCGCACGGCCTCGCGCCGGGTCAGTGCTCGCGTGGCCGGCGGATGAGCGACCAGAGTGCCGCGAGGAGCAGCACCCCGCCGACCGTCATGAACGTTCCGAGAATCGACCACAGCACTGCATCAATCGTCATCGTGCACCTCCACGTCAGTGGGTTCATTCTGCCCGCGGGCGGGCTCGAGCGCCAGCATCGCAGCGCGTCGCGTTCAGCCGAGCATGATCGAGTTGCAGGCGTTCGGGCTCACCCGCACGGTGAAGAGCGCCCGCGGCTGCCAGCGGCGTAGCTCAGTTCGATGAACGAATTCGGCGCCACGTCAAGCTCTTGACGGATGCCGCGGACCCCGCTCACGCTGGATGCATCCCTACCGCGGAGGCATCATGACCGATCCACGAGATACGACACGACGACACGAAGCTCGGGGCATCGTCGACACCAGTGCCAACGACCTCGACGCCGAGCAGCGCAACGCGGCCGACGACACGGAGACGGCCGAATCAGACGCCGCCCGGAACGGAGCATCGCAGGGTGACGACCCGAACGACCTCGATGCCGACAACGCCGTCGAGGCCGACACGATCGAGACGGTCGATCCCGCCAACCCGCCGGCGTGACCGAGCAGGGTCGATGCGTTCTGCTCTGAGCGGATCGGCCTGACGGCGAGCGGATGCCGCGGCTAACCTCGGGCCATGGGCAAGGTCGTCGAGTTCACACGGGCCACTGACCGACGCGCCACGGAGCCGAGCGCTCCGAGGCCGAACGCGGCGAAGCCGAATGCACCGAAGCCACTGTGGCGACACGCGCTCGGCGAGGTGCTGCGCGGCGAACGACTCGGCCAGGAGCGGATCCTGACGGAGGTCGCAGCGACCGCCGGTGTCTCGCCGCAGTACCTCTCCGAGATCGAGCGCGGACGCAAGGAGGCTTCGTCAGAGGTGCTCGGCTCGGTCGCCGAGTCGCTCGGACTCGAGCTCGTCGACGTCGTGCACCGTGTCGGCTCGTTGCTCGCCGAGCGGCAGGAAGCCGAGCGACGCGAAGCCGAGCGGCGTGAGCTGCTGCGAGTGGAGGCGTCGTTCGCCTTCCGGGCCGACGTGGTCGACGCAGTCGACCACGTCGACACGATCCACGTGGTCGATCCGGTCGGCGCGGCTGCGGAGCATCCGCTGGCCGTCGTCATGCCCGGCGGGCTGTACGCGCCCGCCGAGCCCGGCGCCTACCTGCTCGCCGCGTAACCCCGCGACGCCGCCACCTCGACCTGCGTCGTCAGCACGTGGTCGGCGAGCCCGTACTCGACCGCTGCGCTCGCCGGCAGGATGAGGTCGCGGTCGGTGTCGTGCCGGAGCGTCGCCGCGTCGCGACCGGTGTCGGCGGCGAGTGCCGCCTCGAGCTCGGCCCGCACGCGCACCACCTCGTCGGCGTGCAGGATGAGGTCGGGGATCGTGCCGCGCCCCTGCGTCGACGGTTGGTGCAGGATGACCCGCCCGTGCGGCAGGATCGCCCGCTGCCCCTTCGCTCCACCGGCGAGCAGCACCGCGGCCGGCCCGCCCGCCTGGCCGACGCACGTCGTCGCGACATCCGGCCGGATGTGCCGCATCGTGTCGTACACCGCGAGCGCAGCGCCGGGCGAGCCGCCGGGGGAGTTCAGGTAGAGGCTGATCGGCGTCTCGCTCGACTCCGAGGCCAGGTGCAGGAACTGCGCGATCAGCACATTCGCGACACCGTCGTCGATCTCGGTGCCGAGGTAGACGATGCGGTCCGAGAGCAAGCGGCTGTAGACGTCGAGCGAACGCTCGCTGTTGCCGCGCTTCTCGACGACGTAGGGGATCGTGTAGCTGCTCATGCCGGCACTCGCATTCCGGTCTGCGCCCGCAGTCCGACCTGGGGATCGCGTCCCTGTGGGAACATCTCGCCGAAGCCGTCGGCGATGCGGTCGATGAAGCCGTAGTCGACGGCCTCGGCGGCGGTGTACCAGCGGTCGCGCAAGGAGTCCTCGGCGATGCGCTCGATCGGCTGGCCGGTGTTCTCGGCCGTGATGCCGAGCACCGTGTCTCGGGTGTAGCGCAGGTCGTCGGCCTGCAGCTCGACGTCGACGGCGGTGCCGCCGATGCCGGCCGAGCCCTGGTGCATCAGGATCCGTGCGTGCGGCAGTGCGAACCGCTTGCCCTTCGTGCCGGCGCTCAGGAGGAATTGCCCCGCGCTCGCCGCGATGCCGACGGCGATCGTCGACACGTCGTTCGGGATCGACCGCATGAGGTCGGCGATCGCGAGCATGGCCGAGACCGAGCCGCCGGGCGAATTGATCCAGAGGCGGATGTCGCGGCGCTGGTCGTCGGCCGCAAGCGTCATGAGTTGGGCGCAGAGCCGGTTGCCGACCTGCTGGTCGAGGCTGTCGCCGAGCACGATGATGCGCTCGTGGAAGAGCCGCTTCGTGAGTTCGGCGTCGATCGGCTGGATCGGTGGGGAGTCGTTATCGCTCATGCATCCAGCGTGCGTGCGGGCCGTCACCGGTGGGGCGGATGCCGCTCACAGCAGTGCTGCCGTGAGCGGAGCTGCCCTGAGCAGAGCCGCTCAGGGCAGCGCTGCCCGGGTGCCGCTGCACCGGACTGCGTTGGTGCTGCGGCATCCATGCGCCACTGGGACGCAGTGGTCGGCGGTCGCACCGGCCCTCGTGACAAAATGTGTCGGTGACCCGTCTGACCGACCCGACCGCGCATCACGCGACCCGTCGGCGCAGTGGGTGGCTGCCGTTCGTCTGGGCGGTACTCGTCGGGGTCACGCTGCTCGCCGCCGTCGTGCTCGGTGCGATCTGGCTGCGGGCGCAACCGTCGGTGCAGGACTTCATCACGCGGTACCCGGGCACGACCCCGCTGCCCGAGGGCGCGCCCGTCGGTATTCCGGCGTGGCTCGGGTGGCAGCACTTCCTCAACGGGTTCTTCCTCGTGCTGCTCGTGCGCTCCGGGCTGCTGCTGCGCAAGGGAGGCCGGCCGCCGGCCCGGTGGGTCCGCAATAACGAGGGTCTCGTGCGCACGAAGAACCCGCCGTGGAAGATCGGCATCTACCTCTGGCTGCACTACGCCGTCGACGTGCTCTGGGTGCTCAACGGAATCGTGTTCATCGCGGCGCTCTTCGCGACCGGGCAATGGATGCGCATCGTGCCGACGAGCGCCGACATCTGGCCGAACGCCGTGTCGGCAGGGTTGCAATTCGCCTCGCTCGACTGGCCGATCGAGCACGCGTGGGTGAACTACAACAGCCTGCAGCTGCTCAGTTACTTCGTGATCGTCTTCGTGGTGGCTCCGCTCGCCGTGATCACGGGGCTGCGTCTCTCGTCGGTGTGGCCGCAGCGCGCCGGGCGACTGAACCGGGTCTACCCGGCTTCGCTCGCGCGTGCGGTGCACTACCCCGTGATGCTCGTGTTCGTGGTGTTCGTCATCGTGCACGTCACGCTCGTCTTCACCACCGGCGCGCTGCGCAACCTCGATGCGATGTACGCGAGCCGCGACGACGCATCGTGGCTCGGGTTCGGCATCTTCGCGGTCTCGCTCGTGGTCTTGGTCGCGGGCTGGTTCGCCGTGCGGCCGGCCGTGCTGAAGCCGATCGCGAGCCGCATGGGCACCGTCTCGCGGTGACCTGGGGTGACCCGGGGTGAGCTGAGCCGAGCCGCGGTTGTTCTGGCAGGCGGGTGTCAGGGCATGTGCTGAGTTACGACGCGCGGCGCGTCAGGTGCATGTGCCAGTTCGGCGGCTGCCAGCTCGCACCCCCGTCAAGCGAGAACGACTGCTGCCAGTGCGGATGCTCGGGGTCGCTCGTCAGCCACTCGAAGCGTTCGCGCGCGGGCGCGCCGCGGAGTTCGAAGTCGGCCTCGAACACGCCATGCCCATCGGTGAACCGGCCCTCGACGGGGGTGTCGAGCACTCCGGGGAACCGTGTGGAGCTCCACCAGATGCGCCAGAGATCGGCGGCGGGTTCGTACAGGCGCAGCGTGAACCCCTCGAACGCACCGCCGTCGGGCGCTTCGGGCACGCTCATGCGGTCGATGTGACCGAAGCCGTCGAGGATCGGGTACACCTCGGCGGTCGCATCGAACTCGACCCATTCGGTGCAGTCGGGGTCGGTGACGTCGCGGAGTTTGCGGTTGCGCACGTGCCACGCGCCGTAGAGGAATTCGAAGTCGTCGGATGCCATGGAGGCAGCCTCCCGCACCCCTCCGACATTCGAGCCCGGCTGGTGGATAGGTAGCCTCGCCTCAGAAGAAAGTGGCGATGATCTGCGGAAACTCGTCCCGGAGATGCTGTGCGGTCGACACGCGCGGGCGTACTATCGCCCCAACGAACAGCCGCGCACCGCACTGGAGGTCACCATGAGCATGACGCTCGACGAACTGCCCGCCGTCGCCGAATGCTCGGTGGCCGGATGCTCCTACAACGACCACTCCCACTGCCACGCGGCCGCGGTCACGATCGGCGGCTCCGTCGGCGATGCCGAGTGCGCCACGTTCATCCCGCTCGGAAAGAAGGGCGGACTCGACAAGGTCGTGACGCACGTCGGGGCGTGTCAACGTGCGGAGTGCGTGCACAACTCGTCACTGGAGTGCACCGCGCCGTCGGTGCGAATCGGGGCCGGGAGCGACGACGCCGACTGCCTCACCTACGAGCCGCGCTGAGCACGCGTTCCCGAGCGCACATCGTCACTACTCTCCGACCGCGCGCCCATCGCGCCCGTCGTCCCGCCGCCCGTCGCGCCCGCCGCCCGTCGAGAGTGCGCCAACTGTCGTTTTCGGCGCCGGATTCCGACATCTAGCGCACTCTCGATGCGCGGGTAGACCGCATCGGCGAGTGATGGGGGCGCGGGAGTGTGTGGGTCAAGGGACGCGCGGAACGGCGCGGGTCAGTTGACGGGGGTGGCGGGGGTGACGGGGCCCTCGCTGAACTGGCATGAGGTCGCAGCGAGCCGCCCGTCGGGGTCGAGTCGTGCGAGCACGGCGCCGGCGATGTCGTAGAGCTGTTCGAGCTGCTCGGGTGCGAGCGCGTCGAGCACCTTCGTTCGCACGGTCTCGACGTGGCCAGGGGCGGCCTCGGCGATCAGTGCGAGACCCGCATCGGTGACCTTGGCGTTCGTCGCCCGGCGGTCTTCGGGGCAGGGGAAGCGCTCGATGAGGCCGCGCTCCTCGAGCCGACGGGCGACGTGGGAGAGTCGGGGGAGCGTCGCGTTCGTGGCGGAGGCGAGTGCGGTCATGCGCATGGTGCGGCCGGGCGCCTGGGCGAGGGCCATGAGGGCGGCGTACTCGAAGTGAGTGAGCCCCGCGTCGCGGAGCAGTTGCGCGTCGAGGGCGCCGGGGAGCAGCTCGGCGAGCGCCACGAGGCGCACCCACGCGGCGGATTCTTCGGAGGCGAGCCACCGGGTGTCATCCGTCATGCTGGGAGTCTATCGCATTAGTTGACGCAACAACTGATGGCGCGTATGGTGATAGTTGTCGGAACAAGTAATCGCGTCGAACGGCGCCGAGAGGATCAACATGACGACCGTCAGCATCATCGGAAACGGCAACATGGGTACGGCCATCGGAGGCATCGTGGCCGCTGGGGGAAACACCGTCGAGTACGTCGGCCGCGACACAGCCGAGCCGATCACCGGCGACATCGTGGTGCTCGCCGTGCCGCACCCCGCCCTCGCCGAGATCGTGGCCGCACGCGGCGCCGAACTCGCCGGCAAGATCGTCGTCGACATCACGAACCCGCTGAACTTCGAGACCTTCGACGGACTCGTCGTGCCGGCCGACGGTTCCTCGGCGAGCGAGCTTTCCGCCGCTCTGCCCGACTCGAAGGTGCTCAAGGCCTTCAACACGAACTTCGCCGCCACCCTGGCATCGAGGTCGGTCGGCTCGAACCCCACCACCGTGCTCATCGCCGGCGACGACGACGCCGCGAAGCAGGCACTCGCCGAGGTCGTGCGGGCGGGCGGCGTGGTGGCGGTCGACGCGGGCCGCCTCTCGCGGGCGCGCGAACTCGAGTCCATCGGCTTCCTGCAGCTCACGCTCGCCGTGCAGGAGAAGGTCGGCTGGAACGCGGGCCTCGCACTCGTCGCCTGACCCCCGCGCGGGCCGCCTGAGTCAGCCGGCGCTGCGCAGGTAGGCCAATTGCGCTCGAACGGATGCCTCGGCTGCACCTCGCACCGAGGCATCCGTGTCTGCGTAGACCAGGTCGGTGACGGCGCCCGCCGAGGCGCCGGCCCCGAGCGTGCGGAGGGCGGCGCGCACCTGCTCGAGTCGCTCGGCGCGGTGCGCGAGGTAGGCATCGCAGATCGCGGCGAGGTCGGGGAGTGCGGGTCCGTGACCGGGCAGCACCCCCACGGGCCCCGGCATGCCGGCGGCACGCAGGCGTTCGAGCGAGTCGAGGTAAGGGCCGAGGGCGCCGTCGGGATCGGCGATGATCGTCGTGCCGCGGCCGAGGATCGTGTCGCCCGTGAGCACGGTTCCGGTCGGGCCGGCAGGCGCGACCGCAGTCTCACCTGCAACGACGTCGGCGGGGAGGGCGAAGCACACCGAGTCCGCCGTGTGGCCGGGGGTCGCGATCACCTCGATCTCGAGTCCGGCGGCGTGGATGCGTTCGCCGTCGGCCAGCGGCGCCCCGCCGAGGCAGAGAGCCGGGTCGATCGCGCGCACCGGGGCATCCGTCATCGCATGGAACGCTTCGAGCGACTCGGTGTGATCGGCATGGTGGTGCGTGACGAGCACGAGCTCGACGGGGCCGGTGCTCGCGAGCGCCGCGAGATGCGCGGCGTCGGCAGGGCCCGGGTCGACGACGACGACACCCGCCGAACCCGGCGCTCGCAGCACGTAGGAGTTGGTGCCATCGAGGGTCATCGGCCCGGCGTTGGGCGCGAGCACGAGCCGGGCGAACGTCGACACGCGCTCACCGGGGCCGGCATCCTGATCCATCCGGGCAGTGTATCCCGCGGCTCGGCGGGGGCGTAGGCGAGCGGTGCGCCATCGCACTCCGCGGCCTAGTCTGAGGGCATGGACAGCGATCTCGAATCCTTGACCGCCCCGGCGACCACCGGGTCGGCTGCGACCGTCGTGCTGTTGCGCGACGGCGAGCGCGGGCTCGAGGTGCTCCTCGCCGAGCGGCCCCGCGATCGCGGCTCGTTCGCCGGTGCGTGGGTCTTCCCGGGTGGCGCAGTCGACGACACGGATGCCGCTGGGGACCCCATCGACGGAATCGACGCCGCTCGCCGCGCCGCCGTGCGCGAAACGCGTGAAGAGGTCGGCCTCGTGCTCGACCCCGCCGAGCTCGTGCCGTTCTCGCACTGGACGCCGCCGAAGGGCGCACCCAAGCAGCTCACCACGACCTTCTTCGCAGTGCGGGTGCCCGACGGCGAATTGCGACTCGCCCCCGACGAGGTCGCCGCCGCCGAGTGGCTGCGCCCGGTCGACGCACTCGATCGCCACACCGCCGGCTCGATGACGCTCTGGCCGCCCACCTGGGTCACCCTGCACGGCCTGGCGCACGCGGCATCCGTCGACGAAGCGCTCGCCGAACTGCGCAGTGGCGAGGTGCGACCGTACGTGGCGAAGGTCAGGCACGGCGGATCGACGATCGTGTGGCAGGAGGACGACGAGTACGCCGACGAGCAGGAGATCCGCGATCGCGAGCCGGCCGTACCCGACGACGCCCCCGACGCCGAGGGCAACCGGCACCGACTCATGATGGATCGTCTGCCGTGGGTCTATCTCAACTCGTTCTGACCCATGACGTGTCGCATGATCGACCTGAGCGCATGACCGACGTCACCGTCGTCGGCAGCGGGCCCAACGGGCTCGTCGCCGCCGTGCTCGCCGCCCGCGCCGGGCTCTCGGTGCGCGTGCTCGAGGCCGCGCCCACGATCGGTGGCGGGCTGCGCACCGCCGAGCTCACGCTGCCCGGGTTCCGGCACGACGTGTGTTCGGCGGTGCATCCGGCCGGACTCGCCTCGCCGGTATTCAAGAAGCTCGGTCTGCTCGATCGCATCGAGTGGATCGTGCCCGAGCTGTCGTACGCGCACCCGCTCGACGGAGGCCGAGCCGGCCTCGCCTGGCGTGATCTGGACCGAACCGTCGAGGGCCTCGGCCGCGACGGACCGGCGTGGCGGCAGCTGATCGCGCCGCTTCTCGCGCGGAGTCGCGGCGTCGTCGACTTCACGGGATCGCAACTGCTGCGTGTGCCACGAGACCCGATCGCCGCCGTGCAATTCGGGCTGCGCGCCCTCGAGCAGGGCACAGCGGCATGGAACACGCGCTTCCGCGACGACGTCGCACCCGCCCTCTTCACGGGGACCGTTTCGCATGCCGCGGGCGGCATGCCCTCGCTCGCCTCGGCGGGCGCGGGCCTGCTGCTCGCGATGCACGGGCACGGCGTCGGATGGGGACTGCCCGTCGGCGGATCTCAGGTGATCGCCGACGCGCTCGCCGACGAGCTCGTCGCGCGCGGCGGTGAGATCGTGACGGATGCCGCGGTGACCTCCCTCTCGGAGGTGGCGGGCTCGCGCGCGGTGCTGCTCGACACCTCGCCCGAGCTGCTCTTCACGGCCGAGCTTCCCGTGCGATACGCGCGCGCCTTGCGTCGTTACCGCTACGGATCGGGAGTCGCGAAGGTCGACTTCGCGCTGAGCGACCCGGTGCCGTGGGCGAATGCCGAGGTCGGGCTCGCGCCGACGGTGCACCTGGGCGGCAGCAGGGCCGAGATCGCCGCGGCCGAGAACGCGGTGTCGCGGGGCTTCCAGCCCGGGCTGCCGGCCGGAGGTGCGGGCGGCGGGGCGGCGCGACATCCGTACGTGCTGGTCACCCAGCCGACCGTCGTCGACCCGAGCCGTGCGCCGGCGGGCAAGCACGTGCTCTGGGCGTACACGCACGTGCCGGCCGGCTCGACGCTCGACGCGACCGAACTCGTGACGGCCGAGGTCGAGCGGTTCGCTCCAGGATTCCGTGACGTCGTGCTCGCCTCCGCGGCGAGCTCGGCGGCGGAGATCGGGCGGTACAACCCGAACTACCTCGGCGGCGACATCTACGCCGGTGAGCTCACGTTCGCGCAACTCGTGAAACGGCCGGTCGTCTCGACCGCGCCGTGGCGCACGCCGGTCGACGGCGTCTACCTCTGCTCGAGCGCGACACCGCCCGGGCCGGCCGTGCACGGCATGAACGGCTGGTTCGCGGCGAAGCTCGCACTGCGCGAGCGCTTCGGCATCCGCTGACGGCATTCGTTGGTCGGGTAGTGAGCGAAGCGATCGTATCGAGACCTTTCTCGGCGGCGTCTCGATACGCGTCCTCCTTCGTCGGGCGCTACTCGACGAGCGGTGGCGGGCACGGCATTCGTCGGGGGGTGTCTCGACGAACGGTGGCGGGGACGGCATTCGTTGGTCGAGTAGTGAGCGAAGCGAGCGTATCGAGACCTTTCTCGGGGGCGTCTCGATACGCGTCCTCCTTCGTCGGGCGCTACTCGACGAGCGGTGGCGGGCACGGCATTCGTTGGTCGAGTAGTGAGCGAAGCGAGCGTATCGAGACCTTTCTCGGGGGCGTCTCGATACGCGTCCTCCTTCGTCGGGCGCTACTCGACGAACGATGGCGGGCGTAGCGTGAGGGTGTGGACTGGCTCGACTGGTTCGACGCGCGCGACTACGAGGTTGCGCGCCAAGTGTTGCAGCGCGGCGTCGGCGCGCTCGCGTTCGTCGCGTTCCTGTCGACGCTGAACCAGTTCCGGGCGCTCCTCGGCGAGCACGGCTTCCTGCCCGTGCCCGAGTTGCTCCGCCTCGCGCCGCGCTTGCGCGGGCCGAGCCTCTTCCGCTGGGGGTACACCGACCGGCGGCTCGTGGCGCTCGCCGTCGTGGGGCTCGTGCTCGCGGCATCCGTCGTGCTCGGGCTTCCACAGCTCGGCCCGCCGTGGCTGCCGATGCTCGTCTTCCTCGCGCTCTGGATCGGCTATCTCTCGATCGTGAACGTCGGCCAGACCTTCTACGGCTTCGGCTGGGAGATGCTGCTCTGCGAGGCGCTCTTCACGGTCGCGTTCCTCGGCTCGAACGAGTCGCCGCCGCCCGTCACGATCATCGTCGCCGTATGGTGGCTCGTGTTCCGCCTCGAATTCGGTGCCGGCATGATCAAGATCCGCGGCGGGCGCGAGTGGCGCGACCTCACCGCGCTCATGTACCACCACGAGACGCAGCCCATGCCGAACCCCCTGAGTCGCCAGGCCCACCTGCTGCCCGCGTGGTTCCATCGCGGAGAGGTGCTCGGCAACCACTTCGCGCAGCTCATCGTGCCGTTCCTGCTGTTCGTGCCGGGGCCCGTGGGCGGGGCGGCTGCGGCGATCGTCATCCTCACGCAGCTCTGGCTCATCGTCACCGGCAATTTCGCGTGGCTCAACTGGATCACGGTCGTGCTCGCGGCATCCGCCATCACCGACTCGGCCTGGCACTGGCTGATCCCGGCGATTCCGGCCGAGCTCGGCACGGATGCCGCGGCGACGCCGCTCTGGTGGGCGATCGTGGTGCTCGCGGCATCCGCTCTGCTCGTCGTGCTGAGCTTCTGGCCGATCAAGAACCTCTTCTCGCGCCGTCAGCTCATGAACGCGTCGTTCAACCGCTGGATGCTCGTGAACGCCTACGGTGCGTTCGGCACGGTGACGAAGCGGCGCATAGAGATCGTCGTCGAGGGCACGCTCGAAGGCGACCCCGACGACGACGCCGACTGGCGCGAGTACGGCTTCAAGGGCAAACCCGGAGCGCTGAGCGCCGTGCCGCGGCAGTGGGCTCCGTACCATCTGCGGCTCGACTGGCTCATGTGGTTCCTGCCGCTGGGGCGTATGTGGGAACCGTGGTTCGAGGTCTTCCTCCTGCGATTGCTCGAAGCGGATGCCCCGACGCTCGCGCTGCTCGCGCACGACCCGTTCGACGGGGCTCCGCCTCGCTGGGTACGCGCCCGCGCCTACCACTACCGGTTCGCGACGCATGCGGAGTTCAGGGCGACGGGGGACCGTTGGGTGCGCACGCTCGAGGGCGAGGTCATGCCGGCGGCTGGGCTGCGCTGAGCAAGTGACCGCGACCGTTCGGCATTCCGTCGCTGACTCGTCGGCTTGCGAACCCCGATTGTTCACCCTGCCCCGCCAGCGTTTGACCGGGATCACCTCGCGGATGCTGCGAGGTCGGGTACGGCGACGCCAGAGAGGGTGTACGGGTATGCGGTGGAGGAACACGCGGGGCAGGGTCAGCGGTTCATCGACGGGGGTGATCGCCCTGGCGATCGCCGCGGTGCTCGGGGGAGGGCTGGTGACCGCTCCGGCTCCGGCGCAGGCCGCGGTCGTCGCGCCGTCCGCAGGCACCGTCGCTGCCGCAGTCGCCGATACGACCGCAGCGACAGCTGCTACCGCGAAGCCCAAGCCCAAACCCAAGCCCAAGCCGACGCCGAAGCCGCCGCAACCGCCGGCGTCGCCACCGCAACTCGTTCCGGCATCCGGCGCGTTCCTCGAGGGCGTCGCGACGATCGCGTCGACCCCGGTCGTCGTCGATGACGACGTCACGAGCCTCACGCTCGACGGCGCCGAACTCGACGCGACGTCGACGGTCGGCGTCTCGTACCTGCGCTTCGACGTCGGGTCGAACGGGGCCGAGGCCCGCTACGGCAACCACGTGCTCGTGAACGGCGACCACCGCATCGACCTCGGGGACATCGTCGACGAGCGGGTCGACCTCGAGATCCCGAACGAATATCTCGTGCAGGGTGAGAACTCGATCGAGTTCGTCACGGGCACGATCGAGACATCGTGCGGGACCAACCACGACGACTTCGTGCTCTCGAACATCGGCCTCGAGCTGCTCGGTGAGATCGCCGACGGCGAAGAGAACGAGTACAGCTACTCCTTCGGCGACGGCAACTGCGGGTCGAACACCTCGCTGCGCCTCGACGCCGAGCTCTCGTTCTTCGTGCTCGGCGACCCCCAGGGCACGACCGGACTCGCCGCCGAGCTCGACACGACGACCGTCGAGAACGGCCAGCACGCGATCGTGGCGACCACCGCGTCGGGCGCGAGCGCCACGAGCACCGTCACCGTGAACAACGCACCGGCCGGGGCGCCATCCGTGACACCCGCCGATGGCACGATCGCCAAGGGCGTGCAGCAGATCTTCGCGACGCAACCGGTCGGTGCCGACGGCGGCGTCGCCTCCCTCACCGTCGACGACGCCGAGGTGGGGGCCGTACCGACGCTCGGGTCGGGCGACGCCGCGCTCAGTTTCAACGTCGGGTCGAACTCGATCGAGGCGCGCTACCGCAGCTACCTGCTCGTGAACGGCATGAAGCAGGAGCTCGGCGGCGACTACGTCAGCAGTCGCGTCGACGTGGTCTTCCCGAACGAATGGCTGCGGCCGGGCGCCAACACCATCGAGCTCGTGCTCGGCGGCGTGGACTCGGCGTGCGGCGTGAATCTCGACGATTTCACGATCTCGAAGCTCGCGTTGACACCGGCAGTCGGCACTGCGGCCGGCATCGGGCTGAAGCCGTCGTACGCCATGGGCGACGGCAGCTGCGGCACGAACCCCAACCTGCTCCAGGGGGCCGGCTTCGAGTTCTCGGTCGACGGGTCGCAGCAGGGGCTTCGGGCGGATCTCGACACGACGACCCTCGCCGACGGCGAGCACACGATCGCCGCGGCATCCACCACCGGCGAGGTGGCGACGCGTGCGTTCGTCACCGACAACTCCGGCCCCGCTGTGGTGTCGAGCGTTCCCGCGGCCGGTGAGACCATCACTTCGACGGTGGCCCTCGACGTGCAGATCGACGACGCCTCCGGAATCCTGTCGGGACCCGAGGTCACGCTCGACGGCACCGCCGTGGCGCTCGCCGAGCCCATCGGGCCCGGCCTCAGCGCCGGCGAGCACACGATCGCGGTGACCGCGGTCGACGGGCTCGGCACTGCGGCCACTCGTGAGATCGTCTTCACCTCCGCCGGCATTCCGGATGTCCCGGTCGAGCTGGCCCCCGCCTCCGGCGCCACGGATATCGGTGACACCGTCAGTCTCTCGGCACGCGTCGCCGAGCCCGATGGCGGCGAGGTCACTGCGACGTTCTCGGAGGCTGAGATCCTCACCCCGAACCAGGTCTGGCAAGGCACCTCCGACGGTGTGCCGACGACGCTGCAGGTCGAAGGCGAGCAGAAGGTCCACGGCCCATCGCCCCTCGAGCCGGGCGACGGACTCACGCTCGACACCGAAGCATCGCGCGATGTCGCATTCCAGCGTTTCGACGTGATGGTCAAGGGCCATGTGCGGGCGCCGGTGCTGCGGTGGGCCGGCATCATCGACCCCGACCGTCTCGCGTCGCTTCGGGCCTGGAACGTCGCGGCCGGTACCTGGGACGTGCTGAGCAGCGCCCGCGGCGCAGCCGAAGGCGACACGGTGCTCACCGCCGATGTCGACGACCGCTACCTCGATGGACGGCGAGTGCACGTCATGGTCACCGGCGAGGATCCGTTCGCCGACGACCTCGTCGCGGGTGACCCCAACGGATTCGCCGATCCCGCGAGCTACGACTTCTCGATCGCGCACTTCACCGATACCCAGTACATCTCGGAGGGCGCCGTCGAGCAGGAGACGCCCGAGGAGCGCGCAGTCTGGGAGTCGGCGTACTCCGGCGTCGTCGACTGGATCGCCGAGAACGCCGAGTCGCGCAAGATCTCGTATGTCGCGCACACCGGCGACATCATCGAGAACAACATCCGCAAGCCGGCTACCGAGGAGCTCGCGCAGCAGGTCGTCGGCGAGTTCGAAGTGTCGTCGAAGCAGCAGGGCGTGCTCGACGGCGCCGGCATTCCGAACGGCGTCATCGCGGGCAACCACGACAACCAGTCGGGCACCGAGAACGGCGCGGAGGCGATCTTCAACCGCTACTACGGTCCCGACCGCTACAGCGCCGCCGCAACCGGCTGGGAGCAGGCCGAGTACGGCGGACCGTGGCAGGAGGGCGACAACCAGAATCACTACGACCTGTTCTCGGCCGGCGGCCTCGACTTCGTCGTGGTCGGCCTCTCGTACGGCGTGACGCGTGAAGAGGCCGAGTGGGCGAGCAACGTGTTCGCGCAGTTCCCCGGCCGCAACGGCATCCTGCTCTCGCACGACTACCTCGCGCCGAGCACCCAGCCCGATGGTCGGAACGCGCCGTTCTCCGCGCCCGACGGCTCGATGCTGTACAACACGGTGGTGAAGGAGAACGCCAACGTGTTCCTGATCCTCGCGGGCCACGAGCACGGCGTCGGTACCAACGTGAAGCCGCACGTCGGCGAGATCGATCATGGGGTCGTCGAGCTGCTCGCGGACTACCAGTTCTACACGGTCGCAGCCGACCGGCTCGGTCTCACCGAGATCGGCGGCTACCAGCCGACCGACCAGCTGCAGTTCGGCGCGAGCTTCTTTCGGCTCCTCCAGTTCGACGTCGACCGGGGCATCATGAACGTCGACACCTACTCGCCGCTGCTCGACGAGTTCGGTGCGACCGAGTACGACGACCGGCATCGCTACGACGGCACCGAAGACAACATGGTGCTGCCGGTCGACCTCACGAGCCGCACGACGAGCTTCCAGACCGACTCGGTCGCCATCTACGCGCCGACCGCGGTGATCGGCGAGGCGACCGTGGCCTCCGGCGAGGTTGCCACGGTGGACTGGCCGAAGCGCAAGCCAGGCAACGCGTACGGGTGGATCGTCACCGCGCGCTCGGCGGGCGGCGGCGAGACCGCCTCGGAGCCGGCGGTGTTCATCACGAAGGATGCCACGGGCAAGCCCGGCGTGTGGGACGAGGGCTCGCCCCTCTTCCCGTACTTCCAGCCGAGTGAGCCAGCAGCCGGATGACGTACGACCAACCCCGCCGCCGTGGTCCGTTCGCTCGGACCGCGGCGGCGATCGGCACCATCCTGCTCGCCGTCGTGCTCCCGGTCATGCTGCCGGCAGCGCCGGCCGCCGCGCACGACGCCACGACCTCAGCCGCCGCCGACGTCGAGCGCTCGGGCGCGACGGTCGTCGTCGAGCTGGAGCTCGAGTACGACCTGCTCATGAAATCGGCGTGGCTGTACGCCGAGGCGTACGAGGCCACTGATCGTGACGAGCAGATCGAGCAGTTGGCCGAGAACGCCGACGCCGTCGACGAGTACGTGACCGAGCGGTTCGCGATCGACGCCGACGGTGATCGGTGCGTGCTCGAGCCACGTGGTGCCGGCGGCATCCGCGACCGGAACGACCGGGCGTTCGCCGTGCTCCACTACACCGCCGACTGCGGCGGAGGCACGGAGGCGACACTCTCCGCGTCGAGTGCGCTGTTCCCCGACATCGAGGGGTTCGTGCACGATACCGAGACGCTCGTGACGTGGGATCTCGGCGACGTCGCCGGCAGCGGGCTGCTGAAGGCAGATTCGCCGACGATCGAACTCGGTGCCGCGGCACCGCACCTCGGTGAGTTCTTCGTGCTCGGCGCCGAGCATCTGCTGTTCGGCCTCGACCACATCCTGTTCCTCGTCGCTCTGCTGCTCGGCGCCCGCAGCCTCCGCGGCATCATCGTGACCGCCACGACGTTCACCGTCGCGCACAGCGTGACCTTCCTGCTCGCGGGCATGGGCTTCGTCAGCGTGCCCGCCGCGATCGTGGAACCCGTGATCGCCCTGTCGATCGTCGCGGCCGCCGTCGCCGTGTTCTTCCGACGCGACGTGCCGGCGCGCTTCCGCATGCCCGTCGTCTTCGCATTCGGACTCCTCCACGGGCTCGGCTTCGCGAGCGCGCTCGGCATCGACGAGCAGTGGTCGTGGGAGCTGCTCGGCTCCCTCCTCGCGTTCAACCTCGGCATCGAGGCGGTGCAGCTGGCGATCATCGCGATCGCGTTCCCGCTGCTCGTGCTGCTTCGCCGCACGCCGGCGGCGAACCCGGCCACGCTGGTCGCCGGGGCGATCGTCGCGGCGATCGGCATGTTCTGGTTCGTCGAGCGGATCGTCGCGCAGTTCTGAGGTCGAGCGGATGCCCCGGGGCATCCGCTTGATCGTTCGTCGATGAGCGAGCACAGCGAAGCTCTCGAGACGGTACCTGTGTCTCGATGCATGCTTCGCGCTACTCGCGCCGACGCCGGAACACGTCGAACAGCACGCGCAGCACGAACAGCGCCGACACCACGACGAGCAGGTACCCGAAGATCTGGTACAGACTCAGCGTCTCGGTGACCTGCGGGCCGTCGTCGCTGACCAGCAGCATCGCCGCCATCACGCCGAGCACGCCCGCGAGGAACGCGAGCACCACCTCATTGACGAGTGAGCGCAACAGCGAGCGATCACGGTGATCGGCGAAGAGACGCACGTTGACCTTGAGGCGACCGTTCGCGAGCGAGCCCGCGATCTGATCGAAGCGCTGCGGCATACGGCGCAGGATCGGCAGCAGCGTGCCGATCTCGTCGACGACCGCATCCTTCACCGAACCGGGCCGGACGGAATCGGAGATGCGCTCCTTCGCGAGTCCGCTCGCGGCGGCCAAGAAGTCGAATTCGGGGTCGAGCTCCCGCAGCGTGCCCTCGGTGATGCCGACCGCTCGGAAGGCGCCGGCGAGTTCGGCCGGGATGGCGAGTCGGTTCTCCGCGAGGAGGCGGGTCATGTCGGCGACGATCGTCGAGTCGAGCGCCGCCCCCGGGCCGAGCCGGGAGACCATGAACGAGCCGATCTCGCGCCGCAGCACGAACTCGTCGACGTCGTCGGGCAGTTCGACGAGACCCAGCAGAGCATCGCTCATCGCACGAGCGTCACCGCGGTAGAACGCCATGAGGATCTCGCCGATGCTCGCGCGCAGCTCGGAGTCGAGGCGCCCGACGGATCCGAAATCGACGAGGCCGAGGCCGCCGTCCTCGAGCAGCATCACATTGCCGGGGTGCAGGTCGGCGTGGAAGACGCCGTCGTCGATCACCTGGGTGATGAGCGAGTGGAAGAGCCGCCACGCCTGCGCCTTCTGCACTTCCGGAGGGCGCGTGCCGTCGTCGTCGCTGAGCGCTCGACCAGGGATGAACTCCATGACGAGCACGCGCGCCGTCGACAGCTCGCGGAAGCAGTGCGGGATCGTGAGGCGCTCGCTCTCGGGATGCCGCGCCTGGGTGGACTCCATCGCGGCCATGTTCGCCGCCTCGGAACGGTAGTCGAGCTCGGCGCGGAGCGAGTCGGCGAAGGTCGCGGCCACGGCGCGCAGGCCGAGCGTACGACCCCACTCGGTGTCGTCTTCGAGCTTGCGGGCGATGCGCAGCACGATGTCGAGGTCGCGCTCGACGCCGGGGATGATGCCCGGTCGCTGCACCTTGACGGCCACGAGTTGCCCCGAGGTGAGTCGGGCCCAGTGCACCTGCCCGATCGATGCCGCGGCCAACGGCTCGTGCGCGAACTCGGCGAAGGCGTCGTCTGCCCGTGCGCCGAGCTCCTCGTGCATGAGCGCATCGATCTCGTTCCACGGGGCCGGGGGCACGTTCTGCTGCAGGAGCGCGAGCTCGGCGAGGTACTCGCGAGGCAGCAGCTCGCTACGGGTCGAGAGCATCTGGCCGAGTTTGATGAATACCGGCCCCGCCTCTTCGAGCGAGACCCGGAGCGCCCGTGCGTGAGCGCTTCGGGCCTCTTCGGCCGCACGCGTGCGCGCGTGGTCGGGTCTGAACGGAACGAGGCCGTTCTTCACGGCGATGCGAGTCACCTCGGAGTACCGGCGACCGCGAACGATGCTGTGCTGCAGCTCGGAAATCCATCGATCTGGTCGCGGCACCGTGCCGCTCGGCACGATGAGCTCGGCGAGCACGAGGAAGCCGATGGCGACGAGCACGATGATGCCGAGCTGGATCGGCGCCAGCGCGAGCGTGGCCCCGTCGGCGTACCAGACGAACTGGGACTCGAAACCGAGCTCTGCGCCGAGCGCGACGAGGCCGGCGATGATGATGCGCACGGTGCCGATCTGCGCACCGAGGAATCGCCTGGAGAGCGCCGCGAGCACCACCATGAAGAGGATCGTCACGATCGTGACGCCGATCACGCCGAGAATGATGGAACCGGTCGACATGCCTGCCCCCATCGGGCCGGAGTCGAACGACCCACCCCCAGAGTACGGCTCAGGCGCTTCGGCGGGGGGTCGCTCACCGCGCGGGGCCCGACGTCGTCGACGTGGGCGCTCGCATTTCCGGCGGCGCCCGGAATCGCGTGATGCAGCCACGGTCGGGCCGCCCTACCGGATCGAACTCGCCGGGTCAACCGTGTGCACGCCGGGCACCTTGCCGCTACCGTCGGACTCATGCGGATCCGAACGAAGCGAGTGGCGCCGGAACCGGCGCCGGCAACGGCGACGACGCCCGCCACGACGCAGATCACGACCAGCGGCGACTCCCGAGCGCCCGAGCTGAAGATCCGCGCGTTCCGCATCGGCTTCGTGGGCGCGCTCGGCGTGCTGCTCGCGATCCTCCTCGGCAGCATCCTCGGTGAGCTGGGCACGGTCATCCTCTACGTGGCGCTCGCGCTCTTCCTCGCGCTCGGCCTCGATCCCATCGTGAGTTGGCTGCAACGGCGCGGGATGCCGCGATGGGTCGCGATCCTCATCGTGTTCGTCGGGGTGATCGGAATCTTCGTCGGACTCATCGCGACGATCGTGCCGATCGTCGTCGAGCAGACCACGAACATCGTCAACAACTGGGACGACATCCTCAAGAACGTGCAGAACAGCGACTTCGTGGCGTGGCTGAACACCATCGGCGGCAGCGAGCACGCCATCCAGGACGCGATCGAGTCAGCCGGGAAGTGGCTCGCCGACCCCGCGAACCTGGGCTCTCTCGGCGGCGGCATCCTCGCCGTCGGTGCCGGCATCGCCGGCGGGTTCACGGGCGCGACGATCGTGCTGATCCTCACCCTGTACTTCCTCGCCTCCCTCGACTCGATGAAGCGGTACGCGGCGCGATTCGTGCCCGCGACCTCGCGCGGCGCCTTCCGCGACGTGTCCGAGGAGATCACGAGTTCGGTCGGCCGCTACGTCATCGGCCAGGTCACCCTCGGTGCGATCAACGGCGTGCTGAGCCTCATCTACCTCTCCATCATCGGGGCGCCGGCGCCGATTCTGCTCGCGTTCGTCGCGTTCCTCTTCTCGCTCGTGCCCCTCATCGGTACGCTCAGCGGCGCGGTCATCATCTCCCTGGTCTCGTTCGCGGCGTCGCCGACGACTGCGCTCGCCGCAGCGATCTACTACCTGATCTACATGCAGGTCGAGGCCTACGTGTTGAGCCCACGCATCATGAGCCGCGCGGTCGCCGTGCCCGGCGCGCTCGTGGTGATCGCCGCTGTCGCGGGCGGAACGCTCGGCGGCGTACTCGGCGCGCTCGTCGCGATCCCCGTCGCGGCGTCGCTCATCATCATCGTCGAGAAGGTCGTCTTCCCACGTCAGGACACCATCTAGCTCGAGCCGGGTCGGATCAGGTGCGGAGGATCGCACCGCCTGCGCGGTGACGTGAGACCGCGTCGACCGTGGCCGCGAGGATGAGCACGCCCCCGGTGACCGCGTAGTTGACGCCGGCCGGCAGGTTCAGGAGGCCGAGCCCGTTCGTGATCACCGCGATGACGAGCGCGCCGATGGCGGCGTGGAGGAGGCGTCCGCGTCCGCCGAAGAGACTGACCCCGCCGACGACAGCCGCCGCGACGCCGCTCAGAACGAGGTCGCGTCCGGCCGCGGCATCCACCGACCCGACCTTGCTGATGGAGAAGAGGCCCGCGACGACCGCGAGGGTCGAGCACACGATGAACGCGGTCCAGCGAATCAACACGACCTTGATGCCCGCACGGCGTGCGGCCTCGGCGTTGCCGCCGATCGCGTAGATGTAGCGGCCGTAGCGGGTGCGGTCGAGCACGAATGTGCCGACCCACAGGATCGCGAGCACGATCGGCACGACGATGGGCACGCCCTCGACCGCGCGCACCGATTGCCCCCGGTCCTGGTTGAGGATGGACACGACAGTGCCACCGAGCGCGGCGGTGACACCGAGCTTGACCCAGACGAGCGCGATCGTGCGGTTCGGAACGCCGGCGCGGGCCCGGCGTGCCCGATCCCAGAACGAGGTCGCTGCCGAGACCGCGAGGATCACGACGAGCATCGCCCAACCGGCCCACGGCGGCATGTTGCTGTTCTGAATGGCGAGGATCTCGGGGATCTGCACCCGGTAGAGGCCGCCCGAGCCGATGATCATGAGCTCGAGGCCCTGCAGGCCGAGGAAGAGCCCCAGGGTCACGACGAATGACGGGATACCGACCCTCGCGACGAAGAACCCGATGAACGTGCCGATCGCGACACCGCACGCGAAGGCGATCACGAGGGCGAGGATCCAATTGAAGCCCTGCACATTGACGAGCACGATGAAGATGCACATCGTCACGCCGGCGGTCACGCCCGCAGACAGGTCGATCTCGCCGAGCAGGATGACGAAGACGAGCGCCATGCCGAGCATGACGAGGGTGGCGGCCTGGGTCATCAGGTTCGCGAAGTTGCGCTCAGTGAGGAAGAAGGGGCTGAGCAGCGAGAACATGATGCTCAGCACGATGAAGCCGCCGACCGCGGGCAACGCACCCATCTCGCCGCCGCGCACACGCTGCCACCAGGCGCGCACCTGGTCGCCGACGTCGCCCTCCTGGCCGCTGCCGATGAGGTCGCTCATGATGGGCTCGGGCGCGACCTCGGAGGTGGGCACGGTCTTCTGCGTGCTCATGCGCTCGCTCCTGCTGTCGTCTTCGTGCCGGTGATGTAGCCGACGACGTCGTCGCTCGTGGTCTCCTGGGTGTCGAGCGAAGCGACCATCTGGCCCAGGTAGAGCACGTTGATGTGGTCGGCGACGGAGAACACGTCGGCGAGGTTGTGGCTGATGATGATGACGGCGACGCCCTGCTCGGCGAGTCGTTTCACGAGGTTCAGCACCTGTTCGGTCTGCGCGACGCCCAGGGCGGCGGTGGGTTCGTCGAGGATCACGACCCGGGCCTTCTTCAACACCGCGCGTGCGATCGCGACCGTCTGCCGCTGCCCGCCCGAGAGGGACGACACCTTCTGCCGCACCGACTTGACGGTGCGTACCGAGAGCGAGCGGAGCGTGTCGGATGCCTGGCGCTCCATGCGCCCCTCGTCGAACGTGCTGAACTCCGTCTCTTCACGGCCGAGGAACATGTTCTGCACGATGTCGAGGTTCTCGCACAGCGCGAGGTCTTGGTACACGACCTCGATGCCGAGGCGGGCGGCGTCGCGCGGAGCGTGGAGCGTGACCTCCTCGCCGTCGAATCGCACCGTGCCGCCGTCGTAGGGCTGCACGCCGGCGAGGCCTTTGATCAGGGTGGACTTTCCGGCGCCGTTGTCGCCGACGAGTGCGGTGACCTTGCCGGGGTACGCCTTCAACCCGACGCCTTTGAGTACGCTGACCGGGCCGAAGCTCTTGACGACGTCGGTCAGTTCGATGATGGGCGCATCCATGCCGGGTTCCTTTCAGACGGCGCTGTCCTGATCACAGTGTGACACCTGCCCCCATGCGGGGCGCGAATGGATCCGGAGGCCTCGGACGTGCTCCGAGGCCTCCGGAACCTGTTCTGCTAGCCGCTGATGCCGTACTGCGCACAGGCGGCTTCGACCTCGCCCGCGCAGAGTTCGGCAGCATCGGCGTCTCCGGCGTCGACCACGTCGACGACCTGATCGGGGCCGACGAGCTGCGGCGTGACCGCGATGTACGGCGTGCCGTCTTCGAGCTCCTGGTCGGCCGAGGGGGTCTCGCCGTTCAGCAGCGCGCCGGCCAACTCGATGGCGGCATCCGCCTCGAGCTTGATCGGCTTGTAGACCGTCGCGGTCTGCTTGCCGAGCAGCACGTTCTGCAGGCCGGCGATCGAGGCATCCTGACCCGAGACGGGAACGGTCAGCCCGTTCTTGTCGAGGATCGTGATGACGCCCGCAGCGTTGGTGTCGTTCGCGACCCAGACCGCGTCGACCTTGCCGCCGAGCGAGGTGAGTGCCTGCTCGAAGTTGGTCGCGGACTTGTCGCCGTCCCAGATTCCCGGCGGCTCGGCGGCCGGCGTGATGCCCGCAGCCTCCATGACCTCGACGGCTCCGTCGTGGAACATCTTCGCGTTGCCGTCGGCGGGGTCACCGCCCATATAGACGACCGAGGCGGTGGCGGGGTCCTTGCCGGCGACCGCGAGCCCGTCGACGATCGACTGGCCCTCGAGGCGGCCCACCTCGACGTTGTCGAAGGAGACGTAGTAGTCGACGCCGTCGATCGGACGATCGTAGGCGATGACCGGGATGCCCTCGGCCTTCGCCTTCTCGGCCACCGCGGCGCCTGCGCCGTTGTAGTCGACGAGCAGCATCACGCCGCAGCCCTTGCTGAGCTGTTGGTCGGCGATGGTGGCGTACTTGTTGGCGTCGCCCTGAGCGTTCTGGATGTCGGTCTCGAAGCCGGCCGCGGTGAGGCCGTCTTCGAGGTATGGACGGTCGTTGTTCTCCCAACGTGGCGAGGAAGCGGCATCGGGGAGGATGACGCAGGCACGCGTGGCAGCCTCGCCTCCGTCACCTTCTCCGCCGCTCCCGCTCGAACAGCCTGCCAGCAGTAGCGCGGAGATCCCGGCGAGTGCGGCAGCAGAGACCAATGAAGTTGACTTCATGGTGCTCCCCTTCTTTGAGGTGAGGTCGACCCCTCGTGGTGTCGTCGTCTGCATTGGCGGCGGCAGTGCCATGATCCCGCATTTGTGGAGTGAACGAACAAAACAATAGATAACGCTTCTGTAACTCACTTTCCGGTGAGCGCGTTGATCGGCGTCGGTCCGGCGACTCTGCGGGGGAGCGCTCTCATGAGGCCCCCCGGATTGGGGGAGGGGCCTGCCGATGCGACGCCCTGGTGCCGCACGAGAGCGGCATCCAGACGGGCACCGTTCGTCGGACCGGATGCTTCAAGCGAACAGGGCGTCGATGTCGTCTCCGGTGATCGGCACGCCCGCGGCCTTCAGCAGGTCGGTGATCTCCCATTTCTCGGGGTCGACCGAGATCTTCTCGAACAGCGCGGTGCCGCCGGCCTGCTCCTTGGCGGGCGTCCAATGCGGGTCGCGGTTGAGGTACGAGAACGCGTCGCCGCGCAGCAGCCCCGAGAACACCGCGGCGACGATCGTCGAACCGACGGCGCCGAGGTGCTCGCCGTCCGCCTGCTCCGTGGCCTCCTTGAGGATGTAGACCCAGAGCGACTCCTCCAGCGGGTCGAGGCCCTCGAGCGGGCGGATGTGCAGCGCGTGCGCGACCTCGGTGGCCGGAGGCAGGCCCATGCGCCATCCGCGCCGGATGTTGAGTTCGGCCAACGGATTCGGTGTCGGTCCGCCTGGGATCGTGAAGACCGCCTTGCTGAGGTGGGTGTCGATCTTGTGCGCCAGCTGCGGGAACGGACCGCCCGAGGACGGGAACCTGAAGTACCAGTCCCACTGCAGCGAGTGCCGGTCGGGTAGCGGTGAGCCTCCGCGCAGGTCGGACGGCCCCGGCACGGGCTGGATCGGTTGGATGACGCCCGGCGTCGAGAAGATCGGCTTGCCGAACGGTGCACCGATGCCGCCCTGGATCGGGAAGTTCAACTGGTACTCGGCTCGGATCATGGAGTGGCCGAAGCGGTATGCCGCCGTGGAGAACTCGACGGGCATGAACGGGTTCTCGCTCCAGTCGTAGACGTCCTTGAGGCCGTAGGTCACGGTGTAGAAGGGCCCCTCGCCGTCCCCGGCGTCCTCATCGAAGGTGATCGCCTTCGAGAACACCGACGGTGCGACGATCCTCGAGACGAAGTCGTTCCACACGAGGTACTGGTAGAACCACACGGTGATGCGCTGCGCCTCGAGGAACAGCTCGTGGCCCGATCGAAGCCCTGCATCCGGGGCATCCGCGAGCTTCTGCAGCGTGCTGTTGTGGGCGAGTACGAACGCGAGCTGCAGCTGACCGATGATGCGGTTCTCGTCATTGCGGGGATCGCCGATGAGGGCGACGCCGTCGGCATTGCGCTGCAGATCCGGCTCCTTCGGGGACTCGCCCGTTCCGACCTTGAGGAACCCGTGGTAGCCGTCATGCAGCGAACGGGCGTGGTCGTACAGGTACGGCTGGTCGTCGGGCCCGCGGCCGTAGAGGCTGTCGAGGTCGAACCGCGGCGAGCGGAAGTTCTGCAGCCCGTCGGGGTCGTTGTGCCTGGTCAGGCTCGATTGCGGATCGAAGGTGATGTCGTGATCGATGAACTGCCCGAAGTAGGTGTATCCGACGGGGGTCGCGCTCTCGGGCAGCGGGCCTTCGGTGAACATCTCGTCGATCGCGAAGGTGCGGATCGCGGCCTCCCGCTCGGCGTCGTTCGCTCCGGGTGGCGACCATGTGGTGAATCCGCGACCGAAGAGGCGACCGAAGCGCCCTTCGTGGCTTCTCGAGTGGGGGACGTTCAATGGCACGATGGAGTGCGCGTTCGCATGTTGCATGGCTCTGGCCCTTCGGACACGTCGCAAACGCACGGATGTTCCGGCGGTTCGATCGCCGGAGTGGGGCCTTCATCTCACGCAGTCACGGCAGTTGACGAGCGCGACGCTACGCGCTGAAGTGAGGAATCTTCATCAGGGTTGCCCCTGAGATCAGAACCAGATGCTGAGATGCGGGGTTCGCTGCGATGCGAACATGCGGTCGGCGAGGTCGATCGATCGAGGAACGAGCTCGACGATGCGTCCGGCCCGCGCCAGCACCGACGGATGCACCCCGCCGAGGTAGATCGCGCCGAGCTCGCGGGCCCCGAGGCGGATGCTGCGAACGCCCCGAGCGGATGCCGCGGCATCCGTCGTCTCGATCGCGGTCACCTCGGCCTTGCCGCCGTCGTCGACGACGAGGTCGAATCGTCCGCCCGCGATGCCGACCGGATCGTCGACGTCGATGATCAGGCGCCCGGGCGTGCTGTATCGGCGCTTGGAGAGCGCAGCGACCGGATCGATCATGCGCAGCCACAAGTGGTCGACGACGTCGGAGACGGTCACAGCACGAGGATCTTCGAGCAGCCACGGCAGCGGCTCGTCGACCGAACGCAGCAAGCCGCGCGTGCCCGACACGTAGTCCTGCTCGACGAGGAAGCGCCACAGAGCCCGCTCGGCGTCATCGGTGGCCGCGGCGAGGAAATCGAACTCCGCGACACCCGGCTCGTTCGGCTCGCGGGTGATCTGGAAGACGGCGAAACCCTGCGGCTGGCCGCGCTCGTCGTCGTAGCGCACAGCTCGCCGCGAACGCGAACGCTCGCCCTCGGGATCGTGGAGTCCGAGCACGCGGTCGAGGAGCCCCGGCCAGCGATCGATCTCGCCGGGCGTGCGCGCGACGGAGCGCCTGGCGAGCGCCGGTGCGATCTCGCGCAGAGAGGTCGCATCGACGAACTGCACGCGGCCCGGTGCATCCGGCCCGATCCAGTGCGCCCGACGGCGATCGACGAACACCGTCGCCGCACGCGCGGCCGGAGCGTAGCCGAACCGACCGTAGATCGTGGCCTCGGTCGCCGTGAGCATCGCGAGTGCGGCGCCCGCCGAGCGTGCGTTCGCGAGCTCCGCGAGCATGAGTGCCCGGGCGATGCCGCGTCGCCGATGCGTCGGCGAGACGGTGACCGAACTCACGGCCCACGCGTCGACGCTGCGGCCGCCGGGCACGCTGAGGCCCGTGGGCCAGCTTGAGACGGTGGCGACCGGCACCGCCGGATCGGCGATCGTCGGGTCGTAGACACCGTGCACGCGACGGTCGGCGAGCAGCCCGAGGTCGAAGTCGAGGTCGATCTGACGCGGACGCGCGTGGTGGAAGCCCCGGAAATCTGCCTGCACCCACGCCGAGACGGCGGCGACGTCGCTCGTATCGACGAGTCGGTACGAGAGCCCCTTCGCAGCGAGCGTGGCCAATGCCTGGGAATCGGCGGGGAAGCCCTGCAGGTCGAACGACATCAATCCATCGTAGTCGGGGGCTCGGCGGCCTGTTCGGGACGGGGCGGCCCGAGGGCGGTCACCGCATCCGGTAGTCGGGAATGCTGTCGTCCGTCGCGAACGTGTCGGTCATCCACATCATCGAGCGGTACATCAGGGGGTTCGCGAACGTCCAGTCGCGCATCCGGATGCGCCACGACGACGATGGTGCGAGGAAGGGGCCGGCGTTGCCGGAGCGGGCGATCTTCGTGGGCTTGCGCATGCGACGGTCGTACGCCGCGAACGCCGCCTCATGGTCGCCGCCGGCGGCGATCAGCTCGCCGGCGAGGATGTACGCGCCGATGAGGGCGAGCCCCGTGCCGAACCCGCCGAGGGTGTTCGCATAGCCGGCGTCGCCGACGAGCGCGGCACGACTCCGGGTGAACGACGTCATGCGCGTGCGCGCAAGACCGTCGAGGTAGAAATCGGATGCCCCTCTGCTCGCCGCGAGCGCGGCGGGCACCCGCCATCCGACTCCCGCGAAGGCCGATTCGAGGAAGGCACGCTGCGATGCGGTGTCGCGCCGGTCGTAGTCGGCGTGTTCGGCTCGGAAGACGAACAGGTTCGGCGCCTTCTGGCCTCCGAGGAGCGCCAGTCGGTCGGGCTCGTTGTAGCCGTAGGCGACGCCGCGCCCGCTGGCGAGCCGCGTCTCGAGGTCGCCGAGCGGCGCTTCTCCGCTCGCGATCGCGTAGAAGTACCCGTGCGACTCGACGAACTGCTTCTCGGGCCCGAATGCCAGGCGTCGCACCGCGGAGTGCACGCCGTCGGCCCCGATGACGAGGTCGAATCGTTCGCTCGGCCGGCGTGCGAAGGCGACGTCGATGCCGGCAACCGTCTCGGCCATCGCGGTGATCTCGTCGTCGAACACGTACTCGGCGTCGGCGGCGGAGAGTCGATGCAGGATGCCGGCGAGGTCGCCGCGCGGAATCTCGACGTCGCCGCCGATGAACTCGCCCGGCACGACGGCGTTCACGTGGTCGTTCGCGTCGACCATGCGCCAATCGGTCTTCGCGGTCTGCGCCGCGTACACGTCGTCGAGGATTCCCATGCGGACGAGGAGCTCGCGGTGGGTGCGTCCCTTGAAGTCGACCGCCTGGCCTCCGGGGCGCACCGCATGGGCCTTCTCGACGACCGTCACGTCGAAGCCGTTGCGGCCGAGCCACCGCGCCAATGCGGGGCCGGCGATGCTCGCACCGGAGATGAGGATCTTCGTGGCTGCCATGAGTGCTTCCTTCCGTTCAATAATTGCGTCTAATGGACACAATAACAGATTCGCATACGATGGACGCAAATAGCGTTCGAGGAGGATCCGATGACCGAGCGTGAGCAGATCACGGCGTCAGCAGCCGGCACCGCAGCCATCCTCTGGGCCGAGCCGCCGCGGTCGATGCAGCGGCGGCCGGGGCCCAAGCCGAAGTACACTCTCGACGGCGTCGCCGAGGCCGCGATCGATATCGCCGACGACGCCGGGCTCGACGAGGTCACGATGCAGCGCGTCGCCGATCGACTCGGAACGACGAAGATGGCGCTCTACCGCTACGTTCCCGGTCGCGCCGAGCTCGACGCGGTCATGCTCGACACGGCCTTCGGCGTGCCCGCCGCGACCGAGGGGGCGGATTGGCGCGTTGCGTTGACGGCGTGGGCGGGAGGCATCCACACGCGCGCGCTCGCCCACCCCTGGGCCGTCGAACTCGTGCAGCGACCGCACACGCCCGGCCCGGGCGAACTCGCCTGGTTCGAGGTGGGCCTGGCCGCGATGGCGGGTCTTCCGCTGCGCGGCGGCGAGAAGCTCGACGTGCTCACCCTGCTCGTCGGGCACGTGATGTCGATCGTTCGGCAAGGTGCACGATCCTCGACGCCCGAGGGCGACCTCGCGGCGGCCCTCGCCGCGATCCTCGCCGCTCGCGCCGACACGTATCCGCAGACCGCGGGCGCCTTCGCGGAGGCCGCGCACGACGGGGCACGTGACGAAGCGCTGCGATTCGGCGTCGAGCGCGTGCTCGCGGGGGTCGCCGCGCTGATCGCCGAGCGCGCGGCATCCGCTCGGCACTGAGCTTCAGGCTTGCGGCGGTTTGCGGCTGATGCGCGCCGGCTCCGCTGATACGCACCGGCTCCCCGATCGTCCGTGCGGGAGGGGGTCGCCGCGCCCGTCGGTGTAGCGCCAGGGTCGTGCGGCAGGCAGAATGGAAGCATGCATGGGCAAGCGCTTTCCAATGTCGAATCGGCGATCGACGGGCGGCACCCGCTCCGAAGCGTCCGCCGACTGCTGGCCCTGCACGGAGGGCGGGTCGCGGCATCCGTCGCCTTCTTCGCAGTGAAGGACACCCCGCTCTGGCTGCTGCCCGTCATCACCGGCGCTGTGATCGACATCGTCGTCGCCGGAGGCCCGGCCGAATCGCTCGCGCTGTGGGCCGGCATCGCGCTCATCGCACTGCTGCAGAACTACCCGAACCACGTCGCCTACACCCGTCTGTACATGGGCGCCGTGCGCTCGATCGGCGCCGACCTGCGCAACGCGCTCGCCGCACGACTGCAGTCGCTCTCGATCGGCTTCCACACCCGCGCGAACTCGGCGGTCGTGCAGACGAAGGTCGTGCGCGATGTCGAGAACATCGAGGTCATGCTGCAACAGGTCGCGCACCCGCTGCTCTCGGCGACGACGGTGCTGATCGGGGCGATCGTGATGACCGCGATCAACGTGCCGGCGTTCCTGCCCGTCTACGCCCTCGCGATTCCGCTCGCCGTGCTGCTGCGTGCGATCCTCAACCGCCGCAGCGCCGTTCGCAACGCGACCTTCCGGCGCGAGGTCGAACTCTTCTCCGCCCGCGTCGGCGAGATGGCGACCCTCATGCCGGTCACCCGCGCGCACGGCCTCGAGCAGACCGCGATGAACCGGGTCGCGCACGGCGCAGAAGGGGTGCGCAGTGCGGGCTTCCAACTCGACCTGCTGAACGGCCGCTTCGCCTCGCTCGCGTGGGTGAGCCTGCAACTGCTGGGCGTCGGATGCCTCGTGCTCGCCGCCTGGGTCTCGATCAGCGGGTGGATCCCGATCACACCCGGCCAGGTCGTGCTGCTCAGCTCCTACTTCGCGCTGCTCACGGGCGCGGCCACGAACCTGCTCATGCTCCTGCCGGTCATCGCCCGCGGTACCGAGTCGGTGCGCTCGATCGCGGAAGTCATCCAGGAGCCCGACCTCGAGTTCAACGAGGGCAAGCACGAGGTGAGCGGGGTGCGCGGCGACCTCACGCTCGAGCGTGTCGAGTACCGCTACGAATTCGGCGAGGCGCCCGCACTCGCCGACATCGACCTCGAGATCCGCGCCGGCGAGACGATCGCGTTCGTCGGGTCATCCGGATCGGGCAAATCGACCATGTTGAACCTCGTGCTCGGCTTCCTCCGCCCCACGCACGGTCGGGTGCTCCTCGACGGGGTGGACATGGAGACCCTCGACCTGCGCACCTTCCGCAGCTTCGTCTCGGTCGTGCCGCAGGAATCGGTGCTCTTCGAGGGCACGATCCGCGACAACATCGCCTACGGACTCGGCGAGGTCGACGACGAACGGGTGCTCGCCGCCCTGCGCGACGCGAACGCGCTCGAGATCGTCGACGCGCTGCCGAACGGCTGGCACACGGTCGCGGGCGAGCGCGGCGCGCGACTGTCGGGCGGGCAGCGCCAGCGACTCTCGATCGCCCGTGCGCTCGTACGGAACCCCCGCGTGCTGCTGCTCGACGAGGCGACGAGCGCGCTCGACCCCGAGTCCGAGGCGAAGATCAAGGAGGCGCTCGAGCACCTCATGCATGGGCGCACGACGCTCGTCGTCGCGCACCGGCTCTCGACGATCCGCTCGGCCGACCGCATCGTCGTGCTCGAACACGGACGCATCATCGAGGTCGGCACGCATGTCGAGCTCATCGGTGCCGACGGGCGGTATGCAGAGTTGCATCGCGTGCAGGCGGGCTGAGCGCACGCCGACGGGCGGGCGAGGGATGCGTCGACGCCGGTGTCGGGCGCGCGGGAGCGTCAGGCGGTGACGGATGCCGCGAGGTGCGGCACGACCGCGGCGTCGAACGCCGACGCGGTGCGGGCGGCCACCTCGGGCCACGGGGCATCCCAGATCGCCTGGTTGAAGATCTCGACCTCGATGTCGCCGGCATACCCGGTGGCCTCGACCGCCGCGGTGAGCAGAGCGAAGTCGATGACGCCGTCGCCCGGGTAGTGACGCCCGAGCAGCACGTCGGCGGGCAGCGGGGTCTTCCAGTCGCAGACCTGATACGTGGCGATGCGCCCCTCGGCGCCGGCGCGGGCGAGCTGCGGCAGCACTTCGGGATCCCACCAGACGTGGAAGGTGTCGACCGTCACGCCCACGACCGAAGGGTCGAAGGGGGCGGCGAGGTCGAGCGCCTGCTGCAGCGTCGACACGACGGCGCGGTCGGAGGCATACATCGGATGCAGTGGCTCGATCGCCAGGGTGACACCGGCCGCCTGCGCGTCGGGGGCGAGTTCGGCGAGGGCCTCCGCGACGCGGGCGCGAGCGCCGACGAGGTCGGTCGAACCCTCTGGCAGGCCGCCCGCGACGAGCACGAACACCGCGGTCGATCCGGGCGCGCCGGCTGCAGCGAGCGTCGCGGTCTCCTCGATGCCGCGGCGGTTGTCGTCGATCGACGCGCGCCGGGTCGGGCCTTCGGCCATCGTGAAGAATCCGCCCCGGCAGTACGTCGACAGTCGGAGCCCCGAGTCGGCGAGTCGGAGGGCGGCCTCGTCGAGGCCGAGTTCCTGTACGGGCTCGCGCCAGAGGCCGATCGACTCGTAGCCGGCGTCAGCGGTCACACGGAGTGCCGCGTCGAGGTTCGCGTACTTGATCGTCGCCTGGTTGAGCGAGAGGCGCGGGTGGGCGCTCATGCGAGCACCTCGGCGCCCTCGGACGGCGTGGGGGCCGGTGCATCCGCTTCGCCCGCGTGTGTGCCCGCGTCGGTCGCCGACGCCGTGACATCGAGCCCGTTGAGGGTGAGCAGCGAGTGCCAGCGCGCTGCCGCGAGCTCTGGGCGTTCGAGCGCACCCGAGGCGTTCGCGAGCTCGACGATGCGCGAGAGGTGCGGCAGGCTGCGAGCGGCGTGCAGGCCGGCCACCATCTGGAACGCCGGCTGGTGACCGTTCAGCCACGAGAGGAACGCGATGCCCGTCTTGTAGTAGTAGGTCGGCGCGGCGAAGATCTGCTGCGAGAGCGGCTCCGTCGGCGCGAGGATCTCGCGGTAGCCCGCCGTGTCGCCGCGGTCGAGTGCCTGGATCGCCGCCGAGGCGTTCGGCGCGAGCGCCGCGAACGCGCCGAGCAGCGCATCCGAGTGTCCGCGTGCATCGCCCTCGATGAGGCCCACGTAGTGGAAGTCGTCGCCCGTGAACATCCGCGCCGACTCGGGCAGGCGTTCGCGCACCGAGATCTCGGCATCGGCGTCGAGCAGGCTCATCTTCACCCCAGAGACCTTGTCGCGGTTGTACTCGATGATCTGCAGCAGGGTCGCCGACGCGGCATCCAGATAATCGCCGCTCGTACTGAGTTCCGTCGACGCGAAGTAGCCGGCCAGGCTCGGGTCGAAGGCCGGCCCGAGCCAGTGCAGCACGACCGGCCCGCCCGCCGCGGCGAGCACCTCGCGGTACACGCGCCGGTAGTCGTCGGCCGTGCTCGCGGCCCGCGCCAGGTGGCGGCTCGCCATGAGCACGACGCCGGCGCCCGCATCTTCGGCGTGGTGCAGCTGCTCCTTGTAGGCGTCGATCACCGCGTCGAGCGAGATGGACTCGGCGTCGACATGATCGGTGTTCACGCCGACGACGAGCTTCGCGTTCACGGATGCCGCCTCGGCTGCGCTGCGCGAGATGAGCTCACGCGTCGCGGCGGCGTCGAGGCCCATGTTGCGCTGCGCGGTGTCCATGGCGTCGGCGACGCCGAGACCCCACGACCAGACGTGGTGGCGGAACGCGAGCGTCGCGTCCCAGTCAATCTCGGCCGGCTCGCCCGGGGTGTTGTCGGCGAAGGCCTTGGGCACGACGTGCGCGGCCGCGTAGGCGATCCGGCTCGTGAGCGGATGCCGCGGCTTCGCGAACGCCGGAGCCTCCGCGAGCGGGGTGGTGCGCAGCGCGCCCGTCGCGTCGAGAAGGGTCAGCGCAGTCATGGTCAGCGGGCCGATCCGGTGAGGGCGGATGCCTCGGTGTGGAGGCTCCCATCGTCGGCCGCGCCGTTGCCCGTGGCGTCGAGGGTGGTCGCTGTGGCCGAGGCGGGCGCCGCGGCATCCGCTGCCCCCTCGAGCGTGACGACGGGAATGTCGATGCGCCGGCCCTCGGCGGAGGAGCGCAGCCCCTCTTCGGCGAGCAGCACTCCGCGGGCGCCGGCGAGGAAGTCGAAGGGGTTCGGCGCGTCTTCGACGACGTGGCGGATGAACTCCTCCCACTGCGTCTTGAAGCCGTTCTCGAACTCCTGGTTGCCGGGGCTCTCGAGCCAGTCGGCGTCGTAGTCGTGCGCGTCGGCGAGGTCGGGGTTCCAGACCGGCTTCGGGGTCGCGTTGCGCGGCTGGATCTTGCAGCCGAAGAGACCGACGACCGCCGAGCCGTGCGTGCCGTCGACCTGGAACTCGACGAGTTCGTCGCGGTTCACGCGGGTGGTCCAGCTCGAGTTGAGCTGGGCGACGGCGCCGCCCTCGAGCTCGAAGATCGCGTAGGCGGCGTCGTCGGCGGTGGCCGCGTAGGGCTTGCCGTGCTCGTCGACGCGGGTCGGAATCTCGGTCACCGCCTTCGCGTAGACCGACTCGACGCGGCCGAAGAGGTTCTCGAGCACGTAGTTCCAGTGGGGGAACATGTCGACGACGATGCCGCCGCCGTCTTCGGCGCGGTAGTTCCAGCTGGGGCGCTGCGCCGGCTGCCAGTCACCCTCGAAGACCCAGTAGCCGAACTCGCCGCGCACGCTCAGGATGCGTCCGAAGAAGCCCGAGTCGATGAGTCGCTTGAGCTTCTGCAGGCCCGGCAGGTAGAGCTTGTCGTGCACGACGCCGTTCTTGATGCCGGCGGCCTGCGCGAGGCGCGCGAGCTCGAGCGCCTCGTCGAAGCTCTCGGCGGTGGGCTTCTCGGTGTAGATGGCCTTGCCGGCGGCGATCGCCTTCTTGATCGCCTGCGCGCGGGCCTTCGTGACGAGGAAGTCGCTGTAGATCTGCCAGCGCGGGTCGGCGAGGGCCTCGTCGAGGTTCGTGGTGTAGTGCTCGAGGCCGTGCTTGGCAGCGAGATCGGCGAGCTTCTTCTCGCTGCGGCCGACGAGGATCGGCTCGACCTGGACCCGCGTCTCGCCGTCGGCGAGCAGCACGCCGCCCTGCTCGCGGATCGCGAGAATCGAGCGCACGAGGTGCTGGCGGTAGCCCATGCGGCCCGAGACGCCGTTCATGATGATGCCGAGGGTCTGCGGTTTCGGCTGCGTCGCCGGCGCTGATGTCGGAGTCTCGGGGGTGTGCGGGGTCTGGGCCTGCGGGGAGGTCTGCTCTGCCACGGTGGTGTGTCCTGTTCGAGCCGGGAGCGGGTGGCGGAGGCCGCCGCACCGCTGCGGAAAGCGTTTACCCGAGTGTAAATGAGTGCGACGCCATTTCGCAACACTTTCGTGGTTCGTGGTTCGTGGTTCGTGGTTCGTGGTTCGTGGTTCGTGGTTCGTGGTTCGCCGTGCGTCGCCCGCGTCGAAAGGGCGGTTGGTGTCGCTCTGGCGCGATCATTGCAGCACCAACTGCCCTTTCGGTCGCGGTGACAACGCGCCGGGATGCCTCGAGTCCGGCTGACCCCGAGGCCTCCGCTGCCCGAGAATCCGCCAGCCGCAGCGCATTCGAGACCGTGTCGCACGGGACCGCGGATATCCGCGGTCCCGTGCACACGAATGGTCCCGAGGTGAGTGACGCGTGCGGGTGGCGCGGTCAGCGCGAGCGCACGGGCGTCGACTCGCGCAGCACGACCTCCGTCGGCACGGGCTGCTCGTCGGTGTCGGACGATTCGCCGAGCGCGAGGCGCAACGCCCGCCGGCCGACCTCTTCGAGCGGGATCCGCACGGTGCTGAGCGGCGGCGTGACGTCGCGCACGGTCGGGATGTCATCGAAGCCGGCGACGGCGAGGTCGCGCCCGGGCACGAGTCCGGCGTCGCGGATCGCCGACATCGCGCCGACCGCCATGACGTCGTTGACGGCGAAGACGAGTTCGGTGTCGCCGAGGCCTTGCTCGATGAGGGTGCGCATGCCGTCGTAACCGCCGTCGCGCGTGAAGGCGGGGCGCACGATGAGTGATGGGGCGATAGCGAGACCGGATGCCGCGAGGCCGGCCAGGAACCCGGTGAGCCGGTCGTCAGCCGTGCGCAGGCCCTCTGCGCCGGTGATCGCGGCGAAGTTTCGGTATCCGGCATCGACGAGGGCGCGGGCGAGCGCTTCGCCGCCCGCGGTGTTGTCGAGACTCAGCGTGCTGAACGGCAGGTCGTTCGTGCTGATGAACGCGACACGTCCGCCGTTGGCCTCGAAGGCGCGCAGCTCTTCGGCGAGCGCGGCCGAGGTCGGGTCGTCGTCGCGACGCGAGGCGGCGAGGATCATGACCCGGGGTCGCTGCCCCCTGAGGCTGCGAACGAGCTCGAGCTCGCGCTCGGGGTCGCGCTCGGTCGCGGCCATCGTGACGATGAGGCCCGCTTGATCGGCCTCGCGCACGACGCCCGCAGCGATCTGGGAGAAGTAGGGGTCGGCGATGTCGGCGACGAGCAGGGCCACGGTCGTCGAGGTGCCGCGAGCGACCGCCTGGGCCGAGAGGTTGGGGGAGTAATCGAGCTTCGCGGCGGCAGCGAGCACGCGCTGGCGGTACTCCTCGTTGACCTTGCGCGTACTGCCGTTGAGCGAGCGCGATGCCGTGGCGAGTGAGACGCCGGCCTCGCGCGCGACGTCGTGCAACGTCGCCGGCGCACGCCGGTTCGTGGTCATGCCGCCGTCGGTCATGGGTCCTCCGCACTGTCCGCCCCCTCGGGCGGCTCGACTCTATCGCGCAGCGAGACATGCGAGGGCGAGGGTTTGGCGGCGTGGAGCGGAGCTGGTAGAAATGACTCTGCTACGAGATAGCGCTTTCCCGGGCCAACTGGCGTGTGCAACGGTTTCGATCCGCTTCGCCGAGGAAGCGCTTTCTCACCCAACCCGAGTGGAGCGAGCGATGGCGCAGGAACGATACGGACTCATCGGCACCGGCAGCCGGGCCGGCATGTACGTCGGAGCCCTCACCGGCACGGTGCTCGGCGCCGAGCACGTGCCCGAACTCGCCGAGCTCGTCGCATGGAGCGATTCGAACCCGGGCCGACTCGACGTCTACGAGCGCGAGGTCGTGGCAGCGGGGCATCCGGCACCGAAGCGATACGCGCCCGACGACCTCGAGCGGATGATCCGCGACGAACGCCTCGACCGGGTCATCGTGACCACCCCCGACTTCACGCACGCCGACTTCGTCGTGCGAGCGCTTCGGGCGGGTGCCGACGTCGTCGTCGAGAAGCCGCTGACGATCGACGCCGAGAGCGTGCGCCGCATCGGCGAGGCCATCGCCGAGACGGGTCGCGAGGTCATCACGACGTTCAACTACCGTTACAGCCCGCGCAACGGTGCGCTCCGCCAAGTCATCGCCGACGGGCGCATCGGGCAGGTCACGAGCGTGCACTTCGAGTGGGCGCTCGATACGGTGCACGGCGCCGACTACTTCCGCCGCTGGCACCGTGACAAGGCCAACTCGGGCGGCCTCTTCATCCACAAGGCATCGCATCACTTCGATCTCGTGAACTGGTGGATCGCAGCGAGCCCGGTGCGAGTCTTCGCGAGCGGCGGGCTGCGCTTCTACGGCGCCGAGAACGCCGCCACCCGCGGGCTCGGCGACCGCCCCGCCCGTGGCACGGGCGTGACCGGCGACCCGTTCGCGCTCGACCTCGCGAACGACGCCCGCATGAAAGAGCTCTACCTCGACAACGAGCACCACGACGGCTACCTGCGCGACCGTGACGTCTTCGACGCGGGCATCACGATCGAAGACAACCTCGCCGCCCTCGTCGACTACGACTCGGGCGCGACGATGAGCTACTCGCTGAACGCCCATGCTCCGTGGGAGGGCTACCGCGTCACCGTGAACGGCACCGAGGGGCGTGCCGAGCTCGAGGTCGTCGAGCGCGGCGCGGTGATCATCGGCGAAGACGGGCGGGTGGTCGTCGACCCGAGCATGCACCCCGACCACTCCGCCGTCGATGAGGTGCGACCCGACTCGGAGCGTCTCGTGGTGCAGCGCCACTGGGAGGGCGCGGAGGTCGTGCCGATTCCCGCCGGCATCGGCAGTCACGGGGGCGGCGACGCGTACCTGCTGCAGCACGTCTTCGGGCGAGTGACGGATGATGCGCCGTTCGGCCGGGTCGCCGGCTACGCCGATGGGGTGCGAGCCGTCTCGGTCGGCATCGCCGGCAACCTGTCGCTCGTGACCGGCCAGCCGGTGCTCATCGCCGACCTCGAGCTGGGGGTGTAGGCGAGCGGCGTTGGCGATGGTCGAGTAGCGAGGGCAGCGATCGTATCGAGACCTCGTGCGGGGTCTCGATACGCGTCCTCCTTCGTCGGGCGCTACTTGACCGGCGGTGTTCGTGGGACGCTACGAGGCCGGCGGTGTTCGTGGGGCGCTACGAGGCCGGCGGCCCGAGCGTGAGCACGCCGTCGACCCGGCGCGGAATGCCGAGCGGGTTCGACTCGCGCAGCTCGGGCGGCAGCGCCGCCTCGGGGGCGTCCTGGTAGGCGATGGGGCGGAGGAAGCGGCGAAGTGCGGTCATCCCGACGGAAGTGTGGATCGACGTCGTCGAGGGCCACGGACCACCGTGCTGCTGTGCCCAGCTCACGGCGACGCCGGTCGGCCAGCCTGCGAAGAGCACGCGACCGGCGATCTCGGTGAGCACGGCGACGATGTCACCGAGTTCTTCGCCAGGTTCGGCGTGCACGGTCGCGGTGAGGCTGCCGCCGACGGCACGGATCGCCGCGAGGGCGTCGCGGACGTCGCGGTACTCGACGATGAGCGTCGTCGGGCCGAAGCACTCCGAGAGCAGTGCCGCGGGGTCGGCGAGCACAGCGTCGGTCGTGGTCGCGAGCACGACGGCCGAACCCGTGCCCGGCTGCTGCGCCGGGTTGCCGGCGCCGACCGACACGTCGGAGCGGGCGGCGAGCTCGCCGAGCCCGTTGGCGTAGGCAGCGGCGATGCCGTCGGTGAGCATCGGCTGCGCGGCATCCGTCGGCACGAGGCGGCCGACCCGCTCGGCGAATCCGGAGCCGGCGGGCACGAAGACGACGCCCGGGTTCGTGCAGAACTGTCCGGCACCGAGGGTGAAGGATGCCGCGAGGCCCGTCGCGAGTTCGTCGGCCCGTGCCGCGATCGCCGCCGCCGTGATGAGCACGGGGTTCACCGCGCTGAGCTCGCCGTAGAAGGGAATCGGGTCGGGTCGCCCTGACGCGAGATCGAAGAGCACCCGGCCCCCGTGCAGCGATCCGGTGAAGCCCACAGCTCGCACCGCCGGGTGCTGCACGAGGGCGACGCCGGTCTCGCGTCCTTCGACGAGGGCGAAGACACCGTCGGGGGCGCCGGCCGCGGTGAGCGCGTCCGTCACGACCTCGGCGGTGCGGCGCGAGAGGCGCGGATGGGCCGAGTGGCCCTTCACGATGACGGGGCAACCCGCGGCGAGCGCCGAGGCGGTGTCGCCGCCGGCGACCGAGAAGGCGAACGGGAAGTTCGAAGCGCTGAACACCGCGACCGGACCGAGCGGGCGCAGCAGGCGGCGCAGGTCGGGTCGCGGCGGCGTGGTCGTGGCGCTTGGGTGGTCGATCGTCGCCTCGAGGTAGGAGCCCTCGACGATCGCCTCGGCGAAGAGTCGCAGTTGCGCGGTCGTGCGGGCGAGTTCGCCGGTGAGGCGGGGGAGGCCGAGGTGCGACTCGTCGCCGGCGACCGAGATGAGTTCGGCGCCGTTCGCATCGAGTGCGTCGGCCACGGCGGTGAGCCAGGTGGCGCGCTCGGCTGCGGTCGAGGCGACGGTGACCGAGAACGCCCGTCGGGCGGCGTCGGCCACTGCGTCGAGGCCGGTGGCGGTATCGGGGGCGATGGCGGTGTCGGTCATGATTCCTCCGTGAGGTGAGCGGATGCCGCGGCATCCGCCCGATCGTCGGTGAAGCGGATGCCGAGTCCGAGCCCGCCCGTCGTGCGCACGCGGTTGCCCTCGATCGCGATCGGCGAGGGCTCGGCAAGAGCGCCCAGCTCGGAGAACGACGCGTCTTCGACGGCTTCGACGAGGTGTTCGCCGGGCAGGGTGAGCGAAAGTTGCGACGAGAGTTCGAGCAGCAGGTGCGGTGCGAGTTCGACTCCGCGTTCGCGGGCGAGTTCGGCGATGGCGAGGAACGGCGTGATGCCGCCGACCCGCACGATGTTCGGCTGCACGAGGTCGACGGCGCCGGCGTCGATGAACTCGGCGAAGCGGTAGCGCGTGTAGAGGTTCTCGCCGAGCGCGATGGGCACCTCGATGCGCCGACGCAACGCGACGTGGCCGGCGAGGTCGTCGGCGCGGAGCGGTTCCTCGATCCAGGCGAGGTCGAACGCTGCGAGCTCGCCGATCGCGCGTTCGGCGGCGTCGAGGCTCCAGCGCTGGTTGGCGTCGATCATGAGTCGCCGGCCGGGGCCGATGACATCGCGCACCGCGGCGATGCGTCGCACGTCGTCGACGAGTTCGGGGCTGCCGACCTTGACCTTCACGGCGTCGAAGCCTGCAGCGACCCAGCGCTCGGCTTGCGCGACGAGTTCGTCGAGGGAGTAGTGCAGGTTCACGCCGCTGCCGTAGACCTCGGCGGTCTCGTGACGGCGCCCGAGGTGATCGCTGATGCCGGCGCTGGCCCGGCGGGCGGCGAGATCCCAGAGGGCGAGGTCGAGCCCGGCCATCGCGATCGTCGTGATGCCGCCGCCACCGCCCTCGTGCAGGTGCGCCCACAGCGGCTGCCACAAGGACTCGGCGTCGGCGGCCCGTCCAACGGCGAAGTCGGTGATGTCGTGGTCGAGGTGCGCCTGCACGGCGGCGGCGCCGATCGACGGAGTCCAGGAGAAGCCGTAGCCGAGGTCGCCCGCTGTGTCTTCGACGACGACCTCGACGAGAGAGAGGTCGCGCACGTCGGGCCCCCATGGGCGGCTGAGCGGCACCCGGATGCGCCGGGTCGCGATGCGCCGGATCGTCGCGGTGCCGGTCGTGCCGGCCACGGCTGTCGCGCCGGTCGTGCCGGCGATGGCTGACCCCGACTCCGACGAGCTCGTCGTGCTGCCGCTCGGCGCGCTGCCGCCCGAGGTGTCGGCCGCCGCGACATCCGTCGCCGACATGTCGTTCACCGCACCGCGGCCGGACTCAGGCGTTCGGCCAGCGCGAGCCCGGAATCGAGGAGTGCGGAGAGTCGGGCCTGCTGCTCGGGTGTGGGATCGACGAGCGGCGGCCGCACCGAGCCGACCTCGAGGCCGCGCAGCCGCAACCCGGCTTTCACGAGCGACACCCCGAACCCGGGCGTCTCGTCACGCAGCCGCACGAGCGGGGCGTAGAACTCGCGGAGCAGCAGGATCCGTGTCGCTTCGTCGCCATCGGTGTACGCGCGGTAGTGCAGTGCGGCGACTTCGGGGATCATCGCGAACGCCGCAGACGAGTAGAGCGGGATGCCGATGCCGCGGTAGGCGCCCTGGCTGAGCTCCGCAGTGAGAAGTCCGTTGAAGAACGCCAGCTCGCGGCCGGTCGCCTCCGCGGCGAGCACGATCTCTTGGGCGAGGCCGATGTCGCCGGTGCCGTCTTTGAAGCCGACGATCTTCGGATTCGCGGCGAGCCGCGTGATCGCGTCTGCCGTGTAGCGCGCGGTGCCGCGGTGGTAGACGATGACGGGCAGGTCGGATGCCGCGGCGACGGCTTCGACCCAGGCGACGAGCCCGTCGGTGGTGCCGGAGACGAGGTAGGGCGGCAGGAGGAGCAGGCCGTCGGCGCCTGCTCCGGCAGCGCCGCGGGCGAGTTCGATGGCGTGGCCGAGCGGTCCGCCGGCGCCGGCGATCACCGGCACCCGGCCCCCGACCGCGGTCACGGTCGTGCGCACGATCTCGATCGCCTCGCTCGCCGAGAGGGCGTGGAACTCGCCGGTGCCGCACGCGGGGAAGATCCCGCCCGGGCCGAAGGGCAGCCGGCCGGCGACGTGCTCGGCGAGCACGCCGTGGTCGACGGTGCCGTCGACCGAGAAGGGCGTGACGGGGAAGAATAGCACTCCGTCGAAGACGGGCACGGGTACGGCGGTCATGAAACCCTCGATTCGGTGAGCGGTGGCTGCGGTGCTGCGGCGTCGAGTTCGCTGCGCCAGTCGTGCTCGGGTTGCCAGCCGAGCAGTGCGGCGGCCTTGTCGATGGCGAAGACCGGGCTCGTGCCCGTCAGCAGATCTGCCGCTTCGCCGAGGCCGGGCGCGTACTCGCGCCAGAGTTCGGCGACGGGGGTGCGTGCGAGTGCGTCGGCGGCGCCGACGAAGAAGCCCTCTCCGTCGACGACCTCGGCGGGCGCGGCGAGCCAGGCATCGACGAAGGATGCCGCGTCGCGGGCGTCGAGGTAGTTGAAGAGGCTCACGGCGGCGAGCGCAGGGTCATCCAGCCGTTCGAGCATGGTGTGGCCCTGCTGGGTGGGCGCGCCGGCCCACTCTTCGGGGGAGACGATGTAGCAGGGGCGGAAGTAGCCGTACGCGCCTGCGGCCGTGCGCGCGAACATGCGCACGGCCTCTTCGATGACGAGCTTGGAGAGGGCGTAGGCGTTCGCCGGCTCGACCGGGTGCGTCTCGTCGATCGGCACCGCCGACGCCCGCCATGCCGGTGAGCTGTAGCCGATCAGCGTGGGGCTGCTCGCGGCCAGTACGCGCGCCACGCCCGTCTCGGCGGCCGCAGCGAGCACCGTGTGTGCGAGCGCGGTGTTGGTCAGCAGGATCTCGCGCTCGGGTGCGCTGAACGGCACCGCGATGCCGGCGAGATGCACGAGGGCGTCAGGGCGTGCTTCGTCGATGACCGCGAGCGCGGCGGCGGTGTCGAGGAGGTCGACCTCGCGCTCGTCGATGCCGTCGATGCCGGCCGGCGAGCGGTCGGCGCCGACGACGGTGTGACCGGATGCCGCGAGGCCGGCGCAGAGGGTGCGGCCGAGCCTGCCCGATGATCCGGTGACGAGGATCCGCATCCGTGCTCCTGACGTTTCGAGAAACCGCTTTCTCCGCCAGAGCCTAAGTGAAACCTGAGGTGTTGGGCAAGCCGGCGGCTACACTGAGGAACCGGTTTCCCGTTGTGCGCGACCAGATGCGACCATGAGAGTCCGCCGCGCTGCGGCGCGAGAGGAGTGCACGATGGGCGAACGCAGCCGAGCGATCACGATCGCCGACGTCGCGGCCCGCGCGGGGGTCTCGCAAGCGTCGGTGTCCCGCGTGCTGAACGGCAAGCAGTCGGTCGATCCCGTGATCGTGCGCAGCGTGCAGGCCGCCGTCGCCGCGCTCGGGTACTCTCCGAGCGTCGCGGCCCGCAGCCTCGTGCACGGGCGCAACGACACCGTGGCGATGGTGGTGCCCGACCTCGAGAACCCATTGTTCCAGGGCATCCTCAAGGGGCTCAGTCTCGCCGCGGCATCCGATGGCTATCGCGTGCTCGTCGCCGATACCGCCGAGCTCGTCGACGACGAGGAGGCCGTCGCCGTCGAGGCGCGGCAGCGGTGCGACGCGCTCGTGCTCTGCGCACCGCGCATGCCTGAAGAGCGCCTCCGCCGCCTCGTCGAACGGGTCGCGCCCGTCGTCGTCGTCAACCGGCCGTTGCCCGGGGCCGACGTGCCGATCGTCGGCGTCGACTACGTTCGCGGTGTCCGTGACCTCGTCGAGCACCTGAGCGGTCTCGGTCACCGTCGCATCGCCTACGTCAGCGGTCCGACGACGAGCGCCTCGAACGCCGAGCGACTGCGCGGCGTCGAAGAGTCGCTCGCCGCCGACCCGTCGGTGCGCATCGATTTGATCCCGGGCGGTTCCCGCCCCGAAGACGGCGACGGCGCGGCCGAAGCGGTGCGTGATGCCGCGCGGGGCGGAGTGACGGCCGTCATCGCCTTCAACGACCTCGTCGCCCTCGGCCTCATGACCCGGTTGCGCGAACTCGGTGTCGACGTGCCCGGCGAGCTCTCGGTCGCCGGCTTCGATGACGTGCCGATGTCGCGATATGCGACACCGCGCCTCACGAGCATGTCGGTGCCGCGCGGCGAGATCGGCGCGCAAGTGTGGGCGCGACTGCGCACGTTGATCGCCGGCGGCCCGATCGAGCACTCGGTTCTCTACCGGCCGCGACTCGAAGCCCGCGAGAGCACGGGGCCTGTGCGATGAGCGCTGCAGACCGCCTCGCGAAACGCGCCCGGGTGCTCGCCGTGCTCGATGAACGCGGCGTCGATGCGATCGTGCTCCGCTCGCATGCGTCCGTCGCGTGGTACCTCGACGGGGCCCGTACCCACGTCTCGCTCGCGGGCGACCCGGTCGCGGCGATCGTCGTGAACCGCAGTGGCGACGAGCTGCGGGTCTTCGACAACGAGGCCGATCGGCTGCTCGCCGAAGAGCTCGACGGCGCCGACGGGCTCGACGTCGTGCGGGTGCCGTGGCACGACGCCCTCGTGCCGGTCGGGCTCGCCGCGATCGACGAGACCGCTGCCGCCGCCGAACTTCGCGCGGCGCGCGCGAGCCTGCTGCCCGGCGAGCTCGCCCGATACCGCGCGCTCTGCCGCGAGGTCGCCCAAGCGTTGACGGATGCCGCGAACGCCGCCGATCCTCGCGACACCGAGTTCGACGTGGCGGCGCGGCTGGCCGCCGACCTCGTGGCCCGCGGCATCGATCCGCTGGTCACGCTCGTCTCCGGACGATCGCGGCTCGGCCACCGGCATCCGCTGCCCACCTCGTGGCCGGTCGGCGACCGGGCCATGCTCGTCGTGTGCGGCAGGCGGCACGGCCTCATCGCGAACGCGACGCGCTGGGTGCGCTGGGGCGAGGCGCCGGCCGAGGAGCGCGACGCCGAACGGCGGATCCTCGAGGTCGAGGCGGAGTTCTTCAAGGCGACTCGCATCGGCGCCACGATCGGCACGGCGTTCGAGCGCGGCATCGCGGCCTACGGGCGGCACGGCTTCGATCCCGAGGAGTGGCGCCGTCACCACCAGGGCGGGGCGGCCGGGTACGCGGGCCGTGATCCGCGAGCGACGCCGAGCGTGGTCGACCTCGTGCAGGTGCACCAGCCGTTCGCGTGGAATCCCACCGCCCCGGGGGCGAAAGTGGAAGACACGGTGCTCGTCGGCGAGTCGGGCATCGAGGTGCTCACGATCGACCCGCGGTGGCCGTCGCAGCGCGTGGCCGGCCTCGATCGCCCGATCGAGCTCGACCGTGTACAGTTGGACAGCGCTTTCCCATCGACTGGTCCGTGAGACATACCCGATGATCGACTTGATTCGCGAGGAGAACCGATGCCCGGCATCCGCATCGACCGAGCCGACGACCGACTGCTGATCCGCGCCGGCGAAGCGGTGCTCGCCGAGTACGTGTACCGGCCGACCGACGGGCAGCTCGAGTCGCCGCGGCCCTACTTCAGCCCGATCCGCACGCTCGGCGGCGAGATCGTCTCGCTGTTCCGCCCGCACGACCACGTCTGGCACAAGGGCATCGCCTGGTCGCTGCCCGTCGTCGGCGACGAGAACTTCTGGGGTGGCCCCACCTTCGTCGCCGGCCAGGGCTACGTGCAGCTGCCCAACAACGGCACGCAACAGCATCGCTCGTTCACGGATGCCGCGATCGGCGGGCCCGCGCGCGCGGTCGAGCGCCTCGACTGGGTCACCGAGGCCGGCGAGACCGTCTTCGAGGAGCAGCGCACGATCGCCGCGAGCCTGCTCGAGTTCGCCGACGGTGAAGAGCCGGCAGCCTGGTTCCTCGGCTTCGAGACGAGCCTGCGCAACGTGAGCGACCACGGCATCTCGATCGGCTCGCCCACGACGCGCGGCCGAGAGAACGCCGGTTACGGCGGGCTGTTCTGGCGGGGTCCGCGTTCGTTCACGGGCGGCGAGCTGCTCGCGCCCGGGGTTGCGGGCGGTGACGAGCTCCGAGGCATCCGCTCGCCCTGGATGGGATTCAGCGGTCGCCACGACGGCAACGACGCGGCTTCGACGATCGTGATGGTCGACGACCCCGGCAACCTGCAGCATCCGCCGCAGTGGTTCGCCCGGTCTGAGGACTTCGCGTGCCTCTGCCCTGCACCGTTCTTCAGTGAGGAGCACCTCGTCGAGCCGGAGGAGACGCTCGTGCTGCGATACGGCGTCGTGATCGCCGACGGGGCGAGCGACCCCGCGCGGGCCGAGCGACTCGCCGATGCGGGCGCGGCGGCGCTGCGAGCATCCGCGACGACGACGACGGCAGCCGCCTCGTGAGCGCCCAGACCCCCGCCTTTCCGGGCTCGACGTCGGTGAGCGCACTCGAGGTGTACTCGAGTGTCGCTCCCGACGGGCTCGCCGGCGGCACGCCGCACCTGCACACGGTGTCGACCGAGGCGTACCTCGTGATCTCGGGCCGGGGCCGGCTGCAGACGGTCGACGGGTCGGGCTTCGCTGAGCATCCGCTCGAAGCCGGCTCGCTCGTGTGGTTCGCACCGGGCGTGATCCATCGTGCCGTGAACGACGGCGAGCTCGACGTGCGGGTGATCATGCAGAACGCCGGGCTGCCCGAAGCGGGCGATGCCGTCATGACGTTCCCCGACGAGGTGCTCGCAGACCCCGAACGGTACCGCGCCGCGGCGACCCTGCCGCCCGCCGACCGTCCCGCCGACGAACTCCTTGCAGCAGCGCTCGCCCGGCGCGACCTCGCCGTCGAGGGCTTCCACGCCCTCTTCGGCCCCGACGGGAAGATCGACGCGTCGCGCCTGACACGTCTCTACGAGCGGGCGGTCGCGCTCGTTACGCCGTGGGTGCCCGAGTGGCGCACTCGTTGGGAGGCCGGCGCTCTCGCCGTCGCCCGCGAGACCGGCGAGCGCTTCGACGCACTCGACGCCGGCCGCGATCCGGGTCTCGCCGACGCCCGCGTGACCGGCGCGCCGGCCACCGACGCATTCGGCATGTGCGGATGCCTCGTGCGTTACGACACCCGGCGGGCGCCGGCGTCGATCGTGCAGCCCGCCCCGATTGCAGAGTCCGCTCTGCCATCGCAGACCTCGCAGAAAGAGACCCATGCCTGATACCGCCCCGCTCCGCGCTGCGATCGTCGGCACCGGCGCCATCGCCAACGCGCACGCGGCGGCGCTCGCCGCCGCACCCGACGCCGAACTCGTGGCCGTCGTCGACCGCGACCCCGCCCCGGCGCGTGCGTTCGCCGAGCGATGGGGAGTGCCGACCGTGGCCGACTCCCTCGAGGTGCTCCTCGCGAGCGGCACGATCGACGTGCTGCATGTCTGCACGCCGCCCGGCGTGCATGCCGCGCAGGCGATCGCGGCCCTCGACGCGGGCCTCCACGTGGTCTGCGAGAAGCCGGCTGCGCTCTCCCTCGACGAGCTCGATGCGATGACGGATGCCGCGCGGCGCAACGATCGGCGCCTCGCGGTCGTCTTCCAGCAGCGCACCGGCTCGGCCGCCGCGCACGTGCGCGGCCTGCTCGACTCGGGCGCGCTCGGTCGCCCGCTCGTCGCGACGTGCCAGACGCTCTGGTATCGCGACCCCGCGTACTTCGCCGTGCCGTGGCGCGGCAAATGGGCCACCGAGGGCGGCGGGCCGACCCTCGGCCACGGCATCCACCAGATCGACCTGCTCGCGTGGCTGCTGGGCGACTGGGCGAGCGTGCAGGGCCAGCTCTGGCGCCTCGGGCGCGAGACCGAGACGGAGGACGTCTCGACGGCGGTCATCTCGTTCGCGGGCGGCACCGTGGCATCCGTCATCACGAGCGCCCTGTCGCCGCGCGAGACGAGTTCGATCCGCATCGACACCGAGCACGCCACCGTCACCGTCGACCACCTCTACGGTCACGGCCATGAGCACTGGCGCATCACACCCGCCGCCCATGTCGACCCCGAGATCGCAGCCGGCTGGGCGCTGCCGAGCGTCGAGGAGGCGAGCGGCCACGACCCGCTGATCCGCGACATCTACGCGGCGTTGCGCGCCGGCGAGCCATTGCCGTCGACGGCGTCCGATGCCGCACGCTCGTTCGAGATCGTCACCGCGATCTATTCGTCTGCGGCGACCGGCCTGCCCGTGACGCCCGAGACGCTGCGCGACGACACCGAGCGTCGCCGGAGCCTCGAGAGCCCCGTGACCGACCTGCGTCGTGACTGAGCGCTTGCTCGACGCGGCGCTCTTCCACGACCCGGTGCACGACGGGGCGACCGACCCGACGGTCATCCGCCACCGCGACACGGGGGAGTGGTGGATGTTCTACACGCAGCGCCGCGCCTCGGTCGACGAGCCCGGCGTTGCATGGGTGCACGGCAGTCGCATCGGCATCGCGCGGTCCGCCGACGCAGTGGATTGGCGTTACGCCGGCACCGTGCAGGGGCTCGAACGGGGTGCCGGCGCCGAGACGCACTGGGCGCCCGAGGTCATCGACGACGGTGAGCGGTATCGCATGTACCTCACGGTCGTCGATGGCATCCCCGACCGCTGGGAGGGGCACGCGCGGCGCATCATCGAGTACGTGAGCGACGATCTCGAGAGCTGGTCGTTCGCCGGCGGGATCCCACTGAGTTCCGACCGGGTCATCGATGCGTGCGTCGCGCATTGCCCCGACGGGCGGTGGCGGCTCTGGTACAAGGACGAAGCGGATGCCTCGACGACGTGGGTCGCCGCGAGCGACGACCTCGAGTCGTGGCGGGTCGAGGGCCGCGCCATCGGCGGACGACCGCACGAGGGTCCGAACGTGTTCGAGCTCGGCGGATGGTGGTGGATGCTCGTCGACGAGTGGCGCGGCATGGGCGTGTACCGATCGGCGGACGCGATCATGTGGGCGAGGCAGGGCGGGCCCGACGAGGTGGTCCTCGGCGAGCCGGGGCGGCGAGCCGGCGACGAGACATTCGGACGGCACGGCGACGTGGTCGTCGACGGCGACCGGGCCACGCTCTACTACTTCACGCATCCGCACTGGGACGGCTCGGAGCTCGGTTCGAGCGACGACGCAGCGGCGCGTCGAAGCGCGGTGTTCTCGGCTCCCGTGCGGATCGTGGATGGCAGGCTGATCTGCGATCGCGATGCCGAATGGTCGAAACCTTCCCGTTGACCGGGAGACATCATGCGCCAGACGTGCGTGAGCGGCTGGGACGTTTGGTCACGAATTGAAACGATTTTGCGGATTCAGTTGACCGACTGAACTCGCTCGGCTAATTTAGGGGAAGCGCTTTCCCAGGGCGCGAACACACGCAGGCAGACAACGCACCAGGCAGACAGAGACGTTTCCGGGAGGACAACGATGTTCAACATTCGCAATCGCCGCATGGCGGTCGCCGCCGCGGCGCTCACCGCGGGCGCGGCCCTCGTGCTCACGGGGTGCTCGGGCGGCGGCGCAGACCCCGCCGCTACCTACGACCCCGACGAGAAGGTCACGCTCGACCTCGCCTTCTGGGGCAACGATGTTCGCGCCGCCATGTACGACGAGGCGATCGCGGCATTCAATGAGGAGTACCCGAACATCACGGTCAACTCCTCGTTCCTCGGCTTCCCCGAGTTCTGGGAGAAGCGCCAGACCGAGGCCGCGGGCGGCGGGCTCCCCGACGTCATGCAGTTCGACTACTCCTACCTGCGCCAGTACTCCGAGAACGGGTTGCTGCTCGACCTCGCGCCGTACCTCGGCAACGTCATCGACACCGAGCCGCTCAGCGAGAACATCCTCGGCATCGGCGTGGTCGGCGACGAGACCACCGGCATCCCGACCTCGACGAACGCCTGGGGCATGTACACCAACCCCAAGCTGCTCGAGCAGGCCGGCGTCGAAGAATTCGCCGGCGGCAGCTGGGAAGACTACGACGCCTGGATGAAAGAGGTCACCGACGCGGCAGCGGCGAAGGGCGTCGAGCTCTGGGGCGGCACCGACTACACGGGCCGCATCCAGAACTTCGAGATCCAGCAGCGCGCCCAGGGCGAAGATCTCTTCACCGAAGACGGCGAGCCGAACTTCACCGAAGACGACCTCAAGGCCTTCTGGGAGTCGGGCGACACTATTCGCACCGATGGCACGGTCATCGGCCAGCAGCGCCTCGAAGAGATCTACCCCCTCTCTGCGTTCGACTCGGCGCTCACCGCGAGCGAGCTGACGTGGGACAACTTCGGCGCCGGCTACCTCGGCAACCTCGGAACCGAGTTCACCGAACTCGGCCTGATCGAGCCACCGGTCACTGAAGAAGGTGCGAAAGACCTCTACCTGAAGCCCTCGATGCTGCACTCGATCTCGGCCGAGACCGAGCACCCCGAGGCCGCGGCCACACTCGTGAACTTCCTCGTCAACAGCCCCGAGTCGGGCGCCGCGTTCGGCACCAACCGCGGCCTGCCGGCGTCGACGACCGCGCTCGAGGGGGCAGAGCTCGACCCGCTGAGCGAGCAGATCCGCGCTTACGAGGCACTCATCGAGCCGCGCCTCGGCGACGCGCCGCCCGTGCCGGTCGTCGGCTATGGCGGGCTCGAAGAGAAGTTCCGTCTCATCGGCCAGGAGCTCGGTTACGGCACTCTGACCGTCGATGACGCGGTAGACCAGTTCTTCAGCGAGATGGACGTCATCCTCAACCAGTAACACCTGCAGCGACTCCGGGCCCGGTGGCGACCCACCCCGCCGGGCCCGGAGTACTGTTTTCCTCGCAGGAACCGGAGAACCATCGTGAGCACCACGGAAACCCGATCGATCGTCACCGCCGACGCCGACGCACGAAGCATGCGCAAGGCGCTTCGTCAGCTGGGGCGCGACGAGAAGAAGGTGCCGACGAGTGCCGGCAAACGAGCGCAGAATCGTCGAGAGACGGCCGCCGGCTACGGATTCCTCGTGCCGTGGCTGATCGGCTTCGTCGGTCTCACGGTCGGGCCGATGATCTTCTCTCTGTACTTGGCGTTCACGAAGTACAACCTCTTCAAAGATCCCGAGTGGATCGGCTTCGACAACTTCGTGCGCATGTTCACGGACGACCCGAACTTCATCCAGTCGGTGCAGATCACCCTCGTCTACGTGCTGATCGGCACGCCGATCAAGCTCGCGGCGGCTCTCGGCATTGCGATGCTCCTGAACTACCGCAACAAGGGCAGCGGCTTCTTCCGCTCCTCGTTCTACGCCCCCTCGCTGATCGGCGCATCCGTCTCGGTCGCGATCGTGTGGCGTGCGATGTTCTCGACCGGCGGGCCGGTCGACAGCTCGCTGAGCATCTTCGGCATCAACATCGGCGGATGGGTCGGCAACGTCGACCTCGTCATTCCGATGATGATCCTCTTGGCCGTCTGGCAGTTCGGTGCGCCGATGGTGATCTTCCTCGCGGGGCTGAAGCAGGTGCCGCAAGAGCTGTACGAAGCCGCCGAGGTCGACGGCGCCGGACCGTTCCGCAAGTTCCGCAGCGTCACCATCCCGATGCTCTCCTCGGTGATCTTCTTCAACCTGCTGCTCGAGACGATCAACGCGTTCCAGGTGTTCGCATCGGCGTACATCATCTCCAACGGTTCGGGCGGCCCCGCCGGCATGACGAACTTCTACACCCTCTACCTCTACAAGCGCGGGTTCGCCGACGGGCAGATGGGCTACGCCTCGGCCATGGCCTGGGTGCTCGTCATCGCCGTCGCGATCATCGCGTTCATTCTGTTCAAGACCCAGAAGTCCTGGGTGCACTACGCGGGAGAGAACCGATGAGCACCACCACGGATGTCCCTCGCGCCGAGTTCATCGAGAACTCCCTCGAGCCGGCGCCCCGGCCGCGTCGCCGGGTCAAGCGCAAGAGCGTCAACACCGTCATCTGGTTCGTGGTGCTGCTCGCCATGACCGCGATCATCCTGTACCCGCTGGTCTGGCTCGTCTTCTCGACCTTCAAGCCGTCGAGCGAGTTCGGGCAGAATCCGGGCCTCATTCCCGACAACCCGACGATCGACAATTACATCAAGGTGCTCGAGGGCATCGGCGGCACGCCGCTCTGGCGCTTCTTCGCGAACTCGCTGTTCATCGCGGTGATGGCCGTGATCGGCACGCTGTTCTCATCGTCGCTCGCGGCCTACGCGTTCGCCCGCATCAAGTTCCGCGGCGTCGGGGTGCTGTTCGCGGCGATGATCGGCACGCTGCTGCTGCCGTTCCACGTCATCATCATCCCGCAGTACATCATGTTCAATAAGCTCGAGCTCGTCGACACGTACTGGCCGTTGATCCTGCCGAAGTTCCTTGCGACCGAGGCGTTCTTCGTGTTCCTGATCGTGCAGTTCATCCGCAACATCCCGCGCGACATGGACGAAGCCGCCCGCATCGACGGTGCCGGGCACGTCCGCATCTTCTTCTCGATCATCCTGCCGCTCATCAAGCCGGCGCTCATCACGAGCGCGATCTTCACGTTCATCTGGACCTGGAACGACTTCCTCGGGCCGCTGCTCTACGTGAACAGTCCCGAGAAGTACCCGCTGCCCATCGCGCTGCGCCTGTACAACGATGCGACGTCGACATCGGACTACGGGGCGACGGTCGCCGTGTCCTTCCTCGCGCTGTTGCCGATCCTGATCTTCTTCATCGTCTTCCAGCGATTCCTCGTCGACGGCGTGGCCACCCAGGGCCTGAAGGGCTAGGTTCCGAATGTCTCGAGCCACCGATCGCGCCGCGCGCCGGGCCGCCCTCTCGGGCAGCGGCCCGACGAGCGACGGTGGCGCCCAGCCCCGCTTCCCGGGGGCGCGCAGCGCGTTCGGGCTCCTCGGCGAGGTGCTGCTCGTCGGCATCATCGTCGCGCTGCTCTCGCTGCCGGTGATCACGATGCCGATCGCTCTCGCGGCCGGCGTGCGGCACCTCGGCCGGTTCCTCCGCGCAGAGGAGTCGGGCCTCGAATGGCTCTGGCGCGATGTGCGGGCAGGCCTCCTCGGCGGCATCGGTGTCGGCGCGGCATCCGTCGTCATCGCCCTCGTGCTGGTGCTCGACATCGATCTCGCGAACACCGGAGCGCTGCCGGGTGGGCCGATCGTCGGCGTCGTCGGCTGGGTCGGCGCCGCTGCGCTCGTGCTGGTGCTCTTCACCGCGGCAGGTCGCTGGAGCCCCGAACTCGGCTGGCTGGGCGCGCTTCGAGCGGTGCCCGGCGCGCTCCGGGGCGACCCGGCCGGTGCCGCGTATTTGCTCGCGACGGCCGTCTTCGCAGTGGTGGTGACGTGGCAGCTCATCCCGCTCGTGATTCCGGCACTCGGCTGCGTCGCACTCGCGATCGTCGCCGTGCCCGAGCGTCCGCGTCGGGGTCGCGGGGCGGCCGAGTGACTCCTTCGGGTCGTGCCCTGCCGTTGCGTCGCGCGCTGCCGCAGTGGGCGCGCGATGCGACCCTCGGCATCTTCGTGCACTGGGGCCCGTACTCGGTGCCGGCGTGGGCCGAGCCGACCGGGGCGCTCGGTGCAGTGCCCGATGACGAGTGGTTCGCGCACAACGCCTACGCCGAGTGGTATGCGAACACGATCCGCATCGCGGGGTCGCCGGCCGCCGAGCACCACGAACGCGAGTACGGCGGTGCGCCCTACGAGTGGTTTCTCGATCAGTGGCGGGCCGAGTCGTATGATGCCGCCGACTGGGCGCGGCTCTTCCGCGCGGTCGGCGCCGACTACGTGGTGCCGACGACGAAGCACCACGACGGCATCGCGCTCTGGGATGCCCCAGGGTCCGGCGAGCTCACCACCGTCGCGCGCGGGCCGCGGCGCGACCTGATCTCGCCGCTCGCAGAAGCGGTGCGCGCCGAGGGAATGCGCTTCGGCGTCTACTACTCGGGCGGCCTCGACTGGGCGTTCACCGAACTGCCCCCGCTCCGCTCCAGCGACGACGTCGAGCGATTGCGACCCACGGATGCCGCGTACAACGCGTACGCCGCTGCGCATGTCACCGACCTGGTCGACCGGTTCCGCCCTGATCTCATCTGGAACGACATCGACTGGCCCGACGCAGGCAAGACGCCGGGACCGCACTCGATCGAGTCGCTGCTCGCGCACTACCGCAGCGTCGTGCCCGATGGCATCGTCAACGACCGCTGGGGCGCCGAGGTGTGGGACTACCGCACGAGCGAATACGATCACGACACCGAACACGAGGCCGACGCAGGCTGGGAGCACTGCCGAGGGCTCGGCTTCTCGTTCGGCTACAACCGGGTCGAAGACGACTCGCTCACCCTGTCGTCGCGCGAGCTCGCCCGGCTCTACACCGACGTCGTCTCGCGCGGCGGTCGGTTGCTGTTGAACGTCGGGCCGACGGCTGCCGGGGAGATTCCCGCGGTGCAACGCCGAACGCTCGAGGGCGTCGCCGGCTGGATGACCCGCGTGAAGCCGTTGACCATCGCTCGCCGGCAGATCGGCGAAGACGAGCTCGAGGTGACGGATGCCGCGTGGTGGCGGGCGTGGGCCACGCCCGACGGCATCGTGGCGATCGTCGATGGGCCGGCGGCATCCGCTCGCGCCCGTGACGGCCGCGCCGTGACCGTGGTGTCGCTCCCCGAGTGACCCCGCGCACTCGCCCCGCCCCGCCCGCCCGCCCTCCCGCTCCTCGCCCTCCCGCGCCTCGCGCTACCGCTCCTCCTCGCCCTCCCGCCCCTCGCACTCCCGCTCCTCGCACTCGCGCGCCCCGCACTCCCGCTCCTCACCCTCCTCGCGCTGGCACTCCCGCTCCTCGCCGTCGCACTCGCGCGCCTCGCACTCGCGCGCCTCGCACTCGCGCGCCTCGCACTCGCGCGCCTCGCACTCGCGCGCCTCGCACTCGCGCGCCTCGCGCGGGGCGTGACGACGTTTTGCGCACCTACGATCTTTGCGGGGTACCGTGAGGCGGCAAAGGGTCGTCACGGCGTTGCCCACGGCGTTGCCCACGCGTTGCCCACGCGTTGCCCACGGCGTAGTCCGCGCTGCCCACGCGCTGCCCGGCGTTGCCGACGTCGCGGGCGCGCTTCACCCCTAAGCTGGGAATGCGTTTTCCGAATGCCCGCGATCTTGGAGGAATCACCCGTGCACTACGGCGCCGACTACAACCCCGAGCAGTGGCCTGAAGAGATCTGGCCCGACGACGTCGCGCGCATGCGCGAGGCCGGCATCACCATGGTGAGCCTCGGCATCTTCTCGTGGTCGCGCATCCAGCCGCGCGAGGGCGAGTTCGACTTCGAGTGGCTCGACCGCGTGATCGCGCTGCTGCACGAGGGCGGCATCGCCGTCGACCTCGCGACCGCAACCGCCTCACCGCCGCCGTGGGCTTCCGCGAATTACCCGGAGCTGCTGCCGCAGGATGAGAACGGCGCCACGTACTGGCCGGGCAGCCGGCAGCAGTTCGCGCCCTCCTCGCCCGTGTACCGACGCCTCGCCGGTGAACTCGTCACCGCGATCGCCGAGAGGTATGCGGGGCATCCGGCCGTCGTCATGTGGCACGTCAACAACGAGTACGGCTGCCACCTGAACATGGACTTCTCGGATGCCGCGCGCGACGCATTCCGCCGCTGGCTGGCCGACCGCTACGGCGCCGTCGACGCCCTCAACGAGGCATGGGGCACGAACTTCTGGTCGCAGCGGTACCAGTCGTTCGACGAGATCTTCCCGCCCCGCAAGGCGCCCTACAGTCATAACCCCGGCCAGCTGCTCGACTACCGCCGGTTCACGAGCGACATGCTGCTCGAGTGCTACCTCATGGAGCGCGAGATCATCCGCGCCGCCGGCGCGACCCAGCCGATCACGACGAACTTCATGGGTGCGTTCAAGCCCGCGAACTACGAGCAGTGGGCGCCTCACCTCGACCTCATCAGCGACGATGCGTACCCCGACCCGAACGACCCCGAGTCGTACCGCACCGCGGCGTTCCAGCGCGACCTCGTGCGCTCGCTGAAGCCCGGAGTGCCGTGGATCCTCATGGAGCAGGCCACGAACGCGCTCAACTGGCGCCCGACGAACGCGCCCAAGGCGCCCGGCCAGATGGCCGCCCTCAGTGCGCAGGCGATCGGTCGCGGAGCCGACGGCATCCTGTTCTTCCAGTGGCGGCAGTCCCGCGCGGGCGCTGAGAAATTCCACTCGGCGATGCTGCCGCACGCGGGCACCGAGACCCGCACGTGGCGCGAGGTCACCGAACTCGGCCGCAAGCTGGGCGCGCTCGGCAGTCGTGGCGCCCTGCCGACGGCCCCGGCCGACGAGTCCGAGGCCCGCGTCGCACTCGTCTTCGACTGGGAGAACTGGTGGGCCGTCGAGGCCTCCGACCATCCACTGAACGAGCTTGACTACCTCGAGGTCGTGCAGCGCTGGTACCGCGCCCTGCACCGGCGCCACGTGCAGGTCGACATCGTGCCGCCCGAGCGCGTCGACGGCCGCTATTCGCTCGCGATCGCACCGCTGCTCTACCTCCTGCGCGAGCCCGGGGCCGCCGCGCTCACCGCGTTCGTCGAGGGCGGCGGGCACCTCCTCGCCGGCCCGTTCACCGACATCGTCGACGAGCACGACCGGTTCCGAGCAGGCGGGTACCTCACGCAGCTCGGCGAGCTCTGCGGCATCCGCCTCGAAGACTTCGGCGCGCTCGTCGCACCCGGCAGCACCGCCCCCGGAGAGCGCGAGGCGCGCTTCGCGAGCGAGGGCGGTGGGGCCGACCTCGGCTTGGGCGAACAGCTCGGCACGCTCGTCGCGGAAGAGATCGAAGCGACGGATGCCACGATCGAGGCCTCGTTCACGAGCGGCCGCCGCGCGGGGCATCCGGCGCTCACGGCTCGCCGAGCCGGCAGCGGAGTCGCCCGCTACCTCGCGACCGTGCCCGACGAGGCCGGCGCCCTCGCGGTGATCGACCACGTGCTCGCCGATGCCGGCGTCGAGCCGGTCGTCGCAGGCCTGCCCGACCACGTCGAGGCGGCTCGCCGCGGCTCGCTGCTCACGCTCATCCACCACGGCTCGGGCGAGCCCCCGGTCACATTCGCCATGGCCGGTGTCGACGCCGTCACAGGGGAGCACGTCGAACAGGTCACGCTCGCGCCATTCGACTGGGTGCTGCTGCAGCAGCATGCGTGACCGGATGCCCCGCGATACGATGCCCGAAACGCGAGGAGGCGCCATGCACGCCCTCATCCTGACCGGTTCCAGACGCTACGCCGACCAGTGGCATGCCTACGCCGAGACGAGTCCGCGGCTTGCGGAACTCGTCGAATCGGCCGGTTACACGGTGACCACCACCGACGACATCGATGCCGCATTGGCGAGCCTGGGGGTCGACGTCGACCTCATCGTCGTGAACGCCGGCGACCCCGAGGGGCCGAGTCCCGCGGCGACATCCGACACGCCAAGCCTGCCGGACGCACCGGGCACGCTGGCCGCTCCGGCCGCACCGGAGGCACCGGACGCACCCGAAGGGCCGGACGCACCTGACACCTCCGTGCTTGCTGCGGCGAACGCCGCCCTCGACGCGGCTCTCGACCGAGGCGTCGGCATCCTCGCCGTGCATTCGGCCGCCGCGAGCCTGCGCGACTACCCCGCGTACGAGCACGCGCTCGGCGCGCGCTGGGTGCGGGACCACTCGTGGCATCCGCCGATCGGCGACGCCCAGGTGCACATCGTCGGCAACCATGCGATCGTCGACGGGCTCGCCGATTTCGACGTGTTCGACGAGCGGTACACCGACTTCCGGCTCCTCGACGTGATCGAGCCGATCGCCGAGCACGAGCACGAGGGCACCCGGCACCCGCTCGTCTGGGCGCGCGAGATCGGCCGATCGAGGCTCGTCTACGACGCGCTCGGGCACGACGTGCGCTCCTACGACTCGGTCGGCCACCGCGAGCTGCTCGCGCGCTCGCTCGCCTGGCTCGCCGGAGTGCCGGGCCCGACGGCGAACGTGCCGTGAGCCGCGTCGTCATCGCACCCGACTCCTTCAAGGGCACGGTCAGCGCCGCGGATGCCGCGGCCGCCCTCGCACGCGGCTGGCATGCGGTTCGGGTCGGCGACGTAATCGTGCTGCGACCCATGGCCGATGGCGGCGAAGGCACTCTCGACGCGTTCGAGATCGCAGTGCCGGGTGCGCGGCGAATGCCGATCTCGGTGCGCGGACCGGTCTCTGCGCCCGTCGAAACGCACTGGCTGCTGCTGCCCGACGGCACCGGAGTCGTCGAGCTCGCCGCGACCTCGGGCATCACGCTCCTCGATCCGCTCGCGCCGCTCGACGCGCACTCCGCGGGCTTCGGCGAGGCGATCGCCGCAGCACTCGACCACGGTGTCGCCCGCCTGCTGCTCGCGCTCGGCGGCAGCGCCTCCACCGACGGCGGAGTCGGCGCGCTCTCCGTGCTCGGTGCCCGCTTCCTCGACGCAGACCGGCGCCCGGTGCGGCTCGGCAATCGCGGTCTCGGCACGATCGCGCGCGTCGACCTCTCGGGTCTGCGGCCGCTGCCAGACGGCGGTGCGGTGATCCTCGGCGACGTCACCAATCCGCTCCTCGGCAGGGCAGGGGCCGCAGCGGTGTTCGGACCGCAGAAGGGGGCGGATGCCGCGACGGTCGAGGTGCTCGACGGCAACCTCGCGCGGCTCGCCCGACTCGTTCCGGTCGTCTCGCCCGAGGCCCCGGGCGCCGGCGCCGCGGGCGGAGCCGGTTTCGGCTTTCTCGCCTGGGGCGCCGAGATGGGCGGCGGCGCTGCGCGCGTCGCCGATGCCATCGGGCTCACTCACGACCTGGCCGGCGCCGCCCTCGTGATCACCGGCGAGGGACGATTCGACGGTCAGTCCGAGGCGGGCAAGGCGCCGAGCGAGGTGGCCCGCCTGGCCGCGGCGGCGGGCGCGCCGGTGGCGCTCGTCGCCGGGGCGATCACGGCCGAGCCGCGAGGATTCGCGGCATCCGTCGCCCTGGCGGACCTCGCAGGTGGCGCGCCCGCCGCGATGGCGGAACCGGTCAGGTGGCTCGAAGCCGCCGGCGCAGCACTCGCCGGCGGCGCGGCGGGCGATGCCGTGCGCTGAGCGACGCTCGCGGGGTCAGGTGTGGTGCAGCCCCGGATGAGGCTTGGCGGGTTCGGCGCGCACGAACTTGCCGTGGCGCTCGGCCGGATCGTGCGTGTCGGGGTGCTCCTCGGTCGAGGTGTAATCACCGACGGAAGACTCGTCGTCGGCAACGCCGTCGGTTCGCGTGTACTCGCCGGCCACCGTTCGCTTGTGCGGTGCTTCGCCGTCGACCTCGGTGTAGCTGCCCTCGAGGTCGTCGGTGGGCATGGTCTCGTCGGTCGGTTCGGCCTGATCGGCGGGCAGGTTCGGCTCGTCGGGCGACTGCGGCTCAGCGGGTCGGTTCGATTCGGACATCATCGCTCCCTCACTCGTAGATCGGGGCGCCGTCATCGGGGCGACGTCTCGCCTCCCATGCTATGCGCATGAGGTGTGTGAGTGGGCGGGCCGACTCAGCGGCCGGATCAGCGGCCGGATCAGCGGCGGACCCGGCTGCAGGATCAGCGGCCGGATCAGCGGCTGACCCGGCTGCAGGATCAGCGGCCGTCGAGCATGACCGGCTGCTCGCCGCCGGCCCAGCTCACCCGGTAGCTGCCCCGGAACCCGCGCACGACGACGCGCCCCGCGGCATCCGTGCGCATCGTCGTCGGCGCCAGCCACCACTCGCCTTTCACGAGGGCGTGCAGCGCGTCGTACGAGGGCTTCGGCGTGCCGTCGGCCCGCAACAGTCCGATGGGAGCGCCGAGCCAGGCGCCGCGGTCGGTGATGCCCCAATAGTTGATCGCCTCGACCGCCGGGTGCCCGACGAGCGAGCGGTAGTGCCGGGTGAGCTCGTCGGCCTGCCGCGCCTCGCCCTCGGGTGTCGACGGCCACGACGGCACCTGCCAGTCGTTGAGATCGACGATGTGCGCCGGCATGAGCTCACCCGAGACGAGCGAGGTCTCGGTCAGGTGCAACGGCAGTCCGTAGCGCGCGAAGCGGTCGACCATGGCGAGCATCTCGTCTTCGCCCCAGTAGCCCTGGTGCATGTGCGTCTGCAAGCCGATCGCGTCGATGCGGATGCCGGCTTCGAGCACGCCCTCGATGAGACACTCGTACGCGCTCGAGAGGTCGAAGTCGTTCAACAGCAGCGTCGCCGAGGGGTTGGCCGCGCGTGCTTCCTCGAACGCGAGCCGAATCACGGGGATGCGCCCCCGCGCCCGCGCGAGCCGGGTGAGCCCGTTGTCCTCCTGCCCGAAGACGGGCATGATGACGACCTCGTTGATCGCGTCCCACGTGTCGATGAGGCCCGCGAAGTCGCCCACCTCGCGGCGGATGCGCTCGCGCAGCGTCGCCTCCACCTCGTCGAGCGACAACGGCAGCAGCCAGTCGGGTGCGAGCGTGTGCCAGGCGAGCGGATGCCCCTTCACCGCGACATCCCGTGCCGAGAACCATTCGGCGGCCGCTCGCAGCCGCGCGGTGCGGGGCCGGCCCCGCTCGGGCTCGAATTGCGCCCAGTAGAACGGCAGCGTCGCCGTATTGAAGAGGGCGAGCCAGTGTTCGGCGAGGCGAGCGGATGCCGCGTCGCCCTCGCCGTTGGCATGGTCGACGAGTTCGAAGCCGATGTTGCCGAAGCCGAAGGCGTGGCCGGTCTGTTCGACGGTGACGTCGGTGTCTGCGAGGGGCGCGCCCGAGGCGCAGGTCAGGGTGACCTGCGCCTCGGTGATGCGGTGCTCGAGCGTCATCCTCGGCCCGTACCCCGATCGTCGTGCCGGCCGTGACCCGAATCTCGGTCGTCGTGCTTCTTGTCGTCGTGCTTCTTGTCGTGGTTGTGCTTCTTGTCGTGGCGTTTGCACTCGGACTTGCCCGGCTGCACGACGATGTCCGCCGAGGCCACCTGCGTCTCGCCGACGACTGCCGTCAGCAGGCGCCTGCCCGGTTTCGTCGATGCGGGCACCGTGACGTCGGATGCCGCGGCACCCGTGGCATCAGTCGTGACGGTTGCGAGCAGCACTCCGGTGTCGTGCTTGCCGTGACCGGCGCTCTCGAGTACGAGCGAGACCACCGAGCCGGGAGCGAACCCACTGAGTGCGACGCTCACGGTGTCGCCCGCGCGCACCTTGCCCGACTCGAGTTCGATCGCCGGGTCGAGCACGGGAGCGGCGACGAGCCGCCCGACGCCCCAGCGCGCCGTCGACTGGTACCCGGTACCCGACGGGTCGGCCCAGTTGCGGATGCTCGTGCGCGCCCCGGCGGCAGCGTCGTTCACCTGGAAGTCGAGCCCGTGGAAGGTGCCGGCGCCGCCGGCCTCGAGCAGGCTGATCGATGCCTCGACGAGGTAGCCGCCGTAGACGATCGTGGTGGCGCTGTCGACGCGAGCGTCTTGCGCGGCCTCGTCGCCCGTGCCGAACGAGACGGCATTCTCGGCGCTGATGCGGATCTGCGTGTCGTCGGCGCGGTAGCCGCCGTTCTTCGCATTGCCGCCATCGACGTAGAGCTCGACGGAGTCCTGCACCCACGGGTCGGAACCCGAGACGTCGACCACGGGGTCGGCCACCTCGGCGAGCACGTAGAGCGTGTCGCCCTGCCAGAGGGTGCGCACCTGCGCGCTCGCGCCGTCGGTGCCCTCCACCTGCTTCTCGGTGGCGACCGTGCCGGCGCCGGCCCAGATCTCGTCGATCGCGCCGTCGACGACGGGCGCCGTCGAGGCTTCGGTCACGTCGAGCGTCGAGAGCGGTTCGAGGAGCGTCAGGGTGCCGACCGCGCCGGGCGAGTTCCAGCCGGTGGTCGTGTCACCGTCGACGACGCGCACGTCGAACGGCAGTGTGCTGCCTTCGGCGGCGGCCTCGAGTGGCAGGTGCGCCACGAGGCGGTAACCGTCAGCGGTCGGCGTGACGACGGCTTCGACAGCCGGGTCGTCGCCGTCGGAAGCCGCGCCATCACGCGACACCCCGGCTGTTGCGTCGCCCCAGGCGAATTCGACGCCGTCGGCGGCATCCGTCGTCGGGTCGTGCACGTCGACGTACGCGGTGAGGTGATCGGTCTCCCAGCGCAGCTGGAACGATGATGCCGAGCCGATCGGATGCTGCGGCAACTGCTGCCAGGCGAGCGCGTCGGTGGCGCCGGCGTCGAGGGCCACGTCGCCGCGGAACACGTTCGCCGTGCGCAGCTGCGCCGGCAGCTCGCCGTCGACGACACCGAAGTAGGCGGGCTTGGCCTGCAACCCGTCGTCGAAGAGCAGCGGTGCACCCGAGTCGTTGCGCCAGCTGCGACCGTCGGTCAGGCCCCACACGCTCACCGAGAACAGCTCGTCGGCGTGTTCCCGGAAGATTCGGAACGCATCGCGGTAGTAGTAGCCCTGCTCGATGAGGCGCGCCTGGGTCACCGGTGTGCCCGTCGTGACGTCGAGCTCGGTGACCGCCTGGCGCAGGCCCATGCCCTCGAAGGCGACGATCGCCTGCTCGAGCGACGCGATCGGGCTCGCGAGACTCAGGTGGAACTGGTGCCCCACCCCGTCGACCGGAACTCCGCGAGCCAGCAGCCGTTCGACGAGTGCGTGGTAACGGTCTTGTTTGCCCGACTGCTCGGTGTTGTAGTCGTTGATGAAGAGCGTCACCGGCCGCTCGGCGTCGGGCGCGGCGTAGACCTCGTTGAACGCCTCGTCGGCGTACTGGAAGGCGAGGTCGATGTAGGACTCGCCCAGCACGCGGAACCATTCGCTGCGCCGCAGCCCGTCGTCGAACTCGCCGCCGTCGGAGACGACCTCGTTGACCACGTCGAAGGCGTACAGCGGGTTGGTGTCCCCGCCGAACGCGCCGTACGTGTCGCTGAGGTATTCGGCGACGCTGAAGATGTGGGTGCGCATGCGGTCGCGCAGCACCTGCTGGTCTTCGGCGCTCGTCGTGAGCGGTTCGCCCGCCGCGTTCTGGAAGAACCACGCCGGCGTCTGGCTGTGCCAGACGAGCGTGTGGCCGTACACGGCGACGTCATTCGCCTGCGCGAACGCCATGAGCGCGTCGGCTTCGGCATGGGGCGTGAACTGCTGGTTCTCGTCGTACCAGGCTTCGGGCTTCATGAAGTTCTCAGCCGTCACCTGGTCGAAGTGCTTCAGCAGCAGTTCGGATGCCGCGCCCGACGTCTCCCGGCTGTCGATCGCAGCTCCCACGGCGAAATCGGCGGTGTCCTTGATCGGCAGCAGGTCTTGCACTTCGGCCTCGCCCGGCTCCCGCACGACGATGTCGTCGATGAGCAGATCAGAGGTGTTACCGCCGTTATAGTCCGTCTCGAAGTAGAGCAGCGCGGAATCGGCCGCCCCCATCTGGAACGTCTGGCTGACCTGCACCCACTCGCTGTTCGACATGCCAGTGAACTGGCCGAGGGTCGAGTACGAGGTCGACTCGTCGACGGTGCGCGCGATGCTCAACCACACGTCGTCGGCGGGCTGGCCCTCACCGAACTTCACCCAGGCCGAGAGTTCGTAGCTGCGACCCTCGACGAGCACGCCGGTCACATCGTGTCCGATTCCCTGCCCCTGGGATACCCGCCCCGAGACGAGCGCGGACTGCGTGCCGCTGTGCGCCGCCGCAGCCGTGACGGCGACGGATGCCGCGCCGCTGGCGTCGGACCTCGCGGCCCAGCCGTCGAGGCCCTCCTCGAATCCGGTCGACAGCTCGTCGATCTCCGCGCCCGGTGAACCGCCGCCCGCGGTCGCCGCCGAGATGAGCAGGTCGTCGACGAGGTAGTCGTAGCTCGCCGCCGTGCCGAGAGCAGCGGTGCCGAGGTAGACCTGCAGCGTGCTCACGTCGGTGTCGGCCGGCACCGTGAACGTGCCGGTGACCGTCGACCACCCGCCGGAGGTCATGCTCGTGTTGCCGATCCAGGTGTAGGAGGGCTTCATCACGAAGCGGATGTCTGCCGCCCCCGCTGCATCGTCGGCGAGCTTCGCGCGCATCGAGAGGTTCACGACGTCGCCGGGCGCGAGGGCGTCGAAGAGCCCCGCCGGCGACTGGATGCCTTCGTAGTCGTTTGCGCGGCCGCCGATGCGGAGCACCTTGCCGCCATCGTCGTCGACGACGGTGAGTGAGACGCCGCCGCTCGGCTCCCAGGCGCCGACCGTGCCGTCTTCGAAGTCCGTCGCGACGAGCGTCACCTCCGCGGCGGCGGCGGCCGGCAGTGTCGTGGTCGAGAGCGGCACGAGCAGCCCTGCCGCCAATGTGCCGATGGCGATCTTCTTGAGTGTCGGGTTGAGATTCATGGCGCTCCTTTGCGCAGTCGAACTCGAACGGATCATGCGTGGTGCGTGGTGCGTGGTGCGTGGTGGTGCGTGTGGTGGTGCGTGGTGCGTGGTTGGGCTTTCAACCGAGTTGCCCGATTCCGTCCAGAGTTGGGCGACTCGGGTCGGATCAGGGGTGGGCGCGGGCGGCGTACTGCTCGCGGATCACGGGTCGGGTATCGGGTGCGAGTTCCTCATCGAGGTCGAGCGGCCATGCAGGGTGCTCGCCGGTGAAGGCCCAGCTCGCCTGCCGGGCGGCGCCGTCGGCGACGTACTCCCCGGGTGCGGGAACCACGACGGGCACGTCGAAGACCTGCGCGGCGACGCGTCGCACGGCCGGGTTCTGCGCCGCCCCGCCGATGAGCAGCACGCGGGATGCCTCGACCCCCTGCGCCCGCACGGCGTCGAGGCCGTCGGCCAGGCCGCAGAGCAGCCCCTCGATGGCGGCCCGGGCGATCGCCGGGCGGTTCGTGTTGGCGAGCGTGAGGCCCGAGAACGATGCGGTGGCGTCGGGGCGGTTGGGGGTGCGCTCGCCCTCGAAGTACGGCACGAGCACGGCTCCGGATGCCCCTGGCTCAGCCGTGAGCGCGAGGCGCCCGAGTTCGGCGTGGTCGACCCCGAGCAGGCCGGCCGTCGCGTCGAGCACGCGGGCGGCATTGAGCGTCGCGATGAGGGGCAGGCGCCGCCCCGTCGCGTCGGCGAAACCCGCCACCGTGCCCGAGGCGTCGGCGATGGCGGCATCCGTCACCGCGAACACCGTGCCGCTCGTGCCGATCGAGACGATGACATCTCCGGATGCCGCGGCGAGGCCGAGTGCGGCGGCGGCATTGTCGCCCGCACCCGCCCCGACCACGATGCCGTCGGGCGTGCGCCCGGCCGCCTCATGCGGTTCGAGCACGCGCGGGAGCACGGCGTCGTGACCGAGCGCGCGCACGAACAGCTCGCGGTCGTAGCCGCTCGGGCCCCAGTACGCCGTGCCGCTCGCGTCGGAACGGTCGGTCGTGAGCTGGTCGAGCACCGGACCGAGCGGCGACTCATCCGACGGCCCGTAGCCGCGCAGCCGCCACGTGAGCCAATCGTGGGGGAGTGCCACCGCCGCGACGCGCGCCGCGGCATCCGGTTCGGCATCGCGAAGCCAGCGAAGTTTCGTCGCGGTGAACGATGCGACCGGAACGACCCCGGTGCGACGCGCGTACTCGGCGGCACCGACCTCGTCGATCAGGTCACGCGCCGCCTGCGCCGACCGGGTGTCGTTCCACAGCAGCGCGTCGCGGATGACTCGGCCCTCGGCGTCGAGCACGACCATGCCGTGCTGCTGGCCTGCGATCGAGATCGCCTCGACGCCGTCGAGTCCGCCCGCGTCGGCGAACGCCGAGAGCATGGCTCCCCACCAGGCGGCGGGGTCGACCTCGGTGCCGCCGGGGTGGGGCGCGCGGCCGGAACGCACGAGCGCCCCGGTCGCGGCATCCCGGATCACGACTTTGCAAGCCTGCGTCGACGAGTCGATCCCTGCGACGAGCGTCATGCGCCCGCCCGGGACGCGGCGCCCGCTCGGGACGCGGCCCCTGCCCTTGCCTGCTCAACCGTCGAAGCGTGCAGCAATTCAGGAGCGCACCCGGCGTGTCGCCGCGACGCGCCGGCCCAGACGGGCGCGACACGCCTCCGCTCCTGAATTACTGCAGGGCGGGGTGGGCGGGCGACGAGGCGGCGGCCGCGCATGGTCAGCGCGCGCCGAGGAGGTGCTCGGTGGCCAGCTGCTGCAGCCGCACGAAGCCGAAACCGTGGCCGCCGAGGTAGGAGTCGGCGTCGAAGTCCTCGAACGCCGAACGGTCGGCGATGAGGTCGTCGTAGCTCTCGCCGTCGCGCAGGGTGGGCTGTGCGAGCTCGTTCACCTTGGCGGCCTCGAGCGCCTGCTGCACCTCGGGGTCGGCGCGGAATGCCGCCGCCCGCTCCTTGAGGATGAGGTAGTTGGCCATGTTCGCAGCCGCCGAGTCCCAGACGCCGGTCTCGTCTTCGGTGCGTGACGGCTTGTAGTCGAAGTGGCGGGGGCCGTCGTACGTCGGGCCGCCCTCGGGGCCGCCGTTCTCGAGCAGGTCGACGAGGGCGAACGCGTTGTAGAGGTCGCCGTGGCCGAACACGAGGTCTTGGTCGTACTTGATGCCGCGCTGGCCGTTGAGATCGATGTGGAAGAGCTTGCCCTGGTAGAGCGCCTGCGCGATGCCGGCGGCGAAGTTGAGGCCCGCCATCTGCTCGTGGCCGACCTCGGGGTTGATGCCAACGAGCTCGGGGCGCTCGAGCGTCTCGATGAACGCGAGCGCGTGGCCGAGCGTCGGCAGCAGGATGTCGCCGCGGGGCTCGTTGGGCTTCGGCTCGATCGCGAAGCGGATGTCATAGCCCTTGTCGGTGACGTAGTCGCCGAGCAGGTTGACGGCCTCGCGGTACCGTTCGAGCGCCTGGCGGATGTCTTTCGCGGCGTCGTACTCGGCGCCTTCGCGCCCGCCCCACATCACGAAGGTCTTCGCGCCGAGCTCGGCGGCGAGGTCGATGTTGCGCAGCACCTTGCGCAGCGCGAAACGGCGCACGTCGCGATCGTTCGAGGTGAATCCGCCGTCTTTGAAGACGGGGGCGCTGAACAGGTTGGTGGTCACCATCGGCACGATGATGCCGGTGGCGTCGAGGGCACCCTTCAGCCGGTCGATCTGGGTCTGGCGCGCGGCATCCGTCGACCCGAAGGCGAACAGGTCGTCGTCGTGGAAGGTGAGGCCGTAGGCGCCGAGTTCGTCGAGCTTCTCGACGACGTGCACGACATCGATCGGATGCCGCGTGGGGCCGCCGAACGGATCGGTGCCGTTGTAACCGACGGTCCAGAGGCCGAAGGAGAACTTGTCGTCGCGGGTGGGGGCGTTGGCCATGGGATTCGCCTTCTCAGCATCGTCGTTGATTTGTTGTGACTATCAACATAATGGTCGCAGGGGTCCGATGCAAGCTGGGCGGGACGATTTGTTTCGAAGCGCCGCATCGCCCGCGATGCTCGCTGGAGTCGAACCGCGAGGTCGCTCCTCGAGTCCCGCGCGGCACGCACCGCGGTGGGAGTTTCGCCGATACGATCGAAACATGACAGTGGACTCCGCATCCGATCGCGTGACACTCTCACGCATCGCCGATGAGGCCGGCGTCTCGCTGGCGACGATCTCGAAAGTGCTCAACGGCCGATCGGATGTCTCGCCGGTCACGCGCGAACGCATCGAGACGCTGCTCGCGACCCGTGGCTACGTGCGTCGCGGCGGCGCACGGAGCGAGGCGCGTGCCGACCTCATCGAACTCGTCTTCCACGAACTCGACGACATCTGGTCGATGGAGCTCATCAACGGCGTCGAGATGGTCGCCAAAGAGCGCGGGCTGAGCGTCGTGCTGACCGTCAGCGGCAGCCGTCACGCCCCTGATCCCGACTGGATCGAGGGCGTCATGCGTCGCCGCCCCGTCGGCGTCGTGCTCGTCTTCTCCGACCTCGCCCCCGAGTATCGTGAGCAGCTGCGTTCGCGCGCCATCCCGTTCGTCATCATCGACCCTGCCGGCGACCCTTCGCCCGACGCGCCGTCGGTCGGCTCGGCGAACTGGTCGGGCGGGCTCATGGCGACTCGGCACCTCATCGAACTCGGCCACCGCCGCATCGCCGCGATCACAGGCCCCGACGACATGATGTGCTCGCTCGCCAGGCTCGACGGCTACCGTTCGGCGATGAACTCGGCCGGGCTGCCGATCCGGCCCGAGTGGATCCGCTTCGGCGACTTCCATGTGACCGGCGGCTTCGAACGCGCCGGCGAGCTGCTCGATCTCAGTGAGCGACCCACCGCGATCTTCGCGGGCAGCGACCTGCACGCCCTCGGCGTGCTCGATGCTGCGCGGGCTCGAGGGCTGGCGGTGCCGCACGACCTCTCGATCGTCGGGTACGACGACATTCCGCTCGCCCGCTGGGTGACGCCGCGTCTGACCACCGTGCACCAACCGCTGCGGCGCATGGGCGAGGAGGCCGCGCGCCTCGTCGTTCGCCTGAGCGACGCGCCCCAGCAGCCGACTCCCCGCATGGACCTCGCGACGAGCCTCGTCGAGCGAGAGAGCACGGCGCCGCCCGCAGCCTGAGTCGTCGCCCGGCCCGAGCCGCCCGCCTGCCGGCGCACTCGGCAGCTCGGGCAGGCGGGCGGCTCGGTCGGCTCGGCCCGGTCGACCGGGCCACTCGGGGGAGAGGGAGCGACCCAGCCGAGTACTCAGTCGAGCGGCGCGCGTCCGAACCGGTTCGCGTCGGTGCGGGCTTCGGCCTCGAGGCCCAGCACAGGAACGCGACGGTGACTCATCGGTCGACGGATGCTGCGTGATCGACCGCGATCGTCGGGTGCAGCCGTCGCTCGTGGTCGACGGCTCGGGTCTCGCCCACGAGTCGCACCGAGTGCGCGAAGACGAGGTCGGAACTCGACCGGCCCACGCTCAACACGATCTCGCCCGGCTCGACGGCACGCCGGCCGTCGCGGCCCGTGAACGAGGCGAGATCGGCGGGCACCGACATGCGGACCTCGGCAACCTCGCCGGGCTCGAGCTCGACGCGGGCGAATCCGATCAGCCGCTGCACTGGGCGCACGACGGAGGCGACCGGGTCATGCAGGTACAGCTGCACGATCTCGACGCCGCGGCGCTCGCCGGCGTTGCGCAGTGCGAGGCGCACCGAGACCTCGCCGTCGGTACGGATCTCGGCGAGGTCGTCGTCGAACGACAACCAGTCGATCGTCGAATAGCCGAGCCCGTGCCCGAACGCGAAGGCCGCCGTCGGATCGATGTTCGAGACGTCGTTGGCCCGCGCGAGGGGCGCGGCCAGGTACGTCGTCGGCTGCGAGCCGGGCGTGGCGGGCACGCTCACCGGCAGCCGGCCGCTCGGCTCGATCCGGCCGCTCAACACGCCCGCGATCGCCGCAGCGCCCGCTTCGCCCGCGAAGAACGCCTGCACGATCGCCGCGGCGTCGGTGACCGCTCGTCCGAGCGCATACGGCCGCCCGGTCAGGAGGGTCACGACCGTCGGCGTGCCCGAGGCGAGCACGGCATCGAGCAACTGCTGCTGGGCGCCGGGCAGGGTCAGCGACTCCACGTCGCACCCCTCGCCGCTCGTGCCGCGCCCGAAGAGGCCGGCCCGGTCGCCGAGCGCGAGCACCACGACATCGGCGGATGCCGCGAGCGCCGCGGCATCCGCGATCTCATCAGTCTCGCCGCCGTCGACGCTCGTGCCGCGTGCGTGCCGGATGTCGCTGCCGGGGTACTCGACCCGCAGTGCCTCGAGCACCGTGGGAATCTCGATGCCGATGGGCACACCGGGATGCTGCGACACGACGTGCGCGGGGAAGGAGTAGCAGCCGAGCATTGCATATGGGTCGTCGGCGTTCGGGCCGATGACCGCGATCGTCGGGGCGCTCGCGAGCGGCAGGGTGCCGTCGTTGCGGAGCAGCACGACGGCCTGCTCGGCCAGCCGTGTCGCGAGTGCGCGGTTGCCGGGGGAGTCGAGGTCGACCGAGCCGCGCAGCGACTCGGGCGCGGAGAGATCGAGGCCGGCGAGCACCGAGGGAACCGGTGACCAGTCGTGGTCGAGGAGCCCGAGTTCGGCCTTCTGACGCAGCACACGGCGAAGCGCCGTGTCGACGAGCGACTCGTCGACCACGCCTTGCTCGACCGCGAGTCGCAGCGGCTCGCCGAACGCTTTCACCGTTGGCAGCTCGACGTCGATGCCCGCCGCGAGTGCTGCACCCGCGGCCTCGGCCCAGGTGCCGGCCGTGCCGTGCAGCAGCTTCAGGAACGCCACCGCGAAGTAGTCGGCGACGACGGTGCCGTCGAAGCCCCACGTCTCGCGCAGCAGTCCGGTGAGCAGTGAACGGTCGGCCGCCGACGGCACGCCGTCGAGGTCGGTGTAGGCGTTCATCACGCTGCGGGCCCCGCCCTCGCGCACGGCCATCTCGAACGGCGGCAGCAGCACGTCGGCGAGCTCGCGCGGCCCGACCGAAACCGGAGCGAGGTTGCGGCCGGCGCGTGAGGCCGAGTAGCCGACGAGGTGCTTCAGAGTCGCGACGACACCCGAAGACTCGAGGCCGCGCACGTACGCCGTGCCGACGGTGGCGACGAGATACGGGTCTTCGCCGATCGTCTCCTCGACCCGCCCCCACCGGGCGTCGCGCACGACGTCGAGCACCGGGGCGAGCCCTTGGTGCACGCCGACCGAACGCAGGTCATCGCCGATGCGGCGGGCCATCTGCTCCACCAGCTCGGGGTCGAACGAGGCACCCCACGACAGCGGCACAGGGTACGCGGTCGCGCCCCACGCGGCGAAGCCGGCGAGGCACTCCTCGTGCGCGAGCGCCGGAATGCCGAATCGGTTCGCGGCGACGATGCGCTCCTGCGTGCGCATGAGCGAGATCGCGCCGACCGCAGCGTCGACCGGGGCCGTACCGAAGGGACGCGTGAGCTGGCCGAGACCTGCAGGCAACAACTCGTCGAGGTCGACATCGTCGGTCAGGTCGTGCTGGTGCGGCGCGACGTCGCCGCCTTCGTCCGACGCGCCGACCCACACCCCGTAGAGCTGGGCGAGCTTCTCATCGAGGGTCATCTCGCCGACCAGGTGCGCCACGCGCTGCTCGATCGGGAGTGCGGGGTCGCGCCACGGGGCATCCGTCGCGATGGGCTGGGTGGTCTGTGCATCGGTCATGCCGTTTGGCTCCCGTCGGGCGCCGACGACGTCGTTCGGCGAGAGTGAAGTGGGGGTGAGCGGGCGGGCCGGGTCTGCCGCCGGGGCATCCGTCGCAGGGTCGATACCAGGCGTCATCCCTTCACCGCCCCGGTGAGGCCGCCGACGATCCGCTTCTCGGCGAACAGGAAGAACACGAGCGCCGGGATCATCGCGAGCGACGTGTAGGCGAGCACCGCGCCGGTGTCTTGCGAGTACTGCGTCGCGAACTGGGTCACGCCGAGCGGCAGCGGCCAGAGCTCTTGCGGCAGGGTGCCCGTGCTGATGACGAGCAGTGGCAGCAGATACCCGTTCCAGCTTCCGACGAAGGCGAGCACGCCGACCGTGACGAGCCCGGGCATCGACAGCGGTAGGAGGATGCGCCAGAAGAAGCCGATGCGCGTCGTGCCGTCGATGGCCGCGGCCTCTTCGAGCTCATCGGGGATGGCGCGCAGGAACGGCACGAGGATGATGATCGTCGTCGGCAGCGCGAACGCGATCGACGGAATGATGACTCCGAGGAAGCTGCCGTGCAGGCCGAGGGTGCGCAGCAGCAGTGTCAGCGGAAGCGCCGCGACGGTGAGCGGGAACATCAGCCCGGCGGCGAAGAGGAGGTAGAGCCCTTCACGGCCCCGGAAGGTGTATCGGGCGAGGACGAACGCGGCCATCACGCCGACGACGACGACGCCTGCCGTGGTGCCGAACGCGAGGATCATGCTGGAGAGCACATTGCCCCAGAAGCGCGGCGAGCCGAGTACGAGGCTCCAGTTGTCGAAGGTCCACGGGGCGGGCAGGCCCGCCGGATTGGCGTTGAGGTCGGCCGTCGTGCGGAAGCCGCCGATGAACACGTAGAGCACGGGCCCGATCGCGACCGCTGCGACGACGAGCGCGACGAGGTAGACGAACGGCTGACCCCAGTCGAAGCGCTGACGACCGGTGGGATCGCGTCGGGCGGCGATGCGGGAGCCGCCCGTGGCGGTGGAAGCGACCGACATGATCAGTTCACTCCTCTCGTGATGGAGCCGGCGAGATCGCGGCGAAGGGCGAAACGCTGGTAGACGAGTGCGACGACCAGCGAGATGAGAAACAGGATGACGGCGACTGCGCTGCCGAAGCCTGGCTGGCCGCCGAACTGGCCCTTCTCGACCATGTAGGTGGCCATCGTCGAGGTCGCATTGAGAGGGCCGCCGCGAGTGGTGACCCAGACCATGTCGAAGAGCTGCAACGCGCCGATGATCGACAGGAAGGCCCAGATCCGAATGGTCGGACCGAGCAGGGGGATGGTGATGTGGCGCTGGATCTGCCACCAGCTGGCGCCGTCGATCGCGGCGGCCTCTGCGAGCTCTTCGGGCACGCCCTGCAGACCGGCGAGCATGAGCAGGATCGCGAAGCCGACGTACTTCCAGGTGAGGATCGCGAACATCGTCCACAGGGCGATGTTCGGATCAGCGAGCCAGTTCTGCTTGAACGCGCCGAGGCCGACGGCCTCGAGCATGGTGTTCACTCCACCCTGCGGCTGCAGCAGGAGCTTCCAGGAGAGGCCGGCGATGACCTCGGCGAGCACGTACGGCACGAAGATGAGCAGCCGCAGCGGGCCACGGCCGCGCAGCTTGCGGTTCAGGAGCAGTGCGATGCCGATCGCGAGTGGTCCCTGGATCACCAGCGACAGCCCGAGGATCAGGAAGTTGTTGCCGACGGAGCGGACGAATGCGGGGTCGCCGAGCGCTCGCGTGTAGTTGTCGAACCCGACGAAGCGTTCGGGGTCGGCGAGGTCGTCCCACTGGAACGCCTGCGGCAGGTTGTAGAAGCTGTAGACGCCCGCGAGGAGCACGGGCAGGATCACGAAGCCGAGGAAGAGGATCAAGGCCGGACCGACGAACAGCACGATCTCGGCCCGCTTGCGCGCCTTGCCTACCCCCGGGCGGGGACGACGGGCGGGGGTCGGGCCCGCGGAGACCGCGGGCCCGACCGTTTCGATGACACTGGTCATGGTTAGAGCGTCGCCGCCGCGTCCTGCATCTTCTTCACGATGTCCTCGGGCGTACCGGCGCCGCCGAAGAGGTTCACGATGCCCTCGTTCATGGCGTTGCCGACGGTCGTGCCGAATGCGGTGTCGAACCAGATCTGCACGAACGACGATGCTGCGAGGCCCTCGGCCACGGTCTTCAGGTTCGGGTCCTCGAGCGATGCGACCGCGCTCGGCACGGTGGGGATGCCCGAGCCACTTGCCGCGAACCGCGCCTGCACGTCTTCGCTCATGATGTATTCGAGGAGCTCGGCGCACTCCGGCGGTGCATCCGCGGAGCAGGCGAAGCCGTCACCGCCGCCGAGCGAGGCGGTCGGGTCGCCCGCTGCACCCTCGATGCCGGGGAACGGGAACCATCCGAGGAATTCGGGCACTTCGCCGTCGGCCGTCAGTCCGCCGATCTGGCCGGCGTTCCAGTGACCCATGAGTTCCATCGCGGCCTGGCCGTTCGCCATGAGGCCTGCCGAGCTGCCGGCGCCGGTCTGGGCGGGGGTGCCGAGGAAGCCCTCTTGGAACGGCTCGATGCCGAGGAACGCCTGGAGCTGCTCGCCCGCCTCGACCCAGCAGTCGTCGCTGAAGTCGAGCTCGGTCTCGGATGCCTGCAACACCTCGGGGGAGCACGAGTGCAGCGCGAACTGGTACCACCAGTGCGCGGCCGGCCACTTGTCGCCTGCGCCGACGGCGATCGGGGTGATGCCCGCCTCGCGCAGCTTGCCCGCCGCGTCGACGAGATCGTCGAGTGTCGTCGGCGTCTCATCGATGCCGGCCTGTTCGAAGAGATCGGCGTTGTACCAGAAGCCCTCGATGCCGAAGGTGAACGGGATGCCGTAGGTCTTGCCGTCGACCTGCCAGGGGTTGACGGTGGCTCCGACGCTTTCGATGGTGTCGGGGATGGCCTCGTCGAGCTGCATGAGGTAGTCGTTGGAGACCTGGTCGCGCAGCTCTCCGCCTGGCCAGACCTGGAAGAGGTCGGGCGGGTCGCCGGCCGCGAGGGCGTTCGGGATCAGCGTGCGCTGGAGTTCTTCGTTCTGATAGCCGGTCTGCTCGACGGTGACCCCGGGATGGGCCTCCTCGAACTCTGCGGCGACCTCTTCCCAGACCGCTGGCAGCGGACCGGATGTGGCGTTGTGCCACCATGTGAGCGTGACGTCGCCGTCACCGCCGCCGTCGTCACCGCCGCCCGCGGAACAGGCTGTGAGCGAGGCGACAGCGAGGCCCGCTGCTGCTGCGAGCGTGACGAGCCGTGTGGTGCTTCGTCTGTTCATCATTGAACCTCTCGAAAGTTTCGACTACCACGTCGAAAGTGATCTGGACGCCTTGAATATACGCGGCAATGGGATATGCCGTCAACCGCAACAAATACGGCGCGCCGAAAGAGGCCGATTCCGAGGCTCCCCCTAGAGTTGTCGCGTGGCAGAACGAGACGGCACCCTTGACGGTGTCCACCGCCGAAACCTCTCGAAACTCCTGGGGCTCGTGCACCTCGATGGGCCGCTTTCGCGCGCCCGGCTGACGGCGCTGACCGGATTGAACCGTTCGACCGTCGCGACCCTCGCGAGCGAGCTCGTCGACCTCGGTCTCGCCGTCGAGCGCGCTCCCGACCCGACCAACAGGGTCGGCCGGCCCTCTCCGGTCATCGCAGCCGACTCGAGCGTGCTCGCCCTCGCCCTGAACCCCGAGGTCGACGCGGTGACCGTCGCCGCCGTCGGACTCGACGGTACGGTGCAGGTGCGTGAACGGCTCGAGGTCGACCATCTCGTCGACCCCGAAGAAGTGGCGGCGATCGCGGCCGCGACGCTCGAGCGCTGGCAGGCGACCGCACTGCGTTCCACGCGGGTCGTCGCCGTCGGGCTCGCCGTGCCGGGCCTCGTGCGCGCATCCGACGGCATGGTGCGACTTGCGCCGCACCTGGGCTGGGCGGATGCCCCGATCCGCACGCTCGTCGAGCAGGCGACCGGCCTGCCCGTCACGGCCGGCAACGATGCGAGTCTCGGCGCGATCGCCGAGCACCTCTTCGGCGCCGGCCGCGACGTCGACGATCTCGTGTATCTGAACGGCGGCGCGAGCGGCATCGGCGGCGGCATCGTGCTCGACGGCCGTCTGGTGGGCGGCTCCGGCGGCTACGCGGGTGAATTCGGGCAGAACCGGCCGGGCATCGCCGACGCCGCCGACCGGCGTGCAGGCGGCGGGGTGCTCGAAGACGAAGTGAGCCGTGCACGGCTGCTCGAGGTGGCCGGGCTCGCCAGTGCCGACGAACCGACGCTCGCGGCGGCCCTTGCGGAATCCGGTCTGCCCGAGGTCGCGGGCGAACTCGCGCGACAGCGCCGCATCCTCGCGACGGCCCTCGCAAACGCGGTGAACGCGCTGAATCCCTCGCTCGTGGTGCTCGGCGGCTTCCTCGCCACCGTCGCGGGCAGCGACCCCGGCGCCCTCGAAGCCGAGGTCGCCGAGCAGGCCATGCCCGCCGCGACTGAAGAGCTCGCGATCCGACTCGCCGCGCTCGGCGAGGATCGCCTCATGATCGGCGCGGCCGAGGCCGCCTTCTCCGCACTGCTCGCGGACCCGCTGGCCCACGGCTGACCCCACCCCTCCCCTCCTCTCTGCGTTCACACCTGCATTCACACCACCCGCCCACCGCCCACCACCCACTGACCCACCACCCACTGACCTACCACCCCACCACCCACTGACCCGCTCCTTGCAGCAATTCAGGAGTGCGCGCGGCGCGTCGCCGCGACACGCCGGGCCTGCGGGGCGCGACACGCCTCCGCTCCTGAATTGCTGCAAAGCGGCGGCTGCTGAGGCATTGCGTCGGGTGCCGCCTGAGCCGATACACTTGACGACAGTCGAATCGATTCGAGGCGGTGCCGGTCGCCCCGAGTCCATGCATGACGGCGCCCCGCGGCGCCGTGATACGTCATCCATCGGCGCCCGAGGGCGCGCGCCGTCTCCCGTTCACGCTCGAGCACGCACAGGAAACACGCATGTCCTCCACCGCCTCCATTCCCATCATCAGACCCGACGACTACAACCGTCCCGCGCACCCGGGCGAGCTCCTCACCGGGCGGCAGCGACTCGTCTACGTGCTCGTGCTCGGCGCGCTCACGGCGCTCGGGCCGTTCACGATCGATCTCTACCTCCCCGCCTTCCCGGTGCTGCAAGACGAGCTCGGCGTCTCGGCCTCGGCCGTGCAGCTGACCCTGACCGGCACCATGGTCGGGTTCGGCCTCGGTCAGCTGATCGTCGGCCCGTGGAGCGACAAGGTCGGTCGCCGGTTGCCGTTGATTCTCGCGACGGCGCTGCATATCGCGGCATCCATTGCGGCGGCCTTCGCGCCCGACATCGTGTGGCTCTCGGTCTTCCGCCTCCTGCAGGGCTTCGGCGCCGCCGCCGGTGGTGTCGTGGCCATGGCCATGGTGCGCGACCTCTTCGGCGGCAAGCCGCTCGTGCGCATGCTCTCCCGACTGGCGCTCGTCAACGGCCTCGCTCCGGTGCTCGCACCCGTCATCGGCTCGCAGCTGCTTCAGGTCATGGACTGGCGCGGCATCTTCGTCGTGCTCGCGATCTACGGTGCGGTCGTCGTCGCGGCGGTCGGGTTCTTCATCATCGAGACCCTCCCGGTTTCGCAGCGTCACGTCTCGGGTCACTCGACCTTGCGCGATCGGTACGCTGCGTTGTTCCGCGATCGCGTCTACATCGGCGCGGCCCTGATCGGCGGTATGACCTTCACCGGACTGTTCGGGTACCTCTCGACCTCGTCGTTCCTGTTCCAGGAGGTCTACGCGTTCAACGCCCAGGAGTACGGCCTGCTCTTCGCCGTGAACTCCGTCGGCGTCATCGTCGGCGTGCAGACGAGCTCCCGTCTCATCCGCGGGCCGGTGCAACCGCAATGGATCCTCGCCGTCACCACGGTCGTGCACCTCGCCATGGCGATAGCGATCATGGTGCTCGACACCTCGGGTGCCGGGTTCTGGGGCACCGCGATCCCGCTGTGGTTCTACATCCTCGCGTGCGGATTCGCCTTCCCGGCCGTGCAGGTGCTCGCCCTCGCGCACCACGGCGCGGAGGCCGGCACCGCCGCCTCGCTGCTCGGCGCGCTGAACTTCGGGTTGGCCGGCGTCATCTCGCCGCTCATCGGGCTCATGGGTGTCGGCAGCGCCGTGCCCATGGCGTTCGTGATGGTGCTGGCCGCGGTCGTTGCGATCGCCGCGCTCTGGTGGCTCGTGCGTCCGAAGACGGTGCCGCCGCTCAGCGACTGACCGGCCCGCGGCGCGCGAGCGACCGTGCGACTGGCCGTGCGCGTGCGACGGTGTGCGGATGCCTCGTGGCCGGCCACGAGGCATCCAACTCATCGCGCCCTGCTGCCCTGCTGCGCTGCTGCGCTTGATCTTCGTACGCAATTCAGGTCGGGAGGGGTGTCGCCGGCCCTCGCGGGCGGGCGAGAGCGCGGCGCGCCGAGTGCGAACCTGAATTGCGCACGGCTGAGCGCGGTGACACGGATGCTGCGGCGGCGCCGATAGCGTGAAGGCATGACCGACGAGTCCACTGAGAAGTCTCGTGCGAAGCGGGTCGCCCGTCGCGTGCCGCTCATCGCGGGAGGCGTCGCCGTTGTCATCGCCGCCCTGCTCGGCCTTCTGCTCACCGCCCGCACGGGGGTGTTGCGGTTCGCCGTCGACGAGGAGTGGGCCGAGGAGGTGTTGAGCTTCCGCGGTCCGGTCGGCGACTGGTTCGCCTTTGGCATGAATTCCCTGGGCGGCGGCATCATCGGAGTGTTCGTGGTGCCGATCGGCGCGGCGCTCCTGCTGCTGATCCTGCGGCGTCCGTGGGCGGCGCTGTACTTCATCGTGGCGTCGGCGGCGAGTGCCGGTGTCGTGCAGTTGCTGAAGCACCTCTTCGGTCGGGCCAGGCCCGAAGACATGATCGTCGCATCCGACTTCGGTTCGTTCCCCTCGGGGCATGTTGCCAACGCGGCGACGATCGCGGTCGTCGTCGGCGTCATCGTGCCGCGCGTCTGGGTGTGGGTGGTCGGCGCCGTGTACACCGTGCTGATGGCGCTCAGCCGCACGTATCTCGGTGCGCACTGGGTGACCGACACGATCGGCGGCGCACTCGCCGGCGCCGGTGTGGCGCTGCTGCTATGGGCGGCATTCGCGTACCCGCTCGAGCGAGAGCGCATCGCGTGGGGCGAGCGGCGCACGCGTGCGGCAGGGTGACGTTCACCGCGCTCTGACGCGTCGCGCGCTGTGATTCCGGGCGTCGAGAGCGCGCTTCGTGTCGGTACTCGGCGCTCAGAGCGACGAAACCGCACTCTCGACGGAATGGCTTGGCGCGTCGGCGCGAGTCGGGTCGGGGCGGGGCGGCAGAGGTTTGGAGGGCGTCTGCGTGGGGATGGAGGGCGACGGCCGGCGGGGCTCAGGATGCCGCGGCCGGCGCGGATTCCCGCTCGATGATGCGGAACTCGGCGAGTCGCAGCTCCGGCGCCGGCGCGGCAGATGTATCGGAGACCGCGATGCGCGCGAGCAGCGTCTCAACCGCGGTGCGGGCGATCCAGCGCCGCCCGGGGTCGACGGTCGTCAGCGACGGGATGGAGTACTCGGCCTCGTCGAGGTCGTCGAAGCCGATGACCGAAACGTCGCGGGGCACCCGGAGTCCGGCCTCCTGCAGCACGCGCATCGCGCCGAGGGCGAGAGTGTCGTTCAGACCGAAGACGGCGTCGAACGAGGAGCCGCGCGCGAGGATGTCCCGCATGGCCTGCGCGCCGCTCGATCGGTGCCAGGGCGCGGTGTATCCGATGATCGCGGGATCGAGATCGAGGCCCGCGGCGTCGAGCGCCTCGCGGTAGCCCTGCAGGCGGAATCCGGCCGAGCCGATGAGCTCGCCCTCGTGGGCGCCGACGACGGCGATGCGACGTCGGCCCGAGGCGATGAGGTACTCGGTCGCGGCACGGGCGGCCTCGACGTTGCGCATCGTCACGTGGTCGTGCTCGGGGTCGAAGACGCGCTCGCCGAGGAGCACGAGCGGGTAGGACACCCGGAGCGCCGCGACATCCGACTGTTCGATGCCGAGGGGGCTGAAGAGGAGCCCGTCGGTCATGGTGAGGCGGGGGCTGCGCAGCAGTTCGAGTTCGCGGGTGGGGTCGCCGCCGGTCTGCTCGACGAGCACCACGATGCCGGCGGCCTCGGCGGCGGCGATCACGGTGCCGGCGAGTTCGGCGAAGTAGGGGAGGCTGAGGTCGGGCACGGCGAGGGCGATCGCGCCGGTGCGGCCCGAGCGCAGGCTTCGGGCGGTGAGGTTCGGCTGATAGCCGAGTTCGGAGATGGCCGCTTCGACCTTCGACTTGGTCGTCGGCCTGATGTGCGGGTAGTCGTTGATGACGTTCGACACCGTCTTGATCGAGACGCCCGCCGCGCGGGCGACATCGTGCAGTGTCACGGCCATTCGTCCTCCTCGTTGCTCGAACTCTACAACGTTGTATGCGAGCACTGAGCCGCGGCCCGCAGGGCGTCCGAGTTCGCTTGACAAGGTCGCTTCGACGTGGGCAGAATGCCTCTACAACGTTTACTTTACAACGTTGGAGAAACTCGGAACTCGACGCGGAGCACCACTGTGCGGCGAATGACGAGCCACCTTCGCCAAGAGACAACGGTGTCCTCAACACCGCGAGAGGAAGCACAGCAATGAAGTCCAAGCTCCTTGCCGGAGCCGCGGTCGCCGCAGTATCGGCCGCAGCGCTCACCGGCTGTTCGGGCGGCGAGCCCGAAGCATCCTGCACCAACAAGATCGTCAATGCCGAGGCCACGCAGGTCAGCGTGTGGGCCTGGTACCCCGCCTTCGAAGACGTCGTCGACCTCTTCAACGAATCCCACGACGACGTGCAGATCTGCTGGACGAACGCAGGTCAGGGTAATGACGAGTACACGAAGTTCTCGACGGCGATCGAAGCCGGCTCGGGCGCGCCCGACGTCATCATGCTCGAGTCCGAAGTGCTCTCGAGCTTCTCGATCCGCGACGCGCTCGTCGACCTGGCCGAGTACGGCGCCGACGACGTCGCGGCCGACTACACCGAAGGCGCCTGGAAGGATGTCTCGAGCGGTGACGCCGTCTACGCGATCCCGGTCGACGGCGGCCCCATGGGCATGCTCTACCGCCAGGACATCCTCGACCAGTACGGCATCCCCGTGCCCACCACGTGGGACGAGTTCGCCGCTGCCGCCCAGGCGCTGAAAGACGCGGGCGCTCCCGGCGTGCTCGCCGACTTCCCGACGAACGGCCGCGCCTACAACCAGGCGCTGTTCGCCCAGGCGGGCTCGGTGCCGTTCACCTACGACAATGCGAAGCCGACCGAGATCGGCATCGACGTGAACGACCAGGGCTCGAAAGACGTGCTCGCCTATTGGCAGGGCCTCGTCGACGCCGACCTCGTCGCGACCGATGACGCGTTCACCGCCGACTACAACACGAAGCTCGTCGATGGCAGTTACGCCATCTACGTCGCGGCGGCGTGGGGCCCCGGCTACCTCGGCGGTCTTTCCGACGCCGACGCCGACGCGGTCTGGAAGGCCGCGCCCGTGCCGCAGTGGGACGCGGCCAACCCCGTGCAGATCAACTGGGGCGGGTCGACCTTCGCCGTGACGAGCCAGGCGAAGGACCCCGAGACCGCGGCGGTCGTCGCGAAGGAGATCTTCGGCACGGAAGAGGCATGGAAGATCGGCATCGAAGAGGCCGCGCTCTTCCCGCTCTGGAAGCCGATCCTCGAGTCCGACTACTTCCGCGACCTCGAGTACCCGTTCTTCGGCGGGCAGCAGATCAACAAGGACGTGTTCCTCCCGGCCGCCTCGGGGTACACCGGCTTCGCGTTCAGCCCGTTCCAGAACTACGCGTACGACCAGCTCACCGAGCAGCAGTTCGCGATGGTGCAGGGTGAGAAGGACTCGGCCACCGCGCTCGACGACCTGCAGGCCTCGCTCGAGAAGTACGCGACCGAGCAGGGCTTCACCCTCCAATAGCGGGCAGTGAGCGGATGCCTCGTGCCCGCACTCGCGGCGCGGGGCATCCGTTCATCGGCGACGACCGACCGAGACGACTCGATGAAGAGAGCACTTCAGACATGATCACCCAGACCACATTCGCGGCGCCGCCGGCCGCGGCCAGTCGGGCGCTGCGATCCGGCGGGTCGACGCTCGTGCGCCGGCGCCAGCGTTGGGGATGGCTCTTCGTGGTGCCGTTCCTCGTCGTGTTCGCGCTGTTCCTCGTCTTCCCGCTGTTCTACGCGTTCGGCATGAGCCTGTTCACGTCGACGCTCGCGACCGGCACCGACTTCACGGGCCTCGACAACTATGCGAAGGCGTTCACCGACCCCCTCTTCCTCGAGGGCATGGGGCGAGTGCTCGCTTTCGCCGTCGTGATGATCCCGACCCAGCTCATCATCGCGCTCGCCGCCGCGCTCGTGCTCGACACCCTCGTCACGCGCCTCGCCAAGCTCTCGCGCCTCCTGATCTTCGTGCCGTACGCGATCCCGGGCGTCATCGGCGCACTCATGTGGAGCTTCCTCTACAGCCCGCGGTTCGGACCCGGCGCGACGATCTTCGAGCTCTTCGGGCTCCCCGCCCCCGAGTTCCTCGCGCCCGACAGTATCTTCGGCAGCCTCGTCAACATCGTCACCTGGCAGTGGGCCGGCTACTACATGGTCGTGATCTATGCGGCGCTCCGCTCGATCGACCCGTCGATCTACGAGGCGGCCCGCATCGACGGCGCGAACGGATGGCAGACCGCGATGCGCATCAAGGTGCCGATGATCAGTTCCTCGATGGTCATGGTGATCATGTTCGCGCTCATCGGCACTCTGCAGTTCTTCACCGAGCCGGTCGTGTTGCGCAGCGTCGCCCAAGGCGCGATCGACGCGGCCTACACACCGAACATGTACGCCTTCTCGCTCGCGTTCTCGTACAGCCAGTTCAACTACGCCTCCGCCATCGCGTTCTCGCTCGGCGCCCTCGTGTTCGCCGGCTCGTTCGTGTTCCTCTTCCTGACGCGCAAGCAGAGCGGACTGAAGTGATGTCGATCTTCTCCCAACGCACGGCCGACCCGGCCGAGCCCCTGACCAGCACCACGGGGCTTCCGTCGCACGTCGACCGCAGCGTGCCGCGACGGGGTCGTCGCGCCGGAAGCCGCCGCATCGGTTCGCACGTCTTCCTCGTGATCCTCGCGATCTACTTCATCGTGCCGATCTGGTGGCTCATCGTCGCCGCGACGAAAGACACCTCCGGCCTCTTCTCGAGCCCGGCGTTCTGGTTCGACGACAACTTCGCCTTCTTCGACAACATCGCGGGGCTCTTCAGCCACCAGGGCGGCATCTACTGGCGCTGGCTCGGCAACTCGTTCCTCTACGCATTCGCGGGCGGCATCGGCGCGACGATCCTCGCGGTGCTCGCCGGCTACGGCTTCGCGAAATACGACTTCCGCGGGCGCAACGGGGTCTTCACCGTCATCCTCGGTTCCGTCATGGTGCCGCTGACGGCGCTCGTCATTCCGACGTTCATGCTGCTGAGCCAGTACGGCATCATCAACACGCCGTGGGCCGTGATCCTGCCGAGCCTGCTGAGCCCGTTCGGCGTCTACCTGATGCGCGTCTACACCCAAGACGCGGTACCCGACGAGATGCTCGAGGCCGCCCGCATCGACGGCGCCGGCGAGATCCGCACGTTCTTCCAGGTCGCGTTGCCGCTGCTGCGCCCCGCGATCGTGACGGTGCTGCTGCTGTCGGTCGTCGGCACCTGGAACAACTTCTTCCTGCCGCTCGCCGTGCTCACCGACCCGAACCTGCTGCCGGTCACCGTCGGCCTGAACCGCTGGACGGCGCTCTCCAACGCCGGTGCCGGCGGCGAGCAGGTCTGGAACCTCATCACCTCGGGCGCCTTCATCTCGGTGCTGCCGCTGATCCTGTCGTTCCTGTTCCTGCAGCGCTACTGGCAGGGTGGGTTGTCGCTCGGCAGCATCAAATGAGTGAGCGGATGCCGCGGCATCCGCTGCCCATCGACCTCGACGTCGGACCACTCGTTCGGCGCTCCGCACAACACAGAAAGCACGGCATGACGTCCGCACACCTCACCATCGACCCTCACTTCACCGTCGGCGCGATCGACCGCCGCGTCTTCGGCGGGTTCGTCGAGCACCTCGGCCGTCACGTCTACGACGGGATCTACGAGCCGGGACACCCGACCGCGGATGCCGAGGGCTTCCGCCAAGACGTCATCGAGCTCGTGAAGGAGCTCGGCGTCTCGACCATCCGCTACCCGGGCGGCAACTTCGTCTCGGGCTTCCGCTGGGAGGACTCGGTCGGTCCGAAAGCCGCGCGGCCGCGCAGGCTCGACCTCGCCTGGCACTCGACGGAGACCAACGAGATCGGCCTGCACGAGTTCTCGTCGTGGCTCGAGAAGGTCGGCAGCGACCTGATGCTCGCGGTGAACCTCGGCACGCGCGGCACGCTCGAAGCACTCGATCTGCTCGAGTACACGAACATCGCCGGGGGCACGACCCTCTCGCAGCAACGCATCGACAACGGGAGGACCGACGCCTTCGGCATCAAGATGTGGTGCCTCGGCAACGAGATGGACGGGCCGTGGCAGCTCGGCCACCGCTCGGCCGACGACTACGGCAAGCTCGCCTCGCAGACGGCGAAGGCGATGCGCCAGCTCGACCCCTCGATCCAGCTCGTGGTCTGCGGCTCGTCGAGCGCGCACATGCCGACGTTCGGCGAGTGGGAGCGGGTCGTGCTCACGCACACCTACGACGACGTCGACTACATCTCATGCCACGCCTATTACGAGGAGAAGAACGGCGACCTCGATTCGTTCCTCGCCTCGGCGGTCGACATGGACCGCTTCATCGAGACGGTCGTCGCCACGGCCGACCATGTGAAGGCCGTCGTCGGCAGCGAGAAGACGATCGACATCTCCTTCGACGAGTGGAACGTCTGGTACCTCGAGCGCTACCACGGTGTCGACAAGATCGAGGGCATCGACAACTGGCCGGTCGCCCCGCGCCTGCTCGAAGACGTGTACTCCGTGGTCGACGCCGTCGTCTTCGGCAACCTGATGATCTCGCTCCTGAAGCACGCCGACCGCGTCACGAGCGCCTCGCTCGCCCAGCTCGTGAACGTGATCGCGCCGATCATGACCGAACCGGGCGGCCCGGCCTGGCGGCAGACGACGTTCTTCCCGTTCGCGCTCACGTCGCGCCTCGCGAGGGGCGTCGCGCTCGAGGTCAAGCTGGAGTCGCCGACGCACGAGACCGAGGTCTACGGTGTCGTGCCGCAGGTCGACGCGGTCGCCACGCACGACGCCGAGACGGGCGAGTCGGCGGTCTTCCTCGTGAACCGCAATCGAACCGAATCGATCACGGTGACGATCGACGTCTCCGCGCTCGGCGCCGTGCAGCTGCGCAGCGCTGACACCCTCGCCGACGACGACGTGTACGCGAAGAACACGCTCGAGCAGCCGGAACGCGTCGCACCGGCCGCGAACCCGACCGCCGCGGTCAAGGCCGGCACGCTCACGATCGAGCTGCCGCCCGTGTCGTGGACCGCCGTCTCGCTCGGCGCCTGAGCCTCGGGGCGCCGCTGGTGCATGCGGGCGGGGCGCCTCGTGGGTGCGGGTGAACGGTGCGGGGGATACGCTCGCACCACGAGAGGAACCGCGTGACCGCGACATCCGCAGGCACCAACTGGGCCGGCAATCTCAGCTACCGCGCAACGCGGGTCGCGCGGCCGACTTCGATCGAGGAGCTTCGCAAGGTGCTCGCGGGCGCCGGACCGTTCCGCGTGCTGGGCTCGCGTCACAGCTTCAACGACATCGCCGACACCGACGGCACGCTCATCGAGACCGCGGGTCTGCCGGTCGTCATCGATGCCTCGAGTGCAACCGGGGCCGTGCGCATCGCGGGAAGCCCGCGCTACGGCGAGCTCGCCTCGGCGCTCCACGCTCGCGGCCTCGCGCTCGGCAACCTCGCGTCTCTGCCGCACATTTCGGTCGCCGGCGCGGTCGCGACGGGCACGCACGGATCGGGCGACCGCATCGGGTCGCTCGCGAGCGCCGTGCGGAGCATCGCCATCATTACGGCCACGGGCGAATCGTGCACCCTCGAGCGCGGCGACGCCGACTTCGCGGGCGCCGTCGTGAACCTCGGCGCCCTGGGCATCGTCACGGCGCTCGAACTCGACGTCGAGCCCACGTACGAGGTCGCGCAGACCGTCTACGAGCGCCCGGTGTGGGACGCCGTGCTCGCCGAGTACGACGCCGTCACCGCGCTCGGCGCGAGCGTCAGCATCTTCACCACTTGGGGGAACACCGACCGGGCCGACCAGCTGTGGGTCAAACGGCGGCTGCCGGTCGAGTCGGATGCTGCGGCATCCGCTGCACTCATCGCCAGGCTCGGGGCGACCGCGGCGACGGAGCCGCGTCACCCGCTGCCCGGCATGGCCGCCGACGCGTGCACTGCGCAACTTGGCGCGCCCGGGCCGTGGCACGAACGCCTGCCGCACTTCCGGCTCGACTTCACACCGTCGGCCGGTGAGGAGCTGCAGTCGGAGTACCTCGTTCCGAGGGTCGACGCCGTTTCGGCGCTCGAGGCCGTGCGCCGCCTCGCTGCGCAGATCGCCCCGCTGCTGCAGGTGTGCGAAGTGCGATCGGTGCACGCTGATGAGCTCTGGCTGAGCCCGGCCTTCGGCACCGACGTCGTCGGCATCCACTTCACGTGGAAGCGAGAGCAGGCAGCCGTCGAAGCGCTGCTGCCGGCGATCGAGACGGCCCTCCCCGAAACGGCCCGGCCGCATTGGGGCAAAGTCTTCACGCTCGACGCCGGTGACCTGCGGCGGCGCTACCCGCGCTGGGCTGACTTTGCGGCGCTTCGTGAACGGTTCGACCCCGACCGGCGCTTCGGCAACGCGTACACGGAACGGCTCGGGCTCTGAGGCGGAGGTCCACGAGAGTCGGCGCTCCGGCACGCACGGTGCGGTTCCGCCGCGGTACGTGGGTTGCGAGAGCTGATCTGCGATAGAAAAGTGGGGTGATCAGCGATGAAGCGAGCGGCGGTGTGCCGTTGCACCGCCTCCCTCAGGATGCCGCGTTGACGGGCGGACTACGTGTGAAGCCCGACCTCTCAGCCTGTGCGAGCACGGTGGATGAATATGCCCGAGCGCACGAGGACGCGGTGGTGAAGGGCGACCACCTCGCCCGAGCCCGCTCGTGTTGGGGCTTGATCGCTCGAGGCGTCGACTCGCTGGATTGGGTTCGCCGCGAACTGTCGAGCCGAGATGAGACGCGGATCGAAGACGCTGCCGGGGTGTTGGAGTGGATCGGGGTTTCGACCGATTTCGTCCCGATGCTCAGCCGCATCGTCGACGCGCTGCCCGATGGACCAGCCGCCGACGCTGTTGCCGCCGTACTGAACCACGTTGTCGGGCCGGAATCGGCAGAGCGCGCTGCCCCGATCGCTGAGGAGCTCTTCGCCGGATCATTCGCTCCCTTCACCGATACGATCTGGTTCGTCGACGCTCCGTTCGCCACTGCCGTCGCCACCACGACGGCGTGGCTGACGGAACTCGGCGGCCGCAGCTTCGTTTCGGTCGACGAGCCGTTGCCGGGGCTTCTCGACCGGTTGGAGCCCTGGGCGATTCCCGGCTGGAAGCACGTGTTGGTTCCGACGAGGTCGAACTGGACGGCGATCTTCAGTCAGGGATCGGATATCGGGACTCCTGACGTCATCGGCCGCGAGCTCGGATGCCGCAGCCTCCGAACCAACTACTCGCCACGAGTCGTTCGTGACGGCGACACCATCAGCTTCGGCGATTGCGCCTTCTGGTTCAGGAACGAAGACGATTCCGGTCGGAGCATCCAAGCCTCGTACCAATCTCGTTGGCGGTGGGACCTCCTCGGGCAGCCACTGCCGTTCGAGGACCTCGATTCCTATGCCGCGAAGCGGATCCCTGATCGGTTCGATCTTCCACGCTTAAACTCCTACTGCCGTGCGCTCGGCATTCAGCGGAACGATCCGGATTTCTACCTTCCCCAGGGGCTCCTGATCGAGGTTGACACCGCCGGTTGGTCACACCGCCCGCGAACTGTTGCGGGCGAGGAGTGGCGTTCGTTGAATCGATGACACGCGACGAACGGTCACGTCTCACGACGTAGATGAGCGCCCTCGAAGCTCGAGGTCGACCAAAGGAGCCCTTCCCGGGTCCCGGTTACGATGCTCCCTCGAAGTGGCCCTGGGATGCGGTTCCGTCTCGACCGCTCTGGGCCTAGACAGCGAGAATGCGTCTCGCGCCGCCGCATGGGTGTGCGAGATTCGCACGGTCGCCGCCGGCTTGGCATGGCGCAACGTTGGGCGTTGCCCGCGTGGGCGTGCGCCGACGCGTCAGGTAAGCAGGCCGCGCTGGAATCCGATCGCGACCGCGGCCGCGCGATCGTTGACGCCGAGCTTGGTGTAGACGTGCAGCACGTGCGACTTCACCGTCGCTTCGCTGTGGTCCGCCCATGTACGCGGTGATGCTGATCGCCGCGGTCGCGTTGGCCACCCCTGTACTCACGAGCGTCGCAGCCCGGGGTCGACCTCGCCCGCTGAGCGATCCTCGACCGCGAATCACCGGTTCTGCGTTTGGTGGTCCCTGTCGCCGTCCACATCGATACCCTCACGGGCAGACGCGAACCCTGCGCCCCTCGAAGCTGACGATGTCGCCGAGTTGCAGCTGGCGTCCGCGGCGGCGATCAACCTCGCCGTTCACGGTCACGTAGCCGTCGATGATGGCTGCTTTCACGCTTCCACCCGAGTCGAGGAACCCAGCAAACTTGAGGAACTGCCCGAGGCGAATGACCTCGCCGCCGATCGGGACGTCGTCGATCGGAGCGGGGTTCGTCATTCCCGAATGCTAGCGGGCCAAGGGTCAGCCCGCAGCTGGGTGGTCGCCGCCCGCGAGCTGATCGAGCACGTGGTCGAGCACCTCGCCGAGCACCGCGAGCCCGTCGCGCACGCCGCCCGTCGAGCCCGGCAAGTTCACGACGAAGGTCGAGCCGGCCACCCCGGCCACGCCCCGTGAAAGCAACGCGGTCGGCGTCGTGGCCGAGCCGCGCCGCCGCAGTTCCTCCATGAAGCCCGGCACCTCGCGATCGATCACGGTCGCGGTGGCCTCGGGGGTGACATCGCTCGGTGAGAGTCCGGTACCACCTGTCGTGACGATGACGGAGGGCGAAGCAGCGACGGCGTCGCGCAGCGCCGTGCGCACGGCCTCCCCGTCGGCGACGACCTCGGGCCCGACGACGTCGAAGCCGCGCTCGGCGAACCACGCCGCGATGACGGGGCCGGTGCGATCGGTGTAGACACCGGTGGCCGCACGGGTCGACGCGACGATGACGACGGCGGTGCGCGGCATCCGCTCGGCCGGGGTCATTCGCGCGACCAGTCGCCGCTCTTGCCGCCCGCCTTCGCGAGCACCATCACGTCGGTCATGACCGCTCGATTGTCGACGGCCTTGATCATGTCGTAGAGCGTCAGCGCGGCGACGGTCGCGGCGGTCAGCGCCTCCATTTCCACGCCGGTGACGCCCTTCGTGGTGACGGTCGCAACGACGCGCATCCGGTCGCCCTCGGGCGTGATGTCGACGTCGAGCTTCGTGAGCGGCAGCGGGTGGCAGAGGGGAATGAGCGTCGAGGTCTGCTTGGCCGCCATAATGCCGGCGATGCGCGCGGTGCCGATCGCCTCGCCTTTGGGCAGCGTGCCGTCGCTGATCGCGGCGACGACGTCGGCGCGGGTGACGAGCACCGCCTGCGCGCTCGCGGTGCGCCGCGTCACCGCCTTGTCGGTCACGTCGACCATGTGAGCAGATCCGTCACCGCGCAAATGGGTGAGCCATGGTTCAGTCATCGATCCTCCAGACGTCGACGTGAGCGCCGGCCGGCAGGGCGGCGACCCCCACGGGAAGGTGCACGAGCACGGTGGCGTTCGCGTAGGCGTGCAGCAGGTGGGAGCTCGGCGCGCCGACCTCGACGTCGCCATTGCCGTCGATGACGCCGCGGCGTACCTGGTGGCGGCCGAGCGGAGAGGTCACGTCGTGTGCGAGCCGCATCCGGGCGCGGGCTCGATCGGGCGCGAGGCCCGCGAAGGCGCGGAGCACGGGTCGCAGGAACAACTCGAACGAGACGAGGGCGCTCACCGGGTTGCCGGGGAACGACACGACGGGCACGGCCACCGGATCGCCGTCACGGCCGAGCACCCGTGCGAGGCCCACGCCCTGCGGGCCTCCGGGCTGCAGGGCGACCATGGCGAACTCCACTCCGAGGGGCGCGAGCGCATCGCGCACGACTTCGAACGCACCGGCGCTCACTCCGCCGGTGGTCACCACCAGGTCGACGAGACCAGCGGATGCCTCGACCGCCGCCACGACGGCGTTCGCCTCGTCGGGGGCGAGCGATTCGTGCACGCTCGCCCCGCTCTCGCGCAACGCGGCCGCGAGCATGGCGGTGTTCGAGTCGTGGATCTGCCCGGACGCGAGCGGTTCACCTGGGCGGCGGAGCTCGTGACCGGTCGAGATGAGCAGCACCGCGACGGGCCGGCGCACCTTCACCCGGGTGATGCCGGTAGCGGCGAGTGCGCCGAGCTGGGCGGGCCCGAGCCGCATACCGGCTGGAAGGAGTCGTTCACCGCGCGCGACGTCGGAGCCGGCATCGCGCACGAACGTGCCGGGTTCGACCGGCCGGGCGAAGGCGACAGTGGTGCCGGGCCCGGCGTCGCGGCGACCGCCAGAAAGCCCCTGGAACCGGGGTGGGTCCGCGGCTTCGATCGGCACGACGGCATCGGCACCGTCGGGTATCGGTGCGCCCGTCATGACCGGGCCTGCGGTGCCGGGCTCATGTGTGCGTACGGGGTCGCCTGCGGCCGTCGTCGCTCCGACGGGCAGCGAAACGGGTGCGTCGGACCGGGCGCCGGCGAGATCGGCGGCGCGAACGGCGTACCCGTCCATCTGCGAATTGGCGAACGCCGGAAGGTCGGTGGGGGAGTCGACGTCGACGGCGAGCACCCGGCCGAGCGCATCCGTTCCCCGTCGCCCCGTCAGGATCGAGACCTCCTCGAACCCGGCGGGCTCATCGAGCCGCGCCTTCAGCGGCTCCAGGAGCTCGCGAACGACGCGTTGATGCTCGGCGAACGTGCGCATCCGACCCCTCCGGCCTCAGCCGCCCGCGAAGGGCGGCAGGATGTCGACTTGTGCGGCGAGCGGATGCGCGGGGTCGCGTCGCACGGTGCCGTCGACGAGGAACGAGCCGGACTTCAGCACTTGGGCCATCGACGCGCCGTAGCGGTCGACCAGCAGCTCACGAAGCGAGCCGAGTGTCGCCGCATCGCCCAATTCGAGGTGCTCCTCGTCGAGACCGGCCGCTTCGGCGGCGGCGGCGAAGTACCGCACGGTCACGAGGGTCATGCCCACGATGCTACCCCGCTCGGTCGGGGCGACCGATGGGGCTCGCGTGGTCAGCCGGGCGGTGCTGCGTACAATGACCTCCATGCATCCGCCGACGCTGCCGCAGGCCGGCACGCGACCCGGCCCGCTCGTCGAGCCGGGCCCGCCGCTCGCGCCCGAGCGCATCGCGCGGTTCAGCCGCCAGCTCATGCTGCCCGGCTTCGGCGAACTCGCCCAGCGCCGGCTCGCTGCGGCGCGCGTGCTCGTGGTCGGCGCCGGCGGCCTCGGCAGCGCCCTCGTGCCCTCGCTCGCGGGAGCCGGGGTCGGCACCATCGGCATCGTCGACGACGACCTCGTCGAGCTCTCCAACCTGCACCGGCAGACGAGCCACGGCCTCGCCGACGTCGGCCGGGCGAAGGTCGACTCGCTCGCCGACTCCGTCGCCGCAGTCGACCCCGAGTGCCGCGTGGTGCGACACCGCACCCGGCTCACCTCGGCGAACATCCGCGACATCCTCGCGGGATACGACCTCGTGGTCGACGGCAGCGACAATTTTCCGACTCGGTACCTCACGAACGATGCCGCCTCGCTCGCGGGCGTGCCGCTCGTCTGGGGTGCGATCCTCCGCTACCACGGCCAGGTCGGCGTCGCGTGGCACGCGCACGGCCCCGGCTATCGCGACCTCTTCCCCGTGCCGCCCTCGCCCGACGAGGTGCTGTCGTGCGCGCTCGGCGGCGTGCTGCCGAGCCTGTGCGCGACCGTCGGCGGCCTCATGGCCACCGAGATCGTGAAGATCATCACGGGAGTCGGCGAGCCGCTGCTCGGCCGGGTGGCGACGGTCGACACGTTGACCGGCCGTTCACGCGAGATCGCCTACGAGTCGATCGCCGATGCCCCCGAGATCACGAGCCTCATCGACTACGAGGTGTTCTGCGGCATCGACCCCGCCGAGGATCAGTCGACGGCGATCCAGGCGGTCTCCGCCGCGGAGCTCCTGCAGCGTCTCCGCGACGGCGGGCCGATCACGCTGATCGACGTGCGCGAGCCGGCCGAGGCCGAGCTCGGCCGCATCCGCGACAGCGTGCTCGTGCCGCTCGCCGCGCTCGCGGGCGGAGCCGGCCCCGAACCCGGGCCCGGCGCGGTCGTCGTGTACTGCGAACGGGACCTGCGCTCCCGGCGCGCGGCGCGAATCCTCAGCGAGCGCGGGCATACCGACGTGGTCTACCTCGCGGGCGGCATCGTGACGTTCGCGGCGGTCGCCGACGACCTCGTGCAGCGCTGAGCACGAGGCATCCGTTCACCATCGACCACCACACGCGAGAGACGAGACGCGCATGACCGAACTCCTGGCCGTCATCACGGCGGAGCCGATCGACGAAGCCGCCGTACGCGGCGCCGTCGAGGCCGATTCGAGCGGCGCCGTCGTCATGTTCTGCGGGGTCGTGCGCGACCACGACGGCGGCCGTGGTGTGCAGGCGCTCGACTATCAGGGCCACCCCGACGCCGAGCGCTTCCTCGCCGACTGCGTGCGTCGCATCGCCGACGAGACCGGGCTCATCGTGGCCGCGGCGCACCGGGTGGGCGAGCTGCGCATCGGCGACGTGGCGCTCTTCGCCGCGGCATCCGCTGCCCACCGGGCCGAGGCCTTCGACGCTTGCGAGCGCCTCGTGGAGCTCATCAAGCACGAGGTGCCGATCTGGAAGCGACAGCACTTCACCGACGGCGTCTCGGAGTGGGTCGGCCTCTGACGGCGCGCGCCAGGCCTCGCCGTGTTGCTTCCGGGGGTGCATACCCGCCAGTTTCGCGCCGTTCGAGCCCTCATTCCGGCGGGAATGCACCCCCGAAGTGCGCGCGGTGCCGGTCAGCCCCCGATGTACGACATCTCGATCTTCGGACGAGCGGCACGCAACTCGGGCGTGAGGCTCGCGCGCTCCTCGGAGTAGCGGTCGTCGCGGGCACCCCAGATGGCGCCCATCGCCGCTGCCAGCCCCGCGTCGTCGACGCCCCCGCGGAGGAGGGCCCGCAGGTCGTGCCCCTCTGAAGCGAAGAGGCACGTGAACAGGCGCCCCTCGGTCGAGATGCGTGCGCGATTGCACGTGCCGCAGAACGCCTGCGTGACGCTCGAGATGACGCCGATCTCGCCGCCGCCGTCTCGGTAGCGCCAGCGTGCCGCCGTCTCACCGGGCACCCGAGCACCGACCGGCTCGAGCGGCATCTCACGGTCGATCATCTCGACGATCTCGGCCGATGGCACGACTTCGTCGAGGCTCCACCCGTTGGAGGTGCCGACGTCCATGTACTCGATGAAGCGCAGGCTGAACGGGGTGCCGGCGAAGTGCCGGGCCATCGGCAGCACCTCGTGATCGTTGAGCCCGCGCTTGACGACCATGTTGACCTTGATCGGCCCGAGGCCCGCCTCGTGCGCGACGCGCATGCCCTCGAGCACGCGGGCGATCGGGAACTTCACGTCATTCATGGCCTGGAACACGGCGTCGTCGAGCGAGTCGACCGAGACCGTGACCCGGGTGAGTCCTGCGGCCTTCAGGGCGGCGGCCTTGACAGCGAGGGCGGCACCGTTGGTCGTGAGTGCGATCTCGAGCGGGCGGCCGTCGGGAGTGCGGAGCTCGGCGAGCCGGGCGACGAGCTCCTCGATGCCGCGACGCAGCAACGGTTCGCCTCCGGTGAGCCGCAGCTTCTCGACGCCGTGCGCCGCGGCGACGCGGGCGAGGCGGGTGATCTCCTCGAAGCTCAGCAGTTCGTCGCGCTCGAGGAACGCGTAGTCACGCCCGAAGACGGTCTTCGGCATGCAGTAGACGCAGCGGAAGTTGCAACGGTCGGTGACCGAGATACGCAGGTCTCGCATCGGGCGGTCGAGCTGATCGACGAGGCGTCCCGTGGCCGGCAGACGGCGTGCGCCGGAGGCGGTTGCAGCGCCGGAACGGGGCATGGCGAGCGACACGTGCGCGTGCGTCATGGGCCACCCCCTGTTCGTGGCGTCCACCGTAACACCGCTTCAGGGGCGCGCTCGCACCGAGACATCCGCCGCCGGAATGGCGAACGCGAGCCGTGCGCCGGTCGCGAGGTCGAGCGAGACCGCTGCCGCCGACGGCACGTCGACGGCGAGCTCCGGATGTTCGGCGACGCCGATGCGCACACCGCCGGGCACCGGTCGCAGCGTCGCGACGGTGCCGCTCCAGCGATTGGGGGCGGATGCCGCGGGCTCCTGCGTCGTCGCCGGCCCGACCTGCACCGCCCCAGGGCTGAACACCGCCGATGCCGGTGCGCCGGCCGCGATGCGCTCACCCGTGCCGTGCAGCACGAGGGATGCACCGGCGTTCGCCACGACACCGCCGTCGCGGTCGCCGATGCCGGTCACGAGGTTCACCCCCGCGAGCGCGGCGACGAACGGCGTCGCGGGGTGGCCGAGCACCTCGGCAGTCGTCCCGTGCTGCACGATGCGGCCGTCGTGCAGCACGGCAGCGCGGTGCGCCAGAACGATCGCATCGAGCGGGTCGTGCGTGACGAGCAGCGTCGGGAGCGGCTCGTGCCACGGCTGCTCGGCGAGGAGACTGCGCATCTCGGTGGCGGTCTGCACGTCGAGGGCGGCGAAGGGCTCGTCGAGCAGCAGCAGCCGGGGTCGCGCCGCGAGTGTGCGGGCGAGCGCGACGCGCTGCTGCTGACCGCCCGAGAGCGCCGAGGGACGGCGAGCGGCCAACTCGGCGAGACCCACACGTTCGAGCCACAGCCGTGCGGACTCGCGAGCGGCGCCCGCGCGTTCGCCTTGCGCGCGGGGGCCGAAGGCGACGTTCTCGAGCGCGCTGAGGTGGGGGAAGAGTAACGGCTGCTGGCCGAGCAGTCCCACTCGGCGGCGCTCGAGGGCGACGCCGTGCCGCGAACGGCGAGCGCCGGCCCGGCTCAACTGTCGACCGCCGACCCGTACGAACCCGGCGTCGGGTTCGATACGACCCGCGATGCTCTGCAGCAGCGTGGACTTGCCCGAGCCGTTCGGCCCGAGCACCGCGAGGATCTCTCCGGGCGACACCCGGAGCGACACGTCGAGCACGAATCGGCCGACCACCGTGGTGACGTCGGCGATGAGCCCGGCGGATGCATCGGCGCTCGTCATCGCGGGGCATCCGCTCGCCAGCCGCGCATCACGAGGAGCACCGCGACCGCGACGGCGATGAGCATGAGCGAGAGGGCGATCGCCGTGTCTTCGCGCACTCCCGCACCGTTGAACGCCGTGTAGATCGCGAGCGGCATCGTGCGGGTCGTGCCCGCGGCATTTCCGGCGAAGAGGGCGGTGGCACCGAACTCACCGAGGGCGCGAGCGAAGCACAGCACCGTGCCGGCGAGCAGGCCGGGGCCCACGAGCGGCAGGGTGATGCGGCGGAATACGGTGAACCGGCTCGCACCGAGGCCGGCCCCGACGAGTTCGAACCCGGTGCCGGCCGTGCGCAGGGCACCCTCGACCGAGATCACGAGGAACGGCAGCGCGACGAAGGCCTGTGCGATGACCACGGCCGCGGTCGTGAACGGAACGCGGAGGCCGAGCACCTCGAGGGCCCCGCCGAACACTCCGTTGCGCCCGAGGAGTGCGAGCAGGGCGATGCCACCCACGAGCGGCGGCAACACGAGCGGGAGGGTGGCGAGCGTTCTGAGCACGGCGGCAACACCGCGGGAACTCCGCGCGATGACGAGTGCGAGCGGCACGCCGAGCACCACGCAGATCGCGGTCGCGATGCTCGCCGTGATGAGTGAGAGGCCCAAGGCCTCGAGCGCGGCGGGGGAGGTGACGGCGGCCGGCACGCCCGCCCAATCGAGCCGCACGAGCAGTGCCGCGAGCGGCAGCACGAGCAGCGCCGTACCGAGCCCAGCGGGCAGGTAGAGCCACGAAGGGAAGCGCGCGCCGAGTGCACCGCGCGATCGCGCATCGGGCGGCGGGGCGACGGCGCCCGAGACGGCGTCGAATGCGGTCACGGCCGGCCGAACCCGAACGCCGTCAGCACCTCGGCGCCCTCTGAAGAGCGCACGAATTCAACGAATGCCCGCGCGGCCTCGGGGTTCGCCGCCTCGGCCAGCGCCGCGATCGGGTAGGTGTTCGTCGCGACATCCGCCCCTTGGATCGGAATGCCGTCGATTTCGCCGGCCGCCGCCGCGATGTCGGTGACGTAGACGAGTCCGGCGTCTGCTTCGCCCGAGCGCACCTTCGTGAGCACGGCGCTGACGTTCTGCTCCTCGCTCGCGGGCGTCACCGTGACGCCCGCGGCGCCGAGGAGCGTCGCCGCGGCGCCGCCGCACGGCACCTCGGGAGCGCACATGACGACGAGCGGGTCACCGGATGCCTCGTCGGAGAGGTCGTCGAGACCCTCGACGCCGATCGGATTGCCGGGCTGCACCGCGATCTCGAGCACGTTCGTCGCGAACACCTCGGGCTCTCCCTCGATGAGGCCCGAGTCGTCGACCTTGGCGAGGTTGTGCTCATCGGCCGAGGCGAAGACGTCGGCCGCGGCCCCCTCGATGAGCTGCGTTGCGAGCGTCGAGGAACCGTCGTACGTGATCGGCGCGACGTCGAGTGCGGGATGCAACGCTTCGAACCGCGTGGCGAGTTCGTCGAAGGCGCCACTGAGCGATGCGGCGGCGTAGACCGTGAGCTCGCCGCTCAGCTCGGATTGCGGACCCTCGGCGGCCGACGTGTTCGTCGCGTCGGCACCGGTGCATGCCGCCGTGGTGCAGCCGCTCAGCGTGAGGGCGGCGATCGCGGCGGCGACGACGCCGGCGGCCGTGCCGGCGGCGACCGAAAGACGGCGTGCGCGGCGGGTCATTCGCCCGGTTCCTTGTCGGTCTCGAGGATGACCATGGTCGCCTTGATCACGGCAACGCTCTTGGAACCCACCTCGAGCCGCAGCTCGCGGGCGGCCTCGGCCGACATGAGCGAGACGACCCGGTGCGGCCCGCACTGCAGCTCGACCTGGGCCATGAGTCCGTCGATCTCGACGCGCGTGACGAGACCGACGAATCGGTTGCGGGCACTGCGGTGCACGTGGCTGCGGTCCTCGACCGCCGAAGCGACAGCGACGGCCCGCTCGGCGAGTTCACGGCCCGGTACGACCTGTCGCCCCGAGGCATCCTTCTCGGTGCTGAGCAGACCGTCTTGCACCCACCTGCGGATGGTGTCATCGCTCACGCCGACGAGCGAGGCCGCTTCACTGATCCGATACTGCGCCATGAAAGCGACGATAGATCCGCAGATGCGGAATCGCAACACAACGACGTGAGACTTCGCCGCCTAGCATGGACACAGCAGGGAGGCTTCCATGGATCCGTTCGACAGCTCGCTCCAGTCAGGTTCCGCTACCGGTCACGCCGACACCGAACGTGCGACCGGGTACCTCGCCCACGCAGTCGACATCGCCACGGCGAATGTGCAGAACGGCGGCGGACCGTTCGGCGCGATCGTCGTCGCTGCCGATGGGCAGGTATTCGAGGGAGTCAATCGCGTCACTGCGAACCTCGACCCGACCGCCCACGCGGAGGTCACGGCGATTCGTGCCGCATGCCAGGGGCTCGGCACTTTCGACCTGAGCGGTGCAACGCTCTACTCGAGCTGCGAACCGTGCCCCATGTGTCTCGCCTCGTCGCTGTGGGCTCGCATCGACCGCGTCTACTTCGCGGCGGACCGCGACGACGCGGCGGACGCCGGCTTCGACGATGCTGTCTTCTATCGCTACTTCGAGGGTGGTGAGGAGGACCGCCGGACCATGCCGGTCGGCAACATCGACCTCGGCCACGAGCGGAGCGTCGCCCCGTTCACGGCATGGAAGCACAACGCCGCGCGCATCGACTACTGACCGGTTTTGCTCGCCCGCGCTGCAGGCTCGGCATGCTCAGCGGGCGCGTGCGCCATCGCCTGCTCCTCGATCTGTTGCAGCACGCGCGCTGCAACACTCACCGCGATCGCGGCGGGATCCTTCGAGCTGATGCCGGCGATGCCGATGGGGGTTGCGACGCGCGCGAGTGACGCGTCATCGTGGCCGGCCTCGCGGAGCCGCTGCTCGAAGCGCGCCCATTTCGATCTCGAGCCGATCAACCCGATCGAGGCGACTCCGTCGGTGCTGAGGGCGGCCTCGACGATCGAGAGGTCTTCGACGTGATCGTGCGTCATGACGAGCACGTGGGTGCCCGGGGGGAGCAGCATGAGCGCCGACTCGGGCACGGGCAGGCGGTGGAGGAGCACGGTGGCCTGCGCATCGGCGAGGGGGCCGCTCGACCCCGATACGCCGATCCGTGCAGGGGCGAGCATCTCGGGCCGGGAGTCGACGAGATGGAGTTCGATCTGTTGTCGGCTGAGGATGCGCGCGAGCTCGAGCCCGACGTGGCCGATTCCGAAGACGCCGACCGAGGGAACGACTCGAACAGGTTCGAGCAGCATGGTGACCTCTCCTCCGCAGCATTGCACGCCGTATTCCGTCGTGGCCTTGTCGCTCAGTGTGAGCGTCAACAGTTCGGGCTCGGCGGCGCCGGCCCTGAGCATCTCGCGGGCGCGGTCGATCGCCGTGGCCTCGAGGTTGCCTCCGCCGACCGTGCCGAACAGCGAGTCGGCCGAGACGACCAGTTTCGCGCCGCCGTTGCGGGGTGCGTGCCCGCGCACCATCGCCATCGTCACGATCACCGATGGGGTGCGTGCCGCCCGCAGCCGCTGCACGGCCTCCAACCAGTCCATGATCACGTCCTGCCGCTCAGCGGTCGGTGCGCTCGCCGGCATGCCGGGCGGCTTCGACCGCCCAGAACACGGCCTCGGGTGTCGCCGGTGAGGCGAGCTCGACGCTGTGGCCGGCGGGGCCGAACGCCCCGACCGCCTCGCGGATCGCCTCGCGCACGCTGAAGGCGAGCATGAGCGGCGGTTCGCCCACGGCCTTCGACCCGTACACGACGCCGTCTTCCGTCGCCTGCTCGAAGAAGTGCACGTTGAACACCTCGGGCATCTCGGAGAAGCTCGGCAGCTTGTAGGTGCTGGCCGACTGGGTGAGGAGGCGGCCCCGACCATGCCCGTCGGTCTCGTCCCAGCGAAGCTCCTCGAGGGTGAGCCATCCGGCACCCTGTACGAAGCCGCCCTCGATCTGGCCGAGGTCGACGAGCGGCGAGAGGGAGTCGCCGACGTCGTGCACGATGTCGACGCGGCGGGTGCGGGAGGCGCCCGTGAACCCGTCGAGTTCGACCTCCGTCGCGGCGGCGCCGTAGGCGAAGTACTTGAACGGCTCGCCCTGCATCCGCTCGGTGTCCCAGTGCAGCCCCTCGGTGCGGTAGAAGCCCGCAGCCCAGAGCTGCACGCGCTGGTCGTAGGCGCCCGTCACCACCTCGGCGAAGGTGAGCGAGGGGGCGGATGCTTCGGCGGGGCCGCCGGCCGACGCCCCGAGCCTTCCGACCCGGCCGCCCGAGAACCGCACGTCGCGCTCGTCGACGCCGAGCATCCGACCGGCCACTGCGGCGAGCCGGTCGCGGATCTGCTCGCACGCGTGCTTCACGGCGCCGCCGTTGAGATCGGCGCTCGAGGAGGCTGCAGTGGCGGAGGTGTTCGGAACCTTGTCGGTACGCGTCGGGGCGAGGCGCACCGTGTCGCGCGTCACGCCGAGGGCGGTCGCCGCAACCTGCAGCATCTTCGTGTGCAGGCCCTGTCCCATTTCGGTGCCGCCGTGGTTGATCAGCACCGAGCCGTCCTTGTAGACGTGCACGAGCGCGCCGGCTTGGTTGTACGCGGTGAGCGTGAACGAGATTCCGAACTTCACGGGCGTGACGGCGAGCGCGCGTTTCACATCGGCGTGATCGGCGTTGAACGCGGCGATCTCCGCGCGGCGCTCGTCGAACGCGCTCTCGTCGCGCACCCGGGACCAGATCGATCTGAGCCGTTCGGCGTGGCGCACGGGCTGGCCGTACGGCGTCGTCTGCCCGGGCTCGTAGAAGTTGCGTTCCCGGAGCGTCGCGGCGTCGATGCCGAGGATCGGCGCGACCCGGCCGAGGATGTCCTCGATCACGAACATCCCCTGCGGGCCGCCGAAGCCGCGGAACGCGGTCTGCGAGGTCTTGTTCGTCTTCGCGATGCGGCCCTGGGCGACGAAGTGCGGGATCCAGTAGGCGTTGTCGACGTGGCAGAGTGCACGGCCCATGACGGGCTCGGAGAGGTCGAGGCTCCAACCGCCGTCGGCCGTGAGCGTCGTCGCTAGGGCGAGGATCCGCCCTTCGTCGTCGAATCCCGCCTTCCACTCGATGCGGAACGGATGCCGCTTGCCGGTCATCGTGAGGTCGTGCGTGCGGTTCAGGCGCAGGCGCACCGGGCGGCCCGTGAGTCGTGCGCCGAGCGCGGCGATCGCTGCGAACCCGTGCGGCTGCATCTCCTTGCCGCCGAAGCCGCCGCCCATGCGCAGGCACTGCACGGTGACCCGGTTGCTCGGAACTCCGAGCACGTGGGCGACGATCTCCTGCGTCTCGGAGGGGTGCTGCGTGCTGCACTCGACGAAGACCTGGCCCTCGGAGTCGATGTGCGCGAGAGACGCGTGCGTCTCGAGGTAGAAGTGCTCTTGGCCGCCGACCTCGGCGGCGCCCTCGAATACGTGCGGCGCGGTGGCGAGCGCGGACTCGGGGTCGCCGCGACGTACGGTGCGGGGGATCCCCTGGAACGACCCGGCTTCGATGGCATCGGCCACCGTGATGATGGAGGGCAGCGGCTCGTACGCGACGTGAACCGCAGCCGCGCCCTGCCGAGCTGCGTCGGCCGTCTCGGCGAGCACCCAGGCGAGCGCATGGCCGTGGAACATGGCCTCGCGCGGGAAGAGCGGCTCATCGTGTTTGACTCCGGCGTCGTTGACGCCGGGCACGTCGTCGGCGGTGAGCACCCGCACGACGCCGGGCACGTCGAGGGCGCGCCGAGCATCGAGCGCGACCATCGCGTGGGCGTGTTCGGACTGCACCGGCCACGCGGTGAGCACCCCGACCCGGCGGGCGGCGAGGTCGTCGGTGTACACCGCCGTGCCGGTCGCGTGCAGCGCGGCGCTCTCGTGGGGGATTCGGGTGCCGACGACGGGGTTCGCGGGGCGCGCGGCGAGTTCGGTCACGAGGCCGCCTCCTCGGCGTTGTGTGCGGGCCCGTGGTACAGCTTCAGCAGCGCGTTCTGCAGCATGACGGACCGGTATTCGGCGCTCGCCCGATGGTCCGACATCGGCGTCCCCTCCGACCCGAGCACGGATGCCGCGGCGCGAACCGTCTCGACATCCCATCGTCGGCCGAGGAGGAGCGCCTCGGTGGCGCGAGCACGAATGGGAGTGGCCGCGACGCCGCCGAGTCCGATTCGCGCCGACGCGACGACGCCATCGTCGAGGTCGACGGCGAAGCCCACCCCAACGCTCGAGATGTCGTCGAAGCGTCGTTTCGCGACCTTGTGGAAGGCGGTGATGCGCGCCTGCGGCACTGGGATGCGCACGGCCCGGATGAGCTCGTCGGCGCGTCGCACCGTCTGCCGGTAGCCGGTGAAGTACTCGGCGAGGTCGACATCGCGCTCGCCGTCGGCCGAGACGAGGACGACGCGTGCTCCGAGGGCGAGGAGCGCGGGCGCGGTGTCGCCGATGGGTGAGGCGGTGCCGAGGTTGCCGCCGACCGTGGCACGGTTGCGGATGAGCGGGGAGGCGAACTGCGGGAACAGCTCGCCGAGCAGCGGCACGCGGCCGTCGAGGCGGCGTTCGATCTCGGCGAGAGTGAGGGCTGCGCCGATCTCGACGAACGCTTCACCGAAGCTGAGTGTGCGCAGTTCCCGCAGCCGCTCGATCGCGAGCGTGAGCGCGGCCCGACGCCCGCGGAGATTCACCTCGACACCCCAGTCGGTCGCGCCCGCCACGACGGCCGCATCGGGCTCGTCGCGCAGCACTCGAAGTGCCTCGGCGAGGGATGCCGGACGCAGGAAGCGCTCGCCGTCGACCTCGAGCCTGGTCGCGCGAACTTCGGGTGCGGGCTGTGCGCGTCGCACCGCGAGAGGGTCGCTCGGCTCGGGATCGCCGAGCGCGTACGCGGCATCCCGGATCGGCCGGTAGCCGGTGCAGCGGCAGAGGTTGCCGCTCAGCGCGTGCAGGTCGAACCCGTTCGGGCCGAACTCCGCCCCAGCCTCACCCAGCCCTCCCGAACTGCCCGACTTCGACGAGAGCTGGGCAACTCGAGACGGGCGATAGAACTCGGCGGCCATGCTGCAGGCGAATCCGGGCGTGCAGTATCCGCATTGCGAACCGCCCGTCTCGACGAGACCGGCCTGCACCGGGTGCAACGAGTCGGGGGAGCCGAGCCCCTCTGCGGTGACGAGCTCCTGCCCATCGAGCGCGGCGGCCGCGACGAGGCAGGCATCGACCGCCGTCCACTCCGTGCCGCCATGCCCGTCGGATGTCGCGAGCAGCACGGAGCACGCGCCGCACTCGCCCTCGGCGCATCCTTCTTTGGCGCCCGTGAGACCGATCTCGCGCAGCCAGTCGAGCGCCGTCGTGTGCGGTGTGATGCCCCGCAACGAGCGCTCCCGCCCGTTGACCGTCACAGCGATGTGATCCATGGTCTCTCCTCGTGCCGCGAGTCTACGCCGCAGCATTCCCGACATTCCGGTTACGTCGCGACGGCATCTGCGCGAAGATGAGCTGAGCATCTGGACCACATCCCTCGAAGGGAGCGGCAGCCGCATGACCATCGAGTTCGCCCGTGCCGACGACGTCGCGGGCGGCGAGGAGATCCTCACCGCCGACGCGCTCGCCTTCGTCGAGGAACTGCATCGCCGTTTCGACGCTCGACGTCGCGAGCTGCTCGCCGCGAGGCACGCCCGCCGCGAGCGCATCGCGAGCGGCGAACGGCTCGACTTCCTCCGAGAGACCGCAGAGGTCCGTGAGCGCGAGTGGCGGGTGCCTGCCGCGCCTGGAGCACTCCTCGATCGCCGGGTCGAGATCACCGGCCCCGCGTCGCCCGCGAAGATGGCGGTCAACGCACTGAACTCGGGCGCCCGGGTGTGGCTCGCCGACCTCGAGGACGCGTCGAGCCCGACCTGGGGCAACGTCGTCGGCAGCATCCTGAACCTCCGCGATGCCGCGCGCGGCACGCTCGCCTTCACCTCGCCCGAGGGCAAGGCGTACACGCTTCGCACCGACATCCGACGCCCGACGGTCGTCACCCGGCCGCGCGGCTGGCACCTGCCCGAGCGTCACGTGCTCATCGACGGCGAGCGGGGCTCGGGCTCGCTCGTCGACTTCGGGCTGCACTTCTTCCACACAGCGCGCCGGCTCATCGAGAACGGCCACGGCCCCTACTACTACCTGCCCAAGCTCGAGAGCCACCTCGAGGCGAGGCTCTGGAACGACGTGTTCGTGTTCGCGCAAGGGGCGCTCGGCATCCCGCGCGGCAGCGTGCGCGCGACCGTGCTCATCGAGACGATCCCCGCGGCGTTCGAGATGGACGAGATCCTCTTCGAACTGCGCGAGCACGCCTCGGGCCTGAACGCCGGCCGGTGGGACTACCTGTTCAGTCTCATCAAGGTGTTCCGTGACGCCGGGCCCGAGTTCATCGTGCCCGACCGAGCCTCGGTCTCGATGACCGCGCCCTTCATGCGTGCATATACCGAGCTCCTCGTGAAGACCTGCCATCGACGCGGTGCCGTGGCGATGGGCGGCATGTCGGCTTTCGTGCCGAATCGCGCCGACCCCGAAGTGACGGCCGCCGCGTTCGAGAAGGTCCGCGCAGACAAGACCCGCGAGGCGAATGACGGATTCGACGGATCCTGGGTCGCGCACCCCGACCTCGTGCCCGTCTGCCGCGAAGTCTTCGACACCGTACTCGGCGACCGGCCGAACCAGATCGACCGGTTGCGGCCCGAGGTCGAGGTCACCGCGGCGCAATTGCTCGACGTCGCCTCCGCGGCAGGAGAGGTCACCGAGGCCGGTCTTCGCGACAACCTCTCCATCGCCGTCGCGTACACAGCGGTGTGGCTCTCGGGCAACGGCGCGGTCGCACTCCACAACCTCATGGAGGATGCCGCGACGGCCGAGATCTCACGCTCACAGGTGTGGCAGCAACGACACCACCGCGTCGTGCTCGCCGACACCGGGCGAACGGTGACACGCGACCTCGTCAGCGCCGCGCTCGCCGAAGAGGTCGAGGCGCTCCGCCCCGGCGTGACGCCCGAACGCTTCGTCGCCTACTACGAGCCCGCGGCCCAGCTCGTCGCCCAGCTCTGCCTCGGGGGCGCCTACGTCGACTTCCTCACCCTGCCCGCCTACGAGTTGCTGGAGTGAGCGTGCGCACCGTGCTGCGTGCTGCCGAGCTCGCCACGATCGAAGCCCGCCTCGCCGCGAGCGACCGGCTGCTCGCGACCGCGTACCCGGGCGACGACGGATCGCGTCAGCCAGTGCACACCGTCTATGTGCCCGCCGACCGGTTCACGCCCGAGCTGTCCGTCGAATGGGGGCGGGCAGCGCTCGTCGCGGCCGACCGGTTCGGAGGGCTCGAAGCGCTCGCCGTCGAAGTCGGGCTCAACGCCGCGCTCGCGGCCGAGGTGGCGCCCCTCGTGCGAGACAAGCTCGACCGCGAACCGATCGAGGATCTGCGCATCGACTTCGAGGACGGCTACGGCGAACGCAGCGACGACGTCGAGGACGCCGACGCGGTCCGCGCCGCGAGACGGGTGCTCGCCGCGGCGGGCGCCGGATTCTCACCGCCGTTCATCGGCATCCGGTTCAAGAGCTTCGAAGCGGCGACGAGGGCCCGCGGCATCCGCACGCTCGACGTGTTCGTGACCGCCCTCATGGAGCGCGGCGGCCTGCCGAGCGGCCTGATGCTGACGCTGCCGAAGGTCTCGACCGTCGAGCAGGTCGAGGCGATGGCGGAGATCGCGGCGGCCCTCGAGAGCGCGCACGGACTGGCCGAGGGGCGGCTCAGGTTCGAGGTGCAGGTCGAGACGCCGCAGCTGGTGCTCGGCGCCGACGGCACATCGCCGGTCGCGAAGCTGCCACTCGCTGCGCCCGGCCGCATCAGTGGGCTGCACTACGGCACCTACGACTACAGTGCCGCGCTGCAGATCGCAGCGGGCCACCAGTCGCTGGAGCACCCGGCTGCTGACCTCGCGAAGGGCGTCATGCAGCTCGCGGTCGCGGGCACGGGGATCCGGCTCTCCGACGGTTCGACGAACATCCTGCCGGTCGGCGATCGAGCCGCAGAGGCGTGGCGGCTGCACGCCAGGCTCGTACAGCGGTCACTCGAGCGCGGTTTCCCCCAAGGCTGGGACCTGCACGCCCACCAGCTGCCGACGCGGTTCATCGCGACCTACGCGTTCTACCGCGACGGGTACCCCGAGGCATCCGCCCGACTTCGCGATCACCGCGCCGGCATCGCCGGTGCCGTGCTCGACGAGCCGGCCACTGTGCGGGCGCTCGCGGGCTTCGTGCTTCGTGGCGTGCGCTGCGGCGCGATCTCCGTCGCCGAGGTCACCGCCGGCACTGGCCTCGACGAGGGGGCACTCGTCGGGCTCGCACAACCGAGACGCCACCAGGAGGTCGCATGAGCTACTTCACCCCGCAGGGCGGGCTGCCCGCCCAGACCGAACTGCTCACCGACCGTGCGATCGTGACCGAGGCGTACACGGTGATCCCGAAGGGCGTGCTGCGCGACATCGTCACGAGCCGGCTGCCGGGGTTCGCGAAGTCCCGATCGTGGATCCTCGCGCGACCGATCGCCGGCTTCGCGACGACCTTCTCCCAGCTCATCGTCGAGATCGCGCCGGGCGGTAGCGCCCCGCACCCCGAGCAGGAGCGGGGGGTCGAGGGCGTCGTGTTCGTGACCTCCGGCGAACTCGGCCTGACGCTCGCCGGGCAGCGCCACGTGCTCGGGCCCGGCGGCTACGCCTATCTCGCGGCGGGATCCGAGTGGTCGCTCGCGAACGACGGCGCCGTGCTCACGAGCTTCCACTGGATCCGCAAGGCCTACGAGCCGCTCGAGGGCGTGGGGCCACCCGCGTCGTTCATCTCGAGCGATGCCGAGGTGACGCCCGACGAGATGGCGGGCACCGATGGCGCCTGGGCGACGAGCCGGTTCGTCGATCCCGACGACCTCGCGCACGACATGCACGTGAACATCGTCTCGTTCCAGCCGGGCGGGTCGATCCCGTTCGCCGAGACGCACGTCATGGAGCACGGTCTCTTCGTGCTCGAGGGCAAGGGCGTCTACCGGCTGAACGGGGACTGGGTCGAAGTCGAGGCGGGCGACTTCATGTGGCTCAGGGCGTTCTGCCCCCAGGCCTGCTACGCCGGCGGGCCCGGGCCATTCCGGTACCTGCTGTACAAAGACGTCAATCGGCAGGTGCGGCTGACGGGCCCTGCCGCGGCCGGCCGGCAGCCGAGCGAACTGCGATGACGGATGCCGCGGGGCCCGACCCCGATCTCAACCTCGACTTCGACTTCGACCTGGTGCTGAGGGGCGATCGGGTGTTCGTCGACGGTGCGTTCTCCCCCGCGGAGGTCGGTGTACGCGACGGCGTCGTGGTGCGCATTGCAGCACTCGGCGCCGGGCTCGGTACCGGGCTCGGCGGCGGGCGCGTCGTGCAGCTCGCCGATGACGAGGTGCTGATCCCCGGGCTCGTCGACACGCATGTGCACGTCGACGAGCCCGGCCGCACCGAATGGGAGGGGTTCGCCTCGGCGACGCGGGCGGCCGCGGCGGGCGGCGTCACGACGATCATCGACATGCCGCTCAACAGCATCCCGCCGACGACGAACGTCGCGGCGTTGGCAGTGAAGCGTGCTGCGGCCGAGGGCCAGGTCTTCGTCGACGTCGGGTTCTGGGGCGGTGCGGTGCCCGGCAATGCGGCCGACCTCGAGCCGCTCGTCGCCGAGGGCGTGTTCGGGTTCAAGTGCTTCCTCGTCTCCTCGGGGGTCGACGAGTTCCCCGCCCTCAGCGCCGACGAGATGGAGGCCGCGATGTCGGTGCTCGCCGGTGCCGGCGATTCGCTCCTCGTCGTGCATGCGGAAGACGCAGCCGTCATCGACGCGGCGCCCCACCGGCACGGCCCCGCCTACGCCGACTTCCTCGCCTCCCGCCCGCGCGAGGCCGAGGGCGTGGCCATCGCCGCCGTCATCGCCCGGGCAGCACGCACCGGGGTGCGCGCCCACATCGTGCACCTGAGCGCGGCCGACGCCCTCGACCGGATCGCGGCTGCCAAGCGTCACGGCGTGCGGCTCACCGTCGAGACGTGCCCGCACTACCTCGTGCTCGCCGCCGAAGAGGTGCCGCCGGGAGCCACCGAGTTCAAGTGCTGTCCGCCGATCCGCGAGGCCGAAAACCGCGATGCCATCTGGCAGGGTCTCGAGCAGGGCGTCATCGACTTCGTGGTCTCCGACCATTCACCAGCCCCGGCCGAACTGAAGCACGCGGGCGACGGCGACTTCGAGGTGGCCTGGGGCGGCATCGCCTCACTCCAGCTCGGACTGCCCCTCGTGTGGACGGAAGCGAGGCGCCGCGGCATCCCGCTCGCCAGGGTCGTCGAGTGGATGTCGACGGCGCCGGCCCGGCGCGTCGGTCTCACGACCAAGGGCCGCATCATCGAGGGGGCCGCGGCCGACTTCGCCGTCGTCGCCCCCGACGCGACGTTCACGGTCGATGCCGAGTCGCTCGAGCACCGGCACCCGATCACGCCGTACGACGGTCGCGAGCTCACGGGCGTCGTGCGGGCCGCGTACCTCGCAGGCGAGCCGATCGACCGCGCGACGCCGCGCGGCCGACTGCTGCGCCGGGACGCCCCGGGGCAAGGGGAGCGGGGACGCATCATGCTGCTTGAGGAGTTCGACGCCGCCGACAGGGAGACGGCGATCGCGCTGCTGCGGGCCTGCCTCGACGTCAACCGCTGGTGCGAGGACGTCGCCGACGGGCGCCCCTACGGCTCCGTCGGCGAGCTCGCCGCGCGCGCGGGCACCGCGGCGGCGCCGTTCACCGCCGAGGAGGTCGACGCGGCGCTCGCGCGGCATCCCCGCATCGGCGAGCGCGCTGTGGGCGAGCGCCGCGAGGCGGCGTTCTCACGAGCCGAACAGGCCGGAGTCGACCCGCACGACGCCTCCGTCGCCGCAGCTCTCGCCGCGGGCAACGCCGCGTACGAGCGCCGGTTCGGCCGGATCTTCCTCATCCGGGCGGCGGGCCGCACGTCGAGCGAGATACTCGAGGTGCTGACCGTGCGACTTGGCCACACGAGCGCCGAGGAGGACCTCGTCGTCGCCGAGCAGCTGCGCCAGATCGCCGTGCTGCGACTGAAGGGACTCTTCGCATGAGCACTTCCCGGATCACCACGCACGTGCTCGACACGACGGTCGGTCGCCCGGCCGAGGGCGTCGCCGTCGAGCTCCACGCCCGCGACGGCGTCGGTGACGGTTGGCGTCTCGTCGCGACATCCGTCACCGATGCCGACGGTCGCGCGACCCGGCTCGGCCCCGAGACGATCGCGGCCGGGGAGTACCGGTTGAGCTTCGACACAGGCGCGTACTTCGCCGCTCGAGACACCGAGACGTTCTACCCGGGAGTGCAGATCAGCTTCGTCGTGGCCGACGACGGACGGCATGTGCACGTGCCGCTCCTGTTGAGCCCGTTCGCGTATTCGAGCTACCGAGGGAGTTGACCATGAACGACCCCGCCATCGTGCTCGGGCCGAACCAGTACGGCAAGGCCGAGGTTCGCGTCGTGAAGGTCACCCGCGATACGGCGCGGCACGAGATCGAAGACCTGAGCGTCACCTCTCAGCTGCGGGGCGACTTCGACGCGGCGCACCTCGTCGGCGACAACTCGCATGTCGTCGCCACCGACACGCAGAAGAACACCGTCTTCGCGTTCGCCCGCGAGGGAATCGGTTCGCCCGAGGCGTTCCTCCTGCGCCTCGCCGATCACTTCACCTCGTCGTTCGACTGGGTGACCGGCGGCCGCTGGGAGGCCGAGAGCTTCTCGTGGCAGCGCATCCAGGCGCACGGGGCGCCGCACGACCACTCCTTCGTGCGCTCGGGGCAGGAGACCCGCACCGCGCTCGTCGTCGCCGACGGCTCCGACCGGCATGTCATCGCCGGGCTCAAGGGGCTCACGGTGCTCAAGACCACGCAGTCGGGCTTCGAGGGTTTTCCCAGAGACCGGTACACGACCCTGCAGGAGACGACCGACCGCATCCTCGCAACGGATGTCGCCGCCAGATGGCGGTACTCCAGCGCCGACGTCGAGTACAACGACGTCTACGACAGCGTGCGGGCCCTGCTGCTCGAGGCGTTCACGGAGGGGTACTCGGCGGCGCTGCAGAGGACCCTCTTCGACATGGGCGCACGCGTGCTCGAAGCGCACCCAGAGATCGCCGAGATCCGCTTCTCGATGCCGAACAAGCACCACTTCGTCGTCGACCTCGGCGCGTTCGGCCTCGACAACCCGAATGAGGTGTTCTTCGCGGCCGACCGGCCCTACGGTCTCATCGAGGCGACGGTCACCCGCGAGGGCCTCGTTCCCGCGGCCGTCGCCTGGGAGGGCATCGCGGGCTTCTGCTGAGGCGGTGATACGGGCGGTATCGACCGTTGGCGCCTGCGCCGGGTCACGATAGCGTCGGCTCATGCGCATCCTCCTCGTCGGCGCCGGAGGCGTCGGAGACTCCATCGCCAAGATCGCCGCTCGCCGAGACTTCTTCGAGTTGCTCGTGATCGCCGACTACGACGAGACCCGCGCCGAGCGCACGCTCGCGTGGATCCGCGCCAAGCACGGTGACGAGGTCGCGAGTCGATTCGATACCGCCCAGATCGACGCGAGCGACCCCTACGTCGTCACTGCCGTCGCCCTCGAGTTCGATGCGACGCACGTGATGAACGCGGTCGAGCCGAAGTTCGTGCCGTCGATCTTCGCCGGAGCGCTCGCTGCGGGAGCCGACTACCTCGACATGGCGATGAGCCTGTCAGAGCCGCATCCGGTCGCCCCGTACGACATCACGGGTGTGAAGCTCGGCGACGACCAGTTCGCACAATCGGGTGACTGGGATGCCGCGGGCCGGCTCGCCCTCGTGGGCATGGGCGTCGAGCCGGGCCTCAGCGACGTGTTCGCCCGGTACGCCGCCGATCACCTCTTCGCCGAGATCGACGAGCTCGGCGTGCGCGACGGCGCGAACCTCGTGGTCACCGACGAGGCGGGAAACGAGATCTTCGCGCCCTCGTTCTCGATCTGGACCACGATCGAGGAGTGCCTGAATCCGCCGGTCATCTGGGAGAAGGATGCGGGCTGGTTCACCACCCCGCCGTTCTCCGAGCCCGAGGTGTTCGTCTTCCCCGAGGGCATCGGGCCGGTCGAGTGCGTCAACGTCGAGCACGAAGAGGTGCTGCTCATGCCGCGCTGGATCGACGCGAAACGCGTCACCTTCAAGTACGGCCTCGGTGCCGAGTTCATCAACGTGCTGCAGGTGCTGCACCTGCTCGGCCTCGACTCGACGAGCCCCGTCAGAGTACGCAGCGACGACGGCCCGGTGCACGTCGCCCCGCGCGACGTGGTGGCCGCGTCCCTGCCCGACCCCGCAACGATCGGCCCGCGCATGACGGGCAAGACCTGCGCCGGGCTCTGGGTCACGGGCATCGGCATCGACGGGCGACCGCGCGAAGTGTACCTGTACCACGTCGCCGACAACGAATGGACGATGGCCGAGTACGACAGCCAGTGCGTGGTCTGGCAGACCGCGCTGAACCCCGTCATCGCCCTCGAGCTCCTCGCGACCGGTGCGTGGTCGGGCCGGGGCGTGCTCGGACCCGAAGCCTTCGACGCCGCACCCTTCCTCGACCTCATGGCCCGCCCCATCACCGACGGCGGCTACGGCCAACCCTGGGGCTTCGAAGACCGCCTCGCCTGAGCCTCGCCGCGTCCGCCCGTTTCCCGTCCGTCCCTCCGTTTCCCGTCCGTCCCTCGCCTCGTCCGCCCGTTTCCCGTCCGTCCCTCGCCCTCGCTCCATCCCCGCACATTCCCTATCCCCTTCGTACCCCCTTCGTCGAAAGTGCGCTTCGTGTCGCTCTGATCTCATCGAAGCGACCGGAAGCGCACTTTCGATGATGATCTGGCGACGACCGACTCGCTCGGGCTGTGGACAACGCGGATTCGGTTCCACAGGCGGCCCGAGAACGACACCGACCACTCGCAGGATCGTCGAGGGTGGGTGCATGCGCGCACCCTCACCGCTCCCCGCGAGCATCGGTTCAGGACCGTTCACCCTTGCCACGGCGCGTGCAGCGGGTGTGACCGCAGCGCGTCTCCGCTCGAGGGATCTCGTCGTTCCGTTCCGGGGCATCCGCTCATCGTCGACGATGCACGGGCGCTTCGCGCTGTGCGAGGCGTATTCCCTCCGACTCGGACCGACCGAGGCGTTCAGTCACGCGACCGCTGCCGAGCTCTGGGGCCTTCCGCTCCCGTGGAGGGTGCAGGCCGATCCGCGTCTGCACACCGTGGTGTGGAACGGCGCACATCCGACGCGTGCCGGTGCCGTCATCGGCCACCGGGCGCACGTTGAACCGCGGATCGCGCGGCGACGAGGCCTGCGGGTCGTCGCTGCAGCGGATGCGTGGTGCCAGCTCGCCGCCGACCTCGATGAGCGCGACCTCATCGTCGCGGGCGATCGGCTGATCGGCCTGCCGCGAGCGCTTGCGAGCGAATCCGAGATCGATGCGGCGATCACTCGGTACGGGGGCAAGCGCGGTGCTCGTGCACTGCGCCGGGCACGCGCGCGCCTCAGGCCGCGATCCGAGTCGCCTCGGGAGACCCTCCTGCGCCTCGATGTGATCGACGCGGGATTCCCCGAACCGGAGCCGAACGGCGTCATCGATCTTGCGTCCGGACGCAGGACGCGCGCCGATCTCGTGTTCGGCGCGTGCCGCGTGATTCTCGAGTACGACGGCCAGCACCACCGAGCGGATGCGGCTCAATGGGCGAAGGACGTCGATCGGCTGAACGAACTCGCGGCGAATGGATGGATCGTCATCCGGGTGAACAAGGACACACGTCGAAGCGAGGTTTTCGGGCTCCTTCGTCACGCGCTGGTCACCCGCGGCTGGGCATGAGGCGTGGCGGGGCACAGTCATGGGGCATCGAGAGTGCGCGTCGGGTTGCTTCATCCGCCTGAGAACGACGTGACGCGCACTCTCGATGGAGTCGAGGGGGCGACGCGAGGGCGGGTCAGATGAGCGCGAGCGCGCGCTCGCCGATCGCCGCGATCGAGTCGGCGTGCATCGGGTCGTCGTCGATCGCGAACCACGTCGATGAGAGCGCGCACCACGCGACGAGCCAGCGTGCGAATCGGGCCGGATCGAGCGCGCTGGCCGCGATGACCACGCCGAACTGCCGCTCGAGCCGCCCGGGCAGGAGCGCGCGTTCGTACGACGGATTGCTGAGCACGTTGCAGTAGTCGAACGCGCTCTCGCCGACGAGCCCCTTGGGGTCGATGGCGAGCCATCCCCGGTCGCCGAAGTCGAGCACGTTGCCGTGGTGCAGGTCACCGTGCAGCACCACCTCATCGAGCGGATCCGCGAACAGTTCCCTGGCCAGATCAGCACCCCGACGGTGCAACGCGCCCAGGTCGTCGGCGCGAGCGAAGAGTTCGCGGAACCACGTCGGCAGGTCCACGAGCGGAGACGGGGCGGCGAGGAGCGGCTCGAGGGGCGCCTGGTGGATGCGATCGGCCGCCTCGCAGAGCACGCGGGTGGCATCGTCGTCGTGCCCGAGCTCGACCATTCGAACGAGATCCCGGGTTCCCGTCGCTCGCTCGAGCAGCACCGCGGGCCCGAGCCGCCGCAACACGCGCGCGACGCCCTCGCCCTCCAACCGCTCGAGCAGTTCGCCGCCGCGTTCCTCCTCGTCGACGTGGGCGATCTTCAGCATCGCTGATTCACCGTCCTCCGTGCGCACGGGCATGAGCGTGCTCGACGCGGTGGTGCGGGCATCGCCGTCGGCGCGCAGCCGCCATCGGCGCAGCCACGCGACATCCGCTCCGTGTCCGGGATCGACGGGGCCCAGGTCGCTCACGACTGCGGTCGATCGTCGCCGCGGCCCGCCCACGGGTCGTAGTCCGCTTCGAGTGCCTCTTGCGCCGGTCGCGACGCCTCGGGCACGTGTTGCAGGTTCACCCGGATGCGGTACCAGAGCGACGAGCTTCCACGCATGCCGTCGACGAGCACGTCGGCGGGTTCGAGCAGCGCCGCGGCGTCGACGTGCTTCGCCTTCCACCGCTCGAGGGCATCGAGCGCCTCGGGCTTGGTCTTCGTGCGTGCGATCTCGATGAGCGGCATGGTCGACGCGCGACGGCCCGAGCCGTCTCCGCGCGCGGGAGGCTTTTCGGCCGGACCGAGCTCCTCTGCTCGTCGGAGCAGCGCGTCGAGGCTTCCGGCGGCCTCGTCGATGCCGGCCGCGACGTCGCCGCGCTCGGCGAATCGCTCGAGCACGGTCGGCACGGTGAATCGCTCGGGATGGCTGTCACGCACCTCCTCCCAGTCGAGCGGCGTCGAAACGCGGGCATCGGGCACGGCCCGTACCGAGTATGCGGATGCCACGGTGCGATCCTTCGCGTTCTGGTTGAAGTCGACGAAGACGCTCTCGCCGCGCTCCTCCTTCCACCATCGTGCGCTCGCAAGACCCGGGGCCCGCAGCTCGACCTCGCGGGCGAGCGTCTCAGCGGCCAGCCGCACGTCGTGGTAGTTCCACCGTGGCTCGATGCGCACAGAGATGTGCATGCCCCGCGAACCCGAGGTCTTCGGCCATCCGACGAGACCGTGGTCGGCGAGCACCTCGCGCGAGATCATCGCGACATCGACGATCTGCGACCAGTCGACGCCCGGCATCGGGTCGAGGTCCACCCGTAGTTCGTCGGGGTGGTCGAGGTCTTCGGCGCGAACCGGGTGCGGGTTGAGGTCGATGCAGCCGAGGTTCACGACCCACGCGAGCGCCGCGGCATCCCGAACCACGACCTCTTCGGCCGAATTTCCCGAGGCGTAGTGCAGAGTCGCAGTCTCGATCCACTCCGGCCGGTTCTCGGGGGCGCGCTTCTGGAAGAACGCCTCCTGGTCGATGCCCTTGACGAAGCGCTTCAGCACCATCGGCCGGCCGGCCGCACCGCGCAGCGCGCCGTCGGCCACGGCCAGGTAGTACCGCACGAGGTCGAGCTTGGTGAGGCCCAGCTCTGGGAAGACGAGCTTGCCCGGGCTCGAGATGCGCACCTCTCGGTCGCCGATCTCGAGCATCTCGGCCGTACTCGCCTTCGGGCTCACACCTCCACACTATGGCGAGGCCCGCACGATGGCGAGGCCCGCACTATGGCGAGGCCGACGCTCTGGCGAGGCCGGCGAGAGCGGGAGACCCCGGGTCACCCGCTCAGCCGGCGGTGGCGGCCGATCGCGCGGCGAGCGCGTAGCGGCGCGGGGTCTGGCCGATCACGGCACGGAACTGCCGGGTGAAGTGCGCCTGGTCGGCGAATCCCAGCGTCGCGGCGAGTTCGGCGAGCGGCGGCGGGTCGGATGTCGCGAGCAGCTGCGCCGCCTCCTGCATGCGGTATCGGCTGATCAGCCATTTCGGGGTGAGGCCGACGCGCTCGCGAACGAGCCGCTCGAGTGCGCGCAGGCTGAGCCCCGTTGCGCGCGCGAGGTCGTCGGCTCGGAGGATCATCCGATCGGCTTCAGCGAGCTCGACGACCTGTCGCACGAGGGCGGCATCCGCGTCGAGCTCGATGCACTGCGCCGCCAGCCACCGCTCGAACACCGTGATCGCGCCGCCGTCGTCATCCGCGGCGATCGCGCGGCGAACGGATGTCGCGAGCCCCGAGGCATCCGTCACCCGCAGTTCTTCGAGCGCCACCGAGGAGCCGACGAGCGACCGCACGGTGCCCGGTACCAGCCGGTGTGCAACGCCGGGTTGCAGCAGCGCGCCGAACGCCCATCCCTCGCCCTCGAGGCGTTGGCGACCGCGACCGAGCTCGGGGCCGTACAGTGCCGCGGTGTCGCGCTCGATCACGAGGTTCGCCGACGGGTACTCGAGGATTTCCTGCTCGACGACGACACCGGGCGGAAGTCGCCAGCGAGGAATCCAGACGTGACGCACGAGCCCGGCGAGCTCGGGACTCACCGGGTACCGCGTGAGGCGCACCGGCGCCTCGGCTGACCGTGCCTGCTCGGCGGCATCGCCCGCGAGCGGCGCGATGCCCGGCTCGCCGCCGCGCGGCGCGAGCACGCCCTTCGTGGCAGCTCCGGCGCGTGAGCGCCAGTAGTCGTCGGTGCGGGGCATGCCCCCAGTATGGCCAGCGCCACCGACGCGGCCGCCTGAACCTGGGCCCACGGCGGCCGGTTCCGGCGCGTCGGGAAGCGGCATGACGGCTGTGCCGCTGGGGAGCGAAGGGTCGCGTTTGTGCAAGACGCGGGCACCGGGGCATCCGTACCGTCGATCTCGTACCCACTGCTGATCAACATGAGGAGACTCGCATGCCCGACTTCGAGATGACCACCTACATCGCCGCCGACCCGCAGCGCGTCTGGGACGCGATCACGGGCGAAGAGGGCAGCCGCGCCGTCATGTGGGGGTCGGTGCTTCGCGGCGAACTCACGCCTGGCGCCCGATACGAGTACGTCGGGCCGGGGCAGGACGGCGACGAGACCGTTCACGTCTACGGCGAAGTGCTCGCGGCCGAGCCCGGCCGCGAGCTGCAGCTCTCGGAGCACCCCGGACCCACCTACCGTGAGAACCACGCCGAGCTCCGCAGTCGCATGACCTGGCGACTCGAACCGGCCGGGGAGGAACTCACCAAGCTCACCTTCACGAACGACGAGTGGAGTGACGGCCACCCGTCCGAGGCGGAGGCCTCCGGCACATGGCCGCTCCTGCTCTCGAGCGTCAAATCGTGGATCGAGACGGGACGTGCCCTGCCGTTCCCGTCGTGACGCGTTCTGCGTGAACACGCGGTCGCCTCCGAATCACCGTGACGGCGTTTCGCCGCGCCACGTGCCGTATGAAGCGTCGTTGCGGCACAAAGGGTCGTTGCGGCGCAGAGGTGGCCGGGACGACCCCTCGCTAGGATCGCCACATGGCCGACGACGCGGTGAAGCAAGCTCAGGAGGCGGCCGTCGCAGCGGCCGAGGCAGCGAAGGCCCTGCAGGTGCAGGCGGCCGAAGCGATCAAGAAGGCCGAAGAGGCCGCGGCGCTCGCGCAGGCGGCAGCCGAGGCGGCGATGACGGATGCTGCGGCTGCGGCAACACCGCCCGCTGAGCCCGTCGAAGTGACGGATGCCGCGGCTGCGGCAACACCGCCCGCTGAGCCCGTCGAAGCGACGAGTGCACCCACGACCCCCGCGCTCGCCCCTTCGACGGGCTCGGGGAACGGGAGCGCTACCGCGGCATCCGCGGGCCCGCTCGACCAGACGCACATCGACGCGATCCGCGCCGGGTACGCCTTCGAGGGCGCCGCGCTCGAGATGGGCGCGCTCGTCAACGGCGAGGCGCTGCCCGACGTGCCGGTGCGCATCCCGCTCGCGATGACGAACCGCCACGGGCTCGTCGCCGGCGCGACGGGAACCGGCAAGACCCGCACCCTGCAGGTGCTCGCCGAGCAGCTCTCGAGCAACGGCGTCGCCGTCTTCGCAGCCGATATCAAGGGTGACCTCTCGGGCGTCGCGACGCCGGGCGACGGCAACGAGAAGCTCCTGAAGCGCACGGCCGGCATCGGGCAGGAATGGACCGCCGCGAGCTTCCCGACCGAGTTCTACTCGCTTGGCGGCGTCGGCCGAGGCGTGCCGATCCGGGCGACGATCTCGGGCTTCGGGCCGCTGCTGCTTTCGAAGGCGCTCGGTCTGAACGAGACTCAGGAGTCGAGCCTCGGTCTCGTCTTCCACTACGCGAACAACAGCAATCTCGCCCTGCTCGACCTCGAAGACCTGCGGGCCGTGCTCGCCTATCTCATCAGCGACGAGGGCAAGCCCGAACTCGAGGGCCTCGGCGGACTGTCGAAAGCGACCGTCGGGGTGATCCTCCGCGAACTCATCACGTTCGCCGACCAGGGCGCCGACGTCTTCTTCGGGGAACCCGAGATCGACACGGCCGAGTTCCTGCGCGTGGCATCCGATGGTCGCGGCATCATCAGCCTGCTCGAGGTGCCGGGAGTCGCCGACAAGCCCGCGCTCTACTCGACCTTTCTCATGTGGCTGCTCGCCGACCTCTTCACCGACCTGCCAGAGGTCGGCGACCTCGACCAGCCGAAGCTCGTGTTCTTCTTCGACGAGGCGCACTTGCTCTTCACGGACGCGTCGAAGGACTTCCTCGCCCAGATCACGCAGACCGTGCGTCTCATCCGCTCGAAAGGCGTCGGCGTCTTCTTCGTCACACAGACCCCGAAAGACGTGCCCGCCGACGTGCTCGCACAGCTCGGCTCGCGGGTGCAGCACCAGTTGCGCGCGTTCACGCCCGACGATTCGAAGGCGCTGCGGGCGACCGTCTCGACCTACCCGAAGTCGGGCTACGACCTCGAAGAGGCGCTCACCCAACTCGGCACGGGCGAGGCGATCGTCACGGTCATGAACGAGAAGGGCGCTCCTTCTCCCGTGGCATGGACGAGACTGCGCGCACCGCAGGCATCCATGTCGCCGTCACCGGATGCCGCGATCGACGCCGCCGTGGCCGCATCGCCGCTGCTCGCGAAGTACGGCACCGGCATCGATCGCGAGTCGGCGCACGAGATCCTCACGAAGAAGCTCGCGGATGCCGCGGCGAAGGTCGATGCCGAAGAGGCCGCCGCCGCGAAGGCCAAGGCCGATGCGGAGTACGAGAAGATGCAGGCGAAGATCGCTGCGGATGCCGCGAAGGCCGACAAGTTGGCGCAGGCCGAGTACGACCGGCTCATGAAGCAGACCTCGGGGAGCTCGCGGTCGAGGTCGAGGTCGAGGTCGCGCTCGTCGCAGTCGAAAGAGCGGTCCGCGCTCGAGCAGGTGCTGGGCTCGAGGGCCACGCAGAACGTGCTGACCACGGTGATCACGGGCATCTTCGGCATGGCCAAGCGCCGCTGACCGTCGATCGCGCGACCAAGCACCCGGATGCGGGAGGATGGTCGGGTGCCTGTGATCCGACCATACGACCCCGCCGACCGCGATCAGGTCGCCCGCGTCTGCCTGCTCACCGCAGCCGGCGGCGGCGACGCGACGGGGGACTACTCCGACGACACGCTCATGCCCGAGGTCTTCGCCCTGCCGTACGTCGATTTCGCGCCCGAGTTCGCGTTCGTCGTGGCCGATGGTGCGCGCGTCCTCGGTTACGTCATCGGCGTGCCCGACACTGCGGCGTTCGTGGAGTGGTGGAGACGCGAGTGGTCACCGGGCTTCACCGCGCGGCATCCGTCACCAGGCGCAGCCACTGGTCGCAACCCGGCGTTCACCGAGGCGCAACTCGTCGAAGCCGGTGCGTCGCCCGAGCGAATGCTCATCGCCGAGCTCGACGAGTTTCCCGCTCATCTGCACATCGATCTGGTGCCCGAAGTGCAGGGCCAGGGCTTCGGCCGACGCCTCATCGACACGCTTCGGGCAGCGCTCGCGGAGCACGGCGCACCCGGCGTACACCTCGGCGTCGCTGCCTCGAACACGGGCGCGCGGGCGTTCTACGATCGACTCGGTTTCCACGAGCTGCTCTCGAGCCGGCCGCGTTCACCGCTGCTCGGCATCTCGACGGCTGTCGTCAGTGACTGAGCGAACGCCGCTCGAACCAGTAGAGCAAGCGCGGGTTCGCCTCGCGCAGCTCGGAGAGGGTCATCGGCTCGGCGCCGACGGTCTCCTCCACGCCGAGCACTTCGGCGACCTGGTCCATGGCCGGCTCGTCCCAGAAACGGCCGCGCATGCGGAACGCGCCTCGTCCGGTGCGTTCGACCACGAAGAGCTCCTGCGTGGTGTCGAGGCTGTTCGCACGGTACAGCTGCACACGCAGCACACCGGCAACGTCGCGTGAGGCGACCGTCGAGACCCCACCGAAGAAGCCGCGTTCGACGATGCCGTACTTGCTGATCGAAGCACGAGCGCGTCGGTAGCCGGTCCAGGCGACGAGGATCAGCAGTACGACGACGGCAGCGGTCGCGACGACGATGGGCCACGTCTCGCCGGCGTCCATGAGCCAGAGTTCAGCTGCCAGCAATGGAACCGCGAGTGCCGCGACGGGCAGACCGATGCTCCATCCGAGCGTGCGACGGGGCCTCAGGGTTTGAACCCTGAGGCCGTCGCCCCCCAGTGTCGCCGCTCCGATGGAGGAGCCCCGTGCGTCCCCACTCCTCGTTTCCATCGCTGCTGCTGACATCTCTCACATCATGGGGGAGTGCGCCGATCTTCGCTATTCCGCATTAATGAGGACACGGGCGGAATTGCGGCGAGCGTGCGTGTTGCAGGAACACGAAAGGCCGCGGTCAACGGGCCATTCGAGCCTCATCGCCGGGTGCTGTGCGTGCACCCGGCGTTGTGTGTTGCTGGCGGAGGATGGGGATTCGAACCCCATCGCCGGGTGCTGTGCGTGCACCCGGCGTTGTGTGTTGCTGGCGGAGGATGGGGGATTCGAACCCCCGAGGGCTTGCACCCAACACGCTTTCCAAGCGTGCGCCATAGGCCACTAGGCGAATCCTCCCGGGGACTCCTCACGCACCCGCCAGAGCCTGGTTACCCTTGCTGCGTTTCCGCCCTGGGGGAGTTGGCCTGGATGGCGCCACGTGAGGAGCCGGAGATAGTCTACCCGAGCGCGAGTGGCGCCTCTGACCGCGGCGCGTTCAGCGAGCGGATGCCTCGGCGACGCGTCGCTTGCCGAGGCTCGCGCGTGTGCAGAACTCCGGAGATTCGGCGCGCCATGCGGCGAGAGTGGATGCCACGGGCGGCGTGTCGAGCGACGCATCCGGAGTTGTGCACATCGCTGAGCGGCGCGTCGACCGATCGCACCGTCTGGACGACCGCGGGCCTCGATTCGGCGCCGGCACGCTCCTCGACCGGTCAAACGCCGCGCCTACTCGGTTGCGGTGCGCGCCCCACGGGCAGCGAGGTAGGCATCGAACGCCTCACGGCTCGTCTTCGCCGGCGTGTAGCCGAGCTCGGACTTGAGGCGTGAGTTGTCGAGCACCGGGCGGTACTGCAAGAATCCGACGCGCTCGGGTCCGTGCACCGTCAGCTTGAGGGCATGCCCGACGCGCAGCGCGAACGTGAGCACGGCCGGCCGCAGCGTGAAGGTGCGCTTGCCGACGGCATCAGCGATCTCCGAGACGGTCACGCGTCCGTCGCCGGCCACGTTGAACGCACCGGTCACGTCGCCGGTCGCGCCGCGCACGATCGCGCTGACGACGTCGTCGACCCAGACGAAGACGAAGGGGCTCTCCGAGCCTCGGATCGCGAGGATGCGCGGGCCGTCCCACAGCGCGGTGATCTGGTTCGCCACGGTCGGCCCGAGAATCGTTCCGATGCGCAGCACCACCTGTCCGACCTCGGGGTGCGCGACGCGATACCCCGAGAGCATCTCCTCGACGAGCCGCTTGTGCCGCGAGTAGCTGAACTCCTCGTTACCGCGGATCGCATCGGTCTCGACGAGCCACTCGGGGTTGTCGGCGTGGTATCCGTACGCAGCGCCCGACGACGAGACGACGATGCGCGGCACCCCGAATGCCACGGCGGCGTCGAGCACGTTGCGGGTGCCCTCCACGTCGACGCGGTACTCGAGCTCCTCGCTCTGACCGCCGGGGTTCACGATCGCGGCGAGGTGCACGATCGTGTCGATGCGGTGCCGGCCGACGATCGCGGCAACGGCGCCGACATCCGTGACATCGCATGGCTCGATGACGACCCCGGCGGGCACGGATGCCGGTGTCCGCACGTCGGCGGACACGACGACGTCGACGTCGGGATGCCGGGCGAGCGCCCGAACCGCGTTCGACCCGAGGAACCCGGCACCGCCGGTGACCAGCACGCGCCTCATGCGCCGAGCTCCGCTTCGGTCGTGCCGGCGTCGGTACCGTGGGCGACGACCGGTGGGCCGCCCGACGAGCGAGCCGCTGCCGCGGCATCCGCTCGCTTCGAATGTCTGCCCCAGAGTGTCGCGACCGTGAGGCCGGCGATGATGTCCCAGATGCCCCACCAGCCGGCGACGATCGCCATGCCGCCGAGTCCGCCGAAGAACGCGAAGACGAGGCCGAGTCCGAGGCCCGCGTTGCGGATGCCGACCTCGAAGGTGATCGCCTTGCGATCACGCACGCCGAGGCCGCCGATGCGGGCGCTCGCGTAGCCGAGGCCGAGCGCGACGGCGTCGTGCAGGAAGACGGCGAGCAGCACGACGCCGATGAACGCCATGAAGATCGCCCAGTTGCCGATGAGCGCGGCCGCGATGAAGCCGACGAGCCCGATGAGGCTCACCCAGCGCGCGTACGGCTGCACCTTCGCCGCGAAGCGAGGCCAGCGGGCGCGGATCAGGAGCCCGGCGAAGAAGGGCAGCCCGATGATGAGGAAGATCTCGGAGAGCATCTGCCAGCCGTCGAGGCTCACGGCCCGCACGAGTTCGCCCGCGGTCGGGTGGAGGCCGCCCCAGAACGACAGGCTCACCGGCAGCAGGAAGATGTAGACGACGTTCGACACCGCGGTCATCGACACCGAGAGTGCCACGTTGCCACCAGAGCGGTAGGTGAGCACTTGCGAGATGTTGCCGGGTGGGCAGCACGCCACGAGGATCATGCCGAGCGCGATCGACCCCTGCACGTTCAGCAGCAGGGTGAGCCCGAACGTGACCGCGGGCAGCAGGATGATCTGCGCTGCGAGCGCGACGATCATCGCCTTCGGCGCTTTCGCGACCGCCTTGAAGTCGGATGGCGCGGTGTCGAGCGCGATGCCGAACATGATGAGTCCGAGCACCACGTTCAGGGCGATGAGCGAGCCCGGGGCGAAGTTGAGGACGACCTCGTCGATGTTCATGCGCGACCGCCGTCGTCGGAGCTCGCCGAGCCTGTCGGGTTCGTCGAGCTCGTCGACCCCCTCGACCCGGCCGAGCCCGTCGACGCGAGTCCGGCGGAGATGATGCCGCGCGCGAACGCCGGCGGCAACGAGCCCAGCATGCGCCGCAGAGTGCGCCGGTAGGCGTCTTTGTTGACGTAGTACGACATGCGGTCGAGGCCGAGGTAGTGGTAACCGCCGGTGAGGTCGGGCCACGGGGCATCCGCTCGCGCACGGAACCGCGCAGCGTCGTCGGGCGCATCGGCGACTGCGGCCAAGTAGGCGGCGATGAGTTCGGCCTGCTCGTAGCGGCCCTGCCAGCCGATGCCCGACGCCTCGATCATGCCGAGCACGAAGAGGCCGTTGAACGACGGCGGGAAGATGTTGAGGAAGAGCGACGGCGAGGCGGTCGTCCAATTGAGGTGCGCTCGCTCGACGAAGGGGTAGTCGAGTGTGTAACCGGTGGCGAGCATGATGACGTCGTACTCGCCCGAGGTGCCGTCCATGAAGTGCACCGTGTGTCCGTCGAACCGGTCGATGTCGGGCATCACCCGCAGGTCGTCCTGCCCGAGGTGGTTCAACACCATCGTGTTCACGATCGGGTGCGACTCGTAGATCTTGTAGTCGGGCTTCGGGAAGCCGAACCGCACGGGGTCGCCCGTGAACGCCTTCAGCACGCGGGCGTCGATGAACTGCTTGATGCGGGCCGGCAGGGGCCGGCCCTGGTTCAGGGTGTCCGACGGCCGGCCGAAGAGGTACCGGGGCACGAAGTAGTACCCGCGGCGCACACTGAGGTCGACGGATGCCGCGTGGTGCACCGCATCGACCGCGATGTCGCACCCGGAGTTGCCGGCGCCGATGACGAGCACCCGCTTGCCCTCGAAGACCTTCGCCGACTTGTATGCGCTCGTGTGCATGACCTGGCCCGCGAACTCGCCCGCGAAGTCGGGCACGTTGGGCTCGGCGAGCGTGCCGTTGGCGAGGATCACGCCCGAGTAGTCGCCGGTGATCGTCTCGCCGTCGGCGGTGACCGCGGTGACGCGCCACAAGGGTGCGCTGTCGGATGCGTGTCCGCCGGATCCGTGCCCGGCGGATCCGGGCACCGGAGAGACATCCGTCACCCTCGTTTCGAACCGGAAGTACTTGCGAAGGCCGTACGCGTCGGCGTAGGCGCGGAAGTACTCGAGCAGTTCGCGGTGGCTCGGGTAGTCGGCGTTCGAAGCCATCGGGAACTCGGCGAACTCGGTCGTCGTGCGGCTCGAGATCAGGTGCGCCGACTCGTACATGGTGCTGCGCGGATTGTCGATGTTCCAGAGGCCCCCGACGTCGGGACCGGCCTCGAAACCGTCGAAGGGGATGCCGGCGACAGCGAGTGCTCGGGCACCGGCGAGGCCGGATGGGCCCGCTCCGATGAGGGCGATGGGGTTCACGGATGCTCCTGGAAGGGGAGTACGCGCCGATGGGGGAGTCGGCGCGGCACGGCGATGTGCCCGATCAGCATAAGCGAACACTGCTCGGGTTTTGCCACCAGCACCCGGCCGACGACTCGGGCCGACAGTGGGCGGATTCCCAGACCTCGGCCGTGCCCCGCCCAATAGGCTGGAGTGGTGGCGCACCGCATCTACATCTGCTCGGCTGAAGGCAACACCGGCAAGTCCACCGTTGCGCTCGGCGCACTCGACACCCTGACCCGGCGGGCGACCCGTGTCGGCGTCTTCCGGCCGATCGCGCGATCGACCGCGGAACGCGATTACGTGCTCGAACTGCTGCTCGCCCACGAGGGCGTCGTGCCGATTCCCTATGACGACGCCGTGGGGGTGCGCTACGACGATGTGCACGCCGACCCCGAAGGGGCGCTCGCGACGATCGTCTCCCGCTTCAAGGCCGTCGAAGACCGCTGCGACGCCGTCGTCATCATCGGCTCGGACTTCACGGATGTCGGCAGCCCCACCGAGCTCGCCTACAACGCGCGCATCGCGGCGAACCTCGGTGCGCCCGTGCTGCTCGTGCTCGGCGGTCGGGTCGGCCAAGGCCAGGGGCGCAGCCGCACCGAGCGGCTCGGCTACTCCGACGCCCGTAGCCCGCAAGAGCTCGCCCAGCTGACCGAACTCGCCGTCGAAGAGCTCGAGCGCGAACACGCGACCCTGCTCGGCATCGTCGCCAACCGTGCCGACCCCGAGCGGCTGCAAGAGATCGTCGAGGCCGTGACCGCCGCGGCCGGACCGAACGGGGTGGCCGCGAGCGGCGGTGCCGTCAGCCTCGTGGCATCCCATCGGCAGGCTCAGGGCGGCGCCGTCGCCGTCTGGGCCATTCCCGAAGACCCCTACCTCGTCGCACCCTCGATGCTCGCGATCATGACCGCGGTCGACGGTACCTTGCACGCCGGAGACCCCGAGCTGCTGAACCGCGAGGCGCTCGGCGTCATCATCGGGGCCATGTCGATGGAGAACGTGCTGACCCGCCTCACCGAGGGCGCGGTCGTCGTGGTGCCGGGCGACCGCAGCGAAGTGCTGCTCGGAGTGCTCACGGCGCACGCGAGCGCGACCTTCCCGTCGTTGTCGGGCATCGTGCTGAACGGCGGGTTCCCGATCGCCGAGCAGGTCGACCGGCTCGTCGACGGGCTGAAGGCCGGGCTGCCGATCATCCGTACCGAGCTCTCGAGCTACGACACGGCACTCGCGATCACGCACACCCGCGGGCGGCTCGCCGCCGATTCCCAGCGCAAGCGCGACACTGCGCTCGCGCTCTTCGAGAAGCACGTCGACGGTCGGGCGCTGCTCGACCTGCTCGACGTCGCCCGGCCCGAGGTCGTCACGCCGCTCATGTTCGAGTACGACCTGCTCGAGCGGGCCAGGCAGACGCGCAAGCGCATCGTGCTGCCAGAGGGCTACGACGATCGGGTGCTGCGCGCCGCGGCGACGCTGCTCGCGCGTGACGTCGCCGACCTCGTCATCCTGGGTGAAGAGATCGAGGTGCGTTCGCGCGCGATCGGCCTCGGCCTCGACATCGCGGCGGCCGAGGTGCTCTCCAACCACGATTTCGTGCACGTCAGCCGCTTCGCCCTGGAGTATCAGCGACGTCGCGCGCACAAGGGCGTGACGCTCGAGCAGGCTCGCGAGACCGTGCAAGACGTGTCGTACTTCGGCACGATGATGGTCGAGTTGGGACTCGCCGACGGCATGGTCTCGGGCGCAGCGCACACGACGGCGCACACGATCCGCCCGTCGTTCGAGGTGATCAAGACGAAGCCTGGCGTCGAGGTCGTCTCGAGCGTGTTCCTGATGGCGCTCGCCGACCGGGTGCTCGTCTACGGCGACTGCGCGATCGTGCCCGACCCCACCGCCGAGCAGCTCGCCGACATCGCGATCTCCTCGGCCGAGACCGCGTCGCAGTTCGGCATCGAGCCGCGCATCGCGATGCTCTCGTACTCGACGGGCGAGTCGGGCTCTGGCGCCGACGTCGACAAGGTGCGGCGGGCCACCGAGCTCGTGCGCGAGCGGGCGCCGCAGCTCGCGGTCGAGGGGCCGATCCAGTACGACGCCGCGGCCGACGCAGCGGTGGCGCGCACGAAGCTGCCCGAGTCGGATGTCGCCGGGCGCGCGACGGTGTTCATCTTCCCCGACCTCAACACGGGCAACAACACGTACAAGGCGGTGCAGCGCTCGTCGGGCGCCGTGGCGATCGGGCCCGTGCTGCAGGGGCTCCGCAAGCCGATCAACGACCTCTCGCGCGGTGCCCTCGTGCAAGACATCGTCAACACCGTGGCGATCACGGCGATCCAGGCGGCGGATGCCTCGTGAGCATCGTGCTCGTCGTCAACTCGGGTTCTTCGTCGCTGAAGTACCAGCTCATCGACGTCGAGACGTCGCAGACCCTCGCGAGCGGGCTCGTCGAGCGCATCGGCCGTGGTGTCGGCCACGCCCGGCACCACAACGAGGGACGTGAGCACGACGGCCTCGACGTCGATTGGGATGGGGCCGTCGAAGTGCCCGATCACGAGGCCGCGTTCGCGGTGATGCTCGAGGCGTTCGCGACGCACGGGCCGTCGCTCGAGTCGAACGTGCCGATCGCCGTCGGGCACCGAGTGGTGCAGGGCGGAGCGCGATTCTTCGAACCGACGGTGATCACCGATCTCGTGAAGATCAACATCGACGAGCTCTCGACGCTCGCCCCGCTGCACAACCCGGCGAACCTCGAGGGCATCGAGGCGGCCCAGCTCGCGTTCCCCGACGTGCCGCACGTCGCGGTGTTCGACACGGCGTTCCACCAGACGATGCCGCCTGCCGCGTACACCTACGCGATCGACCGGGAGCTCGCGGCGAAGCACCGCATCCGTCGCTACGGATTCCACGGCACCTCGCACCGATTCGTCTCGCGGGCGGCGGCGGAGTTCCTGGGCCGCCCGGTGGAAGAGCTGCGCATGATCGTGCTGCACCTCGGCAACGGGGCATCCGCTTGCGCGATCGCCGAAGGCCGTTCGGTCGAGACGAGCATGGGTATGACCCCGCTCGAGGGGCTCGTGATGGGTACACGCTCGGGCGATATCGACCCAGCCGTACTCCTGCACCTTCAGCGCCGCGCCGGGCTCGACGCCGACGGCCTCGATCGCCTGCTGAACTCGCGGAGCGGCATCCTCGGCCTGAGCGGGCACGCCGACATGCGCGACCTCGTCGCCGCGCAGGCGGCGGGCGACGAAGCGGCGACGCTCGCCCTCGACGTCTACGCGCACCGCGTCCGCTCCTATGTCGGCGCGTATGCCGCACAACTCGGCCGTGTCGATGCGATCGTCTTCACCGCCGGCGTCGGCGAGAACGCACCCGAGGTGCGCGGACTCACACTCGCCGGGCTCGAGGTGTTCGGCGTCGAGCTCGATGCCGAACGCAACCAGGCCCGGGGGAGTGAGGCGCGGCGCATCTCGACGGATGCCTCGAAGACCGCCGTGCTCGTGGTGCCCACGAACGAAGAGCTCGAGATCGCGCGCCAGACACTGGAGCTCGTCGGCACCTGAGCTCGTCGGAACCTGAGCTCGCCGACCCCTGAGCTCGGCCCGCAGCCGCATCTTCCTCATCGAGAGTGCGCTCGATGTCGCCAATCGGGCGACAGAACGACATCAAGCGCACTCTCGACGGCGAAGGGCGATGTGAGGGCGAAGGGCGATGGGCGATGGCGGGGGGCCGACACGGCGTCGAATCCACAAGAAGTGTTGTGCAAGAAGTCTTGTAAGTCTAGGCTGGCCCCATGAACGACCCCCGGGAGACCATCGACCTGCACGACGCGGGCGCCATGCGGGCGCTCGCGCACCCGATGCGCCTGCGCATCCTCGGCCTGCTGCGCGTCGAGGGGCCGAGCACGGTCGGAGCGCTCGCCGAACGCACCGGCGAGGCGCCCGGCTCGGCGAGTTACCACGTCGCGACGCTCGCCAAGCACGGCTTCATCGTCGAAGCCCCCGAACTCGCCCGCGACAAGCGCGAACGCTGGTGGCGGGCCGCGCACCTGATCACGAGCTGGCGCACTGAAGAGTTCCTCGGCGATCCCGAGCGCCACGCGGCATCCGATGCGATGCGCCGCGCGGTGCTCGAGTCCTACCATCGGGAGCTGCTCGACGCCATCGACGCCGAAGCCGAGCTCGAGCCCGAGTGGGTCGCCGCCTCCGACTCCAGCGACGGTGCGGCACGCCTCACGATCGACGAGTTCCGCGAATTGAACGCCGAACTCGACGGCGTGCGAGAGAAGTGGTGGGGCGTCGGCCGAGAGCCGCGCCCCGGCACCAGGGCCGTGCGTTGGATGACCCACACCTTCCCGAGGCCCGAGCGATGACCAACGACTCGGCGCTCGAGACGGCGCTCGACACGTCGACGACGACGGATGCCCCGCGCCGCCGCATCCCGCTGTTCGCCCTGTTCGCCTCTCAACTCTTCTCGCTCTCGGGCAATGCGATCGCCCTCATCGCGATCCCGATCATCGCCCTCACCGAAACGGGCTCCCCGCTCGCCGCCGGCGTCGCCGGCGTGTTCGCGACCGTGCCGCTCATCATCGGCGGCGCGCTCGGGGGAGTGCTCGTCGACCGGTTCGGCTACCGCACCTCGTCGATCGTCGCCGACGTCGCGAGTGGCGTCACCGTGCTCGCGATCCCGGTGCTCGCCGCGACCGTCGGCCTGCACTTCGGCGTGCTGCTCGCCCTCGTCTTCCTCGGCGGGCTGCTCGACGCGCCCGGCGACACCGCGAAGACCGTGCTCATGCCCGATCTCGCCGCCCTCGCCCGCATCCCGCTCCCGCGGGCCGCGGGAGCGCAATCAACGGTGCAGCGCACGGCGACGATGATCGGCGCCGGCATCGCGGGCGCGCTCGTCGCGATCGCCGGTCCGATGCCGGCGCTCCTCGTCGATGCCGCCGGGTTCGCGGTGTCGGCCGTGCTCGTCGTGCTCTTCGTGCCGCGCCGTGCCGCGGCATCCCTTCGACAGGCTCAGGACGGCGCCGTCGATGATGCCGATGCGCCCGTGCGCGGCGGATTCGTCGCCGGCATCCGCTTCATCGCCCGCTCGCCGCTCTTGCGCTCGATCGTGCTCCTCGTGACGCTCACGAACGCGATCGATGCAGCGGGCATGACCGTGCTGAAGCCCGTCTACGCCACCGAAGTGCTCGGCGACCCGGCGATGCTGGGCTTCATGGTCGGATGCTTCGCCGCCGGCGCCCTCACCGGCTCGGCGATCTTCGCGGCCGTCGGGCACCGCTATTCGGGGCGAGTGGTCTTCGCCCTGTGCTTCGTGCTCGCCGGCACGCCGCCGTACCTCGCGATGGCGTTCGGTGCGCCGGTGCCGGTGCTGCTGCCCGTACTCGCGGTGTCGGGCCTCGCCGCCGGTGCGCTCAATCCGATGATGTCGACGGCGATGTACGGGCTCGTGTCCGACGGCATGCGCGCTCGCGTCTTCGGCGCGGTGACCGCGGGGGTCGTCGCCTCCATGCCGCTCGGCGCGTTCCTCGGCGGACTCGCCGTCGAGCAGGTCGGGCTCGTGCCGACGGTGCTCGTCGCTGCGATCGTCTATCTCGTGCTCGCCTCGAGCCCGCTGTACCTCCGCTCGTTCGCCGGGCTCGCCGCGGCGCGCACCGGCGCCGACTCCTGAAACGAGGCATCGCCATTCGGGTTGCCCCCTACCGGGGTACGGGGGCGAAATGGCTCACCCGTGTGATGCGCAGAGCCCAAGCCGCTCCGTAGTCTCACAGCACGGTCGGCAATGATCGTGGAAGCACACGCATCCGAAGCGTTCGTCTGAAGTCTCATTCGTGCATTCGGCCCGAGGAGATGAGCGCACATGAGCCTGGTCGTAGAACGCCCCGACGGTGCCGAAGGCACGATGTCGCCCGTCATCCGCACGGCCGGTCGCCGTCGAGAGGGCGTCGATCCGGCGCAGAGCGGGTTCGCACAGCTGTCACGCCAGATCAAGGCCGAAGGACTGCTCGATCGATTCGTCGGCTTCTACGTGCGCAAGGCGCTCTTCTGGGCCGTCGTGCTCGGCGCGACGGTGGCGGCATCCGTCATGATCGGCGACTCGTGGTGGCAGCTCGTCATCGCGGGCGTGCTCGGCGTCGTGTTCACCCAGTTCGCGTTCATGGCGCACGAGGCGTCGCACCGCCAGATCTTCCAATCCGGGCCGAAGAACGACTGGGCGGGCCTCTTCCTCGCCAACTTCGTCGTCGGCATCAGCTACAGCTGGTGGATGAACAAGCACACCCGCCATCACGGCAACCCGAACGTCATCGGCCGGGATCCCGACATCGAGAAGGACACGATCTCCTTCCTCGAAGAGGATGCCGCGGCGAGTCGCGGGCTCATCCGCATGATCACGCGGAAACAGGGGTACCTGTTCTTCCCGCTGCTGCTGCTCGAGGGCATCAACCTGCACGTGCACGGCATCCGTCACGTATTGGGAAAGGGCACGGTCAAGCGCCGCTGGCTCGAGTTCACGCTCCTCGCCGTTCGTCTCGTCGGCGTCGTCGCGCTCGTCTTCTGGGCGTTCCCGCCGCTGCTGGCCGTCGTCTTCCTGCTCGTGCAGTTCGGGGTGTTCGGCGTCTACATGGGCGCGTCGTTCGCGCCCAACCACAAGGGCATGCCGCTCATCCCGCGCGGGGTGCGCGTCGACTTCCTCGAACGCCAGGTGCTGACCAGCCGCAACATCAGCGGAGGACGGTTCATCGACGCGTTCATGGGCGGGCTCAACTACCAGGTCGAGCACCACCTGTTCCCGAGCATGGCCCGCCCCGCGTTGGCACGCACGCAGGTGATCGTGCGCGAGTTCTGCCGCGAGAACGATGTGCGGTACACCGAGACCGGGCTCATCGAGTCGTATGGAATCGTGATCGCCTACCTCAACCGCGTCGGGCTCGCCGCGCGTGACCCGTTCGACTGCCCCATGATCAACTCGTACCGCCGCCGCGACTGACGCGCTGCTGACGCGCGACTGGCGTACCGCCGTCGCGTGACTGGGCGCCGCTGGGGCGCTGCTCGCCCGCTCAGCGCTCGAGCCGGGCGCAATCGATGCAGAGCTCGGCGGTCGGCCGTGCGTCGAGGCGCCCGACGGTGATGCGTTTGCCGCAGTTCCGGCAGGTGCCGTACGTGCCGTCGGCGATGCGCGCGAGTGCGTGATCGATGTCGGCGAGTTCGGCGCGCGCGTCGGCGAGCACCGCAGTGCGCTGCGACCACTCCTGGGTCATCGTCGGGCCGTCGGGGTCGTGTTCGTCATCGGCGGAGGCGCCCGACCTCGCGGCGCGCACCTCGCTCATGACGTCGCCGAATTCGGCGAAGCGCCCCTCCGCATCCGCTCGCTCCTGCAGCAGTTTCACCTGGAACCGCTCGAGCTGTGTCTGAGTCATCGTCGACAAATCACGCCCCCTTCCGATCCCAGAATGGTACGCCAGAGACATCCGGCCGTCGTGTCGGACGCGGCAACTACGATTGATGCGTGGTCACCGCCCTCTATCGCCGCTACCGGCCCGAGACATTCGCCGAGATGATCGGCCAGTCCCAGGTGACGGAGCCGCTCATGACGGCGCTCCGCACCGATCGTGTCAATCACGCCTACCTCTTCAGCGGCCCCCGTGGCTGCGGCAAGACGACGTCGGCGCGCATTCTGGCGCGCTGTCTCAACTGCGCAGAGGGCCCGACGGATGTCCCGTGCGGCGTCTGTCCCAGTTGCGTCGAGCTCTCCCGGGGCGGTGGTGGTTCGCTCGATGTCGTCGAGATCGACGCCGCCTCGCACAACGGCGTCGACGACGCGCGCGACCTGCGTGAGCGCGCGGTGTTCGCCCCGGCGCGCGACCGGTTCAAGATCTTCATCCTCGACGAGGCCCACATGGTCACGCCGCAGGGCTTCAACGCGCTGCTGAAGCTCGTCGAAGAGCCGCCGGAGCACATCAAATTCATCTTCGCGACGACCGAGCCCGACAAGGTGCTCGGCACCATCCGCTCGCGCACGCACCACTATCCGTTCCGGCTGGTGCCGCCCGGGCCGATGCTCGAGTACGTGCAGCAGCTCTGCACCGAAGAGGGCGTCGAGGTCGCGCCCGGCGTGCTGCCGCTCGTGGTGCGCGCCGGCGGCGGTTCGCCGCGCGACACGCTGTCGCTGCTCGACCAGCTCATTGCCGGCTCCGAGGGGCCGACGATCGACTACGAGCGGGCGGTGGCGCTGCTCGGCTACACCCACGGCGCATTGCTCGACGAGGTCGTCGACGCCATCGGGGCCGGCGACGCAGCGGGTGCGTTCGCCGCGGCAGACCGGGTCGTGCAGACCGGGCAAGATCCGCGGCGCTTCGTCGAAGACCTGCTCGAACGATTGCGCGACCTCATCGTCGTCGCTGCCTCCTCGCCCGAGACGGCGGCCGCGGTACTCCGCGGGGTGCCCGAAGACGAACTCGCGCGCATGGCGGCGCAGGCAGCCGTCTTCGGCCAGGCCGAGCTCTCCAGGGTCGCCGACCTCGTCAACCAGACGCTCACCGAGATGACGGGCGCCACGTCGCCGCGGCTGCACCTCGAGCTCATGCTCGCGCGCGTGCTCGTGCCTGCCGCCGACGACACCGAGCGCGGTGCGCTGGCACGCGTCGAGCGGCTCGAACGCCGAGTCGGGGTCGCAGATGCCGTTTCGGGGCCGACGACGTCCGAGCCGCGTGGCGCCGCGCGGGTCGAGTCCGGGCCGGGGCCTGACGCTCGAGCGGCGGCTCCGGTTCCCGGGCGCCAGCCAGCGGGGGAGTCGACCCCTGCTGATGTTCCTGCTGCTCGTGACAGTCGTGCCGTTCCTGCCGTTCCTGGTGTGGCGGACTCCGGCGCGCAGAGCGCACGCCCCGCCGCGTCGGGTCCTGCGTCCGCCCGAGAAGCTCCGTCCGCCGCTTCACCTGCGGCGGAGTCCACGCCGGCGGTGAAGCCCGCACCTGCCGCTTCCGCAGCGGCATCCCCACCCGCGAAACCCGTTGGTCCGGTCACGCTCCAGCAGTTCCGCGATGCATGGCCCGAAGTGCTCGCTTCCCTGCAGCGCACGAAGCGCAGCGCGTGGATGGTGGCATTCACGGCGCAAGTGCGCGACCTGCGCGATGGCGATGTGCTCGTGCTCACGTTCCCCAGCGAGCAAGACGTCGCTGGATTCCGCGGCGGCGCACCCGGGCAGAGCGTCAGCGAACTCCTCCGCGCTGCGATCACCGAGGTTCTCGGGGTTCGCGTGAAGTTCATCGCCAGGGTCGACGGCCCCGGGGGCGGGTCCGCCCCCGCGGCGGCTCCGTCGCCGTCAGCGCCCCCAGGTCAGTCGGTGCCCCCAGGTCAGTCGGAGCCCCCAGGTCAGTCGGAGCCCCTGGGGCCGACTGCGCCGACCGAAGAGGTGGCCGCGTCGCCCGGCGCACGCAACACGCCCGCCGCTCCTTCCGCTCCGGTCGCTGCCGCGCAGCCGGTCGCTGCAGCGCAGCCGGTGACACCGTCATCCGCCGGCCCGGTCGATTCGTGGGCGACGGTCGCCATCCCGAGCGACCCGACCGGCGACGCCGAAGCAGGGGCTTCGCCCGCCGACGCCCGCACAGCGACTGCGACCGCGCTGGCCGAGCGGCCCCGGACTTCTGCCGAGACGCCGTCCGGCGCGCTCGAGGGCTCGTCGTCGCCCGCATCCAGTCGCTCCGAGCCCGCGGCAGACGATCTGCCCGACGACGCCGACGCTCCGCCCGAAGACGACGAGGGGTGGTTCGACCCCGGGCCCGAGGCCGAAGTCGTCGCCGAGGCATCCGTGGCGAAGACAACAGTGCCTGTGCGCAAGCCGGCGCCCGCGCGCGTCCCGCGGCCGCTGCCGACAGCCTCGTCGGCCTCCGTCGACGGCGGCATCCAGCGCTACGGAGAGGCGGTCGTGCGCGAGGTGCTCGGCGCGACCTTCCTCGAAGAAGTCGAGGCGTCGCCGCGCCCCGGCTTCGGGGAGCGTGGGTAGTCCGTGTACGAAGGCATCGTTCAAGAACTGATCGACGAGCTCGGGCGACTTCCCGGCATCGGCCCGAAGTCGGCGCAGCGCATCGCGTTCCACATCGTGCAGACCGAGCACTTCGACGTCACCCGGCTCGCCGAGATCCTCCTGCAGATCCGCGACAAGGTGCGGTTCTGCGAGATCTGCGGCAACGTCTCCGAAGAGGCGACCTGCCTCATCTGCCGCGATCCGCGACGTGACCCGGCGCTGATCTGCGTCGTCGAAGAGGCGAAAGACGTCGTCGCCATCGAACGCACCCGCGAGTTCCGCGGGCTCTACCACGTGCTCGGCGGCGCGATCAGCCCGATCGACGGCATCGGCCCCGACGAGCTCCGCATCCGGCAGTTGATGCAACGCCTCGCCGACGCCACCGTCACCGAGGTCATCATCGCGACCGACCCGAACCTCGAGGGCGAGGCGACCGCGACGTACCTCAGCCGCCTGCTGACCACCCTCGAGATCCGCGTGACACGACTCGCGTCGGGTCTGCCGGTCGGCGGCGACCTCGAATACGCCGATGAAGTGACCCTCGGCCGAGCATTCGAAGGCCGCCGCGTCGTCACCTGACCCGCTGTCCTGGTGCATGGTGTGCGTGCGTGCGCGAACGCCGCGAGCGCGACGCGCGCGCGGGGGCGTGCTGGCGCGGATGCCGCCGCCGGCCACCGGAGTGAGTCGGTCAGCGGCGGCATTCGGAGTCAGCGCCAGAATTCGGTGAGCTGCTCCGCGAGGGCTCTGCCTTGGTCGTAACCAGCCCGCGCAGCGGGCGGACGCAGCGACCCGTCCATCGCATTGGCGCCGAACATGTGCTCGGAGTCGCTGTCGGGGAAGATCGTCTCGACTCTGCTGCCGCGCGCACGGAGCTCGTCGACCTGTGCTGCGAGATGCATTTCCCACTCCAGCGGCGCCAATGTTCGGCCGCCGAATGGTGACAACACCAGCACGCGTGCGTATCCGGCTGCCAGATCGGCATTCTCGGCGTTGGATCGGTAGCCGCCGTCGATGTACCGGTCGCCGCCGATCTTGTAGGGGAGTCCGCTGGCACAGCTGGCGGCGACGGCGTCCGCGAGGTCGACACCGCTGTGACGGTCGAACACGACCGGTTCACCGGTCTGGGCATCGACCGCGGTGATGAGCACCGTTCGTTCCGGCCAGCGCTGACCGGGCAGCCGCGAGGCGACGGTGGCGCGCCACTGCGATTGCCAGGAGCCGTCCGACGCCGCATCCATCTCGAGTGCGGCCGCGGCCATTCTGCGGCGCATGTCGGCCCCATCCGAAGCCGCGGCGATGATGTTGCCGACCCGCTCCAGGTGGTCGGCCACCGGCTTGTTCGGAGCGCGCCTTCGGTCGGATCCGACCGGCCTGGTCTGTTGCTGGGGCGCAGCGGCGAGGATGGCGGCGAGCAGTTCGGTCGGGGTCGCGCCGGCCATCTGGGCCGCGGCCGTCGAGCCGGCCGACGTGCCGATGGTCAGGTCGGCTGTGGTCACGTCCAGCCCGGCATCGAAGAGGCCGGCGAGGACGCCGATCAGCCAGGCGTTGCCGGTCGAGCCGCCGCCGCCGAGCACCAACGCTCGCTCGCCCGCGGCGGGCACCCGCCATGTGGCGTCGACCCGCGGCTGATCCTGGTCGGAGCTCGATCGGGCGGAGCCAGTCGTCGAGGTGAATTGCAGAGATGAAGAAGGTGTTGTGTTCATGGGAGTCGCCTTTCGCGAATTGCGTGACGGGCGCTCCCAGTGACGACTACCTCAGTCGCAAGATCGTGGACTGCAAGGGAGCGCCCACTGTGGATACTGCGTTCATGGGTCTCACCTCCTGCCGACGGATCACGATCGCCAAGACGCTAGCACAGCGCCGACGCGGCGCGCGACCGGCACCATGCGGAGTAACCCTTGACGCTCCAACCCACCCGGGATAGAACGGGGGCATGGCGAGCAAAGGCGCGGAGTGGGTCGCGGGGTACGTCGCGGCGTGGGAATCGAACGACCCGGGGCAGATCGGAGCGCTCTTCACCGACGATGCGCGGTACCTCACGAGTCCCGACTCCGAGCCGCGAGCGGGGCGTGCGGCGATCGTCGCCGGGTGGGTCGAAGATCTCGATGAGCCCGGCACGTGGGCCTTCGACTGGCACATCGTGCACGAAGACGACGGCTTCGTCGTCGTGCAGGGCCGCACCGAGTATCCGGCCGAGAAGGACTACCTGAACCTCTGGATCATCCGGCTCGCGCCGGACGGCCGGGCCACCGAGTTCACCGAGTGGTACATGCCGAGGCCGCGCAAGGGCTGATCGAGACATCCGTCGTCGGCGGCGGCAGTGCACTCAGCGCAGCACTTCGACGAGCACCACCCAGGCCATGAGCAGCGCGGCGATGATGCTGAGCACCGACCCGACGGCCATCGCGATGAGCCCGGCCTCCACCGTGCCGACGATGACGAGCACGGCACCGAGAAGGAACGCGCCGACCGGCAGCACGCCCGCGATGGCCTTGCCCATTCGTTCGATCAGCGAGACATGGTCCTCACGCATGACCACTCGGATCGCATGCACCTGGAAGATGGCGGCAAGCAGGGCCGCGACAAGCACTTCGATGCCGTACGCGACGATCGGCTGGCCCGGGATCAGCCCGAATGCGCCGGCGGCGATCGCCAGCACGAGGGCCGCGATCGAGGTAGCCGCGCGCGGCGGCAGCGTCACCGACGTCATGATCGTCGCGATGTTCACCGACATCGCGACGATGAGCAGGCCGGCAAGGGCGGCCGTCGCCCCGACCATCGCGACGTTGAACTCCGACCAGCCCTCGAGTGCCTCCGACATGTGCCCACGCTATCGTCGCCCCGCAGAACGTCACATATCCGGGCGCGTATGCGGCCCGCCGTATGATGGTTCTTCCGGCGCCGGCCGCTCGAGCGGCTGCCAGCGAGACCATCCCCAGGAGACCACGTGAGCTTGATCGTGCAGAAGTTCGGCGGGTCATCCGTCGCCGACGCCGAGAGCATCAAGCGGGTCGCGAAGCGCATCGTCGAGACTCGCAAGGCCGGCAACGACGTCGTCGTGGCGGTCTCAGCCATGGGCGACACGACCGACGAGCTGCTCGATCTGGCGGGCGAGGTCACGCCGATTCCCGCGCCGCGCGAGCTCGACATGCTGCTCTCCGCGGGCGAGCGCATCTCCATGGCGCTCCTCGCGATGGCGATCAAGAGCATGGGCCACGACGCGCGCTCCTTCACGGGCAGCCAGGCCGGCATGATCACGGATGCCACGCACGGTGCCGCCCGCATCGTCGATGTCACTCCGGTGCGCCTGCGCGAAGCGCTCGACGACGGCGCGGTCGTGATCGTCGCCGGATTCCAGGGATTCAACCGTGACACCCGCGACATCACGACCCTCGGCCGCGGTGGCAGCGACACGACGGCCGTGGCCCTCGCAGCCGCGCTCAGCGCCGACGTGTGCGAGATCTACACTGACGTCGACGGCGTGTTCACCTCCGACCCGCGGATCGTGAAGAGGGCGCACAAGCTCGACCGCGTCACAAGTGAAGAGATGCTCGAGCTCGCGGCATCCGGAGCCAAAGTCCTGCACATCCGCGCGGTGGAATACGCACGCCGCCACGGTGTGACCCTGCACGTGCGCTCGTCGTTCAACAACAGCGAGGGGACCATCGTCTACGACCCCGCGCGCCTGCCCGAAGGAGAAGCTGTGGAAGAGTCCGTCATCGCCGGTGTCGCGGTCGACCTGACCGAGGCGAAGATCACGGTCGTCGGCGTGCCCGACAAGCCGGGTGTTGCAGCGAAGATCTTCAAGATCGTGGCCGGCACGAACGCGAACGTCGACATGATCGTGCAGAACGTCTCGGCCGCCTCGACCGGGCGCACCGACATCTCGTTCACCCTTCCGAAGTCCGACGGCGAGCGGGCCCTCACGGCGCTCGCGAGCGCGCAAGAGGCGATCGGCTTCCTCTCGCTGCAGTACGACGACCAGATCGGCAAGCTCTCGCTCGTGGGCGCCGCGATGCGTTCGGCCGCCGGCGTTTCGGCGCGTCTGTTCGAGGCGCTCTCCGCGGCGGGCATCAACATCGAGATGATCTCCACGAGCGAGATCCGCATCTCGGTCGTCACGCGCGCCGACAGCGTGCACGCCGCGGCACGCGCTGTGCACACGGCGTTCGAGCTCGACGGCGACGACGACGCGATCGTGCACGGGGGCACGGGGCGCTGAGCTGCGATCGAGCGGATGCCGCGGCATCCGCTCACCGAATTCCTGCCGCTTTGGAGGACGATCCTGCCTGTATAGGACGCCCGGGGACTCGTTCGTCCTCCACAGCGGTCGATGTCATACAAACTGGAAGTGATGCACGGGCGGCGTCTGAGGTATCCGGCCGGGAATGAGGAAGAGCAAATGACCAACGCAGTGAACATCGGCGTCGTCGGCGCGACCGGCCAGGTCGGCGCAGTCGTGCGCAAGCTGCTCGAGGAGCGGGGCTTCCCGGTCGCGCAGATCCGCTATTTCGCCTCGGCGCGTTCGGCGGGCTCGACGCTGCCGTGGAAAGGTGACGATATCGTCATCGAAGACGCTTCGACGGCCGACCCGAGCGGCCTCGACATCGCGATCTTCTCCGCCGGTGCGACGCTCTCGAAGGCGCAGGCACCCCGGTTCGCCGCTGCCGGCGTCACGGTGATCGACAACTCGAGCGGCTGGCGTATGGATCCCGACGTTCCGCTCGTCGTGAGCGAGGTGAACCCCCACGCGATCGACGACGCCGTCAAGGGCATCATCGCGAACCCGAACTGCACGACGATGGCCGCGATGCCGGTGCTGAAGGTGCTGCACGAAGAAGCGGGTCTCGAGCGACTCATCGTGAGCACCTACCAGGCCGTCTCCGGCGCAGGGCTCGCCGGTGGCGAGGAACTGCTCGAGCAGGCCCGTGCCGCCGTCGCCCAAGACACGATCGGGCTCGTGCACGACGGGGCATCCGTCACCTTCCCCGAAGCCGTGAAGTTCCCGCGCACGATCGCGTTCGACGTGATCCCGCTCGCCGGGTCGATCGTCGACGATGGCGACTACGAGTCCGACGAAGAGAAGAAGTTGCGCAACGAGAGCCGCAAGATCCTCGAGCTGCCCGGCCTGCGTGTCGCCGGCACCTGCGTGCGCGTGCCCGTGTTCACCGGACACTCGCTCTCGATCAACGCCGAGTTCGCGAACCCGATCACGCCCGAGCGCGCCACCGAGCTGCTCGCGGATGCCCCGGGCGTCGAGCTCTCCGACGTGCCCACGCCGCTGCAGGCCGCCGGCACCGACCCGAGCTACGTCGGTCGTATTCGGCAAGACCAGTCAGCGCCAGACGGCAAGGGCCTCGTGCTCTTCGTGTCGAACGACAATCTGCGCAAGGGTGCGGCGCTGAACGCCGTACAGATCGCGGAGCTCGTGGCGGCGAAGGTGCCCGCGCGCGTCTAGCCCGACGTCGTCGTGCGCCAATGGCCGGTCCCGTCGGGGCCGGCCAATCCTCTGCGCGCGAGCGTCCGCTCGCAATGCGCTGAGCGTCGCGTGCGCAATTCGGCGACCGTCTCGTGCGTCATTCAGGTCGGGAGGTGTGTCGCGACCGCGACACGCCGCGCACAGCGTGCGACACGCCGCTCCCGACCTGAATTACGAACGGGGCAGAGGTCGGCTCGGGCTCCGGCTCGGGCTCGGGCTCGCTGGGAACGGTGGGCGGGCGCCTGGACTCAGGGCTGCGGGATCGCCGCGACGACGTCGATCTCGACGAGGATGTTCGCGAGGCGCGAGCCCACCGTGGTGCGTACGGGGTAGGGCTCGGTGAAGAACTCCGCGTAGGCCACGTTGTATTCGGCGAAGTCCGCGAGATCCTCGAGGTGTGCCGTGACCTTCACGACGTCGTCGAAGGTCAGGTCGTATTCGGCGAGCACCGCGCCGATGTTGCGCAGCACCTGCCGGGTCTGCTCTGCGGCGCCGCCTGCCACGACCTCCCCGGTCGCCGGATCCTGCGGGCCGAAGCCGGCCGTGTAGAGGAAGCCGTTGGCGACGACGCCGTGGCTGTACGGGCCGGCGGGCTTCGGGGCGTTCGAGAGAGTGACGGCGATCTTGGACATGTTTCCTCCTGTGTGACGATGTTCTCGAGTTGCCCGTCTTTGTACATTCTCGGGCAACTCGGTGGTGGTGGTGTGGGGTGGTGGGCTCCAGGTGAGCGGATGCCGCGGCATCCGCTCACTCAACCGAGTTCGCGTGCGATGAGCTCGGCCGTCTCGCGCATCGCGGGCAGGTCGGTTTTCAATCGCTCGAGGTCGGCGACCATGCGGATCGCAGTGACCGAGAGCGCTCCGACGATACCCATCGACGAGCGAATCGGCACGGCGACGCAGTTCACGAACGCCTCGAACTCGCGGTCGTCGGTGGCCCAGCCGCGCGCGCTCACGAGGGTGAGTTCGTGGTCGAGGCGCTCCCGCGTCGTGATCGTGTGGTCGGTGTGGCGCTCCCAGGTGACGCCGGCGAGCACGGCGTCACGGCCCGCGGCGTCGAGGTCGGCGAGGATGGCCTTGCCGACCGCCGAGCAGTACGGGATCACGGCGCGGCCGATGCGCGAGTACATGCGCACGCCGGACTCGTTCTCGGCCTTGTCGACGTAGACGATCGAGCGGTCCATGAGCGCCGCGAGGTGTACGGTGTTCCCGATTCGGCGCTGCAGCCGGCGCACGTGCTCAGCTCCGACCTCTCGCAGGTCGAGCGATTCGAGCGACTCCCTCGAGAGCGCGGCGAGCCGCGTGCCGAGGGTATAGCGGCCCGAGCCGAGCTTGCGAACCCAGCCCACCTCTTCGAGTGCCTGCAATTCGCGGAACATCGTCGATCGGTGCAGCTCGAAGGCCGTGGCGAGCTCGGCGACGGTGCGCGGGTCGGCGGCGATCGCATCGATGATGCGTGCCGCGCGTTTCACGCTCTGCGACATGTCAGTCGTCCTCGCCGAAGTCCGTCGGTCGGGTCTCAGCCGGCGAAGGAAGCCGTTCATCGAGCCCCGGCGAGACGCTCTCGGACGGCTGGGTCTCGATACGCTCCTTCGTCGCTACTCGACGGGCGGTGGCGCGACGGATGCCCCGGCCGGGCGTCGCCCCGGTGAGCTCGCCGCCTGCCAGCACCGGCACACCAGCGACGAGGACGTCGTCGATGCCGACCCCGAGGCCGAGCGGTTCGTCGTAGCTGGCGGCCGCGCGCACCGCATCGGGGTCGACGAGCACGAGGTCGGCGAGGTGGCCCTCGCGCACGAATCCGCGGTCGCCGAGCGCGAACCGCGCGGCGGCGCGTGCCGACACGAGCGCCGAGGCATCCGCCCAGCCGAGCGCCGCCTGCTCGCGCACGAGGAGCGAGAGGTACCGGGAGAACGAGCCGCGCGCCCTGGGGTGCGGATGCTTGCCGAGGAAGATGCCGTCGGAGCCCCCGGTCGCGGCCGGGTGAGCGAGGATCTCGGCGAGTCCAGCGTCGCCGCGTTCGTGCTGCACCGCCATGACGACGTTGACCTCGAGCCGCGACGCGACGAGCACGTCGAGGGCGAACTCGATCGCGTCGAGGTCGGCGCGGGTGCCGGAACCAGAACCTGAACCAGCGCGAGCGGATGCCGCAGCCGCACCCTCCGCGATCGTGAGGCCGTGCGCCCACTCGTAGGCCGGGGCGGCGATGTGTGCCAGGGTGAGCATCGAGGGCCAGTCGGGTCCGAGGCTCGCGTGCCAGCTGATGGTGGGAAACCACTCCTCGCGAAGCCGCGCGCGCCCTGCGGGGTCGGTGAGAACCGCGACCACCTCGTCCACCGGGCGCACGGTGAGCGCGGCGGGCAGGATCGGCATCACGAGGATCGAGCACCCGCGACTGTAGGGATACGCGTCGAAGCTCGCGTCGACGCCCGCGTCGGCGAGCCCCGACAGCAATCCGTGCACGAGCTGCGGTTCGGCGTGGAAGTGCGACACGTGCACCCGAGCGCCCGACGCGAGCGCGATCGCCGCCACCTCGGCGATGCCCGCCGCCGAGTTGTGCTCGTAGCCGCGCATGTGCGACACGTACACCGCGCCGGCGTCGGCCACCGGTGCCGCGAGCGCAGCGAGCTCGTCGGTAGACGCGAAGATGCCTGGCGTGTAGTCGAGTCCGGTCGAGAGCCCGAGGGCACCGGCCGCGAGACCGTCGGCCACGAGGGTGCGCATGCGATCGAGTTCGGCGGGTGAAGCGGCATCCGTCGACCGGCCCATGATCTCGAAGCGCACGGTGCCGGCGGGCACGAGGTACCCGGCGTTCAGCGCGGTCGCGCCGTCGTAGGCCGCGAGCAGTGCGCCGACCCCGCCGCCCCGGTACGAGGGATGCGCGCCATTGATCGCCGCGAAGTACTCGGCGGCGTACTCGCCCGTGCCAGGTGCGTACGACACGCCGTCCTGCCCGCCGATGACGGTCGTGACGCCCTGCCGAAGCAGCCCGAGCTGCACCTCGGGGTCGAACAGCCGGCCGTCGGCGTGCGAGTGGGCGTCGATGAATCCGGGCATGAGCAGGCGGCCGCGGCCGTCGATCACGAGCGCGCCTCGAACGGCGGTGCGATCGAGGCTGCCGGTCGGTGCGATGCGCACGATGCGCTCGCCATCGATGAGCACATCGGATGCCCCGGAGCCCACGCCGTCGGCATCGACGACGATCACGTCTCGAATGAGCACTGGGCGAGTGAGCACAGGGCGAATGAGCACGGACATCGCTGACTCCTAGAAGAACGTGCGCACGAGCTCGACGACGCGGTCGGAGCCGCCGCCCTCGACGACCGGGATGAAGCGCCACTTGTCGAACGCCGTGCACGGGTGCGAGAGGCCGAGCGAGACGACCTCGCCGATCACGACCGGCAGCGGGGCATCCGAGCGCACGTAGGCGTGCTGGTCGTTGAGTGCGGTGACGGATGCCGCGGCGAGCGTCCGCTCGACGCCACCGGGTGCCGCCGTGACGCCGAACGGCACGGGCAACCCCTCGTCGTACGGGAAGTCGCGCTTGCCCCCGTCGAGCAGGGCGAGACCTGGCTCGGGGCGGGAGACGACCCGTGCGTAGCCGCGCATGGCGGGAGTGAGCCGCCCGTCGAGCGGAGAGATGCCGCGGTAGAAGCCGTCGTCGTGCACGAGCGAGGCGCCCGAGCGGAGGATCCAGCGAGTCGACGTCGGGCTCGGGGTCGGGCTCGGGGTCGACGACGACTCTGCGGCGGTCGCGGGAGCGAACACCTGGGCGACGAGGTCGAGGTAGGCGCTGCCGCCGGCGGTGACGACGAGCGGGCCGTCGGTGAGCGCACGCACGCGCCCGTGCAGCTCGAGCATCTCGGCGAGGTAGCTGCGTACGGCGGCGAGCGCGGTGGGGGATCGGTCGTGTCCGAGGCTGCCCTCGTATCCGGCTGTGCCCGCGAGGCGCAACACCGCAGAGGCGGCGACCCGTTCGGCGATGCGAGCGGCCTCGTCGACGCCGCGCGCGCCGGAGCGGCCGCCCGCCGCGCCGAGTTCGACGAGCACGTCGATGGGGCGGGGGAGTGCGACATCCGCGAGGCCCCGCTCCATCGCCTCGACGGTCTCGAGGGAGTCCACCCACACATGGAACGTGAAGCCGGGGTCGGCGAGCTCGGCGGCGATGAACGCGAGGGCTGCCGGCGCGACGAGTGCGTTCGCAAGCATGATCGACGTCACGCCGAACGCACGCGCCGTTCGCACCTGGCCCGGGGTCGCGAGCGTGATGCCGGTCGCGCCGGCGTCGAGCTGGCGCTGCCAGAGCGCCGGCGACATCGTGGTCTTGCCGTGCGGCATGAGCTCGAGCCCGCGGTCGTCGCACCAGCTCTGGATCACGGCTGCGTTGCGGGCGAGGGCTCGGTCGTCGAGGGCGAGCAGCGGGGTCCAGAACTCGGCGAGTCGCGGCCCCGTCGCGAGGAAGTCGCGCACGGTGAGGCCTGCGGCCCGGGCGGGCAGCCCCTTGTCGACCTCACTGAGCCGCTCGTCTCCGAGTTCTGCGAGCTTCGCGCTCCGCGGCATCCTCATACCTCCAACGTCGATTGACGTTGCGCATGTTGCAACGCGTTTGCACCGTCCGTGCACACCAGTCAGCATAGAGCTCGTGACCACTGCACCGCCGCTGCCCGAGGTCGTCGCCCTCGGCGAGACCATGGCGCTCGTCACGCCGGCGCTCGCCCAACCGCTCGAGTCGGCTGAAGACTTCCACGTCGACACGGCCGGCGCCGAGGCCAACGTCGCCGCACACCTCGCCGCACTCGGCCGCCGGGCCGCATGGGTCGGCCGAATCGGCGATGATGCCCTCGGTCGCCGGGTCGTGCGGCACCTGCGCGGGCGCGGCGTCGACACTCGCTGGGTCGAGGTCGATTCCGAAGCCCCGACCGGCGTGTACTTCAAGGATCCCGGCCGCGGCGTGCTGTACTACCGCGCGGGCTCTGCCGCCTCGCGAATGGCGCCGGCATTCCTCGACGGGTTGCCGCTCGACTCGGCGCGGGTCGTGCACGTGAGCGGCATCACCCCGGCGCTTTCCGCATCGTGCGATGCACTCGTCGACGAGCTGTTCGCGCGCGTCGCCGCGTCACCGGCCATGCTGAGCTTCGACGTCAATCACCGGCCCGCACTCTGGCCCGCGGATGTCGCGGCATCCCGTCTTCGAGAGCTCGCCTCGCGCGCCGACCTCGTCTTCGTCGGCCTCGACGAGGCCGAGACGCTCTGGGGTACGGCGACGCCCGACGAGGTGCGCGCGCTGCTTCCCGAACCCGCGCTCCTCGTCGTGAAAGATGGCGATGTCGGCGCCACCGAGTTCAGGGCGCGCGCCGTCGATGCGTCGACCGGGCTCGTTGATATCCCGGGCGAGACCCACGTGCCCGCGAGATCGGTCGAAGTCGTCGAGGCCGTTGGCGCCGGCGACGCCTTCGCGGCCGGCTACCTCGCCGCGCTGCTCGCCGGCGCAGACCCCGACGATCGGCTCGCCGCCGGGCATGCCCGAGCCGTGAGCGTACTCGGCGACACCGCAGACTTCCCCCGCACAGCAGCCACCTCGAGGAGCGCCACGTGATGAGCATCGACAACGCCCGATTCGACGAGATCTTCGAAGGGCAGTCGCTCATGGCGATCTTCCGAGGTCTGGGCGCCGAACGCAGCCTCGAACTCGCCGAGCGGGCATGGAGCCTCGGCATCAACGTGGTCGAGCTGCCGATCCAGTCCGTTGCCGACGTCGAAGCACTCACGGTCGTCGCGGCCGCCGGACGAGCGGCGGGCCGTCTCGTCGGAGCGGGCACCGTGGTCTCCACCCGGCATGTCGAGCTCGCGGCATCCGCCGGCGCGGCCTTCACCGTGAGCCCCGGCTTCGACCCGCTCGTCGCGCGCGCGTCGGCCGAAGCCGGGCTGCCGCCGCTGCCGGGCGTGGCGACCGCGACCGAGGTGCAGTCGGCGATGGCAGCGGGACTGACGTGGTTGAAGGCGTTCCCGGCGTCGCTGCTCGGATCCGCCTGGTTCCCCGCGATGGCCGGCCCGTTCCCGGGCGCCCGGTTCGTCGCCACGGGAGGCATGGATGCTTCGAACGCGCAGGAGTTCCTGGACCGCGGCGTGCGCACGATCGCCGTCGGCTCCGCGCTGGAGGACCCGGCGCAGCTGGCGGCGCTCGCCGAGCTCATCGTGAAGTAGCTCCCCACCGGCGCTCCTCGATCGCCCCGTCTCGGGTTCCGAGACGGGGCGATCTGCGTGCGCCCGGCGTCGTTCACCTCCCCGAATCAGCGGGGAAACGCGCGGGAAACAGAAACTGAATGACTTGTTTCTAGTTACTATCTTTTCTGTTAGGGTCACTTCCAGTAACGCCACGCACTGAGATTCTGCAGGCGGCGTCACACCACCACTGCACCACCTTCCACGCAACGAAGCACGAGAGGAATGCCGGAGATGACTCGAACCAAACGCTCCCTCGCGGTGGCACTCGCCGCCGGAGCGGCCGCACTCGCCCTGGGAATGTCCGGGTGCACGCCCTCGACGGGAGGCGACGGCGGCAACGCCTCCGTGCTCCGCGTCTGGGCGGGCAGCACCACCCCCATCAACAACAACTTCAATCCGTTCTCCGCCGACACAGCCGTGCACGCCACGTTCGGCGCGATCTACGAGCCGCTCTTCTTCTTCAACCAGGTCTCGGCCGACGCGCCCGTCGGCCTCGTCGGCGACACCTACGAGTACAGCGAAGACGGCAAGACCCTCACCGTCACGATCAAACCCGACCAGCAGTGGAGCGACGGCGAAGACCTCACCGCCGACGACGTCGCGTTCACCTTCGGCTACGGCTCGAACAAGGGCGAGCAGTTCATCTCGGCCGAGGCGACCGATGACACGACCGTCGTGCTCACCTACACCGAGCCGCAATTCACGAGCGCATCGCTCACGCTCGGCGGAACCTACATCCTCCCGAAGCACATCTGGGAAGACATCGACGACTTCATGGCCGAGACGAACCCCGAGCCCGTCGGGTCGGGCCCGTATGTGCTGAAGAGCTTCTCCGAGGCCGCCTACACGCTCGAGGGCAACGAGCACTTCCGCGACGGAGCGCCCGCGGTCGAGGAGGTGCAGTACCTCGGACTCGATTCGAACCAGTCGGCGCAAGACCTGCTGACGACCGGCAAGATCGACTGGGTCGGCCAGTTCATCGCGAACCCCGATGCCGTCACCGGCAAGGGCGACATCACCACGCTGAACCTGCAGCAGGACCCGACGACGATCATGACGTGCGCGAACGCCGACCTCGGCTGCGATGGGCCGCAGACCGACCCGGCCGTGCGCCAGGCGATCAACGCGGCGATCGATCGCACCACGATCCGCGAGAAGGCGTTCGCCGGTCTCGCCGGCGAGTCCTCCCCGTCGTTCATGCTGCTACCGCGCGACGAGCAGTGGCTGAGCGACCCCGAGTTCACGACGAGCCCGCAAGAATCGGATGCCGCCGAAGCCGGCGCCATCCTCGAAGCCGCCGGCTACTCGAAGGACTCCGACGGGTTCTACGGCAAGAACGGCACGGCCTTCGAGATCGATCTGTTCTCGCCCGACGGCTGGACCGATTACAACGACGCGGCGAAGCTCATCTCGGAGCAGGCGGCGGACGCCGGCATCCGCATCAATGCCCGTACGGTCTCCGACGCCGAGTACTGGACCCCTGTCCAGGCCGGCGACTTCCAGATGGCGCTCTACGGGCTCGCCCAGAGCCTCGTGGCCGACCCGTACTCGAACTATCACGAGTACTTCGCCGGGAACTCGACCGTCAAGGCCGGCGAGAGCCCGCTGAACGGACAGAACTACTCCCGCTACGTGAACCCGGCAGTCGATGCCGCGGTGCTCGCCGCCGGCGCGACGCAGGACGAGGCCACGAAGAAGGCCGCCTACGCGACGATCCAGACCGAGATCGCCCGCGACCTGCCCTACATCCCCGTGGTGCTGAACGCCTCGCAGTCGTTCTTCAACACGGAGAAGTTCTCGGGCTGGCCCACGGAGGACGACCTGTACGCCGCTCCGCTGCCGTACCTCGCGGTGGCGAACGCGATCGTGCTCGCGCACCTCACGCCGGCGAAGTAACGCCACCGGTCCCGTGGAACGAACCTTCCCAACCCTGAGGACGGCAGCGACATGAGCTTCTACCTTCGGCGGGTCGCCTTCTATCTGGTGACCCTCTGGGCGGCGATCTCGCTCAACTTCATGCTGCCGCGGCTGTTGCCGGGCGACCCCGCCGCGATCATGCTCGGCAAGCTCCGGCGTGCCAGCGGCGGTCGCCCGCTCTCCGAGGAGACGATCGAGGCGATCACCTCGATCCTCGGCGCGGGCAAGGACATGAGTCTCTGGGACCAATACCTCGCGTACTGGGGCCGGTTGCTTCAGGGAGATCTCGGGGTCTCCTCCACGAGGTATCCGGCCCAGGTCGCCGACCTGATCGCGAGCGCCCTGCCGTGGACGATCGTCCTGGTCGGTGTCGCGACCGTCATCTCATTCCTGCTCGGCATCATCGTCGGTGCATGGGTGGGGTGGCGGCGCGGCACCTGGCTCGACCACCTCGTGCCGATCACGACGGTCTTCCAGTCGATTCCGTACTTCTGGCTCGCGCTCGTGCTCGTCGCCGTCTTCGCGGTGCAGCTCGGCGTGTTCCCGATCGTCGGCGGCTACGACGTGTTCGGGTTCCCGGCGGGGCCCGAGCTCAGCTGGGCGTTCGTCGGCAGCGCGATCTACCACGCGATCCTGCCGGCGATCACGATCGTGCTCTCGTCGGTCGGCGGGTGGCTCCTCGGCATGCGCAACATGATGGTCTCGACGATGTCGGAGGACTACGTCGTGACCGCCGAGGCCAAAGGCCTCACCCCGCGGCGAGTGCGCACGAAGTACGCGGCACGCAACGCCGCCATTCCGAGCCTCGCGGGCTTCGGCATCGCGCTCGGCTTCGTCGTCGCCGGATCGATCGTCATGGAGCAGGTGTTCAGCTACCCGGGCATCGGCAAGCTCATGATCCAGGCGGTGCAGGGGCTCGACTACGCGCTCATGCAGGGCGTGTTCCTCGTGATCACCCTCACGGTGCTCGCCGCCAACTTCATCATGGACCTCGTCTACGGCTTCATCGACCCGAGGGTACGACACAATGGATGACTCGCAGCGCACGCTCGACCTCGCCCCCGGCGGTCTCGACGAGAACGCCGATCCCACGCCGTTCCAGGCGCCGGCCACGGCCGAGGCCGCGAGGGAGGCCGCGCGCGAGGCGACGGCGACCTCGGCCATGGCCGTCGCTGCCGCCACTCGCGGCGGGCGGTTCCGGCACCTGTTGCCCAGCCGTTCGGCCAAGCTCATCACCGGCCTCGTCATCGTCGGACTGATCGTCGTCTTCGGCATCTTCGGCCCGCTGATCGCCCAGCCCCCGCGCGATTCCGACAACCCCGCGCTGCTGCCGCCCAGCCCCGAGCACTGGCTCGGCACGACGAAGCTCGGCTACGACGTCTTCTCGCAACTGGCGTGGGGCACGCAGGGCTCGCTCTTCATCGGCGTCGTCGCGGGCGTGGTCGCCCTCGTGCTCGCGGTCGTCTTCGGAGTGCTCGCGGGCTACTTCGGCGGCGTGCTCGATGAGCTCTTCACGCTGTTCACGAACATCATGCTCGTGATCCCCGGACTGCCGCTCGTCATGGTCATCGCCGCCTACGTGCAGAACAGCGAGGGGCTCGGACCGCTCGCGAGAAGTTCACTGCTCGTCGCACTCGTGCTCGGCATCACGGGCTGGGCGGGTTCGGCCGTCGTGCTGCGGGCCCAGGCGAAGTCGCTGCGCACCCGCGAGTACGTCGCAGCGGCGCGCGTGGCCGGTGAGAAGCCGATGCGGGTGATCTTCGTCGAGATCCTGCCGAACCTCGTGCCGCTGCTCGCCGCGCAGTTCATCTTCGGCATCATCTTCGCGGTGCTCGGCGAGGCCGGCTTGTCGTATCTCGGCCTCGGCCCCACCGGCTCGATCACCCTCGGCACGATGTTGAACGATGCGCAGACCGGCCAAGCCGTCGGCACCGGAGCCTGGTGGTGGTTCGTGCCACCGGGCCTGATCATCGCGGCGCTCGGCGCCGGCCTCTCACTCATCAACTTCGCGATCGACGAGGTCGTGAACCCGAAACTCAGGCTCGCGCCTGAGAACGCGAAGCGCCAGCGCAAGGCCGCGAAGGCCGGCAAGGGCATCGCCGACACAGGAGCGTTCGCATGACCATGACCGCTGAACCCGTGCTGACCGCACGCGAAGTCTCGATCGAGTACGAGGTCGACCCGCCGGTGAAGGCAGTGCGCGGGGCGTCGCTGACCCTGCACCGCGGGGAGATCCTCGGGCTGGCGGGGGAGTCGGGCTGCGGCAAGACGACCCTCGCCTACGGGCTGAACCGACTTCTGAAGGCGCCAGCACTCATGACCGGCGGCGAGGTGGTGTTCCACGATGCATCCGCTCGGGACATCGACGTGGTCGCGCTCGACGGCGAGGCGCTTCGGTCGTTCCGCTGGAACAAGGTGTCGATGGTCTTCCAGGGGTCGATGAACTCGCTGAACCCCGTCATGAACGTGCGCAAGCAACTCCACGACGTGTTCACGACGCATCGCCCGGGCATGCGGCGGACCGAGCGCGAGTCGCGCAGCGCTGAGCTGCTCTCTCTCGTCGGCGTGGACCCTTCGCGGCTCTCGAGCTTTCCGCACGAGCTATCGGGCGGGATGCGCCAACGCGTGATGATCGCGATGGCGCTCGCCCTCGATCCGCAGGTGATGATCATGGACGAACCGACCACGGCCCTCGACGTCGTGGTGCAGCGCGGCATCATCCGCGAGATCATGCGGCTGCGCGAGCGACTCGGCTTCGCGGTGATCTTCATCACGCACGACCTGCCGCTGCTCATCGAGATCAGCGATCGCATCGCAATCATGCTCGACGGCGAGATCGTCGAGCAGGGCAGCGCGGAGGAGATCTACCGCTCGCCCGGTCACGCCTATACGAAACGGCTGCTCGCGAGCTTTCCGAGCCTGCGCGGCGAGCGCGGCGACTTCGTGCGCACGGGCGGCGGCATCGAAGCCGGCACCGGACGCGGCATCGAGGCTGCAGGGGGTGCGGCATGAGCGCCGTCGGTGATCGGTCGCCGAGTCTCGAAGCGCGCCACCTCGTCAAGAACTTCCGGCTCCGGAGCGGGTTCCAGGTGCGCACCCTGCGCGCAGTGAGGGATGTCTCGTTCACCCTCGAGCCCGGCCGCACCGTGGCGCTCGTGGGCGAGAGCGGCTCGGGCAAGTCGACGATCGCGCGCATGATGGCCAAACTCGAGACGCCGAGCTCGGGCGGGGTGCTGCTCGACGGCGAACGCAGCGCGAACCACGGCGCGGGCCTCGCCCGATACCGCGGCGATGTGCAGATGGTCTTCCAGGATCCGTTCGGCTCGCTGAACCCGTTCCACACGATCCTGCATCACGTGGAGCGGCCGGTGCGCATCCACCATCCGAGCCTCACCGGCCGCCAGGCGCGCGAGCGAGCGTACGAGCTGCTCGAACGGGTGGCACTGACGCCCGCGTCGCGCTTCGCCGAGCGGCGGCCGCACGAGCTCTCAGGCGGGCAGCGCCAGCGGGTGGCGATCGCGCGGGCGCTGGCGCCCGGGGCGCGATTCATCGTCGCCGACGAGCCGGTTTCGATGCTCGACGTCTCGATCCGGCTCGAGGTGTTGAACCTGCTCGCCGAGCTGCAGCGCCAGGAGCAGCTCGGGGTGCTCTACATCACGCATGACCTCGCCACCGCCAGGCATTTCTCCGACGAGATCCTCGTGATGTACCGCGGCGAGATCGTCGAGCGCGGCGCGGCCGAGCGCGTGATCCTCGATCCGCAGCACGACTACACGAAGACCCTGCTGGAGGCGGCGGCCGATCCCGACCGGCTCGGGCAGCTACGAGACGAGGTGCGGAGCGGCGGGTGAGGCCGGCGGTGAGGCCGCAATCAGTAAAGAATGTTTTCAGATAGAGTGACGACCAGCGACAAATGACCGACACAGAGAGGCGGATGAAATGAACCAGATCGATCCGGGCACCCCGACGTGGCTCGCGGCACGCAATGACCGCGCCGCCTTCCGCCTCCTGCTCGAACACGGTCCGCTCACCCGATCACGCCTCGGCGAACTCACCGGGCTGTCGAAGCCGACCGCGTCGCAGATGCTCACGCGGCTCGAGCGAGTGGGCCTGATCCGCCCGGTCGGCGAGCTCTCGGGCGGTCGAGGGCCGAACGCCGTCACCTATGGCGTTCGCACCGACCGCATCACGGGCGTCGCAATCTCCATCCTCGAGCGATCGATCGAGGCCGTCGTCGTCGACGCCGTCGACCACGAGCACCCCATCGTGCAAATCGCGACCGAGGTGGCCGACCGCAGCCCCGAGGGCGACGTGCGCGCCGCCGTCCGTGCCGCGTGCGCGGCCGCCGGCATCGATGAGTCCTCGGTCAGTCGCGTCGTGATCGGCGTGCAGGCTGCGTTCTTCGTCGACGGCGATGAGCTCTCGTTCACCGACACGCTGCCGGGGTGGCCGGCGGTGGGCGCGCGTCGGCGCATCGAGCAGGCGCTCGGGCTGCAGGTGACGATCGACAACGACGTGAACCTCGCAACCATGGCCGAGCGATCGGCCGGCGCTGCCCAAGACGCCGCGAGCTTCACCCTGTTCTGGATCGGCGACGGGCTCGGCGTCGGCGTCGATCTCGGCGGCACGGTCCACCGCGGTGCATCCGGCGGCGCCGGCGAGATCGGATACCTCGCGGTGCCGCGCACCGCTGCCACGCTCGCGCCGGCCGCGAACGACTTCACCGACCTGTTGGGCGGTCCGGCCGTCGCGAAGCTGCTCGGCGGTACCGACGGCGAGTCGCTCGCCGCGATGCTGCCCCGACTCGCGGATGATGGCGCCGCGCTCTCGGCGCTCGCCGACCGCGTCATCCTCGCCGTGAATCCGCTGCTCGCGATCCTCGACCCGTCGATGATCGTGCTCGGCGGCCCGACCGGCAACGCGGGTGGCGATCGCCTCGCCGAATTCGTCGCAGCCCGCGTCGACCCGGCGGCGCATCCGAAACTCACGGTGCGCACGAGCGGCGCGGGCACGCAGCCGGTACTGCTCGGTGCGCGCCAGCAGCTCGTCGATCAGATCCGCGACCATCTCGAGGCAGATATCTCACTCGCCACCTGACCTCCCCCTTCGGCATCCGGATGCTCCTGAGGCATCCGTTCGCCCGACCCTGAACCCGTCTTCGCGCTCGAGAGTGCGGGGCGCACGACGCACTGGAATGAGGACCAATGAAGCTCGCGATCGTGGGCGGTGGATCGACGTACACGCCAGAACTCATCGACGGGTTCGCCCGGCTCCGCGACACCCTGCCGGTCGAGGAGATCCGTCTCGTCGACCCCGATGAAGGCCGGCTCGCGCTCGTCGCCGGGATGTCCCGGCGGATGCTCGCCCACGCCGGGCACCCCGCGCAGGTGATCGGCACGACCGATCTCGTCGCGGGCGTCGCCGATGCCGACGCCGTGCTGATCCAGCTGCGGGTCGGGGGGCAGGACGCCCGTCACGCCGACGAGACCTGGCCGCACGAGGTCGGATGCATCGGTCAGGAGACCACCGGCCCCGGCGGGCTGGCGAAGGCCTTGCGCACCGTGCCGGTGGTGCTGAACATCGCCGAGGTCGTGCGGGCGCATGCGAAGCCCGACGCCTGGATCGTCGACTTCACGAACCCCGTCGGCATCGTGACCCGGGCTCTGCTCGAGGCCGGTCACCGGGCGGTCGGCCTCTGCAACGTGGCGATCGGGTTCCAGCGTCGCTTCGCGTCGCTCTTCGATGTCGAGCACGACCGGGTGAGCCTCGGCCACGTCGGCCTCAATCACCTCACGTGGGAGCGCAGCGTCGTCATCGACGGCGACGACCGGCTGCCCGGCCTGCTGGCGCATCGGCTCGGCGAACTCGCCGACGAGGTGCACCTCGCGTCCGCGCTGATCGCCCAGCTCGGCGTCGTGCCCTCGTACTACCTGCGCTACTACTACGCGCACGACGAAGTGCTGCGCGAGCAGTTGCACGAGCCGACCCGGGCCGAGGCGGTGCGCGCGATCGAGCGCGAGCTGCTCGAGGTCTACGCCGACCCGTCGCAGCACGAGAAGCCCGCGGCGCTCGAAGGTCGCGGCGGTGCCTTCTACTCCGAGGCCGCGATCGAGCTGCTCGCGGCGATGCGCGACGGAGCCAGCCGTGCCCGCGTGGTCAACCTGCGCAACGACGGCGTGCTGCCGTTCCTGCCCGACGACCACGTGATCGAGGTGCCGGCCGTGTTCCGCGACGGGGGATTCGTCGCGGAACCGGTCGCGCCGTTGCCCGACGACATCCGCGGCCTGATCGCCGGTGTCGCCGGCTACGAGCGGCTCGCGCTCGACGCGGCGGTGCACGGCGGGCGCGACCGAGTGCTCCGTGCGATGCGGGCACACCCCCTCGTGCTGCAGCACGACCGGGCCGAGCAGCTCACCGACCTGCTCATGGCCGAGAATGCGCCGTTCCTGGAGTGGGCCCGATGATCGGCGCGAGCGGAGTGGCCGACGGTGGCGCGAGCGGCGTCATCGTCGCGGTCGACGGCGGGGGATCGAAGACCGACGCGGTCGCCCTCACGATCGACGGTGAGCTGGTCGCGCACCGACGCGGCTCGGGTTCGAGCCCGCACTTCGAGGGACTCTCCGAGGCGGTCTCGGTCGTCGACGAGTTGGTTCGCGCCGTCGCGGGCGGGCAGCGCGTGGTGCATGCGAGCCTGTACATCTCGGGCCTCGACCTGCCGGTCGAGATCGAGCAGTACGCCGGTGCGATCGCCGGCTTCGCTTGGGCCGACGCGTCGACCGTCGTCGACAACGACCTCTACGCACTGCTCCGTGCCGGCACCGATGAGCCCGACGCGGTCGCCATCGTGTGCGGCACGGGCGTGAACGCGATCGGCGTGCGCGCCGACGGCGCCGACGTGCGCTTCCCGGCGCTCGGCGGCATCTCGGGCGACTGGGGCGGCGGGAGCGGCCTCGGCGAGCAGGCCCTCTGGCATGCGGCGCGCGATTCCGACGGTCGCGGCCCGAGCACCTCGCTCACCGCGGCCATCATCGAGCACCTGGGCGTCGCTTCGGTCCCAGCGCTCATCGAGGACCTGCACTTCGGTCGCCGTGAGTCGAGCGAGCTCACGGCGCTCGCGCCCGCGGTGTTCGCGGCGGCCGGGTCGGGCGACGCCGTCGCGGCCTCGCTCGTCGACCGGCAGGCCGAAGAGCTCGTGGCGTTCGCCCGGGCCTGCGTCGTGCGTCTCGGTCTCGCGGCGGATCCGATCCCGATCGTGCTCGGCGGCGGCATCATCCGTTCCGGCGACGAGCGGTTGATCGCCGGCATCACCGCGGGGCTTGCGCAGGTTGCGCCCATGGCCCGCATCGAGATTCTCGAGGTGGCGCCGATCGTGGGTGCGGCGCTGCTGGCGCTCAGCCACGCCGGCGCGACACATGAGGCGATCGACCGTGCCCGCGCCGCGGTGATGCGGGCGACGCAGGATGCCGCGCGCGAGGTGCAGCCCGCCGCACACTGAAGCCCCGCCGCACACTGAAGCCCCGCCGCACACTCGGGTCCGCGGCGCGATGCCCCACCCACGGTCGTCAGTAATTCAGGTCGGGAGAGGCGTGTCGTGCTCGAATTCTCGCCGGGCGGAGCGCGACACGCCTCCCGACCTGAATTCCGCACACGACGCAGGGCCGCCACGACTCAGTCGGCACCTCCGAGGCGGCGCACCGCCGCGTCCTGATGGGCGAGGCGCCGGAGGGCGAGCAGCACCGGTTCGTAGAGTGCGGTGCCGAGCACGGTGTACTCGACGGCGGCGTGCGGCTCCGGAGGCATCCGCTCGAGGTCGTACTCGGCGAGTTCGGCGACGGTTCGTCCGTATCGGGCGAGTCGTTCGGGCGTGATCGGCATACCGGCGTCTTCTGCCGCGGCGAGTGCGCCTTCGAGTTGGGCGACGGCGGCGAAGTCGGGGTCGTAGACCTGCCCGCGGGTTTCGAGCGCGACGCGGGCGCGCGGGTACGGGTCGGCCGCCTCGGCCGGCTCGGCGCCTGGTGGGGGAGTGCCCGCCAATCGACTGCAGCTGAGCTTCTTCCGGGCCGGCCATGCGCACGCGGCCGTGCTGCTCGTGTTCTCGGTCGCGATCCTCGCGGTCATCTCGTACGCCGCGCTCGACGGCTTCTGGATGTGGCTCGCCCGCGTCGGCGTGCCGATCGCCGCGATCCTCGTGCCGGCCGGGTTCTTCCTCTCGGTGCTCAGCCGCGACCCCGAGAAGCCGAACCGACTCATCGTCCTGCTCTGGGTCGGCGTCCTCTCGCTCGCTGCGGCGCTGATCACCGCCGGCATCGGCCTGATCGCGGGCGGCATTGCGGCCCTCTGGGGCCCGCACCCCGCGCCCCGCGCCCCGCGCCACCCCATTCTCCGTGCAGCAATTCAGGAGAGGAGTGGCGTGTCGCACCGGCATTCGGCCCGAGCATCACGTGACACGCCTCCCGTCCTGAATTGCTGCAAGAGGGAAAGAGAGCGAGGAGGGTGCGGGCGCCGGGGCGAGAGGCGTAGCGTCGGTGCATGGCCATTCCGCAGCGCTTCTCCCTCATCACACTCGGCGTCGCCGATGTCGAGACCGCCACGGCGTTCTACCAGAGGATCGGCTGGCGCGAAGCCCCGTCGTCGGTCGCCGGTGAGGTCGCGTTCTTCGCGACGCCGGGCGGAGTGCTCGCGCTGTGGGAGACCGCCGAACTCGCGAAGGATGCCGCGCTGCCGACGATGCACGCGCACGCGCCGGGGTTCCGCGCGGTGGCCCTCGCCATCAACCTCGCCTCGCGCGAAGAGGTCGACGACGCACTCGGCGACTGGGTGCTGGCGGGCGGATCGATCGCGAAAGCGCCGGCCGTGACCGAGTGGGGCGGCTACAGCGGGTACGTCGCCGACCCCGACGGCAACCTCTGGGAACTCGCGCACAACCCGTCGTGGCCGCTCGACGACCGGGGCCTCCCGGTGCTCGGCGGGGAGTAGCGGCGAGCAGCACGCAGGGGAGCAGCCACCCCCGGTCGGAGGCGCCTCGAGCGCCAACTAGACTGGAATCCGTGAATTCCGAGGAAACCGTCGACGTCGTGCTGATCGGCGGCGGCATCATGAGCGCCACGCTCGGCTCCCTGCTCTCGCAACTCCAACCCGACTGGTCGATCCGCGTCTACGAGCGCCTCGGCGAGGTCGCGCAAGAGTCCTCGAACGCGTGGAACAACGCCGGCACGGGCCACGCGGCCCTCTGCGAGCTCAACTACATGCCCGAGAACCCCGACGGCACGGTCAGTGCCGACAAGGCCGTCTCGATCAACGAACAGTTCCAGGTGAGTCGCCAGTACTGGTCGTACCTCGTGCAGCAGGGGGCGCTGCCCGAGCCGCACAACTTCATCAACTCGACGCCGCACATGACCTTCGTCAAGGGCAAAGCCAACATCGAGTACCTCAAGAAGCGCGTCGCCGCCCTGCAAGACCAGCCGCTGTTCCCCGATGTCGAGTACACCGAAGACCTCGAGCGCATCGCCGAGTGGACCCCTCTCCTCGCCAAGAAGCGCAACCCCAAGGCCCGTGTCGCAGCGACTCGCATCGTGGCGGGCACCGACGTCGACTTCGGTGCACTCACGACCTCGCTGTTCCGTGACCTCGAGCAGCGCGGTGCCCAGGTGGCGACGAACCACCAGGTCACCTCGCTCAAGCGCAAGAGCGACGGCACCTGGATGTTGCGGCTGCGCCACCTCGTCGGCAACACGCCGAAGACGGTGAACGCGAGATTCGTCTTCGTCGGTGCCGGCGGCGGCGCACTCGCGCTGCTGCAGCACTCGGGCATCCCCGAGATCAAGGGCTTCGGCGGGTTCCCGATCTCGGGCCAGTTCTTCCGCACGACGAACCCGAAGCTCGTCGCGCAGCACCGGGCGAAGGTCTACGGCAAGGCCGCGAAGGGTGCCCCGCCGATGTCGGTGCCGCACCTCGACACTCGCGTCGTCGACGGCGAGACCGCCCTGCTCTTCGGTCCGTATGCGGGCTTCACGCCGAAGTTCCTGAAGACCTCGACGTGGTTCGACCTGCCGTTCTCGGTGCGCCTGCACAACCTCGGTCCGATGCTGCAGGTCGCCTTCAAGAACTTCGACCTCGTGAAGTACCTCGTCTCCGAGCTGCTCGCCTCGCGCGACAAGAAGCTCGCGGCCCTGCGGGAGTTCATGCCGACGGCCAAGAGCGAAGATTGGGAGCTCATCACCGCCGGCCAACGCGTGCAGGTCATGAAGAAAGACCCTGAGAAGGGCGGCATCCTGCAGTTCGGCACCGAGATCATCACGGGTGCGGATGGCACGATCGCCGGTCTGCTCGGTGCCTCTCCGGGTGCGTCGACCGCGGCGCCGATCATGCTCGACGTGCTCGCTCGCTGCTTCCCCGACCGCATGGCGACATGGGAGCCGAAGCTGCGAGAGATGATCCCGAGCTACGGCACCGAGCTCTCGAGCGATCCGGCGGTCGCATCGGCCACGCTCGCCGAGACTGCGAAGGTGCTGGGCCTCGCAGCCTGAGTCGAGCCCTTTGCATTCACGGTGGCGTCTGGTATCGTCGTGCCCGCTATGAAGTGAGTACACACCATCGTCCCGCGCCTGAGGCGCCGTTGACATGTGGTGTGTGCACACGGTTCTGATACGACCGTGCTGATCGCGACAGCATCTGCGCGCACCCATTGACGGCAATGCCCGGCGGGGCTTCATTCCGCTCCCGGGCGGTCGCCGGCGCCGCGCGCCGGCGTTCCGCCAGTTCGGTGCATCGTTCGAACGGACGCGCGCCGCGGCATCCGTCGACCGCCCGGGGGCATTCCCGCAAAGGGCGTACCCATGGCTGTATCCGTCACCCACTCCCACTATCTCCGCGTCGACGGGCTCTCGGTCTCGTACCCCGATCGACGTGTGTTCTCCGACCTCGGCTTCGCCGTCGCGCCGGGCCAGAGGCTCGGGCTGATCGGCGAGAACGGCGCCGGCAAGTCGACGCTGCTTCGGCTGCTGGCCGGCGAGTTCGAGCGAGCGGATGCCGCGGCATCCGCCCCATCGAACGCGGCTGCTTCGGGCCGCATCACGCGCCCGCACCGCACGGGGCTGCTCTCGCAGGAGCTGCCGTTCGACCCGCAGGATCGCGTCGGCGAGGTGCTCGAAGCGGCCCTCGCCGAGGTGCGTACCATCGAACGCGAGCTCGACGACGCCGCGGCGGCGCTCGCCGTCGATGACTCCGGTGCCTCCGCACGGTACTCGGCGGCGCTCGACGCAGCCGAACGCGCCGACGTGTGGAGTGCCGACGCGCGCCGGGACGAACTCCTCGACGGCTTGGGTGTCGGCATGCTCGGTCTCGACCGTCGCATCGAGGAGCTCTCGGGCGGTCAGCGGTCGCGCTTCGCGCTCGCCGCGCTGCTCCTGAGCGCGCCCGACGCGCTGCTGCTCGACGAGCCGACGAACCACCTCGATGACGACGCTGCGGCGTACCTCGAGGGTCGGCTTCGCGCGTGGCGCGGGCCGGTCGTGTTCGCGAGCCACGACCGGGAGTTCCTCGATCGTGCGGCCACGGGCCTGCTCGACCTCGACCCTGGGCGGGCGGGGGCGCTCGCGCTCGTCGGCTCGGGGGCTGCCGGTACTGGTTCTGGTGCCGGTGGTGGTTCGGGTGCTTCGAGCGACGAGTTGCTCGCGGCGGCAGGCGGCACTGTCTTCGGCGGCGGTTTCAGCGAATTCCTCGCGGTCAAGGCCGATGAACGCGAGCGTTGGCAGCGACAGTTCGACGACGAGCAGCAGGAGCTCAAGCGGCTTCGGGCCGACGTCGCCGGGGCAGCCCGTCACGTCGCCCACGGCCGGGCGGCCACCGACAACGACAAGTTCATCCGGCACTTCAAGGGCGAGAACGTCGACCGTACGGTCGCTCGCCGCGTGCGGAATGCCGAGCTCCGACTCGACACGCTCGAACGCGAACAGGTGCGCAAGCCGCCTGCGCCGCTCGCGTTCGCCGGCATTCCGTCTGGTTCCCACGCGCTCGAAGATGCATCCGGCCTGCTGTTGCAACTGACGGATGTCGCGGTCGACGGGCGGCTCGCACTCGATGCGCTGCGGGTGGCGCCGCTCACGCGGCTGCTCGTGACGGGTGCGAACGGCGCGGGCAAGTCGACGCTCCTGAACGTGCTCGCGGGTACGCAGCGTGTCGATCGTGGCACGGTGCACCGGCGTAAGGGGCTGCGCGTGCAGTTGCTCGAGCAGGACGTGCGATTCGCGGATCCGGATGCCTCGCCGCACCGTCTCTACGAGCGCGTGCTGGGTGAGCGGCGCTCCGAGCAGGTGCCGCTCGCGACGCTCGGCCTCATCGCCCCGCGCGATGAGGCGCGCCCGATCGGGTCGCTGTCGGTGGGGCAGCAGCGCCGTCTCGCGCTCGCGCTCGTGATCGCACGGCCGCCGCACGTGTTCCTCCTCGACGAGCCGACGAACCACCTCTCCCTCGCGCTCGCGACCGACCTCGAGGAGGCGCTCGGCGCCTACCCCGGAGCGGTCGTCATCGCGAGCCACGACCGGTGGCTGCGACGCCGCTGGTCGGGCGAGACGTTGGAGCTCGCCGCGGGCCGCACCGCCGGGCATCGCGCAGCCGGGTTCGTCGCCCCGGCACTCGCGAGTTCGTAGCCGAACGCCGCAATGTATGACAGGTGGGTCGCTTCTGGTCCTGCAGAGGCGGTCTTCGTCCGACGAACCGCACGCGCGAAGCGAACGGATGCCGCGGTGTGCACGGCGCGCCGCGGCATCCATTTGCTTCTCATTCGAACATGTGTTCGAATGTTGGTATGCGGTGGAGCGGGCAGGAGCTGGGGGTCGAGCAGGCCGGCGCGTTGCCGGGCCTCGCCAAGCTCAACAATCTCGTGCGCTCGGTGCAGACTCCCGACTTCGCCGGGGTCACCTTTCACGAGGTGCTCGCGAAGTCGGCCCTCAATCGTGTGCCCGGTCAGTCGGCGATGCCGTTCGGCTGGACCATCAACCCCTACCGGGGGTGCACACATGCATGCGCCTATTGTTTCGCTCGGCCGACGCACGAGTACCTCGACCTCGACGCGGGCGACGACTTCGACCGGCAGATCATCGTGAAGGTCAACGTCGATGAGGTGCTTCGCACCGACCTCGCGAAGCGGTCGTGGCGGCACGAGCCCGTGGCGCTCGGCACCAACACCGACCCATACCAGCGGGCCGAAGGGCGCTACTCGCTCATGCCCGGCATCATCGACGCGCTCGCCTCGAGCGGCACGCCGTTCAGTATCCTCACGAAGGGCACCCTGCTTCGCCGAGATCTGCCGCTCATCGTCGAGGCGGCCGAGCACGTGCCCGTCGATCTCGCGATGTCGATCGCGATCTACGATCACGAGCTGCAGCAATCGGTGGAGCCCGGCACGCCGAGCGCGAAGGCGAGACTTGCGACGGTCACCGCCGTGCGCGAGGCGGGTCTCGACTGTTCCGTGTTCCTCATGCCGATCCTGCCGTACCTCACCGACTCCAAGGCCCACCTCGACGAGGCGTTGCGCCAAGTGAAGGCCGCCGGGGGCACGAGTGTGCTCTATACGGCGTTGCATCTTCGCGGCACGGTCAAACCCTGGTTCATGCAGTGGCTCGAGCGGGCTCACCCCGAGCTCGTGCCGAAGTACCGCTCGATGTACTACGGCAGCAACGCCTATGCGCCGAAGGCGTATCGGCAGTGGCTCGGCGAGCGCATTCGACCGCTGATCAGGGCGCACGGGCTCGAGCGCGGGCGTGAAGACCCGGTGACGGGTGGCGTGCGGTCGTCAGCGCTCGGGCGGGTCGTTGGCAGCGTACAACGGGCCGGTGGGGTGCGTCCCGTGGCCATCTCGGGGGATGAACTGCCCGACATGCTCGGGTTGCCGCCCGATCCATCGGCGCTGTTCTGATCGTGCCGTCCGCGCGGATGGCCTCGAAACTGGGATAATCCGCAGAAGCCCGGACATCGTTGTTCGCACGGGCGGGTACGAGCGGAGGGTCAGGATGACTCTGGGATTGCCAGGACATCTGGCGCGGGATTCGCTGAGTCGGGCGCTCGCAGATGCCGGTCATTGCGCTGCATTCGCGTGCCTCGGCGTCGGCACGATCCTGGGCATCGTCATGGCGACCATCGGTGGTGAATCCGAGGGATGGGCGGGTGCGGCGCTCGCATTCGTCATGATCGTGCTGCTCGCCTTCGCCTCGCGGTATCCCACGGTCCTCCTCACCGTCGTCTATCTCGTCATCGGCACTGGTGCCGTCTTCGCGCTGACCGTGATCATGATGAGGCCGGGTGGCGAATTCACGACGACGAACAACGCGGTGCTCGCCCTGCCCCGGATCGCCCTGCTCCTCGTCGGCGGCGCGGGCAGCGGCTCGGTGATCGCGCTCACGTGGGCGACCCTCGGCTTCGGACTCGGTGAGGCGGCCGCATTCCTCGGGGTCGCGCTCATCGGCGGCACCTACGCTCCGAATGCCTCCGCCGGGCTCGCGTTCGCCCTCGTCGTCGTCGTGCGCGTGTTCGACGGTGTCACGCGCCGGTTCGACATGCGTCGGGAGACCGGGCTGCATCAGGCGAGTCAGCAGACTCGGGAGCTTTCGAGCCGGCACGACCACGAGCTCCGCGCAACCGCTCGTCTGCACGACACCGCGCTCAGCCATCTCGTGGCGATCGCGGCGGGCGGATCGGGCCCCGTCGACGAACGCTTGCGCGTGGGCATTCGTCAAGATCTCGGTCTCATCGTCGGCCGTGATTGGGCGATCGACCACGCGGTGGCCGTGGCCGGTACCGCGCCGACCGAGGGTGCGGAGGGCGGGCGTGGCCGCCAGCCGTCCCCGGGCGACTCGCCGGCCGGTGCGGCAGGCGCGGCTGGAGCGGCAGGCATGGCCGGCACCGATCGTCCGAGCGGCGGCGCTCCGGGAGCCGGCGGACGGTCCAGCGCACGGCGTTCGAGACAGCGCGGCGGCCGGAACGCGGCATCCGTCGACCCGCGCGCGCCGACCGAAGAGACCGTACCCTCGCTCGGCCACGCATTCTCTTCAGCCGCGAATGCCGGCCTCGAGGTGCGCGTCACCGGTGATTTCGCGGTGCTCGGCACCCTCGGTCCGCGGCGCGTGGCGGCCCTCGACGCAGCGGTGGCGCAATGCCTGATCAACGTCGCCCGACACGCAGGGGTCTCGGAAGCCGAGCTCGCCCTGGGCCTCGGCGGTGGCGAGGTGACGGTCGCGGTGATGGACAGCGGCGTCGGCTTCGACGAGGCCGAGGTGCCGCCCGACCGCATCGGATTGCGCACCTCGATTCGCGCCCGAATCGAGCAGGAGCAGGGCACGGTGCGCCTGTGGTCGACGAAGGGCATCGGCACGACCATCGTGTTGACCGTGCCCGAGGGCGGCGAATGAACGGGCGCATGCGGCTCACGCAACAGGAGGCTGATCCGATCGGGGCGATCAGCGCGTCACCGATCGTGACGATCGGTGCGGTGCTCGCGTTCGTGCTGGCGAGTTCGTTGACGTGGTGGCATCGGGACGAGGTCGGCTCGCCGGTTGCCGCGGCCGTTGCGCTCGTGCTCGTGGCCGGCGCCGGCACGGCGGCCGCGGTGTCGGCATCACCGGCTCGCGCGCCGCTCACCGCCGAGCGGTTCTGGCTCGTCGTGACCCTGTCGGTCGGCGCGGCGATCGCCGAGTACGTGAGCACCATCGGCAGCAACCGGTATCTCTACGACGATTTCGGGCCGGCGGTGATCGGCATGCTGATCCTCGCGCTCGCCCCGTTCTGCACGTGGGTGTCATCGGCGCTCGCCGGGGTGCTTTCGACGGCCGTGCTCTCGATCCTCGTCGTGGGCGCAGCGGCGTACACGGTAACGGATGTCCCGTTGGCGGCGCTCATCGCGGTGAACTCGACCCCGGTGCTGGCGATGTCGGCCGCGGCCGCCGGGTACTCCTACAGCATCGTCGCGGAGACCCTGGCCTGGCAGCGCGAGGCGAACCGGGCGGCGCTGCAGCGCGACGCGGAGTTGCGCGCGGGCATCGCCCGGTCGGTGCGACAGAGCCCGGTCTCGGTACTGGGTCGGGAGGTGCTGCCCTTCCTCGCCGGGGTCATGACGGCCGAACGCATCTCGGTGGCCGACGCCGACCGGGCGCGCGAGCTCGCCGAGGCACTGCGCCGGGCCCTCCGAGCAGGCATCGAGTCGACCTGGCTCGACGATCTCGCCGCCGACGTGCGGCTGAACCGCGGAGTCGACACGATCATCGACGACCCCGCCGGTGCCGCCGGCGACCTTCGGGCAGACCAGCGTTCGGCGCTCACGGCGCTCGTCTCGTGGATCGGTGACGCGGATCGCTCCCGGCTCATCAGGGTCTCGTTCTCGAATGACGGCGAGCATGGCGAGCGCGGCCGCATCAGCCTCGCCACCGAGGTGGGAGCGTCGCCGCCGACACGGCGCGAGCTCGACCGGTTCGTCGCGGTGGCGCGTGCCGTCGCGTTGCGAGCGGAATCGCGCCTGACGCGAGAGAATGTGACGGTGGAGTTGAGCTATGACATCGAGTGAGCCGCGACCGACGCCGATCCACCGCAGGGCGGCAGACGGGTGGTTCGAGTAGATGGCGAAACTGTACTTCCGCTACGGCGCGATGAACTCCGGCAAGTCGACGGCGCTGCTGCAAGCGGCGTTCAACTATGAAGAGCGGGGCCATCAGGTGTTGCTCGCGAAGCCGGCGATCGACACGAAGGGCGACCGCGACATCGTGTCGCGCCTCGGCGTGATGCGCGAGGTCGACTTCACGATCGCGCCCGGAACGAACGTGCTCGACCTGTTTCAGCAGCATCGCAACCGGGTCATCGAGGAGCACGGGCGCGACGTGAGTTGCCTCCTCGTCGACGAGGCGCAGTTCCTGAACTCCGAGCAGGTCGACGACCTGTTGCGCATCGCCCTCATCGACGGCGTGCCGGTGCTGGCCTACGGCATCCGCACCGACTTCCAGACGCTTGCGTTCCCCGGCAGTCGCCGACTGCTCGAGGTGGCGCACAGCCTCGAAGAGCTGAAGACCATCTGCCGATGCGGTCGCAAGGCGATCTTCAACGCCCGGCTGATCGATGGTCGATTCGTCTTCGACGGCGACCAAGTCGCGATCGACGGCGAAGCGGTCACCTACGAGTCGCTCTGCGGGGTCTGCTACCTCGAAGAGAGCGGCGGGGTGTTGAACGGGCGCCACCGCTGAGGCTCGAGAGCACCGTCTGCCGCTCGCCAGTCTGGACGGCTGGCGCTACCGGGTGGATCGCGTGAAGATGGAGGAAAGCCCGCGGAGGTGCGCCATGAACGAGATTGCGGTCGGTGTCAGCTCGGGGGGCTCGGCAACGACTCGAGCGGTGCGCTGGGCGGCCGAATGGGCCTCGGCGCGCAGACTCCCACTCCGGCTGGTGCACGTCATCGACGACACCGCCGCGACGGGTATCGCGGCGAGCGACACCGCCGGCAACGACACCGCGGCCGGCGACACCGGCACCGACACGGCCGGCGAGCAGACGGCCGAGGGCGACGTGCTCCGTGCCGTCGACGACCGCGCGCGGGAGAGCCTCGACGATGCCGCCGCCGCGGCATCGGCCATCGACCCCGCGCTCGAGATCGTCACCACGCTCGAGCGCGGGTCGCCCGTCGAGGTGTTCGAGCGCATCTCCGAGCACGCCGCGATGCTCGTCATCGGCAGCGACTGGCACGGAGGGCGACGAGCGAGTCGTCGCCGTGTGCACAGCCTGCGCATCGCCGCGGCGAGCCGTTCGCCTGTCGCGGTGATCCCGGATCTCGATCCGAGCGGGCGCCGCGGGGTCGTCGTCGGTGTCGACGGGTCGCATGCCTCAGACCACGCCGTCGCCTTCGCCGCCGAGGAGGCCGATCGCCGCAGCGAGCCGTTGATCGCCGTGCACTCGTGGGACGTCGTCGCCATGGTCGGTGGTGAATACGGGTACGGTGCGCCGCTCATCGCCACCGACGACCTCGAGCGCACCGAGTCGGAGATCCTCGACGCGTCGCTCGTGCCGGTCATCGTCGAACACCCCGGTCTCGAGATCCAGCGCAGCGTCGTGCCCGGCGACCCGGTGCAGGTGTTGACGGATGCTGCGGCCGCGGCTTCGCTGCTCGTCGTCGGCAGTCACGGGCGCGGCGCGCTCGCCCGGTTCCTGCTCGGCTCCGTGAGCCATGGGGTGCTCGCCAGCCTCGAGGCCCCGACGGTCGTCATTCGATGAGTCCTGCCGGCCGTCGGTTCGTCAACCCGCGACCACAGCGGCGATGAGCAGGCCATTGAAGACGACGTGCGCGATGATCGCACCGCCGAGGCGGCCGGTGGTCACGGCCAGCACGCCGGTGGCCAGGCCCAGCAGGAGTGCGCTGGTGAATGTCATGGCGGCGGCCGATGCCGAGAGGTTCGTTCCCACGGCGAGGTGCGACAGGGCGAAGAGGAGCGCGCTCGCCACGACGGCGACGGATGCTGCGACCCGACGCTCACCGCCCATGCGCCGTGCGATGGCTCGCAGCACGAGTCCGCGGTAGAAGGTCTCTTCGATGACCGGGCCGAGCACGACGGGTGCCAAGATCACTCCGAACCAGAGCGTGAAACCGGTGGGCAGCGCGAGCACGCTGCCCTCGAGTGAGGTGCGGCCGGTCGCGGCGAGTTCGATGAGGCTGACGGCGCCGCGCGCGAGCAGGCCGACGCCGCCGCCCCACAGCACGTCGAGCCACGAGAATCGAAGGCCGAAGTCACGCCAGTGCGAACGACGGCCGCGCGCGGCATCCGCGACCCAGAGTACGACGACGAGCGGCACCCACACGGCAAGGTAGGCGACCAGCACTTGTGCCCACTCGTCGATCACGACCGTGCGGGTGATCTGGCCCCAGGCGAGCGAGCAGGCGATCGCGAGCACGACGCCGAAGACGCCATCAGCGAGCCCCCAGCGCTGGCCCGACGCAGCGAAGACTTCGGATTGGGGAGTGTCGGTTGTTGACAGCCCCCCACTCCGCGGGGCATCTTGAGAGGGTGCCACGGGGGTAAGCGTATCCGTGTCACGATTCAGGACGCTGCGGGGACGGGGACTGAACAACGTGGAACTACGTGACTACATCCGCATTTTGCGCAAGAGCTGGGTGTTGATCGTGTTGCTCACACTCCTCGGCATCGCTGCCGGCGCGCTCCTTTCGATCACGCAGACCCCGCAGTACAGCTCGTCGGCGAAGGTATTCGTGTCGACGTCGACGGGCGGTTCGATCGGCGAAATGCAGCAGGGCAACGCGTTCACGCAGCAGCGTGTGAAGACGTATGCCGATCTCACGACGACGCCCATCGTGCTGCTGCCCGCGATCGCCGGCTTGCGCATCGACATCACGAGCGACGAGCTCGCGCGCAAGGTGGTCGCGACGGCGATGCTCGACACGACGCTGATCGACATCACGGTGACCGACGAGGATCCGGCGCTCGCCGCAGAGTTGGCGACGGCCATCTCCGAGAGCCTCACGACGGTGGTGGAATCCATCGAGACGACGGGGGCGACCGATGCAGCGGGCGAGCCGACGACGGCGTCGCCGGTGCGACTCACGCTCGTGCAGCACGCGTCCGTGCCCCAGAAACCGTTCAGCCCGAACGTGCTGCTGAACGTCATGCTCGGCGGGCTCATCGGGTTGGCGCTCGGCGTGGGCACCGCGGTGCTGCGGGAGACGCTCGACACTCGCGTGCGCAACGAGCGCGACGTCGCACTGATCACCGAGACGCCGGTGATCGGCGGCATCGTCTTCGATCCGAATGCCAAGCAGCGCCCGCTCATCGTGCATGCCGACCCGCATTCGCCGCGCGCCGAGTCGTTCCGTGCGTTGCGGACGAACCTGCAGTTCCTCGATGCGGGACGGCCCGAGCGGTCGTTCGTGGTGACCTCGTCGATCGAGGGCGAGGGCAAGTCGACGACGGCGGCGAACCTCGCCATCGCATTGGCGGATGCCGGTGCGCGGGTGGTGCTCGTCGACGCCGACTTGCGACGCCCGAAGGTCGCGTCGTACCTCGGCATCGAGGGTGCGGTGGGCCTGACCGACGTGCTCATCGGCCGCGCCGAGCTCGTCGACGTGATTCAGCCTTGGGGTCGCAGCCAGTTGTACGTGCTCCCGGCGGGGCGAGTGCCGCCGAACCCGAGCGAGCTGCTGGGTTCGTCAGCGATGGCCAGGGCGATCACCGAGCTGAACAAGGCGTTCGATGTCGTGCTGTTCGATGCACCGCCCCTGCTGCCGGTCACCGATGCCGCGGTGCTGACGCGTGCCGCTGGTGGCGCGATCCTCGTGGTCGCGGTGGGTCATGTGCACAAGGGCCAGGTGAAGGGCGCGTTCTCGGTGCTCGACAACGTCGATGCGAAGGTCTCCGGCATCGTGCTGACCATGCTGCCCACGAAAGGTCCCGATGCGTACGGCTACAGCAGGTACGGCTACGGGTACGGATACGGATACGGCGAAGCCCCCAAAGAGGAGACGGTGGGCGGCGTGTGAAGATGCTCATCGTGTGCACCGGAAACGTGTGCAGATCTCCCGTTGCCGAGCAGCTGCTCGCGGCGAAGCTCGAGGCGGCCGAGGTCGGCGACGTACTCGTCTCGAGCGCCGGTACGAGTGCTCTCCGCGGGGAGCCGATGACGCCTGAGGCGGCGGCGCAGTCGATCCGGTTCGGCGGCGACCCGACCGGGCATGTGGCACGCCAGCTGACCGAGCAGATGGTCGACGGCGCCGACCTCGTGCTGACCGCGACCCGTGCTCACCGCGCACAGGTCGCCGAGCTCGTGCCTCGTGCGGCGCGGCGCGCCTACACGCTGCGGGAGTTCGCCAGAGTGCTCACCTTCCTCGCAGCCGAGGGCGCGCTCGAAAGTCTCGACCTCGCGGAATCCACTCGTGATTCGAGCCTTCAACGGGCGACGGATGCCGCCGGCCGATCCCGTGGCTTCGCGCCACCGCCGCTCGACCCGAACGACGACGACATCCTCGACCCGTACCGAGCGCCTCTCGCGGTCTACGACGAGGCCGGCCGATTGATCGACGATGCCGTCGATCAAGTCGTGACCGCGCTCGGTGCGACGTCGGTGTCGGGTGGTCGTGGTGGCTCCTAGCGAATACCTGCACACGCGCCACCCTGCGTTTCCGTGGGTGGTCGTGGCGGTCGTGGTCTTCGTGATCGTCGATGCGGCGCTCGTCTGGTGGGCGATCGCGTCGGTTCGCACCGACACGGGCGCAGCGCAGGACGAGGTGCTGCCCACGATCCCGTCGGCCGCGACCCCGGGAGCCTCGCAGGCCGGGCCATCGACCGACACGCCCGCGGCGACCACGCCGGCCGTACGGCCGACCGTGGTTCTGGCCGCGTTGAACGCGGATATCGCCTATCGGGGCAATGCCGGCGGATGCCCCGGTGCCGCATCGTCGCTCGAGGTGAGCATCGATGGCGGTGCCACCTGGTCGCCGGCGGTCACGGCGGGCCTCTCCGACCTGCAGTCGATCCAACCGGCCGACGCCGACATCGTCACGATGGTCGCCCGCGACCCGGGCACGTGCGCCATCGGGCGGTACCGCAGCTATGTGCAGGGCGCCGATTGGGGGCCGACCGGCGAGCTCGAACCCACGTGGTACCTCGACGGAGCCCAGGTGGTGGCGCCCAGCGGGCCGTCGTCGCCGTGCGACGGCGCCACTGCGCAAGTGGCCGCCGCATCGGCAGAGTCGGCGGCCGTGCTCTGCGAATCGGGCGCGGTGCTCTCGACGGCGGATGCCGGTGCAACGTGGACGCCCGTACCCGCGACAGCCGGCATCGTGGCGATCGCTGCTGCGCCCGACGGATATCTCGGCGCGATCACGGGCGACGGATGCCGCGGCATCCGCATCGTCGTCGTTGCTCCGGTTGCAGCGCCGGGCGCGTGCCTGGCCGCCGAGACGACACCGGGTTCGACGGCTCTCGACGTGGCAACCGACGGCACACTGTGGGCAGTCACCGGGGGAGTACTCGCCCGGTCGGGCGACGGGGGTGCGACTTGGTGATGCGCCGGTTCTATGCGGCCGCCACGATGACCACCTCGGCCTGGTCGTCGCAATTGGCGGTGCGCGTGCGCATCACCGACCTGCTCGTGCTGCTGTGGGTGGTGTTCGGCACCCAGATCGGCTGGGTCGGCCTCGACTACACCGCGACCGGGTTCAGCGGGTCGCGCGGCGATATCGAGATCAGCTACACGATCGTCTCACTCGTCATCGTCGCCGCGTGGATGCTCGCCCTCGAGCTGTACGACACCCGCTCGCCCCGAGTACTGGGCGTCGGGTCGCAGGAGTATCGAGCGGTCGCCGACGCCGCCGTGCGCCTGTTCGGGCTCGTCGCGATCGTGGCGTTCCTGTTCAAGATCGACATCGGCCGCGGGTACATCCTCATCTCGTTCCCGCTCGGCGTGCTCGTGCTCATCTACTCCCGGTGGATGTGGCGGCAGTGGCTTGGCGTCATGCGCCGACGCGGCGAATACTCGTCGCGGGTGCTGCTCGTCGGCTCCGTGGCATCCGTCGGGGTCATCGCTCGCGAGCTCGAACGGATGCCGGAGGCCGGCTATCGCATCGCCGGAGCCTGTGTGCCGGGCAGTGGCGGCGACTACCTGCCCGATTCGCGGATTCCCGTCGAGTACGGCGTCGAGCATGCGCTCGCCGTGATGAGGGACTTCGGCGCCGACACGATCGTGATCACGAGCGCCGACGAGCTTGGTCCCGAACGCGTGCGCGAACTCAGTTGGGGCCTCATTCCCGGTGCCGAGCACCTGGTCGTCGCCCCGAGCCTCATCGATATCGGCGGCCCACGCATCCACACGCGGCCCGTCGCCGGTCTGCCGCTCATGCACGTCGAGACGCCGAAGTTCGAGGGCCGCAAGCTCGTCGCGAAACGGGTATTCGACCTGATCGTCGCGTTCGCGCTCGTGGTCGTGCTCTCGCCGCTGTTCCTCGTGTTGGCCGTGCTCGTCAAGACGTCATCGCCGGGGCCGGTCTTCTACCGCCAAGAGCGGGTGGGCCTGAAGGGCCGACCCTTCGCGATGCTCAAGTTCCGCTCGATGTCGGATGGAGCCGACGCGCAACTCGCGGGGCTGCTCGCGCAGAACGGCACCGACACGACGCCGCTGTTCAAGGTACGTGACGACCCGCGGGTCACGCGCGTCGGCCGGGTGCTGCGAAAGTACTCGCTCGACGAACTGCCGCAGCTGTTCAACGTGCTGCACGGCTCCATGAGCCTGGTCGGGCCGCGCCCGCAGCGCAGGGCCGAGGTCGAGCTCTATGACCGCGCGGCGGGTCGGCGTCTCTTCGTGCAGCCGGGCATGACCGGGTTGTGGCAGGTGAGCGGTCGCTCGACGCTGTCGTGGGAGCAGAGTGTGAGGCTCGACCTCTACTACGTCGAGAACTGGTCGATCACGGGGGATGTGACGATTCTGGTTCGGACGTTCAGAGCTGTCGTCTCGCCCGGGCGAAGCGCTGTCTGAGCAACAGAGCCCCACTGGCGCGTCAGCCGCCGGAGCGGAACGAGCGACGGATGAGCGCAAGCGCGACGACGTACTCGTGTCTGATCGCCGGAACCAGTGCCGCGGCGAGGTACACCGCGCCATTCGCAGCAATGGCCAGAATGAGCACGACAACGGAAGCCAAGTCGGGCAATGCGAATGCGCACCACCATCCTGCGAGGGACGCCGCCGCGGCGAGCGCGAGGAGACGGACGCCATTCGCCACAAGTGGCAGTGCTCGGATCCCAGAGGCTCGGCACGACCAGATCAACGCGATCGGCGCCCCGAGCGTGAGCGCCACTGTCAGGCCCACGGCCACTCCGACCGGGCCCGCCCACGCCAGTGCAGTGATCGCGGCGAGCTTCAGTACGAGCGAAAGCGCGGAGTAGGCACTCAGCGCAGGCCCATGGCCGGAGGCGACGAACAACCAGTTCGCCACGACGCCGAAGCACTGCATGACGGCTGCAAAGGCCAAGATCGCGGCGACCGGTGCAGCGAGACTCCACTGCGGCCCGAGGAAGACGTCGACGAATGCGGCCGGGGCCGAGACGATCACTCCTGCTACGGGCAGCGTGGCCAAGAGGAGCATGGTTTGGCCCGTTCGCACGTAGGCAGCCAACCTGGTCGGCTCCGCCTGCAGCTTGCTCAGCACAGATGCCGCCACCATGGTCGCTGGGCCTCTGATTTGAGTCAGCGGTACGACGGTGAGCTGGAAGGCCCTGGTGTAGTACCCGACAGCAGCAGCGGTCCCCGTCCAGGCGAGGACGAGGGTGTCGATCGAGTTGCCCGCTTGCAGCAGCACTTGCGACGCTGAGACGTGGAGCCCGAACCTGATCAGGCGCCGGGCTCCGACGCGGCGGCGGGGTCGTCCAGGTATCCACCGGCCAGTGGCAACCGAGCCGATGAGCGTGACGAGCGGGATGGCGAGGGCCTGCGCGACGAGGGCCCAATAGCCGTAGCCGAGGAGCGCGAGCACGACCGCGAGCACCAGTCCGATGGCCGCTGCGGTCACATCCACGAGTGCGACGGCGCGGAACCGCATCTCTCGTTGGAGTCCGGCCCGATACTGCGAACTGATTCCGTTGGCCAGCGGGGCGATGGCGAGCACCTGCAAAATGGAGACGAGGGCTGGCTTATCGAAGAGGTCGGCGAGTAGCCAAGATGAGGCGTACAGCGCTGCAGCGAAGACGAGCCCGAATGCCGTATTCAGCCAGAACAGCAACGAACGCTGGGGGACGGTCAGATCGGGTGTCCGGATCGCGGCAGACCCGAGACCGAGATCGCGAACCGTCTCGGTGAGCGCCATCACGGTCGCGGCGATCGCGACGTAGCCGAAGTCCTCCGGCGACATCAACCGGGAGAGGATGACCAGGCCTGCAGCATGCAGGGCGAGCCGCACGGCCTGGCCCGTGCCGACATGTCTGGCTCCCCGCGCGGCGGAGTCGCCCAGGCTGCTGACCGTCATCGCGATGCCGGTGTTGTTGATGCGGCCACGTCTGGGAGGCTCATGCTTTTCCCCGGAGCCACTGTTTCGTTCGGGTGGCCGTATCGATGAGCCAGACGTCGGGTGATGCCAGCCGTCGGGAGACAGCTCGGGCAAGCACCGACCGCGCCCGATCCCGATCCTGCTGCGACATGGCGGCGTCAAGCGCAGCCACGCCGGAGCCCGCGTTCGCGAGCGCGGCATCCGCGAGTTCGAGTCCTCGTTCGCGGTCGTTCGCGGTTCCGCCGACGCGCAACGCCGCAGTCGTGGCATCACCGAGATATTCGGGCAGCACCGCCGTCGGCGATGGGTCGCCCCAGGTGGCGGCGTACGCATGAACTTTCTCGAGCAGGAGCGAGACTCGAGCGACGCCGTGAGCCGACGCGATGACGTGCCCGTGCAGCGAGGTGCCCACGAACAGGTCGGCACCCGCGATCAGTGCGGCTTTCGACATGGGATCGGGATCCTCCACGATCTCCACGCCGAGTCGAGGGAGTTCCCGAGCGAGCCGATCGCGGACTCGGCGATAGATCTCGATGGAGTCATGACCCGGCGCGAGCCCGGCAGGGAGCAGGAGCAGGCGTTCGGTTCCGACGAGGTCACTGCGCGCGATTGATCGGACGAGATCATCGACACCGGTGCGCGCCGCCCACTTCTCCTTGATCTGGAAGATCGTGTATCCCGGAGGTCGGAGGACCGGGAGGCGGTGGGTCCGCGACAGTGACTGAACGAGATCCGGTGCGACGGTATGCGGGATCCGGGCAACGTCGAGGGCTCGGCTCGATCGATGGTCGCGCACGCTGAGAAAGTCCGCCTCCCTGAGTGCGGCGACAGCCTCGATTCGCCGAGATCCGCGAAGGCCGATCACGCCGAAAACACCGACCGAGTTGACGATCAGGGGGATGCTCAGGCTGCGAGCGTGAGACGAGGGACGCGGCAGGTAGGGTGATGCCGCCCAACGCGTTGTCATCGAAGGCGTGCGCCCGCCCGCCATGAAGGCTGCCTTCGCGATCGATGTCCCGCCGACCTCCCCACCGACGACCCAGAGCGCGGCGAGGTCGCCTCGCTCGAGTAACCCGTCGTATGCAGTGATCTCGCCCGGCTCGACACCGAGTGTCGAGACGTTCGAACTGATCGGGGCGGTGGCGATGGTCTGGTGGTCGCGCAGCAGGCCGCGTGTCAAGACGAGGAAGAGGAGATCGCCGAAGTTGTCGCGCTCATATGCACCAACCAGCGCCACCGGCGCGTTCTGCTCGGGTTCGCCCGCGTTCATGCGGGGCGCGCCATGTCCGAGATCGCTGCCGCGCAGGCTTGCTCGAACGCGGCGGCGACGACCTCGACCGTGAATCGTCGGATCGCTGACTCCCGGGCGCGCTGGCCGAGTTCGCGACGCGCAGCGGGGTCTTGGAGGGTCTGCAGCTGTGCGGCGAGGTCACTCGCCGAACCAGGGCGGGAGAGCAGCCCCGCGCCATCGAGCACCCACTCCATGGGAGGAAGGTCGGATGCGACGACGGCCCGCCCGGCGAGCAAGGCGTCAACCGCCTTCGCGGGGAACTGGCCCCGGGCGAACGCCGAATCGAGACTCGGAATCGCGATGATGTCGGCCTGGTTCACGATTTCCAGGCCTTCCGAGAGCGTCGTCCGTCCGGTCCACTGCTCCCACGGGCGCGCGTCGTCCGGCGCATCAGCGGTGACCACGAGTCGGAAGCCGGCCGATGCCAACCCGGCCACAGCGGTGCGCAGCACGTCCAATCCTTTATGAGGATTCACTGTGCCGACGAAGGCGACGACAGGGTTGTCGCTCACGTGATCGGAACCGACCGGCGCGGACTCTCGCGCGTGCGGGACGATCGTGCCGCCGTAGGTCGCCTGGAGCACTGGATTGCTCACGATGACCGGATACCTGGCGATCATCCTGGCGACGGCGCGGATTCGCTGCTGGCGCGGGAACCGGAGCACCTCGCGCGCGATTGCCCGCAGCGGGCGCTCGAAGGAGAGTCGGCCCTCCAAGTCAGGGTCGTCGATGTCGAGGAGCAGGGGGCGCTTGACGGCCGCCGCGCCGCGCATCGCGAGGCCGAATGTGTCGGGCAGCGGCTTCACCGCGATGACGAGTTCGCTGTCGCCGAATGCCGCCCCGGACGAGATGTCCTTCGCGTCGACCAACCGGGCCGACCTCCCGAACTCGGAATCACGGAGCGGCTTCCAGACTTGTTCCCCGCGAGTCGCCACCACGGTGCTAGGCCAGCGGAGATGGCGAGCAAGCAGCCAGAGACTGTATGTCCTCCCGATCGAGTTGTCGGCGAGGGTTTTCGTCACGAAGACGACCGAGCGTGCCACCAATTTGCCCCCTCGTACGCCGCGCCGGCATCACGTTCCGCCCCGCCTCAGCCTATTACCGGAACCGAGCGACTCGGCGGTCGTGCCCCGCCGAGTCCCATCCGAAGTCGCTCTCGTCTGCGTGCGACCGTCGGCGATCTCCGGAGTAACGCTCTCCGCGACGAGCGGAGCGATGCCGAACATGACCATGAACGGCAGCACTTCGATGGACTGGTAGACGAAGGTCTGCGCGATCGCTGCGATCGTGCCGGCGACGAACCACGGCGACGTGCGGGGGAGCGAAATCACGGTGCCGAGCATGATGGCATAGAACGCGACGAGGCCGATGAGGCCGAAGCTGATCAAGATCTGCAAGACGCCCGATTCGGCGACGGAGACGTCTGCGGATGTGAAGTTGGACGTGACGTTCGTGTACTCGCCGGCGTGGGAGCCGATCAGGAGCGGGCTCTGGGTCCAGAGGTCGAGCACCCGCCCCCATTGATTCACCCTGATCTGGTTGCCGCCAGAACTCGTGTCGGCGATGGAAAGGACCCGATCGAGCAGTCGATTCTCCGGCAGTACGACGATCGCGAGCAAGCCGCCGAACACGATGAGGAGGACGGTCCGAAGTCGTGCGCCCAACCGGGGCTGGAGCACAGCGCCCAAGGCGAGAGCGATGAGCACGATCAGGATGCCGGACCGTGACAGGCTCAATGCCACGCCGGCCAGAAGGAGGATGGCGATCAGGAGGTACCTCGTGCGTCGAAGCTTCGCCCAGCAGCCGAGGAGGTAGAACGAGATCAGCGCCACCACGATCGGGTAGTGCAGGAAGCTGCCCGTCAGGGAGGCCGGTCGCCGGTACGTGCCGAACGTCCCGATATCGTTGCCCGGCAATGCGGCGAGCCCGCCGAACTGCTGTACGACGGCGACGGCGACGAGCAGGATGCCGATCGCCGAGAGCACCGGCGCGACGGCGATCCGTTCGGCCACCTCGAAACGGATGAACGAATAGGTCGCGAGGAGAACGGCGAGGAAGACCATCACGGCGACGTAGACGCCCGAGTAGGTGATCCCCTCGATGCTCAGCGATGCCCACATGGAGAGCAGCGCCGCGAGCACGAACAGGTAGGCGAACACTGCGACCCAGCTCATCCCTCGTCGAACACGAGGCCGACCGAAGGCGAGCAGGCACAGTGTCAGGAAGATCATGGCGCCGAGTTGCACCCCGTACGCGACCGATTTGCCGAGGAAGATCTCGAAGAGTCCCCTCGAGACCACCGTGAGCAGCGAAATGAAGACGAGTGCCGTCCAGCCGGCCGACCGACCTTCCATCGAAGATCCGGTGGGAGTCGTCGGCGTCCTGGGGAGGTCGCGCTCGATCATGTTCCACCTCGCCGGTTGTTCCGCCGCCAGCGGAGGCCGGCCGGGTATCCGAGCATCTTCGCGACATCGCCGATGATGACAACGACCGGGGCCACGAGAAGTCCGATGAAGCGTTGCCGTCGGGTGAGCGTGTCGTGGCGCAGCACTCTCGACCACGGTTTCCGGAGATATGCCGCGACGAACGGCAACAGGGCGAGCGCGTACGGGCGACGCGACACGATCGACAACAGGCCGACCAAGAGTCCGACCCCATAAGCGGAGTAGCGGATCGCATGGCGCTTGGCCCAGAGCCCGGCCTTCCCGTCGCCACGCGAGTAACGGTAGTACTGCTGTGCGAAAGCACGAAGCGTAGGTCGTGCGTCCCATCGGGTGATCGCATCCCCCGCGAAGACGAACCGGTGGCCCTTCGCTCGAAGGTCGAGGTCGAAGACGAGGTCTTCGCAGTAGTCCAGCCACTCCGGGTAGCCCGAGACGTCGGCCCACACCGCCTTCCGGAACGCGACCGAGCGACTCGACGGCAGGAAGGACGATGGGTCGATCTCGTCGGCGAGGGGCGTGATGGTCGCGCCGATCACGGCCGGGAGCGTGCGGCCCTCGAGCGGCTTGAAGAAACCGGAGACCACGTCGGCTTCAACCGTCATCCGATCGCTGAGGCGCTCGAACCAATTCGGCGCGAGTTCCGTTCCCGCGTCGGTCACGACGATCCACTCCGTGTCCGCTGCGTCGATCGCGAGGTTTCTGCCTTCGGCGATGCCCGCGCCGGGCGAGCTGATGAGGTGGAAGTCGACATCGGCGGGCGGAACCCAGGAGGACAGCTTCGCGACCGTGTCGTCGGTCGAGCCCCCGTCGACGACGACGATGGCTCGGGGCAGGCGCGTCTGCCGCTCCAAGCCTTCGAGGAATCCGAGAATGGACCCTCCCTCGTTACGGACGGTGAGGCACAGCGTCGCCGCTTCCACCACTCGATCCGCCGGCTGCAGGTGTCGTGCGGTGACTGGAGGAGGACTTGCCGCGTGAGTTCGCGATGGGGAGCGTCGAGAACCGGATCCGACCAGCAACCGTGGGTAGCGGCGGTAGAAGGTCACCATCGAATCGATCTCGAGGCGCCATGCGCTCCAGTTCGCGTTCGTCGTTGCACGCTCCCATCCGTGCAGCCAGCGGGCTTCGCCGATCACGCGGACTGTCAGCCCCTTCGCCCAGGCGCGCAACCCGAGATCGGAATCCTCGTAGTAGACGAAGTACGCCGGATCCCAGGGCCCCGACTCGCCGCGCAGCCGGTGCCAATCCTCGCGTTTCGCGGCCACCGCGGCGCCGATGACCCAGTCGACGTAGATCGTCTCGGCCGGGCCGGCGAGACGGTAGTAGTTCCCGCGGGTCCGCGCGGAACCGAGGCGGCTGAGCACCTTGTTCCACAGGGAGGGAGCTGTGCGGCCACCGGGTTGAGGCGTCCCATCCGAATCCAGGAGTTGCGGCGCCACGAGCCCGGATTCACGATCCATCGCCCGCTCGAGCGCTGCGAGCGTCGAGACGTCGATCGTGATGTCGGGGTTGGCGAAAGCCAGGTATCTGCCCCGTGACGACTGGAAGCCGACGTTGTTCGCGCGGCCGAACCCGACGTTCCGAGCGAGCCGGATGACCTTCGCACCGAGCGACTCCGCGAGATCGGCCGATCCGTCGCTCGAATCGTTGTCGACGACGACCCACTCGACGTACTCCGGCAGGCCTGCGGCCCAATGGTGCCGAAGGTGCTCAGCGCTGTTATAGGTGACCGTGACGAAGGTCCAGCGGGGAACGTCCGCTCTCATGGCGGTCATGCGACGTGCTCCGGCTCGATCGCTCCGCTGAGCATCCAATGCTCCGCCTGTGCGCGGCCGCCGAACTCGGGCAGAAGGTGGGCCGCGACCGGCCGCGGCGCATCGAGTGCAGTCGCGATGGAGATGGCCACGGTGTCGGGACCGATGGTGGTGAGCACGCTCTGGGCGTGCACTCGGAGCCAGTCGGCGAATCCGGTCTCGTCCGTGGTCACGATGTGGCATTCGTGGGACACACCCTCCGTGAGGCTGAGTCCGATCTGCTCCCGCCAGCGACGCTCTCTGCGGGGGAGCGAAACGAGCACGGTCGCCTGCGAAAGCAACCCGTGCATTTCGGACCGATCGGATTCGGTCCGAAGCGTGATGGAGGCATCCTGCGCGCTCGCCGCCGCGACGCGAGCCCGCATCGGGCCGTTGCCGCAGATGATCAGGCGTGAACTCGGACGATTGGCCCGCACCCCCGCCCAAGCGGCGAGGAGGTCGTCGAGTCCCTTTCGCGCTTCGAGTGCACCGAGAAAGAGCACGAGGTCCGGATCCTTCGGTGTCTGCGTGCACGTGCACCGCGGCGCCACCGGTGAGAACGTCATCATCTCGGGATCGAGCCGAGATCGTCGGTGCGGCCAGAGCGCCAGGTAGTTGCGTTCGGCGCCATCGGTGCCGAACGCAATACGGTCCAGTGCCGCACGATACGGAGCGGTCACCAGTCGAAGCATCGCCACCCGCACGTTGACCGGCATCCAGCCCGGGAGTCCCAACAGCTCCTCGATGGGTGCATTCTCAATCGCGTACGTGACGACGCCGATTCGTCGACGCCGCAGGGCTCCTGCGATCCGGGCCGCGGAGGCGAGCAGGGTGACGAGCGGGAGATTCACGATCCACAGGGGCTCGGGGAGTGCGACCACGTCGTAATCGCCGCGCAGCACCTGGCCGAGCAGCCGGGGCCGGCTGACCTGCCGGAATTTGGCCGGGTCTACCAGCGACGCATCGAGGTATTCAGGCTGGAGGAACAGCGTCATGCTCGCCGGAGCACCAAGGAACCGTTCGATGTACGCGCTGCGAAGCTGAGGCATGAAGCGCAGGTACCGCAGCGATGTTGGGCCGCGGGTGTGTTCGAACGTACGACGCTCACCTCGCAAGGCCAGCTCCTCCCCATGAGCGGACACCCGACGCCGGAGTTCACCGGCCTTCGCGGCTACCCTATCCGGCGCGATGGTCACAAGCGGCGAACGTTCGCCGTCGGTCGACACGGGTCCCTCAGACTTCACCATCCGACCACCTTGGAGATGGCTTCGCCGAAAGCGGGGGACAGCGCAGTCGCCCATTCCTCGGTGAGATGCGTGACGTCTCGGTACACCAGCACGTTTCCGATCACCGGGCCGCACCACCGGTTGGAGCAGAAGTAGTCGTTGAGGTCGACGTACGCGACACCGGTCGCTTCGACAGCCTCCTGTTCCGCGTCGGCCCACTCCCGGTCGAGTCCGTCCGTTCGGGCGATGCCGCACTCTCGAGTGGAATCGAGGTGACTCGAGAGGCATCGCGCCGGGTTCTCGGGGAGTTCGGGGGTATCTGCGAGCACCACGAGCTGAACCCGGGAGTCGACCTCGGCCCGGAGCTCCGCGATGCCGCGCGCCCATGCACGGTCACGACTTTCGTCGCCGACACCGGCAAGATCGTAGCTCGCCGAGCTCGCGACGATGACGAGATCGGGAAGTGTCCGGTTGATGCGCTCGATGACGGAGCTGCGCCAGTCATCGCACGCGTTGTACGGGTTCGACCTGCTCACGACCGTGACGACGACCGAGGGGCATCCGACCTTCGTGTGAGCTGCCAAGCCGAGGCCGGCACGATCGGCCCAACCGTCGGCGGCAGGGAACCAGTGCGCGGCATGGGAGTCGCCGAAGAGCACCACGGAGCGATCGGAGCCCGCGACGCCGAATGTGCAGTCGTTGACGGTGGTCGTCGATTCGTCGGCGATGTGACATCCGTTCCGATGGATCTCGGTCGTCGATGCCGAGGCCTGCAGCAGGGATGGCTCGAGGTTCGCGGGCACGAATGGAGTCGATCGTGGGGGGACCGTCGGATCGGTCACCGTCACGGTCTCATCCGTGGCGAGCGCCGTAGGCATGACGATCGGGCGCAGTGCCAGCGCGCCGACGACGAGTGCGGCGGAGATGGCCAGGCCCGCAGCGATGACGAGGCCCGGCCGTGCGCTCGAGAACAGAGGCCCGCGTCTCGCGGGTTCCTCGACGAACCGATACGTCACGTCGGCAAGGCCGATCGCTCCCGCGATGAGGGCGATCCGCACCCAGACCGGGAGCTCCGAGCGGAGCCCGATTGCGGCCTGCGGGATGACGAGTGCCGGCCAATGCCAGAGGTAGAGGGAATACGAGATGCGACCGAAGTACTGCATCGGCGCGAGACCGAGGATCCGTTGCGGCATCGTCAACTGTCGTTGCCCTCCGAACAGGAGGACCAGCGCCGTGCCGATCACTGGGACGGAAGCGATGTACCCGGGGAACCAGGTCTGGTCGTCGAACAGAACGGCCGCTCCGAAGATCGCTGCGAGGCCGACCCACATGAAGGAAGCGCTGACAGCGGGGCGACACCGCTGTACGCGCTGGTTGGTCGCGAGAAGGGCCGCCAGCCCGCCGACGCCGAGTTCCCACGCGCGGGTGGGCAATGAGAAGAACGCCCACGGCTGCGAGCGAGCGGTCATCACGATGCACAAGACGAAGGACGCAGCAACGGCGATCGCCAGGAGCCACCAGACGGTTCGCCTCGAACGCCGGGAAACCCACCAGATGAAGACCAGGAACAGTGGCCAGAACAGGTAGAACTGCTCCTCGACGCCGAGCGACCAGTAATGCTGAAACGGAAGCGGAGCAGTTTCGGCGAGGTAGTCGGTGCCCTCGACCGCCAGATAGAGATTGGGGACGTAAGCTGCGGTGGCCGCGGCCATCGTCAGGACGTCGTTCCAGGTCAACGGAGGCATCCAGAGCAGGGCGGCGATGGTCGTCACGATGAGCACGACGAAAGACGCCGGGAGGATCCGTCGCATTCGGCGGCTGTAGAAGCCGGCGAACCCGATTCGTCCGTTGGTCGTGAGCCGAGTGAACAGGTGGCCCGTGATGAGGAATCCGGAGATCACGAAGAAGACGTCTACCCCGACGTAACCGCCTTTGAGAATTCCGAGGTCGAGGTGGTCGACGACGACCAGCAGCACCGCGACGGCACGCAGCCCTTGTATATCCGGACGGAACCGTTCCCCACGGACAGGCGTATCAGTACCGCTGGGCGATCGTTCAGGTGAACGGATCGCTCCCGTCAACGCAACGCCTCCGCGGCCAGGTAGAGCCCATCGACCATCGGTTCGATTCGTTGCGAAACGCGCTGTCCATGTTCGGCAGCCCGGTCGATGCGTACCGAGGTCCGAGCAACGGAACGGAGCAGGTCCGACCAGCGCACGATGGAGACGGGGGCACCGACCGACTCCAGGTAGTCGCGATACTTGTAGCCGGGCGCGGTCGCCGGATCGTCGGAGAAGGTGATCAGCTCCACGGGTGTGCCGACGGCGTGGGCGACGATCGTGCCGTGCAGTCCCGAGCACGCGACGAAGTCCGCGGCGGCGATCCGGTGCACCATCTCGAGGGGATGCGTATTGGGAAGTGCGACGTCGTATCCGGCGTTGCGGAGTTCGGTGATCTTTCGACGAGAGCGTTTCGACGCGAACGCTGAGAAGTGGGCGATCAGGAGGCGCCTGCCCGACCGGCGGAGCCGTTCGGGGCGGAGGTTGCGTGCGAGGAGACCCGGGTCGCCGAGTGGGGTGTCCGCTGGAAGACCCAGATGATCTCGCGAGTTCGGACCGCGCACGGCGAGAATCTTCGGCGTCACGCGGGCCTTCTCCTCCGCAGTGAGAACGGCATCGTGAATCCCCATGCCCCAGATCGCCCCGACGCCACCCTCACGGGCGTAGTGCACGATATTCGATCCGATGACGTTGACGTCCTCTTTGCCGAATGGCGCCCACACGACCTTGCGACCGGTCGCGTCCTCGAGTACGAAGGGGGCGAGTTCATCGCCGAAGTTCGTGAGGGAGTGGCCGGGAGAGTTCGCAAGAAGGTACGCCCATCCGGTTGAGCGGTGCCGAGCTTCCACCGCCAGCGACCGCAGACTTCGCCCGGGTGCGAACCAATTGCACGTGATCGTCGCCAATTCATTCCCCTCGTTCGGTCCGACGCCGTGCCTCCACTGCGACCACGACGTTCTCTCGCCGTCATCTGCTGAGCCGCAGCACCTTCCGAGCGACGTACTTCAGAATCCCCATGGGCCCTCGTTGGAGCGCTTCCGTACGTTGATACCTTCCGATGGCGGAGCGCATCGGTCCGAGGTACAGCGAGAGATCACCCGCAGCCTTTGCCGCCCCGAACGCATCGAACGAGAGGCGCGACAATTGCCGACGGCGACGGATGAGACGCTGCCGTCCACGGCTGACTCCGTCCGTGCCCGGGCGTACCCGCTTGGTCGGCACGCTGAGCCCGGCGGCCTGATCGTCGGCAAGGCGGACACGGAGACCGATTCGGCGGTGGCGGAAGTTCCCGGCCTGCGATCGGGCTGCCTGCTCGACGGTCAGATCCTCGAGCATCACGGACCCCGCCGCCTCCGCGCTGCGGAGAATCTCGCCCGCTCGTTCGTCACGGATCACGACGACGTTCGTGCCGCGCCACTCGGGCTCGTACTGGGTCAGCCAGGCATCGCCGAAGACCACGTCGGCGGTCTCGGCGAAGACGTCATCGCAGAAGTTGCATGCCTCCGGTTGGAATGCTGCGTATCCCCAGGAGCCGTCGATCGCGGAGCCGACCGGTTTGACGACGCGCTCGCCGCTCCGCGAAACGGCCGCGTAGTCGTAGCGATTCGCGGGGCGTGCGGGGTTCTTCACACGAAAGTCGATCGTGTCCAAGTCGTCGGGAGCGACCCCTCCCTGCCAGGCGAGGGACTCCGCGAAGAACGTCCCCTTCAGGTGCCCGCAGACGATGCCCACGTAGAAGACGACCCGCTCACCGACCTCTGGCATCTCGCCTGCGAGCAACCGCATCGCCTTGACGAAGCACGGCACTCCAACGACCGCGTATCGAAGTCCCGGTTCCAGTGCGGCACCGACCTCCGCGAGCGTGGTCGCCGCGTACGCGGACTTCCGGTTGGCGTTGAGGTCGTCAAGGCTCGACGAGATCACGTACTCGAAGTGGGCCGGTCCCGGCCCGCGACCGACGTGCAGCACCGCATCCACGATGTCCCTCTCCAAGAGGCCGGCGAGAAGGACCGTCGTGAGTCCGCCTGAGCTGCTGCCGAGAACCGAATCGTCGTCGGTGATACGACCGGCGAAGACCGCCGAGTGACGACCGATTCGGTCGTCGCTTCGGAGTTCGCCGAACCGATCTTCAGCGAGCTCGTCCTCGTTCAGCGCTGCATCCGAGAATGGGCACACGCGCGTCGCGCGAGCGAGTTGTTCTGAGCTGGCATCGCCGAGATCGGCCTGATACATGCCACGCGTGCCCAGTGTCACAGGAATAGCGCCATGAGTACGGATTGAGCACGCGCCGCACCCGACGCACATGCCGCGCTCCACTACCTGCTCAATGCCGTGCCCTCCGACCTTCTGCGTAGTCAAGAGCAGTCCGATCGCGTCAGGCCGGGATGGTGGCGGGACTCGGGACGACAGCTTTATGAGGGGTGGCGATCTGCCACAAATCTTCCACCCGTCTTGCGGACCTGTAGATCGCGGTCTCCGTGCCACCCATGGCGCCAACCCCCCAATTTCGCCCATGCGCCGCAGACCACGCGTTCATTGATTGGCCAGTGGCGATGGCCATACCTTACGGCACCGGCGAAGAAGCGCGCGACCCCACGAGGGACGCTGTGTTGCCGGAGACCGTCGACGAGCTTGTTCCCAAGCGCGACCGAGAGGCCGGCCAGTCATCATGGCCGACGAGGATGCGTGCGGCATTCGGATGCAGCGGAACGAGAGCGTTGAGGGTGGTGGGCGGAATTCCGCCGAAGATTGGTTACGCTACTGATCGTGACGCCGTCATCCGGGGGTTCGGAGTCGTCGAGTCGGAACCATGGGGATGGGGCATCCGATCGGCGCTCTGAGTCGAGCCGTTCGGACAGTTCGGGTTCGGGTCGATCCCACGGATCGAGTTCCGGTTCGGGTCGTTCACACGGTGGCGGCTCCACATCGGGGTCGAGCTCCAGCTCCGGCTCTGGCTCCGGCCGCTCGCACCATCACCACGGCTCGAGTAGGAAGCGCAAGCAGAAGCGGCGCCGACGCATCATTCTCTGGTCGATCGTCGGTGTTGCGGCGGTGGTCGTCTTCGTCGTCGCCTGGGTCGGCATCCGGGCGTTCCTCGCCAAGGGTGAGCTCGAAGCGGCGGTGCCGCTCGCACAGGCGGCGCAGAAGCACTTGGTCGAAGGCGACACCGAGGCCGCGCAGAAGGCGGCCGACGAACTGGCCGAGCACGCGGCATCCGCTGCCTCGTTGACGGGCGACCCGATTTGGCGCGTCGTCGAGATACTGCCGTTCGTGGGCCCGAATCTCGAGGTGATGCGGGTGATGGCAGCATCTGTCGATCGCGTCGCGAGCGATGCGGTCGTGCCGCTCGCATCGGCGGCCGGATCCATCGACCTCGCGACCTTCGCTCCGGCGGGTGGCGCCTTGAACCTGCAGCCGATGATCGACATGCAGCAGCCGGTGCATGAGGCCCGGGCCGCGTTCGGCAGCGCATCGGCCGCACTCGCGGCCGACGGCGTGGCATCCGCTGCGGTCATCGGCCCGCTCGCCGACGCGCGCGACGAACTCACGGCGCTGATCGACGAGACCGGTGCGATCGTCGGCGGGCTCGACCGTGCCGTGCAGCTGCTCCCGGCGATGCTCGGCGGCGACGGGCCGCGCGACACGCTGCTGCTCTTCCAGAACAATGCCGAGCTGCGCTCGAGCGGCGGCATCCCGGGTGCGCTCGCGCTCGTGCATGCCGAGGGCGGCGCCGTGTCGATGACCCAGCAGGCCGCGGCCAGCGATTTCCCGAAGTACACGCCGCCGGTCGTCGAACTGCCCGTCGAGACGAGGGCGCTCTGGGGTGACAACACCGCCAGCTACATGCAAGACGTCAACTTCACCCCCCAGTTCCCGCTGACGGCGACGATCGCCAGAGAGATGTGGAAGCGCAAGTTCGGCACCGAGGTGCAGAGCGTCGTCGCCGTCGACCCCGTGATGCTCAGCTACCTGCTGCGCGCGACCGGCCCGGTCACGATCGGCACGGGCGACGTGCTCACGAGCGAGAACGCCGTGCAGTTCCTGCTGCGCGACGTCTACGAGCGATACCCGGTCAGCGAGCAGGACGCGATCTTCGCTGACGCCGCATCGACCGTGTTCTCAGCGCTCACCGCTGGCGGCGCCGACCCCCGCACATTGATCGAGGCGTTCGCGCAAGCGGGGGAGGAGCGCCGCATCCTCATCTGGAACGCCGACGTCGAAGAACAGGCTCTGCTGAGTGACACCACGCTCGCCGGCGCCCTCCCGACGAGCACCGCTGCTGAGCAGGTCTTCGGCGTCTACCTGAACGACATGACCGGCTCGAAGATGGATGCGTACCTCGACGTGAAGATGGGCGTCGGCACCGTGACCTGCCGGAACGACGGCCTACCGCTGTACGAAGTGCACGTCACCCTCACGAATACGGCGCCGGCGGATGCTGCGACGTCGCTGCCCGGCTACGTCACGGGTGGCGGTGAATACGGCACCCCGCCCGGCGACATCACGACCTCGGTGCACGTCTACAGTGCGCTCGGCACCTACAACCTCGGAGTGAAGCTCGCCGGAGAGCCGGCCGCCTACCATCCGACCTCTGACTCGGGATACACGCTGAGCAAGGTGGTCTCGCATCTCGCGCCAGGGCAGAGCGCCGAGTATCGGTTCGGATTCCTCGGGGGTGAGGCAGGTGAGAAGGAGCCGCGCATTGTAGCAACGCCATTGGTCAAAGTACCAGGGGTGATAGGGGTCGCGCTTTCCTGTGAATCTGCCGTATGGTAGTGCTCGTGTTGTTCGGACGGGGAACAACCACGCTATGGGCCTTTGCGAAGACTCGTGATGCATGATGAGGGGTAACGCAATTATGATTCGGAAGATTCTTGCGACGGTCGCGATCGCGGCAGTTGCACTCATCGCGGCACCTGCTGCCGCAACCGCGGCCGGTTATACCGGCCAGGGCACGAACGTGACGCTCACGGTCGGCGAAGTCGGCACGATGACGTTCAGCGGGCTGCCCGCCAGTACACCATCGACCGCGAGCGCCGACGATGCCGTGACACTCGGCATCATCAAGGCGGCGACGGCCACCAGACCGACGGATGCAGCAGGCACCGTTTCATACAGCGTCTCGTCGAACGCGGTGGGCACGTACACCGTCACGGTGACGGCGGGCCAGTACGTCGCGACCGGTACGTTGACGGTCGTGCCTGCTGACTCCGCGAGTGATACCGGTGGAATCGCCGACACCGGTGTCGATCCGATGCTCTGGATCTGGATCGCCGGTGGGGCATTGCTCCTCGGTGCAGCACTGGTCATAGTGCTCACCACAGTGCGCCGCGCACGCAGCGAGAACTGACCGAAGCCGACGCGGCCGAGAAAGACCCGCCTGCATCGATGGGCCGAGTCGGCGGAGTTCCCGAACTGATCGATGAGCTCGGGAGCTGCCGACTCGGCCATCGGTGCGCCAAAGTGGCTTCATGAGCCGATCGGTGCAAGTGGTGCGCAAGCCCGATGGTTCGACGATGCCGCCCCGCATCGACGCGGTCGACGCAGCCAGGGGGCTCGCCCTCATCGGCATGTTCGTCGCGCACGTCGCGCCCATCGCAGCATCCGCTGATCTCGATGCGCTCATCGCAATCGCCGACGAACGTCCTCGGCTACTGTTCGCACTGACGGCGGGAATGGGCCTGGCGTTCATCTCTGGCGGCACACGACCGATCACGACCGGCCGGGGCGGGCTCCGCCGCCAGATCGCGATCAGGGCGGTGATTCTCATCGCCCTCGGTCTGCTCATCGCCATCACGCTGCACCCGCTCGTCTTCATCATCCTCGACGTGTACGGCGTCGCGTTCTTGCTGATGCTGCCGTTCCTCTTCCTGCCGCCGCGCGTGGCGTTGACCGCGGGCATCGCCCTGCTCGCGGTCATGCCCGCACTCGCCGAGATCGCGAGCGCCACCGACACGGTTCTCGAGCTGCAATCCGGACCGCTCGCGATCGTGGTCGACTGGGTGGTGAGCGGTGCCTACCCCGTCGTGGTCTGGATCCCCGTGATGTTGATCGGGCTCGCACTCGCCCGCCTCGACCTCAATTCACCGCGCGTCGTGACGATCGCCGCGCTCGCGGGCACCACGGCGGCGGCCGTGCTCCTGCCGATCGTCGCCCTGATGCCGGGTGGTGACGCCGCCGCATCCGCACCGCTCGCCGGCAGTGCAGCCGGCGAGCCGGACCCGTGGATCTCGGCGTGGCGCACCTCGCTCGAGGCCGTCGGCAACATCGGCGTCGGCGTGCTCGTCGTTGCCGGGATGCTGCTGCTCACCTCGTTCGCGCGTGCGCCGGTGCGCCGAATCGCCGCGGCCGTGCTCTCGCCGATCACCGCGATGGGGTCCATGCCGCTCAGCGTATACACGCTGCATCTCGTGGTGATCGCGGCGTCGGTGCGCGTCGAGAACGGCTACTACACCGACGACTCCATCGGGCTGCTCATCGGCCTGATCTTCGGCTCGATGCTGTTCGCCTGGCTCTGGCGACGCTATCTCGGTCGTGGCCCGCTCGAACGGATGCTCAGGTGGGCGAGCGGTCGGAGCCGAGCGGATGCCGCGCGCGCACCCACCACAGAATGATCACGAGTCCGAGCGCCGTGCCGGCCGTGTTCGCGATCACATCGGAGACGGTGGGGAAGCGTGACGGGATCGCGATCTGGATGAGTTCGATGCTGACGCTCGTGAGAGCGCCAGCGGCGAGCACGGCCCACCACGAGAGGGCGGGGAAGGCGATCGCAACCAGCACTCCGAAGGGCACGAACAGCACGACGTTCGCGAGGAACTCGAACACGACGGCGCTCACCTCCCGTGGAGCACCGAACGAGGCGAGAACATCGGCGGCCCAGCCTACGATGCCGGTGATACGTCCGGCGTCGCGGGCCGGTAGGAAGACGATGAGGCCGAGGACGACGAGGTAGGGCGCGAGGATCCACCGCGAGAGCCGAACCGCGCGAGCGCTGTTCGGCGTGACATCGGTAAGCCCGTCGCGCTCGTGCCGGGATGCGAGTTCATTCGGATCCATCAGTTCAGGCTAGCGAGACGAACACGACCGTGTTGATGCGCCGCTCGACTGCCGCGTTCTTGACCCCTCAACTGGGCGCAGACGAGGCCGCGCGACCGCGCGTAGACTCCGAGCGTTACCCGACCACAACCCGTTCACCACCCGAACCCACGGAGGCACCCGTGCTCCGCAAAGTTGCCGTAATCGCACTGGTGGCGGCGTTCCTCGCCGTCCCCACCGCGGCCTACGCAGAACAGTACCCGCCGACGACCCCACCCGCCGACCCCACGCTCGCGGGGTCTGCGGTCACCGGCATTTGCGATGGCGACGTTCCCTATATCGGCTACACCGTCAACCTGATCGACCCGAACAATCAGTCCACCGGCAACACCGCGACGCTCGTGCTGAGCGACGGTTCGAACTCGCACGAGATCCCGCTCGGCACCCTCGTCAACGGTTCGCTCACCGGCCGCGTGCTCTGGCCGGGTGCTTCGGTGGATCCCCCCGGATGGCCCGGCTGGGATTACATCGACGGCTCATGGGTGGAGATCCCGGGCAACTTCGCCTGGACGCGAAGCCTCACGAGTGCCACGATCACGGTGAACCCGTCGATCTCGGTGCCATTGTCGTACCCGCCGTCCACCCCGAGTTGCGCGACTGGCCCGTCGGGCGGAGGCTCCGGCTCCGCACCGGTGGTCGAGAACACCGCGATGCTGAGCGAGACCGGTGTCTCCGACGCCACGTTCACGATCGCCTTCGGCGCCCTCGGGCTTATGGTCATCGGCGGCGTCGTGCTGTTGGCTCGCCGGCTCGTGAAGCGGTAACCCGTGGCATCGGCCGCATCAACGGCCGGACGCGGCCGACGCGTCGCGATCTGGATCGCAGTGGTGACCCTGGGGCTGCTCGTCGGCGTGGTCGTCTGGATCGGCATCCGAGGCTGGCTCGCGAGCACGGAGCTCGCGGCCGCCGTGCCGCTCGCAGCGCAGATCCAGCACGACATCGGTGCCGCCGACGCAGCCGCGGCCTCGAGCAACGCGGCATTGCTCGCCGAGCACGCATCGTCGGCGACCGAGCTCACGAGCGATCCGATCTGGCGTGCGGCCGAATCGGTGCCCTGGGCGGGTACAAACCTCTCGGCAGTGCGCGGACTGTCGAGCGAACTCGATCGGGTCGCATCGCGAGTCATCGTGCCGCTCGCCGCGACCGTGGGATCGATCGACGCGACATCGCTGCGTTCCGCAGACGGCCGCATCGACCTGGCCCCGTTGATCGAAGCCCGGCCCGTCGTCAGCGACGCGGCCGAAGCTCTCGACGAGGCATCCGCACGTGTGAATGCGATCGATGCCGGCGCACTCGTCGGGCCGATCGCCGAAGCGACTGGCGAGTTCGCCGGCGCCCTCGGAACGGCCTCCGATGCGATGGCGACGCTCGATCGAGCCATTCGGATCCTGCCGGAGATGCTCGGCGCCGATGGACCGCGCAACTATCTCATCCTCTTCCAGAACAGTGCAGAGCTGCGTACCGGCGGGGGCATCATCGGGGCGCTCGCGCTCGTGCACACCGAAGACGGCGTGATCTCGCTCGCCGCGCAGGCGGCCTCGAGCGATGTGCAGCACCTGAGCGAGCCGTTGCTGACGCTTCCGGAAGCCGATGCCGCGCTGTTCGGCGATCAACTCGGCACGTACATCCAGAATGTCACGGCGACCCCCGATTTCTCGGTGAGTGGCCGGCTGGCCGCCGCGATGTGGGCACGGGACCACGGCACGGTGGTCGACGGCGTCATCGCCGTCGACCCGGTCGGGCTCAGCTATGTGCTCGGTGCCACCGGTCCGGTCACCCTCGCCGGTGGCACCGTACTGAGCGAAGGTGACGCCGTGCAGTCATTACTCGTCGACACCTACGTACGTCTCGACGACGAGGCCGCACAAGACGACTACTTCGCATCGGCCGCAGCCGGGGTCTTCCAGGCGATCTCTTCGGGCAGCACCGACCCCGTCGCCCTCATCTCGGCGGTCACCCGCGTCGCCGAGGAGCACCGGATCGCGATCTGGAGTGCTCACGACGACGAACAGGCGGTACTCGCCGACACGACGCTCGCCGGCATGCAGGCCACGCAGACCTCGCTCGGAGACCAGGCGTATGCGGTGTACCTGAACGATCGGTCCGGCGGCAAGATGGACGCGTACCTCGACGTCGGGGCGAACGTCGAGGTCGCCGCCACCCGGAGCGACGGGCGCTCGGAGATCGAGGTGACGGTGACCATGACGAGCACCGCGCCGGGAGACGCGGCCGTCTCCTTGCCCCACCGCACCACCAACGGAGGCAGGTTCGGAGTGCCCCCGGGCGTGGTTGCGACGAACGTCGCAGTGTATTCACCGGTAGGTGCGTTCGATGCCGGCGTCGTCGTCGATGGCGTCGACGTGGGGTATCAATCGGTGGCTGCCGACGGGCGCATCGCCAACAACGTCGGAGTCGACCTCCAACCCGGACAGGTCACCACGGTCGTCTACCGATTCGTCTCGGCCGAGCCCGGTCAACGGATGCCGCTGGTCTTCACGACGCCGCTGATGACGGGCTGATCGCTGCGTCGGTTCGGCACGGCGTCGGTTCGGCACGGCGCGCATCGCGTGCGGCAGAATGGAACCCGTTCGCTCGAAACGAAGGAATGGCATGCGCATCTCGGTCATCGGCTGCGGCTATCTTGGCGCGGTCCACGCTTCCGCCATGGCAGAACTCGGCCACGACGTCGTCGGCATCGACGTCGACCCAGGCAAGATCGCGGCGCTCGCGTCGGGACGCCCGCCGTTCTACGAGCCCGGCCTGCCCGAGATCCTCACCTCGGCCTCTGCGAGCGGGCGGCTGCGGTTCAGCACCGATATCGCGGATGCCGCTGACGCCGAGGTGCACTTCCTCGCCGTCGGCACGCCTCAGTCGAGCGAAACCGGGGCCGCCGATGTCTCGTTCGTCGATGCGGCGTTCCGAGGACTGCTGCCGCATCTCGCTTCGGGTTCGCTCGTCGTCGGCAAGAGCACGGTGCCGGTCGGCACCGCGACCCGGCTCGCGACGTGGCTCGCCGCCGAAACTTCTCACGCGAGCCTCGCCTGGAACCCCGAGTTCCTGCGCGAAGGCTTCGCGGTGAAAGACACGCTCTCGCCCGACCGCTTGGTCTACGGCGTCGGCGAGGGCGACGACAACGCGGTATCCGTGCTCGATCACGTCTACCGGGCCGCGATCGAAGCCGGCACGCCCCGCATCGTCACCGACTACGCGACCGCTGAGCTCGTCAAGGTCGCCGCCAACGCGTTCCTCGCCACGAAGATCAGCTTCATCAACGCGATGTCGGAGATCGCCGATGCGACCGGAGCGGATGTCACGGCACTCGCCGACGCCATCGGCCACGACGCTCGCATCGGCCGGCGCTTCCTGAATGCCGGCCTCGGATTCGGAGGGGGCTGCCTGCCCAAGGACATCCGCGGATTCACCGCTCGCGCCGCTGAGCTCGGTCTCGGCGACACCCTCGCGTTCCTCACCGAGGTCGACGCGATCAACATACGGCAGCGCCGGCGTGTCGTCGATCTCGCTTCGGCCGACCTCGGAGGTTCTGTCGAGGGCAGGAAGATCGCGGTGCTCGGGGTCACGTTCAAGCCCGACTCCGATGACGTTCGCGACTCGCCGGCGCTCGACATCGCCGCGCAATTGCGTGAACTCGGTGCCCTCGTGGTCGTGACCGACCCCGAGGGCATCGCGAATGCGCGTGCCAAGTGGCCTGAGCTCTCCTACGCCGCGACGACCCGCGAAGCGCTGTTCGGTGCCGAGCTGGTCATCCTCGCCACCGAATGGAGCGAGTACCGCACGCTGGATCCCGAGGCCGTGGGCCGGCTCGTGGGGGAGCGGCACATCATCGACGGGCGCAACGTGCTCGATCCAGCTGCATGGCGTGCGGCCGGGTGGTACTACCGCGGACTCGGACGCCCCTGACACGGCGGGCTCGCCGATGCATGCGAAAACCCCCTCCCGGAGGAGGGGGTTTCACCCGGTCGGGGTGACAGGATTTGAACCTGCGACCTCGTCGTCCCGAACGACGCGCGCTACCAAGCTGCGCCACACCCCGGGGTGACCCTTGCGGGCCTCAACAAGAATAGCCGATAAATGGCGCTCGCCCGACCAGGTTCGGCGCGGTCACGATGCCGGATGCGCGGCGGGTTCGCACCCCGGTGTCACTCCGTCGGTACGAGAGTGAGCAGTGTCGCCTCCGGCGGGCACGCGAACCGCACCGGTGCGTAGATCGAGGTTCCGAGCCCGGCTGAGACGTTGAGGAACGCCGCACGGAAGCCGTGTCGCCAGACGCTGAGCCCCTTGACCTGGTCGCGCGGGATGTCGCAGTTCGTGACGAGCGCTCCGAAGCCCGGCACGCACACCTGCCCGCCGTGCGTGTGTCCGGCGAGCATGAGCTGCGCGCCATGATTCACGAACGAGTTCAGTACCCGCTGGTACGGCGCGTGGGTCACACCGACCGTGACGGTGGGGCGAAGGCCGGTGGCGCCGCCTTGAGCTTGCCGAAGGGATGCCTCGTCGGGCCAGGTCTCGTCGCCGAGCGGGTCATCAGCGCGCAACTCGTCGATCGCCGCCGTGATGAGGTCGAGCCGGTCGTATCCCTTGTGCGGGTCGTCGACACCGAAGAACTCGAAGTGCGTGCCGCGGAGGTCGAGAGCGGCCGCGGTGTTGTCGAGGTCGTTCCACCCGAGTTCGGCGAAGTACGCGTGCAGCTCGTCGATATCGAGCCGCTCCACCTTGGAGAGCCGCTCGGCATCGGAGCGGAGCCGCGACGGGCCGATGAAATACCCGAACGGATTCTTCAGCTGAGGTCCGAAGTAGTCGTTCGAACCGTTGACGAAGACACCCGGGATACCCCGGAACGGCTCGAATGCCCTGCGGATTCCCTCGACGCCTCGAACATGGCCGAGGTTGTCGCCGGTATCGACGATGAGGTCGGGCTCGAGCTCGACCAGGCGTCGCACCCACTCCTGCTTGTCACGCTGCCACGGAGCCATGTGCAAGTCGGAGAGGTGCAGTACGCGGATGGGCTCGGCGCCCGGCGGCAGCACCGGGACATCCACTCGCCTGAGGGTCCATCTGGTGCGCTCGACGAGTGTGCCCCACGCGAGCGCGGCGGCCCCTGTCGCGGCGACGGCGATCGCGATCGCCGCAACGGGGGACGTTCGAGCTGTTGTCACGGGTGGATCGCCGACTAACCGTTGCCGGGAGGGTTGTCGCCCCCGCCGCCCCCGGCGAGCTTTCCAACGGTGATCGTGACCTGGTCGCCAGGCTTCGCCGAACCGCCTCCCGCCGGGTTCTGCGAGATCACCGCGCCGACCTTCGTTGGATCGGTGGTGTCCTCGTTCTGTCGCTTCACCTTGAGCCCGGCCTGTTTGAGGGCCGCCTCGGCCTGATCGCCGGACATGCCGACGACGTTCGGCACGCCGGTCATCGAACCGTTGCTCGTGAACACCCGAATGGTCGTGCCCTTTCCGGCCTGACCCGAAGGGTCGGTTCCGGTCACGGTGCCGGCAGGCAGGTTCGAGTCCTGCTGACCGCCGTCTTCGTACACGAAGCCGGCAGCCTCGAGGGCCTGCTTGGCCGCGTCTGGTGCGAGGCCGGCGACCTGCGGAACATCGACGAGCACCTGCTTGAACGCCGACGGGTCGGGATCGGGGAACGCGTCACCACCGTACTTGTTGTCGGCCAAGGTCATGATCTTCTTCCACATGCGGTGGCGGGCGGTCGCCGCGGCGCCGCTGTCGAAGCTCAGCTGACGGAGGTTCGCGTGGCCGGTGACGTTGCCGACCCAGACGGCCGTTGCGACGCGGGTCGACGCGCCGTTCATCCACGTGCCCTCGTTGTTGTCGGTCGTTCCGGTCTTGCCGATGTGCGGCACGCCGGTGCCGGTGTTCGACGCGCTCGCAGTACCGTTGAAGGTTTGCGCCATGGCGTACCCCATCGCGTGTGCGACGTCAGGAGTGACCGACTGCGGGCACGCCGTCTGCGGTACCTCCTCGTCGACGCCCTTGCTGTTGACGATGCGAGCGATCGCGATCGGAGAACAAGTCGCACCGTTGTTGGCGACGCCCGCGAAGGCAGCCGCCATGCTGAGCGGCGAGACCTCTTCGGTGCCGAGAATGGCGCTCGGACTGAACACATCCCCCTCGGTCGCCTGCCGCGTGCCGTCGGCATTGAACAATGGAGCGCCGGTCTCGTCGTCGTAGGCGGGCTTCTGGCCGAGGTCGAGGCCGTCGGCTCGCCGAACGCCGAAGGCCTGCGCGGTGTCCTTGATCTTGCAGAGATCGAGCTGCTGACCCATGGCGACGAACGCGGTGTTCACCGAGTACTTCGTTGCGTCGACTGCGTTGTTCGCACCCTGGCCGTCATCGTTCTTCGGGTTGAAGCTTCCGGTCCACCCTCCGTAACAGGCTGCGGGGAAGGAAGTGAAGGTGCGTCGGGCGCCGTTGAACGACTCACGTAGGGAATGGCCCTCGTTCAGCCACTCCGCCAGCGTGAACACCTTGAACGTCGACCCCGGCTGGAAGCCGAGCGACCCACCGTGTTCGTAGTCGGTGCTGTAGTTGATCGAACTGTAATCGCCGGCGCTCGCCTCGATGACCTCGGGATCCTGCGTGTACTTCTTGTTCTGCGCCATGGCGAGGATCTTGCCCGTGCCGACTTCAACGCTCACTGCGACCGATCCGACGTCGAATCTGGAGTCGGTGAACGGTACATTCTCGGCCATAGCACCCTCGGCCTCGCCCTGCAGCTCGAGGTCGAGGGTCGTGTAGATGTCGAGCCCGCCCTTCTGCAGCATGCGCGAGCCTTCGTTGACGTCGGTCGTCGCGGGGTCGTCGTACTCGGTCTTGATGACCCAGGTCACGTAGTCGCAGAAATATGCGGAGCCACCGGCACTCTGGCAGCCCGTGCTGCCTTCGTGGATCGCCGGCGCGACCGGAGTCGCCACCGCGGCGTCGTACTCCTCTTGGGTGATCTTCTGGAGCTTCAACATCTCGCCGAGGATGTAGTCGCGACGCTCCTTGTTCGCGGCGTACGGCACCGGTTCGCCCTCGTCGTTGACCGTGGCAGCGCCGTTCGTCTCGCTCTCGGGGTAGTCGAGGCGGAACTTCTCGGGGTTGTTCACGATCGCGATGAGGCTCGCGGCCTGCGGCAACGTCAGGTTGGCCGCCGAAGTGTCGGCGAAGTAGTAGCGAGCGGCTGCTTCGATACCGTACACGCGCCCACCGAAGTGCGCGATATTCAAGTAGCTGCGAAGGATGTCGTCTTTCGGGTACTTCTTCTCGATCGCGATGGCGTACCGCATCTCTTTGAGCTTGCGATCGATCGTGGTCTCGGTTGCGGCCTCGTAGGCGGCTTCTTCTTCTTCGGGGGTCGTTGCCTCCGAGATGCCGTCTTGGATCAGCACGTTCTTCACATACTGCTGGGTGATCGACGACCCACCCTGAGTGTTGCCCTTCAGCACGGTGTTCAGCGCACCGCGCACGGTACCTTGCACGTCGATGCCGCCGTGTTCGTAGAACCGGGGGTCCTCGCCAGCGACTGCGGCGTCTTTCACGTACTGCGAGATGGCTTCCCACGGTACTTCTTCGCGGTTCTGGTCGTAGAACGACGCGAGCGCGAACGGGGTGCCATCGGAGTTGGTCGCGTAGATCGTCGACTTCTGCGCAAGATCATCGATCTCGAGGTACCCGGGCAGGTTCTCGAACATCGAGATGCTGTTGTTCGCGGCCATGCCGGTGACAGCGAGAGCCGGAGTCACGGCGACCGTGACGAGCACGCCGGCGAGAGCGCTCATGCCGACGAAGCCGAGGATTCCGGCACCGACGTCGCTCATCGTACGTTTTTGGGCAGACATATAGTGGAGCTTAACGGAGAATGCTGGCAAATCCCGCTATGCAGGCACTGTGCCGTTTCGTGGCGCAGGCGCGCCGATGCCCGCGAATCCCGTACTTCGTTCGACATTTCCGAGAATGCGCGTCATCCACGCGACAGAGAGACAGGAACCCATGACGACCTGGGAGTACATCACCACTCCGCTGCTGATCCACAACACGGCGGCGATCCTGAACAACTGGGGGTCGGAGGGCTGGGAGCTCGTGCAGATCGTGCAGGGCCCCGAGGGTGGGCTCGTCGCCTACTTGAAGCGCCCAGTCGGTGGGGAGTCGTCTTCCGCGGCATCCGCCGGAGCCGCCGCTTCTGCGCTGGCCGCCAAGCAGTTCGAGGGCGAAGCCTGATGGCTGCCATCGAGGCTCGCCTGGCCGAGCTCGGCATCGAACTGCCCGAGGTCGCGCCGCCCGTCGCCGCCTACGTGCCCGCGGTCGTCACGGGCTCCCACGTGTACACCTCGGGACAGCTGCCCTTCACAGCCGGTGCCCTGCCCGCCACCGGCAAGGTCGGCGACGGCCACGGGTTGGTGCCCGCAGACGACGCGAAGGAGTATGCCCGCACGGCGGCGCTCAACGCGCTCGCGGCCGTGCGCGCCGAGCTCGGTTCACTCGACCGGGTCACCCGCATCGTGAAGCTCGTCGGCTTCGTGGCATCCGACCCCGCTTTCACCGGCCAGCCGGGTGTCATCAACGGTGCGTCGGAGGTGCTCGGCGAGATCTTCGGCGAGCCCGGCCGTCACGCCCGGTCGGCGGTGGGTGTCGCGGTGCTGCCGCTCGACTCGCCGGTCGAACTCGAGCTCGTCGTCGAATTCGCGTAGCCGACCGAACAACACAACGAACGACGGATGCCGCGTCGGGAGCGATCCCGCCGCGGCATCCGTCGTTCGTGAAGTACGATCGGGCGCTACTTCACCTGCTCGCTGATGACCTGCATGATCGAGGTGTCGGCGAGCGTCGTCGTGTCGCCGATCTCGCGGCCCTCGGCGAGGTCGCGCAGCAGCCGCCGCATGATCTTGCCGGAGCGCGTCTTCGGCAGCTCGTTGACGATGAACACCTGGCGGGGGCGGGCGATCGCGCCGATCTGCAGGGCGACGTGCTTGCGCAGTTCATCGCTCGCCGCGGCGATGTCGGTGACCTGGTCGGCCTGACTCGTCTTCAGGATGACGAACGCGACGACCGCCTGGCCCGTGGCCTCGTCGGAGGCGCCGACCACGGCGGCCTCCGCCGTCCACGGGTGGGCGACGAGCGACGACTCGATCTCGGCGGTCGAGAGACGGTGGCCCGACACGTTCATGACGTCGTCGACCCGACCGAGCAGCCAGATGTCGCCGTCTTCGTCGCGGCGGGCGCCATCGCCGGCGAAGTACGTGTCGCCGAACTTCTCCCAGTACGTCTCTTTGAAGCGCTCGGGGTCGCCCCAGATGCCGCGCAGCATCGACGGCCACGGCTCGGTGATCGTGAGGAGGCCCCCGCCTTCGCCTTCGATCGGCGTGCCGTCGTCGTTGACGATGTCGATCGAGATGCCGGGGATCGCCACTTGCGCCGAGCCGGGCTTCAGATCGGTGATGCCCGGCAGGGCCGAGATCATGATCGCGCCGGTCTCGGTCTGCCACCATGTATCGACCACGGGGATCGAGCCGCCGCCGATGACGTGGCGGTACCAGATCCAGGCCTCGGGGTTGATCGGCTCGCCGACCGAGCCGAGAAGGCGGAGCGAGCGCACGTTGAAGTCGCGCACGACGTCGCGCCCCTGCTTCATGAAGGAGCGAATGGCGGTAGGTGCCGTGTAGAGGATCGAGACCTGGTACTTCTCGACGATCTCCCACCAGCGCCCGGGGTGGGGAGTGTCGGGGGTGCCCTCGTAGAGCACCTGGGTGGCGCCGTTCGCGAGCGGGCCGTAGACGACGTAGGAGTGGCCCGTGATCCAGCCGACGTCGGCGGTGCACCAGAACACGTCGCGTTCGGGGTGCAGGTCGAACACGTTCTTGTGCGTGAATGCGGTCTGCGTGAGGTACCCGCCCGACGTGTGCAGAATGCCCTTCGGGTTGCCGGTGGTTCCCGAGGTGTAGAGGATGAACAGCGGGTGCTCCGCGTTGAAGGGCTGCGCCACGTGTTCGGCGTCGACCGCCGCGAGCTGCTCGCTCCACCACACGTCGCGGCCCTCGGTCCACGCGACGTCGCCGCCCGTGCGGTTGACGACCAGCACCGAGCGCACGGTGGTCTCGGCCGCCTCGATGGCCTCGTCGACGGTCGGCTTCAGCGGGAACGCCTTGCCCTTGCGGTAGCCGCCGTCGGCCGTGATGACGACCTCGGCCTGCGCGTCGTCGATGCGGGACTGCAGGCTCTTCGACGAGAACCCGCCGAAGACGACCGAGTGCACGGCGCCGATGCGTGCGCAGGCGAGCATCGCGACGACGGCCTCGGGGATCATCGGCAGGTAGATCGCGACGCGGTCGCCGTCGTTCACACCGAGCGCGAGCAATGCGTTCGCAGCGCGCTTGACCTCTGCGGTCAGCTCGGCGTAGGTGATGGCGCGGCTGTCGCCGGGTTCGCCCTCGAAGTGGAGGGCGACGCGGTCGCCGAGCCCTGCCTCCACATGGCGGTCGAGGCAGTTGTAGGCGACGTTCAACTCGCCGTCGTGGAACCATTTGGCGAACGGCGGGTTCGACCAGTCGAGGGTCTGCGTGAAGGGCGTGCTCCAGGTGAGGAGATCGCGAGCCTGCTCGGCCCAGAAGCCGAGTCGGTCGGCCGCTGCCTCCTCGTACAGACGCTCGTCGGCGACGGATTGGGCGGCGAACTCAGGGCTCGGGCGGAATCGCCTGATCTCCTCGAGCGCGTGATCGATCTGAATGGTCATGGTTCTTCAGTCGCTCCTTCACGAGTGCTTCTTCGATGGGTCGCCTGCCCCACGGAGCACACTACCCGCCGCTCGGAGCAGGAGAGGAATCGCTTCGTCGCGTAGCGTCGCAGTGGACTTCCACGGCCGATTGGCGCGCCTTCCTGTGGGCAAGCGCAGAGAATTCTGTGTGTCGGCACAAATGAGGACAAAAAATGCTTGCGCATCTTTCTGCAGGCCGTATGCTGATTACCGCCCGGACACTCGTTTCGTGGCCTGCAGCGCTCGTGATTCCCCCCAATCCTTGCGCTGCCGAGGCGGCACCTGTTCCCCCCAATGGGTGCCGCCCCCTTTTCGTTAAAGGGGTATCGCGATTTCGGCGGTGCCTGCGGGTCGAGTCCTCCTCCACAACGGCGTGGGGGAGGCTCTTTCCATACCTGCGGTGCAGCGGATGCCGCTGAGTCACCGCTGCTCCATACGCTCGCGATATGAGTACTCCCTTCGTAGCGACGCCCTCATGGCAGCGCGAGCCGCGAGTGTCGTCTGCGGCGCAACAGGCGTTCGCGCCGCACGACACCGTCACGCCGCCTCGCGCGGTCGAGGCTGGTTCAGCATCGTCGGGTACGGGGCAGACGTTGCGGCCAGTCGGGGGTTCCCTCCGCAGACCCGCTTCCAGTGGGTCCACCGCCAGCACCGCCACCGACCGTACCGCCGACCTCTCGATGCTCGGGCCGCTCGAGAGCTTCGCTTCAGATGGGCCGGTGACCGATCTCTTCGTCAATGGAGAGCGCGGCCTCTGGATCGACCGCGGCGCGGGTGCCGAGCGCGAGCCCGATTGGGTCGCCGACGAAGCCGAGGTACGTGCCCTCGCGATGCGGCTCATCGCCCGCGGCGGCCGGCACATCGACGAAGCGACGCCCGCCGTCGATGTGCGGCTGGGTCGCGGCATCCGAGTCCATGCGGTGCTTCCGCCGGTGTCGGCGACCGGCACGGCGATCTCGGTGCGTGTTCCACGAGCCGGGGGGTTCTCGCTCGCCGCGCTCGCACGAGCCGGCATGGTCGACGCGACGCACGAGACGATGCTGCGAGAAGCAGTCGCCGCCCGCAAGAACCTGCTGGTGACGGGGGCAGGCGGCACGGGCAAAACCACTCTGCTGGCGGCACTGCTCGCTGAGGCTCCCGAACGAGAGCGCCTCGTCATCATCGAAGACGTCGCCGAGCTGCAGGTCGAGCACCCGCACGTCGTCTCGCTCGAGGCGCGGCAGGCGAATCTCGAGGGAGCCGGCAGCGTCGGCCTCGACGCGCTGCTCCGCGAGGCGCTGCGCATGCGCCCCGACCGGCTCATCGTCGGAGAATGCCGTGGCGCGGAGCTGCGGGAGCTCCTCGCCGCGCTCAACACCGGCCACGACGGCGGTGCCGGCACGCTGCATGCGAACTCGCTCGCCGATGTTCCGGCCCGGCTCGAGGCGCTCGGGTCGATCGCGGGCCTCTCGCCTGACGCGCTTGCCCGGCAGACGGTGAGCGCGTTCGACCTGGTGCTGCATCTCGAACGCATCGACGGCAGGCGGCGTCTCGCGCAGATGGGGCGGTTCGAGCTCCACGGCGACCGACTCGTCGTCGAGGCGATGTGAGCGAGCGGATGCCGCGCGCGACCCGACTGCGCGAACGCATCGCCCGTCTCCGCCGGCGCCCCGATCCCGCGGCAGAGGTCGATGCGATCGCCGCCGTCACCGAGCGACTCGCGGTGCTGCTCGCAGCCGGGGTGCCGGCATCGAGTGCGTGGACTCATATCGGTGCCGATTCCGATGCCGGTTCCGAACCCGATTCCGCCGCTGGTTCCGACGCTCTGGTGCTTGCCGCGGCCGCGGCTGCGGCGCGGAACGGCGAGCCCGTGGCACCGGCCATCGCGTCAGCGCGCAACGCGCATCCCGAAGCATCCGCCGCATGGCCGGTACTGGCTGCCGCCTGGGCGGTCGCAGCCGAATCCGGGGCGCCCCTCGCCGGGAGCCTGCGGGAGCTCGCAGCGGTGCTGCGCGATGAGGCGCAACTGCGTCGCGAGGTGCGCACGGCGCTCGCCGGACCCGAGGCGAGCGCCCGTCTCGTCATGGCGCTGCCGGCGATCGCGGTCGTGTTCGGCGCGACGCTCGGGTTCGACACGCTGGGCGTGCTGTTCGGCAATCCGGTCGGGCTCGTCTGTCTCGGGCTCGGGCTGTCGTGCCTGTGGGGCGGTCACCGCTGGAACGCCGCGCTCGCCACGCGAGCAGGTCGTTCGCGCGTCGACGCCGGTCTCGAACTCGAGCTGCTCGCCATCGCGATGTCGAGCGGGGTCTCGATCGACCTCGCTCGTGGCCTCGCCCGTCGTTCGATCGAGCAGCACGTGCCGCACGCCGGTGACGGCGCCGAAGTCGAGGCGATGCTCGGTCTCGCTGCCAGAGCCGGGGCGCCGGTCGCCGAGCTCCTGCGGGCCGAGGCGTTTCGACTGCGTCGAGCCTCCCGCTCGGCGGGGTCGGAGCGGGCGGCCGCACTCGGGGTGCGCCTCATGCTTCCGCTCGGGCTCTGCGTGCTGCCGGCCTTCGTGCTGCTCGGCGTCGCGCCGCTCATGATCTCGGTCATCACGGGCACCCTCGGCGGTGCCGTATGACCCGACCCGACTCGTGCCACCCGACTGCCGGCCCGCCGGCACCACTGGAAGGAACACCATGCCCGAACACTCCATCGCCGACCGCGCTCGAGGGCAGGAGAGGCCGAACCTCGCTCGCCGGGTCGCCCGTCTCGTTGCCCGCCGCCTCGCGGGCGAACGCGGCGCGGCGACGGCCGAGTACGCCGTGGCCACCATGGCAGCCGTCGGATTCGCAGGCCTCCTCGTCATCATCCTGCGCGGTGACGAGGTGCGCGGCATCCTCACCGACCTCGTGCGGAATGCGCTCACGGTCGGCTGACGGCGAGCGCGGCGGCGTGACCGCGGAATTCGCGGTCGCGCTGCCCGCCATCGCGCTGGTGCTGGCCGCGTGCCTCGCCTCGGTGCAGCTCGTCGCCCAGCAGGTGCGATTGACGGACGCCGCGGCCGACGCAGCCCGAGCGCTCGGGCGAGGCGAGTCCGATGTGGCGGCGGGCGCCATCGCCGACCGGATCTCGGGCGGCGCAGAGCTGTCGGTCGCAACTGACGGTCAGTTCGTCTGTGCGACGCTTCACACTTCGGGCGCAGGGCTCCTCGCCGCTATCGAGCTGCGCGCAGAGTCTTGCGCCGTGACGGGCGGGCGGTGATGGGCGAGGTGGCGGGCACGGCTGCTCGCGCAGGGCGGCGAGCCGCGCACCGACGTGCCGGCACGGGCGAGGAGTCCGGCGCGGCATCCGTGCTCGCCCTCGGAATCATCGGGGCGGTGACCGCACTCACCATCGCGTTCGTCGGAATGCTCGGCATCTTCGTCGTGTCGCAGCGGGCGGTGAATGCCGCGGATGCCGCGGCGCTCGCTGCGGCCGACGCAGTCTCGGGTGCCGTGGCGGGAGTGCCCTGTCAGCTCGCCGCCGCCGTCGCGGCCCGAAACGGCGGCGAGCTCGGGGCGTGCGAGAGCGATGGCGCGGTGGCATCCGTCACCGTCACCATCGCAGCGGTGCCGGGATTCGAACTCGTCGCCTCGGCCCGCGCCGGTCCGCCGGGATGGCCGGGGCCGCCGGCCTCGCCGGACTGAGTCGGCAACGACTCCGGAGTCCGGATCAGTCGAAGACGGTCTCGATGAAGCGGTACTCGACGGCGCTCGGACGATCGTCGTCGGATGCCGCGAACTCGAGGCCCGCCCCACGCGAGTACACGTAATGCTTGCCCTGGTCGGCGTTCAACTCGAGCCGCGGGCGCGGATCGCCCGAATCGAGGAAGGCGGTGGCCACCGTCTTGCCCTCGAGCGGTCCGTCGATCAGCTTCGCCGTGTACGAGCCCGTCGTTGAGGTTTCCATGAGGCCAATTCTCCTCAACCGCGGGCGAACCGCAAGGGGTGGACGCGCCCTCGTCGCGACGGCTCGGGGCGCCCCGAGTACGCGTCCTCCCGGCTGATATGTGTATGGTGTGGCTGTCGGCGCAGCATTCGCCGGCTGATGGCACACCGCTCGGGGGCGCGGCATTCAATGTGCGTTCTCGTCTCAATCGTCAACAATTAGGAGTCTGGTGTCAGGCGCGAAAAAGCTGGTCATCGTCGAGTCACCGACCAAGATGAAATCGATCGCCCAATACCTGGGTGACGGCTATCAGGTGCTCTCTTCGGTCGGGCACATCCGCGACCTCATCGAGCCCAAGAACCTGCCGCCCGAACTGAAGAAGGGCCCGCTCGGCAAGTTCTCGGTCGACGTCGACAACGGCTTCGAGCCGTACTACGTGGTGTCGGATTCGAAGAAGAAGACCGTCGCCGAGTTGAAGCGTGCGTTGAAAGACGCCGATGAGCTCCTGCTCGCAACTGATGAGGACCGCGAGGGTGAAGCCATCGCGTGGCATCTGCTGCAGGAGCTGAAGCCCAAGGTGCCCGTGCGCCGCATGGTCTTCCACGAGATCACGAAAGACGCGATCGAGAAGGCGAAAGACAACACTCGCGAGCTCGACACCGCCCTCGTCGACGCCCAGGAGACCCGGCGCATCCTCGACCGCATCTACGGCTACGAGATCTCGCCGGTGCTCTGGCGCAAAGTCGGGCCAGGACTGTCGGCCGGTCGCGTGCAGTCGGCGGCGACGCGACTCGTCGTCGACCGTGAGCGCGAGCGCCTCGCCTTCGTCGCGGCGGGCTACTGGGACCTCGCCGGGCGCTTCTCGGCCGAGGCATCCGACGGTTCGCCTTCGTTCGAGGCGAAGCTCGTGCGGCTCGGCGGTGAACGTGTCGCGACCGGCCGCGACTTCGACGACACGGGCAAGCTGAAGGGCAAGGCCGTCGTGCTCGACGAGGCGACCGCCGCCGCGCTCGTCACCGCACTCTCGGCCGATGCCGTCTCGCGCACCGTCTCGAAGGTCGAGTCCAAGCCCTACTCCCGCCGCCCGGCCGCGCCGTTCACGACGTCGACGCTGCAGCAGGAATCGGCTCGCAAGCTCCGCCTCTCGGCGCGTGACACGATGCGCGTGGCGCAGTCGCTCTACGAGAACGGCTACATCACTTATATGCGCACCGACTCGTCGTCACTCTCGCAGCAGGCCATCACCGCCGCCCGCGCGCAGGCGACGAAGCTCTACGGCGCCGACTCGATTCCCGACAAGCCCCGCGTCTACGCCAGCAAGTCGAAGAACGCGCAAGAGGCGCACGAGGCGATCCGTCCGTCGGGCGAGGTGTTCCGTACCCCCTCCGAACTGCAGAGCGCGCTCCGCGGCAGCGAGTTCAAGCTCTACGACCTCATCTGGAAGCGAACCGTCGCATCCCAGATGGCCGACGCGAAGGGCCAGACGGCCACGGTCACGATCGAGGTCGGGCCCACAGCAGCGGATGCGGCGGCACCCGCCGAGGCATCCGTACCGGTCGGCGGAACACTCGCCGAGTTCACCGCGAGCGGCACCGTCATCACCTTCCGCGGCTTCCTCGCCGCATATGAAGAGAGCCGCGACGAAGAGCGCAACGCCGACGAGACGCCGGGCGAAGCCAAGCTGCCGCCGCTGAAGGAGGGCCAGTCGCTCGACATGGCCGACCTCGAGGCCAAGGGCCACGAGACGTCGCCGCCCCCGCGCTACACCGAGGCGAGCCTGGTCAAGCGACTCGAAGAGCTCGGCATCGGGCGCCCCTCGACGTTCGCATCGATCATCTCGACGATCCTCGACCGCGGGTACGTCACCCAGCGCGGTCAGGCACTCGTGCCGAGCTGGATCGCGTTCTCGGTCGTGCGACTGCTCGAAGAGCACTTCGGCGACCTCGTCGAGTACGACTTCACCGCCGAGATGGAAGACGACCTCGACCACATCGCCGCGGGCGAGGCCGACCGTGTCGACTGGCTCTCGAGCTTCTACTTCGGCTCCGACAAGCACCGCGGCCTTCGCCAGGTCGTCGACAACCTCGGCGAGATCGACGCGCGCGAGATCAACTCCGTCGTCATCGCCCCCGACATCACGCTGCGGATCGGCAAGTATGGCCCCTACCTCGAGACGGTCGACGAGTCGGCCGCGCCCGACGCGCCGCCCCGCCGAGTGAACCTGCCCGAGGGTCTCGCCCCCGACGAGCTCACCGAGGCGAAGGCCCGCGAGCTCATCGCTGCGCCGGTACAAGAGGCCCGGGTACTCGGCGTGAACCCCGAGAACGGCAAAGAGATCGTCGTGAAAGACGGGCGGTTCGGGCCGTACGTCACCGAGCTCGAGCCTGCGACCGAGCCCGCAGCAGTTCCCGAGACGGATGCCGCGGGATCCGTCGACCCCGTCACAGGCGAGGTGACCGACGCGCCGAAGCCGAAGGCGAAGCGCGCCGCGAAGAAGCCCGTCGCCGAGAAGCCGCGCACCGCGTCACTGTTCAAGGACATGCAGGTCGGAGAGATCGACCTCGACACCGCGCTGCAGCTCCTGAGCCTGCCGCGCGTCGTGGGCATCGACCCCGAATCCGGTGTCGAGATCACCGCCCAGAACGGTCGCTACGGTCCGTACCTGAAGAAGGGCACCGACACCCGCACGTTGCCGAGCGAAGACGCGATCCTCGAGATCGGCCTCGACGGCGCGCTCGAGCTGTTCGCCCAGCCGAAGTACGGCGCCCGTACGGCGTCGAGTGCCCTCAAGGAGTTCGAGGCAGACCCGGTGAGCGGCAAGCCCATCAAGGTGAAAGACGGACGGTTCGGCCCGTACGTCACCGACGGGACCACGAACGCGACCATCCCGCGTGCGGAGTCGGTGGAAGAGGTCACCTTCGAACGCGCCGTGGAGTTGCTGCAGATCAAGCGCGACAAGGGTCCGGCCGCGCCGCGCGCGAAGAAGGCTCCGGCCAAGCGTGCTCCCGCGAAGAAGGCAGCGGCCAAGAAGTGAGCGATGGGCTCTTCATCACCCTCGAGGGCGGCGACGGGTCTGGCAAGACCACGCAGGCCGAGCGCCTCGGAGTGTGGCTGGCCGATGAGGGCCGCTCCGTCGTGCGCACTCGCGAGCCCGGCGGCACCGACGTCGGTGTGGAGGTGCGCGAGATCGTGCTGCACCACCGCGGCGACATCGCGCCCCGCGCTGAGGCGCTGCTCTACGCTGCGGATCGAGCTCATCACATCGCGACCGTCGTGCGACCGGCGCTCGAGCGAGGCGACGTCGTCATCCAAGATCGGTACATCGACTCGTCGGTCGCATACCAGGGGGCGGGTCGCGTGCTCGACCCCGCAGCCGTGCGCGGGCTGTCCGAGTGGGCCACCGAGGGGCTCCTGCCCGACCTCACGATCCTGCTCGACCTCGACCCAGCCTCGGCTCGTACTCGACTCGACGGGGCGCGCACGCGCTACGACCGGCTCGAGGCCGAGGCATCCGAGTTTCACGACCGGGTTCGCGGGGCGTACCTCGAGCTCGCCGCCGCCGAGCCCGAGCGTTTCCTCGTCGTCGACGCCTCGTTGTCGGCCGACGAGATCGCCGTGGCGATCCGCGCACGCGTGGCCGGCCTCCTCTGAGCCGGCCGAGTCCGCAGTCGGCGGCTGACGGTAGCGTTGAGTCGTGAGTGTGTGGAGTGAACTGACCGGGCAGGATGCCGCGATCGCGCTGTTCCGCGCGGCGGCCGAGTCGGCCAGCGCCCCCACGGTCGCGCTGCCGCTCGAGAGCGACGAAGGCCGGGCGCCGACAGGCGCGGCGGCCCAGCAGATGACGCACTCCTGGCTCGTCACCGGGCCGCCCGGCTCCGGTCGCTCGAACCTCGCGTACGCGTTCGCGACCGCACTCATCTCGGGCGACCCCGACGGCGACGAGCGCACCCAGTCGCAGGTCGATGCGCGCAGCCACCCCGATCTGCACGTGCTCGCGACCGAGGGCGTCATCATCAAGCGCGATGACGTGCGCGACATCGTGCGCCGCTCGCACTACGCACCATCGATCGGGCGGCACCGGGTCATCATCGTCGAAGACGCCGACCGCATGACCGAGCAGACCTCGAACTTCCTGCTCAAAGAGCTCGAAGAGCCGCCCGAGCGCACCGTGTGGATCCTGTGCGCCCCGAGCGAAGCCGACCTCATCCCCACGATCCGGTCGCGCGTGCGCTCGGTTCGGCTCCAAGTGCCGAGCGTCGCGGATGTCGCGGCCCTCCTCGAGCGCCGCGACGGCGTCGATCCCGTGCTCGCCGAACGCGCAGCACGCGAAGCGCAGAGCCACATCGGCATGGCGCACCGTCTTGCGACCAACGATGAGGCGAGGCGTCGCAGGTCAGAGACCCTCGAGCTCGCGCTCGCGGTGCGTTCGACCTCCGGAGCCGTGGCGACGGCGGCACGGTTCATCGAGATCGCCGGCGAAGACGCCAAGGCGATCAGCGAGCTGCGCGATGCCGAAGAGCGGGCACATGCGCTGCACTCGCTCGGCGTTGCTCCCGGGCAGGCGGTGCCCAACGCGCTGCGCCCGCAGCTGAAGGCCCTCGAAGACGACCAGAAACGCCGAGCGACCCGGAGCCTCCGCGACGGCATCGATCGCATCCTCGTCGACCTCGCGTCGCTCTACCGCGACATCTTGCTCATCCAGCTCGCCGCCGACGTGCCGCTCGTCAACCGTGAACTCGAGGCGGGCATGCAGCGGGCAGCGGCGTCCGCGACGCCTGCGCGCACCCTCGCGACGCTCGACGCCATCCAGCTGGCGCGCACCCGCATCGACGGCAATGTGCAGCCGGCTCTCGCACTCGAGGCGATGCTCGTCTCCGCGATCCGACGACCGAACACTGAACGAGGGGCCGCATGACCGACACGCGTCAGAACACCGCCAGACGACGCCGCGGCCCCGAGCCAGTCGAAGGAATGCCTCGTGGCATCCGTGCGCTCGCGATTGTCGGCGCCCTCGCGGCACTGCTCGCGCTGAGCGGCTGCGTGCCCTCGATGCTGAACGCCGAGCAGCCGGTCTCGACGCCGACAGGCGAAGAAGTCGACGCAGAGCTCGAGCCCTTCTACTCGCAGGTGCTGAAGTGGGAGCGCTGCGGCGATGACATGGGCTGCGCCACGGTGAAGGCGCCGCTCGACTGGAGCGATCCGGCGGCCGGCGAGACCGAGCTCGCTCTCGTGCGGCACGTCGCGACGGGTGACAAGATCGGCTCGCTGCTCGTGAATCCGGGCGGGCCCGGCGGCTCGGGCTACGACTTCGTGATGGATTCCCTCGACTACGCCGTCGGCAAACCTCTGCAGGAGCGGTACGACGTCGTCGGTTTCGACCCTCGTGGTGTCGGGCGCTCGGCAGGGGTGGTCTGCTATGACGCCGCCGAGATGGATGAGTACCTCTACGGCATCACGCCCGGCGAGCGGGGCAGCGACGAGTGGATCGCCGCGGCCGAGGCCATCGAGGCCGACTTCGGTCAGGCGTGCAGTGAGCAGACCGGCGAGCTGCTCGGCAACGTCGACACCGAGAGCGCCGCGCGCGACCTCGACCTGCTGCGCGCGGTGCTCGGAGACGAGAAGCTCAACTACCTCGGCTACTCCTATGGCACCTTCCTCGGCGCGACGTACGCCGAGCTCTACCCCGACAAGGTCGGGCGGCTCGTGCTCGACGGGGCGATCGACCCCGCGGCGAGCGAGTCCGAAGTCTCCCAAGCTCAAGCCGTCGGGTTCGAGAACGCCCTGAAGGCCTACCTCGAGTTCTGTCTGTCGGGCACTGAATGTCCGTTCGACGGTACGGTCGACGAGGCCGCCGACGAGATCAGCCGGCTCCTGGCATCCGTCGACGAGAGCCCACTGCGCGGTACCGACGGCCGCCTCGTGGGCGCCGACACGCTCGTCACGGCGATCATCTACCCGCTGTACAGCGTCGACTCGTGGCCGTACCTGAACGACATGTTCGAGGCCGTGATGTTCGGCGACGCCGACATGGCACTCTCGTTCGCCGACGGCTACAACGGTCGGAGCGAAGACGGCACGTACCTCGACAATTCGGCCGAAGCGTTCAGCGCGGTCAATTGTCTCGACTACACCTACCAGTCCGACATCACGGTGATGCGCGAGAAGGCGGCCGCCGTGGCCGAGGTCGCCCCGATCATCGGGCCGTACTTCGGGTTCGGCGACCTCGGATGCATCAATTGGCCCTACCAAGGTGACCGCGAGCGGGCCGAGATCCACGCAGAGGGTGCGGCGCCGATCCTCGTCATCGGTACGACGGGCGACCCTGCAACGCCGTACGAGTGGGCCGTCGCCCTCGCCGAGCAGCTCGACAGCGGAGTGCTCGTCACCTACGAAGGCGAGGGGCACACGGCGTACAACAAATCGAACTCGTGCATCAATGACGTGGTCGAATCGTACTTGCTCGACGGCACCGTGCCGGCGAGCGATCCGAAGTGCTGATGGTGGTCATCGACGCCCGCGAAACCCGCTAACATTGATTCTCGTGCCAACCGGTGCGCTTCGAGCGCCCGGCTGCCACGCCGCCTTAGCTCAGTCGGCAGAGCGTCTCACTCGTAATGAGAAGGTCGTGGGTTCGATTCCCACAGGCGGCTCCGAGAGAAAGCCCCGCATTCCCTGGCCACGCGCCAGATGCGGGGCTTTCGTACTTGTTCGAACCTGTTGAGGTCGTCCCCTCCTGAGCCCCTCCCGACACGGCACCTGGAGGGGCTCGCGCCGCACCGCGACGCTGCCTCGATCACCCTGGCGGATATTGCGTATTTACGCGAGGGGGTGGACGCGGGGCGCTGCACTTTGGTGTACTGGGGTTGAACTCGGCCCGCAGAAGCGCCCAGGAAGGGATTTCTCGAAATGCCACGTTCACCCCGGTCGTTTCGTCGCACGGTGGCCGCGGCTGCCACCATCTTCCTGATCGGGTCGGGTGCCGTGGCGCTCGATGCGTCGCTCGCCGCCCCGGCGCACGCTGCGTACCCTGACACGTTCAACCCGTTCTCGATGAACGGCGGGTTCACGGTCTATGCGCGCGAGAACGCGCTGTTGGCGAACCAGGAGACGGAGGGGAGCATCGCCGTCGGCGGCACTGCGACGGTGCAGGGCTCCAGCGGTACGTACACGATCATCCATGTTGCCGCGGGCACCGGCGACTACACGCTTCCCTCCGTGGACGGTGACCCCACCCGTTTCCTGGTCGGCAGCTACAGCCCGTCGAGCACCGGCATACTGGCGATCACCAGCGCCGGAACAAGCGACCCCGCACTCCAGGGCGACCTGAAGATGGTCGAGCGCGATGGCCCGTGGCGGCCCTTCGCCCGTGCCGACTGGATCCGGTTGAACACGAACCCGACGAATCCGGATCAGACGCCCCTCATCGACGCGACGCACCAGCAATACCCCGCCGACGCCGCGCCGCCGGCCGGCACGAGCGGCGACAACAGCATCTACACAGTGGACACAGCCTCCACAGCGGTCGCCGACTACGTCGAAGCGAATGCGGAGGCATCCTATGAAGCCGCCTCCGATTGCCTCGACGGTCTCGCTACGGAGGGGTATCCGGTCGGGGTGGCGGAGAACGTAGGCTCGCGGGTGGTGCTGGAACCGCTCAGTCCCGATCGGCCCAACATCGTGGACTACGCCGACATCGCAGGAACCGCGCTCATCCAGTTCTCCCCGGGGCCCACCCCGGGCGCGGCGAACCCGCTCATCATCCGCGTGCCCGCGGGAACGACCGAGGTGATCGGGACCCGCACCGATCCGCAGGGCGCATACTCGCAGTACACCTTCTGGGATCTCTCCGCCCTCACCGGCGACGTCGCCGTCACGGCGGCCGAAGGAGGGCGGATCGACGGGTCGGTCTACGCGCCGACCGCTGATGTCACGGTGACTGCTGCGCCGCTCGACGGCCAGGTGCTCGGCCGGAATGTGACCGTCGGGGGCGGAGAAGTGCACTCGTTCATTTTCGCCGGCCAGATCAGGTGCCAGGCCGACAGCGGCGGCTTCGAGGTGCGCAAGACCTTGGAGGGGATCGACGAATCTGATCTGCCCGCAGGAACGACGTTCACCGTCAATTACACGGCGACGGACCCCGACGGCACAGTTGTCACGGGATCGATCGAGGTGCCTGCCGATGGAAGCCCGGTTGCCGGACTTTCGGAATTCCCGATCGGCACCGTGGTGCAGTTCGAGGAGATCACGCCCGAGAGCGCGCCCGGCTGGGAGTGGGGCACGCCGACCATCACGCCCAACCCGCTCACGGTCGGTGCGGGCAACGCGGAGATCGTCGTAACAAACGCGGCAACCGCCCAGACGGGCACGTTCAGCGTCTCGAAGGGCATCGAAGACCTGTCAGGCGGCGATGCCGGCGAGCCATCACAGGCGACGGTCCCGGTGAACTGGGTGGCGCTGAATGGCGGCGCGGAGATCGCGAGCGGCACCATGGACGTGCCCTTCGACGGGACGCCTGTCGAAGTCGGTCAGCAATTCCCCGTCGGAACGCGCATCGTCCTCACTGAGGACCTGTCGGGCATCGACCCGCCGCCCGGCTACGAGTGGTCGGGCGTCGGGTGGGAGCCGAGCCGTACCTTCGTGATCGACGAGGGCGGCGCCGTGGTCGCCGTGAATCTCACGAACGCAATCTCTCTCTCCGAACGCGACCGCACCATCACCATCGTGAAGTCGGCCGAGGGAGAGGCCACCGATCCCGCGTACGAGTACACCGTCAGCTACAACACGGACCCGTCGGGCACACGCACCACGCGCTCGCTTCCACACGGTGATCCCGAGCTGCTCGACGACATCGAGACCGGAGCGGACACGCTTCAGCTCGCGGAACTCCTTCCCACGCTCGACGGCATACCTGTGGACCCTGCAGGGTGGGCGCTCCCGGTCATCACGGTGACCATCGACGGGGTGGCGACGACCTACACCCCCGGGAACTTCGAGGGTGCAGGGCCACTTGAGACAGCCATCGTGGAGATCCCGCTTCCCGACTCCGGCGACATCGCCATCGACGTCGCGAACGCCGTCGAGATGGGCACATTCGAGCTGTCGAAGGAGTTCGAGGACGTCTCGGGCGCCGACCTACCCGAAGGCATGGAGTTCACCGTCGGATGGACCGCCACGACCCCATCGGGCGACGTGAGCAGCGGCACCATCCGCCTTCCCGCCGACGGTACGCCGGTGGGGCCGGTCGACGCGAACGGAGCACCGCTCACCTTCCCCTACGGCACAGTCGTTGCGTTCGAGGAACTCGGGCCCCCGCTCATCAACCGGATCCAATGGCAGGCCGCGACCTTCGACCCTGCCGACCTGGTGATCGGGGCCGACGGTGCGAGCACCGTCTCATCCACCCTCACCAACTCCGCTGACCTCGTCACCGGCACTTTCGAGGTCGCCAAGAATATCGAGGGCATCGACCCCTCCCAGCTGCTCGCCGACTCCTTCACCATCGAATACACCGCCTGGGCTCCCGACGAAGAAGTCGTCACAGGAAGCTTCGAGATCCCCGCCGACGGCACGCCGGCGGGTCCGACCAATGAAGCCGGGAGTGCACTGGTGTTCCCGATCGGCACGATCGTCCGCCTCGAGGAGGCGGAGCCGGATGCTGCGGCTCTCCCGCCGGGCTACGAGTGGGCCGAAACGACCTGGAGTCCCGGCAACACGATCATCGTAAGTTCGGGTGAGCCGGCTCTGCTGGAAGTCACGAACACGGTGGAGCAGTTCACCCGGTGGGCCGTGACGAAAACCATCCAAGGGGGCGGAGCGTCATCGATCCCGACCGGAACCGAGTTCCCCTTCGACTGGTGGTGGGACTACGAGCCCCAGACCCCGGTCGCCGTCCAAGAGGGCATCGTGCTCGTGTCACCGTGGTTCTCCGTCGGCTCCATCATCGAGGTGCGCGAGGGCGCCTTGCCCGGCATCCCCGGCGTCGAGTGGGGAACGCCGACCTGGATCGTCAACGGCGAGGCGCTCACACCCGATGCGGATGGGAAAGTCGTCCTCCCGATGTCGGTGACCGGAGAAGATGCCACCGCGGCGTTGACGCTCACCAACGTCGCCGAGACGCTGAACTCCGCCGAGACGCGTCCGCTGGCTGCCACCGGCGCCGGGCTTTCGCCACTGGTCACCGGCGCCGCTTTCGCGATGATCGCCGGCGGTCTGGCACTCGCGCTCTCGCGGCGCCGCCCCGCGATCATCACGCCTCCAGGAAGTCGGCAACGCTCGCGGCCGTGAGATGCCGCGGGGATGTGAACACAGGGACCTCCGAACGTCGGCGTCGGGGACGACCGCAGTTCCCAGAAACACGGTCGGGCAGGTGGCGAGTCGATCGCCGAATAAGCTGTCGCGTATGACGGAACGACTGCGATGGGGAATCCTTGCGACCGGCGGCATCGCCCATGCCTTCACCAATGACCTGAAGCTCAACGGATTCACCGTGCAAGCGGTGGGCTCGCGCTCGCAAGAGGGCGCCGACGCGTTCGCCGCGGAGTTCGGCATCCCGAACGCGCATGGCAGCTACGAAGCGCTCGTGGCAGACCCCCAGGTCGACGTGATCTACGTCTCCACGCCGCATCCGATGCACGCCGCGAATGCGACCCTCGCCCTCGAGGCAGGCAAGCACGTGCTCGTCGAGAAGTCGTTCACCGTCAACGCCGGTGAGGCGCGTGCGATCGCCGAACTCGCCGCCGCGAAGGGCCTGCTCGCGCTCGAAGCGATGTGGACGCGGTATCTGCCGCACATGGCGCGCATCCGCGAGATCATCGCCGAGGGCACCCTCGGTGAGGTGCGCTCGCTCGTCGCCGACCACACGCAGCTGCTCTCCGACGACCCGGCACACCGCATCAACGCGCTCGAACTCGGCGGTGGAGCCCTGCTCGACCTCGGCATCTACCCGATCTCGTTCGCGTGGGACGTCTTCGGCGAGCCCAGCACCATCCAGGCTTCGGCCACCTTCAAGCCGACGGGCGCCGACGCGCACATCGCTGCAGTCTTCGGCTACGAGGGCGGGCGCACGGCGGTCACGTTCTCGGCGAGCGATACGAAGGGCCCCAACACGGCCGTCGTGCTCGGCACCGCCGCCCGCATCGAGATCGACCACGTCTGGTACACGCCGACGACCTTCCGCGTCATCGCAGCCGACGGCACCGTGATCGAGGAGTACCACTCCGAGGTCACCGGGCGCGGCATGCAGTATCAGGCCGAAGCGGTCGAGCGTCTCGTCGCCTCAGGCAACCTGTCGGGTGACCTCCTGCCGATCGATGAGACCGTCGCGATCATGGCCTCGCTCGACGAGATCCGCCGGCAGATCGGGCTCGTCTACCCAGGGGAATGACTCGATCAGCGCGAGATTGCGGCGCACGATCAGGTTCTCTTGAGGAAGGCTCGCGTAGGATTCCCGGGTGATCGACGAGACGGATGCCGCAGGGGAGCCCCCTGACACAGGCGACCCGTCCAACGGCGCCGCCGAGCCTGCCGGCGAGTCTTCGGCGACCGAGTCTTCGGCGACTGATCCCTCGGCTGAGCCCTCGGCGACCTATCCCTCGGCGACCGAGCCTTCGGCAACCGAGCCTTCGCCTACTGATCCCTCGGCGACCGAAACTGCGGGTACCGAGTTCCTCGAGAGTGAGCTCGCGGCGACCGAGATCCTGCCTACCGAGATCCTCGATACCGAACTCGCGGCGACCGAGCTTCTGGCCGCCGAGCATCCGGATCCCACAACTCCCGTCACCACGACTCCCACCGCTGAAAGCCGGCCTGCCGGCGCGCTGCCGACGAACGGCGTACTGACCACCATTGCGACGTTCGCACGCACGCACCGTATGCCGCTGATGATCGCGGGCGGCGTGCTCGCGTTCGGCCTGCTCGGGGCAGGCGCGGTCGCAGTCGGAGCGGCGAGCAACGGCGGCGGCGAGGCATCCGTTGCGCTCAGTGAGACGCCCACCCCGACGCCGACGGTCGATCCGGCGCGACCGGTACCGGCCGCGCAGGTCGCGGCGGCCCGGCTCCGCACCTGTTCGGTCGCCGATCGCGCGGCCGACGGGCGGCTCGCGAACTTCCAGGCGCACGTGATGAACGCGTCGACCGGTGAGGTGCTCTACGACCGGGGCGGCACGACCGCCTCGCGCACCGCGAGCGTCATGAAGGTGCTGACCTCGGCCGCCGCGCTATCGGTGCTGGGCCCCGACTACCGTGCCGCGACGACGGTCGTGAAGGGTGCAGAGCCCGGATCCGTCGTACTCGTCGGTGGCGGCGACGTCACCCTCTCCCGCACTCCGAGCGGCACCGAGACCGTGTACCCGGGGGCTGCGCACCTCGACGAGCTCGCGGCACAGGTGAAGGCCGCGTGGGCGGCCGACCCTTCGAACCCGCCGCTGACGAAGCTCATCCTCGACGCGAGCTACTTCGGCGGCGACGAGTGGGAGCCGAGCTGGGCGATCAAGGAGCGCGAAGACGGCTACATGGCGAACGTCGCCGCGCTCATGGTCGACGGCGACCGCGACAACCCCGGTGCGAACACCTCGTGGCGCAGCGCCGACCCGGTGAACCGTGCCGGCGAGGCATTCGCGAGCGAGCTCGGTGGCATCAGCGTCGTCGAACGCGGCACCGCTCCCGGCGGCGCCCAGCAGCTCGGTCAGGTGCAGTCGCCGACCGTCGCGCAGATCGTCGACAAGGCGCTCGTCGTCTCGGACAACACCGCGGCCGAGATGCTCGCCCGGCTCGTCGCGATCGAGACCGGCTCGGGCAACACCTTCGGCGCCATCAACGCCGGTGTGCTCCAGGGCCTTGCGGGCTACGGCGTCGACACGACGGGCATCACGATCGTCGACGGTTCGGGGCTCTCCGACAACAACGCCGTGCCGCCGTCGTATCTCACCCAGCTGTTCGTGAAGATCAACGCGCGCGAGGGCAACCTCGGTGTACTCATGGACGGACTGCCCGTCTCGGGCGAGCGAGGTTCCCTGAGTTACGACGACCGGTTCTCGGGCGACAACTCGGTCGCCGACGGTGCCGTTTCGGCCAAGACCGGGTGGATCGACACCGGCTACACGCTTGCGGGCGTGGTGCGCTCGCAAGACGGCTCCACGCTGACCTTCGCGATCTACGCCCTCGGCGACGTCTCCGACGACGCGAAGCAGGCGATCGACACGCTCACGACCGGGTTCTTCCTCTGCGGCGACAACCTCTCCAATCAGTGATCGCCGGCTTCGCTCAACGCTGAACTTCGGCGGCACGAGGCCGACACTGGGAGAATGGTCTCGGCGGCCGAATCGAGCCGTGATCGACGTGCGAAGGAGCGAGCCATGACCAGGGCCCTGTTCATCATCGACGTGCAGAACGACTTCACCGAGGGCGGCGCGCTCGGCGTCGACGGCGGGGCTGCGGTCGCCGCCGGCATCACCCGCCTGCTCACAGAGCATCAGGGCGATTACGAGCTCGTCGCGGCATCCCGAGACTGGCATTCGGGCGATTCCGACAACGGAGGCCATTTCGCCGTCGACGCCGAACCCGACTTCGTCGACACTTGGCCGGTGCACTGCGTCGCCGACACACCAGGGGCCGAGTATCACCCCGACTTCGACACCTCGGGTGTGCATGTGCACATTCGCAAGGGTCAGGGCGTGCCCGCGTATTCGATCTTCGAAGGCACGGATGACGCGGGGGCGACCGTGAGCGAAGTGCTCGTCGCCCGTGGCGTGACCGAGATCGACATCGTGGGCCTCGCCACCGACTACTGTGTGCGGGCCAGTGCACTCGATGCGGTCGAGCACGGCCAGCGCGTGCGGATCTTCACCGACCTCGTGGCAGGTGTCGCACCCGAGTCGTCGGAGGCCGCGCTCGCCGAGCTCGGCTATGCCGGCGCCGTCATCGCGGAATCCACGGCGCTCGACGAGGCCGCGCGGTGAGCATGGCCGGCGCCGTACCGTCGCCGACCCTCTACGCCGAGTCTCCCGATGGGGTGCTCATCGGGTATCGCGTGCGCGGCGCGGCCGCCGGGTTGCCACCGGTGCTGCTCGTGCACGGCTTCGCCTCCGACGCCGCAGTCACCTGGGAGGGCACGGGCTGGGTCCGGGCGCTCGAAGATGCCGGACGAGCGACGATCACCCTCGACCTCCGCGGTCACGGCGAGAGCGACAAGCCGGTCGACGCTGATTCGTACGCGCCCGAACGGCTGGGAGCGGACCTGATCGCCGTGCTCGACTCCGCGGGGGTCGACGAGGTCGACGTCATCGGGTACTCCATGGGCAACCGGGTCGTCTCGGCGTTCGCCGCGAGCGCGCCCGAGCGCGTACGCCGAGTCGTCATCGGCGGCGCAGGGCCGAGCGAACTCTTCGCCTCATGGGATCTCGACGAGGTGCGGGCTGTGTTGCTGCGCGACGAGCCTTCGGTGAACCCGCTCATCGAGCAGGTGCTCCGGCCCGCGATCACGGCAGGCGCCGACCGAGAGGCGCTCCTTGCCGTCATCGAGGGTGTGTCGGGTGCGCCGCTGTCGATTCCCGGCGGCATCCCGGTGCTCTTCGTCGCGGGTGAGAACGACCCCGTGCCCCTGGGTGCCCGGGAACTCGCGCTCGACTGGGACGCGGACTTCGTGTCGATCCCCGGCCGCGACCACGTCTCGACGCTCACTGCGCGGGCGTTCAAGAACGCCGCGATCGGCTTCCTCGCCAACGCCTGATGCAGGGCGGGGCCCTCGCTCCGTCCCGATGCGGGGCACCTGATGCGGGGCACCTGATGCGGGGCACCTGATGCGGGGCACCTGATGCGGGGCGGGGCCGCCGCCCCGCCCCGCATCGTGACCGGGTCGAAGCTCAGATCGCAGCCTGCTTCGGCGCGAGGGGAGTCGGCTCCATCGGCTGGTCGTCCGCGGTCAGGTCGATACCGAAGTCGCGTGCGTAGACGACCCGCGTGTCGATCGTGACGTCGGCGCCGGCTTGCGTGAGCTCGAAGACGCGGCCGCCGCGCATGCGGTTGCGCTCCGCGCCCGGCAGCCCGTAGGCGCCGAAGCCCGTGCCCGGCGCGTAGCCGAGCAGCACGCCGTAGTAGTTGCCGACGTAATCGTTGACATGGTCGTGACCGACGAACACGCCCTTGACGTCGCCGCGCTCGAGAATCGCGTTGTACATGCCCGAGTTGAAGGGCCCGGGGCACTCGTCTTCGTTGCGCTCGCCGACGATGCCGTGACGGGCGAGGCCGCGCGCGGCATCCACTTCGGTGCGGGTGTCGACGCCGCCCCACCACATGAAGCGGTGCTCCCAGAGCGCGATGTGGACGAACATCAGGCCCGGAACCTTGCGCTTGAACTTCTTCTCGAGCCGCTGAGACTCGTTGCGGTACCACGACACCTGGTCCATGCGCAGCCAGTCCCAGGTGGGATAGCCGTCGAAGTTCTGGCCGTCGATATCGCCCGGCGCGTAGCGCCCCGAGTCGAGGAGCCACAGGCTGAAGGCCGTGTCGTCGCGGCGGCCGGCCGTGCGGATCGGCACGATCGTGTTGCCGGTGCCCGTGACACCGGCGATGTTCTCGGCGTTCATGTTGAAGTCATAGCTGCGGTAGAAGTCGAGCATCATCGCTTCGTTCACGCCCGACTGAGGCAGCGAGTCCTCGTCGTGGTTGCCATAGGTGACGGCCCACGGGATGCCGCGGCTCTCCATGGGCCAGACGACGTTGTTGATCGCCTGCTTCACCGCGAGTCGGGTCTCGCAGCCGCCGGTGATGACATCGCCGTTGATGAGCACGAAATCGGGCTGCTCGGCGTCGAGGGTCGTCTCGATGAGCTCGACGGTGCGCCGGTCGGTCAGCTCGTCGTCTTGCGTGTCGTTGAACTGCACGACCTTGAAGGTGCCGTCGTCGTGGAAGCGCAGTTTCGGTGCCTTCGGCCGCGGGCGACCCGAAGTCGTCCGCAGCTCGTCGTCGTTGGTCTCGGCGTGGGCCACGGTCGGCAGGGCGGCGCCGATCACGCCGAGTCCTCCCGCGGTGAGGATCGTTCGGCGGCTGATGGGCAACTTCTCTGGCATCTGTCGATCTCCTGTCGTCGGCGGCGGGCGCTGAGGGCGCGCGCCGCGACCGACGCTAGGGAGCGCGGATGTCCCGTTGGAGACGAGCAGGTGAACGAGAAGACGGTGGAGCCGACTCGAACTCCGGATCGAAGCTGCGACTCGCCGTGTCTCGTGATGCTGACCCGGCGTGTCACGTTCCTGCCCCGGAGTTGTGCACGGGGCCGTCCCACCACTCGGCCTCCACAGGAGCGGATCTGTCACGGGCGGGCACCGGTGCGCGGCTGGCGGCGGATGCATCGGCGGACGCCGTCATGCTCGGGCCATGGTCGATGCTCGAGATGTCGTGCGTGCGTTCGGCGGAGTCTGCACGGCGGCCGATCTGCTCGCGGCCGGACAGAGCCGTCGAGCGATCACCGCCGCGCTCGAACGCGGCGAGATCGAGCGCGCCCGTCGCGGCGTGTTCGTGGAACCGGCCCTGCCCGCACCCGCCAAGCGTGCAGTGCGGGTGGGCGGCCGACTCGCCTGCATCTCTGCCGCACGTCTTCATGGGCTGCGGGTGCTCACTGATGCCTCCGAACTGCACGTTCACGTCGGACCTCATGCGACACGCCTGCGCGATCCCGATGACCGGTCGAGGCCGGTTCGTGTGGCAGAGGCGGGCGGGCGCGTGCGGTTGCACTGGGAGCAGCACCGGCCGGCGAACGGCGTCATCGTGTCGCTCGAGGACTGCCTCGCCGAGATGCTCGCCTGCGTGCCCGAGCTGGATGCGCTGTGCGCGCTCGATTCCGCACGGGAGCTGGTCGACTGGAGGTCGGAGAGACCGCAACTCCTCGACGACCTCGGCTTCGCTCGGCTCCTCGAGCGACTGCCCGGCTCACTGCAACGGATCGCGCGACGTTCGAGTCCGAGCAGTCAGGCCGTTGCTGAGACGGTCGCGCGCGAGAGATTCCGCGTCGCCGGGATCCCGGCGACGCCGCAGGTAGCGCTGCCCGGCGGATTCTGGGCGGACTTCCTCATCGGCGAACGGCTGATCTTCGAGGTCGACGGGGAGGGGCCGCACTCTCAGCCCGGCGCGTTCGACCGCGACCGAAGCCGGTGGGCATGGCTGAAGGCGATCGGCTATACGCACATCTCGTTCAGCCACCGGCAGGTGCTCCACGAGTGGGAGTCGGTCGAGACCGCGATCCGACTGCTGATGGTGCGTGGAGTGCATCTCGCGGCGGGTGCTGTGCGCACCTCCGGATTCGGCGGGTGACACGCCGCATGATGCGCGCGAGGAACCGCGTGTCCTGCGGCCGATCCGGAGTTCTGCACAGCAGCAGGGCGCTACAGGGTGTGACCGAGCTTGAAGCCCTGCGCTTCGTCATCTTTGCGGGTGTACGAGAAGCCGTCGGCGCCGATCGTGACCTCCATCTCGGAGTCGTCGGTGCGGGCGACCACGGGCTTCGGGTTGCCGTCGAGGTCGAGCACCAGCGAGGCATCCGTGTACCAACTCGGCACGACGGGGTTGCCCCACCAGTCGCGTCGCTGGTTGTCGTGCACATCCCAGGTGACGACGGGGTTGTCGGGGTCGCCTGTGTAGTAGTCCTGCGTGTAGATCTCGACGCGGTGGCCGTCGGGGTCGCGCACGTACAGGTAGAACGCGTTCGAGACGCCGTGGCGGCCGGGGCCGCGCTCGATGACGTCGCTCATGCGCAGTGCGCCGAGCTTGTCGCAGATCGCGATGATGTTGTGCTTCTCGTGGGTGGCGAACGCGACGTGGTGCATTCGGGGGCCGTCGCCACCGGTCATGGCGGTGTCGTGCACCGTGGGCTTCCGGCGCAGCCAGGCCGCGTACGTCGTGCCGTGTTCGTCTTGGATGTCTTCGGTGACTCGGAAGCCAAGGTCTTCCATGTACTTCACGGCCCTGGGCACGTCGGGAGTGACCTGGTTGAAGTGGTCGAGCCGCACGAGGGCGCCCGGCGTGTAGAGGTCGTAGCGCCACGAGAGCCGCTCGACGTGCTCGACGTCGTAGAAGAACTCGTACGGGAAGCCGAGCGGGTCTTCGACGCGCACCGAGTCGCCGATGCCCTTGGTGTATCCCTCGGGGCGGCGCTCGACGCGGCAGCCGAGCTCCTCGTAGAAGTCGACCGCGCGGTCGAGGTCTTCAGGCGTGCGCACCCGGTAGCTGAAAGCGGCGACCGCGGCGACCGGGCCCTTGCGCAGCACGAGGTTGTGGTGGATGAACTCCTCGTAAGAGCGCAGGTAGACGGTGTTCTCGTCCTCCTCGGTGACGACGAGGTCGAGCACGTCGACGTAGAAGCGGCGCGAGGCCTCGAGGTCGGTGACGACGAGTTCCATGTACGCGCAGCGCACGATGTCGGGCGGGGTCGCCTCTGGGGTCGGGATGCGGTTCACCGGGGCGGGGATCGGGTCGGTGGCCGTCACGATGGGTTCGGGGAGTTGCATGTCAGCGTCCTTGCTCGAGATGTGTGAGGGGCGGGGCGGCCTCAGCCGCGGCCGAAGCGCGGCGAGTGCGCCTGGTTCAGGGTGATGTGCACGGCCTGCTGGTCGGTGTAGAAGTCGATCGAGCGGTAGCCGCCCTCGTGCCCGAGACCCGACGCCTTGACGCCGCCGAACGGGGTGCGCAGGTCTCGCACGTTGTTCGAATTCAGCCACACCATGCCCGCCTCGACCGACTGGGCGAAGTTGTGGGCGCGCTTCAGGTTGTTCGTCCAGATATAGGCGGCGAGGCCGTAGCGGGTGTCGTTCGCGAGCGCGAGCGCCTCTTCATCGGTGTCGAACGGGGTGATCGCGACGACGGGCCCGAAGATCTCCTCCTGGAAGATGCGGGCGTCAGGCGGGACATCCGCGAACACCGTCGGTGCGACATAGTTGCCGGTCGGCAGGCCGGCCGGCCGGCCGCCGCCCGCGACGAGCCGCCCCTCGCCCTTGCCGAGCTCGACGTAACTCATGACCTTGTCGTAGTGCTCGGGGTGCACGAGCGCGCCCACCTCGGTCTTCGGGTCGTGCGGGTCGCCGACCACGATGTTCTTCGCGCGTTCGGCGTACCGAGCGACGAAGTCGTCGTAGATCGGCCGCTCGACGAGCACACGCGAGCCCGCTGTGCAGCGCTCGCCGTTGAGGGAGAACACCCCGAACACGGTGGCATCGAGCGCGTCGTCGAGATCGGCGTCGGCGAACACGACGGCGGGCGACTTGCCGCCGAGCTCCATCGAGAGCCCCTTCAGGAACGGCGCGGCGTTGCCGAAGATGATCTGGCCGGTGCGGCTCTCACCGGTGAAGGAGATGAGCGGCACATCCGGATGCTTCACGAGCGCGTCGCCCGCCTCCTCGCCGAGCCCGTTGACGAGGTTGAAGACGCCGTCGGGCACGCCGGCCTCGCGGAAGATCTCGGCCCAGAGCGATGCCGACAACGGCGTGAACTCGGCCGGCTTCAGCACGACCGTGTTGCCGGTCGCGAGCGCCGGGGCGAGCTTCCACGACTCGAGCATGAACGGCGTGTTCCACGGGGTGATGAGGCCTGCGACGCCGATCGGCTTGCGGTTCACGTAGTTCACCTGGCGGCCGGGCACCTTGTACGTGTCGTCGCGCTGGGCGACGATCAGGTCGGCGAAGAAGCGGAAGTTCTCGGCGGCGCGCTGCGCCTGGCCGAGCGCCTGCGTGATCGGCAGGCCCGTGTCGAAGGTCTCGAGTTCGGCGAGACGCGCGTCGCTCGCCTCGACGAGGTCGGCGACCTTGTGCAGCACGCGCGAGCGTTGGCGAGGCAGCATCCGCGGCCAGAGCCCCTCGGTGAAGGCGCGTCTCGCGGCGGCGACGGCGAGGTCGATGTCGGCCTGCTGGCCGGCTGCGGCCTGCACGTAGGTCTCGTTCGAGACCGGGTCGAGCACGTCGAACGTCTCGCCGCCGTCGGAGTCGACGAACTCGCCGTCGATGAAGTGGCGGATGCGGTCGGGCAGGCCCTCGGGGATGTGGTGGGTCATGGTGATTCCTTCGTGTTCGAGCCTCAGGCGGTCGCGTCGACCGCGCGGGCTTCGGAGGCGGTGGAGTCGGTTGGGGCAGCGGATGCCGCGGCATCCGTCGAGCCCGCGGCTTTGTGCTTCGACTGGTGGGCGAGCACTGCGTCGAGCGTCGCGGTGCGATGGCTGCGAGCCGCGAGTTCGATCTCGAGCGGGTCGGCTCCCGTCTCGATGAGCGCGACAATGCGTTCGTGCTCGTCGACCGACTCGTGGGCTCGGCCCGGCACGAAGCTGAACGAGGAGTCGCGCAGCACCTTCATGCGGTTCCACCCGCGGTGCACGAGGTCGAGGATGTGCGGGTTCGTGCACTCCTCGAAGAGCACCGCGTGGAACTCGAGATTGAGCTCGGTGAAGCGGTGCGGGTCGAAATCGTCGAGCGTGCGCCGCATCCGTTCGTTGATCGCTCGCGCTCGCCGAAGGTGCTCGGCCGTGAGATGCGGCGCCGAGAGCGAGGTGGCTGCCCCCTCGACGAGGGCGAGCGTCTGCATGGTGTGCAGGTACTCGGTCTCCTTGATGAGCGCGACCTGCGCGCCGACGTTGCGTTCGAAGGTGACGAGCCCTTCCGCCTCGAGGCGCCGGATCGCTTCGCGCACCGGCACGACGCTCACCTCGAGTTCGGAGGCGATCTGGCCGAGCACGAGCCGGAAGCCGGGCACATAGCGGCCGTCATCGATGCGCTCGCGCAGGAACCGGTAGGCGAGTTGCGATTTGCTCTCGGCGTTCATCGGTCTTCGCCGGTCACTGGGCCGGTGCCCGAGATGGCTGAGCAGCGGCGTCGTACCTGGCGCGCCAGTCGGCGTTCATGGGGAAGAGTCCGTCGACGGATGCCCCGCCGGCGACCTGCTCGGCGACCCACGTCTCCTGCCGCTCCTGCTCGACGGCCTCGGCGACGACCTCCTCGACGAGTTGCGGCGGGATCACGATGACGCCGTCGCCGTCGCCGACGATGATGTCGCCCGGCTGCACGGCGGCGCCGCCGCACGCGATCGTGACGTCGACCTCCCAGGGCACGTGCTTGCGGCCGAGCACGCTCGGGTGCGGGCCCTGCGAGAACACCGGGATCTCGAACCCCGCGACGGCGTCGAAGTCGCGCACGCCGCCGTCGGTGACGATGCCCGCAGCACCACGCACCTGCGCACGGAGTGCGAGCACGTCGCCGACCGTGCCGGTGCCGCGCTCGCCGCGGGCCTCGACGACGAGCACTTCGCCCGGGGCGACGGTGTCGAAGGCGAGCTTCTGCGCGTTGAACCCTCCGCCGTGGCTTGCGAAGAGGTCGGGGCGGAACGGGATGAATCGCAGCGTCTTCGCGCGGCCGACGATGCGGTCGCCGGGATGGTTCGCCGTGACGCCCTCGATGAAGATGTCGTGGTAGCCGCGCTTGCGCAGGGCGACCGAGAGGGTGGCGACGGCGACGCCGGCGATCGCGGCCTTCAGCTCGCCAGTCAGCTCGAACCGATCGTGCCCCGAGCCTGTCGTGCTCCCTGAGCCGGTCGAAGGGAGCCGTTCGGCGACGTCCGCTTCCGCCGGCTCTGCGAGCGGAGAACTCGCTCGCCCGGCGGCGACGGCCGCGGCGAGCTCCGCCTCGGAGCCCCAAGCCTCGACCCGCTGAAGATCGTCGACGGCGGGCTGCGCGCCGAAGTCGCCGAACGGTGCGTCGCCCGCAGTCACGGTGGTCACGAGTCGGCCGGTGCTGGGAGCGCCCGCGGCATCCGGCGCATCGACCTCGACCTCGACCACATCGCCCGGCACGACGACGGAAGAGCCTGCGGGCGTTCCGGTGAGGATCACGTCGCCGGTCTCGAGGGTCATGTGCTGCGAGAGGTCGGCGACGAGCCGGCCGAACGGGAAGAGCAGTGCAGCGCTCGTGTCGTCTTGCACGAGTTCGCCGTTGACCCAGGTGCGAACGCGCAGCCCGTTGGGTGACACGGACGCCGCGGGGATCATCCCCGGGCCGAGCGGCGTGAAGCCGTCGCCGCCCTTCGAGCGCACATTCGAACCCTTGTCGGCGGCGCGCAGGTCGTAGAGGCCGAAGTCGTTGGCAGCGGTGACGGATGCGACGTGGCGCCAGCCGTCGTCGGGGGAGACGCGCCGTGCGGGCTCGCCGATGACGAGTGCGATCTCGCCCTCGAAGGCGAGCAGCTCGGTGCCCGCCGGGCGTTCGATCGTGCCTCCGGTCGCCGCGATCGAGGATGCCGGCTTCAGGAAGTAGCTCGGTTGCGCCGGAGTACGACCGCGCTGCTCGGCTCTCGAGCGGTAGTTGAGATGCACGGCGATGATCTTGCCCGGGGTGGTGGATTCGTCGGTCATTGACGCCCTCGTCTCTCAATATCTGAAATCATATACGATCTGTCGAGCGGTGTCGAGCGGTGTCGAGCGGTGTCGAGCGGTGTCGAGCGGTGTCGAGCGGTGTCGAGCGGTGTCGAGCGCGGTGCGAGCGGGCATGAACGCCCTCGTCGCGTGGATCAGTAGCCCGCGCGGGGCGGCTCGGCTGCTGCGGGCGGCGCCGACGCCGCGGCATCCGACTGGATGAACCGATCGGCGAGCGCCTCCGATGCGCGCGCGACGATCGCGACGTCGGCGCCGACGGCCACGAAGGCGGCGCCGGCGTCGAGGTACCGCTCGGCGTCATCGGCCACGAAGGCATTCACGCCGACGGGCTTGCCCGCCGCCGCCCCTGCCCGGATCGATCGCAGTACGCCTTCGACGACGTCGGGGTGCGACTGCTGGCCGAGCAGCCCCATCGAGGCGGCGAGATCGGCCGGTCCGACGAAGAGCGCGTCGACTCCGTCGACCGCCGCGATCTCCTCGACCACGGCCACGGCGGCCCCGGATTCGATCTGCACCGTGAGGCTGATCGTCGACGAGGCATCCGGAAGGTACCGCTCGACGCGGTTCCAGCGCGACGAACGCGCAAGCGAGGCGCCGACGCCCCGCACCCCGTCGGTCGGGTAGCGAACCGCCCGAGCGAGCTCGGCGGCCTGCGCGGCGGAGTCGACCATGGGCACGAGCAGGTTCTGCACGCCGAGGTCGAGGTACTGCTTGATCACGACGGCGTCGCCGATCGGCGGACGCACGACGGGAGCGACGGGGTAGGCCGAGACCGCGTAGAGCTGCGCGAGGATCGACTCGAGACCGTTGGGGGAGTGCTCGGCATCGATGAGCACCCAATCGAGGCCGCTGCCGGCTGCGAGCTCGGCCATGATCGGGCTGCCGGAGCAGACCCACATGCCCACGAGCGGGCGATCGGACGCCTCGATGCGGGTCGTGAGGGTGTCGGGAAGGGTCACTCGAATCGGCACGTGATGGCTCCAAGCTGTCCGTAGTCGGCGTGCACGGTGTCGCCGCGTTCGACCCACATGGGCCGGGTGAACGACCCCGCCAGGATGATCTCGCCCGTCTCGAGAGACTGACCGTGCTGGGCGAGCTTGTTCGCGAGCCAGGCCACGCCCATCGCGGGGTGACCGAGCACCGCGGCGGCGACCCCCGACTCCTCGATGGTCTGGTTGCGGTAGAGCAGCGCCGAGACCCAGCGGAGGTCGACCTCGTCGACCTTCACCGGTCGGCCGCCGATGACCATCGCGCCCATCGCGGCGTTGTCGCTGATCGTGTCCACGATCGTGCGGCCCGCCATCTCGATGTGCGAGTTCAGGATCTCGAGCGCGGGCACGACGTAGGCGGTGGCGTCGAGCACGTCGAAGATCGTGGCATCCGGGCCCCGCAGAGGCTTCGCGAGCACGAAGGCGAGCTCGACCTCGATGCGCACGTTCGAGAAGCGGTCGAATTCGACGGATGCTCCAGACTCGATGACCATGTCGTCGAAGATGACCCCGTAGTCGGGTTCCGTGATGCCGGTGGCGACCTGCATGACCTTCGAGGTGAGGCCGATCTTGCGACCCACGATGCGGTGGCCATCGGCCACGCGCCGCTTCGCCCAGAGCGCCTGCACCGCATAGGCGTCGTCGACGGTCATTTCAGGATGCCGCGTGGTGAGCAGTGGCACGATCGAGCGGTCGCGGTCGGCGGCGATGAGCTCGTCGGCGATCGCTGCGATCTGCGAGGGGTCGATCACGGAAGCTCCACTTCGTTGTCGAGGACTCTTGCACGAATCGTATACGATGCCGCGGTCCCGCATCCGCGGTCAGGAGTTCACGCGGATGATCTCCTCCTGATACGGCGCGACCACGGTGCTCGAGACGCGGCAGTCGAGCAGCAGGAAGCGACGGGAGTCGACGGGCTCGGCCGTCCAGGCGGCGAGCCGATCGAGGTCGGCGAGTTCACGAACGATGATGCCCTCCGCACCGACGGCGGAGGCGAGGCCCGCGAAATCGGTCTCGGGGATGAGCATGGGCGCCTCGGCGAGGCCCTTCAGACCGTAGAGGTGCACCTCGGCGCCGTATGCGGCGTCGTTCCAGACGACTGCGATGCCGCGCCCGCCAGTGGTGCGCACCGCGCTCTCGAGGTCGGCCATCGCCATCAGGCCACCGCCGTCGCCGGTCGTCAGCACGATCGTCGCATCGGGGCGTGCGATCGCGGCGCCGGGCACGCTCGCGAGCCCGAACCCGATCGACTGGAACGCCGTGCCGACCATCACCATGCGGTCGGGCGAGGCGACCGGCCAGTACATGTTCGCCCAGCCGATGAAGTGCCCGCCGTCGGAGACGACCACACGGTTCTCGGGCAGCAGTTCGCCGATGCGAGCTGCGACGCTGCGAGGGTCGAGTCGGCCATCGGATGCCACGGGATCGCCGGCCTCGTAGGTTCGCGCAGCGGCGACGTCGACACTCTCGCGCCATCCCGACGACTCGGCGCCGATGGCCTCGAGCTCGTGCACGAGGGCGCGCGCCACGACGGCGGCGTCGCCGCGAACGAACCCCGAGACGTTCGGGTGGGTGGCCGTGGCGGCGACGTCGACCTGCACCACGCGGGTGCCGGGTGCGAAGAGCTCGCCGAACCGCATCGTGAACTGGCCCAGCGAAGCGCCGAAGACGACCGCGACGTCGGCCTCGCGCACGAGTTCCATCGCACCGGCCGCGCCGAATCCGCCCGTGACGCCGAGATCGAAGCGGGCGTCGGGGAAGACACCGCGACCGAGTGCGCTCGACGCGGTGAGCGCGCCGGTCGCCTCGGCGATCGCGCCGAGGGCCTCGCCTGCATTCGCGAGCCAGGCGCCGCGGCCGGCGAGCAGGAACGGCCGACGTGCGGCGGCGAGCATCCCGGCGAGTTCGGCGATCGCGCGCGTCGCGAACTCGCCCTTCGGAGCGAGCGGAGCCGGCAGGCGCAGTGCAGGGGCCGACGCGTGTTCGTCGACGTCGACCTCGAGGCCGCCGACGTCATAGGGGATCGCGAGCACGGCAGCGGTGCGGTTGGCCAGGGCATGCTCGATCGCGAGCGCGGCGGTGGCCGCGACATCCGTTCGACCGACCGTGAAGGTGCGGGCGCCCACGCCGGCCGCAAGCGCGATCTGGTCGACGTCCCACGGCCGCGGCCCGGTCGTGGGCTCATCGCCGACGACGAGCACCAGCGGGATGCGCGCCTGAACCGCCTCGGCGAGCGGGGTGAGTGCGTTCGTGAACCCGGCCCCGTAGGTCGCGGTCGCGGCAGCGAGGCGCCCGGATGCCCGGAAGTGGGCGTCGGCGGCCACCACGGCACCGGCCTCGTGGCGCAGCGCGGTGTAGCTCGCGCTCGTGCGATCGAGTGCGTCGAGGAAGAGCGCGTTGCCGTTGCCCATGACCCCGAAAACGTGATCGATGTGGGTGGCGAGGGTGCGGGCGACGATGGCTGAGACCGACGGCATGGAGGCTCCTGACGAGACAGACGGACGAACGATTCCGTATGTGTCTCGCGAACCCGCTGGCGGATGGCTGCGTGCCCCTTTTTCGAGCACCGGCGATCGTCGCCGGACGACGGCGAGTCTACCGGGGCGGCAGTCGGTCGGCGGCCTTCCACGAGAGGGGGAGGAGTACCGCGGCGAGCACCGACTTGATCACGCCGCCGATGAGGAACGGGGTGAACCCGGCCGTCAGCACCGACGCGAGGTCGTTCGGTGCTCCGACCGAACCCAGGAACGCTGCGAGCCAGGGCAAGCCGATCGCGAACGTCGAGAGCGTGCCGGCCGCGCAGGCTGCGAGCGCCTTCCAGATGGTGCGGTTCCAGGTGCGCTCGGCGAACCAGCCGACGAGGCTTGCCGCGAGGACGAACCCGACGTACCCGCCGGTCGGCCCCGCGAGCACGCCCCATCCGATCGAGGCCTCGCTGAACCGGGCCACCACCCGACAGAATGGTGGGGTGAAGACGATTCAGTTGCGCCGGTACACACTCGTCGACGGAGAATACGACGCCTTCGTCGAGTGGTGGCGGGGGTCCATGCCGATCGTGCGGCCGGGCGCCGGGTTCGCCATCGAGTTCGCCTATGGTCTCCGCGAGTCGAACGAGTTCGTGTGGGCCGTGAGCGCGGTCGGCGACCGCGACGACTTCGCGCGGCTCGAGGAGACGTACCTGGCCTCGCCCGAGCGCGCAGCCGTGTTCGACGGGGTGCCGCAGCGGGTCGCCGTCCACGACATCCGATTCGTCGACGACGAGCCGCTGGCTGGCTGAGGCGAGCCCGGTCTGGCGGTCAGGCTCGTGCCTCGTCGCTGTCATCGAGTGCGGATGGCCTCGGTGAGCACGCGGCCATCGGCGCCGGCAGGTGCGTCGTACCCGAGGAGCGCGGCGATCGTCGGCGCCACGTCGATGTGCCGCGGGTCGGCCGGCGCACCGTTCGGGCGTACGCCGGCGCCCGAGAGCACGAGCGGCACCTCGAGGTTCCGGCTCGTGCCGTGCACCCCGGCGGCATCGGCCGGGGTCGCGCCGAGCGACCAGCCCTCTGCGGGCTCGATGACGAGCTCGCCGTACTTCGGCGACATGTGCATGGCCTGCTGATCGGTCTTGTCGTACACCGCGGAGACGTGCGGAAGCGCCGCGACCGCCTGCTCGATACGGGCAGCGGCCGTGGCGTCACCGGCGGCATCGCCGATCAGGTGCAGCGACCCGACCCCGCCGACGACGATCACGACCTCGGTCGCGGGCTGCGGGGCGCGCCCCGCGGCGAGAATCTCGGCGTCGTAGCCGAGGGCGTCGATCGCTGCGAGCAACGGCGACTGCATGCCCTGGGTGAAGGTGCTCATGCCGTGGTCGCCGGTCACGACGAAGGCCGTGCGTCCATAGATGCCGGCGTCCTTCGTCGCCTGGACGAGACGCCCGATCTGCTCGTCGACCTCGGCGAGCGCTGCAGGCATGCCAGCCGCGGCGGAGCCGTCGGCATGACCGAGCACGTCGAGCGTGTCGCAGTACACCGCGATCAGGTCGGGGATGCCGTTCGCGGTGGTCAGCTGCCCGCCGCTGTCGACGGGTTCGCCGTTCAGTACGGCGATGGCGTCATCGGCCCGGCGGTCGCAGGTGCCGCCGGGTTGTGTGTAGAGCCCGTCGGGATCGCCGTAGGCGACGCCGTGGTTCTGCAGGATGAACCACTGCGATGACATCACCGTGCCGCCCTGATCGCGGATCGCCTCTGCGATGGTCGGCACTGCGAGGTCGCGCTGCTGGCTGCGGGCGGTGCCGGTCTCGGCGTCGAACCAGTACGCCGTGTTCAGATGCGTCTCGGGCCAGGCGCCGGTCGCGATCGACGACCACGACGGGTTCGTGATCGAGGTCATCACCCCGGTCGAGGTCGTGAGGCTGCCCCGCTTGGCGAGATGGCGGAGGTTCGGCATCGGGGCGTCGTCGAGGTACCGGGCGTCGAACCCGTCGAGGGCGATGAGTACGACATGCTCGGCCGGGGGCGGCGGCAACGCGCTCGCAGCCGTCGCGGAGGCGCCCGCGATGCCAGCGGCGGTGAGGGCCGTCACGGCGAACGCGACGAGGGAACGGGATCGGGTATGCATCGATCTGACTCCTGAGTGTTCTGGCGAATGGACACCGGGGGTCCCGGATGCTTCGACGCTGGCGCGCACGTCGAGGGTCGGTCAACCACGGACACGGTGCGTGCAAGGAACCGGGAACCGTGCGGGGGAGGTTGACGGGAATCCGTCACCTCAGCGACATCCGCCCGCTCGGATGCCGGTTTCTTGCGCCGATGCTCGGACACATGTCGATCCCTCGCAAACCATCGCGGCGCGCTGGCCGTCGGCATGCGGCGGTCGGTTGGGTGCAGGGAAGAGCAGACCGACGACGAAGTGGAGCGCGACGATGGTGGACCGGGCGATCGAGACAGGCAAGCGACCGAGGGTGAGCCGACGGGGATTCCTCGGCCTGTCGGCGGTCGGAGTCGGGTTGGGCATGGCTGCGACGGACTGGGGGCCGTGGCCCGGAGCCGCGGTGGGCGCGGCGCGCGCCGCCGGATCCGAGGCCCCGATGCGCTTCGTCGTGCTCACCGATACCCACGGCAACGACGAGGAGACCGCTCGTCTCGAGAACCTGTCGAGGGTCTTCGCCGCCGTCGAAGCCGAGGACCCGGAGTTCGTGCTGCACTGCGGTGACATCAGCGACTACGGCGACGACTCGGGATTCGAGGCCTACCGTTCGACCATTCCCGCGGCGCTGTGGGAGCGGATCCGCCACGTGCCCGGCAATCATGAGATCAGATGGGATGTCACGGCGCGAGAGCGGTTCCAGCACTGGTTCGGGCCCACGAGCTATAGCTTCGACGCCGGCGGCGTGCACTTCATCGCGCTCGATCCGACCCAGGCGCTGCAGGAACCCGGACTGTTCGGCGACGACCTCGACACGATCCGTCGCGATCTGGATGCCGCGGGCACGACGCCGAGCGTGATGTTCCTGCACTTCCCCCTCGCAGGACGCAATCACTACGTCAACGACGCCGATGCGCTGCTGCGCACCATCGAGCCGTTCCCCGTGCGGGGGATCTTCGCGGGGCACATCCACCGCAACGAGGTCGATCGGTTCAACGGACTCACGCAGGTCGCGGCCGTCGCCACGCGCAGCGGGCCCTTCTACCTCCGTGTCACCGAACGCGATGACGAGGCAGGGCGGGTGCTCGTGGTCGAACAGGTCACCCTCGGCGCGGCCGACACCGACCCGCCGACGATCGACCTCCTCACGGAGATGCCGCTCGACGCGGGGCCGGGCCAAGCGGCCGGTCCGGTTCGGGGCGGCGCACGCATCGACGATGAACGCATCGAAGTCAGCGCCACCGCCGGATCGGCCGCCGCGGGCGTGTCGGCCCAGCTGTACCCGCAAGAGCTGTTCGGCACTGCGGCCGACGGCGTCTGGGTACCGCTCGACCGCACCGGTGGCACATGGAGTGGATCCCTCGACGCGGCGGCGCTCCCGCCCGGCGTGCACCGGGTCCGCCTCCAAGCGGTCGACGGGGCCGGTGCACTCTGGCACGAGACGGTCACGGTCGAGCGTCGCGGCGGATCGCTGTCGAAGCCGAAGTGGGAGCAGCAGCTCGGCGGACAGATCCAGGGTGCGCTCGCGGCGTTCGGGTCGACGGTCGTCGCCGCATCGACAACAGGCCGAGTCGCGGCGCTGCGCATCACGGGCGCCGCCCACCACCGACTGTGGGAGCGCGAACTCGGCGCCGTGCACCGCGGCGCGGCCTTCTCGAGTGACGGCGCGATCGTCGTCGTGCCCGGAGCCGATCACACGCTCACGGCGCTCGACGCTGCGAGCGGTCGAACCCGTTGGGCCGCGGATCTCGGGCGCCCCGTGATGTCGACACCGGCGGTGTTCGACGTCGGAGGAGTCGACCAGGTCATCGTTGCGGCGGGCGACCGGCTCTTCTGCCTCGACAGCTCGGGAGCGATCGTGTGGGAATCGGAGGTGCCGCGGCTCTCGGCTGGGCGAGCGGGCTTCGACGGCGAGCGCGTCTACGTCGGCGCGGGCGATGGGCGCGGATACGCGTACGACGTGGCGACCGGCGCGCGCCTGTGGTCGGTGCTGACGAACACCAGACCCGACACGTACCGGCAATTGATCTACGGGCCATGGGACGACTGGGTCGAGATCCTCCCGACGGGCGCCGTGCTCTTCAGCACCGTCGCCAACGCCATCGCCGTGGACCCGCGCACGGGCGCGGAGCTGTGGCGGATCGACGGAAGCTACATCTTCGCGCCCGGCGTGATGCTCGACGACGGGAGCCTGCTGCTGACGACGGAGTGGGGCATCGTCGACGCGATCGACCCTGCGACGGGGGTGAGACGGTGGAGCACGCAGGCAGTGCCGCGCGTTGTCAACGCCGGCCCGGTGCGCGACGAGCGGAGCGGCACGGTCTGGCTCGTCGGCACGGGCGGACTACTGGTCGCGATCGACCCGGCGAGCGGTGCGGTGACGGTGGATCGTCAGCTCTTCACGGCCAACACCTTCTCCACCCCGGTCGTCGTCGGACGGCAGCCGATCGTCGGCGCGCAGGACGGCGTGCTCAGAGGCCTCACCGTCTGATCGCGAGCTCGGCCGGAACGGGTGGACCGGTGAGGCCGGCGCGCTTGAGCGACTGCAGCGCGACCGCGACGTCGGCGTGCTGCAGTCCGGGAAGGCCGCCGATCGTGTCGGAGATGAAGCCGTAGAGCGCAGCGTCGGAGGCGAGTGCGATCTCACCGCATAGGTTCCGGTCGCCCGTCGTCGCCGCGATCATCAGTACCGACGGGTGTTCGGCGAGCAACTCCCCGGCGCGCCCGAGCTGGGTCGGATTCACGTTGAGCGATACGAAGGCGTTCACCGGCAGCCCGATGCGCTCGGGCTCGACAACCGTGCGCATGCGCAGTGCGCCCGACGCCATCATCGCCTCGGTACGGCGACGAACCGTGACCGGGTTGGCGCCGCAGAGCTCGGCGAGCCGCTGCCAGCCGAGCCGGCCGTCGAGTGCGAGCGATGCTGCGATCCGCTCATCGAGCGCGTCGGTCGCGGCAGGCTGACCCGGCAGTGGCTCGTGCCACGGATCCAGTCGCTGGCTGCGCAGCTGCTCGACCAAATCGCCGACGAGCAGGTCGGGAAGCCAGCTGTGCGGCGTCGCGAAGCGGCGGATCACCTGGTTGCTCCAAACGGCGAGTACCCCATCGAGGGCGGGGAGCTGCTCGAGCGTGATCGCCAGGAGGTGCTCGTTCGTCGTGTAGCTGATCTCGGCGATGCAGTCGACGCTGCCGGTCAGCAGCTTGACCGACCCTGACTCCGGCCAGGCAGCCAGTCGTTCGGCCGAACGAAGGGCCTCGCCCGGACGGCACCGCAGCCGGACGAACAACGAGCGCGTGCGCCTCGTCGCCTCGCCGTCGAGCACTCCGACGACCCGCACGGTGCCGTCGTGGAGCAGACGCGATGCGCGACGGGACACGGTCGCCTCGGAGGTGAACACCACTTCGCTGATCTGCGCATTGCTCGCGCGCGGATTGGCCATCAAGGCGCCGACGATGCGACGGTCGAGATCATCCAACGGATGCACCTTCGATTCATGAGTAGGGTCGACGGGGTTGCTTTCTTGCAACCTACTCGCAAATGTCGTCGATGACCCTCAATCGCAGAGAGGATCGGCGTACCCGCGCGGTGGCGGCAGGCCCGCCCCGCACGACAGCAACGGCGCTTCGCGCCACGACACGAGGAGTGACGCACATGACCCCCAAGTTCAAGCCGCGCATCGCGGCATCCATCGCGGCCGTGGCCGCACTCGCCCTGCTCGCGGGCTGTTCCGGCGACAACGAACCGGTCGCCGACCAGTCCGTGACGTTCTGGACGCCGCAGACCACACCCGAGCGTCTCGCCGCGCAGGAGGCGATCGCTGCCGCATTCACCGAGGAGACCGGCATCGAGGTCGAAGTCGTGCCCATGGCCGGTGCTGATCAGGATCAGGCGCTCGTCACCGGCGCCGCATCGGGAGACGTGCCGGACGTGATCCTCCACGCTTCGACGCAGACCGGCGCGTGGACGTCGCAGGGCCTCCTCGACACCGAAGCAGCAACAGCGGTCGTCGACACGCTCGGGCAGGAGACGTTCAATGAGCACGCCATCGAGGCGATCACGCTCGACGACCAGATCTCGGCCGTGCCGAGCGACGGCTGGACGCATGTGATCGCCTACCGCACCGACCTGCTCGAGCAGGTCGGGGTCGACGTGCCCACGAGTGTCGCGGAGCTCGCGGACGCAGCGACGACGGTCAAGGACGAGCTCGGCATCACGGGCCTCGCCTTCGGCACCCAGGCCGGCACGGCGTCGGCGACCGAGGGAATCCAGTCGATCTTCCAGAGCGCAGGCTGCGACCTCGTCGTCGACGGTGAGGTCGCGATCGACTCGAAGGAGTGCACAGGGGCCGCCGAACAGTTCCTCACGCTCCGCAACTCCTCAGTTGCGGGCGACTTCGACGTGACGAGCGCACGCGCTGCGTACATGAACGGCGACGCCGCGATGCTGCTCTTCTCGACGCACATCCTCGATGAGCTCGCGGGACTCGACGAGGCCACCCCGGCCACGTGCGCGGAGTGCGCCGAGACCCCGACGTTCCTCGCGGACAACACGCAGTTCATCACGGTGGTCGACGAGGAGCACCCTGCACAGTACGGCGCGATCCTCAGCTACGGCATTCCGACCGGCGCGAACGTCGAGGCTGCGCAGCAGTATATCGAGTACGTGATGAGCACCGGATACGTCGACACGCTCGCAGTCGCGACCGAGGGTCGCATCCCGCTGCGGAACGGCACCGCCGATGACCCGACCGAGTTCATCTCGGCCTGGGGTGAACTCGGCATCGGCCCCGGACAGGAGAAGACCTCCGTCGAGCTCTACGGCGAGGAGTTCGTCGCCGGCATCCAGAGCGGCATCAATGCCGTCTACCAGTGGGGGATGGGCACGGACGACGCGACCCTGGCCGGACTCGTCGCGAGCCAAGGCGTGCTCGCCGGGCAGATCGACCAGCTCTACACCGGCACTTCCGCGGCCGACGTGACGGCCGCGATGCGTACGGCCGTCGAGGAGGTCCAGGCAGGCCTGTGACCCGCACTGCACCAGCTCGGACCGACCGGGGGCGGCAGCTCAGCCGCCCCCGGCGGGAGAACCGCAACGGCCTGATCCTCACGGCGCCGACGCTCGTCGTCGTACTGTTGGCGTCGATCCTTCCCATGATCCTCGTCGTGGTCTTCGCCTTCAGCGAGATCCGCCTCGTCGACATCCCCCTCCTCGGCACCCAGCCGATCGACTGGACGCTCGACAACTTCACCCGTGCCCTGCGCAACCCGTCGTTCTGGAACGCGCTCGGCACGACACTGCTCTACTCGACGCTCACCATGATCGGATCGGTCGGCGTCGGACTCGCGCTCGCCCTCGCGCTGCGCCGGCCGTTCCGCGGACGCGGCATCGTCCGGGCACTGCTGCTCGTGCCCTACGTGCTGCCGCTCATCGCGGCCGCGACGATCTGGCAGACCATGCTCAACCCGCAGTACGGGCTCGTCAACTCCTTCGGCCGCGAGTTCCTCGGGTGGGAGACCGCGATCGGGTTCCTCAACACCTCTCGGTACGAGGTCCTCGGCGTCGAGGTCCCGCTGGCGCTGCTCGTGGTCGTCCTCTTCGAGATCTGGACGTCGGCGCCGCTCTCGTTCCTCTTCATCACCGCCCGCCTGCAGGGCGTCACCCCCGGCATCGAGGAGGCCGCAGCGCTCGACGGTGCGAACGGCTTCCAGATCATCACCCGCATCGTCATGCCGCAACTGAAGGGCGTGATCCTGCTGCTGTGCCTGCTGCGCTTCATCTGGACGTTCCAGAGCTTCAGCGAGATCTACCTGCTCACCGAGGGGGCCGGCGGCACCCAGGTGATGGCACTCAAGGTCTACACCGAACTCGTCACGCGTGCCGACATCGGAAGCGCCGCGGCGTACGGCCTGCTCATGTCTGTGGTGCTGATCGCGCTGCTGGCGGTATACGTCGTGTTCTCACGCCGGAAGGTGGACCTCGAATGAGCCGCAAACGCTCCCCGCTGGCGCCGAGTCCCGCGGCCAACGCGGGCCGGGTCATCCTCATCGTCATCGCGCTCGTGATCTCGATCGGGCCCGTCGCCTACGGGTTCCTGCTCTCGCTCCGGCCGTACTCGGCGATCGTCCAGGCGCCGCTCGACCTCATCCCCGCGTTCAGCGAACTCGACTTCTCCGCCTACTCGACGGCGATGCTCGATCAGTCGCAGGGCGGATTCGGACTCGGCCGGTTCGTGCTGAACTCGCTCATCGTCGCGTGCTTCACCGTCGTGCTCTCGATCATCGTGTCGATCCTCGGGGCGTACGCTGCCGCCCGCCTGCGCTACCGCGGACGCAAGACGGTCAACGCGATCATCCTCGGCATCTACCTGTTCCCGGGCATCGTGCTGTCCGTGCCGCTGTTCGTGCTGCTGGCCAAGGCAGGGCTGACGGGATCACTCGTCGGCCTGTTCTTCGTCTACGTCGCCACGACGGTTCCCGTCTCGATCTACATGATGCGCAACTACTTCCTCGCCCTGCCCGAGAGCATCGAGGAGGCCGCGACCATCGACGGAGCTTCACTGCCCCAGATGCTGCGGAGCGTCGTGCTGCCGATCGCGCTCCCCGGCGTCGTGGCCACGGCGGTCTACGTCTTCATGATCGCCTGGAACGAGTACTTCTACGCGCTGCTCTTCCTCGTGCAGGACCAATCGCTGTGGACGGCGCCGCTCGGCATCTCGCAGCTCGCCGACTTCAACGTGCCCGTTCCGGTGCTTTTGGCGGGATCCATCGCCGTCACCGTGCCCGTCGTGATCCTGTTCTTCGTCGCGCAGCGCTATCTCGTCGACGGCTTGACCTCTGGAGCGGAGAAATGAGTTCGACACCTCAGCGGATCGTCATCATCGGTGCGGGCGGTCGTGGTCGCGATGCGTACGGCCGCTGGGCGATCGAACACCCCGACCTGGCGCGCATCGTCGCGGTCGCCGATATCGACGAGGCTCGGCGCACGACACTGGCGACTGACGCGGGCGGAGCGGCGGAGTACGGCGACTGGCGGGAGGTCGTCGCCGATCTCGGCGCGCTCGCCGCCGACGGCGTCATCATCGCGGTTCCCGACGCGATGCACGTCGACGTCGCGATCGCAGTGGCGGATGCCGGGGTGCCGTTCCTGCTCGAGAAGCCGGCGGCTCCCACCCTCGCCGAGCTGGAACGCCTCGCGATCCACGCGGGCAGGGTCTCGGCGCGACTGGCGATCGGGCACGTGCTGCGGTTCACTCCGTTCTGGCGCACGATCAAGCAGATCGTCGACTCGGGCACCATCGGCAGGCTCATGACGATCGAGGTCCGCGAGAACATCGGGTTCTGGCACTTCGCGCATTCGTATGTGCGCGGCAACTGGCGCAACACCGCCACGTCGAGCGCGATGGTGCTCGCCAAGACTTCCCACGATCTCGACCTCATCCGATGGATCGCGGGCAATGCCCCAGAGACGCTGTACAGCATCGGGGGGCTCTCGTGGTTCCGCCCGGAGAACGCACCGGCCGGTGCGCCCGCGTTCTGCGTCGACGGATGCCCGGTCGCCGAGACGTGCCCGTTCTTCGCGCCGAGGTACTACGTCGAGGCGCTCGCCGATGTGGACGGCCATCCGGTCCATCTCCTCGGCGACGACACGTCGATCGCCGGGCGGCTCGAGGCGTTGCGCTCCGGTGACTACGGCCGATGCGTGTTCCACAGCGACAACGACGTGGCCGATCATCAGCAGACGACCATGCAGTTCCCCGACGGATTGACGGCGACGTTGACGGCGTCGGCATTCACGGCCGAGAACACGCGAGTCGTCGCGATCACCGGGTCGGGCGGCCAGTTGACGGGTCACATGGAACGCGGCGAACTCGTCGTCGACCTGTTCTCACCCGGCGCCGCGCTGCCCGACGGGCTGCCGATCGCCCGGCACGAGGTGACCCCGATGAAGCCGATGGGGCACTCGCGACACACGGTGACCGTCACGATGCCGAACGCCGATCTCGGCGACCACGCCGGCCACGCCGGCGGCGATGCCGGGCTGATGGCCGAGTTCGTCGCCGCTCTCGGGCGGGGGACGGTGGGTTCCGGTGAGCTCTCGTTCAGCACGGCGCTCGACAGCCATCTGATGGCGTTCGCGGCGGAGGAGTCGCGGCTGAGCGGGTCGCGCATCGAGTTCGCGGAATGGGTGAGCGAGCTCGGCATCGCGCCCGACGAGGCAGCGTGAGGTGGGTGCGATGACCGGTTCCGACGGGTTCTCCGAGGCCGTGCGCGGCATCGTCGCCCGCATCGGGGGTGACGCGGATCGCGTGAGGATCGAGCGGATCGTCGACACATCGGACGACGCGGCGGTCGGCGAGCACGCCGCCGTCGGCGAGTATGCCGCGGAGGGCGGCGTACTCACCCTGCGGGGGACCGATCCGGTGGCGGCGCTGAGTGCGCTGTCTCGGTACCTGCAGCGCAACGGCCGCCGCATCACCTGGGAGACGCCGCGACTCGACCCGGCGTTCGAGGCTTGGCCGGATTCCCCGCCGACGTCGATCCGCACACCGTTCGCCATTCGCTCCCACTTGAACATGGTCACCCACGCCTACTCGACGCCCTTCTGGGACTGGGACCGATGGGAGCGCGAACTCGACTGGATGGCGCTGCACGGGGTCACGCATCCGTTCGTGCTCACCGCGTACGAGGTCGTGCTCGAGGAGACCCTGACGAGATCCGGAGTCCCGCGCACAGAAGCGCGGTCGTGGGTGGGCAGCGCCGCGCACACCCCCTGGATGTCGGTGGGCGGGATGCACGACTTCGGCGGGCCGCTGCCCGAACGCTGGTCGGAGCGTCGTGTCGAGCTCGCGCGCCGGATCCTCGGTCGCGCTCGCGAACTCGGCATGACGCCCGTACTGCCGGTGACGGGCGGGCATGTACCTCGTTCCCTCGCCGGTGCCGGCGCGGCGGAGATCGAGTGGCAGGGCTGGAGCACGCCGATGCTCGAGCCGTCGTCGGCCGAGTACGCGGATCTCGTGCGCACTTTCCTCGAGGTGCAATGCGAACTCCTCGGAGATCCCGGCCCGCGGCCCGTCATCGCGGTCGACCCGTACATCGAGTCGCTGCCGCCGTCGGGCGACGAGGCCGCGCTCGCGGCGGCGGGCCGGGGCATCCATCGTGCCGTCTCCGGTGTCTACCCCGATGCGACCTGGCTCCTGCAGGGCTGGCCGTTCCACTACCACCGAGATTTCTGGACGCCCGAGCGCGTTGCAGCGTATCTCTCCGAGGTGCCGCACGAGAGTCTTCTGCTCATCGACCTCTGGGGCGAGCACGCGCCGATGTGGCGCGATGGCATGCACGGACGGCGGTGGATCTGGACCGCGATCCACAACTTCGGCGGGAGGTTCGCCCTGTTCGGCGACCTCGCCGGACTTGCTCGAGACATCACGGAGCTCGAACGAGAGCGGCCGGAGCGACTCGAGGGCATCGGGCTCGCGCCCGAGGCGATCGAGAACAACACCGTGTTCTACGAGTTGGCCGGCGACCTCGTGTGGGGCCCGGTCGTCGTCGAGCACTGGCTCGATGCCTTCGCGGTGCAGCGCTACGGCGTCGACGACGAGCGCGCCCGGCAGGCTTGGCGCCTGCTGGCCGAGACCCTGTACGCGCCGGGGCGTACACGTTCGATCCCGTCGCCGGTGTTCGCGCGTCCCTGGAGTGCGACCGCGCCGTTCGCCACGCAACGGCTGGCGGGAGAGGCGCTGCCGACGGGGGCCGCACGCATGTCGGCGAACATCGACGCCGAGAACGACCCGGCCGTGCTCGGCGACCTGCCGCGCATCGCTCGCGCGGCTCGACTCCTCGTCGGGCTGGCGGATGTCTCGCCGTCGCCCGATGCCCTCGAGCACGATCTCGTCGAACTGACCGGCCACGTGCTCGCCCAGCGCACGCGCGAGCACATTCGCGGCATCCTCGCCGCCTTCGAGCACCGCGACGCCGCCGGCATCCGTGTCTGCGCGGCGAAACTGGCCATCGACCTGCGCGACCTCGACGCATTGGCGGCCACTCGCCCCGAATCGCGGGCATCGACCTGGATCGACGCGGCCCGAGGGTGGGCCGATACTCCGGGCGAGGCAGCGGTGATGGAACGGGACGCGCGCAGCCTGGTGTCGGTCTGGGGACATCAGTCGAGCGGCCTGCACGACTATTCGGGCCGGCACTGGTCCGGGTTGATCCGCGATCTCTACCTGCCTCGCTGGGAGGCGTGGGCCGGGTGGCTCGCCGAGGCTACCGAGGCCGCCGACGCTGCGGGGGCCACCGACGCCGCCGAGGACGGAGCCGAACCCGATGTCGCGGTGCTCCGCGCTCGCATCGTCGGAATCGAGGAGGCATGGCGCAGCGCGATCGGCAGCGACGATGGGTCGAACTCGTCTCCCGTCGCGGTGGCGTCCGCGGTGCTCGACCGGCTCGGCTGCTGAAAGGCGTCGTGTCGGGATCGCAGCCGATCTAGGCTGTCAGCATGAGCAGAGAAGCCGTCATCGTCGACGTCGTCCGCACGCCCGTCGGGCGCGGCAAGCCCGGAGGCATCCTGTCGGGCATCCATCCCGTCGACCTGCTCGCGGGGGTGCTCGACACTCTCGTGAACCGCAACGACCTCGACCCTGCGCTCATCGACGATGTGATCGGCGGGTGCGTCAGCCAGATCGGCGAGCAGAGCTACAACATCACTCGCAACGCGGTGCTCGCGGCCGGTTTCCCCGAGAGTGTGCCGGGCACGACAATCGACCGGCAGTGCGGGTCGAGCCAGCAGGCGGCGACGTTCGCCGCGCAGGCCGTGCTTTCGGGCCACGCCGACATCGTCATCGCGTGCGGCGTCGAGTCGATGAGTCGTGTACCGCTCGGATCGAGCGCGGCGGGCGCCGATCCGTACGGCAGCCGCATCCGCGCCCGCTATCCCGACGGGCTCGTGAACCAGGGCGTCTCGGCTGAGCTCATCGCCGCGAAGTGGGGCTTCTCGCGCGCCGAGCTCGATGAGTTCGCGGCCCGTTCGCACGCGCTCGCGACAGAGGCTGGGGAGTCGGGCGCGTTCGCGACCGAGGTCGTGCCGGTGCCCGGCATCGACGCGCTGACCGACGAGACCGTGCGCCCCGCGACATCCGTCGAATCGCTCGCTGGGCTCAACCCGGCGTTCCGCACCGACGAGCTCGCCGAACGCTTTCCCGAGCTCGACTGGCGCATCACGCCCGGCAACTCCTCGCCGCTCACCGACGGCGCATCCGCCGCCCTCATCATGAGCGCCGAGCGCGCCGAACAGCTCGGCCTTACGCCGCGGGCCAGGTTCCGCTCATTCTCGGTCGTGGGCAGCGACCCGCTCTACATGCTGACGGGCGTGATCCCCGCGACTGCGAAGGTGCTCGAGCGTGCCGGGCTCGGCCATGACGACATCGACGCCTACGAGGTCAACGAGGCGTTCGCGTCGGTGCCGCTCGCGTGGCTTCATGACACGGGGGCGGATGCCGCGAAGCTGAACCCCCGCGGCGGCGCCATCGCTCTCGGCCACGCGCTCGGCTCATCGGGCACGCGGTTGCTGACGACCCTCGTGAACCAACTCGAGGCGACGGGCGGCCGCTACGGACTGCAGACGATGTGCGAGGGCGGCGGCATGGCCAACGCCACCATCATCGAACGCATCTGACTCCCACCCGCCCCTGACGCCGCGCCGTCCTTCGCTCACTCGCTCACTCACCCGCTCACCCGCACGCACATCGAAAGTGCAGCTCCCGTCGGAATACCCGACTCAGAGCGACGACAACGGCACTCTCGATGAAACGAACGAACGAACGACGAAGGGACACCACATGGAACTCGACGGAGCATCGGCGATCGTCACCGGCGGGGCCTCGGGCCTCGGACGCGCGACGGCACGCGCACTCGTCGACGGCGGGGCATCCGTCGTGCTCGTCGACCTGCCGGGCCCACGCGGCGAAGAAGCCGCTGCCGAGCTCGGCGACCGGGCGCGCTTCGTCGCGGCGGATGTCGCGAACGAGGCCGAGGTGCAGGCCGCCATCGACGCGGCATCCGCTCTGGCACCGCTACGTGTCGCGGTCAACTGCGCCGGCATCGTGACCGCGAACCGCACGGTCGGCCGCGACGGCCCGGCGCCGCTCGACGCGTTCGAACGCACGATCCGGGTGAATCTCATCGGCACGTTCAACGTGACCCGGCTCGCAGCCGCGGCGATGGCGGCCACCGAGCCGGCTTCCGGCAGCGTGCCAGGCGGTCCGGCGACTGCCGAGCGCGGGGTCATCGTCAACACGGCGTCGGTCGCCGCCTTCGACGGGCAGATCGGCCAGGCCGCCTACGCGGCGTCGAAAGCCGCAGTGGCCGGTATGACTCTGCCGATCGCGCGCGACCTCTCGAAGCTTCTGATCCGTGTCGTCACGATCGCGCCCGGCATCTTCGAGACGCCGATGATGGCCGGAATGCCAGACGACGTGCGCGCGTCGCTCGAGGCCCAGGTGCCGCACCCGTCACGGCTCGGACATCCGACCGAGTACGCCGCGCTCGTGCGGTCGATCATCGCCAACCCGATGCTGAACGGTGAGACGATCCGCCTCGACGGCGCGATTCGCATGCAGCCGAAGTAGGGCGTCGGCCGGCCTGCACGAACGCCGAGCGGCGAATGCCGAGCACGCGGAACGAACGACCGTTGCCGAGTTGTACGACGATTCGCACGGCGCGCCGTGTGTTCACGGCGTGTCACGCGCGTCGTCGTGCAACTCGGCACTCGATGCAGGTGGGATGCCGCGGGGCGGGCGCCCAGCTCGAGCGCCCGCCCCGCGACATCCGTGCGGCTCAGTCTGCTCGTGCGTTGCGCACCGCCGAGCGGGCACGGACGGTCTTGATGACACCGTCGATGACGTCCCAGAGCGAAGCGCCGATCGTCACCACGACGATGATCGCCACGATGATCGGCCCCGACTCTCCCCATGGCCACTGCATCGCGTCGAGTGCGGGCTCGTTGATGAGTTGGCCGGTGAGGAACAGCCACAACGCCGGCACCGTGAAGGCGACATTCAGCACGAGGTTGGCCCCGGCGAGCCACCAGTTCCAACCCCAGGCGTAGATCGCAACGGCGAACAGCACCTCGAGCGCGATGAGCGCGAGGAAGTACGGCAGCCAGAACGACCACAGCGCTGGGTCGAGGATCGGCACCGATGCGAGCTCGGGAACCCACGGGATTCCGAACTGCTGCGCGACGAGTACGGCAGCGAAGACGACGAGGAACACCACCGACGCGATGAGCTCGGCAAGGCGCGACGCCCTGCCCGGCTCGGGCAGGGCCGGCAGCATGTCGAGCGTCCATGGCAGGTCGATTCCGCGCCGGCCGGCCGGGGCCGGTGAGCGTTCCAGGATCGCGAACACGAGCGTCGTCCAGAATCCGATGTGCACCGCTGCCGAGATCGTGATGCCGATGACGGCGCCGATGATGCCGCCGACGGATGTGCCGGCGACCGCCTGCGCGATCACTACGCCGAGGACGGCGAACGGCAGCACCACGGCGAACAGCAGCTTCAACATGCGCCACCAGGTCAGGAAGTAGCGCGGCCCGATGAGCTGCAGCGGCCGGTCGACGTAATGCGCGGCGAGTACGGCCGGGTCGCCGAGCTCGGTGAGGGCGGCGCGCTCGGCGTCGTCGGGGCGCTGGCCGGCTTCGACCAGTGCGTCGCTCGCGTCGCCGATGCGCTCGCGCAGTTCGCGATCGAACTCGGGGCGCTGCGTTTCGGGCAGGGTGCGGGCGGCGGCCCACACGTAGCGGTCGGTCAGGGTGGTCATCGTTCGTCTCCAGTCGTGAGTCCGGCGAGCGCGTCGTCGATGCGCTGCCATTCGGTCATGAGGGCGCCGGCGAGTACCTCGCCGGTCGGGCTCGTGCGGTAGAACTTTCGGGGCCGCGCCTCGTCGGTGTTCCACTCGCTCGTGAGGAGGGCCTGCTTCTCGAGCCGCCGCAGCAGCGGGTAGAGGGTGTTCGCATCGACGAGGATGCCGAGCCCGTTCAGCGACTCGAGCAGTGCGTAGCCGTAGTCGGGTGTGCGCAGGCGAATGAGACAGGCGAGCACGACGGTGCCGCGTCTCAGTTCCTGCAGGTGCCCCGCGGTGGTCTCATCTGTGCTCATGCCTCACACGTTACTGTGCGACACACACTATTGCAACCCACACTTCATAGCGCGACGGATGCCTCGTCGCCCGCAGCACTGTCTCCCGCCATCCGGCGCAGCAATTCAGGAGGGGAGGCGTGTCGCGACCATCTTGGGCGGCGTGTCGTCCGGACACGCCGACTCCTGTCCTGAATTGCTGCAGGGGCGAGGGGCGAGGGGCGAGGGGCGAGGGGCGAGGGGCGAGGGGCGAGGGGCGACGGGCGTGGGGTGAGGGGCGGCTGCCGGTTACTGCTCGGCGTGCGCCTCGAGGAACTCGTAGACCGAGGAGTCGTCGACCCCGGGGAACGTGCCCGACGGCAACGGCGACAGCACGTGCGCGTGCAACCTGGCGCTCGGCCACGCCCGCCCGGCCCAGCGTGCGGCGAGGTCCGACGGCGCGCGCCGGCAGCAGGACTCGTCGGGGCAGGTCGACACGGCGCGCTGCGTCGTCTCGCGCCCGCGGAACCACTTGGCCTGGTTGAACGGCACCCCGACAGAGATCGAGAACTCCGCGGCATCCGTGCGCCCCGTCTGCGTCGCGCACCAGAAGGTGCCGACGGGGGTGTCGGTGTACTGGTAGTTCTCGGTCGTGCGGTTCGTGTGCCGGAACGCGCTGCGCGCGCTCCACTTCTTGCACACCCACTGCCCCTCGATCGAGCCGGTGACGTCGGACGGCAGCGGCAGGCCGTCGTTCTCGTAGCCCTTCAGCAGTGCCCCGTCGCCGGCGACGCGGAGGAAGTGCAGCGTCATGTCGAGGTGAGTGGTCGCGAGGTTCGTGAACCGCAGCGCCGCCGCCTCGTGCGTCACGCCGAACGCATCGCGGAAGTCTTCGATGGCGAGCCGCTTCTCTTTCTTGGCGGCCTGCAAGAAGGTGATGGATGCCTCGCGCGGCATGAGGCACGCAGCCGCGAAGTAGTTGATCTCGAGCCGCTGCCAGAGGAACTCCGCGTAGCTCGCCGGCCGCTCATGCCCGAGCAGCCGGTGCGCCATCGCCTGGAGCGCCATCGACCGCAGTCCGTGTCCGCCGGGGATCGATGCCGGCGGCAGGTAGATGCGGCCGTTCGCGATGTCGGTGATCGACCGGGTCGAGTCGGGCAGATCGTCGACGTAGATGAGCTGGAAGCCGAGGCGCTCGGCCATGACGCCCACTTCGCGGTGGGTGACGGCGCCCGAGCGGTGGCCGGATGACCGCACCTGGTCTTCGGCGAGCTGCTCGATCTCGGCGAGATGGTTGTCGCGTTCGCGCATGAGTTCGCGCAGCTCGGTGTTGGCCCGTCGCGCCTCTTCAGGGGTGGCGATGGCTTCGCTCGCCCGGCGCTGCAACTCGTGGTGGAGGCCCACGATCGCTTCGAGCGATTCGTCGGTGATGCCGCGGCCCGGCCTGATGGCCGGCAGTCCGAGGCTCGCGTAGAGCGGACTTGCTTGCGCACGGCCGAGCTCGAGCTCGAGCGCGGCCCTTCGACTCGGTGCCTCGCGCGCGAGGAGGTCGGCGAGTTCGACGCCGAGTGTCGCAGCGAGGGCGTCGAGGGTCGACAGCTTCGGCTCCCGTTTGCCGTTCTCGATGAGCGAGAGCTGACTGCCCGCCAGGCTGACCGCATCGCCGAGTTGGTCGAGGGTGAGGCCGCGCTCGCCGCGGAAGTGGCGGATGCGCTGGCCGAGGGTCGCGAGGTCGGGGGAGCCTGCCTTCATGCCTTAAGAATAGCGAAAGAAGCGCAGTTCTTAACGGGTGATTTGACCGAACGGATGCCGCATCCGCGCGCATTCTTGAAGTACGAACCGTTTCCGGCCACTGGTCGGCACACACTCTGGAAGGGACGATGATGACCATCTCCGAGTTCGCATCGGGCACGGCCTCGATCGGCACCGCGGCATCCGAGGCGTCCGCAGCCTCCGCCCCCGCAACCGCTCCCGACGCCGTCGGCGGCGCCCGACGCGGCACCACCGACCCCACGCTGCGCGCCTGGGTCGACGAGATCGCCGGCCTCACCAAGCCAGACGAGATCGTCTGGTGCGACGGTTCCCAGCACGAAGCCGATCTGCTGACGAAGCAGCTCGTCGCCGAGGGAAAGCTCATCAAGCTGAACCCGGAGTGGCGACCCAACAGCTACCTCGCGCGCACCGATCCGGGCGATGTCGCCCGAGTCGAGGACCGCACGTTCATCTGCTCGACCTACGAAGAAGATGCGGGCCCCACGAACAACTGGCGCGACCCTCGCGAGATGCGCGAAGAACTCACCGATGTCTTCGACGGCTCCATGAAGGGGCGCACGATGTACGTCGTGCCGTTCTCGATGGGCCCCCTCGGCGGCCCGATCTCGCAGCTCGGCGTAGAGATCACCGACTCGCCCTACGTCGTGCTCTCGATGGGCATCATGACCCGCATGGGCGACGCCGTGTACCGCCTGATCGAGGCGGGCGAGCCGTGGGTGCGCACCGTGCACTCGGTCGGCTACCCGCTCGTGGACGGCATCGGGCACCGCCGGGCAGAGACCGACTGGCCGTGCAACGAGACGAAGTACATCGTGCAGTTCCCCGACTCGCGTGAGGTGTGGTCGTACGGCTCGGGCTACGGGGGCAACGCCCTGCTCGCGAAGAAGTGCTTCGCCCTGCGCATCGCGAGCGTCATGGCACGCGACGAGGGCTGGCTCGCCGAGCACATGCTGCTCATCAAGATCACCTCGCCCGAGGGCCGGTCGTACCATGTCGCGGCGGCGTTTCCGTCGGCGTGCGGCAAGACGAACCTCGCGATGCTGCGCCCCACGATCCCCGGCTGGAAGGTCGAGACGATCGGCGACGACATCGCCTGGATGCGACCCGGCGACGACGGGCGCCTCTACGCGATCAATCCCGAGGCCGGGTTCTTCGGTGTCGCACCCGGCACAGGGGAAACCACGAACCCCACCGCTGTGCAGACGCTCTGGGGCAACACCATCTTCACGAACGTCGCGCTCCGGCCAGACGGCGACGTCTGGTGGGAGGGCCTCACCGATACGCCGCCCGCCGAACTCACCGACTGGGAGGGCAAGCCGTGGACGCCGGCATCCGGTCGCCCTGCCGCGCACCCCAACTCCCGGTTCACGGTCGCCGCAGTGCAGTGCCCGCAGATCTCCGACGACTGGGATGCGCACGACGGCGTGCCGATCGACGCGATCCTCTTCGGCGGGCGCCGCGCCACGAACGTGCCGCTCGTCGCCGAGGCCCGCAGCTGGAAGCACGGCGTGTTCATGGGCGCGACGATCTCGTCCGAGCAGACCGCGGCCGCAGAGGGCACCGTCGGCGAGCTGCGCCGCGACCCGTTCGCGATGCTCCCGTTCTGCGGTTACAACATGGCCGACTACTGGGGCCACTGGGTCAAGATGGGCCGGGTGCTCGGCGCGAACGCACCGAAGATCTTCCAGGTCAACTGGTTCCGAAAGGGGGCCGACGGCTCGTTCCTCTGGCCGGGCTTCGGCGAGAACTCGCGTGTGCTCGAGTGGATCGTCGGGCGCATCGAGGGTTCGAGCGACGCCGTCGAGACGCCGATCGGCCTCGTCCCGGCATCCGATTCGCTCGACCTCGACGGCCTCGAGATCACGGATGCCGCGCTCGAGCACCTCTTCGACGTCGACCGTGACTCGTGGCTCGCCGAGTGCGACCTCACCGACGAGTACTTCGCGCAGTTCGGTGATCGCGTGCCCGCGGCGCTCAAGGCCGAACTCGCGAGCCTGCGCTACCACCTGCAGCACCAGGGCGGGTAGCGCGGTCGGCCGTGCGCCTCGCGAGCCTGCGAGGCGCACCGCCGTGCGGGTCACTGATGCCGCGGACGCGCGCGCTCGGGAAGGTGCGTCGCCGCCCGCGGCATCCGTCGTACGCATCCCCTGCGGCATGCCCTGCGGCATGCCCTGCGGCATCCGTCGCGGACATCCTCGGCACGTCGCGTGGTCGCACGGGCTGTGCGGCGCTAGCGTGTGCCGCGAGGGGGCCCCATGGAATTCGGCAGCGTCATCGAAGCAGTTGGCGAGGTCATCGACGTTCTCGGCGTCGCGGCGATCGTCATCGGCGTGCTCTACGCGATCGTCGATGCCGCGCTGCGCGGCTTGCGGCGGGTGAGCCCCGTCTACACACGGTTCCGCCGCGTGCTCGGCCGGGCCATCCTGCTCGGTCTCGAGCTCCTGGTGGCCGCCGACATCATCAAGACCGTCGCCGTCACGCCGACGCTCGACTCGGTCGCGGTGCTCGCGGTCATCGTGCTCATCCGCACATTCCTCAGCTGGTCGCTCGAGCTCGAGATCTCGGGGCGTTGGCCATGGCAGAAGCGCGGGACGCCCGTCGATGGGGAACCCGCGATCGCGTCGACCGAAACCGGCTGATCAGTGTCACGCGCTGAGGCGCGCGAGCTTTCCGTCGATGACGGATGCGGCTTCGTCGATCACCTCGTCGCTCGCCCGGCGCGCTGGTCACTCGGTGCGGCGCGGTGCGGTTCGTCGAGACGGCCGAGCAGCCGGAGGATCGCGGCAGGCGCGTAGCGGAACTCGATCGTGCCGCTCGCGCCGGGCTCCGACGGGCCGACCCAGGTGCTCGAGCCCTCATGCATCCGCACCCAGCCGTTCTCGAAGAGCAGGTCGGTGCCGACCACGAACGCCATCGCCGGGGTGTCGCCCTGGCGCACGGCGATCGACCCTTCGAACACCTGCGATGCCGAGGCATCCTGGTCTTCGCGGCACTGCACGCCGACGAGCGGGCGAGCGATCGGGGTGGCGAAGCCGGGCGTCTGGAACGGACTCGCCTTGGAGGCATCGGCGACGACGCCGAAGTTCACGCTCGTCGAGACGAGGCTGAGCGATGCTCGACCATCGAGCACGAGGCGGCTCGAGACGCGGAAGCGGTAGAACAGCCGGCCGGATTCCCGAGCCGGTGGGAGCACGGCGAGGCTCGCCCAGTTGCGCGACCATGCGAGGGGTTCTCCGTCGCGGTTCGGCGGGTCGTAGAGGCTCGCGGTCAGTCGCACGGCACCGTCGGGCCCGGTCGTGGCTGCACGGAGGGAGCTGCGGCCGTGATCGCCGTCGGGCATCACGTCGCGTACGGCGGTGAAGGCCGGCAGCTGTTGCGGTTCCCAGTGGCGGAGCCACCCCTGGATGCCGGCCTGGACCCGGTCGAACGAGCGGCCGAGGCCGAGGCCGCTGCGGGTTGCGTCGGCGTCCGCGTCATCCGCTGAATTCGGCAGTTCGTCGATGAGGTCGACGGGCAGCTCGTCGAGTCGGCCGAGGTCGCGCGCGCTCGACACGGTTGCGATGGTCATGGTGGTCCTCCGTGGGGCAGGGGCTCGAGGCATCCGAAGATCGGATGCGGGAGCCCACGCTACGAAGTGCCCGCTGCCGCGCCATCCGAGCGGGCACTGAGCTTCACTCGGGTACGCCCTGAGGTCGTCATGGAGTTCGCCGAGCCCTCAGACCAGCAGCTGGTGCTCCGCGAGCTGCCGGTAGAGCGGCACGGCGGCCACGAGTTCGGAGTGCGTGCCCTCGCCGATGACGCGGCCCTCGTCGAGCACGACGATGCGATCGGAGTCGATGACCGTCGACAGACGGTGCGCGATGACGATGAGCGTGCGACCGGCCGACACGGCGTCGATCGCCTCGCGCATCATGCGTTCGTTCACGCCGTCGAGCGACGACGTCGACTCGTCGAGCAACAGGATCGGGGGAGCAGCGAGCAGCGCGCGCGCGATCGCGAGGCGCTGGCGTTCGCCGCCCGAGAGCATGATGCCGTCTTCGCCGACGGCGGCGCCGAGCCCGTCGGGGTTGCGGTCGAGCACACCGCCGAGGTTCACGGCGCGGAGCACGTGCTCGCACTCCTCATCGGTCGCATCGGGGCTGCCGAGCTTCAGGTTGTCGCGAAGGCTGCCGGCCAGCACCGGCGCGTCCTGCTCGACGTAGCCGATCTGGGCGCGCAGCTCGGCGCGATCGAGCGAGCGCACGTCGAGGCCGCCCATGCGGACGACGCCGATCGAGGGGTCGTAGAACCGCTCGATCAGGGCGAGGATGGTCGACTTGCCGGCACCCGATGGGCCGACGAGCGCGATGCGCCGGCCGCGCGGCACCTGGAACGAGACGCCGCGGAGCACGGGCTGACGATCGGTGACATCGGGCTCGGGCAAGTGTTCGTCGGCACTTTCGTTCGCCGGATCGGCGGGGTCCGAGCGAGTGGCGGCGTAGGCGAAGTGCACGCCGTCGAACTCGATCGCGGCGGCATCCGGGAGTACGGCCTCGTTGGCGTCGCCGACCATGAGCGCGAGGGGTGCGAGTTCGCGGTCGTGCGTGTCTTCATCGGGCAGGTCGAGGATCTCCTGGATGCGGCCGAGGGCGCCGAGCGCCTGGTTCACCGAGGTGATCGCGCCGAACGCCTGGCCGAGCGGCAGGATCATCATGAACAGGAAGAGGATGAATGCGACGAGGTTCGCGACGGTCAGTGCGCCGGTCGCGACGCGGAACCCGCCGACGCCGAGAACGACGAGGAACGACACCTGCATCGCGATGCCCGCGATCGGCACGATGAGGGCGGAGATCTTCGCGACCTTGACGCCCATCTCCCATGCCCCCTCGGCATCGCCGTCGACGGCACGGATCTCGCGGTCGGTGGCGCCCGCGGCGCGGATGGTGCGCACGGCGCTGATCGCGCGCTCGACGGATGCTGCGACGTCGCCGACCTTCTCCTGAGCCTGGTGGGATGCTTCGCGCACCCGCCGGGAGAGGAGGGTCACGGTCGTGATCGCGATCGCGACGACGAGCACGGTGAGGCCGAGCAGCACGGGGTCGATGATGAGCATCGCGATGAGCGCACCGACGAAGGTGACGGTGCCGCCGATCGCCTCGACGAGTCCCTGAGTGAGCACCGCGCGGAGCATCGTCGTGTCGCTGCCGACGCGCGAAACGAGGTCTCCCGTGCGGCGGGTGTCGAACTCGGCGATCGGCAGGCGCAGAATCTTGGCGACGAGTCGCTTGCGGGCCGAGAGCACGACGCCCTCGCCCGTGCGCTGCAGGAGGTAGTGCTGGTAGCCAGAGATGACCCCGCTCACGATGACGAGCACGACGAGCGCCCAGACGAGCCAGCCGAGCGTATCGCCTTCTTGCACGATCGAGATGACTTGGCTCACGAGGAGCGGTTGCGCGAGGCTCGTGAGCGCCCCGATGACGCTGAGGATCGCGACGACGACGAGCACTGGTCGGTGCTCGAAGATGAACGGCAGCAGCTGCCGGAAGGTCGCCCGCGGCCCCGTGGGGGTCGCGCGTCGGCCGAAGGGGGAACGTCGGGTTTCAGTGTCGCTCATGTTCGCTTCCTGGCCGACGCGGCGAGCGGATGCCGCATCCGCTCGGGTTCCGCGTCGTCGCCGCATTGCAGCTTACGTGGCTCAGCTGCGCCCGTACTTCTTGTGCACCGCTTGCTTGGAGACCTCGAGTGCGAGGGCGATGAGCTGCCAGCTCGACCCGGTGGCTCGTGCGCGGCGCACGGCGATGGCCTCGGCGCGGTCGAGTTCGCGGGTGAGTTCGATGCGCGCGTGGTGGAGGTCGCGGAGTGCGCGGTACGGGTCGTCTCCGTCGGCCGCTGCGATCGCGGTGCGGAGGGTGTGATCATCCATGGCGTCAACGGTAGTTGACGCCGCAGCACCTGTCAACGTGGATTGACTTGCCGGTGAGTGCGTCGACATGTTCGAGGCGCATCGCGCTGGTGTGCTTCGAGCAGCTGCTGCTCGTCGAGCGCAGGCTGCCGATCAGCGGGCGCTCGCCGCCGATCACCTCCGATGCCGGCCGGCGCACGTGGGTCGATCCGCGATGTCGCGCAGATCGACGTCGAGATCTTGATTGTCGAAGCCGAGGAGGTATTCGACGTCGTCGTCGACCACCACGAAGAGAGCCGCGCCGAGACGGTTCTGCTGTTCGACGCGCGGGAGTCGGTCGTCGAAGACCTCGATCTCTCCGCTCACCGGATCGAAACGCTCGTTCACCCAATCGCCGCACCGACCTCGCCGGGTCACTGCTCGCATCGGTTCCTCCTCGATCGCGCTGATGAACGGCGTCAGCCAAGGTGAGCAGTCGGCGGGGTTCTCGAGGTTCTCCACAGCCTCGGCCGCGCTGCTCACCGGAGGCGTGTGACACGGCACGATGGGGGAATGGACTTCAACCGCGCCGCACTCGTCGGCATCTCTCACGGCACCGCGTCTGCCGACGGCCAGGCGGCGGTGCGCGGGCTCATCGACGCCGTCGCGGCTGCGGCCGACGAGGTTGGGCCAGGCACTCTCGCGCCGGTAACGGTGCGCCTCGGTCACGTCGATGTGCAGCAACCGGATGTCGCGGCGACGCTCGCTGCGCTTCCGCCCGCACTGCCGGCCGTGGTCGTGCCGCTGCTACTCTCGGCGGGGTATCACGTGCACGTGGACCTCCGGCGGGAGATCGACGCGATCTCGGACCGGCCATTGCACCTCGGCGCCGCGCTCGGGCCCGATGATCGGCTCGTCGAGGTGCTGCTTCGTCGCCTCGGCGAGGTCGGCGCGACATCCGACGATGTGGTCGTGCTCGGGGTTGCGGGATCGAGTGACGCACGAGCCGTCGATGACTGCCACGACATGGGGGAGCGGCTCGGCGCCGCCTGGGGCGCGCAAGTCGCGGTCGGGTTCCTCTCGGCTGCCGAGCCGCGGCTCGGCGACGCCGTCGCTGCGGCGCGCGCGGCCGGCGATGAGCGCCGGGTGATCGTGGCGAGCTATCTGCTGGCGCCCGGTTACTTCCAGGATCTGGTCTCCGCCGCAGGCGCGGACATCATCACGGAGCCGCTGCTCACCGCGCACGACACCCCCGTCGAGCTCGTCGAGATCGTGCTCGACCGCTTCGCTGCAGCGGGAGCAGCCGCCGGGTCATCGGCCGACGCCGCCGAGGAGCCAGGGGCATAGCGTTCTTCACCACGAAGCGACTGCGGGCGCTCTTCCTCGATCGACGGCGGGTGCCGGTGGCCGGAGGTGGGTGTCGCGTGGCCGGCGGTGGGTGTCGCGTGCCCGCCGCGAGTGTTGCGGCGGGTTACACCGGTCCGCGACATCCGTTCGCCGCGCGCGTATCGTGGCCGCATCGAACACCGAGGAGCCCTCATGTCGCACCGCGAACCGCACGCTGCCGCCGAGCCGCACGTCGGCACGGTCATGGGCATGCGCGGGTGCGAGAGCGCGACGGACTGCCGGAGCGACCGGCCGGGCCACCGCCTGCACGCGATGCAGGCACGCCTCGCGACGACGACGGCGAGCAAGTGGCTCGACGCGATCGTCGTCGGGGTCGGCGCCAACGGGTTCGTGACGGTCGCCGACGTCGCTGACGACTCGCTGTGCCGGGTCTGGCACCACGATGGCTTCGAAGGCACGCTCGTCATCGGCGACCCGGTCGCCGTGCACGGCATCTACGGGGTGCTCGCCCGGGGCGGGCAGCGGTACAGCGTCGCGTTCGCCTGACGGGTAGCGACGGCCGGGGTGTCGGCGGGCGCGTCTCGATACGTTGTTCGCTCGGCTCGCGAGTCGACCGACGGGGACTCGTGCGGCACAGGGTCACGCCATCGGCATCGCCTCGCTCATCGAGCCCATCATCTTCTCCATCGCCATGACCGCCTGATCGCACGCCAACGCGCACATACGGCAGTGCTCGCTCATCTCGGCGTGCATCATGCACTCGGCAGAGCAGGCGCGGGCCATCATCGTCGTCGATTGCATCATCGACATCATCACCGGCATGTCCCAGCCGTGCATGCGCAGCAACATTCGCATCATCGTGTCGCACATGTCGGCGCAGTTCGCGCAGAGGCTCGCGCAACGGCCCATGCCCTCGCTCGCGTCGGCGTCGGCGCACATCACGCACGCCTGCATGCACGCGGAGAGAGCCTCGATACACTCCTGCATGACCGCCGGATCCATGCCGTCCATCGGCATCTCCGACGACGACATGGCGCCCTTCATCATGTCCATCGTCATGTTCATCTGCACGATCCGCCGTCCTGGGCGGCCGAGCGTCGACGGTGCCGGCGGATGACTCGGCGCCCCTGTTGCACGCCATGCTACGCCGGGCGTCGCGGGCCGAGAAGGGTCGCGTGTGACGATCTCGTGAACGGATGCGTCGCCCATCGAGATCGCGCTTCGTGTCGCTGTCGACGCCCGATGACGACACGAAGCGCCCTCTCGATGAGCCGGCCCGACGGGCGAGGAGTCGAGCGGCGGGAGCCAGGGAAGGCGCGGAACGAGGGCGCGAACGACCGAGGGGCGGATGCCGCAGCATCCGCCCCTCGGTCGCCGTCGCGCTCTCAGGCGTCGATGTCGACGTCTTTCGTCTCTTTCGAGACAATGAGCGCGATGAGCGTGAGCACGGCCATCACGGAGAGGTAGATGCCGACCCAGAACGGGCTGCCGCCGCCGGCCTGCCACAGGGCGACCGCGATGAACGGGGCGACGGCCGCACCGAGGATCGACGACACGTTGTACGAGATACCGGAACCGGTGTAGCGCACGTTCGTCGGGAACAGTTCGGGCAGGAGCGCCCCCATCGGTCCGAAGGTCATGCCCATGAGCGAGAAGCCCACGACGAGCCAGGCCATGACGCCCCAGAACCCCGCGCCGAGGAGCGGAACCCAGAGGAGCCCGAACACGATGATGCCGAGCGTGACCCAGATGAGCGTCTTGCGACGGCCCCACTTGTCGGCCCACGGCCCTGAGAGCAGCGTGAAGACACCGAAGAACAGCACACCGCCGATGAGCATCAGCACGAAGGTGTTGTACGAGTAGCCGAGGCCGGGCAGTGCGCCATCGACCGGTTCGACCGCTGCGCGGCCGTAGCTCAGTGAGAACGTGGTCATCAGATAGAAGAGCACGTACGTCGCCAACATGAAGAAGGTTCCGAGAATGAGCTGGCGCCAGTGGTCCTTGAAGACGGTCGCAAGGGGGAGCTTTTTGAGCTTGCCGGCCTTCGAGGCATTCGAGAACGCTGCGGACTCGACGAGCCGCAGCCGCACCCAGAGGCCGACGATGACCATCACGACCGAGAACAGGAACGGGATGCGCCAGCCCCAGTCGAGGAAGGCCTGCGAGGGCATCGTCGGGTCATCCGACGGCAGCACCGCGGCGATGACGAGGAACAAGCCGTTCGCGATGATGAAACCGATCGGCGCGCCGAGCTGCGGGAAGGTGCCGTACCAGGCGCGCTTGCCCTTCGGTGCGTTCTCGGTCGCCACGAGGGCGGCGCCCGACCACTCGCCGCCGAGGGCGAAGCCCTGGGCGATGCGGAGGATCACGAGCAGGAGCGGCGCGAGCCAGCCCACCATCGCGTACGTCGGCAGCAGGCCGATGAGGAAGGTCGCGACGCCCATGGTGAGGAGCGCGCCGACGAGGGTCGCCTTACGGCCGTGCTTGTCGCCGAGGTGCCCGAAGATGACCGCGCCGAGCGGCCGGGCGACCATCGCGGCGCCGAAGACGGCGAACGACGCGAGCAGCGCCGTCGTGGCGTCGCCGGTCGGGAAGAAGAGGTGCGGGAAGACGAGCACCGCGGCCGTCGCGTAGACGTAGAAGTCGTAGAACTCGATCGTCGTGCCGATGAGGCTCGCGAGCACGACTCGGCTGCGCGGATTTGCGGGGGTTGCGGGGGTTGCGGGTGCGGCAGCGGCCGCGGCGGATGTGGACATCGCTTGCGAGGACTCCAAGGAGGTGGGCGTAGCGCCGGTCTCCGGGCGTGTCGGTCTGGCGTCGGGCGGAGTCGGTGAGTGGAACCGTCGCTTGTGGCAACCGCACTAGCCTACGCCTCGTTCGTTGAGGATCCCCCAGCGGGGGCGTCATCGTGCGCCGAGCGACGGGATCGAAGCGTCGAACGGGCCGCGCAGCTCGAGACGGGATGCATCGAATGGCGGATGCCGCGGCATCCGCCCCTCATTAGGCTGGCCCCATGGATACCCTGATCAGCATTCTGCATGTCGCCGGTGCCGTCTTCATCATCGGCCCGATGGCAATCCTTCCGATGACCGCGATGCGGGCTGTGCGCGCCGGAAATGGGGCGCAGGTCGCGGTCCTCGCGAAGTCCACGACGATCTTCTCGTGGCTCTCGCTCCTCGTGTTCGTGTTCGGGTTCGGTGCGATGAGCATGGCACCCGCGGAGTTCGACCTCTCGATCACGACGCCCTGGATCCTCTGGTCGATCATCCTCTACGTCATCGCCTTCGCTCTGACGCTCTTCGTCGTCGTGCCCTCGATGAAGAAGGCCGCCGAAGCGCTCGGAGGGAGCGCGGCCGGTGACGGTACCGCGCCGAAGGCCGGCTATCCCGCGATCGCTGCGGGCAGCGGCGTCGCCTCGCTGCTGCTTCTCGCGGTCGTCGTGCTCATGGTCTGGAAGCCCTAAGCGCTCCGCACCCGCGCTCCGCACCCGCTCCGCACTCGCGCGCTCCGCACCCGCGCGCTCCGCACCCGCTCCGCACTCGCACTCCGCACTCGCGCTCACAGCTCGCTCCGGGGGTGCAATTCCGGCGCCGGATGGCCTTTCAGGGCCCGAATCTGACGGGAATGCACCCCCGGAGCGATGGCAGGGTGAGCGAGGGGAACTAGCCGAGGGAGCGCAGCGCGCGGACGGTCAAAATGGCGGCTTCGGCGGCCTCGCGGCCCTTGTCTTCCTTCGAGCCGGGCAGGCCCGCCCGATCGAGCCCCTGCTGCTCGTCGTCGAGGGTGAGCAGGCCGAACCCGACGGGCTTGCCGGTGTCGAGCGCGACCCGCGTGAGCCCGTCGGTCGCCGCCGCCGAGACGTACTCGAAATGCGGCGTGCCGCCGCGGATGATCACTCCGAGGGCGACGACCGCGTCGGCACCCGCCTCGAGCGCCGCCTTCGCGACGACCGGCAGCTCGAAGCTGCCCGGCACGCGAATGAGCGAGAATTCGGCACCGGATGCCTCGAGCGTGCGGGTCGCCCCGGCGATCAGGCCGTTCGTGATCTCCTCGTGCCAGCTGCCGGCAACGATGGCGATCGTCAGGCCGCGGCCGTCGGCGTTCGCCGAGGCATCGGTGCCAGTGGGGGATCCTGCTCTGCTCATGATGGGTGTCCTTCCAGGAGGGTCTCGGCAGCGCCGTCGGTCAATTGCTGGTCGTCGATGGTGTGCCCCATGCGGTGTCGCTTCGTGTCGAGGTAGCCGGTGTTGCCGACGCCGACGCCGACGACGAGGGGCAGCCGCTCGCTCACGGCGATGCCGTGCGCCTCGAGCTGTCGAACCTTCTCAGGGTTGTTCGTGAGCAGCCGCACCCGGTCGATGCCGAGGTCGGTGAGGATCGCGGTCGCGGCGCTGTAGTCGCGGGCGTCGATCGGCAGCCCGAGTGCGAGGTTCGCGTCGAGGGTGTCGAGGCCGTCCTCCTGCAGCCGGTAGGCGCGCAGCTTGTTGATGAGGCCGATGCCCCGCCCTTCGTGACCGCGCAGGTAGATGACGACGCCGCCGTCCTGCTGGATCGTCTCGAGCGCCGCGTCGAGTTGCGGCCCGCACTCGCACTTGAGCGAACCGAACGCCTCGCCCGTGAGGCACTCCGAGTGCACCCGAACGATGGCGCCGCCCGGCACGGAGGCCGGATCGCCCGCGATGATCGCCACGTGGTCGGCGCCGGTCGCACGGTCTCGATAGGCGCGAACGCGGAACTGCCCGTGCTCCGTCGGCAGGGCGGTCTCGACCTCGAAGTCGACGGAGGAGGATTCTGGCACGGAGGCCGCGGGCAGCGTCGCCGCGAGATCGTAGCCGGGGTGGTGCCGCTCGAGCCAGTCGATGAGCGCGGCGACGGTGGTGACCGGCAGACCTTCGCGCTCGCCGAGATCGATGAGTCCCGGTAGCCGCATCATCTCGCCGTCGTCGGCGACGATCTCGCCGATGACACCGACGGGCGTGAGACCCGCGAGACGCATGAGGTCGACGGCCGCCTCGGTATGACCGGCACGCTCGCGCACACCGCCGTCGACCGCCCGCAGCGGGATGACGTGCCCCGGCCGGATCAGCCGGTCGGGCGTGGATGCGGGGTCGGCGAGCACGCGCAGCGTGTGCGCCCGGTCGGAGGCCGAGATACCGGTGGAGGAGCGGTCGGCGGCGTCGACGGTGATCGTGTACGCGGTGCCGCGCGCATCTTCGCTGCGCTCGGTCATGAGCGGCAGCGCGAGCCGGTCGGCGAGTTCGTTGGGCATCGGCGCGCAGAGGTAGCCGCTCGTATGGCGCACCATCCACGCGATCCACTCCTGCGTCGCGAACTCGGCCGCCATGATCGCGTCGCCTTCGTTCTCACGCGCTTCGTCGTCGGCGACGATCACGGGCTTGCCGGCGCGGAGCGCGTCGAGCACCTCGGGAATCGTGGCGAGGCTCATGCGGCACCCCCTGTCGACTGCGCACCGAGCCCGAGCCCGAGCCCGAGCCCGAGCCCGGGCGCCGAGAGCGGCGCTGCCTGGAACCCGATGACCGAGGAGCGCGGCTGCACCTCGTCGGCTCGCGATCGAGCGTCGAATCGCAGCATCCGCTCGACCTGCCTGGCGAGGATGTCGGTCTCGATGTTCACGCGATCGCCGACGACGCGGCTGCCGAGTGTCGTCGCCGTGAGCGTCTCGGGGATGAGCGACACCTCGAACCAGGAACCGTCGGGCTCGTCGCCGACGGCGCTGACCGTGAGTGAGACGCCGTCGATCGCGATCGATCCCTTGTCGACGACGAGCGGCGCGTGCGCGAGATCGAGCGAGAAGCGGATGACCCGCCACGCCTCGCCCGGTCGCACCTCGAGCACTTCGGCGGTGCCGTCGATGTGGCCCTGCACGATGTGGCCGCCGATGCGATCACCGACGCGGGCAGCGCGCTCGAGGTTCACCGCGAGCCCGTCTTCGGCGTCGGCGAGCGTCGACATCACGAGGGTCTGCGCCATCACATCCGCGGTGAATCCCTCGGTGTCGAAGTCGACGACCGTGAGGCACACGCCCGATACGGCGATCGAGTCGCCGTGCTTCGCGCCCTCTACGGCGAGCGGGCCGCGCACCGTGAGGCGCGCGGCGTCGGCCGTGCGCTCGATGCGCGTGATGGTGCCGAGTTCCTCGATGATTCCGGTGAACATGTCAGTTCCCTTCCGTAGGTATGGGGCGCGCGACGAGCAGGAGGTCGTCGCCGAGCCGTTCGATGGCGGCGAAGTCGAAGCGGAGCGCGGCGTCGATCGACGCGACGCCGAGCTCGCCGAGGGCGAGGCGCGGGCCGCCGATGAGTGCAGGCGCGAGGTAGACGAGCAGTTCGTCGACGAGCCCGGCGGCGATGAACGCGCTCGCGAGCGTCGGGCCGCCTTCGATGAAGAGCGAGCGGATGCCGCGGCGCGCGAGCTCCGCGAGATCGGCGGGCAGGTCGGTGCCCTCGAAGAACAGGGGCGCTTGCGGGTGGCGGGTGATCGCGGCATCCGACGGCACTTCGCGCCGGCCGAAGACGACGGGCACCGGCTGCGCCTCGAAGAACCGGCCGCCAGGATCCCGCGCGGTGAGCGAGGGGTCGTCGGCGAGCACGGTGCCCGTGCCGACCGCGATCGCGTCGGCGGCGGCGCGCCGTCGGTGCACGTCGGCTCGCGCCTGGGGGCCGGTGATCCACTGGCTGGTGCCGTCAGCGGCGGCGGCGCGGCCGTCGAGGCTCGACGCCCACTTCACAGTGACGTGCGGGCGGTGGTGACGGGCGGCGAAGAGCCAGTCGTCGAGCATCGCCTCGACCTCGTCGACGAGCACGCCCGAGTCGACCTCGACCCCGGCCGAGCGCAGACGTTCGGCGCCGCCGGAGGAGTGGTCGCCCGGGTCCGCGACGGCATAGACGACGCGGGCGACGCCCGCTTCGATGAGCGCCACGGCGCAGGGGCCCGTGTGTCCCGTGTGGTTGCAGGGCTCGAGAGTGACGACCGCCGTGGCCCCCCGGGCTGCTTCGGGTGCGAGTTTCGAGAGGGCGTCGACCTCGGCGTGCGCCGTGCCGACTCCGCGATGCCATCCTTCGGCGATGACATCCCCGCCGGGAGAGAGGATGACGCAGCCGACGCGCGGGTTCACCCCGCGAGCCGGGCCGAGGGCGGCGAGTTCGAGCGCGCGACGCATCGCCGCAACATCCACTGCCGTAGGTTCGCCTGCACTCATCCGTGATCCTGTCTCAAGGCTCCGGGGTGCTGGGCGTTGCCGACCGTGTCGTCGACTTCGTGCGCCGACGGGGCACAGCTCCGCCGACACGTGCGCCTCCCATCCGGACTTTCACCGTCGGTACCGGAATTCCACCGGTTCGACCGCGGGTGCGGGGCCTCTCGGCCTCGCGCTCGCAGTTCGCGGACTGTCACCGCCGGTTCGGACTTACACCGACCCCGGAGCACGTTTCTGTCATCGATTCTAGATCAACGCTTGCGGCGCCCAGCTATTCCCCGTCACTCGGAGTCTCGACGAGCGCACGCGCGGTGCCCTCGTCGACGATGAGGTCGGTGATGAGCCCGGCGGCGAGTGCGCCGCGCAGGCTCGGGAGCTTCGCGCGCCCCGAGACGACGCAGATTCGGCGGGGCGTCCGCCGCAGCACCGCGAAGTCGGGGCCCGTCGCACGTTCGTTCAGGGCGATGCCGTCGGTCGAGCCGTCGGCGCGATAGAAGACGGTCGCGACGTCGCCGACCGCACCGTCGCGGGAGAGCGATTGGTAGTCGGCGCGCTCGAGATAGCCGCCCTGGTAGACGTGGCTCGGCACCTCGGCGAAGGGGGATCCGACGCCGAAGAGCGCGACGTCCATGCGTTCCTGCAGCTCGAGGAGGCGACGTGTGCTGCGCTCACGCCAGAAGGCGCGGCGGGTCTCGGGGTCGTCGAAGAAGGCGGGCACGGGGAACTGCTGCACCCGTGCACCGAACGCGTCGCCGAAGCGGCGCAGCAGTTCGCTCGCGTAGACGATGCCCGTCGTACGGCCGTTGCCGGCGCCGTTCAGCTGCACGACCTCGGAGTTGTGCACGGCCTTCGGCACGAGGTGGCGGCTCATCGCGCTCATCGTCGAGCCCCATGCGATGCCGATGGTCTGGTTCGAGTCGACGAACCGGCCGAGAATTCGTGCAGCCGAGAGCGCGACGCGGTCGAGCCGATCGACGTCGCTCGCATGGTCGGGCACGGGGATCACATGCGCGCCGACCTCGAATCGCTCGAGGATCTCCTGCTCGATGTGGCTCGGCAGATCGAGCGGTGAGTGGATGGAGATCTCGACCAGGCCGCTGGCGCGCGCATGGCTGAGCAGGCGCGACACCGATGATCTCGACGTGTGCAGCTCGTGTGCGATGGCATCCATCGTGAGGTCCTGCATGTAGTAGAGATGCGCCGCCCGAAGCGCGTCGCGCGTCTTGCCCGGCACCGATTCGGTGCCCTCGACGTCGGGGGTGGTGTGCTGCTCGCTCATCCCTCTCATCCTTGCACGTTTGTTCACTCGGCTTGCAAATGCGTTCCGACGTGTTCACGATGTATTCATCCACACCAGGCATGCTCGTGCAAGCCGCCGTTCCACACCCGAGAAGGACAACTTGTCTCCGCAGCAGACGACCCCGACCCAGCCCCGCCCGTACTCGAGCGGCGAGCGAACGGATGTCGCAGCCATCCGCACCCGGCCGCGGGCATCCGTGCTCATCATCGGGGCCGGCATCAACGGCATCGCGACGTTCCGCGACCTCGCACTGCAGGGTGTCGACGTCGTGCTCGTCGAACGGGGCGACTTCGTCTCGGGGGCATCCGCTGCGTCGTCGCACATGATCCACGGCGGCATCCGCTACCTCGAGAACGGCGAGTTCCGGCTCGTGAAGGAGTCCGTGACCGAGCGCAACGCGCTCATCCGCATCGCGCCGCACTACGTGAAGCCGCTCGAGACGACCGTGCCGATCTTCTCGACCTTCTCGGGCATCCTCTCGGCGCCGCTGCGCTTCCTCACCCACAAGGCCGGCAAGCCCACCGAGCGCGGCGCTGCGCTCATCAAGACGGGCCTCGTGATCTACGACTCCTTCTCGCGGGGCGGCGGCCAGGTGCCACGGCACCGCTTCCACGGGCGCAAGCGCTCGCTCGCCGAGCTGCCCGCCCTGAACCCTGACCTCAAGTACACCGCGACCTACTACGACGCGAGCATGCACGACCCCGAGCGGCTCGCGCTCGACGTGCTGTTCGACGGCGTCGCGGCGGGCGTGCACGCCCGCGCCGCGAACTACCTCGAAGCCGTCGGTATGGGCGAGCGGGGCGTGCGCCTCCGCGACACGCTCACCGGCGCGGAGTTCGACGTCGCCGCCGACGTCGTCGTGAACACCTCGGGCCCCTGGACCGACCTCACCAATGAGGAGCTCGGCCGCCCGAGCGCCTTCATGGGCGGCACCAAGGGCTCGCACATCGTGCTCGACAACGACGAGCTGCTCGCGGCGACCGGCGGCCGGGAGATCTTCTTCGAGCACGAAGACGGTCGCATCGTGCTGATCTATCCGCTGAAGGGCAAGGTCATGGTCGGCACGACCGATCTCGAACACGACATGCGAGAGCCCGCCGTGTGCACCGAGGCCGAGGTCGACTACTTCTTCGAACTCATCGCGCACGTTTTCCCAGCGGTGCACGTCGACCGCTCGCAGATCGTCTTCCGCTTCGCGGGCGTGCGCCCGCTGCCGCGTCACGACGATGAGGCGCCGGGCTTCGTCTCCCGCGACTACCGCATCGAGCGAGCGGATGTCCCGGAACGCCCCGGCACGACCCTGCTGAGCCTCGTCGGCGGAAAGTGGACGACCTTCCGCGCCCTCGCCGAACACCTCTCGAACGAGGTGCTCCAATTGCTCGGCCATGAACGCACTCGCTCGACCGCCGGCCTCGCGATCGGCGGCGGCGCCGGGTATCCGACGACCGACGACGCCCGTCGCGTCTGGACGGTCACCCACGGCGACGAGGTCGGGCGCCTCCGCGCCGAGGAGCTGCTCGAGCGCTACGGCACCCGCGCAGAGGCCTTCATCGCTTCGATCGAGGGCGAGCAGGACGAACCCCTCGAGCACCACTCGGGCTACAGCCGGCGCGAGATCGCCTGGCTCGCCGGCACCGAGCGGGTCGTGCACCTCGCCGACGTCGTGCTGCGCCGCACGAGCATCGCCTTCACCGGCGCGCTGACGGCGCCGCTGCTCGAGGAACTCGCCGAAGTCGTCGGCACCGAGCTCGGCTGGGACTTCGAGCGTCGCGCCGTCGAGACGGCCGGCACGCAGGAGCTGCTCGCCGAGCGCCACGGGGTCGAGCTCGAGGCATCCGTACTCCGTTGATCGAGGAGCGAGCGCCGCGAGCGTCTGCCCGTTGATCGAGTAGTGAACACGGCGAACGTCTCGAGATCCCGTTGCAAGGGCTCGCTGCCTTTCTCGTCGCGCTCGATCGCCGGCGCCGCAATCTGCACGGATGTGCACCGGAATCGGCACGTTCAGGGCCGAATCGCCAGATAGCTTCGACGGAGCCTCCCGATGCCGGTCGTCTCGGAGGCCGGCACCACACCCCAAGAAAGAAGGTCAATGTGGACAATCTCGGAATCGTCTTCCTGTCCGAACTCGTCGGCACGGCGATGCTCGTGCTCCTCGGCTGCGGCGTCGTCGCGAACGTCATCCTCGCGAAGACGAAGGGCTTCGGCGGCGGCACACTCATGATCAACATCGGCTGGGGCCTCGCGGTCTTCGCCGGCGTCATCGTGTCGTACGCCTCGGGTGCCCACCTCAACCCCGCCGTCACAGTCGGTCTCGTCGCCAACGGCGCGACCGAGTTCGGATCCGGCGTTCCGGTGAACCCCCTGTCCGTGGCCACCTACATCACCGCACAGATGATCGGCGCGATCATCGGAGCGGTCTTCGTCTGGCTCGCATACAAGCAGCACTTCGACGCCGAACCCGAGGCAGGCAACAAGCTCGGCGTCTTCTCGACCGGCCCCGCCATCCGCTCGTACGGCTGGAACCTCGTCACCGAGTTCATCGGCACCTTCGTACTCGTCTTCGTCGTGATCGGCTTCGGCGGCGGTCGCCAGGGCGACGGCGGGCTCGCGGCGCTCGGTGCGCTGCCCGTCGCACTGATCGTGATCGTCATCGGCACGTCGCTCGGTGGCCCGACCGGCTACGCGATCAACCCGGCACGTGACCTCGGCCCGCGCATCGCGCACGCCCTGCTGCCGATCAGGGGCAAGGGCGGCAGCGACTGGTCGTACTCGTGGGTGCCGGTCGTCGGCCCTTTGCTCGGCGGCCTGGTCGCCGGCTGGGCGGCGATCCCGCTGCTACCGCTCATCGGCTGAGCTGCGGCATCCGCTTCCCCTTCACCGTTCACCCCGCTTCACTGACAGCAACGGAGTTCTCAGATGGCTGACTACATTCTCGCGATCGATCAGGGCACGACCTCGTCGCGCGCGATCATCTTCGACAAGGCCGGGTCGATCGTCTCGACCGGGCAGCTCGAGCACGAGCAGATCTTCCCGAGGGCAGGCTGGGTCGAGCACGACCCCGCCGAGATCTGGCGCAATACGGGCGAGGTGATCGGCAAAGCCCTCGGCAAGGCCAACCTGACCCGGCACGACATCGCGGCGGTGGGCATCACGAACCAGCGCGAGACCGCCGTCGTGTGGGACAAGAACACCGGCGAGCCGGTTTACAACGCGATCGTCTGGCAAGATACGCGTACGCAGGCGATCGTCGACCGGCTCGCGGCCGACGGCGGGGTCGAGCGCTTCAAGGCGAAGGTGGGATTGCCGCTGGCGACGTACTTCTCGGGTACGAAGATCGTGTGGATTCTCGAGAACGTGCCGGGTGCGCGTGAGAAGGCCGAAGCCGGTGACCTGCTGTTCGGTACGACCGACTCCTGGGTGCTCTGGAACCTGACCGGCGGCGTCGAGGGGGGTGTGCACGCGACGGATGTCACGAACGCGAGCCGCACGATGTTCATGGATCTCGAGACCCTCGCGTGGGATGACGAGATCCTCGCCGCCTTCGGTGTGCCCCGCTCGATGCTGCCCGAGATCAAGTCGTCCTCCGAGGTTTACGGCATGGCCAATGAGCACTCGTTGCTGCGCGAGACGCCGATCGCCGGCATCCTCGGCGACCAGCAGGCTGCGACGTTCGGTCAGGCCGCGTTCGAGACGGGCGAGGCGAAGAACACCTACGGCACCGGCAACTTCCTGATCTTCAACACCGGCGAAGAGATCGTCCACTCCAAGAACGGGCTGCTGACGACCGTCGGTTACAAGCTCGGCGACCAGCCGGTGCACTACGCGCTCGAGGGTTCGATCGCCGTCACCGGTTCGCTCATCCAGTGGCTGCGCGACAACCTCGGCCTCATCTCCTCTGCCGCCGAGATCGAAGAGCTCGCGAAGTCGGTCGACGACAACGGCGGTGCGTACTTCGTGCCGGCATTCTCAGGCCTGTTCGCACCGTACTGGCGCCCCGACGCCCGCGGCGCACTCCTCGGCCTGACCCGCTTCGTGAACAAGGGCCACATCGCCCGTGCTGCACTCGAGGCGATCGCGTTCCAGACGCGGGACGTCATCGAGGCCGTGAACGCCGATGCCGGCGTCGACCTCACCGAGCTCCGCGTCGACGGCGGTGCGACCGCGAACGACACGCTGCTCCAGTTCCAGGCCGACATCCTCGGCGTGCCGGTCGTTCGTCCGGTCGTGGCCGAGACGACGGCCCTCGGCGCCGCCTACGCTGCGGGCCTCGCGGTCGGCTTCTGGTCGAGCCTCGACGAGCTTCGCGCCAACTGGCAGGAGGACAAGCGCTGGACTCCGTCGATGGATGACGCGGAGCGTGCCCGACTCGACCGCAACTGGAAGAAAGCCGTCTCGAAGACCCTCGACTGGGTCGACGCCGACGTCGTCTGACTTCTGGTCAGGCCCGATCCGGGGGCAGTCTCAGTACCGCGATGAGGCCGCCCCCGGCCCTCGGTCGGAGCTCGAGCGAACCTCCGTGCGCCGCCGCGACGGCGCGCACGATCGACAAGCCGAGCCCGAAGCCCGCCCGGTCGGCGCGACGAGAGTCCTCACCACGGAAGAAGGGCTCGCCGAGCGCCGCCACCTCCCCATCATCGAGCTCGCGCCCGGTGCTCTCGACGACGACACCGCTCCCGTCCGCATCCGGCCGCACCTGCACGAGCCCCCGCTCGTCGTTGTAACGCACGGCGTTGTCGAGGATGTTCCGCACTGCGAGACGCACGAGCTCCTGGTCGCCGATGGCCGTCCAATCGAGCGGCGCATCCAGTTCGACGTGCACACCGCGAGCGGCCGCCTCGGATGCCAGCACGGCCGTCTCGGACGACACCAGTGCCCCGACGTCGAGGTGATCGTGCTCGGCCGCCTGCAGCCGCCCTCTCGCGAGCAGCAGCAGTGCTGCGATGAGCCGCTCGCTGTGGGCGTTGGCCGACAACGCTCGCCGCACCGCCGGCTGGAGCTCCGTGGGCACGCGCCCCTGCTCGAGCGGGATCTCCAACGCCGCCCGCGTCACCGTGAGCGGGGTGCGGAGTTCATGCGACGCATTCTGGATGAACCGGTCCTGGGCTTCGAACGCCGTGTGCAGCCGGTCGAGCATGCCGTCGATCGTGTCGCCGAGCTCCTTGATCTCGTCATCGGGGCCGGTGAGGTCGAGTCGGCGATCCAGATCGTCGGTGGTGATGCGCCGCGTCAGCGCTGTGACCTCTGAAATGCGGCTGAGCGAGCGCCGCGCGAGCCATCCGGCGAGCAGAGTGGCGATCACGGCGAAGACGGCGAGCACGGCAAGCGATCCGATGAGCAGACTGCCGAGCACCTCCTCCGACAGGGCGACCGAGAACCGGTCGAGCGTCGCCTCGAGCTTCTCGGGCGAGATCGACTCTCCGCCTTCGGTCACCATGTCCCGTGAACCTGTGAACGGACCCTCGCCGTCCTCGAGCACGACGCAGTTGCCCTGGGTTCCGGTGCCGCCCGCGGCATCCGTCGTCTGCACGCTCGTGCACATCGCGCCCGTCGATGCAGAGTCGAAGAAGCCCTGTACGAGCAGGAACTGCACGGTGAGCAGTACGACGCCGCCCGCCACGAAGATCGACGCGATCGTGAGCGTGAGCCGGGTGCGAAAGCTCCACCGTCGTGGCGAGGCGCGGCCGGTCCTCGACGGGCGGATGCCGACGGTGGGGTCCTGATGGGACATGTTCACTCGATCCGATAGCCCAGGCCGGGCACATTGTCGATCAGCCACGGGTGGCCGAGCTTCTTGCGCAAGGTGTGCACCGCGAGCCGCACGGTCGCCGCGGTGTGATCGCCGCGTTCGTCCCAGGCGAGATCGAGCAGCCGACTCGCCGTGAGGTAGCCTCCGTCGGCGACGAGCAGCGCCTCGAGCACGGCGAGCTCCCGACGGGTCAGCCGGATCGGCCGGCCCTCGCGTTCGGCGAGTCGACGCACCGGGTCAAGTCGCACGCCGCCGCGCTCGAGCAGCACGTCGGCTGCGGCATCCGCTCGCCGTCGACCGAGGGCGCGGATGCGCGCGAGCAGCTCGACGTAGGCGAACGGCTTCGCCAGATAGTCGTCGGCTCCGAGATCGAGGCCCCGCACGCGGTCCGAGACGGCGCCGGCGGCGGTGAGCATCAGAATGCGCGCCGGATGCCGCTGCGCGACGAGTGTGCGGCAGACCGCGTCACCCGACAGCACCGGCAGATCGCGGTCGAGGAGCACGACATCGAAGTCGCCGTCGGCGAGCCGGCGGAGCGCTTCTGCGCCGTCGGGTGCGACGCCGACTCCGAAGCCGTCGAGCCGCAGACCCTCGGCGAGCGTCTCTGCGAGTTCGGCCTCGTCTTCGACGATCAGCACGCGCATCGGTCCTCCCGCCTCGATTCCGTTCCTCGCGTCGATTCTGCCCCTCGCGGCGTTTGCCGCGCGTTTGCCGGGCCATGACGGTGAGCGAACACCCTCGAGCCTAGAACTGGCTGTAGTCCACCGATGAGTCACCGATGAGGAGACAGCCATGTACCGAATAACACACCGACCGGCGTTCGCGAGACTCGCCGCGGTCGCCGTCACTGCGAGCTTGCTACTCACGGCGTGCGCGGGCGGTTCGCCCGAACCCGAGGAGAGTCCCGGCGTCGACGCCGCGACGGAGCGCTTCGTCGCGTGCCTCCAAGCGGGCGGGCTCGACGCGCGCACCGATGAACACGACGGGCGGGTGCTCGTCAAGGTGCCGATCGAGGTCGATGCCGAGGGAAAGCTCGAGGCGCAGGAGGCACCGCCGAAAGGCGGGTCGGGATCGTCGTCGCTGATCGTCATCGACGACGCCGTCTACCAGGGTGTCGACTCGGCGGAGGGCTTCCCCGAGGAGTACGGCATCGCGCCCGTCTACGCCGACTGCGAGGCCGAGGTGCCCGAGTTCGAGCAGCCCACCTCCGACATGGGACCCGGCGGGCCGGAGGCAGACCCCGAGGTGCTCGCCGCCCAGACGGAACTGCAGCTCGCCTTCGCAGCATGCGCCCGCGAGAACGGCGTCGCGGACTTCCCAGACCCTGCCGACGGTGCGATGGTCATTCCGGCGAGTCTCGACGCAGCGACCCTCCGCGAGCTGCTCACGACGTGCTCGACGGAACTCGCCGACAGCGATGCGCCGCTCGCGATCAGGCTCGAGGCCGGTGCGCCCGAAGACCTCGGGGCTGTGTTCGAAGACTTCCCCGAGCTCACCGACAACGGCCTCAGCATGTCGATGCAAGCGAGCGAGTGATGAACACGTCGAAGCGCCGGCGCACGGTCACGGCCGCCGCGAGCGCCTCCGTACTGGCGCTCGCCGGGGTCGGTCTCGTCGGCTGGATGTGGTCCGCGGGCCCCGGTGGGTCGCCGCCATCGGCATCGAGTGATCTCATCACTCGCCCTGCCGAACGCGTCTCGCTCACGAGCGGTCTGCTGCTGTCGGGTGTGCTGAGCTACGGTGACGCGGTCGAACTCGAGGGCGCCGGAGCCGGCGTCGTGACCGCCCTGCCGACTGCCGGCGAGGTGGTCGCAATCGGGCAGCGTCTCTACGAGGCGAGCGGCGCGCCGGTGGTGCTGTTCCGCGGCGAGCGACCGTTCTGGCGGCCGCTGCAACTCGGCATGACCGACGGCGCCGATGTGCGCCAACTCGAGCAGAACCTCGCCGACCTCGGCTTCACCGCAGGCATCGACCTCGACATCGATGAGGAGTTCACCGCGAACACCGCTGCAGCAGTGAAGGCGTGGCAGGCCGCCCTCGGCGTCGAGAAGACCGGCGAAGTCGCCCAGGGTGCGATCGTCGCGGTCGACGCACCGTCGATCCGCGTCGACTCGCTCGTGAAGCGGCTCGCCGAAGGCGACGGGGGCGTCGTGCTCGAGTACACCGCGACGACGCTCCGCGGCTACGCCGACCTCACCGATGCGCAGGAGCGTGAGATCGCGGCCGGCACGCCGGTGATCCTCACCCTGAAGGACGGTGCGGAGGTGGCCGGCACCGTGCAGTCGATCGAGCCCGCGGTGCCCGCGACCGACGAGCAGTCCGAGGACGAGCCTGCGCTTGCGGTCGTCGACGCCGAGTCGCAGGAGCCGCTCACCGCGGTCGGCCCATCGAGCGTGCGGATGAAACTCGGCGAGGAGACCGTCGATGACGCACTCGTCGTGCCGGTGACGGCGTTGCTCGCCGCAGGTGACGACGGCTACGCGCTCGACGTGGTGCGCGGCGGCGAGGCCGTGCGCATCCCCGTGGAGATCGGCCTCATCGCCGACGCCCGGGTGCAGATCGTCTCGAGCGGCGGCGACGACCTGGACCCGCTCGAGGCCGGCGAGGAAGTCGTGGTCGGCGCATGAGCGCCGCGGTGATCGAGCTGCGCTCGGTGAGCAAGACGTACCCGGGGCATCCGCCCGTCGAAGTGCTGCACGAGGTGTCGATGCGGGTGCACCCGGGGGAGCTCACAGCCGTCGTCGGTGCATCGGGTTCGGGCAAGACCACGATGCTCTCGATCATGGGCACGCTCGATCGGCCGAGCTCGGGGGAGGTCGTCGTTGCCGGCATCGCGACGGGGCAACTCGACGAATCGGCGCGAGCAGCACTGCGCGCCGAGCGGTTCGGATTCGTGTTCCAGCAGTTCTTCCTGCTGCCGGCGGTCAACGCGCTCGACAACGTGGCGACCGGCCTCCTGTATGCCGGAGGCGGCATCGTCGAGCGGCGAAGCCGGGCGAGGGACGCTCTCGAGCGCGTGGGACTCGGCCACCGGTTGCGTCACAGGCCCGGCGAACTCTCCGGTGGGGAACAACAGCGCGTCGCGATCGCCCGGGCACTCGTCGGCGGGCCCGATGTGCTCTTCGCCGATGAACCGACCGGCGCGCTCGACTCCACCACGGGAGCGGGCATCGTCGAACTCCTCCGCGAAGCGGCAGCAGACGGCGCCGCCGTCGTCGTGATCACGCACGACGAATCGATCGCCCGGTCTCTCGACCACCGAGTCGGGCTCCACGACGGGCGCATCGTGACGACCGAGGCCCTCCGATGACGCGCGCGACCAAGCCACGGCGGCTGAGCGCCCTCGAACTCCTGCGCACCGCGGTCGCCGGGCCTCGCAGCCGCCCGTTGCGCACCGCCCTGTCGGCCCTCGGCATTGCGATCGGCATCGCTTCGCTCACCGCGATCACGGGCATCGCGGCATCCGATCGAGCGCAGCTGCTCGCGGAACTCGACCGTCAGGGCGCCAATCTCCTCGTGATCCAGCCCGATATGGATCCCGCCGGGGACCCTGTCGCAATCCCGTCGACGGCCGCCGAGATGGTCGACCGGGTCGACGGTGTCGACGCCGTCGGAGTCATCGAGAAGGTAGCGGATGCCGCTGCCGTGTATCGCACCTCGATCGTGCCGGCCGCGCAGACCGGCGGACTCGGCGTGCGCGCCGTGAACCTCGACCTGCTCGACGCGCTCGGCGGGCGGGTTGCCGACGGCGTCTGGTTCGACGCGGCGAGCGCCTCGCTGCCGACGACGGTGCTCGGCGCGACCACGGCGGCCCGCCTCGGCGTGGACGAGCTCGGCCGGCGCGTCTGGATCGGTGGCGAGTGGCACGCCGTCATCGGCGTGCTCGAGCCGGTCGGACTCGCGAGTGAACTCGACTCGATGGCCTTCGTCGGACAGGAGTGGGCGGCGCAGCGATGGCCACAGCCCTCGATCGACCCGGCCGCCCTCATCGACGCCGAGCAGGCCTCGCGCATCGAGAGCGTCTTCGTACGGAGCCTGCCGGGCGAAGTCGAGTCCGTTCGCCCCTCGCTCGCCCGTGCGGCGAACCCCTACTCGCCGTACCTCAGCGTCTCGAGCCTCTCCGAGCTGGTCGGTGCTCGAGCGAGTGCCGACGCGACGCTCTCGTCGCTCGCGGTCGGCCTCGCAGCGATCGCCCTCCTCGTCGGCGGCATCGGCATCGCCAACACGATGGTCGTGGCAGCGCTCGAACGGCGTGGCGAGATCGGGCTCCGCCGTGCCCTCGGCGCACGACCGGGTCAGATCGCGAGCCAGTTCCTCACTGAGGCGGCGATCCTCGCGCTGCTCGGCGGGCTCGCCGGTGCCGCGATCGGCGGGCTCGCGGTGGTCGGCTACGCGGCGACGAAGCAGAGCGTCGTCGTGCTGCCGATCGAGGTGCTCGTCGGCGGACCTGCCGCGGCACTCATCGTCGGCGTCGTCGCCGGACTCTACCCGGCGTTGCGAGCGGCCAGGCTTTCGCCGACGGAAGCGCTCCGAGCGGTCTGACCGGCTGAAATGACGACCGGAGGATGTCGATCGGGTGATGACGCGATGCCGCGTCATACAGCGGGCTGCAGGTTACGGTGGGAGGACGGGTCGGGCGCATGGGGGTGCGCCCGGCCCATTCCCGTGTTCGGGGAGCGATGGCACCCGTGCGCAGAGCGGCATCGCCGCTCGCGCGAAACGGGCCTGCGTGCGCCTCAGTCGAGCAGGCGCGGAGCAAGCAGCGCCGGCAGTTCGGCGAGCGAGGCGATCTCGAGCACAGCGGATGCCGCGGCATCCGTCGTCGGAATCGCGCCTGCCGCCTCGATGCCGTGCCGATTCAGCCACACGCCGATGAGCCCCGCTTCGCTCGCGCCCACGGCATCAGTGACGAGCCGGTCGCCGACGTATGCCGCGCGACCGACGGGTGCCTCGGCAGCGAAGCGCTCGAGCGCGATGCGGAAGATCTCGGCATCGGGCTTCGTCACGCCGACGTCGCCTGACGCGATGACGTGCTCGAATCGGTTGCGGATGCCGAGTCGTTCGAGCTTGGCGAGCTGGAAGTCGAGCTCGCCGTTCGTGATCACGCCGAATCGCACCCGGGGAACAACCGCGGCGATCGCATCGAGTGCCGGAAGTGCGTCGTCGTGCAGCGCCCAGGACTCGCGATAACGCTCGAAGTACCGGTCGAACCAGGCGCCCGCCGCGAGCTCGTCGAGTTCGTCGCCGTGTGCGATCGCGAAGTCGCGGGCTCGAGCGCGACGTTGTCCCTCGAACGTCAGCCGGCCCGCGAGGTAGGAGTGGTAGTGCTGCTCTTCGAGCTCATGCCAGAAGGTCGAAGCCGCGGCCAGGTCGCCGTCGTATGCCCGCTCCCGCATGTGCAGTGCGATGCCGGTGCTGACCGCCTCACGGTGCGCCATGAGGGTGTCGTCGAGGTCGAAGAGCACGACCGGCGACCCGGCGCGGGGCTCGGATCGCTCGATCACGTGCCACTCCGGAGGATCGGCTCCCAGCTCGCGAACGCGTCGGAGTCGACGACGGCTCTGCGTTCGGCATGCCAGGCCGGCAGGATTCGGCCGTCACGCCCGGGCACGGTGGCGATTCTCGGGGCCGTGCGCCGAAAGCCCGAGGCACGCGCGACGTGAGCCGAGGCCAGATTGCCTTCGTTCGCACGCCAGAGCACCGACTCGGCGCCGAGCGATGCGGTCGCGAGCGTCCACTCGCAGACCGCGGCCACCGCTTCGGCCATGAGAGCGGTGCCACGGTGCTCGGCGCCGAGCCAGAAGCCGATCTCGTTGCCGCGACGCAACCCGACGATTCCGAGAATCGGCTCGGCGACGCCGCGCCGAAGCGCCCACGTGAGCTCATCGCCCGAAGCCCAGGCCTCGGGTACATACTCCACGAGAAATGCCCTGGCGTGGTCGGTCGTGTACGGCCACGGGGTCGTGAGATACCGGAGGAACAACGGATCGGTGCAGTACCGCGCCACGAGTTCGATGTCGCCCTCGGCCGGGAGGTCGAGCACGAGTCGCTCGGTACTGAGCACGACGGGCAGCATGTTCAGCGCAAGCGCCGGAGGAACCCGACGCGGTCGTACACCGTCGCGAGAGTGGTCTCGGCGACCTCGCTCGCTCGGTCGGCGTTGACGGCGAGCAGGCGGTCGAGCTCGGCGGGATCGTCGAGCAGCTCGAGAACGCGGGAGCGGATCGGCTCGAACTCGCCCACGACGACCTCGGCGAGCGCCTTCTTGAAGTCGCCGTACCCGCGACCGGCGAACTCCTGCTCGATGTCGCCGATCGTGCGGCCCGAGAGCACGGAGAAGATCGTGAGGAGGTTCGAGACGCCCGGCTTGTGCTCACGGTCGAAGCGCACTTCGCCATCGGTATCGGTCACGGCGCGCATGATCTTCTTCGCAGTGGCGGAAGGCTCGTCGAGCAGCCAGAGGATGCCGGCCGGCGTCTCACCCGATTTCGACATCTTCGACGTCGGATTCTGCAGGTCGTAGATGCGCGCCGTCTCGCGCTGGATGACGGGCTCGGGCAAGACGAAGGTGTCGGCGCCGAAGCGCGTGTTGAACCGCGCAGCGAGATCGCGCGTGAGCTCCACATGCTGCTTCTGGTCGTCACCTACGGGCACGATCTCGGTCTGGTAGAGCAGGATGTCGGCGGCCATGAGCACGGGGTAGGCGAAGAGGCCGACGCTCGTGGCATCTGCCCCCTGCCGCTGCGACTTGTCTTTGAACTGCGTCATGCGTCCGGCTTCGCCGAAGCCGGTGATCGTGTTGAGCACCCAGGCGAGCTGGGCATGCGCAGGCACGTGCGACTGCACGTAGAGCGTCGAGCTCGAGGGGTCGATGCCCGCTGCGATGTACTGCGCGGCCGTGCGCCGGGTCTTCTCACGGAGTTCGGCGGGGTCTTGAGCCACGGTGATGGCGTGCATGTCGACGACGGAGAAGAAGGCGTCGTGCGTCGACTGGAGCTCTTTCCACTGCAACAGGGCGCCGATGTAGTTGCCGGCGTGCAGCGAGTCGGCGGAGGGTTGCATGCCCGAGTAGAGGCGGGGTTTGGCAGTCATGGGGTTCCTTCGAGAGTGCGGCCGCGGTGCGGCAGGTCAGATGGCGTAGTCGACGACCACGGGGGCGTGGTCGGACCATCGCTTGTCCCAGGCGTCGGCACGATCGATGACGTACGAGACCGCGGTCTCGGCGAGCGCTGGGGTCGCGAGCTGGTAGTCGATACGCCAGCCCGTGTCGGTGTCGAAGGCCTTGCCGCGCTGCGACCACCAGGTGTAGGGGCCGTCGACCTCGCCGGCGAATCGGCGGCCGAGGTCGACCCAGCCGAGCCCGGCGCCCGCGTTGTATGACTCGTCGTCTTCGGCGCCGACGAAGCGGTCGAAGTAGGCGCGCTCTTCGGGCAGGAAGCCTGCGTGCTTGACGTTGCCCTTCCAGTTCTTGATGTCGAGGGTGCGGTGCCCGACATTCAGGTCGCCCACGATCACGGCGAGCGCCGAGTGCTCGGCGAGCCGCGGCATCCGCTCGACCATCGCGTCGAGGAATTTGTACTTCTCGACCTGTTTCGGGGTGTCGACCACACCGGAGTGCACGTAGGCCGAGACCACGGTGACGATGCGGTCACCGACCTCGTAGTCGGCCTCGAGCCAGCGGCCGGCGCTGTCGAAATCGGTCGCGCCGAGTTCGACGCGATGGATGCTCGCCCGGTTGCGGCTCGCGATCGCGACACCGGCACGGCCCTTGGCGGTCGCGGGGTCGTGCAGGATGTCCCACTCTTCGCCGAGGAGCCCCTGCAGATCTTCGGTCGAGGCGCGAACTTCTTGCATCGCGAGGATGTCGACGTCGCGCGCGGCGAGCCACTCGCCCATGCCCTTTCGGAACGCGGCACGCACTCCGTTGACGTTGACGCTGGCGAGACGGAGGGGCTTCGCAGAAGGCATGGATCGATCCTACGGGAGGCCTCCGACGTCGGATCGCGGGCCGATCGGTGCAGCGGATGCCTCGAGCTCGGAAAGCTCCTGCTCGGCATTCGCGAGACGACGTCGTGCGGAGAAACGCCCGATCCAGTTGGCGGTGTCGAGTTCCCGTTGCGCCTCGCGCACCCGCACTCGCGCGGCGGTGACGAGGGCCCGGTGCTCCTGTGCGAGCTGTTCCGCCGCGAGTTGCTCGGGTGTCACCTTGCGCAGGGACTCGTGCGCGTCGGAGGCCTCGACCGCGATCCAGCTCGCGGCGACGAGGATCACGATGCTCGTCAGCCTGAACCAGAGGAGAAGTCCGATGAACACCGTGAACGTGGCGAGGAGCGGGTTGGTCGTCACGCTCGAGACGAGCCAGCCGCCGAGGATCTGCAGCACCGACAGCGCGGCGGAGCCGAGCAGCGAACCGACCCACATGCGCCGCCACGGCATGGCCGCGCCCGAGAGGAAGCGGAACATGACCGCGAGGGCGAGCGTGTCGATCACGAAGACGACGACGATCGCGCCGAACTGCACGAAGAAGCCCGACCAACCGGCCTCGCTCGGCAGGCCCAGGAGGCCGAACAGCCAGCCGAACAACGACGTCGCCACCACTGAGAGCACCGCCGCGAGCATGAGGATCGCGCCGAAGGCGAACCCCGCGAGGAAATCGCGGGCCTTCAGCAGCGCGTAGGCGCGGGTGTCCTTCGGTAGCCCGAAGATGCTGCGCACAGCCATGCGCGCGTAGGTGATCCACCCGATGGCCGTCCAGATCAGGCCCGCGAGGGCGACCGCGCCCGTCCAGCCGAAGAGGCTCGTGCTCGAGGAGGCGATCTTGGTGAGTTCGTCGGGGTGGATGACGCCCTCGTCACCGATGAGTCCGGGGGCATACGTGTTCAACAGGCTCACGAAGGCGTCGAGTGTCTCCTTGCTTCCCGTCAGCCAGATGCCGGCGACGGCGAAGACGACGTACGTCGCCGCGAAGATCGCGAAGAGCGCCTGGTAGCTCATGCCCGACGAGAGGATGAAGCCGTTTCGGCTGAGGAAGTGGCGCCAGACCCGAACCGGGAAGAGCTCCATCGTCTTCTGGGTGATCGTGCTGACCTTGCTGATCGGCTCTTCGAGGCGCTCGCGGATCGGCTGGCTGAACTCGTCGAACCGTTCCTTCGCCGATCGAGACGTGCCGTTCAGATCGAGCGGATCCTCTGCGAGAGGCGCCTCACGCCCGCCGTCGTCGTTGCGTCCGCCGCGCAGGCGGTCGGTGGCATCACGCTCGCTCACGCTCCAACCCTAGCGACGGGCATCCGGATTCCAGTGCCAGCACTGACCGCGTCTCAGCGCTCGCCCCGTGGGCGAGCCCGTTCGCGTGCCGCAGACTCGAGCCAAGCAAGATGACAAGCCCGGCAAAGCCTGCGAAAGCCGGACGAACCAGCGCACCACCCGCACCCGGGCATTTCGCCGATCGGCGACATCATCCCGAGTGGCGCTGGACACGAGGAGCGGGCCGGGTGCATCAGCACCGGCCCGTTTCGTCGTCTCTGCGTCGGACTACGGCTTACCGCGCATGATGGCCTGCTTGACCTCTGCGATCGCCTTCGTCACCTCGATGCCGCGAGGGCATGCCTCGGTGCAGTTGAAGGTCGTGCGGCAGCGCCACACGCCCTCTTTGTCGTTGAGGATGTCGAGGCGGGTCTGGGAGCCTTCATCGCGCGAGTCGAAGATGAAGCGGTGTGCGTTCACGATCGCAGCGGGGCCGAAGTACTGGCCGTCGGTCCAGAAGACGGGGCACGACGAGGTGCACGCCGCACAGAGGATGCACTTCGTGGTGTCGTCGAAGATGGCTCTCTCGGCGACCGATTGCACGCGCTCCTTGCCCGCTACGGGTGCTGGGCCCGCGATCAGGAACGGCGCCACCTCACGGTAGCTCGCGAAGAACGGCTCCATGTCGACGATGAGGTCCTTCTCGAGCGGCAGGCCCTTGATGGCCTCGACGTAGATGGGCTTGGAGATGTCGAGGTCTTTGATGAGCGTCTTGCACGCGAGTCGGTTGCGGCCGTTGATGCGCATCGCGTCGGAGCCGCAGATGCCGTGCGCGCAGGAGCGGCGGAATGTCAGCGAGCCGTCTTGCTCCCACTTGATCTTGTGGAGGGCGTCGAGCACGCGGTCGGTCGCGAACATCTCGACGTCGAAGTCCTGCCAGCGCGGTTCGGTGTCGACCTCGGGGTCGAAGCGTCGGATCAGGAAGGTGACGGTGAACGACTGGATCGCATCCGCCGGCGGCTTCTCGAGCGTTGCAGTGCTCATCAGTACTTCCTCTCCATGGGCTGGTAACGGGTGATCGTGACCGGTTTCCAGTCGAGCCGGATGTGGTCGGCCGCGTCGGACGAATGCGCGTCGCCCGACAGGTACGCCATCGTGTGCTGCATGTAGTTCTCGTCGTCGCGCTTCGGGAAGTCGTCGCGCATGTGGCCGCCGCGGCTCTCTTTGCGGTTGCGCGCGGAGTAGACGACGACTTCGGCCAGGTCGAGCAGGAAGCCGAGTTCGACGGCCTCGAGCAGGTCGGTGTTGAAGCGCCGGCCCTTGTCGTGCACCGCGACGTTCTTGTACCGCTCGCGGAGCGCGGCGATGACCGTCGTCACGTGCTCGAGCGACTCGTCGGTGCGGAACACCTGGGCGTTCTTGTCCATCTCGTCTTGCAGATCTTTGCGGATCGCGGCGATGCGCTCGGTGCCATTCGAGTCGCGGAGCTGTTCGAGCATGCCGCGCACCGCGGCGGCCGGGTCATCCGGGAGCGGGGTGAAGTCGACGTTCGCCACGTAGGCGACGGCGTTGTTGCCTGCCCTCTTTCCGAACACGTTGATGTCGAGCAGGGAGTTCGTACCGAGGCGGTTCGAACCGTGCACCGAGACGCACGCGCACTCGCCGGCGGCGTAGAGCCCCGGCACGACGGTGTCGTTGTCGGAGAGCACCTCTGCGGCCACGTTCGTCGGGATGCCGCCCATCGCGTAGTGCGCGGTCGGCATCACGGGCACGGGCTCGTACACGGGGTCGACGCCGAGGTACGTACGGGCGAACTCGGTGATGTCGGGCAGCTTCGTCTCGAGCACCTCTGCACCGAGGTGGGTGCAGTCGAGCAGTACATAGTCCTTGTGGGGGCCGGCGCCGCGCCCCTCTGCGACCTCCTGCACCATGCAGCGCGCGACGATGTCACGGGGTGCGAGGTCTTTGATGGTCGGGGCGTAGCGCTCCATGAAGCGCTCACCGCTCGCGTTGCGGAGGATTGCACCCTCACCGCGGGCACCCTCGGTGAGCAGGATTCCGAGACCGGCGAGGCCGGTCGGGTGGAATTGGAAGAACTCCATGTCTTCGAGCGGCAGGCCCTTGCGCCAGATGATGCCGACGCCGTCGCCCGTGAGGGTGTGGGCATTCGACGTGGTCTTGTAGATCTTGCCGAACCCGCCGGTCGCGAAGATCACGGCCTTGGCCTGGAAGACGTGCAGCTCACCCGAGGCGAGGTCGTAGGCGACGACGCCCGACGGCTGCTTCGTCTTCGATCCATCGGGCCCGTCGACCTCGGTCATGACGAGGTCCAGCACGTAGTACTCGTTGAAGAAGTTGATGCCGAGCCGCACGCAGTTCTGGAAGAGCGTCTGCAGGATCATGTGACCCGTGCGGTCTGCCGCGTAACAGGCGCGACGCACGGGCGCTTTGCCGTGATCGCGAGTGTGGCCGCCGAAGCGTCGCTGGTCGATCTTGCCCTCGGGCGTGCGGTTGAATGGCAAGCCCATGTTCTCGAGGTCGATGACCGCGTCGATCGCCTCTTTCGCGAGGATCTCGGCCGCGTCTTGGTCGACGAGGTAGTCGCCGCCCTTGACGGTGTCGAAGGTGTGCCACTCCCAGTTGTCTTCTTCGACGTTCGCGAGCGCCGCGGCCATGCCGCCCTGCGCAGCGCCCGTGTGCGAACGGGTGGGGTAGAGCTTGGAGATGACCGCGGTCTTGGCGCCCGGGCCGGCCTCGATCGCCGCACGCATGCCGGCGCCGCCGGCGCCCACGATGACGATGTCGAACTGGTGGTAGTGGACGCCGTCGATGACCTGGGTCTCGGCGTCGGCGTTCTGGGTGTTCACGGATCTCCTATGCAGCGCAGAACGAGGGAAGCAGGTCGGCGGGTGCGCCCACCGGGCACGGCTCGAAGGTGAAGACGACGAGGGTGCCGAGGATGATGAGCACGGCAGCGGCAGCGAACAGGGCGCCCTTCAGCACCTTCTGCACGGTGCCCGGGCTCGTGTAGTCGTTGACGATCGTTCGCATGCCGTTGGCGCCGTGGATGAGCGCGAGCCAGAGCATCAGCACGTCCCACCACTGCCAGAACGGGTCGGCCCACTTGCCGCCGACGAACCCGAAGTCGATGGCCTTCACGCCGTCGCCGACCATGAGGTTCACGAAGAGGTGGCCGAAGATGAGCACGATCAGCACGACGCCCGACGCGCGCATGTAGATCCAGCCCCACTTCTCCAGGTTGACGCCGCGGCGGCGCGGGCGATCGGAGAATTCCATGGCAGTCATGTCCGCGGCTCCCTAGTGGCTGAAGACGTTGATGAGGTGGCGCGGCGCGAAAGCCAGCATCGTCACGACCCAGAGGGCGATGACGACGTAGAACAGCAGCTTCTGATGCCGGGTCGCCCACGACCAGAAATCGACGAGGATGATGCGCAGGCCGTTGAAGGCGTGGAAGACGATCGCGCCGACGAGGGCGACCTCGCCGAGGCCCATGATGGGCGTCTGGTAGGTGCCGATGACCGCGTTGTAGGCCTCGGGGCTCACTCGCACGAGCGCCGTGTCGAGCACGTGCACGAGGAGGAAGAAGAAGATCGCGACACCGGTGATGCGGTGCAGCACCCACGACCACATGCCCTCGTTTCCGCGGTACAGGGTGCCTCCGGGCCTCTGTCTCGCGGGCTTCGCGGGTGCGGTCAGGGTTCCCGCCGAAGTCTCTGGCATGAACAACCCTCCTTGGCTGTGTGCATCGCCCCGAACGCGGGCGGATTCGGGCACACGACCCGGTTCGAGTGTAGACCCGCACCCAGTCGAGCCGCCGCCAAGGCGCGCCTAACTCTCTCGACATCGAGATAACGGATGCCGCGGCACTCGTCTCTCCTGGCTGTCACGCACTCCGGTTACGCTGTGCTGATGGACGCAACCCCCATCGACGGCTTCTACAGCGTCATCCCCGCCGGCGGTGTCGGATCGCGGCTCTGGCCGCTCTCCCGCGCCGACGCGCCGAAGTTCCTGCACGATCTCACCGGCTCGGGCCAGACGCTCCTCAAAGACACCTGGGATCGCCTCGCGCCGCTCTCAGGCGCCGACCGCATCATGGTCGTGACGGGTCGCGCGCATCGCGCCGCGGTCGAAGCTCAGCTGCCGGGCCTCGCCGACCACAATGTGGTGCTCGAGAGCGAGCCCCGGGACTCCACGGCCGCGATCGGGCTCGCCGCAGCGATCCTCGAGCGCCGCGAGCCCGGCGTCATCGTCGGCTCCTTCGCGGCCGACCATGTGATCTCGGGTACCGCGCTCTACCGCGCGGCCGTCGTCGACGCTGTCGCTGCCGCTCGGGCCGGGTACATCGCGACGATCGGCATCACGCCGACCGAGCCGGCGGTCGGCTTCGGTTACATCGAATGCGGGGCGTCCATCGAGGTCGAGGGCGCCGCGCATGTCGAGGCGGTCGCGAGCTTCGTCGAGAAGCCCGATCTCGCAACGGCCAAGCGCTACCTCGCGGGCGGCAAGCACCTCTGGAACGCGGGCATGTTCATCGCCCGGGCCGACGCGCTCCTCGCCGAGATCGCGCGCAACAAGCCCGAGCTGCACGCGGGTCTCGTCGAACTCGCGGCGGCGTGGGACGACCCCGACACGCGCGGCCCCGCCGTCGATCGCATCTGGCCGCGGCTCGAGAAGATCGCGATCGACTACTCGGTCGCAGAGCCGGCCGCTGCCTCGGGTCGCCTCGCGGTCATCCGCGGTCACTTCGCGTGGGACGACGTGGGCGACTTCGCCTCGCTCGCCAAGCTCAACACCGCGGGCCGCTCCGGCGAACTCGCGATCCTCGGCGAGAACGCCCGCGTGCTCTCCGACGCGTCCAGCGGCATCGTCATCAGCCGCTCGAAGCGGGTCATCAGCTTGATCGGCGTGCACGATATCGTCGTCGTTGACACGCCGGATGCGCTCCTCGTCACCACGAGCGAGCACGCGCAGCGAGTCAAAGCGGTCGTCGATGCCCTTCGGCTCGGCGGTTCGAGCGACGTGCTCTAGCGAGCGCGAGAGAGCGGGGTTTCCGGATGTCTCTGGGTCGAAGCATCATCGCGGGTGCGACGTTGGTCGCGGCATCCGTCGCCCTCGTCTCGTGCGCTCCTGCGCCCGACGGCGGTGAGGGCGGCGAGGCGAGCGAATCGTGCGTGCGGATGGTCACGAACTCGGGCGGCCTCGAAGACCGCTCCTTCAACCAGTCGAGTTGGGAGGGGCTGCAGGCGGCCGAAGACGAGTACGACGTCGCCGCCGAGGCGATCGTCTCCACGGGTGAGACAGACCTGGCGCCGAATGTGCAGCAGGCGGTCGACTCGGGCTGCGAGCTCATCGTCACCGTCGGATGGGAACTGGCCGAGTCGACGCTCGACCAGGCGGGCAAGAACCCCGACCTCGCGTTCGCGATCGTCGATGAGACGGTCGACGCCGAGAACGTGAAGCCGGTCGTCTTCGACACCGCGCAAGCGGCGTATCTCGCCGGCTATCTCGCGGCGGGCGTCTCGAAGACGGGCGTCGTCGCGACGTTCGGCGGCGGCAACCAGCCGCCGGTCACCCTCTTCATGGACGGCTTCGTCGACGGCGTCGCGAAGTACAACGAGGTGCACGGCGCCCAGGTGCGCGCGCTCGGCTGGGACAAGGCTGCGCAAGACGGCGCGTTCACGGGAGACTTCGAAGACGTCAACAAGGGCAAGACCCTGACCGAGAGTTTCATCGACCAGGGCGCCGACGTGATCCTGCCGGTCGCAGGCCAGGTCGGCGAAGGCGCGGCGGCCGCGGCACTCGAACGCGGCGGCGTCTCGATCATCTGGGTCGACAGCGACGGCTACGAATCGCTCGGGGCCGAGCTGCGCCCGGTAATCCTCACGAGCGTGCTGAAGAACACTCAGGATGCGATGGTCCAGATCGTCGGCGCGGTGCTCGATGGGGCGTTCGACAATGAGCCGTTCATCGGCACGCTCGAGAACGGCGGGGTCGAGATCGCGCCGTACCACGATCTCGCCACCCTCGTGCCGCCGGCGCTCGACGGCGAGATCGAGGGGCTGCGTCAGGCGATCATTGCCGGCGAGATCATCGTGGAGTCGCCGAGCGCTCCTGAACGTCGCTGACCACTCCCGTTCTCGGGGGTCTCCGTACTGCTCATATGAGCAGAACATCGCGTCTTGATAACCATTGGATGTCGTGACCCCTCGGGCCGTGGCGCTCGCCGCAACATTCGGTAACGTGACTGCACGAGCCTCGGAACGGTCGGGGCGACAGTCTTTGGAGGACACAGTGAAGGTCACGACCAAGAAGGCCGCGCTCGGCGGCCTCGCGTTGTTCGGTGCAGCCGTACTGCTCGCCGGTTGCGCATCCGCACCCGAAGAAACGGACGGCGGTGGCGAAGCCATCGACTTCCAGCCCTGCATGGTGTCCGACTCGGGCGGTTTCGACGACAAGTCCTTCAACCAGCTCGGCTTCGAGGGCGCCACGAAGGCGGCCGACGAGCTCGGCGTCGAACTCAAGAGCGTCCAGTCCGACTCCGAAACCGACTACGCGCCCAACCTGACGAACCTCGTAGACCAGGGCTGCGACCTCATCGTCACGGTCGGGTTCGCGCTCTCGGCGGCCACCGTGGAGTCCGCTCTGGCCAACCCCGACATCGAGTACGTCATCATCGACGACGCGGCCGACAACGACTTCGATGGCGAGGTCGACGCGCCGAACATCAAGCCGATCCTCTTCGACACCGCCCAGGCCGCCTTCCTCGGCGGCTACGCGGCGGCCGACTACACCACGACCAACGTCGTCGGCACCTTCGGCGGCCAGAACTTCCCGACCGTCTCTATCTTCATGGACGGCTTCAAGCAGGGCGTCGACTACTACAACGAGCAGAAGAACAAGGGCGTCACAGTGCTCGGCTGGGACGGCACCGACGGCCTCTTCACCGGTGGCTTCGAAGCCAACGACATCGCGCGCCAGACCGCGCAGGGCCTCCTCGACCAGAACGTCGACGTGCTGCTGCCCGTCGGTGGCCCGATCTACCAGTCGGCTGCTGCGGCGATCCGCGACTCCGGGGCCGACGTCGCGCTCATGGGCGTCGACGCAGACTTCACCGAGACCGACCCGTCGGTCGCAGACCTCGTGCTGACCTCGATCCTCAAGGGCATCGACGTCGGTACCTACGAGGCCGTGCTCGCTGCAGGCAACGGTGAATTCGATCCCACGGCGTTCATCGGCACCCTCGAGAACGAGGGCGTCGGCCTCGCGCCGTTCCACGACTTCGAGTCGAAGGTCTCGCCGACGCTCCAGGGTGAGCTCGACGACCTGAAGGCTGCGATCATCGCGGGCGACGTGACGGTCAACTCCTACCTCGTCGGCTGAGTCGAGAGCGGCACGCATCGGGGAGGTCGGCTTGCCGGCCTCCCCGATCCTCGTTCGATTCCGCGCGTTCGCGCACGTCTCGCAACATCTGAGCGGTCCCGATTCGGGTCCCACAACATCCGTGCAGCATCTCCGACAGATGCGGCACCGTCACTAGGATCGGGAGCATGAAGCTCGAACTTCGCGGCATCACGAAGCGATTCGGCAGCTTGGTCGCCAACGACCACATCGACCTCACCGTGGAGGCCGGAGAAATCCATGCGCTCCTCGGCGAGAACGGCGCAGGCAAGTCGACGCTCATGAACGTGCTCTACGGCCTGTATCAAGCAGACGAGGGCGAGGTGCTCCTCAACGACGAGGTCGCACATTTCGCCGGCCCGGGCGACGCGATGGCAGCCGGCATCGGCATGGTCCACCAGCACTTCATGCTCATCCCGGTCTTCACCGTGGCCGAGAACGTGATGCTCGGCCACGAGTCGACGAAGGCGGGTGGCATCCTCGACTTGGCCACTGCGCGCGCCAAGGTCAACGAGCTCTCCGCACGCTTCGGCTTCCATGTCGACCCCGACGCCCTCGTCGAAGACCTCCCGGTCGGCGTGCAGCAACGCATCGAGATCATCAAGGCTCTCTCACGAGACGCGAAGCTGCTCGTGTTCGATGAGCCGACGGCGGTGCTCACGCCGCAAGAGACCGACGAGTTGATGGGCATCATGCGCCAGCTCAAAGAGGCTGGCACCTCGATCGTCTTCATCACGCACAAGCTGCGAGAGGTGCGTGAGGTCGCCGATCGCATCACCGTCATCCGGCTGGGCAAGGTCGTCGGCGAAGCGTCGCCCACGGCGACGAACGCTGAGCTCGCGTCGCTCATGGTCGGCCGTGCGGTCGAGTTGACGGTGCACAAAGAAGAACCGAAACTCGGCGATTCGGCGCTCGTCATCGAGGGACTCACCGTGATCGACCCGATCGGGCAACTCGTCGTCAACGACGTGAGCTTCACGGTACGGCGGGGCGAGATCCTCGCCGTCGCGGGCGTACAGGGCAACGGGCAGACCGAACTCACCGAGGCGCTCCTCGGGCTGCAACCGCGCGTGCAGGGGTCGATCACGCTCGACGGCATCGACCTTACGGGCGCCGGCGTGCGCAAGATCCTCGAATCAGGCGTCGGCTTCGTGCCCGAAGACCGAAACGAAGACGGACTCGTCGGCGAGTTCACGATCGCCGAGAACCTCATGCTCGACCGCAGCGAGAGCCCGCCTTTCGTGCGGGCCGGCAACTTGCAGCGGAGTGCGCTCGCCGAGTTCGCGCGCGAGAAGATCCAAGAGTTCGACATTCGGGCGCAGGGCATCGACGAGCTCGTGCAGCAGCTCTCCGGTGGAAACCAGCAGAAGGTCGTGCTCGCCCGAGAGCTCAGCCGTGAGCTTCGGCTGCTCGTCGCCGCGCAGCCGACGCGCGGCGTCGACGTGGGCTCGATCGAGTTCATCCACAAGCGCATCGTCGCTGCCCGCGACGCCGGCGTGCCCGTCGTCGTCGTCTCGACCGAGCTCGATGAGGTCGGGGCACTTGCCGATCGAATCATGGTCATGTACCGCGGACGCATCGTCGGCATCGTCCCGGGAGACACGCCTCGTGACGTACTCGGACTGATGATGGCCGGCGAACATCCCGCAGAAGGAGCCGCCGCGTGAGCGATCCCCAACCGCCCCGGGCCGACGGCGTCGGCGCGAGCTCGCTCGACGCCGACGCCGACGCCGCGCTCGAGGAGCCTGGCGCCATCGAACCCGAGGCTGCCGCCGTCCGGGCTCCCGACGGCGGCGACGTGCCGCCGCCCTCGAAGTGGCACAAGATGCTGAACCAGATCGCGACGGGCAACGCCATCATCTCGGTGCTCGCGGTGGTTCTCGCGCTCGTCGTCGGGGCGATCATGATCGCGTTCACCGACGAGCGAGTCCAAGAGACGGCCGGCTACTTCTTCTCGCGCCCGAGCGATCTGCTCCTCGCCGTGTGGCAGTCGGTATCGGGGGCCTACTCCGCGCTCTTCCAGGGCTCGATCTACAACTTCCGCCGAGACACGTTCATCGACGGCATCCGCCCGCTCACCGAGACACTGACGTTCGCGACGCCGCTCATCGCCGGTGGCCTCGGCGTGGCCCTCGCGTTCCGCGTCGGCATGTTCAACATCGGTGGTCGCGGCCAGATGCTCATCGCGGCATCCGTTGCCGGCTGGATCGGCTTCGGCTTCGACCTGCCGTGGGGCGTCCACATGCTGGTCGCCCTCGTCGGCGGGCTCGTCGGCGGCGCACTCTGGGCGGGCATCGCCGGATTCCTGAAAGCCCGCACCGGTGCGCACGAGGTGATCGTCACGATCATGCTCAACTACGTCGCGTTCTACCTCGTGTCGTGGATGCTGCGCACTCCTGGTCTGCTCCAGGCGCCCGGCTCATCGAATCCGAAGACCCCGGGCATGAAAGAGACCGCGATCTTCCCTGCGATCCCCGGGTTCAACCTGCACTTCGGATTCGTTCTCGCGATCATCGCGACGATCGTGGTGTGGTGGATCCTCAGCCGGTCGAGCCTCGGCTTCAAGTTCCGCGCCGTCGGCCTCAATCCGAACGCCGCACGCGTCGCCGGCATCAACGTGAAGGGCATGTACGTCTACGCGATGCTCATCAGCGGCGCGTTGCTGGGACTGGCTGGTGTGAGCCAGGTGCTCGGCACCGTCACGACCGGCTTCACCGCCGGCATCGACGCGGGCATCGGCTTCGACGCGATCACGGTCGCGCTGCTCGGGCGTTCCACCCCGTGGGGTACGTTCGTCGCCGGAATCCTCTTCGGCGCGTTCAAGGCCGGAGGGTTCTCGATGCAGGCCGCCGAAGGCGTTCCGATCGAGATCGTGCTCGTCGTGCAGTCGCTCATCGTGCTCTTCATCGCCGCGCCGCCGCTGGTCCGCACGATCTTCGGCCTGCCCGACCCCGACGCCAAGCCGAGACGATCCCGCAAGAACCGCACGAAGGGGGAGGTGAAGGCGAAGTGAGCCGAACCGTGGAACATCAGCGCGTCGCGCCTCAGCCGGAATCGCTCGACACGACGGTCGTGATGAGCTGGAAGGCACCCATCGCCTTCGGCATCTTCACGCTCGTCGCCCTCGCCCTCGCGGTGTTCACGCCGCGAGAGGGGGTCACGACCTACCGGTGGTCGCGTGAAGCCGACACCATCCAAGTGCCCGACCTCGTCGTGCCGGCGATGGCGACGATCTGGACGGTCGTCGCCCTGCTCGCCGTGGCGACGTTGTACTCGGCGCTGCTCGTGCGATCGAAGCGCCGAGTGCCGCTCTGGCTCATCGTCGTGTTCGCGATCCTGTTCATGTTCGCCTTCCTCACCTGGGCCGGCGCCGGAGCATCGCTGCCCATGATCGGCCTCCTGTTCGGTTCGCTGAGCCTCGCGGTGCCGCTCATCTTCGGTTCGCTCGCGGGCGTGATCGGCGAACGCGCCGGCGTCGTGAACATCGCCATCGAGGGGCAGCTGCTGGCCGGCGCTTTCACCGCGGCGGTCGTCGCCTCGATCGTTTCGTCGAGCACCGGCCAGGGCTGGCTCGGGCTCACCGCCGGAGTGATCGCGGCGATGGTCGCGGGAATGCTGGTCGGCATGGTGCTCGCCGCATTCTCGATCAAGTACTTCGTCGACCAGGTCATCGTCGGTGTCGTGCTCAACGTTCTCGTCGTCGGCCTCACGAGCTTCTTTTTCTCGCAAGTGCTCGCCCCGAACTCGGCTCTGCTCAACAGCACCGCCCAGCGCTTCGAGCGACTGCCGATCCCAGTGCTCAGCGAGATCCCGATCATCGGGCCGGTGCTGTTCCGGCAGACCCTCATCGTGTACCTCATGTACGTCGCCGTCGCGCTCGTCTACGTCGGGCTCTTCCACACGAAATGGGGTCTGCGTGTCCGCGCGGTCGGAGAGCACCCGCAGGCGGCCGACACGGTGGGCATCAAGGTCAATCGCACCCGCTTCTGGAATGTCGCGCTCGCCGGCGCGCTCGCCGGCCTCGGCGGGACGTTCTTCACGATCGGGTCCGGCATCGCGTTCAACAAGGAGATGACCGCCGGAGCCGGATTCATTGCCCTCGCCGCCGTCATCTTCGGCAACTGGGATCCGATTCGGGCGACGCTTGCCGCCCTCTTGTTCGGCTTCGCATCGAACCTGCAGAACACCCTCTCGGTCATCGGCTCGCCGGTTCCGAGCGAGTTCATGCTCATGTTGCCGTACGTCGTGACGATCTTCGCCGTTGCCGGGTTCGTCGGAAAGTCCCGCGCACCCGCTGCAGACGGCAAGCCGTACATCAAGTCCTGACCGATCCGATCGCGACGCGATCCGATCCACCTCGAACCGAACGATCCTGAACGGGGGAGCACCATGACCGCAACGGATGCGATCGACTGGAACGAGCTCCGCGGGCGCGCCCGCGAGGCGATGGCGAAGGCGTACGCGCCGTACTCGGGATTTCCGGTCGGCGCTGCCGCGATCGTCGACGACGGCCGCATCGTGAGCGGATGCAACGTCGAGAACGCCTCCTACGGCGTCACTCTCTGCGCCGAGTGCTCGCTCGTCTCGGCGCTCGTCATGTCGGGCGGCGGCAAGCTCGTCGCGTTCGCCTGCGTCGACGGGCACGGCGGCGTGCTGATGCCGTGCGGGCGTTGCCGGCAGCTGCTCTACGAGCACTCCGCCGAAGGCATGCTGCTCGACACGGTCTCGGGCATCAAGACGATCGACGAGGTGCTGCCCGACGCGTTCGGCCCGCGGCAACTCGCCGAATTCAAGGGAACACACGCATGAGCGCGGTCGAACCGTTCGATGCCGTCGACCTGATTCGCGCCAAGCGCGACGGCCACGAACTCGAGACCCCCGAGATCGACTGGCTCATCGACGCGTACACGAGGGGCTACGTCGCAGACGAGCAGATGTCGGCGATGACCATGGCGATCTTCCTGAACGGCATGACTCGCCGCGAGATCCGTGACCTGACGATGGCCATGATCGCCAGCGGTGAGCGCATGGACTTCTCGGGGCTCGGTAAGCCCACGAGCGACAAGCACTCCACCGGGGGCGTCGGCGACAAGATCACTCTGCCGCTCATGCCGCTCGTCGCGACGTTCGGCGTCGCGGTGCCGCAGCTCTCGGGTCGCGGGCTCGGTCACACCGGCGGCACGCTCGACAAGCTCGAGTCGATTCCCGGCTGGCGGGCCGAGATCACGAATGACGAGATGTTCGCACAATTGCGCGACGTCGGCGGCGTGATCTGCGCGGCGGGTGCGGGCCTCGCCCCAGCCGACAAGAAGCTCTACGCGTTGCGTGACATCACGGGCACGGTCGAGGCGATTCCGCTCATCGCCTCCTCGATCATGTCGAAGAAGATCGCCGAGGGCACGGGCGCACTCGTGCTCGACGTGAAGTTCGGTTCGGGTGCGTTCCTCACCGACATCGACCGTTCGCGCGAGCTCGCCCGCACGATGGTCGAACTCGGCGAAGACGCGGGTGTCGCGACCTCCGCCCTGATCACGAACATGAACGTGCCGCTCGGCCTCACGATCGGCAACGCCAACGAGGTGCGCGAATCGGTCGAGGTGCTCGCCGGTGGCGGACCAGCGGATGTCCGTACGCTCACCGTCGCCCTCGCACGCGAGATGCTCGCGCTCGCCGGGCGGCCCGACGTCGATGTCGAGGCGGCGCTCGACGACGGCCGTGCGATGGACACGTGGCGCCGCGCCATCCGGGCCCAGGGCGGCGACCCCGACGCCGCGCTTCCTGTGGCGCGCGAGCAGCACGTCGTGACGGCCGAGCGTGACGGTGTGCTCGTCGCGCAGCAGGCGCTGCCGTTCGGCATCGCTGCGTGGCGTCTCGGCGCCGGCCGGGCTCGCAAGCAGGACCCCGTGCAGCATGCCGCCGGTATCGAACTGCACGCCAAGCCCGGCGACGCCGTGCGAAAGGGCGAGCCGCTCTTCACGCTGCACGCCGACGAGCCGGCTCGCTTCGCGCGGGCGCTCGAGGCCGTCAAGGGGGCGTGGCGCATCGGCGATGCCGGCGACCCCATCGACGACGGCGGCCCGCTCATCGCCGACCGCATCGGTCGCTGATCGCTCGTCCCGCACGATCCTTCGTCGCCGCGAGTCGCTCATCTCCTCACGCTCTTCTCCTCACGCCTCACGCTCCGCTCTTCGCGTCCCGACGTTCCGCGTCTCTCGACCGTCTTCACCGTCTTGCTTCGAGAATGCCGAGACTTCGCGGGCGGCCTGTCGCTATCGTTGACTCGTGAACACGATTCCGACGGAGTACCGCCTCGAAGGCGACGGCACGAACATCCAGTCCCTGCCGAAGATCTCGCTGCACGATCATCTCGATGGCGGCGTGCGCCCGCAGACCCTCATCGAACTCGCCGACGAGATCGGGCTCGACACGCCGGCCGCCGACGCTGAGGCGCTCGGTCGATGGTTCACCGATCAGTCGAACTCGGGTTCGCTCGTCGAATACCTGAAGACGTTCGACCTCACGACGGCCGTCATGCAGACGCGGGCGGGCCTCAGCCGCGTCGCGCGCGAGTTCGTGCAAGATCTCGCGGCCGACGGCGTGATCTACGGCGAGATCCGCTGGGCGCCTGAGCAGCACCTGACGCGCGGCCTCAGTCTCGACGAGACCGTCGAGGCCGTGCAGGCGGGCATCGAGCAGGGCATCGACGACGCCCGGAGCCAGGGCCACGGCATTCTCGCCGGCCAGCTCGTCACCGCCATGCGGCACGCCGAGCGCGGCCTCGAGATCGCCGAGCTCGCCGTGCGTCACCGCGACCGGGGCGTGGTGGGCTTCGACATCGCCGGCGCCGAGGCGGGGTTCCTGCCGAGTCGCCACCGCACGGCGTTCGACTACCTCGCGAGCCAGTACCTGCCGGTCACCGTGCACGCCGGCGAGGCCGATGGGCTCGAGTCCATTCGCAGCGCGCTGTTCGACGGTCGTGCCCTGCGTCTCGGCCACGGTGTGCGCATCGCCGAAGACCTCCTCATCGATCGTCAAGACGACGAGAACACCTACGTGTCGCTCGGTCCGATCGCCCAGTGGGTGCGAGACCGTGAGATCGCGCTCGAGCTGAGCCCGTCGTCGAACCTGCAGACCGGCGCGATCGCCGCGTGGGGCGATGAACTCATCGACCACCCGTTCGACCTGCTGTACCAGCTGGGCTTCCGTGTGACGGTCAACACCGACAACCGCCTGCAGTCGGGCACGAGCCTCACTCGTGAGCTCGCGCTCCTCAGCGATGCCTTCGGCTACGACCTCGACGACTTCGAGACGTTCCAGTTGAACGCGGCGGCATCGGCATTCCTGCCGCTCGACGATCGCGAGCAGCTCATCGAGCAGATTCAAGACGGCTTCGACGAAGCCTGACGCGCGTTTGCCCCGATCCACCGCGCGCCCGCCTGCATCACCCTGAACGGACCCACATGACCCTCCCGCCGCTTCCCGACGACGCGATCGTGCTCGGTGCGCACGTCGACGACTGGCGCGCCGCGGTCCGCGAGGCGGGCCGCGCACTCGTGCGCTCCGGGTCGACCCGTTCGGAGTACGCCGAGCGCATGATCGCGGTGATCGAGGAGTTCGGCGCCTACGTGGTCATCGCCCCGGGCCTTGCGCTCGCGCATGCCCGACCCGGCTCCGATGTGCGCCGCGAGGGGCTCGCAGTCGTGACGCTCGCCGAGCCGGTGCCGTTCGGTCACCCGCACAACGATCCGGTGCGAGTGGTCGTCGGACTCGCAGTGTCGAACGCCGAAGAGCACGTGGCATCCGTCGCCAAGCTCGCCAACGCATTCAACGACAGTGGCATCGTCGGGCGCATCGCGAGGGCGACCACGGCCGACGAGGTGCGTGCGCTGCTCGGCTACGCCGGCGAGGCGGGCGCATGAAGATCATCGCCGTCTGCGGGCTGGGCATCGGCACCTCCGCGATCCTGAAGGTCAACGCCGAGCGCGCACTCGACCGCCTGGGGCTCTCGGCCGATGTCGATGCGAGCGACCTCGCTGGCATCGCGGCAGCGGCTGCGGATGCACAGGTGATCCTGACCTCGACCGAGCTGGCAGAGGCGGTGCGCACCGCGATCGGTCGCAGCTTCGCCGAGATCATCGAGGTCTCGAATTACTTCGACGTCGACGAGATCGGCGCGAAGCTCGCGACCTCCCTCGGCTGACGGCCCAGGCGTGCCTACGCCACCAGCTCCCGCATACCGTTTTCAAGCGCTGCGACAGCGGCGGATGCCGCGGCGCGACGCTCGGCTACCGATCCGGTCTCGCTGACGGCGTCGATGTAGACCTTGAGCTTCGGCTCGGTGCCGCTCGGGCGCACCATCACTCGGGCGCCGCCGTCGAGCACGATGCGCAGCACGTCGGAGGGCGGCAGCTCGCCGAATCCGTCGGCGAGGTCTTCGATGCGTTCGACCCGGATGCCGCCGACGGAGGCGGGCGGCTCGGCCCGCAGCCGAGACATGATCTCGCCGATGTGGGCGAGTTCGGTGACCCGGATCGAGATCTGGGCCGAGTCGTGGCATCCGAACCGCTCGACGAACGCGTCGAGATGATCGGCGACCGTGCGGCCCTCGGCTTTGAGTGCCGCCGCGAGGGAAAGGAAGGCGATGCCGGCCGAGATGCCGTCTTTGTCGCGCACCGTGCCGGGATTCACGAGGTAGCCGAGTGCCTCTTCGAATCCGAAGACGAGGGTGGGCGCCCGGGAGATCCACTTGAATCCCGTGAGCGTCGCCTCGAAGTCGAGGTCGTATGCGCGGGCGATGGCCTCGAGGCCGGGGGAGGAGACGATCGAGCAGGCGAGGGCACCGTTCGGGCCTGAGTCGCCCGAGACGTCGGCGGCGCGTTCGGCGGCCTGCCAGCCGAGGATGAGCCCGACCTCGTTGCCCGTGAGGCGCCGGTAGCCCGCCTCGACGGAGCCGTCGGGAATCGCGAGGGCGAGACGGTCGGCGTCGGGGTCGTTGGCGACCACGAGCTCGGCCCCGACTTCGCGGGCGCGCGCGAAGGACAGGTCCATCGCGCCGGGTTCCTCGGGGTTCGGGAACGCCACAGTCGGGAAGGCGGGGTCGGGTGCGATCTGCTCTTCGACGAGTGTGGGCGCATCGAAGCCGGCGGCCTCGAGCACGCTCGACATGGTCTGCCAGCCGACGCCGTGCATGGCCGTGTAGACGACTCGCGGTTGCGCCGTCGGCGTGGCTGCGACCGCGGCCGTCTGCCGCACGTACTCATCGATCACCGACTCTGCGGCGGTCTCGACGACGCCGCGGGGCAGCTCGATCACGTTGACCGTGTCGGCGACCCCGAGGATGTGCCGGGCGATCTCGGCGTCGGCGGGCGGCACGATCTGCGAGCCCCGATCTTCGCCACCGAGGTATACCTTGTAGCCGTTGTCGTTCGGCGGGTTGTGCGAGGCCGTCACCATCACGCCGGCTGAAACATCGAGGTGACGTACCGCGAAGGCGAGCACCGGGGTCGGCAGCAGACGCGGCATGAGTATGGCGCGTACGCCGGCGCCCGCGATGATCTCGGCCGTGTCGCGCGCGAACACGGCGGAGTTCTTCCGCCCGTCGTAACCGATGACGACCGACGGCGTCTGGCCGAGCTCGGCATGATCGATCAGGTACGCCGCGAGCCCTGCAGCCGCCTGGGAGACGAGCACGCGGTTCATGCGGTTCGGGCCCGCGGCGATCTCACCGCGCAATCCGGCCGTGCCGAATGCGAGCCGCTCGTCGAAGCGATCGGCGAGGTCCGCGGATGCCGCGGGGTCGCCGCCCCGCACCGCGTCGATGATCGCGGCGAGCTCGGTCCGCGTCTCGGGGTCCGGATCTTGACGGAGCCACGCTTCGGCACGGGTGATCCGCTGCTGGTCGGCGTCGGTCTGCGACATCCGTTGCTCCTTAGTGAGTCGCTCGCTCGCTCAGTCTGGCGAGGCGAGCCGTTGGTGCTCCCTTCGACAGGCTCAGGGAACGAGTTGCCTAGAGTTCGGCGACGATCTTGGCGAGCAGGCTGGAGATCACCGGTTCGGCCGAGCGGCCGGCTTCGAGGACCTCTTCATGGCTCAGCGGCGACTGCTGGATGCCGGCGGCGAGGTTGGTGATGAGCGACATGCCGAGCACCTCCATGCCCGACTGGCGGGCGGCGATGGCCTCGAGCGCCGTCGACATGCCGACGATGTGGCCGCCGATGATCTTCACCATCTGCACTTCGGCCGGTGTCTCGTAGTGCGGCCCGCGGAACTGGCAGTACACGCCCTCGTCGAGTTCGGGCGAGACGGTGCGCGCGAGGTCGCGGAGCCGCTTCGAGTAGAGGTCGGTGAGGTCGACGAAGGTCGCGCCCTCGAGCGGCGAGTCGGCCGTGAGGTTGATGTGGTCGCTGATCAGCACGGGGGTGCCGGGCGTCCAATGCTCGGTGATGCCGCCGGCACCGTTCGTGAGGATCATCGTCTTCGCGCCGGTCGCAGCGGCCGTGCGCACCGAGTGCACGACGCGGCGCACCCCGTGGTCTTCGTAGTAGTGGGTGCGGGCGCCGATGACGAGGGCGCGCTTGCCGCTCGGCAGCAGCACCGAGCGCAGCGTGCCGACGTGCCCTTCGAGCGCGGGCTTGGAGAACCCGGGCACCTCGGTTGCGGCGATCGTGTGCGTCGTCTCGCCGATGAGCTCGGCGGCCCGGCCCCAACCGCTGCCGAGGGTGAGCGCGATGTCGTGGCGTTCGACGCCCGTGAGCTCCGCGATGCGGTCGGCCGCGAGGGCGGCGATCGCGAAGGGGTCGGCAGTCGGGTCGTCGAGCGGGTTGGCGGCGTGCATCATCCCACTCTAAATGAGCCACGGATGCAGCGGCATCCGCTGCTCGTTTGCTGGCCGGGCGGCCGCAGCTGACAGAATGTGAGCATGGCCTACGAGTTCGAGCGCACGCAACGCATTGCCATCCTCGGAGGAGGACCCGGGGGATATGAGGCGGCCCTCGCGGGCGCACAGCTCGGGGCGGAGGTCACCCTCATCGAGCGGGCCGGCGTCGGCGGCTCCGCCGTGCTCACCGATGTCGTGCCGTCGAAGTCGCTCATCGCCACTGCAGAGGCGTCGAACGCCGTGAAAGAGGCGGCCGACCTCGGCGTGCAGTTCTATGCGAAGGGGTCCTCCGACAAGGCGGTCAAACCCGAGGTGGCGATCAACCTCGCGGCCGTCAACAAGCGGCTGCTCGGTCTCGCCGCCCAGCAGTCCGAAGACATGCGCGGCAACCTCATCGAGGCCGGTGTGAAGCTCGTTCAGGGCGAGGGTCGCCTCGACGGGCCGAACGCGGTCATCGTCTCGACGGCGAAGGGCGGCACCGATTTCGACCGCATCGAGTCCGACACGCTCGTCATCTCGGTCGGCGCTTCGCCCCGCGTGCTGCCGACGGCGGTGCCCGACGGCGAGCGGATCCTCACGTGGACGCAGCTCTACCACCTGCAGCAGGTTCCCGAGCACCTCATCGTCGTCGGCTCGGGCGTCACGGGCGCGGAGTTCGCTTCCGCGTACCTGGCGCTCGGCGCGAAGGTGACGCTCATCTCGAGCCGCGACCAGGTGCTGCCGGGCGAAGATGCCGACGCGGCATCCGTCATCGAGAAGGTCTTCAAGCGCAACGGCATGAAGGTCATGAACAAGTCGCGTGCCGAGTCGGTGGTGCGTGACGGCGACAGCGTCGTGGCGACCCTGACCGACGGGCGCGAAGTGCGGGGCAGTCACTGCCTGATGGCGGTCGGCTCGGTACCGAACACGACCGATATCGGGCTCGAAGAGGCTGGCGTGCAGTTGTCCGAGAGTGGTCACATCCGCGTCAACCGGGTGGCCCGCACCTCCATGCCCAACATCTACGCCGCGGGCGACTGCACGACGTTCCTGCCGCTCGCCTCGGTCGCCTCGATGCAGGGTCGCACGGCGGTGTTCCACGCCATGGGCGACATCGTGAACCCGCCCGAGCTGCGCAACATCACCTCGAACATCTTCACGCAGCCTGAGATCGCCACGGTCGGCTGGACTGAGAAGGAGATCGAAGAGGGCGTCGTACCCGGAGTGGTCTACAAGCTGCCGCTCTCGTCGAACCCGCGCGCCAAGATGATGGGCATCCGCGACGGCTTCGTGAAGCTCTTCGCCTCGAGCGGGTCGGGCGCCATCATCGGCGGCGTCATCGTCGCGCCGAAGGCCTCGGAGCTCGTGTTCCCGATGGCGCTCGCCGTGGAGCACCGGCTCACGGTCGACCAGTTCGCCGAGGCGTTCCCGGTCTACCCGTCGCTCAGCGGTTCGCTGACGGATGCGGCGAGGGCGATGCACATCGTACGCTGAGGTGACTCGGTGCCGCGGTGGCGGCGCCGACCCCAGGGGTGGCGATGAAGCTGCGAGTGAAGTCCGTCGAGGCGTCGATCGCCGATTGGCACGACGTGGAGCGGAGCTCGAACGCTCGCTCGGGTATGTGGGACCTCGCCCTCATGGGCATCGCGGTCGCCGTGGGGCGGGCAACTTCTCGGTGGGCGCTCGGCCCGGCGAACTTCGCCGGGCCGAGCGTGATCCTCTCCTTCGTGATCGAATCGCAATCCGGATACCGCTCTCCGGATCCTGTCGATGCATTAGCGTCGTCTCACCTGTCGTCGACGGGAGATGGAGGCAACCATGACCGGTCGCGTCGTACGCGCGGTGACGATCCTGATCGCAGCGGGTCTGCTACTGACGGGGTGCGTCGTGGCGCCACCCGATCCCACTCCGTTGCCGACCGCGACAGCCGAGCCCGCACCCTCGGTCGCGCCGACGCCGGCTCCGACCGCCGTGCCCATCGGCGACTCCGATCCGGCGGTCGACGAGGTCGTCACCCACATCACCGTGCGACCCGAGCACCTCGAACTCGTCAACAGCGTCGGGATCACGGTTACCGAGCTGTCGTACGACGCCGATGCGGACGCCTTCATCGACACAATGTCCGAGGCGCTCGGAGGGCCGCCCGACGTCACGGAACATTCTGGCGGCCATGAGTGGTTTGCGACGACTCGATACACCTGGCCGGGCGCGGAGATCATCGACGACCACGAGCCTGTTGGAATTTCATCGGACATGAACGTCAGCGTCCGCTTCACGCATCCGGTGGTCGGCGACGGCATCAGCGTCTCGACCACGCAGGGCTTTCGTCCCGGCGACGACTTGCGTGCGTTCGCCGACGAGCTCGGGGAGGAGTGGCACGGAAACGGGTACGACGAGTTCCCCGCCGAGACGGGACCGGACATCGGTGAGCGCATGTACGAGTCGTGGACGGACACGTACTGGAAGTACGCGAACGCGAACGCGGTCTCGGTCAACCAATGGGGCGGTCCGAGCAACCCAACGGTCGAAAGTGTGATCTCCGCGCCGTGGAATTTCGGGATCGGTCACGTCTGATCCCGCGTGTCGCTCGCTGAAGTTCCGAAGAGTGCTCAGGCGGCCGCGGGGGGGTCGATGATCGCGAGCAGCAGGTGACCGCTCGAGACGGTGGCTCCGGCCTCGGCGTTCACGAGGCCGACGACACCGTCTTTGTGGGCGAGGATCGGCTGCTCCATCTTCATGGCCTCGAGCACGAGCACGAGGTCGCCCTTGACGACGTGGTCGCCTTCGACGACCGCGACCTTCACGATGGTCGCCTGCATCGGCGCCTTCACGGCGTCGCCGGTCGCGGTGGCGACCGAGTGGGCGGCGGTGCGGCGGCGAGGCGCGGGGCCGGCGGTGCGCGAAGCGGATGTCCCGCCTGCGAGTCGCTTCGGCAGGGTGACCTCGACCCGGCGACCCGCGACCTCGACGACGACGCTCGTGCGTGCGTCGGGGCCGCTCGTCTCGGCGAGTTCGCCCGACCATGGCTCCAGCTGGTTGTCGTACTCGGTCTCGATCCAGCGCGTGTGGATCGAGAACGGCTCGTCGCCCTCGGGCGCGAACGCCGGGTCGTTCACGATGTCGCGGTGGAAGGGCAGCACGGTCGGCAGCCCGGCGACCTCGAACTCGTCGAGGGCGCGGCGGGCCCGCTCGAGCGCATCGCGGCGGCTCGAGCCCGTGACGATGAGCTTGGCCAATAGGGAATCGAACGCACCCGAGATCTCGTCGCCGGTCGTCACGCCCGAGTCGACGCGCACGCCGGGGCCGCCGGGGAAGCGCAGCACGTGCACCGGGCCCGGGGCGGGCAGGAAGCCGCGACCAGGGTCTTCGCCGTTGATGCGGAACTCGATCGAGTGACCGGTCGTGACGGGGTCGGCGTAGTCGAGCACACCGCCCTCAGCGAGGCGGAACTGTTCGCGGACGAGGTCGATGCCGGTGACCTCTTCGGAGACCGGGTGCTCGACCTGGAGGCGGGTGTTCACCTCGAGGAACGAGACCGTGCCGTCTTGGCCGATGAGGAACTCGCAGGTGCCTGCGCCCACGTAGCCCACCTCGCGGAGGATCGCCTTCGAGGACTCGTAGAGCAGCGTGGTCTGGGCCTCGGTGAGGAAGGGCGCCGGTGCCTCTTCGACGAGCTTCTGGTGGCGACGCTGCAGCGAGCAGTCGCGGGTCGAGACGACCACGACGTTGCCGTGTGCGTCGGCGAGGCACTGGGTCTCGACGTGGCGCGGCTTGTCGAGGTATTTCTCGACGAAGCACTCGCCGCGGCCGAACGCCGCGACGGCTTCGCGGGTGGCCGACTCGAAGAGCTCGGGCACCTCTTCGCGGGTGCGGGCGACCTTGAGGCCGCGCCCGCCGCCGCCGAACGCGGCCTTGATCGCGACGGGCAGGCCGTGCACGTCGACGAAGTCCAGCACCTCGGAGGCATCCGCCACCGGGTTCAGGGTGCCGGGCGCGAGCGGCGCACCGACCTTTTCGGCCACGTGCCGTGCGGAGACCTTGTCGCCGAGGCGTTCGATCGCCTCGGGCGACGGCCCGATCCAGACGATGCCGGCGTCGATGACGGCGCGGGCGAAGTCGGGGTTCTCGGCCAGGAAGCCGTAGCCGGGGTGCACGGCGTCGGCACCTGAACGGCGGGCGACCGAGAGGATCTTCTCGATCACGAGGTAGGTGTCGGCGCTCGTGCTGCCGTCGAGTGCGTAGGCCTCGTCGGCGAGTTTCACGTGTCGCGCGTCGCGGTCTTGATCGGCGTAGACGGCGACGGAGCTGAGGCCGGCGTCACGGGCGGCCCGGATGACGCGGACGGCGATCTCGCCACGGTTGGCGATGAGGACCTTGGTGATTCGCGGCATAATGCTCAAGCCTATTGCGCGGGGCGGGTCGCCCTTTGGGTGCCTTCCACAAAAAGAGCGGATGTCTCTTGCGGACCTCGACAATCGCGTCTGAACGTCAACCTGTCGCGCCCGTGCGGTTCCAGAGCGAAGGCCAGGCGACGCCGAGTTCCCGCACGAGGTCGCGCAGCGTCGACAGGGAGAGGCCGACGACGGTCGACGGGTCGCCTTCGACGCGCCGGATGAATGGGCCGCCGAGACTGTCGATCGTGAACGCGCCGGCCACGAGCAACGGCTCGCCCGAGGCGATATACGCGTCGATCTCGGCCTCGTCGAGCGCCGCGAAGCGCACCGTCGCGACATCCGCTCGCCCGACCGCACCGTGCACCCGGCCGCCGCGGTGGTCGATCAGCCAATGCCCCGACCACAGCTCGCCGTGTCCGCCGTTCTGGGCGAGCCAGCGCTGCTTCGCCACCTCGGGCCGATGCGGCTTGCCGTGGATGGCGCCGCCGGTGAGGAACGCCGAGTCGCCGCCGAGGATGAGCCCGTCGATCGGCACGCCGTCGGGCTCGGCGCCGACGAGCGCCTCGGCCTTCGCTCGAGCCAGGAGCTGCACCATCTCGCGCGCTGCCAACGGCCCCGCCTCGGCTTCGCGCGCGGCGACGACGGCCTCCTCGTCGACGCCGGGCGGCGCCGCGATCGGCTCGATGCCGGCGGCACGGAGGGTCTGCAACCTGGCGGGCGAGGTCGAGGCGAGGTAGAGGCGCATGTGTCCATCCTGCCTCGGGGCGCCGGCGCTGTGGAATGCTCGTTGCATGGCAGAGAACCGACGTCCCCGTCGTCCAGGCGCGCGCAGGCAGACGCGGTCGCCCCGCCCGGCGCCGAAACCGCCCGCCACCGACGGCCCGGTGATCGAGGTCGAGATCGAGCGGGTCGCGCACGGGGGAGTGTTCGTCGCCCACCACGAGGGTCGCGTGGTGTTCGTCGCCGATGCGATTCCCGGTGAGCGCGTCGCGGCACGGGTCAGCGACCAGGGGCGTGAGCGGTTCTGGCGCGCCGAGACCGTGTCGGTGCTCGATGCGTCGCCCGATCGTCGCGAGCACGTCTGGGCCGAGGCATCCGTCGACCGCGCGCCCGAGCTGCGGGCAGGGGGCGCCGAGTTCGGCCACATCCTGATGCCGCGGCAGCGTGCGCTGAAGGGCGAGGTGCTGCGCGAGGCGCTCTCGCGAATGGCGGGCGTCGACACCGACGTCGAGGTTCGACCCGTCGACCCGCTGCTCGCGCCAGGGGCCTCTGTCGAGACCGGAACGGGCTGGCGCACCAGGATGCGCCTCCACGTCGGCCCAGACGGTCGTGTGGGGCCGTACGCCGCCCGAAGCCACTCGGTCGTGCCCGTGGCATCCGTGCCCCTCGCAGTACCCGAGCTCGAGGCGCTGGCGCCGCTCGACGACCGATTCCCGGGTGCGAGCGCGATCGACCTCGTCGCGCCGAGCGCCGGCGACCCGGCGATCGTCCTGGTCGAGGGCGAGCGGATGTCTCGTGGCCCGCGCACCACGATCGAGGAGCGCGTGGGCGATCGCGCCTTCCAGCTCGATCGCGACGGCTTCTGGCAGGTGCACCGAGGTGCCGCGGCGACCCTCACTCGCGCGGTGCAGGAACTCATCGACGGTGACCTGTTCGACCCGCGTGCGGCCAACCACGACCTCTACGGCGGTGTCGGGCTGCTCGCGGCCGCCGTCGGCGACCGTTTCGGTGAGACGGCGCGCATCACGACCGTCGAGTCCGATGCGCGCGCGACCGAGCACGCCGGCGCGAACCTCGCCGAGTGGATCGGCGCCCGCGCGGTGACCGCTCGCGTCGACCGCTACCTCGACGAACTCGCGGCGGAGTCGGGGGCTGCCGAACGCGGGCGCTTGCGCGACGCCACGATTGTGCTCGATCCGCCGCGCTCCGGCGCGGGCCGCGCAGTCGTCGAGCGGCTCGCCGAACTTCGCCCGCGCCAACTCGTCTACGTGGCATGCGACCCGGTGGCCTTCGCCCGCGACGTCGGACTCTTCCGCGGGCTGGGCTACGAACTCGACGAGCTGCGCGCGTACGACCTGTTCCCGAATACCCACCATGTCGAAGCGGTCGCACGGCTCCGCGCTATCGTGTGAACGTGGAACAGGGGAAGTCGTGACCGCAGCAACGGCCGGAACAACAGGGGCTGCGGCGACCGTCGCGATCGTCGACGACCATGAGGCCGTTCGGCTCGGCCTTCGGGCCGCGTGCCGTGACGCCGGATACGACGTCGTGATCGATGCGGCGAGCGTGCCCGAACTGCTCGCCGGACTCGCGGGTCGAGGCTGCGACGTCGTGGTGCTCGATCTCTCGCTCGGCGACGGGTCATCGGTGACCGAGAACGTGCGTGCCGTTCTGGCGACCGGCAGTGCGGTGCTCGTGCACAGCATCGCCGACCGGGTCGCTGCGGTGCGGGAGTCGCTCGCCGCGGGCGCTGCCGGCGTGATTCCGAAGGCCTCTCCGATGTCCGCCGTGATCGGTGCGATCGCCACGGTCGCCCGCGGCGAGGTGCTCAACAACGTCGAGTGGGCCAGCGCGATCGAGGCCGACCGCGACTTCGCGAAGGCGCAGCTCGGGCGCCGTGAGCACGACGTGCTGCACCTCTACGCGTCCGGTCTGCCGTTGAAGCTCGTTGCAGCGCAGCTCGGCATCGCGCACTCGACCGCGCGCGAGTACCTCGACCGGATCCGCGCGAAGTACATCGAAGTCGGCCGCCCCGCCCCGACCAAGGTCGACCTGCTCCGCCGGGCTGTGGAGGACGGAATCCTCCCCGGGCTCGACGATGGCGGAGATGCCCGCCGTTGATTGGCGGGTGACGCGCCTCGCGCGTCGCCGGTCCACGGTGACCCGTGCACAGGTCGAAACGGTCGCCGGTCGCGCCCTCGGACTCTTCGGGCTCGTATTCGGAGCGCAGACGGTGCCCGTGGCCCTCGAGCAGGCCGCCGCGCTCATCGATGGTGCGGGTGCTGCCCTCATGGCCGTGATGTACGGTGCGATCGTCGCGCTCACCGTCGCAACGGTGACGAAGGTCGCGGTGCGCGCCGCCTGTCTCGGCTTCGCAGCCCTGTACGCGCTGGCGCTCGCGGTGTGGCCGTTCCTTGTCGCCGATCCTGCGGCACTCGACGGCAGCGCCCCCTGGCTCTACTACCTCTGCACGGTCGCGACGACGGCCGCGGTGATCGGGGTACTGCCGATCTGGGCCGCTGCCTACACGCTCGTCATCCCGGCCGTGTACGGCGTCATCCGGCTGTCACCGGCCGGCGGTGACGCCGGTCCGCTGCTGGCGGTGCTCGACGCGCTCTACGCGGTCGTGCTGGGTGTCGTCGTGCTCGTGATCATCACGATGCTGCGTCAGGCCGCCGAATCGGTCGACTCCGCGCAAGAGGCGGCGCTGCAACGGTACGACGTCGCCGCCCGGCAGCACGCCAATGAGATCGAGCGCGTGAAGATCGACGCCCTGGTGCACGACAGTGTGCTGACGACGCTGCTCTCCGCCGCGGTGGCCACATCGCCCGAGCAGCAGTTGCTCGCGGCCCGGATGGCACGTGACGCCGTGCACCGCCTCGACGAAGCGGGCGCAACCGGCCCGCGTGCGCTCGACCGCGTCGGACTGCCGGTGCTGGTGCGCCGGCTGCGCGCCGCGCTCACCACGTTCAACACGCCGTTCACCGTGCGAGTCGTCAACGCTGGTGGGGTCGAACTGCCGGTGGAGGCGATGGAGGCGCTGTACGCGGCGGCGGTGCAGGCGATGGTCAACAGTCTGCAGCACGCCGACGAGCCCGGACTCTCGACGAGACGCGAGTTGCGCATCCGCGGGGTGCGGGCCGGCGGTTGCGTCATCGAGATCGCCGACAACGGGCGGGGGTTCGAGATCGATCGAGTGCCCGCGGAGCGGCTCGGCTTGCGCGTGTCGATCGAGGAACGCATGGTGAACGCCGGTGGCGCCGCCGAGATCGAATCGCAGATCGGACACGGCACGACCGTGACGATCGCCTGGCCGGTCGGGGCACGGGGCGGCTCATGATCTCCATTCCCCGCTGGCTCCTCCTCGTGCTCGGGGCGCTGTTCTCCACGTATCACGTCGTGCTCGGCATCTATTCGCTCGATGTGCCCGCGTCACCGTGGCCGGCGATCGGGGCGCTCCTGCTGTATTCGACGGCCACCGCCCTGAGCCTGTGGCCGACGAGGCGCGTGCGGATGCCCGACTGGCTCGCGGCCTTCTGCCTCGCGGTCTCGATCGTGCTGCCGCTGCTCGTGACGAGTCAACTCGATCCCGACGCCGAGAACGGCTACGCCACCTGGTACGTCGCCGCGGTCGGCACGCTCATGACGATCACCGCTGCCCGCCGCCAGCAGACTGCAGCATGGCTCGGCGTCATCGTTCTCGCCGTGCAGACCGTGGTGTGGGCGGGGCCGCTGGCACTCGGCAGCCTGGGCGTGATCGGCAGCGTCGTGTGGGTCGGCATCGCGCACATGTTGACCAAGGCGTTGACGGTGGCGGCGCGGGAGACGAGGCGGTATGCGCAGGCCGAACGCGAGGCGGCGGCGTGGCAGGCCGCGCAAGACGCGCACCTGTTCGAGGGGCGAATGCGACTCGCGCACACCAACCGACTCGCGGCGCCGATGCTGCGGCGCATCGCCGACCGCAATGGTCGGCTGACCGAGGCGCAGCGTGCCGAGTGCCGCATGCTCGAGGCGGCGATCCGCGATGAGATCCGCGGCCGGATGCTGCTCACCGATGCCGTTCGCGTCGAAGTGCAACGCGCTCGCTCTCGGGGCATCACCGTCACGTTGCTCGACGAGGGCGGCATCGACGACCTCGACGAAGCGATGCGCGATCGCGTGCTGTCCCGCTTGGCCGAAGCGGTTGCCGGTTCGAGGGCCGACCGCATCATCGCCCGTACCGCAGCGGAGGGATCACCCGTGGCGGTCACCGTCGTGGGCCTACGCGAGGCCGAAGGCGATGACTCGGACTCGGATTCGGACTCGGACGAGGCCGAGGTCGAGCTGTGGCTGGAGATCCCGCGGCATTCGTGAACGCTTCGCCCGCGGCATCCGTGGTTCGGCGCGAATGCGCCCAGACGAGGAATTTGCCCGGACAAGAAGGTGGGGGACCGATCTGAGATCGGCCCCCCATCAAGCCCGAGTCACGGCGACAACCCGAATATCGCCCTGACTCGCCCCCAACTGTCATCGGTTACCCGACCGATGACGATGGCGACTCCTATGGAGCCTGCACGATCAATACTGGTACACGGGTGGGCGGGGGCAAAGTCGTCATTTCGGGGGACACGATGAGGACACGGCGTTCAGCGAGATGCGCGCACCCAACGGCCGGCGCCGACGTCGAGCGGTCGGCGCATGGCCCCGCCGCTGCGCACCCAGGCGCTGCGCCCGTCGTCGGCGACGGATGCCGCGGATGACGCCTCCTCGTCGAGTGCGGCGAGGAGCACGGCGGTGACGGCCGCGGCGTCGCCCGGGGTGACGTCGTGGCTCGTGATTCGCAGCGCGGGGGCGCGGTCGTCGATGTCGTCGTCCATGTCGCTCCCTAGAGGGGGATGTTCCCGTGCTTCTTCGAGGGCAGGCTGGCACGCTTGGTTCGGAGCGCACGGAGCGCCTTCACGACCGAGACCCGGGTGGCCGCCGGCTCGATGACACCGTCGAGCTCGCCGCGCTCGGCGGCGAGGAAGGGCGAGGCCACGTTGTAGGTGTACTCGTTCGCGAGTTTCGTGCGCACGGCCGCGACGTCTTCACCGGCACTCTCCGCCGCCTTGATCTCAGCGCGGTAGAGGATGTTGACGGCGCCCTGCCCGCCCATGACGGCGATCTCGGCGGTCGGCCAGGCGAGGTTGATATCGGCACCGAGCTGCTTGGATCCCATGACGATGTAGGCGCCGCCGTAGGCCTTTCGGGTGATGACGGTGATGAGCGGCACCGTCGCCTCGGCGTAGGCGTAGAGCAGCTTCGCCCCGCGGCGGATGACTCCGGTCCACTCCTGCTCGGTGCCGGGGAGGTAGCCCGGCACATCGACGAGCGTGAGGATCGGGATCGAGAACGCGTCGCAGAAACGCACGAAGCGGGAGGCCTTCTCGCCGGCGGCGATGTTCAGGGTGCCGGCCATCTGGCTCGGCTGGTTCGCGATGATGCCGACCGAGCGGCCCTCGACCCGGGCGAAGCCGATCAGGATGTTCGGCGCGAACAGCGGCTGCACCTCGAGGAAGTCCCCGTGGTCGACGATGCCGTCGATGACCGAGTGCATGTCGTAGGGCTGGTTGGGCGAGTCGGGGATGACGGTGTTCAGCCGCCGGTCTTGGTCGGTGATCTCGAGTTCGGCTTCGGCGTCGTAGACGGGGGCATCCGTCATATTGTTGTCGGGCAGGAACGAGATGAGCGTGCGCGCGTAGTCGAGCGCATCGGATTCGTCGCTCGCGAGGTAGTGCGCGACGCCCGACACCGCGTTGTGTGTGAGCGCGCCGCCGAGCTCCTCCATGCCGACGTCTTCGCCCGTGACGGTCTTGATCACGTCGGGGCCGGTGACGAACATCTGGCTCGTCTTGTCGACCATGATGACGAAGTCAGTGAGGGCGGGGGAGTAGACCGCGCCGCCCGCCGCTGGGCCGCACACGATCGAGATCTGCGGGATGACACCGGATGCCTGCGTGTTGCGGCGGAAGATCTCGCCGTACTTGCCGAGTGCGACGACGCCCTCTTGGATGCGCGCGCCGCCCGAATCGAGGATGCCGATGATGGGCACACCGGTCTTCAAGGCGAGCTCCATGACCTTGATGATCTTCTCACCAGCGACCTCACCGAGGGAGCCGCCGAAGATGGTGAAGTCCTGCGAGTACACCGCGACCTGCCGGCCGTGGATGGTGCCGGTGCCCGTGACGACGGCGTCGCCGTAGGGGCGCTTGGCCTCCATGCCGAACGAGTGCGTGCGGTGCCGTACGAACTCGTCGAGCTCGACGAACGAACCGGGATCGAGCAGCTCGGAGATGCGCTCGCGCGCCGTCATCTTGCCCTTGGCGTGCTGCTTCTCGATGGCAGCTTCACCCGAGGCCGTCACAGCCTCGTGGTAGCGCAGCTTGAGGTCGGCGAGCTTGCCGGCGGTCGTGGAGAGGTCGGGGCCGTCAGTCGCTTCGGTCACGCCGTTCACTCTACCGGCGAACATCCGGCCGACTTCCTTGACGGAATCCTACAAATACCGCCCCGACGCTGGTGGCTATCGCCAGCCGCCAGTCCGCGCCCCGCCGCCCTCCCGGCCGAGTTGCCGCGATATGGCGATATTCGGGCAACTCGTCGGTGGGTAGGGTGATGCCATGGATTGGGAGCGATCGCGCGCGGCGGTGTCACGGTTCGAGTTCCTCGCCGAGGCGGGGTCGACCAATGATGAGTTGCGCGAGGCTGCGAGCGGGGCGGATGCCGCGCAGTGGGGTCACGGCGCAGTGCTCGTCACCGACAACCAGACGCGCGGCCGAGGCCGCCTCGGGCGTGTGTGGCTCGCGCCGACGGGGAAGACGCTGGCGATCTCGGTGCTGCTTCGGCCCGAGCTCGAGGGCGGCGCGCCATTCCCGGCCGATGCCTACGGCTGGATCCCGCTCATCGCGGGGGCGGCGATGACCGAAGCGGTGCGCCGGGCCGTGCCCGTCTCGCTCCCTGAGCCCGTCGAAGGGAGCACTCCCGCGCGCTTCGACAAGCACAGCGAGCACGCAGCCGAAGGCCGCACTGGAGGTGTCGAGGTCGAGCTCAAATGGCCCAACGACGTTCTCGTCTCGGGCTACAAGATCTGCGGCATCCTCTCGGAACTGCTGCCCCCTTCGACGGTCTCAGGAACCGCGGGAGCCGTGATCGTCGGCGCCGGCCTCAACCTGACGCTCGACGAGCACGACCTGCCGACGCTCACCTCGACGTCCCTGTTGCTCGTCACCGGTGAGCAGCCCGATGCCGACGCCGTATTGGCCGATTACCTGGCGACGTTGCTCGAGATGTTCGCCGCATTCGCCGCCTCGGGGGCGGATGCCTCGGCGAGCGGCATCGCCGGCAGGGTCAGCGCCCTCTGCGGCACGCTCGGCACCGAAGTCCGGGTCGAACTTCCCGGCGGCCGCGAGCTGCTCGGCCGCGCCGAGCGCCTCGACGACGACGGCCGACTCGTCGTGATCGACCGTGAGAACGGCGAGCCGTGGTCTGTCGCCGCCGGAGACGTGACCCACCTGCGGTATTAATGGCGTATGAGGCAAGCCGCGACACCCGACGCCGCTGCTGCCGCGCCGGCGCAGCCGCCCGAGCGCGTCGTCGCACGGGTGCGGCGACACGCACGGGTGTTGACGATTCCCGCAATACTTCTCGTCGCGGTCGCCGGTGCCACCGCCTTCGGTCTCAGCCTCGCCCCCGAGCTCTGGCAGGATCTCGCGATCGTGGGCGGGGCGGTACTCGTCGTGTTGCTCGGCTCGTTCCTGCCGTACATCGGCTGGCTGACGAGACGCACGACGATCACCACCCGGCGCATCATCGTGCGCAGCGGCATCTTCGTGCGCGTGCGACAGGAGTTGCTGCACAGCAGGGGATACGACGTGTCGGTGCGCCGCAACTGGGTGCAGAGCGCGTTCGGCTCGGGCGACGTGCGCATCAACACGGGTCATGAGCAGCCCTTCGTCCTGAAAGATCTGCCGAAACCCGAGCTCGTGCTGGGCGCGCTGCAGGAACTCATGGGCGAGGAACACTCCCGGATCGCCGACCGACGACGTGCCGAACAGTCGACGATCGACGGCGATACGGTCGCCTGGGGCGGCCGCTGACGACGCTCGTTGTCGCGGGCCGTCGAACGCGATGCAGCAGGACCTCTCCAAAGGACGTAACGTTGACAGGTGGTCTCGTGCGCCCCCGAGTGCGAGCCACACGATGAAGGGTTCCTCTTGGCCGACGAATGCAAACACGGTTTCGATGACGGCCTCTGCGCCATCTGCTTCCCGCCGCCGGAGCCGGAGCCCAAGCCTGCGCCCGCGCCGGTGGCTCGATCCGCACGCTCCTCGACGACCAGGAACGGCCGCCCGCCGGCTCGCGTACCCGGCGCCTCGCGCCCCGCGATCGCCTCCGACGCGCCGCGCCTCGACCTGAAGGCGATGCGCATCTACCACGTGACGCACATCGACAATCTCCCGCCGATCCTCGACGCGGGGGCACTGCTGGCGGATGCCGCAGGCGCGGTGCCGGTCATCGACCTCGCCGCGCCCGATGCTCGTGAGTACCGACGCGGCGCCGCGATCGGCGACACCGACACGGTGGTCGCCGACTACGTTCCGTTCCTGCTCACGACCGATGCTCACGTGTGGAACGCGGTGCGAACCGCCACTCCAGACCCGCGGCTTCGCGCAGAGGCCGTGAAGCGCGCTCCCGCAGACTTCGTCATCTTCGTGAGCTCACTGGCGAGCGTGCAGGCCGGCAACGCAGACGTGCCCGGTGCGATCGTCGTGAGCGAAGCGGATGCCGCGGTTGCAGGTGCGGCCGTCGCATCCGAGTGGTCCGACGTGCAGCGCCTCCTGCAACGACTGCACCGCGACGAAGAGGGTGCCGGTCTCGACGGCGCCGAACTGCTCGTGCGCGAGTGCCTGCCGCTCGACAGTGTCGCGCTCATCGCAGTGGCCAACGACCCCGTGCGCGACCGGGTGCGTGCAGCGCTCGCCGGCGCAGGCGTGCGCGCGCGGGTCGCGGTGTATCCGCCGTGGTTCCAGCCGACCGTCGAGGCGGCGGAGTAGCAGAAACGGTGCACGCTGCCGGTCGAAGCGGGGTCGGCTTCCTTCCACGTGCTCAGGGAGCGGCTGCACTGTCGGGCTCCTCGAAGAGTGTGCGCTGCGCCTCCTCGACGCGGGCGAGGTTCGAGAGTCCGTCGGAGCGGTGGTGTCCGAACACCCAGTAGCGGTAGAGCACGAACCGGAACGCGGTGCCGAGCGCGAGGCCGACGACGTTCGTAGCGATGTTGTCTGCCACGAGACTCGTGTAGCCGAGCCAATAGTGACTGACCCAGAGGCATCCGAGCGCGATGGCCATGCCGCCGAGCGAGACGATGACGTACTCGGCGAACTCGCGAACGTAGTTGCGGCGGCGGTGGTTGCGGAACGTCCAGTAGCGGTTGCCCAGCCAGTTGAAGATGATGGCGACGCTCGTGGAGATCGTCTTCGCGCCGATCGCCGATTGCGCCCAGTGGTCGTCACCGAAGACGCCGAGGCGCAGCAGGTTGAAGAGTGTGACGTCGATCACGAGGCCGATCAGCCCGACGACGCCGAACTTCACCGCATAGGCGAGCAGGCCGTTCCAGAGGCGTGCGAGGGCGCTCGCGAGGCGGGTGGACACCGGCACATCCTATGCCGTCGGCCGCGGCCTAGACTGAACAGGGCGCCCGCGCGGGCGCCGTTGACGGCGGTGAACGGAGTGCAAGGCGTGCGAGTCGGAGTGATCGGTGGGGGGCAGCTGGCCCGGATGATGATTCCCGCGGCGATCGAGCTCGGCGTCGATATTCGGGTGTTCGCCGAGGCCGACGGCATGTCCGCGGCGATCGCGGCCGATCGCGTCGGCGACTACACCGATGCCGCAGCAGTGCTCGCGTTCGCGCGCGACGTCGACGTCGTGACGTTCGACCACGAACACGTGCCGCAAGACGTGCTGCACGCCCTCGTCGACGCGGGAGTGCCGGTGCATCCCGGCCCCGATGCGCTGCGCTTCGCTCAAGACAAGCTGCTCATGCGCGAGCGCCTGTCGGAACTCGGTCTGCCGGTGCCCGACTGGGCCCGTGTCGAGACCGTCGCCGAGCTCGACGACTTCATCGCAGCCCATGACGGCATCGCCGTCGTGAAGACCCCCCGCGGCGGATACGACGGCAAGGGCGTGCGTGTCGTGCGCAGCGCAGCCGAGGTCGCCGAGTGGTTCGTCACGATCGCCGAAGACGGGCGCGACGGGGCGCTCCTCGTCGAGGAACTCGTCGACTTCCGCCGCGAGCTCGCGCAGCTCGTGGCCCGCCGACCCTCCGGCGACGTCGCGGCGTGGCCGCTCGTCGAGACCCTGCAGGTGGGCGGCGTCTGCAGCGAGGTCATCGCGCCTGCGCCCCACTCGGCCGGCCGGCTCGCGGATGTCGCGGCCGACGTCGCGATCACGATCGCCGAAGGGCTCGGGGTCACGGGCGTGCTGGCAGTGGAGCTCTTCGAGACCACCGACGACCGTATTCTCATCAACGAGCTCGCGATGCGCCCCCACAACAGCGGGCACTGGTCGATGGACGGCTCGACCACCGGACAGTTCGAGCAGCACCTGCGGGCCGTGCTCGATCTGCCGCTCGGCGCCACCGGCAGCCACGACGAGTGGTCGGTCATGGTGAACGTGCTCGGCGGCCCGGCCGAGGGGTCGCTCGCCGACCGGTACCCCGAGGCGCTCGCCGGGCATCCGACCGTGAAGATCCACAACTACGGCAAGGCGCCGCGGCCGGGCCGCAAGATCGGTCACGTCACGGCGATCGGCGACGATCTCGACGAGGTCGTCTACGAGGCGCGGGCTGCCGCAGCGATCTTCCAGGACTGACAACGAGTACGGGGCGTGCCCTGCGGTCATCTCACAGCACCCGCCCGTACACTCGATCAAGTGACTGAGACGAACACGCCCGCCCCGCTCGTCGGCGTCGTGATGGGATCCGACTCCGACTGGAACGTGATGCGCGAGGCATCCGCCCTGCTCGACGAATTCGGCGTCGCGCACGAGGTCGAGGTCGTCTCCGCGCACCGTACGCCCGAGAAGATGATCGCCTACGGCAAGCAGGCGGCTGCTCGCGGCCTCAAGGTCATCATCGCCGGTGCCGGGGGAGCGGCTCACCTGCCCGGCATGCTCGCCTCGGTCACCACATTGCCCGTCGTCGGAGTGCCCGTGCCGCTCTCGCGACTCGACGGTCTCGACTCGCTGCTCTCCATCGTGCAGATGCCCGCCGGTGTGCCCGTCGCGACCGTCTCCATCGGGGGTGCGAAGAACGCCGGCCTCATCGCGGTGAAGATCCTCGCGACCGCCGACCCCGCTCTCTCGACCGCGCTCGCCGACTACGCCGCCGACCTCGCAGCGCTCGTCGAGGAGAAGAACGAACGGCTCAAGCAGAACCGATGACGCTCGCCGCCAGCCCGATCCGCTACCCGGACATCGCCTCGCGCACGGTCATGACCCGCCGCGCGTGGTGGCTCGTCGTGCTCAATTTCCTGATCCCCGGCGCGCCGCAGGTGCTCGCCGGCAGCCGCCGGCTCGGCCGGTTCGGGCTCGGTACCACGCTGACGCTCTGGACCCTCGCGATCGTGGCGCTCGTCGTGTGGTTGATCTGGCCAGCGACGCTGTACACGATCTTCTCGATGTCGATCACACTCTGGGTCGTCGCCGCGGTGCTCGCCTTCTACGCGGTGCTCTGGGTGATCTTGACCTTCGATACGCTGCGGCTCGTACGGCTCGTGAAGACCGCGCCGTCGGCGCGCGCCTGGGTGGCCGCGTTCTCGGTGCTCCTCATGGCGGGCGTCTCGGGCACAGCCGCCTATGGTGCCTATTTCGCGACGACGGCGAGCGGATTCATCTCCTCGGTCTTCGTGGCCGGCCCGTCGAAGGAACCCGTCGACGGCAAGTACAACTTCCTCCTGCTCGGTGGCGACGCCGGGCCCGACCGTGACGGGCTCCGGCCCGACAGCATCACCGTCGTCAGCGTCGACGCCGAGACCGGTCAGGCCGTGACGATCGGCCTGCCGCGCAACATGGTGGACGTGCCGTTCCCCGAGGGCAGCCCGCTCGCCGAGCTCTACCCAGAGGGGTACGGTTCGATCGACGGCTGCGAGGTCGACGTCTGCATGCTGAACTCGATCTACACCGAGGTCGAGCTCGTGAGCCCCGAGATGTACCCCGACGCAGTCGCACAGGGCAGCGAGCCCGGCATCGAGGCGATGCGCGATGCCGCCGAGGCGATCACCGGGCTCGAGATCCAGTACTACGCGCTCATCGACATGGCCGGGTTCCAGCAGATGATCGACGCCCTCGGCGGCGTCACGGTGAACGTGCCTGAAGACGTGCCGATCCACGCCGACGAGACGTTCACGACCGTCGCCGAGTGGATTCCGGCGGGGGAGCAGCACCTCGACGGCTACCATGCACTCTGGTACGCACGTTCTCGCCACGGCACGAGCGACTACGACCGGATGGCACGCCAGCGGCAGATCCAAGAGGCCGTGCTCGCCCAGTTCAATCCCGCGAACGTGCTGTCGAAGTTCCAGGAGATCGCGGCGGCGGGCTCGCAGGTCGTGAAGACGGATGTCCCGCAGGGCAGCCTGGGCTACTTCGTCAACCTCGCGGGCAAGGCGAAGCAGCTGCCGATCATCGATGTCGAACTCGTGCCCGCGAACGACGTGGACCCCGAAGAGCCCGACTACGAGTACATCCGGCAGCTCGTGCAGCAGGCGGTACATCCCCCGACGGCCGAGCCGACCCAGGGGTAACCTCTTCGGCTACAGGTCGGCGTGCAGCTGCCAGACACGTTCGGCCGAGTCCCGCCAGCTGAACGCTCGGCTGCGGTCGCTCCCAGCGATGGCCAGGCGTTCGGCGAGGGCCGGATCGGTGACGACCGAGGTGATGGCGGCTGCGAGCCGGTCGCCGTACCCGTCGCCGACGCCGACCGGCACGGCGAGTCCCGCGCCTGCCGAGACTTCGAGGTACGCCGGAGCATCCGAGTGGATGACCGGGGTCGCGAGACTAAACGCCTCGATCAGTGCAGTGCCGGAGCCGTCATCGTGACTCGGCGCGATGAAGGCGGTTGCGCCGGCGAGCACGACGGCGAGGTCGCCGGCATCGAGTTCGTCGAGCTGCGTGATGCGTGCCGGCGAGATGCCCTCCTCCTCGGCGACGGCGATCAGATGCTGGTCACCCCAGCTCTCCGGCCCGAGCACGACGATCGGAATCTGGGGCACGCCTCGCCGCCCGAGCGCGGCGAACACGTCGACGAGGCCCTTGCGCGGCTCGAGCGTGCCGGGCACCACGAGGTACTCGGACGGAAGTCCCATCCGTGCCGCGCGAACGGGCGCATCAGCGCCGATCGTCAGGCCGGTGCGTGGTGCCGTGCCGATGACCCGGATGCGGTCGCCGAAATCGGCGATCTCACCGAGCCGCTCGGCGAGCGCGTGCGTGGGCACGACGACCGCGTCGGCGTGACGGCGGGCACGCTTGAGCATGCCCTTCTGCCAGGTCACGGAGGTCGCGCTGAGGGCCTCGGGGTGCGTCCACGGGAGCACGTCATGAACGGTGACGACCACTTGACCGCCGTCGCGATGGTCGTGCTTGCGCAGTGGTGCGAACAGGCTCGGAGCGTGAATCATGCCCGGCCCGGGCGATGTCGTCAGCCCGAGCTGCCAGGCGCCCGCGAGTTCACGCCGAGCGAGGGTCGTCTTGTACAGTCCGGCGAGGCCGGGGATCTCGGAAAGCACGCGGTCGTAGTCGTCGGGCGGCGATGACGAGATGATGCCCTCGACCGTGCAGTCCCGCGGCGTCGCCGCGACGATCGCGCGCGCGAGGTCGTGGGTGTACCTGCCGATCGCGCCCGGCACGGGCGCGATGAGCTGGTCGACGATGACGCGGAGGGTGGTCGTCACGAATACTCCTCAGCGGTCGGGGGTGGAATCCTCTTGGGCGTGGTCTCTCGGGAGGTGGAGTGCCATTGCGCCCGTCACGACGACGGCGCGAAGGCTCCGTGCCGGATTGCGTCGCGAAGGCCGGCGCGCCAGTCGCGGATCGGCTCGAGTCCTGCATTCGACCAGGCCTCGTGGCCGAGCACGGAGTATGCCGGTCGAGGTGCAGGCCGAACGATCGACGCGCTGTCGATCGGCGCGATTCGATCTGGATCGAGACCAGAATCCTCCAGGATAGCCCGTGCGAATCCGAACCAGCTCGTCTCGCCGCTGCTTGTACCGTGGTAGATGCCTGCAGGTGCGTCCGCGTCGAGCAAGGCGACGATTTGCCGAGCAAGATCGACGGTCCATGTCGGCTGCCCCGACTGGTCGTCGACGACCGACCAAGTGTCTTTCGTCTCAGCGAGCTTCAACATGGTCTTGGCGAAATTTGGTCCATGCGCGCCGTACAGCCAAGCGGTTCGGACGATGAACGTCGCTCCGGGATTCGCGGCGAGAGCAAGTCTCTCCCCTTCGGCCTTGGTGCGCCCGTAAGCCGAGATCGGAGCGTAGACGCCGTCCTCCGGGTACGGGGAAGAAGCTCGACCGTCGAAGACATAGTCCGTCGAGACCTGGACGAAGCGCGCCCCAGCAGCCGCAGCTGCAGCTGCGAGAATTGCCGCCCCTGTCGCATTGGTGGCGAACGCCTCGGCTTCGTGAGTTTCTGCTTCGTCGACCCTCGTGTAGGCGGCAGCATTCACCACGACATCGTGGCCGCTGACTGCAGCGAGCACTGCAGAGGTATCCGTCACATCGAGATCAGCGCGACCGAGTGCCGTCACTTGGCGATCGGCGAGGGCGGTCTGAAGGTCGCGACCGAGCATGCCTGCGGCACCGGTGATGAGGAAGCGCATTCGCCTACTGCCCCTGCGCCCGGTAGCGCGCCTCGGTTGCGTCCTTCTCTGGCGCCCACCAACCTTCGTGCCCTTGATACCAGGCGATCGTGTCGGCGAGTCCTGACGCGAAGTCGGAGAACTGCGGTTCCCAGCCCAGTTCATTGCGCAGACGCGACGAGTCGATGGCATAACGAAGGTCATGGCCGGGGCGGTCCACCACGTGATCGTATGCGCTGGCTGGCTGGCCGAGTTCAGTGAGGATGAGCTCAACGACCTCTTTGTTGTTCTTCTCCCCATCGGCCCCGATCAAGTAGGTCTCGCCGATCTCGCCCTTCTCGAGGATGGTCAGCACCGCGGATGAATGGTCGTCGGCATGGATCCAGTCGCGCACATTCACACCGGACCCGTAGAGCCTCGGGCGTTCGCCGCGCAGGACGTTCGTGATCTGGCGAGGGATGAACTTTTCGACGTGCTGGTACGGGCCATAGTTATTCGAGCAGTTGCTGATCGTGGCCTGCACGTCGAAGGAACGCACCCAGGCCCGCACGAGCAGATCACTGCCGGCCTTCGTCGCCGAGTACGGGCTCGATGGATTGTACGGGGTGTTCTCGGTGAAGCGGGCCGGATCGTCGAGCTCGAGGTCGCCGTACACTTCGTCGGTGGAGATGTGGTGGAAGCGGATTCCATGCTTCCGCGCCGCTTCGAGCAGCGTGTACGTGCCGATGACGTTCGTCTCGAGGAACGGGCTCGGGTCATCAAGCGAGTTGTCGTTGTGGCTTTCGGCTGCATAATGCACCACCGCGTCGTGCTCGGCGAACAATCCGTCGATGAGTGGCGCATCAGTGATGTCGCCCTTGACGAAGCGGGAGCGATCGGCCGGCAGCCCATCGAGTGATGCGAGGTTGCCGGCATATGTGAGCTTGTCGAGCACGGTGACCGTGTGGTCGGTGTTCGCCACGACGTAGTGGACGAAGTTTGAGCCGATGAAACCGGCGCCGCCGGTGACGAGGATCTTCACGTGGTATTCCTTCATGCTCGGGACCGAGTCGCTGTCCGCGATCGTCTAGATCGAGTAGAGATCCAATTCTAGCCAGTCGTGCCACGCACTCCGGGCGGCGCCGTGAGAACGGGGTCGCTTGGGGAACCAGCATGGGTAGCATTGTCCAACGGTGCCGGAGCGGACGACGACGCCCCGGTCGACAGGGAGGTCATTTTGATGCACGAACTTGACGGGGAGATCGCCGCGACCTCGTTCTGGAAGCCGAAGCACCTGGTGCCTTCCGCTTGGCATGAGCACGCCCCGTTCGCTGCATGGCTTGTCGGCGCGGCCCGGCCCGAACTCATTGTCGAGCTCGGCACGCACAACGGCTTCGCCTACTTCCAGTTCTGCGAGACGATCGCACGCCTCGAACTCCCAACACGTGCGCTCGCTGTCGACACATGGGTTGGGGATGACCATGCGGGCTTCTACAGCGAAGACGTATACCAGAGCGTCGCGGCGATCAATGAGGCCGATTACGCTTCGTTCTCCACTCTCTTCCGCGGGACATTCGACGAGGCGCTCGCCGTCGTGGACGACGGAACTGTGGATCTGCTGCACATCGACGGACGCCACGGCTACGACGATGTGAGGCACGATTTCGAGTCATGGCTTCCGAAGATGTCTCCCCACGGCGTCATGATCTTCCACGACATCGTTGAGCGCACCGAGGGCTTCGGGGTCTGGCAGTTGTGGGAGGAACTCGCGGTGCGCTATCCATCCTTCGCATTCGAACACGGCCACGGTCTCGGCGTCCTCGTTACGGGAAGTGACGTCTCGACGGCGGTCCATTCGTTCATCGATCTGGGGCGGCAGCGTCCCGAGCTGCTCCGCGGTGTCTACGAGGGCATCGGCGCCCAGACGACGGCGGACTTTGAGGAGAGTCGACGTGCCGAAGACCGCGAGCGGGCATTGGCAGAGAGCGTCGCCCAGACCGAGTCGGCCAATGCTCGGCTGCGCGCAGTGGAAAGAGAGGCCCAGAGCCTGCGCGAGCGGGTCATAGCGTTCGAATCCAGCACCAGCTGGAAGGTGACGAGACCGCTTCGGGCCGCCGGGTCGCTTCTGCACCGTGGATAAGACCCCGATCGAGCCGCTGTCGACTCGACGCGCGGGGGAACCAGGTCTTCGTTAGACTTCCGGAGTGCAGATCCGCGAATTAAAGGTCCCCGACAGCTACGAGATCACCCCGAAGCAGTTCGGCGACGATCGGGGGGTATTTCTCGAATGGTATCGATTTGATCGTCTCGAAGAGACGGTCGGACATCCCCTGTCGCTCGCGCAGGTGAATACCTCGGTATCGAAGCGCGGCGTCGTCCGCGGTATTCACTTCGCCGATGTGCCGCCAGGCCAGGCGAAGTACGTCACAGCGACACATGGCGCCGTGATGGACTTCGTGATCGACATCCGCGTGGGTTCCCCCACATTCGGTCAGTGGGACTCCGTTCTGCTCGACGACGTCGATCGTCGCGCCATTTACATCCCGGAGGGACTTGGACACTGCTTCGTTGCGCTCACCAGCGATGCGACGGTCAGTTACCTAGTGACGGCTACGTTTAACGCCGGGCGCGAGCACGGCATCAACCCGCTCGATGCCGACGTCGCTCTCGACTTCGGGATCGATTCTGAGGCGCTCCTGCTCTCGCCGAAGGACACCGATGCGCCGAGCCTCGTCGAGGCGACTGATTTGGGCCTTCTGCCGTCCTGGGACGACACGCGTGCGTATTATCACGCGCTGAACAAGGGGATCTGACGATGCGCGGCATCATTCTCGCCGGAGGCTCCGGCACTCGACTGTGGCCTATCACCAAGGGCATCTCGAAGCAGCTCATGCCGATATACGACAAGCCGATGGTCTACTACCCCCTGTCGACGCTCATGATGGCGGGAATTCGGGAGATCCTCATCATCACGACGCCCGAATATCACGATCAGTTCCGCGCACTGCTCGGCGACGGCTCCGAACTCGGGATCCGTCTCGAGTTCGCGGTGCAGCCCTCGCCCGATGGCCTTGCACAGGCGTTCATTATCGGCGAGGAGTTTATCGGCGACGAGAGCGTCGCTCTGGTGCTTGGCGACAACATCTTCCACGGCACAGGCCTCGGGTCGTCGCTGCGGAACAACGCCGAGATCGAGGGCGCGTTGATCTTCGCATACCAGGTGAGCGATCCGACCGCGTACGGAGTCGTCGAGTTCGATGAGGAATTCACCGCGCTCTCCATTGAGGAGAAGCCACTGGCACCGAAGAGCAACTATGCCGTGCCCGGCCTGTACTTCTACGACAATTCCGTCGTGGGGATAGCCAAGACTATCGCTCCCAGCGATCGCGGCGAACTCGAGATTTCAACGGTCAATGAGCGCTACCTCGCTTCCGGTCGGCTCCGTGTCCAGGTGCTGGACCGCGGCACCGCGTGGCTAGACACCGGCACATTCGAGTCGATGATGCAAGCTTCGGAGTACGTGCGCGTGATCGAGGACCGGCAGGGCTTCAAGATCGGATGCATCGAAGAGATCGCTTGGCGCGCCGGGTGGATCGATGACTCCACCCTGCGAAAGCTTGCGGAACCACTCGTCAAGAGCGGATATGGACGCTACCTGCGATCGCTCACCAGCTGAAGCCGGACGTCTGGCCGCGTCGTCGGCGCATCCGATTGACGGTTCTGAATCAAGTCCACTGGGCTGGCCACGCATCGAGCGGTGCACGTGGCGGGGGCGAGTTTGGGAAGCTGCCGCGTCGCGCGTTCCGACCACTCCGCCTTCGAGATGCTAGGCGTCCCTGTGACGGCTTCGCCACACTGCAAGACCTGAGCGCAGACGAAGGCCGGCGAGCAGGAAGATCCGCATTGGCGCAAGCCACGGCGATGCATAGCGCTTGGTGAGAAATCGTTCCGCACTTCGGTGGTGCTCCACGAGCATCGTGGCCGATTCCGTCGCGGTCGAGCGGGCCCCATGGTGGGTCGCCGATGCGTTCGGTTCGTAGATATTTAGCCATCCGGACCGACCGAAGCGATAGCCCAAGTCGACATCCTCGAAGTACATGAAGAAATCCTCATCGAATCCTGAAATGGATTCGAACGCCGAGCGACGCACGAGAATGCAGGCCCCAGACAGCCAGCCGGCTTCGCGCGACGATTCAATGGACTCGGAGCCGACGTGATATCGCTTGGTCCATGGGTTGTCGGCCCAGACACGCGAGAACAGCGCATGCCCGATGCCGAATCGCACGGAGGGCACCGATCGAGCAGAAGGATACGTCGTGCCGTCTTCGTTCAAGATCCGAGGGCCGACACTGGCGATCCGTGGATCCGTGAGCGCCCGCTCGATCAGGATGTCCATCGTCGACGGCACCAGTACGACATCAGGATTGCTGATCAGGATCCACTCGACCGAGTCAGGCAAGCTTCGCACTGCCGCATTGATCGCCCCACCGTAACCGAGGTTCGACGACATAGGGAGGTAAATACCACCGCGGAGTCGAGTGATCTCTGCGGCGGAACCGCTGGAGGGGAGATTGTCAACCACTACACAGAATGTGGCCTCACTTGACGCCTGGTCGGCACTAATTAGGAAGCTGTCCAGCTCGCGGTCCGACCGGTATGCGACCGTCACGATGGCGCGGGCTGGAGCGCCGGCGTTCACCCTGACGTGACCTGATCCGCGTGGACGGCACACGAGGCATCGAACTGCACCACCCCGGCGCCCGCCGGATCGTTCTCGAAGTCGAGATACGCCGCGGGGTTGAGCATGTCGATCGTCGTCCCGTCGATCGTTGTGGCGCCAGCACTCAGGATGAGGCGATCTCGACCGAAATTGGTGTCGCGGATCGTGAAATCGATCCGGTAATTGCCGGGGTCGGTCGGGAGGTTCATCTCCATGCCCTCTGAATTGAGACGGTACACGGTCTGACCGAGCGTGGACTCGAAGGTGAAGCCGGTGATCCAGTCGACCTTCTTACGCACGGTCGCATGGATCGAGATCGTCAGATCGGTGCCGCGGGGGATGGGTACCGGCCCGAGTTTGGCTCCGTCGGCCGTCTGGACGGTGACGTCGTCGATGGTGACGGTGCCATCCGACCCCGTCTCTTCACCGCCATTGCGCGCGGCTGCGACTTCCTGGGCGGCGACCCGGTCCCGCTCGTAGCCCTCGCGGAGCACGCGGATGCCCTCGCCGACCCCTCCGTCGTGCACGATCCTGCCGGCATCGAGCACAATGGTGCGACTGCAGACATCCGCCACCTGCTCGGCGGAGTGGCTCACGAGGACGATGGTGCGTCCTTCCCGCTGGAACTGGCGGATCTTCGTCATACACTTCTGCTGGAACGGTTCATCTCCGACAGCAAGGACCTCGTCGACGAGCAGCAGGTCGGGATCGGAGTGCACTGCCACGGCGAATGCTAGCCGAACGTACATTCCGGAGGAGTAGAACTTGACTTGGGTGTCGATGAAGTCACCGATTCCAGAGAACTCGACGATGTCATCGAAGACTGCATCCGTCTCTTCCGTCGACATGCCCAGGATGGATGCGTTGAGATAGACGTTGTCTCGGCCGGAGAGGTCGGAGTGGAATCCAGCGCCGAGTTCGAGCAGCGCTGCCACGCGCCCGCGACGGAAGACCTTGCCCTCTGACGCGTCGATGATGCCGCCGATGACCTTCAGCAGGGTGCTCTTGCCAGAACCGTTGTGCCCGATGAGCCCGACGGATTCGCCGAGCTCGACTTGGAACGAGACCTCGCTCAGTGCGGAGAATTCCTCGCGCGCCTTCTTACGATGGCGGAAGTAGAGGATACGTTCTTTGATGGATTTGTCCTTGTGCAGCACGAAATGCTTGGACACCCCCTCGACACGGATGAGGGGGTCGATATCGACGGTCATCGTTCAGAGCTCCTGCGCGAAGTTGCTTTGAAGGCGGGAAAAGATCCTCTGCGCCACGAGGAAGAGCAGAGCGCTCACGAAGACTGCGATGAGCATCCGCAAGCCAAGATTGGGTGGCCAGTATTGGTTGGGGTCATTCGCCCCCGAGACCCACATCGCTTTTTGCATGCCGACCACGGCGAGCGTGACGGGATTGGCCAGGTAGAGCTCTTCGAGCCAGGAACCGTGCAGTGCGTTGTTCACAAACGCGAGCGAATAGGTGATGGGTGAGGCCCAGAAGAAGATGAGCATCATGATCTCGACGAGATGCTGGACATCGCGGAGGTAGACGTTGAGTGCGGAGAGCACGAGGGCGAGAGCGGTTCCGAGTACCACGACGATGGCGATGGAACCGACAGCATAGAAGAGCTCCCAGTGGAGTGGCACGCGACCGAGCACGATCGTCGCGGAGACGAGCACGATGAACTGCACGACGAAGTTGAACATCGCACCGCCCAGGGCCGCGAGGGGAAAGATTTCACGCGGCACGTAGACCTTCTTGACGAGCCCGGCGTTCCCAACGATCGACGTTGTTCCGGAACTCACGATCTCGCTGTAGAGCCCCCACACCGTGAGGCCGGTGAAGACGAAGATCGCGAAATCGGGAATCGATCGCGCGGCACCCAAGAACTGGCCGATGGCCACATAATAGATGAGCAATTGGGCGAGTGGCCTGATCAACGACCACACGATACCGAGGCTGCTGTTCTTGTACTTGGCTCGAAGTTCGCGTACGACGAGACGCCGCAGCAACTCCCGGTAGCTAAATATCTCCTTGAAGGAGGCCACGAAGCCGCGTCCACCGCTGGTGCGACCGACCTCGCGAAGCGGCTCGTCGACGATCCGGGTGGACACGTCGATTGCGCGAGAACTCATGGGCTTCCTTTCACTTGCAAACACTGCATTCTAGCCATCGATGTCCCGCCCTCACCTGAGAGCGAACCGCTGACGAGAGAGTCGCCTGATCATCGGGAAGCTTGAAGCAACTGGACGTCGTGACGGACCATGGCAGCAACCATCTCGTCGAATCGCACGGTCGGCTCCCAGCCCAGCACCTCTCGTGCGCGGGTGGCGTCGCCGCGTTGCGCCGAAGCATCAGCAGGCCGGACGAACGCGGTATCCGTATCGACGAGTCCTTTCCAGTCATCGATTCCGACGGCTTGGAACGCGGCTCTGACGAAATCGCGCACCGAGTGCGTGTCGCCCGTTGCAACGACGTAATCCCCGGGTACTGACGCTGCGCGGACGAGTGCATCCGCATAGTCCGGTGCCCACCCCCAGTCGCGCACCGCATCGAGGTTTCCGAGGGTGAGTGTATCGGCGAGGCCGAGGCTGATGCGTGCGACACCCTGCGTGATTTTGCGCGTCACGAAGGTCGACGGCCGGCGAGGGGACTCGTGATTGAACAGGATGCAGCTGGAGGCTTCGAGGCCGACGCCACGGTACAGGTCGACGAGCAGATGCCCGTAGGCCTTCGCGGCACCGTACGGGTTGACCGGCGCGATCGTGGTCGCCTCGCTCTGGGGTGTCTCGGCCGCGCGACCGAAGATCTCCGCGCTTGATGCCTGGACGAACGCGACCGGCCGGTTGAGGCGCTCGCGTAGACGCCATGCCGCATCGAGCAACACAGCAACGGGGAGTGCCGTCAACCGAGCGGCTTCCACCGGCGTCGTCCAAGACGCCGCAACCGACGTCAGGCCCCCGAGATTGAAGATGGCGTTGGGCTTGAGAGCTTCGACGAGGCCCTCAAGGCGACGATCGTCCGTGAGGTCGCCTTCATGCAGTCGCGCGGTCGGCACCAGCCCCTCCAAAGCTGCCTGGGCCTCGTCTCGGGTACGCACCAGGCCGTGCACCTCCCAGCCCTCCCTGGCAAGCTGTTCGCCAAGGTAACTCCCCGTCTGGCCGGTGATGCCGGTAATCAGCGCCGTGGGCATGGAAGATCTAGGCGTCCCCACGTGCGACACGCTCGATGTCGGCGTCCACCATCATGTCGACGAGCTCCGGGAAGGAAACTTGGGGCTGCCAACCCAGTTCGGTGCGCGCCTTGGTGGAGTCGCCGATGAGCAGGTCAACTTCAGCAGGGCGGAAGAAGCGCGGGTCCTGAGTGACGTAGCGGTCCCAGTCTTCCAAACCGGCGCGAGCGAATGCCCGCTCGATGAACTCCCGGACGGAGTGGGTCTCGGAGGTCGACACGACGTAGTCATCGGCGGTCGGCTGCTGCAACATACGCCACATTGCGTCGACGTAGTCACCGGCGTAGCCCCAGTCGCGCTTGGCGTCCAGGTTGCCCATGACGAGGCTGTCCTGCTTTCCCGCGGCGATACGCGCGACCGCGAGGGTGATCTTCCGGGTGACGAACTCCGGGCCGCGCAACGGCGACTCGTGATTGAACAGGATCCCACTGGATGCGTGCATCCCGTACGACTCGCGGTAGTTGATCGTCATGTAGTGGCCGAAGACCTTGGCCACACCGTAGGGGGAGCGCGGCCACAGCAAGGTCGACTCCCGCTGAGGGACCTCCTGCACCTTGCCGTACATCTCAGAACTCGAGGCCTGGTAGAACTTCACAGCGCTCAGGTCGTCTCCGGCCCAGAGACGAGTCGCTTCAAGCATGTTGAGCACGCCCTTGCCGGTGACATCGCTCGTCAGATGTACGTTTTCCCAAGAGTAGGCGACGAATGAGATCGCACCGAGGTTATAGATCTCGCCGGGCTGGGATGCGTCGACGGCACGAAGCAAACTCGACAAGTCGAGAAGGTCTCCCGTCAGAATCTTCACCTCGGGGAGTGCCCGTTCAAGGAACTCGATCTTGGGATTGTTCTGCCCGCGTACCAGCCCGAAGACCTCATAGCCCTTGGAGAGAAGGAGCTTGGCTAGGTAGTAGCCGTCCTGTCCGGTGATACCGGTGATGAGAGCGCGAGGCATGACGTCCAATCAGATCAAGGCAGCCGAGAGGCAATCAATATTGGTGCAGGCTGCCGCTACACTCAGACTACCTGTGACCCCTGGAGGCTTCGTGACGCGAGTGGGACGGCCCACGAGCCCCACATCTGGACCGCAGACGCTTCCCGTTGCCGCGGCACCGCTTGATACGGTTCAGTGAGCGGCGCCCGTCGAAGAAAGACCGATGAAGAAGACCCGCAGACTACTCCAGATCGTCGTCGGAGTACTCGCAGTCGTCCTGTTGGGGTGGACTGTCGTCGCCAACTGGGACTCATTCACCGAGGCGATCCTGCAGATGCGGCCGCTGTGGGTGGCCGCATCTGCACTGAGTATCTTCGTCGGCTTGTACGTCAACATGTTGTCATGGCGTAGCGTCGTGCATTCGTTCGGAGTTCGGATTAGCCGTCGCGATGCGGCACGGGTGTTCTTCACTTCGCAACTCACCAAGTACATCCCCGGCGGCGTTTGGCCAATCATCGTCAGCGCGCGCCTCGGCCGCGCGGCGGGCCTGAAGGCGCGGATGAGCGTCAGCGCGAGCACTGTGGCCTTGCTGATGAGTGTGGCCGTGGGCTCGGTCTACGCAGTTGGAGCGCTCTTCCTAGTTCCGGCAGTGCGGGAGAGATACTCGTGGGCCCCCGTGGTGCTGGTGTCGGCGGGGCTCATCGCGCTATTCCCCCCGGTATTGAATCTCGCAATCAAGGTCGCCATGCGTATCGCCCGCCAGTCGCCCCTTCCGCCCATCAAGATCTGGCCGTTCTCGGCTGCGGTTGCTTGGTCGGTTCTCAGCTGGCTATTACTCGGTCTCGGACTTGCCGCTCTGATCGCCTCCCTGACGGGCATCGACATCCGCGAGGTTGTCCTTGCTGTCTGCAGCTACGCGATCGCATGGGTCGCTGGGTTCGCCACTCTCATTGCTCCCGCTGGAGCTGGCGTGCGTGAAGCCGTGCTCGGAGTTACCCTGGGCACGTTCATGCCGGCGGCGGGAATTCTGAGCATCATCATCGTGCATCGTCTTTTCATGACCTTCGGTGATGCGGCCATGCTGATATTCACGGTCAAGCCGACGCCGAGAACGGCAGAGTCCCGGAAGAGGCGTGTAATCACCACATTCGTCACGCGGAAGTTCCCGCCATCAGTCGGCGGCATGGAGACTCTCGCCGCGAGAACCCACGAGGCCTTGCGCGAACTGGATCCAGACAGCGAACTGGTCGCACTCCGGCGAGGGAACATGCACCTCGTGTGGTGGATCCCGTTGAGCGGCGCACGGCTGGTCTGGCGATGCCTTCGTAGGCGTGACCGTGTCGTGCTGTTCGGTGACGCACTCACATGGACGACGCTCGGCTGGATCACCCAGATGACGCGTGTTCCGTCCCTCACCATGGTCATGGGCCTCGATGTGACTTACACCAATTTGCTCTATCGCACCCTTGTGCGCCCGCAACTTCGTCGTGCTCCGCTCGTGCTCGCCATTAGCGAGGCGACTCGTGACCAGGTACTCGAAGTGGGAGTGGACGAGTCGAGAGTCCGGATAATCGTGCTCGGATTGCCGGCGCCTTCAGCAACGCCGTCCCGTGTCGACGTTCGTGCAGCCGTTTGCGCTGGCATCGGGTTCCCCGATGAAGCGATCATCCTCGTCACGACGGGGCGCCTCGTACCGAGGAAGGGAGTGCTCTGGTTCCTCGAGAACGTCATGCCGCGGCTGAGTGAGCAATTCCACTATGTCGTCATGGGGGACGGACAGGATCGTGACCGGATCAAGGCTGAGATCGACCGGCGAGGCCTCGCGGGACGTGTCCGGTTGCTCGGTCGCGTGAGCGACGGGGAGCGTGCGGGGGTGCTGGCGGCCGGTGATATCTATGTCCAGCCGAATATCGCTGTCCCTGGAGACATGGAAGGTTTCGGTCTCGTTGTGGTCGAATCGAGCCAGGCAGGTCTTTTCACCGTTGCCGCAGACCTCGAAGGTCTGCGGGATGCGGTCCGTGACGGTGTGACCGGGTTGCGCGTCGAGAGCGGCGATTCTGATGCCTGGGTGGATACGCTAGAACGAGTCGGTGCCGATCAGGATCGCTCTGCGACAGCAGTGAGGTTCAGCGTGGCCGCCAAAGACATATACTCGTCGGCCGCGATGGCAGAGGAATTGGCTGCCGCATTCCGCGTCGTGGTGGCAGACTTCAGCGGCGTGAAGGCGAACCCCGGTCCGGATCAGTTCTCGCCGTAGCGTTGCCTCTTGGCGAACTCGAGGGTGTCTTCGGTCAGTGCCCGGTTGATGCGCGTCAGGTCGGCGACGACACCGATCGCGAACGAGAGGAGTGCACCAGTCAGTACGGTGGCCCCGATCAGCAGCGACTGGAAATGGTCCCCTCCCGAATCGAGCGCTGTGAGCACGAGATATCGGACGAAGGGGATGAGCCCGGCGATTGTCAGGAGCGCACCGAGGCCGGCGAAGACCACATACGGGCGATACATCAAATACGCGCGAACGATGGCCGACCCCGACAGGGCCATGTGCTGCCAGATGTTGCTGAACAGACGCGATTCCCGTGTCTTGGGGTTCGTGCTGACCGGCACGCTAACGATCGCTAGACGCTTGTAGCCGGCTTGGATGATGGTCTCCATGGTGTAGCTGAACCTGGTGACCACGTTCAGCCGGATCAGGGCGTATCGCGAGTAGGCGCGGAAGCCGCTGGGTGCGTCGGGGATGTCCGTTCCAGCGGCCTTGTTGACCACCCAACTCCCGACCCTCTGCATCAGCTTCTTGAACGGCGAGAAGTGGTCGACAGTGGCCGTCTGTCTGTCGGCGATCACGATCTCGGCGGCTCCGTCGATGATCGGCCGCACCAGGTCGCCGATTCGATCCTGGGGATACTGGTTGTCACCGTCGGTATTGACGACGATGTCCGCACCATGCGAGAGGGCATAATCCACGCCATCAACGAATGAGCGCGCCAGCCCCATGTTGCGGGTATGTCTGACTATGTGCTCGACACCGTGCAATCGAGCCACGCCCACCGTCCCGTCCGTGGATCCATCGTCGATGACGAGGATCTGGATGTCATCGATCCCGTCGATGCTGGTCGGAATTGACTCGAGCACGCTGGCGAGGGTCTCCTCTTCGTTGAGGCAGGGAATCTGGATGAACAGTCGCATGAGGTCTTTCGTCGTCCGGCGGTGCGTGAACAAGCATATTGGAGGCTCGAAGAGCCGGCGGCCCGCTGCCACGGGTTGGATCGGGCATAATCAATCAGGGATGAGTACGGACGGAGAGCGAGCAGTGGTGATCGCCGACCGTCGACTCCACGCTCGCCGTGTCTCATTAATTGCTGAGATCGTCGGGTGGCTTACCCTAGCGGCGTTCACGATCATAGGCATCGGAACGCCACTCATCGGACAGGGGACGTTCCTGCGCACCGACCAGTTCACGGCGGTCGCCCCGTGGATGTCGGTGCTCCAGGAGCAGACGCCGATGGTGCTACCACTCTTCACCGACACAGTCGACTCGGTCGCACCGCAAACGATGCTCCTCACAGATGCGCTCAAGCAAGGTGGATCGGCGGCATGGAACCCGTACGAGGCGGGTGGCACCGAACTCGGCGGGGTGCCCAACTCCGGTGCGTACTCGCCATTGTCCTTGCCGTGGTGGATCCTGCCGCCCTCGTTCGCCCCGGGGGTCGTCGAGCTCCTGATCATCGTCACCATCACGGTGGGAATGTCACTGTTCCTGCGCCGGCTCGGGGTGAGTCGGGTCGCCTGGCCGGTCGCGAGTCTGGTCTTCGCTTCCAGCGGATTCATGGTCGCGTGGGCGAACTGGCCCCAGACTCGGGTCGCGGCCTTCATCCCTTTGCTTTTCTGGGCTCTGGACCGAGCTGCCGTGCGTGCTCGCGCACGTGATGCGATTCCTATCGCACTCGTTCTTGCGGCGATGTTCCTCGGTGGATTCCCCGCCATCGTGGGCTACGCCCTCTACGCAGGGGGTGCCTATGTGCTCGTCAGGGCGATCGCCGTTCACCACCGTTGGCTCGCCGTCGTGCGCTCCGCAGCGGTGTCGGTGGCGGGCGTGCTCGCAGGCGCCTTCCTGGCCGCGTGGCAGCTCATCCCCTTCGCGCTCAACGCAACCGACGTTCTCGACCTCGGCGTCCGTGCGCAGACGCCGGAGATGCACCTGCCTTGGTGGAACCTTGCTTCCGCGCTCGTTCCAGACATCAACGGCGCTCCCGAGGTCGACCTCTGGCGCGAGGGGCATGTGGTCGAGACGTTCTCGTACATCGGGGGCGTCGCTGTCGTCCTCGCCCTGTTCGCAGTCCTCCTCCTCCCGCGCCGGCGCTTCGGTCGAGGTGCACTTGCGTTCTTCATCTGCGGCATCGCGGTCACGATCGTGCTGGTCTATGTCGGCGGGACCATGCTGGAGAGCGTCCAGACGCTTCCGATCTTCTCCAACAACCACATCGGGCGCCTCCGATCCATGATCGGTTTCTTCGCTGCCATCCTCGCCGGCATGGGGTTCGCGACCATCCTCGATCCGGCTCCGTTCCGCGTGTATCAGCGGCTTCTGTGGCGGAGTCGCCGCGGGATCTTCGCTTTCGTCCTGCGGATCATAATCGTCGGGGTCGTAACCGCGGCGGCAGCGGTCCTCGTGCGCGAGGGTCTCGCCCAGGTGCCAGACCAGTGGCGGGCAGTCCTGGTCCGGCAGATCGAGCTCATCGCCGCCTCCGTCGCCGTCGTCGTGGTTCTCGTCGCGGTCTGGTGGACACTGCGTCACCGATGGTCGTCGGCCCTGATCGCGGCGACTGTCCCGGTCTTCGTGCTCCTCCCGGCGCTTCACATTACGAACGTCTGGTGGGAACCTGCGTCGAATGCGTCTTTCTATCCGGAGACGCCGACGACGGAGTTCCTTGCGGACCAGCTCGGTCAAGATCGCCTCGCGACGGTCGATCTCGCGTTGCTGCCCGGCGCCAACACCGCGTACGGCCTACGTTCTCTGGGCGGTCACGCATTCCAGACCGTCGAGTGGAGGCAGCTTCTCGAAGCGGCGGACCCCAACGCGTATTCCACCATCACGAACTCGACACTGAGATCCGCCAACCTCGCCTCGAGTATCCAGTCCGGAGTGCTCGAGCGGCTGGGAGTGAAATACGTGGTTGCTGCACCGGAATCGCCAGTGCTCGGAACGCCCGAGGCTGCGCCTGCGACGACGCGCGAGGTGGCCGTCGAGCCAGGGGATCCCGTGTCGTCGGGCACGTATTCCGGGCCGGTCCGCGCGATCGGATTCGAGATGCTCTCCACCTTCACCGCGGTGGACGGTATCGAGGTCACCGTCGACATCACGCCGGAAGACGGAGGCGTGCCGCTGGCTACCACACGCTCCTGGTTCCCACGATATCCGGGCGGATGGAACATCGCCGTGGCTGGGGACGCGATCCCCGACGGCCAGCGATGGACGGCTGCGATCACCATGACTGGTGCAGACGGACCCATCACCTTCGCCGGCGCCACCGAGGGCGCCATCGAGATCTCACTTGTGCGGCCGGCTTCCGATGGACTAGCAATCGTCCACACCGGTGACTCGACGATCTATGAGCGTGAAGAGGTGCTCTCCCGGGTGCGCTGGGCTTCGGAGAGCATCCTCATCGAGGACGGCGAAGCGCGCGTTGAGGCGATCACCGACGGGCAGGTTCCCGCTGAAACCGTGATATTGGAGCGTTCCGGTGACATGCAGGAAACCATGAGCGGTTCCATCGCGGATGTCACGGCGGAGGAGCGATCGCTCGCTGAAACTGCGTACTCCATCGACGCGACCGGTGACGGGTGGCTCCTCGTCGAGGATTCGTTCCGCAGACGGGGATGGACGGCGACGATCGACGGCGTGCCAACCGACCTGGTCGACGCAGATCATGCAGCCGCGGCCGTTCACGTATCGGCCGGTCGGCACATCGTGGTAATCACCTTCACCACGCCCGGGGCGACCTCGGGGATCGCCGTCAGCGTGGGGTCTGCCGCGGCCATTCTGGTCTTCCTCGTCGTGACGTACGTGGTCCGTCGCCGACGGCGATGACCCCAGTTGCTGTTGCCCTCAGCCAAGCCGTACCGATCGCTGCATCTACAATCGATGAGGGCAAGGCTGCCGCGGCCCCGATGGTGGTCGCCTTGAACGAATGGAGTTACGCAGTGTTGAAGCGGATCTTACGGGTTGCAGGGCGAACAGTGGCGCGAGGTGCCGAGGCGATCTCGGTGGCGAGCGCAGAGGTCGCCGACCGGATTCGCACCGGCTCTCCGCGTGGCGCGCCACAGACTCGCGACGGGGACGGCGTTGGCAACGGCGCGACGTTCGCGAACGCGGTCACCACTAATCTCGACGAGCAAACGGCGCGCATCTGGCATGCGCGGCATCCGCGGCCAATGGTGATCGTGCTCCTCGGTGAGACCCAGACTGATTTGACGGCCTGGATGGCCCGCTTGCATCCGTGGTTGCGTGCCCACTTTCTCGTCTCGCCTGCGCAGTCCGCAAGGCTCGGTGGAGTCGATCCCGTCCTCTATACCGAGTGCGATTTTATTTCGGATCGAGCAGGCACGGACCTCGGCGATATCCTCGAGTGGATCCAGCGATTCTGGAGACGATGCGACGTGGCGATCCTCGACCTCCATGAGCAACCGGTGGAGGGAGAGAAACTGGTGCGGCTCCAGCATGCCGCACACGAGTACCATCTCGACCACGAGATCGGCTTCGTTACGCCCGGCTACGAGAGGGATGGATCGCCTGTCGCCGGTTTCGACTTCGACCGCGGAGTCATCCGATGGGCACCCGTGACTGGGGCGACGCTGGACATCGGCCAGAATGACGTCCCGCGTTACGTGCTCGCGGCCGGGGCGCATGGGTTCTACGCCACGGCACGGGCGATCGATTCGGTCGATCTGGCTGCGACGGACATCGTGGGGCTCTCGCTCGACGATCAGATCGCTACATGGGTCATGCGTGGCTGGCAGGCGAATGTGCGGACGCTCTGCTTCCCCGAAGTCCGCCTGGCGGTCACCGACGTCACCGTCCCAGCGCTCAGCGACCAGCAGCGGACTTGGTTGTTGAGCAGAACCGTCAACGGCGCAGATGGGCGCAGGAGAATCATCTTCGTGCTTCCGGCGACGTCGGTCAGTGGGGGCATCCGGGCAGTATTCGAGGTATCGAACGGTCTCGCCGCGCGAGGATTCGATGTGGAGATCTGGTCGAATCAGGGCGCTCCGACATGGTTCGACCTGCAAGTTCCCGTACGCACCTACCGGGGCCTGGACGACCTGCTCCAAGCGCTCCGGAAGGAAGACGCTGTCAAGGTTGCGACTTGGTGGGAGACGGCGGAGATCGTGTGGCTCGCCACCGCCAATCATGGAATCCCCGTCAACTTCGTCCAGGAATTCGAGACCTGGTTCTATCCTGACGATGCTGTTGCGCGATCCGTCGTCGCTGCAAGCTATCGCCGCGAATTCCATACGCTGACAGAGGCCCGATACCAGGTCGAGGAACTGGCATCCGTGAACGTTGCGGCCACGCTCATCCCGCACGGGTTCAATCCCGAAGTGTTTCACGTCCTCCCAGAGGTCGAACGCCACAGCGACGCCGTTCTCGCGGTCGGCCGTTCCTTCTTCCAGAAGAACTTCGCCATGACCTTACGTGCCTGGAGATCGCTTGGGGAACACAGACCCCGGCTCCTGCTGTTCGGCACGGAACCGGACATCATCGATGATGAGCGCGCGGAATATATCGAACGTCCGAAAGACGAGGTGGTCAACGAGTTGTACAACACGGGCACCGTGTTCGTGCAGACCTCCCGTCACGAGGGATACTGCCTCCCCATTCTCGAGGCCATGGCAGCCGGATGCCCCGTCATCACCACGGATTCCCACGGCAATCGGGACTTCTGCAAAGATGGCGAGAACTGCATCATGGTCGGGCAGGACGACTCGGACGCCCTCGCTGTCGCGATGGAGGGACTCTTGGCGGATCCGGTCGAGCAGGAACGACTACGCCGTGCCGGACTTGCGACGGCAGCACGTTACTCCTGGCCGTTGGTCCTGGACCGTGTCCAGACGTTCTACGAGTCCCTCTCCCGCTGAGCAAGACGGCGCGCCCGCCGGTAGAGGCGGCCGAGTGCGGTCGCGGACAGACGTGCTCTCAGTGACGCTTTCGGTACAGGATTCGAGTGAGGTTCTGGCGCGAGTGCCGGGATCGGCTCCTCCGAGGGAACTGGTGGGAGCACACGTGCCGTGAGGGCGGCGCCCCCTGTCGTCACGATCTCCACGAGGGGCCGGGTTGTCTCGTGCCAACGCCACTCGTCGCGAATCTGTGCGACGTTCTCGACGAATCGCGCTCTTCTCTCCGGGTGTTCCAGCAGATCGGCGATGGCACCCGTCATCGCAGGCAGGTTGCCGCAAGGCACGACCAACCCGAGCTCGTTCTTCTCGATGTATTCCGCGAACCAGTCTCCGGCAGTCACGATGCTCGGAAGCGTGGCCCAGAAATGGTCGAGGATGCGTGTGCGGAAGGCGTACCGTGTCTCGAAGGACTCGAGGTGCGCTGAGAGTGCGATATCCGCGTCGAGCAGGTAGTCGGCGCGGTCGGCAGCAGGGATCCAATCGTCGATGAAGTGCACGCCGCTATCGAGCACTCCGAGCTCGCTCGCGAGGCTCCTGGCTCGGTCGACGGCTTTCGGTCGGCCGATCGTGGCGTTCGGATGCACCGTGCCGTAGAAGACCAGCTTCAACTCGGGGTGATCGGCGCGCAGTGCCGCGACGGCGCGGATCGGGGTTTCGGCGTCGAACCAGTCCCAGATGCCGCCAGCCCAGACGATGACGACGTCATCGTCGCCGATGCCTCGGGTTCCGCGGATCCCGTGCGTGCGCTGTACCGGCTCGTCGTTCTCCGCCCCGAACGGGACGAGCCCGATGATCTGGTCAGCCGAGCGCCCGCGCAGTTCACTCGGCTTCAGCGCGCCTGAAGCGGTCATGAAACCCAGCCAGAAGTCGCGCTGTCGTTCGTTCGAGGTCACGAAGTAGCTGCCGGCGAGGAGGCAGAATCGGAAATACTCGACCACATCGCCGAACCGATCGTCTTTCTCCGGCTGGGTGTCGAACCCACTGATCTTCTCGGCACCGATCGCCTCAGCAGGCAGGGCGTTGTAGAGATCGAAGATGAACCGTGTGCCGTTCTCGATCCCGGCACGCACGGCGCTCGTGTCCACGAACTGTCCGTAGACGACATCGGCCTTCGCGATGAGATCCGTCAACTCGTCGATCGTTGAATACTCGACCACGACGACGGCGTCCTCGCCGAAGTCGACGGTACTGCTCCCAGCGACGCCGACTGCGAATACGACAGGCGTGTGCCGAGACAATTCCCTCGCGATCGCCACGAATCGGAGGCCTGGCCCCGCCATCCGTGGGCCGACGACGTCAGGGGCGACGACGAGCACCTGGCTTTCGACCCGTCCGATCAGCCCGCTCTGGCTCTGTACCATTGACTGCATACTCTCCCGTGTTTGGATGCCTGAAGATGAATCGAAATCTCCCGCTTGCTCTGGCGCGCCGCGTCTATGCGAAGCTTCCTGAACGGCTGCGGGGTGCAGCTCGCGCGATAGGGTCCGGGCCACTCTATTCTGTCAACACCCACGGCCTGCGCGCGAACCAGCGGATGCAGGAGTGGATGGTGCAAAATGGCCGTCCGGTGAGCATCGTCATCCCCAGCTACAACGACCTTCCCCTCCTCGTGAAGGCGCTCGAGAGCGTCGCTGAGACCTGCGAGCACATCGAGCACGAGATCATCATCGTCGACGATTACGTACAGGCCGAGAACAGCGAGAAGCTGCTCGCGCTGCAGTCCGATCGAGTCCGCGTGGTACTCAAGGAAGAGCGCCTCGGGTTCGCCGGAACCGTTAACGTCGGAATGTCGCAGGCCAAGCACGACATCGTGCTGCTGAACAGCGATATTGTCGCGCAACCGGGATGGCTCGACGCATTGCAGTACAGCGCCTACGCAATCGACGATCACATCGGGATGGTGAGTCCGAAACTCGTCTACCCCGACGGCCGCATCCAATACGGGGGCACCTACTACGCGCGCGTCCTCGCTCCGCAATGGTTCGGACACCTGAATGTGGGAGCCGCTGCCACGAAGCCTTCAGCGAATGTGCCGGGCTATAACCGCTCGATCTCTGGCGCCTGCGTCTATATCACACGCGACGCATTCAATCGGGTCGGCTTCCTCGACGACGAGTACTGGTTGGGCTTCGAGGACGTCGATTACGGTCTGCAGGCTTGGGAAGCCGGAGTGCGTTGCTACTACCAGCCCGATGCCTTGCTCATCCATCACGAGTCTGCGAGCCGTGGTTACAGTCAGGGCAAGCGCGAGCTGGCCTCGATGCGCAAGTTCTGGGCGCGCTGGGACTCGCTGTTCATGACTCGGTCCGTCCCGGAGCCATTCAGTGTCGACATCGTCCTTGGTGCGCAGACCGTCGGCCTCTGGGCCGCCTATCTCGAGCACCTAGCGCAGGAGCTCGTCGCTCTCGGTATCGACGTTCGATCACACAGAGCCGAGGGCGATGCCCCGCATGAGGAGCTGATCGAACGCCTCGATCGTACGGCGTCAGTCGTGGTGGCTGCCGACTGGTCGGTTGCGGCCACGGTCTGGATCTCGACGCTCCACTCCGGCAAGCCCGTCTACCTGCTGCCGACCGTCGAGAGCGGTCGCTTCCCGACCGATCCGGTACGACAGGCCACGGTCATTGCAGGCTACCGCCCGGAGTTCGACTACATCGCCCCGAACCGGTGGGCGCAGCACCAGCTGCAGGCGGAGGCCGCATGGGAGGTGCGCTCCCGTGTCGCGCCATCGCTGCCGCCGGCGCCCATTAGCACCGATCGACCGGAAGAAGCGCTCATCGTGAGCTACGGCGCAGATGAGCCGACGCGGGCACGTATCGATGGCGTAGCGGCCGGTCTCGGTGCCCAGACTGAGCACCACGAATCGGTGCCTGTCGATGCAGAGGCCCTCGACGAGCTTCGTGCCCGGGAACCGCGAGCGGTCATCTCATTCACGGAGCCCGAGAACAGCTTGGTACCCTTGGCGTTGATGTCGATCGGCGCCGTCTACCTCTCGTCTCCAGACCCGCGCACGAACTGGGAAGTGCTCGACGGCTACAACTCCCTTCTGTTTCCGCGTGGCGATCTTGACAGCCTTGAGCGACTGCTCACCGACGCCGTTGAAGATGACTCCGTCTGGAGCGAGTTGAGACGCAACGGTCATGCGACGGCAGCGCGACTCGCGGCAGTCGCGCCCGTCGAGTTCGCGCGGGCACTCGGTTCTGCAGCGCTGGTGAATTCGTGACGGCGCCTGACGGTTCGTCCCTCGAGAGCCGGGTACTCGTCATCACCGGCGATCCGATCGGCGAGAAGATGGCCGGCCCGGCGATCCGTGCGTGGCATATCGCCGAGGCGCTCGCAGCCGAACATACCGTCCGGGTACTGAGCATGACCGGCGTCTCGACTTCGAGCGATTCATTCGAGATTGCGATGATCTCGCACCATCAGCCCTCATCGGTCGACGTGCATGAGGACTGGGCGGATGTCATCCTGGTGCAGGGCCACGCGCTCGCACTATTCCCAGCTCTCGCCAAGACCTCGAAGGTCCTCATCGTCGACATCTACGATCCGATGCACCTCGAGCAGCTGGAACAAGGCCGCGAACTGGCGCCAGAGGTCTGGGAGTCGCAGGTGTGGGACGCCACCGCGTCGTTGAATCACCAGTTGTACCTTGGCGACTACTTTATCTGCGCCAGCCCACTCCAACGACACTTCTGGCTCGGACAACTTGCGGCGGTCGGTCGGGTGAATCCATCCACCTACTCGCAGGACAACGATCTCGAGAGGTTGATCGGGATCGCACCGTTCGGTATCTCCGAGTCCAACCCCGTGCCGACTCGCCATGCCATCCGTGGAGTGATTCCGGGCATCGGCGAACACGACAAGATCGTCATCTGGGCGGGCGGAATCTACAACTGGTTCGACCCCGAGACGCTGGTTCGTGCGATCCGAGAACTGGCGGACCGGCATGACGATGTGCGACTGTTCTTTCTGGGAGTGCGGCATCCGAATCCGGATGTGCCTGAGATGGACGTCGTGGCACGCACACGGGCACTTTCGGCGGAGCTCGGGCTCACGGACAAGCACGTGTTCTTCAATGAGGCTTGGGTCGATTTCGACGATCGTGTCAACTATCTTCTCGACGCCGATCTCGGTGTGTCGACCCATTTTCAGCATGTGGAGACGAGCTACTCGTTCCGAACCCGCATCCTCGACTACCTCTGGGCCGGTCTGCCCATCGTGACGACCGATGGCGATGCGTTCGCGTCCCTCACTCGAGATCGGACACTCGGCCGGGTCGTTGTCGAGCGTGATGAGACCGCACTCGCTGGGGCCATGGAGGCGATGCTCTACGACCAGGCCGAAGGCGACATCGCTCGGGCGAACGTGGCCGTCGAGCGGGAATCCTTCCGTTGGTCGCGCACGCTTGCTCCGTTGGTGGAGTTCTGCCGTGCGCCATCTCACGCCGCAGATCGTGAAGCCGGGCGAAGCGAACTCGATCAGATCCGGTTGCCGCTTCCGGTCGGAGGGGTCTCCGGTCGAACGGGGTGGCGTCGCGATCTGTCTCGTGCTGCGCACTACCTTCGCACGGGAGGCCCCCGCGTCGTCGTCGAGAAGATCGTCGTCCGATTAGGACGTCATGGTTGATCGCCGACCGGGACATAGCGGAGTCGGGGCAGACGAACAACCGATTAGCGCTCGAGGCGGAACTCGTTGGGCGCGTGCGCGCAACGGTTACCGTGACTGGGTCGAACCGAGACCCGATGGACTGCCCAGAATGCGGGTTCTGCTCGGATTCCCGGCCTTGCTCCTGGTCCTTGGGGTCCTTCTGGTCGGCTTCGCAATAAACGGTTCGTCCTCAGGCGCATTCCATTCATCGCTGAGCGCGAGCGCCGACCCCAACTTGCTCGTGGGCAACCCCGAGATGATCCGTACCGACGAGTGGTACGTGCAGACCGTGTGGGCGATCACGCAGGCCCAACAAGGCTTACCCGTCGTGAACGAGACGTTCCCCGGCGGCATGGACACGACCCTTCCGCAGGATCTCCCTCGCGCGGACTGGTCGGTCGCGTTTCGCCCGCACCTCCTCGGATTCTTCGGGATGGACGTCGATCACGCACTCACCCTGAAATGGTGGTTGCCGGCCCTGAGCCTGCTGGCCGCCGCCTACTGCTTCACTGTGACCGTGCTCCCGCGACGACCGATCATCGCCACCGCGATGGCCGTAGCGTTCTACTTCAGTCCCTTCTTCCAGTGGTGGTTCCTGCAGACCACGTGGTGGCCTGTGGTCTGGGGATTCGCCACGATGTCGGCCATCGTCTGGGCGATCAAGGCCCGCACTCGGCCGGCGCCGATCGTGTGGGGTGTGGTGGTGGCGTACCTGACTGTGGTGATGGCGATGGGCATCTATGTGCCCTTCATCGTGCCGGTGGCTCTCGTCGTGGCGTTTTTCGCGATCGGAGCCGTGCTCGAGGCACGCAGCACTGGCGTGCGGTTCTGGCGCGCGGTGCTCGGCCTGTGGCCGATCGCCGCGGCCGGAGCCGCAGCAGGAGCCGTGGTCGGCATCTGGCTCGTCACGAAGTCGCGCACGGTCGCCGAGTTCCTCGGCACTGCGTATCCGGGCGAGCGCCTGCAGACGACCGGGGACGGCGATCTCACGGCCCTCGCTTCCGCTGTCTCTTCATCGTTCACGCAGTCGCTGAAGGCAGGAGGATTCCTCGGCCTCAATTCCTCGGAGGCGTCCACGTTTTTCTTCGCGGGGGCATTCCTTATCCCGGTCGTGGCGTGGCTGGCCGTTCGGCGCACTGCCGCGACCCGGATGCCATGGGTGGCGATCTCCGCCTCCGCGGTGATGCTCGTCTTCGTCGCGTTCATCTTCGTTCCCGGCTGGGATGCGATCGCCCACATCCTGTTCCTCGATCGGACGCTTCCTGGCAGGGTCCGAATCGGCGTCGGCCTCGCCTCGTTCGTCGTCGTCGTCTACGTGATCCGAGACCTCCACCGTGGACACCGGCCCGGGAGGGCACTCAGCGTCCTTATCGCGGTCGCCTTCCTCGTGTCGCAGATTGCCATCGCGGTCGCGGTGCTTCGGGAATCGCCGACCGGTCTCGATGCTTCTCGGCACTGGTGGATCTTCGCACTCGCGAGCGCTACGGTGCTGTATCTGCTGGCTCGTGCGATGCCGCGAACCGGGGTCGTGATCTTCACCATCGTTGCCATCGCGAGCTCGGTGACCGTGAACCCCGTCTACCGTGGGGTGCTCGACCTACGGGAGACGGATGCGGCCCGAGCCATCATGCGGCTGGACTCGGGGGTGAGCGGTGACTCGAGGTGGGTCGGAATCGGGGGCCGCCTGACGACGGGAATGCTCTTGGAATCCGGGGTTGAGGCCTTCAACGGATTCCAGGGCGCGCCGTCGCCCGAGATGTGGGATGAGATCGATCCCAGCGGAGCCTACGAGTTCCAGTGGAATCGCTTGGCCGGGGTTAGCTGGGCGCTCGGGGAAGGTGAGCCGACGGTATCCAACCCGGCACCCGATCAGATCATCGCGACGTTCGACGCGTGCTCGAACTTCTCCCAGCGGAACGTCGACTTCGTATTCACCGACGGCAGCGTCGAACCGGTATCACCTTGCCTGAGCCGAGTCGAGACATTCCCGGTCGCTGAGGGCGATCTCACGATCTGGAAGGTGACGCCGGCGCCGTGATGGGCGCCCGACGATTTCACGGGAGGTCGGTTCCGGACGGCAGTAGCGAGAGGCTGTATGGCGACACGGTGATCAGGGACGCCATGCTACCCCCGAGCGACGCGAGCCGTCCCATCGAGCCGATGTGGCGCTTCATTCCCTTCTCGACGTAAAAGATGTTCCCTGAGGGGTCGATAAGGAATCGAGTGAGAGCGCGGCTAGCCTTCGGAAGTGCGGTACATGTCGCCTGGTCTACGGCCTGGTACGGGCCCGGGTAGTCGGGAGCGAGAGTCGTGTCTACTGGATACAGAGCGCCACCGAGTCCGATCATCGGAGTTGCGCCGCACTGCAGCATCGTCGTCAGACTCCCCGATGCGACGAGCGTCGCGGTCGTCCCGTTCGGAACGACACTCACACTCCCGGCGCCAATGGCCGCCGTGATGCTCAGTGTGCCGACATAGAGCCGCTTGCCGGTTCCATCCACAAGCGAGACCTGAGGCGCGCTCGCATCGCGGATGACGGCTCCTGGTGCGACGACTGCAGGCCCGTTGGTGAAGCCGGCCAGCGTCGATCCGCTGACCGTATAGATCGTCCGATTGGCGACTGTGGAAGCCGCGAATTGGTAGTCGTTCCAAGTCGGAAGGAAACGTGCCGTCGTTCCCTGGAGCATGTAGACCGGCGATGTACCCGCCACTCTCACGAAGGACGGAACCACTGCAGGGTCGCTGGACACTACAGGCGGGCCGACGGGAACGGACGCGAGCAGCTGGGCGTCTGCGGGCAGGACTGTGCCAGAGCCGAGCGCGGCGAGGATCGTCGGGGAGAGGACATGCCGCCTCGAGCCGCCGTCGACGTAGTAAACGGTTCCAGCGGCACTCCTGATGAAACGGTCGACGGCTGTCGACGACCGGACGAGACCCGCGCAGGCTGCTTGGCCCAATGCCGAGCTGCTGGTGAAGCCGTAGCGGGTCTTCATCGGCGCGCTGAGCGGGTAAAGCGTGCCTCCGATCGAGAGGCTGTCGCCGTTCGAGCACGTGACGACGTTGGTCATGGCGCTCCCGGCAGAGAGCGTGGCGAGCATCGCAGTCGGAATCACCCGCACCGGCTTGTGAGAGAGGGCATTCAGCAGATCGGGTGTCGTGATCGGACGCAGGATCGTCCCGTCGACGAGGCTCACTCGTGCTGCATCGGGACTCTTCACCATGTATCCGGATGCGAGGACGACGACCCCGTTCTTCAGCGCAGACAAGACTGGAGTCGCGACTGCCAGAATCGTCGGGTTCTTCAACGATCCGGAGATGGAGAGATAATCCTCGGCACCTGGGATCGCCCGTCGCTCAGCGCCCTGAACGAGGTAGGCCTGGTTCGACTCGGCCGTACGCAGCACTGCCGGGCTGTAGACGACGTCCGACGAGACCGGAATTCGGTCGAGCACGGCCTTTGGAAGGGTCTGGATCGCCAGCCCGAGCGTAACGCCCGTGTCCGTTTTCATGCGTCCGCTCGGGGTCAGAACGTATTGCGTTCCGCCCGTGTCCGCGACCAGGCCAGAGATCGCTGCGCGAACGGGCAGGAGATCGAAGCTCTCTGCCAGCAGTCGTGCGGATCCGAGCCGTGACAGCGACGACGTCGAGTAGAGGGAAGCACTGACAGGCGAGACCGCCGAGGAGTACCACAGGCCGTACGATGCTGACGTCCCGCGCTGCGCAAGGACGTTGTCACGCATGATTGGCACACCGACCGAGAGGCCCACAACCGCCGCAACGCTGAGCGCCGTGTGGCCTTCGGTGAAGCCGGCCGCGGTGAGAGCTTGGGCGTCGATCGCTTGCGAACGCTTGGCTCCAGCGATGTGGTACAGAACGCCATCAGCGGTGCGCACGTTCGAAGTGAGATCGCCCCGCGACTGCAACTTGTCGATCTGACTCGCGGTGAGCGTAATGGAGTCAGGGCAGTTGAGGCCGAAAGCGGCGACTCGATTGCAGGTGTCGAAGTGGTATTTACCGCCGTTGTCAACGAGGTACAGGCGCCCGTCGGGGCCTCCCATAAAGCGGGTGAGTGCTTTGCCGGTCGCCAGCGCGTCGAGGTAGGACTGCGGCACGATTCCCACCGTGCCGAGTGGCGACAGGTTGGTGAAGAGCTCGTAGCTGTTGATCGGATGCTTCACAGTCCCGACGACGAGGTAGACCGTCGGAGAGGCCGCAGTGCGCACGAGGTTGTCCCCATACTGTGTCGAGCCGAACCAATCGTTGAAGATCCTCCAGAAGTTCCGGTTTCCGTAAGCGGAACAGGCGTCCCCGGTTCCGTACAGGTTGCTGAGCGCTGCCGTGTTCGGTCGATACGGCGTGTAGAGGTAGAGGCCCGCCGTGGCCTGGTTCTCGATGTACACGGTCGAGGCCCCGCAGGCGGAGTTGGGGTGCCACTTGATGACATTGTTCCGGCCGGCCTGATACGCACGAATCGAAGGGTTGTAGCGGTATTTCTTGAATTGCCAGGCGGCGTTGTACACCTGGTTGAAGAATCCGTTGTACGCCGCGTCGCAGTTGGATGTGTCGGGGCAGGCATAACCCGTGGCCTTCCGATATTGCTCACTTGACGGCCAGGAGTCGGACACGAGGCCCTGCTCCTTCTCCAGAAGCACGATGAGGCTCTGCGGGTTGATGCCGCAAGCGACGGCCACAGAGAAGATGATCGACGCGGCGGATTGGTTTGTCTGTCCGGCGTATGCAGAGCACCCCTCGGTCTTCGCCGACTGCGAGGTAGTCGACTGGGTGTAGTTCTTCAGGCAGGTGTAGCCGGCTCGGCAGTTAGGCACCCGCGCATTGAGGAAGTTCTGGACGTCGGCCGCGGACATCGAGCCAGAGTTGTAGAACACCGCGTCGCTGATGATGTTGCCCGCATTGAACTGCGAACCCACGACGGCCTCGGCGGGCTCAGCGTCCTGGCTCAACGACAGGCCGACGAGAAGCGACGAGATCAGTGCGACGCATAGCGTCAAGACCGGGAGGCGAGGTCGCAGTGACATTCTGGGAAGTCCTTCCTCCGATGACCTTCTCCCACGTTACGTCGGGATTGGCTCGAAGCCCAGCACGCCGGGCCGTCTCATGAAGATCTGCTTCGAAACCCGTTTGTCGAATTCGTCCGAAAGCCGAGGGCATGACCGGTCAGTATTCTGGCTCCGTGAAGATCTCGGTGGGCGAGAGCGGACGGTACCTGGGTGATCGCATTGATGCGGCTGGAGAGATGCATCAGAGCGGCCCGAGCGGCGCGGTGCCATCCGCGTTCGGCGAATTCCCTGGCCATTCGCTCGAAATATGCACGCTCCTCAACGAACCGGCTGCCGTCGACAGCGCGCCAGGATGACACGCTCCCGGCGTGCCTGCGGTACTCGAACACGACCGTATCGTCGAGCAGAAGGCTGCCGCCGCGCTCCGCCAAGTCGATGACGAGCGCGAGGTCTTGTATGACTTGGTAACCGGCGCGGAAGCCGATCGATCGAACCAGGGGACCATTCCAGGCGATGGCTGGGAAGTTCATCCAATTGCCTCGGATCACGCTGACGGCGAGTTTCTCATCAGCGAGCATCGTCGTGCCGCGGAACCGTGGGCGGTAGAAGCGCTTCGCTGTATCGACCAGCGTGTGAGTCGGGTCACCGTCCTCATCGATGATCTCGACGCCGGGGTGGACCATGGCGGCACCGGGATGTTCCGTCACCAACCGACGGATCGTCGCAACATAGTGAGGACGCATGACATCGTCGCAGCCGAAAACGGTGAACCATTCGGCACGTGACAGATCGACGCACTCCTGGAACGTCCGATTGATTCCGTGGTTTTCGCTGTGTCTCAGGTACTCGATCCGCGGATCGGCGAGCGATCGGACCCAAGCGCCGGCCGTCTCGTCGGGATAGTGGTCGTCGATGACCACTAGTCGCCAGTGTGGATCCGACTGGCCGATGATGCTGAGCACGGCCTCGCGGAAGTGGTCGATGCGTCCGTAGAAGGGGAGCATGATGTCGATGATCATCGGCCTGCGTCGTCATTTCCGTGTGGGGGAGACCCGGAACGAGCGGGATAGCATTTCCGGGTGTCCCAATCCTCCCTCATCCGAGCGTCGATACTGTCCATAGTTGGAACCCTCATCCAAGGGCTGGCACGATTCGGATACACGATCCTCGTGGCGCGGTTCTTCGGGCCCGAGCACCTGGCCGAGGTGAACACGCTTCTCTCGATCAGTATCATCGCGTCCCTGTTTTGGCCGACAGCAGCGGGCAACGCCGCTGGCACGTTCCTCTCCAGGTCGATCGCGGCGGGGGTACGACCGCAGCGCGTGCTCTCCCTCCTCTGGCGATCGTTCTTTCTCGCGTCGGCGCTCCTTGTGCTGGTCTCGGTGCCGATCGCCGTGACGCTCATTCACCTGGATACCCTAGAAGCAATCATCTTCTCCGGCGTCGTCGTCGGGTGGTCGGCCTATATCTTCACGCGCGGGATCCGCATGGGCCTTGGGCAGGTCGAGGGGGTCGCCGTCTGGGATGTGCTCACTGCGATCGGCACGCTGGGTCTGTTCGCCGTCGTGATCGCCGGGCGATTCGATGCTCTGATCCTCGCCCCGCTCGCGTTGGGGTACGGTGTGTTCGCCTTCGCGGCTTGGCGTTCCACCCGCGCTGTGCGCGTGGATTCACCGGAGGACGCAACTACCGATCCCCAACGAATCTGGCACCTCGTGCGGTGGAACTCCCTGGGACTCATCGCCACCAACGGATTGATCCAGTTTGCGATGGTCTTCGCCTTCATCGCGTCCGATGCGTTCGAAGCCGGACAGTTCGCAGCGGCCATGGCACTTGCCACACCGGCGTCGATGCTCGCCCAAGCGGTCAGCCAGGTCCTGATACCGCGCTTCGCGACGTGGTTGCATGAGAATCCGCTTGTGGCGAGAACTCGATACCTCGCGGTGCTCTCCGTCATGGTCGTGGTGCTCGCCGTCGCGTTCGGATTAGTCGCGATTCTTGCGCCGTGGATCATCCCCTTCGTGTACGGTTCGGGATTTACCGAGGCGGTCGCGTTGGTGAGGATCCTCATCATCGGGGTCTACTTCTTCTCAGTGGCACTCATCGCGAGCTCCTTCCTCATCACCTCGTGGCGAACCGTCGCTTCGACATGGGCGGCGGTCTGGGGGTCAGTGGTCGGCATCATCGTGATGATCATCGCGACCCCCGCAGTTGGTGGTGGCGCGGCCGCCGGGCTCGGTGTCGTCTGCGGCTGCGCCCTCACTGCCACGGTCGCGGTCATCGTCTCATTTCGGCTTCCGAGGGATCCCGCTTTCGTCGGACTGCCCGGTTAGACTGGAGCGTCCACGCCACGAATGACGCGTTCATGGAACGCCCGAAGGATCCGATGTCGAGCCCCCAGATCGAACTCTCTATCGTCATGCCGTGCCTCAACGAGGCCGAGACTCTCGAGACCTGCATTCGCAAGGCGGCAGGGTACCTTGAGCGGTCGGGAGTCATTGGCGAGATCCTCGTCGCGGACAATGGAAGCATCGACGGCTCGCAGGACATCGCCCGCAGCCTCGGGGCGCGGGTCGTCGAGGTCGAGGCGAAGGGGTATGGAAGCGCACTTATGGGTGGCATCGAGGCGGCGAACGGCGAGTACATCATCATGGGCGACGCCGACGACAGCTACGATTTCTCAAATTTGGATCCTTTCGTCGAGCGACTCCGAGCCGGTGACGATCTCGTCATGGGCAACCGGTTCCGCGGGGGGATCGAGCCCGGAGCGATGCCGCCGCTGCACAAGTACCTCGGAAACCCGGTGCTGTCCTTCATCGGACGACTGTTCTTCCCATCGGAGATTCGCGACTTCCACTGCGGCCTGCGCGGATTCCGACGCGACTCGATCCTGGAGCTCGGCTTGATCACCACTGGCATGGAGTTCGCATCCGAGATCGTCGTCAAGTCGACCCTCCTCGGGCTCAAGATCAGCGAGGTGCCCACGACCCTCAAGAAGGACGGCCGTTCCCGTCCGCCCCACCTCCGGAGCTGGCGCGACGGCTGGCGGCACCTCCGTTTTTTGCTCCTCTTCAGCCCACGTTGGCTGTTCCTCTACCCCGGACTTGTCGGATTTCTCGTCGGGCTTTTCGGCAGCGTCGCGTTGGCGTTCGGCCCGATCAGTCTCGGGCCGGTGGGTCTTGACGTGTCCACCCAGGTCTACCTTTCCGCGCTGACAGTCGTCGGCTTCCAGGCGCTATTGTTCGCCTTGCTTACGAAGATCTACGCGCAACATGAAGGCTTCTTCATTCCGAGGAGTCGACGATTCCAAGCGGTGGCCGAACGGGCCACGCTTGAGTCGGGCGCGATCGTAGGGGTGGGCCTGTTCCTCCTCGGCCTGCTCATCGGCGTCGTCCAGTTCTCTGTATGGGCCTCGACCGGATTCGGTTCTCAAGATGTCTCGGACACAGTACGTCTGGCCGTCCCCGCCGCGCTACTCATGATGCTCGGATTCCAGACGGTAATGGCGGGCATGTTCCTTGGCGTCCTGTCGATCCCGGTGTCGCGGCGCTGAGGAAGCCGTGGCGATCTCGGTTGCGCTCTGCACGTTCAACGGAGCCGACTTCATCCGATACCAGGTCGAGAGCATTCTGGCCCAGACACTCCTCCCGGCGGAGATCGTGGTGTCAGACGACGCGTCAACAGACGCGACTCTCGCTATCGTCGAGGATACGATCTCCGAGTGGAGACTGGTGGAGCCACGACCGCCTCTGGTCCTGCGCATACTGCGTAACGAGTGGCCGCTCGGGGTGACGGCTAACTTCGAGCAGGCATTGCGCGCGACATCCGGTGACCTGATCGCGCTCTGCGACCAGGACGACATCTGGCATGTCGACCGAATCGCACGTGCGGTCGCCCGATTCGAGGCTCGACCTGCGCTCGAACTCGTTGCCTCAGACGCCCGACTCGTCAATGCCGCCGGTGTACCCCTCGGGCGCACGCTCTTCGAGACACTCGGCATCGATGCCGCACAGCAGCATCGACTGTCGTCCCCTGCGGCGTTCACTGAACTGCTCAGGCGGAACACACTCACCGGAGCCACGGCCGTCGTTCGACGCTCACTCGTCGAACGCGCGGTGCCATTTCCATCATCATGGGTGCACGACGAGTGGCTAGGGATGGTCGCCTCGGTCGGAGGGGGGATCGACTTGATCTCGGCTCCCATGATCGACTACCGCCAACACGGCGGCAACCAGATCGGCGTCAAGCGGCTCGGAGTCGGCGGAATGGTTGGTCGTCTCCGGGAACCGCGGACGGCCCGGAACGCTCGCCTGTACGCTCGCGCCTACGATCTCGCCGACCGGTTGCCATCCGTCGCAAGTCAGGAAGAACCCGTGAAGTCCGTGGCCATGGCGAAGCTGGCTCACGAGCAGATGCGCAGGTCTCTTCCGGAGTCGCGGCTCCGGCGGGTCAAGCCGGTCATGCGCGCATGGCGGGCCGGTGGCTACGACCGGTTCGGGTTGGGCGCGCAGGACGTGTTGCGCGATCTCGTTCAGCCCGCCTGACATCACCGATGAGGCCCGACAGCAGCGACGTGGTGATGGAAGGTCACGTGATGCGGTCGTGCGGCGTCGCAGGCGGCCGCCCCGCCGCCAGCGCATCCCGCCAGCTCATGTCCCGCGCCGCTTTCACAGCGCAGACCACGAGCAGCATCCAGCCGCCCTCGACGAGCGCGAAGCTCTCGGCGAACGAGGTCACCGCGATCGCGACGAGCATGAGCGCCGGCCAGACGTAGACGACGCTCCGGCGGGTCGAGGCGAGCAGCCATGCCCGCACGAGCGCGACGCCGAGGAGCGCGATGAAGAGCAGCGCCCCGATGACTCCGACTTGGAAGTACACATCGATGTAGGCGTTGAGCGCCGACGATTGCGCCCGTCCGGTGGCCTGTTCGATCCACGTGTAGGGAGGCGAGTCCGGCCAGGAACCGACCCAACCCCAGCCCTGCAGGGCGTTGAGGTTCAGGTAGCGGGAGAGCTCCCGCCATACATCGAGACGCACGTCGAACTCGCCGCGCGCGTCGAGCAACTCGATGATGCGGATGCGGAAGATCCACGCCGTCGCCAGCGCCACCACGCCGGTGACGAGCAGGGTGATCTGCCACCGCCACCTCGTCGGCGCCGAGGCGCGCCGGAGCCCGTACAGGGCGGCGAGAGCCAGCAGGGCCGCACCGAGCGCGAACCAGGTCGTCGGCGAACCCGAGAAAATGAGGCACACCGCCGCGAGCGACAGCGAGGCGATCGCACGCCCGCGCAGCACGATCTTCGTGCGCCACTCCACGACGAAGGTGAGCAGCGCGATGAGCGCGACGAAACCGAGCAGGTTTCGCGACCCGAAGATGCCCTGGATCGGGCCGAACGACGCGATGTGGCCCTGGATGCCGAGCACCTTGATCGGCAGGTCGAGGATGATGCCCGACACCACCTCGAGGGCGAGCGACACCCCCAGCAGCACGCGCATGACGTCACCGAAGGCGCGCACGATCTGGATCGTGTCGCGCATGAGTGCGATGTAGACGCCGACGAACGCGAAGGCGATCAGGTAGGCGACGCGGGCGATCGAGTCGAGCGCGGGCAGATTGCTCCAGATCATGGATGCCGCGCACCAGCCGATGAAGACGAGGATCGTGAGCGGGAGGATGCCGTACCACTCGACCGCTCGCCAGCGCGCGACGAATGACGCGGCGCAGAGGATCAGCAGCCCGGCAAGCGCCGTCAGGAGCCCGGGGGTGCCGATGAGGCTGCGCACCGCGTGCGTCGAGAAGGCGAGGCCGACTGCGAGCAGCGTGAGGGCCTGTGCGAAACGCGCCGAGCCGGTGAACTCGCGCACGGCGACAGCAGCTCGGGCAGCCCGGTCGCTCCGTTCACGGCCGCCGCCTGGCGCGCTCATCGGCGGTCGCCGGCCTCACGGCGGGAGAGCGACCGCCTCATCGAGCGACCTCGGACGGCGGCATCCGGGATGCCGGAACAGGAAGGGGTTCGGCCGGGAGGGGCTCATGTTCCCACTGTCGGCGTTTGGTCGACCAGGCGATCGCGATGAGCAGTACCCAGCCGCTCTCGATGAGGATTCGACTCTCTGCGAGGCTCTGGCCGATGAGGGCGACCAGCACGAGCAGCGGCACGAGGGCGGCGGCCGAGTGGGGAAGCAATCGCCCCGCGGCATCCATCGGCCGATCGACGGCGAGGAACCATGAGCGCCACAGGGCACCGATGACGATGGATGCGAATGCGAGCAGGCCGATGATGCCGAGTTGCATCCACACGTCGAGCCAGGCATTGTGCGCCTGCAGATAGGTGACGCCGTTCCGGACGGCGAGGCCTTCGAACGGTTCGACCCACGGCACCCAGTAGCCGACCCACCCCCAACCGAACCACGGGCGCTCGTTCGCGAGGCCGATGACCGCGTTCCAGATGTCGAACCTGCCGGTGAGGTCTTCGCTCTTGCCGAAGAACTCGAGCAGTCGACCCCAGAACACGATGAGCAGGCCGACGGATGCCGCGACTGCGCCCCCGGCCGCCCAGTAGACGCCTGTTCGGCGATCGGGGCCGACTCGCCGGGCCCACAGGGCGAACGCCAGTGCGACGACGACGAGCACGCCGACGAGCAATACGGTCGCCGAACGGGTGAGGAGCAAGATCGCGCTGGCGACGACGAGCCAGCAGATACCCGAAGCGCGCCGAACGCTGCCGGCGGCGAGCATCGCCCCGAACACGATGAGGCCGAGGAGCGCAATCATGCCGAGGAGGTTGCGGTTCGCAACGATGCCCTCGATCGGTCCGCCCGAGAAGAGCAGGCCGCGCGACCAGTAGAACGCCATCGGGATCTTGTCGCCGGCTTCACCGGTGAAGTCGGGGAAGTTCGGCAGCAGTGGCCCGCCGACGAAGATCGCGACCCAGAGCTCGAACGCCAGCGAGAGGGCGAGCACCCACTTGAGCGCCCCGCCGAGACTGCGCACGAACTGCGTCCAGTTCAGGCACAGCACGAGCGCGACGGCGGTGACGGTCGTCGCAAGGGTGATGCCCACCCCGAGCGCCGACGCGCCCGGGTAGAAGGACCAGGCGATCGACAGTGCTGCCAGCAGCAGGAACACGAGCGTCGACTTCGGCACCCGGCGCCAGATCCACGCAGGGCGCACCCGCACGATGAGCGCGACCGCGCCGATGAGCACGAGGGTGGCCACGACGCCGAAGCCCCACCACCCGAGGAGGTTGCGCCAGAACTGGCCGGCGAGCAACGTGAACAGCGCGAATGTCGCGAACGCACCGATCCAGCGTCGTCGGGCCGTGTTCATAGGGTACAGGCTATCGCGGGGATGGTTGCGAACAGATTTGGATGCCGCGAGGGAACGATCCCGCCGGGGCATCCGTCAATCTGCGCCGGCGAACTCAGACGAACGCGGCCTTGCCGGTGATCTTGCGGCCGACGATGAGGGTGTTCATCTCACGAGTGCCCTCGTAGGAATAGAGCGCCTCGGCGTCGGCGAAGAAGCGGGCGACGTCGTACTCGAGGGTGATGCCGTTGCCGCCGACGACCTCGCGTGCCCATGCGACGGTCTCGCGCATGCGTGCCGTCGTATACGCCTTGGCGAGCGCCGAGTGCTCGTCGCGCTGCTCGCCGCGGTCGAGCATCTCGGAGACACGGACGACCATGCCGAGCGAGGCGGTGATGTTGCCGAGGCATTTGACGAGCAGGTCTTGGATCAGCTGGTGCGAACCGATGGTCTTGCCGAACTGCACGCGTTCGCCGGCGTACTTCACGGCGGCCTCGTAGGCGCCGACGGCCGTGCCGACCGCGGCCCACGCGACTTCGGCGCGGGTGAGGCGCAAGACACTCGCGGTGTCGCGGAACGAGTTCGCGTTCGCGAGCCGCAGCGACTCGGGCACGACGACGTTCTCGAGGGTGATGTCGGCGTTCTGCACAGCGCGAAGACTGATCTTGCCTTCGATCTTCGTGGCGGTGTAGCCGGGCGTCGAGGTCGGCACGATGAAGCCCTTGACCTGGTCGTCGGCGACGTCTTTCGCCCAGATGATCGTGATGTCCGAGAAGGTGGCGTTGCCGATCCAGCGCTTGGAGCCGTTGAGCACCCAGGTGTCGCCCTCGCGCCGCGCGGTCGTGCGCAGGCCCTGCGCAGAGTCGGAACCCGAGAGCGGCTCGGTGAGGCCGAAGGCGCCGATGATCTCGCCGCTCGCGAGCTTCGGAATCCACTCGTCGCGCTGCTCCTTCGAGCCGCACACGCTGATCGTGCCGGTGGCGAGACCGTTCTGCACCCCGACGAAGGTCGCGACCGACGGGTCGACGCGGGCGAGTTCGAGGGCCACGAAGCCGCGGAAGACGGCCGAGTTCTCGAACGGCTTCGTCTCCTCCCAGTTGTAGGAGAGCGTGCCGAGGTCGGCGAGCGGCTTCACGATCTGCATGGGGAACTCGGCGCGGTCCCAGTAGCCGCCGATGATGGGCTTCACGTCGGCCTCGAGCCAGGCGCGGAGGTTGCCGAGCGCCTCCTTCTCCTGGTCGCTGAGGAGGGACTCGTAGGCGTAGAAATCGCTCGCGAGAGGCTCGAAAGTCATGACAGCTCCAATACATCGTCGGATGTCTCGAGCCTATGCTGCGCTGTCGACAGGCCCGCGGCGTTGGTAGTTTTGACCCAAACGACCGAGAGGAACTCCCGAGCATGTTTGTGGCGATCGGCAACACCCCGCGGGACTACGCATGGGGCTCGACGACGGCGATCGCGGGCTTCCGTGGCACCGAGCCTTCGGGCGGGCCCGAGGCCGAGCTCTGGCTCGGGGCGCACCCGGGCTCGCCGTCGAGGGTGCTCGACGCGGCGCCTGGAGGTCATGAGGACCTCGCCGCATGGATCGCCGCCGACCCCGAGACGGCCCTCGGTGCGCGGCTCGCGAGGCAGGGTGCGCGGCTGCCGTTCCTCTTGAAGCTCCTCGCCGCGGCCGAGCCGCTGTCATTGCAGGCGCACCCGACCCCCGAGCAGGCCCGCGCCGGCTTCGCGCTCGAAGAGGCCGACGGCGTGCCGATCACGGCCTACGACCGCAACTACAAAGACGAGTTCCACAAGCCAGAGCTCATCGTCGCGGTGAGTGACACGTTCGACGCCGTCTCGGGGTTCCGCCCGCTGGGCGAAGTGCGCGGCATCCTCGAAGTGCTGCGGGCAGCGGATGCCGCGGCGCCCGCGCCCGAACCGGGCGCACTCGACCTGCTCGAAGCTCATCTGGCCGGCGGGCACCCGCTGCGAGACACGGTCGAGTGGCTGCTGCGCGACGGGCGCGGCGGCGACACGGGCGAGGCGTCGTGGGTGATCGAACGGGTCACGGTGCTCGCCGCGTCCGAGCTTGCGCTCAGTTCTCCGTATGCGCTCTCGTTCGCGACGGTCGGCGCGCTCGCCGAAGCGTACCCGGGCGACCCCGGCGTCGTCATCTCGTTGCTGCTGAACCGCGTGCGGCTGGTGCGGGGTGAGGCGCTGTACCTGGCGGCGGGCAACATCCACGCCTACCTCGACGGGCTCGGCATCGAGCTCATGGCAGCGAGCGACAACGTGCTGCGCGGCGGACTCACGCCGAAGCACATCGACGTGACCGAGCTGATCGACGTGCTCGACTTCACGCCCATCGCACCTCCGCGGCTCGCACCCGTCGAGGTGTCGCCCGGGGTTGTCGAGTTCCGGCCCGAGGTGCCCGATTTCGTGCTCTACCGGGTCGAGCCGGGCGCGGATGTCGCACGGGTGACGATCGACGGCCCGGCGATCGCCCTCGTCGAGGGCGAGGGCGTGGTACTTCGCGGCACGACCGGTGCCACGGCCCGACTCGCTCGCGGCGAATCGGTCTACGTCACGCCCGATGAGCGCGACCTCGAGGTCACCGGCCCCGGCATCGCCTGGATCGCGACGACGGGCTCGCCCGCGGCATCCGAGGCCTAAGAGGCGACGCGCACGCCGAAGAGCCGGCGGTAGGCCGTCGGCGTCGTCTGCAGCACCTTCACGAAGTGGTGGCGCATGACGGCGGCGGCGCCGAAGCCGGTGTCGCGCGCGATCTCCTCGAGGGTGAACGAGGTCTCTTCGAGCAACTGCTGGGCGCGCAGCAGCCGCTGACGGTTGAGCCATGCGTTGGGCGTGGTGCCGGTCTCGGCACGGAACCGGCGCGCGAAGGTACGCGGTGACATGAGCGCCTTGCGGGCGAGCAGGTCTACGGTCAGGTCTTCGTCGAGGTGCTCGACCATCCACTCGGTGATCTTGGCGAACGAATCGGTGCGGCACTCGGCGACCGGCGTCTGGATGAACTGCGACTGCCCCCCGTCGCGTTGCGGCGGCACGACCATGCGCCGGGCGATCATGTTGGCCGCGCTCGCGCCGAGCTCGGTACGCACGATGTGCAGGGCGGCGTCGATTCCGGCCGCCGTGCCGGCACCGGTGACGACCTTGTCGTCTTGCACGAAGAGCACATCGGCGTCGACCTCGGTGCGGGGGAACATCGCAGCCATCTGGTCGGTGTACATCCAGTGGGTGGTGGCGCGTCGGCCGTCGAGCACGCCGGCACGGCCGAGGGTGAACGCGCCCGAGCAGACCGAGAGCACCCAGGCGCCCCGCTCGACGGCGTCGCGCAGCAGTTCGGAGATGCGCTCGTCGACCGGAGCGTCGATGAGCGCGGCCGGCACGGCGATGAGGTCGGCATGCCGCGCGAAGTCGAGGCCTTCGTGCACGACGACGTCGAATCCGAGCTTCGTCGGGATGGGGCCGGGGTCTGCGGCCACGACATGGAAGTCGAAGGTCGGCCCGGCGGTATCGCTGCGATCGATGCCGAACACCTCGCAGATCACGCCGAACTCGAACGGGGCCATCTGCGGGATGGCGATGCAGGCGATGGTCTGAAGCAACGGATGCCTCCGGTTTGGCAGAAATCGAACGTTTGATGGCTACTCTGCCACTGTCGGCAGGATCTCGCAAGACATACATTTACTGCCATGACCACGATCATCCTCCTCCTTCTTGCGGGACTCGCCATCTGGGGTGTTCTCGCCACCGTGCTCCGACTCGACACCGATGGCTACGGTCGCCCCGAGATCCGCGACCGCACCCGCCACATCGAACACCAGCCGACGCGCCAGGCCTGACCCGCGGGGCCTGACCCGCCGGGCCTGGCCCGCCGGATACGATCGTTCCGGCGCGGAGGTTCCGTCGCCGGAAGGCGGGAACATGAGCTGGCTGGTCACCGGGGGCGCGGGATATATCGGAGCGCACGTCGTGCGCGCATTCGAGGCCCAGGGCATCGGAGCCGTCGTGCTCGACGACCTCTCGTCGGGAAAGCACGAGTTCATCCCGGCCGACACCCCGTTCGTGCACGGCAGCATCCTCGACGGCGGCGCGGTGGAGCGTGCGATCGACCGCTACAACGTGCAGGGCGTCGTGCACCTCGCAGGATTCAAGTACGCCGGCGTCTCGGTCGATCGCCCGCTGCACACCTACCAGCAGAACGTCGTCGGCACCGCGACACTGCTCGGCGCGATGGAGTCCAAGGGCATCGACCGCATCGTCTTCTCGTCGAGTGCTGCCGTCTACGGCACCCCCGACGTCGACCTCGTGACCGAGGCGACCCCGAAGCAGCCGCAGTCTCCATACGGTGAGTCGAAACTCATCGGCGAATGGTTGCTCGCCGACCAGGCCAAGGCCCGCGGTCTCGCGCACACGAGTCTGCGCTACTTCAACGTCGTCGGCTCGGGCGCGCCCGAGGTCTTCGACGTGAGCCCGCACAATCTCTTCCCGCTCGTGTTCGATGCCCTGCTCGACGGCCGCACCCCGCGCATCAACGGAGACGACTACCCGACTCCCGACGGCACGTGCGTGCGCGACTACATCCACGTCGCCGATCTCGCCGAAGCCCATGTCGTGGCCGCCCGTCGACTCGACGCGGGGGAGCCGCTCGAGACCGTCTACAACCTCGGCTCCGGCGACGGAGTGTCGGTCGGCGAGATCATGCGGGCGGTCGCAGAGGTGACGGGCATCGACTTCACGCCCGAGGTCGCGCCACGCCGTGCGGGCGACCCCGCCCGAATCGTCGCATCGGGTGAACTCGCCGCTCGCGACCTCGATTGGCGCATGCGCCACACGCTCGCCGAGATGGTCGAGAGTGCGTGGCAGGCCCGCCGCGCGGCATCCGATTCATAACGTATGACCAACACCCGGCGTGTCGAGCGAGCGATGAAGGCTCGACGGCTGCATGAGGGTTTACCCTCTGCGACTTGACTCTCGCGAATTACACCGGTGTAATTGGTCCTGACACACCTTCTGGGTGGTCGGTACAACTGGGTGGGAGACGATATGGGCAATCCTGAATATCGTTCTGGAGTACCTGACGATTGGTTCGTCGATCCGGTCAGGCTGGGCGTTCCGGGGGTTCGTTCGGTCACAGACGATGACAATCAGCTGGCATGGCAGAGCGACGCGCTGTGCGCGCAAACCGATCCTGAGGCGTTCTTCCCTGAAAAGGGCGGATCGACGAGGGACGCGAAGAAGATCTGCACCGGATGCGAGGTACGAAACCAGTGCCTCGAGTACGCGCTCGGCAACGACGAGCGGTTCGGCATCTGGGGCGGGCTCTCTGAGCGAGAGCGTCGCAAACTCCGTAAGAGAGCGGTCTGAGTCGCGGAGTCTGCTTCGGCAGGCTCCGCGCTCGTGGCGTCTCCAGACGGCGCCGGCGCGTCTCGGTGCTTCGAGACGGCGCGCGTCCCCCTCTCTCAACCCGCTCGACATTCGGTTCGCGTTTTCAAGGCACGCCCGGTGCGGTGACGGATGCCGCGGCGCGAGCCGCTTAGGCTGACCTCGATGTTCCCCAGAGTCACCGCCGTCCTCGTCGCACATCTCGGCGGCGACCACCTCGCACGCACGCTCGAAGCGATTCGATCCCAGCGCCGCACGCCCGACGCATTCGTCGTCGTGCTCACCGAGGCGGATGCCGAGGCGCGTGAACTCGTCGACGCGGCGTCGCCCACCCACGTCATCGAGTTCTCACAGCACCTCTCCTTCGGTGAGGCGGTCCGCGCCGCCGAACGGGTGCTGGAGGCGCCGACATCGGATGCCGATGCGCTCTGGCTCCTCGCCGAGGACACGGCGCCCGCGCCAGACGCGCTCGAACGGCTCGTCGCCACCCTCGAGACGGCGAAGTCCGTCGCGATCGCGGGGCCGAAGCTGCGCGAATGGGACGATCCGGATCGCATCGCGACATTCGGTCGTACGATCACGCGGTTCGGGCGAAGCGTATCGCTCGTCTCCGACGAGCTCGACCAGGGGCAGCACGACGGCCTCAGCGACGTGCTCGGGCTCGACCCGGCGGCGCTCCTCGTACGTCACTCGGTCTGGCGTTCGCTCGACGGCTTCGATCCGGCGCTGCCGACCGTCGACGATGCGCTCGACTTCTCGATCCGCGCACGACTGGCCGGACATCGCGTCTCGGTGGTTCCCGAAGCACTCGTGCTGTTCGCAGGCGACGGCGTCGCTGGGCCGCCCGCCGGCCCGCGCGCCCGTGCGACCCGGCGACGCACCCGGGCCGCACGAGCGGCAGCCCTGCATCGTCGACTCGTGTACGCGCCCGCGGCGGCGGTGCCGCTGCACTGGCTGAGCTTCCTGCCGATGGCGATCATCCGCTCGATCAGGCTGCTCCTCGTGAAGTCGCCCGGCGCGATTCCGGGGGAGTTCTCGGCGGCGCTCGGCACGATGTTCTCCGGCATGCGCGTGGCACGCGCCCGTCGCCGGCTCAAGGCGGCACGCACCGTCGGCTGGTCGGCGATCGCCCCCTTGCGCATGCAGCCCGACGAGGTGCGGCGGCGGCGCCAGCATGCCGCCGAGACGCGACGAGCGCGTGCGCGCGGACGAAAGCACGAACTGCAGTTCCTCGGCACGGGCGGCGGCTGGGTGCTGCTGGCGTCGGTCGCGGCATCCGTCGCCCTGTTCACCTGGTTGCTCGGTGCGCGCGGTCTCAGCGGCGGCGGAATCCTCCCGCTGTCGAGCGGTCTCGGCGAGCTGTGGCGCAATGCGGCCTACGGATGGCGCGACATCGGCGCCGGCTTCGTCGGCGCCGCCGACCCCTTCGCGGGCGTGCTCGCCGTGCTGGGTTCGCTCGCGTTCTGGGCGCCATCGTTCGGGCTCGTGCTGCTCTGGCTGCTCGCCGTGCCTGCCGCGACCCTCGGCGCGTGGTTCGCCGCATCGAGGCTGACCGAACGCGGCTCGGTGCGTGCCGTCGCCGCGCTCGTGTGGGGACTCGCCCCGCCGCTGCTCGTCGCGCTCGGCGACGGCCGTCCGGGTGCGGTGCTCGCGCACGTGCTGCTGGGCTGGCTCGCGTTCGCCGTGTTCGGCGCGGCCACGTCGTGGGCGGCGGCCGCCACGGCCTCCCTCCTGTTCGCCGCAGTGGTCGCGGCCGCGCCGAGTCTCGCACCGGCACTGCTCGTCGCATGGCTCGTGAGCCTCGCGGTGAGCGGGCGTGCCGCGGTACGGCTCGCGGCACTCCCGCTGCCGGCCGCCGTACTCGCCGCGCCGCTCGTCATCGCGCAGCTCGGGCGAGGAACGCCGCTCGCCCTGCTCGCCGATCCTGGTGTGCCGGTCGGCAGCACGGCGCCGTCCGTGTGGCAGCTCGCGCTCGGCTTCCCCGGCGAGCCGTGGGGCGGTTGGGGTGCGTTCCTCGGCGACGCGGCATCCGTCGACCCGAAGCTGCTCGTCACGCTCCTCGTGCTCCCGCTGCTCGTCGCCGCGCTGGCAGCCGTGCTCGCGCCCGGCATCCGCGGCGCCGTGCTCAGCCTCGGAACCGCTCTCCTGGGGTTCGCGACCGCCGTCGTCGCCGCTCATCTCGCGCTTGCGGTCGCCGGCCCCGAAGCCGTCCAGCTCTGGACCGGAGCCGGCCTCAGCCTCGCCTGGCTCGGGTTCATCCTGGCGGCCGTCATCGCCCTCAGCGCCGTGCGCCGCGGCGGTGCGCTGCTCGGCTGGCTCGTCGCCGCGTGCGCCATCGTCGTGGTGCTGCCGACGGGACTCGGCATCGCCACGGCGTCGACGGCGATCGAGCCTGCCGCCGAGCGCACGCTGCCTGCATTCGTCGGAGCCGAGGCCGAGAGCGACCCTCGCGTCACCACCTTGCGCATACAGCCCGAAGACGACGGCAGCATCAGGGCGACGCTCGAACACGGCGCGGGTACGACGCTCGACGAGCAGTCGACGCTCGAACAGACTCGTGAGGGGATGAGCGAAAAGGAGCGTGAGCTGGCGACGATCGCGGGCAACCTCGCCTCCCGCAGCGGGTTCGACTCCGATGCCGCGATCCGCGAGTTCGGGGTGTCGTTCGTGCTACTGACCCCGCCAGTCGGCGACGACCGCGACGCCGAAGCGACCGCCGACAGGGCGCGCTCCGCCCTCGACGGCAACGCGGCGCTGGTCGCGGTGGGGGAGACCGACTTCGGCACGCTCTGGCGATTCAGCGCGGCAGAGCCGGATGCCCCGGCGGCCCAGATTCCGCCCGGTGCGGGCGGCGCGCTCGCCGGCGTGATCACCGCGGTGCAACTCATCGTGCTCGGCGCGACCCTGCTGCTGTCGATTCCGACCGGCGTCGGCCGTGAAGCAGACCGGAGGCCCGTGCGCCGACGCAGGCGGAAACCGCGATCGGCGGCGCCGGACGACGCGCCGGACGGGGCGGATGGACCGGACGACTCAGAAGGCGCGGACGACTCCGAAGGCGCGGACGACTCCGAAGGCGCGGACGCGGAGGCCGCTGCGGCCGCCGGCGATGCGGATGACGGCGTCGGCGCTGCGGAGGAAGCCGATTCCGACAACGCGGAACAGGGCGAGGCAGCCGACGTCCCGGCGGAATCCGCGCCGACGGAATCGCTCGTACCGACCGACGAGCCAACCGAAGCTGTGGTCTCCACCGCGCCCGCCGATTCGGAGGAATCGGGCGACTCGGGCGACTCCGACGAACCCACTGAATCCACCGAGCCGAAGGGGGACGACGATGCCCGTTAGTCGCACCATCGCCCGCATCGGCGGCCGAGCCGTTGCATTCGTCGCGGCCGCAGCGATCGCCGCGGCCGCACTCGCCGCCGCAGCCGTGGTGCCGTGGCCCGACCACAGGATCGATCCGCCGTCGCTCATCGTGCAGCCCGCAGAGAGCCGGCAGCAGCGGGTCTGCCCGGGCCCGTTGCTCACCCTCGCCGACGACGCGGCCGCCGCGACGACCGCATCGTCGATCGGCTCGGCTGAGCTGACCTCGGGCGCCGACCCCGAAGACGCCGAGATCACCGAGACCCCGCTCGCCGCGCCGGGCAACCCGCGGGCCGCCCGGGACGGCACGCCCGTGGAGATCGCCGTCGAACCGGGAACCGTCGACGCCGGCATGCTGGCGGGGGCCCAATCGCAGTCCGCCGGCACTGAGACCGTCGCCGGGTTCGCGGCGGCCGCATGCGCCGAGGCGAGCGCCGAGTCATGGCTCGTCGCCGGGGCCACGACGCTCGGACGGACGAGCCTCGTGTCGCTGGCCAATCCATCCGACGTCGCCGCGACCGTCGATGTGCGAGTGATCGGTGAGACCGGTGCCGTCGAAGCAGGCTCGGCGCTCGGCATCATCGTTCCCGCAGGCACCCAGCGTGTGGTCTCACTCGCCGGGATCGCGCCCAACCTGACCTCGCCGGTCGTGCATGTCACGACCACGGGCGGCATGATCGCCGCGGCCCTCGAGCAATCCGCCGTCGACGGCCTGGCGCCGGCGGGCGTCGAGTTCACGGGCCCCGTCGCGACGCCGGCGAACAGCCAGGTCATCCCCGGCTTCGTCGTGGCAGAAGCCGGCGGCGTCGATCCGGCGGACGATCACGCGGAAGGCGACGACCACCCCGCCGTGCGGCTCCTCGCCACCGGTGACGAACCCGCCGACGTGTCGATCGGCATCATGCCCGAGTCCGGCGCCGTCGGCTCCACGATCGAGGTGACGCTGCAGCCCGGTCGCTCGCTCGATGTGCCGCTCGGCGTACTCGACGCGGGGTCGTACACGATCAGGCTCGACGCCGACGGGCCGATCGTGGCTGCAGCACGCGCGACGACCGGCAGCCCGGCCGCAGTGACCCTGCCGGACGAGACGGATGCCCCGGCATCCGTCGACCTCGCCTGGACCGTCGCGACGACGCCGCTCCTGGAGGACGCGGTCATCGCGGTGCCCGAGGGGCCGGCGCCGACGCTGCACCTGGCCAACGCGAGCGGCAAGGTCTCCGAGGTGCAGTACACGATCGACGGGGAGACCCTGGCGGTCACGATCGACCAGGGGTCGGCGGCATCCGTCGACGTCGAAGCCGGTGCGATCGTCACACTGACCGGTGTGCAGGGCGTGCACGCCTCGGTGTCGTTCTTGGGCGAAGGGGAACTCGCCTCGTTCGGTGTGCAGCCGCCTGGGCCGTTGGACTCGCCGATCCGCGTGTTCCCCCGGTAGGAAGCGCTCGCTGAGCTTGTCGAAGTTCGCTGAGCAGTCGGAGCGGGTCCCCCTCGACGGGCTCAGGGAGCGAAGTCTTCAGAGGTGCCGGTAACGGCCCGGAGCAAGCTCCCACGGGTCTTTGCCGAGCAGATCGGCGATCGCACGGAAGACGCAACTCTCGATGAGGAGCTTCTCCTCGCGCTCCTCACCCTCTTGGAGGCGCAGGAAACGCACGATCGGCAGCCGGTAGAACACGATGCGGCGTTCGTCGTGGAAGACCTTCCACCGATCGACGTGATCTTCGTGGATCGCCTCAGCGGGGCCCTGCGCCACCTCGAAGACGACGCCCTCGAGCTCGGGCCAGAGGCCGCGCAGATACGCTGCAGTCGTGCCGACGGTGAGCTCGAACTCATCGAGCCGGTTGTGCAGCATCGGCAGGTGCGGTCCGGTGACGGCCGACCGGAGCCCGCGCCCATGTCGATCTCGAGCGAGCCGTCGGGGTGAGCGCGGCTCGGAGGCGACACGACGGGATCGGGGCATACCCTCCATCGTACTGAGTCGTTGGCAGCGATCGGCCGTGGCGCTCGCTACTCTGGTGGAGCCATGAGACGTTGTTCGCGCACCGCATGCGCCGCAGAAGCGGTCGCCACGATGACCTTCGACTACGCCGATTCCATGGCCGTACTCGGCCCGCTCGCCCTTACCAGAGAGCCGCACGGTTACGACCTCTGCGCGCGTCACACCGCACGCACCTCGGCGCCTGTGGGATGGCAGATCGTGCGGCACGTCAGCCTCGGTGAGGTAGGTTTCAAGGCATGAATCCCGCTGCATCATCCGACGCTCGCGCGCGTCTCGACGCGATCGTGAAGGCCTACGACGTTCGCGGAATCGTCGGCGACGGGCTCACCGAAGAGACCGTCGAGGCGCTCGCTGCTGCTTTCGTCGACGAGGTCGGCGCAGGCGGCGGCCGAGTCGTCGTCGGCCACGACATGCGAGACTCCTCGCCGGGGTTCGCTGAAGCCTTCGCTCGCGGCGCGGTCGCCCGCGGCGCCGACGTCGTCTCGATCGGGCTGTGCTCGACCGACGAGAGCTACTTCGCGTCGGGCTCGCTCGATGCGCCGGCCGCGATGTTCACGGCGAGCCACAACCCCGCCGCATACAACGGCATCAAATTCTCACGGGCGGGTGCCCAGGGTATTTCGCTCGACACGGGTCTCGCGGCCATCCGCGACCGTGCGGCCGACTACCTCGAGCAGGGCGTCTCCTCGGTCGAGTCGCCCGGCTCGGCCACGACCGTCGACGTGCTCGCCGACTACGCGGCGTACCTGCGCTCGCTCGTCGACCTCAGCGGCATCCGGCCGTTGAAGATCGTCGTCGACGCCGGCAACGGCATGGGCGGGCTCACCGTGCCCGCCGTGCTCGGCACAGCTGCCGGGCTCCCCGAGCTGCCCCTCGAGATCGTGCCGCTCTTCTTCGAACTCGACGGCACCTTCCCGAACCACGAGGCGAACCCGCTCGAGCCGGCCAACCTCGTCGACCTGCAGCGCGCCGTCGTCGAGCACGGCGCCGACCTCGGCCTCGCCTTCGACGGCGACGCCGACCGCTGCTTCGTCGTCGACGAGCAGGGCGGTGCCGTGAACCCGTCGGCGGTGGCAGCGATCGTCGCGCTCCGCGAGATCACACGCGCGCGCGCCGCAGGCGAGACGGATGTCGCGGTCATCCACAACCTCATCACCTCCCAGTTCGTGCCCGAGGTGATCGAGCAGGCCGGGGGGATTCCGGTGCGCACCCGCGTCGGGCATTCGCTCATCAAAGACCAGATGAGGCTGACCGGCGCCGTGTTCGGCGGCGAGCACTCGGCGCACTACTATTTCCGCGATTTCTGGGGCGCCGACAACGGCATGCTGGCGGCGATGCACGTGCTCGCCGAGTTCGGTTCACAGCAGGCACCGCTCTCCGAGATGTCGACGCGCTTCACGCCCTACTCACTGTCGGGCGAGATCAACTCGGTCGTCGACGACGTTCCCTCCGCCTATACGCGCATCGTCGAGGCGTTCACCGGTCGGGCCGAGTTCGACGAGCTCGACGGGCTCACCGTCACCGGAACGACGGGCGGCGACGAGTCGTTCTGGTGGTTCAACGTGCGGCCGTCGAACACCGAGCCATTGCTGCGCCTGAACGTCGAGGGTGCGGATGCCGCGACGATGGAGTCCATCCGCGACGAGGTGCTCGCGCTCATTCGCGACGTCTGACCGGGTGCTCGCTTCGACAGGCTCAGTGAGCGAACCCCGGGCGAACTGGCAGAATGGGCTCATGACGACGCTGCCCGCGACCACCGCCCTCCCGTTCAAGGTCGCCGACCTCTCACTCGCCGAAGCCGGGCGCCATCAGCTTCGACTCGCCGAGAACGAGATGCCCGGCCTGATGGCCCTTCGAACCGAGTTCGGCGCGTCGAAGCCGCTCGCCGGTGCCCGTATCGCCGGCAGCCTGCACATGACGGTGCAGACCGCGGTGCTGATCGAGACCCTCGTCGCGCTCGGCGCGCACGTGCGCTGGGCGAGCTGCAACATCTTCTCAACGCAAGACGAGGCCGCCGCGGCGGTCGTCGTCGGCCCCGACGGCACTGTCGACGCGCCCGCGGGCGTGCCCGTCTACGCCTGGAAGGGCGAGTCGCTCGAGGAGTACTGGTGGTGCTCCGACCGCATCTTCGACTGGTCGGCGGAAGCCGCGGCATCCGGTGCGGACTGGATCGGCCCGAACATGATCCTCGACGACGGCGGCGACGCGACGATGCTCGTGCACCACGGCCGTGATTTCGAGGCCGCAGGCGTCGTGCCTGCGGCGGCGGATGACGCGAGTCACGAGTTCCGTGTCGTGCTCGACACGCTGCGCCGCTCGCTCGAGCTCAGCACGGACCGCTGGACCCGCATCGCGGCAGAGCTCCAGGGCGTCACCGAAGAGACCACGACCGGCGTGCATCGCCTCTACGAACTGCACGCGAAGGGGGAGCTGCTCTTCCCGGCGATCAACGTCAACGACTCCGTCACGAAGTCGAAGTTCGACAACAAGTACGGCATCCGTCACTCGCTGCCCGACGGGCTGAATCGAGCCACCGACGTGCTCATGGGCGGCAAGGTCGCGTTCGTCGTCGGCTACGGCGACGTGGGCAAGGGCGCCGCAGAGGCGCTGCGCGGCCAGGGCGCCCGGGTCATCGTCGCCGAGGTCGACCCGATCTGCGCGCTGCAGGCCGCGATGGACGGCTACCAGGTCGCCCGCCTCGCCGACGTCATCGGCGAGGTCGACATCTTCGTCACCTGCACCGGCAACAAAGACGTGATCCGGGTCGAGCACATGCTCGGCATGAAGCACCTCGCGATCGTCGCGAACGTCGGACACTTCGACAACGAGATCGACATGGCCGGCCTCGAGTCGCTCACCGGCGCCGAGCGCATCGAGATCAAGCCGCAGGTGCACGAGTGGCGGCTGCCGAGCGGGCGTTCGATTCTCGTGCTCTCCGAGGGGCGGCTCATGAACCTCGGCAATGCGACGGGGCATCCCTCGTTCGTCATGTCGAACTCGTTCACCAACCAGGTGCTCGCTCAGATCGAGCTCTGGGCTCGCCCCGAGCAGTACCCCGTGGGTGTGTACGTGCTGCCGAAGCACCTCGACGAGAAGGTCGCGCGACTGCACCTCGACTCGCTCGGCGTGGAGCTCACCGAGCTCTCGCCTGAGCAGGCCGCGTACATCGGCGTGCCCGTCGAGGGTCCGTACAAAGTCGACCAGTACCGCTACTGAGCCCCCACCCGCTGGTCGAGTGGCGACGAAGGAGCGTATCGAGACCTGGTACCCGGCACGCCTACTCGACCGACGAGGTGCGAGCCACCCGCTGGTCGAGTAGCGACGAAGGAGCGTATCGAGGCCTGGTACCCGGCCCGCCTCCTCGGCCGACGACCTCGTCAGCGCTCGGGAAACCCGGGCGGGGTCGCCGTGAGCACGGGGGCGAGCGACGCCATGCGCGCATCCTCGAGCGCGATGGCCGTCGCGTCGCGCTCGCGCCGGAGGGCGGCGACGCCCGCGAGGAACAGCTCGGGCGCGGCATCCGGCACGGGGGAGACCAACGGGGCGACCTCGATCGCGAGGGATGCCGCGACGCGCGCGCGGCTCTCGGGAACGAGGTGCCCGGCGTTCGTGAAGAACGCGGCGACGCGGCGCGCGAGCGGGTCTGGCAGGCGCCCGACGTCGGCGATCGCCGCCCAGCCGACGAGCTCGGCGGGCACGCCGAAGGCGGTCGAGGGGAGCTTCGGCACCCGCTCGACCTGCGCATGGGTGCCGGCCAGCAGGTCGCCGAGCCGCTTCGATGAAGAGTTCAGGAATCCGACGAGCACCGCAAGGCCGCCGAATGTCATATAGATCTCGACCACACCGGTGAGGGCGCGGATGAACGCGTGCCGGAACCCGATCGACCCGCCGTCGTCGCGCACCACTCGAAGGCCCAGCGCGAGCTTGCCGAGAGAGCGGCCCCGTGTCGCGGTCTCGACAGCGGTCGGCACGATGACGATGCAGATCACGATGCCCGCGATCAGGATGGCTTGGAACCCGGTCTCATCGATACCGAGCCCCGCCAGTGCGAGCAGCAGGCCGAGGAAGAGCAACACAGAGACGAGCACATCGATCGCCGCTCCGCCGGCACGGATCAGCGCGCTCGCGGGGCGCACATCGAGTGCTACGGCCTCACCCGTGAGCACGCCCTCGTCGTCGAATCGGGCGACGCGGTGTGCGACGGCGGGGGCTTGGGGCATGGGTAGTATTCAAGCAGATGGACCTCGACGCACTCGCCTCCGCTCGTCACGACGACTGGCAGCGCCTCGACGCGCTCGCACGCCGCAGCCGCCTCGCCGGCCCCGAGACCGATGAGCTCATCGAACGCTATCAGGGCGCGGCATCCGACCTCTCGCTCGTACAGACGACGGCCGGCTCGACGGCGCTCGGCGACCGATTGTCGGTCTCGCTCGCGCGGGCCCGCCTGGCGTTCACCGGCGCACCCGAGAACCCCCTGCGCCAGTTCACGCGCTTCGTCGTCGTGAGCCTGCCTGCAGCCCTGTACCGGTTGCGCTGGCTGACCCTGGCCGTGGCACTCGTGACGGTCGCCGTCGCGGCCCTCTACGCCTGGTGGATCGGCGCAGACCCGCGCGTGCTGGCGTCCCTCGGCAGTGAGTCCGAGTTCCGTCAGCTCGCCGAAGAGGGGTTCGTCGCCTACTACTCCGAGAATCCGGCTGCGTCGTTCGCCGGCGCCGTGTGGACGAACAACGCATGGATCGCCGCGCAATGCGTCGCCTTTGGCATCCTCGGTGTCTGGGTGCCGTGGGTCGTGCTGCAGAACGCGCAGAACCTCGGCATCACCGCGGCGATCATGTTCGCCTACGACGAGGCAGATACCTTCTTCCTCTACATCGCACCGCACGGGCTGCTCGAGCTCACGTGCGTCTTCGTCGCAGCAGCGGCCGGGCTCCGCATCTTCTGGGCCTGGGTCGCGCCCGGGGCGCGCCCGCGTGGCGTTGCACTCGCCGAAGATGCGCGGTCGTTGTTCAGCGTCGCGATCGGGCTCGTGTTCTTCCTCTTCGTCTCTGGGCTCATCGAGGGGTTCGTGACTCCCGCCCCGTGGCCGTGGCCGGTGAAGATCGGCATCGGGGTGGCGGCCCTCGGCGGCTTCCTCGCGTACATGCTGGTGCTCGGACGGCGTGCCTGGCTCGCGGGCGAGACCGGTGATCTCGTCGAGTTCGACGCGGGCGCGCGGCGCATCGTCGCCGGCTGATCGAGCGGATGCCGCGGCATCCGCTTCGTCGCGCCCTGCAGGCTGCCTGCCCACCTGTGCACGTGAACCGGCGGTGGCGTCGTGCGCGCGGTCGTAGTCGTGGTTGTCGTGACGAGTCGCTTGAGATGACGAATGGCGGATGCCCCGTTGGACATCCGCGATCGCCGGTGCGGACTACGCGTGAGCTACGCGCGGGCTACGCCGTCACCCGCTTCGTTCGGTCGAAGACGACCTTGTAGATCGCGCCGGCGATGATCGCGCCGAGGATCGGTGCGACGATCGAGACCCACAGCTGGGTCCAGGCGATGCCGCCGCCGTAGAGTGCGGTGGCGATCGAACGCGCCGGGTTGAATGAGGCGTTCGAGACGGGGATCGCGACGAGGGCGAGCAGCGTCAGGGTGAGCCCGATCGCGAGCGGCGCGAAGCCGGCGGCGGCGCGCGCTCCGGTGACGCCGAGGATCACGAAGAGGAAGACGGCCGTGGCGATCGTCTCGATGAGGAAGACCGACCACAGACCGTAGCCGCCGGGCGAGAGCTCGTCGTAGCCGGTCGATGCGCCGGTGAAGACGATGATGTCGAACTTCGGGCCCGCCGACAGGATCGCGAGCAGCAGGCTCGACGCGAGGATGCCGCCGACGATCTGCACTGCGATGTACGGTCCGACCTCGCGCCACGAGAATCGGCCGGCCACCGCAAGGCCGATACTCACCGCGGGGTTGAAGTGCCCGCCCGAGAACGGACCGAACGCGTACGCGCCGACGACCACCGTGAGGCCGAGGGCGAGGGAGACACCGAGGAATCCGATGTTCAGGCCCCCGTCGCCGCCCGCGAATCCCGCGGCGAAGATCACCGCGCCGACCACGCCGAACACGAGGATGAAGGTGCCGAGGAGTTCGGCCGTGAGCTTCTGCGCGGTCGAAGGGGCTTCGACGACAACTGCGGTGTCAGACACGGGGATTCCTTTCCTGGAACGAGAACGCATGGTGGCGCGACCCCCTGGCCGCACCTGATGCGAAGATAGCGACCCCGACCGTCGCCGTCGGTGAACCGGGCGCGAATGTTGGGAATCAGCTGAGCGTGGGGAAACATCGCGACGCGCGACGAAACGCGGCGGCATTCGGTGACGCGAGACGTCACCCAGGCCTCAGAGCCGCCCTGACGCCTTCAGATCGAGGTAGAGGTCGGCAAGGGCCGGCGGCAGCTCATGCGGGGCAGCTGCGACGGTGAGCGCGCCGAGTCGGCGGATGGCGGCGCCCACGCGCTCGCCGTCGAGGAGGCCGCGTTCGGCCGCCGCGGCGACATATACCTGCTCGAGATCGTCGCGTGTGCGGCTCGCGTCGATGAGGGCAGGGTCGGCGACGGATGCCACGACCACCGTGTGCCGCCCGGTCAACTGCGGCAACACCGAGAGCAGCCCGCGGGCGCTGCCCGGTGAGTCCGCCGCGGTGAGCAGCACGACGAGGGCGTGCTGGCTCGTGATGCGTCGCACCTGACCCGGGACGGAAGCCCAGTCGGCCTCGATCAGCTCGGCGTCGATGCCGGCCATCGTGTCGACCATTCGGGCGAGCAGTTCTGGTCCGCTCGCCCCGTGCACGCGTCCGCGAAGCCGGCGGTCCCATGCGAGGAAGTCGACCCGGTCGCCGGCGTGCGAGGCGAGGGCGGCCAGCAGCAGCGACGCCTCGAAGGCAGTGTCGAGTCGCGGCTCGTCGGCGATGCGTGCTGCGGCGGTGCGCGAGGTGTCGGCGACGATGACGATGCGGCGGTCGCGCTCGGGTCGCCAGGTGCGCACCATGAGCCGCATGTTGCCCGGCACCTCGGGGTCGGCGTGCCTGGCGGTCGCGCGCCAATCGATCGAGCGCACGTCGTCGCCGCGCACGTACTCGCGGATCGAGTCGAACTCGGTGCCCTGCCCGCGGATGAGGAGTGGCGTGCGCCCGTCGAGTTCGCGCAGGCGAGTGAGCCGCGATGGCAGGTGCACGCGCGAGTGGAACGGCGGCAGTACCCGCACACGCCCGGGAGCGGCGAGCGTGGCCTGCCGTGACCACAGGCCGAGGGGACCGGCCGAGCGGATCGTGACCTGCTCGGCGCGCCGGTCGCCGCGACGCCACGGCGTGAGTTCGAGGGAGACGCTCCGACGTTCGCCTGGCGGCACTCGCAGTGGCGCACGATTGGAGCCGGTGACCCCGGCCGATGGCTCCCATCCGTCGCGCACCGTCGCCCGGAGCATCCGTTGCCCCAGATTCTCGACCCTGAGCGACGCGGTGATCCGTTCGCCCAGCCGCACCCGATCGGGCAGATCACGGTGCAGCGCCACCCGTCGAGGCGATGCAGCGAGCGACAGGTCGAGCACGCCGGCGCCGATGACGAGTGCGAGCCAACCGATCAGCGCGATCCACGCCTCGGGCGCGCCGACGACACCCGCGACGACGACGGGCACGACGCCGAGCGCCACGAGCAGGGCGAACCGACCGGTCAGTGTCATATCAGATCCGTGTCATATCAGAGCGGCACCTGCACTTGTTGCACGATCGACGCCAGCACGGCGTCGACCGAGACGCCCTCGAGCTCCGCCTCGGGCCGCAGTTGCACGCGATGACGCCACACGGGCAGCAGCATCGCCTGCACGTGGTCGGGCGTGAGTGACTCGTAGCCGGTGAGCCACGCCCACGCCTTCGAGGCGGCGAGCAGGCCTGTTGTGCCTCGCGGGCTCACACCGAGCCGCATCGACGGGCTTCGGCGAGTGGCCCGCGCCAGGTCGACGAGGTAACCGAGCACGTCGTCTTCGACGCGAACAGCGGATGCCGCGGCGCGAGCCGCCGCGAGTTCGGCCGCGCCCAGCACCGGGGTGACGCCCGCCGCGGCGAGGTCATGCGGATCGAAGCCGTCGGCGTGGCGGCGCAGGAGCGACAGCTCGTCGACTCGCTCGGGCACATCGAGCACGAGCTTCAGCAGGAACCGGTCGAGTTGCGCCTCGGGCAGCGAGTAGGTGCCTTCGTACTCGATCGGGTTCTGGGTCGCGGCGACCATGAACGGGTCGGGGAGGGGCTGGGTCACGCCGTCGGCGGAGACCTGGCGCTCCTCCATCGCCTCGAGCAGGGACGACTGCGTCTTCGGTGGCGTGCGGTTGATCTCATCGGCGAGCAGGATGTTCGTGAACACGGGCCCCTCGCGGAACGCGAACTCTCCGGAGCGGGGGTCGTACGCGAGCGAGCCCGTGACATCGCCCGGCATGAGGTCGGGCGTGAACTGCAGGCGTCTCGTGTCGAGCTGCAGGGTGCGGCTCAGGGTGCGCACGAGCAACGTCTTGGCGACGCCCGGCACGCCCTCGAGCAGCACGTGGCCGCGCGTGAGCAGGGCGATGATGAGGCCCGTGACTGCGCCGTCTTGGCCGACGACGGCCTTGCCGACCTCGGTGCGCACGCGGTTGAGCGCGGCGCGGAGTTCCTCGTCGGTCGCTGCGCCGGTCGAAGCGAAGATGGGGTCGGTCATGGGAGCCTTCCTGTGGGGTCGGTTGTCTGAGCATCGAGCGCTGAGCTTGTTTCGCTCGCTGAGCTTGTTTCGCGCGCTGAGCTTGCTTCGTTCGCTGAGCTTGTCGAAGCGTGCGCGCCCCCTTCGACGGGCTCAGGGCGCGAAGCATGCGGGTCGAGGGAGCGGTGCACGTCGGACTCCAGCCGGGCGAGTTCGCCGGCGAGGTCGACGAGCTCGCGGTCGTGCATCGGATCGGCATCGACGAGCAGTCGCCGCACGGACGCCTCGTCACGGCCGGTCGCCCGCGCCGCGGCATCCGTCACCTGGGCGACGTCGGCCGAGCGCGGAAGCCGGAGCGCCCGCCCGATGCGCCGGATCGTGCCGATTCGCAACTGGTCGAGCGCGTGGATGCGTGCACCGGTGCGTGCGTAGAGACGCGCCCGACCGGCGCTCGTCTCGCCCGCGGGCACGTGCACGGGAAGGTTCTCGACGACGAGCGGGCCGAAGCGGCGACCGCGCCAGATGCCGGCGACGATCACCACGACGATGGCGAGCACCATGACGGGACTCACCCATCCGGGCGTCAGTTCACCGATCGTGGGGGCGTCGGCCGCGTCGGCGTCACCGGGGCCCGGCAGGTACCAGACGAGGTCATCGGATGCCCCGGCGAGCCCGATCGCGAGCGCCGCGTTGCCCGCCTGGGTGATCGTCTCGTTCGCGAAGACCGTTGTGGCGCCGACGATCGCGATCTCGCCGCCGCTCAAGCCGGGACCGGCTGCGACGGCGAAACCGAACTCGCCGTCGCGGAAGCAGCCCTTCCACCCGGCGTCGGCCGCTTCATCGTCGATCGTGAGCAGCCGTTGCCCGTCCGAAAGCGACTCGACGCGCGCGGCAGGGCCGAGATCGCAGTCGACGTCGTCGATGGGACCGCTCGCCGCACCGGCGAGCCGCACACCCGGTGCGAGCGCCTCGAGCGCCGTGAACCCGGGCTCGACGACGACGAGACGGTCGGCCGCCTCGGCGAGTTCGGCAAGTCGTCGATCGTCGAGGATGCCGTATTCGTCGTACAACATCACCGTCGCACCGGCGGTGGCTGCGTCGAGGGCGGGCTCGAGCGACCGCGCCTCGAGCACCGTGACGCCGTGGCCGCGCAATACCTGGACGAGCGCCTTCGCGCCCGCCGGGGCCGGGTTGTCGGCGGCGAGCGGCGAGCCAGGCTGGCGGGCACCGCCCTGGATCGCAATCACGAGCAGCGCGCCGAGCACGAGCACGGCGGCGATCACGAGCCAGGCCCGACGATGCCGCACGAAGGCACGAACCGTGGGGGTCACGGCGGGCGCCGCGCTCGTCGGCACTGTGCTTGTTGGCGCAGACGTGGGCTCAGACGGGGGCACAGGCGCGTCAGCGACGGAGGCCCTCATCGAGAGACCCCGGCGGCTTCGCGGTCACCGGTGCCGGTCTCTGCGCCGTCGTCGGTGCCGGATGCCACGTGGTCGGTGCTGCCCGCCGGACGGGCGACCGAGATGCCTCGCTCGAGCGCGCTCAGCCGCTCGTAGTTTTCGGCCGAGCCGGCGCGACCGAGATAGCGCACGCCATCGAAGTCTGCGGCGGCTGCACGCAGCTGCGTTCCGAACTCGGGGAAGGGGCGGGCCGCGGCATCCACGAACCCTCTCGCCGTCGTGCCGGGATGCACCGTGACGACCTCGCGCTCGACGAGACCCCGCACGAGCGCGCGGAATCGCTCTTCGATGGCGAGGGGCCAGTCGCCCGCCGAGGCAGCTCCGGCGGCCGCCCGCCGCAACGTCTCGAGGTCGCGCAGATCGTGGTCGTCGAAGAGCGGCACCTCGCTGCGGCGCCGACGTCGCAGCCGCGGCAGCCCGAACACGAGGATGCCGACCACCACCACCGCGATGACGAGCAGCACGATCAGCAGGGTGAGGATCGGCCCGGGCAACCCCGTTGCGCCGTCGAAGAGCCCGAGGAACCAGTCGCGGATCGTCTGCATCAAGAGATCGAAGGGACTCGGCTTCGCGGCCTGGTACTCGGGCTTGGCGAGTTCGTCTTCGAGCCACCGGCGCGCCTCGGGCGCGTCGGGGTCGAGGGGCGTGCCGCGAAACCGGGTCAAGACCACGTCGGAGCGGGTGCGGTGCCCGCTGGCGCCGTCGGCGCAGGCGCGCGATAGGGATCGGTCACGGGCGACCCGGCGTCACGCTGTTCGACGTACCGCACGAGTTCGAGGTCGAGGGCTTCAGTGCGCATGCGCAGGTCGATGTAGATGACGGCGACGAGCGAGGCCTGCACGACCGCGGTGATGGCGCCGATCAACAGCGAGAGGATGACGGTCACGACCGTCGTCACGATCGTGATCGCGACGGCTGCGCCGCTGCCGGTCGGATCGATCACTGCGGCGAGGATCGTGCCGATGAGCGACACCGGCTGCACGACGACTTGGGAGGCGAGGTTCAGGATGAACCCGACGAGCAGCAGTGTACCGAAGGTGCGCCAGAAGTAGCCGTCGGTCAGGCGCCAGGAACGACGCATGGCGGTGCCGATGCCGGCGCCCTCGAGCACGATGACGCTCGGCACGAGCGAGAGCTTCGTGCCGAGCCAAGCGGCGAGGACGACGAGGCCGAGTGCGGCGAACAGCACGACGAGGATCGCCATGATCAGGGTGAACGGGTCGGTGAGCGCCGCGACCACGATGACCACGACGAACACTGCGACCACGAGGAGAACCGCGCCCGTCACGATCGCCGTCCAGCCGAGCAACGGCCAGATGCGCTTCGCCGCCCGCTTCCAGAGTGCACCGAAGCCGAGTCGTTCGCCGAGCGTGCCGCTGGCGACCTCGACGACCATCACGCCCTGTAGGAAGGCGCTCGCGATGAGCGACAGCACGACGGGCACGAGCATCAGCAGGATGAAGCCGCCTACGGCGCCCGAGAGCACGGCGTCGACGTCTTCGGACGACGCCCCCTCGATGCGGGTGAAGCCGAGCACCGCGAATGGCAGTACGACCGCGAGCGTCGCGACGACCGAGACCAGCTGAACGACGAGACCCGTGCCGAACGTCGCGGCCGGGTTGCGTCGCAGCACTCGGAACGGCGCCCAGAGCAGGGTGCCGAAACCGAGCGGGCGCAGGGGGAGGAGCCCGGGTTTCGGTGGCGGCGTCCAGCCGAGCGGGGCTCCGTACGGCGCTTGCGGCGAGGGCGGCGCGCCTGGATATGGTCCTGCGGATGCCGCGGGCGGCTGTGGCGGCGGGAACGCGGGCCCTTGCCCGTACGACGGGTTCTGGGCATTTGGCACCGGGGGCTGCGCGGAAGCGCCGCCGGGCGCCTGCCAGTCGTGGTCTGACACCAAGTGCGGCTCCTTCCGGCGGATTCCCCAATGCTCGCACATTCCACGGGCGCGGCGATGACTCTCCACAGGGCTTCGGATACCCTCCCAGCCGCGACCGACTACGCTTGACGCACTGGTTTCGGCCGTGACCCGGCGGTGCTGACAGGAATGAACGGATGACTCCACGCGTACTCGTCGTCGACGACGACACGGCCCTCGCCGAGATGATCGGCATCGTGCTGCGCACCGAGGGCTTCGAGCCCTTCTTCTGCGCCGACGGCACGGGCGCGCTCGCCGCGTTCCGCGAGACGAAGCCCGACCTCGTGCTGCTCGACCTCATGCTGCCGGGCATCGACGGCATCGAGGTGTGCGGACGCATCCGCGCCGAGTCGGGCACACCCATCATCATGCTGACCGCGAAGACCGACACCACCGATGTGGTGAAGGGACTCGAGTCGGGCGCCGACGATTACATGGTCAAGCCCTTCAACCCGAAAGAACTCGTCGCCCGCATCCGCACGCGCCTGCGCCCTTCGCCCGAACCGGCGGCCGCGACGCTCCGCATCGGCGATCTCACGATCGATGCGGCCGGGCATGAGGTGCGCCGCGGTGAGACCCGCATCAATCTCACGCCGTTGGAGTTCGACCTGCTCCTCACGCTCGCCTCGAAGCCGCAGCAGGTGTTCACCCGCGAAATGCTGCTCGAGCAGGTGTGGGGTTACCACTACAAAGCCGACACACGCCTCGTGAACGTGCACGTGCAGCGCCTTCGCGCGAAGGTCGAGCATGACCCCGACAACCCGCGCATCGTGATGACCGTGCGCGGCGTCGGCTATCGAGCCGGCGCGACCACCTAGGCGAGCGGATGTCGCAGGCAGAGGCCCCGGCGCTCCTCAGCGCCGGCTCGTGGCGTGACGCGGGGCGTCGCGTCGCAGCTCTGCCCCGCCAAGTGACCGAGTTCTGGCGTCGCTCGCTGCAGTTCCGCACGGTCATCATCACGCTCGCCCTCTCGTCGCTCGCGATCTTCGTGATCGGCATCTACATCTCGTTCAGCATCGCCTCGAACCTCTTCCAGACGCAGCTCGAGGAGGCAACCGGCAACGCGAACAACGCGACGGTCGCGGCCCAGCAATATCTCGAAGGGTCCGTTGCCGCCGATCGGGCTTCGTTGCAGGAGGTCATGGCGTCCGTCGAACGCACGGTGAGGAGCGTCTCGGGCAGCGCGTCGATCGCCTACTTCCGCCAGCCCGACGAAGCGCCGAGTGCGATCGCACCGCCCACCCGAATCGCGCCGAGTCTCGCGGGCGTGATCACACCCGAGTTGCGCGAGCGGGTGCAGGGCGATGAAGACGGGCAGTACTGGCAGTCGGTCGCGCTCGAGGGCGAGGACGGCGCCGACGATCCCGGCGTCGTCGTCGGCAGTACGATCATGGTGCCGGCCGCCGGGGCGTACGAGCTCTATATCGGGTACAACTTCGCCGCAGCGCAAGAGACGCTCGCGTTCATGCAGCTCGTCGGCCTCATCGGCGCTGCGGCGCTGCTCCTGCTCCTCAGCGCGATCACTCTGCTCGTCGTGCGATGGGTGATCGAGCCGATCCGTTCGACGGCGGCGACGAGCCGGCGCCTCGCGGCCGGCGATCTCGGCGTGCGCATGCCCGAGAAGGGCGAAGACGAGTTGGCGACGCTCGCGGCCTCCTTCAATGGCATGGCCGACAGCCTCCAAGCGCGCATTCGCGAGCTCGCGGAACTCTCGGTCATGCAGCAGCGATTCGTCTCGGATGTCTCCCACGAGCTGCGTACACCGCTCACGACGATCCGACTCGCGGGCGATGTGCTCTACGGTCAGCGCGACGATTTTCCCGGCCCGACCTCGCGCACCGTCGAGCTGCTGCACACGCAGACCGAACGATTCGAGACGCTCCTCGCCGACCTGCTCGAGATCAGTCGCTACGACGCGGGCTCGATCGAACTCGAGACCGAGCCGACGAACCTCGTGCACCTCGCGGGCGACGCGATCGAGTCGATGCACGAACTCGCCCGCAGCCGCGGCAGCGAGCTGCGGCTGGACGCCCCCGGCGGCCATCTCGATGCCCGCGTCGACCCGCGCCGCATCCGCCGTATCGTGCGCAACCTCCTCGGCAACGCCATCGAGCACGGCGAGGGGCGGCCGATCGTCGTCGCCGTCGACAGCAACGCATCGGCCATCGCCCTCTCGGTGCGCGATTACGGTCACGGCATGACCGCCGACGATGCCGCGCGGGTGTTCGACCGGTTCTGGCGGGCCGACCCGAGTCGCACCCGCACGATCGGCGGCACCGGTCTCGGGCTCGCCATCGCCCTCGAAGACGCCGTCGCCCATGGCGGCTCACTCGAAGTCTGGTCGAAGCGCGGCTCGGGCACCGTGTTCCGTCTCACGCTTCCTCGCACGGCCGACGCTGATCTCGAGGCCGTCGACTCCCCGCTGCCGCTCGAACCCGATGACATCGATGCGACAGGGCCGCCGGCAACCGGTGTCGTACGTGCGGTCGCGACCGATGCCGCGGTCGAGGCCGAGACCGCGGTCGAGACGGATGTCGCAGGGCAGGAGGTGCGCGATGCGTAGACGCGTGTTCGCGGTGCCCGCGGCCCTCGCCGTGGCGGTGCTGCTCGCCGGGTGCGTCTCGATTCCGAGTTCCGGCGGAGTGAATGCGGGCGCTCCGGCACCCGTCGAGGAGTCGCTCGAGCTCGACACGATCGTGCCGCCCCCGGCGAAGGATGCGACGCAGCAGCAGATCCTCGACGGGTTCATCGCGGCTGCAGCGAGCCCCACCAACAACTACCAGGTGGCGCGCCAGTTCCTCACGAACGCCTTCGCGGACGAATGGCGGGCCGCCGGGGCCACGATCGACGTCCTCGCCGATCGTGAGTTCGTGGTCACCGGCGAGACGTCGATGGTCGTCGAAACGACTCCCGCGGCATCGCTCTCGGAGTCCGGGCAGTACGTCGTGTCGGAGTCGACGTCGCCGATTCCGCTGCCGTACAACTTCGAGCAGGTCGACGGGCAGTGGCGAATCTCGTCGGCACCGCAGGGCCTGCTTCTCGACGAGACGACCTTCACCCAGGTCTTCCGCGACTACGCGCTCTACTTCTTCGACCCGCAGTACGACTACCTCGTGCCCGACGTGCGGTGGTTCGCGGGGCGCGATTCGGCGCAGACGAGCATCGTCCGCGCGCTGCTTGCCGGGCCGTCCGACTGGCTCGAGCCGGGCGTCGTCTCAGCGTTCCCTGAAGGGGTGCGGCTCGATCCGGCGTCGGTGCCGGTCAGCGGGCGCGTGGCGAGCGTCGACCTCGCCGGAGCGACGTTCGACGACCTCGTCACCGTGCAACGCATGCATCTGCAACTCGAGGCGAGCCTCGACGGTGTGCGGAACGTCGACTCCGTCGCCCTCTCGCTGAACGGTGCCGAGCAAGACGTTCCCGAGCTCTCACCGGTTCCGGTCGTGAACCCATCGGTGGATCCTCGGCCGGCAGTCTCCGACGGCACGACGTTCGGCCATCTCGCGACGTCGGGGGAGAGTATCGAACAGATTCCGGGCATCTCACCGCAGGTCGAATTGCTTCTGCCCACCGGAGTCTCGCTCGGCGTCGGCGGCGAGGCGGCCGCAGTGCGCAACGCTGAGGGCGTCTGGGTCGTGCGCGCCGACGAGGAGCCTGTGCGACTCGATCCGCGTGAGGGGCTCGTGGTGCCCTCGATCGACGGCGAAGGCATCGTCTGGTCGGTGCCGACGGCATCCCCCGACCAGCTCATCTGGTACCCAGCGGACGAGCCGAGCGATGGCGTGCAGATGCCGGTGCCGTGGAGCGGTTCCTCGATCGCCGCGATCGAGGTGTCGCGCGACTCCACCCGGCTCATCGCGCTCCTCGGCGACGGGGCGAGTACGCACTTCGTGGCCGTCGCGATCCAGCGCGACGCCTCGGGCACGCCGATCGCGCTCGGCCCGGTCCTCGGCCTTGCGGATGTCGAGGGCACCCCTCTCGACGTCGCCTGGCTCGACGACCGCACGGTCGCCTCCCTCACGGAATTGCCGGGCGGCGACACACAGATGGTGATCCAAGAGCTCGGAGGCTTCGCAGCGATCAGCGAGGGGCCCGAGGGTGGTCGCTCGATCGTCGGCGGCAACAGCGAATCCGAGCTGCGAGTGCTGACCACCGATGATGTGCTCGTTGCGCGCAGCGGCGTCGGCTGGCAGCCGAGGGCGACCGGCATCCGCCTCGTCGCACCGCAGCAGCCCGATTGAGCCGACCCGTCCTCCACAGCGACCGTACGCACGATCATCGCCCGCACTCGCGGGCGCCTCTGCCACCGTCAGTCGGCACCTGTCAATGTGGCGCGATGCACGATGAGCCCGCGCCGCACCTCGCCGGGTCGCGCATCGGCGGGCTCGTGGAGGCCGCGGTGCGCGACGCGATCGCGGTGCTGCTCCCGGTGACGTGCTCGGGCTGCGGCGCGCCCGACCGCAGCGTGTGCGCCGTGTGCGCCCTCGCGCTCGCGCCTGCGCCTCGGCCCATCGAGCGAGACGCGCTGAGAGTGTGGGCGGGTCTCGAGTACGAGGGAGTCGCTGCCGCAGTGCTCGGGGCGTTCAAAGACGGTGCGCGAACGGATGCCGCGTGGGCGCTCGCCCCCGCCCTGCGCGGCGCGATCCTCGCCGCCCTCGCCAACGTTCCCGCCGGCTCGCCGGTCGAGGTGTGCACGATCCCGTCGACGCCTGCTGCGCGCCGAGCGCGCGGGTACGCGCCCGTCGACGTGCTGCTCGGGCGATGCGGCATCCGCTCGTCGCGCGTGCTGAAGCTCGCCCGGGAACGCGCCGATCAGGCCGGCCTCGACGCCGAGTCCCGGCGCCGGAATGCGGCGGGCGGGCTCGTGGCCCGCGGTCGCCGACCCTCGATCCTCGCCGCGGCGACGGCCGTTGACGGCGCCGGCGCCGACCTCGCCGGACGCCGATTCCTGCTCGTCGACGACATCGTCACGACCGGTTCCACCCTCGCCGAAGCGGTGCGCGCGCTCGCCGCGGCGGGAGGCGAGACCGTCGCGATCGCGGTGCTCGCCGAGACGCCGCGGAGGTTCCCGCGGCGTGCAGGATTCTCACGGGAAACACGCCGTGACATTGCCGCACAAGGGGGCTACGGTGGCAGGACAGGCGTGGTCGATCCACCCTTCAGAACCGGGTGACACGTCGGTGAACGGAGGTCGTCATGGAACTGAACATCGTCGGACGAAACCTGGGGATCACGGACCGATTCCGCGCCTATGCGGCGGAGAAGGCCGAGAAGGTGACGCATCTGGCCGAGCGCGCGATCTCACTCGAGGTCAAGCTCAGCCGTCACAACGAGAAGAACGGCAACCCGGGCCCCGACCGCGTCGAGCTCACTCTGATCGGCAAAGGGCCAGTGGTCCGCGCCGAGGCAGATGGCTCCGACAAGTACGCGGCGTTCGACGTCGCACTCGGGCGGTTGCTCGAGCGCATCCGGCGGGCGAAGGATCGCCGCAAAGTGCACCGCGGCGGGTCCCGACGGCCGACCTCGCTTCGTGAAGCCACCGATCTCGGATTCTCCGACGTCGGCGTGCAGGCTGCGGCGTCCGAAGTGCTCGAACAGGTTCGTACGGGCAGCATTCCCGTCATCGACGAGAACGAGCCGCATGTCGAGGAAGACGAGGTGTACTGCCCCGTCGTGATCCGTCGCAAGGTATTCGCCTCCACGCCGATGACCGTCGACGACGCGCTCTACTTCATGGAGCTCGTCGGTCACGACTTCTACCTGTTCGTCGATGCGGAATCGGGGCGTCCCAGCGTCGTCTACCGTCGCAAGGGATGGGATTACGGACTCATCGGGCTCGACGAACGCGCCGAGGAGCGGGCGCCGTCGAGCTCGCAGATCGAATTGGAGCGCGCGAGCGCGTGACATCCGCTCGCTGAGCGGTCTTGCTCGCTGAGCTTGCCGAAGCGAGCCGGCCGGCGCGGTCGCGATCACTTCGACGAGATCGGTGAACGTGGCGGGCGGGGCTTCGGCAGCTCTGTGAGCCCCGGCCCGTTCACCGCTAGCATGGCTATGATGGCCGTCTGCACGGCGGCAACGGGCGTGCCCGGGGCTCATCCCGAGGCCCTGCGCCCAACAACAACAGGAGAACATTCGTGGCTTCGATTCTGGAAAGGGTCCTCCGCGTCGGTGAGGGCCGCACCCTCAAGCGGCTGGAGAACTACGCAGCGGCGATCAACGCCCTCGAAGACGGATTCCAGGCGCTCAGTGACGACGAGTTGCGGAGCGAGACGGTCGAGCTCCGCGAGCGCTACTCGAACGGCGAGTCGCTCGACGATCTGCTGCCCGAGGCGTTCGCAGCGGTGCGCGAAGCGAGTCGGCGCACCCTCGGCCTCCGCCACTTCGATGTGCAGCTCATGGGCGGGGCGGCCCTGCACCTCGGCAACATCGCCGAGATGAAGACCGGTGAGGGCAAGACCCTCGTCGCGACCACCGCCGCCTACCTCAACGCGCTCACCAGCCGCGGCGTGCACATCGTCACGGTCAACGACTTCCTCGCGAGCTATCAGTCCGAACTCATGGGCCGTGTGTTCCGCGCCCTCGGCATGACCACCGGGTGCATCGTGGCCGGCCAGAACCCGCAGGTGCGCCGCGAGCAGTACGCGGCCGACATCACCTACGGCACGAACAACGAGTTCGGCTTCGACTACCTGCGCGACAACATGGCCTGGCAGTCGAGCGACATGGTGCAGCGCGGCCACTACTTCGCGATCGTCGACGAGGTCGACTCGATCCTCATCGACGAGGCGCGCACGCCGCTCATCATCTCGGGCCCTGCGTCGGGTGAGGCGAACCGGTGGTTCACCGAGTTCGCGAATCTCGCGAAGCGACTCGTGGCGGGTGAAGACTACGAGGTCGACGAGAAGAAGCGCACCGTCGGCGTGCTCGAGCCCGGCATCGAGAAGGTCGAAGACTACCTCGGCATCGACAACCTCTACGAGTCGGCGAACACGCCCCTGATCTCGTTCCTGAACAACTCCATCAAGGCAAACGCCCTGTTCAAGCGCGACAAGGACTACGTCGTGATGAACGGCGAGGTGTTGATCGTCGACGAGCACACCGGCCGAATCCTCGTCGGCCGTCGCTACAACGAAGGCATCCACCAGGCGATCGAGGCGAAAGAGGGAGTGCAGGTCAAGGCCGAGAACCAGACCCTCGCCACCGTCACGCTGCAGAACTACTTCCGCCTCTACGGCAAGCTTTCGGGCATGACCGGTACCGCCGAGACCGAGGCATCCGAGTTCATGGCGACCTACAAGCTCGGCGTCGTGCCGATCCCCACCAACAAGCCGATGGTGCGTCTCGACCAGCCGGACCTCGTCTATAAGAACGAGGAGGCGAAATTCGCGCAGGTCGTCGAAGACATCGTCGAACGCCACAAGCAGGGCCAGCCCGTGCTCGTCGGCACGACGAGCGTCGAGAAGAGCGAATACCTCTCCCGACTCCTCGCCAAGAAGGGCGTGCGGCACGAGGTGCTGAACGCGAAGAACCACGCGCGCGAGGCCGCGATCGTCGCGCAGGCGGGCCGGCACAGCGCCGTCACGGTCGCGACGAACATGGCCGGTCGCGGCACCGACGTCATGCTGGGCGGCAACGCCGAGTTCATCGCCGTGCAGCTCATGCACGAGCGCGGCCTCAGCCCGGTCGACACTCCCGAAGAATACGAAGCCGCTTGGGACGAGGTCTTCGGGAAGGTCAAGGGCGAGGTCGCCGTCGAAGCCGAGAAGGTGCTCAGCGCCGGCGGGCTCTACGTGCTCGGCACCGAGCGTCACGAATCGCGCCGCATCGACAATCAGCTGCGCGGTCGCTCCGGTCGTCAGGGCGACCCGGGCGAGAGCCGTTTCTACCTCTCGCTCACCGACGATCTCATGCGACTCTTCAACGCCGGTGCCGCCGAGAGCCTCATGTCGCGCGGAGTGCCCGACGATGTCGCCATCGAGTCGAAGGTGGTCTCGCGCGCCATCCGATCCGCACAATCGCAAGTCGAAGCCCGGAACGCCGAGATTCGCAAGAACGTGCTGAAGTACGACGATGTGCTGAACCGTCAACGCGAGGCCATCTACAGCGACCGCCGTCACATCCTCGAGGGCGACGACCTGCACGAGCGTACGCAGCGGTTCCTCGAAGACGTCATCGACGAGGTGCTCGACACCCACACTGCCGAAGGCAACCCCGACGAGTGGGACTTCGACGCGCTTTGGACTGAACTCAAGACGCTCTATCCGATCGGCATCACGATCGACGAGGTCGTCGCCGAGGCGGGAGAGAAGGGTCGCGTGAACCGCGACTTCATCCGCCGAGAGATCCTCTCCGACGCGAAGATGGCCTACTCCCGACGCGAGCAGCAGCTCGGCTCGCCCGCGATGCGCGAACTCGAGCGTCGTGTCGTGCTCTCGGTCATCGACCGCCGCTGGCGCGACCACCTCTACGAGATGGACTACTTGAAAGACGGCATCGGCCTGCGCGCCATGGCCCAGCGCGACCCCCTGGTCGAGTATCAGCGCGAGGGTTATGCCATGTTCCAGCAGATGATGGGCTCGATCCGCGAAGAGACGGTCGGCTTCCTCTTCAACCTCGAAGTCGAGGTCGCGCCGCAGGCAGGCGCTGGAGCCAAGATCGAAGCAAAGGGCCTCGGACGCCAGGGCGCAACCGACGACAAGCTCAGCTATTCGGCACCGAGCGACGCCGGCGGCGTCGAGGTGCGCAACGAGCGCGGACAAGTGCAGCAGGCGGCGACGCAGCGAGCACGCCGGGCCGTCGCCGAGAGCCAGGCGCCGGCTGCCGAAGAGACACGCGGCGCATTCGGTCAGCGCACGGGCGGCGAAGTGGCGCCGCAGAATCGTGCAGAGCGGCGGGCTCAAGACCGCAAGGGTCGCTAGCCCACTGCTGAACCCCGGTCTGGTGCGTTGTCCGGCCGGGGTTTCGCACGAAGCAGGGTGCGCCGTGGCGCGTCAGCGTGATCCGCCACCAGTTGCTCTGCGTGCGTGAACTCAGGCGTGCGTGTGCTCGGCCGTGCGTGTGCTCAGGCGTGCGTGTGCTCGGCCGTGCGTGCTCGGCCGGGCGTGTGCTCAGGCGCGTGTGCTCGGGCGTCTCGGCTCAGAGCACGCCGATGGCGCTCGCACGCCAACGCTGGTCGAAGCCCTCGATGCGGATCGCGACCGCCCGGGACCTCGCCTTCTGGTGCACCATGACGACCGCCTCGACCACGCCGTCGGCGGGCTCGCACATGAGTACGCGGCCGACGGTGAACGCGGGCCGCTGCGGTGATTGCCCCTTGACCCTGCGTGCGCGCGCCGCGAGCACGACCCGCTTGGAGAGATTGCGGTAGACATCGTCGTTGACCCACCTCGCAAGCTGTTCGAGGTCGCGAGCACCGCCGAGCGCTTCGATGACGCAGTGGGTCAGGTTGCGCAGCAGCGGCTCGGGATCGGGTAGCTCGGTGCGGCGGGCCGGCTGGCGGGCGAAGTACTCATCTTCATCGTCGAGGAATTGTGCTGCGGATCCTCGATTCACGGCCGTTCGGGTGGCGATCGCGTCGCGTGCGGTCATCTGTACTCCAAGGGGGAGGATGGCTCGCCGGACGTGCCGTCGGGCGACGGGTACACCCCCTTGTGGGGGACATCGGGGTGTTCCCTGAGTGAACCGTATGCAGGCGGCGAAACCGTGTCAAGAGTTTTCCTCGCCTGTGGAAAACGTTTCCGTCATGGTGCGACGCACGGTAGCGTCTCTGCATGCGCTGGGACCTGTTGTTCGACGACCTCGAGTCGCAGATCGACCAAGACCAGCGCGACGAGGAGCGCTCGCTCGCCATCGAAGAGGAGCGGCTGCGACTCGGCAGGCTGACGCTTCGCGATCGGCTGGCCGCGATCGCCCGATCAGAGTCCGATGAACCCGGAGCGTTCGTCCGGATCGAGCTGCATGGTGGTCGCACCGTCGCGTTGCAGCCGCAGATGTTCGGCCGTGATTGGGTGAGCGGGCGATCGATCGAGTCCGGACAGGCGGGCGCCCAATGCGTTGTGCCGATCGCCGCGATCGCCGCGGTGCTGCCCACCCGCGAACAACTGGAGCCGAGCCTCGAGTCGGTGCCCGAGGCATCCGCTCGCCTCGCAGAACGCATCGGGATGCCCTTCGTGCTGCGCGACCTGTGCCGTCGCCGCACAGCGGTGCGCGTGAGCACGCTCGACGGTCAGGCGCATGGCACGATCGACCGGGTCGCGCGCGACCATATCGACCTCGCGTTGCACGAACCCGGCGCTCCGCGACGCGAGCACGAGGTGCACGGTTATCGCATCGTTCCGCTCGCCCGCGTGCTGCTCATCGACTTCCGCTGAGGGGGTCGGGGGTAGAGGATCGCGGTTGGGACGCTCAGTCGACGGGTCGAACACGCCCGGTGCGCGCGCCGGAGAGCTCGGCGATGTTCGCGAACTCGCCCTGATTCCACGCCGAGTGCCGGCGCGTCTCTTCATATTGGAGTTCGATCCAGACCTCGAGTTGCACGCGTTCGATGCGCCATGGACCGGCTGTGCCGATGCGAATCGCCGGCAGTTCCCCGGAGCGGACCAGGTCGTCGACGGCCGCCACATCGACCGCGAGGATCTCGGCGGCGTCTGCGAGCGTGAGGAAGCGGCCGATCTCGTCGCCCGCACCTGGAGAGGTCATGTCTTGATTATCGACCGGAAGCGGGTCGGCCGGGGCGGCTGTGGATAACTTCCGACCAATCTCGCGGGTTCGGGCGACGATAGACCCCGGCGCGACTCGCGCAGAGCGGAAGGAAGCACACGATGGCACGTCGTCAGGAACGCGGGGAGCGGGGAGCGCTGCGTCTCGACCCGCGCCTCATCATCGGGATCGTGCTCATCGCGGGTTCCACCCTCGGGGTCTCCGCCCTCGTGACCGGTCTCGACGACGGCGTCGACGTCTACGTCGCCCGCGACACGATGACTCCCGGCACGCGCATCCACGCCGATGACCTCACCACCGAGTCCGTGCGGCTCGGCGCGGCCACCGCCAGGTACCTCGAAGCCGGCGACATTCCCGCCGATGGGCTCGTCGTGTCGCGCACCGTGACCGCCGGCGAGCTCGTACCCGAGTCCTCGGTCGATGATGCCGACCGCACGGGGCTCGCCACCGTCGTCGTGCCGAGCCGTGACGCGCTTCCCGCAGGAATCGCCGCCGGTGCACGAGTCGACCTCTGGACCGCGAAGCAGGTCGACGGCGGCGGGTTCGCGCCGCCGGCCGTACTCGTCTCGGGCGCAGAGATCGCCGGTGTCATCGAGAGCGAGGGCATGGTTTCGTCGGGCGGCGTCTCGGTGGAGCTCCTGATTCCCAGAGAGAAGGTTGCGGCGCTGCTCGAGGCACTCGCCGCGAGCGACGCGATCGATCTCGTGCCCGCCCGTTCGGCAGGCGAGTGAGATGGCGCGCCTCGCGCTCGCCCTCGACGGTACGACGGAAGACCGCATCCTCGCCGATGTCGTCGAGCACGGCCACACGATCGTCGCCCGGCTCGTCGGATGGCGCGACCTCGTCGACAGTCTCGACCTGCTGGCACCCGAAGTCGTGCTCGTCGGCGCAGGCAGGGGCACGCTGAGCGAAGAACTGCTGACCGCGTGCGACGAGCGCGGCATCCGTCTGGTCGCACTGGCCAGCAGCGACGCCGAGCGCGCGGAGGCCGCACGACTGGGATTGCACGAGGTGATCGACAGCGCCGCGCCCTGGCCCGAGATCGAAATGATCGTGAGCGGGGGAGTGCCCGTGCCGTCGCGCGTCGGCGATCCCCGGTCGAAGAGCGACCGTACGGCTTCCGTCATCGCAGTCTGGGGCCCCGGCGGCGCGCCCGGGCGCAGCACGATCGCGGTGAATCTCGCGGCCGAGATCGCTGCTGCGGGGCACACCGTCGCGCTCGTCGACGCCGACCCCTATGGCGGTGCGATCGCACCATCGCTCGGGTTACTCGACGAGGCCCCAGGGTTCGCCTCAGCGTGCCGACTCGCCGGTGCTGATGCGCTCGACCGTGCCGAGCTCGAGCGCATCGCCCAGCGCTACTCGGTACCGCGCGCGGCGTTCAACGTCTTCACCGGCCTCGTCGGTCCGAGCCGCTGGCCCGAACTCTCGCGCGAGCGGGTGACCGCGGCCATCGGTGCGATGCGCATGTGGGTCGAGTACGTCGTCGTCGACACCGGGTTCAGTCTCGAGCACGACGAAGAACTGACGAGCGACCAGTTCGCTCCGCGGCGCAACGCCGCGACATTCGCCGCGCTCGCCGCCGCCGACCGAATCGTCGCCGTCGGCTTGGCCGACCCGGTCGGACTCTCGCGCCTGCTCCGCGGTCATGGTGAACTCATCGACCTCGTCGACCCCGAGCGCATCGACGTGGTCGTGAATCGGGTGCGCTCGAGCGCGCTCGGTATCGACGCGCATGCGCAGGTGCGCCAGACGCTGCGCCGCTTCGGTGGGCTCTCCGATGCGACACTGCTGCCGCATGATGCCAAGGCGACGGATGCCGCGATCCTCACCGCTCGAACGCTGCGTGATGCGGCACCGCGCTCGCCGTTGCGCGCCTCCATCCGCGAGTACGCGCTCGAGAGCATCTTGCCGGTGCCGCAGGCGCGCCGACGGGGCTTCGCGATTCCGGCGTTCCGGCGGGCTGCAGCAAGCTGACCCGAGTGCGGGCATTACGCTGGTGCTGTGTCGACCCTCAGTGATCTCGTCCTCGCCCAGGGCCGCAGCAGTCAGCCCGATGTCGATTGGCTGCACATGCTCGTCGGTGACCTGCAGTTGCTCGCCGACCTCGCATTCGCCGATATCGTGCTGTGGGTGCCATCCGGCGACGACGGTTTCGTCGCAGTCGCGCACGCTCGCCCGTCGAGTGCGGCGACCCTCTTCTACCGCGACTTCGTCGGCCAGCAGATCAAGCCGCAGTGGCGTGAACTCGTCGGCCAGGCGTATTCGAGCGCGCGCATCGTCGACTCGTCGGCCCCCGACTGGTACGAAGAGATGCCCACTCGCGTGCGCGCCGTGCCGGTGATGCGGCGCCTGACGACCGCCGGCACTGCCGTCGCGCCCAATCCGGTGGCCGTGATCACGCGGCACACGAACCTCGGCGCCACACGTACGCCGAGCCGGCAGGAGCTCACGTTCAACGAGTGCGCCGAAGAGCTCTTCCAGATGATCGCGTCGGGCGACTTCCCCGACCTGGGCGCACCCACAGGGCCTCGCCGAGGCGCACCTCGCGCCTCAGACGGCCTCATCCGGCTCCACGTCGATGGCATCACGACCTTTGCGAGCCCGAACGCGCTCTCCGCCTTCAACCGCATGGGCTTCGATGACGAGCTCGAGGGCGAGTCGCTCGCCGAGGTGACCACGCGGCTCCTCTCCGGCAAGCTCGTCGTCGACGAGTCGTTGCCGCTCGTCGTCACCGGCCGGGCACCGTGGCGCACCGATGTCGAATCGCGGGGTGTCACCGTGTCGTTGCGTGCCATCCCGATCCGCCACCACGGTGAGCGCATCGGTGCCATCGTGCTGAGCCGTGACGTCACAGAGCTCCGCCACCAGGAGCAGGAGCTCATCACCAAAGACGCGACGATCCGCGAGATCCATCATCGAGTGAAGAACAACCTGCAGACGGTCGCGTCGCTGCTGCGCATCCAGGCCCGTCGCACGCACTCCGACGAGGCGCGCGAGGCGCTCACCCAGGCCATGCGCCGTGTCGGTGCGATCGCAGTGGTGCACGACACCCTTTCAGAGGGACTCACGCAGAACGTCGACTTCGATGCCGTCTTCGACCGTGCCCTGCTGCTCGTCGCCGAAGTCGCCTCGGCGCACAACACGACGGCGCATCCGAAGCGCTCAGGGTCGTTCGGCGTACTGCCGAGCGAGTACGCCACGCCGCTCGCGCTCGCACTCACGGAGCTCGTCACCAACGCGGTCGAGCACGGCCTCGCCGGTCAGGAGGGCGACGTCGAGATCACGGCCGATCGATCGCCGACGACGCTCACCGTGCAGGTGCGCGATACCGGGTCGGGGCTGCCCGAAGGCAAGGTCGGCGAGGGCCTCGGCACGCAGATCGTGCGCACCCTCATTCAGGGCGAGCTGGGAGGCACGATCGACTGGCACACCGTGGTCGGTCGCGGCACCGAAGTGACGATCGACGTGCCGTTGCGCTGGATCGCGGCGGTGTAGGGGGAACGATCGGCGCGGGGGCGGTTGCCGGAGTTCGGGTGCCGGCAGGCGTCGTGGTGCGTGGTTGTGAGCGAGCAACCCAGTAGGTGGTTGCGGACGAGCGTCGCGTTGTCGGGTCTGCCGCGTACGCTTCGCGGCGCTCACGCGCCGCGAGAGCTACGGCTGTCGCCATTCTCGACCTGGCGTGTCGCTGATGCGCGCCACGCCTGGCCGAGAGCTCATGATGCGCGGCGTGCGCGCGCAGCGCGGCGCTTCAGGGCGCGGCGCTCGTCTTCGCTGAGGCCTCCCCAGACGCCCGAGTCCTGACCGGTCTCGAGTGCGTACTGCAGGCAGATCTCCGTGACCGTGCATCGGCCGCAGACGGCCTTCGCCTTTTCGATCTGGTCGACGGCGGGACCCGTGTTGCCGACCGGGAAGAAGAGTTCCGGGTCTGCTGTGAGGCAGGCGGCCTTGTCGCGCCAATCCATGGAGATGCTCCTTGCGGGGTGTACTTCGATTGCAGACGCGCACGATTGCGCTTGCCGAATCCGGCTGCTGCTGGGGGAAAGCCGAATCTCGGGAAGTAGGATCAGTGACTGATCGGCTCACGTCCCTGTGAGCATCAATTCGGCCTCATAAAGGGTCGCATAGCGGAGAGATCGAATCAATAGCTGTGTATGGGATAACCCTGTGAATCGGCGCGACGACGGCGGGCAGAACGTGCTACACGACGGCGCGGCATCCGCTGCTCGACCCCGAGGCGGAGTCCGAGGCGCACTTGCAGTGGTGAGCATCATGCTGTTCCTCGAGGCGTTCGCGATGACCGCACTCGTGATCTGGCTCGCCATCGACCTGCTCGCGTTGCAGCCGTCGTCGTACGCGACGGCGATCGCATTGCTCGTGCTGGTGGCGATCGGGGCGATCTGGGTCGTGGCCGTCGCCTTCGCCTCACTCCGGCGCGCGCCGTGGTCGCGCGCAGCGGCGATCGTCTGGCAGATCCTGCAGGTTTCGGTCGCGGTCGGCGCGTTCCAGGGCTTCTTCGCGCGACCGGATCTCGGGTGGGCGCTGCTGGTTCCGGCGATCACGGTGATCGGCCTGCTGCTGTGGGCGCCCGTGCGTCTCGCCTACGCCCGCTCCGAGGATCACCCGGCGGATCGCCCTGAGGAGTGAATCGCGCTCAGGAGCGAATCGCGCTCAGGAGCGAATCGCGCTCAGGAGTGAATCGCGCTCAGGAGTGAATCGCGCTCAGCCGTCGAGGCCGAGCTCACGGCGCAATCGGGCGACGTGCCCCGTCGCCTTGACGTTGTAGAACGCTCGCTCGATGCGACCGTCTTCGCCGATGACGAACGTCGACCTGATGGAGCCGACGATGATCTTGCCGTAGAGCGATTTCTCACCCCACACGCCGTAGGCCTGCTGCACGGCGAGGTCGGCATCGGAGAGCAGGGTGTAGGTGAGGCGGTCGCGCTCGGCGAACGCGGCCAGCTTGGCGACCTCGTCTTTCGAGACGCCGAGCACCCGGATGCCGGCGCTCGCGAAGGAGTTCAGGTTGTCGCGGAAGTCGCACGCCTCGGTGGTGCAACCGGGGGTCATCGCCTCGGGGTAGAAGTACAGGACCACCTTCGTGCCGCGCAGGGCTGAGAGGGTGACCGGTTCGCCGTTCTGGTCGAGCAGGGTGAAATCTGGAGCGGGGTCGCCGGGGGCGAGTCGAGCATCGGTCATGCCTCCATGTTAAGCAGATCCACGGATGCCGCGAGCCCCGCAGTGCCTCAGGAGGCGGTGCCGCCCGCGAACGTGGTGAGCAGTCGCTGCAGCGATTCGAGACGTGCCGGGCCGGTCTCGCCGAGTTCGCCGGCCTCGACCGCCTCGATGATTGCGCAGTCGGGCGCATCGGGCAGATGCGTGCACCCGCGTGGGCAGCGCTCGGCGATGCGGTCGAGGTCGGTGAAGGCGCGCAGGATGTTCGCGCGGTCGACGTGGCCGAGCCCGAACGACCGCACCCCCGGAGTGTCGATGACCCAGCCGGATTCTCCGGTCGTCTCGAGCTCGTCGGCGCCCGGGATGTCGGAAGGCACGAGCCGGAGCCATACCGTCGACGACGAGGTATGGCGGCCCCGGCCGGTGACGACGTTGACCCGCCCGATGGCCCGCTGGGCGCTCGGAACGAGCGCGTTCACCAGTGTCGACTTGCCGACGCCGGAGTGGCCGACGAACACCGTGCGATGGCCGATGAGGGCACGCGCGATGTCGCCGAGCGGCATCTGGTCTTCGCCGCTCAGGAAGACCGGCAGGTCGAGACCGGCGAAGTTCCGCAGGAACTCCTCGGGATCGGCGAGGTCGGTCTTCGTGACGACGAGCAGCGGCCGGATGCCGGCATCGAACGCCGCCACGAGGTAGCGATCGAGCAGTCGGATTCGCGGTTCCGGGTTCGCCGCGGCGACGACGATGAGCATCTGGTCGGCGTTGGCGACGATGACCCGCTCGACCTCGTCGGTGTCGTCGGCACTGCGGCGGAGCAGTGTCGTGCGCTCACCGACGCGCACGATGCGCGACAGCGTGCCGGGTTCGCCCGACGTGTCGCCGACGAGATCGACGTGATCGCCGGTGACGACCGACTTGCGACGCAGTTCGCTCGCCCGCGCCGCGGTGATCACCCGTTCGGTGGGGCCGTTCTCGTCGATGAGCACGCTGTAGCGGCCGCGGTCGACTCCGATCACCATGCCGTTCACGGCGTCGGCATGTTCGGGGCGCTGCTTGGTGCGGGGGCGGCTGCCGCGGCGGCTGGGCCGCACGCGCACGTCGGACTCGTCGAACTCGGGCTCGTCGTCCTCGTCCTCGTCTTCGGTGCTCCACCAGGTCATGCCAGCATCTGCTCCCAGAGGGTGGTGAACTGGGGGAGGGTTTTGCCGGTCGACGCGATGTCGTCGACGACGACGCCCGGCACTGCGAGACCGATGATCGCGCCGCTCGTCGCCATCCGGTGATCGGCGTAGGCGCGCCACGGTCCGCCATGCAGCGGCGCGGGCTCGATGCGCAATCCGTCGTCGAGCTCGGTCACTCGCCCGCCGAGCCCGTTGATCTCCGCAGCGAGCGCGGCGAGTCGGTCGGTTTCGTGGTGGCGGATGTGGCCGATGCCGAGGATCGTCGAGGGTTCGTCGGCAAGAGCGGCGAGCGCGACCAGGTTCGGAGCGAGCTCGCCCGCCGCCGACAGGTCGAGCTCGACGCCGCGGATGCCGCGGCGACCATCGCTGCCGAGTGGCGGGGCGTGCACGGTGAGCCGGTCGCCGGCGCGTTCGACCCGTGCTCCGAAGAGCGGCAGGAGCCGGGCGAGCTCGGCGCCGACTTGCGTCGTCTCGGCGGGCCAGCCCGTGATCGTGACCGAGCCTCCGGCGACGAGCGCGGCGACGAGGAACGGTGCGGCGTTCGACAGATCGGGCTCGATGTCGACATCGATCGCGCCGATGGCGCCCGGGGCGACGAGCCAGCGGCCGGGCTCGGGGCTCAGCACGTCGACTCCGCGCGCACGCAGCGTCTCGGTGGTCATCTCGATGTGCGGCATGCTCGGCAGCCGATCGCCCGTGTGAGTGAGATCGAGCCCGTGCTCGAAGCGCGCAGCCGAGAGCAGGAGGCCCGACACGAACTGGCTCGAGGCGCTCGCGTCGATGGCCAGGGAGCCTCCTTCGACACGTCCGGTGCCGTGCACCGTGAAGGGCAGCGCACCGCGCCTGTCGTCATCGAGGTCGACGCCGAGGGCCTGCAAGGCGTGGATCGATGCTCCCATCGGCCGTCGTCGGGCTCCCTCGTCGCCGTCGAACGTCGTCGGGCCGAGCGCGAGTGCCGCGACCGGCGGCAGGAACCGCATGACCGTTCCGGCGAGACCGCAGTCGATGGTCGTCGAACCGAGCAGTTCGGTCGCGGGAGTGACCCGCAGATCGTCGCCGAAGCCACCGCTGCCCGCGACCCGTTCGAATCCGGTGCCGAGCGCGCGCAGGCCCTCGATCATGAGCTCGCTGTCACGAGACCAGAGCGGCGCACGAAGGGTGGAAGGTCCGTCGGCCAGCGCGGCCAGCACGAGCTCGCGATTGGTGAGCGATTTGGACCCCGGCAGGGCCAGCGCTGAAGAGAGCGGAGCGATGGCGAGCGGCGCGCGCCACCCGTCATCCGTCTCGGTTTGCCTCGCTTCGCCGTACGGGTCGAACTCGGGTGCGGAATACCTCGAAATCTGCATCGGTTACCAACAGTAGCGTCAGGAAATGCTGAAGGAGTTGGTGCGCGTGTCGTTGGGAGTGCTCGAACGCAAGACGGTCGTTGCGGTTGACGATCTAGGATGGCCGGTGATGACTGCCGACGAGATCGACGCAACGCCGACCGACCCCGAGACCGCGGAGGCCGCCCGGCCGCTCGGTGAACTCTTCGAGGAACAGGCGCTGCCGTTCATCGACCAGCTGTATGCCGCGGCGCTTCGTATGACGAAGAATCCGGCCGACGCGCAAGACCTCGTGCAAGAGACGTTCGTGAAGGCGTTCGCAGCATTCGGGCAGTTCACGCAGGGTACGAACCTCAAGGCGTGGCTGTACCGCATCCTCACGAACACCTTCATCAACAGCTATCGCAAGAAGCAGCGGGAGCCGTACCAGGGCACGATCGACGACCTCGAAGACTGGCAGCTCGGCGGCGCCGAATCGACGACCGCTCGCGCGAGCCGCTCTGCCGAGGCCGAGGCGATCGACCACCTGCCAGACAGTGCGGTGAAAGACGCGCTCCAGGCGCTGCCGGAGGACTTCCGTCTCGCCGTGTACTTCGCCGACGTCGAGGGGTTCTCCTACCAAGAGATCGCCGACATGATGAACACCCCCATCGGGACCGTGATGAGCCGTCTGCACCGTGGCAGGCGCCTGCTCCGCGAGTCCCTCGCCGACTACGCCCGCGAACAGGGTTTCGCTGCGGGCGAGTCGGCGTCACCCACCAGGAGGCGGAGCATGCCCAAAGGGCAGAGCCTGCCGAGGAGCTCACGATGACTGATTGCGGTTGCGAAAAGGCCCGGGCCGAACTCGAAGAGTATCTGCACCATGAATTGCGTGGAGCGGATGCCACCGACATCCGTGAACACGTCGAGAACTGCGCTGACTGCCAGGCCGAACTGCGCGTCGGCGTGGCGATCACCGAGGTCGTGCAACGGGCATGCCGCGAGAGCGCACCGGCTGAGCTGCGCGTGCTCGTGCTGGAGCGTCTCCGGCTGTTCCAGTCCTCGCACGAGCCGGTCGTCTGACGATCGTCGGTCCGTCCGTATCGGGCGTCCACTCAATCGTTCGTTGGATGCGCGTGATGCAGGTCGGTCCGTAACGTAGACGGTGTGATCGAGCATTCCGCCCAGCCTTCGAAGCGACGCGTGCCGACGTGGCTGCGTGTCCTCATTCCCACGACCCTCATCCTCGTCTGGCTCGCGCTGTTCGGTGCCGGCGGCGCCGCCTTCGGTGGGCTGAGCGACGTCTCGACGAACGACCAGGCGCAGTTCCTACCCTCGTCGGCCGAGGCCACCGAGGTCACCGAGTTGCAAGAGGGGTTCCGCGACACGGATGAGGTACCGGCGATCGTCGTGGTCGCGGGCGATCAGGAACTCGACGAGGCGCAGCTCTCGGCGATCGACGAGCTCCGCGACGAGCTACTCGCGGTCGAAGGCGTGAACGCCGAAGGTGCCTCGCCGGTGCTGCCGTCGGACGACGGCGACGCGGCCCAGATGGTCATCCCGATCGAGCAGGTCGACGGCGGTGCGAAGCCCGCCGAGATCGTCGCAGAGCTGCGCACGGTGCTCGACGAACATGCCATCGACGGCACGACGGCTGCCGTCACGGGGCCCGCAGGATTCAGCGCCGATATCGTCGGCGCGTTCAGCGGCATCGACGGGCTGCTCCTGGCCGTCGCCCTCGCTGCGGTGTTCGTCATCCTCCTCGTCGTCTACCGCTCGCCGCTGCTGCCGGTCATCGTGCTCTTCACGAGTCTCACCGCGCTGTGCGCGTCGGTGTTCACGGTCGTCGCACTCGCACGAGCCGACATCATTCTCCTGTCGGGGCAGACGCAGGGAATCCTGTTCATCCTCGTGATCGGCGCCGCCACCGACTATGCGCTGCTCTACATCTCCCGGTACCGGGAGACCCTCACCAGATACGAACGCAAGTGGGATGCCACGTGGGCGGCGCTGAAGGGCTCGTGGGAGCCGATCGTGGCCTCGGGCGGCACGGTGATCGTCGGCCTCCTCATCCTGCTGGTGAGCGAGCTCACCTCGAACAAGATCCTCGGGCCGGTGGCGGCGATCGGCATCGTATTCGCGCTCCTCGCAGCGCTGACCCTGTTGCCGTCGCTACTGCTCTGGGCGGGTCGGGCGGCGTTCTGGCCTCGCCGGGTCGCTCGCATCGGTGATGAAGTCGAGGCGCACGCCCGGCACGCGGCCGGCGTGCACGACGCCTCGGCACCTGACGAGGCCGACCTGCCGGATCGCGGCATCTGGGCGGGCGTCGGCCGGCTCGTCTCGAAGCGCCCCCGCACCGTGTGGATCGTCTCGGTGCTTGCGCTCGGCGCGATGTCGCTCGGCCTCGCGCAGCTCGATGCAGACGGTGTCGCCTCGAGTGAGTTCGTCCTCGGCGAGTCACAGGCTCGCGACGGCCAGGCGCTGCTGGGCGAGCACTTTCCCGCGGGATCGGGCACGCCGGCGATCGTGATCGGCCCGCACGACGAACTGCAGCAGATGACGGATGTCGCGCTCGACTCCTCCGGCGTGGACTCCGTCGCCGTGCTGAGCGCCGACTCGCCTGCCGGCACGGCACCCGTCACGAGCGACGGCATCCAGGCGTTGGGCCCGCCCGGGACTCCCGCGCCTGCCCCGACGGTCGTCGACGGCGAAGTGCAGTTGCAGGTGACGCTCACCGATCCGTCGGACTCGCTCGAGGCCGAGGCGACCGTCGAGCAGCTCCGCGAGAACCTCGACGAGGTCGATACCGAGGTGCTCGTCGGCGGGCAGACCGCGGTCGCGCTCGACACGAACGCGGCGGCGATCGCCGACCGCACCCTCGTCATCCCGCTCGTGCTCGCCGCGATCCTCGTGATCCTCATGTTGCTGCTGCGATCGATCGTCGCACCGCTCATCCTGATCGGCAGCGTCGTGCTCTCGTTCGCGGCGGCACTCGGGGTGTCGGCGCTCGTGTTCGAGCACGTCTTCCAATTCCCGGGCGCTGACCCGTCGGTGCCGCTGTTCGGATTCGTGTTCCTCGTCGCTCTCGGTGTCGACTACAACATCTTCCTGATGACGCGGGTGCGGGAGGAGTCGATACGGTTCGGTACGCGAGCGGGCATCGTGCGAGGCGTTCGGCTGACGGGCGGAGTGATCACTTCGGCGGGCCTCGTGCTCGCGGCGACGTTCGCGGCGCTGGGGGTGTTGCCGATCCTCTTCCTCGCGCAGATCTCGTTCATCGTCGCGTTCGGGGTGCTGCTCGACACGTTCCTCGTGCGCACCCTGCTCGTGCCCGCGCTCGCGTACGACATCGGACGCGCCATCTGGTGGCCGAGCAAGCTGGCACGCGGCATGCGCTGAGACCCCGAGCCGATCACGAAGCGAGCGGATGCCCCGGGGCATCCGCTCGCTTCGTTCGTGTCGTGTCGGCTAGATCGTCGTCGCGCGCCGCACGAGCTCGGCCTGCTCGGTGGCGTGCCGCTTCGCGGAGCCGGTCGCGGGCGACGCTGCTGCTGCGCGGGCGACGACCGAGACGGTGCGCGACCCGAGCTTGTTCGTCTCGATGATGAAGTACGGCCACGCGCCCTGGTTCTCGGGCTCGTCTTGCGCCCACATGAGCTCGGCGTTCGGGTACGAGTCGGCGACGGTCTTCAGCTCACCGGCCGGCAGCGGGTAGAGCTGCTCGAGACGCACGAGCGCGACCTCGGTGTTCTGCTGCTTGTCGAGCTCGGTGATCAGGTCGTAATAGATTTTGCCCGAGACGAACACGACGCGCTTGACCGCGGCCTTGTCGGTGATGCGTGCATCGTCGATGACCGGCTCGAACTTGCCCTGCGTGAAGTCGGCGACCTCGCTCGTCGCGCCGCGAAGGCGGAGCATCGCCTTCGGAGTGAACACCACGAGCGGCCGGCGGGGGCGGACGTAGGCCTGACGGCGCAGCAGATGGAAGTACGACGCCGGCGTCGAGGGCCGAGCGACCGTCATGTTGTTCTCGGCGCAGAGCTGCAGGTAGCGCTCGATGCGGGCGCTCGAGTGGTCGGGCCCTTGACCTTCGTAGCCGTGGGGGAGGAGGAGGACGACGCTCGAACGCTGGCCCCACTTCTGCTCTGCCGAGGAGATGAACTCGTCGATGATGGTCTGCGCGCCGTTGGCGAAGTCGCCGAACTGCGCCTCCCACAGCACGAGCGCGTCGGCCCGCTCGACGGAGTAGCCGTATTCGAAGCCCATCGTCGCGTACTCGGAGAGCAGCGCGTCGTAGATCCAGAAGTGCGCCTGGTTGTCGGAGAGATTCTGCAGTGGGAGCCACTCCTGGCCGTTCGCACGATCGTGCAGCACCGCATGGCGCTGCACGAAGGTGCCACGGCGGGCGTCTTGGCCGGAGAGGCGCACCGGGGTGCCCTCGAGGAGGAGCGAGCCGAGCGCGAGCAGTTCGCCGAAGCCCCAATCGATCTTGCCGTTGCGGCTCATGTCGAGGCGCTTCGTGAGCAGCTGCTGGATCTTCGGATGCACGGTGAAGCCCGAGGGCTTGTTGTTGAACGCATCGCCGATGGCGTGCACGACCTCGGTCGAGACTCCGGTGGTCTCGAGTTCGCCGCTGACCGGCTCGACCGGCTTGGCGGTCTCGGTGGCACCGATGATCGGGATCGCCCCGGTCTGCGCGGCGTGCGTCTCGGCGAAGGCACGCTCCAACCGGTCTTGGAAGTCGCGGTGGGCGTCTTCGTATTCGGCCTCGGTGATGTCGCCGCGGCCGACGAGCGCTTCGGTGTAGAGCTTGCGCACCGAGCGCTTCGCCTCGATGAGGTTGTACATGAGGGGCTGGGTCATCGAGGGGTCGTCTCCCTCGTTGTGGCCGCGACGGCGGAAGCAGACGAGGTCGATGACGACGTCGCGCTTGAACTCCTGCCGGTAGCGGAAGGCGAGCTCGGCGACACGCACGACGGACTCGGGGTCATCGCCGTTGACGTGGAAGATCGGGGCCTGGATGGTCTTCGCGACATCCGTCGAGTAGATCGACGAGCGTGCATCGCCCGGCACCGTGGTGAAGCCGACCTGATTGTTCACGACGACGTGGATCGTGCCGCCGGTGCGGAACCCGCGCAGCTGCGACATCTGCATCGTCTCGAGCACGACGCCCTGGCCGGCCATGGCCGCGTCGCCGTGCACGAGGATGGGCAGCGTCGAGAACGTGCCGATGGGCCTTCTGTCTTGCTTGGCCCGCACGATGCCCTCGAGCACGCCGTCGACGGCTTCGAGGTGCGAGGGGTTCGCCGCGAGGGAGACCGGGATCTGGTGGCCGTCGTCGGCGGTGAAGGTGCCCTGCGTGCCGAGGTGGTACTTCACATCACCGGAGCCGGAGAAGCCCTTCGAGTGCTGGGTGCCCTCGAACTCGCGGAACACCTGGCCGTAGGTCTTGCCGGCGATGTTCGTGAGCACGTTGAGGCGCCCGCGGTGCGCCATGCCGATGGCGACCTCGTCGAGGCCCTCTTTCGCAGCGCCCTGCAGGATCTCGTCGAGGAGCGGGATCACGGACTCGCCGCCCTCGAGGCTGAACCGCTTCTGGCCGACGTACTTCGTCTGCAGGAACGTCTCGAAGGCCTCGGCCTCGTTGAGCTTGCCCATGATGCGCATCTGCTCGTCGTGGGTCGGCTTCTCGTAGCTGCGCTCGACCTGGTCTTGGATCCATTTGCGCTGCACGGGGTCTTGGATGTGCATGTACTCGATGCCGATCGTGCGGCAGTACGAGTCGCGCAGCACGCCGAGGATGTCGCGCAGCAGTGCCGTGCGCTTCTCGCCGAAGCCGCCGGTGACGAACTCTCGGTCGAGGTCCCAGAAGGTGAGGCCGTGGCTGGCGATGTCGAGGTCGGGGTGCGAACGCTGCACGTACTCGAGCGGGTCGATGTCAGCCATGAGATGACCGCGCACACGGAACGCGTTGATGAGCTCCTGCACGCGAGCCGTCTTGTCGATCGCGCTCGCGATGTCGACCGAGATGTCGGGCGCCCAACGGATCGGCTCGTAGGGCAGGCGAAGTGCCGAGAAGAGTCCCTCGTAGAAGCCGCGCTGGCCGATGAGGAGCTCGTGCACCTTCTTCAGGAACTCGCCGGAACCCGCGCCCTGGATGACACGGTGGTCGTACGTCGAGGTGAGCGTGATCGTCTTGCCGATCGCGAGGTGGGCGAGCGTCTTCTCGCTCGAGCCCTGGAACTCGGCCGGGTACTCGAGCGCGCCCGCGCCGATGATGCAGCCCTGGCCCTTCATGAGCCGCGGCACCGAGTGCACCGTGCCGATGCCGCCCGGGTTGGTGAGCGAGATGGTCGCGCCCGAGAAGTCGTCGGCCTTCAGCTTGTTCTGGCGGGCACGCTGCACGAGGTCTTCGTAGGCGGCGAGATATTCGTTGAACGTCAGCGTCTCGGCGCGCTTGATCGCCGGCACGAGCAACGCCCGGGAGCCGTCGGGCTTCGGGATGTCGATCGCGATACCGAGTCCGATGTGGGCGGGCTTGACGAGACTCGGCTTGCCATCGATCTCGGAGTAGAAGACGTTCTGGCTCGGGAACTCCTTGAGCGCCTGGATGAGCGCCCAGCCGATGAGGTGCGTGAACGAGATCTTGCCGCCGCGCGAGCGCCGAAGGTGGTTGTTGATCACGATGCGGTTGTCGATCATGAGCTTCGCGGGGATGGTGCGCACGCTCGTGGCTGTCGGCACGGTGAGCGAGGCGTCCATGTTCGCGGCGAGGGCCTTCGACATGCCCTTGAGCGGCAGCACCTCGTCTTCGTGGGGTGCCTCGGCGATGATCGGCTGCGGGCTCGTGACCGGCACATCGGCGGGAACGGGCTGGGTACGCGGGGCGACAGAGGTCGTGCGCGCCGCGGGGGTCTGCCCGATGACCGGCACGGGGGCCGTGGCGGGGGGCGGCTCGACCGCAGGCGTCGCGGGCGCTGCGCGCTCAGCGACGGCTGGCGCCACAGGGGGAGCGGAGGGCGATGCGGAGGTCGCAAGGGGGGCGGCGGGCGGTGCGGATGCCGCGGCATCCGTCGCAGGGGCGGCGGCCGACGGCTCGGCGGCGCCGGTTTTCACCTGGCGGTAGTGCTCGAGCACCGGCCACCAGGTCTTGTCGACCGACTCTGGATCGACGAGGAACTTCTCGTACATCTCGTCGACGAGCCACTCGTTGGCTCCGTATTCGCCCGACGTCGTCTCGTCTGATCCTGACCCGGTCAATTGGCTCGACACAGCCTCTCGCCCACTCTCTCCGTTGATGCTGGAATACCTGCAGCGGCGATCGCGCCACGAGCACGCGGGCCGTGCCGGATCACCTACACAAGCCTAAACCCCCGCGCATGACCGAGAGCACCTGCCCTCGGGGTGTGGCGGCGGTAGCGTGGCGGCATGGAGTTCTACCGGACGACACCCAGCCACGACCTCACCTATTCGGACGTGTTCCTCGTGCCGAGCCGCTCCGGCGTGACGAGCCGCCTCGACGTGTCGCTCGCGCCCGACGACGGCTCGGGGGCATCCGTGCCGATCGTCTCGGCGAACATGAACTCGATCACCGGGCCGCGGCTCGCGGCCACGCTCGCTCGCCGTGGCGGCCTCGGCGTGCTGCCGCAAGACCTGCACCTGCAGGATCTCGACGAGGCGATCCGTTGGGTGAAGGACCAGTCGCCCCGCTTCGACACGCCGCATGACCTCAGCCCGGATGCCACTGCCGCCGATGCCCTCGCCACGTTGCCGCCCGTTGCCGGCCACGGCATCGTGCTGCACGATTCCCGTGGCGTGTACATCGGATGCATCCCGGCCGACCGGCTCGCGACCGCGCTGCCCGACGCCCGTCTCGGCGACCTCGTGCACGGCGGGCTCGCCTCGCTCGACGCCGATGACGTGTCGACCCCGCGCCGGGCGTTCGATCTGATGGTCGACGCCGGACTCGACTTCGCTCCCGTGCTCGAGCACGGACAGGTGGTCGGCACGCTGAGCCGGCGGAGCGCGCTGCGCGGCACGATCTACCAGCCCAACGTCGACGCCGACGGGCGGCTTCGCGTGGCCGCCGCGGTCGGCATCAACGGCGACGTCGCCGCGAAGGCCACCGCGCTCGTCGCGGCGGGCGTCGACATGCTCGTCATCGACACGGCGCACGGGCACCAGGAGGGCATGATCCGCGCTGTGTCGATCGTGCGGAACCTCGGCCTCGACGTGCCGATCGTCGCCGGCAACATCGTGACCGCCGACGCGGTCGCCGACCTCGTCGATGCGGGCGCGGATGTGCTGAAGGTCGGCGTCGGGCCAGGGGCCATGTGCACGACCCGGATGATGACCGCCGTCGGACGGCCCCAGTTCTCGGCGGTGCTCGAGACGGCGGAGGCCGCGCGCGAGCTCGGCGCGAAAGTCTGGGCCGACGGCGGCGTGCGTTATCCGCGCGATGTCGCGCTCGCGTTGGCGGCGGGTGCGGCGTCGGTCATGATCGGCTCGTGGTTCGCGGGCACGATCGAGGCGCCGGGCACGCTGCGGCGCGATGCGTCCGGGCGCCTCTTCAAAGAGAGCTGGGGCATGGCATCGACGAAGGCCGTGCGCGAGCGGTTCGATCGGCTGTCGCCGTACGAGCTCGCCCGGAAGGAGCTCTTCGCCGAGGGGATCTCCTCATCGGCGATCTACCTCGACCCGTTGCGGCCGTCGATCGAGGACCTGCTCGACATGATCACCTCGGGGGTGCGTAGTTCGTTCACATACGCCGGTGCACGCACCATCGAGGAGTTCCGCGACCGGGCGCTCGTCGGCATCCAGTCCGCCGCCGGGTACGAGGAAGGCAAGGCGCTGCCGGTCAGCTGGTGAGCCGATGAGCCACTGGGCTGGTGACGCCTGGGTTACGGCTCGGTGATCGCACGGGACTCGCCGATATACTGGGCGGACAATGGACGATCCTCCCTCTGCGAATACGCCCGGCCATAGACCCTCGCCCGTGACTGCTCGGGGAGGCGGCGATGTCTGAGTGGATACTCCTCGGCATCGGACTCCTCCTCACGATCGGCACGGGCTTGTTCGTTGCCAGTGAGTTCGCGCTCGTCAATCTCGATCGGGCCGACCTCGAAGCACGGCGCGCACGAGGTGAGACGAAGCTCAGCCTCACGATATCGGCGCTGAAGATCACGTCGACGCACCTCTCGAGCGCCCAGCTGGGCATCACACTGACGACCCTCCTCACCGGCTACACGATGGAACCCGCGATCTCCTCGCTGCTCGCAGGCCCGCTCGAGGCAGCCGGACTGCCCGAGGCGCTCCTGCGTCCGGTCGGGGCGACGACGGCGATCGTCGTCGCGACGCTCCTGTCGATGGTGATCGGCGAGCTCGTGCCCAAGAACTTCGCGCTCGCGCTCCCGAGGCAGACCGCCGTCATCGTGATGCCCTTCCAGACCGCGTTCTCATGGGTGTTCCGGCCGGCGGTCTCGCTCTTGAACGGCAGCGCGAATGGAATCCTCCGCGCCTTCGGCATCGAGCCCAAGGAGGAGCTCTCGGGCGCTCGTTCAGCCGAAGAGCTCTCCTCGCTCGTGCGCCGCTCCGCGAGCGCCGGGCTGCTGGAACAGGACACCGCGACCCTTCTCGGCCGCACCCTGCGCTTCGCCGACCACGATGCGTCCGACGTCATGACCCCGCGCCCGGCAGTCGCCGCCGTGCAGCGCCAACAGCCGGCAGAGGCCGTGCTCGAGCTCGCGCGTCAGACGGGCTACTCCAGGTTCCCGGTCTACGACGAGAACCTCGATGACGTCGTCGGTCTCGTGCACGTGAAGCAGGCGGTGGCGGTGCCGCGCGAGAAGCGGCGAGACGTGCCCGCTTCGGCGTTGCAGTCCGAAGCCCTCAGAGTGCCGGAGACGATGAAACTCGATGCGCTCCTCGGCGAGCTCCGCGGCCGCGGTTACCAGATGGCCGTCGTCGTCGACGAGTACGGCGGCACCGCGGGCGTCGCCACCCTCGAAGACCTCGTCGAGGAACTCGTCGGCGAGGTGGCGGACGAGCACGATCGCACGCGTGCGGGCATCGTGCACCGCGGCGATGTCATCAGCTTCCCCGGAATACTGCGTCCCGACGAACTGCTCGAACGCACCGGCATCCGCGTGCCCGAGAACGGCGACTACGAGACCGTGGCCGGATTCGTCATGGCCGAGCTCGGGCGACTGCCCGCGGTCGGCGACGAAGTGCTCATCGACGATGGCACCCTCGCCGTGCAGCGACTCGATGGCCGGCGCATCGACCGCGTGCGATTCGTGCCGACCCCGCTGTCCGAATCCGACGGAACAGAAGGTGGTGACCGATGAACGACTGGGCCGGACTCGCATGGCTCGTGGTGCTGCTCATCGCCAACGCCTTCTTCGTCGGAGCGGAGTTCGCAGTCATCTCAGCCAGGCGGTCGCAGATCGAGCCGCTCGCCGAGCAGGGGAAGCGCAGTGCGAAGACCGCGCTGTGGGCGATGGAGCACGCAACGCTGATGCTCGCGATGAGCCAGCTCGGCATCACGATCTGCTCGCTGCTGATCTTGAACGTCTCCGAACCCGCGATCCATCACCTGCTCGAGGTACCGTTGCACCTCACCGGCTGGTCGGTCGAGGTCATCTCGACGATCGCGTTCATCGTGACCCTCGTGCTCGTCTCCTACCTGCACGTCGTCTTCGGCGAGATGGTGCCGAAGAACCTCTCGTTCTCGATCCCCGACCGCGCCGTGCTGCTGCTCGCGCCGCCGCTCGTCTTCCTCGCCCGCATCTTCCGACCGATCATCGTGGCACTGAACGCCACAGCCAACGGCGTGCTGCGGCTCTTCGGCGTCGAGCCGAAGAACGAGGCGAACTCCACGTTCACACTCGAGGAGGTGCAGACGATCGTCGACCAGTCACGTCGCGAGGGCGTGCTCGACGACGCGAGCGGCACCCTCACCGCCGCCTTCGAATTCACGACGAAGCGAGTGCAGGATGTCGCGGTGCCGCTCAGCGGTCTCGTGAGCCTGCCACCCGCGGCCACGCCGGCCGACGTTGAACGGGCCGTGGCCAGGCATGGGTTCTCGCGTTATCCGATCCTCGACCAGGCGGGCGAGCCCGACGGATACGTGCACCTGAAAGACGTCATCGATCTCGACGACGGCGAGTTCGACGACCCGATCCCGGCGAAGCGGGTGCGCCGACTCGTCTCGATCTTCGCCGGCACCGACCTCGAAGACGCACTCGCGACGATGCGCCGACTCGGCACCCACGTGGCGCGGGCGTTCGACGAAGACGGCACCACGACGGGCGTCATCTTCCTCGAGGACATCATCGAGGAGCTCGTCGGCGAGGTGCAGGACGCGACCCGGCGCGGGTGAGGCGTCGGGCGCGGCTCGTGCCGCGCTTCTCGCTAGGCGAGAGTTCGCAGCCAGGACTCGAGCGTCGCGGCATCCGTGAACACATGCCCGTCGCCGCCGATGGCTTTGGCGCCCTGGACGTTCTCGGCCTTGTTGTCGATGAAGACGAAGTCGGATGCCGCGATGCCGAGTTCGTCGATCACGTGCTCGTAGATCGCCGCGTCGGGCTTGGCGATCTTCAGCTCGCCACTGACGAAGACCTGTTCGAAGAGCTCGGCGAAGGAGCCGTGGCGGAGCCATCCAGAGAAGTCGGCACCGGCGTTGGAGAGCAGTGCGAGGCGAGTGCCGCCCGCGGCGAGAGCGTGCAGCACGCCGAGGGTGCCAGGGTCGAGCGAGAGCCAGCCGCGGTGGTCGATCGCCCAGAGCTCGTGCACGTCGATCGCGTTCCACTCGACGCCGAGCTCGGCGGCCACCGCCTGCCAGTACTCGGCGATCGACGTGGTGCCGCGATCGAGGCCCGCTCGGTGGGCCCAATATGCGGTCCAGAACGGCTCGGGGTCGGCGCGCACGCCGGCCCGGTCGATGAGCGCGGCTCGGTCGGCGTCGCTCGGCTCGCGCGAGATGACCTCCCCGTAGTCGAAGACGACGACACGGGGAGCGAGGCTGATCGGTGCGGGGACTGTCGGAGGCATCCCACTCAACCTATCGTTGGAGCATGGACAGGCCGTGGCAGGAATGGACCCTCGACGATGCGGCCGAGTGGATAGCCGCACCCGGCGCCGCTGACGACAAGTACTCGCGCGGCGTACTCGGCGTCGTCGCCGGATCACCGGAGTACCCAGGAGCGGCCGTGCTCGCCGTCGAGGCCGCTCACCGGGCGGGCGTCGGCATGGTGCGCTACACCGGGCCCCGCGCCGTGCGCACGGCCGTGCTCGCGCGCAGGCCCGAGACCGTGACGACGCCCGGACGAGTGCAGGCGTGGCTCATCGGTTCGGGCATCGACGCGGGGCGCCGATCGTTCATGCTGCTGGGCGACCTGCAGGGCGCCCTCGCCTCACGACTGCCGGTCGTGCTCGATGCCGGCGCTCTCGACCTCGTCGGCACGCATTCGGCCCCGACGGTGATCACGCCCCACGCACGCGAACTCGCCGCGCTGCTCGCCGCGCGAGAGATCGAGACGAGCGTCGCCGAGGTGCGCGAGGCGCCTGCGGAGTGGGCGGTGCGCGCAGCGCGCGAGCTCGGCGTGGCCGTACTGCTGAAGGGCGCGGTCACTCACATCTGCGATCTCGACGGCGACCGGTACACCGTCACCGCCCCCACCCACTGGCTGGCGTCGGCGGGCACGGGCGATGTGCTCGGGGGCATCCTCGGCGCCCTCGTCGCCACGCATCACGAGCGCCTCGCCGACGACGCCGAGGCGCTCACCGCGCTCGCCGCGACGGCGTCGTGGGTTCACGGTGAAGCAGCGCGACGCGCGAGTGCCGAAGTCGCCGGCGGCCCCGTCACCGCCCTCGACGTCGCGCACGCGGTGCCCGGCGTGGTCGGCACGCTGCTCTCGCGCTGACGCTCAGGCGCCGCGGAAGCGGGTGAGGAACTCGCGGGTGCGCTCCTCGCGCGGCGACTCGAAGAACTTCGTCGCCGGTGCGTCCTCGATGATGCGCCCGGCGTCGAGGAACACGACCCGATCGGCCACGTCTCGCGCGAACGCCATCTCGTGCGTCGCCATCACGATCGTCGTGCCGCCGTCTGCCAGCGTGCGAACGAGTGCGAGCACCTCGCCGACGAGCTCGGGATCGAGGGCGCTCGTCACCTCGTCGAGGAGGAGCAGCTCGGGCTCCGTCGCGATCGCACGCACGATCGCGGCGCGCTGCTGCTGCCCGCCCGACAGACGATCGGGGAAGGTGCGCGCGAAGTCGGCCAGCCCGATCGAGGCGAGCAGCTCGATTCCGCGCTGCTCGGCCTCGGCTCGCGGCGTGCGATGCACGAGGCGTGAGGCCATCGTGACGTTGTCGAGCACGCTGAGGTGCGGGAAGAGGTTGTAGTGCTGGAACACCACGCCGATGCGGGCGCGCACCCGGTCGGCATCGACACGGGGGTCGCTGACGTCTTCGCCGGCGAGGAGGATCACGCCGTCGTCGATCGGTTCGAGCAGGTTGACGGTGCGCAGGAGCGTCGACTTGCCCGATCCGCTGGCACCCACGAGTGCGACGACCTCGTGCGCCGCGACCTCGAGATCGATGCCGTCGAGCACGAGATGATCGCCGAAAGCGCGACGGATGCCGCGCAGGCTCAATACGGGCCCGCCATCGCCCCGCTGAACGCCCGCGCTCATACGATGCTCCCGACCTGCTCGCGTGCGCGCATGCGCGCCGACAGCCAATCGGTGAGCCGGATCATCGGCCACGCGAGTGCCACGAAGAGCAGGCCGGCGACGACGTAGGGGGTGAAGTTGAAGAAGTGCGCGGTCTCGATCTGTGCGGCCCGCACGGCGTCGATCGCTCCGAGCACCGAGATGAGTCCCACGTCTTTCTGCATGGCGACGAAGTCGTTCATGAGCGCGGGCGTCACCTTGCGGAACGCCTGCGGCAGCACGACACGACGCATGGTCTGCCCATGGCTGAGCCCGAGTGAGCGGGCAGCGAGCCGCTGCGAGGGATGCACCGCCTCGATGCCGGCCCGGAACACCTCGGAGACGTACGCGGAGTACGTGAGGATGAGCGCGATCGTGCCCCAGAAGGCGACCGGCATGCGGGGGAAGAAATCGAGTCCGGGAACCCCGAACCCGACGAGGTAGAGCACGATGATGAGCGGCACGCCGCGGAAGATGTCGGTGTAACCGGCCGCGAGGGCGCGGAGCGGGAAGAACACCGGGCCGCGAAGCGTGCGGAGCGTCGCCAGGAGCAGGGCGACGATCACGACGCCGACGCTCGCGGCGACGAGCACCTGGATGTTCAGCCAGAGGCCCTCGAGGATGCGGGGGAGCGAGGCGATCGCGACCGCGGGGTCGAAGAACGTCTGCTGGACCTGCGCCCACCCCGGCGAGCCGATGAGGGCCCACGCGAGCAGGGCCGCGAACACAAGGGTCGACAGCACGCTCGCGAGCACCGAGAGACCCGTCTGCCGCTTGCGGAACGCGCGACGCTCGAGTTCGATGGCGCTCGGCTGCCACGCCGGCGATGTGCCGCGGGCGTCGGTCGTGTCGGTCACGAACCCACGCTAGCGGCGGCCGAGGGATGCCGCGGCATCCGATGCCGTGAACGCCGTCGCGGCCGCGAACGCCACCGTCACTCGAGCACGGGCGCGGTGCTCTCGCCGCCCAGCCACTCCGCGGCGAGCTCGTCGAGCGTGCCGTCTTCGCGGAGCGCGTCGACGGCCGCCGTGACGTCGGCGGTCAGCGGTGAGCCCTTCGCGAGCACGAGCCCGAACTCGTCGCCGTCGCCAGCGGTCGTCGGCACCTGCCCGATGATCGTGCCGCCGTCGAGCTCGACACCCGTGAGGTAGAACGCGGTCGGCAGGTCGACGACGATCGCGTCGACCGTGCCGTTCTGCAGCGCGAGTTTCGCGTCGTCGTTGGTGTTGAACACCTGTGCGCCCGCGGTGGGCGCGATGACCTGCTCGACGGCGTCGAAGCTCGTCGTGCCCGTCTGCGCGCCGATGAGGAGGCCTTTCAGGTCGGCGATCGACGAGGCCGAAGCCGCGGGCGAGGAGTCGACGGTGATGACGACCTGCGTGGTCTCGTAGTACGGCGAGGAGAAGTCGACGTTCTGCGCGCGCTCTTCGGTGATCGAGAACTGCTGCAGGTTGACGTCGAATTCTTTCGGGCCGGGTGCGATGGCCTGCTCGAACGTCGAGCGCACCCAGACCACGTCGTCGGCGTCGAACCCGAGCTCGTCGGCGACGGCGTAGGCGACGGCCGCCTCGAAGCCCTCGCCGGACTCGGGGGCGTCGTCGATGACCCACGGGAAGTACGCGGGCTCGCCCGTGCCGATCGTGAGCTTGCCGTCGGTGACGTAGTCGCCGCCGGTCGTTCCGCCGTCACCCGCACCGCTGGAGCATGCCGCGAGCGCGAGCGTCGCGGATGCCGCGATGAAGAGCGCGGCGAGAGAGCGTCGAGTCATGGGGGCCTCCGTACGGGTGTACTCCCCAGCATCGCGGATCCCACCGTCATCCGTCGATCGCGTGGCGGAATGTGACGCCGCTAGGCTTTTGCCATGACGGATGGGGCCGAGCGCGCGACATCCGCCCGCCCGCTTCGCCGCTTCCTCGGTACGCGCGCGGCGCTCTGGGCCGGTTTCGCTCTCGTGCACCTCGTGCTCATCTGGCTCAACCTGACGGCCTCCGGCTACCCCCTCGGCGACGTGACCGCGGTCTATCGGGTTTGGGCGGAGAATGCCGCGCACGGCTGGGTGCGCATGGGCATCGACACGCCATGGGTGTATCCGATTCTCGCCTTCGTGCCGATGGCGGCCGCGCTCGCTCTCGGCTCGGCGTTCTACGCGCAGACCTGGCTCGCGATCGTCACCGTGCTCGACGCGATCGCGTTCGGGGTGCTCATCGGCCGCGCCCGACTCTCGCGCCCCCGCCGGCTCGCGGCGTGGTGGTGGCTCGGATTCCTCGCGCTGCTCGGTCCCATCGCGTTCGGTCGCGTCGACGCGATCACGGTGCCACTGGCGATCATGGGCCTCATCTGGGCCGCGGGGCGTCCGCGAGTGGCGGCAGTGCTGCTCACGATCGGCGCCTGGGTGAAAGTGTGGCCGGCTGCACTCGTCGCCGCGCTCGTGATCGCCGCCCGAAGGCGGCTCGAGGTCGGCGCGTCGGCGTTCGCGCTGAGCGTCGGCATCCTCGGGGTCAGTCTCCTCGCCGGTGCGGGCTCGAACGCCGTCGGTTTCATCGCCGAGCAAGCCGGACGCGGGCTCCAGATCGAGGCGCCGCTCGCGGTCGGCTGGCTCTGGCAGATCGTCGCGGGGTCGAAGGCGGTGACGATCGAGTACGACCGCGAGATCCTCACCTTCCAGATCCATGGGCCGGGGGCGGATGTCGCGGCGGCCCTCACCACCCCGATCATGGCGATCGGGGTGCTCGCCGTCGTGCTCATCGGCGTTCGGGCAGTTCGTCGCGGCGCCGCCTTCGGACGACTGCTGCCGCCGCTCGCGCTGAGTTTCGTGGTCGTGCTCATGCTTGCCAACAAGGTCGGGTCGCCCCAGTTCGTGACGTGGCTCGCGGCGCCCGTCATCCTCGGGCTGGTGTACCGGCCGGCGCGCTTCGCCGTGCCCGCATTGCTCGCCGCGGCGATCGCGCTGTTCACGCACATCATCTACCCCTACTGGTACGGGTGGCTCCTCGTCGCGAACCCGGCGTTCGTGTTTCTGCTGACGGCCAAGTCGCTGCTGCTCGTGGTGCTGCTCGTGTGGGGCATCCGTACCCTCTGGCGGGTCGGTGCCCCTCGCTCGGTGCCCGGCGCGGTCGACGCGGGCGTGACCGGGAGAATGAGTCTCGACGAGTGATCATCTGCATCTGAAGGAGACGAACATGCTGGTTGCATTCTCAGTGGCGCCGAGCGGCACGGGTCGTGCCGACGGATCCGTTCACGACGCCGTTGCGGCGGCGGTGAAGATCGTTCGCGATTCGGGGCTTCCGAACCGGACCACCTCGATGTTCACCGAGCTCGAAGGCGAATGGGACGAGGTCTTCGACGTCGTCCGCCGTGCTACGGAGGCCGTCGGCGAGTACGGGTCGAGGGTGTCGCTCGTGCTGAAGGCGGATATCCGCCCGGGCTACACGGGCGAGCTCGACGCGAAGATCGAGCGGCTCGAAACCGCGATCGACGAATCGGGCGAGGGCATCGCATAACGCGAACGCGCTGGGCACCGACTGTCGAATCGATTCGATTCGTGCGAGAATCGCCGGGTGACCCTCTCATCCGACGGGCCGACGACGTTGTCGCCGGCCCGTATTCGTTTTGCGCTGCTCGCCCTCGCCCTCGGCGGCTTCGGCATCGGCTCGACCGAGTTCGTCGCCATGGGCCTGCTGCCGAGCATCGCGCACGACCTGTTGCCCGAGCTCTACGCGCACTCGCCGGCGAACGCGAACGCGAATGCAGGCTGGATGATCTCCGCGTACGCCCTCGGCGTCGTCGTCGGTGCGCCCACGATCGCCGCCGCTGCAGCGCGCTGGCCGCGCAAGCGACTGCTGCTCGCCCTGCTCACCGCCTTCACCCTCGGCACGGTCGCCTCAGCAGTGCTGCCGACGTTCGAGCTCGTGCTCGTCGCACGCTTCGTCGCCGCCCTGCCGCACGGCGCGTACTTCGGCATCGCCTCCCTCGTCGCCGCGAGCCTCATGGGTCCGGGCAAACGCGCGAGGGGCGTCGCGTTCGTGCTGTCGGGACTCACGATCGCCAACGTGATCGGGGTGCCGGCGATCACCTGGCTCGGGCAGGCAGCAGGGTGGCGCATCGCATACCTCACGGTCGCGGCGATCTTCGCCCTCACCTTCGTCGCGGTGCTCGTCGCGATGCCATGGCAGGCCGGCGACCCGCACGCGACGATGAAGCGTGAACTCCGTGCGTTCACGCGAGCCCAAGTGTGGTTCGCCCTCGGCATCGGCGCCGTCGGCTTCGGCGGACTCTTCGCCGTCTACAGCTACGTCGCGCCGCTCGCCACCGACGTCGCCGGGCTTCCGGAGCAGCTCGTGCCCGTCGTGCTCATCGCCTTCGGTGTGGGAATGACGATCGGCAACATCGCAGGCGGTCGCCTCGCCGACTGGAGCGTGCGCCGCTCGATGTACCTGTTCTTCGCCATCCTCGCGGGCGCGCTCGTACTGCTCGGGTTCACCGCCAGCAGCCCGATCGGCCTGTTCGCCGGTGTGCTGCTCGTCGGCGGTGCATCCGCTGGGCTGTCACCGATCATCCAGGCGAGGCTCATGGATGTCGCCCGCGACAGCCAATCGATCGCCGCCGCCCTGAACCATTCGGCGCTGAACATCGGCAACAGTCTCGGCGCCATGCTCGGCGGCGTCGCGATCGCCGGCGGGCTGGGCTACGTCGCCCCGATCTGGATCGGTCTCGTGCTCACGATCGCCGGCGCCCTGCTCGCAGCGGTGTCCTTCGCGCTCGACCGCGCCCGCGGACGACGAGGCGTGTTCCTTCCGTACGCGACCGGTTCGATCGAGGCTGTCGAACTCTAGAGTGCGTCGACGGGCATCGGATGCCGCGGCATCCGACCGATCGAGAGGCTGCCGATGTCAGTCGGACTGCAGCAGGATGCCGTCGAGGATCGCGCGCTTACGCAGCGCCACCTTCGTTCCGACGTCGTAACCCGTTGCCCGGTACTTCTCGCGGATGCGCTTGAGATAGCTCTTCGCGGTCTCTTCGGAGATGCCGAGCTGGAAGGCCACGGCCTTCACGGGCTGGCCGGCGCCGTAGAGCGCCATCACCCGGCGTTCTTGCGCTGAGAGCTTCGGTGCGGTGCCCGCTTCGGTGAGGGCGAGTTCGAGTTCAGGGGTGAGGTACGACTCGCCGATGCGTGCAGCTCGGATCGCCTCGATGATCGTCTCGACCGGTTCGGACTTGACGAGGTAGCCGAGTGCTCCCGAGCTGAGCGCCTCGCGCACGACGGCAGGCTCGGAGTACGTGCTCATAAGCATCGTCTGCACCCCGGCGGACTTCAGCATCGAGAGCTTCAGCGAGATCGGAATGTTGTCGCGAAGGTCGAGATCGAGCAGCACGACGTCGACGGGGAAGTCGGGATGGGCGAGCAGCTCGGACCACGACGGGACCGCGGCGACGAGCTCGATATCGGATGCCGCGCCGCGCAACCATTCGGAGAGCGCTCCGAGGAGCATGCGGTGATCGTCGACGATCGCCAGGCGGATCGGTGGTGCGGTGTCGACCATTCAGCTTCCCCTCGAACGGGTCGCCCCACGGGCGACCGGAACTCCTGCTGGCACGATCGGGTCGACCCGGCAGTCGACGTCGATGCGGAAGGTCTCGGGTGCCGCAACGACATCGTGTGTACCGACACTACCGAGTGCGTCCCAAGTTGCGGGATCGACGCGTCGCCGGTTGACACCGGCGACCTCGATCGAGAGGCGCAGATCAGGCGCGTCGGGGTCTGCAGCGAGGCCCGGAGTCTCGACCGGCTCGCGGCACGAGACGTGGGCAGCGACGTCGCCGGCACCCTTCGGCTGCTCGCCGACGAGCAACCACAGTGCGAGGAGCAGTCCGTCTCGTTGGTCTTGCGTGAGCAGGCCGGCCAGCCCGTCGGGATCATCGAGCGTGACCCGGTTGCTGAGGTACGCGGACTCGGTGACGGCGTGCCGCAGCCAGGTGTCGTTACGACCTTCGATGAGCCGCACCCGCAGTCGCGCCGCGAGGTCGCCCGCGCGTTCAGCGGACTCGGACGGCAGCGGAATGGCGATGCGCCCCGAGCTGACGTCGTCGAGCAGCGTCTCGGCGTCGAAGTCGAGTTGGGCGAGCTCTTCCGAGGCGCGCATGCCCACCGCGGTCCGCGGGGTGGCGACGGTGCTCTGCACGAGTGAGAGATCGAGTTCGCGGCGTACGAGCCGGCGGAAACCGTTGATCGCCAACGCCGCGATGACGACCGGCAGAACTGCGGATGCCGCGACGACGAGTGCCGTGACGGTAAAGGCGCCGGCCGACTCGAGCTGCAGCAGCGCCGCCGCGGCCAGAACGACGCCGATCGCGCCGGCGACGAGCACCGGGACCTTCGTACCCTTGATGGCCGCCACCGGCATGAGCACGGCACCTGCCGCTGCCGCCGCCGTCGGGGTCACGCCGAGGTGCAGCAGACCTTGGGTGGCGCTCAGGTCGAGCCACACAGGAGCGATGAGCGCGATGAGGAGGGTGACGTAGAGCCAGTCGGGAAGCGGAGCATTGCGCGACACCACCCGTGACAGCACGCCGATGCCGACGACGATGCCCACCGCGAGCCATGCCTGCCACGGTCCTGGGCCGGGCGGGAAGAGGGGCGCCAAGGTCACCGCGTGCGTGAGGTGCCCGCCGATGACGAATGCGGAGGCGATCGTGATGCCGGTGGCCAGCCGACGGCCGCCATGGCTCTCGCGCACATCGCCCGCGGCCCGCGCGGAGCGGGTCGGTCGCCGGAACGGTCGGGTGGAGGTGGATGCACCGATCTGCGGCTCGCTCATGGCTTCGGCACCTCGAGCATGACCGTCGTGCCCGACCCGGGTGAGGAGAAGATGCGGGCGCGACCGCCGACGGTGCCCAGCCGGCCGACGACCGATTCGGCGTAGCCGAGCCGTGCACCGTCGATGGCATCTGGTTCGAAACCGGTGCCGGCGTCGGTCACCATCGCACGCACCGTGCGATCGTCGTCGCTCACCGTGACATCGGCTTCGGTGACGCCGGAGTGACGACGCACGTTCTCGAGGCACTCGCCGAGGGCCCCGAGCAGCGCGTCGAGCGTATCGCGCGGGAGGACGAGCCGGCCGGCTCCGTGCCAGTTCACGTCGAGGCCCATGCGGGCGAAGCGCTGGCGCACGGACTCGAACGTCATGCCGAGCGTGTCGTCGTCGGATTCGGGCGAGAAGATCGCGTTCGACCCGGCGTCGATGCGTGCGCCCAGCCGCAACTGCTTCAGCAGCCTGGCGTCGTCGCCGGATTGCTGGCGCAACGCACTTGCGCCGACGCCGACGCCCGAGTGGGCCAGCAGGCTGAGCGTCGCGAGCACGGTGTCGTGGAGCACTCGTGCATCTTGACGCTGCCGCGATTCGAGTTCGCTCGCCAGCCGCTCGGCTTCGTGCGCGCGGCCGACCTCGTTGATGCGTTCGGACGCGGACGCGATGGCACGGTCGAGCCAGATGCCGATCGAGGCATTCGCGGCCCAGCCCATGAACGTGCCGATCGCCACGGTCGCCACTTGGTGCCCCGTGATCGCGACGACGCCGACGGCGATCAGGGTTGCCGCGGCGAGACCGAGCACGAGGTACGGTCCATTTGGCCGCACGATGAGCGGAATGGCCAACGAGGCGGCGGTGATGCTGGCCGTGATGGCCATCGCGGCGACGGACATGGGATCGAGCACGGGGGCGACGCCGAGCAGGGTGATCAGGGCGATCGAGCACGCCGCAGCGGCCAAAGCGGGGGCGAGTGCGCCGCGCACGGCGTGCAGGGCGATGAAGACGGCCGAGCCGAGGCTCAGGAGCGCTGCCACAGTCAACTCGTTGCCCGAAGTCGCTCCGGGAACGAGGAGGCAGGCGAGCGCGCCGATCGCTCCGCTCAGCCCGGAGACCTGCGCGAGCCGCCGCAGCAGCCGGTCGCGTTCTTTGTGGATGCGCTTCATTGCCACCCCCTCGGCATGGCCGGCGGCCGTTGAAACGGGCACCGTCACTCTCGAAGAGTAGCGGAGTCGAGCCGTGAGGCGTGAGTGGCGCCGTGAAGGATGGCGAGCTTATGAGGAGAGCAGTGCGCTGAGCGCACCCCCGATCGCCTCGTCTTCGATGAGGAAGGCGTCGTGTCCGTACTCGGACGAGACGAGCACCGGGGCATCCCCATGGATGCTGTGTCGCAGTCCGGCCGCGACCTCCAATTGCCCGGCCAGCGGGAAATAGCGGTCGCTGTCGATGCCGAGCACGAGGCTGCGCGCCTCGACCTGTGCGAGTGCGGCGGCGGACCCGCCGCGGCCTCGGCCGATATCGTGCGAGTTCATCGATTGAGTGAGCACGATGTAGCTGTTCGCGTCGAAGCGGCGGGTGAACTTGTTGCCGTGGAAGTCGAGGTAGGACTCGACGGCGAAGCGACCCTCACCACTCAATGGGTCGATGTCGGACTGCCAGCTGCGCTCGAACCGCTGGTTGAGTTCGGCTGCGGTGCGGTAGTTGAGCATCGCCATGCGACGGGCGAGCGCGAGCCCTCGCGTCGGGCCGTCGCCGTCGGGGGCGTCGTAGAACTCGCCGCCGCGGAACGCCGGGTCGGTGCGGATCGCTTCGATCTGCACCGAGTTCAACGCGATCTGATCGGCGGATGTCGCAGCCGGCGCGGCGAGCACGGCGATTCGCTCGACCGAGTCGGGTGCCATGATCGCCCACTCGAGCACATGCATCCCGCCCATGGAGCCGCCGACGACGGCCGCGAAGCGCTCGATGCCCAGTTCGCGCGCGAACGCGATCTGCGCCCGCACCTGGTCGCGGATCGTGAGGAACGGGAACCGGGTGCCCCACTCGGCCCGATCGGGCGCGAGCGACGCCGGGCCCGTCGAGCCCTGGCATCCGCCGAGCACGTTCGGGGCGACCACGAACCAACGGTCGGTATCGATCGCGAGCCCTGGACCGACGACTCCTGGCCACCAGCCCGCGCTGGGGTGCGCCGGCCCGGCCGAGCCGATCACGTGACTGTCGCCCGTCAGCGCGTGCAGCACGAGGATCGCGTTGTCGTGTGCGGGGGAGAGGGTGCCCCACTGCTCGTAGGCGATTCGGGCGGCCGGCAGCGTGCGGCCGGAGTCGAGTGCGACATCGCCGATGTTCACGAACCGCCGGTCGCCGACGGGGTCGCCCTCACGCCAGGCGCCGGTCGTGGGCGCCCGGCCGGCGAGCGACGCCGCCCGCGCCTCGGTGACGATGCTCGCGGGCACCGCGTCAGCCCTCGTCTGCCAGTCCATGCTTCGATTCTTGCCGAGGCGAGCGGCCCGGCGTGCTTTGTTACGCCGGTCTCGAAGGTCGAAGGTCGAAGGTCGAAGGTCGAAGGTCGAAGGTCGAATTTCGTCGAGAGGTCGCAGATGGTGACGGAGACGACGCCGTGGTCGCCATCTGCGACCTCTCGGTGATCGGAGCGTGCCAAGACGACGGATGCCGCGAGCCCGTGAGCTCGCGGCATCCGTCGTTCGTGTCGCGGTACTCAGACGCGGGAGGCCTCGGTGGCGGCACGCGCGGCCTCGAAGCCCGCCTCGAGGTCGGCCTTCAGGTCGTCGATGTTCTCGATGCCGACCGACAGGCGCACGAGGCCCGGCGTCACGCCGCTCGTGAGCTGCTGCTCGGGCGTGAGCTGCGAGTGCGTCGTCGACGCGGGGTGGATGACGAGCGAGCGCACATCGCCGATGTTGGCGAGGTGGCTGAACAGCGAAAGGTTGTCGACGAGCGCCCGGCCGGCATCCACGCCGCCCTTGAGCTCGAACGAGAGCACGGCGCCGACACCCTTCGGAGCGTAGGTATTGGCCGCCGCGTACCAGGGGCTCGACGGCAACCCCGAGTAGTTCACGCTCGCGACGTCGGCGTGGTTGTCGAGCCACTCGGCGACTTCCTGCGCGTTCTGCACGTGGCGCTCGATGCGCAGCGACAGCGTTTCGATGCCCTGGATGAGCTGCCACGCGCTCGCCGGCGCGATCGCGGCACCGAGGTCGCGCAGCAGCTGCACGCGCGCCTTGATGATGTAGGCCAGGCCGTCGCCGACCGCCGCGGTGTAGCTCGCACCGTGGTACGACGGGTCGGGCTCGGTCAGTCCCGGGAACTTCTCGACGTTCTTCGACCACTCGAACGTGCCGCCGTCGACGATGACGCCACCGATGACCGTGCCGTGGCCGCCGAGGAACTTGGTGGCCGAGTGCACGATGATGTCGGCGCCGTGCTCGAACGGCCGGATCAGGTACGGCGTCGCGATCGTGTTGTCGACGACGAGCGGCACGCCCGCTTCGTGCGCGACGTCTGAGACCTGGCGGATGTCGAGGATGTTGATCTTCGGGTTGCCGATCGTCTCGGCGAAGAAGAGCTTCGTGTTCGGTCGTACGGCCCGGCGCCACTCATCGGGGTCGTCTTGGTTCTCGACGAACGTCGTCTCGATGCCGAGCTTGGCGAGCGTGTACTTGAAGAGGTTGTAGGTGCCGCCGTAGATCGACGACGACGAGACGATGTGGTCGCCCGCCTGGGCGATGTTCAGCACGGCGAACGTCGACGCCGACTGGCCCGACGCCACGAGGAGCGCGCCGGTGCCGCCCTCGAGCGCGGCGAGGCGCTCTTCGACCACGGCCTGCGTGGGGTTCTGGATGCGGGTGTAGATGTTGCCGAACTCCGCCAGGGCGAACAGGTTCTGCGCGTGCTCGGCACTGTTGAACACGTATGAGGTGGTTTGGTAGATCGGCGTTGCACGCGCGTTGGTCACGGGGTCGGGTGCCGCGCCCGAGTGCACCTGCTTGGTCTCGAAACGCCAGTCGGCGGTGTCGCTCATGGAAGTCTCCTCAGTCGTCTCGCGCGGGTACGCCGCGGCTTCGAGCCCACGTTAGGCGGGCACGGCTCGCCGGGCAACGGATGGCGCAACACGGCGTCACGCGTGGTATACGCCTACTTGTGGTCGGGGTCGGGCGGCAGCACGATCGTGCCCGTCGCGGTCGACGGCTCGGGCCGGAACAACCAGCGGGCGCGCGGTTCGACGAGCGGCCGGAAGATCCGGCGCACGGGTTTCAGCGACAGCACGATCGAGATGCCGACGCAGAAGACCATCATCGCCGGCAGCACCCAGAACGGCTGGTCGCCGGCGAGCATGCCGCTCTCGCGGAACGGGAACAGCACGAAGGTGTGCAGCAGGTAGATGTACATGGTGGCCGTGCCGAACGGCGTGAACCAGTGCGTGCCACGCGGCATCAGCACGAGGAACGCGACGGCGAGCGCCATCGCGAAGAGCAGCAGCCCGAGCCGGATGGCGCCGGACCACGGTTCGTCGTACCCGATCGCCTGGTACGACTCGTCGTAGAGCATGAAGCGGCGCAGCTTCAGGTCTCGCCACGTCTCGATCGCTACGGGCATCACGGCGAGCGTCGCGCCGAAGAGCAGGATCGCACCGGCACGCCAGCGCCACGCCACCGCCGAACGGAGCTCCAGCCAGCGCCCGGTCAGCTGCCACTGGCGCAGCTTCCAGCCGAAGACGAAGAACGGGAGCATGCCGAGGGTACGCGACAGGGCGAGCGTGGCGTCGATCGTCTCGGTGTACCCGGCGCCGATCGAGATCGCGATCGCGATCAGCAGCGGGTAGCGCAGGAGTACGAGGTAGGGCAGCACGATGCGCCAGACCGCGAGGGCGATCAGGAACCAGAGCGTCCACGACGCCGTCGTGTAGTCGAGCGAGAACTCGCCGCCGAGAGTCCAGCGGATCACCGTCCAGATCGTCTCGAAGATGAGGAACGGGAAGACGATGTCGGTGAGGATGTGGCGCAGTGCCCGTGCGTTCGGCGGGCCCGACTTCGCGAAGTATCCGCTCACCGTCACGAAGACGGCCACATGGAACGAGTAGATGAACAGGTACACGCTGTAGGCGCTGTCGGACTCGCCGATGAGCGGCAGGATGCCGTGGCCGATGACCACGAGGGTGATCGCGATCCACCGGGCGTTGTCCCAGAGCGGGACACGCTTGCGTCGGTGCGGGGTCGCCTGCGGCCTCGTGTGCATCAGTCCATTGTCGATCAGCTCGCCGGGCTTGTCGAAGCGAGGTGGGGCGGGGTGTCCCTTCGACGGGCTCAAGGAACGCGGGCGGGCACAGCTGAAGGAACGCGAGCGGGCACGGCAGAATGGGCGCATGAGTGAACTGCGGGTCGTCGTCACGGGAGCGAGTTCGGGCATCGGGGAGGCGACGGTGCGCGCGTTCCGCGCCGCCGGGTGGGACGTCGTCGGTGTCGCCCGGCGGGAAGACCGGCTGCGGGCGCTCGAAGCCGAGACCGGGGCATCCGTCGTCGTGGCCGACCTCACGAAGCAAGCGGACGTCGACCGCCTCCGCGACCGCCTCGCCGCGACCGGCCCGGTGCACGCCCTCGTCAACAACGCGGGCGGCGCCAAGGGGCTCGACTCCGTCGAGGCCTCCGAGATCGACGACTGGGCGTGGATGTTCGAGGTCAACGTGCTCGCCCTGAAACGGGTGACGAGCGCACTGCTTCCGCTGCTGCGGAAGGGCGCCATCGAGCGCGGCGTCGCCGACATCGTCAACGTCACCTCGATCGCCGGACACACCGCCTACGTCGGCGGCGGCGGGTACAACGCCGCGAAGTTCGCCGCGCACGCGCTCACCGAGGTGCTGCGGCTCGAGCTGAACGGCGAGCCGCTGCGGGTCATCGAGGTCGCTCCCGGCATGGTGAGGACCGACGAGTTCGCGCTCGTGCGCTTCGGCGGCGATCGCGCGAGGGCCGATGCCGTCTACGACGACGTTCCCGAACCACTCGTCGCCGACGACATCGCCGCGGTCATCGCCGACGCCGTGATGAAACCGCGACACGTCGACCTCGACCTCATCATCGTGAAACCCGTTGCGCAGGCGGCGCCGTACCGGCTCACGAAGGGTCCACTGGTCGTGCGCGGAGAATCGTCATGACGCCCAAGCCGGAGCCGCCCGCCCCGCGCCGACTCGCGTGGGAGCGTCGCACCACGGTGCTGCTCGTCGTGCTCGGCGTGCTCTTCATCGTCGCGTACTCGGTCTACGTGCTGACGCCCTGGATCCCTCGGGGCCCCAATGCGCTGCTGTTCTGGATGCTCCTCGTCACGTGGATCGTATTCGTCGGTGACATCGTCGTGCGCGTCGTGTTGACACCACGCGGCGGGCGCTGGGCATTCCTGCGGACTCACCCGATCGATGTCCTTTCAGCCATCGTCCCCGTGTTCCGGGCGTTCCGCGTGCTCACCCTCCTGCGCCAGGTGCCGTACCTGCAGCGTCGCAGCGGAGCCGCGGTGCGTACCAACATCATCATCTACGCCGCCAGCTACGCCGTCGTGTTCGTGTACTTCATCGCCCTCGCGACCTTGCAGGCCGAGCGGAACGCGCCCGGCGCGACGATCACGACGTTCGGCGATGCGATCTGGTGGGCCGTCGTCACCGTCGCCACGGTCGGCTACGGCGACATGTACCCGATCACCACCGAAGGCCGGTTCTACGCCGTGTTCCTCATGGCGGGCGGCGTCGCGATCGTCGGCACCGCATCGGCGACGATCATCTCGCTCATCAACGAGCGTGTCGGGCAGGCTCGCGAGGCGCACCACCACGATGACGAGCCCCCGGCCGAAGGCGAGGCCTGAGGCGAGCGGATGCCGCGGCATCCGCTCGCCCTTCGGCACGGCTGCGCGGCGGATACGCTGAAGACATGACCTTCGATGCCAATGACGCCGCGCACGGAATCGACGCTGTGCAACGTGAGATCCTCACCTGGGACGAGTTCGGCGACGCAGCGCGATCGCTCGCCGGCGACGTGCTGCGCTCGGGCTTCCAACCCGACGTCGTGATCGCGATCGCACGTGGCGGACTGCTGCTCGCGGGGGCGATCTCGTACGCGCTCGGCACGAAGGCGTGCGGCTCGATCAACGTCGAGTTCTACACCGGTATCGACGAGCGCCTGCCCGAGCCGGTGCTGCACCCGCCGATGCTCGATGCGCCCGCCCTCGGCGGCAAGCGGGTGCTGCTCGTCGACGACGTCTCCGACTCGGGCCGTACGCTCGCCAAGGTGCTCGGCCTGCTCAGCGACGAAGGCGCCGATGTGCGCACCGCGACGCTTTACACGAAGTCGCACACCGTGCTCGCACCCGATTTCGACTACCGCCGCACCGACGGCTGGATCGTCTTCCCGTGGTCGGCTCTGCCGCCCGTCGAGGCCCGGGTCGGGGCGGCGTGACCGCCCATTCGACCCCGGCGCCACGACCGAACCGCGACATGGCCGGTGCCTGACATGGCGATGGCGCTCGACGAACTCGCCTCGACCGGGCTCATCGACCCCGAGTGGGCCACCGCCCTCGCACCGGTGGCGCCGAAGATCGCCGAGCTCGGCGACTTCCTGCGCGCCGAGACCGCGGCCGGCCGCGGCTACCTGCCGGCGGGCGACCGGGTGCTGCGCGCATTCGGCGCACCGCTCGCCGACGTGCGGGTGCTCATCGTCGGTCAGGACCCGTACCCCACGCCCGGGCATCCGATCGGGCTCTCGTTCGCCGTCGACCCGCACGTTCGGCCGGTGCCGCGCAGCCTCCAGAACATCTACCGCGAGCTCGCCGACGACCTCGGTGTCGCGCCGCCGCCGCACGGCGACCTCACCCACTGGAGCGCGAACGGCGTGATGCTGCTCAACCGAGTGCTCACCGTGCGCCCCGGCGCCCCGGCCTCGCATCGCGGCAAGGGGTGGGAAGCGGTCACCGAACATGCGATCCGCACGCTCGTGGCGCGGGGCACGCCGCTCGTGGCGATCCTCTGGGGGCGGGATGCGCAGAACCTCAAGCCGCTGCTCGGTGACACGCCGGTGATCGAATCGGTGCACCCGAGTCCGCTCTCGGCCTCGCGCGGATTCTTCGGTTCCAAACCGTTCAGCCGGGCGAACGCGCTGCTCGAGGCGCAGGGCTCCGCGCCTGTCGACTGGAGCCTGCCCGCCTGAACAGGCGCCCGCGCAGGCGTTCGGCCGCGTAACTCGACGGCAACACGGCGAGAGTATTCTTGGCGGCATGCTCGAAGAGGAATACCAGGAGCGTCGCGTACTGCCGCCCCACCTTCGCACCCCGCCGCCGGCCGAGGCGCCCTTCGAGCACACGCTCCGCGACGCGCGGGCCGCCGATCTGCCGGCGGTGCGCGAGATCTACAACTACTACGTCGCCAATTCGACTGTGACCTTCGACGAAGACGCCATGACGCTGAAGGAGTGGAAGGCGAAGTTCGCCTACCTGTCGAAGCTGGGCATGCCGTTCCTCGTCGCCGAGTCGCCCAGCGGCCAGCTGCTCGGCTACGCCCTCGTCTCGCCGTGGAGGCAGAAACGCGCGTACCGCTACACGGTCGAGAACTCGATCTACCTCGGCCCCGCTGCATCCGGCAAGGGGCTCGGCCGAGTGCTGCTCGCCGCCCTCATCGAGCGTTCGAAGGAGGCCGGTCTCAAAGAGATGATCGCCGTCATCGCCGATCAGGGCGCCGAGGCGTCGATCGCCCTGCACGAGAAGTTCGGCTTCGACGAGATCGGGCGCATGGGCCGCGTCGGCTTCAAGTTCGAGCGCTGGCTCGGCACCGTGCTGATGCAGAAGACATTGAAATAGGCGTCGGATGGCGCGCGGCGCATCGTCGTAGGCTCGAGGAATGACGGCGCTGCACGATCACACGGCTCTCGAACTCCACCAGTTGTTGCAACGAGGTGAGATCTCGCCCGTCGAACTCGCCGAGCACTACCTCGGCCGCATCGAGCGGCTGAACCCCGAGGTGGGCGCGTTCGCGACCGTGACGCCCGAGGCAGCACTCGAGCGGGCGCGACGGGTCGAAGCCGAGGTGCCGAAGGCCGCGCCGCTCTGGGGGCTGCCGCTCGCCGACAAGGACCTGCACCTGCGGGCGGGGGTGCCCGCGCGGTTCGGGTCGCGGGTCTTCGCCGACTTCGTGCCCGACATCTCCGATGAGCTCGTTCAGGCCGTCGATGCGGCCGGTGCCGTGAGTCTCGGCAAGTCCCAGACGCCCGAGTTCGGGCTGCCCTCGTACACCGAGGGCGTCGGCACGGCGCCGGCACGCAACCCATGGCGGCTCTCGCTCGGCGCGGGGGGCTCGAGCGGGGGAGCGGCGGCGGCCGTGGCATCCGGAATGCTGCCGTTCGCGCCGGGCTCCGACGGCGGCGGGTCGATCCGCATCCCCGCGGCATCCTGCGGTCTCGTCGGGGTGAAGCCGTCGCGTGGGCGGGTTCCGGCTGGGTCTGGGCTCACGAGTCTCGCGGGGCTCGGCGTGGCCGGCCCGATCGCGCGCACCGTCGCCGACGCCGCCCTCCTCCTCGACGGCCTGATCGCCCCGACCGGGTATCCCGCGGCGCATCGCTACGCGGTGCGGGCGCCCGGCGACGACGGGCCGTACCTCGGCGCCGCGATCCGTGGCGAGGGGCGCTTCCAAATCGGAGTGATGACCGATTCGCCATGGGATGAGTCGTACGAGATCGGCCTGGCACCGGAAGCCCGGGCGGCATTGGAACTCGGCATCGAGGTGCTCGACGGCCTCGGCCACGGCGTCGAGGCGATGGCGCCGGCTCCCGAGCCCGAGTATGCGGAAGCGTTCCGCACGATCTGGCAGGCGGGTGCCGCCACGATTCCCGTCGACGGCGATCCAGAGGCGCTCCTCGAACCGCTGACGCGCTGGCTGCTGCTGCGTGGCCGCGCAGTACCGGCGCGTCGACTCGCCGAGGCGCTTGCGTGGCTGACCAGGTTCGAAGAGCGCGTCATCCGACGGTTCTCGTCGTTCGACGCGGTGCTCACCCCGGCGCTCGCCATGACGCCCAGGCCGGTCGGTTGGTACGACCCCGATGACGGCGAACTCAATTTCGCGCAGCAGGTGCAGTTCACCCCGTTCACCTCCTTCGTGAACGTCGCCGGACTCCCGGCGATCACGGTGCCCGTGTCGGAGACCGAGACCGGGGTGCCGATGGGAGTGCAACTGATCGGCCGCCCGGGCGGCGAGGCGACGCTGTTCGCGCTCGCCGCACAGCTCGAGCGACGGGTACGACGCACGGAGCGGTACCCGTCGAACTGGTGAACTTCGGGATGTGACTCAGCCGAGTATGCGACAAAGGTTGACGTACTTAGGTAAGCCTCACCTATAGTGGGAATCATGCTCGGTCACGACCTCACCCTCTCGTACAACGGTGCCCCAGTCGTGCACGGTGCGGAGATCCACCTCGAACCGGGCAAGGTCACCGCGCTCGTCGGCCCGAACGGCAGCGGCAAGTCGACGCTCCTGCGAGCGCTCGCCCGCCTGCACCAGCCCGATGCCGGCCGGGTGCTGCTCGCCGCCGACAACGGCCACACGATCAGCGCGGGCGCGCTCGACGCCGAACCCGCCGACCTTCTGGAGCACGGCGTCGATGCCGCCACGCTGAACGGTCGCGACTTCGCGCGCCGAGTGACGTTACTCGCCCAGAGCCGCCCTACACCGGGCGGCATCACCGTGCGCGAGCTCGTGGAGTTCGGGCGCCACCCGCACCGCGGCCGCTGGATCGCCGGCGACGCCGGGGGCGGCGAGATCGTCGCCCGGGCCATGAAACTCACGGGCGTCACCGCATTCGCCGACCAGCCCGTCGACCAGCTCTCGGGCGGGCAGATGCAGCGTGTCTGGCTCGCCTCCTGCCTCGCGCAAGACACCGGCGTGCTCCTGCTCGACGAGCCGACCACCTACCTCGACCTGCGCTACCAGGTCGAACTCCTCGACCTCATCCGCGAACTCGCCGACGAGCACGGCGTGACCATCGGCGTCGTGCTCCACGACCTCGACCAGGCTGCTGCCGTCGCCGACCGGGTGGTGCTGCTCGAATCCGGTCGCATCCGCGCCGTCGGCACGCCCGCACAGGTGCTCGTCTCCGACGTGCTGAGCTCGGCCTACGGCATCCGCGTCGACGTCGAGGTCGACGACCGCGGCTGCATCACGACGTGCCCCATCGGCCGGTACAACACCCGTCAACGCGTCGAACGACTCGCCGTCGCCTAGCGCCGGCTCGACCCCTCCACCCCCGCGCGTGGGAGCCTCATGCCCGCGCGCCCATCGAAGGACACCATGAGAAGAGCTGCCGTGAATCGGCCGACCATCGCCCTGACCGCCATTGCCGCGGCATCCGTGCTGCTGCTCACCGGCTGCGGCACCACCGAGAACGCCGGTGAGGCGAGCGGCGAGGCCGCGATCGTCATCACCGATGACCGCGGCGAGAACATCGAACTGGCGGCACCGGCCGAGAAGATCGTCGCGCTCGAGTGGAACACCGCGGAGAACCTCGTCGCGCTCGGCGTCATGCCCGTCGGCGTCGCCGATGTCGAGGGCTATGGCGACTGGGTCAAGTCGGAGCCCCTCGATGAGGGCGTGACGGATGTCGGAATGCGCGGCGAGCCCTCGGTCGACGCCATCGCGGGCCTCGCGCCCGACCTCGTGCTGACCACCAGCGACCTGTCGGAGTCGGTCATCGCCCAGATCGAGGAGTTCGCGCCCGTACTCGTGGTGCGCGGCGCCGACGCCTCGAACCCCATCGGGCAGATGGAGAAGAACCTCGAACGCATCGCCATCGCCACCGGTCAGGAGGCCGAGGGTGAAGAGGTGCTCGCCGGCTTCCAGGAGAAGCTCGCAGAGGGCACGGCGGCGCTCGCCGACGCCGGTCTCGCCGGCGCCCCGTTCATGATGAGCGATGCCTGGCCCAGCGGCGGTCAGGTCTCGATCCGCCCGTTCGCCGAGGGGGCGCTGCTCACCGCCGTCGCCGAGGAACTCGGTCTCGAGAACGCCTGGACCGGCGAGGGTGACGCCGACTACGGCCTCGGTACCACCGACGTCGAGGGCCTGACCGGCGTCGGCGACGTGGAGTTCCTCTACATCGCCAACGGAGACATCGACCCGTACCAGAATGAGCTCGCCGGCAACGCAGTGTGGCAGTCGCTGCCCTTCGTGCAGAGCGGCAAGGTGCACCGCCTGCCCGACGGCGTCTGGATGTTCGGCGGCCCCTCGTCGATGAACGACTACATCGATGCCGTCGTCGCCACTCTTGCCGGCTGACGAGGCCGCAGCGCTGAATCCCGCGCCGGGCGGGGCCGCACGGCCCCGCCTCGGCGCGGTGCTCCTGCTCGCACTCGGCCTCGTCATCGCGACGCTGCTCGCGGCGGTGCATGTCACGCAGGGCTCGGCGAGCGTCGGGCTGCCGGAACTCCTCGGACTGCTCGGAGGCGGCTCCGACGACCAGTCGGCCGCCGTGCTCGTCGCCTCGCGGATGCCTCGGCTCGCCGCCGGCGTGCTCGTGGGTGTCGCGCTGGGTGTCGCGGGGCTCGTCATGCAGAGTGTCTCGCGCAACGTGCTCGCCTCGCCCGACACACTCGCGGTGAACGCCGGCTCGTATCTCGCCGTCGTCGCGGTGGCGGCGTTCGGAATCGTGGTGCCGGTTGTCGGCGGCGGAGTCGTGGCCTTCGTCGGCGGCCTCGCCGCGGCCGGTCTCGTGCTCGCGCTCTCGGCGGGCGGCGGGCGCGGCGGAGGCGGCGGCGGCACGGTGCGGCTCGTGCTCGCCGGCTCGGCCATCGCGCTGGCGCTCATGGCGCTCACGACGATGCTGATCCTGCTCTACCCCGAACGCACCGAGGGGCTCTACGCGTGGGGCAACGGCAGCCTCGCCCAGACGAGCATGGGGCCGATGCTGCAGCTCGGACCGATCGTACTGTTGGCGGTCGCGGCACTCTTCCTGTTCACCCGCCAGTTCGACCTCATCGCCCTCGGCGAAGACACCGCCACGGTGCTCGGCGTCCGGGTGCGTCGCACGCGGCTCATCGGCATCCTCATCGCGGTGCTGCTTTCGGCCGCCGCCGTCACCGTCGCGGGGCCGATCGGCTTCGTGGGACTCGCGGCGCCCGCGATCGTTCGACTCATCGCCGTGCGGGTGCCCGGCATGCAACGGCATGTGCTGCTCATCCCCGCCGCCGCCCTGATGGGCGTCATCGTCGTGCTCGGCGCGGACGTGCTGCTGCGACTCGCATTCGGCGGCCAGGCCGCCGTCGAGGTGCCGACGGGCATCGTCACCACGATCTTCGGCGCGGTGTTCCTCATCGCGCTCGCCCTGCGCGCTCGGGCATCGTCGGATAGCGGCGCCGGCTTCGTGATCGGGGCGGGCCTCTCACGACGCGGCCGCGTGGTCGTGATCGCGGCATCCGCAGTGCTGCTCCTCGCGCTCGCCTTCGTATCGCTCCTGCTCGGTGACGCGAAGCTCCTCGGCGGCGACGTGCTCAACTGGATCACCGGCCAAGCCGGGCCGCTCGTCGAGTTCGTGATGAACACCCGCGCTCCCCGCGTCGCCGCGGCGATCCTCGCCGGCGCCGCGCTCGCGCTCGCGGGTACGGTCGTGCAGGCCGTCTCGCGAAACCCGCTCGCCGAACCCGCGATCCTCGGCGTCACCGGGGGAGCGGGCGTCGGCGCAGTGGTCGTGATCACCTTCTGGCCGTTCGCGACGTTCCTCGGAGTGACGGTCGGCGGCCTCGCCGGGGCGGCGCTCGCCGCCCTCATCGTCTTCGGACTCGCGATGCGTGGCGGCCTCGCATCGACGCGGCTCATCCTGATCGGGCTGGGCGTCTCCGCAGCCGCGGGCGCCGTCACCTCGATGCTCATCATCGCGACCGACCCGTACAACGGGGCCAAGGCACTGACCTGGTTGTCGGGCTCGACGTACGGGCGAACGTTCCCGCAGTTGATTCCGCTCGCGCTCGTGATCCTCGCTTCGGTGCCGCTGCTCGCCTCGGCCCGCCGTGAGCTCGACCTGCTGGCCTTCGACGACGACACGCCGCGCGTTCTCGGCGTGCGGCTCGGTTCTGCACGCCTCGGTCTGCTCGCGGTCAGCGTCGTACTTGCGGCGACGGCGGTCGCGGCGGTCGGCGTCATCGGCTTCGTCGGGCTCGTCGCGCCGCACGCGGCGCGGGCGCTCGTGGGCTCGCGTCACGCCCTCGTGCTGCCCCTCGCGGCACTGCTCGGCGCGCTGCTCGTGTGCGTCGCCGATACTCTCGGCCGCACGCTCATCGCCCCCGCCCAACTGCCCGCCGGCCTGCTGACGGCGATCGTCGGCGCCCCCTACTTCGTCTGGCTGCTGTGGCGTTCGCGCCGCACCGCCTGATCCGTTCCCACCAGAGAGAGACGTTCCATGGCCAAGCCCGGATACCGCGTGTTCGACACGAAAGTCGGTGAGATCAGGCGGATGTCGCCGCACTTCGTGCGTGTGACGTTCCGCTCCGACGACCTCCGGGAGGTCGGTTGGGACGGCCCCGATCAACGCATCAAGGTCGTGCTGCCCCTCGTGGCGAGCGGATTCGATGAGGTGCCGATCGAGGCCGACTGGTACGCCGCGTGGCGGGCGTTGCCCGAGGAGCGGCGCAACCCGATCCGCACGTACACGATCCGCGCGGCCCGTCCCGAAGCGGGCGAACTCGACGTCGACTTCGTCGCCCACGGTGACAGCGGTCCGGCATCCCGTTGGATCGCGGGCGCGCAACCCGGCGACCGCATGCTCATCGTTGCGCCCGACGCCACGAGCGACGAGGAGTCGGGTGGTTGGGAGTGGCACCCGGGCGCCGCCCGCACGTTGCTCATCGTCGGCGACGAGACCGCCGTTCCTGCGGTCGGCACGATTCTCGAGCAACTGCCGGCCGATGCGCGCGGGGCGGTCTTCCTCGAGGTGCCCGAGGCCGGCGACGCGCTGGAGCTCCGGGCTCCGGCCGGCGTCGAGGTGAACTGGCTCCCGCGCGGCGAGGCGAGCGTCGGGTTCGGCGCTCGCCTCGTGCAGGCGGTCACGGAATGGGCCGACGCGTGGGTGGCTGCCGACCCCGCGGCGGCGGCCGTACCCGCCGCCGCGCCTGCCGCGATTCGGGAATTGCCATCGCTCGGCGAGGAGGACCTCTTGTGGGAGGTGCCGGAAGCGGCCGACGACGGCGGACTCTACGCCTGGCTCGCTGGCGAGGCCTCGGCGATCACCACCCTTCGGCGGCATCTCGTCAAGGGACTCGGTGTCGACCGACGCCGCGTCGCCTTCATGGGGTACTGGAAGCTCGGCCGCGCCGAGGGGTAGGCAGGTAGCCGCCCGCCTCGAGCCCGGCTTCGATCTCGAACCGGTTCTTCAGTGGGTCTCGCCCGGCGATGAAGTAGAACAGCGGAAAGAGCATGCCGTACTTCAGCCACTGCTCCTTGTGCACCGCCTCATGCCCGAGCACGCGGTCGCCGGCGTTGCGGTTGGTGAGATAGCAGCCGCCGACACACGAACCGCCGCGGCGGAAGGTCCACTTCGGCATGCCGGTGAAGACGATGAGTCCCTTGCGTCGCTCGATCGGCCCCGTGCTCCAGATGAAGCCCCAGGTGAAGCCGACGGCGGTCGCCCACCAGTAGCCGAGGCGGCTGATCGGGGAGCTCGTGAGGCTGATGCGGAGGGTGGGCTCGCTCACGCGACCGCCGCCGGTGCGTCGGTCGACTCCGCGGCATCCGCAGCCGCCGGCCTCCCGAGCGCTTCGAGCAATCGCAACCAGACCTCACTCATCGTCGGAAAAGCCGGCACCGCGTGCCAGAGCCGGTCGATCGGCACCTCGCCGACGATCGCGATGGTCGCCGACTGCAGCAGTTCGGCGACGTCTTGACCGACGAAGGTCGCGCCGACCACCGTGTTGCGCTGGGCGTCGACGACGAGTCGTGCCTGGCCTTGGTAGTCGTCGGCGAGGATGCCGGCACCACTGACGGAGGCGAACGAGACGTCGGCGACGCGCACACGCAGGCCCTGGCGCTCGGCGGCGGCGAGCGTGAACCCGACCGAGACGCACTCGGGTTCCGCGAACACGACCTGCGGCACGGCGGAGTGGTCTGCGGTCGCGACGTGCGCGCCCCATGGCCCGGTCTGCTGCTCCCGCGCGAGCGCGCGCGCCGCGATGAGGTCGCCGGCTGCGCGCGCCTGGTACTTGCCCTGATGGGTCAGCAGAGCCCGATGATTGATGTCGCCCACGGCGTAGAGCCATGGTGCATCGTCGTTACCGGTCGCGCCGCCCGCGAGCATCGTGTCGTCGACGTCGACCCAGGCGCCGGGTTCGAGGCCGACGGTCTCGAGGCCGAGCTGCTCGGTGCGCGGCTTGCGACCGGTGGCGACGAGCACTTCGTCGGCCGTCACGACGGCGCCGTCGACGAGGGTGATGACGACCTCACCGGAGTCGTTGCGCTCGACCCGCGAGGGCTGCACACCGAGGCGAACGGATGCCCCGAGCCCGCGCAGACCTTCGGCGACGGCCTCCCCGGCGAACGGTTCCATGCCGCCGAGCAGGCCGCTGCGGGCGAGCACGGTGACCTCGGTGCCGAATCCCGCATATGCGGTCGCCATCTCGACCGCGACGACGCCGCCGCCGATGATCGCGAGTCGTGCGGGCGGATCGGTGACGCTCGTGGCCTCGCGGCTCGTCCAGGCGAGCGCTTCGGCCAGACCTTCGATCGGTGGCACGACGGGATCCGATCCCGTCGCCACGATGACCGCGTGCCGGGCGAGGAGCGTGATGCGGGTGCCGTCGGGGCGCTCCACGACGACGCGACGTTCGCCGTCGAGGCGGCCGTGGCCGCGCTCGAGGCCGATGTCGACGCTCGCCAGCCAGTCGGCACCGCCCTGGTCGCTCCAATCGGAGACCCAGTAGTCGCGTCGGGCGAGCACCGCCGACACATCGAGGCGCCCGGTCACCGCCTCCCTGGCGCCGCCGACACGTTGTGCGGCGCGCAGCGCGGCGGCGCTTCGGAGCAGCGTCTTCGAGGGAACGCACGCCCAGTACGAGCATTCGCCGCCCACGAGTTCTCGTTCGACGAGCACGACCTCGAGCCCCGCAGCTCGAGCTCGATCCGCCGCGTTCTCTCCGACCGGCCCTGCGCCGATGACGATGACGTCGACTTCGCGTTCCATCCCGTTCCCCTCCGGCGTGCCGGCGCTCGCCGGCGGCCTGGCTCAAGCCTAGGCAGAACGGCGCCCCGGGTCATCCGGAATCAGCGTTGTTCGGCCGTTCCGCCGGAAGTCAGTGCGCCCACGAGACGCAGGATCGTCGGCAGGTCGTCGTCAGCTGCCTGCGGGGAGGCCGGCGCGAAGCCGGCGATCGCGGCGCCCGCGAGCGGGAAACGGGCGACGACGGCACGCACGAGCGCCACGAGCTCGGTGGCGCCGATGCCGAACGGCATCGGGTAGGAGAGCCCGGCGAGCGCCGAGGGATCGAGCACGTCGAGATCGATGTGCACGAAGACGTTCGACGCTCCGGTCGCTTCGAGCGCGGAGATCACGACCGTGGGGTCGGAAAGATCTTCCACGGTGAGCGTCGACACCCCGTGTGCGTCGATGAAGCGGCGCTCTTCGTCGTCGATCGCACGGACGCCGCCGAGTACGAGCCGCTCGGGAGCGACACGAGTGTCAGGACCCAACGCGAGCCCCTCGGCGCCCTCACCGACGATGGCTCGCAGGGTCATGCCGCCGAACCCACCGGACGGCGAGGAGTCGGGGGTGTTCAGGTCGGGATGTGCGTCGAGCCAAAGCACCGCGAGGTCGCCCCCGGTGCGCATGGAGGCGTGGCCGACCGACGCGAGGGAGGCGCCACAGTCGCCGCCGATCGTGAGCGCCCAGTCGGGCACCCGGCGGAGGGCCTCGGCTGTGCGTTCCCGCACGCGCACGAGGGTGCTGTAGCGCAGCACGCCCGTGCCGAGGGCCTCGCCGGCCTCAACGGGGACTTCGACGACGGTCGTCGACGAAGACGGCAGGTCGCCGAGGACGGCTTCGGCGCCGTCTGCATGGCTCATGGCACGGGAGGAGACAGACCCCTGCCAGAGGGGAACGACGACGAAGGTAGCGGGCATGCTGTCAAGTATCTCGCGCTGAACGGAGATCTGCGCCCGCCGTCGCCCGTCGAGCGTCACCGACATGCGAACGGCCGTGCCACGCGATCCTTCGCGCGGCACGGCCGTCGTGGAGCCGATCAGGTCGTGGGATTCGACCGGTCGGCGTCGCTCATTCAGCCGCCGATCGCGCCCTGGGAGCCGCCGGCCTTCAGTGCCGCGAGTCGCGCGTCGACCTCGGTGAGCTCGCCGAGGTCGTCGAGTTCGTTGAACTGCGCGTCGAGGCTCGACGCGGCGAGCTCGGCCTGGCCGCGAACCACGGCTTCCTCGCGGCGGATCTTGTCTTCGAAGCGACCGATGTCGCTCGTCGGGTCGAGGATGTCGATCGACTTGACGGCATCGTGCACCTGCTTCTGCGCCTGGGCCGTCTTCGCGCGCGCGACGAGCTCGGAGCGCTTGTTCTGCAGCTGGACGAGCTTTTCCTTCATGCCGTTGAGGCCCGACTTCAGCTTGTCGACGACCTCGGTCTGCGCGGCGATCTGCGGCTCGGCCGCCTTCGCCTCGTTTTCGGAGGAGATCTGGCGGCTGAGAGCGACCTTCGCGAGGTTGTCGAACTTGTCGGCACCCGAGGCGTCGCCGGCGGTGCGCAGTTCATCGGCCTTGCGGCTCGCGGCGACGGCCTTCTCGCCCCATTCACGGGCCGCCTCGACGTCTTCGCGGTGATCGTCTTCGAGCAGGCGCAGGTTGCCGATCGTCTCGGCGATGGCGGCCTCAGCGTCGGCGATCGCGTTCGTGAAGTCGCGCACCATCTGGTCGAGCATCAACTGCGGGTCTTCCGCCTGGTCGATGAGGTTGTTGACGTTGGCTCGCACGAGTTGCGAGATCCGTCCGAAGATGGACTGCTTTGCCATGGTCGTTCCTTTCGTGGTTGATCGAAGTTCGGTCGTGACGGTCGTGGTCGGGGACTCAGTGTTCGCTGTGGCGCGGTGCGCTCTGGCGCGTCAGGGGGCTCAGAATCGGCCTCCGCTTCCGCGCCGCGACCGGGTCGCGGAGCCGCCGAAACTGCCCGCCGAGCGGCCGCTGCTCCGGCCTCCGCCGAAGCCGCCCGAGGAGCGGCCTCCGCCCCCGAAACCGCCTCCTCGGCCGCCGCCGAGGACCGAATTGATGAGGATGCCGCCGAGCACCGCGCCGAAGATGTCGCCGCCCGAACTGCCGCCACCGGTGTTCCCCCCGTAGCCGCTCATGCCGCCCGCGCCGCCGCCGAACCCGCCGACGTCGCGTTGCGCGTACGACATGGCCTCGGACGCGAGGCGTTCGGCCCGTTGCGCAGAGGTGAGGGCGGCGGCGGGGTCCGTCGCCGCGACTCCTTCGGCCTCGACGAGCAGTCGACCCGCCTCGGCGAGCCGCGTGCGCGCCTCGGCGCCGATCGCGCCGCGCCGCGCGACGAGGTAGTCCTCGGTCGCCTGCACCTGGGATCGCGCGGTCGTGAGGGCCCGGGCGAGTTGGGCTTGGGCTCGGGCGGCCTGCTCGGCGGCGTCGCGAACGCTCTGGATGGTCGCGTCGATCTCACCGTCGGCCTGCTCGAACCGTGCCTGCAACGCGATGGGGTCGCGCCCGGGTGCAGTGATCGCGGCCCGGATCGCGGCGGCCTCGGCGGCGACCCGCTCGGCGACGGCCGTCGCCGACTCGTTCGCGAGTCCGCGTGCCGTTGCAACGTCGCGGTCGAGCTCGTCGACGCCCGACGCCACCGTGCTGTCTGCGGTCGCAAGGTCTGCCGCGAGACGTTCGACGGCGACCGTCAGCAGCTTGGTCTGGTCGACGGCCTCTTCGGCGGCTCGAATGCTGACGGCAGCCTGCGCGGCGTTGCCTGCTGCGAGATCGGCGCTCGCGGCCGCGAGCGCCTCGCGAGCGAACCCGATGCGCGATTGAGCCTGCGTGAGATTGTCGGTCACGGGCGCGGTGGCGGATGCCGCGTACTGCGCTGTGAGTGCGGCGAGCCGCTGCCCGGCCGGTGCAATCGCGGTCTCGGCTTCGGTCGCGGCGGCCACCGCCCGCTCGAGTGCCGCGGGCGCGTCCCGCTCGAGCGCGCGCAATTCGTCGAACTGCTCGGCCTGATCGTCGAGAAGCGCGTCGGCTTCGTCGGCCAGCTTGATGATGCCGCCGTACCATTCGCGACGCTGCTCGTCGGTGTCGGGGGTCGCGTCGTCGAGTTGCTGCTGCAGGGCGAATGCCTCGGCGAGCTTGGCCTTCGCATTGACGAGGGCGGCCTTGAACGACTCGGTCGCCGCCTCGCCGTATGAGGCGACGGCGAAGCCGAGTTCCTCTTCGCTCGTCTTCACCGCGTCGTCGGCCTGCACGAGGGCGCTGCCGGCCTGACGGCGCAGCTCGTCGATCGAGGGGAGCGGCACTTTGCCGGCGCCCCCGCCCGCTGCACGCTTCTTCTTGCGCCGCGCGAGCACGATCGCGATGATCGCGATGACGACGGCGGCGATGACGATGAACCAGACGAGTCCCCAGCCCCATCCGCCTCCGCCGGAATCGCCGGCGATGGCGTCGGCGCCCGCGATCGCCGCACCCGCCCAGTCGCCGGCGCGGAGCTCCGGCTCGATGACGTCGAGACTGATGCGGTCGAGTTCGTCGTCGGAGAGTGCGGCGTCGCCGGCCGCCGAGAGGTAGTAGGCGCCGCCGTCGACGGCGACCGCGAGCAGGTAGTCTTCGGCGCCGAGGTTGTTGGCGATGGCGGTTTCGTCGGCCCACGCCGCAGCGGTCGCGGGGTTCGTGAAGGTGCTGACGTAGGCGACGAAGAGCTGCCGACCGCTGCGGTCGGCAGCGGAGTCGAGCGCGGCCACGACCTCGTCGGTATCGCCGCCGAGGGCGTCGACGGTGTCGACCACGGGAGAGCCCGCTTCGAATGCGACGGGGTCTTCAGCCCACGCGATGCCGGTCGCGCCTGCTCCGATCACCGCCCCGGCGACGATCGCGAGAGCCGCGGACCACTTGCGTACTGCGCGCATGCACCAGTGCCTTTCCCCCGCCCGAGCGGACGATCCGAGTCTATGGGGCGGCTGCGTGCCTCGTCCACGTCGTCGCGCGCAGAACCGTGTGCAGGTGATGCCGAGCGAGGTCGCGAGATCCCTCGCGGGAGGCAGTCGCTCCCCGGGCGCCAGCACGCCGGGCGACGCCGGGTGCGAGGCGGCCGCCCTCACTCGACGGTGAACGTCGATGACGGCGAGACCAGGCTGCCGATCGAACTCTGCGCCGGGTCTGAGAAACCGACGACGGCGCTCAGCCCGTACTCGCCGGGCGGCAGCGCAGCGGCCGACGCGGACGCGTCGTCGGGGGAGCAGCGCCGGGTGTCGAACGAGCCGACGAGCTCGATCGAGGCGCCGGGGGCGAGTGCGATCGGCCGGCTCGTCGGATCGGCGTCGCGCGAGTGCCAGACCGTGATGCCCGACTCCGCGACGGCGAGGGCCGGGGCGAGCCGCAGCTCACCGGTCACCGGGTCGGTGCCCGTGTTCGTCACGGTGACGATCGCGTCGACTGATGCCCCGGCCGCCACGACCTCGGAGACGGTGACCGTGATGGCGAGCGGGGTCGCCGCGGCATCCGACGGCGAGGCGACCGGCGTCCCGCACCGGTTCAGCGACTCGGGCGAGGCGAACCCCAGCCCGAGCGCGTCGCCCGCCGCCGACTCCTCGAGCGACTCCGGTGCGGTGGCGGCCGCGGGAGCCTCGACCCCGGCCGAGTCGCCGGCCGTCGTCGAGACGCCGAAACCGCCGCTGAGCACGATGCCGCCGAGGCCGAGCACGATGACGCCGGATGCCGCGGCACCGACGATCGCCGTGCGCCGCGAGCGTCGCCGGGCACGGCTGGCCGAAACGACGGCGTCGGCGTCGATGGGCCGCGGCGCCGCGGCATCCGCTGCAGCCCTCAGCTCTGCGTCGACGCGCTCGCCGAGCTCGTCGCGTTCAGGTGCCGACATGGCTGCCTCCCGTTCGTGCGGAGCGTTCGCCCGCCGGATCGATCGCGGAGGAGAGCGCCCGCAGCCCGTCGCTGAGGTATCGCTTGACCGCACCCGAGCTGATGCCGAGCACGGTGGCGATGGCGTCGACCGTGAGGTCGTCGTAGTAGCGCAGCACGATGCACGCCGCCTGACGCGGTGCCAACTGTCGCACCCGCGCTGCGAGGTCGAGGCGTTCATCGCTCGCCGCGGCGGTGGACTCCACCGAGGTCGGAGCAAGCGCGAGGTGCCGCACCCGCCGCCACGTGCCGTTGCGTCGCGATCGGTCGATGACCGCATTCAGGATCGCTCGGCGCACGTACGCCTCGGCGCGGGGCAGCGTGAGGCTCATGCGGGGCCGCCCGAACGTGCGCACGAGCGCATCCTGCACGAGGTCGGCCGCATCGTCGGCGCTGCCCGTGAGCAGGTAGGCGTATCGACTCAGCGCATCGCCGCGCTCACGCACGAGCGCGACGGCGACCGCGTCCCACGACCCGTTCACGCACGCTCCTCCCGACGGCGGAGATTCCCCCGTCATCTTTTCAGACGACGGGGCGGCCGGTTTCGTTGGGGCCGAGACGAGATGAGCCCGCAGGGGTGTGGAAGAGCAATCGCCCTTCTGCTTCGTCGTCATCGCCGGCCACTTCGGCGGCGCCGGCGACGATGTCCGGATCGCTCGCGCGATCCATCAGGCCCGCGTCGACCCCGTCGAGCATCGCGCCGCGCGCCAGGAGCCACGCCACGATGGCGGCAGCGACGACCACGAGTGTCACCGCGCCCGCGGCGAGCACCGTCAACCGCGTGCGCAGGGTCATCGCGGCGCTCTGAGCACGTAGCCGACGCCGCGAACGGTGTGGATGGCGCACGGACCGCCGTGGATGTCGAGCTTGCGTCGCAGGTGACCTGCCGTGCGCCGTGAGTATGCGCATCATGCTGACGAAGCTCTGAGTGGGAGAAGAACGAGGAAAGCCGCTCGAATCGAGCGGCTTTCGTTCCGAGCTGCGTCTCGTGAATTCTCTGAGAACTCGAGACCATCCAAAGTGCCCCCGGAGGGATTCGAACCCCCGACCTACGGTACCGGAAACCGGCGCTCTATCCCCTGAGCTACGGAGGCGCACAGCTAGAGAGACTACCACTTCGCGCGCCGCATCCAGACCCGTGGGCCGGCGTTCTGCAGCCTCAGGAGAGGCTGAGTCGCGCGACCGTGCCGAGCAGGTCGTCGCGCACCTTCGCAGTCAGGAACGCACGCGCGCCGTGCAGTACTGGGTCGTGGTCGATGCGGGTCGCGACGACCTCGGGGTACCAGCGACTGAGGCGACGGATGCCGCGTTCCACCGCCGTCGCGAGCGGTTGCCCACCGACGATCGCGGTGGGCCCGGCGAGCACGAGCCGGCCCGGATCGAGGGTCGCGAGCAGCGGCAGTGAGATGTGGGCGACGCGCTCGCCGAGTTCGTCGACGATCGCATCGCGGGCGTCGCTCGCCGCGATGGCCTCGAGCGCCGTGCGATGGTCGGAGGATTCGAGGCCATGAGCGGCGGCGATGCGGCGAACGGCCGCGGCGCCCGCGAGGTCTTGACTCGTGACGGCGTGCGAGTCGAGTGCGGCCGCGGCGGCGGAGAGCGGCAGGAAGCCGACCTCGCCCGCTCCGCCGAAGCTGCCGCGGTGCAGGTCGCCGGCCACGTCGAACGAGGCGCCGACGCCATTGCCGAGCCAGAGCAGGGCGAAGACGTCTCGACCTTCGCCCGCCCCGGCATCACGTTCGGCGATCGCGGCGAGGTTCACGTCGTTCTCGATGTAGGCCGCGACTCCGAGCTCGGCCTCGAGCGTACGGCGCAACCCGGTGGCGGGCCAGCCGGGCAGCGTTTCGCTGAAGAGCGTGCCCTCTTCGCCCGGGTCGACGTAGCCGGCGGTGCCGATGCAGACCGAGTGCACGACGGCCGGGTCGGTGCCCGCGGCTGCGCTCGCGTCGCGGATCGCGGCGCCGACCTCGCGCACGGCATCGCGGTTCGTCGCGTCGTGCGACAGCTCGGTGCGCACCACCGGGTGCTCGCCGCCGGCCGCGTCGACCACCGAGGCCCGGAGTTCTCCGGCCTCGATCGCGATCGCGACGCCGAGCGGACGGTCGGTGCGGGCGGCGTACAGCGTGGCACTGCGACCGGGGTTGCCGGCGACCTGGCCGCGCTCCTCGACGACCCCCGCGGCGATCAGCCGGGTCATCATCATCGACGCCGTGGGCTTGGAGACCCCGACGAGTTCACAGATGCGATTGCGGGTGAGTGGGCCGTGATCGAGCAGGGCAGAGAGGCCGACGCGGTCGTTGACCGCGCCGAGCCACGACGGTGTGCCCTGTGCCGATCTCATCGCGAGAGGCGCCGCCGTCAGGCGGCGGGAAGGTTCCCGAGCACCGCGGTGACGAGTTGGGCCGCATCGCCGGGTTCGAAGAGGTCGGCGGACTCGATGACGATCCAGTACGGGCCGGTGAAGATCTGCGCCTGACCGCTGCCTGCGGTCTGACCGAAGTACCCCTCGACCTCGGGCGGCGTGCCGTAGGTGGGCACGGGGTTCGAGCCCATCGCGGCATCGTTCTTGTGGGCGACGAGTGTGGCCGACGGGGGAGTCGCGACCCCGATCTCGATGAGCGCGCCGCTCGTCTGGTTCAGCCAGCCGCACGCGGTGCCGGCTTCGTCGACCACGGCGACGACACCGGCGCCGGAGGGTGCGAAGTCGGGGGCGGCGCCGTAGTTCGGGTTGAACTCGTACACCTGATCAGGGGTGAGCAACGCATCGCACGCGATCTCGAAGGGCACCAGCGGCTCGGCGGTCTCGGTCGGCTCGGCGGTGGCGACCGGCGTATCCGACGCCGCAGGAGGCGGGGCGGTTTCGCTGGCTTCGGGGGATTCGCCGGTGCATCCGCTCAGCAGCATCACGGATGCCGCGGCAAGGAGCACGATGGCGGTGGGGCGGGTGCGGGGCAGGTGCAGCGAGCGCGACATGAGACGAACCTTATCAATGGCGACGGGTAGGATTTGCGGGTGACTCCCGCCGATCTTTCCCATGCCCTCCACGACCTCGTTCTCGCCCTGATCGAGCGACGTCGTGCGGCAGGCGACGAGGTGACGCTCGAGCTCGGCCTCGGCGACGTCGCGCTCGAGCGGCCGAAGAACCGCGAGCACGGCGACTGGGCCTCGAACATCGCGATGCGGGTGGCGAAGCCGCTCGGCACGAACCCGCGCCAGATCGCCACCGAGCTCGCCGCGGGCCTCGCCGCGATCGAGGGAGTCGCGAGCGCCGAGGTCGCGGGCCCGGGATTCATCAACATCCGGCTCGACGCCGCGGCCGCCGGTGCGCTCGCGAAGACGATCGTCGACGCCGGCCCCGCATTCGGGCACAGCGATTCGCTCGCTGGCAGCGTCATCAACCTCGAGTTCGTCTCGGCGAACCCGGTCGGCCCATTGCACATCGGTCACACCCGCTGGGCGGCGCTCGGCGATGCGATCGGCCGTGTGCTGCGTGCTGCGGGTGCCGAAGTCGCCAACGAGTACTACATCAACGACGCAGGCAAACAGATGGAGAACTTCGGTCTCTCGATACTCGCGGCAGCCAAGGGCGAGCCGACGCCCGAGGGCGGCTACCCCGGCAGCTACATCACCGATCTCGCAAAGCGCGTGCTCGAGCGCGAGCCCAAGCTGCTCGAGCTCGATGACGCAGTCGCCCTGCACGCGGCCACCGAGATCGCATACGAGCTGCAGCTCGGCGAGATCCGCGCCTCGCTCGAGCGCTTCAACGTGCACTTCGACGTGTGGACGAGTGAACGTCGACTGCAGACGAAGGGTGACGACGGCCTTTCCGACATCGACACCGCCGTCGAGCGGCTTCGCGCCCAGGGCCACGTCTTCGACGAAGATGACGCTGTTTGGGTGCGCACGACCGACTTCGGCGACGACAAAGACCGCGTGATCCGTCGCAGCAACGGCGTCTACACGTACTTCGCCGCCGATGCCGCGTACTACCTCGACAAGGGCGACCGCGGCTTCAACCACAAGATCTACCTGCTCGGCGCCGACCACCACGGCTACGTGCACCGCCTCAAGGCGCTCGCCGGCGCCGCGGGAGACGACCCCGAGCGCGACATCGAGGTGCTCATCGGCCAGCTCGTGTCGATCAACGGTGCGCGGCTCTCCAAGCGTGCGGGCAACATCATCGAGCACGACGACCTCCAGGCCTGGCTCGGCACCGACCCGCTGCGTTACACGCTGGCGCGTTTTCCCGCCGACTCGCCGCTGACGATCGACCCCGAGATCCTGCAGCGCCGCACGAACGACAACCCCGTCTTCTACGTGCAGTACGCGCATGCCCGCACGTGCGCGGTCGACCGCAACGCGGCATCCATCGGTCTCGACCGTTCGTCGTTCGCGCCCGAGCTGCTGACCCATGAGACGGAGTCGGCACTGCTCGGCGCCCTCCAGGACTTCCCGCGCGTCGTGGCGCAGGCGGCCGAGTTGCGTGAGCCGCACCGCGTCGCGCGCTACATCGAAGAGCTCGCGGGCCTCTACCACCGCTGGTACGACAACTGCCGGGTGCTGCCGCTCGGCGAAGAACCGATCGGCGAGCTGCACCACACGAGGCTCTGGCTGAACGATGCGACGGGTCAGGTTCTCCGCAACGGGCTCGATCTGCTCGGAGTGTCGGCGCCCGAACGCATGTGACCGACCACCCCGAACCGGAGGCGCAGATGGCCAGCAACGGCGACGACCGCGATTCGAGCGGTGCCGCGACGCTCGGAGGGCCCGTCACGCGCACCCGACGCCCGCTCGGTCGTACGGCCCGCGCATGGATCGTCGTGGTCGCGGTGCTGGTGGTACTCATCGCGGTGTTCCTCATCGCCGACGTCATCGCCCGGAGCCTCGCCGAGCAGCGGGTCGCCGAAGAGATCGAGTCGAATCTGCCCGACGGCGTCGAGGGCGACGTCGACGTGACGATCGGCGGGTTCTCGGTCATCGCCCAATACCTGACGGGCACGATGGAGCGCGTCGAGCTCGAGGCGCCGCAACTGGACGTCGACGGCGCGCCCATCGACGTCTCGGTCCTCGCCGAGGGACTGCCGCTGGACTTCGAGTCGCCGGTGCGACACCTGACGGCGACCATCAGCGCCGATCAGGAGTCGGTCAACCGGCTGGTCTCCGTCGCCGGCATCCAAGCCGGGTTCACCCTCGGCGACGGCACCGTCGGATATGAGGGCGAGCTCGAGCTCTTCGGGGTGCCGATCAGCTACCAGATCACGGCGACGCCGATCGCGGCCGGCGACTCGGTGCTCCTCGAACCTGCGGGGGTCGAGGTCGGTGCCGGAGGCGCGTCGATCGATGTCTCGGGCGTGATCGATCGCCTGCTCGGCGGCGACCCACTCGAGGTGTGCGTCGCCGACCGGCTGCCGGCCGGTGTGCAACTGGAGTCGATCACGGTGATGCCGGGTACCGCGGTCATCGGGCTCCAGGCCGACGGGCTCACCCTCGACGCCGAGAGCCTCGAGCAGACCGGCAGCTGCGGCTAGCACCGGCGTCTCCGATTCGGCCCGGCATACGAGCCTCGGTAGACTCGCGATACGCCGACCCACAAGGTCGGCGCGCACTGCAGGCTTCAGGAACCGATCCGGGTTCGCTCGCCGCGAGCGGTCCGTGCCGTCGTCTCCGTCCCGTGAGGTTTCCCCGTGGTATCCACCGCACCCGTTCCCGGCTGGCTCAGTGTGCCCGCCGACGCCAATGCGCTCGCGCCGTTGGTCTGGCCGTCGAACGCCGTTCGCGACGAGGGCGGCGGGCTCGTCATCGCGGGCCGCGATGCCGCGTCGCTCGCCGCCGAGTTCGGCACGCCGCTCTACGTCGTCGACGAAGCCGACGCGAGGGCTCGCGCAGCGCGCATCAGACGGGCCTTCGACGACGCCGCGGCATCCATCGGCACGACTGTGACGGTCTATTACGCCGGCAAGGCGTTCCTCTCGGGTGCGATCGTGCGCTGGGTCACCGACGAGGGCCTCGCGGTCGATGTGTGCACCGGCGGCGAACTCGCGGTCGCACTCGCCGCAGGCGCCGACCCGGCACGTCTCGGCTTCCACGGCAACAACAAGTCGATCGCCGAGATCGAACGCGCGGTCACGGCGGGCGTCGGTGCGATCGTCATCGACAGCGAGATCGAGATCGAACGGGTCGCGGATGCCGCGGCTCGCGCCGGCCGGGTGCAGCGGGTGCGGCTCCGCGTCAACAGCGGGGTGCACGCCTCGACGCACGAGTTCCTCGCAACGGCACACGAAGACCAGAAGTTCGGCGTCTCCCTCGACCGTGCGGCCGAGCTCGGCGCTCGCATCCGCTCGCACGCCTCGCTCGACTTCCTCGGGCTGCACTGCCACATCGGTTCGCAGATCTTCGATTCGGCGGGCTTCGCCGAGTCGGCCGAGCGCCTGCTCGCCGCGCACGCCGAGCTCTCTCGGGTCGCACCGGTGCCCGAGCTGAACCTCGGCGGCGGGTTCGGCATCGCCTACACTTCCGTCGATGAGCCGGCGCCGATCGAGGAGATCGCCGTGGGCATCGTGCGCGCGGTCGCGAACGGATGCCGCGAGCACGACGTGCCCGTGCCGAAGCTCGCCTTCGAGCCCGGCCGCTCGATCATCGGCCCCGCCGGCGTCACGATCTACACCGTTGGCACCGTCAAGCCCGTGCCGATCGAGGGCGGCGTGCGCCAGTACGTGTCGGTCGACGGCGGCATGAGCGACAACGTCCGCACTGCGCTCTACGGTGCCGACTACTCGGCGCGCATCGCTTCACGAGCCTCCGACGCGGCACCCGCACTCGTGCGCGTCGCGGGAAAGCATTGCGAGTCGGGCGACATCGTCGTCGACGCCGAATACCTGCCCGGCGACGTCGCCCCGGGCGACCTGCTCGCCGTGCCGGCGACCGGCGCATACTGCTGGTCGCTCGCCTCCAACTACAACCACGTGCCCCGGCCGCCGGTCATCGCCGTGCGTGACGGGCTCGCGCGGGTCATCGTGCACGGTGAGACCGAAGAGCAGCTGCTCGCCCGTGACGCGGGGCTCGATGCATCCGACGACCGGCCCTTCGACGGCCGTGCCCTCGACGACCGCACCACCGAAGGGAACCCGGCATGATCGAGTACCGCTCCATCCGAGTGGGCCTGCTCGGCGCTGGCTCGGTCGGTTCGCAAGTGGCGCGCCTGCTGCTCGAGCACTCCGATGAGCTCGCCCAGCGCATCGGCGCCCGCATCGAGCTCGTCGGCATCGCCGTGCGCGACGTCGAGGCCGAGCGCGATGCCGAACTGCCGCGCGAGCTGCTCACGACCGACGCCGATGCACTCATCCTCGGTTCCGACATCGTCATCGAGCTCATGGGTGGCATCGAGCCGGCCCGCACGTTCGTGCTGCAGGCGATCGCCTCGGGCGCCGACGTCGTGACCGGCAACAAGGCGCTGCTGGCCAATCACGGCCCAGAGCTCTTCGCCGCCGCCGAGCAGGTGGGTGCGCAGCTCTCGTACGAAGCGGCCGTCGCCGGGGCCATCCCGATCATCCGGCCGCTTCGCGACAGCCTCGCCGGCGACCGCGTCGAGCGCATCCTCGGCATCGTGAACGGCACGACGAACTTCATCCTCGATCGCATGGACCAAACCGGTGCCTCGCTCGAAGACGCGCTCGCGACTGCGACCGAGCTCGGCTACGCCGAAGCCGACCCGACCGCCGACATCGGCGGCTACGACGCTGCGCAGAAGGCTTCGATCCTCGCGAGCCTCGCCTTCCACACGAGCGTGCCCGTCGAGGCCGTGCACCGCGAGGGCATCACGGGCATCTCGGCCGAGCAGGTCGACTCGGCGCGCCGGGCCGGCTACGTCGTGAAGCTCCTCGCGATCTGCGAGCGCCTCACCGACGCCGAGACAGGCGAAGAGGGCGTCTCCGCCCGGGTGTACCCGGCCCTCGTGCCGCGCAGCCATCCGCTCGCCGCGGTGCACGGGGCGAACAACGCCGTGTTCGTCGAGGCATCCGCTGCCGGGCCGCTCATGTTCTACGGTGCCGGTGCTGGGGGAGTGCAAACCGCCTCCGCCGTGCTCGGCGACCTCGTCGCCATCGCCCGCCGGCACGTGATCGGCGGCCCCGGTACCGCCGAGTCGACGCACGCCGAGCTGCCGGTGCTCGACATCGGGCGCATCACGACCCGCTACGCCATCACGCTCGAGGTCGCCGACGAGCCGGGCGTGCTCGAGCAGATCGCGCGCACCTTCGCCGAGCACGGCGTCTCCGTCGAGCAGTTGCAGCAGACCGTCAGCGAGGGCTCCGAGCGAGCTACGCTGGTCATCGGGACGCACGAGGCGAAGGAGTCCGCGCTCGCCGAAACCGTCGTCGCCCTCGCCCAGAGCCCCGTCGTCGCATCCGTCGCGTCCGTCCTCCGAGTCGAAGGAACGTAAGTGAACAACCCCATCTCCCCGAAGGCCGATTCGCGCCAGTGGCGCGGAGTCATCCGCGAATACGCCGACCGGCTCGACGTCACCGACTCCACCCCGGTCGTCACTCTCGGCGAAGGCGGCACGCCGCTGCTTCCCGCGCCGGCACTCTCGGCCCGCACGGGCGCTGACGTCTGGGTGAAGTTCGAGGGGATGAACCCCACGGGCTCGTTCAAAGACCGCGGCATGACGATGGCGGTCACGAAGGCCGTCGAGCGCGGCGCGAAGGTCGTCATCTGTGCATCGACCGGCAACACCTCGGCATCGGCCGCCGCCTACGCCACGCATGCCGGCATCACGGCCGCGGTACTCGTGCCAGAAGGCAAGATCGCGATGGGCAAGCTGAGCCAGGCGATCGCGCACAACGCCCGGCTCATCCAAGTGCAGGGCAACTTCGACGAGTGCCTCGACATCGCACGCGATCTCGCCGACAACTACCCGGTGCACCTCGTCAACTCGGTCAACAACGACCGCATCGAGGGGCAGAAGACCGCGGCATTCGAGGTCGTCGAGGTGCTCGGCGACGCGCCCGACTTCCACTTCATCCCCGTCGGCAACGCCGGCAACTACACCGCATACACGCGCGGCTACCGCGAAGACATCGCCGCAGGCAATGCGACCCGACTGCCGCGCATGTTCGGGTTCCAGGCCTCGGGTTCGGCGCCCATCGTGCGCGGCGAGCCCGTGAAAGACCCCGACACCATCGCGAGCGCGATCCGCATCGGCAACCCCGCCTCGTGGGAGCTCGCCCTGCAGGCGCGCGACGAGTCCGACGGATACTTCGGCGCGATCGACGACGACAAGATCCTCGAGGCCCAGCGCATCCTCTCCGCCGAGGTCGGCATCTTCGTCGAGCCCGCATCGGCGATCTCGGTCGCCGGGCTCCTCGAGCGCTCGGCCGCCGGCGTCGTGCCCGCGGGCGCGCGCGTCGTGCTCACGGTCACCGGGCACGGCCTGAAAGACCCCCAGTGGGCCCTTCGTACGGCCGACGGCTCAGACGTGCAGCCCGTCATCGTGCCGGTCGACACCGTGCAGATCGCCTCGGTGCTCGGACTCTCGTCATGACGAGCGCCGCCGTCGCGACGGACGCCGGCGTCTCGCCGTCGCTCGCCGGTCGCCGCGTGCTCGTGAAGGTGCCGGCGACGTCGGCCAACCTCGGCCCCGGCTTCGACACGCTGGGGCTGGCGCTCGCACGCTACGACGATCTCGAGGTGTCGGTGCCGACCGAGTCGACGGGGCACGACGGCCCGCGGCTCGAGATCGAGGTGCACGGCGTCGGCGAGGGAGAGGTGCCGCTCGATGCGTCGCACCTCGTCGTGCGCGCCATCGCCCACGCCTTCTCGCGCGCCGGGGTTGCGTTGCCGCCGCTGAAGCTCGTGGCGCACAACAGCATCCCGCACGGCCGCGGCCTCGGTTCGTCCGGCGCCGCGATCGTCGCGGGGGTCATCGCGGCCAAGGGACTGCTCGAGGGGGTCGTCGAGTTCACGGCCGACGAACTGCTCGATCTCGCGACCGAGCTCGAAGGGCATCCCGACAACGTGGCGCCGGCGCTCTTCGGCGGGCTGACGATCGCCTGGGTCACGCCCGATGGACCGCGCCACAAGAAGCTCATCGTGCATCGCGGCGTTTCGCCGCTCGTGCTCGTGCCCGAACACGAGATGTCGACGGCACTCGCACGCTCGCTGCAGCCCGAGTCGGTGCCCCACGAAGACGCGGTCTTCAACGTTTCGCGGTCGGCGCTGCTCATCGCGGCGCTCATCCAGAGCCCCGAGCTGCTCTTTCAGGCCACCGAAGACAAGCTGCACCAGCACTACCGCGCGAAGGCGATGCCCGAGACCGATCGACTCATCAGGGTGCTGCGCGAGGCGGGGCATCCTGCCGTCGTCTCGGGCGCGGGCCCGTCGATCCTCGTGCTCGCGAGCGATCCGAGCGAGCGTGCCGCGGCGATCGCGCTGGTCGAGGCGTCCGCCGACACTGCCTGGCAGGCGCTGCCGCTCGCCGTGGACTTCAAGGGTGCGACGGTTCTCAACGCGTAGCGTTCACGACCGCCGCGAACGGCGGCAGCCCCAAGGTGACGCCGCCCGGAAGACCTGAGAGCGCACGACGGCGGCCCCCACGGGGCGCAGCAATTCAGGTCGGGAGGTGTGTCGCAGCGCCGACACGCCGGGTCAGCGCCGCGCCGCGCCGCTCCCGACCTGAATTGCGCAGGGAGAGCAGCGCGGCATCCGCTTTCCACAGCTGCGTCGTGTGTCGGAATCACCGGTTCGGTGATGGTAGACTGAACACGCACCCGGCAGGCGACGCATTGTTCGCGTCACCGCTCGCTCGTGCAATTCCCGGCAAATTATTGCTTTCGCTCTCGCGCACGTCTGCGCCTTCGTGCGCACCGACATCGCTCGTGCAAGCGACCAGCTCTCCTGTATCCGCAACTCCTGCGTCAGGGGAAAGGAACATACCCAGTGACCAACGGAATCGACCACGCCGACCGCGTGGCCAACACCGCCCGCCTGTCCGCGCTGAAGGTCGCCGAGCTCCAAGAGCTCGCCGCGTCCCTCGGCCTCGCCGGCGGTTCGAAGCGCCGAAAGGGTGAGCTCGTCGAGCTGATCCAGGCCCATCAAGAGGCATCGCTCGGCCAAGGAGCTTCCCTCGGCCACGAGGCATCGCTCGGCGACACCTCGTCCGACGAACCTACGGCCGTGCCTGAGGCGACCCCTCGCATCGAGCTCGATCTGCCCGAGGCACCCGCGGCCCCCGTGACGCGCCCCGAGCGCGACGCTGCTGCAGCCGACGAGATCGCGGCACCGGATGTCGCGGCCGACGCGGCCTCGACCACCCCGGTCGTCGCGGCCCCCGCCCGGCAGCGACGCCAGCCCCGTCGGGCCACGAGCGCGACCACTGCGGCGGTGCAGCACGTGAACAACGGCGACACCGGCGCCGGCCTCGTGCCCGAGACCGACGACGCTCGCGAAGCAGCTCGCGCCGCGGTGCGAGAAGAACTCGCCGCCGCGACCGGCGAGGGTGCCCGCGGCGCCCAGTCGGGCGACGGCGATGGTGATGCCACCGCTACCGAAGAGCCCCGCCAGGGGCGCAGCCGGAACCGCGGCCGACGTGGCGGCGAGCGTGCCGACCGCGGCGACGACGCCCAGAAGGGCGAGCAGAAGCAAGGCGAGCAGAAGCAGGGCGAGCGCCAGTCGGGCCGTCAGAACGGCGAGCGTTCGAACGGCGAGCGTTCGAACGGCGACCGCCAGAACGGCGAGCAGCAGGGCCGCAAAGGCGAGGAGCAGGGCGCAAAGTCCGGCGAGCCGCGCCAGGGCGGCGATGACGACAAGGCCAAGCAGCAGAACGAGGGCGGCCGAGGTCGCGACAACCAGACTCGCGACAACCAGGCGCGCGACGCGCAGGCCCAGCTCGACGGCGAGGGCGGGCGTCGCAACCGGTACCGCGATCGCAAGCGCCGCGGCCAGGGCGCCGGTGACGAGCTCGAGCCCGAGATCCTCGACGACGACGTGCTGATCCCCATCGCGGGCATCCTCGATGTGCTCGACAACTACGCGTTCGTGCGCACCACGGGCTACCTGCCCGGCCCGAGCGACGTCTACGTCTCGCTCGGCCAGGTGAAGAAGTACAACCTGCGCAAGGGCGACGCGGTCGTCGGTGCCATCAAGCAGCCGCGCGACAGCGACTCGAACAGCCGCCAGAAGTACAACGCGCTCGTGAAGGTCGATTCGATCAACGGCCAGACCGCCGATGAGGCTGCTGCGCGCGTCGAGTTCCACGACCTCACGCCGTTGTACCCACAAGACCGTCTGCGGCTCGAGACCGAGCCCACCAAGCTCACGCAGCGCATCATCGACCTCGTCGCACCGATCGGCAAGGGTCAGCGCGGTCTCATCGTCGCTCCGCCGAAGGCCGGCAAGACGATCGTGCTGCAGCAGATCGCGAACGCCATCTCGATCAACAACCCCGAGGTCCACCTCATGGTCGTGCTCGTCGACGAGCGCCCCGAAGAGGTCACCGACATGCAGCGCACGGTGAAGGGCGAGGTCATCGCCTCGACCTTCGACCGCCCGGCCGAAGACCACACGACGGTCGCCGAACTCGCCATCGAGCGTGCGAAGCGTCTCGTCGAACTCGGCCACGACGTCGTCGTGCTGCTCGACTCGATCACTCGACTCGGTCGTGCGTACAACCTCGCCGCACCGGCATCCGGTCGTATTCTCTCCGGCGGCGTCGACGCTTCGGCGCTCTACCCGCCGAAGCGATTCTTCGGCGCGGCGCGCAACATCGAGAACGGCGGTTCGCTCACCATTCTCGCGACCGCGCTCGTGGAGACCGGCTCGAAGATGGACGAGGTGATCTTCGAGGAGTTCAAGGGCACCGGCAACTCCGAACTGCGCCTGTCGCGTCAGCTCGCCGACAAGCGGATCTTCCCCGCGGTCGACGTCAACGCGTCATCCACGCGCCGCGAAGAGATGCTCCTCTCGCCCGACGAGGTGAAGATCACCTGGAAGCTGCGTCGTGCCCTCGCGGGTCTCGAGCAGCAGCAGGCCCTCGAAGCCGTGCTCGGTCGGTTGAAAGAGACGCAGTCGAACGTCGAGTTCCTCATGCTCATGCAGAAGTCGATGCCGGTCGCTCCCGGACACGGCAACGCGCACGGGCACGAGACCGACCACCGCTGAGGCTTCCGTGTTCGAGTCCGTCCAGAGCCTGCTCGCCGAGCATGCGCAGCTCCAAGAGGAGCTCGCCGACCCGGCGCTCCATGCCGACGCTGCGCGCGCGAAGAAGGTCAACCGGCGTTACGCCGAGCTGAGCCGCATCGTCGCCGCGCACTCGGCGTGGCTCGAGGCTCAAGACGACCTCGCCGCGGCGCGTGAGCTCGCGAAAGAAGACGAGGCGTTCGCCGAAGAGGTGCCCGCGCTCGAAGAGGGGCTCGCCACTGCGCAAGAGCGCCTCCGGCGGCTCCTGATCCCGCGCGACCCCGACGACGGCCGTGACGTGATCATGGAGATCAAGGGTGGCGAGGGGGGCGCCGAGAGCGCCCTCTTCGCAGCCGATCTGCTGCGCATGTACATCCAGTACGCGCAGTCCAAGGGCTGGAAGGTCGAGCTGCTCGACCAGAACGAGTCCGATCTCGGCGGCTACAAAGACGTGCAGGTGGCGATCAAGTCGAACGCGACCGATCCGTCGCAGGGCGTCTGGGCGCACCTCAAGTACGAGGGCGGCGTGCATCGCGTGCAGCGCGTGCCGGTCACCGAGACGCAGGGGCGCATCCACACCTCCACGACGGGCGTGCTCGTCTTCCCCGAGGTCGACGAGCCCGAAGAGGTCGACATCAACCAGAACGACCTGAAGATCGACGTCTACCGTTCATCGGGCCCGGGCGGTCAGTCGGTCAACACGACCGACTCGGCGGTGCGCATCACCCACCTTCCGACCGGAATCGTCGTCTCGATGCAGAACGAGAAGTCGCAGCTGCAGAACCGCGAGGCGGCGATGCGCGTGCTCCGTGCGCGAATCCTCGCCCGCCAGCAAGAGGAGATCGCGGCCGCGGCATCCGATGCCCGCAAATCGCAGATCCGCTCCATGGACCGGTCGGAGCGCATCCGCACCTACAACTTCCCCGAGAATCGCATCGCCGATCACCGCACCGGGTACAAGGCGTACAACCTCGACCACGTCATGAACGGCGCGCTCGACCCGATCATCGAGTCTGCCATCCAGGCGGACGAAGAGGCGCGACTGGCCCACCTGGGCGACCAGTAAGCGGCGACGCACAGCGAGCGGATGCCTCGGACCACTCGTGTCCGGGGCATCTGCTGTTCGAACCCGAGCAGCGCCGGTCGGCGGTTTCTCAGGTCGAACGCATGGGTGAACGGGAGTGTTCTGCCAAGCAGCAGACCGGCGTCAGATGTGCCAGTCGTGGATGCCGCGTGCGGCGTCGGCGGTCTCGTGCGTCAGCGGCTTGAACGTCGCCGGGATGCCGACGACGAGCGAATGCGCCGGTGCATCCTTCGTGACGACCGCGTTCGCTCCGATCGTGCTCCAGGCGCCGATCGTGATGTCGCCGAGCACTTTCGCGCCGGCGCCGACGGTCACGCCGTCGTCGAGGGTTGGATGCCGCTTCGTCCCGCGTCGGGCGCCGCGTGCCGATTTTCCGCCCAATGTGACCCCGTGATAGAGCATCACGTCATCGCCGACGACCGCGGTCTCGCCGATGACGATGCCCATGCCGTGATCGATGAAGAAACGCCGCCCGATGGTTGCGCCGGGGTGGATCTCGACTCCGGTCAGAAATCTGAGCAGTTGCGAGAGCAACCGTGCCGGAAGCCTGATGCCGGCGCGCCAGAGGGCATGACTGAGGCGGTAGCCCCAGATCGCGTGCAGCCCTGAATACGCGAGGAACACCTCGGCGTTGCCGCGGGAGGCCGGATCATGGGCGCGCGCGGTCGCGATGTCTTCGCGGAGTGATCGAAAGATGCTCACGCCCATAGTCAATCAGGCGCCGCGTCGATCAGCCCGCGCGACGTTCAGTTGCCGCCCGGCCCGGCCGCCGGGTCGATCGAGCCGGCGGCCTGCTGCCGGCTCGCCCGCTCAGTCGCGGAGATCTTCGTAGAGCACCGTCGAGACGTAGCGCTCACCGAAGTCGGGTACGACCACGACGATGGTCTTGCCGTCGTTCTCGGGGCGTCGTGCGACCTCGAGTGCCGCCCAGACCGCCGCGCCCGACGAGATGCCGCCGAGGATCGCCTCGTCGGTCGCGAGCTGTCGTGCCGTCGCGATGGCGTCGCTCGTGGCGACGTCGATGACCTCGTCGTAGACCTCGCGGTCGAGCACGTCGGGCACGAAGTTCGCGCCGAGGCCCTGGATCTTGTGCGGGCCGGGCGTGCCCTTCGTGAGGATGGGGGAGTCGGCCGGCTCGACGGCGATGACCTGCACGCCGGGCTTGTGCTCTTTGAGGAAGCGGCCGGCGCCCGTGATGGTGCCGCCCGTGCCGATGCCGGACACGAGAATGTCGACGCCGCCGTCGGTGTCGGCCCAGATCTCGGGGCCGGTCGTCGCGTAGTGGATCGCGGGGTTCGCCTCGTTCTCGAACTGGCGGGCGAGGATCGCGCCCGGGGTCGCCTCGACGATCTCGTCGGCCTTGGCGACGGCGCCCTTCATGCCCTCAGCGCCGGGGGTGAGCACGATCTCGGCGCCGTAGGCGCGCAGCAGAACGCGACGTTCGATGCTCATCGTCTCGGGCATGGCGAGCACGACGCGGTAACCGCGGGCCGCGCCGACGAGGGCGAGCGCGATGCCGGTGTTGCCGCTCGTCGCCTCGACGATGGTGCCGCCGGGAGCGAGGTCGCCGGACTCCTCGGCGGCGTCGACGATGGCCACGCCGATGCGGTCCTTCACACTCGCCGCAGGGTTGTAGAACTCGAGCTTGGCCAGCACCGTGGCGCCCGCGCCCTCGGTGAGCCGGTTCAGGCGCACGAGCGGGGTACGACCGACGACCTCAGTGATGTTCTCGTAGATCTGCGCCATGAGGATGCCTCTCGGATTCGGGATTGAACGACGGCTCCAGCCTAGGGTTCGGCCGGGGTGGAGGCGAGTGCGTTACATTCCTTTGCGTGGATACGACGACCCCCGGCGCGCGAGCGCGATCCTTGCGCGAGGTCCGAGATGAGACGGTGGCGGCGCTCGCGTCGGTGGGAGTGCGCGACGCCGAGGTCGATGCCGAGCTGCTGATCGGGCACGTGCTCGGTCTCTCGCGCGGCGGCGTGCAGGCGCGAATGGTCGTGGGCGCAGAGATGAGCGAGTCGGATGCCGCGGCGCTGGCCGACCTCGTCGTGCGTCGTGCACGCCGTGAACCGCTGCAGCACGTCACGGGTCGTGCCGCATTCCGCGGTCTCGAGCTCGAGGTCGGCCCCGGCGTGTTCGTGCCGAGGCCCGAGACCGAGCAGGTCGCTCAGCTGGCGATCGACGCGCTCATCTCGGCGGCGGAGCCCGAACCGATCGGCATCGACCTCGGCACCGGCAGCGGTGCCATCGCGCTCGCCCTCGCGACGGAGGTTCCGCATGCGCGGGTATGGGCGGTCGAGAACTCGTCCGAGGCGTTCGTCTGGACGAGGCGCAACGTCGAAGCAGTCGGCGCTCCGAACCTCGAGCTCGTCTTCGGCGACCTCGCGGATGTGCTGCACGAACTCGACGGCCGCGTGGCCGTCGTCGTCTCGAATCCGCCGTATGTTCCGCTGAGCGAGGTGCCGCGCGATCCCGAGGTGCGGCTCTACGACCCCGAACGCGCCCTCTACGGCGGCGCCGACGGCCTCGATGTCGTGCGGGTGCTCTCGCAGCGCGCACTCCTGCTGCTGCGGCCCGGAGGGGTGCTCGTGATCGAGCACGGTGAGACGCAGTCGGCCGAGATCGCCGCGATCCTGGCAGCCGACGGATGGCGGGCGATCGCGCACCACCGCGATCTCACGACCCGAGACCGGGCGACCACCGCCGTTCGCTGAGCATCGAGCTGTCCGGACTACTTGGCGCGCTCGGCCTTCTCGCGGGCGTTCTTCTCGCGTTCGTGCGCGTTCTTCTCACGTTCGAGTGCGTGCTTGATCGCCTCGCGTTCGCGCTTCTGCGCCTCGCGGAGGGCCTTCTCCGCATCGCGCCGTGCCCTGGCGGCGTCGCGCACGCGCGGGTCGCGAGGGAGCGCGAGCGATGCCGGAAGCGGTTCTTCGGGGCGGGCGACGGCACCCGCCTCCATACGTGCGACGTGGTACTCGATGCCGTCGAGGATTCGCTCCAGCCCGAAGGAGAAGTCTTCGTCGGTGTTTCCGGGGTCTGCTCCGGGTTCGGCGACGTAGCCACCCGCGATGAGGAGCGGGTTCAGATAGGGGAATCGCTCGGGCGTCACGAGTTCGGTGAGGGCCTCGAAGAAGTTCGCACCACTGACATCCGCCGGGTCGGCGGCGGCGGCTGCCCGACCGAGGTCTCGCTCCTGCGCGCCCGTGGCTCGTGCATAGCTCGTGAGCAGGAGCAGCGTCGACATCTTCTCACCGTCGCTCAGGGGGAGGGTTCGGACTTCGCGCAGGAACCAGTCGACGATGAGCAGGCTGTTCGGCGTGATCGGAGCGCCTGAGACCGGGATGTCGACGATCCACGGGTGCTCACGGTAGGCGGCACGCATCGCAAGCACCCAGGCGGTGATGCCGTCGCGCCACCCGCGCTCGAGCGTCTCGTCTGGTACCGGAGGAACGACGGCACCCTCCTGCATGAGCAGGATCAGGTCGTCTTTGCTCGTGACATAGCGGTAGAGCGACATCGTCGTGAAGCCGAGCGACGCCGCGACTCGGCTCATCGAGACGGCGGAGAGGCCCTCGGCGTCGGCGATCTCGATGGCTGCATCGACGATGCGCTCGATCGAGAGTTCGCGCTTGGGGCCGCGCTGGGGGTTCGCCGCGACACCCCAGGCGAGCGCCACCGCCCGAGGGAGTTCGGGATCGCTTCGCTCAGGGCTCACTGGGGTTCCGTTCTCGAGATGGTGTTGACGACAGTCTAGAACTGTGTATATGTTAAACAACAGTGCACCACATAAACAGTTTGCGCCGTACTCATATTCACAGGTGCAAGCGACTACGGAATGGAGAACGCCATGACCCTCGCGATCGACGCACGTGGGCTGCGTAAGCGCTTCGGCAAGACCGACGTGCTCGCGGGACTCGACCTCAGCGTGCCCACTGGCACGGTGTTCGCCCTGCTCGGCCCGAACGGCGCCGGCAAGACGACGACCATCAACATCCTCACGACGCTCGTGAAGCCCGATGCCGGCATCGCACGGGTCGGCGGTATCGACGTCGCGACGGCGCCGACCGAAATGAAGGAGCGCATCGCCCTCACGGGCCAGTCCGCGGCGGTCGACGAGGTGCTGACCGGCACGGAGAACCTCGTGATGATGGGCCGGCTCTCGGGCCTGGGACGTCAGCAGGCACGCGATCGGGCGGCGCAGCTGCTCGAGCGCTTCGAGTTGACGGATGCCTCGCGCCGACGTGTCGGCACGTACTCCGGCGGCATGCGCCGCCGCCTCGACCTCGCGCTCAGCCTCGTCGTCGACGTGCCGATCCTGTTCCTCGACGAGCCGACCACGGGACTCGACACCAGGAGTCGTCAGGAGCTCTGGAACGTCATCCGCGCGCTCGCCGACGCGGGAACGACCGTCTTCCTCACTACGCAGTACCTCGAGGAGGCCGACCGGCTCGCCGACCGCATCGCCGTGCTCGACCGTGGCCGCGTCGCCGCCGAGGGCACCGCCGACGAACTGAAGGCCCGTATCGGCGGCGACGTCGTCGAGCTCCGCGGAGCCGACGGCACCCTGCTCGTCGAACTGCCGACCGATGGCAGTGTGCACGGCCTCCGCTCGGCCATCGACGAGCTCGACCGTTCTCCGGCGGCCGCGGTCGACGGTGCACAGGTCTCCATCCGCCGTCCGAGTCTCGACGACGTGTTCCTCGCGATCACCGCCGGCGCTGCGGCATCCGCCCCCGAACTCATCGAATCGAAGTGACCGCCATGACGACCAACACTCTTCCCGCCCGCACCGACCGCTCCGACCGTGTCGCCGGTGCGCCGGCTCGCGCGCCGCTCGGCGCGTTCACCGCTGAATCGACGTTCATCGCCCGCAGCTTCCGCCATTCCGTGCGCGACATCGAGGCCATGATCATGGCGATCATGCTGCCGACGATGCTGATGCTGATGTTCACCTTCATCTTCGGCAACGCCATCGACCCCTCGGGCGGCTACGTCGACTACGTCGTGCCTGGCATCATCCTGCTGTGCGCCGGCTTCGGTGCCTCGTCGACCGCGATCTCGGTCTCGCGAGACATGACCACCGGCATCATCGATCGGTTCCGCACGATGCCGCTGCGCAGCGGCGCGGTGCTCACCGGTCACGTGGTCGCGAGCCTCGTGCGCAACCTCGTGGCAACCGGTGTCGTCATCGTCGTCGCCCTCCTCGTGGGATTCCGCCCAGTGGCGACGCCGCTCGAGTGGCTCGCCGCATTCGGCCTGGTGGCGCTCTACATCCTTGCGATCACCTACCTCTTCGCGGCGATCGGACTCGCGGCATCGAGCCCCGAGGCGGCGAGCGGGTTCGGCTTCATCCTGCTGTTCCTGCCGTACCTTTCGAGCGCCTTCGTGCCGGTCGAGACGATGCCCGAGTGGCTGCAATGGATCGCCGAGTACCAGCCGATCACCCCGATCATCGAGACCATCCGCGGATTCCTGATGGACACGTCGGTCGGCGACACCGTCTGGTGGGCGCTCGGCTGGTGCGTCGGCATCCTCCTCGTGTCGGTCGTCTGGGGCGGTTGGCTGTTCCGCCGCAAGGCGGGCCGTCGCTGACGAGGGTGCTGAACAGGATGCCGCGGTGCCGGAGCGCACCGCGGCATCCGCTGTTCGCCGACGTCGCGCCCGACCCGCTGGTCTAGAATCGGCAGGTCATGACTGCCATCTACGACTGCTCGGTCGACTCAGAGCTCCTCACCGGTATGCGTCTCGCTCGCGGCGCCATCGGACGCGGCGAACTCGTCGTCCTCCCGACCGACACGGTCTACGGCGTGGCCGCCGACGCGTTCGACGCGAAGGCCGTCGCCCGCCTGCTCGAAGCCAAGGGTCGCGCGCGCACCTCACCGCCGCCCGTGCTGATCTCGGGCATCCCGACGCTCGACGCGCTCGCGAGCGAGGTACCAGAGGCCGTGCGAGCGCTCGTCGACGAATTCTGGCCGGGCGGGCTCACCGTCATCCTGCACGCGCAACCGTCGCTGCAATGGGATCTCGGCGAGACCCGCGGCACCGTGGCCCTCCGCATGCCCGCGAACCCGGTCGCCCTCGAACTGCTGGCCGAGACGGGGCCGCTCGCAGTCTCATCCGCGAACCTGTCGGGCCGGCCGTCGGCGACGACGGCAGCGGATGCCGCGGAGATGCTGGGCGATGCGGTCACCGTGTACCTCGACGGCGGCGCCGCCGGGCAGTCGTACGAACCCGTCGGCGAACGCGCGGGCGATACCTCGTCGACGATCGTCGACGCGACGGGGCTGACCCGCGAGGGCGGGCGCCTCCGCATCGCACGTGCGGGAGTGATCACCCGCGAACGCATCGCCGCAGTCGTGGGGGAGGAGCTGCTCGAGCCCGAGCCCGAGCCAGGGCCGGAGCCAGAGCCAGGGCCGGAGCCCGGACTCGAGTCCGAGTCGGCAGTGGACCTCGACCTCGGCGTCGCCGAACCTGCTTCCGGCGGTGGCCCGACCGACGTTGCCACGGCATCAGCCGACGAAACGGACACCGCCGCCTCATGACCCTGTTCCTCGCACTCGCCCTGCTGACGGCGCTCGTCACCTTCGGCGGCTCCATCCTCGTCTGGAAGCTGAGCCTGAAGTACCGGCTCTACCCGAAGATCCGCGAGCGCGATGTGCACACGCGGCCCACCCCGCGTCTCGGCGGCGTCGCGATGTTCGTCGGCATCGTCGTCGCGATCTGCGCCGCGGCCTTCATCTCGACGCTCGGCTCCGCGCGGTTCTCGGTGATCTCGATCGTCTTCCAGAACCCGGGCCAGATCATCGCGATCCTCGGCGCCGCATTGCTCATCGTGCTGATCGGAGTCGCCGACGACATCTGGGACCTCGACTGGACCACCAAGCTCGCCGGACAGTTCATCGCCGCGGGCCTGATCGCGTGGCAGGGCGTGACCATCTACTCGCTGCCGATCGGCGGCATCACCGTCGGATCGTCGTGGATGAGTGCCGTACTCACCGTGTTCGTCATCGTGCTCGTGATGAACGCCGTGAACTTCATCGACGGTCTCGATGGTCTCGTCGCCGGCGTCACGCTCATCGCGAACGGCGTGTTCTTCCTCTACACCTACCTGCTGGTGCAGCAGACGTCGCCGCTGAACTACTTCAACCTCGCGTCGCTCATCGCGATCGTGCTCGTCGGCGCGTGCGCGGGGTTCCTGCCGCTGAACTGGCACCCCGCCAAGCTCTTCATGGGCGATGCCGGGGCGCTGCTCATCGGCCTGCTCATGGCCACCTCCGCGATCGCGGTCACCGGGCAGCTCAACCCGACCGGGGTCGGCTTCGACCAGCTGTTCGCGGCGTTCATCCCGATCCTGCTGCCGTTCGCGGTGCTCGTCATCCCACTCCTCGACTTCGCACTCGCCGTCGTGCGCCGGCTCCGCGCGGGCAAGTCGCCGTTCGCCGCCGACCGCAAGCACCTGCACCACCGACTGCTCGACATGGGGCACTCACACTTGAACGCGGTGCTGATCTTCTACGGATGGACAGCGGTCGCCTCGATCGGTTGCCTGCTGACCTATGTCTTCCCCGTCTACTTCGGCATCGATTCGGCATGGGCACTCGCGCTGATCGGCATCGGATTCCTCGTGTGCGCGGCGATCACGCTCGCCCCGCTCGGCCGTCGCAAGCGGCTGACGGTGGCCGCTGAGGCCGAGATTCCCGAGACGGATGACGCGGCGCTCGGTGCCGACGAGCTCGAGGGCGCCGAGGCATCCGCGAGCCCGGTGCTCGTTCAGGGCCGCCCGGTAGAATCGGGCGACCCCGAACTGGAGCACGATGAGCGACGCACGAGCTGAACCCGACCGCACCCCGACCTCGAACCCCGTGCTGCGCAAGGCGCTCGCGTGGGGGGCACTGCTCGCCGGGGTGATCCTCGTGGTCAGCGCCGTGCTCGGTCTCGTGTTCGCCGGCGTGCCGGGCCTCCTCGGCGCGCTGATCGGCACGCTCATGGCCGTCATCTTCATGGGCATCACGGCGGCGAGCATCCTCGCCGCCAACCGATTCGCCTCGAGCGATCTCTTCGTGGGCGCGTTCTTCGGCATCGTGCTCGGCGGATGGATCCTGAAGTTCATCGTCTTCATCGTGCTCGTCGTGGTGCTCCGCGAGGCGGCCTGGCTGAACACCACGGTGCTCTTCCTCAGCCTCGTCGCGGGCGTCATCGCCTCGCTCGTCGTCGACGTGCTGGTCGTCACGAAGTCGCGGTTGCCGTACGTGAGCGACGTCGAGTTGCCGAAGGCGCCGAGCGATGACTGAGTCGCCCTCGGCGATTCGGCCGCAGCCCGAAGTATTGCTAGAGTAATGGGGATCCCCCCACGGTTCTGCCCTGCTCACGCACGGGTCGACCGCGGTCCATGTTCGTCGCCGCGAGAGCCGAGCTCCACGCCCCGAAACAGGAGAAAGCGCTGTTAGCTAACGCTCTGAACCTGCTGGTTCCGATGTCAACCGATGATGGTGGCTTCCACGGGCCGTCGATCGACGAATTCTTCCCCGGAGCGCTGTTCTTCGAAGGCACCCCCTTCGAGATCAACCGCATCATGCTCGTCCGCTTCGTCGCGGTCGCAGCCCTGCTCCTCGTGTTCTGGCTCGGCACCCGGCGCATGCGCGTCGTGCCCGGCCGGTTCCAGAGCCTCGTCGAGATGGGTCTCGATGTCGTGCGGGTGAACATCGCCGACGACCTGCTCGGCAAGAAAGACGGCAAGCGGTTCCTGCCGATCCTCACGACGATGTTCTTCATGGTGCTCTTCATGAACCTGACGGGTGTGATCCCGTTCCTGAACATCGCCGGCACATCGGTCATCGGCGTGCCGCTCGTGCTCGCGATTGTCGCCTACGTGACCTTCATCTACGCGGGCGTCAAGAAGAGCCCCAAGAACTTCTTCAAGAACTCCCTCTTCCCCTCCGGTGTTCCGTGGCCCGTCTACATCATCGTCACGCCGATCGAGCTCATCTCGACATTCGTGATCCGCCCGATCACCCTCACGCTCCGACTCATGATGAACATGATCGTCGGGCACCTCCTGCTCGTGCTCTTCTTCGCCGCGACCCAGTTCTTCGTCGTGCAGATGAGCGGATGGTGGACTCTCCTCGGTGTCGGAACGCTGGCCTTCGGCTTCGCCTTCACGCTGTTCGAGATCCTCGTCGCCGTCCTGCAGGCCTACGTCTTCGCACTCCTCACCGCGGTCTACATCCAGCTCGCGGTGGCGGAAGAGCACTGAACCCGGGCATCCGCCCAGAACATTCCCTAGGAAAGGAAACCCAACGTGGACGCAACCACCGTTCTCGCTGAGATCAACGGCAACATCGCGACGGTCGGCTACGGCCTCGCGGCAATCGGCCCGGCCATCGGCGTCGGCATCGTCGTCGGCAAGACGATCGAGGGCGTCGCTCGCCAGCCCGAGCTCGCCGGCCGCCTCCAGGTGCTGATGTGGATCGGTATCGCCTTCACCGAGGCGCTCGCCTTCATCGGCATCGCGACCTACTTCATCTTCGTCTGATCCACTCGCCCCAACTGAGGAGGCCAACGTGCTTCATGCAGTACTGAGCGCTGCAACCGAGGGTGGCGAGACCCACAGCCCGGTCGTTCCGGAGTTGTACGACATCATCTGGTCGTCGGTCTGCTTCGTCATCATCCTCATCTTCTTCTGGAAGTACGTGCTGCCGCGCGTGCAGAAGCTGCTCGACGAGCGCGGCGAGGCGATCGAGGGCAACATTGCGAAGGCCGACGAGGCGCAGCGCAAGGCCGAGGCGGCTCTCGAGGAGTACACCGCCCAGCTCGCCGACGCGCGCACCGAGGCCGGTCGCATCCGTGAGACCGCTCGCGACGACGGCAAGAAGATCGTCGCCGAGGCGAAAGACACCGCGACCGTCGAGGCCGCACGCGTCACCGCGAGCGCACAGGCGCAGATCGAGGCCGAGCGCCAGTCGGCTCTCGTCTCGCTGCGCTCCGAGGTGGGCACGCTCGCCATCGACCTCGCATCGGGTGTCATCGGGGAGTCGCTCTCCGACGACGCGAAGGCGACTGCGGTCGTCGACCGGTTCCTCGCCGACCTGGAGGCCTCAGAGGCCGCCGCCGGAGGGAAGAAGTAGTCCATGGGTAGCGCTACAAGAGGAGCTCTCGACGCATCGCGGGCTGCGCTGGCCGAGCTCGGTCGCGCAGAGCTCCCGGTCGCCGAGGCGCTTCTCGCCGCCGGCCGGGTGATCGGGGAGTCCGCGCATCTGCGCACGGCACTCATCGACCCCGAGGCCGACGCTGCACAGAAGCGTGCGCTCGTCGAGACGATCTTCGGCTCTCGCATCCCGGCCGAGGCCGCTTCGCTCCTGGTGAGCGCGGCGTCGCACCGATGGTCCTCCGGAGACGACTTCCTCGCCGGCATCGAAGAGCTCGGAATCCGCGTCGCCGCGGATTCGGCTCCCGACGGCGTCGAGATCGACGCCGAGTTGTTCGCGTTCGAACGTGCCGTCGCCACCGATGCAGAACTCGAGCTCGCGCTCGGTTCGAAGCTCGGCGATCCCGCGGCCAAGACGAAGATCGTCGATCGCCTCCTCATCGGCAAGGCATCGCCGCAGACGGTCGCGATCGTGGCGCATCTCGTGCAGCAGCCCCGCGGCCGCCGCATCGGCGAACTGCTCCGCCACGGCGCATCCGTCGTCGCCGACCAGCGCGGTTTCGACATCGCGACGGTCACGACCGCGGTCCAGCTCAGCGCCGCCCAGCTGGGCCGGCTCGAGCAGGGCCTCGCGGTTCAGTCGGGCCGCCGTGTCCGCTTCGACATCATCGTCGATCCCGCCGTGCTCGGCGGGGTCCGCGTGCAGATCGGCGACGACGTCATCGACGGCAGCGTCGCCTCCCGCCTCAGTTCGCTGCGGCAGAAGCTTGCCGGCTGACGCCGGTTGATACGACCGGCGTCCGCGCCGCGACACACCAGTAGCTGTACAACCGGTACAGAAAAGGGAAAAGACAATGGCAGAACTCACCATCAGCCCCGAAGAGATCCGTTCGGCTCTCTCGGAGTTCGTCTCGTCGTACGAACCCGGCCAGACGCAGAAGACCGAGGTCGGGTACGTGACCGACGCAGCCGACGGCATCGCGCACGTCGAGGGCCTGCCCTCGGTGATGGCGAATGAGCTCATCCGCTTCGCCGACGGCACGCTCGGCCTCGCGCAGAACCTCGACGAAGACGAGATCGGCGTCGTCGTGCTCGGCGAGTTCACCGGCATCGAAGAGGGCATGGAGGTGACCCGCACGGGCGAGGTCCTCTCCGTCCCCGTCGGCGAGGGGTACCTCGGCCGTGTCGTCGACCCGCTCGGCAACCCGATCGACGGTCTCGGCGAGATCACCGGCATCGAGGGCCGTCGTGCCCTCGAGCTGCAGGCGCCGGGCGTCATGCAGCGCAAGTCGGTGCACGAGCCGCTGCAGACTGGCATCAAGGCCATCGACGCCATGATCCCCGTGGGCCGCGGCCAGCGTCAGCTCATCATCGGCGACCGCCAGACCGGCAAGACGGCCATCGCGATCGACACGATCATCAACCAGAAGGCCAACTGGGAGTCGGGCGACGTCAACAAGCAGGTGCGCTGCATCTATGTCGCGATCGGCCAGAAGGGCTCGACGATCGCGGGCGTGAAGGGCGCACTCGAAGACGCCGGCGCCATGGAGTACACGACGATCGTCGCCGCTCCCGCTTCGGACCCGGCCGGCTTCAAGTACCTCGCGCCGTACACCGGCTCGGCCATCGGCCAGCACTGGATGTACGACTCCAAGCACGTGCTCATCATCTTCGACGACCTGTCGAAGCAGGCCGAGGCCTACCGCGCCGTATCCCTGCTTCTGCGCCGCCCGCCGGGACGCGAGGCATACCCCGGTGACGTCTTCTACCTGCACTCGCGTCTGCTCGAGCGTTGCGCGAAGCTCTCCGACGAGCTCGGCGCCGGTTCGATGACTGGTCTGCCGATCATCGAGACCAAGGCGAACGACGTCTCGGCGTACATTCCCACCAACGTGATCTCGATCACCGACGGCCAGATCTTCCTCCAGTCCGACCTGTTCAACTCGAACCAGCGCCCGGCGGTCGACGTCGGCATCTCGGTCTCCCGAGTCGGCGGCGACGCCCAGGTCAAGTCGATCAAGACGGTCTCGGGCACGCTGAAGCTCGAGCTCGCGCAGTACCGCTCGCTCGAGGCGTTCGCGATGTTCGCGTCCGACCTCGACGCGGCCAGCCGCCGTCAGCTCGCCCGCGGCGCCCGCCTCACCGAGCTCCTCAAGCAGCCCCAGTACTCGCCGATGTCGGTCGAGAAGCAGGTCGTCTCGATCTGGGCCGGTACCAAGGGCAAGCTCGACGAGGTTCCGGTGGAAGACATCCTGCGTTTCGAAAGCGAGCTGCACGACTACCTCGCCCGGAACAGCGAGGTGCTGAACTCGCTGCGCGAGACGAACAAGCTCTCCGACGAGATCGTCGCCGAGCTCGAGGCATCCGTCGACGCATTCAAGCTCGAGTTCCAGACGGGCGAGGGCAAGCCGCTCGCCTCGGTGGGCTCGGAGCAGTTCGAGGCGATCGCTGAAGAAGACGTCGTCCAGGAGAAGATCGTCAAGGGTCGCCGTTAGTCATTCCTCGTTCCCTGAGGCTCTCGAAGGGAACGGACCTCACGGGGTCGCCTCGAGAGCCTCAGCACCAGGAAGTCAGGACACAGGAGAAACATGGGATCGCAGCTTCGGGTCTACCGGCAGAAGATCAAGTCTGCTCAGACGACCAAGAAGATCACGCGGGCGATGGAGCTGATCTCGGCCTCGCGGATCCAGAAGGCGCAGGCGCGGGTCGCGGCGTCCGAGCCGTACTCGACGGCGATCACCCGAGCGGTGTCGGCGGTCGCGAGCTACTCGAACGTCGCACACGTGCTGACGACGGAGCCCGAGCGCATCGACCGTGCGGCAGTCGTGATCTTCACGTCAGACCGTGGTCTCGCCGGCGCCTTCAACTCGCAAGTGCTGCGTGAGGCCGAAGAACTCACCGAGCTGCTGAAGAGCCAGGGCAAAGACGTCGAGTACTTCCTCGTCGGCCGCAAGTCCGTCGGGTACTTCAAGTTCCGGCGACGCTCGTTCGAGCGGAGCTGGGTCGGCGGCACCGACAGCCCTGACTTCGATACCGCGAGAGAGATCGGCGATGCCGTGCTCGAGGCGTTCCTGCGGGACTCCTCCGATGGCGGTGTCGATGAGATCCACATCGTGTACAACCGGTTCGTGAGCCGCATCACCCAGGTTCCGGTCGTCACCCGGCTGCTTCCCCTCGAGGTCGTCGAGAGCGAAGAGGTCCCCGACGCCAAGCACGAGGTGTTCCCGCTGTACGAATTCGAGCCCGACCCCGAGACGGTGCTCGACGGCCTGCTCCCGGTCTACATCGAGAGCCGCATCTACAACGCCATGCTGCAGTCGTCGGCAGCGAAGCACGCCGCGACGCAGAAGGCGATGAAGTCGGCATCCGACAACGCCGACAAGCTCATCACGGACTACACGCGCCTCGCGAACAACGCGCGTCAGTCCGAGATCACCCAGCAGATTTCCGAGATCGTGGGCGGCGCTGACGCACTGTCGTCCGCCAAGTAGCCCCTTACGAAGAGAGAGAACACATGACTGACACCGCTACCGCCTCGGCCGCGGCCGCGCCAGTGGCCGGCGCCGTCGGCCGCGTCGCCCGGGTCACGGGCCCCGTCGTCGACATCGAGTTCCCGCACGACTCGATCCCGGCGATCTACAATGCGCTGAAGACCGAGATCACGATCGGCGACACCACGACGGTGCTGACCCTCGAGGTCGCACAGCACCTCGGCGACGACGTGGTTCGCGCCATCGCGCTGAAGCCCACCGACGGTGTGGTGCGCGGCCAAGAGGTGTCCGACACCGGCGCGCCGATCTCGGTTCCGGTCGGCGACGTCACGAAGGGCAAGGTCTTCAACGTCACCGGCGAGATCCTCAACGGTGCGCCCGGCGAGCAGATCGAGATCACCGAGCGCTGGCCGATCCACCGCAAGCCCCCGGCGTTCGACCAGCTCGAGTCCAAGACCCAGCTGTTCGAGACCGGCATCAAGGTCATCGACCTGCTCACGCCCTACGTACTGGGCGGCAAGATCGGCCTCTTCGGCGGTGCGGGTGTCGGCAAGACGGTCCTCATCCAAGAGATGATCCAGCGCGTCGCGCAGAACCACGGCGGTGTGTCCGTGTTCGCCGGTGTCGGCGAGCGCACCCGTGAGGGCAACGACCTCATCCATGAGATGGAAGAGGCGGGCGTCTTCGACAAGACCGCTCTCGTGTTCGGCCAGATGGACGAGCCGCCCGGAACGCGTCTGCGCGTGGCGCTGTCTGCCCTGACCATGGCGGAGTACTTCCGCGATGTGCAGAAGCAAGACGTGCTGCTCTTCATCGACAACATCTTCCGTTTCACCCAGGCAGGTTCCGAGGTCTCGACGCTGCTCGGCCGCATGCCGTCGGCCGTGGGCTACCAGCCGAACCTCGCCGATGAGATGGGTGTGCTCCAAGAGCGCATCACGTCGACCCGTGGCCACTCGATCACCTCGCTGCAGGCGATCTACGTTCCCGCCGACGACTACACCGACCCGGCCCCGGCCACGACCTTCGCCCACCTCGACGCGACGACCGAGCTCTCGCGTGAGATCGCATCGAAGGGTCTCTACCCGGCGGTCGACCCGCTGACGTCGACCTCGCGAATCCTCGACCCCCGTTACCTGGGTGAAGACCACTACCGCGTGGCCACGACGGTCAAGCAGATCCTCCAGAAGAACAAGGAACTGCAGGAGATCATCGCCATCCTCGGTGTCGACGAGCTCTCCGAGGAAGACAAGATCACGGTGTCGCGCGCACGCCGCATCCAGCAGTTCCTCTCGCAGAACACCTACATGGCGAAGAAGTTCACCAACGTCGAAGGCTCGACGGTGCCGCTCAAGGACACGATCGAGTCGTTCGACGCGATCGCCAAGGGCGAGTTCGACCACGTCGCCGAGCAGGCCTTCTTCAACGTCGGCGGCATCTCCGACGTCGAAGAGAAGTGGGCTCAGATTCAGAAGGAGAACGGCTGAACATGGCCGCCCTCAACGTGAGCGTCGTCTCGGCCGACCAGCAGGTCTGGTCGGGCGAGGCGACCATGGTGGTGGCGCGCACCGTCGAAGGCGAGATCGGCATTCTGCCCGGTCACGAGCCGATGCTCGCGATCCTCGCCGGCGGCGAGGTGCGCGTCACTCTGCCCGGCGGCGAGAAGATCACCGCCAGTGCTGAAGACGGATTCCTCTCGGTACAGGCGAACGCCGTGCAGATCGTCGCTTCACGGGCAGAACTCACTTAGGAGCCGCGCATGCAGGGGGAGCCGTCGATCGAGCGCCAATTCGGGGACCTGAGTGTCACCCAACTCATCGTGATGGCCGGATTGCCGGGCGCGGGAAAGTCGACGATCGGTGAGATCATCGGTGCCCGCCTCGGCGCCACCGTCGTGTCGGTCGATCCCATCGAGTCGGCCATTTTGCGTGCCGGCATCGATGCGGATCAGCCGACGGGTCTCGCCGCGTACCTCGTTGCCGAGGAGATCGCCGAGAAGGAGCTCGACTCCGGCCGCACGGTCATCGTCGATGCGGTGAACGCGGCCGAGGCTGCACGCTTGCAGTGGCGCGACCTCGCCGAGCGTGCAGACGTGCGACTGCGGGTGATCGAGGTCGTGTGCTCCGATGAATCACTGCACCGCGACCGTCTCGAGAAGCGCGAGCGCAAGCTCCCGCACCTCGAGGAGACCACCTGGCGGGCCGTCGAGCAGAGCCTCGAGGGTTATGCCGCGTGGACGGGGCCGTCGTCGGCGCTGCCACGCGTGACGATCGACAGCATCGAATCGCTCGGATCGAACGTCGACGCAGCGCTCGCCTTCATCGGTTCGTAGTGCGGCTTCTTCTTCCGCCGTCCGAGACCAAACGCGACGGCGGCACCGACGTTCCGCTTGATCTGGATCGTCTCTCGTTCGGAGCGCTCGCTCCGATGCGTGCCGTATCGGCTGCTGCCGTCGTCGAGCTCGCGGGCGACCCGGCCGCGACGATGCGGGCGCTCAAACTCGGACCACGGCTCGCGCACGAAGTCGATCGCAACCGGTCGCTGCTCGATTCACCGACGATGCCGGCGATCGATCGGTACACGGGCGTGTTGTTCGACGCGCTCGACGCCTCCACTCTCGATGCGCGGGCCAGGTCGTTCGCCGCGGATCATCTGGTCGTGCATTCGGCGCTCTTCGGACTGATCGGCGCCTTGGATGCGATTCCGGCGTACCGGCTCTCGCACGATTCGCGTGTGCCGGACGTGCGGCTCAAGTCGCTGTGGCGGGCGCCCATCCGCGAGCTGCTCGAGCGCGAGCCGGGAATGATCCTCGACCTGCGATCGGAGGCGTACGCCGAACTCGGACCGGCGCCCGTTCGCCATGGTTCGGTCTTCGTGCGGGTCGTCACGGTCGATGATGGCGGACGACGTCGTGCCCTGAACCACTTCAACAAGCACGCGAAGGGGCGCTTCACTCGCGCCGTGCTCACCTCGCGTCCGCAGCTCACGTCGATCGCCGAGTTGATCGACTGGGCGCACGGGGCCGGGTTCTCGGTGGCGCTCGCTCCAGAACGTGATGCCGGCGCGCAAGAGCTCGAGCTCGTCGCCTGACTCGTCGAGAGCATCTTGCTTCGTGCCTGATGCGCCACCGACCGCGGTGGGGAGGTCTCAGCGACGGACCCTGCTCACGCCGCTGTCGCTTGCGTTGCTCGATGGCAACCGGCGAGATGGTCGTCGACCATGCCCGCCGCCTGCATGAGCGCGTACATGGTGGTGGGGCCGACGAAACGGAACCCGCGACGGCGCAGCTCTTTGCTCATGGCCACGGACTCGGGAGTCGTGGCCGGCACTTCAGCGAACGAGGTCGGCGCAGTGGCACGAGGCGCTGGAGCGAAGCCCCACAACAGCTCGTCGATCGGCACGTCGAGTTCGAGCGTGGCGCGCGCGTTCTGGATCGTCGCCTCGATTTTGCCCCGATGTCGGATGATTCGCTCGTCGTCGAGGAGCCGCGCGACGTCGTCGTCGCCCATCGCAGCGACCTGCACTGCGTCGAAGCCGTGGAACACCTCGCGGAACGCGGGACGACGACGCAGAATCGTGATCCAGGAGAGACCGGCCTGGAACCCCTCGAGGCAGACCTTCTCGAAGAGTCGCACGGGATCGTGCTGTGGTGTGCCCCACTCCTCATCGTGATACCGGCGGTACTCGGGGTCGCTCGCACCCCAGCCGCATCGGGCGAGTCCGTCGTCGCCGACGATGATCTCGGCCCGGGGAATGACGCTCACGCGGCGAACCCGATCTGCTCGTGGCCGAGCAGCCAGAGCTTCGTCGGCACTCCTTCACCACCCGAGTACCCGGTGATGCGCCCGTCGGACGCGAGCACTCGATGGCAGCCGACGATGATGGGAACCGGGTTGGCTCCGACGGCGCCGCCGATGGCACGCGCCGCGCCGGGGCGACCGACCGCGGCGGCGAGGGCGCCGTACGAAGTGGCCTCGCCCCATTGGAGTCGTTCGAGTGCGCCCCAGACGGCTTGTTGGAACGGTGTGCCGCGCAGACGCACCGGAATATCGAAGTCGAGGCGTCGGCCGGCGAAGTATTCGGCGAGTTGATCGCGCGCTTGCTCGAGCACGGCGTTCGGGCGCTCGGCGAGAGCGTCGTGGGGGAGCACGCCGCCGCTCTCGATGGAGAGACTTGTGACGGCCTCGTCGTCGGCGACGAGTTCTATGCGCCCGATCGGGCTGCTGAGGCGGATGAGGAACACGTTGGTCATACTTCGAGAGTAGTCGTGGCGCCCGACAGCGGCTCGCGGGAATCGGACATGGCGGAGAGTCGGCGTCACCCCGGTCCTGTGGAGGAGGAGTGAGTGCGATCGAGCGCTGCTCCGATGGCGACTCTTCCTCGACAGGTGCGGAACCTCGGCGACCGTCCACGGATCGCCACCGGAGCCTCATCGACAACGAATGCGGCGTCACGCTCATCGCATGACGACCATCATCCGCGCCGAAGCGGCGCACGACTTCCTCGCCCTCGTTCCGTCGCTCGCCGGGTTCCGGCCCGAGCGCTCCCTCGTGTGCGTCGCGTTCGCCGGCAATCGCTCGGTCGGTGTACTGCGCTATGACCTGCCACGGCGCGCCCGTGACCGTGCGCCGCTCGTCGCGGCGGTCGTCGGCACCCTGTGCCGCATGAGCGGTGTCGATGCGATCGTGCCGATCGTCTACACCGACGCGCGCTTCGACGCCCGGCGAGGGTTGCCCGAGCGAGCACTCCTCGGCATGATCGCCAAGCGCGCCGAGCAGGCCGGGTACGGCATTCGCGATGCGCTGTGCAGGGCGGCGGATGCATGGGGGTCGCTGTTCGACGACGAGACACCCGCGACGGGGCATCCGCTCGCATTGATCGACGAGAGTCCCGTGACGCGACTGACCCCACCGGAGACGAAGGTGCTGGCCTCGGCAGGCGAGTCCGGGGAACTGCCCGAAGCAGATCCGACCGCGGCAGCGGCGCTCGCCTCCGCACTCGGCGAGTTCGCAGGCGAGGCGCGAGCTGACGCGCTCGTCCGCCTCGGTCGCAACAGCGATCCCGTCACGCTCGTCGAGTCACTCGTGGCTCGAGACTCCTCCCAGCCCGCGATCCGCCTCGCCTGGTTCCTGCATCTCGTCTCCCTGCCCGCCCTCCGCGACGCGATGATGCTGCAGTTCGCGTTCGGCGTGGTGGTCGGCGAGGCCGCGTACGACGACGCGATGGCGACGGCCGACCGCGCCGAACCGCGCGATCAGAGCGTCGAGAGCCTCGTGCTTCGAGAGATGGCCGACGGCGTCACCGGCGAGATCAGCGAGATGCTCTCCCGGCTCCTGCTCGGACAGTCGAGCCTCCGTCCGGATCCGCGGCGCGTCGAGCGAGCGCTCGCGGTGCTGCGTCCGTTGATCGCGAACGCTCCGGCGAGCCACCGTATCGCGCCGCTCTGCATCGCAGCCTGGCTCGCCTGGTCGCTCGGTCGCGGCTCGGCGGCCGGGGCGTTCATCGATCGTGCGCTCGAGTTGGAACCGGGCCACTCGATGGCGGGCTTGCTCGCTGCCTACATCGGCAGCGGCGCGTTGCCGGAATGGGCGTTCAGCGCCCGATGAACCCGTCGACCGGCAGGCGGGGCCTCGGCTGCGGAATCCTCTCGATGACGCGGACGAGGTGCGAGCCATCCTCAACGGCTCGTGCCTCGCGCTCCACGGTGCCAGAATGTTCGGCATGGTTGCAGGAGGGGTCTCGAGTTCGGCGAACGCCGGCGCACCCGCGTGGGACGTCATCGTCGGCGACCGGTTCATCGCCGCTCTCGCCGCGCCCGCCCCCGAACGAGTGCTGATCGCGCTCGCCGAAGTGGCGAGCGAACTCGAACTCCAGCTCGAGGTACTCGTCGGCCTGATCCCATCGGGCCGAATCGACCCGATCGAGTCGTTCGGCGTCGTCTGGTGGGATGCGGGTGCGACCACGAGCGTCACGGCGGTGGTGCGCGGCGATGCGGTCGTCGACCTCGCCTCCCCGGGCGGCAGTCGGCGCTTCGATGCGCGCGGCATCCGGCCGTGGCATCTCGCCGAATTCGATGACGTCGTCGCACTTCGCATCACCGATGCCGGTTCGGCACTCGATCATGTCGGTGTCGGCACCGACCCTGTCGTGCATGCGCGGGCGAGCCTCAGGGCGTCGGCGATCGAGTGGTCGTGGCCGGCGTCACAGCACGAAGCGACGGATGCCGCCGAGCGCACGTGGCTCGATGCGGACACGATCCTCGCGCCGCGCCGCGCCGAGTCGGGCTGGCACGAGGCGGTGGCCGATACGGTGCTCACGCCGCGCCTGAGTCGCACGGCGCAGCCCGGCGCGTCCGGAATCGCGCTGCAGCAGGGCGGAATCGTCGCGCCACCCGGCCGCACAGCAGACGAGCCCCCGGCGCCCTCGGCGCCCTCGCAACCCTCGGCGCCCTCGGAACCGAGCGTGCCGCCCGAGGTGGTGACCGCCCCCCGCTTCCGAATCGGCCATGGGACGCCGTCGGTGGTGACTGCTCCGGTGCTGATCGGGCGGCGACCACTGCCACCGCGCATCCCGGCCTCGGGCGCACCGCCCGAGCTGCTCACGGTCGAGTCGCCCGGCGGAGTCGTGTCGGGCACCCATCTCGAACTGCGCATCGTCGGCACGCGCCTCGTCGCCACCGATCTGCGATCCACGAACGGAACGATTCTCCGCACGCCGTCGGGTAGCCGCCGGCTGCGTGCCGGAGAATCGATCGTGGTGGTTCCGGGCACCATCCTCGACCTCGGAGACGGTACGATCATCGAGATCCTCTCCGCCCAGGGCTCTCCCAGCGTATGACCCGAACAGACAGCAGGCTTCACAGGTGACGCAGATCGGCAATGGCAACGCCCGTCATCGAATCTCGCTGCCCGACGGCACCGAGATCACCCTCGCATGGGCCGCCGTCACCGACACCGGCCTGCGACGAGAGGTCAATGAAGACAGCTTCATCGCGCAAGCGCCGATCTTCGCCGTGGCCGACGGCATGGGCGGCCACGCGGCCGGCGATTTCGCGAGCGCAGCGGTGGTCACCCGCCTCGCCGAGCACGGCGGCAAGACGCTCGTCGGCACACCCGAGATCGACCAGGCGCTCCGGCTCGCTGTGCAAGACATGGGGCGCGGCGCCGGCGTCACCGACGAGGGAAGCGGCACCACGGTCACGGGCGCTGCCCTCGGGACGATCTCCGACGAACCCGCCTGGATCGTGTTCAACATCGGCGACTCCCGCGTCTACCGACTGGTCGGAGGCGTGCTCGAGCAGCTCACGGTGGATCACTCGATCGTGCAGGAGCTCGTCGACGCTGGACAGATCACCCGTGAAGAGGCCGATACGCATCCGCACTCCAATGTGATCACTCGCGCCGTCGGATTCCACGAAGCGCCGATCCCCGACTATCGTGCGATCGCCGTCGAACCAGGCATGCGCCTGCTGATCTGCTCCGACGGCCTCACGAAAGAGCTCACCTCGTACGGCATCCGCCACTTCCTCGTTGCCAATCCCAAACCCGAAAAGGCCGCCAGGCAGCTGCTCGAAGCCGCGCTCGGCAACGGGGGCCGCGACAATGTGACCGCCATCATCGTCGACGTGCTGAAGGTCGTGCGGCCGCCGGGGGTGCAACGCCCCGTCGACGGCGAAGCCGAGTACGCCTGACGGATGCCTCGGGCCGGCAGCGGCCTTGTGCAGAGCCGCTGCCGCGGCATCCGTGACCGCAATACAATGGTGGCACCGGGCGCCGCCGGCAACCGGGGCGGCGATCCATCGACCCGAGCAGGCAGGCAGGAGGATCGTGTCGCGTCGATTGCCGTCCACCGCGCCGAATCTGCCCGGGTTCGCGTTCATCCGCGTACTCGGCTCCGGCGGGTTCGCCGATGTGTTCCTCTACGAACAGAACATGCCGAGGCGCCTGGTCGCGGTGAAGGTGCTCCTCGCGGAGGTCGTGAACGACGAACTGCGCCAGATGTTCCAAGCCGAGGCGAACCTCATGGCCCAACTCTCCTCGCATCCGTCGATTCTCACGGTGTATCAGGCGAGCGTGGCGGCCGACGGTCGTCCATACCTCGTGATGGAGTACTGCTCGGCGTCGCTCGGACAGCGTTACCGGTCGGTGCAACTGCCGATCGCCGAGGTGCTCGCGGTCGGCGTCCGCATCGCCAGTGCCGTCGAGACCGCCCACCGGCAGGGTGTGCTGCACCGCGATATCAAGCCCTCCAACATCCTCACGACGGCGTTCGGCCATCCGGTGCTCTCCGACTTCGGCATCGCGGCGACGCTCGGCCAGGCGGAGGCCAGTGACGCCGTCGGCCTGTCGATTCCCTGGTCCGCGCCCGAAGTGCTCCATGACGAGGTATCGGGCACGGTGGCGAGCGAGGTGTGGTCGCTCGGGGCGACCGTGTACTCGCTGCTCGCAGGGCGCAGCCCGTTCGAGGTCCCTGACGGTGACAACGGCTCGGGTGCACTCATGACGCGCATCGACAAGGCGAAATTCGCGCCTACCGGCCGCGTCGATGTGCCGAAGAGCTTCGAGTCGGTGCTCGCCCGATCGATGTCGCGCAAGCCGTCTGGCCGCCAGTCGAGCGCCCTCGAGTTCATTCGCGATCTCCAATCCGTCGAGGAGGAACTCGGGCTCGCACAGACCCCGCTCGAAGTCGCGATGGACGATTGGGCGCTTGCGACGGCTGTCGACCTCGACGAACGAACCCGCATCAGCGGAAGCCACGGCATCGACGACAACGCCGGGCGACGACGGCGACGCTCCACCGACACCGCGCACGGCTCGCCGCAGCGCAGCGCGGATTCACGCCCGCACGAACCCAGCACCAGCCGTGCCCGCACCGCACCACCGACGACCCGCCGGCTGGCATGGGGCATCTCGATCGTCTCCGCACTCCTCATCGCGCTTGTCGGCGCGGGTGCGTACGCCGTGATCCAAGGGGCACGCTCGATTCCAGTGGTCGCCGACGTGCAGGGGGTTGCTGAAACCGACGCCGTGACGTTCTCATGGAACGACCCCGGCATCCAGAATGGTGACGCGTACATCGTCACCGTCGACGGCACGGCAACGCCCATGCAGCGCGAGCCACGTCTCACCGTGCCCGCGGCCGAAGGCGACCGGGTCTGTGCGAGCGTCACGGTCACCCGCGACGGCAAGTCGGGCCGGCCGAGTGCCGAACGCTGCGTCGAAGTCGTCGTCGGCGTCGGCGTCGACGAGGGGGCGTGATGGCACGTCTGCCACGCCTCGCACGTCCGCGGTCCGCGGTCATCACCGCGGTGACGACCACGGCGGTCGTCGCCCTCGTCGCGGGCGTCGCGATCGCCTCAGGCGGTTACGCGGCCCAGCGCGTCGATCTCGGTGACGCGGCGGTCTGGGTGGCGAGCGACCGCCTCCAATCCGTCGGGCGGGCCAACACCGCCGTGCTCGAACTGAACTCGGTGGTCGAAAACGGGGCCACGGGCGCCGAGATCGTGCAACGCGGATCCACGGTGCTCGTGCTCGATCCCGACCGGGCGACCGTGGGCATCATCGATGCGACCACCTCGAGCCTCACCAAGACGGTCGCCGTACCGCCCGACGACGTGTCGCTCGCCCTGGCCGGTGCACGGGTGATCCTCTCGGCCGGGGGCGACGTCTGGTCGGCGCCCGTCTCGGAGTTCGAGCAGTTCGACGCCGACGCCGAGCCGATGCTCACCTTCGGTGAAGGGTCGGTGACCTCGGTCGATGCCGAGGGAACCCTCTTCGCATACACGCCGTCGACAGGTGTGGTGGCGAGGGTCGATGCGGCCGAGGCCGAGACCGTTGCCGCCCGATGGCAGATCGAACCGATCGTCGGCGACCCCGATGTGCAGATCACCTCGGTCGGCGGCCGTTGGGCCGTACTCGATCTCGATGCCCGGCAGCTGCACCTCGACGGACGCACCGTCGATCTGACCGGCCTCATCGAGACCCGAGACGAGCCGGTGCTGCAGACGCCCTCGAGCAGCGGCGACGAAGTGGCGATCGCCACCCGGACCGGCCTCCTCACGGTCGGACTCGACGGAGAGGCGCCCCGAGTACTGGTGGATGGTCGGTCGGGGTCGCCCGCGGCGCCCGTCGTGCACGACGGATGCCTCCATGCGGCGTGGGCCCTCGGCACCGCTTGGCGCTCGTGCGGTTCATCCGGCGATCGCATCATCGAGCTGCCGTCGGCACCGGCGACCGGTGACTACTCGTTCCTCGCCAATGGCAGCGCCCTCGCGCTCAACGATCGCCGCAGCGGCAAGACCTGGGCCGCGGGTGACGACTACGGGCTCATCGACAACTGGGACGAGCTGCTCGAGATCGAACGCGACGACGAGACCGTCGAGCAGAACGACCCCGACCAGCAGCCGACGGTCGAGAAGACCCCCGTGCCGCCCACGGTCGCCGATGACGAGTTCGGCGCGCGCCCTGGGCGCACGACAGTGCTGCCAGTGCTCCTGAACGACTACGACGCCAACGGCGACGTCCTGGTCGTCGACACGGTCGAGGGAGAGCTGCCCGCAGGTGCGAAGCTCGACCTCATCGCCGACAACCAGCAGCTGCAGCTCACGCTCGACGACGCGGCATCCGGAGTCATCGCGTTCGGCTATACGGCCGGTGACGGTCTGGGCGGCACGGCGCACGGATCCGTGCACGTGACGGTGCGCGGCGCCGACGAGAACTCACCCCCGGTGCAGCAGCGTCCGACGCGAGCGCTGGTCGAGGCCGGCGGCCGAGTGACCACAGCGGTGCTCGGAGACTGGGTCGACCCCGACGGCGACCCGTTCTTCCTGCGGCAGGCTCTCGCCGACGCGCCGGATTCGCTCTCGTCGACGGCAGACGGCGTCGTCGTGTTCGATGAGATTGGCGGGGTGGGCGCCGAGCGTGCCGTCTCGCTCGTGGTCTCCGACGGACGCGACGAGTCAGTCGGCGCACTCAGCATCGGCGTGCGCGCGCAAGGCGCCGTTCCGCTCATCGCCGAACCGTTCGTCGCCCTCGCCACCGCGGGTCAGGAGATCCGCATCGAACCGTTGCGGCATGTGCGCGGCGGTTCGGGTGTCATCCGGTTGAGCGCAGTTCCGGCCAAGCCCGACGCGCAGATGCCCCCCGACTACGACGGCGGCACCTTCCGGTTCACCAGCGAGGCGGAGCGAACTCACTACCTCGACTACACCGTGACCGACGGCCTCGCAACGGTCACCGGGCGCGTGCGCGTCGACGTCTCCGCGCCGCCCGAACGCGACACGACCCCGATCACGGTGCCGCACATCGCATTCCTCCGTGCGAAGCAACCGGTCGATGTCGACGTACTCGCCACCGACATCGACCCGACCGGCGGTGTGCTCATCGTGACCGGACTGGGCGAGCCCGCCGCGGAGGCCGGAGTGCAGGTCGAGGTCGTCGAGCACCGGATCCTCCGGGTGACGCTCACACGGCCGCTCGAAGCGGGTTCCACCGTCTTCGGTTATCGCGTCAGCAACGGCATGGCAGAAGCCGAGGGCGAAGTGACCCTCGTCGAGATGCCCGACCCCGAACGCACCCAGCCTCCGGTGGCGGTCCCCGACACGATCGCTGCCCGCACTGGCGACGTCGTCGACATCGGAGTGCTCGCCAACGACGAGCACCCCGACGCCTTGCCTCTCACCCTCGACCCAGCGCTCGAGACGGCACCCGACGCGGGCCTCCTCTTCGTGGACGGCGACCGACTGCGATACTTCGCCCCCGACGAGCCCGGCGAATTCACGGCCGCCTACCGCGTTACGGGACCCGACGGTCAGTTCGCCACGGCGACCGTGCAGATCTCGGTGCGCGCGGCGGATCCCGAGACGAACGCGGTGCCGGTGCCGGTGACGGTGACCTCCCGGGTGCTCGCGGGTGAGACCGTTCGCGTCCCGATCCCGCTCGGCGGCACCGACCCCGACGGTGACAGCGTGCAACTGCTCGGACAGGAGACCAACCCCGAGCGCGGCAACGTGAGCTCGCGGGGCGGCGACTGGCTCGAATATCAGGCGGGGGAGTACTCGGCAGGCACCGACGAGTTCCAGTACGCCGTCGTCGACGCACTCGGAGCGCGAGCCACCGGCACTGTGCGGGTGGGCATCGCACCGCGCCTCGATGGCGCTCGCACCCCCATCGCCGTCGGTGACGATGTGACCGTGCGACCCGACCGCACGATCTCGGTGCGCGTGATGGAGAACGATTCCGACCCCGACGGCGGCACGCTCACGCTGCACAGTGTCGAGCCGACGACCGAAGGAGCGACGGCGACGATCGTCGACGACCGCATCGAGGTCGAGATCCCGCCGGGCGAGAACGACTACGGATTCGTCTACACGATCGAGAACGAGCATCTCGGCGAAGCCACGAGCTTCCTCAAGGTCGAGGCGCGCGAAGATGCGCCGTTGTCCCGACCCGAGGCATCCGATACCGTGCTCACGCTCAGCGACATCCTCGGCGAAGACGTCATCGACGTGCCCGTGCTCCGCAATGCGTTCCTCGCCGACGGCGACGCATCCGAACTCACGGTCGGACTCGTCGACGGCTACGACCGCGGCGCAGAGGTGCGTCGCGACGGCACGATCCGCGTGCAGGTCGAAGACCGCCGCCGCATCATCCCGTTCTCCGTCGCGCATCCCGAAGACCCGGATATCATCGCGTACGCGTTCATCTGGGTGCCCGGCCGCGACGATGCACTCCCGCAACTGCGCACCGACGCCCCAGTCGTGCGTGTCGTGAGCGGTGAGGAGGTCACCCTCGACCTCGAGGACTTCGTGATCGCTGCTTCGGGTCGACCGGTCAAACTCACGGATGCGGCGACCGTTCGGGCCTCGCACAGCGACGGGTCCGACCTCGTCCTCGACCAGCGCACACTGCGCTACCGCAGCGAAGAGGGGTACTTCGGACCGGCATCGCTCTCGTTCATCGTCACCGACGGCGAATCTGCGACGGATCCTTCAGCGCGCACGGGAACGATCGTGATTCCGATCACGGTGCTGCCGACCGACAATCAACCGCCGGCGTTCACCGGCGGAGTCATCGACTTCGAGCCCGGTCAGTCGAAGACGATCGAGCTCGTGAAACTCACGAACTATCCCTACCCCGAAGCGGTCGACGAGCTCGTCTATCGCGTGCTCCCGCCACCGGTGGAGGGCTTCCGCTTCTCACTCGACGGCGACGAGCTCACGATCCGCGCAGAGTCGTCCACTCTCAAGGGCACCCGTGCCTCCGTCGCGGTCGGGGTGAGCGACGGCTCCGGCGATGGCAAGCCGGGGCGCATCGACTTGAGGGTCGTGCCGTCGACGAAGCCCATCGCCCAGCCCTCCGCGGACAGCGCGATCGCCGCCCGCGGAAAGACGACCTCGATCGACGTTCTCGCCAACGACAGGGCCACGAACCCGTTCCCCGATGTGCCGCTCAGGGTCGTCGGGGTGCGTGGGATCGATGCCGATGACCTGCCCGCGGGCGTTTCGATCGAGCCGAGTGAAGACCGCTCGACACTGAACGTGACCGTCGACTCCGACGCGGCACCAGTGAACTCGACCGTGCAGTACCAGGTCGCCGACGCCACCGACGATCCCAGCCGCTACGCCTGGGGAACGGCCACAATCTCCGTCCAGGACCGACCCGACCCCGTCACCGGTGCGCAGGTCACGGGGTTCGGCGACGGCACCCTCGGCGTCACGTTCGGCGCCGGTGCGTTCAACAACTCGCCGATCACGGGATACGAGATCGCGCTCGTCGACGCGAGCACTCGTGAGGTGCTGCGCACCTCGACCTGCGAGGCCACCACGTGCACGGTCGCGACGCTCGGCAACGGACAGGGCAACGCCGTCATCGTGCGTGTGCAGGCGCGAAACGCGATCGGACTCTCCGACCCGGTCGACGCACCCGGACCGATCTGGTCGGACGTCATCCCGCCGCCGCCCAGCGGACTGCGCGCGCTGCCGCGCGACGGCCGACTCCTGATCGAGTGGTCGCCCGTCGCGACCGGGTCGGGCAGTGCCGTCGAATCCTACGTGGTGACCGTCGCGGGCGTTTCGAACCAAGTGTCGGCCGGCACCGCCTGCACGGCGACGCTCTGCTCCGTCGAGTCGCAACCACTCGAGAACGGCAGTCAGGTGCCGATCGCCGTCAGTGCCCGCAACCAGGCGTATCCTGCGCTCGCAGTCTGGACCGAAGCAGGTGGCAGCGGCACCCCGTTCGGTGCTCCGGTCGCCGGGGCCATCTCGGTCAACGGCGATGCCGGAGCGGGCACGGTCACCGTCACGTGGGCGCCATTCGCCGGCAACGGCGACGCCATCGGCGGCTATTTCGTCGAGCGACTCGTCGACGGTGCGTCGAGCGTGCCGGGCGGCGCCCAGGCCTGTTCGGTGACGAGCCCGGCGCCCGGCAGTGTCGTCGCCCCGTCGAGCGGCGGCACGGTCGCCGATGTCGTGCACGTCGGCCCCGAGACCACGAGCCTCCAGTTCACGGGCACCGCGGCCGAGTCCACGCGCTACTCGTTCCTCGTCTGGGGGTACAACCGGGCGGCGTGCGTGAACACCGAGGTCACGGGCATCGTGGTGCGCCCGGCGCCGGGCAGCATTCAGGGCGTCGACAGCCGGATGGAGATGCGCACCGCCGATGTCTGGGACCGGTACATCAACGATGTCGCACCCGATGCGTGGCGGTACAACATCGTCGCCGTCGACGGCAACGGAGCGCAGATCCCCGGCACGCTGAAGCAGTTCAGCGGTTCAGGATGGGCGCGCGACCTCTTCGGGCGACCGTTCGGTGAGACGGTGCGCTTCCAGGTGCAGGCGTGCTCGTTGTGGGGCAGCTGCGGGCCCTGGTCGCAAGTTCTCCCCCCCGATGCCAGCCCATCGCTTACATTCGCGCTGCCGAGCCGAATCTGGGACAACGTGAAGACGTGGTCCTGGACGGCGGCACCTGCGAATTCCGGCCTGCCTGTCGCCTTCCGATGCGGCGTCGACGGCGATGGCAACGGCCACCGCGCGCAGACGGGGACGAGTTGCCAGATCCCCGACGCGAAGCCGGGCGATCGGGTCTGGTTGGATGTTGAGATCGCGGGCGTGAGTGTTCGCTACTGGAATCGCTGAGAAGGAGCCCACATGACCATGACCCCCGAGGAGGCGACGCGGTTCGCCGCGACGCTCGACCGACTCGTCGGCGCGGTCGAGGAAGTGCTGCTCGGCAAGAACCGGGTCATCCGCCTTGCGTTCACCGCATTTCTCAGCGAAGGACACCTGCTGCTCGACGACGTGCCCGGTACTGGCAAGACCTCGCTTGCGCGGGCGATGGCGCAATCCATCGACGGCACGAGCAACCGCGTGCAGTTCACACCCGACCTGCTCCCAGGCGACATCACCGGCGTGACTGTGTACGACCAGCGATCGGGGGTCTTCGAGTTCCACCCCGGGCCGATTTTCGCCAGCATCGTCCTCGCCGACGAGATCAACCGTGCGAGCCCCAAGACGCAATCGGCCCTCCTCGAGGTCATGGAGGAGGGTCAAGTGACCGTCGACGGGCAGACCCACCCTGTGGGGCATCCGTTCATGGTGATCGCGACGCAGAACCCTGTCGAACAGGCGGGAACCTATCGGCTGCCCGAAGCACAACTCGACCGCTTCCTGATGCGTACCTCCATCGGCTATCCCGACCACGCTTCGACCATCCGCATCCTCGAAGGCGCCGACCGCCGGGCGCACGAGCAGCGCGTCGACTCCCAGCTCGCTGCGGAAGAGGTCGTCGAGATGGCCGCGGTCGCACGCACCGTCTACGTCGATCCGACGATCCACGACTACGTCTCCCGGCTCGTCGAAGCCACCCGAACCGCTCGCGAGGTGCGTCTGGGCGTCAGCGTGCGCGGGGCACTGGCACTCATCCGCGCCGCCAAGACCCACGCCGCCGGCCGCGGCCGGCACTACGTCGTGCCCGACGACGTGAAGGCGCTCGCCGAGCCCGTGCTCGCACATCGGCTGATCCTCGACCCCGAGGCGGAGTTCGACGGAGTCACCGCCTCGAACCTGATCGCGCAAGTGCTGATCGAGACGCCGCCGCCCTCGACCAGGCAGGCGGTGTGACGCTCACCCAGACCCGCACCACGATCCCCGAGGAAGCCAAGAAAGATGGCCTGCTCGCGGTCGTCATCGGGCGCGTCGTCATAGCCGCCCGCACGGGAGGCGCCGCCATAAAGCGGGCAGCCCGCGCCGTGCAAGGCGTCGTGACCCCACTCGGGTGGGCCGTGATCGCCGCGGCAGTGCTCGTGCTCGGACTGGGCTACGGCTGGGGCTGGCTCGAACTCATCGCGCTCGGGTGGGGACTCGTGGTGCTCATCGCCGCGGCATCCGTCTGGCTCATCGGTCGCGGGGCGGGAACCATCCGGCTCGTCCTCCCGGCGCCGCGCGTCGTCGTCGGCGAACCGGCCGAAGCGCGACTGATCGCGGCGAATCCCGGTCGGCGGCGCTTCGGCGGGGTGCAGCTCGAACTGCCGGTCGGACACCGCGTCGTCGAGCGTGTGCTGCCCGGACTGCCCCGCGGCGGCGCCTTCGACGAGCAGTTCCGCATCCCGACCGAGCGACGCGGCGTGGTCGCCGTCGGGCCGGCACGCACCGTACGCGCCGATCCGATCGGCCTCATGCGACGCGAGTTCGTGTGGTCCGAGACCGCCGAACTGCACGTGCACCCGCGCACCGTGCCGATCGCGGCTCTCAGCACCGGATTCATCCGCGATCTCGAGGGGTCGCCGACCCGTGACCTCACGGCCAGCGACATCGCCTTCCACGCGCTGCGGGAGTACGTGCCGGGCGACGATCGGCGATTCATCCACTGGCGGAGTTCGGCCAAGACCGGCACCTTCATGGTGCGCCAGTTCGAGGAGACCCGGCGCAGCCGGCTCATGATCCTGCTCGACCTCGATCCCGGCGCGTACGCCGACGATGCCGAGTTCGAGCTCGCCGTCAGCGCCGCGGCTTCCGTCGGTGCTCGGGCCATCCGCGATGCCCGCACCGTGTCGTTCGTCGTCTCGGGTCGCGCTCGTGGGGTCGAGACGAGACGGAGCGCCATGCGGGAACTCCCGACCGTCTCCCGTGACCGGCTGCTCGATTCGCTCTGCCTCGTCGAGACCGACGCGGACGCCGTGATGCTGCCCGACGTCGCACGAGCTGCGGCGGAGTCGCTCGCCGGTGTCTCGCTCGCCTTCCTCGTGACCGGGACGGCTCGCGGCATCGCCCCGCTTCGGTCGGCTGCGACGCGATTGCCGCCCGAGGTCGAGACGATCGCCGTGCAGTGCTCGCCCGAAGGCGATGCGAGCGCTCGGGCCATCGCCGGCCTGACGGTGTTCGGCATCGGGTACCTCGAAGACCTGCGCGCCATGCTCGCCAGATCGGCGTCGGTCGCATGAACACGCGAACGCCGGCGGGCGCGGCCCGCATCGGTCCCACGCTGGTGACGGTCGTGCTCGTGGTGGCCATGCTCGTGGCGGCCATGGTTCCGTGGTGGCCGATCTACGAGAGCAGCGCTCTCATCATCGCGGCAGGGGTCGGCATCGTCGCCGGTGCGACCATCGGAGTGGTCGGCGCGCGGTTCCGGCTGCCAGCCTGGACGGTCGTGCTCGCAGTCTTCGGCGCGTTCGTCGTGCTGGGTGTGCCTGCCGCGGTGCCCGGGCGCGCGATCGCGGGGGTTCTGCCGACCCCGGCCGGTATCGTCGAGCTTCTGGCCGGCGCCGCCCTGTCGTGGAAACAGCTCGTGACGATCTCGGTGCCGGTCGGCTCGTATCAGGCGCTCCTGGTGCCGCCGTTCCTCCTGACTCTCACGATGGCGACGGCCGCGGTCTCGATCGCGTTACGAAGCCGGTGGCCCGCGGCAGCGGCACTGCCGCCGGCGTTGCTGCTCGTCGCGGGCATCGCGCTCGGAGTGGTGCACACGGCCTTCGCCGTCGAGGCCGGCCTCGGCTTCCTCATCACCGCGGTGGCGTGGCTCGTGCGGGTCGCGATCGCCAATCGGCGTGCACTCACGAGCGGTCGCCGCGTCGAAGCGGCGCTGACCGACGCACGCCGGGTGCTCGGTGCGTCGGCACTGGTGGCCATCGCCCTCGTGGGCGCCACCGCGGCATCCGTCGCCCTGCCGGTGCCGCCGCGCAACGTCGTGCGCGCTGAACTGCAGCCGCCGTTCGAACCTCGCGAGCACGACAGCCCGCTCGCAGGGTTCCGCGCGGCGTTCGCGGAGGATGTCGCCGAGCAGACGATGCTCGACGTCCGCGGTCTTCCCGATGGCGCCGGTGTGCGGATGGCGACCCTCGACACCTACGACGGAATCGTCTACTCGGTGGGCGGAGCCGAAGGATCCTCCGCCTCCGGCAGGTTCACCCGTGTGCCGTACCGCCTCGACCAGTCGGACGCGCCCGGCGACACCGAGCGCCTCGAGCTGGATGTGGAGGTGGTGGGCTATTCGGACGTGTGGGTGCCCGGCGCCGGTCGCCTCGAGCGCATCACCTTCGGCGGCCCGCGCGCCGAGACCCTCACCGAGTCGTTCTTCTACAATGAGGCGACGAGCACCGGCGCCGCGCAAGTGGGACTGCAGGCACGTGATCGGTACACCGCGGTCTCGGTGGTTCCCGTCGATCCGGCCGACCTCGCCGCACTGCAACCCGGCACGAGTGTGCTGCCGGGTGCACCCGAGCTGCCCGAAGAGCTGGCCCATCTGCTCGACGAGTGGGCACCGGCATCCGGCACGCAAGGCGAACGGTTGCGTGGTCTCATCGAGGGCTTCCACCGCGACGGCTACGTCAGCCACGGTCTCACCGACGAGGAGCGGCCGAGCCGGTCGGGGCATTCCCTCGATCGCCTCGCCGAATTCGTGACGGAACGACCGATGGTGGGCGACGGTGAGCAGTACGCGGTGGCGGCGGCGCTCATGGCGCGCAGCATCGGGTTCCCCGCACGGGTGGTCGTCGGCTTCCTGCCGCGACACGGTGATACGGCGGATGCATCGGGGGGCCCGGTTGCCGGTGGCGATGCAGGGGAGGAGACCGGGGCGTCGGCCGAGGCCGTGCCCGACGGCGTCACGAGATTCGCGAGCGCCGACAAGCAGGCGTGGATCGAGGTGCAGCGCGCCGACGGCGCCTGGATCACGGTCGACCCGAACCCCGTACCGAGAGAGATACCCGAACGCGAGCCGGACCAGCCGACGATCGTGTCGAGGCCGCAGCCGGCGCTGCCGCCGCCGGCGGATCGCACTCCTGTCGATGAACTCATGTCCGACCCCGAGGCGTCTCCCGACGAACCCGATGACGATGGAGCGGATTGGGTGCAGGTCCTTCTCCGCGTGCTCGGCATCTCCGGTGTGGTGCTGGGCGGACTCGCCGTGATCGCCAGCCCCTTCCTCGCCATCATCGTGGCCAAGCTCCGTCGGCGACGGTTGCGGCGGCGGGCCCCCGACCCCGTCGAACGCATTGAGGGCGGATGGCAGGAGTTCGCCGACACGGCGGCCGACTACGGATATGCGATCCGTCCGACCGCGACGCGCGCCGAGCAAGCGGCGACGGTCGGGGGGCTCGCTCCGCTCGTGCTCGCTTCGGCCGTCGACCGAGCGGTGTTCGCGCCCGACGGCCCGGCCGATGGCGACGACCTGCGAGTCTGGGAGTCGGTCGACGAGTTGCAGCAACGGCTGGGTGCGCCGCGTTCACTGCGTGAGCGGTTGCGCGCTGCGGTCTCGCTGACTTCACTCGGCGGGTACGCTGTGACTCGGAGAGGAGCGCGGTCGTGACATGTCAGATCTGCGCTGCCGAGCTTCCCGTCGGGGCGATGTTCTGCGGCGAATGCGGCAGCTCGACGAGTGCGACGCCCGAGTCGAGGCGTCGTCCCGATCCGAGGCCCGGAGACACGACGGTGATCGAGCGTCCGGCGCGGCGCCACAGCGGGGTGATCAGCATCCCGGTCGAGGGCTTCCGAGCTGCCACGGAGATCGGGTCGCCCGATGCCGCGTACGCTGCCCCTGCCCCTGCCGCGGCAACGCCTGTCGCGGCGCGGGCGAGGTTCGTGCTGACCTTCAGCACCGGGGAGACGTGCACCGTGTTCGGTTCCGGTCTGATCGGTCGACGGCCGATGCCGCAGCCCGGCGAGGTGTTCGATCATCTGGTGCAGATCGCCGATCGTTCGCTCTCGGTCTCGAAGACGCATCTGGAATTCGGCGAGCACGACGGCACGCTCTGGATCGCGGACCGGTTCTCGGGTAACGGCACCGTCGTGCGCCGAGTCGACGACGGTGCGGTTCGGTGCGAACCCGGCCGGCGCTACCTCGTTCCACGGGGCAGCCGGGTCGAGCTGGCCGAGCAGTTCTTCGCGGTCTCCTGAGTCGTCTCCACACCGCGACCCGTCCTCCACAGCAGCTCGTCGTGCGGCTTCGTGCCCCGATCGATGTCGCGCCGGCCGCGTCCCGCGCCTTCGGTGATCAGATCGCATGGTGCAACGATTCGACCCCGCACCGCATTCGGTGGACACTCCGCTCACCCTGCCTGCTGCGCCCGCAGAGCCGGCCCGCGCCGGCTTCCCAGTGCTGGCCACGTTCGCCCCGGTGGTCGGCGCCATCGCGCTCTGGGCGATCACGCGCTCGCCGTTCGCGCTGGTCTTCGCCGTGCTCGGCCCACTTGTGGCGATCGCGTCGATGTTGGATGCGCGGCGGCAGGCGCGTCGGCACCGCCGTCGGGCGGCGGGCGAGCGGCAGCAGCGCCTCGACGAACTCGCGGTGGAGATCGAGGAGCGCCACGTCCTCGAGCGAGCAAGTGCGTGGCGTCGCGCACCCTCGCCACGAGCGATGCTCGAGTCCGGCGAATATGCGGCTTGGCGCGACGAGGAGCCGCCTCCGATCGTGCTCGGCCGTGGTGCGGTCGCGAGTTCGCTGCGGGTCGACGGCAGCCCCGTCGACGCGGTCGATCGTGACCTGCTGCTCGGGGCCGCACGACTGGAGAATGCGCCCGTGGTCGCCGAAGTGGGTGCCGGCATCGGTTTCGTGGGCGACCCGTCTCTCGCCCGCGCCGCGGCGCGTGCTGCGGTCGTGCACTTCGCTCACAACGTGAGTCCGCGGAGCTTCGGCATCGAGGGTTCCGTCGGTTCGGTGGGCTTCGATGGTCCCGACGTGCCCGTGCGAGGCTCGTGGAGTTGGTTGCGGCTCTTGCCGCACTGGGGCAACCCGAGTCGCTCCACCCTGCTCGTCGTCGACGAAGGTGACGGTGGCGAAGAGCCCTGGCGATCCGCTGCATCCGCTGCCCGTCAGGCCTCACAGCCCGACCGACCGCCGTTCGCGGTGATCGCCGTCGCGCGCGAGGCTGCAGACCTGCCGCCGGGCCTGCAGACGGTCGTGGTGCTCGAGGCACCTGATGCAGCGACTCTGCGCAGACGCGGCGGTGTCGCCGACTCGCGGTTCGCGCCGCTCCTGATCGGTGCAGCCGAGGCGGCGGGCTGGGCCCGATCGGCGGCGCTCGCCGCGGAACGAGCCGGGCTCGGCACGCTGGCGGGCTCGCTTCCCGAGCGCGTTCGACTCGACGAGCTGCACCGCCCGGCCGTCGCATCATCGGACCGCTCGACGCTCGTCGTGGCAGTCGGCGCCGTCGATGGCGGCACGCTCGAACTCGATCTCGTGCGCGATGGCCCGCATGCGCTCGTCGCCGGCACGACCGGCAGCGGCAAGAGCGAGTTCCTGCTCGCCTGGATGGCGGCGCTCGCGAGCGCGTATCCGCCCGCGCGTGTCTCGTTCCTCCTGGTCGATTTCAAGGGTGGGGCCGCATTCGAACCGATTCGTGTCCTCCCGCACGTGACGGGCATCGTCACCGACCTCGACGAGCCCGAGGCCGAACGTGCGGTCTCGAGCCTGCGGGCCGAACTCAGGCACCGGGAATCGGTGCTCGGCGCGGCCGGCAAGCGGGATATCGCCGACCTCGGCGACGAAGTGGAGCTGGCACGACTGGTCATCGTCGTCGACGAGTTCCAGGCGATGATCGAACGGTTCCCCGACCTCGGTGCGATCATCGGCGACATCGCAGCCCGCGGACGGTCGCTCGGTGTGCATCTCGTGCTCGCATCGCAGCGACCGAACGGGGTCGTGCGCGAACAGGTCACGGCCAACTGCGCGATCCGGGTGTCGCTTCGAGTCATGCAGCGATCAGACAGCGAAGCAGTGGTGGGCAGTCCGTTGGCAGCAGAGATCCGGCCGGATTCGCCGGGTCGAGGAGTCGTCGATCGCGGCGACGGATGTCCCGTGCTTTTCCAGTCCGCGATCGCCGATGCCGCGACGATCACCGTGCTTGCAGCGCGGACGGCGGGGCTCCGGCGTGCGCGGCGCACTTGGCTGGATCCGCTGCCCACTCGCATCACCCCTGAAGGGCTCGCGGCCCTGGTTCCGCGCGGCTCCGCATCAGAACCATCGAGTTCCGCATCAGATCCATCGAGTTCCACAGACGCGACGGAGCACGCCGCGGGCTCTGCGCTCGCGATCGGCGTGCTCGACGAGCCCGAGCAGCAACGACGGAGCATCGCCCGCTGGTCGCCTCGCGCCGACGGAAGCCTGCTCGTGCTGGGCGTGCCCGGGAGTGGCCGCAGCACTGCGCTCGCAACGGTCGAGCACGCCGCCGAGCGCGCGTACGGGCCGAGCGCGGTGCTGCGACTCCAGGGCACACGCGGCGCGGTATGGGAAGGGCTCGTCGGTGTCCTGGGCGCCATTCGTGCAGAGGCGACGCCACCTCGTCTCGTCGTGATCGACGATCTCGACGCACGGTTCCGAGCATGGCCCGACGACTACCGCCTCGCTGCCCTCGAAATGGTCGAGGCCCTCGTCAGGGAAGGGCGCGGTCGAGGCACCGCGGTCGCCGCCTCCGCGGTGCAGTCGCATGGGCTCGGAGGGGCCCTCCGCGACGGGTTCGGCGCACGGTTGGTACTGCGGCACGCGACTCGTTCCGACCTCGTTCAGGCGGGCGGCCGGGGTGAACTCTGGCGAGCGGGCGACGCCCCCGGTGCGGGGCAGTGGCGCGGACACCGCGTACAGCTCGTCGAGGTGGAGCGCCCCGCGCCTCGAGTGCACCGACCGGTGCCGCAGCTCGAGTTGAGTGCCGAGCGGTTGTATGCGGTCGCCGCCGCGGCACCGCGAGCCGCGGCGACGTCGATCGCAGCCCTCGGACGAACTCCACTGCTCCTCTCAGCCGGCGGCGAATCCGCTGTTCGGGCGGCGCTGGCCACCCACCCTGCCGACGCACCGCCACCCGTCATCGTGGGCGACAGCGACGCCTGGTCGGCGAGTTGGGGCCTCACGGCTGCACTCCGGGAGGATGCCGTCCTGGTCGTCCGCGGAGGGGCGGCCGAGTATCGCTCCCTCGTGCGGGCACGCGAACTGCCCCCGCTCCTCGACGAAGGTCAGGCGCAGTGCTGGGTCGTCGAACCCGGCACATCCGTGCGGCGCGCGAGCTGGCCGGAGCGCACCGAACACTGACACCGTCTCGATACAGGCATTCACGATCGAAAACGTGCTGTGCCGCCTGTTTTCGAGACCCCGCGGCGGGTCATCCTGTTGCGGATGCCGCAAAGGGCCGTTTGGGGGATGCCGGTCAGATCGTTGCCCGGACCGCGCCCACACGGCGCTCGCCACCCATGACCCAGAGATCGAGTTCGGTCTGCACGGTGTCGATGGCGTGATCGTCGACGGCACCCGTCTGGGCGAGGAGCCGAAGCGCGATGATCGTCGACGCGCGCGACGAACCGTCGAGCACCTTGAGCGCGACCGTCGTGCCATCGGGTGCCGTCATCACCATGACGCCCTCGGCGCCGACCTTGGCGAAGACTCCGAGACGCTCGATCGCGACGGTGTCGGGCTGCCCCGGGCCGCCGACGGCCCACGCATGCTCGCGAACGGCCCCGGTGAGTGCGGCGGCCTCGCGGTACAGCGCGAACGGCGAGCCGGGTGCGGCCGTCGTGATCTTCTGGATGCCGCGGGCGAGACCGTTCAGGCTGATGGCGTGCACGGGCGCGCCGCATCCGTCGACGGCGGTCGCCGCCGGCCGCTCACCCGTGAACCGCTCGATGACGTCGAGTACTCGTTTCTGCAGCGGATGCTCGGGATCGAGGTATCCCTCGAGCGGCCAGTCGTTGGCGACGCACGCGAGGAGCATCGCCGCGTGCTTGCCCGAGCAGTTCATGTACACCCGCTCGCGGGCACCGCCGGAGCGGATGAGCTGCTCGCGCGAGACCTGGTCGGAGGGTGCGGCAGGCGGGCAGCCGAGTACCGACTCGGGCAGGGACGCCCGCTCGAGGAGACCCCGCACGAGCGCCACGTGGCCGGCGGTACCCGAGTGGCTGCCCGTGGCGATCGCCGCATCTTCGCCGCGGAGTGTGACGCCCGAGGTCATCACGGCGACCGCTTGGAACGGCTTGAGGCACGAGCGAGGGAAGATCGGGGTGACCACGTCGCCGAGAGCGCGCAGCACCTCGCCCTCGGCGGAGAGCACGATGGCGGAACCCGCGTGCCGGGACTCGATGAAATCACTACGCTCGACCACGGCGAGTTCGACGGAGTCAGCGACTGAGAATGTGCCGGCCACCTGTGCTATCCGAGCGAGGCGAGGGCGTCGTCGAGCACGCGGAGCCCGTCTTCGATGAGGGCGTCGCTGACCGCGAGGCTCGGCAGGAATCGAAGCACGTTGCCGTAGGTGCCGGCGTTCAGGAAGAGCACACCGTGTTGTGCGGCAGCGGCGACGAGCGCGGTGACGGCCTCGGCGTTGGGCGCCTTCGTCGTCTCGGCGGTACCGGGCTGCACGAGTTCGATGGCGATCATCGCCCCCTTGCCACGGATCTCACCGATGATGTCGTAACGCCGGGCCAGACGTTCGAGGCCGGTCCGGAAGGTCGCCTCGATGCGTTGCGCCTCGGCGAGCAGGCCGTCCTCCTCGATCGACTCGAACACCGCGATCGCTGCGGCGCACGCGACGGGGTTGCCGCCGAAAGTGCCGCCGAGCCCGCCGGGCTGCGAAGCATCCATGATCTCGGCGCGGCCGGTGACCGCAGCGAGGGGGAGGCCGCCCGCGATGCCCTTCGCCGAGAGCACGAGGTCGGGCTCCCAGCCGAAGTGCTCGCTCGCGTAGTAGCGGCCGGTGCGGGCCATGCCCGACTGGATCTCGTCGGCGATCATGATGACGCCGTTCTCTGTGCACCAGGATTGCAGGATCGGCAGGAATCCGTCGGCGGGAACCATGAATCCGCCCTCGCCCTGGATCGGCTCGACGACGAGGCAGGCCAGGTCGCTCGCTCCGACGACCTTCTCGAGATACGCGATCGTGCGCGCCGCGGCATCCGCGCCCGACAGGCCGTCGTGATACGGGTACGAACTCGGCGCGTGGTAGACGTCGCCGGCGAGCGGGCCGTAACCCGTCGCATAGGGGTGCGCCTTGTAGTTCATGGCCATGGTGAGGTTCGTGCGACCGTGATACGCGTGGTCGAGCACAGCCACGGCGCGACGGCCGGTGTGCTTGCGGGCGATCTTCACGCCGTTCTCGACGGCCTCGGCGCCCGAGTTGACGAGTACGCTCTTCTTCTCCCAGTTGCCTGGCGTGTGCTCGGCGAGGAGCTCGGCGACCCGCACGTACTCCTCATAGGGGGTGATCGTGAAGAGCGTGTGGATGACATCCTGCAGCTGGCTCGCCGCGGCCGCGACGACGCGCTGCTCAGTGTGACCGACGGTCGTCACGCCGATGCCGGCGCCGAAGTCGACGAACTGATTGCCGTCGACATCGACGAGGATCGCGCCGTTGGCACGCTCGATGTAGACGGGCAGGGCCGACGAGACGCCGGCTGAGACGACCTTCGATCGTCGCGCCTGCAGCTCGAGAGACTTCGGACCGGGGATGGCGGTCACGACCTTGCGCTCCTGCGGCACTGTGTAGACCGGGGCGTCGGCTGTCTGGGCGGCGATGGGGGTATCAGTCATGGTGCATCCAGCTTATCGCCGCCGCGCCGGAGCGCCGGAGCGCCGTGGCAGAGCGCTTCGAGGTGGAGAATCGAATGACAGGACCATGCTCGCATCGGAGGACGAATGCTCGGCGAACACCACTACGCGATCGAGGTCGAATGGCAGGGCGACCGCGGCGAGGGCACCGCGGGCTATCGCTCCTACGACCGCCGGCACGTCGTGCGCGCCGCCGACAAGCTGCACGAGATCGCCGGGTCGAGCGACCGGGCCTTCCACGGCGACCGCGAGCGCTGGAATCCCGAGGAGTTGCTCCTCGCCGCCCTCAGCGAATGCCATATGCTCGCCTACCTGCACGTTGCCACCAACCACGGCGTGATCGTCCGCAGCTACTCGGACGCGGCGACGGGCCTCATGCGGGAAGACGGCCGCGGCGGCGGTGCATTCGTCGAGGCGGTGCTGCGTCCGCACATCGAGGTCGCGGATGCTTCGATGGTCGAGCTTGCGCGGACACTGCACGCCGAGGCATCCGAGAAATGCTTCATCGCGGCATCCGTCGCCTTCCCGGTGCGACACGAGCCGGTCGTGACGATGCTGACCTGATCAGCCCGCCACGCTCGGCCTCGGCGGTGCGGCCGGCAGGGTCGCCTCGGGAATCGGGCAGGCATGCCCGCCGACGAGCCGGCTGCACGGCGGCAGGAAGCCGGGGTAGCGCTCCGAGCTCGGATCGCCGAACCAACGGTGCCAGAGTCGCCAGAAGTTCAGGTTGCCGAACGCCGAGCACCCGTCGCCGATTTCGGGGTCGGCGATCGCCGCCGGGTTGGGCTGGTAGGGCGTGTAGTTGTAGAGGTTGGCCGTGGCCTGGTTGGCAATGGTGACGGATGCCGCTCCGCACGCGGCATCGGGATGGAACTGCACGTCGACCACGCCGACGTGATACGCGCGGTCGGGCTCCTCGGTGTACTGCCGGAACTGCCACGCGGCGTTGTACACCTGGTTGAAGAAGCCGAAGTACTTCGTGTCGCAGTCGGCCGTGTCGGGGCATCCGTAACCTGTGGCGCGAAGGTAGCCCGATTCGCTCGGCCGGGTCAGCAGGGACTGCTCCTTCTGCAGCAGCACGAGGAGTGTCTTCGGGCTCACGCCACACGCGGCAGACACCTTCGCGATGATGCGGCTCGCGCGCTCGCGGATGCCGCCACGGTACTCCGCGCAATGCCCCGGCCCTGCGGCGGCTTGCGTGGTGGTGCTCTGCTTGTAGTCGGCGAGGCACGCGACCCGGCCGTCGGGGCGGCAGTCGAGCCCCTCGAGGAAGGCCTGGATCTGCTGTTCGCTCATCGCACCGGCGTCGTAGAACGAGTCGTCGCTCACGATGAAGCTCGGGTCGAACTGCTTCGCCGGCGGGATCGGCAGTTCGGCGACGGCGACGGCGTCCGACTGGGCCCCCGCGGCACGTGGAGTCTCGCTCGGGCCTGCGCACGCGGCGAACGAGAGCATGACGAGCACGGCCGCGGTGATGCGGGCGACGACCTTGGCGGAACTCATCGGACTGACGATACCGGGGCGAATCCGGGATCGGCTGGGAATCCGGTCACATCCGCTCGCGTGGCGCGACCCGATCGGCGAGTTTGGCGAGGGCGCCCTGCGGCGGCGTCTCGTTGTACACGCCGGCGAGCTCCTGCTCGCTCAGCGCGTGGATCGCCGCCATGATCTCGTCGGTCGCGGCCCTGCGCGCACGGCCCGATGTCGCCTGGCCGTGGCGGGCGAGATCGAGCGGCTCGCCGAAGCGCACCGTCACCGGTCGCACGCGCGGGAGCTTCGCACCGACGGGCTGGATCTGCTCGGTGCCGATGAGTCCGACGGGAACGACCGTCGCACCGGTGATGAGCGCGAGCCACGCCACGCCGGTGCGGCCGCGATAGAGGCGGCCGTCGAGCGAACGCGTGCCCTCGGGGTAGATCGCGAAGGCGTTGCCCGCCTCGAGGATGCGTCGGCCGGCGTCGAGCGCCTCCTGCGCCTGCGAGCCTGCACCGCGTTCGACGGCGACGGCGCCGATCGCACCGAAGAAAGTGCGCGAAACCCAACCCGAGAAGCCCGTGCCCGTGAAGTAGCTGGATTTCGCGAGGAACTGCACGGGCCGCGGCGACGCGAGGGGGATCACGATGCTGTCGACGAAGGAGAGGTGGTTCGAGGCGAGGATCACGGGGCCGCGCATCGGCACGTGCTCGGCGCCGATGATCCTCGGGCGATAGATGAGGCGCACGAGCGGGCGGAGGATGCCACGCACGATGCGGTAGAGGGGTCCCTGACGGACCGGTGCGGGGACGGCAGCGGCCTCGATCTCAGTCACCTTGCGACCCTACGCGCGCCGACATGCGTGGCACGGCATATCAGGATCCCGCGCGCGTCGCACAGATCGCAGGGCCCGGCGCGCCGACGACGCGGCCTTCGTGCGAGAAGATGGGGGCATGGATGTCGCGGCCGAGGGGGAGCTGATCGAGCTCGAAGCCTCGGGGGTGCGCGTCGTCGTGGTGTCGCGGGGCAGGCGCGGGCCGGGTGCCGATTCGGTGCTGCGCGGACTCGTGGCGCGTTCGACCGGAGTGCCCGCCGACGACGTTGAACTCGTGCATGCCTGCGCCGAGTGCGGTGCGCGGCACGGGCGGCCGTCGGTCGCGTACCCGCTGACGCCCTCCGGCGGGGCGTGGTACGCCGATGTCGCGGTCGCGGGCGATGCAGTGGTCGCGGCGGCGGCCACGCGGCATCCGCTCGGTGTCGGCATCGAAGCCGCCACGCTCGACCCCGGAGAAGTGATCGACGAAGCCGCGTTCCATGCGAACGAGCGCGCAGCCCTCGACGGGTTCGACCCTGCGAGCCGAGCGATCGCCCGGGCGACGCTGTGGGCTCGGAAGACCGCGCTCCTGCGCGCGGTCGGACACACGGACTTCATCGAACCGTCGCGCCTCGCGCTCACCATGCCGAGCGACGACGGCGGGGTCGGTCGCATCGAACGGAGCGTGCCCGAGTTCGGCTCGGGCTGGCGCGACATCCGATTCCACGACATCGAGGTGCCGGGCAACCGGGCCGCTTCGGTCGCGGTGCTCGGCTGAGCGCCTGAGCCGGACCGCGCGCCCGAGGCACGCGCCCGGACCGACGCGCACGCTCATACAGTGGAGGCATGCGTTCCGTCATCATCCTCGGCTCATCCGGTTCGATCGGCACCCAGGCCCTCGACGTCATCAGGGCGAACCCGCGGCGGTTCGACGTCGTCGGCCTCGCCGTCGGCTCCAACCGCGCGGTACTCGATGCCCAGGCCGCCGAGTTCGGAGTCGAGCACACGGCGGTCGGCATCGATGAGGCCGCACAGCTCGTGCGTGATGTCGACGCCGACGTCGTGCTGAACGGCATCACGGGTTCCGTGGGACTCGGGCCGACGCTTGCGGCGCTCGAGCGCGGCACCACGCTCGCGCTCGCGAACAAGGAGTCGCTCATCGTCGGCGGCGACCTCGTGACCCGGCTCGCGAAGCCCGGCCAGATCGTGCCGGTCGACTCCGAGCACTCGGCGATCGCGCAGGCGTTGCGCGCCGGCACCGCCGATGAGGTGCGCCGGCTGGTGCTGACCGCCTCGGGCGGGCCGTTCCGCGGGCGACGTCGTGACGAGCTCACCGCCGTGACGCCGGCCGAGGCGCTCGCGCACCCGACGTGGGACATGGGCCTCGTCGTCACGACGAACTCGGCGACCCTCATCAACAAGGGCCTCGAGGTCATCGAGGCGCACCTGCTCTTCGGCGTCGAGTATGACCGCATCGATGTCGTCGTGCACCCGCAGTCGATCGTGCACTCGATGGTCGAGTTCATCGACGGCTCGACCATCGCCCAGGCCTCGCCGCCGGACATGCGGCTGCCGCTCTCGCTCGGCCTCGATTGGCCCAATCGGGTCGGCGGCATCGGCAAGCCACTCGACTGGACGACCGCGCAGCAGTGGACGTTCGAGCCGCTCGACAATGAAGCGTTCCCCGCGGTCGCGCTCGCCAAGCAGGTCGGGCGCGCGGGCGGCGAGTACCCCGCGGTCTTCAATGCGGCGAACGAGGAGGCGGTGGCGGCGTTCCACGCCGGGCGCATCGGCTTCCTCGACATCGTCGACACGGTGCGCGCGGTGGTCGAGGCGCACGAGGCATCCGACGGGGCGCTGTCCATCGAGTCGCTGGGCGAAGCCGAGAGCGCCGCGCGCCGTGCCGCAGAGGCACGCATCGCCGGCGTCTCCCGTTGATCGAGTAGGCCGCCATCCCGTTGATCGAGTAGGCCCGCCATCCCGTTGATCGAGTGGGCCCGCCAGGGCCGTATCGAGATCCTCGTGCGGGGTCTCGATACGCTCCTTCGTCGCTACTCGACCAGCGAGCAACGGTGCTGAGCTCACAGCCGACCGCCAGCGCACTCGAAGGCTCGCGCACTACGCTTGCAGCCGTGGATTCCGTGCTCGCCTTCATCATCGGCGTCGTCATCATCGTGATCGGCCTCGCCCTGTCGATCGGCCTGCACGAGATCGGCCACCTCGTGCCCGCCAAGCTCTTCGGCGTCAAGGTCACCCAGTACATGATCGGCTTCGGTCCGACCATCTGGTCGCGCAAGAAGGGCGAGACCGAGTACGGCGTCAAAGCCATTCCGCTTGGCGGCTACATCTCGATGATCGGCATGTTCCCGCCCGCCAAGGGCGAGCAGGTGCACGCCGACAGCACCGGGTTCTTCCGCGGACTCGTGCAAGACGCCCGCGATTCGAGTGCCGAGACGATCACAGCGGGCGACGAGCATCGCGCCTTCTACCTCCTGCCCGTGTGGAAGCGCATCATCGTCATGTTCGGCGGACCGCTCATGAACCTGCTGCTCGCGGTCGTGCTCTTCGCGGTACTGCTCATGGGCTTCGGCGTCACCCAATCCTCGACGACCGTCGGCTCCGTCTCCGCGTGCGCCCTGCCGGCGACGAGTGAACGGCAGACGTGCGAAGCGAGTGACCCTGCCGCGCCCGGCGCGGCAGCCGGCATCGAACCAGGCGACCGCATCGTATCCGTCGCCGGTGAGCCCATCGAGACCTGGGCGGAGTCGACGGCGATCATCCGCGATCATCCGAACGAGCCCGTCGCGTTCGTCGTCGAACGCGGCGACGAGACCATCGAGCTCGAGGTGACCCCGATGCTGAGCGAGCGTTTCGTGCTCGACGACAAGGGCCAAGTGGCGACGGATGCCTCGGGCGAGCAGCTGACCGTGCAGGCCGGGTTCGTCGGCATCGGCGCTGCGAGCGAGACCGTGCAGCAACCGGTGACCGCCGTGCTGCCCGCCGTCGGTGAGAACGTCGCCGGCGTCGCCGGCATCATCCTGAACCTGCCGCAGCGCATCATCGACGTCGCCAATGCCGCATTCGGCCCGGAAGAGCGCGACCCCAACGGGCCGATGTCCGTCGTCGGCGTCGGCCGGCTCGCCGGCGAGATCGCGACGATCGACGAGATCCCGATCGCCTCGAAGGCGGCGACCATGGTCGGCATCCTCGGTTCACTGAACATCGCGCTCTTCGTGTTCAACATGATCCCGCTGCTGCCCCTCGACGGCGGCCACATCGCGGGTGCGCTCTGGGAAGGCATCCGTCGCGGCTTCGCCAAGCTCTTCCGCCGCCCTGACCCGGGCCCCGTCGACCTGGCCAAATTGATGCCGGTCACCCTCGCGGTCGTCGTCGTGTTCGGCGCGATGAGCGCGCTGCTCATCTACGCCGACATCGTCAAGCCGGTGCAATTCTTCTGAGCCGGGTGCCGATCGCGTCCGTCGCGTGCCAGATCAACTCGTACTCCCTGCGGAGTAGCGGGTGAGCCTCCGCGGGGCCGATTCCAGCCGTCGCCGCCGGCGATACGATCGGGGGATGCCTGTGCCCCCGTGGGTGGACCACCAGTGGGATGGTCGCCCCGAACGATTCCGGCCGCCGCCGGGCTTCGTGCTGTTCGCGCCGGTCATCATCAGCCTGCTCGTGCAGGTGCCCGCCGCGATCGGCATCGCGGTGTGGACCGGCGTGCCATGGGCGGCCGCGATCGGCCAGGTGGCGCTCGCCGCGGCAGGCCCGCTCGCCCTGCTCGGCGCCCGACGATACCCGGGCCCGACGGTCGCCGTCGTCGCGGCCGTCGCGCTCGCCGATGTCGTGCTCGCTCCCGACTTCGGGCCGCCGTACATCGCGCTCGCTTTCGCGATCGTGCTCGCCGTCACGCGCGGTGCCGTAGTTTGGGCGGTCGCATCAGTGGTGGTGGCCTGGGCCGCGGCGATCGTGCTCGGTTCGATGATCGGGCTCTCGTGGCATCCGTTCCGCGTCGCGTTCACGACCCTCGCACTCGCCGTCTGCTTCGGCATCGGCTGGTTCGTGCGGACCCGCCGCTCGCGCGCGTCGGCGTACCGCGCCGAGGCGATGCGCCGACGCCAGAGTGCGGAAGAGCGAGAGCGCGTGCGCATCGCCCGCGAACTGCACGACGTCATCGGCCACGCACTCTCGCAGATCAACGTGCAGGCCAGTGTCGGGCTGCACCTCATGGACCGCGACACCGAACAGGCCCGGGCGGCGCTCGGCAACATCAAGGAGACGTCGAAGTCCGCGCTCGAAGAGGTGCGCGCCGTGCTCGGCGTCATCCGAGACGGTGAGGCACCGCTCGCGCCGCAGGCCGAGCTCGCCGAGTTGCCGAGGCTCGTGCGCGGCATCCGCTCGCCCGGCCTCGACGCGCAGCTCGTCGACCGATTGGCCGAGTCGCCGCGCCGCGCGGTGCAATTCGCGGGGTATCGCATCGCGCAAGAGGCACTCACGAACGTCGTGCGGCACTCCGGTGCGTCTCACGCGACCGTCATGGTCGAGCGAGACGGCGATGAGTTCGTGCTCACCGTCGACGACGACGGCACCGGTGTCGACGCCGGAACCGCGGGCCGCGACGGTAGCGGAGTGCTCGGCATGCGTGAGCGCGCGGCACTTCTCGGCGGCACGGTCGAGCTCGGGCCGTCGTCGCTCGGCGGCACCCGCGTCACCGCCCGGCTGCCCTGGGGAGGGGTCGCATGATCCGCGTCGCGCTCGCCGACGACCAGATCCTCGTGCGTGCGGGGTTCCGCGCGCTGCTCGAATCGGAAGACGACGTCGAGGTCGTTGGAGAGGCCTCGAACGGTGAGGAGCTGCTCGAACTCGTGCGACGCGAATCCGTCGACGTCGTGCTCATGGACATCCGCATGCCCGGCAGCGACGGCCTCTGGGCGACCGAGCAGATCGCCGCCGACCCGAAACTCGCCGGAGTACGCGTCGTCATCGTGACGACCTTCGAGCTCGACGAATACGTCGCGCGGGCCGTACGTGCGGGTGCGAGCGGATTTCTCGTGAAGGACACCGAGCCCGTCGACCTCATCCGTGCGGTGCGGGTCGTCGCGAGCGGTGAGGCGCTTCTGTCGCCGGGGGTCACGAAGCGATTGCTCGAACGCATGTCGGTCGGCCTTCGCGACGCCCCCGATGAAGAACGGCTCGCCGCGCTCACCGACCGCGAGCGCGAGGTGTTGCGCCTCGTCGGCCTCGGGCTCACGAACGACGAGATCGCGGGCCGGCTCGTGCTCAGCCCGCTCACTGCGAAGACGCACGTCTCGCGCATCATGTCGAAGCTGCACGCCCGCGATCGGGTGCACCTCGTCGTCGTCGCGTACGAGTCGGGGCTCGTCGCGCCGGGCTGGCAGTAGCCGAGGCATCCGCTCGCTCACGGTCGTGCGGAAGCCGGGGGAGGAAGCGGGACAGGCCGTCAGGAGCAGGCCAAGCCCCCGACATGCTCCCCGGGGAGCATGCGAAGTGACTCCGCCGGGCGGATTCGCGGATGTCTCGCGCTCGCGAGACTCGAATCGACGGTCTGAACCGCAGACCGCACGATCACTGGAGTCATCATGCTCGCCACCCTCGCCACCACCGCGGTGGTCACCCACGCCGGCCCCTGGGCGGCCGGCTTCGGATGGGCCTTCTTCCTCATCCCGATCTTCTGGTTCCTCGTCATCGGCCTGATCGTCTTCCTGGTCACCCGCAGCCGGCGCCGCCACTGGGCGCACGGCGCACCCGACGGTTCGTACGGCCCGCCGTGGATGCGCGGCGCCGCCGCGGGTGCCGAGTCGACGCTCGCCGAGCGCTTCGCCAAGGGAGACATCGACGAGACCGAGTACCGCGCCCGCCTCGAGGTGCTGCGCGCCAACCGGCCGAACGCCTGACCGCTTCGGTCGAGTGGCGGATGTCGCAGCATCCGCCCCTCGACCGAACACGGCGCTACGTGTCGAGCGCCCGCTGCAGCGCGGCGGCCTGATGCCGGTAGCCGACCGTCTCGTAGCCGACGATCACGACGAGCGGCGCACACGCCGTCAGCACGATGCCCGCGCCCATGCTCGCACCGGCGACGACCGCGAGGAGCGCGATGCCGAGCATCGCCATGCTGAGCACGAACAGCAGGATGTGGAACCGGTCGAGTTCGCGCAGGAGCAGCGAATAGATCGTGAAGAGCGCGACGAGGAAGATTGCGACGGGCACGACCAGCGTCGACAGTGCCGCGATCTCGCCGATGTGCGCTTCGCCCTCGATCACGTACGCGGCGACGTGCAGTCCGGCGCCGGTCGCCGCGATCGAACCGAAGATCGCGAGCTGGCTGTAGCCCCACACGAATCCGCGCTCCCGGAATCGCTGCAGCACTTTGCCCGATGGCATTGTGAAGTAGACCCACCACATCCCGAAGGCGAGCAGCGTGCCGCCGAACGCGACGAGGGCCGCTTCGAGCGACCAGCCCTGTTCCTCCACCACGGCCGAAATGGCCAGGATCGTGCCGAGCACGACCTCGCCGAGCGTGATGATGACGAGCAGGCTGTAGCGTTCGGCGATGTGGTGCCCGTGCCACGGTGTGCCGCCGACGCGGCGTTCGATCAAGTACGGCCCGAGCAGCTCGAGCGTGCCGAGCAGCGCGAAGATCCCGAGCATGACGGGCAGCGACGGGTTGATGAAGATGGTCGACACCCAGCCGACCTGGATGGCGACGATCACGATCGCGTAGGCGAGCGCCGATCGCCGGTGCGCGGGGGAGTCTCGCGCGACCCTCAGCCACACCGCGACGGCCGCGAGCCGCATGATCACGTAGCCGGTGACCACCACCCCGGTGTCGAGGTGATCGCCCTCGTCGATCGAAGTGAACACCGCCGGAAGCCCGAGTGCGAGCACGAGTACGCCGAGCATCTGCACCATCGTCGCGATGCGGAAGAAGACGTCGTCGGTGTCGTAGGCCGAGGCGAGCCACGCGTAGTTGATCCAGGCGAGGCAGATCGCGAAGACGGCGATCGCGAATCCGATGATGGCGGGAACGAAGTGCCCGATCTCGAGCAGGTGCGCGGCCTGCGTTCCAGCCTGGCTGAACGCCACCACGAAGGTGAGATCGAAGAGCAGTTCGAGTGGTGTGGCGGTGCGGTGCGGCTCATCGGGGTCGCGGCCGACCATGCGCCGCAGCCGATGGTCGAGTGGCGGATGCGTCGGGGTGGTCATGCCGATATCGTCGCACGCGGGGGCGCGACGGGGCGCCACCGTGCGCGTCAGCGCGAGAGGAGCAGTGCCTCGCCCTGTCCGCCGCCGCCGCAGAGCGCGACGGCCGCGCGGCCCGTGCCGCGACGGGAGAGCTCGAGCGCGGCGTGCAGCGCGAGCCGTGCGCCGGATGCTCCGATGGGATGCCCGACCGCGATGGCGCCGCCGTGCACGTTGACGATGTCGGCTGAGACGCCGAGCTCGCGCGTCGACTCGAGTGAGACTGCCGCGAAGGCCTCGTTGATCTCGATGAGGTCGAGCTCGGCCGCCGTGCCACCGGACTTCTCGAGCGCTGCGGCGATCGCGTTGGCGGGCTGCGCGTGCAGCGAATTGTCGGGGCCGGCGACCTGGCCGGCTGCGCCGACGAGCGCGAGCCAGGTCAGCCCGCGGGCCTCGGCCCATTCGCGGCTCGCCACGATGACGGCGGCAGCACCGTCGGAGAGCGGCGATGAGTTGCCCGCGGTGATCGTGCCCTCTGCGGTGAACGCAGGTCGGAGTTTCGCGAGCACCTCGACGGTCGAGTCGGGACGCACTCCCTGGTCTTCGGCGACGATCAGGGGGGCGCCTTTGCGCTGGGGAATCTCGACCGGCACGACCTCGTCGGCGAAGACGCCGTCGGCCTGTGCAGCGCCGGCGCGCTTGTGCGATGCAGCCGCGATCTCGTCTTGCGCCGCGCGCGTGATCTCGTAACGGCCGTTGAACCGTTCGGTCGAGGCGCCCATGGATTCGTGGTCGAAGGCATCGGTGAGTCCATCGTTTGCGGCGTGGTCGAGCATCTCCCACGAGCCGTACGCCTGGCCGCGACGCGAGCCGGGTAGCAGGTGCGGCGCATTGGTCATCGATTCCTGACCGCCGGCCACGACGACGGATGCCTCGCCGAGGCGGATGAGCCTCGCGGCATCCGTGATGGCGACGAGGCCCGACAGGCAGACCTTGTTGACGGTCGTGGCTGGAACCCGCCACGGGATGCCGGCGGCAACCGCCGACTGCTTCGCGGGGTTCTGGCCGGCGCCCGCCTGGAGCACCTGGCCCATGATCACGGCGTCGACGTCGTCGGGGGAGACCCCGGCCTTCTCGAGTGCGCCGCGGATGGCGACGGTGCCGAGCTCGACCGCCGTCTGGCCCGCGAGGTTGCCGTTGATGCGGGCGAACGGGGTGCGTGCGCCGGCGATGATGACGACGTCGGGGATGCTCATTACCAGGACTCCTTCGTTCGGGTTGCGAGCGTTGCGGCTCTGAGCCTATTGTACTTACCTGAGACCTGAACCAGCTGTCAGGTTGACTGAACGCAGCAAGTCGATCCACCCCACGTTCCAGCCATTCACTGTTGAGAGGCACAACCCATGCGAGCTACGAAGAAGTACCTCGCGACGGCCGTCATCGCCGCCGCGACCATTGCACTGGTCGGGTGCGCCCCGACCGCCACCGGCGGCACCGAGTCGACGGATGCCGCCGCCCCCGTGAAGGTGGCGATGCTCACGAGCCAGACCGGACCGCTCGCCGCGTACGGTGCCGCCTACACGGCGGGCTTCGAGGCCGGCCTCGACTACGCGACCGACGGCACCGGCACGGTCGACGGCCGCGAACTCGAGATCGAGTGGGCCGACGACCAGGGCAACCCCGACACCGCCGTCTCGAAGGCGAAGGACTTCATCGGTCAGGGCTACCAGATCCTCGCGGGCACCGCCGCATCGGGCATCGCCACCGCGCTCGCCGAGCAGGCCGCGCAGAACCAGATCCTCTACATCTCGGGCCCCGCGGCCGCCGACGCCATCACCGGCGTCAACGAGTACACCTTCCGCTCGGGCCGCCAGACCTACCAGGACGTCGCCACCGCGGGCACCTTCATCGGCGACCCGGCCGGCAAGAAGGTCGTCGTCTTCGCGCAGGACAACGCCTTCGGCCAGGGCAACCTCGCCGGCGTGCAGGCCGTGCTCGGCGGCCAGGGCGCGACCGTCGAGGGAGTGCTCGTCGCCGAGGATGCGACCGAGTTCACGCCCTTCGCGCAGCAGCTCGTCGACGCGGCACCCGACCTCGTGTTCGTCGCGTGGGCCGGCGCCTCCTCGGGAGCCATGTGGACCGCGCTCTCGCAGCAGGGCGTGTTCGACCAGGTGCCCGTCGTGACGGGCCTCGGCGACGTCGCGACCTACGGAGCCTACGGCGACGCCTCGAGCGACATCTCGTTCCTGAACCACTACTTCGGCGGTGCAGCGGGCACCGATGCCGAGGCCGCGATGATCGATCACCTCGAGGCCGCGGGCGCCACCGCCGACCTCTTCTCGCCCGACGGCTTCGTGGCGGCGCAGATGATCGTGCAGGCCGTGCGCGAGGGCGGCGACACCGTCGACGGCATGATCGCCGCGCTCGAGGGCTGGACCTTCGACTCGGTGAAGGGCGAGATCACGGTTCGCGCCGAGGACCACGCCATGATCCAGCCGATGTACCAGGCGAAGCTCGTGCAGGACGGAGCGAACTGGGTGCCCGAACTCGTCGACACCGTCGACGCCGAATCGGTGGCACCGCCGGTCGCCGGCAAGTGACCTGCGCGGCGGCCGTGCCCTCGAGCACGGCCGCCGCTCTCCATCCGACTCGCAGTAAGGCGACCATGACCCACGACGCGATGCTCAGCCTCGAGCACATCGGCCTCCGTATCGGCGGCGCCCGCATCCTCCACGACGTCTCGCTCGACGTGGCGGCCGGGGAGATGCTCGGGGTGATCGGCCCCAACGGTGCCGGCAAGACCACCCTCTTCAACGTCATCTCCGGCGTCATGCGCCCCACCGACGGCCGCGTCGTGCTCGACGGTGCCGACGTCACGCGGGAGCCGATCCACCGCCGGGCGGCGGCCGGCCTCGGCCGCACCTTCCAGACGTCGAGCCTCTTCGCCGCACTCAGCGTGCGGGAGAACGTGCGGCTCGCCGCTCAGGCCCACCTCGGCGGCGCGACCTCGGTCTTCCGGCTCCCGCGGGCGACGGATGCCGCGAGCGCACGTGCGCTCGAGTGCCTCGCCGAGGTCGGGCTCGAGCACCGGGCCGATGCCCAGGCCTCCGGCCTCGCGCACGGCGAGAAGCGCAAGCTCGAGATCGCCATGCTCATCGCGACCGACCCCAAGGTGATCCTGCTCGACGAGCCCATGGCCGGGGTCGCCTCCGGCGACGTGCCGGCGCTCACCGAGGTGATCCGCGGACTCCACCGCGGCGGTCGTACCGTGCTCATGGTGGAGCACCACATGGAGGTCGTGCTCGGCCTCGTCGACCGGGTCGCGGTCATGCATCACGGCGAACTGCTCGCCGTCGACACCCCGGAGGCCGTCATGGCGAACCCGACCGTGCAGTCCGCCTACCTCGGGGAGGCGGTGTGAGCACCGCGACCTCGGCCGCACCCATCCTCACGGTCAGGGGCCTCTCCGGGCGCATCGCCGGTCAGCAGGTCGTCGAGGACGTCTCCTTCGAGGTGGCGGCCACGGGGGTCACTGCCCTGCTCGGCCGCAACGGCGTCGGCAAGACCTCGACGATCAAGTCGATCCTCGGCCTCATCGACCGGAGCGGCGAGGTGCTGCTCGACGGCGATCGCATCGACCGCCTCCCGACCCACCGCATCGTGCAGCAGGGCGTCGGCTACGTGCCGGAGGACCGCGAGGTCTTCGGTTCGCTCACCGTCGCCGAGAACCTCAGGCTCGCCGAGCGCGACGACCGGCCCCGCCGCGAGTACATCGCCGAGCTCTTCCCCGATATCCACGACCGCCGCGCGCAACGTGCGGGCACGCTCTCCGGAGGGCAGCAGCAGATGGTCTCCCTCGCCCGAGCCCTCGTCAACGAGAACCGGCTCCTGCTCGTCGACGAACCCACCAAGGGGCTCGCCCCGAAGATCGTCGACGAGGTCGCCGCGGCGCTCGGCGAAGCGGCGCGCACCGTGCCGATGCTCCTCGTCGAGCAGAACCTGCACGTCATCCGCGCGCTCGCCGACCGGGTCGTCGTGCTCTCGGGCGGCCGTGTCGTCTTCGCGGGCGAGGCCGCAGACCTCCTCGACGACGAGGACCGCATCCAGCGCTACCTCGGCGTGCACGACGCCGACGCCGACGCGACTGAGGAGGGTGCCCGATGAGCACGATCGTCCTCCTCGTCATCACAGGCCTCGGCCTCGGCGCGCTCTACTTCCTCGTCGCGAGCGGCCTCTCCCTCATCTACGGACTCATGGGTGTCCTGAACTTCGCCCACGGCTCGTTCCTCACGATCTCGGCCTTCATCGGCTGGGAGGTCGGGCGCCGCGTCTCCGACGGCACCTGGTGGGGGCTCGCGCTCTCGGCACTCGTCGGCATCGCCGTCGGCGCCATCGTCGCGGCGCTCACGGAGTACCTGTTGATCCGGCGGCTCTACGAACGCCACATCGAGCAGGCGCTCGTGACCGTCGGCCTCTCGCTCGCGAGCGTCGCCCTCTTCGAGGGCATCTGGGGCACCGACCCGATCTACACCGAGAAGCCCGCCTGGCTCGGCCAGACGACGATGATCCTCGGCGCGAAGATCCCGAACGATCGCTTCCTCCTCATCGCCTGCGCGCTGCTCGTGCTCGGCGGCATCGTGCTCTTCCTCCGGAGGACCAGGTACGGCCTCATCATCCGCGCCGGCGTCGAGAACCGCTCGATGGTCACCGCGCTCGGCATCGACGTGCGCCGCTCGTTCACGCTCGTCTTCGCGATCGGCGGCGCGGCCGCGGGACTCGGCGGAGTGCTCGCCTCGGTGTACTACGGCTACGTCTCGGCCCACCTCGGATCGACGTTGCTCATCTTCGCGTTCATCGTGACGGTGATCGGCGGGCTCGGCTCGCTCACGGGTGCCGCGATCGCCTCGGTGCTCGTCGCCGTGCTGCAGCAGTTCGCCAACTTCTACCTCGGCGGCACGGGCGACCTGGTCGTCGTGATCGCGCTCGCCGCGGTGCTGCTCATCCGCCCGCGCGGACTGATGGGGAAGGTCGCATGACAGACCGACAGGGCACGGCCCGCCAGACGACGGATGCCGCGGCATCCACTCCATCGACGGAAGCCGCGGCATCCACCACCTCCACGGCACCGGCGGGCGCCGGGGCATCCGCTCGGAAGAGCCTGTGGCTCGCACTCGGCGGGGCGGCGCTCGTGGTGCTGCTCGGGCTGCTGCCGCTCCTCGCGATCGACATCCCGGGGGTGCTGCCCGGCCCGACGTACACGCCGGGAACGCTGCAGCTGCTCGCCTACGCGATGCTCATCGCCGCCCTGGCTCTCAGCTACCGCATGATGTTCGGCCTCGCGGGACTGCTGTCGTTCGGCCACGCGCTCTTCTTCGCGGCGGGCGCCTACGGACTCGGCATGACCCTCGACGCGTTCGCACCGGTGGCCTGGCCGAGCGAGCTCATCTTCCTCGGCTCGATCGTCGTCACGCTCGTCTTCGGGCTCGTGCTCGCGGCGACCGTGGGGGCGCTCGCCCTGCGGGTCACCGGCATCTCGTTCGCGATGGTGACGCTCGCGTTCGCCCAGGCGGGTTCGGTGATCATCCGGCGCAATCCGGGCGGAGCGACAGGCGGCGACGAGGGCCTCTCGCTCGACATCGCGAACGTGCCGGGTGCGCTCGTCGGCGTGCTGAACACCCGCAACCTCTACTGGGTGGCGCTCGGCGTGCTCGTCTTCGTGTACCTCGTGGTGCTCTGGGTCGAGCAGAGCCGGGCCGGTCACGTCGCCGAGGCGACCCGCGAGAACGAGCTGCGCGTGCGCGTCATCGGCATCCGCCCCTACACCGTGAAGCTCCTGATCTTCATCGTCGCCTCGGTGCTCGCAGCGGTCGCCGGCATGGGGTACCTGCTGCTGCAGTCGGGGGCGTCCCCGCGCGTCGCGACGGCCGACTTCACGCTGACCCTGCTCGTCATCGTCGTGCTCGGCGGAGTGGGGTATCGCTGGGGTGCGATCGTGGGCGGTATCGTCTACACACTGCTCGACCAGCGACTGACGGCGCTCGCAGGCTCGGACGCGATCGCGGCCCTGCCGGATGTGCTCCGGATCCCGCTCTCCGAGCCGTTGTTCATTCTGGGAACGCTCTTCATCCTCGTGGTGTTGTTCCTGCCCGGGGGGATCGCGGGGCTCCCGCAGCGCCTCCGCACGGGGCGGAAGCAGCACCCGGCCGAAGCGGAGGAGGCCGCAGATGCCTGACGCACTCCACACGCTCGGACGGTGGACGCGCGACCGCGCCCGCGCCACCCCCGAACGCGTCGCGATCGACGACCGCGGCGTCGTGGTCAGCTACCGCGAACTCGACGACCGGGCCGAACGGCTCGCGGCGGCGTTCCGTGCCGCGGGCTTCGCCATCGGCGATCGGGTCGCCACCCTCACCGGCAACAGCGCCGATCACGTCGTGCTGTTCTTCGCGTGCGCCAAGGCCGGCCTCGTGCTCGTGCCGCTCTCGTGGCGCCTCGCTCCGCGAGAGCTCGCGACCCAGCTCGAGATCGCCGATCCCGCACTGCTCCTCATCGAGAGCGAGTTCGAGTCGCTCGCCCGGGCGACGCTCTCCCGCGTCATCCGCGTCATCCCCACCGCTGCGCTCGGCGCGCACGGCGTCGAGGCCGAGATGCCCGCGCCGGCGAGACACGGAGCCTCGGCGCCATCCGCTCGCACCGAGGTCGCCGACGACGACGCGCTGCTCATCATCTTCACCTCGGGCACCACGGCGACGCCGAAGGGCGCCGTGCTCACGCACGCCAACTGCTTCTGGACGAACCTCTCGTTCTCGCGCATCTCGGAGCTCCGCGCCGCCGACACCGTGCTCGCGGTCATGCCGCAGTACCACGTGGGCGGATGGAACATCCAGCCGCTCCTCGCGTGGTGGACCGGAGCGACCGTCGTGCTCGAGCGCACCTTCGATCCGGGCCGGGTGCTGCACCTCATCCAGGACCGCGGCATCACGTCGATGATGGGCGTGCCCGCGAACTACCTCTTCCTCGCACAACATCCCGACTTCGCCCGCACCGACCTCTCGAGTCTCGAGCACGCGATCGTCGGGGGAGCGCCCATGCCACCCGCGCTCCTGCGCGCCTGGCACTCGCGCGGGGTCGCGCTCGCCCAGGGCTATGGACTGACCGAGGCGTCGCCCAACGTGCTGTGCCTTCCCGACGAAGACGCACAGAGCCGCGCCGGATCGGCGGGCAAGCCCTACCCGCACGTCGACGTCGCGGTCGCCGACCCGGTGACCGGTGAACGCCTCGACGGCGACGCAGAGGGCGAGCTGCTCGTGCACGGGCCGTCGGTCTTCGCCGGGTACTTCCGAGATCCCGCCGGCACGGCGGCCGCGCTGCACGACGGGTGGCTGCACACCGGCGACCTCGTGCGCCGCGACGCCGACGGCTACTTCACGATCGTCGACCGCATCAAGGACGTGTACATCTCGGGCGGCGAGGGCATCGCCCCAGCCGAGGTCGAAGCCGTGCTCCAGAGCCACCCCGCCGTCGCCGACGTCGCCGTCGTGGGAGTTCCCGACGAGCGCTGGGGCGAATCCGGCGTGGCCTGGGTGGTCGTCGGTCGAGGGCGGGTGACGGATGCCGCCGAGCTCATCGAGTTCGCCCGCGCCTCGCTCGCCCGGTTCAAGGTGCCGCGCGAAGTGCACCTCGTGGACGAACTGCCGCGGTCGACGGCCGGCAAGGTGCTGCGGCGGGTGCTCGCCGAGCGCGCGACCGCGATCGCCGACGCCGGGGCCGACGCCGGGGCCGATGCCCGCAGCGGCGCCGAGCCCGCCACCACGCATCACCGAGAGGACGCACGATGAGTGCAGCACCCCGAACCGCACGTGGCGAGAAGACCCGGCGCCGTCTGCTCGAGGCGGCCGAGCACGTCTTCGCTGCACACGGCTACCACGAGGCATCCGTCTCGCGCATCACCGACCGCGCAGGCGTCGGCCAAGGCACCTTCTACCTGTACTTCGCCACGAAGCTCGACATCTTCAACGAGCTCGTCGAAGACCTGAACCATCGGGTGCGCCAGGCCATGAGCGAGGGCACACGCGGCGCGGCGAACCGCATCGAGGCCGAGCGTGCGGGGTTCGCGGCGTTCTTCCGGTTCACGGCGGAGCACCCTGCGCTCTACCGTGTCGTGCGCGAGGCCGAACTCGTCTCGCCCGACGCGCTGCGCCTGCACTACACGCGCATCGTCGACGGGTACATCGACGGGCTCCGCGAGGCGAGCGAAGACGGTGAGATCGGCGACATCGATCCGACCGTGGCGGCATGGGCGCTCATGGGCATCGGCGAGATGATCGGCATGCGCTGGGTGCTCTGGGGCGACGGCGACGCAGCGCCCGGCGACGACGCCGACCCGACCGCGAGCGGCACCCGTGCCGTGCCGCCCGAGGTGCTCGACGAGATGATGCGCTTCGTCGAGGGGGCGCTCGGCCGACCCTCGGCCGACGGGCGGGCGACCGATCGCACGGGCTCCGGCGCACAGACCGCCGATCGCGCTCCGGCGAACGACGACGACATCGAACCGCGCAGCGACGCGGCCGGCAAGGAGGAATCGTGACCGATCTCAGCGGGCGCCGAGCGCTCGTCACCGGGGGAGCGAGCGGCATCGGTGAGGCCTGCGCCCGCGCGTTCGCCGAAGCGGGCGCGCACGTCACCATCGCCGACCTCAACGGCGAGGCCGCCGAGCGCGTCGCGGCCGAGCTCGGAGGTGAGGCGTGGCAGGTCGACCTCGGCGACACCGCCGCGCTCGCCGACCTCTCGCTCGATGCCGACATCCTCGTCAACAACGCGGGCATCCAGCACGTGCGCCCGATCGAGGAGTTCGAGCCCGAGCGCTTCGCGTTCATCTTGCGGCTCATGCTCGAGTCGCCGTTCCTGCTCATCAGGGCCGCACTGCCCGGCATGTACGCACGCGGCTTCGGCCGGGTCATCAACATCTCGAGCGTGCACGGGCTGCGCGCCTCGCCGTTCAAGTCGGCCTACGTGGCGGCCAAGCACGGCCTCGAGGGTCTCTCGAAGGTCACCGCCCTCGAGGGCGGCCCGCACGGCGTCACGTCGAACTGCATCAACCCCGCCTACGTGCGCACGCCCCTCGTCGAGCGGCAGATCGCCGATCAGGCGAAGGTGCACGGCATCTCCGAAGACGAGGTGGTGCCCAAGGTCATGCTGACGGAGTCGGCCGTCAAGCGGCTCGTCGAGCCCGAGGAGGTCGCAAGCCTGGCCCTGTGGCTCGCGGGCCCGGCCGCCGGCATGGCGACGGGCGCCAGCTACACGATCGACGGCGGATGGAGCGCACGGTGACGTCGACGGCCTTCGCCGCGCCCGTCGAGGGCGGCCTGCTCGCGGGCGGCCAATGGCGAACGGATGCCGCCGGCCTTCCCGTGCTCGCCGTGCACGGCATCTCGGCGACCCACCGCAACTGGGATCTCGTGGCCGATGGCCTCGCCGAGCGGAGGGTGATCGCCCCCGACCTGCGCGGTCGTGGCCGCAGCAACGCGCTGCCGGGACCGTACGGCCTCGAGCGCCACGCCGACGACGTGGCCGTGGCCCTCGACGCCCTCGGCGTCGACCGGGTCTACGTGCTCGGCCACTCGATGGGTGCGTTCGTCTCGGTGCGATTCGCCGAACGCCACCCCGATCGGGTCGCGGGCATCGCGCTCGTCGACGGCGGGCTGCCGGTGCCGAACCCCGAGGGCGTGCCCGACGAGGAGCTGCCGGCGCTGCTGCTCGGCCCAGCGCTCGAGCGCCTCTCCATGACCTTTCCCGATCGGGCCGCGTACCTCGACTTCTGGCGGCGGCATCCGGCGCTCGGACCGTACTGGAACGCCTCGATCGAGGCATACGTCGAGTACGACCTCGACGGCGTCGAGCCGAGCCTCAGGAGCTCGGCGGTCGCTGCCGCCGTCGTGGAGAACGCCGTGCAGCTCGACGGCGCGAGCGGATACCTCGAAGCGCTCCGGGCGTTGGCCGGGCCGGTCGACTTCTTCCGCGCTCCTCGCGGACTGCAGGACGAGGCTCCGCTCTACCCCGAGGCGCTCGTCGCCGAGTGGGCCGAGCGGATGCCGCAGCTCGTCGTGCACGACGTCGCCGACGTCAACCACTACACGATCGTCATGACCGAGCCCGGCGCGGGTAGCGTGATCCCTGTGATCCGTGCCCGCATCGAGGCGGCGGAAACACAGGAAGGTGCATCGTGACACTCGACAAAGTCGTCGGGTCCGCTCAAGAGGCGGTCTCCGACATCCCTTCGGGCTCAAATCTCGCCGTCGGCGGATTCGGGCTCTGCGGCATCCCGATGGTGCTGATCCAGGCCCTGCTCGACGCAGGGGTCGACGGGCTCTCCGTCGTCTCGAACAACTGCGGCGTCGACGACTGGGGGCTCGGCGTGCTGCTCGCGAAGCAGCGCATCGCCAAGATGACCTCGTCGTACGTCGGCGAGAACAAGGAGTTCGAGCGGCAGTACCTCTCGGGTGAGCTCGAGCTCGAGCTCACGCCGCAGGGAACGCTCGCCGAGAAGCTGCGAGCCGGAGGCAGCGGCATCGCGGCCTTCTTCACCCAAACCGGCGTGGGCACGCAGGTCGCCGAGGGCGGGCTGCCCCGGCGATACCACGCCGACGGCACGATCGCTGTCGCGAGCCCGGTGAAGCCCGTGCAGACGTTCGACGTCGCGGGGGTGGCCCGCGAGTTCGTGCTCGAAGAGGCGATCACGACCGACTTCTCGCTCGTGCACGCGCTGAAGGGCGACCGGTACGGCAATCTCGTCTTCGACAAGTCGGCTCGCAACTTCTCGCCGCTCGCGGCGATGGCCGGGCGCGTCTGCATCGCACAGGTCGAGGAGATCGTCGACGCCGGCGAGATCGACCCCGATGCCGTGCACCTGCCGGGCATCTACGTCGACCGCATCGTGGTCGTCGGCCACGAGATCGAGAAGCGCATCGAACGTCGCACCGTGCGAGAGGGGAACTGAGATGGCACTGACCCGCCTCGAGATGGCCGCCAGGGCCGCCCGTGAACTCGCCGACGGCTCCTACGTGAACCTCGGCATCGGCCTGCCCACGCTCGTGCCCAACTACGTGCCCAACGGGGTCACGATCCTCCTGCAGTCCGAGAACGGCATCCTCGGCGTCGGACCGTACCCGACCGACGACGCGGTCGACCCCGATCTCATCAACGCCGGCAAGGAGACGGTGACGGTGCTGCCCGGTGCCGCGTACTTCGACTCGGCGACGAGCTTCGGCATGATCCGGGGTGGCAAGATCGACGCCGCCATCCTCGGCGCCATGCAGGTGTCGGCGGCGGGCGATCTCGCCAACTGGATGATCCCCGGCAAGATGGTGAAGGGCCCCGGCGGTGCGATGGACCTCGTGCACGGCGCCCGCAAGGTGATCGTGCTCATGGAGCACGTCGCGAAAGACGGCACCGCGAAGATCGTGAACGAGTGCTCGCTGCCGCTCACCGGGCGCGCGGTCGTGCACCGCATCATCACCGACCTCGCCGTCATCGACGTGACACCCGAGGGCCTCCGGCTCGTCGAGTGCGCGCCGGGGGTGAGCGTCGACGAGGTCGTGGCCGCGACCGAGCCGCCGCTCATCACCTCCTCGCTGGTCGAGTAGGCCCGCCAGGGCCGTATCGAGACCCCCCGGATCCAGCGTCGAGAAAGCAGCATCATGGTCGAAACGATCTTCCCCGGCATCGTCGCGCGCACGGTCGAGACGTCGCGTCTCGTCGCGGGCGTGCTCGAGCGGCGAGCGGATGCCCCGTCGGCAACCGTCGTCTTCGTGCACGGCAACGTCTCGTCGTCGCTGTTCTGGCAGCCGACGATGCTCGCATTGCCGCCCGGCATCGCGGCGTACGCGGTCGACCTGCGCGGCTTCGGCGAGAGCGAGACGCTGCCGGTCGATGCCACTCGCGGCCTGCGGGACTTCTCCGACGACGTGGCATCCGTCATCGACGCCCTCGATCTCGGCGCCGTGCACCTCGTCGGCTGGAGCATGGGCGGCGGCGTGGTCATGCAGCTCCTGCTCGACCGGCCCGAACTCGTGGCGAGCCTCACCCTCCAGTCGACGGTATCGCCGTACGGCTTCGGCGGCACGGCGCTCGACGGTTCGCTGCTCACACCGGATGCCACGGGCACCGGTGGCGGGGGAGTGAACCCCGACTTCGTGGCGAGGCTCGAAGCGGGCGACCGGAGCGACGAACCGGGGTCGCCGCGCGCGGTGTACCGCTCGAGCTATGTGGCGGCGGGCTTCGTCTCGGAGCACGAAGACGTCTGGGTGGAGTCGATGCTCTCGACGGCGACCGGCCCCGACAACTACCCGGGCGATTCGAGCGCCTCCGAGAACTGGCCGGGCTTCGCACCGGGAGCGCGCGGCGTGCTGAACACGATGGCGCCCTCCGTCTTCAACACCGCGGGCATCGTGGACCTCGACCCGAAGCCGCCGATCTTTTGGATCCATGGTGCGCAGGATGCGATCGTAGGTGATGCCTCGTTCTTCGACCTCAACCAGCTCGGCAAGGCCGGCATCATCCCGGGCTGGCCGGGCGACGAGGTGGCACCGGCGCAGCCGATGATCTCGCAGACCCGGGCCGTGCTCACCCGGTACGCCGACGCCGGCGGCCGGTTCACGGAGCTCGAGCTCGACGAGTGCGGTCACTCGCCCCACCTCGAGCACCCAGACGCGTTCCGCGACGCACTGGTCGCGCACCTCGACTGAGGGCGCGACTATAACCGCCGGTTCTCTCAGATGCGAGGGGGTACCGCAACCCGGCATGCGGCCGAAGACTTGATGCACGGACTGCGCGACGGTCCGGCGGGGTCGATCGTCGGCCGGCTTTCGCACGGCGATCACCTCGAGGCATCCGGTATCGAGGAGGACATCGTGGCCGAAGACGGAGCCAGCACGAAGCTGGCGGATGCCCCGGCACCCGACGACGAGCGCAAGCCAGACTCGTTGCGTGAGGTGACGAAGCGATCGTGGATGTACGTGCTGCGGAAGAGCTTCCGGGAGTTCGTCGACGACGAGTGCCCCGATCGGGCGGCGTCGCTGACCTACTACGGTGTGCTGGCGCTCTTCCCCGGCCTGCTCGCCTTCGCGTCGCTCCTCGCAATCGTCGGCCAGGGTGAAAAAGCGATCAACGCGCTGTTCGAGATCGTGGAGCAGGTCGCTCCAGGCGCTGCGCTCGACGTGATCCGCGAGCCGCTCGAGGACTTCAGCGCCTCGCCGGCCGCGGGATTCGGATTCGTCACCGGTCTCGTGCTCGCGATCTGGTCGACGTCGGGGTACGTGGGGGCGTTCAGCCGGGCGATGAATCGCATCTACGAGATCGACGAGGGTCGTCCGTTCTGGAAGCTGCGGCCGATGCAGCTCGTCGTGACGATCGTCTCGCTCCTGCTGGTCGTCGTCATCGCCGTCATCCTCGTGGTGTCCGGCCCGGTCGTCGACGCCATCGGCGGCGCGCTGGGAATCGGCGAGGCCGTGCAGATCGTCTGGGAGATCGCGAAGTGGCCGCTGCTCGCGCTCGCAGTGATCTTCATCGTCGCGCTCCTCTACTACGCGACGCCGAACGCCAAACAGCCGAAGTTCCGCTGGATCAGTGTCGGAGCAGTCCTCGCGATCGTGGTGCTCGTGATCGCCTCAGCGGGTTTCGCCCTCTACGTCGCGAACTTCTCGAACTACGACCGCACCTACGGCTCGCTCGCGGGCGTCATCGTGTTCCTCCTCTGGCTCTGGCTTGCGAACATCGCCCTGCTCCTCGGCGCCGAGTTCGACGCGGAGCTCGAGCGCGGACGCCAGCTCCAGGCGGGCATCGAAGCAGAGGAGAACATCCAGCTCCCGCCCCGCGACACTCGAAAGAGCGAGAAGGCCGCGAAGCAGGAGGAGGAGGACGTGGAGCTCGGGCGACGGATCCGGCTCGAGCACTCCGACGACGACACTGCGGGTGAACCGGAACGCACACGGAGTGCGTCGGAAACCGAGCGGGAACAACGCTGAAGCGGACCATCGGCTCCGATACGCAACCCCCGACCTCGGTTCCGCAGGCGCTGGTCGCGCACATGGGCGCTGCCTGAATCGTTATCTTCCGGCATCATCTACGGGACCGGGTGATGTGGCACGATCGACTCACACGTGAGGTGCACGTGCGAGAAAGGACTCCACGTGTCTCGACCGCTTCCTTGGGCCGTTGCGGCCATCGCCGTTCTCGTGACGCTCAGCGGCTGCGTCGGAGGGTCCCCAGCGCCCGCGCCGGATGCCGCACCGACGTCGACGGTAACGCCCGAGCCGGCGCCGGAGCCCGTCGACCCGTTGACGACGGTGACGGCGCTCGTCGCAACGCCCGAGGCGCTCGAGCTCCGGGACGACTCCGGGACGGTCGTCGCGTCACTCGACTACCTCGGCGACCCGGCTGAGGCCCTCTCGACGCTCGAGACTGTGTTCGACACCGCCCCGGTGAGCGAGGACTATCCGGGCAATAGTCACTTCACTCCCGGTGTGGTGCATCGCTGGGGTGGCATGGAACTCTGGCAGCCGGAGTACGAGGGTGAAGTGGCTTCGGTGCCCCGCAGCTACTATCTGCCGTCGTTCTTCGTGCGCTTCACCGCCGCGGTGTCCGGCGAGGCCGAGTTGACCACCGACGACGGGCGCCAGGTCGGCGACCCTTGGGCCGAGCTGCGTGCTGAGCCCGAGCTTCAGACGAACCCGTCAGGGTGCTCGGGTCCGTATCTGGACTTCGTCGAGCTCCCGCGAACGGATTCAGATGGCAACGACTACGTGCAGAGGGTCGCCGTCGAGTTCCGCTCTTCCGATGATGAATCCACTGTGGTTCGGATCGCGGCCCCTGTCGAGGTGCACGAAGACGGCTGCGCCTGACCCGGCATCCGCTTCACAGCCGCCGACCGCTCGCGCGGAAGTAGACTCGGATCGTGCCTGCTGTGAATCTCGGAATGCCCAAAGTCCCTGAGGTACTGGCCCCGCGACGCAAGTCCCGCCAGATCAAGGTGGGCAAGGTGCTCGTGGGCGGCGACGCCCAAGTGAGCGTGCAGTCGATGACCACGACGCCCACGACGAACATCAACGCCACCCTGCAGCAGATCGCCGAGCTCACGGCTTCGGGCTGCGACATCGTGCGAGTCGCGGTGCCGAGCCGCGACGATGCCGAGGCGCTGCCGATCATCGCGAAGAAGAGCCAGATCCCGGTCATCGCCGACATCCACTTCCAGCCGAACTACGTGTTCCAGGCGATCGACGCCGGCTGCGCCGCGGTGCGCGTCAACCCCGGCAACATCCGCAAGTTCGACGACAAGGTCGGCGAGATCGCGGCGGCGGCGAAGGCGGCCGGCGTGAGCCTGCGCATCGGCGTGAACGCCGGGTCGCTCGACCCTCGCCTGCTCGAGAAATACGGCAAGGCGACGCCCGAAGCGCTCGTCGAGTCGGCGGTCTGGGAGGCGAGCCTCTTCGAAGAGCACGACTTCCACGACTTCAAGATCTCGGTCAAGCACAACGACCCGATCGTCATGGTGAAGGCCTACCGCCTGCTCGCCGAGCGCGGCGACTGGCCACTGCACCTCGGCGTCACCGAGGCGGGCCCGGCGTTCCAGGGCACGATCAAGTCGGCCACGGCATTCGGCATCCTGCTCGGCGAGGGCATCGGCGACACCATCCGCGTCTCGCTTTCCGCTCCGCCCGTCGAGGAGATCAAGGTCGGCCTGCAGATCCTGCAGTCGCTGAACCTCCGCGAGCGCAAGCTCGAGATCGTCTCGTGCCCGTCGTGCGGCCGCGCTCAGGTCGACGTGTACAAGCTTGCGAACGACGTGACCGACGGTCTCGAAGGAATGACCGTGCCGCTCCGCGTCGCCGTCATGGGCTGCGTCGTCAACGGTCCCGGCGAGGCTCGGGAGGCCGACCTCGGCGTGGCATCCGGCAACGGCAAGGGCCAGATCTTCGTGAAGGGCGAGGTCATCAAGACCGTGCCCGAGTCCGAGATCGTCGCGACCCTCATCGAAGAGGCCAACCGCATCGCCGACGAGATGGGCGCCGACGCGCCGCTCGGTTCTCCCGAGGTGCTCACCCCGTAGTCGTGAGCGTCGCCCGAGCGTAGGGTGGGCGAAAACGGGTGCCCTACGGCATCCGATCGCGAGAGGAGACCGCGATGAGCGGAGATGGCACCGAGTTCGAATACCCTGACGAAGCGGGGTATCCCGATGGCATGGGTACGCTCCACGAGGGCACCGACGACGCTGCGACGGCAGCCGAAGGCGACCTCGAGGAGTTCGCGCTCGACGACGAGGAAGACATCGAGGGCGTCTGATCGGCGACGGCTCGAGTCGCTCCGACGTCAGGCCGCGTCGGCGACCCGGAATCGCACGGTGCCCGCGCGGATGTCGGCCGACTCCAGCACGACGTCGAGTTCCGTGCCGGCGCGTACTCCCGCCGGCGCTGGGCACGTTGCCGAGACGGCGGGCTCCGCGAGCTGGATCACAGCGTTCTCACCGCGCACCTCGAGCACCGTCGCAGTGAAGCGTCCCCCGACGTGCCCGTGCAGCACGGCGGCCTCCACACGGGCCACGGATGCCGCGTCGAGCTGACTGGCCCGCTGCGACGACGCACCCATGAGCGACGGGAGGGAGGCGAGTGACGAGCGAGCCCATTCGGGCACCTCGCGGCCGGCACTGACCGCTTCGCAGACGACGAGCGCCCATCGGTCGACCAGCCGGCGCAGTGGCGCCGTGACGTGCGCGTATGGTGCAGCGATCGCCGATTGCATCGGATCGGGCGGAATCGCACCGTCGATCACGACGTAGCCCGCACCACGGAAGAGTCCGGACGCCACCTGCATCACCGCGAGCGAGACGGGATCATCCCGGTCGAGCCCGCGAAGGTACTCGCCGTACGAGATCGTCTCGGGCCATGGTCGCCCGAGCGCCTGCGTCTGAATGCGGAATGCGGCGATTCGATCCTCGGTCGGCTTCGGCATCGTGCGAAGTATGCCGATGCGCGCACCGATCATGAGCTCCGCCGCCGCCATGCCCGTCATGAGGGAGAGTTGCGCGTTCCACTCCTCGACCGGCAGCGGGTGCCGGCGTTCGAGGGCGTAGCCGCCGTCGGGCGTGCGCACGATCTCCTCGTCGGGGGAGTTGAGGCTGGCGCCGCCGCGGGCGCGCTCGAGCTCGATGCGCAGGAGTCCGACCTCGCGGAGGTGGGTGAGCGATGAGCCCCCGTCGCCTGCATCGATTCGCGATTGCGCGTCGTCGTAGGTCAGCTGTTCGCGCGAGCGCACCGTCGCGCGAGCGAGCTGCGTGCCGGTCACCACGCCGTGCCGGTCGAGTTCGAACGACCACACGAACGCGCTGCGGTCGGCGTCGGGCAGGAGCGAGGAACGGTCCTCGCTGAGCACGGGCGGATGCAGCGGCACTCGCCCGTCGGCGGCGTAGATGGTCTGGCCGCGGCGTCGTGCCTCACGGTCGACAGCACCGTTGGGAAACACCCAGCCCGGGACATCCGCGATCGCATAGTGCACGACGAAGCCGGTGGTGCTCCGGGCGATGTGCAGTGCCTGGTCGAGATCGGTCGAACCTGGCGGGTCGATCGTGACGAACTCGATCTCGCGAAGATCAACCTCGGGTGGCGGTGTAGGGGCGAGGGTCGCGGATGCCTCGGCGTCCACCTCCGGCGGAAAATCCACACGCAGCTCGAGCTCAGTGCGGAGCTCTGCGAGCGCCGTGGCGAGCTCGCTCTGCGCGGCGGAGACGGCGACATGATGGCGTCGTGCTGTCATGCGCCCAGCCTAGGGTGAGCGCCCGAACTAGAATCGTCGGGTGCCCACACGCCTGACGAACTACTTCCTCCGCACGCTCCGTGAAGACCCCGCCGACGCCGAGGTCACGAGCCATCGCCTGCTCGTGCGCGCCGGCTACATCCGCCGCCAGGCGCCGGGAATCTTCGCGTGGCTGCCGCTGGGTCTTCGTGTGAAGGCGAAGATTGAGGGGATCATCCGCGAGGAGATGACGAACGCGGGGGCACACGAGGTGCACTTCCCTGCGCTGCTGCCGCGCGAGCCCTACGAGCAGAGCGGTCGCTGGGAGAGCTATGGCGACAACATCTTCCGGATGCACGACCGGAAGGGTGGTGACTACCTCCTCGCACCGACCCACGAGGAGATGTTCACGCTGCTGGTGAAGGACCTCTATTCCTCCTACAAGGATCTGCCACTCGCCATTTACCAGATCCAGGACAAGTACCGAGACGAAACACGCCCTCGCGCGGGCCTCCTGCGCGGCCGCGAGTTCACGATGAAAGACGCGTACTCGTTCGACGTGACCGATGAAGGCCTCGACGCCAGTTACCAGAATCAGCGCGACGCCTACGAACGGATCTTCCAGCGCCTCGGCCTCGAGTACGTGATCGTGAAGGCGGACAACGGGCTCATGGGTGGCGCTCGCAGCGAGGAGTTCCTGCACCCGACCCCGGTGGGCGAAGACACCTTCGTGCGCTCGGCCGGCGGGTATGCGGCCAACGTCGAGGCATTCGAGACGATCGTGCCGCCCGCGCTGCCGTTTGACGGTCTGCCGGCAGCCGTCGTGCTCGACTCGCCGAACACGCCCACGATCGCGACGCTCGTCGACCTCGCGAACGCCGAATATCCGCGACCCGACGGCCGCGAGTGGACTGCAGCAGACACGCTGAAGAACGTCGTGCTCGCCGTCGTGCAGGCCGACGGCGCCCGCGAGGTCGTCGTCATCGGACTGCCGGGCGACCGCGAGGTCGAGATGAAGCGCGTCGAGGTCGCGTTCGCGCCCGGCGAGGTCGAGCCCGCGACCGAGGCGGACTTCGCGAAGCACCCCGGCCTCGTGAAGGGCTACATCGGCCCGTGGTCGGTCGACGGCGCCGTGCTCGGCGAAGAGTCGGCCACCGGCATCCGCTACCTCGTCGACCCCCGCGTGGTCGACGGCACCGAGTGGATCACGGGCGCGAATGCCGACCAGAAGCACGTGTTCGGCCTCGTCGCAGGCCGTGACTTCGTCGCCGACGGCACCGTCGAGGCGGCGAACGTGCGCGCCGGCGACCCCGCACCCGACGGCTCCGGCCCGGTCGAGCTGGCCCGAGGCATGGAGATCGGCCACGTCTTCCAGCTCGGTCGCTTCTTCTCAGATGTGCTCGGCCTCAAGGTGCTCGACGAGAACGGCAAGCTCGTCACGGTCACGATGGGGTCGTACGGCATCGGGGTGACTCGCATCCTCGCGATCATCGCCGAAGACAACAATGACGACAAGGGACTCATCTGGCCGGCGTCGGTAGCGCCATTCGACGTGCACGTGCTCGCCGCAGGTAAAGACGCGGCCGTGTTCGACGCGGCCGAGACGGTCGTGGCCGCCCTCGAGGCATCCGGGTACGACGTGCTCTTCGACGACCGCCCGAAGGTCTCGCCCGGAGTGAAGTTCGGCGACGCCGAGCTCATCGGCATTCCGAAGATCGTGATCGCCGGTCGCGGGGTGGTCGATGGCCTCGTCGAGGTGTGGGATCGCGCGAGCGGTGAGCGCACGCAAGTGCCGATCGACGGCGTCGTCGCCGCGCTCGCCTGAACTCGGCGAGCGGATGCCTCGTCGTGACGTATCCGCAATAGGTGCCGAATCGATGCACAGGCACGGCGTTCATCGATACGGCACCAATCGGCTGGCGATCACCTCACGGCGTCACACATGTTCTCTTCGCGGCCGTGGTTGAGCTCCATCGAGCGGATCCCGGTGGTCGCGAACGACACGATGTGCCGGCCGGTCACGTAGTAGTAGCCATTCGGCAGGTCCGGAGCGCTCCCGACCGGCCAGCCCAGGGCGAATGGGCCATTGGCGTCGACCGTCTGCAGGGCTCCCGCCTCGGAGAACGTGTAGGTCGCGTGGCCGCTGATGTTGTACCGCTTCGACGCTCCGGTCTCGACATTGACCGCTTCGACGATGTAGGGGCCGAGGTACTCCTGCTCTCGGACATTCCCGTTCTCCCATCGCGAGAGCACCCGGCCACGGACTCCCTGCTGCAACGTATGCGTCTCGAGGTCGAAGTCGCCGCAGTAGCGAGCAGCGGGTGCCCGAGTCACGTCCGGCTCGGTCACCGACTCCCATGGCTCCTGCACGTCGTGCCAGCTGTCGGCGGCCATTGCCGTTCCCGAGCTCATCAGAGTTGCTACCAGCACTGCCGCGCTTGCGAGGACGATACGTCGCAGAGTGTGATTCTTTTCATTAAGCGTTAATGTCATTGCCAAACCGAAGCGGTCATGGGTTGGTGTCGTCAACAGCGGTAACCGAATCGTGACCTGCCGCATGAGCCGAGGGCACTGCTGCACCTGGCGATCGCCACGTCGGGGTTGCCCGAGCCGGTGATCCGCCATCCGATCCGCGTCGCCGACGGCCTCGCCCTCGCGGCCGCCGTCGAATCGGTGCGCAGCGCCCTCACCCGAAGGTGAGCCGTCACCCCCCGCCAGATCGCGGAGCGACGACCTGGCGTACGTGACGGATCGCCGGCGCCGGCGAACCCAACCGAGTGGCGCCGAGTGGATGCCCGGCCCTCGCTCATCCGGTACCGTAGAGTCCTGTCCGCTCCGAGGGGAAGCGGAGTGAGAGCTGAATAGAGGAGGCCGGGTTATGGATATCGACCTCAGCGTGCTGCGGATGATGGAGCGCGAGAAAGAGATCCCATTCGACGAACTGGTGGAGATCATCGAGCAGGCCATTCTCATGGCGTACTTGAAGCACACGCATCCCGACCAGCACGGCCACGCGAACCCCGAAGGTGTGCGCGCCCACCTCGACCGCAAGACCGGTCACGTCTCGGTGTACGTTCCCGAACTCGACGAAGAAGGCAACGTCATCGGCGAGGCCGAAGACTCCCCGAGCGACTTCGGGCGCATCGCCGCGTTCGCCGCGAAGCAGGTCATCAACCAGCGTCTGCGCGACATCGCCGACGACGCGGTGCTCGGCGAGTTCCGCGGGCGTGAGGGCGACATCGTCGCCGGCATCATCCAGCAGGGCCCGAACCCGCGCATGGTGCACATCGACCTCGGCACGGTCGAGGCGATCCTGCCGCCCGAAGAACAGGTTCCCGGCGAGGAGTACCTGCACGGCCAGCGCATACGCGTCTACGTGACGAGTGTCGCCAAGGGCCTCAAAGGCCCGTCGATCACGGTGTCGCGCACGCACCCGGCGCTCGTGCGCAAGCTCTTCGCACTCGAGGTGCCCGAGATTGCCTCGGGCGTCGTCGAGATCGTCTCGCTCGCCCGCGAGGCCGGCCACCGCACCAAGATCGCGGTGCGTGCGACCCAGCCCGGCGTCAACGCCAAGGGTGCGGCGATCGGCGAACTCGGACAGCGCGTGCGCGCCGTCACGGCCGAGCTCGGCGCCGAGAAGATCGACATCGTCGACTGGAACGACGACCTCGCGACGTTCGTCGCGAGCGCACTGAGCCCCGCGAAGGTCACGAGCGCGTTCGTGATCGACGAGTCGACGCGGGCCGTACGCGCCCTCGTTCCCGATTACCAGCTCTCGCTCGCCATCGGCAAGGAGGGTCAGAACGCCCGTCTCGCCGCGAAGCTGACGGGCGCGAAGATCGACATCCAGCCCGACTCGGTCCTCGAGTCGAACTGAGCCAAACGGCCGCGCTGCGGCCGACGCCAGTATCCACCGATTGGCCGCCGTCGGCGGACGAACAGCGCAGAGTGTAAGATGGAACCCGTCAGAACGTGCATCGGATGCCGTTCGCATGCCCCGCGGTCCTCGCTTCTGAGGGTCGTCACCCAGAACTCCCACGTCATCGCAGATGATGCGGCTGTGCTTCCGGGCAGGGGTGCGTGGCTGCATCCGTCACTCGAGTGCTACCGGCTCGCCGTGCGGCGACACGCCTTCGGGCGTGCACTCCGCATTCGCGGCGAGGTGGACACCAGCAACGTAGAGAACAGGCTGAACGGCGTGATCACTAATGAGTAACGACTCATGAGCGGCTCGAAATGAGACCCGTCCGTCATTGATGGTCTGCCCCTGTCCGGGGTCGGACCCGGAACAGGAGAGAAGTGGCTGCCAAACCACGCGTACACGAGATCGCAAGCGAACTCGGTGTCGACAGCAAGATCGCCCTTGAGAAGCTCAAGGAGATGGGCGAGTACGTCAAGGGACCCTCGTCGTCCATCGAGCCCCCCGTCGCTCGTCGGCTGAAGGCCGCGCTCGAGGCCGCAGGTGCGGCCGCGTCCGCAGCGCCTGCAGCTGCCGCTCCCGCAGCGACCGGAGCCAAGCCCGGCGCGAAGCCGGGTCCCAAGCCCGCTCCGAAACGCCCGGCCGCCCCTGAGGCGCCCGCAGCGGCAGAGGCTCCCGCACCCGCGGCGGCTCCCGAAGCTGAGGCCGCTCCCATCGCCGAGGTGCCGCTCACGGTCGCCGAGCGCCAGGCCCAGGCCGAAGAGCGAGCCGCGCAGGCCGCGGCCGAGAAGTCGTCGGATGCTCCGGCGGCTGCTGCTGCTTCGACCGAAACCGATGCCGCTGCGCCGTCCGGTGCCCCGGCTCCGGCCGGCACGGCCCCGCGTCCCGGGGCCCCGCGTCCCGGTGCCGGTACCCCGCGTCCCGGCAACAACCCGTTCTCGAGCGCGCAGGGCATGGGCTCCCGCCCGGCACAGCCGCGTCCGGGCAACAACCCGTTCTCGAGCGCGCAGGGCATGGGCCAGCGACCGAGTCCCGGCAACATCCCTCGCCCGCAGGCGCCTCGCCCCGGTTCACCGCGGCCCGGCGCTCCGCGCCCGGCCGGTGCGGGTGGTCGTCCCGGTGGCGGCTTCCAGCGTCCCGGTGGTGCAGGTGGCGGTGCAGGTGCTCGCCCAGGCGGCGCACCCGGTGGCGGCTTCCAGCGCCCAGGCGGCGCACCCGGTGGCGGCTTCGGCGGCCCGCGTCCTGCTGGCGGCGGTGGCCGTGGTCGTGGCCCCGGCGGCGGCACAGCCGGTGCGTTCGGTCGCGGTGGCGGCAAGAGCAAGTCGCGCAAGTCGAAGCGGACGAAGCGGGCAGAGTTCGAGATGCGGGAGGCTCCGTCGCTCGGCGGCGTGAGCGTGCCCCGTGGCGACGGCAACACCGTCGTCCGGCTCCGGCGCGGCTCCTCGATCTCCGACTTCGCCGACAAGATCGACGCGAACCCCGGTTCGCTCGTGACCGTGCTGTTCCACCTCGGTGAGATGGCGACCGCGACCGAGTCGCTCGACGAGGCCACCTTCCAGGTGCTCGGTGAAGAGCTCGGCTACAAGATCCAGGTCGTCTCTCCTGAAGACGAAGACCGCGAGCTCCTCGAGGGCTTCGACATCGACCTCGACCAGGAGCTCGAGGACGAGACCGACGAAGACCTCCAGCAGCGTCCTCCGGTCGTGACCGTCATGGGCCACGTCGACCACGGTAAGACCCGACTCCTCGATGCGATTCGCAACGCGAACGTCGTCGACGGCGAGGCCGGCGGCATCACCCAGCACATCGGTGCGTACCAGGTGCACGCCGAGCACGAGGGCGTCGATCGCGCGATCACCTTCATCGACACACCGGGCCACGAGGCGTTCACCGCCATGCGTGCCCGTGGTGCGCAGGTCACCGACATCGCGATCCTGGTGGTCGCGGCCGATGACGGCATCATGCCGCAGACGATCGAGGCCTTGAACCACGCGCAGTCGGCCAACGTGCCGATCGTGGTCGCGGTGAACAAGATCGACAAGCCCGACGCGAATCCCGCCAAGGTGCGTCAGCAGCTCACCGAGTTCGGCCTGGTCGCCGAGGAGTACGGCGGCGACGTCATGTTCGTCGACGTCTCGGCTCGCGAGAACATCGGCATCAAGGAACTCCTCGATGCTGTGCTGCTCACGGCCGATGCCGGGCTCGACATGCGCGCGAACCCCAACAAGGCGGCTCGTGGTGTGGCCATCGAGGCCAAGCTCGACAAGGGGCGCGGTGCAGTTGCAACGGTGCTCATCCAGTCGGGAACGCTGCGCGTCGGCGACGCGATCGTCGCGGGCACCGCGTACGGCCGCGTTCGTGCGATGGCGGATGAGAACGGCGACGCCGTGCTCGAAGCCACTCCGTCGCGACCCGTGCAGGTGCAGGGCCTCTCGAGCGTCCCGCGCGCCGGCGACACCTTCCTCGTCACCGAAGAAGACCGCACCGCGCGTCAGATCGCCGAGAAGCGTGAAGCCGCAGAGCGCAACGCGCAGCTGGCGAAGGCCCGCAAGCGCATCTCGCTCGAAGACTTCACCCGTGCACTCGAAGAGGGCAAGGTCGAGTCGCTCAACCTCATCATCAAGGGTGACGTCTCGGGTGCCGTCGAGGCGCTCGAAGAGTCGCTGCTCAAGATCGAGGTCGACGACTCGGTGCAGCTTCGCATCCTCCACCGCGGTGTGGGCGCGATCACCGAGAGCGACGTCAACCTCGCGACGATCGACAACGCGATCATCGTCGGGTTCAACGTGCGTCCCGACACGAAGGCGCGCGAGCGCGCCGCTCGTGAAGGCGTCGACATCCGCTTCTACTCGGTGATCTACAACGCGATCGACGAGATCGAGGACTCGCTGAAGGGCATGCTGAAGCCCGAGTTCGAAGAGGTGCAGTCGGGTGTCGCCGAGATCCGCGAGGTGTTCCGTTCCTCGAAGTTCGGCAACATCGCCGGTGTCATCGTGCGATCGGGAACGATCACGCGCAACGCCAAGGCTCGAGTCATCCGCGATGGCGTCGTCGTCGGCGACAACCTCGCGATCGAGTCGCTGCGTCGCTTCAAGGACGACGTCACCGAGGTCCGCACGGACTTCGAGGCGGGCATCGGCCTCGGCAAGTTCAACGACATCCAGGTCGGCGACGAGATCGAGACCATCGAAATGCGGGAGAAGCCCCGGGCGTAGCTCGTGGGATGGGGTCCCTGATTCTTCACTCCGGTGAAGAATCAGGGACCGCTACCCCGATTCACGTCGAGGCGGGCAGGGCGGCGAAGCCGTTCTGGCCTTGCCACGAAAGGAGATACATCATGGCGGATCCGGCACGGGCCAGGAAGATGGCCGATCGCATCAAGGAAATCGTTGCGAAGCGCCTCGATAAGGGATTGCGCGACCCGCGGCTCGGCTTCGTCACCATCACCGACGTTCGCGTCACGGGTGACCTGCAGCACGCCAGCATCTTCTACACCGTGTACGGCACGGAAGAAGAGCGTGACGACTCCGCCAAGGCCCTGAAGGCCGCAACGGGGATGCTCCGCAGCGAGGTCGGCCGTAACATCACGGCTCGGCTCACCCCGTCGCTGGAGTTCATCGCGGACGCGATCCCCGAGAACGCCCAGCACATCGCCGCGCTCCTGCATGAAGCGCGCACTCGCGACACTGAGACGGCCGAGCTCGCCTCGACCGCCGAATACGCGGGCGAGGCAGACCCCTACGTGAAGCCGCGGGAGTATGACGACGACCTGCTCGACGGCGACGGCGACCTCGATGCGTCTGCCGGCGAGCAGCCCGAGCTCGGCGACGAGCCGGGCAGCGCGCGCTGAGTACCGCGTCAACACCGACGGCGCTTCCGGCTGCCCGTCACGCCTCGGGCAGGCGGTAGCCGTTCGCCTCTTGAACGGCGAGTCCGTCGCCGACGAGGGTCGCGACGGCGCGATCGAGTTGCGCAGCATCCGGCCAGATCGAATCGAGCTCGGCCCGTGAAACGGGGCGATGCGCGACCCTGAGTTCGCGCATCACGAGCCCGCGCACTTGCCGGTCGGAGCCCGCGAATCGCGCTTGCGCGGCCTTCTTCGCGCCCATGTATTCGGGGTATCCGGCGGCTCGCCAGGCGCACGAGTCGGCGATGGGGCAGGCCTCGCACCGCGGTGCTCTGGCGGTGCAGACGGTTGCGCCGAGTTCCATAGCGCCTGCGTTGAAGGCACGTGCATCCGCGGCATCGCGGGGGAGCAGTGCAGCCATCGCGGCGAGGTCTCGCGTCGTCGATGGCGGACCGGGCTCGCCCTGCCCCAGAACGGCGCGTGCAATCACCCGGCGGGTGTTGGTGTCGACGACCGGGACTCGCACGCCGAATGCGAACGCCGCGATCGCTCGCGCCGTGTACGGGCCGATGCCCTGCAGCGCGAGAAGGGCGTCGAGATCGGCGGGCACTTCGCCGTCGTGCCGCTCGACGATTTCGACGGCGGCACGGTGCAGCCAGAGGGCCCGGCGCGGATAGCCGAGCCGGTCCCATGCGCGAACCGCTTCGGACGGCGGCTCGGCGGCGAGAGCCGTCGCGGTCGGCCAACGCTCGATCCACGCCTGCCACCGGGGTACCACCCGGGCGACCTGTGTCTGCTGCAGCATGAACTCGCTGACGAGCACAGCCCAGGGGGAGACCTCGGCCGCTCGCCATGGCAGCGGCCGCGCGGCATCCGCGAACCAGTCGATGACCGGCCGCGTGAGAACATCGGCGGTCGGGCGGCGGGGCATTCGTCCAGCCTACGGCGGGGCGGATGCCTCGGAGCTAGGCTCGGGGCATGCGGCTTGTCACCACGCCCCGAGTCACCTTCCTCCGTTCGATCGCCGATGAGATCATGCAGCACTACGGTCGTGGGCGCATGATCGTGGCGATCGACGGCCCGCTGCAGAGCGGCAAGACCGCATTCGCCGACGATCTCGCAGCGGTGCTCGAGGAACGCGACCACGCGGTGTTCCGCGCGAGCATGGAGGGGTTCCATCGCTCGAGAGAGGCGCAGGCGGCGTTCGGCGAGGACACGCCCGCCCGCTACTTCCGGTACGGCTTCGACGAGTCGGCGTTGCGGCGCGTGCTCGTCGAGCCGTTCCGGCTCGGCGGTTCGACCGCGTTCGTGACCCGGGTCTTCGATCCCGCGCGCGACAGGTGGGTCGAGCCGAAGTGGATCACCGGGCCGGATGACGCGATCCTCGTGATCGACGGCCGGTTCCTCCTGCGGCAACGACTCGCCGGGCTCTGGGACGTACGCATCGCCCTCGACGGGGACCCCGTCGACCCCGCTGACGAGATCGCGTACGCCGAGTCGGATCCGCGTCTCGTGGCGTCCATCGTCGTCGACAACAGCGACCCCGAACACCCGCGTCGCCGGGTCTTCGACAGCTGCTGACGCCGTCGAATGACGTCGGAATGACCGGTGTCCCCCATTCGGGTGCCAATTTCGGCTCGAATCCGAAGAATTCATGGTGAAGTCCTCCGCTGAGGGGACATAATGGTGACACTGCCAACCCTCCCGGCTTCGCGAACCCGATCGCACCACCCGAATTACCCGACGCCAGTCGACGAGCACGTTCGTGCCCGTCGACTCTGCTGTGCGCCCTGAACGCGCCCTTCGTCATCTCTCGGTTTCGCTGACCCAGCCGGGCCAGACCGATGGAGAAACCCGAATGAGCAAGCCCCGCGCCGCAGAGGCGCACGCTGCCGACGGCGATGTCGGTGCGCGTCAGCGCACGACGTCCCGGAACCCGCTGCGACGCATCGCCGCGGCAATCACCGCCGTCGTCCTCGGCGCCGGCCTCGCCCTCGTCGGCGTCGCCGCGCCCGCGAGCGCCCACCACAACACCATCTCCGCGACCGCCGTCTGCTCGACCGACGGCACGACCGCAGACATCACCTGGACGGTCGTGAACTCGGAGCGCGACAAGACCGAGAAGATCACGAAGTCTTCCATGCCGGCGGTCGTGCCGGTCGGCACCAACTTCGAAGACGGTGAGACGAAGACGTTCGTGCAGTCGGGTGCGACGCTCGGCCAGAAGTACACGCTCGAGCTCGACGCCCTGTGGCCCGAGAGCAAAGCGGCCAACACCGACGAGAAGTCGTTCACGGCGTCGTCGAGCCTCTGCGGTGACGGCGGCGGCGAGTCCCCCGAGAGGAAGATCGAGTTCTGTCACGCGACCGGCAGTGCGACGCACCCCTACGAGCGGATCGAGACCTCGGTCAGTGCCTTCTTCGAGGCCGGCCACTTCGATCACCAGAACCACGGTGACATCTACCCCGCGTTCAGCTACACCAACCACGGCAAGATCACCAAGGTCGCTGCACAGGGTGACCAGAGCCTGCTGCAGTACGAAGACTGCGTGAAGCCCGTCGTCGATATCCCGGTGGAGGTGCCAGCCGCGGCGACGTTCTCCGACGAGTGCGGTGTCGACAACTACGAGCTCAAGCCCGAAGACAAGCTCGGCGTCGTGTGGGACAAGTCCATCGTCGATGGCAAGCTGACGCTGACCGCGAGCCCGGCCGAGGGCTACTCGTTCGTGGGTGAAGCGCAGTCGAAGGTCTTCGGCCCGTGGGACCTCAATGAGAAGCCCTGCATCGAGCCCACGCTGAAGGCGGCGGTCGCGACTGGTGTCTGCGTCGCGGATGCCCCGTGGATCTTCTTCAACGTCGAGCTGGTCGACCCCGACAAGCAGTCGACGAGCAACACGGCACGGCTCGTGCTGACCGACGGTACCAACACCGAGACGATCGAACTCGGCGAGCTCACCAACGGCCAGCTCGACGACAAGGTGCTGTGGCCCGGCGCCTCGGTCGCAGCCGACGGCGTCACGCCGACAGGTTGGCCGGGATGGGCCAAGGTCGGCAACCAGTGGATCGAGGTCCCCGACAACTTCGCGTGGACCCGAGGCGACGTCGACGCAACGATCGTCGTGAACCCCGAGCTCGCCGTGGCGATCTCATACCCGGCAGCCACGCCTGAGTGCGCCACCGGCCCGAAGGGCTCGGGTGGTGGCGCCAGCTCACCTGCCGCATCCGACGGCACCGGGCTTGCGAGCACCGGCTTCGCGGGCACGACGATCGCGATCGTCGCGGGCATCATCGTGGTCGCCGGACTCGCGTTCCTCGTGATCGCGCGAATCCGACGCAAGCGCGCCTGATCGACTGACGCACGCTGAGGGGGTCCGGTTCGCCGGGCCCCCTTCGTCGTACCACGTGCTCGCATCGCGCAGGTCGCCGGCCCGCGGCATCCGTCTCGGAGCCGACTCGCCGCGTCAAGCGGGAACGTCGGCGAGCACGCGCTCGGCCGACAACGGTTCGCCGCGTTGCTCGACCTCGTGCACGAGCGCGGTGAGCGCCCGGTTGACCGGAGCGTCGAGGCCGGCGACGGATGCCTCGCGCACGACGGCTCCGTTCAGGAAGTCGACTTCAGTCGGCTGCCCGCGGCGCACGCTCTGCTGGGTGGAACCGAGATTCGGCACCCCGCCCATGCGCACGCGCATGAGCCACGGCAGCACCTGGCCGACCGCGAGCGGCATACGGGCGAAGAGCCGCAACCGCCGGTTGCCGAGCCCCTGCAGGGCGCCGAAGCGTACGCCGCGCGCGATGCCGATGCGCACGGTCTCGCGCATCGAGGCCGTGACGACGCGCCGCAGTCGATGGTCATCGACGACGTCCTGCACGCTGTGCCCGACGATCGCGGGCACGGCGTTCAGCATGTTGACGACGAGTTTCGTCCATTGCGCGCCCCGGAACCCGCCGATCGCGACGACCGGCACCGCTTCGGAGAGCACGGCCGCGATGCGCGTGCACTCGGCGTCGGCCGGGCCGTCACCGCGCCCGAGGTAGCTCGTCGCCGGCGTGGTGATGCGCACGACCCCGGGCTCGGTGTAGTTGGCGGCGATGATCGACAGCAGCCCCATGCAGGAGGAATGGGGGAGCAGGCGCTCGGCAGTCGCGACCCCGTCGAGGCCGTTCTGCACGACGACGACGGGTACTCCGTCGACGAGGTCGGCGTTGGACTCGACGGCGTCCGCCGCGTCTTGTGCTTTCGTGCATACGAGCACGAGTTCGGGCGCGACCGAGAGCCGCTCACCGGCGGCCACCCGTGCGTGCACGTCGCCGTACCCGCCGCTCAGGGTGATGCCGGAGGCGCGAATCGCCTCGAGGCCCGCGCCCCGCGCGGCGACCTCCACGTCGTGCCCTGCGCGCGCGAGGAGGGCGGCGAACGTGCCGCCGAGCGCGCCGGCGCCGATGATGCCGATTCTCACCGTCCCAGCGTAGATGGGTGGCACAGGCCGCGGCACAGGGTCGCGGCACGGGTGCGCGCGGCATGGGCCGGCACGGGTGCGCGGCGCCGCGGGGTGTCGCACGGCTGTTAAGCTGAACGGCGTGAACAGCGGCATACTCCTCGTCGACAAGCCGCAGGGAATCACGAGCCACGACGTCGTCTCGCGTATGCGTCGTCTCGCTGGCACCCGCAAGATCGGGCACGCGGGCACACTCGACCCGATGGCCACGGGACTGCTCGTGCTCGGAGTGAACGGGGCGACGCGCCTCTTGCACTACCTCGTAGGGCTCGACAAGGAGTACCTCGCCACCATCCGCCTCGGTTGGAACACCACGACCGACGACGCAGAGGGCGACCCCCTTGCCGCAGCCGCGCCCGAGGTTCTCGGCACCGTCTCGGAAGAGGCCGTTCACGCAGCCATCGCCCCGCTCACGGGCGACATCGAGCAGGTGCCGAGCGCGGTCAGCGCCGTGAAGGTCGCCGGCAAGCGTGCCTACCAACGGGTGCGCGACGGCGAGACGGTCGAACTCGCGGCGCGCCGGGTCACCGTCTCGGCCTTCGAAGTGCTCGAGTTCCGTTCGGGTGACGCAACCCTCGATGTCGATGTTCGGGTCGAGTGCTCCTCGGGCACGTACGTGCGCGCGCTCGCACGCGACCTCGGCGCGGCGCTCGGCACCGGCGGGCACCTGACGGCGCTGCGTCGCACGCGCATCGGCCGGTTCGGCGTCGACGAGGCCGGCGAGCTCGACGGCTTCGACGTGGCGAACGCGATGATGAGCCCAGCGGATGCCGCGCGGCGGGCGCTGCCCGGCGTGGCACTGACCGAACAGCAGGCCATCGACCTCGGGCACGGCAAACGCATCGACGTCGCGGACGTCGACGGGCTCGCGGCATCCGACCCCGCTGCTGCACTGCCCCCGGCGCTCGCGGCCATCGATCCAGAAGACCACCTCGTCGCGATCGTCGAGCCTCGCGGCCGGCAGTTGAAGGTCGTCACGGGCTTCCCGCCCGCCGAGTCGCCGGAGGCCGGCGCATGATCGAGTGGTTCACCTGGGTGCAGCTCGCCGTCGCGGTCGCAGCCGGGCTGCTCGGCATCGCGCTGGGTCTGGCCGGGCGGGTGCCGAGCGATTTCACGCTCGGCGCGCTCGCTCTCGTCGAACTCCTGCTCGTCGCCCAGCTCGTGATCGCGATCGCCGCGCCCGCGTTCGGCAACGATCCGACCGGGAGTCTGCTCGAGTTCTACGTCTACCTCGTCGGAGCCCTGCTCCTGCCGCCTGCTGCAGCGTTCTGGGCACTGCTGGAGCGCAATCGCTGGTCGACCGTGATCCTCGGCGTCGCGGCGCTCTCGGTCGCGGTCATGCTCTACCGCATGCTGCAGATCTGGACCGTGCAGCAGGCGTGAACCCCGGTCTGAGAGAATCGAACGACATGAGTGACGTGCGGAGTGCCCGGCCCGAGATACGACAGGGCCGGCGGATGAGTGGCATCGGGCGCGTGCTCGTGGCCGTCTACGGCGTGCTCGCGCTCGCGGCGATCGGGCGTTCGTTCGTGCAGATCGCGTCGAAGTTCGACGAGGCGCCGCTCGCGTACGCGCTCTCGGCGCTCGCCGCGGTCGTCTACGTCGTGGCGACGATCGCTCTGATCATGCCGAGCGTCACGTGGTACCGCATCGCGTGGGCCACGATCGCGTTCGAGTTCACGGGCGTCATCGTTGTCGGAGCGTTGAGCATCGTCTTGCCCGAGCTGTTCCCGCACGACACGGTGTGGTCGTGGTTCGGGCGCGGGTACCTGTTCATCCCGCTCGTGCTTCCCGTGCTCGGCATGTGGTGGCTCGCCCGGCATCGGCCGGCGCGTGGGGCGGATGCCTCGTGAAGACGTTCAAGGGGCTGGTCGGGGTGCCCGCAGGCACCGGCCCGTCGGTCGTCACGATCGGCAAGTTCGACGGCGTGCACCAGGGGCATCGTGCCGTGATCGAGCGGGCCCGGCGCATCGCCGTCGATCGTGACCTCTCGACGATCGTCGTCACCTTCGATCGCAACCCGCTCGCCCTGCTCGCTCCCGAGAAGTGCCCCGAGTCGCTCGTCAGCGTGCGCCAGAAGCTCGAGCTCCTCGCCACGACGGGCGTCGACGCGACGCTGCTGCTGCCGTTCGATCGGGCACTCGCGTCGGTGCCGGCGACGGAGTTCGTCGAGCGCGTGCTCGTCGACGCGCTCGACGCGAAGGCGGTACTCGTCGGCAGAGACTTCCGTTACGGCGCTCGTGGCGCCGGCGATGTGGCGCTGCTCCAAGAACTCGGTGCGACCTTCGGCTTCACGGTCGACGTCATCGACGATGTTCGCCCCGAGGGGGAGCGGCGGGTCTCGTCGACGTGGATCCGTGAGCTGCTCGCCGAGGGCGACGTGCGGCGGGCCACCGAACTGCTCGGTCACACGCCGACGGTCTCGGGCATCGTCGTGCACGGCGCCGCTCGCGGCCGCGAGCTCGGCTTTCCGACGGCGAACCTCACGCCCGAGTCCGAGGGGCTGATCCCGGCCGACGGCGTCTATGCCGGATGGCTGACGGACGCCGGCACTCGGTACCCGGCGGCGATCTCGGTCGGCGACAACCCGACCTTCGAGGGCGTGGCGAAGAAACAGGTCGAGGCATACGTGCTCGATCGCGAGCTCGATCTCTACGACCACGTCGTCGACGTGGAGTTCGTCGATCGCATTCGCGGCATGGTGGCGTTCACGAGCATCGAGTCGTTGATCGACACGATTCGCGACGATGTGGAGCGCACTCGCGACATCCTCGGCGCCTGAGGCCTGAGGCCTGAGGCCTGAGGCTCGCGCGCCTAGACTCAGAGGTGATGACTTCGCTCCCGCCCCGACCGCTCTGGGCGGGTCGGGCCCTCGCCCTCATCGGCATCGTGCTCGTCGCCTTCAACCTCCGCACGGCGGTGGCGTCGCTTTCGCCGATCCTGGCGCAACTCGAGGCCGAGGTGTCGCTGTCGCCCGCGATCGTCGGGTTCCTCGGCATGCTGCCGCCGCTCTGCTATGCCGTGTTCGGCATCCTGACCCCGATGGTGGCGAAGCGCTTCGGTCTCGAGCTGACGCTCATCGCCGCACTCGTCGCACTGTCGGTCGGCCTCGCCGGGCGTGGGCTCGCCGGGTCGGCGCTCTGGCTCGTCGCGGCGAGCACGCTGACGTTCGCCGCGATCGGGGTCGGCAACGTGCTGCTGCCGCCCCTCGTGAAGCGCTACTTCCCCGATCGCATCGGCCTCGTCACGACGATCTACGTGACAGCGATGTCGGTCAGCACCTTCACCCCGCCGCTCATCGCTGTGCCGGTGGCGGATGCCGCGGGGTGGCGGGTCTCGCTCGGCGAGTGGGCGCTCATCGCGGCGATCTCGCTCGTGCCGTGGATCGCGATGCTGCTGCATCCGAAGCGTCAGGCGCCTGAGGCGTTGCCGGAAGAAGCGGATCCGGGTCAGATGCGCCATGCGCTGCGCTCGCCGCTCGCGTGGTCGCTCGCCATCGTGTTCGCCGTGTCGGGGTTCAACGCTTACGCGGCCTTCGCGTGGCTTCCGTCGATCCTGCACGACATCGCCGGCGTCTCACCGGCCGAGGCGGGGGCGCTGCTCTCGCTGTATGCGGCGATGGGCCTGCCCGCCGGTCTGCTCGTGCCGCTGGTCGCGGCCCGGTACGGCAAGGTGCGCCTTCTCACGGGGATCGCCGTCGCAGCGCTCGTCGTCGGGTATCTCGGGTTGCTCCTCGTGCCGAGCTGGGCGACGTGGCTCTGGGTGGCGTTGGCCGGCATCGGTCCGCTCCTGTTCCCGCTCGCCCTCGTGCTGATCAACCTCCGCACCAGGACGCACTCGGGAGCGGTCGCACTCTCGGGGTTCGTGCAGTCCGCCGGGTATCTCATCGTGGCCGTCGGGCCGCTCCTCGTCGGTCTCCTGCATCAGTGGACGGGCGGGTGGACGTGGCCCCTGCTGTTCCTCCTCGCCTCGGCCGTGCCCGCGGCGATCGCGGGGGCGGTCGTCGCCCGTCCGCGCTACTTCGAGGACGAACGCGAGCGCTGACGAGGGCGGGACGCGCGCGGCATCCGTCGCCCCTCTGCTCATCTGAGCAGCGTCGCCTGCGAGTGTTGCCGATGCGCATCCGGCTGCCTACGCTGGAACGTGAACGTGGCGGGAACGTGACCGGACGGAGGCGCATGGACGAGATCGACGAACTGCTCTCGATCAGGGCCGCTGAGCTCTACTACGAGGAGAACAAGACCCAAGACGAGATCGGGCAGGCGCTGCGCCTCACGCGGTGGAAGGTCGGGCGACTCCTCGCGCAGGCGAAGCAGCGCGGGTTCATCCGCATCGAGATCCTGCATCCACGGGCGAGGCGGCTGCCGATCGAGCGTCGGCTGCGCGAGGAACGCGGCCTCGCCGACGCGATCGTCGTTTCGACCGCCGGGGTGACCTCAACCGAAGAATTGCAGGCGCGCACCGCGCAGGCGGCGGCCGACTACCTCACCGCGCTTCGGCCGGTGCCCCGCACGCTCGGCGTGAGCTGGGGGCGCACGCTCTTCGAGATCTCGCAGCACTTGCGGAGCGGCTGGGCGACCGGCGTCAACGTCGTGCAGATCAACGGCGGCGTGAGTCTCAACCGTCGGCCGGGCACGGCTGCGGCGACCGCCGTCGGCATCGCCCAGAAGGGCGGTGGCAGCGCCACCCTGCTGCCGAGCCCGGCGATCCTCGAGCGACTCGAGACGAAAGAGGCCATCGAGTCCGACCGCGTCGTCGCCGGCGTCATCGAGCTCGCACGATCGGCCGATGCCTACCTGTTCAGCGCGGGCGCCGCAGACCACTCATCGGTGCACGTCGAGAGCGGGTACCTCTCGGTTCCCGACGTCGACCTGCTCGTGCAGAAGGGCGCCGTCGGCGACGTTGTCGGCCGCTACATCGACTCCGACGGCAACATCGTCGATCCGGCGCTCGATGCCCGCACGGTCGGGCTCACCCTCGACGAACTGCGCCGGGCCCAGCTCGCGATCGCCGTGATCTCGGGGCCCGCCAAGCATGCCGTGGCCGACGCGGTCGTGCGCAGTCGGCTCTGCTCGGTGCTCGTCACCGACGAGGCCACCGCACTCCACCTCCTCGACGGCTGACGCCACTCGGTCGGCCGAACATCAAACGAAAGCCAGGTCATTCCTCATGTCAGGCACCTCCCTCGTCACCGCCCGCGAGCGGGCACTTGCCGTGCTCGGCGGCGAGCCCGACGACGCGACCCTGCGGCGCTACCTGCACGGCATCCCGGGTGTCGACGCCGTCGGACTCGAACAGCGCGCGGCAGGCCTCGGCACTCGCTCGATCAAGACGAGTTCCAAGCAGTGGGCGCTCGACCGCATCATCTCGCTCATCGACCTCACGACCCTCGAGGGCGCCGACACCCCCGGCAAGGTGCGTTCGCTCGTCGCCAAGGCCGTCAACCCCGACCCGGCGGATGCCACGACCCCGCGTGTCGCGGCGGTCTGCGTGTACGGCGACATGGTTCCGCACGCGATCGCTGCCCTCGGCGGTGCCCACGGCGACCCCGATGACGGCCTCGTCTCGGTGGCGGCGGTCGCGACCGCATTCCCGAGCGGTCGTGCTTCGCTCGACATCAAGCTCGCCGACACAGCCGAAGCGGTCGCGGCTGGCGCCGACGAGATCGACATGGTCATCGATCGCGGTGCCTTCCTCGCGGGCCGCTACGGTCTCGTCTTCGACCAGATCGCCGCGGTCAAAGAGGCGTGCCGGCGTGCTGACGGGTCGAGCGCGAGCCTCAAGGTGATCCTCGAGACCGGGGAACTCGTCACCTACGACAACGTGCGCCGAGCATCGTGGCTCTCGATCCTCGCGGGCGGCGACTTCATCAAGACCTCCACCGGCAAGGTTGCGCCCGCGGCGACGCTGCCGGTCACCCTGCTCATGCTCGAGGTCGTGCGCGACTGGCACCTGGCCACCGGCCAGCGCATCGGCGTGAAGCCGGCGGGCGGCATCCGCTCGTCGAAAGACGCCATCAAGTACCTCGTGACGGTCGCCGAGACGGTAGGTGAGGAGTGGCTCGAGCCGCACCTCTTCCGTTTCGGAGCATCGAGCCTCCTGAACGACGTGCTGTTGCAGCGCCAGAAGATCGCGACCGGGCACTACTCCGGCGCCGACTACGTGACGATCGACTGAGAGAGACACCATGAGCTTCCTCGAATACGCACCCGCACCCGAGTCGCGGGCGATCCTCTCGCTTCGCGACACCTATGGCCTCTTCATCGACGGCGAGTTCGTCGACGGTCGCGGCGAGCCGTTCCAGACCATCTCGCCGGCGAGCGAAGAGCGCATCGCGATGATCGCCAATGCCAACGCGGCCGATGTCGACACGGCCGTCGCTGCGGCGCGCCGCGCGTACGACCGCACCTGGTCGAAGATGAGCGGCCGTGACCGCGGAAAGTACCTCTTCCGCATCGCCCGCCTCGTGCAGGAGCGTGCCCGTGAGCTCGCCGTCGCCGAGTCGCTCGACAACGGCAAGCCCATCAAGGAGTCGCGCGACGTCGACGTACCCCTCGTCGCCGCCTGGTTCTTCTACTACGCGGGTTGGGCAGACAAGCTCGATCACGCGGGGCTCGGCGCGAACCCTCGGTCGCTCGGCGTGGCCGCCCAGGTGATTCCGTGGAACTTCCCGCTGCTCATGCTCGCGTGGAAGATCGCCCCGGCGCTCGCCGCGGGCAACACCGTCGTGCTGAAGCCCGCCGAGACGACGCCGCTGTCGGCGCTCATCTTCGCGGAGATCCTGCAGCAGGCGGAGTTGCCCGCCGGCGTCGTGAACATCATCACGGGCGCCGGTGACACGGGTGCCGCGCTCGTCGCGCATGAGGGTGTCGACAAGGTCGCGTTCACCGGATCGACCGGCGTCGGCCGTGCCATCGCGAAGCAGATCGCCGGCACCGACAAGAAGGTCACGCTCGAGCTCGGCGGCAAGGCCGCGAACATCGTCTTCGACGACGCACCCATCGATCAGGCGATCGAGGGCATCGTCAACGGCATCTTCTTCAACCAGGGGCATGTCTGCTGTGCCGGCTCGCGCCTGCTCGTTCAGGAGAACATCCACGACGAGGTCGTCGAGCGACTGAAACTGCGCCTCTCGACGCTGCGCCTCGGCGACCCGCTCGACAAGAACACCGACATCGGCGCCATCAACTCGAAAGAGCAGCTCGAACGCATCCGCACGCTCTCCGACATCGGAGTCGCCGAGGGGGCCGAGCGCTGGACCGCGCCGTGCGACATCCCCGAGAACGGCTTCTGGTTCGCGCCGACGATCTTCACGAACGTGCAGACCTCGAGTCGCATCGCCCGTGAGGAGATCTTCGGTCCGGTGCTCTCCGTTCTGACGTTCCGCACCCCGGCCGAGGCGATCGCGAAGGCGAACAACACGCCCTACGGCCTCTCCGCTGGCATCTGGAGCGACAAGGGCAGCCGCATCCTCGCGGTCGCCGACCAGCTGCGCGCCGGCGTCATCTGGGCGAACACGTTCAACCGCTTCGACCCCGCGTCGCCCTTCGGCGGCTACAAGGAGTCGGGCTACGGCCGTGAAGGCGGCCGGCACGGGCTCGCGGCGTACCTGGCACCGGCGCCCATCGGCCAGGCAGCCGTCACCGGCGGTCGAGTGAAAGCGAAGCTCCCCGCCGCTGGTCGAGGAGCGGCGAAGCCGCGTATCGAGACCTCGGATGCCGCGAAGGGTGATCTCGATACGGCCGCAAAGCGGCCTGCTCGATCAACCAAGCCCGCGACGAAGGGATCGAAGCGATGAGCCGCCTCGCCGTGCCCAAGACCTACAAGCTCTACATCGGGGGAGCCTTCCCGCGCAGCGAGTCGGGTCGCACCTACGAGGTGCTCCGGGCCGACGGCGGCTTCCTCGCGAACGCCGCGAAGGCCTCCCGCAAAGATGCTCGCGACGCCGTCGTGGCCGCTCGAGCCGCAGTCGGCGGATGGTCGGGCGCCACCGCGTACAACCGCGGGCAGGTGCTCTACCGCATCGCCGAACTCCTCGAAGGCCGGCGGGCGCAGTTCGTCGCCGAGATCGAGGAGGCCGAGGGGGTCACGCGCGCCGTGGCATCCGCTCAAGTCGACGAGGCGATCGACCGCTGGGTCTGGTACGCCGGCTGGGCCGACAAGTTCGCCCAGGTCACGGGCAACGCGAACCCCGTCGCGGGGCCGTACTTCAACATCTCGGTGCCGGAGCCGACGGGCGTCGTTGCGGTCATCGTGCCGCAAGACAGCTCACTGCTCGGCTTCGTCTCGGCCGTCGCGCCGGCACTCGTGGCCGGCAACTCGGTCGTCGCCGTCGCGAGCGAGCGCTTCCCGCTGTCGGCGATCAGCCTCGCGGAGGTGCTCGCGACGAGCGACGTGCCGAAGGGCGTCGTCAACGTGCTCACGGGTTCGCCCGCCGAGATCGCGCCGTGGCTCGCGAGCCACTCCGATGTGAACGCGATCGACCTCGTCGGCGCCGGCGATCTCGACTGGATCTCGCTCGAGATCGACGCGGCCGACACCTTGAAGCGAGTGCTGCGTCCCGAGTCCGGGCCGGATGCCGCGGCGCCCGCGCTCGGCCGCATCAGCGCGTTCACCGAGACCAAGACGGTCTGGCACACGAAGAGTCTGAAGTAGACGTGACGACATGGCCGGTCGCTCTGGAGCGTCGGACGAACGGGGTCGGCTCGTCACCGACCCGTTCGAGTACCGAGTCACGAAACAGGGAGGCGTGATCGTCTCCCGCGGCGGTACGCCCGTGATGACCGTCGGCGGCCGGGATGCGGCACGTCTCGTCGCTGCGCTGCAACTCGCGGACGATGCACAGGCGCAGCACCTGCTCGCCCGGGCGAGCGGCAACTACCGGCGAGGCAACGAACGGTCATGATGCCCGGCGCGGGCCAGGGCCCGGCCCGGGCGTGCGCATGTGCGGGCAGGCGTCGCCGGTGATGGCATGGCGTAGCCTCAGGAGCAGGTCGCCGCATGCGCGGCCGGTGATTCGACGGCGACCTGTTCATCGCGGATTCCTCTGAGCGAATCCGTCGAGTGCAGCGCACCGGCGGGAGACAGGACGTCCGCCATGACCGCGACCACCCCGCAACTCCTCCGACTCGGAGTGCTGGCGCACTCGAGTAAGCCCGACGAGAAGCGGCTGCCGTTGCATCCGTCGCACCTCGAGCGGATCGATGTCGACCTTCGCGAGAACCTCTTCCTCGAGCACGGGTACGGCGAGCGTTTCGGCTTCACGGATGCCCAGCTGGCCCCGTTGGTCGCCGGATTCGGCTCTCGAGGCGACCTCCTCGCCCGATCCGATGTCGTGCTGCTGCCGAAGCCGCAGGCATCCGACCTCGAAGGTCTGCGCGACGGTCAGGTGCTCTGGGGTTGGCCGCACTGCGTGCAGGACCGTGCCCTGACGCAACTCGCGATCGACAAGGGCCTCACGCTCATCGCGTGGGAGGCCATGAACCACTGGACTGCCGGCGGGGGCTTCGGGCTGCACGTGTTCCACAAGAACAACGAGCTCGCCGGCTACTGCTCGGTGCTGCACGCCCTGCAGCTGTGCGGCTCTACGGGTGACTACGGCCGGCGTCTGAGCGCTGTCGTCATCGGGTTCGGGGCGACCGCCCGAGGCGCCGTCACCGCGCTGAACGCCCACGGCATCCACGATGTGCGGGTGCTCACCAACCGCGACACCGCTGCGGTGAGTTCGCCGATCCCCTCGGTGGACATCATCCAGTTCGAGCACAACCCCGAGGCGCCGTTCGAGAGCACCGTCAACACCGAAGACGGGCCGGTGCCGCTGGCTCCATTCCTCGCCGAGCGGGACATCGTGGTGAACTGCACGCTGCAGGATCCGAACGCACCGCTCACGTACCTGCGCACGGAGGACCTCGGCGTCTTCCGCCCGGGCAGTCTCATCGTCGACGTGTCGGTCGACGAGGGCATGGGCTTCAGCTGGGCACGCCCCACGTCGTTCGAGGACCCGATGTTCATCGTGGGGGAGTCGACGAACTACTACGCCGTCGATCACAGCCCGTCGTACCTGTGGAATTCGGCCACCTGGGAGATCAGCGAAGCGCTCATGCCGTTCCTGCGCACGGTCATGGAGGGCCCGGATGCGTGGGCGGCGTCGGAGACGATCGATCGCGCCACCGAGATCGCCGGTGGCCGCATCCGCAACCCCGCCATCTTGGAGTTCCAGCGTCGATCAGCGGAGTATCCGTACCCCTCGATCGCGTAGGCCGCCCTCGCGACCCACGAACGGGAGGTAACGAAATGGTAACGGGCTTGCTAGAGTGACCTGCACCGATCGCGCAACGGCGCGCGAACGGTGGAAAGGCCCGAACCCGTGCACCACGCCCCCTCCCGACCTGCCCCCCGACTCCGCCTTCGCTTCGCCCGCCCCCGTCTCGCCCGCCTGACGCTCTCGAGCCTCGCGGTGGCTGTGCTCGCCGGCGTCCTCCTGTTCACGCAGGTTCCGCCGACCGTCTACGCCATCGACGTGTTCGGCGCCCTCCGCGAACCGGGCCAACCGGCCTTCACCGTCGGCCATCGCGGCGACCGCGCCGCAGCACCCGAGAACACGATGCCCTCACTCGAACTCGCGATGGACGAGCTCGCGTTCGTCGAGACCGACGTGCAACTCACCCGCGACGGCGTACCCGTGTTGTTCCACGACACCACGCTCGAACGTGTGACCGGCGACCCGCGCTCCGTCGCAGATCTCGACCTCGACGAGATCGCTCGCCTCGACGCCGGATCCTGGTACGGACCCGATTTTGCCGGCACCCGTATCCCGACGCTCGACACCTTCCTCGCTGCACTCGCCGAGCGCAGCGATGCCAGGGCCCTCGTCGAGCTGAAGGCCGACTGGGGAGCCGATGGTGTTCGCACCGTCACGGGCCTCATCGAGCGACACGGCCTACGGGGCCGCATCGTGCTGCAGAGCTTCAGCCTCGAAACGCTGTTCACCCTGCAGCGCGTCGCACCCACGATCCCGCGCATCATGCTCATCAGAGAACTCCCTGCCGACCCCGTGCCGCTCGCCGAACGACTCGGCGTCATCGGGTTCGGGACGACCGTGGCATCCGTCACCGCAGTGCCCGAGGCGCTCGTCGCCCTGCACGAGGCGGGCGTGGCGGTGCTCTGCTACACACTGAACAGCCATGAGCACTGGCAGGAGGTGAGCGCCCTCGGGGTCGACGGCATCATCACCGACGAACCGAGTGAGCTCGACGACTGGCTCGCGCTCACCGCTCCCGGCACTTGAGCGAGCTCCCGGCACCTGAGTGAAAGTGACTTGAAAGCAGCCTGCACGACGATGGCTCTCGACTATCGAGGGCGATCGGAGCAGGCATGGGCGACACGGGGTATCGACGAGCGGGTAGCGGTGAGGCAACGGCGGTCACGCCGCTGTCGAGGGCGCGCATGGTGGTGGTCTGCCTCGCGTTGCTGCTCGAGGGCATGAGCTCGTCGGGCATCAACGTGCAGATCGCGGCGATGCGCGACGACATCGGCATCGGGCCCAGTGAGCTGTCTCTTGTGGCGAGCGCCTTCTTGATCGCCTACGCCGGACTCCTGCCGATCGCGGGTTCCCTCGCCGACACGCTCGATCGTCGCCGCGTGTTTCTCATCGGCATTGCACTGTTCGGGCTCGGATGCCTCGTCTGCGCGTTCGCGCCCGAGGTCTGGGTGCTCGTGGTCGGCCGGCTCGTACAGGGTGCGGGCGCGGCGCTGAGCGCGCCGGCGGCTCTCGCGCTCATCACCGAGGGACTACCGGGCGGTGCGGCGCGCAACCGGGCGGTCGCGCTCTACGGCGCGATGGGGGCCGTCGGGTTCTCGCTCGGGCTCGTCGTGCCGGGCGTCGTGGTGACCCTCCTCGGCTGGCGAACGAGTTTCCTCGTCTCGATCCCGGTGGTGCTCGCGGTGCTCGCCGCGACCTGGACGATTCGCGCCAGTCGAACCCGTTCGCCTGGGCGGCCCGACGTACTGGGGGCAGTGCTGCTCACAGCCGCCCTCATGATCGGAGTTCATGTCATCGGGGCGATCGGCTCCCTCCCGGTCGGCGTCGCCGCGGTCGAGCTCGTGGTGCTCGGCCTCGTCGTGACCGCTCTCCTGGCGCGTCGGGGTGTGCGCGGGTTCCCGAGCAGTGTCGTGCGCTCTCCGGGCGTGCGTGCTGCGTGCCTCGCGCTCGCCGGGGTGTTCGCCGGGGTGGTCGCGTCGATGTACGTGTTGAGCCTCGGGCTCGTCGAACTCGGGGCGACTGCGCTCATCGTCGCGCTCGTCATCCTGCCGCAACCGCTCGCCTTCAGCCTGCTGGCCGGCACCGGCGCTCGGCTCGTGACCCGTATCGGCGCTTGGCGAACGCTGGCCATCGGCGTCGCGCTGCTCGTGGCGAGCCTCGTGTGGCTCGGCGCCGTGGGTCTTGCGGCGCCGCCGTGGGTGGGCGTGCTGCCCGCGATGCTCGGCGTGGGGTGTTCGCTCGCCCTGGCGTTCCCGGCCGTGTCGGTCGCGGCGGTCGATGCCGCGCCCGCGGAGGCTCGAGCGACGACGGCCGGACTGTTGACGACCGCGCAGAACATCGGCGGCGCGGTCGGAATCGCCCTCGTCACGACGGCGGGCCTCGTGCCCGGTGCCGGGGAGTCCATCGGCATCGAACCCGCGATGTTCGCCTCAGCGGTCTTCGTCGTCGTCGCCGTGGTCGGGGCGACAGGGATCGGCGTCGTGCAACTCCGAAAGGCGCAGGCGCGCGCGGCGGCCCTGCGATGAGTCTCGTCGTCGCCACGGATCTCGACGGCACGATCGCGTTCGGCAATCGGGCCCCTGATCACCTCATCCGCACGATGCTCGCTCGACTCGTGTTCGGCTATGACGCCCGACTCGTGGTGGCGACGGCACGCTCGCCGCGAGTGCTCGGCACCTGGTTCGGTTCGCTCGCCCAGGAGATCAGCGGAGTGTGCTGCAATGGCGCCCTGGTCAACTCGGGTCGGCGCGAGGTGCACCGTGCCGCGCTCGCGCCCGAGGTCGTCCGCGAGGCGATACCGTGCTCGCACTGGGCAACGACCTGAACGACCTCGAACTCCTGCGGTCGGCCGATCGGGCGATCGTCGTCGGTCAGGGCCTACCCGGCATCGAGCGGCTCGAGCACGTGGTCCGGGTTCCGGCCGATACGCGGTGGATCGCCGCGGCACTGATGGCGGAGACGCGCAGCCTCGCACCGTGGATGCCGTGGATGCCGTCGGCGCGATTGGCGTGACATGCGTCGGTCACGGCTCGATGGCGCCGAGTGCCCCGGCCTGCAGGCGCTCGCTGATCGCCCGGGCCTCGTCGAGGAGTCGGGCCGCTTCGGCAGGCGCGCGCGTCTCGCGGAGCGCCGCGAGCGCGCGAAGCGAGGAGGCAAGTTGCGTGAGTGAGCCACTGCGTCGGCTCGTTTCGACGGCTCTCTCGAACATCCGCTCCGCGTCGTCCGGCGCACCATTGGCGAGCAGTGCACGGCCGAGCACTTCGGCCGACCACACCTCCATCTCGGTCTCATCAAGGCTTCGCGCGAGCCTGAGCGCCCGCTGGGCGATCGACACGGCCTCCGGCGGCGAGCCGAGCCCGAGCACCGCGCCGGCGAGCGCCCGAAGCCCGAGGCAGCAGAGGCGTTCGGAGCCGACCTGCTCGGCGATCTGAAGGGCACGGCGGCTCTCGACCTCTGCAGCCTCGTACGCCTGGAGGGCATTGTGAGCGAGCGCGAGGTTGCCGTGGCTCAGACCGACGCGCGTGAGATCGCCTGCATCTTCGTTGATCAACAACGCCTCCTCGAGCAGCTCGACCGCGCGTGCGGGGTCGCCGAGGAGTCGCTCCATCTCAGCGAGGTTGTTCAGTGCGATCGACGTGCCCGTGCGATCGCCGAGTCGTCGACTCAGTTCGAGTGCACGGACGAGGCGCTGGGCGCCGATGCCGTACTCCACACTTTCGACGTCGAGTGAACCGAGCAGTCGCAGGGCCGTGGCCTGAGCCAGCATGTCATCTCGGCGAGTGGCGCGCTCGAGCAGGTCTTCGAAGAGGACACGCGCTTCGCTGAGCCATCCCTGCCTCGCGAGGTACGGCCGGAGCCGGAGGACGATCGCGATCGCCCTGGCATCCGCCTCGGGGCCGGCCGCAGTGACGACGGCGACGATCGCCCCGCGCTCGTCGTTGAGCCACGCCATCGCGGCCTCGGCATCCTCGAACGGCCCGGCACGCGTCGCGAGATCGACCGAGGCGACGGCGGCTTCGTCGGGTTCGGCAGTATCGCTCGATATCGGCAGCGGGCCCCATCGGGCGGTCAGTGCCGTGGCGGCGTCGGCGCATCCCGCCGCGTAGTAGGCGAGTAGGCGAGCGCGAGCACCGAGCTCGTCTTGCGCCCGAGGCTCCGTTTCGGAGAGCTCCCGTGAATACGCTCTCAACAGATCGTGCTGGGTGTGACGACCGTGATCGTCGACCTCGACGAGATGCACGCGCCGGAGGGAGCGCAGATCGGTGCGTGCCTCGCTCGGGTCGCCGCCGACGAGGGCGACCGCCGCGGCTTCGGGCGCACCCTGTTCGGGCAGGAGCCCGAGCAGTCGGAAGACGCGGCGAATTCTCGAGTCGAGTGCCTCGTACGACCACGAGAGCACGGTGCGCACGCCGGATCGAGCGTCGTCGCCGGTGTCGAGCCGGTCAAGGTGGTCGCGGTGGGCGTCGAGATCGGCGACCAGTCGAGCGACGCCCTCGCCGCGAGCAGCGGCGATGCGGGCGGCGATCTGCAAGGCGAGCGGGAGGCAGGCGCACTGCACCGCGAGTCGTTCCGCGTCGCGCTGTGTGACCGGGTCGTGCACGATGGCGCGGATGAGCTCGACCGAGGCGCGAAGGTCGAGCGCGTCGAGTTCCTCGGTGTGCACTCGCGCGTGCACGCCGAGGCCGACGAGCCCCTCACGACTCGTGACCACGACGACCGGGCCGTCGCCGCCCGGCAGCAGGGGCCGCACCTGGTCGACCGATCTCGCGTTGTCGAGCACGATCACCATGCGCCGGTCGTGCACGAGGCTGCGGAAGAGCGCAGCGAGTTCTTCGGCATCGTCTGGGAGGTTCCAGCGATACCCGAGCGCGCGTACGAATCCGGCCAGCACTTCCCCGGCGGAGCGTGGCTGGGTCTCGCTGAAGCCGCGGAGGTCGACGAACAGACTGCCGTCGCCGAAGTGCCGGCGTGCCCTGCGTGCCCATCCGAGTGCGAGCGCCGTCTTCCCGGCGCCGGCCGTGCCCGAGATGACGGCGATCCTGGGCCCGTCGGCGCGGGTCAGGTCATCGAGTCGTTCGAGTTCGGCGTCGCGTCCCACGAGGCTGGCGGCTGCGGGCAGTTGCCGCGGGGCCGGGGTCGGGTCGAGGGCGTCGCCTGATACGAGGCGACGGTGCAGTTCGTCGATCTCCGCGCCGGGGTCGAGGCCGAGTTCTTCGGCGAGCGTGGAGCGGAGTGAGAAGTATGCGTCGACGGCGTCCGCCTGCCGGCCGCTCCGGGCGAGCGCGGTCATCTGCAGGGCGACGAGTTCTTCGTCGAGCGGGTCTGCGGCCACTGCCGCGCCGATCTCGGCGATGAGTCCGGCCGGGTCGTTGTGTTCCAGCTCGGCGTGGAGCACACGGTGCCGCACGGCTCGCTGCGCATCGCGAGCGCGGATCCGCGCAGACTCGAACGGTTCGCCGTCGAACCCGTCGAAGGCGGGTCCACGCACGAGGACGAGGGCGGCGCGGCCGCGGTCGGATGCTGCGAGGCGCTCGAACTCGACCGTGTCGAGCTCGTCGTCGCTTGCGGCGAGCCGGTAGCCATCGGGTTCGCGCACCACCCTGTCGGGGTCGTCGAGCGTCGCGCGCAGGCGGTGCACGAGCAACTGCAGCCGCGCGGCGGTTCCCTCGTCGCCCCAGAGCAGGTCGCTCAGGCGGTCATCGGTCACACGGGCGCCTTCCGCGGCGAGGAGGACCGCCAGCAGCGTGCGCACGCGGCTTCCCCCGGGCGTGACGTCGTGGCCGTCGATGCGCACGACGAGCGGGCCGAGCACCTCGAAGCGCATGGTCATGTGGTTCGCCGTCGACACCGCATCGCCGGAGTCTATCGAACCGACCCCTGTTCGGGGGTCAATCGGGGGTGACGGGCGCGATCCCGAGCTCTGCCGCGGCATCGGCGAAGGCGCGGTGCATGTCAGCGGAGAAGAGCACGAAGCGCATGAGCGCCGGCGACGACGCGGAAGCCGCGGCCCCGAGGGCCACGCGTGCGGCGTCCGCTGCAGGCCAGCCGTAGACACCGGCTGAGACTGCGGGAAGGGCAACGGAGACGGCGCCGAGTTCGGCGGCGAGTGCGAGCGAGTTGCGGTACGAAGCCGCGAGCAGCAGGCGCCGGGCGTCGGCCTCCGCACCGGGGCCGGGCCACACCGGACCGACGGTGTGGATGACCCAGCGCGCCGAGAGCCTGCCGGCGCCGGTCGCCACGGCCTCACCGGTCGGCAGGCCGCCGGGCAGGATCGTCTCGCGAAGGCGTCGACACTCCTCGAGGATCGCCGGTCCGCCTGCGGCGTGGATCGCCCCGTCGACGCCCCCGCCTCCGAGCAAGGAGGAGTTGGCCGCGTTCACGATCGCATCGACCCGCTGCACGGTGATGTCGCCTGTGATGAGTTCGATGCGCGGCATCCGCTGGCCTACCCCCGATTGTTGGAGAGCTCGAAGATGCGCACGAGTTCGGCCACCGCGGCTTCGCGCTGCTCACCGCCGGCCTCGTACATCTCGGTCACGTGGGTGCGCAGGTGGTTCTCGACGAGGAGCTTGTTGAGCGAGCCCAACGACTTCTGCACGGCGAGCGAGAGCGTGATGATGTCGACGCAGTAGTCGTCGTTCTCGATCATCTTCTCGATGCCGCGCAACTGGCCCTCGATGATCTTCGTGCGGTGCAGGGCGCGCTTCTTGATGTCCTCGATCACCTTGACAGGATACCCCGTTTGCAACAGATACCCCCTAGGGGTACGGTAGGGATTCGAATCGACAGGGAGACACGGATGGCGCTGCAGCACGACACCCGCACGATCGACCTCGGCATCGAGGGCATGACATGTGCGAGTTGCGTCGCCCGGGTCGAGAAGCGGCTCGGCCGGCTCGAGGGTGTCGAGGCCGAGGTGAACCTCGCGACCGAGAGGGCGCGCGTGCAGTTTCCGGTGACGACCCCGATCGACGACCTCCTCGAGGCGGTGCGCCAGGCGGGCTACATCGCACACCTACCCGCCGCACCGCCCGCGACCGAGATGTACGAGGCCGAGCCGCACGAGGCCGGCCGGGCAGGGGAGAACCCCGCGGCATCCGACCCGCTGTTCACGCGTCTCGTGATCTCGGCCGTGCTGACCGTGCCGGTCATCGTGCTCGCCATGGTGCCGGCACTGCAGTTCACGTACTGGCAGTGGTTCTCCCTCGTGCTGACCGCGCCCGTCGTGGTGTGGGGCGGCTGGCCGTTCCATCGCGCTGCCGTCGTGAATCTGCGGCACGGCGCCCTCACGATGGACACGCTCGTCTCGCTCGGCACCGTCACCGCCTTCGCCTGGTCGGTCTGGGCGCTCTTCTTCGGCCACGCCGGCATGCCGGGCATGACCCACGAATGGACGTTCGGGGTGCGAGGCACGCCGGGCGGCGACATCTACCTCGAGGTCGCGGCCGGCGTCATCACGATCCTGCTGCTCGGGCGGGTGCTCGAAGCGCGCTCGAAGCGCCGCGCAGGCCAGTCGCTGCGCACCCTCCTCGAGCTCGCCCCGCGTGAAGTTTCGGTGCTCCGGCAGAGCGGCTCCGCCGAGCACGAAGATCGGATCCCGATCGTCGCACTTCGCCCCGGAGACCGTTTCGTCGTGCGCCCAGGGGAGCGGATCGCTGCCGACGGCGCCGTCGTGCGCGGTGAAGCCGGAGTCGACGAGAGCATGCTGACCGGCGAGCCCGCCCCCGTCGACGTGCAGCCGGGGAGCGCCGTGACGGCAGCGACCATCGTGCACGGCGGCAGCCTCGTCGTCGAGGCGGTACGTGTCGGCGCCGACACGCGGCTCGCGCAGATCGCGCGGCTCGTCGAAGACGCCCAACTCGGCAAGTCCCGCGCGCAGCGGCTCGCCGATCGCATCTCGGGGGTGTTCGTGCCGATCGTCATCGCGATCGGCGTGGGGACGGCGATCGTGTGGGTCGTCACCGGCAGTCCCGTCGAGCAGGCCATCACCGCGGCCGTCGCCGTGCTCGTCATCGCCTGCCCGTGCGCCCTCGGCCTCGCCACCCCCGTCGCGATCCTCGTCGGCACCGGTCGGGGCGCCGAGCGCGGCATCCTCATCACCGGCCCCGAAGCGCTCGACCGCGCAGGCGACGTCGACACGATCCTGCTCGACAAGACCGGCACCCTGACCACCGGGCGCATGAGCCTCACCCGGGTCACCGGCGCAGGCGGCGTCGACTCGACGGCAGCGCTCAGGGTCGCGGCTGCACTCGAGCGGCGCTCGGAGCATCCGATCGCGCAAGCCGTCGTCAGCGGGGCGGATGCCTCGGGCTCCGCTCATCGGGCAGTCGCGGTCGCCGGGTTCCGTGCGCACGCCGGACTCGGGGTCACGGGCATCGTCGACGGCTCGGAGGCGGCTGCCGGTCGCCCGGCATTCCTCGTCGAGCTTGGTTTCCGCATGCCGGCCGAACTCGAAGCACGCGCGGCCGACTCCGACGACACGCTCGTCGCCGTGGGCTGGGCGGGTGAGGTGCGGGCACTCCTCGAGGTCGGCGACCGCGTGCGCGACGGCGCCCGCGAGGCGATCGATCGGCTCCGCGCACAAGGCCTGCGTCCGGTGCTCGTCACCGGCGATGCCGAGCGGCCTGCGGCGCGCGTTGCGGAAGTGCTCGGCATCGAGGAGGTGCACGCCGGGGTGAGCCCGGAGGGAAAGCTCGAGATCGTGCGGAGCGCCCAGGCTGCGGGGAGCCGGGTCGCGATGGTCGGCGACGGCGTCAACGACGCCGCCGCGCTCGCCGCCGCCGATCTCGGCATCGCGATGGGCGGGGGCACGGATGCCGCGGCGTCGGCGAGCGACCTGGCGCTCACGCGAGACGAGCCGGGCGCGATCGCCGACGCTATCTCACTCGCGCGGGCGACCCTGCGCACGATCCGGGGCAACCTGTTCTGGGCGTTCGCGTACAACGTCGCCGCGATCCCGCTCGCTGCTGCCGGCTTTCTGAACCCGATGATCGCGGGGGCCGCCATGGCGTTCTCGAGCGTGTTCGTCGTGCTCAACAGCCTGCGGCTCCGGCGGGCGTAAGCGGTCGGCGGCCGCCGTCGCCGCGCTAGCGTAGGGGCATGGTGCGCCCTCGAATTGCCGGAATCCTCGCCGCCGCGACTGTGGCGGCGGCACTCGCCGTCGGGCCGGCTTCGGGTGCGTGGGCGGTGGCCGCGGGCGATGCCGCCGGTCGCACGGGCGCCCAGGCCGCGGCATCCGTCATCGGGGCGGTCTCGACCGGGGTCGACGACTTCACCTTCGATTCGCTCGACGCCGTCTACGAACTGTCACGCGACGAGGGCGGTCACTCGGTGCTCGACACGGTCGAGACGATCGTCGCCCGCTTCCCCGAGATCGACCAGAACCGCGGCATCCGGCGTGCGATTCCGAGCTCCTACCGCGGGCACCCGACCGACATCGAACAGATCACTGTGACGGATGCCACGGGCGTGCCTCGCTCGTTCGAGGCCGAGGAGGACGAGGACGGCGAGTTCCTCCTCATCACGATCCGCGCCGACGACTACGTGCACGGCGAGCAGACGTACGTGATCGGCTACCGGCAGCACAACGTGACCCTGCAGCCCGACGATGCGGCCATCGACGAGTTCTACTGGGACGTGAACGGCACGGGATGGGCGCAGCCCTTCGGTCGGGTGAGCGCCGAACTGCACCTGAGTGACGGTGTCGGCGCCGCGTTCACGGGCGACGTCGCGTGCTATCAGGGCGCAGACGGGTCGAGCACACCGTGCGACTCGATCGAGGTGGAGGAGTCGCAGCCGCCGGTGCTCACCGCCGAAGCGCTCGATCTCGGGCCCTATGAGAACCTCACCCTTGCCGCGGCCTTCGATGAGGGCACCTTCATGCCGCGCGATGAGTCGTTCGGCTCCTCGCCTGCCGCGATCACGGGGGCGATCGCAGCAGTGTTCGCCGCGCTCGCCGCTGCTGGTGCCATGTTGGTGCGCGGCACGCGTTGGCGCAATCACCCGGGCCGGGGCACGATCATCGCCGAATACGAGCCGCCCGCGGGCGTCTCGGCCATGGTCGCGGCCGATATCGTGGGGCGGCCCGACAAGGGGGTGACGGCGACGATCCTCGATCGTGCCGTCGCGGGCGAGCTGCGCATCGTCGAGTCGGGTGCGAAGAAGTACGCGATCGAGTATCGCGGTGAAGCGAGCGGCGAGCCAGACGACGCCGACGCGGCAGCGGTCGTGGGGGCGCTGTTCGCCACACCTCATGCCGGCGAGCGCCGGGAACTCACTCGCGACACGGCACTCGGCAGGCGACTCCTCGCGCTCCGCCAGCGCGTCGCGAAGCGAGTGGTGACCGACGGTCTGCGCCGGCGACCCGCCCTCGGGCCGCGGCTGCTCTTCGCTGCTGTCGCCGTCGTCGGCGCCGTGCTCGCCGTGGTCTTCGGCGTCATCGCGCTCGACGCTCAGATGGGCGGCTTCTGGCCGGCGGCGTGCTTCATCGTCGCGATCGCGGCGGCCATCGTCACGTTGGTGACGGTCATCGGCGTGCGGCCGCTCACCGAACGTGGGCGCGCCATCAGGGACCATCTCGAGGGTCTGCGCCTCTACATCCGCCTTGCTGAAGCCGACCGGTTGCGCGTGCTGCAGAGTCCGAGCGGTGCGTTGCGAGTGCAACGGCCCGCCGCGTCATCCGCTCCAGGGTCTCCGGCGACGGATGCCACGGGCGCGACGGCCGCGATTGTCGACCTCGACCCGTTTACGGTGCTGAAACTCAATGAGCGCCTGCTGCCGTATGCCGTGCTGTTCGGCCTCGAGCGCGAGTGGAGCCGTGAGCTCGCCGCACTCTACGAGCAGGCGGGTACCGCGCCCGGCTGGTACGGCGGGCGCGACGGCTTCAACGCGGGCCTGCTCGCTGCGGGAGTGGCGTCGTTCTCGACGGCGTCGAGCGCCTCGTGGTCGGGCTCGAGCTCGAGTTCGTCGTCGAGCGGCTCCGGCGGCGGTGGATCCTCCGGCGGTGGCGGGGGAGGCGGCGGGGGAGGCGGCGTCTGACCTCCTTGGCGGGGCGTTGCACCGTCGCGGGCCGCTGTGGCGCTAGAATGAAGCTTGCGCACGGCGAATCCGCTCTTCGTCCGACCGCGTGAGCTGGGTCTTGATGAACCTGAGTTCGCGCGATGCTCGGTTCGGGATTCGCGCACCGCGAGCCACCGACCTGCTCGGTGCGACCAAGCGGTTCGATCATCGGATTTGTCGAGGGGCGTGCCGGATACGGCCCAGATACTGGAGGACCATTGGCCCAGACGAGGCAGCGACAGCGTACGCGTTCGCGCGACGATGACGCACCGATCATCCCGATCCTTGCGCGCAAGGTGCGCGAGGTCGAGCAGAAGGCCCAGAAGGGCAAACTCGGCCCGACCAACCGCACGAAATTCCAGGTGATCGCGCTCCTCATGCGCGAAGAGCGTGCCAGAGTCAAGGCCGACACCGAGGTGACCGATTCCGCGCGCGCCGAGCTGCTCAAACGGCTCGACGGCATCGCCCAGATCCTCGCGAAGACCGCGGCGCGCGACACGAGCCTCATCGCCTTGCTCGAACCCGATGCCTCGATCTCGACGGTCGCGCAGCGGTTCCGCCGCGACTGGCTGCTCGAATCGGGCGCTGAACTCTCGCCCGACGAGCTCATCATCACCCGTGAGCCCGAAGCCAGACCCGAGCTCAGCGAGAACCAGGTGATCCCGGCGTCCGTGCGGTCTCGTCAACTCGCGAACCCGTTCCTTCCGCCCGACTTCGCCAAGTCCGCCGCCGCGGCGGTGCCGGTGCGGCGGCTCGCGAACTGGGAACTGCTGGGGCCGTTGTTCAAGTCGTTCGAGGTGGGCTCCGGCGGCCAGGCCGCCACGATGGAACTGCCCGAGGCGCCGAAGGTCGACCGGCTCTCGCCGCGCGGCCTCGAGCTCATGAAGCACCAGGCGCGCTTCATCGAGAGCGCCCGCCAGGGGCACCGCACGTTCCTGCTCGCCGATGAGCCGGGCCTCGGCAAGACGGCGCAATCGGTGCTCGCGGCATCCGTCGCCGGTGCCTACCCGTTGCTCGCGATCGTGCCGAACGTCGTGAAGATGAACTGGGCTCGCGAGGTCGAGCGGTGGACGCCGCACCGCCGCGCGACGGTCATCCACGGCGACGGCGATACGCTCGACGCCTTCGCCGACGTCGTCGTCGTCAACTACGACGTGCTCGACCGGCACATGGCGTGGCTCTCGACGCTCGGGTTCAAGGGCATGGTCGTCGACGAGGCGCACTTCATCAAGAACCTGCAATCGCAGCGATCGAAGAACGTGCTCGCACTCGCCGAGCGCATCCGCCGCGCCGCGCCGGGCGGCGACCCGCTGCTGCTCGCCCTCACGGGCACGCCGCTCATCAACGACGTCGACGACTTCCGTGCCATCTGGAAGTTCCTCGGCTGGATCGAGGGCGACAAACCCTCGCCCGAGCTGCTCGGCAAGTTGGAGGAGACCGGGCTGACCCCGGCCGACCCCGGGTTCTACAGCGCTGCCCGCCGCGCCGTGATCGACCTCGGCATCGTGCGCCGCCGCAAGGTCGACGTCGCCGCCGACCTGCCTGCCAAACGCATCGCCGACCTGCCCGTCGAACTCGACGACGAACTCGGTCGCTCGGTGCGCGCGGCCGAGCGTGAGCTCGGCAACCGGCTCGCGGGTCGCTTCCGCGCCCTCGTCGAAGCACGGCACTTGCGCGTCGGCGACCTCGACGAGGAGCAGCGCGACCAGTTCATCCGCGCGGTCGCGAGCGCCGAGCTCGAAGAGTCGAAGTCGACCAAATCGGGCGAGAACGTCTTCACCATGGTGCGGCGCATCGGCCAGGCGAAGGCGGGCCTCGCGGCCGACTACGCCGCCCAGCTCGCGCGCTCGGTCGGCAAGGTCGTCTTCTTCGCGAAGCACATCGATGTGATGGACCAGGCCGAGGCGGCCTTCGCCGCCCGAGAACTCCGCACGGTGTCCCTCCGCGGCGATCAGACGGCCCTGCAACGCCAAGCCGCGATCGATGCGTTCAACAACGACCCGGAGATCGCCGTCGCCGTCTGCTCGCTCACTGCCGCAGGCGTCGGTGTGAACCTGCAGGCCGCGTCGAACGTCGTGCTCGCCGAGCTCAGCTGGACGGCAGCCGAACAGACCCAGGCGATCGACCGCGTGCACCGCATCGGCCAAGACGAGCCCGTCACCGCCTGGCGCATCATCGCGGCGCACACGATCGATGCCCGCATCGCCGAGCTCATCGACTCCAAGCAGGGGCTCGCCGCCCGTGCGCTCGACGGCAGCGACGTCGAGCCCGGCTCAGCCGACTCGGTGCAGCTGGACGCCCTGCAGCACCTGCTGCGGCAGGCGCTCGACGGCGCGTTGTAGCACCGGACGGCCTCCTCGGGTCAGGCGCGCGACTCGACGAGTTCGGCGAGCTGTCGGGTGACGGTGCCCCAGCCGTCGTGGAATCCGAGCTGTTCGTGCTGGTCGCGGTCGGCGATGTTGCGGTGCATCGCGGTGGCGGTGTACTCGGTGCCGTCCGGGTGATCTTTGACGTTGATGACGGCGGTCACGAATGACGCCTCCGCGGGGCGCCAGCCGGCAACGAGCGCGTCGGTGTAGACGATGCGCTCGAGTTCGTCGACGGCGAGGAAGCAGCCGGTGATGTGCGGGCCGAATGCGATGCCGTCTTGGCTGAGCTCGGTTCGGAAGGCCCCGCCGGGTCGCAAGTCCATCTGCCGTACGCGACAGACCTCTGGCGCGGGAACCCACCACTGCTCGAAACTCGCGGGGTCGGTCCAGGCGTTCCAGACGGCGGAGCGCGGGGCGCGGATGATTCGGGTGACGGTCAGGTCGAGTTCGGGGCGAGCGGAGTCGGTCATTCGGCGGTTTCCTTGTCGTGAGTGGTGGTGACGAAGTGCTCGAGCCGGTCGGTGCGGCCTTCCCAGAGGCTTCGCTGTTCGCTCAGCCAGGTCTCGATCACATCGAACGAGGTCCTCTCGAGGGCGCAGGTTCGCACACGGCCGGTCTTGCGCGTGCTGACCCAGCCCGTCTTCTCGAGGTAGTGAATGTGCTTCATGAACGACGGCAGGGCCATGTCGAACGGCGCTGCCAGCTCGCCGATGCTCGCCGGTCCCGTGCCGAGACGACCAAGCACAGCGCGCCGGGTCGGGTCGGCAAGGGCCTGGAATGCCCCATCGAGTGCGGATGAATACTGAGCCATGTGGCTAAGTTACATCGAGCGAACACCGAGTGCAACACCCGGGAATCGCTCCCGCTCGGTGCCTCCGGCCCGGCCACGGGAGTCGAGGTTCGCTAGACTTCCGGAGTCGTGCCCCGATGAAGTGGCTCCCGCGACGCTTCCCCCACTGCAAGGAGTCCCACGAGCCATGAAGATCGGCATCCTCACGTCGGGCGGCGATTGCCCCGGCCTCAACTCGGTCATCCGCGGTGCGGTGCTGAAGGGCGTCATCTCGCACGAGGCCGAGTTCGTCGGATTCCGCTGGGGCTGGAAGGGCGTCGTCGAAGCCGACATCATGCCGATCACCCGGCACGACGTGCGCGGTCTCGCGAAGCAGGGCGGCACGATCCTCGGCTCGAGCCGCACCAACCCGTTCGAGGGAGAGGGCGGGGGGCCCGAGAACATCCAGCGGATGCTCGACGAGCACGGCATCGACGCGATCATCGCGATCGGCGGCGAGGGGACGCTCACTGCCGCTCGCCGCCTCCACGACGAGGGCGGCATCAACGTCGTCGGCGTACCGAAGACGATCGACAACGACCTCGCCGCCACCGACTACTCCTTCGGCTTCGACACGGCCGTCGAGATCGCCACCGAGGCGATCGACCGCCTGCGCACGACCGCCGACTCGCACGGCCGCTGCATGGTGCTCGAGGTCATGGGCCGCCACGTCGGCTGGATCGCCCTGCACTCCGGCATGGCCGGCGGCGCCCACGCGATCCTCATTCCCGAGCAGCCGCGGTCGATCGAGCAGATCTGCGAGTGGGTCGAATCGGTGCGCGACCGCGGCCGGGCTCCGCTCGTCGTCGTGGCCGAGGGATTCACACTGCCCGGCATGAACGAGGCGCACTCGCACAAGGGGCTCGACGCGTTCAACCGGCCGCGCCTCGGCGGCATCTCGGAGCAGCTCGCCCCCATGATCGAAGAGCGCACCGGCATCGAGTCCCGGGCGACGGTGCTCGGCCACATCCAGCGCGGCGGAGCCCCTTCAGCGTACGACCGGGTGCTCGCGACCCGGCTCGGCATGGCCGCCGTCGAAGCCGTCTACGACCGCGCATGGGGTTCGATGGTCACGCTTCGCGGCACCGACATCAAGACAGTCTCGATCGCCGATGCGGTCGGCAGCCTCAACCGGGTTCCGCAGTCCCGGTACGACGAGGCGAAGATCCTCTTCGGCTGATCCCTCGAGCTCAGGAACCAGCAATGCCACTGCCCCAGGTCTGCGTCTGCTACCTCTTGCGCGAGCACGAGGGGCGGGTCGAAGTGCTCCTGGGGCGAAAGAAGGTCGGGCTCGGCCAGGGCTACTACGTTGCGCCCGGCGGCAAGCTCGAGCCGGGCGAGTCGGCAACGGATGCCGCGGTGCGCGAGGTGTTCGAAGAATCCGGCCTCGTCGTGGCTGCCGCCGACCTCGAGCCGCGCGGCGCGCTCAGCTACTTCTTCCCGCATCGCGAAGCATGGAGTCAGGTCTCGAATGTCTTCGTGTGCCGCCGATGGGAGGGTGTGCCTGCGGCATCCGACGAACTCGACCCAGAATGGTTCGATGTGCAGCAGATCCCCCTCGAACAGATGTGGGACGACGCCCGCCGATGGCTGCCGGGCGTGCTCGCCGGCGGTCAAGTGCGGCGCAGCTTCGTGTTCGGGGACGACCTCGCGACCGTGGTGGAGGAGCAGAGTCCCGTCGCGTAGTATCGACGAGTGCACGGCGAATGCCGACTCTGCAAGGCACGTCCCCTGAACATCTGGTGAAATCCATCCCGAAGGCGTGGGCATCACCGATCCCAGAGAAAGACGCCGGTGGATCTCACCCTCATCGTCGTGCTGGTCATCGCACTGGCGCTCTTCTTCGATTTCACCAACGGCTTTCACGACACGGCCAACGCCATGGCCACTCCGATCGCGACAGGTGCGCTGAAGCCGAAAGTCGCGGTCGGCCTCGCCGCCATCCTGAACCTCGTCGGCGCATTCCTCTCGACAGAGGTGGCCAAGACCATCTCGGGCGGCATCATCAAAGAGGGCGACGGGGGAGTACTGATCACCCCCGAGCTCATCTTCGCGGGGCTGATCGGCGCAATCGTGTGGAACATGGTCACCTGGCTGCTCGGCCTGCCGTCATCATCGAGCCACGCCCTCTTCGGCGGCCTGATCGGCGCGGCGCTCGTCGGGTTCGGTTTCGGCGCGATCGACTTCGGCGTCGTGCTGTCGAAGGTCATCCTGCCCGCGCTGCTGGCGCCGCTCACCGCCGGGCTCATCGCCTACACCGCGACGAAACTCGCCTACGCCATCACGCGCCGCTACGACGGCAAGCCCGACGGTCGCGACCGATTCCGCCACGCGCAGGTCTTCTCCTCCTCGCTCGTCGCGCTCGCGCACGGCACCAATGACGCGCAGAAGACGATGGGTGTCATCACGCTGACCCTCGTCGCAGCCGGTCTGCAGCCGGCCGGCGCAGACGTGCAGCTGTGGGTCATCGTCACGTGCGCCATCGCGATCGCGCTCGGCACCTACATGGGCGGATGGCGCATCATCAAGACCCTCGGCACCGGCCTCACCGACGTGAAGCCTGCGCAGGGCTTCGCGGCCGAGACGGCCACCGCCGCGACGATCCTCGCATCGAGCCACGTCGGATTCGCGCTGTCGACCACGCAGGTCGCATCGGGCTCTGTGATCGGCTCCGGGCTCGGTCGCCGCGGCTCGAAGGTGCGCTGGCGCACGGCCGGTCGCATCGGTGTGGGATGGCTCCTGACCCTGCCCGCTGCAGGAGGCGTCGGCGCGCTCGCCGCGGTCGTCGCCCACCTCGGCGTCATCGGCATCATCATCGACACGGTCGTCGGCGTCATCGTCATCGCCACGATCTTCGTCTGGTCGCGCCGCAACGAGGTCTCCCACCACAACGTGGTGAGCGAGGTTGCGCACTCGGGCCGCGCCGTCAAGATCAAGCGCAACCCCAAGCCGAAGAAGAAGGTGAAGCCGTGATCGACTGGTTCGCGTTCCTTCTCGTCTTCGTCTCCGCGATGATCGGCACCGTCGTCGTGGTCGCCGCTTACTCGCTCGGAGTCCGGCTCCTCACGATCTCTGGGCGCACGCCCATCGTGACGCCGGCCGAGTTCACCGACGCGATCACCGTGGTGACGCCCGCCGAGATCCGCCAAGCTGAGAAGCGGGCGGCCAAGGCGGCGAAGAAGAGCCCGTTGAGCGAGGGGCAGAAACGTGCCGCGCTCGTCGGTGCGTGGGCGTGTTTCGCTCTGAGCGGCCTCGCCGTGATCTTCGGTCTCTACTTGATCGTGGGCGAGCACGTCATCAAGCTGTTCACGAGCTGAACAATTCCAGTCCACCCGTCGCGCCGCACGCGCGTCCCTCATCGAAGGTTCCCGGATGACCACTGAAACGACCCCTGAGACGGCCCAGCAGAGCGAGAGGCCGTCCCACCCCATCGATCGATTCTTCGAGATCACCAAGCGCGGCTCCACCGTCGCGACCGAGGTGCGCGGCGGCATCGTCACCTTCGTGACGATGGCCTACATCGTGATCCTCAACCCGATCATCCTGTCGGCCGGCGTCGACGTCGACGGAAACCAGCTCGGGTTCGCACAGGTCTCGGCGGTCACGGGCCTCACGGCCGGCGTCATGACGATCCTCTTCGGCCTCGTCGCGCGGCTGCCGTTCGGCTTCGCCGCGGGGCTCGGCATCAACTCGTTCCTCGCAGTCTCGGTCGTCGGTCAGGTCACCTGGCCCGAGGCGATGGGTCTCGTGGTCATCAACGGCCTCGTCATCGTGCTGCTCGCCGCGACAGGCCTCCGCCGCCTGATCTTCGACGCCGTGCCGATCCAGCTGAAGCTCGCGATCACCGTCGGTATCGGCCTCTTCATCGCGTTCATCGGCTTCGTGAACGCCGGCTTCGTCACCGCAACTGGTGCTTCTTCGCCGCCCGTCGGCCTCGGCATCGCCGGTTCCGTCGCGACGGTGCCGACCCTCGTCTTCATCTTCACCCTGCTGCTCACGGGCATCCTCGTGGCACGCAAGGTCAAAGGCGGCATCCTCATCGGCCTCGTCTCGGGCACCGTGCTCGCGGTCGTCGTCGAGGCGGTCTGGAACATCGGGCCGATGTTCGCCGGCGAGGAGTTCAACGCGGGCGGCTGGAGCCTCTCGGTACCCGAGCTCAGCGGCTCGATCGTGAGCCTGCCCGACCTCTCGCTCGTCGGTCAGGTCTCGTTCGGCAGCTTCGAACGCATCGGCGTGCTCGCCGCCGTGATGCTCGTCTTCACGCTCGTCTTCACGAACTTCTTCGACGCCATGGGCACGATGACGGGCCTTTCGAAAGAGGCTCAGCTCGCCGACGCGAAGGGCGACTTCCCGCGCCTGAAGTCCGCGCTGATCGTCGAGGGCGTCGGCGCCGTCGCGGGCGGATACGCCTCAGCGTCGTCGAACACGGTCTTCATCGAGTCGGGTGCAGGCATCGGCGAGGGTGCGCGCACCGGCCTCGCGAACATCGTGACGGGTCTGCTGTTCCTCGCCGCGATGTTCTTCACGCCGCTCGTCTCGATCGTTCCGACCGAGGTCGCCTCCGCTGCGCTCGTCATCGTGGGAGCGCTCATGATGGCGCAGATCAGGTACATCGATTTCTCGGAGTTCTCGGTGCTCCTGCCGGTGTTCCTCGCGGTCACCGTCATGCCGCTCACCTATTCGATCGCGAACGGCATCGGCGCGGGCTTCATCGCCTGGGTCGTCGTGCGCTCGCTGTCGGGCAAGGCGCGCGAGATCAGCCCGCTGCTCTGGATCGTCGCGGCCGGCTTCCTCATCTACTTCGCCCGCGGTCCGGTCGAGGCGCTCCTGGGAGCCTGAACCGCAGGCTGAGACGTGGATGCCTCGTGGCAGATCGGCCACGAGGCATCCAAGTTCGAGCGCCCGATCAGATCGAACGGTCGGTCATCGGAGCGCTGCCGGGGAATGCGACGCTCGCGATGACGACCGCCGCGAGCGCGATGAGCGCGCCGCGAGGGGTATCCGCCCGGCACGGAGTCGTGCACGCCCGCCTCGGGTTCGGGGGGATAGCCCGATACCGCGTGCACCGGGGCATCCGTAGCGTTGAAGCACACCCACGAACAGGAGAGACACACCATGACCACCGTCACCGACACCGCAACCCAGGCGCCGTTCGCGGAGCCGAACCCCTACGCTGCGCCGGCCGCGGAGACGCGCGGGTTCAGCATCTCGAGCCTCGTGCTCGGCCTCGTCTCGATCTTCGCGAGCTACACCTTCTTCGTGCCGGCGATCGGCCTCGTGCTCGGCATCCTCGCGCTGAAGCGCGAGCCCGCGGCTCGCACCATGGCCATCTGGGGCATCGTGCTGAACTCCGTCATGCTCGCCGGCGCCGTCATCGCGACCCTCGGCTTCCTCGTCTTCGGACTTGCGATGCTGCCCTTCGCATTCCTCTGAGCTCGCCGCCGGCGCTGGTCGAGTAGCGACGAAAGAGCGTCTCGAGACCCGGTTGCGCGATCTCGATACGCTCGCTGGCGCTCGCTACTCGATCAACGGGTGCGGTCTTCGCTCAGGCTCGCTACTCGATCAACGGATGCGGTCTTCGCTGGGGCGCTACTCGATCGATGGTGAGCGGTTGGTATTAGCACCATCGAGCATGAGCCGCAAGGGGCTATCGGGACAGCCGGTTGCGCCGTAGCGTCGCAGGCTACTCACGCTCCCGATCTCGCCGGGGATTTCGACGTCGCCTTCGGCTGAGCGCGGTATACATCCGGCCGTCGATGAGGACCGATCGGGCTTTCGCGGCGACCCTCGACAGAGGGAAATGCGATGAGAAACACGCGAGTACGTTCGGCATCCATCGGCGCGGCAGTCTTGACCGCGGTCTTCATGATCGGGTCGACGGTCACGCCGGTCGCCGCCGCCGAAGAGCCGTGGATGGACACGTCCCTCTCGGCGGACGAGCGGGCGCAGCTGCTCGTCGATGTCCTCACCCTCGAGGAGAAGGTGACGCTCCTCATCCAGTCCGGCGGACCGGGTCTGCCGCAATACGGCGTTCCACCGATCCGAGGGAAGGACGGATGCTGCGGTGTCGCGGTGACCGACACCGAGTCGACTGCACTGCCCGTCGGCATCGCCCTCGCGTCGACGTTCGATCTCGAGGCGGCAGAAGCCTACGGCGCAGTCGCCGGCGAGGAAGCGCGGGCATTCGGCTTCAACGGGCTCGCCGGACCCACGATGGACTTGCTGGTCACGCCCCTCAACGGGCGGATGTGGGAGGCCTTCGGCGAGGACCCGCTCGTCAGTGGCGGGATGGCGGCGGCGCAGGCCGCGGGTAGCCAGAGCGAAGACATCTCCGTCATCGTCAAGCACTACAACCTCAACAACCAGGAGACCCGTCGCGGCCACGTCGACGCCGTCATCGAGGAGCGACCGCTGCAAGAGGTGTACACCCGACCGTGGGAGACCCTCGTGCGCGACGCCGATCCGGGCGCCATCATGTGCGCGTTCAACAAGGTCAACGGCGAGTACTCCTGTGGGAACGACGAGCTCCTGAACGGCATCCTCAAGACCCAGCTCGGCTTCGCCGGGTACGTCTCCTCGGACTTCAACGCCGCGCATTCGTTCGCCGACTATGAAGCGGGCATGGACGTGCCGGGGCCCGGCTACGAGTACTCCTCGGACAACCTGATCGCCGCCGTGCAGAGCGGACTCGTCTCCGAGGAGCGGGTGACAGATGCCGCGCGCCGGGTGCTCCGGACCTTCTTCGCGGTGGGCATCATCGACGATCCGCCGCCCGGTTCGTTCGAGGATCCCCAGCCGGCATCCACGCCGCTCGACGCGGCCACCATCACCGAGCACGACGCCGTCGCCGAGGCCATCTCTGACACCTCGGCTGTGCTGCTGCGCAACGACGGCACGCTGCCGCTTGCCGATGAAACGGAGTCTCTCGCCGTGATCGGAGCCGACGCGGACTGGTACATCGACGGCGGCGGCAGCGGCGCGATCCAGCGGCCCGCAGAGCTGACCACGATCCTCGACGGCATCACCGACCGCGCCGCAGGTGACGTGACCTACCAGCGCGGCACCGATGCGGTCTCGCTCGCCGACACACTGCCGGGCCCTGTGCCGGTTCCCTCCTCGGTGCTCCGGCCCTCGAGCGGCGCCGACGAGGACGGGCTGACCGCGTTCTACTTCAACGGACTCGGGTTCCCGGGGGAGCCGACCCTGATTCGAACCGAACCGCAGGTGAACTACCGCACCGGCATCTCGAATGACACGATCAACACCTCTCAGGTGCCGAGCCCCGGCGTCCAGTATGCCGTTCAGCCGATCTCGGTCGTGTGGAGCGGCACGTTGACCGCGCCCGCCACCGGTTCGTACGAGCTGTCGCTCAGCCACCTCGGCACGGCCAAACTGCTCGTCGACGGTCAGACCCTCATCGACGACTATGGAACGACGTACGGTACCGACGCCGCGACGATCGATCTCGTCGAGGGGCAGGAGTACTTCGTCGAGGTCAGTTACGAGACGGACGTCCCGGATCAGTTCAACGGCGGGCTCAACGATCAGCCGGGGGCGATGGTGCGCTTCGGCTGGGTGCCGCCGGTCGGCGTGCTCAACCCGACCATCGATGAGGCTGTCGCCGCCGCTGCAGACGCCGACATCGCGGTGGTCGTTGCGCGCGACTACACCGGCGAGGCCGCCGACCGCGGTTACCTGGTGCTGCCGCAGAACCAGGACGCGCTCATCGAGGCGGTGGCCGCCGTCAACGACAACACGGTCGTGGTGCTCGCCACCAGCGGTCCGGTCGCCATGCCGTGGATCGACGATGTCTCAGCGGTGCTCGAGGCGTGGTACCCGGGTCAAGCCCAGGGACGCTCCGTCGCCGGACTGCTCTTCGGTGACGTCAACCCCTCCGGAAAGCTGCCCGTGACGTTCCCCGTGGATGATGCACAGGTCACCGCGGTCGGCGGCCCGTACCAGCATCCGTTCGATCAGGTCACGCAGATCTACCCGACCACGGTGTACGACGAGGGCATCTACGTCGGATACAAGGCGTATGTCGAGAAGGACGCCACGCCGCTGTTCCCCTTCGGCCACGGCTTGTCCTACACGACGTTCGAGTACGGTTCCGCCGTCGAGGCGGCCCCCGTGGATCCGGATTCGGATGAGCAGGTCGCCACGACGGCGACCGTCACGGTCACGAACACCGGAAGCGTCGCCGGCACCGAGGTGGTCCAGGCGTACGTCGGGAACCTTCCGACGGACGTCGAGACGGTCGACCGTGCACTGGCGGGCTTCACCCGCGTGACGCTCGATCCCGGCGAGAGCGCGGAGGTCGCCATCCCCATCGACCGACGTTCCCTGCAGTACTGGGATGTCGCGACCGATTCCTGGGTGACGCCCTCCGGTTCCGTGCCGCTCTACGTCGGCGGCTCCTCGGCGGACACCCCCGCCACGGGAACCATCACCGTCGGGCAGCCGGACGTCACTCCGCCGACCGTATCGGTGACGGCGGATCCGGCGACGCCGAACGGCGACAACGGCTGGTACACCGAGCCCGTCACGTTGACCTTTGCAGCGACGGACGAGACCGATCCGGCGCCGGTCGTCGAGGTGAGCGTCAACGGAGGCGAGTACGCCGTGCAAGACGGTCCGCTCGTGCTCGATGCCGACGGTGTCTACACGGTCGGCGCGCGGGCGACGGATGCCGCGGGCAACGTGTCGGAGGTCGTCACCACCGAGATCAAGATCGACCGAACACCACCCACCGTGACGGCGGAGCGGACTCGATTCAGGTTCCTCACCCAGCTGACGGCGACAGACGAGATCTCAGGGGTGGCGAGCATCGAGTATCGGTACCAGATCCATATCGGCAAGCGCACGATCGTCAGCCCATGGCAGAACTACCGGGGAGTGGTCTTGACGGGGGCATCGCGATTCGTGCTCGAGTACCGCGCGATCGATAACGCCGGCAACGTCAGCCCGATCGGAAGGGCCGGATAGGGCTCGGCGATCGGCCTCCGAGAAGGAATCGTGTTCGTGGGTTCCTCCGCACCGCGAGCGAGTCGGTGCGGAGGAACCGTCTCTCGACGAACAGTGCTTGCCATGGGAGGGGTGGCGGGGCTGGCGGCGGCGATCTCCGCATGCACGCCCCAGTCCGCTCCGAACAGTGCATCACCACGTGCCATGAGCGCGTCTCCGACGCCAGGGTGGAATGTGGTGTGGGAGGACGACTTCTCGGCTGGCCTGAATCCCGAAGTGTGGACGCCTGAGGACTTCGGCGGCAATCGTGACCTGAACGAGCAGCAGTTCAACGATCCGAGAATGGTCGGGATCGAGGGTGGCAACCTCGTGCTGCACGCCCGTCAGGAGGAGATGGACGGGTATCCCTTCATCGCCGGGAGCATCTCCTCGAAAGGCAAAGTCACTGTCGGACCCTATGGTCGCCTCACCACTCGTCAACTCCTCGGGCCAGGACAGGGCGTGGGGTTCGGCGTGTGCCTCTACGGTGCTGACATCGATTCCGTGGGCTGGCCCGCGTGCGGCGAGATCGACGCCACGGAGATCGCGCTGGGTCGCCCTACGGCGCCGTTCGCCTCCCTTCACGGCCCGGGCTATTCCGGCGAGTCACCGATTTCGACCACTGGTACCGTGCCCTCGCTCGTCGATCGGTGGGCGGAGCATGTACTCGAGTGGGAGCCAGGTCGTATCACCTGGGCGATCGACGGGCAGGTGTACCACGTCGCCGAGGCGACCGACTCGCGCGCCCAGGGTGGTTGGCCGTTCGACCAACCGTTCTTCATCACGATCGTGATGACGGTCGGCTCCTTCCTCTCCGGTCCGGTCGATCTGAACACGTGGCCACACGACGAATCCGGCGCACCCGAGACGTACGCGGCCGTGCAGTTCGTCCGGTTCGAGCAGCGGTTCGAGTAGCGACGAAGTCGGGTGATCTCGATACGCGATCAGCGGGTGTGGGCTGCGTTGGTCGAGTAGCGACGAAGTCGTGTGATCTCGATACGCGATCAGCGGGTGTGGGGTTCGTTGGTCGAGTAGCGACGCAGGAGCGTATCGAGACCCGGTTGCGTGATCTCGATACGTTCGCTGGCGCTCGCTACACGATCAGCGGTTCACTCACGCGTAGAAGCCGCGCAGCAACGCTTCTGTGCCCTCGAGGTGTTCGGCCATGGCGCTCGCCGCTTCTTCGGGGCTGCCCCGGAGGATCGCTCCGACGATCGCTCGGTGCTGCTCGTTCGAATGCGCGATGTTCGGCGCGAGCAGCGGGATGCCGTCGAGGAGCTCGTTGACCCGCATGCGCACATCGGCGACGAGCGGGATGACGCTCGGCGAGCCGAGCACCTCGGCGATCAGCAGGTGCAGACGGGAGTCGGCCATGCGGTACTGCTCGCCGGTGGCCGACCGGCACTCCTCATAGGCCTGCCACAGTCGCTCGCGATCGTTGCCCGTGAGCTCGCTCTCGGCGGCCCGGTGCGCGGCGCCGACCTCGATCATCGACCGCAACGCGAGGGTGTCCTCGAGTCTGCCCGCGGCGACGAGGGGATCGTCAGCGGTGCCGGCCGTCGCGGGCAATGCCGCCGGAAGTTCGTCGGAGACGAACGTGCCGCCGTAGCGCCCGCGGCGGGCAATGACCCATCCGGCGTCCGCGAGGGAGGCGATCGCCTCGCGGAGTGTGTCGCGGCTGACCTCGAGCATGCTCGCAAGCTCGCGCTCGGCGGGCAGGCGCTCGCCCGGGCCGATGAGACCGAGCCGGATCGATTGCAGCAGCCGCTGCACCGTCTCCTCGAATGCGTTGGCGGGGCGCGCCGGAGTGAGCAGGAGCCCGGCGCTCAGCACCTCGGTGGGTTCCGCCTGCTCGTCGTCCGCTCCGTCGGTCATATCTCGAGCCCGTCGGTCATGTCTCGAGCCTAGAGCGGCGTGACGTACGCCGAGCTGATGCCGCCGTCGACGAGGAACGTCGAGCCGGTGATGAACGAGGCGTCGTCGCTCGCGAGGAACGCGACGGCCGCCGCGAGCTCCTCGGGCTCGGCGAAACGGCCGACGGGGATGTGCACGAGTCGGCGCTGCGCACGCTCGGCGTCCTTCGCGAAGAGCTCCTGCAGGAGCGGCGTATTCACCGGGCCGGGGCACAGCGCGTTCACGCGGATGCCCTGCCGAGCGAACTGCACGCCGAGCTCGCGGCTCAACGCGAGCACGCCGCCCTTCGATGCGGTGTACGAGATCTGCGAGGTCGCCGAGCCGAGCACCGCGACGAACGACGCCGTGTTGATGATCGAGCCGCGGCCCTGCGCGACCATGTGCCGCAGCGCTGCGCGCGAGCACAGGTAGACCGACTTCAGGTTGACGTCTTGCACCTTCTGCCAGGCGGGCAGTTCGGTCGTCTCGATCGAGTCGTCGTCGGGCGGGGAGATGCCGGCGTTGTTGAACGCGATGTCAACCGACCCGTACACCCGCGCCGTCTCGTCGAAGAGGTGGTTCACCTGCTCCTCGTCGGTCACGTCGACCTCGATGAAGAGTCCGCCGACGAGTTCGGCGGCGGCCGCTCCGGCCGTGGCATCCGTGTCGCCGATGACGACCGTCGCGCCCTCGGCGGCGAACCGCATCGCGGTTGCGAGCCCGATGCCCGATGCGCCGCCCGTGATGACGGCGGTGCGGCCGGCGAGACGCCGGCTGAGGTCGATGCGAGGGAGGTCGGTCATGGTGCTCCTGTCGTAGGGCTCGGGGTCTCGATACGCTGCGCTACTCGACCGACGGAGAGTCGACGGCGATGAAGACGTTCTTGGTCTCGGTGAAGGCGAGCGGTGCATCGGGTCCGAGCTCGCGACCGAGGCCCGATTGCTTGAAGCCGCCGAACGGCGTCGAGTAGCGCACCGAGGAGTGGGAGTTCACCGAGAGGTTGCCGGACTCGACCGCGCGGGCGACGCGGATGCCGCGGCTCAGGTCACGGGTCCAGATCGAGCCCGAGAGGCCGTACTCGCTCGCATTCGCGAATCGTACGGCGTCGTCTTCGTCGTCGAACGGGAACACCGAGACGACGGGGCCGAAGATCTCCTCGCGTGCGGTGCGAGCATCACGCGACGGGGTGAGCACCGTCGGTGGGAACCAGTAGCCGGGGCCGGTCGGCGCGGCGGCGCGGAAGGCGAGCTCCGAGTCATCCGGCACGAATGAGCGCACCCGATCGAGGTGTGCGGCCGCGACCAGCGGGCCCATCTCGGTCGTCTCGTCGGCGGGGTCGCCGACCCGTACTCCGGCGACGGCCGGCTCCAGCAGCTCCATGAACCGCTCGTACACGCTGCGCTCGACGAGGATGCGGCTCCGGGCGCAGCAGTCCTGACCGGCGTTCTCGAAGACGCCGTAGGGCGCTGTGGCTGCTGCACGCTCGAGGTCGGCGTCGGCGAAGACGATGTTCGCGCTCTTGCCGCCGAGTTCGAGGGTCACGCGTTTCACATGGTCAGCGCACCCCGCCATGATGTGCTTGCCGACTTCGGTCGAGCCCGTGAAGACGATCTTGCGCACGACCTCGTTGGTGACGAAGCGCTCGCCGACGACCGAGCCCTTGCCGGGGATCACCTGGAAGAGCCCGTCGGGCAGGCCTGCCTCGAGGCCGAGCTCGGCGAGGCGCAGGCTCGTCAGCGGCGTCCACTCCGCAGGCTTCAGCACGACGGCGTTGCCGGCGGCGAGCGCCGGGGCGAAACCCCACGAGGCGATCGTCATCGGAAAGTTCCACGGGGTGATCACGCCGACGACGCCGAGCGGCTCTTGGAACGTGACGTCAAGGCCGCCGGCCACCGGAATCTGCCGGCCGAAGAGGCGTTCGGGTGAGGCCGAGAAGTACTCGAGCACGTCGCGCACGTGACCTGCCTCCCACCGAGCCTGGGTGATCGGATGTCCCGAATTGCGCACCTCGATCGACGCGAGTTCTTCGACCGCGCCGTCGACGGCATCGGCGAACCGTCGGACCAGTCTGGCCCGGTCGACGGGTGCGAGTCGAGCCCAGTCGGCCTGGGCTGTGGCGGCGCGCGCGATCGCGGCATCCGTCTCGTCGATCGATGCGGCGGCGACCGCGGTCACGACGCTCTCATCGGCGGGGTTGATGATCGTGTGCGTCACGAGGACGTCCTCTCGGCGTCGGTGCGGAACCCGGCGGTGCGGGCGGCGTGATGTTCGCGGGCGGCGCGATGTTCGCGGGCGGCATCGACGAGTCCGGCGAAGAGACGGCCGTCAGCCGCGTTCTCTTCGGGATGCCACTGCACGGCGATGCCGAACGGCACGGTCTCGAGTTCCACAGCCTCGATCACGCCGTCGCCCGTGCGCGCGGTGACCCGCAGGCCGGGCGCCACCTCATCGAGTGCCTGGTGGTGGTAGACGTGGATCGGCAGGGGAACAGCCGCGTCGCCGAGCAGTGCCGCGAGCTGGGAGTCGGGTTCGACGGATGCCTCGGTCTCGCCGAACTGCGCGGGGGCCGGTTGGTACGCATCGCTGCCGACCACGTCGGGCAGGTGCTGCACGAGCGTGCCACCGAGGGCGACGTTGAGCATCTGCGCCCCGCGGCAGATGCCGAGGAAGGGCAGCTCGAGGTCGATCGCCGCCGTCAGGAGGTGGTGCTCCCAGTCGTCGCGGTCGGTGCGCGGCGCGCCGGTGCGTCGGTGCGGCGCCTGGCCGTAGCGCGTGGGGTCGACGTCGGCGCCGCCCGAGACGATGAGCCCGTCGAGCGTGCCGAGCACGGTTCGTGCGATCTCGTCAGTCGCCGGCTGCGGCGGGAGCAGCACGGCGATGCCTCCGGCGTCGGTCACGGCGTCGATGTAGACCTTCGGCAGGAACGACGCGCGCACGTCCCAGACACCGGTCTGCGCCTGCTCGAGATACGTGGTGACGCCGATAACCGGTGCGGATGCCGCGGCCCCCACCGCGGCATCCGCACCGTTCCCCGTGTCCCCCCGGGTCGTGGCGCGCCCGTTCGGCTCAGAGTCGTTCGAAGCCACGAACTCGCTCCCAATCGGTGACGGCCGCGTCGTAGGCGGCGAGCTCGATGCGCGCGTTGTTCAGGTAGTGGTCGACGACCTCGTCGCCGAACGCTTCGCGCGCGATGATCGACTCGCCGAAGAGCTCGGAGGACTCGCGGAGCGTCGCCGGCACACGCGCAATGTCGCTCTCGTAGGCGTTGCCCTCGAACACGTCATCGGGTTCGAGCTCGTTCTCGATGCCCGCGAGTCCGGCCGCGATGAGCGCGGCGACCGCCAGGTACTGGTTCACGTCGCCGCCCGGCACCCGGTTCTCGACGCGCATGCCGAGCCCGTGCCCCACGACACGGAGCGCGCACGTGCGATTGTCGAGCCCCCACGCGATCGCGGTCGGCGCGAACGAGCCTGCGACGTAGCGCTTGTAGGAGTTGATGTTCGGCGCCGAGAAGAGCGTGAGCTCGCGCATCGCGGCGAGTTGGCCCGCGAGGAACTGCCGGAAGAGCTTCGACATGCCGTGCGGGGCATCCGGGTTACTGAAGACCGCCTCGCCATCCGCACCGCGCAGCGAGATGTGGATGTGGCAGCTGTTGCCTTCGCGTTCGTCGAACTTCGCCATGAAGGTGAGGGACTTGCCGTGCCGGTCGGCGATCTCCTTCGCCCCGTTCTTGTAGATCGAGTGGTTGTCGCACGTGCCGAGCGCGTCGGTGTAGCGGAAGGCGATCTCCTGCTGGCCGAGGTTGCACTCGCCTTTGACCCCTTCGCAGTACATTCCGGCGCCGTCCATCGAGTTGCGGATGTCGCGGAGCAGCGGCTCCATGCGGGTCGAGGCGAGCAGCGCGTAGTCGATGTTGTAGTCGCTCGCCGTGGCGAGGTCACGGTACCCCTTGCGCCAGGCTTCCCGGAACGAGTCGTCGAAGACGATGAACTCGAGTTCTGTGCCGACGAAGGCCGTGAGCCCGCGCTCGGCGAGGCGCTCGAGCTGTCGCTGCAGGATGCGCCGGGGTGAGGCCTCGACGGGGGTGCCGTCGAGCCATTGCAGGTCTGCGGTGACGAGCGCGGTGGCCTCGAGCCAGGGCGCCATGCGCAACGTCGAGAAGTCGGGGATCATCGCCATGTCGCCGTAGCCGCGCTCCCAGCTCGACATCGCATACCCGTCGACGGTGTTCATCTCGACGTCGACGGCGAGCAGGTAGTTGCAGCATTCGGCGCCATGCTCGGCGACATCGTCGAGGAAGAGCCGCGCCGAGACGCGCTTGCCGATGAGCCGCCCCTGCATGTCGGTGAACGCGACGATGACCGTGTCGACGTGGCCGTCGGCGATGGCGCCGCGCAGCGCATCGAGGGTGAGGTATCCGGTGGGTGCCGACATCCGTTGGCGCCTCCTCAGTCCGTGATTGGTCTGTTCTGCCGACCATTACATCACATGGGTTCAAGGGCATGGGCGGTAGATTGCCTGAAATCTCGGGGCGATGCCGTCGATCGTGTTCGAGAAAGGTCTGTACGGGCAACCATTGGGCGCTCTATAGTCGGGCCAACGCATCCCACCCCCGCGCCGCCTCGGCTGCGCGCTTCGAGAGAGCAAGGGAACCGCCATGACCAAGGACACGCTCAAGGTCTCGGGAGTGAAGTACACGACCGCAGAGTCCGGATACTTCGAGAAGCGGCGGCTCACCCGCACTGCAGGGGTCTGGGGTCTCTGGGGCCTCGCCGTGGCCGCGGTCATCTCGGGCGACTTCTCCGGCTGGAACTTCGGCATCGACTTCGCCGGATTCGGCGGCATGCTGATCGCATTCGCGGTGCTCGTCGTCATGTACTACGGCCTCATCTTCTCGATCGGGGAGATGTCGTCGGCGATGCCGCACACGGGCGGCGCCTACTCCTTCTCCCGCGCGGCGATGGGGCCGTGGGGCGGATTCGTGACCGGGCTCGCCGAGACGATCGAGTACGTCGCGACGACGGCCGTCATCGTGTTCTTCTCGGGCGCCTACGCCGACGCGATCACGAGCGAGCTGCTCGGCTTCTCGATGCCGCAGTGGATCTGGTGGATCCTCCTCTACCTCGTGTTCATCGGCATCAACGCCGCGGGGGCGAGCATCTCGTTCAAGTTCGCGATCGTCGTCTCGATCATCTCGATCGCGATCCTGCTCGTGTTCAGTGCGATGGCGATCTTCTCGGGCCAGTTCTCGTGGGACAAGCTCTTCGACATCGCCCCCGATGCCGGAGCGACCGCGTTCCTGCCGCACGGCGTACTGCCGATCCTGTTCGCGCTGCCGTTCGCGATGTGGTTCTTCCTCGGCATCGAGGAACTGCCGCTCGCGGCGGAGGAGTCGAAGGACCCGGTCCGCGACATCCCGAAAGCCGGCCTCATCGCGCGCGCCACGCTCATCGTCACGGGCCTCCTGGTGCTCTTCCTGAACACCGGCGTCGTCGGTGCAGAGGCGACGGGCGTGGCCGGGGAGCCGCTCCTCGACGGATTCCGGGCGATCGTGGGCGACGAACTCGCCGCCGTGCTCGCACTCTTCGCGCTCATCGGGCTGCTCGCGTCACTGCAGGGCATCATGTTCGCGTATGGGCGCAACATGTACTCGCTCTCGCGCGCCGGGTACTACCCGAAGTTCCTCTCGCTCACCGGCAAGCGCCAGACGCCGTGGGTGGCACTCGTCGCGGGAGCGATCATCGGCTTCGTCGCGCTCCTCGTGCTCGACGTGCTCGCCCAGGTCGACGCCGAAGGGGCCGGCGCGGTCGCCGGCGCGATCGTGCTGAACATCGCGGTGTGGGGAGCCGTGCTCGCCTATCTGCTGCAGATGGTCGCGTTCGTGATCCTGCGCCGCAAGTACCCGAACGCGAAGCGCCCCTACCGCAGCCCGTGGGGCGTGCCCGGAGCCGTGGTCGCAGCGATCATCGCCGCACTCATCTTCCTCGGCTTCCTCCTGAACCCGACGTTCGTGCCGGCGATCATCGCGATCGGCGTCGTCTACGCGGTGATGCTCGCGAGCTTCGCGCTCTGGGGTCGGCACCGGCTCATCCTCTCGCCGGAAGAGGAGTACGCCGTGTCGGGCGGCCTGCACGGCGACCCGCAGGCCGAGGGTTACGGCGGACAGGTCGAGAGCGAATTGCTCTCGGCCGACGGCATCGACGAGTCCGATCGCCGCTGAGCAGCTCCGTCGGATCGGAGCCGGGGGAAGCGGCCTCCGCGGCGATAGGCTCGATGCAGAAGCAGCGCGCGGGCATCCCGCGAGCGAACTGGCGATGGAGCCGGCTGCGGGTGCGTCACATCCCGACGTGCACTCGAGCCCATTGTGGAGGAAGAAATGCACGAGCCCGAGACGACCGACGACACGTACACCGACCCCGCTCCGATCCCGTCACCGCCCGAGGTACCGACCCGCACCGAAACCGACTCGTTGGGCTCCCTCGAGGTGCCGGCCGACGCGTACTGGGGCGTGCACACCAAGCGAGCACTCGAGAACTTCCCGATCTCGAAGCGCCCCATCTCGGTCTACCCCGACCTCGTCGTAGCCCTCGCCTCCGTCAAGCAGGCTGCTGCGCGAGCGAATCGCGAGGTCGGCGTGCTCACCGCGCAGAAGGCGGCGTGGATCGACGAGGCCTGCCAGCGGATCCTCGACGGCGAGCTTCATGAGGAGTTCGTGGTCGGTGTCATCCAGGGCGGCGCCGGCACGTCGACGAATATGAATGCCAACGAGGTCATCGCCAACCTCGCCCTCGAGATCGGCGGCTACCCCAAGGGTCGCTACGACGTGCTGGACCCGATCGACGACGTCAATCGCAGCCAATCGACGAACGACACCTATCCCACCGCCGTCAAGCTCGCGATGACCTTCTCGCTCACCACGATGTTGCGTGAGCTCGATCTGCTGCGCATCTCCTTCGGCCGCAAGGGCCAGGAGTTCCACGAGGTACTGAAAGTCGGCCGTACGCAATTGCAGGATGCCGTGCCGATGACCCTCGGCCAGGAGTTCCACGGCTTCGCGACGACCTTGGGTGAAGACCACGAACGCCTCAGCGAAACGATCAAGCTGCTCTCCGAGGTGAACCTCGGCGCCACCGCCATCGGCACCGGCATCACCGCCGACCCCGGCTACGCGGCCGCGGCGGTGCGCCACCTCAGTGCGATCACCGGGCTACGCCTCGAGACGGCGCCCGACCTGATCGAGGCGACGAGCGATACCGGTGTGTTCATGACGTTCTCGAGCGCGCTGAAGCGCAGCGCGATCAAGCTGTCGAAGATATGCAATGACCTTCGTCTGCTCTCGTCCGGCCCGCAGGCCGGGTTCGGGGAGATCAACCTGCCGCCCAAGCAGGCGGGCTCGAGCATCATGCCGGGCAAGGTCAACCCGGTCATCCCCGAGGCGGTCAGCCAGGTCGCCTACGCGGTGGCCGGGGCGGATGTCACGGTGATGATGGCGGCCGAGAGCGGCCAGTTGCAGCTGAACGCGTTCGAACCGGTGATGGCGCACTCGCTGCTGCAGTCGATCACGTGGATGCGGCAGGCCTGCTGGACCCTGCGGGTCAATTGCGTCGACGGCATCACGGCCAACGTCGACCGACTCGAGGCCATGGTCGCCTCGAGCGTCGGCGTGATCACCGCGCTCATCCCGTTCATCGGCTACACCGAGGCATCCACGCTCGCGAAGCACGCGCTGAAGACGGGCCGGCCGGTCGCCGACCTCGTCGTCGAGGCCGGCCTCATGAGTCGTGAGGCTGTGATGGCTCAGTTGCTGCCCTCGAAGCTCTCGGGCATCCGCCCGATCACGATGGCGATCCCGCTCATCGACCTGCAGGGCGAGCCGCGCGAGTAAGCGGATGCGTCGGCGACGCCCCCGAGTCCGTCGAGGAACGCACCTCGCGGGAGCCCGATCAATCGAACGAGGCGCGCAGCGCCGTGAGACCGGTCGTGAGCGCGCGCCGCGCGTCGCCGCCGATCGAGGCGAGGCGGGTCTGCACGGCGCCGACGACGAACGGCGTCGCCCGGGCGAGCAGCGCGGTGCCCGACTCGGTGAGGGTGATGAGCGAGGATCGACGGTCGTTCGGGTTGGCGACGCGTTGCACCCAGCCGTCGCGATCGAGGCGGTCGACTGATTTGCTGACCGCTCCGACGGTGATGCCGATCTCGTCGGCGATGTCCTGCACGCGGCATCCGTCGACCGAGTCGATCACCCGCAGCACGTCGTAGCTCGCCAGGTGCACGCTGTATTCGTCGAACAACTCGCCGTCGAGTCGTTCGAACCACCGGGTCTCGGCGCGCACGAGGTCGAAGAAGAGGGCGAGGTCGTCAGGCACCGATGCATTCCTAAGAAATAGATTGACAGGAAGCTAATTACTCGTAGGGTTGATTCCTAGTAATCAATCTACGACAGGAGCAGCAGGATGTCACGCCTCGAGTTCGACCGTTTGTCCGAGTCCTATGCGGCCGCGCGCTTCGCCGCCGACGCGACCGTCGCAGAGATGCGCACCGCCTTCGCCGAAGGCGCGGTCGCCGCGCCCGACGGATTCGCCACTCGCGACGTCGTACTCGGCGAGCGTTCCGCGATCGAGCTCATACCCGGCGACGGCGGGGGAGCCGGTGCGCTGCTCTACCTGCACGGCGGCGGCTACGTGATCGGTTCGGCGGCGACCGGCGTGGGCGTGGCGGCGGCGCTCGCCCAGCGCACGGGCACCACGGCGTACTCGCTCGACTACCGTCTCGCGCCCGAGCACCGCTTTCCCGCGCCCGTCGACGACGCACTCGCCGCCTACCGCGAGCTGTTGGAGCGATTCAGCGCCCGGAGCCTGATCATCGCCGGTGATTCCGCGGGCGGCAGCCTCGCGATCGCGACCCTCCTCGCGGCCCGCGATGCCGACCTCGAGATGCCCGCCGCGGTCGTGGTCTTCTCGCCCTGGGTCGATCTGACGCTCAGCGGTGAGTCGTTCTCGCATCGGGTCGGCGATGACCCGCTCTTCGATCAAGACGACCTGCGCGGCTACGCCAACCGATACCTGCCCGAGTCGGGGGCGGCCGACGCCGCGGCGTCGCCACTCGCGAGCCCCGTCTTCGCGGGCCTGCGCGGCCTGCCGCCGATGCTCGTGCAGGTCGGCAGCCGTGAGCTGCTGCTCGACGACGCGGTCAGGCTGGTCGCCAACGCGGCGCACGACGACGTCGACGTCGTGCTCGACGTCGCGGCTCGGGCGCCGCACAACTACCAGACGGCGCTCGGCGCGCTCGATGCGGCCGGGGTCGCGCTCGATCGTGCAGGCGACTTCCTCCGGCGCTGCCTCTCGGCCGGCGAACTCGTCGGCTGAGCGAGGTTCGCCGGCGCCTCAGACGACCCGGCAGTGCGTGGTGAGCGAGCCGATGCCCTCGATCGTGACCGTCACGGTCGAACCGTCGCGCAGGAAGACCTGCGGGTTGCGCGAGTACCCCGCGCCGCCCGGGCTGCCGGTGGAGATGAGTGTGCCGGCGGGGATCGTCGCCGATCGCGAGAGGTAGGAGATGATCTCGGCGACGCCGCGCACCATCTCGCTCGTCGAGGCGTCTTGCAGGATGTGGCCGTCGAGGTTCGTGGTGAGCCAGAGGTCTTGCGGGTCGGCGACCTCGTCGGCGGTCACGACGACGGGCCCGGTGGGCGTGAACCCGTCGAACGACTTGCAGCGCGACCACTGCGCTTCGCTGAACTGCAGGTCGCGTGCGGTGATGTCGTTGACGACGGTGTAACCCCACACATGGTCGAGGGCGTCGCGCACGTGCACGCCGCGCGCGGGCCGGCCGATGATGACGCCGAGCTCGGCCTCGTAGTCGACCTGTGTCGTGAGGTCGTCGGGCCAGGTCGTGGTGGCGCCGTGCCCGGTGAGCGAGTTCGGCCAGAGCGAGAAGATCGTCATCGCCGTCTCTGAGCGCAGTTTCAGCTCGGAAGCGTGCGCAGCGTAGTTCGCGCCGATCGCGATCACCTGTGCCGGACGCAACACGGCGGAGGAATGCCGGAGCTCAGCCACTGGAGTCGGCTCGGTGCCGAGTGCGACGACGGAGTCGATGACCTGACGCACTTCGTCGAGGCCCTCCGCCCCGCGCTCGATGAGGTCTTGCAGATCGCGCGGCGGACGCTGCATGCACTCGTCGAGGAAGATCGCGGAATCGGCGACCACCGCCGCGAGTCGAGGGGTCGTCTGGCCTTCGACTCTCAGGTGCGCGAACTTCACGTCTTCAGGCTATCGGGCGTCTCGGCGAACCTGCTGTGCGCGATGTACAACGAACGTCGCCGCAAGCACCCTCACGTCGACAAGTCGATCACGCGAACGGATGCCGCTTCAGCTCGCCGCCGGTCGCAAGCGCAACTCCTGCATGCCGCCGTCGACCGCGAGCGCGACCCCGGTCGTCGATCCCGAGGCCGGGCTCGCGAGGTACGCGACGGCCTCGGCGACCTCGTCGGCCGACACCAGCCGCCCGTGCGGCTGGCGCGCTTCGAGCGCGGCTCGCTCGGCCGCGGGGTCGGGGGCGGATTCGAGCAGGCGACCGACCCACGGGGTGTCGGCGGTGCCGGGGTTGACGGCATTCACGCGGATGCCCTCACGCAAGTGGTCGGCGGCCATCGCCCGGGTGAGCGCGGCGACCGCGCCCTTGCTGGCGCTGTAGAGAGCACGCTCGGGCAGGCCGGCCGTCGAGGCGATCGACGCGGTGTTGACGATCGCGGCGGCGGGCGAGTTGCGGAGGTGAGGCAAGGCCGCGCGGGCGACCCGGACCATGCCGACGACGTTGACGTCGAACACGCGGTGCCACTCGTCGTCGGGATTCGCCTCGATCGTGCCCTGCGCCCCGATGCCGGCGTTGTTCACGAGGATGTCGATGCGGCCGAGCTCCGCGGCCACGTGCTCGACGCCCGCGCGCACGCTGGCGTCATCGGCCACGTCGACGGCGACGGCCAGGTCGGCGTCGGCGGCGGCATCCGGCTGCAGATCGAAGACGGCGACGCGCGCACCGCCCCGCTGCAGGCGGGCGGCGATCGCGGCTCCGATGCCGGATGCCCCGCCGGTGACGATCGCGACGAGGCCGCTGAAGTCGTTGCTCATGTGATGGGTCCTTTCGGGTGGCGTGATCGGGTCGGGCGGATCGGGTCGGGCGGATCGAATCGGGCGGATCGGGTCAGGCGGATCGGGTCGGGCGGATCGAGTCAGGAGGAGACGTACTGCTGGCGCTGGCGACCGAGGCCGTCGATGCCGAGCTCGACGACGTCGCCGGCGGCGAGGTACGGGAAGCGGCCGGAGAGGGCGACGCCCTCGGGCGTGCCCGTGAGCACGAGGTCGCCCGGTTCGAGGGTGAGGTACTGGCTCAGTGTCCAGACGATCGTGTCGATGCCGAAGATGAGGTCGCTCGTGCGCGAGTCCTGTCGGGGCTCGCCGTTGACGAAGCTCGTGAGGCGCACATCGTCTGCGTCGAGTTCGTCGTCGGTGACGAGCCATGGGCCGGTCGGGCAGAAGCCGGGCGCGCTCTTTCCCTTCGACCACTGACCGCCTGAGACGGCGATCTGCCAGTCGCGCTCGGAGAGGTCGTTCGCCGTGACGAAGCCGGCGATATGCGCGCGCGAATCGGCGGGGGAGTCGAGGTAGCTCGCGCGACGACCGATCACGACGCCGAGCTCGACCTCCCAGTCGGTCTTCTCGCTGCCGCGGGGAATCGCGACGTCGTCGTATGCGCCGACGACGGTGTTCGGGGATTTCATGAACATGACGATCTGCGTGGGCGGCTCCGAGCCCGACTCCGCGGCATGCGCGGCGTAGTTCATGCCGATGCAGTAGACGGCCGAGGGGCGGGCGATCGGAGCGCCGATGCGGAGGCTCGAGGCATCGGGCAGCTCGGGGAGTTCGCCGCCGGCGACCGCGACCCGCGCGCGCTCGATGCCGTCGCCGGAGAGGAAGTCGGCGTCGATGTCGGCGGTGATCCCGCGCAGGTCGAGGGTGCGGTCTCCGTCGACGACGACGGGGATCTCGGTGCCGACGTTGCCGAGCCGGGCGAATCTCATGCTGGTCCTCTCCATTGGGGCGCCGTGTGAACATCTGAACTCTGAGGTGCACGCGGGCGGGTTCTGGGAGATTCTTGCACAACTTTGCGCGGTTGACAGAAGAGACATCCGATGTTTATGCTCAGGGTCGCCACGAAAGGACGTCATGAGCACGATCGTCAGAGTTGATACCCGGGACATCCGCTTCCCGACCTCCCTCGAACTCGACGGTTCGGACGCGATGAACCCCGACCCCGACTACTCGGCGGCGTACCTCACGATCCGCACGGACGCCGCTGACGGCCTCGAGGGGCACGCATTCGTCTTCACGATCGGGCGCGGCAACGATGTCGAGGTCGCGGCGCTCGACGCGCTCCGCGGCCACTTGCTCGGCCAGGATGTCGAGGCACTGCTCGACGACATGGGCTCCGCCTGGCGCCTGCTCGCCCACGACTCGCAATTGCGCTGGCTCGGCCCCGAGAAGGGCGTCATGCATATGGCGATCGGTGCGGCGATCAACGCCCTCTGGGACCTCAAGGCCAAGCGAGCGGGCCTGCCGCTCTGGCGACTGCTCGCCGAGTTCTCGCCCGAGCAGCTCGTCGCGCTCGTCGACTTCCGCTATCTCAGCGATGCGATCACCCCGGATGAAGCGCTCGAGCTGTTCCGCGCGGCAGAACCCGGTCGCGCCGGGCGTACGGCCGAACTCCTCGAGATCGGCTACCCCGCGTACACGACCACGCCCGGGTGGCTCGGCTATTCCGATGAGAAGCTCGACCGGCTCTGCCGCGAGGCGGTCGCCGACGGCTACCCGCAGATCAAGCTGAAGGTCGGCGCCGATCTCGCCGATGACATCCGCCGGCTCGGCATCGCACGCGCCGCCGTGGGCGAGGGCTACCCGATCGCGATCGACGCGAACCAGCGGTGGGACGTCGATGCCGCCATCGAGTGGGTGCGCGCACTCGCAGAGTTCGACATCACCTGGATCGAGGAGCCGACGAGCCCCGACGACATCCTCGGCCACGCGGCCATCGCGCGCGGCGTCGCGCCGATCAAGGTCGCGACGGGGGAACACGCGGCGAACCGCATCGTCTTCAAGCAACTGCTGCAGGCCGGCGGCATGCACGTCATGCAGATCGATGCGACCCGCGTCGGCGGTGTCAACGAGAACATCGCGAACCTGTTGCTGGCCGCGAAGTTCGGCGTGCCCGTCTGCCCGCACGCGGGCGGCGTCGGGCTCTGCGAGGCGGTGCAGCACCTCTCGATGTTCGACTACGTCGCGCTCTCGGGCACGATGGAGGGACGCATGATCGAATTCGTCGACCACCTTCACGAGCACTTCGTGACCCCCGCCGTGGTGCGCCGCGGCCGCTACCGCACGCCCGACACGCCCGGTGCGGGCACCGAGATGCTCGCGGCATCCGTCGACGAATACACCTGGCGCGGGGCGCACATCGGCGAGGTGCCTGCATGATCGCCGACCTCACCTCGGCCGAGGGGCTCGGGCCGCTCGGGTATGGTGCCGCCTCGGTCGGCAACCTCTACCGCGAGGTGAGCGACGCGCAGTCGGAGGCCGCGCTCGCCGCGGCATGGGAAGGCGGCATCCGCTACTTCGACACCGCACCGCACTACGGGCTCGGCCTCTCCGAGCGGCGACTCGGCTCCTACCTCGCCGCGAAGGCCCGAGAAGACTTCGTGCTCTCGACGAAGGTCGGGCGGGTGCTCGACCCGAACCGCGACTTCGCCGGCGGCGACGATCTGGCATTCGACTTCGCCGTGCCGAACCGCACGGTACGCCGTTTCGATCCGAGCGAGTCGGGCGTTCGCCGCAGCATCGAGGACTCCCTCGACCGCCTCGGCCTCGATCGCATCGACATCGCATTCCTGCACGACCCCGACGTCTACGACCTCGACCGCGGCATCGACGAGGCGCTGCCCGCGCTCGCGAAGCTCCGAGACGAGGGCATGGTCGGGGCCATCGGCATCGGCACCAACAATGCGGATGCCGCGGCGCGCGCGGTTCGCGAGGGCGACCTCGACCTCGTGATGATCGCCGGGCGCTACACCCTGCTCGAGCAGCCGGCGCTCGCCGAGCTGCTGCCGCTCTGCGAGCAGCGCGGGGTCGGCGTCGTCGCCGCCGCGGTCTACAACTCGGGACTGCTCTCGACGTCGACGCCAGGGGCGAGCGGGCGCTACAACTACGGCACGGTGCCGCCCGAGGTGCTGACGCGCGTCACCCGGCTCGCCGACGTCTGCCGTGCCGAAGGCGTCGAGCTGCCGGTCGCCGCACTGCAGTACCCGCTCCGGCACCCCGCTGTGCGGTCGGTCGTCGTCGGCTCGGCGCGCGCGGCCGAGATCGCCGAGAACGCCGCCCGGGTGCACGCACCGGTTCCCGACGCCCTGTGGATCCGACTGCGCGACGAGGGGCTCATCCCGTGACCGCGCCCGCCCGCACGATCGATGCGCACCTGCATCTCTGGGATCGCGCGGTGAGCGACTACGCGTGGATCACGCCCGAACTCGGACCGCTCGACGCGGACTTCCCGCCCGAAGAGGCGCGGGCGGAACTCGACACCGCCGGCATCGACGCCGCCATCCTCGTGCAAGCCGAGGATTCGCTCGCCGACACGCGGTTCATGCTCGACGTCGCCGCACGCCACGACTGGGTCGCCGGCGTCGTCGGCTGGGTGCCGCTCGACGATCGCGCCGCGGCGTTCAGGGCGCTCGACGAGTTGGAGGGGGAGCGGGCACTGCGCGGCATCCGTCATCTCGTGCACGACGACCCGCGCGACGGGTTCCTCGAGTTGCGCGCTGTGCGTGCCTCGCTCGCCGAGGTCGCCCGGCGCGGCCTCGCCTTCGATGTGCCCGACGCCTGGCCTCGCCATCTCGGGGCGGCCCGGCGGCTCGCGCACGACCTGCCTGAACTGACCGTGGTGATCGACCACCTCGCCAAGCCTCCCGTCGGCCGCGACGACTTCGAGGCGTGGCGGCGCGAGTTCGACGCTGTCGCCGCGCTGCCGAACACGGTCGCGAAGTTCTCGGGACTGCACCTGCCGGGCGTGCCGTTCGGCAGCGCGACGGTGCAGCCGCTCTGGGAGATCGCGCTCGAGGCATTCGAGCCTGCGCGACTGATGTACGGCGGCGACTGGCCGATGTCAGTGCCGCATGGCGGCTACCAGCCGACGTGGGCGGTCATGAGCGGATGCCTCGCCGAGCTTGCTCAAACGGAACGTGAGGCGGTGCTCGGCGGCACTGCCGATCGGGTGTACTCGGCGTGAGTAATCGGATGTCTTTCATCGAAAACCTACCGGGGAGTAATCCATCGGGCTGAAACCTGCTGAAACATCGGATGAGTAGTACACTCGTCCCGAATCTCAAGGAAGAGAGGCGCACGTGCTGAGTGGCATCAACCCGATCCTCGGCGGCGAACTGCTCGCCGCACTCGACCGGCTCGGTCACGGCGACGAGCTCGTCGTCGCCGACGCGAACTTTCCCGCCCACCGCGTCGGTGCACTGGTCGTCGAGGCTCCGGCACTCGCCGCGGCCGACGTGGTCGCCGCGATCCGCACCGTCGTTCCGCTCGACGGCTACGAAGGCGCCTCCGTACTACTCATGGTGGCCGAGGGCGGCGAGCGCTTGCCCGTGCAGCACGAACTCGTCACCGCGGCCGACACCGCCCTCGACCGGATCGAAGAGCTCGAACGATTCGCCTTCTACGATCGGGCCGCCTCGGCACAACTCATCGTGCGTACGGGCGAGCTGCGGCCGTACGGCAACGTCGTGCTGCGCAAGGGCGTCGTGAACACGTACACGCCGACCGGGGCTGCATGATGAACGAGCGCGTCGACACTGCGATCCCACTGCTCGACCTCGAGGACGTCAGCAAGGGGTTCCCGGGCGTGCAGGCACTCGCCGATGTGCGACTCGAGCTTCGACACGGCGAAGTGCTCGCCCTCGTCGGCGAGAACGGCGCAGGCAAATCGACGCTCATGAAGCTGCTCGCGGGCATCTACACCCCCGACGCCGGCACCTTCCGCCTGAACGGCGAAGCGCTCGCGATCGAGGGACCGCGTCACGCGCAGCAACTCGGCATCTCGATCATCCACCAGGAGTTCAACCTCATGCCCGACCTCACCGTCGCGCAGAACATCTTCATCGGTCGCGAGCACCGCGCCGGCGGTCTCTTCCTCGACGAGCGAGCCCTCAACCGGCGCGCCCAAGATCTCTTCGATCAGCTGGGCCTCGCCCTCGACCCCACCGAGCGCGTCGAACGTCTCACGGTCGCGCGACAGCAGATGGTCGAGATCGCGAAGGCGTTGTCGTTCGACGCGAAGGTACTCATCATGGACGAGCCGACCGCCGCGCTCAACGACGCCGAGGTCGATGTGCTCTTCGAGCTGATTCGGCGGTTCCGCACGCCCGAGACGGGCGTCATCTACATCTCGCACCGCATGGAGGAGCTCGCACGCATCTCCGACCGCATCACGGTGCTGCGCGACGGCAGGTACATCGGCACGCGGGTGACGGCGGAAACCGAACCGCGGGAGATCATCTCGCTCATGGTCGGACGGGAGATCTCGGGCGAGCAGCGCCCACCGGCCGCGACGACGAGCGGCGTGCCCGTGCTCTCGGTGCGCGGTCTCACGACCAAGCACCTGCTGCGCGACGTCGGATTCGACGTGCGCTCCGGTGAGATCCTCGGATTCGCCGGGCTCATGGGCGCAGGGCGTACCGAGGTCGCCCGTGCCATCGTCGGCGCCGACCGCATCGAGTCCGGTGAGATCCTCGTGCACGGCCGGCCGGTGACGATCGGGAATCCCGCAGAGGCCGCTCGGTTCGGCATCGGCTACCTCTCCGAGGACCGCAAGCAGCTCGGCGTGCTGCTCGAGCGCAGCGTTCGCGAGAACATCGTGCTCGCCTCGCTCCGCGACTACGTCTCGGCACTGGGCTTCGTGAACGGCTCGCGCATCGAGGCCACCGGGCGCGAGTACGTCGAGAAGCTCCGCATCAAGACGCCGTCGACGGCGCAGCTCGTGAAGAACCTCTCGGGCGGCAATCAGCAGAAGGTCGTCATCGCGAAGTGGCTCGCGAAGGACTGCGAAGTTCTCATCTTCGACGAACCCACCCGAGGCATCGACGTCGGTGCGAAGGAGGAGATCTACACCTTGCTGCGGCAGCTCGCCGAGCAGGGCAAGGCGATCATCATGATCTCCTCCGAGCTGCCAGAGGTGCTCCGGCTCTCCGACCGGATCGCCGTCATGGCCGAGGGGCGCCTCACCGCAGTGCTCGACAACGCCGAGGCCACCCAGGAGAACCTCATGGACTACGCCACCCGATTCACCAGCGAAGGAACGATCGCACGATGAGCCCGACGACGACGCAACAGCCTGCACCGACCCCGTCGACGACGGCCTTCGCAGCGGTCGATTCCGGCACTCCGAGATTCGCGTGGCTGCGCGGCTCCCTGCAGCAACTCCTCGCCTTCGCAAGCCTCATCGTGATCGTCGCGGTCTTCTCCATCGCGAGTCCGCACTTCTTCACGGCGAACAACCTCGTCTCGATCCTCACGGCCGCGACCGTGACCGGCATCCTGGCGCTCGGCACGACCTTCGTGATCATCACGGGCGGCATCGACCTCTCGATCGGCACCGGCATGGTGCTCTGCGGCGTGATGGCGGGCGTCTTCCTCACCTACCTCGGCTGGCCGTTGTGGGCCGGCGTCGGCGCCACCATCCTGTTCGGCGGGCTGATCGGGCTCATCAACGGCGTGAACGTCTCGGTGCTCGGCATCCCGCCGTTCATCGCGACCCTCGGCATGATGCTCATCGCGGCGGGCCTGTCGCTCGTGATCTCGGGCACGAAGCCGATCTACTTCAACGACACCCCCGAGTTCCAGTCGATCATGAACCTGTCGATCGTGCCCGGCATCCGATTCCCGCTCGGCGTCGCGATCTTCATCGTCATGATCGTCGTCGCCGCGGTGCTGCTCTCGAAGACGATCGTGGGCCGCTACACCTTCTCGATCGGCTCCAACGAAGCGGCGACGGCACTGTCGGGCGTGAACGTGCGCCGGTGGAAGATCATTATCTACACGCTCGCAGGCCTCTTCGTCGGACTCGCGGGCGTGCTGAGCGCCTCACGTCTCTCATCGGCCCAACCGACCGGCGGCATGGGGCTCGAGCTCGAGGCGATCGCCGCCGTCGTCATCGGCGGCACTTCACTGCAGGGCGGCAAGGGGTCCATCATCGGCACCGTGATCGGTGCGCTCATCATGGCCGTGCTGACGAACGGACTTCGCATCATCTCCGTGCCGCAGGAGTGGCAATCGGTCGCCGTCGGCATCGTGATCCTCGTCGCCGTCTACCTCGACATGCTGCGGCGCCGCAGGTCCTGATCCGCCGGTGCGCCCGGCACAACTCGCACCACCACGAATACCCACAACATGAAGGAGTGACATGTTCAAGAAGCGAACGATGGGCGTGATCGTCGGCGCCGTTGCCGCAGCCCTCGTGCTCGCCGGTTGCGCGAGCGACGGCGGTGGTTCCGGCACGAACGGCGGCGATGGCGACAAGCCGTACATCGCTCTCGTCTCGAAGGGGTTCCAGCATCAGTTCTGGCAGGCGGTGAAGTCCGGCGCCGAGCAGGCGGCCGAGGAGTTCGATGTCGAGATCACCTTCGAGGGCCCCGACACCGAGGCCGACGTCGACCAGCAGATCCAGCAGCTGCAGACCGCGCTCGACAAGAGCCCCGACGCGATCGGGTTCGCGGCCCTCGACAGCCAGGCGGCCGGCCCACTGCTCCAGCAGGCGAAGGACTCGAACATCCCCGTCATCGCGTTCGACTCGGGCGTCGAGAGCGACATCCCGCTCACGACCGCGGCGACCGACAACCTCGCTGCCGCCTCCGAGGCCGCCGAGCACATGGCCGAGGCCGTCGGCCACGAGGGCAAGGTCGCCCTCGTCGTGCACGACCAGACCTCGGTCACGGGCCAGGAGCGTCGCGACGGCTTCGTCGACTACATGGAGCAGAACGAACCGAACATCGAGATCGTCGACGTGCAGTACGGCGGCGGCGACCAGGCGAAGTCCGCCGACCTCGCCAAGGCGATCCTCGCGGCCAACCCCGACCTGAAGGGCATCTACGGTTCGAACGAGGGTTCGGCGATCGGCGTGGTGCAGGCGGTCAAGGAACTCGGCATCGACCCGAGCGAGCTCGTCGTGGTCGGGTTCGACTCCGGCAAGGCGCAGATGGATGCGATCCGCGACGGCCTCATGATCGGCGCGATCACCCAGAACCCGGTCGGTATCGGCTACGAGACGGTGAAGGCCGCGGTCGAGGCGCTCGACGGCACGGAACTGCCGAAGACGATCGACACGGGTTTCTACTGGTACGACGCGTCGAACATCGACGACGACGAGATCCAGGCCGTGCTCTACGAGTAGCTCTGCGGATGCCGCGGGGCGTCGGCTTCGGCCGGCGCCCCGCTTCGCGGGTTGCGGGCCAGGTTTCGCTTCTTGCGGGGCGGTTCGGTCAGAGCGCCGCGCGGAGCCACTGCTCGACACCGCTCACGTGCACCACCGTGAGCGCCGATGCGAGATCGGCGTCGCCGGCGGCGATCGCGTCGAGGATCGCGTGATGCTCGGAGAGGGTGCGCTCGACGGCGTTCTCTTGGGTGATGCCGCGCCAGATGCGGGCGCGAACCGTATGGCTCGACAGCGAGTCGATGAGGCTTGCGAGGTAGGTGTTGCCCGCGGCGTCGGCGATGGCCCGGTGGAACTCAAGGTCGTGTTCGACGAGCCCCTCGACATCGGCGGCATGGTCGACGCTCGCGACGATCTCACGCAGGCGTTGCAGCGCGGCCGCATCGGCGTTGCGAGCGGCGAGCGCCGTGGCCGCCGGTTCGAGGATGCGGCGAACCGCGAAGATCTCGAGCACCGAGTGGTCGTCGTGCAGGTCGACGACGAACGACATCGCCTCGAGCAGGAGGCGCGGCTCGAGGCTCGTGACGTAGGTGCCGTCGCCGCGGCGCACGTCGAGCACGCGGATGACCTCGAGCGCCTTGACGGCTTCGCGGAGTGACGACCGCGAGAGCCCGAGCCGTTCGCTCAGCTCTTTCTCGGGGGGCAGCCGATCACCGGGGGCGAGTTCGCCCGCGATGATCATCTCTTTGATGCGCAGAATCGCTTCGTCGGTGACCGCCATGCCGAGATCGTACCGCGTCGGGGCGCACGCACGAGTACAGACATCAGATCTTTGTGCCGGCGGCGCGCCAGAGGTGCATCGAGGCGTAGCTGCGCCACGGCGCCCAACGCAGCCCGACATGCCCGAGCTCCGCAGCGCTGGCGGGCAGCCCCAGCCGCTCGGCTCCGTTGCGGAGTGCCAGATCACCCGTCAGCAGCACATCGGGTGCCCGGGTCACCCGCATGGCGACGTACCCGGCCGTCCATGGGCCGATGCCCGGCACTGCGAGCAATTCGGCCGTCAGTTCGTGACGCTCGCACTCGGCGGCGACGACGAGTGCGCCCGACTCGAGTCGGCTCGCGACGTCGATGATCGTGCGCACGCGTGCGGCCGGGCCTCTGAGCACCGTGTGGCCGTGCTCGGCGATCGTTGCTGCCGAGGGGAAGAGCACCGTCGGAGCCAGGTCGTCGCGCGGCGCGATGTGCTCGCCGAGTTCGGACGCGAGACGCGCGAGCGACGTGCGCGCCGACTTCACCGACACCTGTTGCCCGATGAGCGCGCGGAAGACGAGCTCGTGCGGATCGAGGCATCCGGGCACCCGAATGCCCGGCGTCTCCGCAACGGATGCCGCGAGTGCGGGGTCTCTCGACAGGGCCGCGTCGATGGCGACCGCATCGGCGTCGAGATCGAAGAGCCGCCGCACTCGTGCGACGAGCGGCGGGAGATCGGCGAGGGTCGCGAGCCGCGCCTCGACGTCGATGGCGGGAGCGTTCGCGTCGCCGGCCGGCGCCAGCGAAATGCTCGCCGCACCGCTCGGCAGTCGGAGCGTGCGCTCGTACCGGCCGGCGTGAACCCGCTCGACACCGTCGAGCGCGCGCGCCGCGAGCCAATCGAACACCCCGGCGGCGTCGAACGGCGGCCGCGCCGGCAGCCGCAGGCGCACGACGCCGGAGTCTGCGGGCGAGGCGGGAACGGACGGCGGAACGGCCGCAGACGGCCAGGCGGGCACAGACGACGAGACGGGCACAGACGACGAGACGGGCACAGCGAGCGGAGACGGCTCGCCGGCGCCTCGCGTCGCCGATCGACGGGGTGTCGGCCGTCGCTCGCGCACCCGGGCGGCCGCACGAAGCTCGAGCGGACTGCGCTCGTAGACCTCGCGGATCGTGTCATTGAACTGGCGGATGCTGCCGAACCCCGATGCGAAGGCGACGTCGGCAGCGGGCAGTTTCGTCGAGGTGAGCAGTACCCTCGCGGTCTGGGCGCGGTGGGCACGGGCGAGCGCCAGCGGCCCGGCACCCAGTTCGGCGGTGAGCACGCGCGTGAGGTGCCGGGGTGTGTAGCCCAGTCGGGTCGCGAGGCCCGGCACGCCCTCGCGCTCGACGACGCCGTCGGCGATGAGTCGCATGGCGCGCGCGGCGAGGTCGTCGCGCAAGTCCCATTGGGGCGAGCCGGGCACGGCGTCGGGCAGGCAGCGCTTGCACGCCCTGAGCCCCGCCTCGTGGGCCGCCGCAGCGGTGAGGTAGAAGCTGACGTTCGTCGGCTTCGGCGACACCGCCGGGCAACTCGGCCGGCAGTAGATGCCGGTGGAGTGCACGCCCGTGATGAACTGCCCGTCGAAGCGGGAGTCGCGTGCCTGCATCGCGCGGTACCGTTCCGCGAACTCGGGGTCGTCGAGCGGATCGGTCGCGAGCCGGCGCGTGCTCGTTGCGGTGGTCATGCACCCAGCCTCGCATGCCCCGCCGACATCGACCGGCGGGAATCGGACACGAGCGGCGCGACGTATGGTGGAGGGATGCCGCACGTCGTCGTGACCCTCCTGCAAGACGCCCTCGGGGCATCCGTGTCGACGGAGCCGGCCGACCTCGAAGCCAGCCGCGAAGACCGATCCGGGTGGCGGAGCGCTACGCCGCCGATCGCCGTCGTGCACGCGGCATCCGTCGCCGAGGTGCAGGCCGTGATGCGCATCGCGCACGAGACCGGCACTCCGGTGGTGCCCCGCGGCGCCGGCACGGGCCTCGCAGGGGGCGGTATCGCGAGCCCCGGTGCGATCGTGCTCGACCTCTCGCACATGAACCGAGTGCTCGAGATCTCCGAGGCAGATGAGCTCGCCGTGGTCGAGCCGGGCGTGCTCAACGGCGACCTCAACGACGCCATCGCCCCGCGCGGGCTCTGGTTCGCGCCCGATCCGGCGAGCCGCGCGATCTCCTCGATCGGCGGCAACATCGCGACGAACGCCGGCGGTCTTCTCTGCGCGAAGTACGGCGTCACTCGCGAGGCCGTGCTGGGTCTGGCCGTCGTGCTCGCCGACGGACGACTCCTGCGCACCGGCCATCGCACCGTGAAGGGCGTCACCGGCTACGACCTCACGGCGCTCTTCACGGGCTCCGAGGGCACACTCGGCGTCATCGTCGAGGCGACCGTGCGACTTCGGCCGATCACACCGGGCGAGACCGTCACCGTCGCCGCCGTATTCCCCGACATCGAAACGGCCGCCGCGGCATCCGCTGCCGTCAGCGCAGCTCGCCTGCAACCGGCCGTGCTCGAACTCATCGATGCCGCTGGTCTCGCCCGCGTCGCCGCCTTCATCGGCCCGGCCGGGCTCGCGGGCACGCCGCTCGAATCGATGGCCCCGGCCGAGACATTCCTGCTCGCACAGAGCGACGGCGGAGGCGCCGCCGACGAGGCCGCTGCGATCGCCCGCGTGTTCGTCTCGTCGGGCGGGCGGGCGACCCTGTCGACGGATGCCGCGACGGGCGAGCGCCTGCTCGGCATCCGCCGGGCCATGCACCCCGCGCTCGCGGCATCCGGCAATGTACTTATCGAAGACGTCGCCGTGCCGCGTTCGCGGCTGCCCGAGATGTTCCGCGCCATCGAGGAGATCGGCGCGCGGTACGGCATCGAGATCCCGACGATCGCGCACGCCGGCGACGGCAACCTGCATCCCAATTTCGTGTTCACGGGCGATGAGGTGCCCGAACACGTGTGGGCCGCTGCCGATGCCATGTTCCGCACGGCGGTCGCGCTCGGGGGCACGCTCACCGGAGAACACGGCGTCGGCATCCTGAAGCGGCGGTGGCTGGCCGACGAGCTCGGCGACGACTCGTTCGAGCTGCAACGCGGCATCAAGGCGCTCTTCGACCCCACCGGCATCCTGAACCCCGGGGTCATGTTCGAGGCATCCGCGCCGCCCGCTCGATAGGCTGCCCGGGTGACCTCAGCGGCCCCCGACCCAGCCCAGAACCCGTCGCCCGCACCGCCGATCTGGACGGCACCGCCGAAGGCGAGAAGCGGCGGACTGGTCTTCGCGATCGTCGGCATCATCATCGGCGGTATCGTCGGGCTGCTCGTCCTCGCCTACATCGCGATCGGATTCGGCCTGCCCACGCTCGCCATCGGCTCGCTCCTCGCGCTCGTGCCGCTCGCGCTCGTGCTGCTCGCCGTGCGCTGGGTCGACCGCTGGGAGCCCGAACCGCGTTGGGCGCTCTGGTTCGCGTTCCTGTGGGGCGCCGCGGTGTCGGTCGCGATCGCGCTGCTCGTCGACCTCGGGGTGCAGCTCGCGCTCGCGTTCGCCGAACCGGGTGGCGCGCGCGACGAAGCGCTGCAGGCCGTCGTGCAGGCGCCAATCGTCGAAGAGCTCGCCAAGGGCATCGGGGTGCTCCTCATCTTCGCGTTCTCGCGCTCGCACTTCGACGGGCCGGTCGACGGGCTCGTCTATGCGGCCACGGTCGCGGCGGGTTTCGCGTTCACCGAGAACGTGCTGTACTTCGGCGCCGCACTCGCCGAGGGAGGCGCGCAGACCCTCGGTGCGACATTCGTCGTGCGCGGGCTCTTCTCGCCGTTCGCGCACGTGCTCTTCACGGTGTGCACCGGCCTTGCGATCGGCATCGGCGCGCGTCGGGGCGGGGGAGCGGGCGTGATCGGCTGGTTCCTGCTCGGCCTCCTCGGAGCGGTGCTGCTGCACGCCCTCTGGAACGGTTCGCTCGCCTTCGCCGACGACGCCATCGGGCTCTACTTCACAGTGCAGGTGCCGATCTTCATCGCCGCCGTGCTGCTCACGTTCTTCCTTCGCAGGCAAGAGGTGCGAGTCACCAGACATCGGCTCGCCGAGTACGGTGCCGCCGGCTGGTTCAGCCCTGCCGAGGTCGAGATGCTCGCAACGCCCCCGGGCAGGCGCCAGGCGAAAGCTTGGGCGAAGTCGCAGATGCCGCCGCGCATCGGTGTGATGAAGCAGCTGATCACGGATGCCACGCACCTGGCCTTCACTCGGCAGCGCATCGCGACCGGGCTCGCGAACGAGCGCACACTGGTCGACGAGCGGGCGCTGCTCGCGGCCGTCGTCGAGGAGCGCCGCATCCTCGTGAGCTGAGGCTCTCTGCTCACGGGTCTCAGGTCGCGGGTCTCGAGTCTCGGGTCCGGGCTCCCGGGCTCCGGACTCCGGGCGGAGCCGGCTCCTCGGAGTGATCGCCAGCCGGCGTGCTCCAACTGCTCAACCTCGCCCGCACGAATCCACCTCGCCCGCACGAAGAAACTCGCCGCCCTGTGGTGTGGCATTGCCGACATCTCTACCAAGCGACGAGTCCTCGAATTCCAGAATGCAACGTGTTCGCAGTCAGCGCAAGAGGGGAGTGGACGGTTGTCCGCGATTGCGACGAAGCCGCGAACCTGTTTGGGTTGATGCATGACCGATACGAACAGCAAGCCTGAGATCGACGCCCCCGAGGGTCCGGCTCCCGTCGACCTGGTGATCGAAGACATCGTCGTGGGCGACGGCGCCGAGGCGCAGCCCGGCTCGACGGTCGACGTGCACTACCTCGGCGTCGAGTACGACAGCGGCGAGGAGTTCGACTCCTCGTGGGGTCGTGGCCAGTCGATCAACTTCCCCCTCAGCTCGCTCATCAGCGGCTGGCAAGCGGGCATCCCGGGCATGAAGGTCGGCGGGCGGCGCAAGCTCACCGTGCCCCCGCAGCAGGCCTATGGCCCGGCAGGCGGCGGCCACCAGCTCTCCGGCAAGACGCTCATCTTCGTGATCGACCTGCTCGGCGTCAGCTGACCGCTCAGCTTTCAAGTCGACGGCCGGCAGGGGCCACGGTGCGCGCCGCCGCGTTCCTGCCGGCCGTCGACCTTCCGTTGACCACGCGCTCGTCGCGATAACGGCCACCACGTTTGACGATCTGGATGCCGCGCGGTTCGCGATCTGATCGATCGCCGCCCACGTCGACGGTGCCGCGAAGTCGGCCCGGCCGTTGCGGCTGAAGATCACCCAGTCGTCGACGATCTCGATGTGCATTCCGGGAGCTTCGTCGATCATCGCCGCCATGAGGTCGGGGGTGAAGATGTCAAGCGCATCGCGCTCGTACTCCTTCGGCACGAACAGGTGGAAGTGCCCGTCGAAGTCGCCCTCGAGTGAGAGGTGCTGATCTCCGTCGAAGTCGACGGGGAACGCGCGTCCCTCCGTCGTTCGCCCCTGAGGTTCGAGCACCATGTGCGGCAGCGGAGCGTCGAGGCGTACGGCGACGTACCTCCAATACGACGCGGGGTCGGCAGAGGTGGTCGTCGAACCGCCGGGTCCGATCGAGATCCTCACCGACGTGCCGGCCCTCGTCTGCACGTAGAGCAGGTTGCCGATCTCGACCATGCGGCCCGATCTCGTCGAGAACCGCGAATTTGCGCGGTTTTCCGCGGAGCTGCTCGAAGAGATGGCCCGGCAGCCTTGGTGCGGCATCCGGCTCGCCGCGAGATCCCGCTTCCGTTGCGCCGCGAGATCCGCGCTCGATATCGGACGGGTGAGGGAGACGGTGTCGATCGCCGGAAGCTGCACTTCGGTAGTCTGGCGTGCGGCCGATCAGTGGCCCGCATCGAAGATCAGTGACCCGCATCGAAGATCAGTGGCCGCATCGAAAGAGAACGACTTGTGAACCGATTCCGATCGCCCCTCATCGCGTTCGTGCCGTATCTGGTGTTCTCGGCGGCTCACCTCCTGCTGCTGTACCTCGGCCCGGCGTGGAGTGTGACGGCGACCAAGGCGCTGCTGATGCCGTTGCTCGCCTTGGCGGTGGTGCTCCTCGTGCGCCCGATTCGAGGCGCCGTGCCGATGCTGCTGGCCGGCATCGCGTTCTCCTGGGGCGGCGATGTGCTGCTCTCCTTCCCGGGCGACGGCTGGTTCGTGGCCGGGCTTGCTTCGTTCCTGTTCGCACACGTGGTCTACATCGTGCTCTTCCTGCGGATGCCCCGCGCCCGTCGTCACCCGCCGGTCTGGTCGTACGTGTACTGGGTGTGGATGATCGTCATGCTCGGCCTGCTGCTGCCGCATGCCGGCATACTCGCCGCGCCGATCGTGCTGTACGCGGCGGCCATCGGCATGATGGCGACCTGCGCGTCGATGCACGGGAAGTGGATCGCCCTCGGCGGCGCGTTCTTCGTCGTCTCGGATTCGGTGCTCGCGATTGGGAGGTTCCTGCCCGGGTACGGGTTCGCCGCGCATGACCTCGTCGTCATGTCGACCTACCTCGCCGCCCAGGGCCTCATCGGGTGGGGCGTGGTGGCGGTGATTCGCGCGGACCGCGCCGCTGCGGATCCGTCGTCTCCTGCACCCGGTCGACGAGCTGACGCCACGGCCCCGTGAGCTGACGCTCGGCGAGCGTCGCCTCGTGCGGTGGGCAGCGGATACGGTACACGAACCGGTCGGGCTCGGGCGGCAGCGGGGGCGGGTCGCCCCATGGGATCTCGTCGATGAGGATGTACCACTCGTCGGGGTCGGGCTGCTCGTCGACACGGACTTCCCAGGTGAGCCTCAACCCGGCGAGGCCACCGCTGCGAGACACGATGACGTCCATGGGCCGATCGTACTCCCGCGTTCGTGCGGGCTACCCCTGGGGCACCTCGATGCCGACGGCCGACCAGCCGCCGGCGACCGCACGCTCTTCGGCGCTGTCGCGCCCGTACCGATCACGTGCCGACCGCACCGTCTCGGCCGCGAACGTGGCGAAGTCGGCATCGACGGGCAGTCGGCCCGAGGTGAGCGCGTCGTACCAGATGCGCCCGACGTGCTCCCAGGCGAAGCCGCCGAGCTCGAGCGCAGCGAGCGCGAACGCTCGGTTCGGGATGCCCGAGTTCAAGTGCACGCCGCCGTTGTCGTCTGACGTCTCGATGAAGTCCCGCATGTGCGCCGGCTGCGGGTCGCGCCCCAGCACATCGTCGTCGTACGCCGTGCCAGGTTCGAGCATCGACCGCAGCGCCCGCCCCTGCACCTCGTCGGTGAAGATGCCCTCGCCGATCAACCAGCTCGCGGCTTCGGCGTCTTGACCGAGCGCGTACTGCTCGACGAGCGCGCCGAACGCGTCGGAGACGTGCTCGTTGAGTGCCCCCGACTGCCCTTGATAGCGCAGTTTCGCCGTGTGCTCGGTGACCCCGTGGGCGAGCTCGTGGCCGATCACGCTCAGCGAATCGGTGAATCCGCGGAAGATCTCGCCGTCGCCGTCGCCGAACACCATGCGCTCGCCGTCCCAGAAGGCGTTGTCGTAGCGGTCGCCGAAGTGCACGGTCGCCTCGAGGGGCATTCCGACACCGTCGATCGAGTCGCGCCCGAAGACGCGGTCGAACATGCGGTGCGTATCGCCGAGCCCGTCGTAGGCGTCATCGACGGCCTCGTCGCCGGTGGCGCGCTCGCCCTCGCGGCGCACGAGCCGACCGGGCAGCACCTCGTGGCCTTCGGCGTCGGAGATGCGACGGTCTGGCGTCGACGGCGCATCGGGCAGCGCACTCGGAAGGTCGGGCAGGGGCTCGATGCCGAGCCGTACCGGAGGTTCGCGCAACAGCGCGCGCCTCGCGGCCTCGGCCGCGAGCGGATACCGCGGGCCGGCGGCCTGGGCGATTCGGTCGAGCAGGTAAGGAGGCACGATCTGCTGCATGGCTCGATGTTTGCACCTGCCGACGACATCGGCCCGGCGCCGCGCCCTGAGTCGCTCGCACCTGCCCGGCGGCGACACGGCCGACCCCGGCGAGACGCCGCGCCCGTAGGGTGGACGTGTGACCTCCGCCCCGCTCCTCGGCCTCCTGCTCGACGTCGACGGCCCCATCGCGAGTCCCGTGACCCGCTCGATCGCGATCCCGTCGATCGCTCGCGATCTCGCGGCACTCGCGAACGCCGGCAACCCCGTGATCTTCAACACGGGTCGCTCCGACGCGTTCATCGCCGAGCAGGTCGTGCCGCCGCTCCTGGTCGCGGGGCTCGAACCGGGAGCGCCCGTCTGGGCGATCTGCGAGAAGGGCGCGGTCTGGGCCGCGATCGACGGTGACGGGCTCGGCGAGATCTTCGTCGACCTCGACCTCGCGATGCCCGCCGACTTCGCCGCCGACATGCGCGCCTACGTCGAGGAGCACTTCGACGAGTTCGCGTTCTTCGATGACACCAAGCGCGCCATGGTCTCGGTCGAGCAGCACGTGCACGTGGCATCCGATGACTACCTCGCGGCCCAGCCGCGCTTCGACGCGCACGTCGGCGCCGCGCTCGCCGATCGAGGCTTCGGCACGGTGCGGGACGGCGACGAGCGACCGGATGCCGCAGGGCGCGTGCACTGGCGCATCGACCCGACGATCATCTCGACCGACGTCGAGTCGGTGCGACTCGGCAAGGACCTCGGGGCTGCGCGGGCCATCGAGCTGCTCGCCGAACGCGGCATCCGCCCGCAGCACTGGCGCACGATGGGCGACTCGCGCGGCGACTACCGCATGGCCGACTGGCTGCACGAGCGTGGCGAGCGCGTGCGCCACGTCGACGTGCGCCCGGCCGAGGGCATTCCGGCGACGCCGTATCCGGTGCTCACCGCGGGCGACCTCATCCACGACGAGGCGGGCGCCATGTTCCTCTCCCGCTGGGCCCGGGCATCGCGTCGCGGCGACCTCGGCGACGACGACTGAGAACGGGCAACGCATGCCGCGTACCGACGACGACCAGACGCCCGACTCCCGCAGCCCGGCGCTCGGCGCTCAGGCAGCCGTCCGAACGCATCCGATCGCCTTGGTGCCCGCCCTCCTCGTGTGCGGGGCGGCGGTGCTGCTGTTCGGCTTCATGGTGCCGATCGCGGGCTACGCGATGCTCGCAGCGGGTCTCGTCGCCGCGTGGCTCTGCGACCGTTCGGGCCGCACCGAGCGGTTGCTCGCCGATCTCGCGCTCATCGCCGTCGGACAGGTCATCATCTCGACCGTCTCGCTCAAGGCCGACCTCAGCAATGAGGGCATGGTGCGGTTCGCGGTCGTGCTCGGGCTCGCCGTGCTCGTGCCCTACCTCGTCTCGCGATTCGTGTACCGCGAACGCGTCATCCGATTCCCGTGGCGAACCGGCAACCGCTGGAATCGCACCCAGTGGCTGTACCTGATCTTCGTCACGCTCGCCGGCTGGCTGATCCTGCCGTTCTACTTCATCACCTCGGGCGTCTACCAGAACTGGCCCACGGTGACCGAGCCCGACACGATCGCGCGCCTGTTCGTCGGCGTCGGCGCCGTCGGCACGTGGGACGAGCTGTTCTTCGTCTGCACGGTGTTCGTGCTGCTGCTCCGGCACTTCCCGGCGTGGCAGGCGAACCTGCTGCAATCGATCGTGTTCGTGTCGTTCCTGTGGGAGCTCGGCTACCAATCGTGGGGGCCGCTGCTCACCATCCCGTTCGCGTTGATCCAGGGCTACACGTTCAAGCTCACGAAGTCGCTCACGTACGTCTTCGTCGTGCACATGCTCTTCGACGCCGTGGTGTTCGCCGTCATCGTCTACGCGCACACGGGGTGGCCCGCGATCTTCCTGCTTTCGCGGTAGCGCCGTGAGCCTGGTGATCTTGCTCCGGCGCCGTTGCGGAGCGAGCCCGGTGATCTTCTTCTGCCGGCGCCGGCGCCGTTGCGGAGCGAGCCCGACCAGCTTCCTGCTCGCTCGGTCTCGGCGCGCGACCGTATGGGGCAGCGCGACACGCGAACGTCGGTGACACGCGATCAGAACGGCGCTTCGGTTTCGTATCGAAGCAGCAGTGCTGCGAACTCCTCATCACAGCTCGGCTGCGGATCGATGCTCTCGTGCGGATCGGCGCTCTGCTGCGGTGCGGCGTCCGGTGGTCGAGGAAGGTCTGGCGGTGGATCGGGCGGTGCGACCCCCTCGCCCGCCCTGACCGACATGAACGGCCGTTCGGGCTGCGTGCGCAAGAGGTGCCCGGCCGGCGAGGTCCAGCGCAGGACCCCGCCGGGTTCGTGCACGACGCGCCATTCGCTCTCATGCTTCAAGCGGTGATGGTGGCGACACAGCGCCGCGAGGTTCGACGCCTCGGTCTTGCCGCCGTGCGCCCACGCACGAGTGTGGTCGAGGTCGGTGAGGTCGGCGCGGCGTGAGCAGCCCGGGAACCGGCAGCCGCCATCACGCGAACGCACGAAGCCGTCGAGGTCGGCGGGCGCCCGGTAGTGTTCGCGGCCGTAGCTGAGCACCGCGCCGGTCTCGGGGTGCACGAGGATGCGCCGCATCGAGGGCGCGTGCGCTGCGAGCCGTCGAGCAGTATCGGCGTCGATGGGGCCGTAGCCCTCGAGGTCGGCCGGCTCGTCGGAGAGCCCGAGCAGCGTCAGCACCGGCACCGTGACGTTGATGCGCGGCTGCACGCCGCCGGTCGCAGCTGCGCCGGACCGGGTGCGCTCGTCCTCGGCCAGCGTGCCGCCGAGCAGGAGATCGGCCGCGAGGTCGGCGGCGCGCTGTGCCGTCGTTCGCACGTCGGCGGTGCAGGAGCGGGTCGTGCGAACATCGCCGGATGCGTCGCGCGCCGCGAGCGCGTCGAGCCGGTGCTTGATCGCGAGCGCCCGCTCGGCTTCGAGGAGCACGCTCAGCCACGCCATGCCATCTGGCGCCGGGTCGACGTACACCCGCCGTTCGTCGACGGCACGCACCTGCCGTGCGGCCAACGCCTCGGGGTGCAAGCGCTCGGCCGCCCTGCGCATGCGTCGACGCACATCGGCGTTCGTCGAGACCGTGCCGTCGGCCGCCGCAGCGGTAGCAGCATCGAGGGCCACCTGTTCGACCGCGTCGGCGACTTCAGGCGGCAGTGCCCGGGTGAGCTCGAGTACTGATCGCACCTGCGTCAGGCCGAGGTCGCCGTGCTCGAGCGCAGCGAGGGTCGCCCAGCGCGGGCCGGTCAGCCGGTCGGCCTCGTCGACCAGTCGGGCTGCGGATGCCTCGTGCTGACCGAGCGTCGTCGCGAGCTCGGCGACGAACGAGCGTTCGGCGAGGTCGCGCTGCGACGCGCTGGTCGCCGCGGTCACGCCCTCGACCTCTGCAGCGAGTTCACGAGCGCGCCCGATGCGCCGGAACTGGTCGGCCTGGATCTGCCGGATCATGCCGTCGAACGCCGAGATCGCCGCAAGCTCGAAGGCCAACGCCGTCTCTGACGGTGCGATCGCGGTGGCTGGCATGTCTTCATTCAACCAGCACCCACCGACATCGGAATCGACAGGAAGCGCTGATCAATCCTCGAATTTCAGGATGCGTCACTCTCGACGGATGCCCCGTGCTCGGCGAGCCACTCCAACAGCACGGTCGCGTGGTTGACCTCCTCGTCGCGCGCCCCGAAGAGCAGAGTCACCCGCTCGTGCTCCCCGCCGAGGGCGATGAGCTCTTGCGCCGCCTCGTTCTCGTCGAGCTCGCCGCGGTAGCGCTCGGCGAACTCGTCGAACCGTTCGCGGTTGTGGTGCCACTCGGTGCGGAGTTCGGGGGAGGGCGCGACCTCCTTGTCCCACAGGTCGAGCTCGGCGCGCTCTTTGCTCACCCCGCGCGGCCAGAGCCGATCGACCAGCACCCGATAGCCGTCGGATGCCTCGGCCGCGTCGTAGACCCGTTTGATGACGAACCCCATGGGGCCAGTCTGCCCCGGGGCATCCGTTCTGCCAAGCACCCGGCGTGCGTCGGTGCGCGCGCGGTCAGCTTTTGCGGCGGCCGCGCACCCCGTAGACGATGAGGCCGATGCCGAGGAGCGCGATGATCGGCCCGAGGATGGCCCACAGGGTTGAGCCCGTCATCTGGCTGCCGCCGATCACACCGAACCCCTGGAACATGAAGATCACGCCCATGACGGCGACGATCGCGCCGATGACGACGGGGAGAATCCGCATGCGGGCAGCTTTGCGCACCTCGCGCCCGGGCGCAAGCATCCGCCGCGCAGAGTCGGGTCTCGCTATCCTCGGAGCACTCGTTGTGCGAGGGGAGGGGACGCCGTGCCGATGCGTGCGATCGTGCTCGACCGGTACGGCCCGCCCGAGCGCGTCATGCGGCTCGCCGATGTCCCGGAGCCAGTGCCGGCGGCCGGCGAGGTCGCGGTGCGGGTTGCCGCGGTGTCGCTCAACTCCTGGGATGTCGACCTCGCCATCGGCGCAACGCTCGTGCGCCTCGCGGCGCCGTTCCGTCCGAGGCATCGGGTGATCGGCTCGGATGTCTCGGGCGCGGTCGTCGCCGTCGGCCCCGGCACGAGCCGGCATCGGGTGGGCGATGCCGTCTTCGGCGAGCTCTCGGCGTCGGGCTGGGGCGGCTTCGCCGAGTTCGTGGTTGCGCCTGAGGAGGCCCTCGTTTCGAGGCCGCCCGGACTCGACGATCTCACCGCGGCCGCACTTCCGCAGGCCGCGAGCATGGCATGGCAGGCGCTCGGCGGCGCAGATGCGATCGCTCAGAACGGCGCGCTGGGCGGGCGACGCGTGCTCATCGTCGGCGCCGGCGGGGGAGTCGGCACGTTCGCGATCCAGCTCGCGGCGCGCGCTGGGGCGCATGTGACGGCGGTCGAGCGCGCGGCGTGGAAGCTCGCCGCGCTCGTCGAACTCGGTGCGGACGTCGTCGGTACGGGTATCGACGGAGCGGGCATCGAGGGCGCGGCGACGTCACCCGAGCCCTACGATCTCGTGCTCGACGTGGTGGGCGCATTGCCGCCCTCGCGGTCGCGCGAGCTGCTCGCCGACGGCGGGCGTGCCGTCGCCATCGGCGGGAGTCCTCGCCGCATCATGCAGGTGCTCATCGCGAGCGTGCGCGGCAGCCGGAATGCCGCCGCCGGCCATGTCGGGTTGCTTGCTGCGGTCCCGAACCGCGACTTGCCCGAACTCGCCGCGCTGGCCGTCGCCGGCGAGCTGCGGGCGATCCTCGACGGCCCGCACCCGCTCGAACAGGTACCGCGTCAACTCGAGCGGCTCCGCGCCGGGGAAGTTCTCGGCAAAGCGGTCATCGCGATCGGCTGACCTCGATGCGTGCGCTCGGATCAGATTTCGGACGAGGGCGGCGATGCGCACAGGGCGGCCACGAGGCATCCGCTCTGGTAGAGTATTGAGGTTGCCGTCATGACGGCCGCGCACAAAGAGAGCCCAGGCATTCGGCCACGGGCAGCGCGCAACGAAGAGAGAGGGGATCCCATCTATGGCACTTGAAGCTGATGTCAAGAAGGCGATCATCGAAGAGTACGCGACGCACCCCGGTGACACTGGATCCCCCGAGGTTCAGATCGCGCTCCTCACGAAGCGAATCAAAGACCTCACCGAGCACCTGAAGGAGCACAAGCACGACCACCACTCGCGTCGTGGCCTGCTCCTCCTCGTCGGTCAGCGTCGTCGTCTGCTCGGCTACCTCGCCGATGTGGACATCAACCGCTACCGCAAGCTCATCGAGCGTCTCGGTCTGCGCCGCTAAGCAGAGTAGTCTCTGCGGCTCTCGCTGATACCGCGAACTTCTTCGAACGGGTCGTCACCTCCGGGTGGCGGCCCGTTTCGCGTGTCGCGGCTACTCGCCGACGCGCGCGCGGTGCGCCCGCGCCGCCATGCGGTTGCCGCACCGGGTGCTGCAGAAGCGTCGCGACGCGTTCTTCGACAGGTCGACGAAGACCCCGGCGCAGTCGTCGGCGTCGCAGCCGCGCAGGCGGTTCGTCTCGTCGGCACGGATGACGTCGACGAACGCCATCGCGGCCTCGACGAGGATGCGTTCGGTCAGCGGCGCGTCTTGCGACGTCGCATGGATGTGCCAGCCGAGGTCGTCGTGCCGAACGAGTCGGGGCAGGGCGTTCGCCTCCGCGAGGATCGCGTTCACCTCGGTCACCGCGTCGTCTCGGTCGAGCCTCCAGAGCGCGCGCAGGCGGTCGCGAGCCGCCGCGACGTCGGCGACCTCGGCGGTGTCGCCGTCGCGTCGCCCCGTGTACCACCAGGTGTCGAGGATCGCGGCCAGTTCTTGTGGGGTCGAGAGCTCGTCGGTGCCCGATTCGGATGCCTCGGGCACCGTGTCGGCGAGCGCCGCGACGAAGTTGAGCGAGGCCGTCGTGTCATCGGTGAAAATCATTTGACTCCTGACTTTCGTGTGTACTACAGTCACGAGCATAACGTCGTTCGGTCATGACGGCGCCGCAACGCCCGAACGCGAAGGAGACGATGATGCGCGGTTCGCGGGGTGTGCTCGGCATCGTTCTCGGCCTCGGTGCCGGCCTCGCATTCGGCGCGGGCGGCGCGGTGGTGAAACCGCTCCTCGAGTCGGGTTGGTCGCCCGGCGCAGCGGTCTTCGCGCGCATCAGCGTCGCCGCGCTCGTGCTCATCGTTCCGGGCCTCATCGCCCTGCGCTTCGACCTCCGGCCACTGTGGCGCGCCCGCTGGACGGTGCTCGCATACTCGCTCATCGCCGTCGTCGGCACCCAGGTGGCCTTCTACGCGTCGATCGCGCTCATTCCCGTGAGCACGGCCCTGCTCATCGAGTACCTCGCGCCCGTCGCGCTCGTGCTCTTCGCCTGGGCGCGGCAGCGCCGTGCGCCGCAGCTCGTCGTGATCGCAGGGTCGGTGCTCGCGATCGCCGGCCTCGTGCTCGTCGTCGGGCCGGGCGGCGGCGGGCTCGACGTCGTCGGCCTGCTGCTCGCGGGCCTCGCGATGGTCGGCGTCTGCGTCTACTACGTGCTGGGCGAGCGAGCGGATGCCTCGGTGCCGCCGATCGCCCTCGCCGCGAGCGGCTTCGTGGTCGGTGCCATCGTGCTCGGCGCGGTCGGGGCGATCGGCATCGTGCCGTACACGGCGACCTTCGTCGACGTGCCGTACCTCGGCGCGATCGCGCCGTGGTGGGCGCCGGTGCTCACGGTCGGCGTCGTCTCGACCGCATTCGCCTACGTCGCCGGCATCAGCGCGATCCGGCTGCTCGGCACCCGGCTCTCGTCGTTCCTCGGCCTCTCCGAGGTGATCTTCGCCGCGATCGTCGCGTGGTTCGTGCTCGGCGAAGCGGTCGGCCCGCTGCAGGGGCTCGGCGGACTGCTCATCCTCGGCGGCATCGTGCTCGTGCGGTTCGAGCGGCCGCGCGATGCCGCTGCGATCGCTCTCGATATCGACCTCGTGCCGGTTCCCGCCGACACGGGCCGGGCATAGCCGACGCGAGTCCGACTCGCGAGGCGGCGCCGGGCGGGCGCCGGGCGGCGCCGGGCGCCGTAACACTCGGTTCGGCAGGCGTAGCGTCGAGCTATGACACGCGCGGACTGGACCCATCTCGCCGACTCGACCCAGGCGGTGCACGCCGGCAATGCCGTCGACGGCGGTTCGGGGGCCATCCGCACCCCGATCGTGATGGCGAACTCCTACGCCTTGCCCGACGATCCGTCGACGATGAGCTGGTCGGGCACCGAGGCGCCGCTCTACACGCGCAACTCGGGCGCGAACCAGATCGGACTGCAGCGCAAACTCGCGATCCTCGAGCACGGTGACGACGCGGTCGTGCTCGCGAGCGGCGTCGCGGCGCTGCACGCCGTGTTCTTCACGTTCCTGAAGTCGGGCGACCACGTCATCGTGTCGGATGTCTCGTACGAGGCGACCTTCCGGCTGTTCACCGAGCTGCTGCCCGACAAGTACGGCATCCACGCCGATTTCGTCGATACGAGCGACCTCTCAGCGGTGCGCGCCGCCGTGCGACCGAACACCCGGCTCGTGCACATCGAAGCGATCGCGAACCCGACGACGAAGGTGACGGATGTCGCGGGCGTCGCGGCTCTCGCGCACGAGGCCGATGCCCTGCTCAGTGTCGACTCGACATTCACCCCGCCACCGTTCTTCCGCCCGCTCGACCACGGCGCCGACCTCTCGGTGCATTCGCTCACGAAGTACATCAACGGGCACGGCGATGCGATGGGCGGGGCCGTCATCGGTCGCCGCGACCTCGTGGCCGAGCTGAAGGCCGATGCGATGGTCGACGTCGGCGGGGTCATCAGCCCGTTCAACGCGTGGCTCATCATGCGCGGATCCGTGACGCTTCCGCTGCGCCTGCACCAGACGTTCACGACCGCGCTGCGCGTGGCCGAGGCGCTCGACGCCGACCCGCGTATCGCGTTCGTCGCGTACCCGGGGCTGTCGGGGCATCCGCAGCACGAACTCGCGACCGCGCAGTTCGGCGAGGCGTTCGGCGGCGTGATGTCGTTCGCCGTCGACGGCGGCCCCGAGGTGCAGAACGCGTTCGTCGCGGCGCTGAAGATCGTGACCTCCGCGGTCTCGCTCGGACACGACGAATCGCTCATCGTGCACGTGGGAACGACCGGGCCGCGGGTGGCTTTCTACCCCGACGGCTTCAAGCGCTTCGGACACTTGCGCTTCTCGATCGGGCTCGAGGATGCCGGCGACCTGATCGACGACTTGCGGCAGGCGCTCGACGCCGCAGTGGGCCCGATCGCGGGCTGAGGCACAGGCCGGCACCGAGGCGTGCCTAGACTCGGGTCATGCGTTTCGGCATCGTCATCCTTCCGCAGCACGACTGGCCCCAGGCCGCCCGCTACTGGCGCGGCGCCGAAGAGCTCGGCTTCGATCACGCCTGGACCTACGACCACCTCTCGTGGCGAGGCCTCGCGGGGGAGCCCTGGCATGCGACCGTGCCGACGCTCACCGCGGCGGCGATGGTCACCGATCGCATCCGGCTCGGCACCTTCGTGGCGAGCCCCAACTTCCGGCACCCGGTGCCGTTCGCGAAGGATGTCGCCACGCTCGACCAGATCTCGGGCGGCCGGCTGCTACTCGGCGTCGGCTCGGGCGGCACCGGATTCGATGCGTATGTACTGGGCCAGCCCGAGTACACGCCGCGGCAGCGCTTCGAGCGGTTCGTCGAGTTCACCGAAGCACTCGATGTGCTGCTGCGCTTCGAGCGGCCGGGGTCGGGCGGCATCTCCTTCGAGGGCGAGTGGTTCACGGCTTCGGGCGCCCGTATGGTCGGCGAGCCGGCGCAGCATCCGCGCATGCCGCTGCACGTGGCTGCCGAGGGCCCGAAAAGCCTGGAGTTCGCGGCGCGGCTCGGCGACGGCTGGGTGACGACCGGCGGCTCCGTCGACGACACCGAGGCCTGGTGGCGGCGCCTGGCCGAGCTGAGTTCACGTCTCGATGAAGCCTGCGCGAACGCGGGGCGCGAGGTCTCGAGCCTCGACCGCACTCTCTCACTCGACTCGGAGTCGCTGTACAGCCTGTCGAGCGTCGCCGCATTCGAAGACGCCGTGAAACGGACGGCCGAACTCGGATTCACCGACGTCGTGGCACACTGGCCGCGGGAGCACGGCCTCTACGCCGGCGACGAGTCGGTGCTCGACGACGTGGCGCAGCTCATGCCGAGCCTGCGCTGAACGCGGCACCGGGGCATCCGTGGGCGCTGGCGCAGGCGCGGACGCCGCGGCATCCGGCGCGATAGCCTGATTCTCATGCCTGCGCCCCGTTCGAAGCCGTTGCTCGCTTCGTTGAGGGCGGGCGCCGCGGCATCCGGCGCGATGGCCCTGATTCTCATGCCTGCGCCCCGTTCGAAGCCGTTGCTCGCTTCGTTGAGGGCGGACGCCGCGGCATCCGGCGCGATAGCCTGATTCTCATGCCTGCGCCCCGTTCGAAGCCGTTGCTCGCTTCGTTGAGGGCGGGCGCCGCGGCATCCGGCGCGATAGCCTGATTCTCATGCCTGCGCCCCGTTCGAAGCCGTTGCTCGCTTGGGAACCGCTCCCGTATCTCGTCGTGCTCGTGCTGCTCCTCGCAACCGGCATCGTGCGACCGGATGCCGCGCCGTGGCTGTTCTGGCCCTTCGTGCTGCTGATCGTGGCAGCGGTCGCGTGGCTGGTCGCCGGCCTCGTGCGCGGGTCCAGGCGGACGAACCCCGACCAGTGGGGAGACCTCACGACCCTCGACGGTATCGAGCTCGTCGACGCGCCGCGGGTGGAGCGTGAGGTGCGTGCCGTCTCACCGGTCGCCGACACGCATCGCCATCAGCCGGCGATCGAGTTGGCGCGCCTGCACGGCGGTCCGGAGCAGCACGCCGTGCTCGTGCCGCGCGCGAGCCGCTGGCTCTCGCGCCGGTACCGCATCGGGGTGCAACTCGTCGGGGACGACCGGCCCCGCCACGCCGGGTTCCTCGATGGGGCAGCCGACGAGCGGTGGCGAGACGTGCTCGACGACCTGCGGATGCGCGGTCGGTACGTGCGCGTTCCGGCACTCGTGACCGGGGACTCGCGCCCCTACAAGGTCGAACTCGACCTCAGCGGGCTCGAGCACCTCGGGGATGCCCCGACGGACTGAGCAGCCGGACTGAGCGCAGCCGGACTGAGCCCAGCCGAGCTGTTCAGGCCGAGGCCTCCTCGGCCTCCTGCTTGGCGAGGTCGGCGCGCACCTGCTCCATGTCGAGCGCCCGCACCTGTGAGACGAGTTCGTCGAGCATCGGCCGGGGCAGTGCACCCGCTTGCGCGAACACGCCGATGCCGTCTTTGAACGCCATGATCGTCGGGATCGACGTGATGTTCATCGCCGCGGCCAACTGCTGCTGGTCTTCGGTGTCGACCTTCGCGAAGGTGAAGTCGGGGTTCGACTCGGATGCTGCGTCATAGTGCGGCGCGAACTGCAGGCAGGGGCCGCACCAGCCCGCCCAGAAGTCGACGAAGACGGTGCCGCCCTCGAGGATCGTCTTCTCGAAGTTGTCGAGGGTGAGTGCAACGGTTGCCATGGGTCCAGCCTAAACGCGCTCGCTGTGCCTGCGCTCGGTGTTCGCTCTGCGCGGCCTGTGCGCGACATCTGCATCCGACCGCGAGACGCCGTCGGCGCCGCATGAGCTGAAGCGGGCCTCTCGAGCGGGTTGCGTGCGCAGGATCGGACGTCGCCGGTATCGTGAAGTCGTGGTCGCATTCGGAGGCGCGCGCGGTTCGTTCCGTCGGCGCGTGCCGGTGCCCGACGGTCCGTCGGAGCCGAGACTCGCGCTCGACGAAGCCGGCCTGCTCGATGAGGCGATCCCCGATATCGACTGGCGCGCATTCCCGGCCGCTGCGGAGCACTCGATTTTCAGTGCGCCGAGCGGGGCATTGGCACGGGTCGCGCTCGGGCCGCCGTCTGCACCGCGGGTCGTGCTCGTGCCCGGGGCGACGGGCTCGAAGGAAGACTTCGTGCTGATGATGCCGCTCCTCGCGGCGGCGGGCTACCGAGTCGAGGCGTTCGACCTCGCCGGGCAGTACGAATCGTGGCGCGCGGGTCCGTGGAACCTCGATCCGCCGCGCGTCCGCTACGACCAACGGCTCTTCCTCGACGACCTGCTCGCGGTGCTCGACGACGGAGCGGGCAGCGCCCACGTGCTCGGCTACAGCTTCGCCGGAACGCTCGCAGAGCTCGCCCTGCTCGAACGACCCGACCGCTTCGCGAGTCTCACGTTGCTGAGCGCGCCGCCGGAGTCGGGCCAGGCGTTCCGCGGCGTCAAGCGCATCGGACAGATCAGCGGCTTCACGTCGCCGCGGCAGGGTGCAACGCTCATGTTGTGGGGCATCCGAAACAACCTCAACCGGGTGCCGCCACGGCGGCTCGCGTTCGTGCGCGAACGGTTCGCGCTGACTCGGCGAGAGAGCGTCGTCGACATCATCGCGCTCATGATGCAGACGCCCGATGTGCGGGCGAGCCTCGCTGCGGCGCCCGTGCCCAAGCTCGTCGCCGTCGGCGAGCACGACCTCTGGCCACGCGCATCGCACGAGCGATTCGCCCGCGAGATCGGCGCCCGTCTCGCGGTGTACCCCACAGGCCACAGTCCATGCGAGACCGCGCCGCACCAGCTCGTGCGCGACATGCTCGGCCTCTTCGCCGCGACCGACGCCACACCGTAGCTCCACGGCGGCGGGGCCGCGCGGCGGCAGCGCTGCTGTCGTTCGACAGGGCCGCGAGGTGACTCACGCCGGCAGCGGCTCCTCACTGTCATCGTCGTGCTCGACCACGTCGAGGTTCAGTGGCTCAGTACCCTCGGACTCCCACACCCAGGCGGGCGCACGCCGCCGTTCAGCGCGGCGCGTCAGCGGCGGCCATTCCCGTGATTCGATCGACATCGTATGGAAGGCCATCCGAACGCGACGGGCGAGACCGCCGAAGCTGTCGAACGGCCGTGCGGAGACACCGACCACGAGCCGGCGGTCGCGCACGACCGTCATGCCGGGCCTCATCGACCAGGCGAGGTCGAGATCGTCGTGCACGTCGGCACGGTCGCGGTGCACGATGCTTCGGAGCTCGCCCCAGGCGTCGGCGCGCATCGCGTAGTTCGAACCGAAGATCGGCGGGTGGCCGAGCAGAGGACCGATCACGGTGAAGTAACCGCCGATATAGATGTTTCGGGCGATCCACCGCACGACGGCGTTGCCGCCGTAGAACGTGCCGCCGTTCGTCACGACGGTCGGGCGATCGGGCCGGGTCATGCGGCGTTCCACCTCGGCCAGCCAGTCCGGCGCGGGCACCGAATCGGCATCGAGGCGAGCGAGCAGTTCGCCGGATGCCGCGTCGAAGCCTGCGGCCGTCGCCGGCCAGATGCCGCGCAGCGGCTCGGTGACGACACGCGCGCCGGCCGCTCGAGCGACGTCGGCCGTGGCATCCGTCGACCCGTTGTCGACCACGATGACCTCGTCGGCGGGCCGCGTCTGCTGGTCGAGCGCTTCGAGGCAGGCGGCGAGGAAGCCCGCGTCGTTCAGGCTTGGGATGATGACCGAAATCGTGCCCATCACGGCGAGTCTAGCCATCGCGTCGCGTCGTGGCGCAGGATTCCTGCGTGCTTGGACGAGTTTGCCGATGGGGGCTGTCGGGCAGTCGCGACCAGCGCCTAGGCTGCCCCCCGAACGGGTGCCAACGGAGACACCCGGTAAGGAGGGGAAAACGATGCGCCCAACCACCCCACGTTCCAGAAAGGCCCGTGTGATCGCGATCGCGACCGCCGCGGCGTTCACGTTCGCACTGATTCCCGCGGGGGCCGCCGTCGCCGGTCAATCCGCGAAGTGCGAGAACCGAAACAACAACACGGCAGCCAAGCTGCTCGAGTGCGTGAAGCCGAACGGCATCATGGCTCATCTCGAGGAGCTCCAGGCGATCGCCGACGACAACGGAGGCAACCGCGCCGCCGGACTTCCGGGGTACGACCAGAGCGTCGAGTACGTCGCCGAGACGCTCGAGGACGCGGGCTGGCAGGTCACGCTGGAGGAGTTCCCGTTCACGTTCACGGGGCCGTCCGCGCTCGAACAATTGGCGCCGGTCGCCGCGACGTACGAGACGGAGTCGTTCTCGGGCACCGGGTCGGGAACCGTCGAAGGCACCGTCATCCCGGTCGACGTCGTGCTCACCGCACCTTTCGATCCAGTGACGAGCGGCTGCGACGCGGAAGACTTCACCGGTCTCGACTTCTCGGGCGCGAACGATATCGCGCTCGTCCAGCGCGGCACCTGCGAGTTCGGTGTCAAGGCGAAGAACGCCCAAGACGCCGGCGCCGAAGCGGTGATCATCTTCAACCAGGGCAACACGCCCGAGCGGTCGGGACTCGTGACCGGCACGCTCATCGGAGAGAACCCCGATCCGCTCGACATCCCCGTCGTCGGTGCGAGCACCGCCGACGGCCTCGCGCTCGCGCAACCGGGATCGACGGCGAAGGCCTTCGTGCCGGATCCGGAGGAGCGGCCTCAGGTCAACGTGATCGCAGAGCTGCCCGGCAAGAACGACCAGAACGTCGTCATGGCCGGCGCGCACCTCGACTCGGTGCAGGCAGGTCCGGGCATCAACGACAACGGCAGCGGCTCGGCGGCACTTCTCGAGCTCGCCGAGCATCTCGGCAAGCTGAAGCCGCAGAACACGCTGCGGTTCGCTTGGTGGGGAGCAGAGGAGTCTGGACTGCTGGGATCCGCGGCCTACGTCGATGGACTCCCGCAGGCGGAGAAAGACGAGATCGCGCTCTACCTCAACTTCGACATGATCGCATCGCCGAACTACATGTACATGGTGTACGACAGTGACGAGTCGGGGTACGAGGCGCCCGTGCCGGTACCTGAAGGATCGATCGCGATCGAGGACCTCTTCGAGAGCTACTTCACGCTCCTGCGGATCCCGTACGACGATGCGGAGTTCTCGGGTCGCAGCGACTACGAGGCGTTCATCCTCAACGGCATTCCGGCGGGCGGCCTGTTCACCGGTGCCGAGGTCGTGAAGACCGAGCAGCAGGCGGCGATCTGGGGCGGCACCGCGGGCGAGCAGCTCGACCAGTGCTACCACATCGCCTGCGACACGATCGAGAACGTCGACCGAACGGCGCTGCTCGTGAACACGGGTGCGATCGCGACAGCGGTGCTCACGTACGCGTACTCCACCGAAGACGTCAACGGGGTGAAGGGCAAGAAGCTGCCCTTCAAGTTCCTTCCCGAACCGGCCGGCCCGCAGGGCACGGTCGGCGGTGGCGGCGGTCACGAGCACAGCCTCATCGACTGAGGCCGGCGATCGAGGGCGGGGGTGCCGAGTCGGCACCCCCGCCCTCGACGTGCGCGGCGCTGATCGATCGGGAATAGTGGGCGAGGGGCATCCGTTAATCGAAGTGTATGCAAAAGTATGCATTACGGATACCTCGCGAGGACGAGCCCAGGAGGGCAACATGCAGTTCGGAATCTTCACCGTCAGCGACATCACGCAGGACCCCACGACGGGACGCACGCCGAGCGAGCACGAGCGCATCACCGACGTCGTGAAGATCGCCCAGCACGCCGAAGAGGTGGGCCTCGACGTCTTCGCGCTCGGTGAGCACCACAACCCGCCCTTCTTCTCCTCCTCGCCCACGACGACGCTCGCGTACATCGCGGCGAAGACCTCCACGTTGCAGCTGACGACCTCGACGACACTCATCACGACGAACGACCCCGTCAAGATCGCCGAGGACTTCGCGATGCTCCAGCACATGGCCGACGGCCGCGTCGACCTCATGCTCGGTCGCGGCAACACCGGGCCGGTCTACCCGTGGTTCGGCAAGGACATCCGCCAGGGCATCAACCTCGCCCTCGAGAACTACGCCCTCCTGCACCGACTGTGGCGTGAAGACTCCGTCGACTGGGACGGCCAGTTCCGCACGCCGCTCCAGGGCTTCCAGTCGACCCCGAGGCCGCTCGACGACGTGCCGCCGTTCGTCTGGCACGGCTCGATCCGCAGCCCCGAGATCGCCGAGCAGGCCGCCTACTACGGCGACGGATTCTTCGCGAACCATATCTTCTGGCCCGCGTCGCACACGCAGCGCATGGTGGCGCTCTATCGCCAGCGCTTCGAGCACTACGAGCACGGCACCGCCGAGCAGGCGATCGTCGGACTCGGCGGCCAGGTCTTCATGCGCAAGAACTCGCAAGACGCCGTGCGCGAGTTCCGCCCGTACTTCGACAACGCACCGGTGTACGGACACGGCCCGAGCCTCGAGGAGTTCACCTCGCAGACGCCGCTCACGGTCGGCAGCCCGCAGGAGGTCATCGACAAGACCCTCGGCTTCCGCGACTACGTCGGCGACTACCAGCGCCAGCTCTTCCTGATGGACCACGCCGGCCTGCCGCTGAAGACCGTGCTCGAGCAGCTCGACCTGCTGGGCTCAGAGGTCGTGCCGGTGCTGCGCCGCGAGTTCGCGAAGAACCGCCCTGACACGGTTCCGGATGCCCCGACGCACGCGTCGCTCGTCGCCGCGCGCAACTCCACCGCTGGTCGAGTAGCGAGCTCCAGCGAGCGTATCGAGACCCCGAAGGGCGCAGCGTTCGGCGCCGCGGCCGTGAAGGGAGCCTGACGATGACCACACGTACCCTCGCCGTCGTCTCGGCAGGCCTCAGCCAGCCGTCGTCGACGCGCATGCTCGCCGACAAGCTCACCGAGGCCACCGTCGTCAAGCTCACCGGGCAGGGCATCGACACGACCGTCGAGACCTTCGAGCTCCGGGACGTCGCGACCGACATCATGAATCACATGCTGACGGGCTTCCCGAGCCCGAAGCTCGAGGCGGTCATCGAGGCCGTGACCGGCGCAGACGGCCTCATCGCGGTCACGCCGATCTTCACGACGAGCTACTCCGGCCTCTTCAAGTCGTTCTTCGACGTGGTCGACAGCGCCGCGCTCGCCGACCTCCCCGTCGTGATCGGCGCCACCGCCGGTACGCCGCGCCATTCGCTTGCGCTCGACTACGCCCTGCGCCCGATGTTCACCTATCTGCACGCGATCGTCGCCCCCACGGGCGTGTTCGCGGCGACGGGGGACTGGGGCGAGTCCGCGGACAGCGTGAAGACGCTGCCGGCCCGCATCGAGCGGGCCGCGGGTGAGCTCGCCGCGCTCGTCGCGGCGAGCGATCGTTCCACGACGGTGCGTGACCCGTTCGCCCTCGACCGTCCGTTCGGCCATCTCATCGGGGGTCTCGCGGGGGAGTGATCTCCTCGTCGGCCGGTGCCGGTGCGACACCGCTCCGCCGCGCATCGAGTCGGCCGATCGTCCGGTCGACCACGAGACCGATCACGATGGCGACCGGAACGGAGATGGCCGCGGCGAGGAGCGGCGAATCGCGCAACAGGTTGCCGACGATCGCGCCGATCGCCACGTTGTAGCAGGCCCACGCCAATCCGGCCGCGGCCGAGAGCGGGAGGTACCGGCGGAGCGGCACGCGCCCAGCACCCGCGGCGAGATTCACCGCGATGCGGGCGAACGGCACGTAGCGTGCCGTGAAGACGAGCACCGCCGTGCGCCGGTGCACGGTGTCACGCATTCGGGAGAGAGCGGCACCGATGCGACCCTCGCGTTGCCAACGCCACCGGTCGAGACCGACCCTGCGCCCGATCAGGTAGCAGAGGCCGTCGCCGACGACGGCGCCGAGCGCGGCGACGGGGATGATCGCGCCGAGCGGCGGCGATCCGGTCGTCGCCGACAGTGCGCCGAGTGCGACCACAGCGGTCTCGCTCGGGAGCACCACGACGAAGGCGTCGCCGACGACGAGCCCGAAGAGCAGCGGAATGAGCCAGGGTGAGGCGGCGAGCCCGCTGATCCACGCGTCATCCACGCGATCGTTCTACCGGCTGGAAGTGAACAGCAGGGGCCGGATGCGTGGTCGTCAGTCGTCGGCTGAAACGAGCGAGCCGGGCTCCAGATCGTGCACCGAGTCCTTCGGCATCCCGGCCGGGCCGGTGTCCCACCCGCGAAACCACGGAGCCCACCAGATCGTCGTGCCGGCCACCCATGCGCAGACGACGAACCCGACCCAGGTCTGCGTCTCGATCGTCGATCGGCTGAGAGCCAGCGTCGTGATGATGACGGCCACCGCAGTCGTCACGACGGTGGTCGCGGTCACCGCGAGCAACTGACGCACCCGCAGCGCCTGCGCGAGCAGCGTCAGGGTGAGGGCAGCGGCAACGATCGCAGCGGCGATCGAACGCCAGACGACATGGTTCCAGGGCTCCGGCATTCCCGCTGTGAGCGCATCGAGGCTCGCGGGCAGCACTGCCGTGACCGCGAACGCCGCTGCCGCCAGCACGGCGAGCGCGATCCAGCGGCCGGGTCGGGATCGCCGGGCGGCCGGCACGGTCTGCAACGCACGGCTCGTCACCTCGGTTGCGGCGAGCACCGCGATGAGTGACAACCAGAAGGGAACGCCCCAGAGGCCGTAGACGAGGCACGCGGCGGCGAACACGATGAAGAGCACGATCGTGATGCCGATGAGCGTCGCACGCAGGATGGTCGCCCGTCGCTCGGCTGCGGCGATCACCCGCCGCGCCCGGCTCGACTGCTCCGTGTGATTGGCGACGACGAGCCAGTGACGCCGCCACGACGCGGCGGCGCTCGTCAACCGGAACGCCGCGAATACGGCGACGATGGCGAACATCACCCACCTCGAGGTCGACGGCCAGGCGAGCGGCGCCGGATCCTCGAGCTCTGGCCAGGCGAGCAGGATGCCGCAGGCGACGATCACGATGGCGAGGATGAGTCGCGGCGGCGAGAGCACCGCGGGAACGAGCACGAGCAGAGGGCGGATGATCCACTGCAGCACCCGTATCGGCGACAGCGTGCCGGTGCCGCGCACGAGCGCGACCGATGCGGAACGCACCACTCGCGAAGCGAGCGCCACGCGATACCCGGAATGCAACGACTCGAGGTCCTGCGTGCCGCGCACGAGCTCCGCGCGCACGGCGTCGGCGTCGGCCGATTCGATGGCGTGCTCGTACGGTCGGGCATCGTCGGCGTTCAGTTCGAGGAGGAGGGCGTCGTGCACAGTGTGCAGCTCGGCCTCGGCTTCGATCGCAACGGGCAGCTCGTTGTCCGCGACATCCGGAGCCCGCTCCATGCTGCCGAGCAACTCGAGCATGCCGGCCGATGCATCGAGGCGCCCCCACCACCAGTCGTTGCGACGCCACGCAGCACTCAGGAAGCCGGCGAAGTTCGCGATGCGGAGTCCGGCCAGCTTCGAGGAGGAACGCAGTTCGGCGTCGTCGTCGAGCAGCTTCATCACGGTCTCGCGGTCGAGTTGGTCGATCGGTTTGGCCAGCGTCGCCCGATACCCCTCGAGCAGCTGCGCGTCGAACAGGGTTCGATAGCGACGCGGCGAGGCCGGCTGCGTGTCGGAACCGATGCGATGGAATCGCACCGTCGACATCGCGGTCGGCATGCCGCTGCCCGCGAAGATGAGCGGAAGATCTCTCGCCGGCAGGTCCACGGACGAAGCGGGCAGGCGGTGCCAAGGGGACTCCAGCCATCCCGATTGATCGGGGAACCGTTCGAGCACAGCGCTCGCGTCCTGCAGCCAGCGCACGATGCGATCGAGTTCTGCCCAGAGCTCCCGGCGCCGCTCGGGGGTCGCGGCGTTGGCCGTGAGCCACGTCAGCACGAGCCGGCGCGCACGGACGTCGGAGAGCGTGCCCTCGACCTGTGGGATGCCGTCGACGGCATCGAGTGTGCGTTCGACGGCCGAGTCGCGGAGATCGCGGGCCTCGGACATCACGGCGTAGAGGCACTCGCGGATCGCGGCGCGCGATCGCGACCGGGTCGCGGGTTCATCGGCGACCGCGGCGTCGAAGGCGTGCAGCGAGACGGTGCGGAAGCTCTGATCTTCGAGGGCGCGGATCCAGGTGAGTGCGCAGTACGAGGCGTCGACGAGTGTCTGGGAGCCGGCCGGGATCGCATCGATCGGCACGCCGTCGGGGAGCGTGCCACGACTCAAGTCGTCGAGCACCGCGCGAAGTGCCTTCTCGAATCGGCCGATGCTGATGCGATCGAGCGCCCGTCGGGCCGGACGATCGACGAGATTCGTGCCGAGCGTCCACTCGCCCGGGCGAGTGAAGACCGAGCGCAGGAACGCCGCGTCGGTCGTGGATCGCAGCCGCGCGAATGCCGCGACATGCGCCAGCGCGGCCGGACCGTCTGCCGCGACCGGTCCTCCGTCCAGTCGCACGGCGAGCATCTCGTCGCGCCCCTTGACGACGAGCGCCGCGGCGCGCGCGGCATCGACCGCGTCGATCTCGTCTTCACTCGACTCAGACCCGGCCCGCTTGCGCACGGCGGTGAGGATCGGCGACAGGAATCGTGAGAGCGGGTCATTGCGTGCCGTCGCCGAGTCCGGAGTCAGCTCGGGTGCCGGCCCGTTGTACTCGGTCGCGCGGATGAGCCAGTGCGAGGTCTCCTTCGGCGATGGATCCAGATAGATCAGCGCCCGGTTCACGTGCTCATTCGCGGGGATGTTGCGCACGGCACGAAGCGCGCGGTCGATCGGGATGTTGTCGAGCACGCCGCCGTCGACCACCCGGAAGGGATGCGCTCGGCCTCGCTCCCGGTGCGCGCTGAAGACGTTGCGCATGTCGGGCGGACTCATGACGGCGTCGGGGCCGGTGAGCGGCTCTTCGTCGGAATAGATGAGGGCCGGTTCGAACGCCCCCGGGAACGACGACGTCGCCCGGGCCGCGTAGGCGAGGCGGGCGAAGTCCCGTTTCCGTCGGATGTCGGTGGCGCCGTGGCCGGGAATGCCGCGATCGGGCACCGGATCGACGTCGGCCCCGACGAAGCGGAAGTGCGCCCGGCCTTCTGCTGCACTCCGTTCGTTCGTGTCCTTCGCGTCGATGAGGGTCGCTGAGAGGTCGACGACGACGTGCGGCACGGCGAGGGCGGGATGCGGCGGATTGACCGCCTTCGGCGCCTGGCCCGCGCCGCCCGGACTCACTGTGCCGGAAGCGATGTCGGCGAGAGCACGATCGAGTTCGACCCAGAAGTACTCGTCGCCGCGAAGGACCGAGTCGTAGGAAGGGCGACGGCCCGTCTGCAACAGGCCCCAGGCCGAGCCGGTGCTGAGCCAGGTGCCGAGGATTCCTTCGAGTCCGACGCCGGCTCGCTGGGCGACGGCGTACATGACGCCGTTCAGGCCGCCCGCGCTGGCACCGGCGAGCACGTCGTACTCGACCCGGTCGTATCCTCTCGAACACAGGAGCCGGGCGTACGCGTCCGCCCGTGCGAGCAGATGGGCGTCGGCCTCGTGCCCGTTCGGGTGGATGAGCAGCGCTTTCGGACGCGGGTCCCGTCCATCGCGATAGATGCGGATGCGGCGGAGGATGTCGAGTTCGGCGATCGCACCGCCGATCCACACCGCGAGGCTCACTCCGCCCTTCATCGCCAGCGCGACTCTCAGGCCGCGTGCGTGGTACGGCCGCGCTCCCTCGGGGAGGAAGACGCGCTGGTTCAGGTCGGCCCGACCGTCGGGCGCGACCGCGCATCCGGGTTCGGGCGGTGCGAGGTCGATGCCGGCAGGCACGGGGAAGACGCCGTAGTCGCGCGCGGCGTCACCGTCTGGATCGAGGCGAAGCGTGACGTACTCGTGCGGCGGCGGCGGCGGGTTCGGTGCGGACATCGGCGACTCCTCGACGGAGATCTTGCGGGTGGCGACATCGTACCGACGCAGCTGCACGCGCGACCTCAGTGCTCGCACCGATTCCGGCCGGGCGAACCCGTGCCGACGGAAGCCGGCGCCGTGGGTTCACCGACGGCCGACCGTGACCGGATCAGTCGTCGAGCACGAAGGGCGCTTCGAGGGTGACCGGCCATGCACGACGTGCCGTCGACGGCTGGGCGAACGGCTTCCGACGAGTCGGTGAACCCTCGGTTTCGGCCCGCGTTTCCGGCGGTTTCCGCGCCCGGCGACCTTCACGCTGGGGGCGTGAAGGTCGTCCTCCTCGCAGAATCGTTCCTCCCGCACATGAACGGCGTGACGCATTCCCTCCTGCAGGCGCTGCGTCACCTCGAACGACGCGGTCATGACGCGCTCGTGATCGCCCCTCGATCCGGATCCATCGACCACTCGCTCTTCGGCGCTCGCGTCGTGCTGCTGCCGTCGATGCCGCTGCCGAGCTATCCCGAAGTACGGGTGAGCCTCGCGAGTGCGCACCGAGTCGCTGCCCTCATGCGCGAGCACGAGGCCGACGTCGTGCACCTCGCGTCTCCGTTCGTGCTCGGCTGGCGCGGCGTCCTCGCCGCCGACGCGCTCGGCATCCCGTCGGTCGCCGTGTACCAGACCGACATCCCGTCGTATGCCGAACGTTACGGCGCGCCCGGCGCGGCTCCCGCGCTCACCCGGCACCTCGGGCGGCTGCACCGGCGCGCGACCCTGACGCTCGCCCCGTCGTCGTCGGCCATCGAACGGCTCGAGTCGCTCGGCGTCGACCGCATCAGGCTCTGGCGGCGTGGGGTCGACACCGACCGGTTCTCGCCCGCCCGGCGAGATTCAGCCTGGCGACGCGAGTACGCCCGCGGCGACGAGGTTCTCGTCGGCTACGTCGGCCGACTCGCTCCCGAGAAACAGGTCGAAGACCTCCGTGCGATCGACGGCCTGCCGGGTGTGCGGCTCGTCGTGATCGGCGACGGGCCATCCAGGCCCGCACTCGAGCGCATGCTGCCCGATGCCCGGTTCACGGGCTTCCTCGACGGTGACGAGCTCGCGCGGGCGATGGCGAGCCTCGACGTGTTCGTGCATCCCGGCGAGAGCGAGACATTCTGCCAGACGGTGCAGGAGGCACTGGCGAGCGGGGTGCCGGTCGTGGCGACCGGCCGCGGTGGCCCGCTCGACCTCGTGGACAGCAGCGTGAACGGTTGGCTCTACCGGCCGGGTGACCTCGAGGACTTCCGCGGACGGGTGCGGGACCTCACAGGGGACGACGCGAAGCGACGGGCGTTCGGCGAGCGGGCGCGCGCCTCCGTCGCGGGGCGCAGTTGGGACAGGCTGGGCGACGAACTCATCGGGCACTACGAGGAGGCGATGGAGCGACGAACGGTTCGCCCGACGGATGCGGTGCGGCCGGCGCAGATCGTTGCGACGCCGCGGCCCGCGGGCGCAGCCAAGACCTGGAGTCGCTATGTCGCCGTGGGCGACTCGCTGACGGAGGGGCTCTGCGACGTCTCCCGCATGCCGGCGGGTGAGTACCGTGGCTGGGCGGATCGGCTCGCGATGCTCCTCGCCGTCACGAGTTCGGCGGGCGCGCCCATCGCCTACGCCAACCTCGCGGTGCGGAGCCGTCGAATCCGCGATGCGGTCGAGGTGCAGTTGCCGAACGCCGCCGCGCTCGGCGCCGATCTCGTCTCCGTGCTCATCGGCGCGAACGACCTCGTGGGGCGTCGCGCCGATCCCGAGCGGCTCGCGGCGCAGCTCGGCGACGCCGTTTCACGACTGCGTGCGACCGGCTGCGATGTGCTGCTCGTGACCGCGTTCATGCCGCGACGGCCTGCTGCCCGGCTCTTCGCTCGGCGCTTCAGGGTCTTCAACTCGCGGCTTCGCGCGCTCGCAGCGGCGACCGGCTCGATGTTGCTCGATGTCGACGCCCGACCTGAACTCGTCGATGACGAACGGTGGGCCGAGGATCGCGTGCACCTCAACGCGGCCGGGCACCGTGGCATCGCCTACGCCGCCGCGCGCGTCCTCGGCGTGCCGGATGCGGGCGAGCTCGGCGCACTCGAGCACGCCGTCCACGAGCCGGCGGAGGATCAGCAGTCGACGAAGGTCGGTGACGTGGCATGGCTCGGACGGCACGCCGTGCCGTGGATGCTGCGACGGCTTCGCGGCCGGGCGGCGGGCGACGGTCGTGAACCGAAACGCGCCGTGCTGCTGCCCGTCATCGTGCCGGCGACCAACGCGCAGACGACGGTGCCGATGGAGTGAGGCCGGCTCAACCGCTCTTGCGTCGGAACTCGCGCTTGTGCTCGGCGGGACCCTGAGTGTGGTTCGCGCCGCCGCCGCCGTCGAGGTGGGCTTCGCCCTCACGCTTCTTCGACGCGTTGTTCTTGCGATCGAGCGCCTCGCGGAACTTGCGCTTCGTCTCCTCGGAGGGGCCCGGTGTGCTCTGCTCGTCGGAACTCATGCATTCGAGTTTGCCACGGATGACTCGGGCCCGCGCACCACGCGATCCCGGCGTGGACGGCACGCGGCACGCGACATCCGCTGTTCACCGGGCGAATTCGCGCGCTCTGCTAGCATTGAAGCGGTAGCTCGATGGGTTGCCGTCGTCTGATGTGCCGCGAACCGGCGCTTGCCTGTCCGGGCGCAGACGCACAATCGAATATCGAGCACTGTGCTCATTTTGAGCATTTGGAGCAGGCCGGCAGGAAGCTGGTCCCCTGTGGTGGATTACCAAGCCGACCGGTTTGGTGGACTTCTACTGGTGGCCAGCGTGAACGCACCGACCGGTGCGATTCGTATTGCCTGTTCCTGCTCCTCTGTATGAGTCGCGCCCACACGGGGTGCGACGGTAAACAAAGGAGACGACCTCTTGGAAGGTCCAGAAATCACGTTCGCCGAAGCCGTCATCGACAATGGCAAGTTCGGCACCCGCACCATCCGCTTCGAGACCGGCCGCCTCGCCCAGCAGTCGCAGGGCTCCGCCGTCGCCTACATCGACGAAGAGACCATGCTGCTCTCGGCGACCTCGGTCTCCAAGCAGCCGAAGGAGCACTTCGACTTCTTCCCGCTCACGATCGACGTCGAAGAGCGCATGTATGCCGCAGGGCGTATCCCGGGCTCGTTCTTCCGTCGCGAGGGTCGCCCCTCGACCGAGGCGATCCTCACCTGCCGCCTGATCGACCGCCCCCTGCGTCCCTCGTTCGTCGAGGGCCTCCGCAACGAGGTGCAGGTCGTCATCACCGTGCTCGCCATCGAGCCCGACGAATACTACGACGTGCTCGCGATCAACGCGGCGTCGCTCTCGACCCAGCTCTCCGGCCTGCCGTTCTCCGGTCCGGTCGGCGGCGTTCGCGTCGCCCTCATCGACGGCCAGTGGGTCGCCTTCCCGAAGTACTCGCAGATCGAAGACGCCGTGTTCAGCATGGTCGTCGCCGGTCGCGTGATCACCGAGGCCGACGGCTCGCAGGATGTCGCGATCATGATGATCGAGGCCGAGGCCACCGACAACGCGTGGAACCTCATCCAGGCAGGCGGGATCAAGCCCGACGAGGCCGTCATCGCGCAGGGCATCGAAGCGTCGAAGCCCTTCATCAAGCAGCTCGTCGAGGCCCAGCAGCACGTCGCCAAGACCGCTGCGAAGCCCACCGCCGACTACCCGACGTTCCCGCCCTACCAGGCTGAGACGAAGGCCGTCGTCGAGGCGTTCGCACTCGAAGAGCTCAAGGGCATCTACAAGATCGCCGAGAAGGTCGCTCGTCAAGACGCCGACGACGCGCTCAAGGCGCGTGCCAAAGGGCACGTCGCAGCGAAGGTCGAAGCGGGCGAGCTGCCCGAGTCGGCCAACGCCGAGGTGTCGGCCGCGTACAAGTCGGTCACGAAGCACGTCGTGCGTTCGCGCGTGCTCGAAGAGGGTGTGCGCATCGACGGTCGCGGGCTCGCCGACATCCGCCCGCTCGACGCCGAGGTGCAGGTCGTGCCTCGCGTGCACGGCTCGGCCATCTTCCAGCGTGGTGAGACCCAGATCCTCGGCGTCACGACGCTGAACATGCTGAAGCTCGAGCAGTCGATCGACTCGCTCAGCCCGGTCACCAAGAAGCGCTACATGCACAACTACAACTTCCCGCCCTACTCGACCGGTGAGACCGGTCGCGTCGGGTCGCCGAAGCGTCGCGAGATCGGGCACGGCGCACTCGCCGAGCGCGCACTCGTACCCGTGCTGCCCACGCGTGAAGAATTCCCCTACGCGATCCGCCAGGTGTCCGAGGCGCTCGGCTCCAACGGCTCGACGTCGATGGGCTCGGTCTGCGCTTCGACCCTCGCGCTCCTGAACGCGGGCGTGCCGCTGCGCGCACCCGTCGCCGGCATCGCGATGGGCCTCATCTCCGACACCGTGAACGGTGAGACCCGCTACGCGGCGCTCACCGACATCCTCGGCGCCGAAGACGCCCTCGGCGACATGGACTTCAAGGTCGCCGGCACGAGCGAGTTCGTCACCGCGATCCAGCTCGACACGAAGCTCGACGGCATCCCCGCCTCGGTGCTCGCCGGCGCGCTGACGCAGGCGAAGGACGCCCGCACGACGATCCTCGCCGTGCTGAACGCGGCGATCGACGGTCCCGACGAGATGGCCCCGACCGCGCCCCGCGTGATCTCGGTGCAGATCCCCGTCGACAAGATCGGCGAGCTGATCGGCCCGAAGGGTAAGACGATCAACGCGATTCAAGATGAGACCGGCGCCGACATCTCCATCGAGGAGGACGGCACCGTCTACATCGGCGCGACCGACGGTCCGTCGGCCGAGGCCGCCCGCGCCCAGGTCAACGCGATCGCGAACCCGACGAACCCCGAGGCCGGCGAGCAGTTCCTCGGAACCGTCGTCAAGATCGCCGCGTTCGGTGCGTTCGTCTCACTGCTCCCGGGCAAAGACGGCCTGCTGCACATCTCCGAGGTGCGCAAGCTCGCCGGTGGCAAGCGTGTCGAGAACGTCGACGACGTGCTCGCCGTCGGACAGAAGATCCTCGTCGAGATCACGAAGATCGACGACCGCGGCAAGCTCTCGCTCGCCCCGGTGCTGGCTGAAGACGCCGACACCAACGGTCGCGAGATCGCCGGCACGCACGCCGAGGCTCCGGCCGAGGGTGCTGACGTCGACGCGTAGTTCGCGCCCATTCGTCGCTTGAGCGACGACACACGGATGCCCCGCCCGACACGTTCGGGCGGGGCATCCGTCGTCTCGCCAGCCATTGAACCGTGCGCAATTCAGGTGCGGAGGTGTGTCGCGGTCGCGACACGCCGCGCTCGAACGCGACACACCGAGGGCCGACCTGAATTGCGCACTCCGTAGCAGGGCGGGGGACACATGGCCGGGTCGAGGCCGACCGCCGTGTCAGCTCACCGGAGGAAGCCCGGCGCGCCGCATCGCCTCCGGGTTGTCCGCGACGGCGCGGCGCGCCTCGCCTCGAAGCGCGATGAGCTGCGCGAGCTCGTCGCGTGTCGGGCGGGCGGACGCGCGACGTGCGCCCCAGCTCTCGAGCGCGCGGCCCGCACGGACGGCGAGGCCGGGCACCCCGGTGGGGAATACGGGGCGGGCCGTCTGGCCTCCCAACGTTGCGGTGTTCATGATGATTCCTCGTCGGTCGGTGCGGGAGTGAGTTCGCCCCGCACGAGTGGGAACGCGTTGATGTGGAGCTGCACCGGCCGCGCGCCCGGTGTGGGTGTGCGCTTGTAGGCGTCGAGGTACCTCTTGAGTACGGCGTCGAGATCGATGACGAGCGCGTGCAGTTGCTCGGCCGTCAGGCGCACGTTGATCGTGTCCGAGGTGGCGACGTCGAGTCACTCCGCTCCGAAGACGTGTTCTCCCTCGGCGAGGTACTCGTGGAAGTTCCGTTCGCGGGTGCGGTACCACTCGTCTTCCAACATGCGCACCGCGAGCCGTTCGGCGCTGCCCGGCGGCAGCTTCCGGGCATCCGGGACCGTGATCGACCCCGGTCGTCGCTCCCACCAGCGCTCGCGACCCTTGCCGCGGGTCTCGTCTTCGCGTACGAGACCCGCGCGCTCGAGCTGGCGCAAGTGGTAGCTCGTTGCGCCGCTGGACTCGCCGAGACGAGCGGCGAGCCACTGGCGGTGAATGGCCCGTACGCCGAGAGCTCGTCGTAGATGCGTACACGGAGCGGGTGGGCGAGGCTCTTCAGGCTCGAGCTCGTGAGCATATGGTCGACACCCGGGTGCCGCGTGCTGCTCGGCTGTGTTTCGAGGTCGTCGCCGTTCGTAGCATCCATGTTGCAAAGGAACCTTTGCAAATAGTTCTTTGCAACTTGTCGATCACCGCTCGAGCAGTGGCCCCAGCCGGTAGGGGATGAGTTCGCCCATCGCGAGGGACGTCTCGGTGCGCTCGACGCCATCGATCGCGAGGATCTCCCCGTCGATGCGGAAGAGGTCGTGCGCGTCACGGCAGACGACGCGCACGAGGAGGTCGATCGAGCCCGAGAGTCCGTGCGCCTGGATCACCTCGGGGATGCGTGCGATCTCGTCGACGACGGAGCCGAGCAGCTTCTGGCGCACGTGCACGGCGATGAATGCCTCGAGCGGGTAGCCGAGCGGCGTCGGGTCCATGCTGCGTTCGAAGGAGAGGAACGCTCCGGATGCCTCGAGCCGCGCCATGCGCGCCTGCACGGTGTTGCGCGAGAGCCCGAGTCGGTCGGCGAGCGCGACCACCGTCGCGCGAGGGTCGGGGGCCAGAGCGATGAGCAGGGCCTTGTCGACGGCGTCGTAACCGGTCATAACGCCACACGATAGCACCGCTCCGGGCGCTCGAATCGTGCAACATGCTCAACAGCTCGGCGGTTGGTTGAGCTGTGTGCAAGATCGACGTACGCTCTGGGTAACCGGCAGAGCCGCCGGGTGCGGGCAGCCCACGAAGCGCGCCCGCCGACAGCGAGGATCGACGATGACCCCATCCGACCGAGACGCCACCGGGCTCCTCATACAGCGCGAGTTCACCCGGCCAGACGAGTTCGTGCAGCTCATCAGCCCGACCGGCGAGCGCCGTTCGAACGCCGACTTCGACCCGTGGGTCGCCGACGTCGACCTCGTGGCGCTCGGCCGCCTCTACCGCGACATGGCGATCGTGCGGCGCATCGACACCGAGGCGACCGCACTGCAACGGCAGGGCGAGCTCGGACTCTGGCCGCCGCTCGCCGGCCAGGAGGCGGCGCAGATCGGGTCGGGGCGTGCGCTCCGCGACGATGACTTCATCTTCTCGAGCTATCGCGAGCACGCGCTCGCCTGGTGCCGCGGAGTGCAGCCGGCCGAGCTCCTCTCGGTGTGGCGAGGAACCGCGGCGTCGGGCTGGAACCCGTACGAGCACGGCATGGCCGTGCCTCAGATCATCATCGGCGCGCAAGCTCTGCACGCGACCGGCTACGCCATGGGTGCTGCCTGGGAGGGCACGGACACCGCCGCCGTCGCCTACTTCGGCGACGGCGCCACGAGCGAGGGCGACGTCAACGAGGCCCTCGTGTTCGCCGCGAGCTTCGACGCCCCCGTCGTCTTCTTCTGCCAGAACAACCAGTGGGCCATCTCCGAACCCGTCGGCCTGCAATCGAAGCAGCATCTCGCGCGTCGAGCCGACGGCTTCGGTATGCCGGGCGTGCGTGTCGACGGCAACGACGTGCTGGCCGTGCTCGCGGCGACCCGCATCGCGCTCGACCGCGCGCGACGCGGCGACGGGCCGACGTTCATCGAGGCGGTGACCTATCGCATGGGCCCGCACACGACCGCCGACGACCCCAAGCGCTACCGCACCGACGACGAGCTCGCCGAGTGGAGCGGGCGCGATCCGCTGTCACGAGTGCTCGCGCTGCTCGAGGCATCCGGTGTCGACATCGCGCGTCTCGAACGCGACGTCTCGGCCGAGGCCGACCGCGCCGCCGCCGAGCTTCGTGCCGCCATCACGACGATCACCGACCCCGAGCCGTTGACGGTGTTCGACCACGTGTACGCAGAACCCAACAGCCACCTCGACCGGCAGCGCGAGCACTACACGCGCTACCTTGCGATGTTCGACGGCTCGGATGCTTCGACGGAGCTCAGCACAGGTGCCGCGACATCCGTCACCGCCGAAGGAGACCCACGATGACCACACTCACGCTCGCAAAGGCGCTCAACTCAGGTCTTCGTCGCGCGCTCGCCGACGACGAGAAGGTCGTGCTCATGGGCGAGGACATCGGCACGCTCGGCGGGGTCTTCCGCGTCACCGACGGCCTGAAGTCCGAGTTCGGGGCGAAGCGGGTCGTCGACACGCCGCTCTCCGAGGCAGGCATCGTCGGCACCGCGGTCGGTCTCGCGTACCGCGGCTTCCGCCCGGTGGTCGAGATCCAGTTCGACGGCTTCATCTACCCGGGCTTCGACCAGATCGTCGCCCAGGTCGCGAAGCTGCACTACCGTTCACGCGGCAACGTGCGCATGCCGATCACGATCCGCGTGCCGTTCGGCGGCGGCATCGGTGCGGCCGAGCACCACTCCGAGTCGCCCGAGGCCTACTTCGCGCACACCGCGGGCCTGCGCGTCGTCGCGTGCTCGAACCCGGCCGACGCGTTCGTCATGATCCGGCAGGCCATCGCGAGCGACGACCCCGTGCTCTTCTTCGAGCCGAAGCGGCGGTACCACGTGAAGGGAGAGGTCGACGAGACGGCGAGCCTCGCCGACGCGCGGCCGATGGGCGTTGCGACCACGGTCACCACGGGCACCGACGCCACGCTCGTGACCTACGGCGCCCTCGTGCAGACGGCCCGCGACGCCGCGGTCGCCGCTGCGGAGGACGGCGTCTCGATCGAGGTCATCGACCTGCGTTCGCTCGCCCCCGTCGACTACGCGACGGTCGAGGCTTCGGTGCGCCGCACCGGCCGGCTCGTCATCACCCACGAGGCGGGCCAGCAGGGCGGCGTCGGCGCCGAGCTCGCGGCCTCGATCACCGAGCGTTGCTTCGAGTTTCTCGAGGCCGCGCCAGTGCGGGTCACCGGCCACGACATCCCGTATCCGCCGGCGAAGCTCGAGCGTCACCATCTGCCCGACCTCGACCGCATTCTCGACGGCGTCGACCGGGTGCTCGGGCGTCCGAATTCCATGAGCGGGGCGACGGCGTGAGCATGATGATCAGAGACTTCGCACTGCCCGACCTCGGCGAGGGCCTCACCGAGTCCGAGGTGGTCGCCTGGCGGGTCGGCGTCGGCGACCGGGTCGAGCTGAACCAGATCATCGCCGACGTCGAGACCGCCAAGGCCGTGGTCGAGCTGCCATCGCCATTCGCGGGGGTCGTGACGGCGCTGCACGCGGCCGAGGGCGAGACCGTCGAGGTGGGCGCGCCGTTGTTCTCGTGCGACACGGGTGGGTCGGGCGGTGCTCCGGTGACGGATGCCCCGACCGTCGCGCCGACATCGAAGCCGACGCCGTCCGAGGCGAGCTCAGAGAGCACCGCGACGGAAGCCGCGCCCGGCCCGAACCTCGTGGGCTACGGCGCCGCAGCGGAGTCGGGACCGAAGCGGCGCGCACGCCGCACGGCGCTCGCCGACGATCTCGTTCCGTCGCTGCCCGAGATGGCCGAGCGTCCCGCTGATGCCACCCCCGGCGCAGCCGTCTCGCCTGCCGATGCGACCCGCCAGGGCGAGCGTCCGCGCTCGACGCCGCCAGTGCGCAAGCTCGCCCGCGACCTCGGACTCGATCTCGAGACGGTCACGGGCACGGGACAGCGGGGCCTGATCACGCGCGACGACGTCGAACGCGCGGCATCCGGTCTCGCGATGCCGGTGCCCGACGACGTCTCGTCGCTCACCTCGGCGGGTTCGGTCGACGCGCCCCCTGAGACTCGCATCCCGATCAAGGGCGTGCGCAAGCACACCGCGGCCGCGATGGTTCGGAGTGCGTTCACGGCGCCGCACGTGACCGAGTTCCTGACCGTCGACGTGACGGCGACGATGGAGCTCCTCCGCGGCATCCGTGAAGATCGCGACCTCACCGGGCACAAGGTGACCCCGCTCACGGTCGTCGCGAAGGCCGTGTGCCTCGCCGCCCGTCGCACCCCAGAGATCAACTCCCGATGGGATGAGGACGCCCAGGAGATCGTGCGATTCGGTGGGGTGAACCTCGGTATCGCGACGGCGACCGAGCGGGGACTCGTGGTGCCGAACGTCAAGGGAGCGGGGCGCATGACGCTCATCGAGCTCGCCGACGCGATCGCCGCGCTCGCCGAAACGGCGCGGGCGGGCCGTACGAGCCCGGCCGAACTCAGCGGCGGCACGATCTCGATCACGAACATCGGCGTGTTCGGCATCGATGCCGGCACACCCATCCTCAACCCGGGCGAGGCGGCCATCCTCGCGATGGGGGCCGTGCGTCGCCAGCCCTGGGAACACCACGGCGAGATCGCGCTCCGTGAACTGATGACCCTGAGTCTCTCGTTCGACCATCGTCTCGTCGACGGGGCGCAGGGGTCGCGGTTCCTCGCCGACATCGGCACGATCCTTCGTGAGCCGGGCCGAGCGCTGACCATGGCCTGAGAGTGGGCGTCGGCACCCCATGGCGCAATCGACGCGGCGGCGGGAGGATGGACACATGGACGAACGCACCATCCTCTCGCCCGCCGACACAGCCGACGGGCTCGCCGGAACGGCCTTCATCCACGTCGAGGATCATCTGGTTGCCGCATACGCGACAGACGATTTCGCGAGCGCGGTGCGGCTGCTCGATGCCGTGGCGGTCGTCGCCGACGAGCTGAACCATCACCCCGATGTGCGGCTGGGCTGGGGCCGTGTCGAGTTCGAACTGACCTCGCACGATGTCGGCGGTGTCACCCCGCGTGACGTGTCACTCGCACGGCGGATCGGCGTGCTCGCGGCCGAGCTGGGCGCGCGCACCGCCAACTGAGCGCGCCGCGGCATCCGCTCGCCCTATTCGAGGATGTGGGTGAACTCCTCGATCTCGGCGCCGCGGGCGTTCGCGAACGCGACGTCGCCGCCCGTGCGGCGGAAGCCGAGCGTCTCGAGCAGGGCGATGGACGCGGCGTTGTCAGCTGCGACCCGCGCCCGCACCGGCCGTTCGGAGAACGAGTCGAGGAAGAGCCGCATCGCGCGCGTCGCAATGCCTTCGTTCCAGTGCCCGGGGTCGATCCAGCAGGTGACCTCGGCGGTACCGCCTTCGAACCAGCGGGCGACACTGCCCACGATGTCCCCGTCGGCGCGTACGGTGCGCGCATCGACCGTGGGGTCGTCGAACAGGCGCTGCCAGTGGGCGTCGAACAGAGCGCGATCTGTCGGGTCGGTCGGGGTGAACGCGGCCATGCGCACGGCCACAGGATCTTGTTCGAAGCGGAACAGTGCGTCGAGATCACCCGCGCGGGTCACGCGCAGGGTCACGACATGAGGCTCGCCCATGCCATTTCCTCCAGGATGCCGCGGGCGGCGCCGTCGGCGGGTCTGCGCCCAGGGATGCGGGCGCTGTGCGGAGTGGAGTTCAGGAGACCGAAGGCGGCGTGTGCCCGGAACCTGAGCTCCGTCTCGGCCCGATCGGGCCGGAGTCTTTCGAGGGTGTCGACCCAGTGTTCGACGTACCGGCGCTGGAGGAGCCGCACTTTGTGCCGGGCGCCGACATCGAGCTGCTCGAGCTCCCGGTCTTGCACGAGGATGACGTCGGCGTCGCCGAGCGCGAAATCGACGTGGAAGGCGATCAGCCGGTGCAGGGCGGATGTCGCGTCGGGCGCCTCGCCGAGCACTCGCTCGGCGCCGTCGAGGAGTGTGCGGCTCGCACCCTGGAGGATCGCGGCGAGCACGGCGGCCTTGCCGGGGAAGTGGCGGTACACGGCCGGGCCCCGCACGCCCACGGCGGCGCCGAGGTCTTCGATCGTGACACCCGCGTAGCCTCGCTCGGCGAAGAGCGTGGCTGCCGCAGTGAGGATCGCCTGGCGCCGGTCGGCCTTCTGCCGGCTCCGCTCGGTGGTTGCGCCGGCTGTGGCCGCATCGCCGGCTGCGGCCGCATCATCGGTGGTTGCGTCGTCGGTGGTCGCCGCGTCGTCGGCATCGAGGTCGGTGTCGGTGCCGACCGTCTCGTCGGTGCTGAGGTCGGTGCCGGCCTGATCGACCGCACGCGAAGTGGTTGCCATCTCGGTTAATGCTCGCTAACATCGGGGATCGAGTTAGTGCACACTAACCGAAATCGCGCACCCGCACAAGGGGCCGCGCCGAGCTCGAAGGCGAAGCGGAATGGGCACACTCCACAGCGGCATCGACCCCGCCGGTGAGGCGGCGCGCGCGAACGGCGCGGGCCACGCGGCGCTCGTTCGTGAACTCCGCGAGAAGGTCGCCGCGGCGGCGGCGGGCGGCCCCGCGGCATCCCGTGAGCGCCATGTCGCCCGTGGCAAGCTGCTGCCGCGCGACCGGGTCGACCGCTTGCTCGACGAGGGCAGCCCGTTCCTCGAACTCTCGCCGCTCGCCGCCGCTGGTCTCTACGGAGGAGACTCGCCGGGCGCGGGCATCATCACGGGCATCGGTCTCGTGCACGGCCGCCCCGTGCTCGTCGTGTGCAACGACGCGACCGTCAAGGGCGGCACCTACTACCCGATGACCGTGAAGAAGCACCTGCGGGCTCAGGAAGTCGCGAAGGAGCACCGGCTGCCGTGCATCTACCTGGTCGACTCGGGTGGGGCATTCCTGCCCCTGCAAGACGAGGTCTTCCCCGACCGCGAGCACTTCGGCCGCATCTTCTTCAATCAGGCGCAGCTATCGGCGAAGCGCATTCCGCAGCTCGCTGCCGTGCTCGGCTCATGCACCGCCGGCGGCGCCTACGTGCCGGCGATGAGCGACGAGACCGTGATCGTTCGGGGCCAGGGCACGATCTTCCTCGGCGGCCCGCCGCTCGTGAAGGCCGCGATCGGCGAGATCGTGACGCCCGAAGAACTCGGCGGCGGCGAACTGCACTCGCGGGTATCGGGGGTGACCGATCATCTCGCCGAAGACGACGAGCACGCCCTTGAACTCGTGCGCGACATGGTCGCGACCCTTCCGGCGCAAGAGCCTCGCGCGTGGACGGTGCGCGAGCCCCGGCAGCCCGCTGTCGACCCGTCGACGCTCACAGCGGCCGTGCCGCTCGACGTGCAGCAGCCCTATGACGTGCGCGAGGTCATCGCCCGCCTCGTCGACGGCAGCGAGTTCACCGAGTTCAAGCGCGAGTACGGCGACACGCTCGTCACGGGTTTCGCCCACATCGACGGACACCCCGTCGGCATCGTCGCGAACAACGGCGTGCTCTTCAGCGAGGCGGCGATGAAGGGCGCCCACTTCATCGAACTCTGCGACCAGCGCGGCATCCCGCTCGTCTTCCTGCAGAACATCTCGGGCTTCATGGTGGGTCGCGACGCCGAAGCGGGTGGCATCGCCAAGCACGGCGCGAAGATGGTGACCGCGGTTGCGACGACGCGCGTGCCGAAGTTCACGGTCGTGATCGGCGGTTCCTTCGGCGCGGGCAACTACTCGATGTGCGGGCGGGCGTACTCGCCGCGGTTCCTCTGGATGTGGCCGAACGCCCGCATCTCGGTGATGGGCGGCGAGCAGGCGGCATCCGTGCTCGCGACCGTCAAGCGCGACCAGCTCGCGGTGAAGGGCGAACAGTGGTCGGATGCCGCGGAGCAGGCGTTCAAGGATCCGATCCGGGCCCAGTACGACGACCAGGGCAGTCCGTACCACTCGACTGCTCGTCTCTGGGACGACGGGATCATCGCTCCGGAGGACACGCGCACGGTGCTCGCGTTCGCGCTCGAGCTCGCGAGTCGCACGCCGTTGCCCGAGCCCTCCTTCGGACTCTTCCGCATGTAGGGCTCGCCCGCGCCTCGCCCGCGCCCGCGGGTCGTGGGGCTCACCGTGCCTGCCGAGCGTGCATTTGGCGCCCCTTGAGGGGCGTTTCCTGCACGTTCGGCGCGTCAGATGCATTCGGTCATGAAGCGGATGCCGCGGCGGCCCGCTCGACCTCGCGCACGGCCTCATCGACTCCGCGGTTCCAGGGCGAACCGTGGCCGGGTAGCACCCAGGTGACGCCGAGGCCCTCGAGACGCCGGAGCGAGGCGAGCGCCTCTTCGGGGTCGTCGGTGAACGGCGCCGGCCGCGGGCCGGTCGCCCCCGTCAGCACGTGGCGAGTGGTGAGTGCGTCGCCGACGAAGACGGCATCGGCCACCGGTACGTGGATCGCGATGCTGCCGGGGGAGTGGCCGGGCATGCCGATCACTTTCGGTGCGCCCGGCAGGTCGAGCACATCACCGTCTCGTACCGTGACGACCTCGGTGAGCGGGGTCGTGCGGAGCCCGTTGTGCGTCATGGAGTACCAGAGGAACCTCGCCGTCGGGCCGAGCTTCACGCTGCCCCACTCGGGCTTGGTCGAGACCTCGCCGCGGGCACGAGCGGCGTCGGCCTCGTGCACGTAGACCGGCACGCCATGGTCGCGCCGCAGGCGCTCGGCGAAACCGATGTGGTCGGAGTCGCCGTGCGTGAGCACGACGCCGCGGATGTCGTCGAGCGAGCGGCCCATCGCCTCGAGTTCGACGGTGAGCTCGCCCCACTGGCCGGCGAGCCCGGCGTCGATGACCGTGACGCCCTCGGGCGTGTCGACGAGGTAGACCGCGACGATGTCGGAGCCGATGCGGGAGAGGGAGGGGCCGAGCTTCATTTGGTGCCTCGCTTGATCATGGATGCGGGAGGGGGTGATGGCTATGATACATAGCTATCATGGCTACGCGCAATAGCCTAGAGTCGAGATGTCGAAAGGGGCCGAGGATGCCGACACCGGAACGAACTTCCCTCGAGGCCATCGTGGCGGCGGGTCGCGAGATCCTCGAGGCCGACGGCCTCACGGGCCTGACCATGCAGGCCGTCGCCGAACGCGTCGGCGTGCGCGCCCCATCGCTCTACAAGCGCGTGCGCAACCGCAGTGAGCTCGTGCGGTTGATCGCTGCGGCGGCCGTCGTCGATCTCAGCGTGCGCCTCGGTGCGGTCGGCGATGCGAGCAACGTTCGGGCCGACGGTGGCCACGCCGCGCTCGCCGAGGTGGCCCGTCTCGCTCGCGCCGTGCGGGCGTTCGCACACGAGCGCCCCGCGGCGTACGGGCTCGTCTTCGCGCCGGGCGACGACTCAGGGCTCGAGGTCGAGGCGCTGCGCGATGCGAGCGCACCGCTGTTCGACGTCGCCACCGAACTCGCCGGCCCCGATCATGCCCTCGACGCGGCCCGTACGCTCACCGCGTGGGTCACCGGGTTCATCAGCATGGAGCTCTCGGGCGCGTTCCGATTGGGAGGAGACGTCGACCGGGCATTCGAGTTCGGCGTCGATCGCATCAGCGCTGCCCTCGCGTCGACGAGCGCCTGAGCGGCCGGCGGTCGCCCGCCGGCCGAATCATCCGCTGTTCGTCGATCTCGCAGCGCCACCGCTTGTCATTTCAGTTAGCGAGCACTAACATCGAATCCAGTTAGTGTGCGTTAACTGATGTTCGCGCACGTCGAGCGCAGGGAGGCGCGGATGGGCACGGGCGACACCGTCACCGAGTCACGATCGCCGCGTCGGGCAACGCGTCCGTTCGACCGCGTGCTCGTCGCCAACCGAGGCGAGATCGCCGTGCGGGTCATCCGCACTCTGAAGCGGCTCGGCATCCACTCGATCGCCGTGTTCTCCGATGCCGACGCCGGCGCACCCCATGTTCGGTTCGCCGACGATGCCGTGCGCATCGGCCCGGCGGCCGCGGCCGAGAGCTATCTCGATCCGTCGCGCATCATCGACGCCGCGCGCGAGACCGGAGCCCAGGCGATCCACCCGGGTTACGGCTTCCTCTCGGAACATGCCGGATTCGCCGACGCATGCCGCGCGGCCGGCATCGTCTTCGTCGGCCCAGGGGTCGACGCCCTCGAGATCATGGGTGACAAGATCCGGGCGAAGCAGCACGTCGCGGCATCCGGCGTTCCAACCGTGCCGGGCGTCGCCGATGCCTCGCTCGACGACGGCGCGCTCGCAGCCGCAGCAGAGTCCGTGGGCTTTCCGCTGCTCGTGAAGCCGAGCGCCGGTGGCGGCGGCAAGGGCATGCAGATCGCGCGTGATGCACGAGAGCTCGCCGCTGCATTGGCCGCGGCGAGGCGCGTGGCACTCGCCGCGTTCGGCGACGACACGCTGCTCCTCGAACGACTCATCGAGCGACCGCGCCACATCGAGGTGCAAGTGCTGGCCGACGACCACGGCAACGTGATCCACCTCGGCGAACGCGAGTGCTCGTTGCAGCGCCGCCATCAGAAGGTCATCGAAGAGGCGCCATCGCCCCTGCTCGATGCCGAGACCCGCGCTCGCATCGGGCTGGCGGCGTGCGGTGCGGCGCGCAGCGTCAACTACCGCGGCGCCGGCACCGTCGAGTTCCTGGTCTCGGATGCCGCTCCCGACGAGTTCTTCTTCATCGAGATGAACACCCGGCTCCAGGTCGAGCACGCGGTCACCGAGTTCGTCACCGGCATCGACCTCGTCGAACAGCAGTTGCGCATCGCGGCGGGGCAGCCGCTCGAGCTCGCGCAATCGGAGGTGCGTCTCACCGGGCATGCGATCGAGGCCCGTGTCTACGCCGAGAGCCCCGAGCGCGGCTTCCTCCCCTCGACCGGTGAGCTGCTCGTGTATCGGGCACCAATGGGCATCGGTGTACGCGTCGACGACGGCATCGTCACCGGCCAGTCCATCACGGCCGATTACGACCCGATGCTTGCGAAGATCATCGCCTACGGGCGAGACCGCGCCGAGGCGCTCGACCGACTCGACCGCGCGCTCGCCGACACCGTCGTGCTCGGCGTCGAGACGAACCTCGGGTTCCTGCGCCGCCTGCTCGCCGACGAGGCGGTGCAGCGCGGTGATCTCGACACGGGCCTCATCGATCGACTTCCGGCCCCTGACACGGATGCCGCTCCGCCCGAAATGCTCGCCGACGTCACCGCGTTCCGTGACGCCCAGGCCGTCGCCGCCGCTCGTGCCGGTGGTGCGCATGCCTGGCAGACGGCCCGCGGCTGGCGACTCGGCCGCATCACTCCGTCGCCGCGAGACGCCGATTCCACTCGCCGTAGCGGCTCCGGCGCCGATCTCGGCAGCGCGCCGACCTCGGGGCAGGGCGGCGAACCGGCCTTCGCGACGGCCGACGACGGCACGGTATGGGTGCACGCGTCATCCGGCACTTGGAGCGTGCCGGCCCGAGACCGTCGCGCCGCCCTCGACGCGCGTCTGGCCATGATCGAACGTGGTGGCCTCGCCGATCCCGAACTGCGCGCGCCCATGCCCGGTACCGTCACTGCCGTGCTCGTCGCCGACGGCGACACCGTCGATGCCGGAGACGCCGTCGTCGCGATCGAGGCGATGAAGATGGAACACCGCGTCACCGCGTCCATTGCCGGCGTCGTGCGCCTCGCCGTGGGGGTCGGCGAACAGGTCGCGCGCGACCAAACCGTCGCACGCATCGAGCCTCACCCCGTTGCATCCGACGCACCGACTCGCGACGCCGCGACATCCGACGCACCGACTCGCGACGCCGCGACATCCGTCCCCGCACCGTCGACCGCGCTCCACGAAGGCGCACACCCGACCGCACCCCGCACAGAATGAGGAGCACGACCGTGAACTACGAGCTGAGCACCGAAGAGCAGGCGCTCTTCGACCGGGTCAAGGAATTCGCCGACACCGTCGTCGCCCCCGCGGCCTACGAGTACGACACGAAGCGCCGCCTGCCGATGGAGATCATCGCGCAGATGGGCGATCTCGGCCTCTTCGGGCTGCCGTTCCCCGAGTCGGTCGGGGGTCAGGGCAAGAGCTACTTCCAGCTCTGCCTCGCCGTCGAGGCGCTCGGGCGGGTCGACCAGTCGATCGGCGTCACCCTCGAGGCGGGCGTCGGCCTCGGAATCATGCCGATGTACCGGCACGGCACGCCAGCGCAGCAAGCCGAGTACCTGCCCGACCTCGTCGCCGGCCGCGCGCTCGCCGGATTCGGCCTCACCGAGGCCAAGGCCGGCTCCGACGCCGGCGCGACGCAGACCACGGCGGTGCTCGACGGCGACGAGTGGGTCATCAACGGCACCAAGCAGTTCATCACCAACTCGGGCACGCCCATCACCCGGTTCGTCACGATCACGGCGGTCACGGGCGAGAAGACGGCGCCCGACGGCACCGTCAAGAAAGAGCTCTCGACCATCATCGTGCCGAACGGCACGCCTGGCTTCACCGTCGAGGAGGGCTACGACAAGGTCGGATGGCACACCTCCGACACGCACCCGCTCACCCTCGCCGATGTGCGGGTGCCTGCGGCGAACCTGCTCGGCGCCCGCGGCCGCGGGTACGCGAACTTCCTGCAGACTCTCGATGAAGGCCGCGTGGCGTTCGCGGCGCTCGCGACCGGCGCCGCGCAGGGATGCCTCGAAGAGGCGCTGCGCTACGCGAAGGAGCGCGTCGTGTTCGGCTCGTCCATCGGCTCGAACCAGCACATCGCCTTCAAGATCGCCCGCATGCAGGCCCGCGTGCACCAGTCCCGCCTCGCCTGGCACGACGCCGCCCGCAAGCTCGATGCGGGCAAGCCCTTCAAACTCGAGGCTTCAATCGCCAAGATGGTCGGAGGGGAGGCCGCGATGGACAACGCCCGCGACGCCACGCAGATCTTCGGCGGCTACGGCTTCATGAACGAGAACACCGTTGCGCGCCACTACCGTGACTCGAAGATCCTCGAGATCGGCGAGGGAACCACCGAAGTGCAGCTCATGATCATCACCCGCGAACTCGGAATCGCCGCCTGAGGCGAGCGGATGCCGCGGGCATCCATGACACGAAGGAGCCGAGATGTCCGGTGAAGCCGTCATCCCACCCGTGCACCGCGACGTGCTCGAGCGCGGCCTCTGGTTCGAGGAGTTCGAACCGGGCACTCGCTACTTGCACCGCCCGGGTCGCACCGTCACCGAGGCCGACAATGTGCTGTTCACGACGCTCACCATGAATACGCAGGCGCTCCACCTCGATGCTGCCTGGGCCGAGACCCAGCCGTTCGGCGAGAGGCTCGTCAATTCGATGTTCACGCTCGCGACGATCGTCGGGGCGTCCGTCGCCCAGCTCACGCAAGGCACGATCGTTGCGAACCTGGGCTTCACCGAGGTCGCGTTCCCTGCGCCGCTGTTCCATGGCGACACGCTCTACAGCGAGACCGTCGTGGTCGCGATACGGCCGTCGACGTCGCGGCCGGGGCAGGGAATCGTGACCCTGCGTCACGTCGGACGCAACCAGCACGGCGTCGAGGTCGCCCACGCGACCCGGTCGACGCTCGTGTGGTTCCGCGAAGCGGGGCAGCGGCAGGCGGCGATCGCCGACGCGCAGCTGGCAGCGGGCGCCGCCGACGCATCCGCCGCGGCTGCCGCGGCCACGGCCGCTGCCGGGGCCGTCGGGGCGCGCGCCGACGAGGAGACGAGAGGATGACGCATCCGTCGTTCCGATTCGGCCCGGCCCTGCTCTTCTGCCCGGCCGACCGGCCCGACCGCTACGCGAAGGCGCTCGGGCGCGCCGACGCCGTGATCCTCGACCTCGAAGATGCCGTCGCCGATGAGTCGAAGCACGGCGCCCGTCTCGCACTCCTGGGCGCACCGCTCGATCCCGAACGGGTGATCCTGCGCGTGAACCCCGCGTCGGGCCCGTACTTCTCGGACGATCTCGCGGCCCTCGCCGAGACCGGGTACCGCACGGTGATGCTCGCGAAGTGCGAGGGCACCGCCGATCTCGTCGACCTCGGCGATTTCGAGGTCATCGCCCTCTGCGAGACGGCGAAGGGGGTACTCGCGGCGAACGACATCGCGGCGATCCCGAACGTCTCGGCGCTCATGTGGGGCGCGGAAGACCTCATCGCCTCGCTCGGCGGTTCGTCGAGCCGATTCGCGAACGGCCGGTACCGCGACGTCGCGAGGGATGCCAGGTCCCGCGTGAGCCTCGCCGCGGCCGCCCACGGCATCGCCGCGATCGATACCGTGCACCTGGAGATCGCCGACCTCGACGGACTGCGGGCCGAGGCCGAAGATGCCGCCGCGGTCGGCTTCGCCGCCACGGCGTGCATCCACCCGTCGCAGGTCGATGTCGTACGCGAGGCGTACCGGCCGGACGCCGACCGACTCGAGTGGGCGCGCGCGGTGCTCGACGCAGCAGAGAGCGAGCCCGGAGTGTTCGCCTTCAGGGGCGGAATGGTCGACGCGCCGCTGTTGCGGCAGGCCGCGACGGTCGTGCGCCGCGCAGGCGGCTGAAGAACGATTCGGTAACGGTTCACCCGCTGTTCCGCGGATCGCATACCCCGAGCACGTATCCACCCGTATCGTCGGAGTCAATCCTGGGGAGGAGGGGAGCGTGGCACGACGACACGTATACCGGGCACACACGGCGAGCGCCGGAGGGGCAACGCTCGCGTTGGCTGAGACGATGCCGGCCGAGACGATGCCGCACGACGAGCTCTCGGCGACGTTCGACGGGCTTCACGTCGAGGTGGTCGCGACGAACCCGCTCTCGGGCCCCATCAAGGTGACTCGCCGCGCCACGATCGGCGACACCGGGCTGAACGTTCACCCGCTGGCGCTCGGCGGCAGCACCTTCGGCTGGACCCTCAGCACCGAGCAGGCATTCGACGTGCTCGATCGCTTCGCGGGAGTCGGCGGGGCGCTCCTCGACACGGCCGACAGCTACGCCGCGGGCCGCAGCGAGTCGATCATCGGCAAGTGGATGGCCGCCCGCGGCACGCGTGATCGAATGGCCGTCATGACGAAGGTCGGACACCACCCCGACCACCGCGGGCTCGCGCCGGCCGAACTCGTCGTGGCCGTCGACGACTCGCTTCTGCGCCTCGGCGTCGATCGCATCGATCTGCTCTACTTCCACGGCGATGACCGCGACGTGCCGCTCGAAGAGAGCCTCGGCGCAGTCGACGCCCTGATCGCGGCGGGCAAGGTCCGCGCGATCGGCGCGGCCGATTTCACCCCCGAACGCCTCATCGAGGCGCGGGTGCTCGCCGCCAACGGCCTGCCCAGGTTCCAGGCGTACACGACGAAGTACAACCTCATGGATCGCCACCCGTTCGAGGGCGCTCCCGAGCTCGTTGCGCACGCGCAAGGACTCGCGGTGATGCCCTACTTCGGCCTGGCCAACGGATTCCTCGGCGGCCAGGTGCGTCGACGTGCCGACATTCGCCACGATGCTCGCGGCGAACGCCAGGCGCGCCACCTCGGGCGGCGCGGGCACCGGGTGCTCGCCGCCGTCGACGAGGTCGCCTTCGCGCACGGTGTGCAGCCCGCAGCGATCGCCCTCGCCTGGCTGCTCGCCAAGCCCACCGTGGTCGCTCCCGTCGTCAGCGCGAGCCGACCCGAGCAGGTCGATGCGCTCGTGGCCGCGGCATCCATCGAACTGGCGCGTTCTGAGATCGTCGAGCTCGACCGCGCCTCGGCCTGACGGCGCCCGCGACGCAGACGACCGAACGCACGTCGTCTGAGCGCTTCTGCCGAGCGTGGCATAGGCTGAGCGGGATGAACGGCGCCGTTGACCTCCCACTCGGCCAGGCCGAACTCTCTTTCACGGCAGCAGGAGATGCGCGAGTTCGGCGCAGTGTGCTCCCATCGGGGGTTCGGGTGCTCAGCGAACAGGTGCCCGGCAGCCGCAGCGTGACGATCGGGTTCTGGGTGGCGGTCGGCTCTCGAGACGAGCAGCGAGCGGATGCCGCGCACCCGGCGACGTACGGATCGACGCACTTCCTCGAACACCTCCTCTTCAAGGGCACGACGACGCGGTCGGCTCTCGACATCGCCATCTCCTTCGACGCGGTCGGTGGCGAGCACAACGCGCTCACCGCGAAGGAGTACACGTGCTACTACGCGAAGGTGCAAGACCGCGACCTGCCGATGGCCGTCGCCGTGCTCGCCGACATGTTCACCTCCTCACTCCTCGACCCGGTCGAGTTCGAGAGCGAGCGCGGCGTCATCCTCGAAGAGTTGTCGATGGCTGGCGACGACCCCGGCGATGTCGCGAACGAGCGCTTCTTCGAAGCGGTGCTCGGCCGTCACCCCCTCGGCCGTCCGATCGGCGGCAACCCCGAGACCATCCGCGGCGCCACCCGTGACGGCGTGTGGGAGCACTATCGGGCGAACTACCGGCCGCAAGACCTCGTCGTCACCGTCGCCGGCGCCGTCGACCATGACGTTCTCCTTGCAGAACTCGATCGTGCCCTCGCCACGGCCGGATGGGACGTATCGGTCGCTGCGCTACCGGTGGACCGCCGGCCGGTCGAGCCCGTCGTGCTCGAAGCCGGCCCGGCGCTCACGGTCGTCGCGCGCCCGAAAGAACAGGTGAACCTCCTGCTCGGGGTGCCCGGGCTCGTCGCAACCGATGATCGACGCCCCACGATGAGCGTGCTGAACGCGATCTTCGGTTCCGGCATGTCCTCCCGGCTTTTCCAACAGGTGCGCGAACGTCGCGGCCTCGCGTACTCCGTCTACTCCTTCGCTCCCGGATACTCCGACGCCGGGCTCTTCGGCATGTACGCCGGATGCGCACCCGCCAAGGCGGGCATCGTCGCCGAGCTCATGCGCGACGAACTCGGACGCCTCGCCGAGCACGGGGTGACCGCCGATGAACTCCGACGGGCATCCGGCCAGCTCGCGGGTGCCTCCGCGCTCGCTCTCGAAGACTCCGACACCCGGATGTCCCGACTCGGCCGGGCCGAACTGACCCTCGGCGAGTTCGCCGATCTCGATGAGGCCTTGCGGCGCATCGCACTCGTCACCGCCGACGATGTGCAACGTCTCGCCGCAGACCTCATCGACCGCCCGTTCTCGCTCGTCGCCGTCGGCGCGATCGACGAATCGGCATTCACCGGTGCGACCGATGCGGTCGCCTCGAGCTCCGACGTCGCCTGAGCGCGGCACCCGACCCGCAACAGAGGAACCGATACCTGTGGCAAACCATCTCTACCTCGTCCGGCATGGCGAGCAGCTCGACGCCGAGCACGGCCTGCCCGACGGGCCCCTCTCGCCGCGCGGGCGCCGTCAGGCCGAACTCCTCGCGGAGCGCCTCGGCGGGGTCCCGTTCGACAACGCCTGGCACTCGCCGCTGCAGCGGGCGACCGAGACGGCGGCGATCATCGCGGCGAAGATGCCGGCCCTGAACCCCGAGCCTTCGGCGTTGCTCTTCGACTGCGTTCCGTCGGGGCCCGCTCCCGAGACGCCGAAGGCGTACGATCCGTTCTTCGGGTCGGTCACCGAGGCCGAGATCGAGGCGGGCAGTGCGCAGATGGCCGACGCGGCTGCGGAGTTCCTCCGCTCGCACCGTGAAGACCGGCACGAGCTGCTGATCACCCACAACTTCGTCATCGGCTGGTTCGTGCGCGAGGTGCTCGGCGCCCCCGACTGGCGATGGGTCTCGCTCAACCAGGCGAACTGCGCGTTGACCGTGCTCACGCAGCGGCCCGGTCGGCCGTGGAGTCTGGTCGCGCACAACGACATCGCGCACCTGCCGCCCGAGCTCCGAACGGGTTTGCCCGAGCCCTACGCGCTCTGAAGTTCGCTGAGCCTGCTCTGAGGTTCGCTGAGCCAGCTCTGAGGTTCGCTGAGCCTGCTCTGAGGTTCGCTGAGCCTGTCGAAGCGAGCGCCGGCGACCCCGATCACCCCGCGAGGCGTTTGCCGAACCAGTGCGTCGCGTTCGGGTTCTCGTTGTACGGCTCGATCTCGAGGTAGCCGCTCGAACGGTAGAGTCCGCCGGCCGCCTCGAGGCTCGCATTCGTGTCGAGCACGAGCTCGCGCGCCCCGAATTCCGTCGCACGCAGCTCGAGCTCCTCGAGCAGTCGCCGCCCCTCGCCCGATCCGCGCGCCGCCGGAGCGAGCCAGAGATGCTTGACCTCGAAGCTGCCGTCGCGATGCTGCAGGCCTCGCACACCGCCGCATCCGACCGCCGCACCAGACTCGTCGACCCCGAGGAGGAAGATGCCCGCCGGGGGAGTGAACTGCGCCTGGTCCGGCCAGGAAGGCCGGTACTCGCCCTGCGCGGCGGGAAATCCGGTTGCGCGTTCGGCGAAATACGCGCCGAGCAGCGCGAGCGCGTCGGCGTCGGTCACTGAGGCGTCTCGGAAGCGCAGCATGCACCCACACTATTTGAGCACGGGCAGCGGATGCCGCGGCCGGGCCCACCCCGAGGCATCCGTACCCTCATGCGCGCTTGCTAGGGTGAAGCGGTGACGATACGGGTCGCCGTGGCCGGGGCCACAGGCAAGATGGGGCAACTGGCCGTTCGACTGATCGAGGAGGCCGAAGACCTCGAGCTCCACGCAGCGCTCGATTCCCGCTCGAGCCTCGACCTCATGCTGGGCGCAGACGTCGCGCTCGATGTCACGCATCCGGGAGTGAGCGCCGAGATCGTCGAGTTCGCAGCAGGGGCCGGTATTCCGATCGTCGTCGGCACCTCGGGCTGGTCGAGCGATCGCATCGCCGACATCTCGGCATTCGTGCGCGGCCACGCTGACGCAGGCGCGGTGCTGTTCATTCCGAACTTCTCGATCGGCAGCGTGCTCGGCACCGCCTTCGCCGCCCTCGCGGCTCCCTACTTCGACTCGATCGAGATCGTCGAGGCGCACCACGCCGGCAAGGTCGACTCGCCGTCGGGCACGGCCGTGCGCACGGCAGAGCTCATCGGCGATGCTCGTGGTCGAGGCGGGCCGGTCGCGGCTCCCCACGCCGACCAGCGCGCTCGCGGGCAGCTCGTGAGCGGCGTGCCCGTGCACAGCTTGCGCCTGTCGGGCGTCTCGGCCGAGCAGCGCGTGATCTTCGGTGGCGATGGCGAGACGCTCACGATCACTCACTCCACACTCTCGCCGAGCTCGTACGAGACCGGCATTCTGCTCGCCCTGCGCAGCGCCCCCGAGGCATCCGGAGTCACCGTGGGGCTCGACAAGCTGCTCGACCTCGGGGTGCCGGGCGCCACCCGATGACCGAGAAGACGGGTGCCACCCGATGACCAAGATGATCGGCGCGCTCATCATGGCCGCGCTCCTCGTGCTCTACCTCGTGCTCGTCGGCTGGCGCGCGGTGCAGTTCATGGGCACGGGGGAGCCGATCGCGATCGCCATGGGTGTCGCGCTCATGGTGCTGCCCCTCATCGCCGTCTGGGCGCTCTGGCGGGAACTCTCGTTCGGCATCGGTTCTCAGGCGCTCGTGAAGCGTCTCGACGCAGAGGGCGGTCTCGATCTGCAGCTGCCGCTCCTACCGAGCGGCCGACCCGAGCGGGCGGCTGCCGCTGCCGCGCTCGACGCGTTCCGGGCCGCGGCAGCGGCCGAGCCCGGGTCGTGGCGGTCGGCGTTCCGACTCGGCCTCGCCTACGACGCCGCCGGCGACCGGCGGAACGCCAGACAGGCCGTGCGGCGAGCCCTCGAACTGGAGCGCTCGGAGCGCTCGGAGCGCTGAACTCTCGACGAAGCGTCGCCCGGCTAGCCAACCGGCGCGTGCGGCGCGCTGAGCATCGCATCGAGCGCCGACTCGACCGTGGTGTGTCGGAAGCGATAGCCGCCGTCGATGAGTCGCTGCGGTCGCACCTTCTGGCTCGCGAGCAGGAGTTCGTCGGCGGCGCGGCCGAGGGCGATCTCGAGCACGCGCTCGGGCACGCCGAACACGTAGGGCCGCCGCATGCGTTCGGCCATCGCGGTCATCACCCGATCGGCCGTCGCCGGTGTAGGCCCGACGATGTTGACGGCGCCTGACATGGGGGAGCCGAGCAGGTGCACGATCGCGCCGACCTCGTCGTCGAGGGCGACCCAGGGCCAGTGCTGGCCACCGGTGCCGAGGCGCCCTGAGACCCCGAGCCGGGTCAGCGTGCCGACCCGTTTCAATGCACCGCCACGGCCGACGACGACCCCGGTGCGGAAGACGACGGTGCGGGTCTCTTCCGGCGCGAGCTGCGCCGCGGCCTCCCACCGGGCGACGACTTCGGCGAGGAAGCCGGAGCCCGGGCTCGAATGTTCGGTGAGGAGCTCGCCGGGCCGGTCGCCGTAATAGCCGACCGCCGAGGCGTTGAGGAACACCGCGGGCGGGCGCCGCGCCTTGCGCATCGCATCGGCGAGCGTGCGAGTCGCCGTGACGCGCGACTCGAGGATCTCGCCGCGGTAGGACTTCGTCCACGGAAGACGTGCGAGCGAGGCACCCGAGAGGTTCACGACCGCATCGACCCGATCCATGACGGTGAAGTCGATGATGCCGGCCGCAGGCGACCATGCCGCCTCGTCGAGCCCTTGCGCGCGACGGCGTACGAGACGCACCACCTCGTGCCCGTCAGCGGTCAGTCTGCCGACGAGCGCGGTGCCGATGAATCCGGATGCGCCGGCGACGAGAACCCGCATCACTCAGGCGAGTTCGGCTTCGATCGTGATCGGGATGCCGGCGAGCGCCTGGGAGATCGGGCAGTTCTTCTTCGCGTCTTCGGCGAGCACCTCGAACTGCTCTTCGGTCAGGCCCGGCACGCGGGCGCTCACGAGCAGGTGACTGCCGAGCACGCCCTTGCCGGCCTCGAACGTGACCGCCGCGGTGGTCTGGATGCTCTCGGCCGGTGTGCCCGCTTGCGCGAGTCCGAGCGAGAGGGCCATCGAGAAACACGAGGAGTGGGCCGCCGCGAGCAGTTCTTCGGGGTTCGTCGTTCCGGCCGTACCCTCGGAGCGGGCCTTCCAGTTCACCGGGAAGGTGGCGAGACCCGAGGAGTCGAGGGCGACGTCGCCCGATCCCTCGAAGAGCGTACCTTTCCAGACGGTGGTCGCTTCACTCGTGACTGCCATGTGGTCCTCCTCGTCGAGCCGGGCTTCCAGCCTAGCGGCGCGCGCGCCCGACGGTCAGGTTCGAGCGACGATCCGCGCCCGGGCGAGGAGCAGGTAGATCTGGCAGCCCAAGCAGAAGTCGAACGCGGCATTCAGGAACGCCGCGACGAACGCGATCGCCGCGGCGATCGGCACCGCGTACGGCAGGCCGAGCAGCGACAGGATGACGCCGGCGACCGCGACGGCGAAGCCGACTCCCTGCGCGAACGTCGGCGGACGCGGATCTTCGAGCTCGGTCGGTGGCGCGATTCGCGGACGCACGAGCTTCGCGAAGATCAGGCCGAACGGATGCCGACGGATGCCCGCGAACGCACCCCACGCGAACAGGAGCGTGATGGCCGCGAGCAGCCAGAACGCCGCGTCGGCCGCACCGGCGACCGAGAGCACCACGGTGACGAGGAGCAGGGTCGCGGTGATCGCAGCGCCGAAGCGCGGACCGCGCGGGTCGATGCCCTGGGCTCCTCGAGCGGATGCCGCATCCTCGGCGGATGCCGATTGCTCGTCGCGCACAGTGGTGGGGTCAGTGGGAGATAGCACTGCTGCTCCTCAGGAGATCGTCGAGTCGTTCCCGCACCGCGGCGGCACGGGGCAGGCCGGCGATGCGAGCACGGACCGCGCCTTCACCGTCGAGCAGGAGGGTCGTGGGGGTCTCGGTCACGCGGAAGCGGCCGGCGAGGTCGGGCCGATGCGTGAGGTCGACGACGATGTGGGCTGCGCCTTCGTGTTCGTGCGCGAGCTGCCCGAGCAGGCGACCGGTCGCCGGGCAACGGGCGCAGAACTCGGTCGAGAACTGCACCAGCGTGGCGCGCTCGCCGAACGCCTCGACACCGAGCTCGCCCGGTCGGACCGTGTCGCCCGATCCCCGCCGCGCGACGCCCTGCCGCGAGCGCCACGCGAGACCGACCGCCGTCGCGGCCACGAGCAGCGCGGCGCCCGTCGCGAGGGCGGTGAGCCAATCCATGCGTCGAGCGTACGCAGCGGCCGGTGCGCCCGGGGGAGTGTGACCGAGGATGACGCAGGCTCGCGGCATCCCCTCATCCGACGGCCCGCCTCGGCCCGGATGTCGCCGGCCCGCGTTAGCCTTGAGGGGATGGCCGAGACGATTCCCACACCGTACGAAGACCTGCTGCGCGACGTGCTCGAGCATGGCACGGTCAAGACCGATCGCACGGGCACCGGCACGCGCAGCGTGTTCGGGCGACAGCTGCGGTTCGACCTCTCGGCGGGCTTCCCGCTCGTGACCACCAAACGCGTGCACTTCAAGTCGATCGCCTACGAGCTGCTGTGGTTCCTGCAGGGCTCGTCGAACGTCGGCTGGCTTCGTGAGCACGGCGTCACCATCTGGGACGAGTGGGCCGATGCCGCGGGCGAACTCGGTCCCGTCTACGGTGTGCAGTGGCGTTCGTGGCCGACGCCATCGGGCGAGACGATCGACCAGATCTCGCAGGTCGTCGAGCAGATCCGCACGGACCCCGACTCTCGCCGCCTCATCGTCTCGGCATGGAACCCGGCCGACATCCCCGACATGGCGCTCGCGCCGTGCCACGCGCTCTTCCAGTTCTACGTCGCCGACGGCAAGCTCTCGTGCCAGCTCTATCAGCGCAGCGCCGATCTCTTCCTCGGCGTGCCCTTCAACATCGCCTCCTACGCGTTGCTCACGCACATGGTCGCCGCGCAGACCGGGCTCGAGGTCGGTGACTTCGTCTGGACCGGCGGCGACTGCCACATCTACGACAACCACGTCGAGCAGGTGCGCCTCCAGCTCGAGCGCGACCCGTTCCCCGCGCCGACCCTGCGCTTGGCCCGCACCCCCGACTCGATCTTCGACTACGAGTTCGACGACTTCATCGTCGAGGGCTACCAGCACCACCCGCCCATCCGCGCTGCCGTCGCCGTATGAGTCGAGCGGATGCCGCGGCGCCCGTCGATGCGTCGCCCATGGCCCCGTCGCCCATGGCTCCTCGTGTCGGTCTGATCTGGGCAGAGGCAGAAGGCCACGTCATCGGCCGCAACGGTGGCATGCCGTGGCATGTGCCCGAAGATCTCGCGCACTTCAAGTCCGTCACTCTCGGGAGCCCCGTCGTGATGGGCCGCAAGACGTGGGAATCGCTGTCTGCGCGCTATCGCCCGCTTCCGGGGCGCCGCAACATCGTCGTCACCCGCCAGCCCGATTGGGCGGCGGAAGGCGCCGACGTCGCGGCATCCATCGATGACGCACTCGCCCTCGTCGCGCAAGACGACGTCGAACGCGTGTGGTTCATCGGCGGCGGGCAGCTGTATGCGGAGGCTCTCGGACTGGCCGATCGCCTCGAGATCACCGAGCTGCGTCACTCTGAGGGCGATGCATTCGTGCCCATTGATGGCGATGTGTATGCCCCGGCGATCCCTGCCGTGTTCAAGCTCACGGCATCGGATCCACTCGTCGGCGAGCATCTCTCCCGCTCCGGAATCCGCTACCGATGGTGTCGCTACGATCGCGATCGACCGACATCACGACTGCCCGCGGTCCGCGGCTGATCACGGTCGCGCCTGACGCGAGCGCCTGACCACGATCAGACCCACCACGGTGGGCCCGACCAGGATCAGCCGAGCGACCCGAAAGACGGACTCGAGCCGCGTTCAGACCGCGCGACTCCTGAATGCAAGGACACTGCGCGTCAACGATCCGTTGTCCTTGTGTTCAGGAGGCGGCGTTTGTCCTTGTGTTCGGGAGGCGGCGTTTGTCCTTGTGTTCGGGAGGCGGCGTTTGTCCTTGTGTTCGGGAGCGTTTGTCCTTGTGTTCGGGAGGCGGCGTTTGTCTGTTGGTATCAGTGTTTGTCCTTTGGCATGTATGAGGAGTCGGCGTTCGTCCGTGTTTCAAGACGGCGCTCGTCCTTGTGTTCAGGAGTCGAGGGGCGTTTCCGATCAGAGGTCGTTCTCTTGCACGCGTGACGGCGAGGCGCGGTCCGTCCGAAGCCGGGTACTCCTCAACAGGCGCCGGTCGACGCCAGCTCGGCACGGGACGGTTCGAAGACGTCGTCCTCCAGGCTGGAGGCGGTCATGCTCGGGTATGCGATACGAACGGGAGACGGCCGCCCTCGGCGGCATTGCGAGACGATCCGATCTGCGACGAATGGCGCTCGACGATGAAACCGTGCGCATCCTCGTCGCGCATGGCCGACTGCTTCGTGTGCGTCAGGCTTGGTATGCGCTGCCCGACACGGATGTAGACGTCATGCGGGCATGCGAGATCGGCGGCCGTCTCGCCTGCGGGAGCGCACTTCGCTTCCACGGCGCGCTCATCGCCGACGACGGCGTTCTGCACGTCGAGATGCCTGCGAACGCGGTGGCTCGCGCCAGGCGCGACGAACAGTGGAACGTGAGGCTTCACTGGTCGCGGCATCCATCGAATGGGAATCGGGCTGCGGTCGATGCTGAGGCCGCGTGGTTGCAGTGGGAGCGATGCGTGCGGGCGGGACGATAGCCTTGACCACGTGGCTCAAGATAATCCCTTCGGACAAGTGCTCGTCGCGCTCGTCACGCCGATGACGGCGGACGGCGAGGTCGATTGGCCAGGGGTCGAGAAGCACATCGACGATGTCATCTCGGCCGGCGCCGACGGCATCGTCGTCACCGGCACCACGGGCGAGACCTCGACGCTCACCGACCCCGAGAAGATCAAGCTCGTCGAGGTCGGCAAAGACGTCGCCGCCGGCCGCGCGAAGATCATCACGGGCGGCGGCTCGAACGAGACCGCGCACGCCATCGAGCTCTACAAGCACAGCGAGCAGGCCGGCGCCGACGGCATCATGATCGTCACGCCGTACTACAACAAGCCGACGCAGGCGGGCATCCTCACGCACTTCCGTCTGGTTGCCGACGCCACCGACCTGCCGGTCATCCTCTACGACATCCCGGCTCGCACCGGGGTGCCCATCATGTACGAGACGATCCTGCGGCTCGCCAAGCACCCGAACATCCTCGCCGTGAAAGACGCCAAGGGCGACTTCTCCGAGGTGAGCCGAGTGCTGAACCAGACCGACCTCATGTACTTCTCAGGTGACGACGCCAACGTGCTGCCGCACCTCTCGATCGGCGCGACCGGGCTCATCGGCATCACGGCGAACGTCGCACCGGCGCCGTATCGCCAGATGATCGACGCCGTGAACGCGGGCGACCTGGCAACGGCGACCGCCGCGCATCAGCAGCTCGAACCGCTCGTGCGCGCCGTCATGACGCACGTGCCGGGCACGGTCGCCGCGAAGTACATCCTGCACGGCCTCGGTCGCATCGCCAGCCCGCGCGTGCGCCTGCCCCTCGTCGGCCCCGAAGAGTGGGAGGCCGCCCTCATCGAAGACGAGATCGACCACGTCACGGGCATCCCGGGCGCCGACTTCCACAACTTCCGCCCCGACCGCAACGCCGCCGCGGGCGGCGCGCTGCCGAAGGTGGCGGGCACCACGCGCTAGTCGCACGCACGAGTTCGCTCGCGCCATGAGACATCCGCGGCCCTGAATGGCCGCACCGAACTGAACACCGCAACAGAAGGAGGGCCCATGCCCGACGTCGTCATCGATCCTGCCCCGCTCGAGGCCGGAACGCTCCGCATCATCCCCATCGGCGGCCTGGGGGAGGTCGGCCGCAACATGACCAGCTACGAGATCGACGGCAAGATCCTCATCGTCGACTGCGGCGTGCTGTTCCCCGAAGAGCACCAGCCGGGCGTCGACCTGATCCTGCCCGACTTCGGCTTCTTGAAGGAGCGCCTCGACGATGTCGTCGGCGTCGTGCTGACACACGGTCACGAAGACCACATCGGTGCGGTGCCGTACCTGCTGAAGCTCCGCGGTGACATTCCCCTGATGGGCTCGCAGCTCACGCTCGCGCTCGTGGAGGCGAAGCTCAAGGAGCACCGCATCCAGCCCTACAGCCTCACGGTGAAAGAGGGCCAGCACGAGCAGATCGGCCCGTTCCGGCTCGAGTTCATCGCCGTGAACCACTCGATCCCCGACGCGCTCGCCGTGGCGATCAAGACCGACGGCGGCACCGTGCTCGCGACCGGCGACTTCAAGATGGACCAGCTGCCGCTCGACGGGCGCCTCACCGACCTGCGCGAGTTCGCGCGTCTCGGCGAAGAGGGCGTCGACCTCTTCATGGTCGATTCGACGAACGCGGATGTCCCGGGCTTCACCCCACTCGAGCGTTCGATCGGTCCTGTGCTCGACGAGGTCATCAACCGTGCTCCCCGCCGCGTCATCGTCGCGAGCTTCTCGAGCCACGTGCACCGCGTGCAGCAGGTGCTCGACGCCGCGTGGGCGAACCACCGCCGTGTCGCGCTCCTCGGTCGCAGCATGGTGCGCAACATGACGATCGCGGCCGACCTCGGCTACCTGAATGTGCCCGAGGGCGTGCTCATCGACTACAAGAAGGCCGGCAACATCCCCGACGACCAGATCGTCTACATGTCGACGGGTTCGCAGGGCGAGCCGATGGCGGTGCTCTCCCGCATGGCGAATCGCGACCACCAGATCGAGGTCGGCGAGGGCGACACGGTGATTCTCGCGTCGAGCCTGATCCCGGGCAATGAGAACGCGGTCTACCGAGTGATCGACGGCCTCACGAAGCTCGGTGCGAACGTCGTGCACAAGGCGAATGCGAAGGTGCACGTCTCGGGCCACGCGGCCGCCGGCGAGCTGCTCTACTGCTACAACATCCTGAAGCCGAAGAACGTGCTGCCGATCCACGGCGAGTACCGGCACCTCTTCGCCAACGCGAAGCTCGCGCAAGACACGGGCATCCCCGCGAAGAACACCTTCATCGGCGAGAACGGCTCGGTCTACGACCTGCGGGGCGGCGTGCTGCGGGTCGTCGGTCAGCTCGACCTCGGCTTCGTCTACGTCGACGGCTCGACAGTCGGCGAGATCACCGACGCCGACCTGAAGGATCGCCGCATCCTCGCCGAGGAGGGATTCATCTCCGTCATCGTCGTCGTCGACGCGTCGACGGGTCGGGTCATCACCGGGCCCGAGATCCACGCGCGCGGTTTCGCCGAAGACGCGTCGGTGTTCGACGACGTCAAGCCGAAGATCATCGAGGCGCTCGCCGAGGCGGCGCAGAACGGCGTTCGTGATTCGCACGCACTCTCGCAGATCTTGCGCCGTGTACTCGGTGGCTGGGTGAACCGTCGCCTGCGCCGTCGGCCCATGCTCGTGCCGCTCGTCATCGAGGCGTAGCCCGGCGAGGCGCGCTCGTCATCGGGGCGGTCGCTGGGGCGAGCCTCGGCGACGGCCGGCGATGACGGGCGCGTCGGCGACCGCGTCGCCCCGCCCCGAGTCCTCCTGGCGCCGTCGATGGCGCTCAGCGAAGTCGGCCTGCTCGTGGCCGCGATCACGACTGCCCCGTAGCGCTCCTGCTTCCGGCGGCGGCCCTGATCCTCGTGGGCCGAGGTGCACGGTCGCGGCGGCGTCGGCCCGGCCCGCGGCATCCGCTCGGTTCGGTCTCGTCGCAACGCACGTCGATACCGGTGGCCCCCGAGTCGGGGATGACCCCGAATCCTCCCTGAGAGGGATTCCGCGGGGCGCTCCGAATCCCTAAGGTGGTGGGGATGCCCGGCGGCCCCTACGGCTGGGCGACCCGACGAAGGAGTGCCGTGGGCGTCTGGCGCAAGTGGATCTTCCCGACCGTTCGCATCGTGATGGTGGCGGTGATCGCGATCGCACTCGCGAAGCTCGCGTTCTTCCCCGATCGGGCGGAGGCCGACGCAGAGGTGATCTCGCCCACGGGCACGGTGTCCGAGCCGCAGGCCGTCGTGGCACGCGGTTCCATCGCGAACGACGTCGTGCTCACCGGCACCGTGAACGCGGATGCCTCGGCGCCCGTCAAGGCGACGGGCACCGGCACGGTCGACGAGGTCTTCGCGACGGCGGGGCAGCAGGTCGCCGCCGGACAGAAGATCTTCGACATCAAGGTCGAGGATCCGGTCGAACCGGTCGAGTCGACGGGCCCCGACGGCCTGCCGACGGTCACGGTGCCGCGTGCGAGCTTCCACTTCGAGAAGGTGCTCGCGCCGACGGCGGGCGTGCTCTCCTCCCTCGATGTCATCGCGGGCCAACCGGTCGCCACGGGGGATGTCGCGGGCCAGGTCGCCCCGCCGAGCTTCAACGTGACGGCGACGCTGAGTCCCGAACAGCAGTATCGGCTGACGAGTGCGCCGACCGAGGCGGCCGTGACCATCGCGGGCGGTCCGGCGCCCTTCACGTGCGGGGGCCTGGTGATCTCGACGCCGCTGTCGGGCGCCGGCAGCAGCCCGACCGGATCGGCCGCGGGTGCGGCCGGTGGCGCTGGTGCAGGCGCCGGTGGCGAGGCATCCGGAGGCACGACTGTGCGTTGCGCCGTGCCCGGCGACGTGCGTGTCTTCCCGGGCCTCTCCGCCCAGGTCACGATCTCCGCGGGCAGCGCCGACGACGTCCTCGTCGTGCCGATCACCGCGGTCGAGGGCGGCGCCGAGACCGGCGTGGTGTGGCTCGTGACGCCCGACGGCGAACGCACCGAGCAGCCCGTACGCCTCGGCCTGAGCGACGGCAGCCAGGTCGAGGTCGTCGAAGGCGTCGCCGAGGGCGATCAGGTGCTGCAGTTCGTGCCCGGTGCGCCAGGCGACAGCGGCGCTGAGGGCTGCGTGCAGACGCCCGACGGCATGATGACGTGCGGAACCGTCACGAAATGACGCTCGTCGAAGCACGCGGCGTCGGTCGCACGGTGGAACTCGCCGACGGGCATCCGCTCACGATCCTCTCGGGCGTCGACCTCACGGTCTTCGAAGGCGACCGAATCTCGATCGTCGGCCGCTCGGGCTCGGGAAAGTCGACGTTTCTGAACCTGCTCGGCCTTCTCGACACGCCGACCGAGGGCGAGCTCGCGTTCCTCGGGCACGACGTGCGGCGCATCGGCAGCGGCGCGCGCGATCGGCTGCGCGGGCGCGAGATCGGCTTCGTGTTCCAGCAGTTCAACCTGCTGCCAGGTCGCACAGCCCTCGAGAACGTGCAGACGCCGCTGCTGTATTCGGGCGGGCGCGAGTTCTGGCAGCGCGAGCGCATCGCCCGCGACATGCTCGAACGCGTCGGACTGGGGGAGCGGCTGTCGACGAAGCCCGAGCGACTGTCGGGCGGCGAGCAGCAGCGGGTGGCCATCGCACGTGCGCTCGTGCGCCGGCCGCGGCTGATCCTCGCCGACGAGCCGACCGGTGCCCTCGACCTCGAGACCGGTGCCGAGGTGATGGCGCTCATCGAGTCCGTTGCCGTCGAGACCGGTGCCGCTCTCGTGACGATCACGCACGACCCCGCGATCGCCGCGCGTGCCAACCGGCACTTCCGGCTCGTGAGCGGGCGACTCGAGACGACGGATGCCTCGGCTGAGGCAGTCGCATGACCGGCTGGCTGGCCCGCACCGCGACGGGCATGGTGAGCACGGTCGTCGAGGCCCTCGAAGAGTTGCGCATCCACCGCGGGCGCGTGCTGCTGTCGCTCATCGGCGTCGCCGTCGCCGTGTGCGCGCTCGCGACCGTGGTCGCCGGGGCTGCGATCGCCGAGCAGGCCGGCCGCGAGATGCAGGAGCGCTATGGCGGGCGACCCGCGACGGTCTCGCTCAACGTCAGCTCGGCGAGTGGAGCCGTCGACACCGAGGCTGCGGCCGCCGCGTGGCAGACCGCGCTCGACCGTCACGAGATCGAATATGCGAGCCGCTCGGGTTGGGGCAGCCTCACGGTGCAATTCGTCGACGGCGCGGTGCCGGTGCAGATGCAGGTCGTCGATCCCGACTTCGGCATCATGCACCGCGTGCGCCTGATGGAGGGGGTCTGGTTCTCCGAGCGCGATGCCGATCGGCTGGCACCGGCGGTCATCGTGAGCGAGGCCTTCTGGGAACGGCTCGGGAGTCCGTCGCTCGCAACCCATCCGACGGTCGAACTGATCGGGAAGGGCCAGACCACGGGCGTGATCATCGGCGTCACTCCCGCGCAGAGCGAGTGGGACACCGAGCCGAGCGGGTTCATCCTGGCCGACGGGTTCCTGCCGCTGCAGTCTGCGACGCCCGATCCGATGATGGGCGAGTACATGCCGGCGTACGAGATGTGGGTTCCCGACGGCTCGGCCGACGAGCTCACCGAGTCGATGAAGCAGGCCTTCATGGCCGAACTGGGTGGAGGCGCGACGGTCGACGGATATCGCACCGACTACGCGGCCCAAGAGGGCGACCCGTTCCTGCCGATCAAGCTCCTCGTCACCGGGGTGGCGGTCGTGATCCTGCTGCTCGGTGCGCTCGGCCTCCTGACGATCGCGCTCGTGACCGTGCGCGGCCGCATCAGGGAGATCGGAGTGCGGCGCTCGTTCGGTGCGACCGCCGGGAGGGTGTTCTTCTCCGTGCTCATGGAGACCGTCGTCGGCACCTTCGTGGCGGGCGTCGTCGGCGTCGGAGTCGCCATCGCGCTCGTGCGCAGCCCGCTCATGGGCATGGCTCTGGGCGGCGTCGAGGTGCAGGACCTTCCCGGATTCCCGATCGAGGCGGCGGTCATCGGCATCGGCGCGGCGGTCGCGGTGGGCGCGCTCGCGGGTCTCCTGCCTGCGCTCGGCGCGGTGCGCGTGAAGGTCATCGACGCGATCCGATTCTGAGGGTTCGGAGGCTCTGAACTGCGGAGTACTTCGCTGAGTCGTTGTATCGCTCCGAGGGCTTCGCGATCGTCGACGCTCACGCCGGCCGCGACACGATGGTGCGGTCGCTGCGGTGACCTGCATCGTCGTGCGGTCAGCGTCGTGCGCCCCCGCCGTCGTGCGTCCGCCATCGCGCGCCCAGCCGTCGAGCGCTTCGCAGGCCCAGGATGCGCCTCGCGGATCGCGAACACTCGCGTCCGGCTGACACCCGGTGGGGGCGCGCGGCCGTAGCCTTATGGGCATGGCTACGAGCACCAGGTCGAACGGTCGTGCCTCGGGCACGTCTTCGCGTGCTTCGAGTTCGCGCACGGCGCCCACGAAGAAGCTGCCCGCGGCGAGCACTCGTGCCGCCGCGTCGAAGAAGACGTCCCAGACGCCCGAGAGACCGAACGTGGTCGTGCGCGCGTGGATGGGACTCGCTCACCTCACCGGCGGCGCCGCCCGTGCACTCGGACCCGAGACGCTCTCGAAAGAGGAGCGCCGCGACGGCTTGCCGTTCTTCATCGTCGTGCTCGCCATCGCCGGTGCGGTCGTCGAGTGGTTCTTCATCAACGACCCCATCGCGCAGGCGCTCGACTCGTGGACGTTCGGCGGCCTGTTCGGCCGCGTCGCGTTCGCCTTGCCCGTCGTCATGCTGCTCTTCGCCGTGTGGCTCTTCCGGCACCCGAGTTCCGTGCACGACAACACCCGCATCGGCATCGGCCTCGGCCTGTTGCTCCTCACGGTCTCCGCGCTCTGCCACCTCTTCGGCGGCCTGCCCGAGCCCCGCGAGGGCATGGCCGTGCTCGCCCGCGCGGGCGGCGTCCTCGGCTGGATGGTGGCGGCTCCGCTCACCGCGCTGATCACGCAGGCCGGGGCCACGGCAGTCGTCATCGTCCTCCTCCTGCTGGCGCTGCTGATCATCACGAAGACGCCGCCGAACCGCATTCCGGCGCGGTTCCGCGAGCTCTACGAGTGGCTCTTCGGGGCGACGCACGACGAACCCGTGACCGAAGTCGGGCCGAAGCCGTCGCGTCGCGATCGCAAGAAGGCGGTGCAGACCGAACTGTCTGGCCTCGACGCGCTCGACGCAGACGGCGACGGCGAAGACACAGGTCGTGGCGGTCTCGTGCCGTGGTGGCGTCGCAACGATTCCAATCGCGAAGAGGACCCGTCGTTCGAAGCGCCGGGAGTGGAAGGCCTCACCGAGGTCTTCGGCGCGGGTTCTGCCGCAGGCAGCTTCGAGACGCCGCTCGAGGTCGCGGCCGCTCCGAGCAGCTATGACACCGAGGTACTCGGTGACCTCGAGCGTGCCGAGTCGGCCCTGCAGGGCTTCACGGGCGACGTGCCGCGCGGCGGCACCGGCCTTCGCGGTGACGACGCAGGGGCGACGAACGTGCTCGCGGTCTTCGACGAGGTCGATGCGGGCGGCGCCGTCGTTCCCGCGGCGGCAGGCGCGGAGCCCTCGCAATTCGAGCCGGAAGCGGCAGCCGAGCCGGATCGTCCGTATCACTTGCCCGCATCGTCGAGTCTGGCGGCCGGTCCGCCCCCGAAGTCGCGCTCCCAGGCGAACGACGACGTCGTGCGCCAGATCACCGCGGTGCTCGACCAATTCGGCGTCGACGCGAAGGTCACCGGTTTCTCGCGCGGACCGACCGTCACGCAGTACGAGATCGAGCTCGGCCCGGGCGTCAAGGTCGAGCGGGTCACCGCACTCTCGAAGAACCTCGCCTACTCGGTCGCCTCCAACGAGGTGCGCATCCTCTCGCCGATTCCCGGCAAGAGTGCGATCGGCGTCGAGATCCCGAACGCCGACCGCGAGACCGTCACCCTCGGAGACGTGCTGCGCTCCGGCGCAGCCGTCAACGCGAAGCACCCCATGACGATCGGCGTCGGCAAAGACGTCGGCGGCGGTTACGTCGTCGCGAACCTCGCCAAGATGCCGCACTTGCTCGTCGCCGGCTCGACGGGCTCGGGCAAGTCGAGCTTCGTCAACTCGATGATCACGTCGCTGCTCATGCGCGCGAAGCCCTCAGACGTGCGCATGGTGCTGATCGACCCGAAGCGCGTCGAGCTCGCGCCGTACGCGGGCGTGCCTCACCTGATCACCCCCATCATCACGAACCCGAAGAAGGCCGCAGAGGCGCTGTCGTGGGTCGTGAAAGAGATGGACATGCGCTACGACGATCTCGCGTCGTTCGGCTTCCGCCACATCGACGACTTCAACAAGGCCGTCGTCAACGAAGAGATCGTGCTGCCCGCCGGTTCCGAGCGGAAGCTCAAGCCCTACCCCTACCTGCTCGTGGTGGTCGACGAGCTCGCCGACCTCATGATGGTCGCGCCCCGAGACGTCGAGGAATCGATCGTGCGCATCACCCAGCTCGCGCGCGCTTCCGGTATCCACCTCGTGCTCGCGACTCAGCGGCCGTCTGTCGACGTCGTGACGGGTCTCATCAAGGCGAACGTTCCGTCGCGACTTGCGTTCGCCGTCACGAGCGTGACCGACTCCCGCGTCATCCTCGACCAGCCGGGCGCAGACAAGCTCATCGGTCAGGGCGACGCGCTGTTCCTGCCGATGGGCGCCTCGAAGTCGATCCGCGTGCAGGGCGCCTGGGTCACCGAGGCCGAGATCGAGAAGGTCGTGAAGCACGTCACGCGGCAGGCACGGCCGGAGTACCGGCAGGATGTCGCGGCATCCGTCGACCGTAAACAGATCGACTCCGACATCGGCGACGACCTCGAGCTGCTGCTCGCGGCGGCCGAGCTCGTGGTGTCGACGCAATTCGGTTCGACCTCGATGCTGCAGCGCAAACTGCGGGTGGGCTTCGCGAAAGCCGGCCGCCTCATGGACCTCCTGGAGTCGCGCGAGATCGTCGGACCCTCCGAGGGGTCGAAGGCGCGCGACGTGCTGGTGACCGTCGAGCAGCTGGCCGGTGTGCTCGCACGTCTCCGAGGCGAAGAACCGGCCAGTGCTCCGGCCCCGCGCGCGGTGGCGCCGGCGGCAACGGCGGCCGCGGCTCCGGCTCCTGCGGCGCAGACGGGTCCGCTCGGCGACGGCATCGCCCCGACCGAGGCATACGACGCCCCCGACGCTCGATACGACGATCCCGTCGCCCGCATGAGCGAGGGTCGCCCAGAGGTCGACGGAGACGCTGACGAAGACGCATGGGGTCTCACCGGGCGCGATTGAGCTCGGCCCGCGTACGGCGCGCCCGGTAGTCTGGACGTATGACCTCCTCCGCCGGAAGCCCCCCGCGATCGGCGAACTGGAACCTTCCGAACGCGATCACGGTCGTGCGCATCCTCGCAGCGCCCGTGTTCTTCTGGATGTTGCTCGCCGACGCCGGCGAAGACGGCTGGCTGCGCTGGGCGGCGGCCGTGCTCTTCATCCTGGCGATCGCCACCGACGGCATCGACGGGCATATCGCACGTTCACGCGGGCTCGTCACCGACCTCGGCAAAATCCTCGATCCGATCGCCGACAAGCTGCTCACGAGCGGCGCCCTCGTCTGCCTCTCGATCCTCGGCGAGCTGTGGTGGTGGGTGACGATCGTGATCGTCGTCCGTGAGGTCGGCATCACCGTCTGGCGGCTCTTCGAGCTACGCCGAGGCAACGTCGTGCCCGCGTCATCGGGCGGCAAGTTGAAGACGGTCGTGCAGGCGGTCGCGATCTCGCTCGCACTCGTGCCGCTCTGGACCATTCTCGGCGACTGGGTGCTCTGGGTGAACTGGACCGTGATGGCGCTGGCGCTGGCCCTCACGCTGTGGTCAGGGCTCCTGTACGTGCGCGATGCCGTGCGCCTCGCACGCGCCTCGCGCGATGCGAGCTGAGACGGGCGAGAGCGGATGCCTCGCGCGACCGTCGACTCGGCAGCTCGGCTGATCGCCGAGCTCACCGATCGCGGCCTGCGCATCGCCGTCGCCGAGTCGCTGACAGGCGGTCTCGTCGTCGCCGAACTCACGAGCATCCCCGGCGCATCCGTCGTGGTGAACGGCGGCGTGGTCGCGTACGACACCGACGTGAAGCGGTCGGTGCTGGGGGTCTCGGCCGAGCTGCTCGCGAGTGAGGGCGCCGTGCACCCCGAGGTCGCTCGGCAGATGGCCGACGGCGTTCGCCGCGCGCTCGCGGTCGACGGTCGTGCGGCCGACCTCGGCATCTCGACGACGGGCGTCGCCGGCCCGACCGGTCAAGACGGGAAGTCGCCCGGAACCGTCTTCCTCGGCGTCGCATTCGGCGACGAGATCGAGTCGATCGCGCTCGCGCTGCATGGCAGTCGCGCCGAGATCCGCGCGGCGACGGTGGTCGCGGTGCTCGACGCCGCGCTCGATCGGCTCGCACGAGACTGATCCGCCTCGAAGCATCCGACCGCTCGTCGTGGATATCTCGGAAGTCGACCGGCGGCACTCGGAATAGTCTTCGTGAACACCCTGTTACATGTGGCAGGTTCACACGAAAGCCCCAGTGTGCAACGCTAGATTGGAAGCACGGAGAGTCAGGTAGACTGACGCTCCGGTTTCCGGCTCCAGCAGAGTCGTAGGCAGAGAGAAGGAGGTTCCCGATGGTCCTGGTTCGACAGGAGATCGGCGATGTGCTGAGGGACTTCCGCCTGCAGAAGGGCCGTACCCTTCGTCAGGTCGCTTCCAAGGCGAGCGTCGCGCTCGGCTACTTGAGCGAGGTTGAGCGTGGCCAGAAAGAGGCCTCGTCAGAGATTCTCGCGTCGGTCGCCGATGCACTCGACACGCCCATCTCGGTGATCATGCACGAGGTCGGCGACCGTATCGCCGTGATCGAAGGCCTCTCGGTAGTGCCCGACAGCCTGCCAGACGAGCTCGTCGCCGAGTTCGACGCCGACATGATGGTCCGCTGACCACCACCCACTTGCGAGCTGACTATTCAACGTTTTGGCGATCGGCCGGTCCTCGGACCGGCCGATCGCCTGTCCGGGAGGCACCCGTGAAGCTGAGCGAGTTCCATACCGCGGTCGAAACCGAGTTCGGCGCGGGCTACGGCAGCGTGATCGTGGGCGACCTGGTGCTCGCGTCGCTCGGCGACCGCACGGCACGCGAGGCGCTCGCTGCGGGCATTCGGCCTCGCGAGGTCTGGTTGGCGCTCTGCGAGGCGACGGATGTCCCCGAGTCGCGTCGGCACGGAGCCGGTAGGCCGGTTCCGGGGGAGTCTCGTTCGCCTGGGCAGCCGTAGTCCGTTCGGTCACCCCATCGCGCCCGAAGAAGTGTTCGACACGCGGGCGTTTCTTCGAACATGCGTTCGGAGACTGCGTTAGGCTCCTCAACAGCAGGAGCAACAGCGCATCCGTCCACATTCTTCGCCGAACCGGCGTCGGATGTCGGTGGCCGACCATACGGTCGATGCGTCGGAACACACCGCACCGCCTTGTCGCGAGACGCCGCGGGCCAGCGCCAGCCGGTCTGGGCCCGCAACGTGGAACGACAGCCTACAGGCAGCAGCAATCGAGCAAGAAGGAGCCCCACCCATGGCATCAGCAGCAGACCGCGAGAAGGCACTCGAAACCGCGCTCGCACAGATCGACCGCCAATTCGGCAAGGGCTCGGTCATGCGCCTCGGCAGCGAAGATCGCGCCCCCGTCGAGGTCATCCCGACCGGCTCGATCGCGCTCGACATCGCGCTCGGCATCGGGGGCATCCCGCGCGGCCGCATCGTCGAGATCTACGGCCCCGAATCCTCGGGCAAGACCACGCTCACGCTGCACGCCATCGCCAACGCGCAGAAGTCCGGCGGCATCGCGGCGTTCATCGACGCGGAGCACGCGCTCGATCCCGAATACGCCAAGAAGCTCGGCGTCGACATCGATGCCCTTCTCGTCTCCCAGCCAGACACGGGCGAGCAGGCGCTCGAGATCGCCGACATGCTCGTGCGCTCCGGCTCGATCGACCTCATCGTCATCGACTCGGTCGCGGCGCTCGTGCCTCGCGCCGAGATCGAGGGCGAGATGGGCGACTCGCACGTGGGCCTCCAGGCCCGCCTCATGTCGCAGGCGCTCCGCAAGCTCACGGGTGGCCTCAGCCAGACCAACACGACCATGATCTTCATCAACCAGTTGCGCGAGAAGATCGGTGTCTTCTTCGGCAGCCCCGAGACCACCGCGGGCGGCAAGGCACTGAAGTTCTACGCCTCGGTGCGACTCGACATCCGTCGCATCGAGACGATGAAAGACGGCACGGAAGCAGTGGGTAACCGCACCCGGGTCAAGGTCGTGAAGAACAAGATGGCGCCGCCGTTCAAGCAGGCGGAGTTCGACATCCTGTACGGCACCGGCATCTCGCGCGAGGGCAGTCTCATCGACTTCGGCGTCGATCAGGCGATCGTGAAGAAGTCGGGTGCGTGGTACACCTACGACGGCGATCAGCTCGGCCAGGGCAAAGAGAACGCCCGCAACTTCCTGTTGCAGAACCCTGACATCGCCGCCGACATCGAGCAGAAGATCCTCGTCAAGCTCAACGTCGGCCAACCGGCCGTTGCGGCGGTTCCGTCGAACGTCGAGTCCATCGAGCCGAAGCTCGGGCGCAAGGGCGCCTGACCAATTGGGTACCGCGAACGAGCGGAGATGACCGGGGTGGGCACTGAAATGAACGATGCATCGTCTGAGCGGCTCGCCCCGGTCACCTACCTGCCGTGGGCGAAAGAGCCTGCGGCACGTCGCGCCGATGGTGCTCGCCGGCGCACGCCGACGAAGGAGCCTGCGGCTCCTGCACCGATGAAAGAGCCTGCGGCTCCTGCGCTGACGAGAGAGTCTGCGGCGCTTGCGCCGGCGATGGAGCCTTCGGCTCCGAGTGCCCGTGGCGCTCGCCGGCGGGCGACAGAGGCTGAGGAGTCGGCTCCCGACGAGAGCGGCGCAGAGCGAGACGCGCGCATCGATCGGCTCGTCGTCTCCAGGCTTCGTCGCTCGGCGTTGTCGACGTCAGAGGTGCGCGCGGTGCTCGTCGAACACGGACTCGACGACAGCGAGGTCGAAGACTGGCTCGAGCGTTACGAGCGACTCGGGTACCTCGACGACGCCCGGCTCGCCGAACAACTCGTGCACAGCCACGGCGTGCGCAAAGGCCGAGGCAGCGGAGCGATCCTGCAAGAGCTCGGGCGCCGCGGTGTCGACGCCTCGCTTGCTCGTGAAGCCGTCGAAGACCTCGACCCTGAGACCGAGCTCGAGAACGCGCGCGCGGTCGCCGAGCGCCGAGCGCGTCAGCTCAGGGGCCTCGACCGGCAGACCGCCGAACGGCGCCTGTCTGCGTTCCTCCAGCGCCGCGGGTACCCCGGCCATATCGTGCGCGAGGCGGTGACGGCGGCACTCTCGGCGGATGGCTCGTAAACTGGTGCGATCATGAGCACCATTCACGACGTCTCCCTTCATGAGACACCCCGCGACCAGGTCGCTGAAGCGGCAGCGTCGCCGCGCACCTACGAGGTCCGCACCTTCGGTTGCCAGATGAACGTGCACGATTCGGAGCGGCTCTCGGGCTCCCTCGAGGCCGCAGGTTATGTTCCCGCCGACGGCGCCGAAGCCGACATCGTCGTGATCAACACCTGTGCGGTGCGAGAGAACGCCGACAACAAGCTGTACGGCAACCTCGGCCACCTCGCCTCGGTGAAGCGGCGGCACGCGGGCATGCAGATCGCGGTCGGCGGCTGTCTCGCGCAGAAAGACAAGAACGTCATCCTCGAGAAGGCGCCTTGGGTCGATGTCGTGTTCGGCACGCACAACATGGGTTCCCTGCCGAGCCTGCTCGAGCGCGCCCGCCACAATGACGAAGCGCAACTCGAGATCCTCGACTCGCTCGAGGTCTTCCCGTCGACGCTGCCGAGCAAGCGCGACTCGAGCTCCAGCGGCTGGGTGTCGATCTCGGTCGGCTGCAACAACACCTGCACCTTCTGCATCGTGCCTGCGCTGCGCGGAAAAGAGAAAGACCGACGCCCGGGCGACATCCTCGCCGAGATCCAGGCGCTCGTCGACGACGGCGTCGTCGAGATCACACTCCTCGGCCAGAACGTGAACTCCTACGGGGTCGAGTTCGGCGACCGGCAGGCGTTCGGCAAGTTGCTCAGAGCAGCCGGCCAGATCGACGGACTCGAGCGCATCCGATTCACGAGCCCGCACCCCGCTGCCTTCACCGATGACGTCATCGATGCGATGGCTGAGACGCCGAGCGTCATGCCGCAGCTGCACATGCCGCTCCAGTCGGGTTCCGACCGAATCCTCAAGGCGATGCGCCGCTCCTACCGTTCCGAGAAGTTCCTCGGCATCCTCGACCGCGTGCGCGCGAAGATTCCCAACGCCGCGATCTCCACCGACATCATCGTGGGCTTCCCCGGCGAGACCGAAGAGGACTTCCAAGAGACCCTTCGCGTCGTCGAAGCAGCGCGGTTCGCCTCGGCGTTCACCTTCCAGTACTCCATTCGGCCCGGCACCCCCGCCGCCACGATGGAGGACCAGGTACCGAAGGCGGTCGTTCAGGAGCGATACGAACGACTCGCCGCCCTGCAAGATCGCATCTCCTGGGAAGAGAACCAACGACTCGTCGGCCACTCCGTCGAAGTGCTCGTCTCGAACGCCGACGGAAAGAAGGACGACGCGACCCATCGGCTGAGCGGTCGCGCCGAAGACAGTCGACTCGTGCACTTCGAGGTGCCCGAGGGCTCCGAGGTGCCGCGCCCGGGCGACGTCGTCTCCGTCACCATCACGCAGGCCGCACCGTTCCACCTGCTCGCCGATTCAGTCGACGATGCGCCATTGCGCATTCGTCGCACCCAGGCCGGCGACGCATGGGATCGAGCCCAAGCAGAGAGCTGCGCCGTCCCGGCCGCCCCCGGCACATCCGTCGCCGGTCGCGTCTCGCTCGGCCTGCCGACGCTGCGAGCCCGCGGGGCCGAACCGCTCGTCTCGCCCGGAGTGGGCACCATGCCGATCTACGATCCCGCCGACGGCCAACGCTGACGTGACCCTCATCGCGATCGTCGGCGCGACGGGCACCGGCAAGTCCGCGTTCGCGCTCGATCTCGCCGGGGCGCTCACACGAGACGGTCGCACCGCGGAGGTCGTGAACGCCGACGCGATGCAGCTCTACCGCGGAATGGACATCGGCACGGCGAAGCTCCCGCTCGATGAGCGACACGGGGTGCCGCACCACCTGCTCGACGTGCTCGACGTCGTCGCCGAGGCATCCGTCGCCGAATACCAGTCGGCGGCCCGCGCCGCGATCGACGACGTGCTCTCACGCGGCGGCGTCGCATTGCTGGTCGGTGGATCCGGACTCTACGTCTCGTCGGTCATCCACGACTTCCGGTTTCCCGGCACGGATGCTGCGGTGCGCGCCCGCCTCGAAGCCGAACTCGCGGAGCAGGGCCCGGGGCTCTTGCATGCGCGGCTGCGCGCGATCGATGCCGCAACAGCCGCGAGTGTCGACGCGCAGAACGGCCGCCGCCTCGTACGCGCGCTCGAGGTCATCGAGGTCACCGGCGAACCGAAGGCGGCGCGATTGCCCGACCAACCCGTGCCGTGGCGCGCGCATCGCGTGGTGCATCTCCGAAGCGAGCGCGCACCCCTGGTGGAGCGGCTGGATGCGCGCGTCGAGCGGATGTGGCGAGGCGGCCTCATCGACGAGGTGCGCGGGCTCATCCCGAAGGGCCTCGAGCGCGGGGTCACCGCTCGCAAAGCCATCGGGTACGCCCAAGCACTCGGTGAGATCACGGGGCGCATGTCGAGCGCAGAGGCGATCGCCGAGACGCAGCAGCTCACGCGCACCTACGCACGGCGCCAGGTGAGCTGGTTCAAGCGGTATCGAGATGCCGCCACGATCGACGCAGACGACTCGTTCGCCCGAGCCACGGAACTCGCCCGCCAGGCGGCCATAGACTGATCCGATGGCGTTTGATCTGCGGTTCACCAAGGGGCAGGGCACCGGCAACGACTTCGTGCTCTTCAGCGATCCCGAAGGCGAGACCGAACTCACGCCCGTCCAGATCGCCGCCGTCTGCGACCGCCACTTCGGCGTGGGCGGCGACGGGGTCATCCGTGCCGTGCGTTCCGCGAACCTCGCCGACGGTGCGGCTGCTCTCGCCGAGAACGCGCAAGCGCTGTGGTTCATGGACTACTGGAACGCCGACGGCACCGTCTCCGAGATGTGCGGCAACGGAATTCGGGTGTTCACGAGCTACCTGCTCGATCAGGGGTTGGCCGATCTCGGCCCCGATGCTTCGATCGCGATCGGCACGCGCGCCGGAGTGCGCACCGTCCGCCGCAGCGCGTCGGGCTTCGAGGCGGACCTCGGTCGCTGGCGTCTCGCCGGCGGGGAGCCGCTCGTGCGCGCCAAGAGCCTCCCGGTCGCCCGCCCCGGACTCGGTATCGACGTCGGCAATCCGCACATCGTGGTCGCCTTGGCCGATGACGATGAGCTCGAGGGGCTCGATCTCGCGTACCAGCCGGTGCTCGAGCCGGTGCCCGAGGCCGGTGCCAACATCGAGTTCGTCGTGCCCGCCGAGCCGCTCGTCGAAGACGGAGTCGGTCGCATCCGCATGCGGGTGCACGAGCGTGGTTCGGGTGAGACCCTCTCGTGCGGCACGGGTGCGGTGGCGGCGGCGCTCGCGGTGCGGCACTGGGCGGGCGAGTCTGCGCCAGGCACGTGGCGGGTTCAGGTACCCGGTGGCGTGCTGGGTGTGCGCATGTTCCAGGCCGACGACGGCGAGCACGTCGCGCTGTCAGGGCCCGCCGAGCTCGTCTTCGACGGAGTACTCAGCCTCGCCTGACGTGTTCGTACGAATGCATCACTGAGCGGTTGCAGCGTGGCGTACCTCGAGTACACGGAATCCCTTGTCTTGCGCCGCGCGGTCGACCTCGAGGCCGAGCTCTTCGGCGATCCAGCGTTGCAGCGACTCGGCGCCGAGATGCTTGGCCACGACGAGCCACGCACTCGCGTCGTCTTGGAGGAGGGGCAGCCACTGCGTGAGGATCGCGTGCAATTCGGCTTTGCCGACACGGATCGGCGGATTCGACCAGATGCCGGCGAATCGAACGTCCGCGGGAACATCGCCAGGCAGCGCCGCGTTGACATTGGTGATGCCGAGACGACCAGTGTTGCGACGCACGAGGTCGAGAGCTCGCTCGTTCACGTCGACGGCCCACACGGTGGCGTCCGGAGATCGCAGCGCAAGTGAGATCGCGATCGCACCCCACCCGCAGCCGAGATCGAGCAGGTCGCCCGTCGCTGGAGGTGCGGGGGCACGGTCGAGAAGGATGCGGGTGCCGGTGTCGAGATGCTCGGGGCTGAACACGCCGCCGGCGGTGGAGAGCGAGAGTTCGCGCCCCGCGATGGTGGCGGTGATGGTGCGGAGAGTGGCCTCGCCGCCCGGACGAGAGGAGAAATAGTGGTCGGGGGCCATACAGGGGAACCTATCGCAGCGACGGGAACTAGGGTTAACACGATGAATGACGCCGAACAGAACTCCGCAGACGATGCCGTCGAGCGGGTGCTCCGTGGCGCTGAGACCAAGGCCGGAGTGTCGCGCTTCGGTTCCGATGCCGCAGCGGCGCTCATGGCGCCCGAAGCGGCCTTCGGCGCCGACTCCGACACCGACGGCGAGCAGTACGACCGCGAGGCGCGAGCGGGCCTCCGGCGGGTGGGAGGGCTCTCCACCGAACTTGAAGACGTCACCGAGGTCGAGTACCGACAGCTTCGCCTCGAGAACGTCGTACTCATCGGTGTGTACTCGCAGGGCTCCCAAGACGAGGCCGAGAACTCCATGCGGGAGCTCGCCGCCCTCGCTGAGACCGCAGGCGCCCGAGTGCTCGACGGAGTGCTGCAGCGCAGACCGCATCCCGACCCGAGCACCTACCTCGGCCGTGGCAAGGTCGAAGAGCTGCGGCACATCGTCTCCTCCCTCGGTGCCGACACGGTCGTCGCCGACACCGAACTCGCGCCCAGCCAGCGTCGCGCGCTCGAAGACGCGGTCAAGGTCAAGGTCATCGACCGAACCGCCGTGATCCTCGATATCTTCAGCCAGCACGCGAAGAGCCGTGAAGGCAGGGCGCAGGTCGAACTCGCCCAACTCGAGTACCTGCTTCCCAGGCTTCGCGGCTGGGGTGAGTCGATGTCCCGACAGGCCGGCGGCCAGGTCGGCGGCACCGGTGCGGGCATGGGCTCCCGTGGCCCCGGTGAGACGAAGATCGAGCTCGACCGGCGCCGCATCCACTCGCGCATGGCGAAGCTGCGCAAGCAGATCGTCGGCATGAAGCCCGCGCGTGAAGCCAAACGCGCCAACCGCAAGCGCAACGCAGTGCCGTCCGTTGCGATCGCGGGTTACACGAACGCCGGCAAGTCGAGCCTCCTGAACCGCATCACGGGCGCCGGGGTGCTCGTCGAGAACGCCCTCTTCGCGACCCTCGATGCGACGGTGCGCCGCAACACGACGGCCGACGGGCGCGTCTACACGATCGCCGATACGGTCGGCTTCGTGCGCAATCTGCCGCACCAGCTCGTGGAGGCCTTCCGGTCGACTCTCGAGGAGGTCGCCGATTCCGACCTCATCGTGCACGTCGTCGACGCCGCCCACCCAGACCCCGCCGGGCAGATCGCGACAGTGCGCGACGTCATCGGCGAGGTCGGGGCACGCGACATCCCCGAGCTCATCGTCTTCAACAAGGCCGACCTCGTGACGCCTGAAGACCGTCTCGTGCTGCGCGGGCTCGAACCGGGCGCGATCTTCGCCTCGGCACGCACGGGCGAGGGCATCCCCGAGGTGCTCGAGGCGATCGCGCGCATGCTGCCCGACCCCGCCGTCGAGATCGACCTGCTCGTACCGTACGACCGGGGCGATGTCGTCTCAACGCTCCACGAGACCGGGCGAGTGCTGTCGATCGAGTATGCCGAAGACGGCACCCGCGTTCGCGCGCTTGCTTCGCCCGAACTCGCGGGCCAGCTCGAGGAGTTCGCGGCGGCGTCCGTCCGGGCGTGAACGACCGGCGGCGCTGCCGACCAGTGCGCGCCGCAGGAGCAGCCCGAGACTGATCGGCGCGGTCGTCGCGGAGGCGCGAGCGCCGAGGCATCCATGACTCTCTGGCTCGAGGGATGCCGCGACCTCGTGTCACCTCGCGTCACAGACGTTCGCCGACGGCCGATGAGGCGTATCGTCGCTCTTGATCGATCTGTGATCGGCCCGAAGCCGACCACACGGAGCGACCGCCGAGCCCGGCACCCGCCCGCGAGACCTACCCGCCGTTCCGGCCGGGGGAGCGCGGCCTGCCGTGTTCGCCCCGTTGCCGCTCGCCAGCAGGAGCACCATGTCACCGACCTCATCCGATGCATCGGGCGACGACTGTCGGCCCAGGCTGCCGATCTCCTTCGAGCTCTACCCGCCGCGCACCGATGCCGCGGCGCTGGCCCTCGGTCGTACCATCGATCGGCTCGCCGAGGTCGATCCGGCGTTCATCTCGGTGACTTTCGGCGCCGGCGGCAGTTCCCGCGCGCGGTCCCTCACGGTGCTGCGATACATGCTCGAGCATACGCATGTCGAAGCGATGGCCCACCTCACGTGCGTGAGCTCCTCCCACGCCGAGGCCAACCGGCTCGTGCGAGAGTTCCTCGATGCGGGCATCACGAGCTTCCTGGCGCTGCGCGGCGACCCGCCGACCGATGCCGACCCCGATGCCGGCATCGGTGACCTCGGCAGCGCCGCTGAGCTCGTGCAACTCATCCACCGGGTACAGGAGGAACGGGAGCCGTTCGGCCAGATCGGCGTGCCCGGAAATCCAGGGGCATCTCGTATCAGGGAACGGCCTCGCCCCGAACGTGTCGCGGTTGCGGCGTTCCCCAGCGGACATCCGCGATCGCGCGACGTCGGGCAAGACGTCGATACCCTGCTCGCGAAAGAGATCGCGGGTGCGAACCTCGCGATCACGCAGCTGTTCTGGCGTGCCGACGACTACCTCGGCTTCGTTCAGCGTGCCCGTGCGGGCGGCGTGACGATCCCCATCCTGCCGGGCATCATGCCCGTCACGACGCCCGCTCGCCTGGCCCGCCTGACCGAGTTGACCGCTGTCGAACCGCCCGCCGAGCTGGCGATCAACCTCGAGATCGAGCCGGATGCCGCGGCGCAGGCAGAGCTCGGCATCGCCTTCGCCACCCGGCTCTCCGCCGACGTGATCGCGGGTGGCGTCCCCGGCCTGCACCTCTATACCTTCAACCGCCATGAGGCCGTACTCGACGTCGTCGACCGGCTCGGGCTGCGAGCCGAGCGGCTCGCCGACGAAAGGAACACCGCACGATGACCACCCATGCCCCCGCCTTCCCGATCGCCACGATCCTGGGATATCCGCGCATCGGGCGCCGACGCGAACTGAAGCGAGCCGTGGAGGCGTTCTGGGCCGGTTCGATCTCCGCCGACGAACTCGAGCAGACGGCCGCCGAACTGCGAGCCGCGACACGTGAGCGCCTCGCCTCCCTCGGCCTGGCCCGCACGGATTCGGCGATTCCCGAGACCTTCTCGTTCTACGACCAGGTGCTCGATACCGCCGTGGCCGTCGGTGCGGTCCCACCACGTTTCGCGAGGCTCGCCGATGAGCATGGGGGTATCGACCTCGCGGGGTACTTCACGATCGCCCGCGGTGTCGGCGACGACGCTCCGCTCGAGATGACCAAGTGGTTCGACTCGAACTATCACTACCTCGTCCCCGAGATCGCCCCCGACACCGACTTCTCCCTGCACGCCGAGCGGATCCTCGCCGAATTCGCCGAGGCGAAGGCCGCCGGCTTCGTGACCCGGCCCGTGATCGTCGGCCCCGTCACGTTCCTGCTGCTCGCGAAGGCGGCCGACGGGGCTCCCGAGAGCTTCCAGCCGATCGACCGGCTCGCCGACCTCGTGCCCGTCTACGCGGCGCTGCTCGAGGAGCTCGCCGAAGCAGGTGCCGAATGGGTGCAACTCGACGAGCCCGCCCTCGTGAGCGAGAGCATCGATGTCGCACGCGACCGGGTGCTCGAATCCGTCGCTGCGGCCTACGACGCGCTGGGCTCCCTCGAACGCCGCCCGGCGATCTTCGTCGCCGCACCATACGGCTCGCTCGACGACGCGCTGTCCGCCCTCGCAGCCACCCCGGTGGAGGCGATCGGCCTCGACCTCGTGCGCGGCGTACTGCCCGCGTCGCTCGACCCGGCGACGGCCGAGTCGCTCGCGGCGAAGACGGTGGTCGCGGGCGTCATCGACGGGCACAACATCTGGCGCGGGGACCTCGCCGCCGCATTCGAACAGCTCGAGGCCGCTCAGCGCCTCACCGCGACCGTCGCCGTCTCCACCTCCACCTCGTTGCTGCACGTGCCGCACGACGTCGACGACGAGGATGCGCTCGATGCACGACTCGTCGGCTGGCTCGCGTTCGCCGACCAGAAGGTCGGCCAGGTGGCCGCGCTCGGTCGCGGACTTGCGAACGGGCGCGCCGCGATCGAGGGCGAGCTCGCCGCGGCATCCGCTGCCCTCGCCGATCGCGGCGGTGCGCCGGGTGTGCGCGTGCCGGTCGTACGCGACCGCCTCGCGTCGCTCACTGAGAGTGACTTCGCTCGCGCGAGCTACGACGAGCGTGTTGTGGCGCAGGCGTCCCTCGGCCTGCCCGAGCTGCCGACGACGACGATCGGGTCGTTCCCGCAGACCGGCGAGATCCGTCGCGCCCGCGCCGGCCTGGTGGGCGGCACGCTCACGGGTGAGGAGTACACCTCGCTCATGCGCGAGGAGATCGAGCGCGTCGTGCGGTTGCAGGAAGACCTCGGGCTCGACGTGCTCGTGCACGGCGAACCCGAGCGCAACGACATGGTGCAGTACTTCGCCGAACTGCTCGACGGGTTCGCGGTCACCAAGCACGGTTGGGTGCAGTCGTACGGCTCGCGCTGCACGCGTCCCTCGATCCTCTGGGGTGATGTCTCGCGGCCGGCGCCGATGACGGTCGAATGGTCCGCGTACGCCCAGTCGCTGACCGAGCAGCCCATGAAGGGCATGTTGACCGGCCCCGTCACGATCCTCGCCTGGTCGTTCGTGCGCGACGACCAGCCGCTCGGCGACACGGCGCGACAGGTTGCGCTCGCCCTGCGCGACGAGATCGCCGATCTCGAGGCAGCCGGTATCCGGGTCATCCAGGTCGACGAGCCCGCACTCCGAGAGCTGCTGCCGCTGAAGCGCGCCGACCAGCCCGCCTACCTCGGGTGGTCGGTCGGTGCCTTCCGCCTCTCGACCGGCGGTGCGGCCCCGGCGACGCAGGTGCACACGCACCTCTGCTATTCGGAGTTCGGCGTCGTGATCGATGCGATCAAGAACCTCGACGCCGACGTCACTTCGATCGAAGCGGCCCGCAGCCGTATGGAGGTCGTCGACGACCTCGAGACGAGCGGCTTCGACCACGGCATCGGCCCGGGCGTCTACGACATCCACTCGCCACGAGTGCCGAGCGTCGACGAGGTGCAGGCGCTCCTCGAACGCGCAGCCGGCGCGATCCCCGCCACCCGGCTCTGGGTCAATCCCGACTGCGGTCTGAAGACGCGCGGCTACGACGAGACCGTCGAGTCGCTGCGGCACATCGTCGAGGCGACCCGTGCGGTGCGGGCCGGTCGCGCCGCCTCGGTACTCGCCGGGTAGCACGGGCGAGCGGATGCCGCGGCTCGCGACATCCGCTCGGCTGACGTTCGGCCGACGCAGGGCTGGGACTCAGCTGGTGTTCGGCCGACGCTCGGCTGGTGTCGAGGCGACGCACAGGCGCAGCGCGTACTTTGGTCGTATGCAACTTGCGGTCCACGAATCCGGCCGGGGTTCGCGAACCGCGGTCCTCATCCACGGCATCATGTCCGATTCCCGCGCGTGGCACCGAGTGACTGCCGAGCTCGAGGCGCAGGGGTTCCGGGTGCTCGCCGTCGACCTGACAGGTCATGGACGCAGTCCGCGTGCCGTGCACTACTCGCCCGCCGCATGGGCGAGCGACGTCGTCGAGACGCTCACGCCGGTGCTCGACGGCCCTCCCGATCTCGTCATGGGCCACTCGCTCGGCGGGCTGGTGGCGAGCCTCGTCGCAGATCGGCTCGCGCCTCGCGCGGCGATCTACATCGACCCGGCCTTCTCCTTCCCGAAGGGCGTGAAGGGGTGGGCGTTCAAGGCATTCTTCGCGATAGCACCGAGGCCGCGCCGGTCGGCGCTGGTGCGCATGAATCCGAAGTGGAGTGCGGTCGACGTCGAGATCGAGCTCGCGACGCTTCGAGACTGGGACAAGCGCACCATCCTCGGTTTCACCGATACGCGACCGCTGGTGCCGCCCGTGCGCCTCGTCGCCCCCACTCTGGTGCTCCTGGCGGAGAAGAGCCTGCTCATCACGGCGAAGGTCGCCCGGCAGCTTCGCGGACAGGGCATGACCGTGGCGACCCTGCGCGGAACGGGCCACACCGTGTTTCGTGACGATCACGCCGGGTTCATGGATGCGGTGTTCGACTGGTTCAACGCGCTGGCGCCTGCCACGGTCGGAAGCGGTCTCGCCGGAGTCCGGACCGCGGCGTAGCGACCGGCCGTCGCCGGCCGCTCCATGACTGACCGGTGGGGTTGCCCGGTCAGACTGCTCGGAGCACCGCGACGATCTTGCCGAGCACTTCGGCATGGTCGCCGACGATGGGCTCGAACGCGCTGTTCCGCGGCAGCAGCCAGGTGTGGCCGTCGCGCTGGCGGAACACCTTCACGGTGGCCTCGCCGTCGAGCATCGCCGCGACGATCTCACCGTTCTCTGCGGTGCGCTGCGAGCGCACCACTACCCAATCGCCGTCGCAGATCGCGGCGTCGATCATGGAGTCGCCCACGACCTTCAACATGAACAGCTCGCCTTTGCCGACCAGTTGACGGGGGAGCGGGAACACCTCGTCGATCTGCTGTTCGGCCGTGATCGGCACACCCGCGGCGATGCGGCCGACCAGCGGCACCATCGCCGCGTCGCCGACCGGGATCGGGTCGGAAGAGGTGACGGGTCGCTCGGTGACGCCCGGCAGCTCGATGAGCACCTCGAGTGCTCGAGGGCGGTTGGGGTCGCGCCGGAGGTACCCGGCGAGCTCGAGCTGGTTCAGTTGGTGCGTGACACTCGAGAGCGAGGAGAGCCCGACGTCGTCGCCGATCTCGCGCATGCTCGGCGGGTAGCCGCGGCTGGAGACCGAGCGCTGGATCATCTCGAGGATCGAGATCTGCTTGGCGCTCAAGCTCTTTCGGCGGCGTGGCCTGCCGGCCGCCTGCACGTCGTCGATGTCGGTGCTCAACGTCTTCGCCCCTCGTAGCGGCCGCCTCGCGGCCGGATGTCGGTGGTCTCTGGTCGACTCTCTTCCAGATATTCGAAACTGTATCCGCCTCGCGCGCGCTCGGCAAACATTTGTTCGAGTGTGTCGCGGAATCCGCTCGACAGAATTCCCCGCGTCTTCCCTTGCGTTGTTCGTCATTCGAATGTATGTTCGGAACAGAGTTTCGCATCCGGTTCTCCCGGCCGAGAGCCGGATGCGACTCCTACAGGAGGTGTGACATGAGTGCAGCGATCGCAACGCCCGGCTTCCAGCCCCCAAGTGCCCTTCAGCGAGAGGAGGCGGCGTCGGTTGTTCCCGCGCGCACGCGGCTCCGACTGACGCGACGGGGCCGCATCGTGTTCACGTCGCTCGGCGCAGTTCCGCTCGTCGTGTGGGCATTCGTTGCGGTGATCGGCGCGGGCGGCGCCGCGGCCGACGTCGAATCCACTGGCGTCTCGTTCGAGGCTGCGTCGTTCGAATACACGACGGTCGGGCAAGGCGACTCGCTCTGGGAGATCGCCGAGTCGATCGACCCCGGGGCCGATGTGCGAGAGATCATCGCCGAAATCATGCGGCTCAACGGGCTCGATGACGCGGTGGTCGAACCCGGTCAGCGCCTTGCGCTTCCCGCCGCTCCGTGACCCGTGACCGTCTGAAGCGTCGGGGTTCCGCCGGTCGATGACGGCGCGTCCGAATGACCTCGGTGCGCATCGTTAGCATTGAAGGGTGACGAGTCTCGAAGACCTCCCCATCCGCGATGACCTTCGTGGTCGCACGCCGTACGGGGCTCCGCAGCAGGCAGTTCCGGTCGCGCTCAATGTCAACGAGAACACGCATCCGATTCCCGAAGACGTCGCACACGATGTCGTCGCCCGTGTCGCCGCCGCCATTCTCACGCTCAATCGCTATCCCGATCGAGAGTTCACCGAGCTGCGGCGTGCATTCGCCCGCTATCTGCGCCATGGCCTCGAGCCGGCGCAGATCTGGGCTGCGAACGGTTCGAACGAAGTGCTCCAGCACATCCTCCAGGCCTACGGCGGGCCGGGCCGCACCGTGCTGGGCTTTGCGCCGACGTATTCGATGTACGGCCTGCTGGCCTCCGGCACCGGCACCGAGTGGCTCACCGCCGGTCGTGATGACGAGTTCGAACTCAGTCCCGAAACGGCCGTGTCGGCGGTGCGAGAGCACGATCCCGACATCGTGCTGCTCTGCGCGCCGAACAACCCGACGGGTACGCCGCTCTCACTCGAGACGATCGAGGCGGTCGTCGACGCGGCGCGCGGCATCGTCGTCGTCGATGAGGCCTACTTCGAGTTCGCCGACCCCGGAACCCCGAGTGCGCTCACGCTGCTGCCGGGGCGGCCCCGGCTGCTCGTGTCGCGCACGATGAGCAAGGCGTTCGCGTTCGCCGGCGCCCGCGTCGGCTACCTCGCCGGTGATCCGGCCGCCATCGACGCACTTCGGCTCGTGCGACTGCCGTACCACCTCTCCGCGCTCACTCAGGCGGCTGCGCTCGGCGCCCTGGCGCACTCGACCGAGATGCTCGCGATGGTCGATGAGATACGCACCCAGCGCGAGCGCATCTCGGTCGAGCTCCTTCGACTCGGGTTCCACCCATATCGCAGCGGCTCGAACTTCGTGCTCTTCGGCGGGATCGACGACCCGCATGCGGTCTTCGATCAGTTGCTCGCGCGCGGCATCCTGATCCGCGAGATCGGCATCCCCGGTCACTTGCGCGTCACGGCCGGCACTGAGGCCGAGACCACCGCCTTCCTCGAAGCGATCGCCGTTTCGGCCCCGAATAGGATTGACTCATGACCGCAACGAGACCGCCGCGCACCGCCCGGGTCCAGCGCGAGACGAGTGAATCGAGCATCGACCTCTCGATCGATCTCGACGGCACAGGCGTGAGCGACATCGAGACGAGCGTGCCGTTCTACGACCACCTGCTCACGGCGTTCGCGAAGCACTCGCTCACCGACCTCACCGTGCGGGCACGCGGCGATATCGAGATCGACGTGCACCACACGGTCGAAGACGTCGGCATCGTGCTGGGGCAGGCCATCAAGCAGGCGCTCGGCGACAAGCGCGGCATCTCGCGGTACGGCGATGCCCTCGTGCCGCTCGATGAGGCGCTCGCACAGGCGGTCGTCGACATCTCGGGGCGTCCGTTCCTCGTGCACACCGGAGAGCCCACCGGGTTCGAGTACCACCTCATCGGCGGGCACTTCACCGGCTCGATGGTGCGGCACGTCTTCGAGGCCATCGCGTTCAACGCGGGCCTGACCGTGCACGTTACCGTGCTCGGCGGCCGCGACCCGCATCACGTCGCCGAAGCCGAATTCAAAGCGTTCGCGCGGGCATTCCGTCAGGCGAAGTCGTTCGACCCGCTCGTGTCCGGCGTTCCGTCGACGAAGGGCGCTTTGTGAGCCGCACCCGGCGCGTCGTCGTGCTCGACTACGGCTCGGGCAACGTGCACTCTGCCGCGAAGGCGCTCGAGCGTTCCGGCGCAGAAGTCACCGTCACCGCCGACCGGGCCGCAGCACTCGAGGCCGATGGTCTCGTCGTGCCGGGTGTCGGTGCGTTCAAGGCGGTCATGCAGCAACTGCACGCGGTTCGCGGTGAAGAGATCATCGATCGGCGACTTGCCGGCGGCCGGCCGGTGCTCGGCATCTGCGTGGGCATGCAGGTGCTGTTCGAGCGGGGCGTCGAGCGTGGCGTCGACACCGAAGGACTCGGCGAATGGCCCGGCATCGTCACCGAGTTGCCTGCCGCGGTACTGCCGCACATGGGTTGGAACACGGTCGAAGCGGGTGAGGGCTCCGCGCTCTTCGCGGGCATCGAAGACGAGCGCTTCTACTTCGTGCACTCGTTCGCAGCGCAGCAGTGGCTGCTCGACGTGCAGCCGCCGTTCCCGAAGCCCGCGCTCACGTGGGCCGAGCACGGCGGTCGGTTCCTCGCGGCCGTCGAGAACGGACCGCTGTCGGCGACCCAGTTCCATCCCGAGAAGTCGTCGGGGCCCGGCATCCGCTTGCTCGCCAACTGGCTCGGCACGCTCGACTGAGCCCATCGGCGTCACGTGCACGTCGCCGCGACGTGGTCGGACTAGGATGCTGTGACTGTGCCGATTCGCAGGCGCGACCGCGATCTCTAGGACAGTGAATGAGTGAATTCAACAAGACCCCCCGCCTGGTTTTGCTTCCGGCCGTCGATGTGGCCGGTGGCAAGGCGGTGCGCCTGACGCAGGGTGAGGCCGGCACCGAGACCAGCTACGGCGACCCCGTCGACGCGGCCGTCGATTGGGCCGATCAGGGGGCCGAGTGGATCCACCTCGTCGACCTCGACGCGGCGTTCGGTCGCGGCTCGAACGCGGGCGTGCTGAAGAAGGCCATCCGCCAGGTGCGTGGCGTGAACGTCGAACTCTCCGGTGGCATCCGCGACGACGAGTCGCTCGAGCATGCCCTCGAGATCGGCGCCAAGCGCATCAACCTCGGTACGGCAGCGCTCGAGAACCCCGAGTGGGCGGCGTCCGTCATCGCTCAGTACGGCGAGGCGATCGCGATCGGGCTCGACGTGCGCGGCACGACGCTCGCCGCGCGTGGTTGGACGCAGGACGGCGGTGACCTCTGGCAGGTCATGGAGCGCCTCGAAGAAGCCGGCGCCGCCCGATACGTCGTCACCGACGTCACGAAAGACGGCACGCTGCAGGGCCCGAACCTCGATCTGCTGCGCCAGGTGATGGACCGCACGCACCGCCCGGTCGTGGCATCGGGGGGCATCTCGAGCCTCGACGACATCGTCGCCCTCCGCGAGCTCGTGCCGCTCGGCCTCGAGGGTGCCATCGTGGGCAAGGCGCTCTACGCCGGTGCATTCACGTTGGCCGAGGCGCTGGATGTCGCTTCGCAGTGACCCCGGCGCCGAGCCGGGTCGCGGTGAGACGGATGCCGCGGCATCCGTCGACTCGCAGTCGGCTGCCGGTGCCGGTGCTGGTACCGACTCCGCCGGCGTGCCGTGGGCGGGGCGGGCGTTCCAGTCGAACGCGCATGCCGCCGACGACGGCCGGGCACCGGAGGCCCTCGCCGCCGCGCTGGACGGTTTCCGCGCGGGCACGATCGGCCAGGCCGCCGTTGTGGCGGAGTTCGCCCGATCGCGTCTCCTGATCCCGCTCCTCGCCGAACTCGGAACCGGCGGTGCGGAGACGGGCGCGCACGGCCTCGCTGTCGACAAGAGCCAGGAGCTCTCGATCGTCACCGTCGAGGGGCCTGATGGGCGCAAGGTGCTGCCGGTGTTCGCCTCGGTGCAGGCGATGTCGCGATGGAACCCCGTGGCGCGGCCGGTGCCGGCCGACGGTGTGCGGGTCGCCCTCGCCGCCGCTGACGACGGCACCGATCTCGTCGTGCTCGACCCGGGCTCCGCGACCGAATTCGTGCTGCGGAGGCCGGCGCTCTGGGCGGTCGCGCAGTCGCAGGACTGGCATCCGCCGTTCGAATCCCGAGAGGTCGAGGCCGCATTCCGTCGTTCGATCGACCGGGAGCTCGCGGTGCTCGGTGTGACCCTCCTCGCCGGCGACCCCGACGCGCGACTCGCCGGTCCCGAGCTCGTGGTGCGCCTGGAGCTCATCGGTGGGCTCAGCCGGGACGAGCTGGACGCGACGACGGCGCGTCTTGCACGTCGGTGGGCGGCCGACGACGTCATTGCGACGTCGGTGGATTCGCTCACGGTCAGACTCGTGGGTGGCGCACCACTCGCCTGATCGCGCGTCTGCCGATTGCGTGGGCGCTGGCGTGGCATCGCGCGGGTGGATGCGTCTGTCGCCTGAATGGGGCCGTTGACCGTTCCCCCTGCAGCGGCGCACAATCGGGTTGTGCGTGCGGCGCACGGAATCCAGGTGCGGCATGGATGGATCGACATCGCCGACCGGTGGCGACACCGCGTACGACGAAGTGCTCGAGGCTGCCGGTCATCACGCACGGGAGTGGCTGTCGGGGGTGGGCGAGCGCCGGATTCCGCCGCGCGCGACCCTCGATGAGATCAAGGACCGACTGGGGCGCGAGCTGCCCGTGATCGGTGAGCCAGACCTCGATGTTCTCGTGCGGCTCGCAGAGGGCGCCGAGCCGGGACTCATCGCGATCGGGTCGCCTCGCTTCTACGGCTGGGTGATCGGCGGCACGCAGCCGGTCGCGCTCGCTGCAGACTGGCTGGTTTCGGCGTGGGATCAGAACACGGGACTGCGAGCGATCACTCCGGGTGCGGTCGCCGTCGAGGAGCTCGCGGGGGAGTGGCTCCTCGAGATCCTCGGATTGCCGGAGGGCAGTGACGTCGGGTTCACGACCGGGGCGACGATGGCGCAGTTCTCGTGCATGGCGGCCGCTCGAAACGAGGTGCTGCACCGCGTCGGCTGGGATGTCGAGACCAATGGGCTCGCCGGTGCGCCGGCCGTGCGGTACATCGCCGGTGAAGAGCGGCACGGCACGGTCGACCTGGCGGCGCGTTATCTCGGCCTCGGGGCGCCGACGACGGTACCGGCCGACGGGCAGGGGCGCATCCGCGTCGACGAGTTGAGCGCTGCGCTCGCAATGGGCACGGGCCCGGCGATCGTCGCCCTCCAGGCCGGCAACATCCACTCGGGCGCATTCGACGACTTCGCCGCCGCGATCGAAGTCGCCCATGCCGCCGGCGCTTGGGTGCACGTCGACGGCGCGTTCGGGCTGTGGGCGGCGGCGTCCTCCGCGCTCGGCCACCTCGTGGCGGGATTCGAAGGGGCCGACTCCTGGTCGACCGATGCGCACAAGACCCTCAATGTGCCCTATGACTGCGGCATCGCCATCGTGCGTGATCCTGCGGCGATGCGCCGCGCGCTCGGTATGCACGCGAGCTACCTGCAGGCGACGGACGTCGGTGCGGACCCGCACGAGAAGGTGCCCGAGCTGTCGCGCCGCGCGCGAGGGGTGCCGACGTGGGCGGTGCTGCGTTCCCTCGGCCGCACGGGGGTCGCGGGCCTCGTCGACGGCCTGGCCGAATCGGCCCGTGCCATCGCCGACGGCCTCGGCCGGCTTCAGGGCGTCGAGGTGCTGAACGACGTCGTGTTCACACAAGTGTGCATCGCGCTCGATGACGACGCGGCGACAGCCGCGCTCAGCGAGCGGCTGTGGTCCGACGGCGAGGTGCTCGCGATGACCTCGCGCTGGCGGGGTCGCACCGTCGTGCGGTTCTCGGTGAGCAATTGGCGCACGGATGCCGCGCAGGTCGCGCGCACGGTCGAAGCCGTCTCCCGTGCCCTGGCCGCGATCCGCGCGGAGACTCCGTCGGTCGAGTAGCCTTCCCCGTCGGTCGAGTAGCGCCCTCCCCGCTGGTCGAGTAGCGCCTTCCCCGTCGGTCGAGTAGCGCCCGACGAAGGAGGACGCGTATCGAGACCCCACAACGCTCAGCCCGCAGTCGGCGGCATCCGCTTGAATGGAGTCATGACGGAAGCGCTCGACGCGTTCTCGCCTGCGACGCGGGCGTGGTTCACCGAGTCCTTCCGCGCGCCCACCGCGGTACAGCGCGGCGCCTGGCAGTCGATCTCCCGTGGCGATCACTCGCTGGTCGTCGCGCCGACCGGTTCAGGTAAGACGCTCGCCGCGTTCCTCTGGGCGATCGACCGACTCCACCACGAGGGGGCCGACGCGACCACCACGGGCACCCGGGTCATCTACCTCTCGCCGCTGAAGGCCCTCGGCGTCGACGTCGAACGCAACCTGCGGGCACCGCTCGTGGGCATTGCGCGTACGGCCGCCGCCCATGGTCTCGAGGTGCCTGAGGTGTCGGTTGGGGTCCGCTCGGGCGACACGCCACCGGCCGAGCGACGCTCGCTCGTCGCGCATCCGCCCGAGATCCTCATCACGACCCCCGAGTCGCTCTTCCTCATGCTCACTTCGGCTGCACGCGAGACGCTCCGCGGTGTGCAGACGGTCATCGTCGACGAGATCCACGCGCTCGCGGGCACCAAGCGCGGCTCGCATCTCGCGCTCTCGCTCGAACGACTCGACGAGCTCACGGCGCAGCCGGTGCAACGCATCGGCCTGTCGGCGACGGTGCGTCCGCACGAAGAGGTCGCCCGGTTCCTCGGTGGCACGCGGAAGGTCACGATCGTCGCCCCAGCCTCGGGCAAGCGGTTCGATCTCAAGGTCACGGTGCCGGTCGACGACCTGTCGGACCTCGCAGGCGAGACGAGTGCCGGTTCGGTCTGGCCGCACGTCGAAGAGGCGATCCTCGACGAGGTGCTCGCCCATCGCTCCACGATCGTCTTCGCGAACTCGCGTCGTCTCGCCGAACGCTTGACCGCGAGGCTCAACGAGCTATGGGCAGAGCGCACGGCAGAGCCCGTCGACGCTCTCGTCGAGTCGGCGGCCACTCGCCGCACCCCCGCCGAAGCGGTCGGCGCCTCGGGCATCACGGGTGGTGCCCCGCCGGTCATCGCCCGCTCGCACCACGGCTCGGTCAGCAAAGAGGAGCGTGCCCTCGTCGAAGACGACCTGAAGTCGGGCCGACTCCGCTGCGTCGTGGCGACGTCGAGCCTCGAACTCGGCATCGATATGGGCGCGGTCGACCTCGTGATGCAGGTCGAGTCGCCGCCCTCGGTCGCGAGCGGCCTGCAGCGCCTCGGTCGTGCCGGTCACCAGGTCGGGGAGGTGTCGAAGGGGCTCATCTTCCCGAAACACCGTGCCGACGTGCTGCACTCGGCGGTCGTCGCCGAACGCATGATCGGTGGAGCGATCGAAGCACTGCGCATTCCCGCCAACCCGCTCGACGTGCTCGCGCAGCAGACCATCGCCGCGACCGCGCTCGACGAGTGGGACGTCGAGGCGTGGTTCGAACTCGTGCGCCGCGCGGCGCCGTACGCGGCGTTGCCGCGGTCGGCGTTCGACGCGACCCTCGACCTGCTCGCGGGCCGGTATCCGTCCGACCGCTTCGGCGAGCTTCGCGCTCGTATCGTCTGGGATCGCGACGCCGGCACGATCGTCGGCCGCCGCGGGGCCCAGCGCCTCGCGGTCACGAGCGGCGGCACGATTCCCGATCGTGGCCTCTTCGGCGTGTTCATGGTCGGCGAGGCCGGCCCCGGCCGCCGGGTCGGCGAGCTCGATGAGGAGATGGTGTACGAGTCGCGGGTCGGCGATGTCTTCGCGCTCGGCGCGACGAGCTGGCGCATCCAAGAGATCACGCACGACCGGGTGCTCGTGGCGCCGGCTTTCGGCGAGCCGGGTCGACTTCCGTTCTGGAGGGGCGACGGCATCGGGCGCCCTGCCGAGCTCGGAGCCGCGATCGGCGAATTCATCGCCGAACTCGCGGGTGCACCGACATCCGATGCCCTCGTACGCAGTCGCGCCGCCGGGCTCGACGAGCGCGCAGCGATCAACCTGGTGAAGTTCATCGACGACCAGCGCGCGGCGACCAGAGTGGTGCCCGACGCGACGAACCTCGTGGTCGAGCGGTTCCGCGACGAGCTCGGCGACTGGCGCATCGTGCTGCACTCGCCGTACGGCATGCGCGTGCATGCGCCGTGGGCGCTCGCCATCGGGGCGCGCGTGCGCGAGCAGAGCGGCGTCGACTCGAACGCGGTGGCGAGCGACGACGGCATCGTGCTGCGCATGCCCGACACCGGCGACGATCCGCCGGGCGCCGAACTCTTCGCGTTCGAGCCGGCGGAGCTCACTGAGTTGGTCACGGCGAATGTCGGTGGTTCGGCGTTGTTCGCGGCACGATTCCGCGAGTGCGCGGCCAGAGCGCTCATCCTGCCCCGCAGCAACCCGGGCAAGCGGTCGCCGCTCTGGCAGCAGCGGCAGCGCGCCTCGCAACTGCTCGAGGTGGCCCGCGACTTCCCCGAGTTCCCGATCGTGCTCGAGGCGGTGCGCGAGTGCCTGCAAGACGTCTACGACCTGCCGGCCCTCACACGACTCGCCGAGCGCATCGAGCGGCGAGAGCTGCGCTTCGTCGACGTCACCACCGAGTCGCCGAGCCCATTCGCCTCGAGCCTGCTCTTCGGGTACGTCGGCGCGTTCATGTACGAGGGCGACGCCCCGCTCGCCGAGCGGCGGGCGGCGGCGCTCTCGCTCGACCCGGCACTCCTCGCCGAGTTGCTCGGCACCGTCGAGCTGCGCGAGTTGCTCGACCCAGAGGTGGTCGACGAGGTCGAGCGCATGCTCCAGCGACTCCATCCCGAACGTGTCGCACGCGGCGAAGAGGGCGTCGCAGATCTGCTCAGCGATCTCGGGCCCCTCACGGCCGACGAGGTCGCCGAGAGAGTCGATGACGAGACGGATGCCGCCGCGGCCCTCGCCTCGCTCGTCGAGACCCGCCGTGCGGCGCCCGTGCGCTTCGCCGGGGAGTCGTGGTTCGTCGCGGTCGAAGACGTCAGCCGGCTGCGCGACGCCCTGGGTGTGCCGATCCCGCCCGGACTGCCAGAGGTGTTCGGCGAGCCCGTGCGCGACCCGCTCGGAGACCTCGTCGCCCGGTTCGCCCGCACACACGGGCCGTTCACCGTTCACGCGGTGGCAGCACGGTTCGGCATCGGCCAGGCCGTGGCATCCGCCGCCCTCGCTCGATTGGGCGGTGAGCGGCGGGTGGTCGAAGGCGAGTTCCTGCCGCACGGGTCCGGTCTGGAGTGGTGCGACAGCGGTGTGCTCCGGCGCATCCGTCGCCGTTCGCTCGCGGTGCTCCGCAACGAGGTCGAACCCGTCGAACCGCGCGAGTTCGCGCGCTTCCTGCCGGCGTGGCAGCACGTCGGTGGGCGCCTCACCGGGGTCGACGGCGTCGCCGCGGTCATCGAGCAGCTCGAGGGGGCTCGCATTCCCGCCTCGGCATGGGAGGCCTACGTACTGCCCGCACGGGTTGCCGACTATCGGCCCGGCATGCTCGATGAGCTGACCGCGGCAGGCGAAGTGCTCTGGGCGGGCGCCGGGTCGCTCGCCGGCGACGACGGGTGGATCAGCCTCCACCTCGCCGAGGCCGCCGAGCTCACCCTGCCGGCCCCGGCATCCGCACCGCTCGACCCGCTCGAGTCCGAACTCATCGCGGTACTCGGAGGCGGTGGCGGCTTCTTCTTCCGGCAATTGGCCGAGGCTGTCGGGTCCGAAGACGACCGCGCTCTCGCCGACGCACTGTGGCGGCTCGTCTGGGCGGGGCTCGTGACGAACGACACCTTCGCCCCGGTGCGCGGAATGCTCACCGGCGGCGGAGCGCACAAGACTGCGGCGCCGACGCCTCGGGCGAGGCTGCGTGCCGGGTCGCTCTCACGGCGTTCGCTGGCGGCCAGCGTGCAGGCCGGGCGCACCGCAGCGGCGCGCGCCAACCCGCCACGGGCAGCGGGTCGATGGTCGGTGCTGCCGTTCGTGAGCGCCGCGGCGACGCCGCGTGCGCATGCCCTCGGTGAGGCATTGCTCGAACGCTACGGCGTGGTCACCCGGGGCTCGGTCGTCGCCGAAGGTCATCTCGGCGGCTTCGCGCTCGCGTACCGCACCCTGTCGGGCTTCGAAGACTCGGGCCGGGTGCGCCGCGGGTATTTCATCGACGGGCAGGGCGGTGCGCAGTTCGCCACGGGTGCCGCCGTCGATCGGCTTCGCGCCGCACCGAAGGGTGAGGCCGTCGCGCTCGCCGCGACCGACCCTGCGAACCCATTCGGTGCGGCACTCGACTGGCCCGAGACAGCCGGCGAGGGCGCGCATCGCCCTGCCCGCAAGTCGGGTGCATTCGTCGCGATCGTCGACGGCGAGGCGGTGTTCTACCTCGAGCGCGGCGGGCGCACGGCGCTCGTGTTCACCGAAGACACCGACGCGTTGTCCGCGGCATCCGCGGCACTCGCCGCCGCTCTCACCCGCGGGCGCTCAGAGCGCCTCCGTGTCGAGACGGTGAACGGCGCTCCGGTGTTCGGTTCGGTGCTCGACCGGCCGCTGCGCGCCGCGGGCTTCCGCGAGACTCCCCGAGGGCTCCGGTTCGATGCCCGAGGGTGATACCGTCTTCCGCGCTGCACGCCAGCTCGACGCCGTGCTCGCCGGGCATCTGGTGACGCGCTCAGACTTCCGCGTGCCGGCCTTCGCGACCGTCGACCTGGCCGGAGAACGCGTCCATTCGGTGGCCAGCCGCGGCAAGCACCTGCTGATGCGCATCGGTGATCAGGTGGTGCACTCGCACCTCAAGATGGAGGGGGAGTGGCGGGTGTTCCGCCCAGGCGAGCACTGGCGTCGGCCGGCCTGGCAGGCGCGCGCGATCATCGAGGTGACGGATGCCTCGGCAGTCGGTTTCGACCTCGGCGCCCTCGAGGTCTTCCCGGCGGGTGAAGAAGCGCAGCGACTCGCGTATCTCGGTCCTGATCTGCTCGGCGATGACTGGAACGCCGACGAGGCGGTGCGTCGCCTCGCAAGCTCTCCTGAGACGCCGATCGCGGTCGCGCTCGGCGAGCAGCGCAACCTCGCCGGCCTCGGCAACGTCTACGTCAACGAGCTCTGCTTCCTCCGTGGCATCCTGCCGACGCGGCCGGTAGCCGAGGTAGACGTCGAGCCGTTGGTGGCGCTGGCCAGCAGGGTCATCCGCGCGAACCGCGAGCGTGCGGTGCGCACGACGACCGGTGACACGCACCGCGGCCGCCAGCTCTGGGTGTGCGGCCGCGGCGGTGAAGCTTGCCGGCGCTGCGGCACCCGCATCGAGCACGGCCGACTCGGGCGCAACGATCTCGAGCTGCGTGAGACGTGGTGGTGCCCGAACTGTCAGCGCTGACGCACGCGGACTCAGCTGACCGGGCCGGTCCACTTCTCGCCGGGACCCTGCCCGATCGGGTCGGGAATGACCGACGCCTCGCGGAACGCGAGTTGCAGCGACCGCAGTCCGTCGCGAAGGCTCCGTGCGTGCATGTCGCTGATCTCGGGCGCCCCGGCGGTGATGAGACCCGCGAGCGCGTTGATGAGCTTGCGCGCCTCGTCGAGGTCGATCTGCTCTTCGGGGTCTTCGGCGAGTCCGACCTTCACGGCGGCGGCGCTCATGAGGTGCACGGCGGCGGTTGTGATGATCTCGACTGCGGCGACCTCGGCGATGTCGCGGGTGGCGCCCTCGACGGTGGTCTCGTCTGAACTACTGTTCACGGACTTCCTCTGTTAGACTGCTTCGGGCTCCGGGGCTTCACCCCGGTACGAAAGTGGAGATTCTCCCACCCGCGCATACCGCTTCATCAAGGTTACCGGGTCGATTGCACTCCGCTTCCACGTCACCGCGCCAACCAGCGCAGTACGGGGGAGTAGACAGGGTGCCGTATGAATGCACGGTGGGATTCCGTGCGCGATTACGTGGATTTCTCCTTTCGTCGTCGGGCGGCAGATGCCTCCCGACCGAGCGAATCAGCTTGAGTAGAGGAGAACACGCATCAGCGATCCCCGTACAAACGACCGTATCCGCGTCCCCGAGGTCCGACTCGTAGGGCCTGCCGGAGAGCAGGTCGGCGTCGTGAAGATCGAGGTGGCCCTGCGGCTCGCGCAGGAGGCCGATCTCGATCTCGTCGAGGTCGCTCCGAACTCGAAGCCGCCGGTCGCGAAGATCATGGACTACGGCAAGTTCAAGTACGAGGCTGCGCAGAAGGCGAAAGAGGCCCGGCGCAACCAGGCGAACACGATCCTCAAAGAGGTTCGCTTCCGTCTCAAGATTGACAAGCACGACTACGAGACGAAGATGAAGCGTGCCGTCGGCTTCCTGAAGGCCGGCGACAAGGTCAAGGCGATGATCCTCTTCCGCGGTCGCGAGCAGTCGCGCCCCGAGATGGGTGTCCGCCTCCTGCAGCGCTTCGCCGAAGACGTCGCCGAGTACGGCACGGTCGAGCACAACCCCACGATCGACGGCCGCAACATGGTCATGGTCATCGGGCCTCTCAAGAACAAGTCCGAGGCCAAGGCCGAGGCGAATGCACAGCGTGCTGCGGCGAAGGCGCGACCGGCGGCGGATGCCCCCGACAACGCCCCGTCGCAGACGGCCGAGTCCGCCGAGGGCTAGGCCAGACACACCCCCGTCCGCCACTCGCGTGGCGGCAGAACCAAGGAGAAAGACGAGATGCCGAAGCAGAAGACCCATTCCGGGTCCAAGAAGCGCTTCAAGATCACCGGCAGCGGCAAGATCAAGAAGCAGCAGGCCGGGATGCGCCACAACCTCGAGGTCAAGTCCTCGAAGCGCAAGGCCCGCCTGAACCAGGACAAGGTCGTGTCGGCCCCCGACGCCAAGGTCATCAAGAAGCTTCTCGGCCGCTGAGCCGCGAGACCCGTAAGGAAGAAACAGAGTCATGGCAAGAGTGAAGCGGGCGGTCAACGCCCACAAGAAGCGCCGGGTCATCCTCGAGCGCGCCGAGGGTTACCGCGGCCAGCGTTCGCGTCTGTACCGCAAGGCCAAGGAGCAAGTCACCCACTCCCTCGTCTACGCGTACCGCGACCGCCGCCAGAAGAAGGGCGACTTCCGTCGCCTCTGGATCCAGCGCATCAACGCCGCGTCGCGTGCGAACGGCCTCACCTACAACCGCCTGATCCAGGGCCTCGGCCTTGCAGGCATCGAGGTCGACCGTCGTATCCTCGCCGACCTCGCGGTCAACGAGCCCGCGACGTTCGCGGCGCTCGTCGAGTCGGCCAAGAAGGCCCTCCCCGCCGACACGTCGGCGCCGAAGACCGCGGCGTAAGCAGCGACCTTTCGCATTCGTTCGGCCCGGCACCACTGCGTGAGAAGCAGAGCGTGCCGGGCCGTCCTGTCTCCATCGTGGCCCGGGAATAGACTGGTGACATGCTCGAAAATCCCAGGTCGCCGCGCGTCCGCGCCGTCGCGAAACTCGCCAAGAAGGCCGCACGTGCCGAGAGCGGCCTGTTCCTGCTCGAGGGACCGCAGGCGGTCGCAGAGGCGCTGACGTTCCGGCCGCAACTCGTCGTCGAGCTCTTCGCGACGCCGAGCGCACTCGACCGGCATGCCGAGATCGGCGAGGCTGCCGCAACGGCCGGCGTCGAGGTCGAGTTCGTCACCGAAGAGGTGCTCGATTCGATGGCCGACACGGTGACGCCGCAGGGCTTCGTCGCCGTGTGCCGCCAGTTCCCGACCGCGGTGAAAGACGTCTTCGCGGCTGGCCCGAAACTCGTCGCGATTCTCGAAGAGGTGCGCGATCCGGGCAACGCAGGCACCATCGTGCGTGCCGCCGATGCGGCAGGCGCCGACGCCGTGATCTTCACCGGTCGCACGGTCGACCTGTACAACCCGAAGGTCGTTCGCTCCTCGACGGGTTCGATCTTCCACCTGCCCGTCGCCGTCGGTGCAGAGCTCGAAGATGTGCTCGCGCGTGCGCGTGCTGCGGGTCTGACGGTGCTCGCCGCCGATGTGAAGGGCGACGACCTGCTCTCCACTCGCAATGACGGCGTGCTGGCCAAGCCGACCGCGTGGTTGTTCGGCAACGAGGCGCGCGGCCTCCTCGATGAGCAGCTCGAACTCGCCGACCGGGTCGTGACCGTGCCGATCTACGGGCACGCCGAGTCGATGAACCTCGCCACCGCGGCATCCGTCTGCCTGTACGAGAGCGCCTTCGCGCAGCGAAGTGCGCATCACGGTTAGGTAACCACCGCGCCCCGGCTTGGTGCTGAGCCATCGCGAGCCCTAGTTTTGGGAGTATGGAGCCAACCCAGCCCGCCCCGCCGACCTCCAACATCTCGGTGCGTCGCGGTGAACCCCTCGTCGTCGTCGACCACGTCGAGAAGCACTTCGGTGATCTGCACGTGCTGAACGACATCAACACCGTCGTGAACCGCGGTGAGGTGGTCGTGGTCATCGGGCCCAGCGGGTCGGGCAAGTCCACGCTGTGCCGGGCGATCAACCGGCTCGAGACCATCGACTCCGGCACGATCTCGATCGACGGCGAGCAACTGCCCGACGAAGGCGCGGCTCTCGCGAAGCTGCGTGCCGATGTCGGCATGGTCTTCCAGTCGTTCAACCTGTTCGCCCACAAGACGGTGCTCGAGAACGTCACGCTCGCGCCGATCAAGGTGAAGCGGATGTCGCGCAAAGACGCCGAAGCGAAGGCGATGGAGCTGCTCGAGCGCGTCGGCGTGGCGAACCAGGCGAAGAAGATGCCGGCTCAGCTCTCGGGCGGTCAGCAGCAGCGCGTTGCGATCGCTCGGTCGCTTGCGATGAACCCCAAGCTGATCCTCCTCGACGAGCCGACGAGCGCACTCGATCCCGAGATGATCAATGAGGTGCTCGACGTCATGGTCGGTCTCGCCAAAGACGGCATGACCATGATCGTCGTCACGCACGAGATGGGCTTCGCTCGCAAGGCTGCCGACCGTGTGCTCTTCATGGCCGACGGCAAGATCGTCGAAGAGGCGACGCCGGCCGAGTTCTTCGACCACCCGAAGTCCGACCGCGCGAAGGACTTCCTCTCGAAGATCCTCGAGCACTAGAGACCCGCGCTGCCACGAGCGGCGAGGAACCAAACACAGAGAAGAGGCAGAGACATGAAACGCATGAGAATGGCACTCGTCGCGGCAGCAGCGGTGTCGGCACTCGCGCTCGCCGGCTGCGCCGGCAACGGAGGCGACACGGCTGAAGAGCCGTCGGCAGAGCCTGCGCCCACGTTCGAGGCCGGCACGACGATGGCGGAACTCTCCGAGGCGGGCAAGATCACCATCGGCACCAAGTTCGACCAGCCGCTCTTCGGACTCAAGGGGCCGTCAGGCGATCCCGAGGGCTTCGACGTCGAGATCGGCAAGATCATCGCGAGCGAACTCGGCATCGATGAAGAGAACATCGAATGGGTCGAGACGGTCTCCGCGAACCGTGAGCCGTTCATCGAGAACGGTCAGGTCGACATCGTCGTGGCGACGTACACGATCAACGACAAGCGCAAAGAGGTCGTCTCCTTCGCGGGCCCGTACTACATGGCAGGTCAGTCGATCCTCGTGCTCGCCGACAACGACGACATCGAGAGCGAAGAAGACCTCGTCGGCCAGCCCGTCTGCTCCGTCACCGGCTCGACGCCGGCAGCGAACCTGAAGGAGCTCGGCGCCGAGGTCATCGAGACCGACACCTACAGCAACTGCCTCGAGCCGCTCCGCAGCGGCCAGGTCGTCGCAGTGTCGACCGACAACGTGATCCTCGCGGGTCTCGCCGCCCAGAACGAGGGCGAGTTCAAGGTCGTCGGCAAACCCTTCACCGAAGAGCCTTACGGCATCGGCCTCGCACTCGACGACACCGAGTTCCGCGACTGGATCAACGACGTCCTCGAGGAGGCCTACGAAGACGGCCGCTACGAGGAGGCGTGGAACTCCACCGCCGGAACCGTGCTGCCGTTCGTCGAGCCGCCGGCAGTCGACCGCTACTGATTCGACACGCGTCCCGGGCGAGCATCGCCCGGGACGCGTCCCATCCCTACTGACCGGAACGGAGACTCGTGGACGCCGTCATCGAGAACCTGCCGACCTACTTCGAGGGCTTCAGGACGACCCTGTTGCTCCTCGTGGTAAGCGGTATCTCGGCGCTCATCCTCGGCACGATCATCGCGGCGATGCGCATCTCGCCGGTCGGGTCGCTGCGCGGCTTCGCGACCGTCTACACCGAGCTCGTGCGCAACACGCCGCTCACGCTCGTGCTCTTCTTCTGCGCGATCATCCTGCCGTACCTCGGCTCGCGTCTCGACTACGTCACTGCCGCGATGATCGGACTCTCGGTCTACACCTCGCCGTTCGTGGCCGAGGCGCTCCGCTCGGGCATCAACGGCGTGCCGCTCGGCCAAGCCGAGGCCGCACGCAGCGTGGGGCTCGGGTTCGGCCAGACGGTCAGCCTCGTGATCATGCCGCAGGCGTTCCGCATGACGATCCCGCCGCTCATCAACGTCTTCATCGCGCTCACGAAGAACACCTCGGTCGCGGGCGGATTCTTCGTCTTCGAACTCTTCGCCGCGACCCGTGAGATCGCGAACGCGAACGGAAATGCGGTGATCGCGATCCTTCTGGCCGCCGCGACGCTCTACCTCGTGGTGACGATCCCGTTGGGCATCCTGGCCGGCCGACTCGAACGCAAGTGGGTGGTGCAGCGATGAGCAACTCATCGGTTCTCTTCGACGCTCCGGGGCCCAAGGCGCGCCGTCTCTCGTTGATCTCCTCGATCATCGCCGGCATTCTGATCCTCGCCGGAATCGGCTGGATCGTATGGACGCTCGCCCAGCCGCGCGACAGCGGGGGCATCACGCTTCCAGGCTTTTTCGACGCGAGTCGCTGGAACATCTTCGCCGACCCGGAGGTGTGGCAGTTCATCATCTTCGAGGGTGTGGCCGGCACCTTGCGCGCCGCACTTACGGCGGCGGTCTTCGCGGTCACGATCGGTGTCTTGTTCTCGCTGCTGCGCAGCTCGGAGCACGCGTGGATCCGCGTTCCGACCACGGTCGTGCTCGAGTTCCTGCGCGGCATGCCGGTGCTGCTCATGATGCTGTTCATCCTGCTCGTACTGAACACCGGTTCGTTCTGGGCAGTGGTAGCGGCGCTCAGCCTCTACAACGGCGCGATCATCGGTGAAGCTCTGCGCGCGGGCCTGGTCGCACTTCCGCGCGGACAGCGCGAAGCCGGGCTCAGCCTCGGCATGCGGCCGCTGCAGTCGAAGATGCTCGTGGAATTCCCGCAGGCGTTCCGACAGATGCTGCCGATCATCGTCGCCCAGCTCGTCGTGCTCCTGAAAGACACCTCGCTCGGATTCATCGTCGGCTACAGCGAGCTGCTGCGGGTCAACATGAACAACCTCGGCAGCTTCTACGGCAACCGCTACCTGTTCTCGCTCTTCGTCGTGACGCTCGTGCTCTACCTGATCATGAACCTCTCACTCTCGTGGTTCGCACGCTGGCTGTCGCGGCGTACGGCGTCGAAGTCGAGCGGCAAGCGGCTGAACCCCGATGACCCGAACCAGGCGATGCTCGTCGCGCAGGCGACGGCCGCGGCGAAGCAGTCGTACACGCCTGGCAATTTCTGAACCGGTTCGCGTCCATCCGAGCAACTGAGCTAGCGACCGAGGACGACTAGACTCGTTTCTCGTGTCCGAGCCCCGTGAAATCACCGAGAACGCCGTCCAGACGGCGGTCGATGCAGCCCTCGCGGCGATCGCATCGGCCGGCGACTCCGCCGCGCTGAAGCAGGTCCGCACCGAGCACACCGGGGAGAAGTCCGCCCTCGCACTGCTCAACGCGCAGCTGCGCAACGTGCCGAACGATCAGAAGGCCGCGCTGGGCAAGCTCGTCGGCGGCGCCCGCGGCCGGGTGACTCAGGCGTTCGCTGCACGTGAGGCCGAGATCCTCGAGGCCGAAGCTGTCGCGCAACTCGAGGCTGAGACGGTGGATGTCACGGCGCTCGCGTCACGATACCGGCCGGGCGCGCGGCATCCGCTGACCCTGCTGCAAGACCGCGTCTGCGACGTGTTCACCGGCATGGGCTGGGAGATCGCCGAAGGCCCCGAGGTCGAGAGCGAGTGGTTCAACTTCGACGCGCTGAACTTCGACGCCGATCACCCGGCGCGCGCGATGCAGGACACGTTCTTCGTCGACCCGCCCGAGGCGCACCTCGTGCTGCGCACGCACACGAGCCCGGTGCAGATCCGATCGATGCTCGATCGCGAGCTGCCGCTCTACGTGCTCGCCCCGGGTCGCGTCTACCGCACCGATGAGTTCGACGCGACCCACCTGCCGGTCTTCATGCAGTTCGAGGGCGTCGCCGTCGACAAGGGCCTCACAATGGCGCACCTCAAGGGCACCCTCGACCACTTCGTGAAGTCGATCTTCGGCGACGAGGCGAAGATCCGCCTGCGCCCGAGCTACTTCCCGTTCACCGAGCCCTCCGCCGAGCTCGACTTCTGGCACCCGACCTTCAAAGACGGGCCGCGCTGGATCGAGTGGGGCGGCTGCGGCATGATGCACCCCAACGTGCTGAAAGCCGCCGGCATCGACCCCGAGGTGTACACCGGGTTCGCGTTCGGCATGGGCATCGAGCGCGGGCTCATGCTTCGCAACGATGTGCAGGACATGCGTGAAATGGTCGAGGGAGACATCCGTTTCTCCCAGCAGTTCGGAATGGTGGTCTGAAATGAGGGTGCCGCTCAGTTGGCTCGCCGAGTACGTCGAACTCGTACCGGGCACGACGCCCGAAGACGTGCATGCCGCCCTCGTGAAGGTCGGCCTCGAAGAGGAGGACGTGCACACGTTCGACCTCGAGGGTCCGATCGTCGTCGGCGAAGTGCTCGAGTTCGTCGAGGAACCGCAGACGAACGGCAAGACCATCCGCTGGTGCCAGGTGCGCGTCGCCCCTGAGGGCGAGCCCGCGGCCGACGGCGGCGACGCCGTACACGGCATCGTCTGCGGTGCCCGCAACTTCTTCGTCGGCGACAAGGTCTTGGTGACGCTTCCGGGTGCCGTACTGCCCGGTCCGTTCCCGATCGCGGCGCGCAAGACCTACGGACATGTCTCCGACGGCATGATCGCCTCGGCGCGCGAGCTCGGGCTCGGCGAAGACCACGACGGCATCCTGCGCTTGTCGACGCTCGGCATCGATGCGCCAGTCGGTACCGACGCGATTGCGTTGCTCGGCCTCGACGACGCCGCCATCGAGATCAACGTCACTCCCGACCGCGGCTACGCGTTCTCGATCCGCGGCGTCGCGCGCGAGTACGCCCACGCGACGGGCGCGCGGTTCCGCGACCCCGTCGAGCAGGTCACGGCGACGGATGTCTCGGACGACGCGTTCTCCGTCGTGATCGACGACGCTGCACCGATCCGCGGCAGGCTCGGCTCCTCGGTCTTCGCCACGCGCATCGTGCGCGGTGTCGACCCGAGCCGCCCGACGCCGGCATGGATGATCGCACGGCTGAAGCTCGCCGGCATCCGCTCGATCTCGGTGCTCGTCGACATCACCAACTACGTCATGCTCGAACTCGGCCAGCCGATCCACGGCTACGACCTCGACCAACTCCGCGGCGGCCTTGTCGTGCGTCGTGCTACGGCGGGGGAGAAGTTCACGACGCTCGACGGCAAGGAGCGCACGCTCGACGTCGAAGACCTCGTCGTCACCGACGACCGCGGGCCGATCGGGCTCGGCGGCGTCATGGGCGGTGCCGAGACGGAGATGGGTGATTCGACGCGCAATGTGCTCGTCGAGGCGGCGAACTGGGACCCCGTGTCGATCGCCCGCACCGCACGCCGTCACAAGTTGCCGAGTGAAGCGGCCAAACGCTACGAGCGCGGCGTGGACCCCGAGATCGCGGCTGCCGCAGTGTCGAGGGTCGCCCAGCTCATGGCCGATCTCGCCGGCGGCACCGCCGATGACGGCGGGTCCCTGATCCAGACCACCCCGCCGCGAACGCCGATCTTCCTGCCCCATGGATTCGTCTCGGCGATCATCGGCGTCGAGTACTCCGACGACGAGGTGCACGACGCGCTCGCCGAGATCGGTGGCGGCATCACCTCCGTCGATGGCGGACTCTCGGTCGTGCCTCCCGCGTGGCGACCCGACCTCACCGGCCGTGAAGAACTCGCCGAAGAGGTCGCCCGCCTCATCGGGTACGACCGTATCCCGTCGGTGCTGCCCGTCGCGCCGCCCGGTCGTGGCCTCACCCGTTCGCAGCGGCTCCGCCGTCGCACGGCAGACGCGCTCGCCGCGGCCGGCTCGACCGAGGTGCTCTCGTTCCCGTTCGTCTCGGCTGAAGAGAATGCCGTGTTCGGCAGCGCCGACGGCTCGCCCGTGCCATCCGTTCGCATCGCGAATGCACTCGACCAGACCGCGCCGTTCCTTCGCCGTTCTCTGCTGCCCGGCCTGATCGGCGCCGCCCGTCGAAACCTCTCGCGTGGACTGACCGACCTCGACCTGTTCGAGATCGGCACGGTGTTCCTGCCCGAGCCGGGCCGTGTTTACGGCTCGCCCGAACTTCCGGTCGGCGACGCCAGGCCGAGTGACGACGTGCTGGCGGTGCTCGACGCCGGCATCCCGCCGCAGCCCCGCCACCTGGGTGCGCTCATCATCGGCGACGTCGTGTCGAAGCAGCCTGGCCAGCCAGCCGTGCCAGCCGGTATCGCCGACGCGCTCGACCTCGTTCGCGCGGTCGAGCTTGCGACGGGCGCTCGCATCGAGTTCGTGCAGGGTCGGCATCGGGCGCTGCACCCGGGTCGCACCGCCGAGCTCCGCGTGAACGGCACGACCGTCGGCTTCGCAGGCGAACTGCTGCCTGCTCTCGCCGATGAAGCGGATCTTCCCCGTGTCGTGGCCGTCGTCGAACTCGACCTCGACGCCGTCATCGCATTGACGGAGCCGACTGTGGAGGCGCACGCGATCGGTACGCTTCCGGCGGCGACGCAGGATCTCTCGCTCATCGCTCCCGTCGACGCGGCCGCCGCCGAGGTCGCCGAGGCAGTTCGAGAAGGCGCGGGGGAGTTGCTCGAGCAACTTTCGCTCGTCGACGACTATCGCGGCCAGGGCGTGCCGCCGGGCTCGAAGAGCCTGACGTTCGCGCTCAGGTTCCGTGCCGGCGACCGCACGTTGACCGCTGCCGAGGCGAGCGAAGCGAAGCTCGCCGGTGCAGCGCTCGCGCGTGAGCGGTTCGGGGCCACCATCCGCGAGTGATCGCGCGAGCGCGAATCCGACGCCGCCTTCGGGTCGCGCGAACTCGCTGAATCACAGTACGCACCGGCGCACTGGCGCAGCGCGCTGCGGCGATCATCGATCAGGCGCCGTAGCGCGCTGCGATGCGGTCGAATGCGGCATCCAGCTGCTGGTCGACGACGCGCCGCGAGGCATCCGCGTCGTACCAGTCGACGATCTCCTGAGCTCCGCGCCAGAAGGGCACGGTCGCGCGGTACTCGGGCACGAGCGCCTTCACCTTCGCGTTGTCGAATACGACCGAGTGCGACTTGTCGCCCAGAAGACCCGGGCCGTGCTCGGGCAGTTCTCGTGCCAGCACCTCGCTTGCGACATGCACCGGGTTGAACTCGGCGCGTGCGCCGGCAGCTCGTGCGAGCAGCGCGAAGATCTGGTTCCAGGTGAGCACCTCGTCCGAGGTGATCTGGAATGCCTCACCGACCGCGCGGTCGTTGCCGAGCAGCCCGGTGAACGCGACGGCGAAGTCCTCCGTGTGGGTGAGGGTCCAGAGGCTCGTGCCGTCGCCGTGCACGACGACCGGGGCGGCTCGGCGCATCCGATCGATCGCGGTCCAGCCGCCGAGGAGCGGAATGCTCGTGCGATCGTACGTGTGCGAGGGCCGGATGATCGTCGCCGGGAACCCTCGCTCGCGGTAGGCAGCGACGAGCAGGTCTTCGCTCGCGATCTTGTCGCGGGAGTACTGCCAGAACGGGTTGCGCAGCGGGGTGGACTCGGTGATCGGCAGGCGGGCGACGGGCTTCTGGTACGCCGAGGCCGACGAGATGTAGACGTACTGCGCGCACCGCCCGTCGAAGAGCTCGATGTCGTGTGCGAGCTGAGCCGGCGAGAACGAACGGAAGTTCGCGACGACGTCGAACTCCTCGTCACCGATCGCGGTCGCGATGGATGCCGCGTCCCCGGCGTCTCCGATGAGCTGACGTGCCCCGGGGATCGGCGCACGCTGTCGGCTCCTGCCTCGGTTGAGAAGCGTGAGCTCGTCGCCTCGATCGATGACGCGAGCACTCGCCGCCGAGCTGATGACGCCGTTGCCGCCGATGAACAGCACGCGTAGAGCCATGGTTTCCTCCTCGACGGCCGCGGTGGTCGCGGCACCGTCGTGTCGAGCCTAGGCCGCGAGATCTCGTGCTGACATCGGGCGGGCGGATGCTGATCATGGCCGGCGAGTGCCCGTCACCGCTTCGGGCGATTCGTTCTCGGCTTCGTGCGCGACGGTGTGCGGTTCGTGCCGCTTCCATCGGAACAGCATCGCGTAGACGGGACCGAACGCGAGCCAGAGCCCCGCGATGACGGTGAGTCGTGCGGCCATCGCCCAGAGTTGGTCAGACCAGATGTCCTCGAAACTCGTCGGAACCCCCGCTCCCGCGAGAACGGCCATGAGGAGCAGGCACGGGAGCGCGATCGCCCACGCGACGAGCACTCGCAGCCATTCCCGCCACATGCGCCGGATATACACGGGTCCACTCTTCTCCGGCGTCTCAGGTGGCGGGCCACCGGCGAATCGGAAGGCGAACCATCGGTCGGTCGCCGCGATGATCGAGTGACCGAACCCGACGGTGAATCCGAGGTAGATCGCCGCGAGCGCGTGGGCGACGCCGGGTTCACCCCCGCCGGCGAGGTCGACCGCGGTGAGTGCGATGAGCAGGATATCGGCGAGCGGGACGCAAAGGAGGATCACGCGGCTCGCCAGCTCACGGCGCAGAAGGTAGCGAGTCGCGAGTCCGCCGAAGAGGAGGAGCCAGAAGACGACCTCCACTCCGAGGATCGCGAAGATGATCGGGCTGAGTCGGCCGTCGTCGAGAAGATGATCCATACTTCGAGCCTTGTCCGTGATCCGAAGGCGCGCGTCGACCGAAATCGGTGTCATCGAGGTCGACGTGTACACACTTCGAATGACGGTCGGCCCGTTTGGCTCAGCAGGAGTGGGGTCGCGGGGGCCTTTTCAAACTGCTTGCATGGAGGTATGGCTTCCCAACGCCTCCGCCCGCTTCTCGCGCGCCACTCGACGCTCGCCATGACGGTCGTCTACCTCGCGCTCGCCGTCGTGCTGCTGCCGGCCGGTCTGCGCGTCTCCTGGGCCGAGGCGCCCGCCGAGCTCTCGCCCGCGCTCGACGTGGTGCTCGATGTCGTCCTCGTTCTCATGATCGCCGCGCTGCACCTCGTTCGGTTCCGGGCTCCACTTGCGGTCGCGCTCATCTCCACCACGGTGCTGTTCGCGTTCGGGGTCATCACCGGCGCCAGCCCGATCGGTGCCCTGATCATCGTGGTCGACCTGATCTACGTCGTCGCCCTCACCTCCTCGTCACGCGGGGTCGACGTGATGATGTACGCGGCGAACGGGGCGGCTGTGCTCGCACTGCTCGCGCTCGCGTTGCCGGGCGGACCCCCCGAGGAGTTCGCGAGAGTCCTCTGGGTGCCGATGGCCCTCGGGCTTGTTTTGTGGTGGGGGCGCGCGGTGCGCGTTCCCCGGCTCGAGGCCGCGTCCGAACGCGAGCGGGCTGCGGCCGTCGAACGCGCCGCGGAATCAGAGCGCCGCGGCGCGCTCGCCGCCGAGCGCATGGGAATCGGGCTCGAGCTGCACGACCTCCTCGCCGGCCACGTCGTCGCCATCGCCATGCAGAGCGAGGCGGCACTCGCGACCGCGCGGCGCGAGCGTTCGGCGACGGCGAGCGGCCTCGAGGCGATCCGGGCATCGAGCCTCGAGGCGCTCGCCGAGTTGCGGTCGATGATCGATGTGCTCCGGAGCGACGGAGACTCCTTCGCAGCTCCAGCGACGCTCGCCGAGCTCGGCGACCTCGTCGCGCGTGCACGGTCGTCGGGCGCGACGATCGAGGTGGAGTCGGACGCCGTGGCCATCGCCCAGTTGCGGACAGCCGTTTCGGTCGCGGGGTATCGCATCGTCGCCGAGGGACTCGTGAACGCCGCAAAGCACGCTCCCGGCCGGGCCGTCGAAGTACACGTCGTCGTCGAGTCCGATCTGCTGCGCATCGAGCTCTCGAACCCCGCCGGCTCGGACTCCGACGCGCTGCCACCGATCGCGGGGGGCCACGGCCTGATCGGCATCGTCGAGCGCGCCCGGCTTCTCGGCGGGCACGCTGAGGCGGGGCTCGCGGACGGACGGTGGAGGCTCCGCGCCGAACTCCCGCTCGGTCGAGGCGAGCCGGCCGACGAGAACGCGCAGACCGGAGCTGCCCGATGATCCGGGTGCTCATCGTCGACGACCACGCAGCGGTGCGCGCGGGGCTGGGTGCCCTTCTCGCGGCGGCCGATGACATCGTGGTCGACGGGGAGGCGGGCAACGGGCGTGAGGCGATGCATCGACTCGAACAGTCGAGCTTCGACGTCGTGCTCATGGACGTGCAGATGCCCGTGCTCGACGGTGTCGCTGCAACGAGGCAGATCGTCGCACACCACGATGCCCGCGTGCTCGTGCTCACGACGTTCGGGCTCGACGACATCGTGACCGCCGCGCTCGCCGCGGGGGCAGCCGGATTCCTCGTGAAGACCGCCACCGCCGACGAACTCATCGCGGCCGTCCGGCGCATCGCCGCCGGCGACTCGGTCCTTGCTCCCGAGGTCACGGGCATGGTGCTCGACCGCTTGCGGAGGGTCGAGGCAGAGTCGCTCGGGAGTCCGTTCCCCGAGGCATCCGCTCGGCTCGACAAGCTCACGGCCCGAGAACGGGAGGTGTTCGACGCGCTCGCCCTGGGTCTGTCGAACGTCGAGATCGCCGATCGCCTTGTGATCACCGAGGCGACCGCGAAGACGCACGTGTCGCGAGTGCTCGGCAAGCTCGGGCTCGACTCGCGAGTGCAAGCGGCCCTGCTCGCCCGCCACGCGCACGAGCAGGGCCGCGCCCTCGGTTTGCGCGGCCCACGCGCCGCCCGGTAGGGTCGCTGCATGTCCACCGCTCGGTTCGCCGCCTCCGCACGCGTCACGCGTGTCGTCGTGGTGCGCAGCCGACGTCGTGGCGAGCGCCGACTCTAGGCGACCCCGCACGCGGCAACGAGGCCGTCAGCAGGTGTCGCCAGAGCCATCCCTCGACCGCTTCGACCTTTAAGGTGGAATCATGACGTTCTCCGTCGCCGTTTCCGGCGCGTCCGGCTATGCCGGAGGCGAGATCCTTCGCCTCCTCGCCGATCATCCCGACTTCGATGTGCGCACCGTGACCGCGCACTCCAACGCCGGCCAGCCGCTCATCGCGGTGCAGCCGCACTTACGCAGCTACACGCATCTCACGTTGAAAGAAACGACCGCCGAGACGCTCGCCGGTCACGACATCGTGTTCCTCGCGCTTCCGCACGGGGCATCCGGTACGATCGCCGCCGAGCTGTCGGCCGAGACGCTCGTCATCGACTGCGGCGCCGATCACCGGCTCGAGAGCAAGGCCGACTGGGCGGCCTTCTACGGCGGCGACTTCCATGGCGCCTGGACCTACGGCGTGCCCGAGCTGCCCCGCCTATCGGGCACGCAGCGCGATCGCCTTGCGAAGACGAAGCGCATCGCCGCGCCGGGCTGCAACGCCTCCACGGTGGCGTTGTCGCTCGCGCCCGGCATCCGCGCGGGGGTCATCGAGGCGGCCGACCTGGTGTCGGTGCTCGCGGTCGGCCCCTCGGGAGCAGGCAAGAGCTTGAAGGCGCACCTGCTCGGCTCCGAGATCCTCGGCTCGGCGAACCCGTACTCGGTCGGCGGGGTGCACCGACACATCCCCGAGATCCAGCAGGCGCTGCGCTGGGCGGGTGGGGCGCATCCCACGATCTCGTTCACCCCGGTCATCGTTCCGATGGCGCGGGGCATCCTCGCGACCTCCACGGCGAAGATCGTGCCGGGTACGGATGCCGCGACGGTGCGTGCAGCGTGGGAAGACGCCTATGCGGGCGAACGGTTCGTGCAGCTTCTGCCGGCGGGCCAGTTCCCGCGCACCGGCGACGTGCTGGGCGCGAACACGGCCCTGCTCGGCCTGCAGATCGACGAGAACGCGGGCCGCGTCGTGGTGGTCGCCGCCGTCGACAACCTCGTCAAGGGCACCGCAGGTGCCGCCATCCAGTCAGCCAACATCGCGCTCGGGCTCACCGAGTCGACCGGCCTTCCCGTGAACGGAGTCGCCCCGTGACGGTCACCCACCCGCAGGGATTCGAGGCGGCAGGTGTCGCCGCGGGCATCAAGCGCACCGGGGCACTCGACCTCGCGCTCGTCGTGAACCGGGGACCTGCCCAGCAGGCGGCCGTCGTGTTCACTTCGAACCGCGCACAGGCCAACCCGATCATCTGGTCGAAGCAGGTCGCGGCCGACGGCATCGTCTCGGCGATCGTGCTGAACTCGGGCGGCGCGAACTGCTTCACCGGCCCCGAGGGGTTCCAGGTCACGCATCGCACGGCTGAAGCCGCGGCCTCCGGGCTCGGGGTCGCCGCGGGCGACGTGCTCGTCTGTTCGACCGGGCTCATCGGCGACCAGCTCGACGGCGAGGTTCTCGAAGAAGGCGTCGTCTCGGCGATCGCCCGGCTCTCCTCCGATGGCGGCGACGACGCAGCGCGCGCCATCATGACGACCGACACGACGCCGAAGCAGGTCGTCGTCGAGGGCGACGGTTGGTCGATCGGCGGCATCGCGAAGGGCGCCGGCATGCTCGCGCCTGGCCTCGCAACGATGCTGGTGGTCGTCACGACGGATGCCTCGCTGCCGGCGTCAGATCTCGATTCCGCGCTCCGCGCCGCGACTCGCGTGACCTTCGACCGGCTCGACTCCGACGGATGCATGTCGACGAACGACCAGGTGTCATTGCTCGCCTCCGGGGCATCCGGCGTCGCGCCCGACCTCGCCGACTTCACCGCGGCGCTCACTGCAGCGTGCAGCGACCTGGCTCTGCAGCTTCTGGCCGACGCCGAGGGCGCGAGCCATGACATCGCGATCGAGGTCGTCGGTGCCGAGACCGAAGACGACGCCGTCGAGGTCGGTCGTTCGGTGGCCCGCAACAACCTCTTCAAGGCCGCGATCTTCGGCAACGATCCGAACTGGGGGCGGGTGCTCGCCGCGATCGGCACTACGAGCGCGCCGTTCGACCCGTACCTCGTCGACGTCTCGATGAACGGGGTCCGGGTCTGCCATGCGGGTCGCCCCGACGCGCCGCGCGACCAGGTCGACCTCACGCCGCGGGCCACGCACGTGCTCATCGAACTGCACGCCGGCGAGGCATCCGCCACCATTTTCACGAACGATCTCACGCACGACTACGTGCACGAGAACAGCGCCTACGCGAGTTGAGCATGAGCGACGACACAGAACCAGACGAGAACGACGCTGCGGCGAAAGCGCAGGTGCTCATCGACTCACTGCCCTGGCTCAAGCGGTTCCATGGCGAAACGATCGTGGTGAAGTTCGGCGGCAACGCCATGGTGAGTCCCGAGCTGCAGCGCGCGTTCGCCGAAGACATGGTCTACCTGCGCTACGCGGGCATCAAGCCCGTCGTCGTGCACGGTGGCGGGCCGCAGATCTCGGCGATGCTCGAGCGCCTGGGCATCCCGAGCGAGTTCCGCGGCGGCTACCGGGTCACGACGCCCGAGACGATGGACGTCGTGCGCATGGTGCTCTCCGGCCAGGTGAACCGCGAGCTCGTCTCGCTCATCAACGAGCACGGCCCACTCGCCTCGGGGCTGTCGGGTGAAGACGCGGGGCTCTTCACGGGCCGCCGACGCGGAGCGCTCGTCGACGGCGAAGAAGTCGATCTCGGTCTCGTCGGCGACGTCATCGCGGTCGACCCGGCCGCGGTGCTCGCCGAACTCGCTGCCGAACGCATTCCGGTGGTCTCTTCGATCGCACCCGACGGTGACGTCACCGGCCAGTCACTCAACGTGAACGCCGACTCCGCCGCCGCCGCATTGGCCGTCGCGCTCGGCGCCGCGAAGCTCGTCATCCTCACCGACGTCGCCGGCCTCTACCGCGACTGGCCGAATCGCGATTCGCTCGTCTCGGTGATCGACGTGCCCGCGCTCATCGACCTGCTGCCGAGCCTCGAGTCGGGAATGATCCCGAAGATGTCCGCGTGCCTCGAAGCCGTCGAGGGCGGTGTGCCGAAGGCGGCCATCATCGACGGCCGGGTGCCGCACTCGATCCTGCTCGAGGTCTTCACGCAGTCGGGCATCGGCACCGAGGTGGTCGCGGCATGAGCGACTGGCAGCAGCGCTTCGACCAGCGCATGATGGGCTCGATCGGCATGCCCCTCGCGAAGCTCGAGCACGGCACGGGCGCTTGGGTGACGGATGCCGCGGGCACGACGTACCTCGACTTCCTCGCCGGCATCGCCGTGAACTCGCTCGGGCACGCGCATCCCGTGTTCGTCGAGGCGGTGACCGCACAGGCATCGAAGCTCGCCCACGTGTCGAACTACTTCACGACCGAGCCGGCCCTCGAACTCGCCGAACGGCTCGTGCGGCTGGCGGGCGCAGAGCCCGAGGGGCGCGCCTGGTTCGGCAACTCGGGCGCCGAGGCCAACGAGGCGGCGTTCAAGCTCGCGAGGCTCAACAATTCAGGCGGAGCGCGGACGCGCATCCTGGCCCTCGTCGACGCCTTCCACGGCCGCACGATGGGCTCACTCGCACTCACCGGCAAGCCGCACATGCGCGCGCCGTTCGAACCGATGGTCGGGGGAGTGGAACACATCCCGGCGACGATCGAGGCGCTCGAAGCATCCGTCGACGATGCGGTGGCCGCCGTGTTCGTCGAGCCCATCCAGGGCGAGGCCGGGGTCGTCGAGCTGCCCGAGGGCTTCCTGCAGGCTGCGCGCGAGCTGACGCATCGACACGGAGCGCTGCTCATCGTCGACGAGATCCAGACGGGCGCCGGGCGCACGGGCGAATGGTTCGGCTTCCAGCACGCCGGCATCACGCCCGACGCGATCACCGTTGCGAAGGGCATCGGCGGCGGCATGCCGATCGGCGGGCTCGTGACCTTCGGCCACGCATCCTCGCTCTACCAGAAGGGCCAGCACGGGTCGACGTTCGGCGGCAACCCTCTCGCAACCGCGGTGTCCAACGCCGTGCTCGGCGAAATCGAGCGTGCCGGCCTCGTCGAGAACGCCGCCGTGCGCGGCACCCAACTGCGCGAGCGCATCGAGGCGATCGGTTCGCCGCTCGTCGGCGGCACGCGCGGGCTCGGTCTGCTCATCGGCGTCGCCCTCACCGAACCGCTCGCCGGGCACGTGGTCGCCGACGCGATGCGCGAAGGCCTCATCGTGAACGCCGCCAATGACCACACCATCCGCATCGCGCCGCCGCTCATCATCGGCGACGCCGAGATCGCCGAGTTCGAGGTGCGATTCACGCGCGCCCTCACCAGCGCCCTCGGCGAAGCTCATGCGCACTGACCTCACCGACACCACTCACGAAACGGACGACACCTCACCATGACCCGCCACTTCCTCCGCGACGACGACCTCACTCACGCCGAGCAGACCGAGATCCTCGACCTCGCCGAGCAGTTGAAAGCCGACCGCTGGTCGCAGACCCCGCTCGCCGGCCCGCAGACCGTCGCGGTGATCTTCGACAAGTCGTCGACGCGCACCCGCGTCTCGTTCGCGGTCGGCATCGCCGATCTCGGCGGCTCGCCGCTCATCATCTCCACCGCCAACAGCCAGCTCGGCGGCAAGGAGACCCCGTCAGACACCGCGCGCGTGCTCGAGCGCTTGGTCTCGGCTATCGTCTGGCGCACCTATGCGCAGGCGGGCCTCGAAGAGATGGCGGCCGGCACCACCGTTCCGGTCGTCAACGCCCTGTCCGACGACTTCCACCCGTGTCAGCTGCTTGCCGACCTGCTCACGATCCGTGAGCACAAGGGCCGGCTCGCCGGACTCACCGTCACGTTCCTCGGCGATGGTCGCAGCAACATGGCGCAGTCCTACCTGCTCGCGGGTGCGACGGCCGGCATGCACGTGCGTGTCGCCGCACCCGCGGAGTTCGCCCCCCAGGCATCCGTCGTTGCAGATGCCGAACGCATCGCCGCGACCACCGGTGGATCGGTCGCGGTGCTCACCGACGCGCGGGAGTCCGTGACCGGCGCCGACGTCGTCGTCACCGACACCTGGGTGTCGATGGGCAAAGAGGAGGAGAAGGCGCATCGCGTCGCGACGTTCGGCGGGTACCAGGTCGATACCGAACTCATGTCGATCGCGGCATCCGACGCCGTCTTCCTGCACTGCCTGCCTGCCGACCGGGGGTACGAAGTGACCGCCGACGTCATCGACGGCCCGCAATCGATCATCTGGGACGAGGCGGAGAACCGGCTGCATGCGCAGAAGGCGCTGCTCGTCTGGCTGCTCGCCAGGAAGGGTGCATGATGGCCGACGCCAACGGCGCACAGGGCGCGAACGACGACGCGCACGGCACGAACGAGGGTTCGCTCTGGGGCGCACGATTCGCCACCGGGCCGTCGCCCGAACTGGCACGCCTCTCGAAGTCGACGCATTTCGATTGGCAGCTTGCCGGCTACGACATCGCCGGCTCTCGAGCGCACGCCCGGGCGCTCGCCGCTGCAGGCTACCTCTCGCCCGATGAGCTCGACGCGATGCTCGGCGGGCTCGACACGCTCGAGGCCCGGGTCGTCTCGGGTGAGATCATCGCCGGCGACGCCGATGAAGACGTGCACGGGGCGCTCGAGACCGCGCTGATCGACATCGTCGGCCCCGAACTCGGCGGCAAGCTCCGCGCCGGGCGCAGCCGCAACGACCAGATCGCCACGCTCGTGCGCCTCTACCTGAAAGACCACGCAGCGACGATCGGACGCGACCTCGTGCACCTGATCGACGCGTTGGCGGCCCAGGCCGACACGCACCGCACCGCGATCATGCCGGGGCGTACGCACTTGCAGCATGCGCAACCGGTGCTGCTCGCGCACCACCTGCTCGCGCACGCCTGGGCGCTCTCACGCGATCTCGATCGACTCGTCGACTGGACGAAGCGAGCGGATGTCTCGCCGTACGGCGGGGGAGCGCTCGCCGGTTCGACACTCGGTCTCGACGCGGCATCCGTCGCCCGTGACCTGGGACTCGCCGCCCCTGCTGAGAACTCGATCGACGGCACCTCGAGCCGCGACGTCGTCGCCGAGTTCGCCTTCATCACGGCGATGATCGGCATCGACCTCTCGCGCTTCGCCGAAGAGATCATCCTCTGGAACACGCGCGAGTTCGGCTTCGTCACCCTCGACGACGGCTATTCGACGGGCTCGTCGATCATGCCGCAGAAGAAGAACCCCGATATCGCCGAGCTCGCACGCGGCAAGTCTGGCCGCCTCATCGGCAACCTCACCGGCCTCCTCGCGACACTGAAGGCGCTGCCGCTCGCCTACAATCGCGACCTGCAGGAAGACAAGGAGCCCGTCTTCGACTCGGTCGAGACGCTCGAGGTGCTGCTGCCGGCATTCACCGGCATGGTCGCGACGCTCATCTTCCATGTTGAGCGCATGGCAGAGCAGGCGCCGGCCGGCTTCTCACTGGCCACGGATGTCGCGGAGTGGCTCGTGAAGCGGCGGGTGCCGTTCCGCGATGCGCACGAGATCACCGGTGCGCTCGTACGCTACGCAGAGGAGCACTCCCTCGAGCTCGACGCCGTCGACGACGACGCCCTTGCGGCGATCTCGCCGCACCTGACTCCCGATGTGCGGGAGGTGCTCACCGTCGAGGGCTCGGTCGCGAGTCGTGACGGCATCGGCGGCACCGCCCCTGTGCGCGTCGCCGAGCAGTTCGCGCGGCTCGCCGACCGCGTGCGCCATCTCGTGGCGGGTCTTCCGGAGGCGCGGAACTGAGCGAGCTCGTCGCACAGGCGCGGGAGTTCTTCCAACAGGATCCCGTGGCACTCGCGCCGCTCCTCCTCGGCGCGGTGCTGGCGTACGATGCGCCCGACGGTCGGGTCGCGATCCGGCTCTCGGAACTCGAGGCATACCGGGGTGTCGGCGAAGACCCGGGCTCGCACGCGTTCCGGGGCCGAACGCCGCGCAATGAGGTGATGTTCGGTGCGCCCGCACACCTCTACGCGTATTTCAGTTACGGCATGCACGTCTGTCTGAACGTCGTGGCTCGACCAGTGGGCAGCTCATCGGGTGTGCTCATGCGCGGCGCGACGGTGGTCGAAGGGCTCGAGATCGCCAGACGCCGTCGCCCAGGCGTGAGCGATCGCGACCTCGCAAGGGGTCCTGGCCGGCTCTCGAAGGCACTGGGAGTGCCGCTCGACGCCGGCGGCAGCGACCTGCTCGCGGCGCCGTTCACACTGCAAGTGCCGAGTGTTCCGCTCCATCACGCGAGCGGCCCGCGCACGGGAGTCGGCGGTGCGGGCGGCGGATCGGAGTATCCGTGGCGATTCTGGCTGCCTGGCGACGAGGGTGTCTCGCCGTATCGGCGTCACAAGCTCGCCGCGGAGTGACGTTCGACGGGGAGACGGTCACTCGTCGCCGGAAGCAGGTACGCGCTCGCGTGGCCGAACGACCGAGTTGCGGCATCCGCACCTCGTGACGCTCGTCAGCGCACGGCGAGGTGCACGACGAAGGCCGCCGCGCATGCCCAGATGAGGCTCGCGAAGGTGCCGATGATGAATCGCTCGCGCGCCTCGGGTGCCTCGAGCTCGGTGAAACGGCCGACGCCTTTGACCGCGACGACGATGGCAAGCGCTTCGGGGAAGCCTGCGATGATCGCTCCCGCCGAGGCGACGCGCTCGAGCACACCGATGGTGAGTCCTCCGCGCAGCACCTCGCGTCGGCTGCTGGACTGCACGCCGCGGTGCTCTTCGTCGGCTGATCGCTTGTCAGCGACGATGATGCCGCCGTGCAGGCCGGGTGCGACGGTGCCGCCCATGGCGAGGTCGAGCGCCGTGGCAGCGGCCGGGCTGCCGCCGAAGACCGCGATGGTGAGTCCGAGCACGGTGATCAGCGGCGCGAGCCCGAACTGAGCCGGGCCGGTTGCAGAGGCCGCGGCGAGCAGCGCGACCGTGAGCGTGCCTGCGGCGAACCAGATGTAGGCACGCCGCGGTCGAAGGTATGCCAGCACCGACAGCGCGGTGGCCGCGACCATGGCGATCAGCAGGGCGGACCAGGTGATGGCGTCGGCGATGACGACGAGGTGATTCATGTGCGGGCTCCCGTCGCGGCATCCAGATTCTCAAGCAGCCTAGCGAGCGCCGGCACTGCATCGAGCTCGGCTCGAATATTCGCCGACTTCACGCGTGAGCTGATCGCCGGCGCGCTCACCCCGAGCTCGTCGGCGATGTCGGATTGGAGAGCGCCGGCGACGATGCGGTCGTAGACCTCCCAACCCTGGTCCGAGCGCCGTTCACGCAGGATGAGTGCGAGCTTGAAGATCGCCTCGACGTGCGCGGCATCGTCGTGGGCAGCCTCGATCGCGAGCCGAGGCGAGCTCTTCTTGGCCCGCTCGACCGCGTCCCTCGCGGCGAAGAACGCCTCGCCGCTCGCTTCCCGGATATCGGCGGGCAGCGGCTCGCGCACGGCGCCGCAGCCCACGCCGACGCTCCATGCGGCGTCGCGGGTGAGTTCGAAGACGACGTCGACCACGGTCCGCGCGTCACTCGTGAGCAGCTGTATCTCGTCTCCCGCGTTGCGCGCGACGGGGAGTCGGAGCCGATCTCCATGATCGCGCTGGATTCGGTCGCGCTCCACACCCGCCAGATCGGCGTTCGTACGACTGGCGACTTGGTCGGCGGTGACGACGATCATGGCATCTCCTTCACCTTGAATCCTTCATCGTGGTGTGGATAAGCATACAGCATTAATCATCGCACGACACTGTTCCAGCGTGAGACGGGGCGGACTGCCTTCACCTTGACTCCTTCATCGCGGGCTAAGTAAGCATGAAACCTTAATCGAATGTCGGTTAGAGGTCGAACCTAATGGGCCCGCTGATAACCTGACGGAGTGTCAGACCCCGTGATCCTCAGTACCCAGCAGAACGACGCCTCCTTCGCAGACGTCTGGGAGGAGCTCGTCTGGCGTGGCCTCGTGCACGTCTCGACCGATCAGGCTGCGCTGAAAGACCTCCTCGCGGGCGAGCCGATCACCTATTACTGCGGGTTCGATCCCACTGCGCCGAGTCTGCACCTGGGCAACCTCGTGCAGCTCCTCGTGATGCGACGTCTCCAGTTGGCCGGCCACAAGCCGCTCGGCCTCGTCGGCGGTTCGACGGGCCTGATCGGCGACCCGAGGCCCTCGGCCGAGCGCACGCTGAACACGAAGGAGACCGTCGCCGAGTGGGTCGGGTACCTGCAGGGCCAGGTTTCGAGGTTCCTCTCCGCCGAGGGCGAGAACCCCGTTCGGCTCGTGAACAACCTCGACTGGACCGGCGGTCTCTCCGCGATCGACTTCCTCCGTGACATCGGCAAGCACTACCGAGTCGGAACGATGTTGAAGAAAGACGCCGTCGCCTCGCGGCTCAACTCCGATGCCGGCATCAGCTACACCGAGTTCAGTTACCAGATCCTGCAGGGGTTCGACTACCTCGAGCTCTACCGCCAGCACGGCTGTGTGCTGCAGACGGGCGGCAGCGACCAGTGGGGCAACCTCACGAGTGGCACCGATCTCATTCATCGGGTCGAGGGCGCGAGCGCGCATGCGATCGGCACGCCGCTCGTCACCAATAGCGACGGCACGAAGTTCGGCAAGAGCGAGGGCAATGCGATCTGGCTGGATGCCGCGATGTGCAGCCCGTACGCGTTCTACCAGTTCTGGCTCAATACCGACGATGCCGATGTCATCTCACGGCTGAAGATCTTCACGTTCCTCAGCCGGGAGCGCATCGATGAGCTCGAGCAGCTCGTTGAAACCGAGCCGTTCAGGCGAGAGGCGCAGCGGGTGCTCGCCACCGAGGTGACCACACTGGTGCACGGTACGGATGCCACGGCGGCCGTCATCGCTGCCTCGCGTGCCTTGTTCGGTCAAGGCGACCTCGCCACTCTCGATCTCGCGACACTCGAGGCCGCCTTGCGCGAGCTGCCGAACACCACGAGTGCAGCGGATGCCCCGATCGTGCAGCTCCTCGTCGACACCGGCCTGGTCTCGAGCCAGAGTGAGGGCCGGCGCGCGATCGCACAGGGGGGAGTGTCGCTCGACAATGTGCGCATCGACGACGAGGCGGCAACGCTCGATGGTCGCGTCGCCACCGGCGGCATGGCGGTCCTCCGCCGTGGCAAGAAGACGCTCGCCGGAATCTTCGTCGAGTAGTCGTTCATGACGACGTCCAGGGCTCCGGTCGCTCACTTCGGTGAGAGCCCGGAGCCCTTCTGTTTCCGGGGCTCAACACACGACACGCCCGGGATGCGGCCAGAAGTTGCACGCCCCCCGGAATCCACGTAATGTAATCACTCGTTGCCCCACAGGAGCGGAAGAGCAGAACTGCTCATCCTCCTCAAGTGGCACGAAGATCCCAAACCTTGAAGACAATGTCTTCAGTGCGTTTGAAGCGTTCGGTTCCGTCCTTTACAGGATGCCCGAATGAGAACGACAAGCTCCGGTAGTTCGATCCGCTCAGGTTCGAACGCCGGGTGCGTCCGTTCCTTGAGAACTCAACAGCGTGCACTATGTTCAATGCCAATTTTTGAACCCTGTCCCGGTCTTTTTGGCCGGGTGGGATTCCTTTGATTGATGGACAATTTGATTCTAAGTAGTCAGTTGTTTCTCTGTCAGTGATTGAAACTCTCAATGCCTTCGGGTGTTGGAACCAGTTTTTTTGGAGAGTTTGATCCTGGCTCAGGACGAACGCTGGCGGCGTGCTTAACACATGCA